>NZ_QAJL01000001.1:0-298725 GCF_003852525.1 Pedobacter sp. KBW06
TTTTCGGTCACAACAACCGTATAAGTGCCGCTTTCCTTAGCGGTATATTTTTGTAATACCGCACTAACAATCAATTCCCCGTTTTTATACCACTGGTTGCCTAGAGCCTTATTGGATTCCAGGATCACCTGATCACCCGTACAGAACGTCAGGTTTCCTTCGGTTACCTCAACTGATGGTGTTGCAGGAATTGGATTTACAGTTATTATAATCTCATCAGATAATTTGGAACAAGGATTTGTCACCACAAGCCGATAGGTTCCAGGGGTAGAAACTGTCAATTCCGGCTTATTTTCGCCAGCAATAGGCCTGTTATTTTTGATCCACTGGTTACCGGTCGCAGAACTCGATTTTAACTTCACGACTCCACCAGAACAAAAAGTAAGATCTCCTTCTGAAGTGATTACCGGCTTAGGTTGATCAGGATATACATTAACCGAAACTATATTGGAGGCTGAGCTTTCACATCCTTTATCATTCTTTAACACAACATGATAATCCCCTTCCGTTGACGCTGTATAAGTCTGGTTAATTTCACCGGCAATCGCAACTCCATTTTTAAACCACTGAAAACTCACAGCATCTCCATTTGCAGTCAATGTCACCGTCCCTCCGATACAAAACTGGGCATCCCATGGGAGAACCACAGCGCTTTCCGGCAATTTATTAACCGTTAGTGTTGCAACAGAAGACACCGAACTACACCCTAATGCAGAGGTAACGATAACCCTTAATTGCTTACCATTAGAAGTGAAAGGGACATTACTTAACGTAATCGATGTCGTATTACTTCCACTAACACCTGTAGCATCAGCAGCGAAATCCTGCCATCCAGCGCCCTTATTATCATTAAACTGCCATTTATAGGTATTATCTGACTCTGTAGCAGTCACAGTGAAGACTGCATTTTTATCTTCACAAACGGAAACATTATTTAATGGTTGAAGAACCGGAGGTTGATTTACCTTAATAAGATAAGTCGTCCTTTCTCTTTCACTACCCACGGTACCCAGCGTAAAAGTGCCAGACGCCGTTGGTGTCCCTGTAATCTTCAAAACATTATTTCCAGAACTAAAAGCAGGATCCAAACCACTGGGAAGCGCTCCGATAATTTCAACTGCTCCGCCAGACACACCTGCAAAATCAATTGGAACAATTGGAGTACCCGGACAAAGCTCTTGAACAATAACATTATTGTACTTGATGTTATTACAAACTTCCTGTAAAGTTCCATTCTTACATTCCAGGTGAGGATCTGAAGGTGCATTGATCACATCCGGATCTGGATTTAGAATGGGATGTGTGGCATCCGGATCAGTAATATCGGCTGGACGAAGGATACTTGCCTCTACCGAAAGTGGATAAGTTAAAGACGACGTCGCTGATTTAACAATGATTTTAAACTCAACAACAGCGTTGTTTTTCAGATCCAATACCGCACTAAAATCACCCGCTAACCTGAGGATATTATTAACTGCTCCCTCTCCGCTTGCAATTGAAAAACTTCCGTCTGTCACCTCAAATCCGGGAGGGGCTTTAAAAGCAAAAGGGGCACCTGAGACAGCACTGGGGCCACTATTTTTCACGCGGACAGTATAAGTAATTTGTTTATTCAGAATTAAAGTACTAAGGTCCGGAACAACACTTTCTATTTTCAGATCTGCAACTTTAATCACAAGATCAACTGGAGTATCCTCCTCACTTCCCTGAATGTATGCCCAGGTATCCAGAGACTTGGCATTTCCAAAGCTATTTAATCCGGTACCTGAATTACCAGAGCCACCGGTATTATTGTAACTGCCCCATTTATGACCTTCAGTTCTACTGGAAGCCCCATTAACCCCAGTATAAACCGGGTTTGACGACTCAGCATAACTTCCGGCACCTGTAATATCCGAGTCATCCCAATAAGTTCGGTCGCTATAAACGGATTCGTCGGTCGACAGATTAAGCACATCGTAATTGGTTGTATTATCTGTAAGCTCAATAATTAATCCTAAAGGATTTACTTCCATATCAATATATGGAAAATGCACCTCCGCAGATAGCAATTTCGTTTTGAGTTTACTGATGAATGTACCGTCTTTTAAAAACGCTCCTTTACCATCTTTACCATCCCAGAAAACAACATTATTACCTTGAGTGGCAACGCCTATGATGACACGATCCGCGGGACCGGCAGGAGTTGATACAGGTATAGTAATCCTATATGTTCCGACTGCACTGGACTTAAATTTTATATACGCACCGTTCATACCCGCAAGTCCTACAGTTCCTTCTACCCCAACTATCGTCAGGTTGGTGATTTTTGGTAATTCTGCAGGATTTTTCAACCAGGTATCCTGCCCTAAAAACGCTGCTGTTGGCGCTTTAACAGGCAAGCCGGGATGGGGCTTATTATAGAATATTTTATGGGTAACATTCGCGCCATCGTCGGGCCCGGTTGGGTTATGCGTATACGCCAGGATACCTTCATAGCTGGATTCGTTTAAACTTTTATAAATAGGAACAGAATTTACAGCGAATCCATTACTATTGGAAAAAAAGGTAAAACCAACACCATTACTTCCATTTGTCTGGACCCGGTAGGCTCTTCCATCTTTTGTCAAAATATAATGTGTGGCAAAGTAAGCCCGGCTCTTTAAAAATGTACCATTCAAATGAAGGTTTAAAACATTAGCAAAAACCCTTCCTTTTAACCATTCGGTTGCAGTACTTGCCCTTACCGAAACATCCCATGCCGCAATTAAATTAATATTTTCATCCGTTAAATCTGGCTGAGACCAGTTAGCCGTTGCAAGTATACTAGGGGCGATAAGACCATTATTTCCGGCTCCTCCAGGGGCAATAAATTCAACTTTCCAAACTCCTTCCATAGACGCAGGCACACTCATTTCAAAAGGAGTATATCCACTACCACTTCCAATTTTAGGACCGTTAAGCTCGTCAGTCCGGTTTCTAATCCTACCTGTACTACCTCCTACATTGGAGGTATAAACATCACCAGTTGGCGTGGTAAAACGTATAACTCCCTGTCCATACCCCTGTGCACTTGAACCGGCTGCAATAATTTCGCCGGATTTTACATACACATAATGCGTACCTGGGGTTTTAAAAGGCCAGGATTCAGACGATCTAGTGGTGGTGTTACAATACAAAAAGGCTCGGTTTCCTGTCGCAGTTGCCGGGTATAAATCCCTGCTTCCCTCCGCATAAACAGCCGAGAAATTAACCAACAAACAAAATATAAACAGAAAGTGTAATTTCTTAGGTATAGATATAAGAATACGTCGGAGCACTTTTAGCATAACATTGATTATACAGGCCTATTCTCCTTTAAGAGCATCAATGCAATCGGACAGATCCGGCAAAATGAATGCGTTTTCTCTCAAGATGATCAGCCCCCCAGCAAATTTTCTTAAAGATTAACTGTGTTTATTACTACCAAATTACTCAGAATTTTGGTCATTTCATTAAATAATGCCGTAAAAGTGAAAATTTTTTAATAAAAATCAGACCAACAAATTAAAAATCTTTAAAATACTGCCAATAGCGCATAAAGCGGGACATTTCAGAAATACTCCAAAACCATTAGGAATAAAAAATAAATTCAACTGGGAACATTAGTAGAATTAATTCCCCACATTGGGGTCATCAATACCTACAAAAATGTGAACATATTGTTATGCCAATAACAACAAACACTACAAATCACAAAAATTAGAAGAAGGAAAAACCTGGTCTTTGGTCAACCAATGACGAATCTAAAAGAAACTATAGAAAAATATAGTCAAAATAAAATCTAAAAGAAACCTTAAAGAACATTTATTAAAAATAAATGAAACAATTAGTCTATAATAAATTAATTTAAATTTATTAAAATACGCTAAATATCACAAACTGGAATATATAGACTACATAAATAGAGCTGTAAAATCTAAATGAAGAATTGATAAGATAAGGCTAAAGATCTGAACTAATCATCAGTCCAATAATCAGAAATTTTGTCTCTTGAAAGAAAATAACCGAGACATAAACCAAAAGAAAGCACGGCGATCCAGAAGTATCGGTCAAAATTATAGTTAACGGGATCGCCGGAAAAGAGCGCGATAAGAAAAGTAGAAAGAAACATACTGCATACAGCAATTATACATCCGGCAATATAAAGTGCTATTTTTTTCATTGGAGAGCAAAATGAGTCTATAAAAGCGTACAATGATATAAAACTACCGCATGAAGTATGTATAATATATTCAGAAGTAATTACACTAAATTTACAAGATATTATTGCAATTACAAATTGTATTACTTTTCCTGATGTTCTGCCCTTCGGTCTACTTCAGAGCCATCTTCCGATATTCCGGATTTCCAATACGAGTAAGCATAAAACTCCTCTCTGGTCCAGAAAGCTTCATTACGAAGGTACTGTCTCACCGTTTTCACCGTTTTAAATTCCGCAGCCACATAAGCAAATTTTCGGATCTCCTCTGTTTCAGGCAAATTTGCCTGGCGAACGGCATCGGAAAGAAAAGTCCCCTCGCCTGCTAAAGGATTATGGATCCAGTTCAGCTGAACCTTTGATCTTGTTTTTAACTCCTGTTCATCAGCTTCGCTTTCCACTTCGATATACGCAACTCCCTCCGCGTCTTCAGGCAAGTCTTCCAGAATTGCACCCAGGACAGGAATTGCTGTTGCGTCTCCTACCAGCAAATACCAATCGGCCTTAGGATACAATTCCGTTTCTTTTGCCCTCATGGTTACGCCCAGTGCTGCTCCAGGCTCCGCATGCATTGCCCATGCAGAAGCAGGTCCATTATCGCCATGAGCGACAAAATCAATGATCATTTCATTTTTTTCCAGATCGATGCCCCGATGGGTATAGGTCCTGATTGCCGGGCGAACTTCTACTGGTGGCATATCCCATTTTTCTGCTTCAAAATCCCAGCTCGGGTAGTGCAGCTCATTTAAACCCGCAGGTGGGATGTAAATTTTATTGTTCACACCGACTGTAGCAATACTGAACTTATAAACATCATCCCCTGTAAGCGTGATTCTAATATAATGTGGGGTAATATACTCCCTGCTTTTTAGGTAAAGCGTTGCTGTAATAAATTGTGCAGCTATATTTTCTTTCTTTTCCATAATGGTAAGTAATAATTAATTTACTAAATAAACGCTGCAAATTCCGATTATTTAGAACGATTACAAATAATAACACAATAATATTACATGGAATGACCTTAAGATTACATTTCTTAAAAATTGTGACGAAGATCATTTTTTAGACTTTACCCGCCCTCTATATTTGGGTTTAATTTATTCTTACTCGATGGATGTCGACGACAAAGGGGTTGTTCCGGGAAGTTCAACCCCTTACTATTTTCAAACCCTAGCGGTAAAACTTTCGGATCAGGCTGGGCAATACAATCAACAATAGCGGCAGCGCGACGATGAAACCTCCAATCACGGAGATCGCCAGGGGCTGATGCAACTGTGCTCCTGCCCCTATTCCCAATGCCAGTGGACTCAAAGCAATCATTGCCCCAAAGGCCGTCATTAATTTAGGTCTCAATCTTGTCGAAATGGCATACACCAATGCTTCATCTACACTCCTGCTCTCCAGTCCTTGCTTAAACTGCAAAAAACTAAAAATCGCATTTTCAGCAATGATGCCAACAATCATAATCAATCCGGTATAACTGCCTACATTTAAAGGCGTGTGGCTCATAAACAAAGCAAGATAGCTTCCAGAGATCCCCATAACAGCGATCAGTAAAATGATAAATGCAATCTTAAAATCTTTAAACACAAACAGGATCACACTAAACACAAGCAAACAGGAAAGCACTAAAATAATCAGCAGCTCCCGGAACGATTGCTGTTGTTCCGCATAAGCACCCCCGTATTCAACGTGATATCCCTTAGGAAGCTGGACATTTGCCAACACCTGGGCCTGCACATCTTTCATCACGCTTCCCAAATCCCTATTGTCCAGACGCGCAGAGATCAACCCGATTGATTGCAAATTTTCCCTTACAATCTCTGCCTCCCCCGCCTTAATCTGTACACTTGCTAAAGAATTGATTGGGATCGTTTTTCCATTGTTCATAAATATATGGAGCCGCCCAACATCAGCAATACCAAATTCCCGGCTCCCGGGGTATATCATTCTTATCGGCGACAGTTGCTGTTTATCAAATACATTTCCGATTACATTTCCCTGCATTGCCGTTTGCACCTGCAACTGAAAATCGCCTGGTGCAATGCCAAATTGTGCCAGGGCAGCATAATCCGGCCGGATATTGACTGCCGGACCGGCAATCACAATACCATCAAACACATCTGCAGTTCCTTTAATCTTCGAAATGATGCCAGCTATTTTTTTTGAAAGCTCCTGAAGCTTTCCCTCATCTGTGCCAAATATTTTAACTTCAACAGGCTGCGTTGAACTCATCAGATCGCCCAGCATATCCCCAATCACCTGACCAAAATCCACTGTTAAAGCCGGTTGGGTACTTTCAATCTTCCTCCTGATCTCGTCAATGACCTCATCAGAAGTCCTGTTTCTTGTCGCTTTCAGCTGAATCAGATAATCTCCGGTATTGGGTTCCGTAATAAAAAAACCCATCTGCGTACCTGTACGCCTCGAATAGGTTTGTACCTCTGGAATTTTGACGATCATTTTTTCCACCTCTCTCAGCATTCGGTCTGTTTCTGCCAGAGAAGTTCCCGGAGGGCTTTTATAATCCAGCACAATACTTCCTTCATCCATTTCCGGAAGAAAACCAGTTTGCAAACGCGGATAAACCAATACGATACTCAAAACAAGGACCAGCAGGAAAAGAATACTGATATAAGGCCTCTGAATAAAATAAGAAATGAAATCGCCAACCTTTGTTCCTGTAGCAACCCGCCTTTGAACGATGGCATGATCGTTACCCTCCTGATGCTTTGTCAGCAGAAGATAAATCACAGGCAATCCAATCCAGGTGACCAGGAAAGAACAGATCAGTGTAATAATCATGGTATTGGTCATCACCTGAAAATAAGACCCTGCAACACCCGTCATCAGTACGAATGGGATAAATATCACAATTGTGCTGACCGAAGAGCCTAACATCGCAGGAAAAAGATAATCAATTGCTTTTTTGAGCAATCCAGATGTGGCCTCCCCGGGGTGTTCCTCATGGGTCCGGTGAATTTGCTCCACCACCACAATTGCATCATCGATGATCAGGCCGATGGCGGCTGCAATGGCCCCTAATGTCATGATGTTTAAGGAATAGCCGATCAGGTATAAACAAATCAATGTTAAACCAAGGGTGATGGGAATCACAATTAATATCGTCAGACTTGGTTTTAACGCACGAAGAAAGATGATGGCCACGAGGATGGCCATTCCCAGACCAACCCACAAACTATCGGTCACACTTTTTACAGATCGTTCTACAAAGTCCGCCTGCAGGTAATAAGGCTTAACCGTTACTCCCTGCGGCAAAATCTTTTTTAGCTCCGTTACTTTTTGCTCCATCTGCGTGGATAAGTCCACCAGATTCGCATTCGGTTGTTTGATCACTGTGATCAGGATTCCATCTTTACCGTTGGCATTGATCCTGGTATATTCTACCGCTTCACTAATGCGAATGGTAGCCAGGTCTTTCAGCATAACGATTCTATGGTTCTTTTTACTGACCATCAGATTTTCAAGATCTGCTTTATTCTTTAACGTTACATCGGTAACAGAAAGGTACAAGTAGTTGAAATCAGACACATAACCATTGGATTTCACAAAATTAGTTTGCGCCATTGCCGCAGTGATCTGATCCGGCGTAATGGCTAAAGCATTCATTTTCTGAATGTCCAGCTGCACCCAGTACTCTTTCGCCTTTCCTCCGATGATGCGGATTTCTGAAACACCCTCTACCTGAGATAAAAAGGGCTTAATTGTATAAGTAGCCAGCTGCTTCAATTCAATCGGTGATTTCGTATTGCTTTCCAAAGTGTAACCGCTTACCGGAAGGATGGCAGGGTTCATTTTTTCTACCGAGAGGTTCAGGCCCGCAGGGAGTGCATTTTTAATCTTCTCCATTTGCGATTCGATCCTTTGCTGGCTCAGGTCGATATCGGCATTCCAATTCATGTAAGCCGAAATTTCACAACTGCCCCTGCTCGTCACACTTCTGATCAGTTTCAAATCAGGCACCTGCTTTACTGCATTTTCAAGAGGACGGGTTACCGTAAGCATCATTTGATCTACGGGCTGTAACTCTGCCTCTGCTATAATTTTTATCTTCGGAAAAGTAATTTCCGGAAACAGCGCAGTTTTAAGCCTGGTATAAGAATAGCCACCACCAATCAGGATCAGCAGCAGGACTACAATCAGTGGATTTTTATGGGAGATAAAAAAGTTTTTCATGGCTATCTGATGATTTTAACTTTCGCCGTATCTGCCAATCCATAGTTTCCGGTAAGAATAAACCGGTCTTTTGCGCTAAATGAAGGAGATAAAATTTCAATCTTTTTTCCCTCGTCCAGTCCCTTCTTCACCGTAACTTTTACCGCTACCGAGTCGTTCTGCATTTTCATCACCCAAAACTCATCCTCCGTTTCATTACTCAATACAGCCGATTTTGGAAGTGTGATGGCCTTGGGACTGGAGGTATTGACCAGTCTTATCCCTGCGACAAGGTTTTCGGGAATGTCATGCCCTGCTGAAACATGAATGATAAAACGTTGGGTCTGTGCCAGAGAATCTACCGACGATAAAGCCCTTCCGACACTTCCTTTCAATTCTTCACCATCCGGCAAACTGAGCATTACAGTTTGATTACCGGCCAGAATTTTTCTCATTTCATAAGGCAGGTCTAATAGAAAAACCAGACTATTTTTATTACTCAATACGGCAAGGGCTTCCCCCTCCTGCACATAATCTCCCTTCTGATGGCTTACGGAGGAAATAAAACCACTTTGGGCAGCTCTGATCTTAGACAATCCGGAAAATTTAAAGCCGGGGTCCAGTTGATTCACGGAATTGCCTATCGCTCTCGCTTCTTTCGTCACCAGGCTAAATAATACCTGGCCATTACTCACTACATCCCCCACCTTTACCGTATTTCCCTGCAGGTACCCGCTGATACTCGCTTTGATGTAACTTTTCTCCAGATAAACAGAGGTCGCATTTAAGTTCACATAAGACACCAGATCTCCCTGACTTATCGTAGTCAGCTTTACCGGAGTTTCCATATTCCCGCTTTCGTCTGTTGCAGTAGCGTCCGCTCCATTCCCACAGGCCGTCAGCAGCAATACAACGGAAGAGAGGATCCCAATTGAACATTTAATTTTGAGTTGATTCTTCATGTTATCTGTTCCAGTAGTTAAGTTGATTAATGAGTTTCAGGCGACTGATATCTGTTTGACGAAGGAGGTTTTCTGCGGAGAGGTAATTGTTAATGGCGATGATATAATCCGCAATTTTTAAGTCGCCGGTATGCATCAGTTTGCTGTCTACCTCGATCAGGCTTTTGGCAAAACGGATTTGTTCCTTAATCTGGTTGTCCATGCCTTGCGTTTCCAGAATCTGACCTTGCAAAAGACGGATCTGCTGTTCCTGTTGCTGTACAAAAAACTGCTGGTAACCAAGCGTGGTTTCCTGCTGGATGTTCAGCTTATCCAACTGCATCTTTTTCTGATGACCATCGTAAATGGGCACAGAGATCGTAAACCCTGCGCTTGTCCCAAAATTTTTATAGGGCTGCAAGGCGAAAGAAGAGTTATACCCCCCGTTTACATAGACACTGGCCTTAGTTTTATAATCCAGACTTACCGCCTTCTTTCCATTCTCATTTCTGAGACTATCCAGTTTAAAACGTTGCCTGAAAAATATATGCTCCGCAGGATAAACCGGCTTGAGGACAGGCGCCTGTAAATGCGCAAAAGTTGTATCAGAAATCCCACAGAGGTAATTGAGCGTTACATAATCATTTTTAAACTGCATTTCCGACTGGCGCCATTGCAAATGCTGCTGCTGGAAGGTCACCAGGAAAGTCAGGTACTCTGATTGTTTATAGGTATTTGCCCGGGTTAGTTTTTTTAAAATCTGCTCTTCCTTTTTCAGCAACTCATACAACTCCTTATTGAATTCCATTTGCTGCTGACTGGCGAAGGCGTTGAGGAACTGATCGGCAATATTTTTTCTTAAATCCAGTTCCGACCATTTACCAGCAAACTGCAGGGAATCCTGCTGAAGTTTGAACTGCTCAAGTTGATTTTTGATCCGGCCTTTGCCTATGATCGCATAATTGACTGTAAGCAGTGCCTCCAGTGCCTGTCCGTTTGTTAAGGCCTGATCAAAACCGTAACCCTTCCAGACCGGCGCGTACAAACCTGTAGAACTGGCGGTCATTTGCGGCCGGTACGCTGCCCGCCACCTCAGGCTATCGATCTTATTGCTCCTTTGCTGGTTCTTATTGTCTTTTAATAATGGACTCGCATTTAACCCCTGTTCCACAAAAAAATCCAGGCTCCTGATTACAGGAGACTGCGCCTTGCCGAAGAATGAACTCAGGCAAAGGGCCAGGAACAGGCAGCTTGTATTTCTAAAATGTGCCATGGAAGGAAAGTCCGATTGCTTTATCCTGGTATAACGGCGCCATACTGTAATTCACTTTCGTCTCTTTACCAAATACCAGTTTCTTTAAACGTGGATACAGATAATAGGCTACTTTGGTCGATAAAATCCCAAATCCTGCTCCTGCAACCACATCACTGAGCCAGTGTTTGTTGTTGTACATCCTCAAAACTCCGGTAGCTGTTGCCACCGTATACCCCGCATAGCCATACCATGGAGAAACATCTTTATATTCCTGATTTAAAAACTCTGCTGCTGCAAAAGCATTCGCCGTATGTCCGGAAGGAAATGAATTGTAGCCGTTCCCGTTTGGCCTCAGCCGATGCGAAGCACTCTTTAAAGTGGATACCGTTCCGCCCATAATGGCCGAAGACAGCACATAAATCCCGGCAGCGTCTGCCAGGCTATGTTTACCTTTGACTCCTGAAAGGTTTAAGGCAAAAACAGCCAGTGCGGGAGCAAACTGCGAATAATCGTCCACATGGGCAGCAAACAAAGGATGATCTTCCTGAAGCTCATTTTTTGTCGTCTTATCCAGATCTCTGATGGCATTGTTTCCTAAAGAAATCACTCCATAGCCAATAAATACCGCTGGAATAATCAGGGATTTAATTTTCAAGGTGTTTTCTGCTGCTTTTTTTACAGCTAAAGAATCAGGCTGCTGAACCTGCGCAAACAGAAAACCAGGCAAACAACATGCTATTAACAGACAACGGAACTTTTTCATATCATAGAATTATGATCTAAAGCTATTGCCTAAATATGTAGGAATTCTGTAGCGAAAATGAAGGAATTCTGAAGAAGCCGTTTTATGCGCTAAAATCTTCCGGAAAAAGAAAAGCCCATGGCTTTATCCTGATAAGCAGGCATCAGGTTAAAATTGCTTTGCTTTCTGCCCATGATCAGTTTTTTCAAATGTGGATACACGAGATAGCCAATTTTTGCCGAAAGGATTCCAACCCCTGCACCGGCAACGACATCACTTACCCAATGTTTGTTGTTGTAAAGCCTGAAGATCCCCGTCGTCGTTGCAACGGCATACCCTGCATAACCAATCCATGGGGATACATCTTTATATTCCTGTTTCAGGAATTCCGCAGAAGCGAAAGAAGTTGCCGTATGTCCGGAAGGAAAAGAGTCGTAACTACTGCCGTCAGGACGAAGGCGGTGGGATTGTTTTTTGGCAATCGACACTGCGGCAGTCATAATTCCCATCGTAACCACATAATTCCCTGTCGCATCCAGCAAACTATGCCTGCCCTTTACACCCGCAAGATTTAACCCGTAAACTGCCAGTGCAGGCACGTAACGCATAAAATCATCGGCGCTTTTAGAGAAGAACGGATGGTCTTCCTGAAGTTCGTTTTTAGTAGTACGGTCCAGGTCTCTGATAAAGTTATCCCCCTTAGCCATTAGCCCATACCCGATAAACACGGTTGGGATAATAAAAGGTGCAATGCGAAAGGTATTTTTCTTTGCCAGGGAATCTGCCTGCTGTGCTCTGGTCAGTAAAGGAAAACACAGGATTAATAAAAGGACACACTTCAGTCTCACCATCATTATAAAATTCTAAATCAAAACTATACCCCAATTTTGTAGGAAATCTGAAGTTATACTTTGCAGATGGCAATCAAACATTAGCCTGACAATCATACTGAAGGTTCAAAATGCAATAAAATTCTGAGAACTACAAAAATGCTACAGAATTGCAGCCTAATTATGCATAAATATTGAACCCTGCATGCGCAATTACTCCATTTTCTGCTTTCTCCTTTTTTCATTTCCACTACTCAGTCAGGCTCAGTTCAAAGGACTGATTACCGGAAAAGTAACAGACCACCAAAGCCAGCAAGGCATTGAATTTGCCAACATCTTATTGAAAAGCAGTAAAGACAGTTCGGTGGTTGCCAATCAGGTTACCAATGCCAAAGGCATTTATAGGTTTACCGGGGTTCCGGAAGGGAATTATTACCTTCAGGCCGGATTTGTAGGCTATTCTAACCGGAGAAGTGCTTTCTTTAGCATCGACACCCAACATGCCTCCGCTCAAATTAACTTGTCCCTCGATGGTGGTGCTAAAATTTTAACGGAAGTTAGCATCAGTGCAAAAAAGGCCATTTACAGCAATTCACTGGACAGAAAGGTCTACCATGTAGATCAGGACATCACTGCAAAATCAGGCTCTGCCGCGGAAGTGCTGCAGAATGTGCCCCTGGTACAGGTAGACCTGGATGGAAATGTGACACTTCGCAATGCGGCAACCACGATTCTGATCAATGGAAAAGTATCCCCATTAATGGGTAAGAATGCCGCTGCAACATTACAACAACTTCCCGCCAACAGCATCGAACGGATAGAGGTGATCACCAATCCTTCGGCAAAATACAAACCCGACGGTACCGGAGGGATCATTAACATCATCCTAAAGAAAAACACCAAACGGGGGCTAAATGGCAGTGCAACGGTAAATGGAGGAAACGAAAAAAGGTACAATGCAAATGCGACCCTGAATTACAATCCCGGAGTATTTAATCTCTTTGGAAGTTACAGCATCAAACAGGACGACAGAACAAGACTGACCAGCAATAACCGCAGTCAAATCAATGAAGCCCCTGCTGGCACCTCTTATTACCAGGACCTCATTACCGCGAACTCCCGGCCTTTTTCCAATATCGCCAATCTTGGGATCGATTACAACCTAAACGAACATACTACAATCGGACTGTCGGGAAGTTATTATCTGAGGAATATGCATAAACATGACCTAAGCCATAAATTGATCCAATCTGAAACAGGCAATCAATCCTATGATCGGAAAAGAGAAAATTTTGAAGAGGAAAGCCAGAGCAATGCCGCTTTTTACCTGGAACATACCTTCAGGAAGGAAGACCATAAACTCCGCCTGGAATTCGATGTCGCACATTCGCCGGAAATTGAAAACAACCAGTATAAAAATACCTTTAGCATACCTCTGATTGCTGAACAGCGGGACAACACAATTATAAAACAAAATTCAGACCAGCAGCACCTCTCCCTCGCTTATGAAAATCCACTATCCGAACATCGCAAAATTGAAGCGGGATATGACGGACAGTTTAACAAATCAGACCTTGATTTTTTTGGAGAAGCCTATAACGCTACGCAACAACAATTCCTGACCGATCCTCAAAAGACAAACCGGTTTATTTACCAGGAGAATGTACATGCTTTATATGGAACATTCTCGGATGAATACCAGAAATTCTCTTTCATGGCAGGACTGAGAGCCGAATATGCCGATCTGAATTCCAGACTGATCACGACAAATACCAGCATACCAAACCATTATTTCAAGCTCCACCCCAGTTTACACCTTACTTATAAATTAAACGAGCATAAACAATTACAACTCAACTACAGCAAAAGGGTCCGCAGGGCGGAAGCCGATGAGCTCAACCCTTTTGCAGAATATGCAGATCCGACCAATGTAAGGGTCGGAAATCCATTGCTCCTGCCGGAGATCATCCATTCCATAGAAACCGGTTATCAATGGAGCAATAATGTGTTCAGTGTTTTACCCGGGATCTATTACCGCTATACACAAAATAGATTTACCGCGGTAACACAGCCACTCAATGACTCTGTTCTGGTGACGCGACAGCAAAACCTGGCCGCCGACAGGACTTTTGGAGCAGATCTGGTCTTTTCTGCAACGATTGGCAGGCATTTGATGATCAATCTGACGGGAAATGTCTTTTATAATGAAATTGATGCCGCAAACCTGGGTTATTCTGCTAAAAAGTCGACCTTCTCCTGGAGCTCCAATTTCAATTCCAGCTATTCCATTACCAGCAGCAGCACTTTACAGGTCAACTCCGGTTATAAATCATCCAAATTGACGCCACAAGGGAAATACCTTCCCAGTTTCGTGATGAATCTTGGATTCAGGCAGGAAGTCCTTGCAAAAAAGGCCTCTGTATACCTGACCGCTTCCGATATTTTTAAGTCCCAGCGACAGGTACTCTCTTTGCAGGGGCCGCTTTTGGTCCAGGATATCCGCGTTAAAAGTAATTCACGAATCGTATATTTAGGTTTCAGTTATAATTTCGGAATCACAAAGAAGAAGAAAGACCTGCAATTTGACAACAGTTTATAACGCTTAATGATCAAAATATGTGGTGGATCTACGCCTTACTATCAGCTTTTTTTGCAGCCTTAACGGCTATCCTTGCCAAGATTGGCATTAAAGGAATAGATACGAATCTCGCTACGGCAATCCGGACAGTAGTGATCTTATTACTTGCCTGGGCAATTGTATTCTGGAAACAGGAAGCCAATGGCATTCATGGGCTGACCAAACAAAACTGGACCTTCCTGGTACTTTCCGGTCTGGCGACGGGTTTATCCTGGATTTTCTATTTCAAGGCCCTGCAGATGGGAAAAGTTTCCCAGGTAGCCCCGGTTGATAAAGCCAGTGTGGCCATGGCACTGATTCTTTCCGTTCTCTTTCTTGGTGAGCCACTGACCATTAAAACGGCAATCGGGGCAGTCATGATCATTGGCGGAACGATTGTGATGATCCTGTAGTCTTGTTCAACCCGGGTTGCTTTGAGAAAAACCCCTGATCCGAATCCAGAAAATCCGGCAGCACGAGATTAAAACATGCCCCTTTATTAAAGAAATGGCATTATAAATGTGTTATTCCCATTAAAACTGAAAAATAATACAATATGACTAATTTAGAAATCGGTATAGAACGCTTACTGAACAGATTAATTGACAGCCTCCCCTCTTTTATAAGTGCGATCCTTGTTTTAGTAATAGGCATCTGGCTAATCAAATTCCTGCTTCGTTTTTTAACGAACCGTTTAAACAAGGGCAAAATTGACAGCTCACTTACGAATTTCCTGCTTAGCATTCTAAAGGCCATTCTTTACATCCTTTTATTGCTTACTGTAACCTCGACACTTGGGATTCCAAACACTTCTTTTGTGGCTGTTCTCGGTGCTGCCGGTCTGGCGATTGGCCTGGCCTTGCAGGGAAGCCTCTCCAATTTTGCAGGTGGTGTACTGATCCTGCTTTTTAAACCCTTCAAAATCGGGCACTTCATTTCCTCCAGCAATGGCGTAGAAGGAACGGTTCAAAAGATCGACATCCTGTATACGACCCTGAAAGCGAAAAACGGAACCACTTTGTATGCACCAAACGGACCTTTGGCAAATGCGGTCATCAATAATGTTTCCGATAATGAGAACAGAATGGCGGAATATGTAATTGGCATCTCCTACAATTCAGATATTGATGTGGCCAGAAATGTGATTCTAAAAACCCTGGCTGCAGATCCCCTTGTGCTCAAAGAACCTGCTCCGGTAGTGCTCGTTAGTGCCCTGGGAGACAATGCTGTAAACCTCACCACCCGTGCCTGGTCTGCAAACGGAGATTTCTGGCCAACTTATCATAGAAACTATCAATTGATCAAACAGGAACTGGATAAAAATAACATTGGTATTCCTTATCCGCAGCGTGAGATCCATGTGATTTCAGATACCCCAACACCCGCGCTTGGCGCGGAATAATCATTAAAAGAGCCGCAAATTGCGGCTCTTTTAATTTCAGCTGATGTAGAGTCAATGAATCATCAATTTGACAAATCGTTGTTCCTGATCCCGCGCTTATTTTTCTTCAATTCGCCTTTTAAACTGCCAAAATTATAGTTCAGATTTACACTGAATGACCTGAAGTAACTTTGGGAATAATCCCTTTGGTAAAACTGCGGGCCTTCAGTAATCGTTTCATTCGTTCTGAATTTTGTAAAAGGGTTATTGATTCCTGCCCCGAAAGACAATTTATCTTTGATCAGCGTTTTACTGACGTTAAAAGAAGAACTCAACATTCCGTTCGTTGTTCCCTGAAAACCTGTTGGATTCCGGCTATCCAGATTTAGGTTCATGCTGGTACGCCAGCCACTTTCAAAATTATATCCGGATGATAAGTTGAATGAATAGGTAAACAACCTGGCTTTTATTTTCTGTCCCATGGCCTCACCGCTCATCCAAAAATAGATCGCACGTCCATTCATGCTCAGGTCCAGGCGACTCGTTAAGGGATAGCGCAGATAGACAAAACTGCTGAGTCCGGCAAGTTCTCCGGAATTATCATAAGTCTTTGTTGTGATGTTGCGGACCGGATCAAAAGTGCTCACCGGCAGGTCTGCCTCATTTAAAAAGGAGTAATCCATCCCGGCAGTAAAAGTTAGCTTTTTGGAGCTGTTATAGCCAAGAGATATGGAATTGACCACTACCGGGCGCAAATCCGGGTTCCCGGTTGTTTCAAAATCCGGGTTTAAACGGTTTACAAAAGGATTCAATCTGTTGATACCCGGCCTTTTCATCCTTTGAGAAAATCCGGCATTCCAGCTATTTCCGCCTTTCAGCGTCTTATTGATCATTATGGTTGGAAATAAATTGGTGTAATTTTGTTTTACATTGGCCGTATGGCTAAGGAAATCCGCATCAATCGAGGTGTGTTCCAAACGGAGACCCGCCTGCAGGTTCCAGCTGTTCCAATTCAGCTGGTAAGAATTATAAGCAGATAACACCTGCTGCCTGTAGGTTAAATGATCGCTGTTCTGTGGATCATCATCTACCTTAAAATCAGCCTTATTATCACGGAAGATCCCTTTTACACCCATTTCTACCGTCAGGATTTTATGAGGACGAACAAAATCCAGCTGTATGGTATTTTCTTTGGTATGGTCATATTGTTCCTGTCTGAAATTCCGGTTGGGGTAATTCGTTACCTTAGAAATCAGCGCCTCCGTGAAGGGATCGTTCTTATGGTTTTGATAACTATAAGAAAGGGTCAGCATCCGGTTCTTATCCGCTTTGAAGCCCAATTGATAGTCTGCAGAGAAATCAAGTCCGGAACTGTTGGCCCTGGTCCGCTCTGCGAGCTCATACCCTTGCAGGATTCCCTGAGCGCCCGACAATGTCGAATGCAAAAAACCATTGTCCTCAGCGTGCTTTCCGTTTGTATTAAACCTCGCAGAAATCAGGTTCAGGGTATCTATTTCGTAACTCAGTTCTGTTCCTAAATAACCTGATTCTGATTTTGGCTTGCGGTTTCGCTCCTGAAATAAATCCGTAGGATTTGTTCCATAGGTCTGCCTGAATGCGTTACCTGTTAATTCGGGGCTCCGGTTTAAGTTTCCTCCTGTCATGGCCGACATTCCCCACTTGTTCTTTTTGAAAGTAAATGAGCTTCCGGCACCAGTGCCCGCATCCGGTAAACGTGCATTTAAATTAAGCGTGCCATTCCATTCATTATTCAGCTTTTTGATCGTGATGATGTTGATGATTCCGGCAAGCCCTTCTGCATCGTATTTTGAGGAGGGAATCGTCATCACTTCTATGCTCTGAACCGTTGATGCCGGGATACTTTTGAGGATGGATTTTAAATCCCTGGCAAACATGCCCGATGGTTTCCCGTTTAGAAAAACCCTGAAATCAGGGCTTCCCTTTAACAACAGGTTTTGATCGCCATCCACAGAGAGATACGGAATTTTACGCATCATATCCAGCAACATAGTGTTTTTGCTATCTGGATCCGCCTGCATGTCGTAAATGATTTTACCGGCTTTCTGCCTCAAAATGGGCCTGTCTGCGGTAATGGAAACCTCCTTTAAACCGTTTTCTTTTGGCTGAAGGAACAATGTATCCCGTCCTTCTGCGGGTATTTCTAAGCCTTCATAGCCCAGTGCAGACAAAGTCAGTTGATAAGGTTCCGGTTTAAGACCAGTAAAGAGAAATGATCCGTTATTGAGGGTCAGCATCGTTTTTAAGGTAGTCCCATCTGCTGTTTTCAGTCGGACTGTGACATAGTTCAACGGTAATTTCGTGACCTGATCGGCCACTATACCTGAGATTTTGCTCTGGTTCAGCGTTGTTTGTCCACTTGCATAGGCAACCAGGAAGAGCAGGTTGCAGATCAATATTCGGCTTACGTTTTTTATAGACATGGTATCTGGATTATAAGTTTTCAATATTTAAGGGCATAGCTCCGCTTAAGCGCTATTTACGTAGCGCTCAAAAGCTATTGACTTAATAAAAAATGAGGTTTAGGAGCCGCCGGAATGCGGCCCATGGTTGGTATTAGGAGATTTTTCGGGTAATGATGTGGTTGAGAATCAAACTGATTCCCCCGAACAGGAAGATCATGGATAAAAAGCTGGTTGACTTTGCCATTCCATAATCACTGAGTACAGAGCCCATGATCATTCCTATGGCAACACCTACAGAAAGCATCCCATATTTCAGGGTCAGGAAGTTGGGATTTTTGTTGGAGTTAAAAGGTGAAACCTCCAGCCCCCTGTCCAGCATCGCCATTCGCTCCCGGTGCCTGGTCATTAAAAACACATATATGATTCCAAAAATCGCTGCGAAAGCGCCTATAGAAACGATAACATCTCTTACTATTTCATCCATGATCGTAGTTTTAAATTGTTGATATATGCCATAGGAGCGAAATGTGAGCGCTCTGGTTACAAAAAATATTAAATAAAAATATATGATATTATTTGTAACCAACTTCAACATATCCGGCTCTTATGAGGGAATGGACCATACAGAAGATCAGATTTACGTTGACAGGGTAAAGAACGGTGATACCGCCTCCTATTCATTTCTTCTGAATAAGTACAAGAATATGGCTTATACCATTGCAGTTAAAATTACCGGAAATGCGGAAGAGGCGGAAGATGCCGTGCAGGAGGCTTTTATTAAAGCCTATCAGGCCATCCATAGCTTTAAAGGAAATTCGAAATTCTCGACCTGGTTGTATACAATTGTTTACAGAACAGCCATTCTGATCATCAAAGACAAGAGGATAAAAACTTCCTCCATTGATGATGAAAACCATTCCCATGATGCTACTGACGGCTCTGTCCCACAACTGGATCAGTTACATTCGGATGAGCAGGCAAAATATGTAAGACAGGCCATTGAAAAACTCCCAAAAACGGAGGCATTGCTGATTACCTTATATTACATGAATGAAAGTACCATTAAAGAAGTTTGTGAGATAACAGGATTGTCCATTCCAAATGTGAAAATCCAATTGTTCAGGGCCAGAAAAAGACTGGAACGTGAATTGAAGTTTCTATTATAATAAGAAAGGGTTTAGAAAATGGCAGCGAAGAAAAAAGAAAAATTGAAAATGCTACTTCAGAAAGTGGAGCCGGATGCACCTGCAGCTGATTTCATGGAGCAGGTCATGAAAGAAATTTCTACAGATGGAACTCCGGAAATCCCGGTCAACATTGCCCTGCAGAATTTATTGAAGCAGCATGGAATGGCAAGTTTATCTCCTGATTTTACGGAACAGGTGATGGATAAAATTGAGGCCATTTCCTTAAAAAAACAAGACCAGCCCATCATTAGCCGGAAGGCCGGATTTGCCATTGCAGCCTCTTTTCTTTTATTTTCATTGATGTTATTCTTATTCGCAGGAAACACAACTACATCAGCTAAAAGTCCGGATGTTTATCATTTGATCGGTCGGTTTAGTCAAGCCACCCGCCAACTTCAGGCCAATGGCAGCCCTTCTCTTTACCTGATTGTTGTCCTTATGCTTGGGGTTCTTTTGGGACTGGATTATTATCTGAAATATTTTCAGCAACGACAGAAAGCTTAGCCCTTTTCCGGTATTCTTTCGGACTGTCTCCTTTTTGTTTCCTGAAATACTTATTCAAATGACTTTCATCCGTAAAGCCAAACTCGTAGGCGATTTCGTTGATTCTTTTATCGCTGAACTGCAGGCGGTGTTCAATCAGTTTAATCTTGTAATTGGTGATGTACTGCTGCATCGTTTCATCCGCATGCTTTTTAAAATACCTGCCGAGGTAAGCATTTGAAATCCCGAAATTACTGCTGATCCGCTCTGCTTTCAGCTTCTCCGGCTCATAGATATTGGTCTGGATATATTGCAGGATGTCCATTGCTTTCTCTTCGTTCCTGATATTGACCTGCTCTGGTAAGTACTTTGCAATGTTACGGGCAACCACAATGATTAAGGTATTGATCAGTTGCTGGATAAGCTCCTTATTATAAAGGTCTTTATTGAGGAATTCCTGTTCTATTGCCCTCACCATCGCGCTCACCAATACCTTATCTGTTTTGTTTTTGAGGATACAGCCCGGCTGGTGATTGGCATTGTGCAGGATGTACTCCAGCCGTTTCACATTTTCCGCCAGGAGGCTGTTGTTCCTGATATAGATGTCATTGAAACGAAGAAAGAAAAACTCTGTCGTGGTCTCCACATCTAAAGAATGAGAATCCTCCGGTGTGATTAAAAACAGCTGTCCCGGGTAGTAAGAAAAATTATTCTTATTGATGTTTTGTAATCCCGTACCGGAAATGACATAGATCAGTTCAAAGAAACTGTGCTGGTGGTCATGCTTAAGACATTCCCCGATTTTTTTAAAAGTAATCGAGAAGGGCTCATGTAGGTTTTCCTTAATCATGTGACAAAAATACCAAATTATAGAAAACTTATACCATTTTAATGGAACAAATCTGGTATAACTTTGTGTTATCATAAAAAAGAACATTAAATGAAAGCAATAGTATTAAAAGAACCAGGAACTACAGATCAGCTGCTGAGCTCAGAAATATCAATCCCTGTGATTCAGGAAAACGAAGTTTTAGTGGAAGTAAAAGTGATCGGTATCAATCCTATCGACATCAAAACCAGAAAAGGAAAAGGACGTTATGAAATACTGAAAGTGGAAAACCAGATCATCCTGGGCTGGGACATTTCAGGCATAGTAAAGGAATCAAAATCTGATTTATTTAAAACAGGTGATGAAGTTTTCGGAATGGTTAACTTTCCAGGACATGGAAAAGCTTATGCGGAATATGTGGCTGTGCCCGCTGCACATTTGTCGCTTAAACCAGCAAACATTACACATGAGGAGGCTGCCGGAGCCAGTCTTGCGGCACTTACGGCCTGGCAGGCCATCGTAAAAGCCGGTGTAAAAAAAGGCGACAGGGTTTTGATTCATGCTGCTGCAGGTGGTGTAGGTCATTTTGCGGTACAGATGGCTAAACATCTGGGGGCTTATGTGGCTGGAACTTCCTCAGAGAAAAACAAAGATTTCGTGTTGTCACTGGGTGCAGATCAGCACATTGACTATGCTGCCAATCCATTTGAAACCCAGGTGAAAAATATAGACTTTGTGCTGGATACCATGGGTGGAGATCATATTGACCGTTCTTTGGAAATCATGAATTCCGGTGGAACGCTCATCAGCATTCCCAGCGGATTAAATACAGGTGTTGAGGAAAAATCTAAAGCCAAAGGAATAAATGGCTACGCCACATTTGTTCAATCCAGTGGAGAAGATATGAAAACTATTGCCGGGCTGCTGGAAAAAGGAAGCCTTAAATCACACATTTCCGAAAGTTACACTTTTGATCAGATGGCTGCTGCACATCACCAGATGGAAAGTGGAAGGACCATTGGTAAGATCGTGGTTACACTACCTTAGTCTAAAATTACGCTACAAAAAAAGGGTCTGTATCCTGCGATACAGACCCTTTTTTATAGTAAAAAATGGTTATGCTTCGTATTTTTTAAAGATCGAAGTAGCGGTATGACCACCAAAACCAAAGGTATTGTTCATCACATAATTCACCTTTTTAGCAATTGATTTACCTAAGATGATGTTTAATCCTTCAGGAATAGCCTCATCCAGGATAACTGTATTCGTAGTTGCCGGAATCATATCGTGTTTTGCAGAAAGAATACTGATCACACTTTCCAGCGCACCTGCAGCACCCAGCAAATGGCCCGTCATAGATTTTGTTCCGCTGATGGCCACCTGTGAATCTTTAAATACCGCCTTAATTCCTTTAAGTTCACTTAAGTCACCAAGACCGGTTGAAGTTGCATGTGCATTGATATAGTCAATTTGTTCCGGTTGAATTCCGGCATCTGCCAATGCCTTTTTCATTCCCTGGATTGCACCTAATCCTTCCGGATGGGTTCCTGTTAAGTGGTAAGCATCAGCTGCCATGCCACCTCCAACCATTTCACCATAGATGGTTGCCCCTCTTTTGATCGCATGTTCGTATTCTTCCAGGATTAAAGCCGCAGCACCTTCAGCGATGACAAAACCATCACGGTCTTTATCGAAAGGGCGTGACGCGTGTTCTGCATCCTCATTATTTTTTGATAAAGCCTGAGCAGCATTGAATCCACCTACCGAAGAATCAGTAATTGCAGCTTCAGAACCACCGGCAATCATCACATTTGCTTTACCCAATCTGATGGTATCAAAAGCACTGATAATTGCAGTATTGGAAGAAGCGCAGGCAGAAACCGTACAGTAGTTCGGTCCATGCAGCTGGTTGCGGATGGAGATCACACCTGCAGCGATATCCACAATCATTTTAGGAATAAAATAAGGATTGAATCTAGGGGTACCATCACCCAGGTGATATTCTTTCAGTTGTTGCTCAAAAGTACCTATACCTCCGTTTCCGGTTGCCCAGATCACACCTACTTCATAACGGTCTGCTTCCTCCATCGTGGAGAAATCAAGGCCTGAATCTTTGATGGCCTGGTCACTTGCTGCAATGGCAAACTGGGTAAAAACGTCATATTTCCTGACTTCTTTTTTCTCCAGGTAATCTTCTGCATTAAAGTCTTTGACTTCACAGGCAAAATGAGTTTTAAATTTGGCAGAATCAAATTTGGTGATTGGTCCTACTCCACTTTTACCTGCAAGGATATTCTTCCACAATTCATCTACAGAATTTCCTAATGGACTAATAACTCCCATTCCGGTTACGACTACTCTTTTCATCCTATTTTATTTGTTTTATATAATATTGTTGTTGGCAAAACTGCCCTTTATATCAATTTATTTTCTTTTCTCTGTGCGCAAAAGGTTGCTGTAGCCTCTGGCGATGATCCTGGTACGCCCTTCGTTCCACACTTCACACTGTACATTGGCAATCTGGTTTCCCTTTTTGATCATGGTGGTTTCTGCAATGATGAGGTCGCCCTCTTTCGCAGAAGCAAAATAATCAATGGCCAGGTTCACCGTTACATAATAATAGGGCTCATCATAACCGAATAAGGTTGCGCCAATCGCATCATCAATAATTGCGGCGGTCATCCCTCCATGAAGAATTCCCATCGGATTGGTCATCTCGTTCCTAATGGTATATTTCAAAATTAACTTTCCCTTTTCTACCAATAAGATCACCGGCTTTAGCCAATTGAACAATGGAGAAGGTGAAGTGGTCATTTCGTTGCCGATGTTCTGCGTAAAAAACTCTGAGGGTGTAAGCATATTAGTTGTTAAGATTCATTTGGATTGGAAATTCGTTCGATCAGTTCCCCGATCACCGAAACAATACCATCCATCAGGCTATTGTTATGGGTTACTTTAGACATCATCATTCCACCTTCAATGAGGGCAATAATTGTTGTTGCCGTCTCATTACTATTGGTATCCGGCCTAAATACATGGGTAGCCATCCCATTTTCGATCAGTGTAGCCAGGTTGCTCATCCAGGTCATAATTCCTGCTGCTGCTTTTTCCCTCAACACCTCACTGGTATCATCCGCCTCCACACCGGTATTCATCAGCGGACACCCTCCTTCCGGAAATGGGGTCTGCTCAAAGCTATGATAAACCTGAGCATGGGCAAGCAACTTCTCTTTATATCCGTCAAACTGGTTTACTTTTGCCTGGATCAGGCGCTGCACCTGTGATAAGTTGTAATCAAAAGCGGCAATTGCTACGGCCTCTTTGTTTTCAAAATTACCGTAAATGCTTCCTTTGCTGAGTTTGGTGGCCTCGATCAGATCAGACAATGCCGTACCTGCATATCCCTGTTTATTGAAGATTCCTGAAGTAGACTCTACAATATACTGACGGGTACTTTCTGATTTTGCTACAAATTCCACGGCACAAATATACCGATCGGTATTTGAAAAACAAATTAAATGATTCAATCCCCGCAGAAAAGGTTAATAAACCGAATCGCTCTTCTCAAAATGAGGGTTTTCAGGCTCCGCTACAACCGGGTTTAAATCTTTGTTTATCGCTGTGTATTGCGCCATTGCCTGAGGATGCAAAGCCAGAATTCCATTTACCTGGTCTTCTTTTCCTGTGGCAAGAAGTTCATTCAGCATTTTAACATCCTCCACATTCAGCTTATTATTTTCAAACTTCGCTGTCCAGTGGTTGATGAAATTGGATACCCTTTTTGTTTCCATTTCGGTGATGATCGGACTAAGGCTTTTTTTCAACTCATCGGCCTCGAAACGTTTCAAGTTATACGATGGATTAAAAGCTTTGAAAAAAGGCATGTTGTGCCGCGATAATTTTCTAAAGGAAAGGAAGAGATAAGGCAGGACGACAATAGCTATCAGGATTAAAGCGCCAATGGTGAGGTTGTTCATAGAATATAAATTGTCTTATGGCGGCAAAAGTAATAGAAAAATGAAGAATAAGAAATTGTATTCCCGATGTCATTTATTAAAATCAGGAGAAAACGGATTACAATTCCGTTTAGTTTTGTGGGTATGAGGTGTACTTATCAACTGTTAACCGTCCTGTTTTTCTTATCTGGTTTCCAGGCACATTCCCAGATCCGGCTCATTGTCTTAGACCAGTACAACTTAAAAAAAGGAGATACGATCCGGGCAAACTTATCCAGCCATGTCCACCTGGAATCAGAATCCGCTCCCCGTCCCACCAATACCCTATCCACGGAGATCCGGCTGCTTCAGAAAGCAAAGAAAATAAACTTAAATCCGTTTATCACCGCAGACCATACCTTATTAAAGTATCAGCCTCAGTTAACAGGAGCTGCATTCCTGGAGATCTCACAACGGAGTCTTGGCGAATATTCAAAAGAAGAATACCTCACTAACCTTAAAGAACAGGGATTGGTTCCCATAGCAAAACAACTGGAGTCTATTCTCAATGGAAAAGACCGGGTAAAGGATACCGCAATATTTTACACCAAATCACTCATTAACATAGAGAAAAATAAACCTTTCTCAAAAGAGCCCATCACCAATGATCATGAAATCACCCTGAAGAGCAACCCCGAGGGGGCGAGTTATGGAGATCAGCTCAGTGCATTGCTTACCCTTGGTGGCAAGCCTTTACCCAATGCACCGGTTGTGCTCTACGTGAAGGCAAAATCCGGAAACATCATCAGTGAGCTGCTCAGTTCAGATGCCGATGGCATGCTGAATATCAAACTGGATATTGAAGGTATTTATTTTTTGCAGCACCTCTTTATCGCCAATGTGAGTACCAGTAATGAAGTCAGCAGTTTATGGACCACCTTTAGTTTTGAGTTTCAGAATACGGTGCATAAACGCGATACGTATTCAGAATTCGGATTTTAAGACTCCGTTTTTTGGATGCGCATGAATGCGGTAATGAACCTCGCTTGCGGGCTCATGAATACCATTGAAAATAATAAATGTTAAGGAATAACATGCTGATGATCGCTTCTTAACCGATAAAGAACAATTGGATACTAATGAAAAATTAGGCTATTTTTGATAAAAAAAACATGACGCTGCTTTCCATTCAGGATACCCCATTTGTTGTAAAACTGAGTTTCGACAAATTTATTGAGGCCATGGAGCAGGATCCATCTGACAGTCAGAAGGCCCTGCTGGAAGAGGTTGCCTTACATCCGGAACTGCGGACAGGGATTACAGAACTGGCAGGAATTGAACCTCACCTCGGACTGATGTCACGTTTACTGGCAGATTTTTTTCCGAAGGGTCTGACCCATAATGAAATCAAAGCACTCAGCATTCCCTATACAAATACGATTTTCAACCATACAGAACGGTTTAAGGACATCTTAACCGCAGCGGGCGACACCTTTAAAATGGACATCAGGGGCTTTGGTGAGCACCAGTTTTATGTCCTCAGCTGCTGTCTGATTTTAAATCAATTTTACGGAACACAACTGGATTTCGGTAAGCCCCTGTTTTACGATATTCCCATGCAAAATGGCGTTGCCAAGCATTACAGGATCATGTACAACGGGGATTATTTAGAAGTAGAGCCTAATCCGAATGCTTCCAAACTCAGTCCGCAGGAGATCGACCTGCTGATCAATAACTTTGACGACCTGGAGCTCTGGAAGGAAAAGTTCCCTTCTAAAAGCTGGACCCTTAAAGGTTTTGCCCTGATGACCTTGTTTGATGCCACTACTGAAAATGCGGTATCGATCTTTAAAGAGAAGTTATTGAAACTGAATGCAAATGATTTTCAGACCAGCATTGAATCTATATTTCAATCAATCTACCGGACTCCGGATTTACAGGTAGGGATTACACTCTACCACCCGGAGGAGCATACTTTTGGGATCACCACGCTTGGACAACCCATCAAAAGCTTTATCTTACCGGATGTCGAGCAAAGAGCGGATCAGGAGGTATTGTGTGCCGGTTCTTATCGACGTTTGGTGAAAGAAAAACGGAGTTATGTCGTTTCAGATGCTCCCGCCCTTCAGGAATACGATCCGGAAAATGTTTTGCTGAACCGCTTTTTGGCACAGGATGTCAAAAGCTTTATCCTCGCACCAATCGTCAGGCATAATGTCTTGTTAGGTATTCTCGAAGTAGTTTCGCCAAGGGCGAAAGACTTTAACAGCATCAATGTAAACAAGCTAGATGAGGTCATCCCTTTTTTAACGGATACCATCGAACGGCTCATTTCAGAACTCCGGGACCGGGTCCAGGTAGTCATTCAGGAAAAGTTCACGACCATTCACTCCAGTGTTTACTGGAAATTCCGTGCAGAAGCACAGCGCTTAATTTATAACCGGCAGCTGGGTTTAGGTTCTGGAACTACCGAAATTATTTTCCCTGAGGTTTATCCCCTATACGGTCAGATCGACATTAAAGGCTCCTCAGAGGCACGGAACCAAAGCATTCAACAGGATTTCAGTACGCAGCTGCACCGCATATTTGCTATTCTCGAGCAGATGGCTGATACTTTTGAAAACATCGGGCAGGAAAAGGAGAGGGTGAGGGCATACTTAGTAGCGCTTTCTCTACCGCTTCAGGCAAGTACCGAACAGCAAATCAGCAATTATATAGAAAGCAGCATTCATCCTCTTTTTCATGAAGTAAAGGACACGGCTGCAGGTGCTTTAATCGATGGTTATTTTAAGTGTACCGACGAGAAAACGGGGAGCTTTCACATCAGCAGAAGACGGTATGAAAATACGGTTTCGATCATCAATGATGAAGTGGCGAAAATTCTGGATCAGGAACAGCTTCATGCACAGAAAATATTTCCTCACTATTATGAGCGTTTTAAGACAGATGGAGTGGAACACAACCTGTATATCGGCGCTTCCATCTCCCCAAAACAGCACTTTGACTTTACAAAACTTCATGAACTGCGTCTTTGGCAACTGCGGACTTTAGTGAAAATGGAGATTGCCCATCACCGCTTAAAACCACATTTACCTTACCCTCTGGCCGTAACAACACTCCTGCTCAGCTACCATTCTGCAATCACCATCCGCTTTAGAATGGATGAAAAAAGATTTGATGTAGATGGCAGTTACAATGCAAGATTTGAAATTGCCAAGAAACGGATAGACAAAGCCAACATTAAAAATACGATGGAAAGGATTACAGAGGCCGGTAAGGTCACGATCGTCTATACCAATGATACGGAATATGAGGAATACCTTAGCCACATCCGGATTTTAAGAGCAGAAAATCTGCTGGCGGCAGAAACAGAGCATTTGGAAGTCGAAGACCTTGTAGGCCTTTCCGGTTTGAAGGCCCTTAGGCTGAAGATTATACACGCAACGTCATAAATTAAAATTTAAGGCTTCAGGAAGCAGATAAATAAGCCGAATCATTACCTTTAATCATGATGAAACCTACCACTATAAAAGCGCTGCTTCTCGATATAGGTGGTGTACTGCTCACCAATGGCTGGGATAGTGCATCCCGGAAACTGGCAGCCGAACATTTTGCGATTGACTTAAAGGACCTGAATGATCGTCACCGCATCATTTTTGAGGCTTATGAATCGGGAAAAATGACCCTGGATGAGTACCTCAACCTCCTGATCTTTTGCAAGGAACGTGATTTTAGCATTTCCGAATTTAAGGATTTCATGTATGGGCAATCTCAGCCTTATCCGGAAATGATTGCCCTGATCAAACAGTTAAAACAAAAATATGGCCTGCAGATTATCGCTGTGAACAACGAAGGCCGGGAGTTGAATGAATACAGGGTGAACAAATTTGACCTGAAAAGTGTTTTTGACATCTTCTCTTCTTCCTGTTTTGTGCACACCCGCAAACCAGACAGAGATTTTTATACCCTCGCCCTTGACCTGGGACAGGTTAAAAAAGAAGAAGTCATTTACCTGGACGACAGGTCCGTTTTCATTCAGGCGGCACAGCTGCTGGGCATTCCCGGAATTCAGCACAACAACGTTGAAATGACCAGACTGGAGTTTGAAGCATACGGATTAAAGGTATAGTATGGCTTAGTGTTTCAGGTATTTGCAGGGAACATTTTGAGGGTGATAATCGATGCCATAGGACTCTTTAAGTAATCTCGTCACAATTTCTGATTGGATGTACTCATTTCTATGCATTTGAGGCAATAAACCCATCATGGCATAACTGATCGGGTTGACCGCAGGAATCAGTGTTTCCCAATCGTATCCTTTCCCCCAGATCAATCCTGGAACTGTTATTTTAAGGTCTGCACCCCGGGCAATCAGGTAGTCCAATACCTCCGCCGATTGATGGCCATTTTGGTTTACGGTATGAAAAACGGAAGTCTGTCCGCCAAAACCGTTTTCATCTGTACCTGCTTTTACATCGACATCCATTCCATGTCTCAACAGGACTTCCGCAGCTGCACAATGGTTAAACTCAGCAGAGATGTGCAATAAAGAGGCTTCATACAAGGGAGTGTAGGCACAGCGAAGGCTGTATTTTCTATGGATTAGACCAGGATCACCTTTAAGCTGCTTTTCAAGCGCGGCTGCATCGTCCAGCAGTACCGCAAGAAGAACCTTGTCGTCAAACCGGAGTCCATAATCTACAAATATTTTCACGATGGATTTAAATGCAGGACTTCTCGTGTATTCACTTGTCAGTTCATAGAGCAAAGGTTCATTACGAAACAATGAATTGGGATCAAGGCCCCTGGCAAAAGCTGCGCTGATCCCTGCAAGATCATGGACTTCTATGAGATTGGCAAACTCCTGTAAATCTTTCATGGCAATTCCTTTAAGCCCCTTGTTTTATCCCTGTCATTTACTTGTTAATTTACGACAATTTACCTGAAATTACACTTTTAATTTTGAGCTTTCCTCCCAGCCTGTTACATTTGGTAAATATTTACGTAAATACTTACCTATATGAAACAAAACATCATCAATGAACTGGGCGCTTTAGCCATTGGAAGCCGCATGAGAAGGCTTCACGATGCTTTATCCAGAGATGCATCTAAAATATATGAGGAGTATGAATTACAATTTGACATCAAATACTTTCCTATTTTCTACCTGATCAGCAGGAGAAAACAGATCGGGATCATGGACATTGCAGAAGAACTGAGCCTCACCCATCCTGCCATTATCCACCTCGCAAAAGAGTTAGAGAAGAAGGGATATATTGAGTCGATTGCTGCCCCGGAAGATCAGCGAAAACGGATGCTCCGCCTCTCGGCAAAAGGAAAGAAAAGCCTTCCTTCTTTTGAAAAGGTTTGGGAAAAAATTGGCCGGTTGAACCAGCAGCTTTTTGAGCAACAACACCAGCTGCTTCAAACACTCGATGCCATAGAGCAAACCTTAGACGAAAAATCATATTACAGAAGATTTCAAGACAATTTAAAATAATGAATACAAATGAATATCAGGTGCAAGACCAGGTAACGCTGCTTGACCGTCCAATCTGGAATGCTTTAAACAGCAAACATTCCGGTTTCGCCCTTGGCAACGAATACGCAAAAAGATATCCTTCCCATATTCTTCCTTTTATAGGTCTTGACCTGGATTCAGCGCAGCCATTGGAGCAGCTGAAAGCATGGATGAAGCCGGATGAAATTGTGTATGCGATTGGCGACCTTCCACAGATTCCTGATTCCTGGCAATTGTTAAACCAGCTGGATTGTGTGCAGATGTTTTGCCCTGAGCTGAGCGTTACGACCTTAGATGAAACTATAGAGATCATCACCCTGAAAGAAGAAGACCGGGCAGAAATGTTCGAACTCATTACCAGCGTACAGCCTGGATATTTTGCCAAAGACACGCCCCTTCTTGGGCATTATAATGGCATTCGTGTGAAGGGAAAATTGATTTCTATGTCGGGCGAAAGACTGGGTCTGGATGCTTTCACAGAACTGAGTGCAGTATGTACCCATCCGGATTTTACAGGTAAAGGCCTGGCCTTTCAGTTGGTTTTAAAGACCTGTCTGGATATGTTTCAACGCGGCACAAAACCTTTTTTACATGTGCTAAACAGCAATACCAGGGCCATCAACCTATACGAAAGACTGGGCTTTGTGAAAAGGAAAGACATTGCCTTTAACCAGCTTAAATCATTATAAATCTTAAAAAAGTCTCCCCCCCCCTTTTTATAGATCATAATTGTTTTTTCTACCTGAGCCGGAACAGGAAAATCTCCTGTTTCTGCTTAGGAGAAGAGGCATCACCTGCCAATAGGAGTAAAATGTCTGGTTAAATCAGTAGCTTTATCTCAGATGGAAATTATCATTAAAGAAATAGCTGTTTATGCAGCCCAATTCATAGAATTGCTGGCCGTTATTGTGATCCTCTTCTCTTCGGTAAAGGCAATTGTCCACTATTTGAAGGACATCAGCAGAAAATCAACCGGATTTTTACCGCATATCAGTATCCGCTTGAATTTAGGTAAATCTCTGGCGATTGCCCTGGAACTCCTTCTTGGTGCTGATATCTTAAAAACCGCCATTGCCCCCGGATGGACCGAAATTGGACAGCTTGCAGCTATAGCGACTTTAAGAACCGCCTTAAATTACTTCCTCGAAAGGGAATTAAAAAATTCCAATCCTAAAGGAGAATAATCCGGTTAATCTTGTTTTGCTGCCAGGAATGCACCATCTACAATAAACAGTTTCACTCCATTTTCAGAAATTGAACGGTGGGAACTCAGTTCATCTGAAACCTGATAAGACATTCCTTTCGTTAATTTATACTGAGTTCCATCAGAAAGCTCGCTGATCATTTCTCCTTCAAGGCAATAAATGATGTGTCCTTTGCTGCACCAATGATCCGCTTTATAGTCTTTTGAGTATTCTACTATCCTGATCCGTAAATCGCCATAGCTGATCGTTTTCCAGTAAGCCGTTCCGGTTTCGCCCTGATGTTCGGTGGCTGGTATGTTTTCCCAATCTGTGTTTTGAAAAGGGATATTTCCTGAGTTGATCATATTTATGGTTTAAGGGGAATGTGATAAGTATTCACGTCTTTTACAGCGTTAAAGCCCAGTTTTACGTAGACGTATTCTCCTGCTTTTGAAGCATGTAAAACACAAAGCTTTTTTTGGTCGTTGATGCATTCCTTAAGCAAATGCACCGTCAGCTTTTTGGCCAATCCCTTTCCTCTCGATTCAGGTAAGGTTCCGATCATATGTAAACCGGCATTGCCCTGTGCATCATAGAAGATCAGTCCACATGCCGCAGCCTGGTTTTCATGATAGGCAATGAACAGCCTCAGCTTGTCCTTCCTGTTGATCAATGACGCCACCACTTCAGGACCTACATGGTAATTAAATGACTGCGCAGCAATGGAGGCAAATAAATCCGCCTTCTCCTGGTCTTGTACCTCTTCAAAATGAATTGCTGATGAGGCCTCATCATTAAATACGGCGGCCGACAGGTCGATCATCATTCCCAATTGTTTCATACGCGGAGTAAATCCCACAGCAGACAATGGTTCCTGATAACGTTCCGCAAGGGATTCAGTAAAGGTGATCATATTGGGCAATTCGCCGGCCTGGATCTGAACGGCTAATTTTTCAAATACCGAAGGTTCCGGATCCTGCTCCATGCCAAGGTTGAATATTCTTTTCGGCCAGTCTGAGTCCTTAACCAGGATTGCTTTAAAATCAGATGTGCTGAAAAGTGTGTTCGATTGCTGACCAACAAAGTCCCAAAACTCAAACATATTATTGATCACGATCCATTCTGCCGGATCTATATTTTCTTTTGCGCTCATAAAGCTTATTCTCTTTTTTTATTCTTTCACAATATACCAATCCATCCATTTTTTAAGCCATCCTATCCTTTCTTTGATAAATTTAGGACCGAAGAAGAAATTGGACCAGTCTTCAAAATGATCGTAATGGAATTTGAAGTAAAAGATCCACCAGGCGAATCCGAAATAGGGAATTGCCTTGACTTCTGCCGCTGATAATGGCCTGACCTTGTGGTAACCTGCCAGGAAAACCTGGAATGCATTGTCTGCCTCTTCCTGAGTCATTCGATTGGCGAGCACCTGCAGAAAATAATGTGCATAGAAAGAAGCCAGGTCATTCACCAGCTGTCCTTTTCCTGCAAAATCAAAATCGAAGAAGGTGATGTTTCCATCTTCCTGAAAATGAAAATTCTTAGGCAAGAAATCGTAATGGCAATATCCATATCCAAATGAAGGAAGATCCATTTGTTCTATTTTCTTAAAAACCAGGCTTACGGCTTGCTCGAGGTAAGCATATTCCTCATCTAATCCTTTAAATGCGGGTTTAATCGTTTCCATGGGCAAGGTCAACGTGGTGTTCAGGTTAAACTCCTCTCTTGGATGACTCAGCTCCAGATTGGCCGTAATCTGATGTATTTTTGCCATTTCGGTTCCAAATCGTGTCAGTTGTTCATCCGTCATGTTACCAACCACCTCCCCCTCGGCATAAGAAAACAAAACCCCATACCGGGTTCCTTCGGCAGCGTTAAAAGCCTGGATTTCGTTTCCTTCCAGATCTTTAAGCGGATGAGCTACACTAGCGCCCCTCTGATTTAAAATATTCAGCAGTTCCAGTTCTCCTTTAATTTCATCCAATTTACGATGGGCGTCCCGGTAAATTTTAAAGATGTATCTGGAAGTTTGGTTCTCCAGAATATAAGTATCACTCACATTGTGAATGAGCAGGCGGCAGCTCATTTCATGGAATCCGTATTTTTGTTCTATTACATCTTTTAAGGCCTTAGCGGAGAGCAGAGAGTACTGCGTGGGGAAGATATTCATACCTTGCAATTTACATAAAACCTTCAAAGAGCACAACAAAAAACTCGGGTTGTACCTGTAAAAAGCAAGGTACAACCGGAGTTATCAAGGTATAAAACCGAAGTTTAAGCTTTCTTTTCTTCTTCTTCCTTTCCGGTTATTGCAGGAGGCATCAGCTGGTAAATAATTGGCGTAACAATTCTGGACAACAGCGTCGAGCTGATCAATCCGCCAATCAATACAATGGCTAATGGTGCAACCAAAGGATTGGTCGATATGGCAATCGGAATAAGTCCTCCAATGGCGGTAAGTGAGGTCAGCACGATTGGCAAAAACCTGACTTCACCTGCTTCCCGGATTGCTTCCTGTAAGCCCTTTCCCTGCTGCCTCAGCTGATTGGTGAAATCCACCAGCAAAATGGTGTTCTTCACCTCAATCCCCGCCAGGGCAATTAAACCTATAATCGCCACAAAAGACAGCGAATTACCCGTGAGCCATAAGGCTACTGCCGCACCGACCACGCCTAAAGGAATTACAGACAGGACAATCAATGTACTTTTAAAGGTTTTAAACAACAGGATCAACACCGCAATAAACAAAAAGACGGTGACCAATATGATGCTCATAAAACCACCAAAGGAATTGTTCCTCGATTCGACCTCACCTCCCATTTCATAGCTATAGCCAGCAGGGAGTTTCAGTTTATTCATTTTCAGGACCACTTCATCGATGACCCGGTTCACCAGAAATCCATCCTGCACATGTGCCTGCACCGATACCACGCGTTTCTTCTCCTGGTGGTTAATAACGGCTGGTGAAGCATCCAGTTTCAGCGTTGCAATCTGGTTCATGGGAATCGCATTGCCCTGCACACTGTTGACATACAGGTTTCTGAAAGCATCCATTCCCGGCCGGCCTTCCTTGGTCCTGGTGAGCAATACACCATAACCATTTTTATTGTCGTTGTTATAGAACGTCCCCATGCTCAGTCCCGTTACCGCCAGTCTGGCCGTTTGGTCTATATTTAAGGTAGGCACGCCTAACAGTTGGGCTTTTTCTTTATTCAGCACCACCCTGATGTCGCTTTTGAGCAACGCTACCGGATTATTGATATACATACTTCCCGGAACTTCATGTAACAGCTTTTCCACCCTGATGGACAAGCTGCGCAAAGAATCCAGGTTATCTCCAAACAACCTGATTTCAACCGGTGCAATCACCGGTGGTCCCTGCTGAAAATTCTTCACCTCGATCTTTGCACCGGGGTAATGTGCCCAGTGAAGTTGCAATTTCTGAATCAAGGCCAGTTTTTTATCCGGCGAAGTATCCTCGTCCAGCTGTACAAACAGCTGTGCAAAATCGCTTCTGTCATTTTCCGGAATTTCATTATAATAAATACGTGGATTTCCTTTTCCTATGTTGGAAGAAAAATACCTCACTTCAGGCTGTTGTTTCAATTCTTTTTCAATCGCACGGGTAATGCTGTCTGTATAAGAAAGGTTAGATTGGTTAGGCGTAGTAATGTTCAGCAAAAACTGTGGCTTCTCTGAAGCAGGGAACAAACTAAAACCGATCACCTTAAACAACACGATAGAACCCGCAAACAAGGCTACCGCAATCGCCATTGTAAACAAAGGTCTTTTAAGTGCTTTCTCCAATAACAGGGCATAACTTCCATGAATCAGCTTTTTCAAACCACGCATCAGGAAGTTTCCTTCCGGATTTCCCAGGTGGTTTTGCAAGAGACGGCTCGATAAGAAAGGGATAATCGTTAAAGAAACCAGCATGGAAGCCATGACACAAAAGATCACTGCCAATGGTAAAGACCTGATAAAATCTCCGGAGCCTTCCGGTAAAAATACCAGCGGCATAAAAGCGATGACCAGGGTAATTGTACAACCTACTACCGCCAGTCCGATTTGTTTTGTGGCCTTTAAAGTGGCCTCCATCCGGCTATGCCCTTCCAGCATCCAGCGTTCAATATTTTCCACCACCACAATACTATCGTCCACCAGTAAACCCAGGGCCACCACCAATCCGACGATACTGAGCTGATTGAGGTTAAAACCAAAAAGCTGGAGCAATACAATCCCTATGGCCAGGGAAAGTGGAATGGAGATCATCACGATCACCGCAGGTCTGATCCCCAAAGGAAGCAGGGTGACCGCAACCAGCATGATGGCGATCATGAAATCAAAGCCCAGCCCTGATAGCCGCCTGTTGACATTGTTGGCCTGATCAAAATTCTGAACCAGGTCAATGTTGGCAGGTAAGGTCTTTTTGAAGTTTTCCAGCACCGGAAGGTAAAGTTTTTGTGTTTTACTAATGTTCTCCCCTTCTTTCTGCGCTGCCGTCACAAATAAACAACGATGACCGTTTAACCGGGTAATGTGTTTGTCTTCCTCGTAACCATAGTATACCCGGGCAATATTTTTCAGGATGATATTTTTTCCGGCCGCAGCATACACAACGGTGTTCTGAACGGCCTCCAGCGTCCTGTATTCATTGGTCACCACATTAAAGGTCTGGTGGGCAGCATCGATACTTCCTCCCGGAATACTCGCCATTTCGCTGCGCAGGCTATTGGTAATGGCACTCAGCGGCAGGTTCATTTGTGCCATCTTTTCAAGATCCAGTTCTATGCGTACCTGCTGTCTGGGCAGGCCAAAAATGGATACCTTTTTTAATGCGCTCACCTTTTCCAGTTCATCCTGAAGTTTTTCTGCAAAATACTGCATCCGGTTCCTTGGCGCATTTTCAGAAACCAGGGCTACCTGCAGCACATTCACATCTGAGGGTTGCTGCTTTTGGACTTCTATGCTATAAATGTCTGCAGGCAATTCCGGCCTCTTGCTGTTTACTTCCCTTACAATTTCCTGGTATTTCGCTTCTACATTGCTGCTATATTTATATTCGACCCTTAACACAGCTACTCCGTTAGAGATGCTCGTACGGATCCTTTTGATGTCGTCCAAACCGGAAATCGTTTTTTCCAATGGGGTAACTACCCTATCTTCAATGTCTCTCGGACTTGTTCCGGGGTATACAATAATGACAGAGAAAAAAGGCGCATGCATTTCCGGATCTTCTGACCGGGGCATACTGAACATGGTTGTGACTCCCAACACGATGATCATGAGAAAGATCACCAGGGTAAACTGGCTGTTCTTTACCGCGTAATCTGATATTTTCATTTTTTCTCCTTTAATGGTGAATGAATGGTGATTGCACTCTGATCGGTCAGGTAGGCTGATCCGGAAACAATTAAACCTTTTGCATCCTGTAAACCATCGCTAATGGTCACGGTATGGTCTTCGATTCCGGCAATGGTTACTTTCACTTTCTTCGCGGTTTTATCATCATTGGTGATAAATACATAACCCGTATTGCCATCTCCATCCAGCAAAGCTTCATAAGGTATTTTCCAAACCCCTTTGTGCTCCGTTTTTCCGGAAGGGCTGATGATTGCTTTTCCGAACATCCCTGAGGCGATTTGTGGTTTCTTACCTGTTAAGGTGATGTGAGCAGTGAAAGTGCCGGTAGCAGGATCAACACCTTCCGACTTACGACTCAGGAAACCTTCCATAAATTGTCCAGGCAATGCAGCAGTTTCCACCTTTGCCGGATCGTTCAGTTTCAACAGTGCCCATTCCTGATCACTGATCCCTACCTTCAACAGCCATTTTCCGGATTGGGCGCCATTGGTTTGCAATACGGCTGTTCCGGGAGAAACCTGTTGCCCCGCATCAGCCAGCTTTTTCAGGATAAACCCATCCTGCGACGCATGGATTTCAGAATACCTTCTGTTAAAAGCAACGAGGTTTACCTGTTGTTCTGCAAGTTGAAGTGCTGTTTTGCTGTTCTGCAATTGCTCCAGTGTGGCTACACTATCGGCATACAGGTTTTTGATGCGCTGGTAATCACGCTTTGCTTTTTCCTGGTTCAGCTGAACCTGTTGTACCTGTGCATTGATTTCCGTCAGGTTTAAAGTGGCCAGCAACTGTCCCTTCCTTACCGCATCTCCTTCTTTAACGAGCACACGATTGATGATCCCCCCGGTTTTGAAGGATAACATCACTTCATCGTCGGTGGTAAATTCTCCGGAAACGGTAACCGGGGCATTGCTATGTTCCTGGTTCAGCATCATCACCTGAACGGGAATGTTGTCTTTGACGGTTGTTTTCTGTTCAACCGGTTTTGAGCTATTGCAGGCGTTATAAAGTGGCGTGCACAACAATAGGGCTACATAATGAATGGCTTTCATGTATATGAGTTTTAATGAGGGTTATGGATTGGATAACTCGCCTGGTCGCGTTCCAGTTGCGCAAGTGTAATTTGTAAATCTGCCTGGGTCTCCGCCATGCGTAACCGGGCATTGGTGAGCTGGTCCTGGGCATCTATCAATTCCAGGTACAGCAACTGGCCTGCATTGTAGGCCTTAAGCTGATCTTTATAGTATTTTGTGGCCAGTGTTAAACCTGCAACCGCACTGCTGCAGGCGGCTTTGGCCGAATTGTAATTGTTATAGGTCTGAACAAGCTGTAAACGCAGTGATTGTTCGGCTTCATCTAATCTGGCCTGAGTAACTTTGAGCCCGGATTGTGCCTGTGCCGCACGGAATTTATTTTTACCACCGGTAAAGATGTCCCACTGCAGGTTTACTCCCCAGAGGTAATACCTGGTTTTATCGTTGACCTTGAAATCCATTCCCTGAGAACCCAGATCCAGAAAAGTGCTGAGCTTGGGAATGATAGCGGAACGTTGCAACTTGTAGTCAAGCGTATTTGCTGCTTTCAATGCCTGCAATTGTTTGAGTTCCTCGCGACCGGAAATTCCGGTTAGCGTATCCGGCTCTGCGATGACCGCTGCCATCACAATGGTATTGATGGAATCTTTTAAAGGACGGTTGAGCAGGAAGTTGAAATAGGCTTTTGCATTCCCCGCATTCCGTTGCGCGTTGACCAATGCCGCATTTGTCTTTTGCTGTTCCGTTTGTGCACGAAGCAATGCCGTTCCGTTTCTGACGCCATTTTTAAGGAGACTGGCATTCACACGGATATTTTCTGCAATGAGCAGCAATGCACTTTGATAAGCCTCTACACCCTGTAATGCCTGGTAATAATGGTAATAAGCGGTTTTGATGTCTTTTACTAAAGTCCTTTTATACACATTTACAGCGGCCTGCTGACTGCTGATAAGTTGTTGTTTAATCTCTTTATTGTAACGGATCTCTGCATTGATCAGGGAAAGAGAAGTTCTCAGTTTCACATCATAAAAATTATCAGGGTTGAGTAAGAACGACTGATTGGGAAGCTGAGGGAATTTATTGGAAGCGGTTAATTCATTCAGGGCGGCATATACCGGATTGACCAGGTCTCCTACCGGTACATCAATGGTACGGCCCCCGTCTGCTTTTGTATAGCTGCCGAGCATGCTTACCGTTGGCAGATACATGGCTTTGGCTTCCTTCAAAGCAAACATTGCTTTTTCCAGATCGAATTGCTGCTGTTTTAAGCCCTGGTTTTGAGCAAAGGCCAAACTGATATAATCGTCCAGCTGCCGGTTCCCTTCCTGAGCTGCCGCAGGCCTACATAAAGCCAACACACAGGCAGTGAAGGCAATAGATGTTTTAATAAATGATGTGTACATAGTGAACAGTGTTTAGCATTGGTGCAAAAAATTTTGATTCTCAGATCAGGTTTAAATAGTTATAAATGATGTATACATAATAAACAGTGTTTAGTGACTGAGCAAAAAAAACCTAGACCACAATGGAGTCCAGGTATTCTTCTACTGCCTTAAATAATACGGGTTGAATTGATTCTTCGCCGATCACCATTACTTTTAACCGGCAACGAAGGTTCAGTGATACCAGTCCATGCATCATAGACCAGACCTGTAAGGCTGCCTGCATTGGGTCTTTGAAAATCAATAGTCCGTTTTTCATACATTCTTCCAGACAATCCACTAAATAGAAAAAAGTTTCTCCTCCATTGTCTTTGTGCAGCTCGTCATCTACATTCATTGGCGCACGGATGATAAACATCAGGTCATACAATTCCGGATTTTCCAAACCAAAAGACACATAGGTCTTGCCCAGCTGCTCCAGTCTCCTGATGGGATCTTTACTGGTTGCATGAGTTTTAAAAGCTTCCAGTAATTTCAGAAAAGCCTGGCCCTGCACTTCATAAAGCAATTCGTCTTTATCTTTATAATATAAATAAATGGTTCCGGGACTATACTCAATGGAATCTGCAATATTGCGGATGGAAGTTTTTGCATAACCATCTTCCAGGAACATTTTCATGGCCGCAGTAGTGATCATTTTCTTCATCTCCCCTTTTTCACGTTCTTTTCTTTCTGAGATTCCCATAGCTTTATATTAACACCGCAAATATACTGAATGGTGTTCAGTAAATCCAAATGAATTCGGTAAAAGATAATAATCGAACTGATAGGCGCCCGGAAGTCTCCTGTTACGCTCCTATTACGCTCTTGGTTTGGAAGACGGTTGGAAGGCTATTGGGAACTGGTTCGAAGCATCTGGAAGGCAGTTTCAACCTTTCAATAATCTTCCAACCATCTCCCAACCATCTTCCAAACCAAGAGCGTAATAGGAGCATATATAGAGTGTTCCAGGAGGTATCTCATACCAGCAGGGCAGTTTATCCAAACTACACTTCTGAAAAGGGATAAAAGCACTGTTAAAAAAGGTGGTTTTCAGCTTATTATTCCCAAAAGTTTTGAATGAGCTTTAGGATATGGAATTACAGGCCTTGAAAACATCAAAAGTCAACTTAAAATTCTCAGGATTCATTTCCAGCAATTCCACCGTAAAAATCGATTTCAATATTTTGCCGGGGTCCAGGGCTCCGGGATATTTTGCGGCCATCTGGCAGGGTGCTTTGGTGCAATCCTTCCACACTGCATTTCAAATTCATCAGATCAAAAATCATCAGCCATCCGGCACTTTAAAGTTCAATAGTTTACAATTAGGCAAACAAGATTATATCATTGGTTTTGGGTTCAGTTCAAACAGAAGAATCTCCATTTGCAGGACGCTTTATATTCCTGCTACTCCACGCCCCTTTCAAACGTTAAGTAATTTGATAAACCTCTGTTTCAAAGACGAGCTCCTGCCTGATCAGGGCATAAACCTCTTTATGCCGGGAAATTTCAATCCTCAATCCATGCGCTACCTATACTAGAAAAATACGCTCCGATATACCTCAGCTACTTTAAAAGGGCTTTTCCCCCCGGCCTTTTTAAACGTAGCATCCCAGCACGGAATTTGAAAATTAATTTCTTTAAACCTAATTATAATGTTAAATTTAAACAAACCCTAAATTCATCTCTATGACGCTTAAATCAACCCTCATTGGGCTAGCCCTGACCGCTGGTGTGATCAGTGCATGTCAGAACAAATCCCTTGACACTGCCCGGGAAAAACCTTCAACCCCTTCAGACGACTCACTAAGCATACAGGTCGCCAGAGATTATGTGGCCAATTATGCACGAAGGGCCGGAACCGTGGTTTCAGATGGAAAAGAAGTACCAGACACCCGCGCTGTATGGTTCGACATTGAAAGGCTTAAAAGCCTGATAAAAAAGGTGGAAGCCGAAGGTGGCGATGGAATCCGCTTTTACTTTGCTACTTACGACAGTACCTACAATGCGAACAGCAACACCCATATCCCGGTTAAAGAATACTGGAACCACAATACCCTGATTATGGTTTCAACAAAAGACAGCCTGGGTTATCACCGGGATTATTACAATGATAAAATCAACAGCAAAGCTGCAAATGGCATGATTCTATCCACCACGCCCGAAAATCGCGGCGAGATGTGCCCGCCTCCTGCAAATTGTCAGGACATCGGTGCGACCCTGATTTCAGATACGATTCCTGCAAAAAAATGATCCTCTATTTTACCGTCAACACCACGATAGAATTCATCTGCCTCCTTATTGCATGCCTTTGTCTCTACAAAGACCGGGATCCAATATGGAGGTTCTGCATTCTTTACCTGCTCTTCACCTGCGCAACAGAAGTTTCGGCCATTCACATCAGGAAAGTCTTAAACCAGTCTAACTTGCCGCTGTATAATGTTTTTCTATTGATAGAATGCTGCTTTATCAGTACTTTCTTCTATTTCCTGTATAAGCGGTACGTCAATAAGACCAAATGGCTGATGGTCTGGCTGGGCGTTTTTACCCTCCTCTTTTTTGCAGAGCTGATTCACAACCATTTTTTAAACTTCACTTTTAAAACAGCCTCTGTATTGTCACTGGTTTTTGTATTGGCGAGTTTATATTTCTATTACCTCATTCTGAAAGATGAAAAATTTGAGCGGCTCAATAATTACGCTCCATTCTGGTGGGTCAATGGAACGCTGATCTTCTATTTCGGGAGTACTTCGACAAATATTTTCTTTGATTACCTGATTCAGGATCAGATTTCTGTCTTCGCGCATTCGATCAGGTACATTATTTTCAATATACTTAATGTATTGTTATATTGCTGTTGGTCTTACGCTTTCTTATGCAAATATCTTCAAAGGAAGTCTTCTTCCTCATTAGCCTGATCACCGTTATATTCCTGATTGCCCCACTGTTTCTCATCGTGTATGTAAACCTGTATAACCGCCGTAAAAAGAAACATGATGAGGAAACGGAGTCACTAAAAAGATCATTTGAAAATGAGCTCCTCAAATCTCAGATGGAGGTTCAGGAACAAACCCTGAAAACAGTCGCCTACGACCTTCATGACAATATCGGACAATTGCTTGGCTTGACCATCATCACGCTCAGCTCTATCAATATGAACGATCCCGCAAAGGCGATGGAGAAAATTGCCGCAGCCGAAGACCTGGCCAAAAGGTCCGTAAAAGAGATCCGGGCACTTTCCAGATTATTAGATGGAGAAGAACTCATCAGCAGGGGCCTCATAGGCGCAATTGCATTTGAACTGGACTGGATGGAGAAATCTCAGCTTTATAAGATCAGTTATCACAGTAGCCTGAACAAACTGCCGCCGAAGGCAGATAAAGAGACCATTATCTTTCGCTTATTTCAGGAAACCCTTCATAATATTATCCGGCATGCAAAAGCATTAGAAATAATTATTAACTTGGAATTTATAAATGACACGTTAACTTTATCGATAGCTGATGACGGAATTGGATTTGACTTTACTGAAATCAAGAAAAGACATAAAGGCTTGGGTCTTCAGAATATACAAAAAAGAGTAGCTATGATTGGCGGAACAGTATCCTTTGATACTGCGCCTGGTACCGGGACCAGAATTACCATTACAATTCCCTACTAAATAGCCTCTTTTTCAAACTCATGGACCATAGCAGCATTCCAATAGCCATTATTGATGACCACACCTTATTTCGCCAGGGGCTGATCAGCCTGCTTTCAGAATTCCCCGAAGTAAATATTATTTTTGATGCTGCCAACGGAGCAGAAATGAAGGAAAAAATAAACCTTCATCCCCTTCCTGAAGTGGTATTGATGGACATCAGTATGCCGGTATTGGATGGTTATGAAGCCACTTTATGGCTAAAGCAGCAATATCCGGACATCAAGGTCCTCGCTTTAAGCATGTTTGAAGAAGACAAACCGATTATAAAAATGCTAAAAAACGGAGCCGGTGGCTACCTGCTGAAAGAATCCAGGACGAGCGATCTGGTCAATGCGATAAAAATCATCAATCAGCAGGGCTATTATTTAAACGACCTTGTTTCCGGAAAACTCCTGAGAAGCATTCAGAACGAGCAGCTTTCCAGTCCCCTGTCCACTCAGTTAAGTGCCAACGAAATGAAATTCCTCCAGCTCTGCTGCTCCGAGCTCACCTATAAAGAAATCGCTGATCAGATGAATTTAAGTCCACATACCATTGACAACTACCGGCAGGAACTGTTTCAAAAATTCGACATTAAGTCCAGAACTGGACTGGTCTTATTCGCGATCAAACAGGAACTCATCGATTTATCCCAGTGCTAACCGGTGTATTCCGGCGCTAACAGCAGCTGCACTTACTGACATACCGCCGTCCCTTCCGCAATACAGAAATCGGCAAAGCGCACTTCTTCGTCCCTCAACCGTACTGCATTATTTAAACTGCGGTAAATCCCCCATTTCGGACGACAAAATGAAATTCCCGTACGCCATAAATCCATATTCGTATTGTTATAAGCCAGAAGTTCTGTGCCATCACTTATTTTTTTAACAGAGATGTTGTATTTACCATTGCTTCCAAAGGTGATTTTCTCCACCACCTCTACCCAGTTTCCCCGGAACGGCGACAGGTCAGCCAGCTTCACCTTTGCGGTCGTTCCTGAAGAATTTACATGGATCAGCTCCATTTTGTCGGTATTGTTCGCCCCATAGCGTGCAGAAAGTGTGATCAGCGGAATTGAATCATCCCCATCCACTGCTTTGATCTGGTGAAGATGGGTAAAGCTCGAAGAAGCCTGAAAGCCCGCATCCAGTTTAAATTTCCAGCGATAGGTTACTGTCTCGCCATTGGTTGCTTTAAGGTGATCAGGAGAGGCATTATAGGTTTTTATTTCTGTTCGCTGTCGGTCAAAACTCTGACAACGGTCATTATCCTGGGCAACATGTGCCGAGAAAACGAATACATTCGTGTTTAAATTATTGTCAAATACCTCTGTAATGTGGTCCTGGGCATGAGCACAGTCCGGGACTTCACAGGCATTCCCTCCCAAAACACTATTAATCAGGTTATACGTTCCGCCGGGGCCATCAGCCTTCAGGCTTACCCCCGGAACAACAACCTCAGCAGGCAGATCAGATTTTTTAAGCGCCAGCCCATTCGGTCCCGCTATTCCTGTAATTCCTTTTTCGCAGGCGCTAAATGCCAATCCGGCAAACAGCACAATTAAACACCATTTATTCATAGGATGATTTTATTTGGTTAATTTATATAAATTTTGCAATTTTATTTTAAAACCACAACACTTAAACGCAATTGGTTTTCCAGAATGGTTTATCCGGTCATTAAAAAAAATGAATGGAAAATGAACATCAATAAAGTCATTCATTCAGTCCTTTTTAATTAATTTGATCTTGCGTTTAAAATAAATAGGTTTTTTAGAGAAACCAGGAATATTATACCGGGGGGTTTAATAGTGATGCCTTGCAGGTCCAGACCTGCAGGGCGTTTTTTTTCATTGCCTTCAACTCCGGCCCGGAAGACATGGCTACAGTATTGTCCTTATTTTTCTTTTTGCTGGTCAAAAACAAGTCCGGCTAAAGGAACCTCATAAACATCATCTTCCTCATAGCTGAGCTTTAACACCCCCTCTGCATTGATGCTTATTTTTTTTGAACACATCGCATTGCAATCTTCAATCATCAAAGGAAAATATAGTTTCCGTTGCTTATCAAAACCAATCACAGAGCCACAAAAATAACTCTTAAACAAGTATTGCTCATTTTCTGCTGTTTCAAATTCACTCCCCTGCTGCAAGTTGAAAAGATTGGTATGGTAATAAGTAGATTTCAATGGAAGGTTCAAATCCCCATGACCGTTTGCCATATGGTTGCCCGCCTGGTTGTCTTTTTCCCATTTCAGCTCATAGTTAATCACATGATAAGGATCTTTATCTTTTTCAGAAGGATGATAGATACGGGGAAATTTCGATGCCATGCCTTCCAGGAAGTGTAAAATAGCTGCTTTTCCTTTCAGTGCTTTCTTATTGACCAGCTCCCCTTCCAGGCAGTCTTCACATTTCCAGCTGCGGTGTCCAACGAAGTTCAGGGTGTAATGCTCCAGGTTATTTAAGTCGATGAGCTGAAAATCAATATTTTTCTCTGTTACCGCCGTTCCCATAAACTCCTTTTCATAAGAGAGGCTGGCGTAGTTTTTACCATCAACCCTTACCTCATTGATATTTGAATCAATCACGCAATAGGTAAATTCTTCTTTCAAAACCAGGGCTTTACTGATCATCCTGACTTCTTTATTTTCCGTCAGCCTCACCCTGCCTGCATAAAGCTGCAGCTGTTCTTCTGAAGAAAAATAAGGGCTTTTAGGCGCTTTCCCATCTGCAAACTCCTGAAACAACACAAAATAAATTCCTGCTGAATCTTTGTAATGACTGATGTAAAAAGGATAAATGTGTTGGGACCTCAACAACTTTCTAACCAGGGCCGACTGGTTTCCTCCTCCTGTGGAGGTATGGGCAGCGGAAACAGCATCAGTTTTAAGGTCCTGGGTTTTCTTTTTAGCAGCGTCGTTAGTGCAGGCAGCAATCAGCAGCAGCATTAACAAATAACAGCCTGCGATCGCTTGCTTAATTTTCATTCGTATAAGATCATTAGGTTTTTATTAGTATAATCGTTTAAGCCCTTGCCTGTAAAAGTATATTTAAACAAGAAGAAAAAAAACGATTATACTCATATAATTTCCTATCCATCTTTCTACTCTGCGTTCTTATCTCCAAAATCGATCGGTTTTTTATCGCTGAAATCCCAAAATGCAGGTTTCCTGTTTGGTTTTAAAAGCAGGTAAGCTCCCAATCCGATCAGTACCAGTGCACTGGTAAATCTGGAAAGGTCGAAGAAGGCAATGTCTTTTAGCGTATAAATTCCACCGATGATCACCAATACCAGCCACCCCGAAACCTTGAAATCTTTGCGGTAACCGATCAGCAAACCTACAGCAAGCATTACGGTATGCCAGGAAAGGATCCAGTGCGGAATGTTCAGACCAAGGTTATCAAGCATTAAGAGCAGTCCAAGAGAGGTGACAATAACACCTGCAATAATATGACGGTTGAATTTGTTGTTAGTTAAGGTTTCCATGATGTTTTTTTTCTTCAAAACTACCATGGATCTCGCAACAGCACAATCCCTGAGGGGCCATATGGCCGGTTAGCGTCGGTAAAAGGAATAAAAATATCGGTAGAAAATCCCGCCGGCAGTTTAGACTTTAATTCTTTCTACGATCTGGGTATTGTTGGCGGTATTTGTTCCGGTCAGCTCCACATATTTTACGTTTGGCAACCAGAATGAACCACCTTCAATCCTTAAAAAGATCTTATCCAGTTCGATTTTCTTGTTATTTACCGTTACATACACATGAAACTTATGGTCATCTTTTGATTCCATCAGGTACATCGGAATCTTTTTATGGGAAACAAAGCGAAGTTCAAACTGGTCTTTACCAATTTCTTTGGCCTGAATTCCGTAAGCAAATTTTCTTTGAATATAGTTCAGGTCTTTCTTCTCTCCTTTTTCACTGTAACGCAGCCAGTAAACGAGAATCGGTTCTTTCCTGTTCACTTCTCCGCTTGCGTCTACGTTCAGTTCGCAAATGATGGTATTGGTATTGGGATCCCTTTGCAGGTAAAACAACTGGTTCTTTATTCCTTTAGGTGTGGGAAATTTCAAGGGAGAAGGATCACCCTTATCAGCAGTCTGAGCAACAGCAGAAGAGTAGGCACCGAATAGCATCAACATCACCACCAGTCTGCCGATTACTTTAAAATGTTTCATAAAAGCGATTATTAAAATATCATGCAAAGCTAGATATTTCGAAAATTAACTTATCCAGTTGATTGTCAAAAAAACAGGCTAGCTCGTCTTTTTGTAATTGATGATGGCATAGGTATTCAGGAACACTGCAAATAAAGCGATGATTCCAAACTGAGGCCATATCTCCTTCCAGCCACTCCCCTTCAAAATCACCATTCTCATCACCTCAATCAGGTAACTGACGGGATTAAACCGGGACACCAGCTTCGCCCAATCCGGCATACTGTCTATCGAAGTGAACAAACCGCCCATCAAAATAAAGACCATCATGAAAAAGAACATGATGAACATCGCCTGCTGCTGCGTGTCGCAGAAAGTAGAGATGAGCAGTCCGAAACCCAGAATCGCCAGCAGGTAAACGGATAAAAAACAATACAACACCAACAGGCTCCCTACCGGAATGATGCCATAGATCAGCCATGCCACCAGGAGTCCCAGACTAAAGACCACATTTCCGAGGACCCAGAAAGGAATGAGTTTTCCAAGGATAAAATGGTGCTTTTTTATCGGTGTCACATTGATTTGTTCGATGGTGCCAAATTCTTTCTCTTTCACAATATTCAAAGCAGACAGAAAACCGCCAATCATCGTCACCAGAATGGCCAGAATTCCCGGAACCATATAAAACCGGTATTCCATCAGCGGATTATACCAGTTGGAGGCGGTAATTTCTATGACCGGCGCGGGATTGAAGCGTCCCGGAGGAAGCAGTTCGATGCGGATTTCCTCATTAAAGTTCCGGATGATACTCGTCAGGTAGGCCCCACCCAGATTTGCCTTCACTCCGTTGATGGCATTTACCGCGATAAATAACTGCTGCTGGTCTTCCCGGATCAGATTGCGTTCAAAGCCCTGTGGGATCTCCAAAATTAAATCTGACTCATCAGACTCAATCTTCCTTAATTCTTCCTTAAACGAAGCGCTATAGCCTCTGAGCTTAAAATATCCGGAGGCAGTGACCTTGGTAATCAATTTTTGAGCATAAGCGGAGCGGTCATGATCCACCACAGACAGGTTGATGTTCTTCACTTCATAATTTGCCGCCAGGGGAAGGATCAGCAATTGCATTACCGGCATCACCCCGATCAGGAGCAAAATGGCCCGGTTGCGGAAAATCTGTCTGAATTCTTTTTGAAGCAGGAATCGGATTGTTCTCATGACAGGCGGATTTTAAAACTTTTTAAACTGATCCCCAGCAAAACAACTGTAATGCCGGTCAGGATGAGGGTTTCCTTCCAGATGGCCCCGAAGCCCAGTCCTTTGATCATGATTGATTTGACGATGAGGTAAAACCATTTCGCCGGAACGATGTTCGAAAACAGTTGTAAGGGATAAGGCATATTCTCAATTGGAAACATAAAACCGCTAAACAGCACGGTAGGCAACAACATCCCCATCAGAGAAATCAGCATTGCCACCTGCTGTGAGTCGGTTTTCACGGAAATGAAAATCCCTACACTGAGGCAGGTAATGATAAACAGGATGCTTTCCCCGAACAGCAGCAGGACACTGCCGTTTACCGGGAGCTCAAGCACAAAGACGCTCAGCAAAAGAATGGAGGCAACATTCACTACAGAAAGGATCAGATAAGGCACTGCTTTGGAAATGATCACCAGAATCGGCTTAAAAGGCGAAACGAGCAGGACTTCCATGGTTCCTGTCTCTTTTTCTTTCACGATAGAGATGGCCGTCATCATTACGCAGACCAGCATCAGGACCAGCGCCATTACCCCGGGAACAAAATTAGGTGCCCCTTTGAGCTGTGGATTGTACAGCATCCTGACCTCCGGCACAATCCGGTACGGAACAACCAGGTCTTTGCTCAGCGTACTCTGGTAGTCCAGAACAATTGCAGAGAGGTAATTGGTCAGCATATTTGCCGTATTGGGATCAGAAGCATCCGCGATGACCTGAACCTGTGCTTTATGCTCATGGAGAAGTGAGGCATTGAAGCCCGCCGGAAAGACAAGGGCCATTTTGATTTTTCCCTGTCTGAAAACGGCTTCCATTTGCTGCTGGTCTGCCACAGACCTTTCCACCTCAAAATACCTGCTCGCTTCGATCTTAGTGATGAGTTCCTGTGAGGCAGGATCTTTTGCCTGGTCAAAAACGATGAGTCTGGAATTCTTCACCTCATTGGTCAGCGCGAAACCAAAGATCAGGATCTGCGCCACCGGCATTCCGAATAAAATGAGCAGCGTTTTCCTGTCCCTCATCACATGGAAAAACTCCTTCTTTACAAAATTCACAAACTGTTTCATGATTTCCGGGTTTTAATCGCCTCGTTTGGCTCCTCTCGCCAGTTGGTAAAAAACTTCATCCATGCTGCCTGCCTTAAACTGGGTTTTGAGATTTGAAGGGCTATCCAGTGCAGCAATCTTTCCGTCGACCATGATGGAGACCCGGTCGCAATATTCCGCTTCATCCATGTAATGTGTCGTCACAAAAACGGTGATCCCCTTTTCTGAAGCTTCATAGATCAGGTCCCAGAACTGTCTTCGCGTCACAGGATCTACCCCTCCGGTAGGTTCATCCAGAAATACAATCTTTGGCTGATGCAATACCGCAACGGAAAAAGAAAGCTTTTGCTTCCATCCCAGGGGTAGTCCGGCCACCAGTTTTTTCGCTTCTTTTTCCAAACCCAGCTGCTCAACCAAAGCTTTAGTTTTTTCGCTGATCTCCCTGTTGCTCAATCCGTAAATACCCGCAAAGAAGCTGATGTTTTCCAGCACCGTCAGGTCTTCATACAAAGAAAACTTCTGACTCATATAGCCAATGTTTCTTTTGATCTCTTCACTTTGCCGGTAGACCTCAAATCCTGCAACCTCGGCCTTTCCGGAAGAAGGAACGGAAAGCCCGCAGAGCATCCGCATTGCGGTTGTTTTACCCGCACCATTTGCGCCCAGAAAGCCAAATATCTCGCCTTTTTGCACCTCAAAGCTGATTTCATTCACCGCAGTGAAGTCGCCGAAGCGCTTGCTGAGCCGGTCTGTTTTGATGACGATTTCCTTCATGTCATTTAGGTTTTCAATAGTTTGATAAAATAATCCTCGATACTGGCCGGTATGGGTTTCATTTCGATCTCCGACAAGCCTTCCCCCCTCAGGTAAGCCTTCAGTGGGGCAGCCTCAAACGCGTTTTTGAAAGAAACATGCGCATGTGCTCCAAAAGCATAGCAGTCTAACACCTCAGGATATTTCCGGAGCGATTTCAGGAGCAGGTACATCTGATCTGCTTTGACGGCGTACAGCTGGCCGGGATAGTTGCCAGTCATGTTTTCAGGCGTATCAACAGACAGGATCCTGCCATGCTGAATGAGTGCAATCCGGTCGCAGAGCGAGGCTTCGTCCATGTATGGCGTGGATACGATGATGCTAATCCCTTGCATCTTTAGCTTTTTGAGCATCTCCCAGAACTCCTTTCTGGATACCGGATCTACCCCTGTGGTAGGTTCATCTAAAAACAAGACCCTTGGTTTATGGATCAATGCACAGCACAAGGCCAGCTTTTGCTTCATTCCTCCCGAAAGCTTTCCTGCCCTGCGCGTTTTGAAAGGCTCGATCTGGACATAGATCTCTTTAATCAGCTCATAATTTTCGGCTACCGTGGTATCGAAAACCGTGGCAAAAAAGTCCAGGTTCTCTGCTACGGTAAGGTCCGGATAGAGCGAGAATTTCCCGGGCATATAACCTACAATTTTCCGGATCTCCCGGTAGTCCTTTTTGACCTCCAGGCCTTCCACCCAGGCCTCGCCCTGCTCTGCAAGCAGCAGGGTCGTCAGGATTCTGAAAATACTGGTCTTACCCGCCCCGTCAGGCCCGATCAGTCCGAACAGCTCCCCTTTGTTCACATGAAAGGAAACCGCATCTACCGCTACCTGTTTTTCCCTGCCGTAGGTTTTAGTGATGTTACGGAGCTCAATGGCATATAAATTTTCCATAACCCCGCTTATAAACTGACCTCCGCATACATCCCTATTTTCAGATAACCGTCGTTTTTCAGCTTAATCTTAGCGGCATAAACCAGGTTCGCCCGCTCCTCTTTGGTCTGGATGGTTTTAGGGGTAAATTCGGCTTTGGCACTGATCCATTCTATGACGCCTTCATAGGTTTTGTACTGACCGTCGCTGGCATCAACCAACACTTTAACTCTTTGTCCTAATTTTATCGACGACAATTGGTTAGCGGTAAAATAAGCGCGTAAAATTATCGTGGAAAGGTCGGCGATTTTATACAAAGGTTTACCTGCGACAGCCATTTCACCAACCTCCACATACTTGGCCAGCACTGTTCCGTTCACTTGGTTAATCAGGTTACTTTTTGAGAGCTGATCGTTCAATTGCTCGATCTGGGCGCTGAGTGGCAAGGCCTCTTTATTCAGACCGCTGGAGGCAATGTCCAGACTGGATTCCTGTGCGGCAATTTGTTTCCTGAGGATGGCCACCTGCGCATTCGCATCGTCGAGTTGTTTTGGGGTAGCTGCATCGGCTTTTACCAGGTTACTCAGCCTTCCCTGCTCATGCAATGCCTGTTTTAACTGCTCCCGGTAGGCGGCCAGCTGCGCGGGAATGTCGGGTTTTCTTCCCAATACCGCATGGATCTGTGCCTGCAATTGCTTTTTCTTCAGGTAAAGCTGGACACTGTCGATATGCCCAACCGTATCCCCTGCTTTCAACAGCTGGCCTTCTTCTAAACTCAGGCGGTTAATCCGGCCTGCAGCTTCGGCGGAAACGATCGTTTCCAGTCCTTCGAATGTTCCTGATGCGTCGGAAATGGTCTTTTTTCCATTACAGGAAGCCAATAGAAGGGTACCTGCAGCTACTAATAAAAATGTTTTCATGACTGTCTTTTTAGAAATTTTAATTCCCTGTAGTTGTTTGCTGACTGTATTGGGCAAGGAGCAGTTGAACCTCATGAAGGATCTTGTTTTGCCTGGCCTGATCTTCGGCATTGACTTCCCTGAGGTAGTCGTTGCTGTTGATCACCCCATTGCTGAGCTGTGCATAAAATGTGCGCTTTGTCCTTGTCCTCAGTTCAATAATTTCATCGTCGGCAGACAGGAGTTCTCCCAGTTTACCGAGCTCTGCGTCCTGCTGTTTCAGGCTAAAGTTTGTATTCAAAAGAAAGGTTTCTTTTTGCAGATCTATGTTTTTACGGTTGAGTTCGAGGATCGCTTTCTCCCCTTTCCTGGTATAGAAACCAGATAAAGACCAGCTTAACCTAAGTCCACCTATAGCAAAGGGCTCCAGGTTATTATTCAGCATATTCAGCGCCGGTCTGCCGAGGCCGCCCTGAAAGAATAAGCTGAACCTGGGCAAGTTTTTAGCCCGGATGATCCTTTCCTGAACATCCATGTTCCCGCGTTGTAAATCGTAGAGCTGCAACTCGGGCCGCAGGATCGTCAGGGCTTTCAGCACAGGCTTAGGCTTGATAAAATCTGTTCGTTCGTTGAGGTCCCTGCCAATGAACAACCCAAGCATGTCTGCATATCCTTTCAGCGTAAACTTCAGCTCGGTACTGCGCTGTTTTACTTTGAGCAACTCCGCCTGCAGGATGTCCAGACTGCTCTTTAAAGCGACCCCATTTTGAATGGCCGCAGCCGTTTTGCTGATGCCCAGCTGGATGTCTTTTTTCAAGAGTTCATTCTGCTGCAGCTGTTCCTTCAGGACCAGGATCCCGAAGAACAGCTGGTTGACCCTTTCCTTCAGCTTGTACAGCTCCACTTCTACCTTCTGAGCCTCTATTCCGGAACCCGATTTCAGGGACTCCTGCTGTTGTCTGATCATGCCACCATCAAAGAGCAGCTGCGTGGCTTCCCCATACAGTTTATACTGATCTTTACTCAACTGAGGGATGTTCATTCCGGGGATATGAATCGGGATCGTGGTGACCTCCGACTGGTACGTTGCCTGCCCGCTGATGTTTAGCTGGGGGAGGTACCCTTTAGCTGCATTTCCAACAGACCAGGCTTCCGTTTTGGCGATCAGCTCCAGCTGTTTTAACAAAGGATAATGCGCTCTGGCTAAACTATAGCTCTCTTCGACAGAAAGAGAAGCCGGCTCCTGAGCACCTGCACCATTACACAATATAAATAGACATAAAGCACTGAATACATGTTTCATAATCTTAATTTATTAATTTGTTTTAATCATTTGATTAACGTTAGTTCAAAAAATTTTAGATGCTTTTCAGCATCGCATCCACCCAGATCGGGATCATCTTTTTACGCTCATCCATCAGCGCATCAAATTCCGTTTTGCTCTTCTCTCCAATGATCCTCAAGAGTGGGCTTGCCACAAAAGGGAAGACCGTGAGCCCGAAAATATTCATTAAAAAATGTACCGGATCCACCTTCTTTTTAGTGGTCGCTTCGAGTTGTTTGTAGAAGTTGGATTGCAACAAAATCTCCTTCGCTCCCATGTTCGCTTCCAGCCTACCGGGGTTCGCCCTGATCTCACTTAGTATAAATAAGGGAAGGTCAGTATTGACTTTCAACAGCTCTATATAATGACTCGCCAGCTGGCTTATTTTTTCTGTCAATGAACTGTTCACATCGTTCAGAATGTCCCTCACTCCCAACAGGAATTTCTGAAGGCTTTCCATCATCACCAGATCAAACAGCTTCTCTTTACTCCTGAAATAATAGTTGAGTAAGGCCAGGTTAATTCCGGCTTCCTCTGCAATGTCTCTGGTCCTTGTAGCCGCAAATCCTTTCTGTGTAAACACTTTTGCCGCTGCTTCTTTAATCTTCTCTTCTGTAGAGCTATCTGCTGTTTCCAGCTTTTCCATTTTTGCCATATGTTGATTTCCGCTTGATATCCTGATACAAAGATATGCAATTATTTATTTGATTTAATCAAATGATTAAAAACTAAGACATTTACCAGATATACATTAAAAAAAAGGCCATTAGATTAGTTCTAATGGCCTTTTTAAAGAAACAAATCCAATTGAATTTTATTGATTGATGGGATTCATATAGAGCGAGGAATAAGCCAGCCCATCCTTTTGAACCCGATATTCATCAGATCCATAGATGATTGTTCTGTTATACAATCCATAGATCAGCAACCTGTAGCTGATGTCTGCCGGAACCTTTATCGACACGAACCCTTCATTGTTTGTAACACCCCTTATGGTGGCGCCATCCAACAGTTCTTTCAAATTATCAGGTCTGTAAACCAGCGAATTATAAGGAATCACAGCGATACCCATGCTCCGTATAGGGGTAACATAATCAAGACTGGACCTCAGCGTCACGTTGATTGCTCCGGAAAAGTCTGATACTTTAGTTACTTTTTTCTTCTCTTTACCGGCAACCACCTGTACATATTCGCGGATATTATAGGCCACATTGTTCAGCTTAGGGGAATCAGGAACCACCAGGTAGTTGGCAGGATTTAACATCGAGAAAAGGGCGATTCCGTCCTTATCAGTCCTCACGGTATCCAAGAGTGAGGAGGGATCAAAGTAAGTACCACCAGAATGAGAGCGGATTCTGTAAACACCAACCCGGATACCAGGCAAACCGGCACCGGAATCATCCACCAGCCTATAGCTCATTTTTCCTGAGCTTTCCCCCTCAACCAGCCTCACATTTGTGGCCTTTTTACAAGAGATGACCACAGTAGCAAAGACCATCAGGATGATCAGCTTATATTTCATCATCAGTTGACTAATAATACACATACAAAGGCATATTAACGGTCGCATTTTTCTCTATCATATAGTTATTCATCGTCCCCAGACTGTTATTTGTAATGGTATTGTACAAGAAAACAGTATACAACTTGTTAGAAGGAACTTTAAAAGAAACCTGGCCCAGGTCATTACTAGTCCCTTTAAAATCAGCTACATTAAGATAAGGGCTTGCTGAAGAACCATAACTGAACCTGTTTGAGGGAATCATAAGTATCCCGATATTTTTTGCCGGGAAATTACTGTTATTGGAATTCTTAACGGTAAAATTATAGGTTCCGGAATATTCTGAAACCTTCAGCACTTTATCTTTTGTTTTTCCGGTAACAACCTGAATAAACTCCTTAGGGACGTATTTTACGTTGTTTACCATCGGAGAATCAGGAACAACCAGATAAGTTTTCGGGTTAAGGTCTCCGAAATCTACCAGACCATTCTGGTCCGTAAAACGTGTATCCAACAGAATCGTACTGGTTCCAAAATCATTAACATAGTCAAATAGGGATACTTTTACATTTGGCAGCCCTTTACCGGCATCATCCAGCATTTTATAGGTCAGCTTTCCACTTGTAGAAAGCGTAAGGTCAACATTTGAAGTCTTCTTACAGGAAGTAGCAACAGCCAGGATCAGGATTAAGAGTGTAAAATTTAGTTTCATTTTATATAAAATTTTCAAATAAGTCGCAAACTTACCATAAAATTTAATTACAAATCAAATAAACACTCCAGAAAACAGCACTATAAATCATGATGATAAATATTGAAGATTAAATCGCATGCATTTAAGCATCAATAGCGCTAAACAAAAAAAGCTGGTGATCAATCACCAGCTTTTTATTTCGTTTCCTATCCTTCATCAGGAAGGAAACAGTACCTCTCCTTCGCTTAAAAATCAAATTTAACCCTTGCCCGGATTCCCCAGCTCGATATTCCGGGGTTATTCAGGTAACTGAGCCTTTTCACTGCATCTACGCGAAGCACTTTAAAGATGTTTCCTACCCCAACACTGCCTTCCATATATGGATCTCTATTCAGGGAACCGGTAATCGGCACCCCATATTCATTGCGCACAAACTGCATGGAACCGCTGTTCAATGCCGGGTTATTTTCATCACGAAGGCCACCATAAAGCACTTTAAAAGAGGCAACTTCTCTCAATTTCAGCTTCTTAAGCAAAGGAATTTTATTAAAGAAGAAACCGTTAAAGTTTTGATCGATATTGAGACTGGCGTAATGGTCACTCACAAATTCCAGGAAATTCATCAGGTTATAAGAATTCAGCTGATAGGCATAGGTTTGATTTGCTCTGTGGATCGCCAGCAGCGGAAAAGGAACCTTTCCGGCGATATAGGCACCTTCCAGCGTCACATCAGTATAACCCAGTTGCGAGAGATAAAAACGTTTGTCAACACTCCCCATAAAGTTATGGTAATTGTATTCTCCGCCCAATACGCCTTTTATCCCTGCAGTATAACGGAAATTGAAAATGGGAAACCGGTCTATAATTGGCGTTCTGTAGATTTTACCCTGATAAAACTTCTCATGCGGGGCATAGCGAAGGCTTAAGCTAACCTCAGAGGTGCTGATCTGGTTGGTCCGGCCAATGATGCCATTGTCGGCAAAATTACTGAAATACAAGGACCCTGCGGGCGTCTGCTGCCATTTCCTCAGTCCCAGGGTATAAGAGAAATGATTTTCAAACTCATGTACATAATCCAGTCTGTAGAAATCATTATAAAGCATCATGTTGTTCTCTCCCCTTTTGAAGGAAAGCAGGAAATTATCTTCCTGTACAAACTGCAATTCCTGGCCCGGAATCTTGGTATCCCTCTGAAAACTTGCCCTGAGGTAGTTTTGCGGGAAAGCGTAGATTGATTTGTTGTTCAGAGAATAGGTTCCGCTTAAGAAATACTTCCATTTATCGTCCTTAAAGCCATAAGCAGCATAGGTTTCAAAATAATAACGCTTGCTTAATGAAGGCGTTGTCCTTCCTCCCAGGCGAAGGCGAAAGCCTTCTACCCCATTGAAACTGTAAAAGGTATTGACAGGCCCCATTTCAAAGGGACCAAAATCTTTATAACCCGCAAAGAATAAGGTCACGACATCCATGGTCCTTTTAAAGGAAGGAATAGACTGAAGGGTATCGAGGTTGCCGTATACTTTCATATTCCCTGAACTCAGGGGCTCAGGACGGTTATTTGCCCAGAACTGCTCCGACCTTTTATCTGCATCGGGAACAACAACCAGCTGTCCTGCCCCTCTGTAGGTGGTATCCGGCCTCGGGTTATTGATCTTATAATCTTTAAAGGTCACCGTTCTTTCTCCCGTAAAGCCACTTCCGGCCTTCTTACTCAGGCCAAAATCTACAATCAGGTTGCTTTTACTCAAATGATAACGGTCATCAGGACTTTTCTCAAAATCCAGCTTAGCCTCCAATGCGCGGACAAAATTCAGGTTAATGTTCTTATTCACGGTTAGAAAAGCATTCTGAACAGCGTAATTTCCGTCCAATGTAATGTAAAGCTTTCCTTCAAACAGCAGATCACTGTTGTTTCTTGGCGTAAAAGCAAGCTCTACCAGTTGCGGATTATGGTTTTTAATGGTATCGGTAATGAAAAACTTATAAAAGCCTGGAGCGCCGTCTGAAATAGGGCTGAGCAACTGGTTACTCACCACAGATATATTGTTATCATAGATATCTATATCCTGATACATCCGGTCGAAATAAGTACTTAAACCCTGATTGTCAATAAAGCGTTCATCAAAGTTTACCCTTTTATCTGCAATAACGATGGTTTTTGTCTTCTCAGGGTTCTTTTTGAAATAGTTATTGCTCAGCTTTTCCTGCTGAAACACGGGAAGCACATTCTTTCCCCCTATTTTTGTGGAATCCTGCTCCTGAAACAGAAACTGGTAATTACGGAACATGCGTTTGTTTCTAAACTTATCAGAAAGATTGCTCAAAGAGAACATCATCCGTTCGTATTTCTGATATTCCACAAAGTCGTAATGCTCCATTCTGTTTTTTGCCTTATTGGCAATCACTTTCCTGATCAGCTCTACCGCCGGGTTTTCTTTATTCCTGTAACGGGGCTTTTTTCCGGCCGTAATCACCACTTCATTCATGAGCATGGCTTCCGGCTGCAATTGTACGTTCAGTACCTGGGCCGTCCCGGGCTTTATGACTTTACTGACCGGCTTATATCCCACATAGCTGAATTTCAAGGTCGTGTAATCTCCGTTGAGGCTGATGTTGAATTTCCCATCCGCATCGGTCCTTCCCCCAAGGGTACTTCCGGTAATCGAATAGGAAACATAAGGCAGGGTTTCTTTGGTACTGGCATCGGTCACCGTACCGCTGATCCTGGTTTGCTGCGCACGAACAGCGCTCGCAGCGGCCAGGCTGAAGAACAGTACCAGGCTGATGATGGTTTGATTAAAGTGCTGTCTCATAAACGAATCCTTATTGCCCCAATACATGAGAAGATCCACAAACGAGTGCAGTCCTTCCCACTTTAAGAGAAGGGTTGTTGCGGGTTAGGGTAATAGCGGGAACTATTACTGACTGCTGATATGATATGTACACGATTTCGGTTAACTTAGTTAATACTGAACAGATTAAGTTGTAAAGCGTGTTCAAAGATAAAGCTAACATCTGACTTCCTATACTCTTTTGGTCAGTATGAAGGTCATTGTTAGATGTTATGACATCTAAATGAAAATTCTAAGAAATATCGGGGTTATTTCGCGATCCAGGCCTCTGGGTTGAGTTTGTTCTGACCACGCATAATTTCGAAATGCAGTACAGGTCCGTCCTCTTTCGAAGCAACCACACCTAAACTTTGTTTCGTTTCGACCTTATCGCCCTTGGCTACCGTTACGCTTTTCAGGTTTTGATAGATCGTAAAGTATTCCCCATGCTGAATGGCAACGATGTAAGTACCATACAGTTCACGGACAAACAGGACTTTCCCCTCAAATACCGCTTTCACTGAAGCACCATTTTCGGTCAGGATATTGATCCCATCGTTGTTGTAAGTGGCGCGGCCCTCGGTATGTGATCCGAAACGCTCCAGAATAGAATACTGACCAACAGGCCATGGCAGGCGCCCTCTGTTGTTTTCAAAACCTGCAGAAAGCTTCGCCGCTTCAGGGGAAGCAGTCAGGTAACTGCTGTTGCTTTTTTCTTTGGCTACAGGCACAGGGCGGCCTTCTGCAACGGCTTTCTGGGCAGCAAGACGCTCTTCCTCTTCCGCCTTTTTCCTGGCCAGTTCAATCTCTTTCTGAATGGCGTTCCTGATGGCACGGTCAATATCAGCCTGTTTTCTTTTCCTCGCCGCAAGGTCTTGCTTGAATTGCTTTTCCTGCTTGCTGATCTGGTTCAACATCACCGACTGCTCAGTTTTGTTTTTACTCAGCTTTACCTTTTCCTGCTCCTGTTCGGACAGCAAACTGCTCTTTGCTTTTAAGTTCTTATCCAGTACCCCGATTTTATATTCGATATTCTTTTGCGTACCCTGAAGATAATCCGCTTGTTTCTTCCGGTACTGGCCAAATTGCTGCAGGTATTTAATTCTTTTATAGGCCTGATTGAAGCCTTCAGAAGCGAACACAAACATCATTTTATCATAGGAGTTCCTGTTTCGCTGCGCAAAGCGGATCATCCCGGCATATTCTTTTTTAAGCTGTCCCAGCTGTCCTTTCAGGGAACGTACCTCATTGCTGTTTTCATGAATCTGATTGTCCAGATTTTTCACTTCAGAATTGATGATAGAAATCTTATTCTGCATCAGCCTGATTTTCGCATTTACCGTGCGGATCTGGCCCATCGTTAGTCTTTTACTGCTGGAAGTCTCATTCAGATTCTTCTGCAGCAATTCAATTTCCCGCTGTATCGCTTCTTTATTCCTTTTCAGCTCTGCACTGGTTTGTGCAAAAACAAGGCTTGTAAATGAGGTAAATATGATGACTAAGAATAGTTTTTGAAGCTTCATTATCTAAATAAGTATCTGAATAAAATCGTCCTTTTGGGCCGTTAAATTATTATTGCGATTCTAAAACTATTGAAAACAAGGCTTAAATGCAAATTGTGAAGCAAATGAATCTAAAATATCACAGAATTCCATCTCTTAAATGTCTTAAAGAAATTGAAGCTTAAGCTTCAATTTCTTTAAGACGGGCATTCAGTTTATCGATGTGTTTCCCAAAAGCATACTTATTCATTTTTTCTGCAAGGTAAATCAAAGGGATTCCCAAGAGCAACAATACCGGAAGTGTATAGGAAGACATCAGAGATTCCAAAACGACAGCAAAAGACTTCCCCCTGATAAGTGATCCAATGACATAACCCACAGGCCCCGCCATCGGAACTACAAAATACCCCCATATCCGTTCAATTCTCAGTGTCTTTTTAATAATATCCAACTGTTCTTCCAAAACACTTTTAACAGGTGCTGTATAATTTCCTTCATAATTGATCCCTTTCAATTGTCTCAGCATCAAAAACCTAAGTAATTCATAAACCAGAAAGAAGGCCAGCAACCAATACTTTAAGGGAGCTTCGGCGAAAATACTTCCAATTAGCGGTGGTACAGAAAGCACCCTACCCCACATTAATTTAGCCCGCATGTGTTTTTTAATCAAAGAAAGCACATCTGTCGACTCGGCTTTAACAAACTGAGCATCCCCTGCCAACTCTGTTTCTGAATTGGCAATCACTTCTTTGTTCATGTTATTCCATTCGTTTAGCAAGTCCATCTTATTTCTGAGTTAAAATTTGAATTAATTGTTGTTTGATCCTGTGGAGCTTTACTCCTGTATTTGATTTGGAGATTCCCGCAATCTCACTGATTTCTGCATTATCATATCCTTCCAAATGCAGCATAATGATTCCCCGATCTGTTTCATTTAAAGTTCTGATGGCACGATACATTACTTCGGCACGTTCCGACAGCTCCTTATGGACCACAGGAGGCGCTTCCGGAAATTCATTTTTGAGCTTTGTCCTTTTATGGTGTTTCGACAAATAGGTAATCGAAACATTCAGACTGATTTTATAAAGCCAGGTAGAGAAAAGGGATTCCGCTTTGAAATTTCCGAAGGATTTCCAGGCCTGATAAACAATCTCCTGGTACAAATCCTTTCGGTCTTCCTCCTCATCAACATACAAATTGATGATCTTATAAATGATCCCCCGGTTATCCGTTACATTTTTTAAAAATTCTTTTTGCTGCATCATACGATCACATTAACATTTGCCCATTAGTCATGGAAGACCGGAAAGGATTACAGAAAATGAAAAAATTTAGTCAGGTTGCGCTTTTTTGAGAATTATGGCCCAGCAATTCAGCTCCCGCGCCATTTTCAGCATATGCTTTGATCACCTGATTTCTTTTGAATAACAACCGTTTCATGTATGCTTTGAGAAACAAATAATCCGCTATTCTTCCAAAAATCCAGCATGGCGAGACGTAGGTAAAGACATCTGTCATGACCGTCTGTTGCCCATTAAATCTAAAGATGTGTTCGTGTTTAAATGATTTAAATGCACCTTTCTGCATTTCGTCCACAAAGAAATCGGGTGCATGGAGTGCGGTTATCTGGGAGGTTAGCCTTTGAACCAGGCCAAAATGACGTGCCTGCCAGGTCACCTGTTCTCCCAGCAGGATTAATCCGGAAAACCGTCCTCCTACTACTTTTTCTTCTGTATCTGCGGTAGAGATCTGGTGCAGGTCAATACTCCTTGACAAGTCGAACACAAGATTAATATCTGCATTGATATACGTTTCTAACCGGATTTCAGGCATTTACTTTGCAATAGATTTCGGTGTCCTGGAACTGGCCATTGTAATAAAAATCCTGTTTAAAATGGGCTTCTTTGACATATCCACTTTTGAGCAGCGCACGTGCAGAAGCCTGATTTTCAGGATCGATCACGGCACAGATGGAATGCAAACCAACGGCATTGAACCCAAAATCAGTCACCAAAGACAGCGCTTCGACGATAATTCCCTGTCCCCAGAATTCCGGATCCAGCAAATAACCCACCTCTGCCCTGAAATTAGCCGCATCAATTTTCCAATACCCGATATGACCAACATAGCGTTCCGGGTTTTCTTTTAAAGTGATGACCCAGCCCAGGCTCTCATGTTTCAGAAAATTCTCATTGATTTCATTGATCAGGGCCTCAATATCCGCTATAGATTTCGGTTTTGGCCGTGGGATGTATTTCATTACGGCATCATTGCTTCTTATTTTAAACAAGGCCGCTGCATCGCCCAGCGTTTGTTCGCGCAATAAAAGTCTTTCTGATTCCAGAACCGGGAGCTTGTCGAAGTGAAATTTTAGGATATCCTGCTGCATTTTTTTTATTCAATTAGGGTCCCCAATATAGAAGTTTTCTTTCATTTCATTATCCAGGGATTTTATTCTATACTTGTGCGATAGAATTAATAGCGTTTCAATGCCCTGAAACGCTATCTTTGTAAAAAAAACTTCCGGGCAATGATTGAATTAAGAAATATAACGAAGAAGTTTTATCAGAAAACAAAAGCGATCACTGCCCTATCGGATGTATCCCTAACTGTACCTGAAGGCAAGATTTTCGGTGTTATCGGAGCTTCCGGAGCAGGAAAAAGCACACTGATCCGCTGTGTAAACCTGCTCGAAAAACCAACCTCCGGGGAGGTGATCGTAGACGGACAAAACCTGATAAACCTTTCCTCAAAAGAACTGGCAAAAGCAAGAAGACACATCGGAATGATCTTCCAGCATTTTAACCTGCTCTCTTCCAGAACTGTTTTTGAAAACGTAGCCTTTTCCCTGGAACTGGACCATACACCAAAACAGGAAATCCAGAAAAGGGTTTCAGATTTACTCTCTTTAGTTGGTCTGGACGAAAAACACCACGATTATCCGGTCAACCTTTCAGGCGGCCAGAAACAACGTGTGGCCATTGCCAGAACCCTGGCCAGCAATCCTAAAGTGCTGCTTTGTGACGAAGCCACAAGTGCATTGGATCCTGCTACGACAAAATCGATCCTTGCCTTATTAAAAGACATCAATAAAAGACTAAACATCACCATTTTACTGATTACCCATGAAATGGATGTAGTAAAAGACATTTGTGATGAGGTTGCCGTCATTAGTGAAGGTCAGCTGATTGAACAGGGTGCAGTGAGCGAAATATTTTCACATCCCAAAACGGCCCTGGCAAAGGAGTTTATCGCTTCCTCTTTAAACCTGGAAATCCCGGTTGATTATAAAGAACGCCTCGTTGCCGCACCTGCAGTAGATAAACGCCCGCTCCTGAAGCTGGAATTTACAGGTCAGTCTGTAGATGACCCTGTATTGTCGGAAGTAGCTAGGCTCTTTCAGATCGACAGCAATGTGATCAGTGCAAGAATGGACTACGCCGGTGGTGTTAAATTTGGGGTCATGCTCATTGAAGTGTTTGGAACACAGGAAAACAGTCTTCGGGCTATTGAATTTTATAAAAACAAAAATATTAAAGTAGAAGTCTTAGGTTATGTCTGATTCAATGATTTTACTCCTTGCCAAAGGAGCCTGGGAAACCATCGTCATGACCTTTGTTTCCGGTTTTTTCGGTTTCTTAATAGGATTGCCAACCGGGGTATTGCTTTACCTGACCAGAAAAGGCCAGGTTTTGGAGCACCGAACATTAAACAACACCATTTCGGTGATCGTGAACATCTTTCGTTCCATCCCCTTTATCATCCTGATCGTCTGGATGATCCCTTTCACCAGGGCATTGGTGGGCACCTCTATTGGTGTGGAGGCCGCAATCGTACCTTTAAGTATCGGTGCAGCGCCTTTCATCGCCCGTTTAATAGAAAACAGCCTGATCGAGGTTCCCGGCGGACTGGTAGAAGCCGCAAGGGCGATGGGCGCAACGCCTTTCCAGATTGTCTATAAGGTATTGTTACCGGAAGCGCTGCCTTCCATCATCAACAGCGCATCAGTCACCTTGATCACCCTGGTCGGTTATTCGGCAATGGGCGGTGCAGTAGGTGCCGGCGGACTGGGCCAGATTGGTTACCAATATGGATATGTAGGCTATGATGTATTTGTGATGAATACCGTCCTGATCCTGTTGATCATGCTGGTTTTTTTAATCCAGTTTCTCGGAGATTTCATCGCTAAAAAAGTAGACCACAGATAAGCATCAGCTCAAATACGCAGACAAGCATCACCTCAAATTCACAGATACGCATCACCTCAAATTCACAGATACGCATCACCTCAAATATATGAATCACATGAATACAAAAATCAAATTCCTCGCCACATTAGCCCTTCTTAGCAGTTCAGCATTGTTATTCAGCTGTGGCGGCGGAGCAAAAAAGAATGACCCTAACCACATTAAAGTGGGTGTAGAATCAGGACCGGAATATGACCTTGCCGAGGCCGCAAAAAAAGTAGCAAAAGAAAAATACGGACTCGAAGTGGAGCTTGTACAGTTCAACGACTATGTAATGCCAAATGAAGCCCTTCATCAGAAAGATATTGATGCAAACGTTTTTCAAAACAAGCCTTATCTGGATGTTCAGACCAAACAACGCGGCTATAAATTTGCCATCGTCGGAAATACTTTTGTTTATCCGCTTGCAGGATATTCTAAAAAAATCAAATCGCTGACTGAACTTAAAGACGGAAGCACCATCATCATTCCCAATGATGCCACCAATGGCGGAAGATCATTGCTGCTGCTGCAGAAATTCGGCCTTTTAAAACTTAAAGAGGGCGTTGGCCTGTTGCCTACTGTTGCCGACATTACCGACAACCCTAAAAAACTTAAAATCCTGGAACTGGAAGCACCACAATTGCCAAGGGCATTGGATGATCAGAATGTAACCATCGCTGTGATCAACAATACCTTTGCCGCTCCTGTCGGGCTGAGTCCTGAAAAAGACGGCCTGTTCGTAGAAGACAAAGACTCTCCATATGTAAATTCAATTGTTGCCAGAGAAGACAACAAGACCGAAGAAAAAGTATTGAAATTTGTAAAAGCCTATCAATCGGCAGAAGTAGAAGCCGCAGCATTGAAAGCCTTTAAAGGCGGAGCAATCAAAGGCTGGTAAACACAAAAGCCGGTAAGCGCAAAACACTCCAAAGAAAAAGGCGTTGATCATATGGTCAACGCCTTTTTCTTTGAAAGAATAATCCTCACTACAGCCCGAAATTTATCGGGTCCCCCTCAATCCCCCCAATCCCCCTCAAAGCATGGCTGATCCGGCTGCAAAATCACCACGATTACCTCTTTAAAAGCAATTCCAATCCGCAAAAAACAGCTCATTTTCTCCTTGTAACAATGCTGAAAATAAACCAAATGTTTAACTAAACTAAACATTAAAACATATATATTTAACATTTCAAAGAGACGAGGCCGCAACGTTTAGATTTGAGGTCTATATAAAAGGCCCTGTACTCCCTGAAAATGAATAAAAATCAAGTATAAACCACAAATAACAACACAAATGAAAAAATCAATGATTGCGCTTTGCCTGCTTTGCATCAGCCTGAGTTTACAGGCACAGGTAAAGAATGTTAAACACATCGTACTGATTGGCTGTGATGGTTTCGGGGCCTATGCCGTTCCTGAGGCTAAAATGCCAAACCTGAAAAAACTGATGGAAACCGGCGCATCCAGTCTGGAAGCAAGGTCTGTCCTCCCCTCTTCAAGTGCCGTAAACTGGGCTTCCATGCTGATGGGTGCCGGACCAACCGAGCATGGTTATACCGAATGGGGAAGTAAAACTCCGGAAATCCCTTCTGCCACCACCACAAAATACGGATTGTTCCCTTCTATTTTCAGCGTGATCAGAGACCAGAAGCCAAATGCCAAAACCGCAGTCATTTACAGCTGGCCTGGAATTGGCCCCCTGGTAGAGAAGGATGCCATCAGTATTGTAGTTCCCGGAAACGATAAAGACGACTTTTGTGCAGATACCGCTGCCACCATCATTAAAAGAGACAAACCATACTTCACTTTCCTGCATCTGGATGAACCAGACCATACCGGTCATGAGATTGGCCACCGGACCCCTGCCTATTATGAGCAATTGAAAAAGGTGGATGCCAGGATTGGAAAAATTGTACAGGCCGTAAAAGATGCAGGAATAGAAAAAGAAACGATCATCATTGTATCTGCCGATCATGGTGGCACAGGAAAAGGCCATGGAGGCAAATCACTGGATGAGGTGCAGATCCCATGGGTGATCAATGGACCTGGTATTAAGAAAAATCACCGGATCAAAGATGTCATCATTACTTATGATACTGCAGCAACCATCGCCTGGATCCTCGGACTAAAAACACCGCAGAGCTGGCGCGGAAAGGCTGTCGCAGATAGTTTCAGCAAATAAAATTTTAACAAAAGGAGCAAATTTGCTCCTTTTGTCATTTCCGGATATACCGATCCAAAGACCAGCTGTTATCAGGAATAAACTGAATCAGCAGCGCAAAAAAAGCGAGGTGGATCAGCTGTGATGGAATCGCCTCCCAGTTTTCTGCCATTGCCGTTCCAAAGATCAGGATCAGCATGATCCATCCTCCGGCAAGCAAGGCAGACTTTGTAAATAAGCCAGCCAATAATAACAATCCGACTGTAAATTCAGCAATGGGCAAGGCATAACTAAAGGGAAGCACCAATGCTTTAGGCAACATTGATTTTTCGAAGCTCCCCAGCATCCATTGGCTAAAGGCAGCAAGCTTAGGCAGTCTTACGAGGCCATGCCCAAACATGCTCGCGGCAACGCCCAATCTCAATAATAAAAAAGTGGCAGGATTCATTTTTCTCTCTTTTTGAATAAATTTGATACCACAAAATTGGAGAGAATAAACAAGTAACCCTTGTACAATCATTGGATTGATTTGTAAGTTTACAGGAATGGAAATAAAAAATCTATATCAGCCCTTTGAACTGGAATACCTGGAATTGACCAGCTATACGGCCAGGGAGCATAAAAATACTTTTTTTGAAATGGTATTTATCCTTGATGGAAAGGGAATCCAAAGCATCAACAGCCATAAATTGCCTTATAGTGCCAATAAGTTATTCCTGATCTTTCCTCAGGATACCCACGGCTTTGAAATTCATTCCCCTACCCGTTTCTTTGTGATCCGTTTTAATGAAAGTTATTTGAAAAGCCTGAGCAAGGAATGGATTCAAAAACTTGAATTCCTGTTTCACAGCCATAACCACCTGCCGGGATGTATTTTAAACAACATTTCCGATAAGCCCCTAGTCAGGGCAATGGCAGAGGCATTAATCAGGGAACAGGAAGATCCAGGGCCACAAAATGAGGAAGTCATCAAACAACTCATCAACACGATCATCACCCTGGCAGCAAGGAACCTGAGCATGGATACCCAGGCTTCCCTCAAGGGGCCGGCGACAAATGATCCGATTCCATTGCTGACCTACATTCACCAGCACATCTATCTTCCCGAACAGCTGAGGGCTGCAAAGATGGCCGCTCATTTTAACATCTCAGCCAGCTATATCAGCGAATACTTTAAGAGCAAAACGGGAGAAAGCCTGCAGCAATACATTTCAGAATACCGGCTAAAGCTCATTGAAACCCGCCTCCGTTTCACCGACATGCAGATCAATGACATCGTCTTTGAATTCGGATTTACCGATGCCAGTCACCTGAACAGGGCATTCAAAAAGCATAAGGGATTGAACCCTTCCGAGTACAAAAAGAGGAACCATTACAAAGTATAGCTAAGAAACTGCCCTTCGCCCCTACCAGTCCGGCTTGAATACCAATAACTGATCTGGAAGCTTTTTTCTTAAATATTTATGCTCGAATTGACCATTATCTACAATTAGCGTATCTCCCTTTACGCTGATTTTTTTCTTGATGATAAATACGCCAGCCTGGGGGGAATGACTCGCAAATGCGATAAAAAAGCCTTTTTTGCTTAAGGAATATAGGCCCATACTTGCATTTTTAGGATCAAAGGAACTCAGATCCGATAAATTCGTATCGCTAAATGACCCAACCTTGCCATCCGCATAAAATTTCAGCCCTGAATTTCGCAAGCGGACATCTCTGAACTTACCATCATTATATTCAATCATATGTTGCCCGTTTATTGCCACTGTCATGTAAAATGAAGCAGTATCAATCATTCGATAGACAGTTTCGTCTGCATTAGGCTTGAAAGTAAACCTGCTTATGGGCACCCTCACCGAATACTGGCTATTCCGGGATGCAAAACATCCGGCTAAGCATAAAGCAAGAAAAAGAAAATAACAAGGTCGCATCATTGTGAGTTTTATCGGATACCGGCCCGAATTTTACTTTCATCATCCGGTACCTGCGTGATCTTTAATAAAGATATCAGAGTTTTACCAGAAAATTCAGGCTGCAACAGATTTTAAATCTCCGGCGATTGTTCCAGGAAGCCGGCATAAAAATCAGGCACATCGCTATTCCTGATCCCCTCAATAGTTTCCGAAATTGGGTAAGATACCTTGCGAATCAGGGGAACAACAGCTTCCAGCCCCTTTCCTTCTACTGCATCTGGTATAGTTAACTGCAGATAACATGCCTTGCGGTCAGTTTCTTTAGACCGGCCTACAGATCCGGCATTGATCAGCAACTTATTTTTAAACGCTGCATCTCCCGGTAAGTACCGGATAAAAGATAGATGGGTATGCCCTGAGACCATTAACACGACACCCTGATTGTCCATCATTTCTATCAATGCTGCTTCCTCATGCTGTTCATAGATGTATTCTTCATTGCTTTCTGCACTTCCATGGACCAGCAAAATGGAAACCTTTCCAAAAGTCAGCCCGATCGTTGCCGGCAAAGCTGCCAGAAATTCTTTGTTGGCTGTAGTCAGGGTTGCTTTGGTATGGTTAATTGTATTTAACCTCGCCTCCTGTTCCTCTTTACTATGTTTACTCAATGCAAATACAGGATGGTCAAAGGCAATGCGTTCATCGTGATTTCCCATAACAGTTGGAATTGCCCTGCTCCGGATCAGTTCAACCACTTCATTGTTCCATGGTGCACCATCCGTTAAATCGCCCAGGCAGTAAATTGCCTCTGCGGAAAACAAATCAATATCATCCAGAACCGCTTTCAGGGCCGGTAAATTCCCGTGAATATCACTAGTAACCGCTATTCTCATTGTTCATTCCTGATCTTATGTACAAATCCCGCAAGTTCCCTCGTATAGTTATCGAGCAGAATCGCGGAACGCTTAATTCCGCTTATGGTCATTTTCAGGTCTTCCTCAGCGTCAATATGGTGCTCAAACAGATCAGACAAGCCCAGAATCTGAACCACGGGTTGCCTCACTTCATGAGAAATCTTGTAAAGCATCTCTTCCATCGCCCTGATTTGTTCCTCCCTCCCTTTCTCTTCCTTTGCTTTACGCTCAGAAATCAATGTTCTTAAAGAAAGGTACTGAACAGGTTTTCCTTTCAGGTCCTTGATTGGAACGATCACACTATCCACCCAATAGAAAGAGCCGTCTTTGGCCTTGTTCTTGATTTCACCATGCCATACCCTGCCCTCACCAATCGTCTTCCACATATTTTTCAGGAATTCTTTAGGATGGTAACCGGAATTGACAATCCGGTGGTTTTCTCCGATCAGCTCCTCAGCGCTGAACTTAGACACCTCACAGAATTTCATGTTCACATGAATGATCGTCCCTTTGGTATCTGTAATAGAGGAAATTATACTGGTATCGACCGCCTGCTGATAAGCAATTAAAAGCGGTAGTAATTTCTCCTCTGAGCTTCCCCCTGTATCCTCAATTCCCGTCGTAAATATGCCCATAAGCATGCAAAGCTACATTTTATGGTCGTTTTAGGCGATAAAAAAATAGATTACTACAAGATTGCTACAGAATTCAGCCTTATCTTTCCTTAAGAATTCAATTTTTGGTTTCTAAAAGCGTTTAAAGGAAAACCGGACCTTCCGAAGGAAATACAAGCAGGGGGAGCTTTAGGTGGCCGGCCATTTTTTTGGTCCGGCTACCTTCAAATATACGCTGCATGAAATGATGCCTGCGGTGGACCATCGCCAGCAAATCAATAGCCACATGCCGGGTTAACCAGCTCAGGCCTTCATCCACACCCATATCTTTAACATGGCGATAGTAAATTTTCGGATAGTTGACCTTACAGGTCACCTCAGTTAGAAAAGCATCGATTTTATCCTGATGAACATCGGAATCAAAACCGGCCGGACTCACATGAACAATGAGAATTTCTGCATTAAAGTGCCTTGCAAAAAGACTCAGGGAATGGATCAATGGGATATCCCCTTCGCTCAGATCGGTGGCAAAAGCAATCTTTTCTATTCGCTTGAATTCTACCCCGGGTGGAACGAGCAGAATGGGGAAATCTGCATGGTCCATGAGCTCCCTGCTGCTGCTGCCCAGGAAAAAACGACTTAATGCTCCCGATCCGGAAGTTCCCATTACCACGAAATTGGCTTTCTCCTTCTTCACCTCTTGTTTTACCACTTCGGTCAGGAGGCCAATTTCTGCCGCATAATGAACCGGAGGATGCTCCGCCTCCACAGGGAGTACCATGCCATTCCCGGCTTCCAGCTCCAGAGACAACTTTCTTAACTCCTCGTTCCCGTCCTGCTGAAGACTTGAGTAATCCATTAAAGGCCAGGCCACCTGATGTCCCATGGATGCATCCACAGGCAAGCTCACTGCATAACATAATTTCAGACTTGCTTTTATACTTTTTCCAAGCTGGAAAGCATAACGGGCAGCATTGTTCGCTGCAGCAGAAAAATCGGTCGGGATCAGTATCGTTTTCATCACAATATGTTTTAATAATGAGACCTAAAGATCCGCATTAAACCAACCTAAAAGAATGATCTTCATCACTTTAAACCCTGATCACAAGCATACTGAACACAAAAAAAACCTGTTTCTATTCTACAAAAAATCCCGTTTCTATTCCAAAAAAGAGGAATAAAAACGGGATTATGGCCTGTAATTGATCTGCCTTAAAATACGGGTTCTGCTTCCACCTGAAAATCTTCATCCCTCAGGTAAACGACCTCCATACTTTTTTCGTAGTTCGTCGATTTCTTGGAGAAGAAATCATGTTGTGTCGTGTCTACATTTAAACCATTTAAGACAATGGAATTGACCGCTTTTACTTCAAATAATTCCTCAAAACCTAAGTTCATCATTGCCTTATTTGCATTGTAACGCACATATTCCTTTACATCCGCAGTAAGTCCTACTTCTGTATATAATTCATCTGTATACTTTAATTCATTTTCATAAAGTTCCATCAGCAATTTCACGAGCTCTTCCTTACATTTCTCCGGATTAGGAAGCTTTTTGTAAACATCCTGGGCAAGTAAACCTACAAAAACACCATGGATAGATTCATCAGCCACGATTTTTTTGATGATGTCTGCACTGGCCACCATCTGTCCTTGTCCGGCTAACCATAAAGGCATAAAGAAACCACTGTAAAAAAGGAAAGATTCCAGCAATACCGATGCCGCCAGTCCCATAAACAACGTTTCATTGCTTACCTTATTCGCATCCAGGTTTCTGTAATACTTATCTATGGTGGCTGCTTTGAACTGTAACAGTTTATTGCTTTCCACCCATTCAAACAATTCATTGATCTCTGCAGTACTGTTTACCGTAGTAAAGATCGTAGAATACGACTTGGCATGGATGGCCTCCATCATACACATAAAGGACAAGACCGCTTTATTTTGCAGCCCATCGATATGGTCCAGCAACTTAGGCATTCCGGTATGACTTTGCAGCGTATCCAGTAAGGTCAAACCGCCCAGTGCCCTTTTATAAGCCTGTTGAATTTCAGGAGTCAAAGACTTCCAGCTGTCAATGTCTTTAGAAGGAATATATTCGGTATCTACCCAAAACTGACGTAAGTTCTGCTCCCAAAACATGCCGGCATAGTCGTTCTCAGGGGTATTCCAGTTTACTGCTTTATATTGATTCATCTATATTATTAATAAGGTAATTGATTTTCCTGAGGACTAAACCGAGCAGGACACACATTCATCAATGGAAGCTTTCCGCGTCCGGGTATAGTATAAGGATTTAAGGCCCATTTTATGCGCATAGATATAATACTTGGCGATGTCACGGGTACTGTCCTTGGTATTGGTATGTAAAATGGTGGAAATCCCCTGATCTACGTGTTTCTGAATAACCGAGATCAGTCTCAACACATTCTTCTGGTCCATATCATAGGCAGATTTATAGAAGAAATAATTATCGTTATCCAGGTAAGGCATCGGATAATAAGTAGTACTGTCCCCATACTCCCTCACCTCGATCACATCTACTACCGGCATCACAGAAGCAGTGGCATTCATGATGTAAGAAGTAGACTGGTTAGGTGCAATGGCAAGTCTGTAGGCATGGTACAAACCATGTACTTTCACTTCGTTCATCAAAGCCGTCCAGTCTGCCACTGTAGGAATCTCCATTCCTTCAAATAAAGCAGCTATTTTATCATTCACCGGAGCGATGTCTTTGCTCAGGTATTGCGCAAAATAGTTTCCATTTGCATATTCTGATTCCGCGAAACCGACAAAGGTTTCTTTTCTTTCGCGGGCAATCTCCATAGAACTCTGAATAGAGTAGAAATTGACCATCATAAAGAAAACATTACAGAAATCCAGTGCTTCTTTACTTTCATACATGATGAAATTCTTGGTCAGGAAACCATGTAAGTTCATGGCACCAAGTCCCACGCTGTGCAATTCCTTATTTGCTTTCTGTACGGAAGGTACCATTGCAATATTGGTGATATCAGAAACAATGGTCAGGGAGCGCATGGCGGTAGAAACCGCTTCTTTCACCCTTTTATTCTCCATTACCGTAGCAATATTGAGTGAACCCAGGTTACAGGAAATTCCGTAACGGATCTGGTCTTCTTTTCCGTAAATCTCAATGTCGGAAACCTCAGACACCTGCATGATCTCTGTACAAAGGTTGGAGAACTTAATGTTTCCAATCTCTTTCAGCGCATGGCCTTTATTCGCATTGCCTTTAAAGAACAGGTAAGGATAACCGCTCTCTTTTTGGGTCTGCGCGATTTTCACCATCAGGTGACGGGCATTGATTTTCTTTTTCTTCACTAAAGGATTGGTCACCAGCTCTTCGTACATCTCGTCCATGTCCAGTTCATCCAGGTATTTGCCATATTGCTTATACACCGTATGCGGGTAAAACAAATAGCAGGCCTCATCCTTTTCTGCAAGCTCCATAAACTTATCCGGAACGATCACCCCGATAGACAGGGATTTGATCCTTACTTTTTCATCTACGTTGATCTTTTTGCAGTCCAGAAACTCTTCAATATCGGTATGAAAAACGTTCAGGTAAACCGCTCCCGCTCCCGGACGTTGTCCCAATTGATTCGCATAAGAGAAGGTATCTTCCAGAATTTTCATAATCGGCAATACCCCTCCTGCGCGTCCTTCCACATCTTTAATGGACTCTCCCCTGGCACGGACTTTAGAGATGTTAAAAGAAACACCACCACCGATCGAAGAAAGCTTCATCGCTGAATCAATCGCATAACCGATCCCGTTAAGGTTGTCGCCGATTTCATCAAGGAAACAGGAAACAAGTTCTCCGGAACGCTTTTTACCGGAGTTCAGGAAAGTAGGTGTTGCAGGCTGATACTCCTGATTGATCAGCATTTCTGCATATTGTTTGGCCTGAGGTACATCCCCACGACCCAGGAACAGGGATACTGCAACCACACGGTCTTCATAACGTTCCAGGAATTTCTCTCCGCTATCGTCTCTTAAAGCATAGCTCTGGAAGAACTTAAAGGCACTCATGAAAGACTGAAACCTGAATTTCTTCGCATAAACCAGGTCATAAACTTCTTCCATCTGCTCAAAACTATACCACTGATAAAAATCTATGTAGTATTCCTGTTCAATGAGGTAATCGATTTTTTCTTTTAACGTATAAAAGAAAACCGTGTTTTTGTTTACGTAATCCAGGAAATAAGAACGAACGGCTTCTTTATCTTTGTGGAGGCTGAATTCGTCGTCGTTTTTAACCATGATCTCATTGTTCAACAAGATCCATTTTTTAGTTACCATATCTTTAGCCTTCTATATTTTCTATAAATTTTTGAATGTCCTCTCCGGTACCGGAAAGCTCAAACTGCAGGAGTACCGGCAGTTTAAAAAGTGCAGAGATCTTTTTTGCGGCCAGTGCATAATTGGGGCCCCAGTTTTTATTTCCGCTGGAAGAGATGGATTTGATCGAACCGCTGTTTTCTTCGAGAAAGCGCATCGTCGAAACAGGCACTTCTCCAAATCCAGTGGTATAAGTAATCAGGTGCCCTTCCTCCATCGGTAAAGAAACCTGATCAATCTTTTGAATCTTCCAGTCGCGGTGCTGCTTCAGGCGGTTTACAAAACGCTCTACATTGCCGGTCTTGCTATCGTAATAAATCCAGGTCATGCGCCAGCCAGTAAAATCAGTTTTAAACTGCTGCCAATGCAGACAACTCTTCCGGCTTAAAACCAATCACTCTGGAAAGCTCCTGCTCCTGTTCCAACAGGATCACCGTAGGCACTGAACGCACCCTGAATTGCATCGCCAGTTCGGGCTGATTGAAAGGGTTGATGGTTTCATAAACCACCCCTTTTCTGTCCAGATATTCAGAAACCATATTACATGGGCTGCAATCGTCTTTTTCGAATTTGAGTATTCTTTTAGTATTCATATCGTAGGAATTAATGTTATTTCAGGCCTCCAGAGGAGGTTTTATCGGAGTTCAAATGTGCAAAATATTGTTTAGATCAATTCTAAACGTTATCAACACCGGTGGAAAACTGTGGATAATTTATGACAGATTCTTTACTGAAAAAACAGCTAAAATAAGTACACTTAGTACAAGGTGTTTTGTAAGCGGTTAGTATAAAGAATATTGAGAAAAAAAGCAGCAACATCAGGAGAATCTGAAGTGCTAACCATGGTGATTTTTCTTAGTCTATTTCTTCCAGATAGATCTCGTGGACTAAAAATTTTATCTTTTCCATTTTCTCCAAAAGGTCTTCCACATCTTCAGAAAGAATGTGGTGGATGAGGTCCCCGGTTTCCGGCATTTCAGAATTGGGAATCAATTCGAAAGCCTCGATGGAACCCCTCAGGTTCAGGTTGACAAGTTTGATATAATTCACGCCATTAGCGATCCAGTCTTTAAGAATAATGGCATCAAACTCTACATATCCTGCGATGGTTTCCTTTTTCATGGGGGTAAATCTACATATAATATCAGTTTTTTCAGGCAGACTGCCATAGGGTTGTCAGTTTCCCCGGATACCTTAGGCTGCCAAAACAGAGAAAAATGGAAAAATTAGATTTAACAAAAGCATATAAAGCCTATTATACCGCCGGCAATCAGCCGGAGCTGGTCCACATTCCCGCAGCCTCCTTTTTATCCATCGAAGGGATCGGAGACCCATCCGGTCAGCCCTATGCAGATAAATTACAGGCTTTGTATTCCGTTGCCTATGCAGTTAAGTTCAGCTGCAAAACGCTGGGCAAAGACTTTACCGTAGCAAAACTGGAAGGGCTCTGGAGCTTTGACGAAAGTAAATACGCGCATTTGAGCATGACAGAGGCCTCGCTCAAAGTCCCCCGTTCAGAATGGCATTACAGGACGATGATCCGGATGCCGGAATTTGTTACCGCCGAACAGCTGGACCTTGCCATCCTGCAAGTGCTGGATAAAAAACAATTATTGCCCGTAAAGGAAATAACCCTGTTCCAAATGAACGAGGGGAAGTCGGTTCAGATGCTCCATACCGGCCCTTTTGCCAATGAACCGGAAACCTTGCAAAAAATGATGGAGTTCATCCAAAAACATGAATTGCAGAGAAACGGGCTTCACCATGAGATCTACCTTTCTGACTTTCGGAAAACAGCGCCCGAAAAATTAAGAACCATTTTAAGGGAGCCGGTAAAGTAAATCATTTACTGCCACATCAGGGTGCTACAATCGTGAAGAGGTACACTGCAAAAATCACCAGCAGTACTACCCCCTGAAGGATATTGGTCCGCCCTGTGGCGAGTGAAAGCATGATGGTAAACTGAGAAAGCAGCAGCAACACCGTTGACTTCATGTCTATGCCCAGCGTGATCGTCATTCCGGTAACCATGGAAACGATCGCGACTGCGGGAATGGTCAGGCCGATACTTGCCAGTGCAGAACCCAGGGCCAGGTTAAGGCTCGTCTGCAGACGGTTCTTTCTGGCGGCCCTGTAAGCGGCAAGTCCTTCCGGCAGCAATACCACTGCCGCAATGATGACACCTACCAAAGATTTAGGGGCTCCGGCCTTCAATACTGCATTTTCAATGTCCGGTGCCAATGCTTTTGCGAGCAAAACCACTACACCCAGACACACCAGCAGCAGCAAAGTACTCAGGAGGGCCACTTTTTTTCCCGGCGGATCCGCATGGATGTCTTCATTTCCATCCGCTTCCGGCGGAAGAAAGAAATCGCGGTGCCTCACCGCCTGTACCAATACAAAAGTTCCGTATAAAACGAGGGAAATAATGGCAACAAATCCCAGCTGGACCGGGCTATATTCAGGGCCTTGTATACTAGTGGTATAATTAGGGAGGATTAAGGTCAATACCATAATTGCGGTTAGTGTAACCAGGGCCGCACTCACGCCCTGTAAACTGAAAACCTGCTCTTTAAACCTTGCACCGCCCACCAACAGGCACATGCCGATAATCCCGGTCAGGATGATCATCACTGCTGCCAGCACCGTATCCCGGGCAAGAGCGGCCGTATCCGGACCACCGGTCAGCATAAGGGACACAATTAATGCAACTTCAATCACTGTAATTGCCAGTGCCAATAATAAAGTTCCATAAGGTTCGCCTACCTGATGTGCCACTACTTCAGCATGGTGAACAGCGGCTAAAACACCGCCTATCAGCGCTGCAGCAAGGACTATCGCATAAAGATTACCCAGGTCAAGGGACATACCAAAATAGGCAACCCAGGCTATAATGGGTGCAGCAATGGTCCAAAGTGGAAGAGGTAGCTTTTGTTTCATGAAAATAATATATAAATTTACAACGGTTAAACCTAGCTTTAGTTTTAACTAATCTAAAAAAGGGGGTATTTATACCTGTTTATTCATTCGGGTATTTCCGCGCGCAACACGGCAATCCGGGTCCTTTAACTTAGTAACATTAAAAACGCTCATTCAAAATGTTATCAAAATCAATTCACGCTGCCAATGGCAGCTTAAACTTCAGGATTCTCAGTGAGGGCTTATTTCAGCCCATACTTCAGCTGAGCCTGACAAAAAACAGCGCTGGCTCCCTTTCGGGAACCGCCAACCTGACCATAAAGGAATTGGGTAGAGAGTCAAATCTCAGCTTCAAAATCCATGGAACTTATAAACCCCTGCTGCATTCTACAGGAATACTGATCAGCCTCAAAGGAAATGCCTTTGCAGATAAAGGCAATGATGACCTGTTCAGTCTTGAAATGGAAATGAATAATGAATGGACCACCGGAATTGCCAGTTACCAGTATCAGGCAAATCCGGCAAAAATAATCAGAAATGCAACGGTATCCAGTGTACTGTTTGTCAGGACTGAATTCAAGGCCCAGGATTATTCGTTCTCTTTCTATTAATCACCCGAATACATTAGTACTTATATTTTAAACTATCTGGCTTCCCCCCTTGCCGGATAGTTTTCCTATGCTTAAAACGGGGATTTCTACCGGCAGTCCCACAGCTCAACCGGAGCAGTTTAAAAGCGTACAAAAAGCATGGACCGGAATCAACTCTGTAAAGAAAACACAGAATAATATTATATTTAAGTTTTCTTTCAGATCTTAGTATATGCAGCCATCTCCAGAGACCCCTACTCAAACATTTCAGCAGACCTATTTTGATGGCGGCGGTGAAATGGGTGCCCTTACCCGTTCCTACGACTGGTCTAAAACGGTATTGGGCCCTCCGGAGCATTGGTCTCAAAGTTTGCTGACCACCATCAGCATTATGCTAAAGTCCCGCTTTCCCATGTTTTTATGGTGGGGAACCGAATTGATCCAGTTCTATAACGATGCTTACCGCCCGAGTCTGGGCAATGATGGTAAACATCCAAAAGCACTGGGCCAGCATGGCGAAGAATGCTGGCCGGAGATCTGGCCGGTCATTAAACCTTTAATCGATCAGGTCCTTTCCGGTGGCCCCTCTACCTGGAGCGAAGATCAGCTCATCCCTATTTACCGCAATAACCGGCTGGAGGATGTCTACTGGACTTTTAGTTATAGTAAAGTTAATGATGGCCCGGGTAAGCCCGGAGGTGTTCTCGTGATCTGTTCGGAAACGACAGAAAAGGTGAATACTTTACAAAAAATGGAAAAGACCGTGACTGAGCTTGCCGCAAGTGAATCCAGATTGAGGTATATGCTGGCCGATGCACCGGTAGCCATTGCCCTGTTTTCGGGCAAAGAACTACTCATTGAAGCGGCCAATAAAAAGGTGCTGGAAGTTTGGGGCAAAACGGAGGAAGTGATCGGAAAGCCACTCCATATTGCGATCCCCGAGTTAAAAGACCAGCCCTTCCTTCAGATCATGAACACGGTATTTACCACAGGAAAGCCCTTTCATGGAAATGAAGTTAAGGCCATTCTGGAGCAAAACCATAAACTGGAAGAGGTCTATTCCAATTTTGTGTATCAACCCTTAAAAAATGCAGATGGAGAAACGACCGGAATCGTGCTCATCGCCAATATCATCACAGAACAGGTCATTACCAGGAAAAAGGTAGAACAGGCAGAAGAAATGCTGCGTTTATCCATCGAAGCAGCCAATGTAGGCACCTGGTATATGGATGTAAATACGAGAGATTTTATTGCATCTTCCAGGATGAAAGAGTTGTATGGATACTATCCTCATGAGGAAGTTTCCTATGATGCGGTGATCAGTCAGATTCCTGAGGAACACAGAAATAAGGTGCGGCTTGCTGTAGAGCAGGCCATCGCAAGCGGAGAAAGCTATAGCATTGAGCATCCGGTTATCGGACACCACGACCAGACGCTCAGGTGGGTCAGGGCCCTGGGGAAACTCTACCCTCCGACTGTCGGACATACTGCTCATTTTTCAGGCCTGACACTCGACATCACCGAGCAAAAGCGAGATGAAATGCGCAAAAATGACTTTATAGGCATGGTGAGCCATGAGCTGAAAACACCGCTGACTTCCCTGAACGGCTACCTGCAGCTCCTGATCGCAAGGATGAAGAAAACGGAAGATGTCTTTACCTTAACCTCTTTGGAAAAAGCACACCTGCAGGTGAAAAAGATGAGCACCATGATCAATGGATTCCTGAACATCTCCCGCCTGGAATCGGGAAAGATCCACCTGGACATGCAGGTTTTCGACCTGGACCAGCTGATCGCAGAAATTATTGAGGAGACCAGACCGACCTTACAACACCATAGCCTTACTTTATCGCCGTGCAATCCGGTCAGCATTTATGCAGACCGTGAAAAGATTGGTTCTGTCGTTTCCAATTTATTGAGCAATGCCATCAAGTATTCGCCAAAAGGCAAAAAGATCGAAGTCAACTGTGAGGTTCATGAAGGAATGGTGGAGGTAAGCGTAAAAGACGAAGGGATGGGAATTAAGCCACAGGCGATTGAGAAGCTGTTTGAACGTTTCTACAGGGTGGAAACCAAGCACACGCAAAACATTTCAGGATTTGGCATCGGTCTCTACCTTTGTGCCGAAATTTTGCTGCACCATAGCGGCAAAATATGGGTGGAGAGTGAAATCGGTGTAGGCTCAACTTTTTACTTTAGTCTTCCGCTGGCCCCTTAATCCACTCTCCTGCCCTTATTATTTTTTATACGATTATGGATTTACTTTAAATTCTACACGACGGTTTAAAGCCTTTCCTTCTTCTGAGGTGTTCGGCGTAGCCGGTTTTGTTGCACCAAAGCCTTTGATCAACAGGTTACCACCATTGATGCCGGCATTTACCAGATAAGATTTTACAGAATTTGCCCTGTCTACAGATAGGGACATGTTGTGTGCAGGTGTACCTTCAGCAGAAGAATGACCATTTAAAGTCAGCTTTACGCCTGGTTCCTTTTTCATTTCTCTGACTACCTGGTCCAGAATTTCAAAAGAAGCAGTTTTCAGGACATCAGAGTTAAACTCAAACTGGACATTGCTAAAGGTAAAGCTTGCTTTTTCTTCAGGAGCCGGAGTAGCTTTCTCTTCTACAGGCGCTTTTTCAGGTTGTTTTTCTACTACGGGAGGAGCTTTTGTCTCTACCGGAGCTGTAGGCTTTGCGACTAATTTTTTCGTTTTACAAGCCTGCATCGAAAGGGTCAATAGCCCAATCGCGACGATCAGTGTACGGGTTCTTAGAATTTTCATTTATGTTTTTGTGTTTGTTAAAAATAGAAATTTTTATCAGATGATTAAACATTAAAACGGATTAGTTACGTAAATAGTGCGAGCCGCAATAAAAGGGCTTCAATGCGGAGCCGATAAATTCCTGGAAGGCCCCCGCAAAATTCCTGTGGAAATTCCGAAACGGAGGTAGGCGTATTTATCTCTGTAATAGATGTTATAAGGATCTTCCCCATAATAACCAGCCGCCGCCATGAGAAAGACATTGTCCATAAAAGGGAAACTATAATGGAAAGAAAGCTCGGCATTTAATCTTTTCTTCAAGGCCCAGAAAGCGTAGTCATCCATCCTGTTCAGGGCATAATTTACACCTGCGTTTAGTCGCCAGACCTCCTTTAAAGGACGATATCCCCGCAAAGAAAAGTTATAGAACACCCTGGTAAAACCATAACTGCCCCTAAGGATCTTCTCGTAATTGAACCATTTATGCCATTCCAGTCCGGCTTCATGGTTTAAACTCAGGTCGTGACGACCGTTTAACCCGGGAATACTATTGCCAAAGTTATAGCTGATCAGGAGCGCATTGGTACTGAAATTACCAGTCCTGGTATTCACGCTGCCATCTGGATTTAAGGCTGCATCATCTTGTCCGTTGGAATGGTGCTGATAGCGCAGGGTCGCATATTGATAATCCTCCACCCTGCGGTTCAGGCGAAAATATAAAATTCCACCGAGCCGGAAACTGGGTGTCCGGACGCCCGAAGACTGCTCCTCCCTTACCCGCACCGTAAAATCAGGGTGTACGGCAAAAGCAACAGGCAATTCAGGACTCGCGACCACCATATAAGTAGAAGTCAGTTTTCCGTTGATGATGTATTTATCAGGTGCCCCGATCTCCCCTTTCGGAGCGGTATAGGAAAGCTCCGAATTTTCTTTATAGAGCTGAATAAAATTGACATTGGCCTGCTGTCTGACCTGTGCGGCAGCTATGTCTATACTTAAAATATAAATCACCGTCAGCCAATACCAGGGTTTCATGAGAGATTTTAGATACAAAACGCATTCAGGTACCTAAAGGTTTTTGTGTTTTCATGAAAAGAATGTTTTTCGGAATACCATGGTCATGCCCTGAAGCAAAAACGCTACAGCAAGGCGATCAGACAAAGGCTGCGAAGGCAGGGCAAATCATCATTGCTCAGCCAATCATCAGCTGATCGCTTTATGGTACAGGAAAGCCTCAGAGACCATTGATCACTGCAGAAAAAACAGTTGAACAGTATTTACTGTCTGTTGAAGGAATTTAATGTAGCGGTTTTCCAACGGATATACCCCAGCCTGTCGCACTGTGCAGCCACTTCAATGATGGCATGTTCCGGAACATCGTTCACGATCTTCCACCGAATGGTGTACTTGCTGTTGTAACTAAGGTAAATCACCACATCCTCAAAGAGTGGCTCCATATGGTCTAAATATTTTAGATGTTCATCCTGAAGTTCTTTCGCCAGACGGCTCAGTCTTTCATTCATCACTTTAGCTAAAGGCGCTGCCGGTTTAATATCCGGCTCTATAATTGGGACTACGGTTATGGTCATATCGCTGGTTCAATCTGGGATCGTATCTACAATTAACGACAAATCATAAATCATGCCTATAATTTGAAATACTACAAATATTAGCAAACACAACTAATCTAAACAACTTAAAAAAGTCCTGCTAAAGTTTTTCGGATCTATTTATTCTCCTCCGCAGGAAACCGTCTTCCTGCAGAACCAAAGAAACATTTTTTTATACATTAAGATAAAATCAGGCAAAAAACCACACAACATGATCGATTATTTATTTAAAAACAAATTAAGGACTGATATTTGCGCTAATAAATAATTACAAACAAAAACAAAACCTATGATGAAGAAAACAATGCTTACCGGCCTGGTACTGGCTGCCACGCTCGGTACGGCCTCTGCGCAATTTAAGTTAAACAGCAAAGCAATCGGCGCGGTCGGAAAAGGCGTTAAAGCAGCTACTTTCAGTGATGCGGAAGCGGCGAAACTGGCCAAAGAGGCGGTAGACTGGATGGACGAACACAATACTGTTGCCGGTCCTCAGGATCCTTACACGATCAGACTGAACAAAATTTTCGACAAACACAAAAACGAGGACGGATTAAGCCTGAATTACAAAGTATATAAAGTAGTTGACATCAATGCTTTTGCCTGTGCTGACGGAAGTGTACGTGTATTTTCAGCCCTGATGGACAAAATGACCGATCAGGAATTACTGGCCATTATTGGACACGAAATAGGTCATGTTAAGAATCACGACAGTCGTGATGCCATGCGTGCGGCTTATAAGCGTGCTGCAATTTCTGATGCCGCCTCTTCTCAGTCGGGAGCAGTAAACACCTTATCTCAAAGTCAGCTTGGCGACCTGGCAAATGCGATCCTGGAATCCAGCTATAGTCGCAAGCAGGAGTCAGAAGCAGATAACTTCGGTTATGACTTTCTTAAAAAACACAATTACGACGTTATGGCAATGGCCAGTGCATTCAAAAAGCTACAGGCTTTAGGCAGTGGTGATAAGAAAAGTACCATGCAAAAGATGATGAGCTCACATCCGGATAGTGGCGCCCGTGCAGAAGAAGTAGAGAAAAAAGCTAAAAAAGATGGTTTAGCAAAAGGAAAATAAACCGGGCCTCCGGGCTCATGAATGCAAAAAAAAAGGGCAGCACCTGATGGGATGCTGCCCTTTTTGTCTATAGAAATCTTTATTTATTAGGTCGTATAAATCCCATGGAGAATGCACTTCCGGTTCCCAGCAAGGCACCTGCAGCCACATCTGTGGGATAATGCACGCCCAGATACAGACGGGAGAAACCAACCGAACTTGCCCATAAATAAGCCGGGGCAATCACATACCACTTAGGATAAGCATTGGATAAAGCAGTAGCGGTCGTAAAAGCCGTAGAGGTATGTCCTGATGGGAAAGAGTAATGTGAAGGCTGGTATACCGCATTGATCTTAACGAGTCCGTTAAATGGCCTCGGCCGCTTAATGACTTTCTTAAGAAAAAGTGTGGCGAGTACGTTTACCGCAGAGGCGCTGGCCACATATAATGCGTTTTGTCTCATTTCCTTATCATTTGTGATCACTCCGCCAGCCAGCAGGGCCACGGGAACACCTATATTTACCACATCATTGTTCTTGGAAAGAAACATAAAGAAACCGGTGCGCTGCTCTGTTCTGTGTTCAGAAAGGTTGATCAGAATTTTATCATCCAGCCGCTGCATTGCGTTCTGTCCAAAAACAGGAGCAGACAAGGCAAACGATAAACTCAACTGAAATAGTAATATATACTTAATAAATACGATTCTTCTGGTTCTCATGCTGTAAATTTACATTTTATTTTATTTAAAACTACTTTGCTTCAAAACTAGAAAATGATTCCGAGAGGTAAATTAGACATTCCATTCTCCGATATTTTTGCAGGCATCAGGTACTGTATTTCGGGCTATTTTTTTTCGAAACAGCTGCATCATAGCAGCACAACAGCAACGAATCAACTGATGACCTTATCGGTCAGAACCGGGCTCGACCTTACCCTCAGGGCTTTAAATTTTCCTCCGGGCACTGAAATTCTGGTCAGCGACATCAACATTCCGGATATGTTTAACATCATCTCGGCACATCAGCTGCGTGCCATCCCTATCCCGGTCAACAAAGATACCCTGGAGGTAGATGCGGAACAGGTAGCGGCAGCGCTGAGCCCTGCCAGCAAAGCCATTCTGATTGCACACCTCTTCGGCGGAATTACACCCCTGGATGAGATCGCGAAAATTGCGAAGGAAAAACAGCTGGTACTCATTGAAGATTGTGCACAGGCTTTCCAGGGCGCAGGTTACCAGGGACATCCGGAATCAAAGGTTTTGATGTTTAGCTTTGGCATGATCAAAACCAATACCGCCATCAGCGGGGCAGTTCTGCAGTTCAATGATCCGGAGCTCTATAACAAAGTAGAGGCACTAAACGCGGGCCTGCCAAAACAGCGCATCAGCCCTTATCTAAAAAAACTTTGCAAGGCCATGTGCATCAGCTTGCTCAGCAGCAGGGCATGTTATACGCTTTTTTATCAGATCATGATGGCCAGGGGAAAAGATTTTGATGCGGTACTCTCCTCTTTCACGAGGGGGTTTCCCGGAAATGACCCCTTAAAGAAAATCAGGTACAGGCCATCTGTGCCAAATCAGCGACTGATGGAACGCCGGTTAAAGGCTTTTAAAATCGCAGATGTCTATTTAAGGAAAAAGCTTTTCACTGAGGTCATGAACGGGCTTCCTGCCGGCATACAAATCGGTCACTTAAACCAGAAAAACACCAATTGGGTGATTCCCATCCAGTGTCAGCATCCCGAAGAAATGATCAGGCACCTTCGTGCAAACGGTTACGATGCAAGTTCAAAAGCATCCAGCCTGGTCAGGCTTCCGGCTTCAACAGCAACTCCTGCTGAAAAAAGCGGGGAGCTTTCCTTAACAAAACTCGTGTATCTCCCGATGGACATTTCCATGAGCCCTGCCGAGCGCCTGAAACTAGGCGCCTTAATCAAAGAAAAACTCCCTTAACCGCGATTAGAACCTGGTATACAGGGCCAGCTGAACCGCATGGTTCATCGTGCTCTGCTTCAATCCTTTTACCGTCTGGTTTAAATAACCCGCTTCAATATCCATCTTTTTGCTGAAGCGGTAACCGGCGGCAAGGTAAGCCCTGTTCTGGTCGAAAACATGACCGTTCAGCTTGCCTTTATTTTGTACGTTAAAGAAAAGTTCATTCTGTAATGCTGCGAAAGGGCCCTTATCAAAATTCTGCTTTCCTTTTTCCAGTGGAAGGATCGTTCTGAAAAAGTAGCGGAAGCGCTGTGCAAATAAATCCTGTCCGGCAGTTTGTTCCATAAAACGTTGTTCCAAACGGAACCTGTGGCTGATGTTCACCGTACTGATTTTATGTTTATAGATGTACTGCTGCCAGATCCGGTGTTCTGTAAGACGCAGGTCTTTCCTGCCCACCTGGTCGATAAAGGTTTCGTTCAGTAAATAACCAAGGGTAACATCGCTTTTATCATTGATAAAATAGGTAAGCCCCGGTCTGAACATAAAGTTTCTCAATTGAGAAAACTGATCTGAAGACCTCAATTGTACATCGAGGTGGGTCCCCCATTTTTTATTGATTTTGGTATTATTTAAAAGAAACAGCCATCCGGTACTTTGGTGTTGAATCTGGGCAATGGCCAACTGGCTTAAACTGCATAATATAGCCAGCAAAAGAAGGGAAATACGCATGATATGTTAATTTATTCGTGTGTTTGCCCAAAATAATAACATTATTTTAAAGATTTAAATTCCTGACAAAAATTCAACATTGTTATTTACCGGAAAGAAAAGGAGTATTGCCAGTTATTATGCCTATTTTGGTAAAAAAACATGGGTGTAAAAAAGCATTTATTAGATGCTCAGGCGAAGCTGCCAGGGGGAACAATTGTGAAAGGGCCGGTAACGACTTCTGATGATAAAACTTATCATTTTAAAAGCCAGTCGGGTGCTGCAGACTTTTACCTGTATGTCATGAGGGACGACAACGGCTGGTATGAATCCGGAGGGAACGAGGCCGAGCATCCGCAGGAAGTGGTGGATCAGATCGGGACACAGATTGATGACTTTTTAAGTAAAAACGGATAAAATAAAAAAGAGCCGGTATTTTAAAATACCGGCCCTTTTACTTTTAACTTTATCGCTTAGTCCAAAACCAGTTTGCTCAATGCGGCTTTGGTAAAGCCTTTTAATTCGTCGGTACGTTCCTCTCTGATTTTCTTTACCCAGTTCGGGTCTGCAAGTAATGGCCTTCCTACGGCAACAAGGTCGAAATCTCCCCTGTCCATACGGCGCATCAGTTCTTCCAATGAACTTGGCTCAGAACTTTCTCCTGCAAAAGCGCCCAAAAATTCTCCGTTCAGTCCAACAGAACCTACTGTAATCGTTGCTTTTCCGGTTACCTTTTTTGCCCATCCGGCAAAGTTCAGGTCAGAGCCTTCAAATTCAGGCTCCCAGAAACGACGTTGTGAAGCATGGAAAATGTCTACTCCTGCATCAGCCAGAGGGTTCAGCCAGGCTTCCAGTTCTGCCGGGCTTTTCGCCATCTGGAAGGTATAATCTGCAGGTTTCCATTGTGATAAACGAAGGATCACTGCGAAATCTTCCCCTACCTGTCTGCGCACTTCTTTGACCACTTCGATGGCAAAACGGCTTCGTTCCGGCAAAGTCTTGCCTCCGTATCCATCTGTACGTAAATTGGTACCTTCCCAAAAGAACTGGTCGATCAGATAACCATGGGCACCATGAATCTCTACCGTATCAAAGCCCAGACGTTTGGCATCTGCTGCTGCGCGGCCATAAGCCAGGATCGCCTCAGTGATGTCATTTTCGGTCATCGTATTTCCGTTGTTAAAACCAGGTCTGTTCAGTCCCGACGGACCTTCAAAAGGTGCAGAGGGAAGCCATCCTGAATGGTGGTTGTCCATCACTCCCATATGCCAGATCTGAGGCCCCATTTCTCCTCCCGCTGCATGAACACCTTTAATGACATTCTGCCAGCCATCCAATGCCGCTGTTCCATGAAAATGAGGAATGTTCGCATCATTGGAAGAAGCAATCCTGTCGATTACCGTTCCTTCAGAAAGGATCAGGCCAACTTCACCTTCCGCTCTTTTCTGATAATAAGCCGCCACATCGGAAGTCGGGATTCCATTTGGAGAGAATGACCGCGTCATCGGAGCCATCACAATTCTGTTTTTTATATTTAATGATTTCAGACTAAAGGGTCTGAATAAACTGTCAGTATTCATATATTATTTATTTAAATATCAGATTGGATAATTTTACTTAATTCGTCAAAAGCAATGTCATTGCGCTTGTAATAGGTCCACTGTCCTACCCTGGTGGAAGTCACCAGACCTGCACGCTGAAGAATAGACAAGTACTCAGAAACGGTAGACTGGGTCAATCCTGCTTTTCTCTGGATCTCCCCTACACAGACACCGATTTCAAAGCCCGATACATGCGCCTGTTCCGGAAAGCTCGCTTCAGGGTCTTTTAACCACTGCAGGATCTCCAGTCTGGTCTTGTTGGATAGTGCTTTAAATATTTCCAGTTGTTTCATGACACAAAGATATATCGACTTTTTCCGATATACCAATTAATCAGGAAGAGATGACATCCGGATGATAATATCGGTTATTCCCGATATACCAATGAACATCTGAATGGATTGTCTTATCTTAGCCCGCAGAACCCATTTTAGAAATCTAATCTATATATAAAATGAATCATCCTTTCGCACATAGCCGTTGTTTTCTTTCTGCACTTGCGCTGATCTCCATCAGCCTCTGTACCCATGCGCAGCATAAAAGCCCGAAAGCATTAAGTCCCGATTCCGGAGCGATAAAAAGCATCAACGAACAAAGTTTCGCACAGCACATCCGTGTCCTGACCTCCGACGAGTTTAAAGGCCGCAAGCCTTTCACCATCGGGGAAACCAAAACCATCAGTTACCTGAAAACGGAATTTGAAAAATTAGGCCTGAAGCCGGGAAACGGCAATAGCTTTTTCCAGGAAGTGCCAATGGTAGACATCAAATCTATTCCTGAAGAGCAGCTGCTGATCAAAGGAAAAAACGGATCAGTGACGGCTGGTTATCTGACGGGTTTTGTAGCCGGAACCAAACATGTTGCGCCGGAAGTCAGCATCAGCAATTCCCCCCTGGTATTTGCAGGTTACGGAATTGTTGCACCGGAATACCACTGGAATGATTATGCCGGCCTGGATGTCAAAGGAAAAACGGTAGTGGTGATGATCAATGATCCCGGCCTTTCCAATCCTGGTTTATTCAAAGGAAAAAACATGACCTATTACGGTCGCTGGACCTATAAATTTGAGGAAGCTGCCAGACAAGGGGCTACAGGAATCCTGATCATTCATGATGATGTCCCGGCAGGATATCCCTGGTCTGTGGTCAGGAGCGGCTGGAACAAATCAAAATTACAACTCGAAGCAGCAGACCAGAACAAGTCGAGGGCAACAGTAGAAGGATGGATCAGCCTTGACATTGCCAAACAGATTTTCGCATTGGCAGGTAAGGACGAAAGCCTGTTTAAAGACGCACTGAAACCTGGTTTTAAACCAGTGGACTTAGGCCTGACCACCTCCCTGAAAATCAAAACCACGATCAAAAGATCGGTATCCAATAATGTACTCGCCCTGATTCCCGGAACAAAAAGAGCAGACGAAGCATTGATCTACTCGGCACACTGGGACCATTTTGGCGTTGGAGAGATCATCAAAGGCGATTCTGTTTACCATGGTGCGGTAGACAATGCGACAGGAGTTGCGGCATTGCTGGAACTGGCCGCCGCATTTAAAAACGCAAAGGTAAAACCGGAAAGGTCCGTATTGTTCATCTCCTTTACCGGAGAGGAACAAGGCTTGCTTGGCTCTGAATATTATGCAAAATATCCGGTATTCCCTGCGCAGAAATCGGTTGCCGACATCAATATGGACATGATGGGCCTTGCCGGAAAAACCAAAGACATTGTGGTTTACGGATACGGACAATCTGAACTGGAAGATTATGCCGCTTCATCCGCTAAAAAACAAGGCAGGATCATCGTTGCCGATCCGGTGCCTTCTTCCGGTTTATATTACCGTTCTGACCATTTCAACTTTGCAAAAGTAGGCATCCCTTCCCTGTTTACAGGTTCCGGGGTAGACAATGTTACCCATGGTAAAGAATGGGGAATGAAACAGGCCGAAGATTACATCAAAACCAGATACCACTCTCCGCAGGACAGCTTTGATGAAAAAACATGGGACATGAGCGGCATGGTAGAAGACGTTCGTTTGTTGTTCGACATGGGCTTTCGTTTAAGCACTGAAAAAGGCTTCCCGCAATGGAAAACCGGCTCAGAATTTAAAGCCATCAGAGAGAAAAAGAAATCGAAATAAAATGTAATTTATTTTATCGTAAGGAACATTATTGTATTTAGATTAGTGTAAATAAATCACTCTATAATCTAAATTAATATGATTCGAAAATTCGATTTCAAAATGCTGGGAGTTATCCTCTCGGCGGGCATTCTCCTGTCTTCCTGCTCAAAAGATAAGATCGGCAAAGACAATAACCAGGTCCTGGCCAATTCAAAAAGCAGCATTGTGTCGGTACAACGCAATGCTGCCGGAGAACAAACCATTACCCGGCGCATCAATGCAAGTCCTCAGGGTTTTATGCAGGACATGAGCTCAGGAAATTATAGTAATGATCCTTCTTATGTGATCGGCTCCTATAATTTGCCCGGCCCGCAATACCACCTTTACAGGTGCAGATTTGACCATGCTGACATCCCCAATGATAAAATCACCAATGTAAAGTTAAACCTCACCATTCAGCCCAGCATTTACAGCAGCAGCAATCCTTCCTATGTGCAGGTGCAGATTCCATACGCTTCCTGCAATACTTCCGTGCCCTGGGGAACACCTACCCAGGCCCAGTATGCGGCTTTAAAAAGCTGTATTGAGAACGCCTATCTCGTGACCACCTATAGCGTGGCCACCGGTGCAGTACAGGCATTTTATCAAAGAGATTTCAATACCGCAACCAGTCCGAGTCTGGCCACATTACTGCAAAGCCCAACCAGCTTTACTTTTGGCATGTTTTCTCTCCTGAGCAGCAATGCCGTCAGGATCGCTTCAGTCACTGTAGATGTAACCTATACGGCCACTGTTAATACGGGAACCTTTGGCGATATGGCAGGAATGGATTTCGAACCCTCAACAGGCAAAGCCTATTTCTGGGACCGCTCGGGAAAAGTAACCAGCTCCAATACGCGCAGCGCAGTAGATGGACAGGTACAAACCTATACCCTGCCTTCCGGTAAAAGCTATACCAACGTTGTGGATATGGCAATTGCCACCAGCGGTAAAAGTTACGTCTGGTATAAAGACGGAACCATGTCTGTTGGCAACAGCATCAGCAATTTAGGGAATTTTGTAGCCCCGAAACCCTATACTTTACCTGCCGGAAAAAGCCCTGCTGACATTGCAGGAATAGCAATTTCAGCAAGCAATGGCCGCTGTTATGCCTTTTACAAAAACGGCACCTATTCTGAAGGCAATTCAACAAGTTTGGGGGCATATGCAGGTCCTCAAAGCTATTCGCTTCCTGCGGGAAAAACCTTTACAGATATTCTGGCCATAGGCGATGGATCATCGAGCGCCTTAAACTTTACGGCCTGGTATTCGGATAATACAGTATCTGCAGGGCCTCCGTCAAATCTGGGCGCGCAAATCATCAACTAGATAAAGGCTTAAATTTCAATAGCATAAAAAAGCTGATCATTACTGATCAGCTTTTTTTGTAAGGAATTACCAGGTAGTCCCTGCAAAATCTTAATCCTCCGGCAGAATTTTAAACCTCTTACAGGATCTCAACCCTCCCGCAGCATCTTAAAGGAAAGACCATCCGCAGTAAAGCATGCGATTTTATTCAGACCATGGAGAATGCAGGATACAATTGCAGAAGTTTTTATGCTGGAAACCAGGGATCATATAGCCACATACATCTGCTTTGATGTTGCCGAAGGTTGTCTCCGTTTTATGTTTAAAGCCCTCAAAGAAGGTTGGAATGATCTTTTCTTTGAAATTGTTTCTCGGAAATGCAGTGACAATCGCTTCCCTGTTTTCCGTACTCAGGTGTTCATATCCCTCTCCCATCACATCCAGTCCTACACCGGAATACAGTAAAGCAACTTCTGATTCTTTATGCTCTGCAATGCCAATGGTGGTGTGCAGGGCAATCGTATCCCATACCAGTTGCTGGGCTGCTGCAGGCAAACCATGGCTTTTCAGGAAATCCCTCGCCGCATTGGCGCCGTCTACCTCAAAACGCTTGTCGGCACTGCTGTAATGAGGTACCAGGCCCAGGTCATGAAATACAGCGCTGACATACAGTAACTCTGCATCATAACTGATTTGGTTTCGTTTCCCGTTTAGCGAAGCGAACAGAAAGACCCTGAGGGAATGGTTATAAATGAATTCTGTTCCATGTGTCAGCAGCAGTTCTGTAGCCTGACTGGCAATACTGGAATCGGGAATAGAGATTCCCGCGATGGATTTAATTTTGTTTACAGACATAATGAATTGATTTGTAAGACAAAATTAAGCCGGCAACAGGCCTCATGGAATGCTAAAAACCGTCAATCACATGCCAATTTTAACGAAATTAGCCCGATACTCATTCGGTGAACTTCCTGCATGCTTTTTGAAGAAATGGCTGAACTGGTCCGGGCTGCTGAAATTCAGTTCGTAGGCAATGTCTTTCACCGGTCTGGAGGAAAACTGAAGGTAACGCCGCGCTTCCGCAATCAACTGACCATTAATAATTTCCTTAGGGCCCATCCGGCTGCAACGCCTGCAGACATCCCCCAGCTTTCGGGTGGAGATCCCCAGTTCTTTTGCAAATGCCGCAACCTCATGTGTGTGTTTATATTTTTCAGATACCGAAGCCATAAACTGCCGGTACAATTGTTTTTCATGACTGTCATAGGCGCTGACCAGGGCAGCGTTCAAATTCGCAATCTTAATCATGATCACCTTGAGATAAGCAGCAAGCGCATCCAGCTTATTGATATAATCTGCGGCAGTAAACTCCGCATAAAGGATCTCAAATAAGGTGATCAGCTCCCTGTTTTCTCCGCCAGGCATGGGCAAATGCTGATTGCTGGCCGCATTGTCAAACAAGACGGATTTGCAGTTGTTCGCACTTGCAGGGCTTTTCTCCCAGAAACAATCCCCGAAACTGAGCTCATAGCCATTCACAACGCTGCCCGGTAAAAAAGCAAACAACTGACCTTTAGAAAGCAGGAAAAACTCATGACCGGAGATGGGATAAGTATGCCCGTCTATCTGAATGCCCCCTGTTCCTTCCAGAATTAAAAAAATTCTATGGTAACTGATGCTGCAAAGCGCCGTTTCCGGAACGGTATGCGCATTCATAAACCCGACTGAAAAAGAATCTTTCAGCTCCTGATCCTGAATTATGGGTAGAAAGGAATGTTCAGCAATGCTCATTATTTAACAAAGTTACGGATTATCCAGACCGAAAATGCAGCAACATAGCCAACTGTCCCCTCATCCGTAACAATCATTTAATACCGCATTAAAACTAAGGTATTCTTCAAAATCTAACTTGCTGTTAATTAATTAAAAACCAGTTTGGCCCCAATCGTTCAAAATGAAAATAGCAGAAAACAAGTTGTATTTAATCCTGATTATACTCGTTATTATCGCCAGCGCCACTGCCCTTTTTGGTGATTTAATGGAACCCGATGGCGCACTATATGCCGCGATTGCCAAAACCATGGTTTTAAAAAACGACTGGATCAACCTGTACCTGCGTGATGTTGACTGGCTGGACAAGCCCCACCTGACCTTCTGGCTCGCGGCAGCATCTTATAAAATTTTTGGCATTTCTGCCTTCGCCTATAAGCTTCCTTCATTTCTTGCCGGATTATTGGGTTGCTGGTACCTATATCTTTTTACAAAGGCAATTTATGATCAGAAAACAGCATTGATCAGCGTACTGATCTTTAGCACTGCGCTCCACCTGATCATCTCCAGCTTTGATGTACGGGCGGAGACTTACATCACGGCCTTTGTCATCGCCAGCATTTACCACTATTACAAAGCCCATCAGCAGGGTTTCCGGCATATCGTTGCGGGTTCATTTTTTGCCGCATGCGCGATCATGATCAAAGGCATCTTTGTATTGATCCCTATTTTTGCCGGTTTCTTTATTTACTGGGCGGTCAGCAAACAGTATAAGGAAATTCTGAAACCAAAATGGTGGATCGCCCTGCTCCTGATTTTAATCTTCATCAGTCCGGAGCTCTATGCTTTATATGTGCAATTCGACCTGCATCCTGAAAAGATCGTATTCGGGCAACAAGGTGTTTCCGGACTTCGGTTTTTCTTTTGGGACAGTCAGTTCGGACGCTTTTTCAACAGTGGCCCGATCAAAGGAAAGGGGGACGTTTCTTTCTTCTTCCATACCACCTTATGGGCATTCCTCCCCTGGTCAGTCTTGTTTTATACCGCCATTGCTCAATTGGTGAAAAAGAAAAACAGGGATCAGATCCCTATGGAAGGCATCATCATCTGGGCAAGTGCCTTGGTTTCCTTTCTCATTTTTTCTCTTTCCAAATTCCAGCTGCCGCATTATATTCTGCTCATTTTCCCACAGTTTTCGATCCTTACCGCAGTTTACCTCTGCCATCTCGAATCAAAAGGAATAAAGATATTTTTCAGGATTCAGAATGTTCTTTTCCTGCTCATTACAGTGCTCCTTTCCTCAATTGCACTGCTCTTTCATGTTCCTTCTCCATTTCTCTGCATCGGGAGCTTACTGTTCCTTCTGATCCTCGCCTTTGTATTGTTTAAAGGCACCTCCGTACAGACCATCATGGCAAGAAGCACTTTGCTTTCCATTTCCCTGATGGGATTTCTTTATCTATTCTTTTATCCTGCTCTTCTGGAATACCAGGCAGGGATGAAGGCAGGGAAATGGCTGCAGGAACAATATCCCGGAACACAGGCAAAGGTCCTGATGTCTTCCTCAGATGCCTTTGATTTTTATGCGCCCGGAGAGGTCGGCTACCTGTACAGCTATGAAGCGCTGGAAAAAGAAAAAAGGGACAAGAGCATGGTCGTTTATGTTCCGGAAGCAGAATTTTCCGTCCTGAGAACAATTTACCATGCTCAGATTCTGAAAAGCTTTGACTATTTCCACATCACGAGGCTAAAACCGAAATTCCTCAACTATCAGACCCGAAACCAGGTACTGGAGCGTTTCTATCTCGTTAAGATCCATTGAGGAAAAGGTTAAAATCCATTAAGGGAACCGTTAAAATCTATTGAGGAAAACGCTAAGATCTATTGAGGAACAGCACTTGTCCGGTACAGACTCCGGTCAACAGGGCGGCTAATAAGCCAACAGGTTTTCCAGTACTTTTTCCGATAACCTTATTTTTGCTTCGGCAGTAAAACCGGCAAATTTATCCGTGCTGATGACCCGGTCCATTTTTGCGATTTCGCCTTCAAAAGGCGCCATTCCATCTGCATCAAAAATTGCATAAGAAGATTTGTCGGCCGACAACCATTTACTGAAAGCGGCCTTATCGAAGGTCAGTCCCAATGAAGTGTTGATCAGGATCGAATTCTTTTTCTTATAGCCAAACTCGGTTTCTCCGAGAAGGACGGTATTTTTAGGAAGATGGGTAGTCAGCACATCACAGGTAGCCAGCAGTTCCTGCAGGGGCAAATAAGTGATCCCCTTTTGCTCCGCGGCCGCTTTCCTGCTCCTGTTATAGTAGAACACCTTCATTCCAAACTGTCCGGCCATTGTAGCGACCATGCCGCCCAGAGTTCCCAGGCCAATGATTCCTATACTTTTGCCTTTCAATTCGGCAGCATCAGCTTTCCATTGGTACTGTCCTAAACCCTGAAATAAATACACCAGTTGGGCGAAGATAAATTCTGCAGCACCTTCATCTCCATAATCCCTCACCCCCTTCACCTGGATGCCCAGTTCCCTCGCTGCTGCGATGTCTACATTTGCTGCGCTTTCATCATAAAGGCTGCAGCAAAGCCCAATAAATTTTAAAGACGGACAAGCCTGTAGAACTTCCGCAGAAATACTGGTTTTCCAACTCAGCAGAATGCAATCGCTATCTCCGATTCTTTTAATAATCTCCTCTTTACTGTCCGGGGTATCGTTAAATATAACCAATGGGGATTTCGACAATGCTGATATTTTCTCTACGATTGGTTCTTTAATTCCACAATCGTCTATCATGGTAATCTGCTTAAACTTCATTCGTCAAATATAGCGGATTAATGTTCCGGCATTCCCTGGAAAGGGCAATTTGACAAAGCAAAAACAACTTGGTTTAATTTTTGATAAAGTCAGGAAACCGGACAAACCATCAGCTTCAAATGAAAAACACCAGTAACTTCCCATCCTCAGATCAGCACCTTTAAAGATGGACAGGACCATTTCGTTCATCCAGAAACACAAGTATGAATTTCTGCTCTTCGCATTGGTTCAGCACCTGTTTATTGGGATCTTTATCACAGACCTTCCCAGCTACACGCAAATCATCTGGCCCATCAACATGATCATCCTCGGCCTTGCCAGTGTAGGCCTCTTTTTTGAAAAAGGAAAGCTCAAGAACAGGATCAGGAACATCTTATTGCTGATGGTTGTTTTGCTGCCCGTTTTCCTTCCCATGTTCGGGAAAAATGAGGGTTATATGTTTGCCTTAAACCTCATCTTTTCAGGCTTCTTCATTTTCATTTTTTGGGAAATCCTGAAATTCCTGCTCAAACCAAGTTATATCAATGCCGATGTGATCTCTGCCTCGGCATGCGGATACCTGTTGCTGATAGAAATCAATACCTTTCTTTTTCAGCTCTGCTCTTACGGACATCCGGATTCCTTTAAAGGATTAAATACCACCGACCCTGCCAGCACCTTTATGGATTTCGTCTATTTCTGCAGCATTACCATCACGAGTATCGGCTTTGGGGACATTACACCCAACACCCACCATACCAAACTCATCACCTCACTATTCGGCATCATCGGGCAATTTTATACCGTAGTGCTGGTAGGCATCATCATTAGTAAATTCAGTTCAAAACCAGCTCAACCCTAAACTATGCACATCGGCAGATCCTATCAATTGAAAGAATTTCTTGTATGGACAAGAAGAACCATTTACTGGGTCCTCCTGATCGGCGCTGCCCCCACGCTGTTGTATCAGGGATTAGGACTAAAATGGCTGGCGATCCCCTGGACGGTAGTGGCCCTGCTGGGTACCGCCACCGCTTTCATTGTCGGCTTTAAGAATACACAAACCTATAACCGCACCTGGGAAGCCCGGCAAATCTGGGGTTCCATCCTCAACAGCAGCAGAACCTGGGGAACCATGAGCCGCGACTTTCTGAGGAAAAACCCGGAAAAGACGAAAGAACTGGTTTACCGGCATTTTGCATGGCTCACCGCTTTAAGGTACCAGATGAGGGAACCCAGGGCCTGGGAAAACAACAGCAACAAATCCAATGAGGAGTATAAAAAATTCTATGCCATTCCGGAAAGGGAAAGCAGCCTGGAAACGGAACTCGCAAAATACATTCCTGCAGAGGAACTGGCCTATATCCTGAGCACAAAAAACAGGGCAGTTCAGCTGATGAGCCTGCAGTCGAAAACACTGGGCGAGCTATTTGAACATCAAGAACTCGACAGCTATCAGTTTGTAGAGATGGAACGTGTTGTAAAAGATTTCTATGACCATCAGGGAAAAAGCGAAAGAATTAAAAACTTCCCCTATCCGCGTCAGTTTGCCACGATAAACGGCTTTTTCATCAAGCTCTTTTGCTTCCTCCTGCCTTTTGGTTTGCTCAAAGAATTTGATAAGCTGAATGAAAGTGTGGAAGGCCTGATGAAAGGAAACATGGTCTGGATGGTGATTCCATTTAGTGTCCTGATTTCCTGGGTATATACCTCACTGGAAGTGGTAGGAGAAAGTACGGAAAACCCTTTTGAAGGAAGCGCCAATGATGTGCCCATTTCCCAGATGAGCAGGACCATAGAAATAGACCTGAGAGAAATGCTGGGAGAAACAGACTTACCTCCTGCCCTTCAGCCTAAAAATAACATCATCCTATAAAAAACCCTCTGTTTTGAAAACCTCATAAACACTCGCCTGCAAAACAATGAACAGGTTTATGAGCAATTCATGACTACTAAAGAAAAATACATTCTGATGAAAAAAAGAGAAAAATTGGCCCTGATCCGCGCGCATTATCCCAATGCGATTACCACCATCGACAGCATCAACCGCCTCATAGATTTCGTGGAAGAACGCCTCGACCTGGAACCTTCCCAGATCATGCTGGCCGATAGCATTTGCAGCGATGATGTCAACAGCATTCAATACCCGGTCAGGGCGGGAGAATTCCTGGGGCCATTTAAAATGGGTGGCCTGGACGGCTTCCCTTTCACGGGGCTTACCGGAATGGGTGCTTTTGCGAGCCATGTTCCGGATGAAGGTGCCGTTTTTGTATACTATGGCCCCCATATTGGCATTTCAAAAGAAGGCATTGTCGGCGAAATTCACCGTTACGGGCAACATAAAAGCAGCGCTTGCTGTGGCGCGGCAAAGGGCGCTTTAAATAAACTGATGAATGATGCCATCATTCCCGGCAACCTGAACGACATGGACTACCAGATGAACACGATAGAGCAAATTCTCTTTAAAGAAAAAGCAAGAATCCTTGCTGCCATACAACCTTTAAAAGAAGCAACAGAGGTGATTTATGAAGCCATCGATGAAAGGATCAATGTGCTCGTGAGCCAGACAAAATACACTTGCAAACACGTCATTTTACTGGGTGCCATTCACATCAACAGCGATACCAACATCGGCTCTTTTACCTCTGCTAAACGCTTTGAGCTCATCAATCTTGCAACAAATGAGCGACAAAACCTGATGGAAGAGTTTTTGAAATAAAACCCTCGTCAATAATTGTATATTAGCCTGAAATATTAAGCTAACCCCTATCAACTATGAACTTAAATAGCGCAATACTAACTACAACTTTACTCCTGGGAACAGCGGGCTTCGCCAATGCGCAGGAAAATGCAAAACATGAGGACACAGAGTTTTATACCCCTGTCCCTGTAGTCGTTACCCCTGCAAAAGTAACAGGCAACGCACCTTCAGATGCCATTATCCTTTTTGATGGTAAAAATCTGGACCAATGGGTGATGACCGACGACAGGTCGCAACCTGCAAAATGGAAAGTAGCCAAAGGAGAAATGACCGTCGATAAAACAACAGGAAATATTGAGACTAAAAAGTCTTTTAACAATTATCAGCTGCACCTGGAATGGAAAGTTCCGGCGAACATTACCGGCGAAGGACAGGCACGCGGAAACAGCGGACTCTTCCTGGCTTCCATCGGAAAAGGAGACCTGGGCTATGAATTGCAGATCCTGGATGCCTACAACAATAAAACCTATACCAATGGTATGGCCGGAAGTATTTATAAACAAACGACTCCATTGTTTAACCCGGCCAGAAAACCAGGAGAATGGCAAACCTATGATGTGATCTGGACTGCGCCCCTGTTCAATACCGATGGCTCTGTAAAAAGCCCGGCTAAAGTGACAGTAATTTACAATGGTGTAGTGGTACAGAATAATTTTGAATTGAAAGGACCAACGCAATATGTAGGCCAACCTTCTTATAAACAGGCACATGGTGCATCGCCTATTAAACTGCAAAGTCATGGCGACAAAAGTGAGCCGCTAAGTTTCAGAAACATCTGGATCAGAGAACTTTAAAGAGAACGTTTAAAGAGAACGCTAGAAGAGAATTTTAAAGAGAGCGTTCGAAGACCGTTAAAAAAACATTAAAACAACATCAAAAGCAGGTTCAGCAGAACCTGCTTTTTTTATGACTCCTCCGCAGTAAAACCATAAGTTCTCTTTGCACTTTCGATCTGCTCCGCTTCGGTTGTTTCGGGAAACAGAAAATAACGGGGCGCGAGAATGCGCTCTGTTTTGGTCACTGTTACTTCAATAATTGACTGGATAGGAAACACATCAGAAAACAAGCCGGTTAACAAAGCCGCCTTATATTTAAAATCCACATCCTCTTTAGGAATCACCCTGGCCAGTCCTTTCAGTTTAAAACCCTTTTGCAGCAAAATGTCGACAAAGCTGACGCAGACTTTATTGTTTTGCAAAATGTTATTTACGCTGTTTGGCGAAGCAATATTCGCGATCAGTAACAGGTCATCCCCCTCATAAGTAAACATCTCCTTGGGCGAAACATTTGGAAAACCATCCGCATCAGCACTGGCTAACCAGCACAACACACTCTTTTTAATAGATCTGATCACTTCCTCTGTAAACATAGGCCAGATTGATTTATAGGTTAAGTTCTCCCGAAAGATAAGGATAGGAATGCTATTTTTTATTTTGAATAAATCTAAATAACATTACCTTTGGACCAATTATAGACACAGGGGGATTGTTAAACATTACACATATAGATACAGAGAAAGCATCCTTTGCGATTACTGAGGAGAGTTTTGCGCTTGTGTACAAAACACACTGGAAAAAACTGTATTACCTCTGCTACCACAAGCTCCAGGATCAGGACCTCTCTAAAGACATGGTTCATGACCTGTTCAGGTCGATCTGGGAACGAAGGGAAACGCTGATCATTTCTGATTCTATGGAAAAATACCTGGTCAGGTCCATAAAATTTAAAATATCTACCTATTTTCGGGAGAAAATTCAGCAGGAAAGAAATCTTGAAGAGTCGATGCGCTATTGTAAGGATACCGACTTAGTGACTGAAAAACATGTGGCATTTAATTTCCTCACCAAAGAAATCGCTTCATTGGTGGAGAAATTACCGGAACGCTGCAAACTGGTTTACAGGCTAAGCAGAGAAAACGGGATGAACAATCGTCAGATTGCCTCCTCCCTGCTCCTCTCAGAAAAAACGGTGGAAAATCAACTGACAAAAGCACTTTCGTTCATCCGACAGCACCTCGCTGCCTATAAAAACGAATGAAAATAAAACGCCTTTCCCTAATCTTCCTCAGCACCTGCCTGATGGCCTGTCAGCCTAAACACTCCGAAAACACCAGTTCCGGAAAAGCACCTAAGTATGTTTTGTTGGTTAACGGCGAAAAAGGGTCGAGAGAACAGGACAGGATGATCTGGTTAAATTCCCTTGATTCGGGCGAAGTCATCAATACCAGTCAGGGTACCGATATTTCCAATACTTTAGGCACCTACGTGATCATCCGCGACAGCTTCCTGATTAGCCTGGATAAAAAAACACAGACACTAAGCAAATACAATTATAAAGAAGATCAGCTGGTTCCTTCGGGAAAACTGGCAGTAAAGGGTTTTGATTTCATCTCCAATACGGTAGACCTGAGCCCAAACCAATTGTACATCAGTGGTCAGGGCGACAAAGACATGCACCTCATCATTGATCCTCAGCAGATGAAACTGCTAAAAAAGGCACCCTGGAATTTCCCGGTAGCTAAAGATCAGTTTCGCTTTGAAACTTCTGCAAGCCTTCATGAGGGGAAACTATATCTTGGCTACAGCTCATTCGGCAAAGAATTTGACCATTGCAGTGATACCTCCTACCTCGCGGTCCTGGATTATCCGGCACTAAACAACCTCAAAATCACTAAAGATACCCGCTCTGCATTTCCCGGAACCGGAGTCAATGGCCTGTTCGATTCTTTTATTGATGCGCATGGCGATCAGTACCTGCTCAGCTCTCCTGTTTTTTACCATGGAAATCATCCGAAAGCAGCAACCGCTTTTTATAAGATCGCTAAAGGAGCAGCGACATTTGACCAGGAATATTTTTTCAACCTCTCCTCATTAACTAAAGGAGTTCATTTATTGGGCATCACCAATGCTGGAAATGGACAGGTGGTACTGGTCACTGCCCCAATTCCGGCGACTGGTAAAACGGATTATTACATCGCCGATGTCTACAAAAAAACACTAAAACTTTTACTAAAGGATCAGCAGTACCCTAATTTCATATGGGGAACGAGTGGATTCTTCGATGGCAGCAAAGCGTATTTTGTGGTCAATGAAAAAGACGGCCAGGCGCAGGTTTATAGCTACGATGCTAAAAAAGAAGTGTTAAAAAAGGGTGTTTTGATTAAAGGATCGGTCTCTTCAAAGTCCTCCTACCTGCTATTTGCGCCTAAAATTTAAAGCCCGGCCAGGTTCCCTGAATCTTATTTAAAAAAAATCTAAATAATACATAGGGGTAAATCCCCTTTCGGTCTACTCTGTATATGATGGGCAATAAGAATATCACAGCAGGGCTTTTGGAAAAGTATCATTCGGGTTTATGTAACGCCGAAGAAATACTTGCAGTCGAATCCTGGATGGAGGATGGAGAAGAAGAAACTGAGGCCATCCACTCCCTTTCCGAAGAACAGGAAATCGAAGATTCCATATGGGCTGCCATTCAGCATTCGGGGATCGCTAAAGATCAGCCAAAACCGGGTAAAAAGTTCAGCATTTACCATTACGGGATTGCAGCCAGCATTTTCATTGCTTTTTCCGCGGTATTTCTTTACCATCAGTTCTCTGGACCAAACACAGAAAAAACATTTGTCAACCTCCATAACTTCGGCACCGATGCCATGGAGAAAAACGTCGATGGGCTGATCCTGACTGCCTTGCCTAAAAGCAATGTGCATGCGGTATTGAATACCGGTGTTTACTCAGGAGATGTCAGCTTCTGTGATGTCATGCTCCTGAAAAATGAATCGAAGAAAGATATAGAACTCAAATTTGTGAGTGCATGTGCTTCACAAACACTGAAACCAAGAAGTTATACGCTTAAAAAAGGGATCACCTATGTGGCCCTGAGGGTGGACTGGAAGTCACCGGAAATCATTGTCGTCGACCAACGTTACCTGGAAGACCTTTTACCTTTAAATGTTGCCATGAGAATAAACAAGAAAATACAATCCATATAATACAGGTTTAACAAAAATGAACCGCACTGCTGGTAACAGTACGGTCCGGCCCGGAAACCGGGTGATCTAACGTTTGATAATTAAAATCAATGCAAATTAACAAAATTCTGCTAACGGGGCTCCTATGCGCCTTCCATTTCTTTACACTCGCCCAGAATGCAGCGCTATTCCGCATCAAAGGCAAAATCCAATCCACTGAAAATCAAGCCATAGAAGGCGCTTCAGTTCGCATCCGTGCATTGAAAGCCGGAACAGTCAGCACCGCCGATGGCAGCTATCAGCTCTCGGTCAGCAAAGCCGGACAATACCTGATTGAAGCTTCCGCAGTAGGCTACCTGACCAGAAAACAAAATATCGACATCAAAAACATTGCGGAAGAGCAAAGCTTTGACCTCATTCTGCAGAACGATGACCAGCAGATGCAAACGGTAAACGTGGTTGGAAAGACAGAGAAAAGAAAACTGGCGGAATCCGGGTTCAATGTCAATGCCATAGAAACCAAAGCGCTGGCCAATTCTACTGCCGACCTGAACCAGGTGCTCAGCAGAAGCACAGGGATCCGGGTAAGAGAAAGCGGGGGACTGGGCTCAGACTTTAATTTCTCCATCAATGGACTCTCCGGAAAGCAGGTTAAGTTTTTCATTGATGGCATTCCTATGGAAAGCTTTGGCAATTCCATGTCGCTCAATAACATTCCGGTAAACCTGGCCCAGAGAATAGAAATCTATAAGGGTGTGGTGCCGGTAGAACTGGGTGCCGATGCCTTGGGTGGTGCGGTAAATATCGTAACCAACCAGCAGGTGAAACAATATCTGGACATGAGTTACAGCTATGGTTCTTTCAATAGCCACAGGGCTTCTTTAAGTGGTCGTTATACCGATGCAAAAACCGGATTTACGGTCAATGCCAATGGTTTTTACAACTATGCGGACAACAACTATACCATGAAAGAGATTGAGGTTTACGACTACGCACAATCAAAATATGTAGAGAAAAATTTCAAACGCTTTAACGATGGGTTTCGTTCCGGAATGGGGCAGCTGGAGCTGGGATACCGGGATAAAAGCTGGGCAGATGTCTTGCTCCTTGGCATGCTCTACTCCTCTTCCTTTAAGGAAATTCAAACCGGTGCTACTCAGGAGAAAGTATTTGGAAAGGTCCATACCTATGGAGATTTCGCCATGCCAAGTCTGAAATACAAAAAGAATGACCTCTTTGTTAAAGGATTAAGTGCAAGCCTCTTTGCCACCTATGCAAAAGAGAAAAGCACCACCGTAGATACCGCAATAGCGAGGTACGACTGGACAGGAAATGTAATCGGTTATGATAAAAATTTTGGGGAACGGGATCAGCGCTCAATCTGGAAATACACCAATAACTTCGCCATCCTCCGCGCAAATATCGCCTATGTACTGGATGCTAATAACTCCTTCAGCCTCAACTATGCGCTCAGTGCAGGACGCAGAAAAGCAATAGAAACATTGAAATCAGATCAGTCGGCAAATACACTGGATGTTCCGAATAAACTGGATAAAGGTGTTTTAGGCCTTTCCTGGCAGAATCAGCTGTTCAACGAAAGACTCAGCACCTCTGTTTTTGCCAAGCAATATCGCCTGCATACCTATATCCGCGAAGCAAAATATTATAACGGTACGGGCTATGTGAAAGAAGAAGCAGAAAAAACGAAAAGCTATTATGGTTACGGAGTTGCAACCCGTTTCAAAATCACGGAAGAGGCCGGACTGAAAGCTTCCTATGAGCACGCCTTTCGTTTACCGGAAGTGGAAGAACTCTTTGGAGATGGCAATACCATACTGGCCACTCCAGGATTAAACCCGGAAGAAAGTGATAACCTTAACCTTGGCATTTATGCTTCCAGACAAATCAACGACCATCATTTTGCCATAGAGGGATCGGCATTTTACCGGAAAGCGAAAAACTTCATACAGCTTGAGGTCAGCAACATCTTCGCCAAATACAGAAATATCGGAAACACACAGATTACCGGTTTGGATGGAGAAATCAGGTACAATTACAAAGACCTGCTGTCCTTCACGGTAAACGCGAGTTATATGAATGCCGTTAAAAAAGATCCCGGTGCAGCTACCAAAGATGAAAGAATTCCAAACCAGCCATGGCTTTTTGGAAATGCAGATCTTGGAATTGGAAAAAACGACCTGCTTGGTAAAGGCAGCAGGATTCAGCTGAACTGGTTTACACAGTATACGCATTGGTTTTACTTATACTGGCCAGACCGTGCCGTGGCGGAAAGCAAGTCCAGAATTCCCGGACAAACCGTTCACAATGCCACCCTTACCTATTCTGTAAAAGAAGGAAAGTACAATTTCTCCCTGGAATCCAGAAACATCTTCGATACCATGGCATACGATAATTTCCGCCTTCAAAAACCGGGAAGGGCCTTCTTCCTGAAATTCAGATACTTTATTAAATAATAAAAATTTTAAAGCACAAACATAAAACAAGATCAAAATGAAAACGTCCAATAAAACAATGCGCGTACTTGCCCTTCTTGCGGTTACAGCAACATTGTCCTTCAGCGCCTGTAAAAAAAGCTCAACCCCGGAAAAACCTGTCGACTCCGCTGATCCTAATAAATTTGCGATTGTGGGTGGCATCAATAACCCGGCATCTTTGGTGCTGATGACTTCCGGTGACCTGAGTACAGGATCGGTAACCAGTATCGGACAAGGCACAGAAATCTCAGGATGGAGCCGCCTGTTCAAAAATGGTTTTTATTATAACCTTGCCAATAACAAATTCACGAAGAACAAACTGGAAAACCAGCTCCTGAAAGAAGTAGGCGCAATTCCGGTGACCGGAAACGTGATGAACAGCTTCTGGTTAAATGACAATACTTTACTGATCAGCGGAACCAGCTCCACCACTCCTGATGCGATCATGACCTATACGATCATCAATGTAGACAACATGAGCATCCAGAAAACAGGTACCTTCGGAAAACAGGTTTTACAACCAACGGATAAAGCAATTTATATCAGCTCCTGCTTTTTAAAAGGAGATAGAATGTATGTGACCTATGCAGTTTACAATTCCAACTGGACGGCTACAGATGTTGCTTACCTCGCTTCCGCACCTTATCCTGCATTAGACAATGTGACCATCAGCACCGATACCCGCTCTACTTATCCGGGATCTTTTGCTCCGATCACACCGAACGCCGTAAACTACAACAATGATGTGTACATGATCAGCAATACCGGCGATAGATGGGGTGTAAATCCGAATAAGCCAAGTGCGATTTTCAGGTTAAAAAATGGCGCAACGGCATTCGACAAAGATTACTTCTTTGACCTGTCTGCCATTAGCGACGGAAACCGCGAATATTATGGTCTTTGGGATTTAGGAAACGGAAAAGCACTCACCCGTATGGGCAGAAAAGACCTGTTACTGGAATTTGAAGATTATACCGGTAAAGATGTTTTTGAATATTACCTGATTGACGTAGTGAACAAAACCAGAAAGAAACTGGACCTTCCTTTAGACCGTGGTGTACTGGTATCTCCGGTATTTGTAGAAGCCGGAAAAGCATACATCGCCATCTCTTCTTCCACCGCCGGCAAGTTCATCTGGACTTACGATATCGCTTCAGGAAGCCTGAACAAAGGTCTTGAGGTAAAAGGTGTAGACTACATCAGTACCTTATCCAGACTTAAATAGAATTCTTTTTTTACAAGGTCGAAGCAGGAAAACCTGCTTCGGCCTTTTTTATTGCTGTTACCCTTCATGTTTAGAAAAATCAACAACTGGCTGCACCTCTGGATGGGCCTGATTTCCGGAGTGATCATGTTTATCGTATGCCTGACGGCATGCCTTTTTGCGTTTAATGAAGAAATTCAGGACCTCATTTATCCTCCTGTAAAAGTAAGCCATCAGGCAAAACCTGTCATCCCTCCTTCCAGGATCAGTACGATTGTAGCAGAACATTTCCCGGGAGAACCGGTAACGATGGTAACGTATAAAAAAGGCAGGGCAATTACCGTCATTGCGAAAAAATGGGACGACAATCCGATGTTGCTGTTTCTGGATCCTTACAGCGGAAAAGTCCTGCAGCAACGGATCATGCTCAATAACACGACAAAATTTTTCTATTTTATCGAAGAAGGACACCGGACTTTATGGCTGCCCTGGGAAACCGGAAGGCTTGTGGTCAATTACGGAACCCTGATGTTTGTGTTCCTGCTGCTGACGGGCCTGATCTGGTGGTACCCAAAGAAATGGAACAAGTCTACCAGAGATAAAAGCTTTAAAATCAAATGGAGCGCAAAATGGAAAAGGGTCAATATCGACCTTCACAATGTACTGGGTTTTTATTCCCTGATTTTATTGCTGATCCTTTCCCTGACAGGCATGATCTATGGACTCAAATGGTTCAGTAAAGGCCTTTACTGGAGCACTTCCGGAGGGGCCTCACTCCCCGCCTGGAAAGCCACCCTGTCTGACAGTACCAAAGTAAACTCCATGCTGCGCTTTGAACAGGCGCTGGACCAGAGCCTGGACCTGACGATGCAACGTTTCCCGCAGGCAGAAGGCTATACTTACCGCACACCCGACACCACAAACCACAGTTCAAGCATAGAGATCAATGTGATTGCCAGTATTGGAAAAACCTATGCGGATCAGGCGGTCTATTTCGACAGGCATACCGGCAAAGAGATTACAAAAGAGGCCTATTATGCCGCAAGTTTTAAAGATGCCCCTTTCGGAACCAAGCTAAGGCGCCTCAACTACGACATCCACCTGGGCCAGGTCCTCGGACTTCCCGGAAAGATCATCGCCTTTATCGTCAGCCTGATTGGAGCCAGCCTTCCGGTTACCGGATTCATCATCTGGTACAACAGAAAGTTTGGAAAAAAGGGCAAAAAGAAAGCACGTTAAAAAACTTATTTACCGGTAAGTGTTGCATAACTTTAAGTTTTAACGTTTAATAGCATATGAAACCTTGATCAGCATACCATTAATGATTTTGCTGATGAACGCTTCATCACCCTTAAAGAAAATATATACTGATGAAAAAATTATTAATCCTTCTTGCTGTCGGCTTTACTTTTGCCAGCTGCAGTACCACCAAACCTTCAGGAGATAAAAGCATGATTGAACTCAGCGGAAAAATCCAGAAACAAGGAATGACGACTTATCAATATGGCAGTCATACCATTCAGTCGGGCGATAAAACCTATGCGCTGAAAAGCACAGCGGTAAACCTGGATACTTTTGAAGATAAAGAAGTAGTCCTTAAAGGAACCAAAGTACCAGGCTATCCGGTAGAGAACGGTCCTGAACTGATCGAAGTAAAAGAAGTAAAAATCAAATAATTCAACAACAGGGTATTGGGCTTTCTTATCGCGCAATACCCCTTTTCCTTTCTCATCTCTCCCTCCCAGGCATTTTCAGCTTCCCTGTTCAGATTTTATTTTCAGGATAATTTGTACATCACAAACTAAAACTATACTTTTAGTTATACATTGTTGCATTAATTATTTTTTCTTATGAGGCCTAAGTATCCGGTATTAGTTGTATTCTTTATCATCGTTCAGATTGGCGCTGCCCTGGCACAGGGAAAGTTAATCGATTATCAAAATGCAGAAGCCTTAAATGGCCTGATGCAAAAGAAAATATACAACGTCGCTGCAAATGTTCAGTGGCTGGCAACTGCCAAAAAATACTTTTATACCAGAAGAACGGCCATGGGGCTTGAATTTATAGTCCTCAACCCTAAAGGATATGCCAAATCTCCGGCATTCGACCGGGAGAAATTTGCAAAGAGCCTCTCCGACTGGTCCAAAGAAAAAATCGATGCCAATGATTTGCCTGTTTTGTTGCCGCTGATGAGCAGCAATGGTAAAGTACTGAAGTTCAACTATAAAAAAGAGTCCTTAAATTGTGACCTGGAGACTTATACCCTTAGTCAGGTTCCCGCTACCCCGGCAAACCATACGCCACAGGAAAAAACAACCTCCCCAGACGGGAAATGGCTTGGATACATTAAAAATTTCAATGTTTACATCAGTTCAGCGGCAGATTCTGCACAGAATTATCAATTGAGCAGTGATGGTTCCCCTGCAGGTTATTACTCCCCTTACCTCGTCTGGTCGCCCGATTCCAAAAAAATAGCCGCCTATAAGGTGAAAGCCCCAAAACCACGTTTAACTTACCTCATCGAATCCTCACCAGCAGATCAGCTCCAGCCAAAGCTCCGCAGCAGGGAATATCCAAAACCCGGAGACAGTGTAAATCAGTATAGCCCATCGTTGTTTCTCGTTGAAGCGAAACAACAGGTCCCGGTAGACAATTCCCTCATTCCCGATCAATACAACCTTACCGAACCTGTCTGGCGCAAGGATAGCCGTGCTTTCAGCTATGAATACAACAAGAGAGGGCATCAGCTGTATTCCGTAATGGAAGTGGACCTGAGCGGAAATACCAGGGAAGTGATTCGTGAAGTCAGCAACACTTTTGTCAATTACAGTCGCAAGAAATACCGATTTGACCTCAACGATGGCAAAGAAATCATCTGGGCATCTGAAGTAGATGGCTGGAATCACTTGTACCTTTTCCATGCCAGCGGCAAGCTGAAAAATCAGATTACAAAAGGCGAATGGGTGGTTAGAAGGGTCATCAATGTCAATGAAAAAGAACGCAGCATCCTTTTCGAAGGCAGCGGAATGGAAGCAGGTCAGGATCCTTATTTTATACAATATTACAAGGTGAACCTGGATGGAACGGGATTACAAAAGCTGAGCTGGGAGAATGGAAATCATGCTGCCACCTTCAATGAAAACTATTCGAATTTTATAGATGTTTATTCGAGGGCCGACCAGCCTGCGATTACTGTATTGAGAGATGGAAAAACAGGAAAAGTACTCCATGAACTGGAAAAATCCGACATCAGTCCTTTACTGAATACCGGTTGGAAAATCCCGGAAGTTTTCAGTGCCAAAGGCCGCGACGGCGAGACCGACATCTGGGGTAAAATCATCCGTCCCCGCAACTTCGACCCGGCGAAAAAATATCCGGTCATAGAATACATTTATGCCGGGCCTCATGATTCTTTTGTCCCTAAAAATTTCATTGCCGACAGCCCCCTGGGTTTACACGAACTCGCGGAACTGGGCTTTATCGTCGTACAGTGCGATGGAATGGGCACCTCGAACCGCTCTAAAGCTTTTCATGATGTCTGCTGGAAAAATCTTAAAGACGGTGGTTTTCCGGACCGCATTGCCTTTATTAAAGCGGCAGGAAAAAAGTACCCTTATATGGACCTCGATAAAGTAGGGATTTTTGGCAGCTCAGCAGGAGGACAAAGTTCGCTCGGCGCCCTCCTCTTTCATCCTGAATTTTATAAGGTAGCCGTTTCCTCTTCCGGCTGTCATGACAACAGGATGGATAAAATGTGGTGGAACGAGCAATGGATGGGTTATCCGATCGGGCCCCAATATGCAGCATCCTCCAATGTAGAACATGCGGCGCAGCTTCAGGGGAAACTGCTCCTGATCCTGGGTGAGCTGGACGACAATGTAGATCCCTCTTCCACAATGCAGGTGATCAATAAACTCGTTAAAGCCAATAAAACCTTTGATTTTCTAATGGTTCCCGGCATGGGCCACTCCCTTGGCGGAGATTATGGAGAACATAAACGCAGGGATTTCTTTGTGAAACACTTATTGGGTGTTGAACCTCCGGAATGGAACTGGACGCCTTCGGTTACTGTTCCTAAACTTTAGCCGAGGCGGCTTTTTCTGCCATTCCGGAGGGCTGAGGCTATATTTTCAACTTGCCTTCTATGGAATCGTCCAAGGTCTGACCCGTTGCCATACCAAGGAGCATCTTTACACCTGCAACCAGGTTGCCGTGTTTGTTGTCCCAGTAATATCCCTCAAGAGACTGAACTTTGATGAGCGAAATCCTTGGATCGTCTTCGCCTTCGGTAAACCAGGTTTTCATCACCGGGCTCCACAATTCTTTAATTTTTGATTTATCGTCAGAAAGCGTTGCTGTTCCGTTCAGGTATAGAAAATCGGAATGTTTGGAACCCTGAAAATAGAGCTTCACTTTGGGATCAAGCGCAATTTCCTGATTGGTATGGCTATCGCTGGCACTCACAATCCATAGATTTCCTTCCTCGTCTACTTGCTGGACACTCATTGGTCTTACCCCATTTGAAGGTCCGGTAACCGGCTCCGTGCAAAAAAAGCAAACGTCCGACTGCCCGATCAGTTCCCGCACTTTTTCTAAAGCGTATTTTCCAGTCAGGTTTTCCTGATTCTCTTCCGGTTGATTCTTGTTAATGCTGTTCATAAGATACATTTTTAAGATGTTGACTGGTATATCAACAAGTCAAAGCCTTAAAATGTTCTGTATCCCGCCTTACTGGGCCTTCATGGCATTGCTGATCGCCTTGATTTTTTTCAGCTCATCCTTAACATTGCTATGCCGCTGATAGTAGATGGAATGGTAAGATAAATCCTCTTTATTGTTTTTAAAGTTCTCCGGATTTTGATTGATATCCATCTTTATAATGCTGCTGTTGATGGCCTGAATAGGCGCAGCAATGATATTAACGGCCAGGTTTACTGCTGCCACCCCCACCTCTCCGGCTACCTGATCGCCGAAATCGGGTTCTTTTTCCCGATCCTTTCTGACCCGGACCTGAGAATTGGGCAGAGTTTCATAATTCCTATCGGAAAAAGGATCATATTTAAAAGGCGTTTTAATGTCGTATGGTGTCTTGGAAGCGCGGATCCGGATGCTTTTAATGTCTGCCCCTTTCACTAAAATTAAAGAATCTCCCTGTTGCAGCGTCAATGCATCCTCCGTGACCTGATACAATATTCCTTTCTTTTTACCATCTTTCGTTTTTACGATTGCAATGTAAGAACGGACAACCTGCGCCTGCAGGCCGAGCCCAAAACACATTACAAAAAGGAAAACAAAATTAACTTTCTTCATAAATCAGGAGGGTAAACAGCTGAAACAGCATCCGGCTTACTACAAATGTAACATTTCGGCCCACAGCGACAAGAAAAAAATCACCCTCAGGAAATCAAATTTTCAAAAAGAAACCATTCTCCATTAATTAAACTGTTTTCTAAAGGCCAGTGGCCTAAGGCTCGTCTTGTTTTTAAATATTGAACCGCATTTAAAGACATTCCAATACTTTCAGGGGCTTAACATCCCTGAAATAAGGATTCAACAACTTCAGAAAATCTTCCGGAGGCATACATGGTTTTTTCCTGGACCGGTTATAAGGAACAAGCAATACCTGGGCAGTGCTGATGAGTTCAAGTTCTTCGTTATAAAGTTCGTACCTCAGCTGAACCCGGAATGCCGGCAACTGGTCTAAAAAGGTTCTGATCGTAATCAGCTCATCATAATGCGCAGGTTTCAGGTACCGGATGCTCATTTCTCTTACCGGCATAATGATGTCCAGTTTCTCGAAACAGGTATAAGGCATCCCGATTTCGCGAAGCAGTTCTACCCTTGCCACTTCCAGCCATTCTGCATAATTGCCGTGGTAAACATAGCCCATGGCATCGGTTTCCCCATACCTCACCCTCAGCGTGGTTTCATGTGCGTACATATCCCGGAATTGAAGCATAGTCAGAACGCACGAGCCGGTAAGCGCAGGATTTTTTCAATCCTGCTTCTTTTTCTATCAGGCCCATGTTTAGCAGTAACCTTAAATTTGTATAGACAGTAGCCCAGCTGATTCCATGTTGCTGCCTGAGGAGCAGCCAAAAGTCCTCGGCACTCTCAATCCTGTCCAGGCGGCAAAGCTCCTGTATAATGATGACCCTTCTAAAGCCGGTTTGATAACCCTGTTGCCGAAGGTAACGTAACATTTCATCTTCCATAAATTAATCCTTTAACAGTTCCCTGCTGATGACCAGTTGCTGAATTTCTGAGGTGCCCTCCCCGATCGTGCACAGCTTGGCATCCCGGTAAAACTTCTCTGCCGGATAATCCCGGGTATAGCCATAACCTCCAAAGATCTGTACGGCTTCGGTGGCATTCTTTACCGCTACTTCTGAGGCATAGTATTTAGCCATTGCGGCCGCTACCGTTACTTTTTCGCCCGTGTCTTTTAAGCGGGCTGCTTCACGCGTCAGCAATATCGAGGCCTGCAGTTCTGTGGCCATATTGGCCAGTTTAAAAGCGATGGCCTGAAAGTTCGCGATCGGCTGTCCGAATTGTTCCCTCACTTTTGCATAATCCCTGGCCACCTCATAGGCACCCTGGGCAATCCCGACCGACAAGGCCGCGATGGAAATCCGGCCGCCATCCAATATTTTCATCGCCTGACGGAAACCATCTCCCGGATTTCCCAGTAAATTTTCCCGGGGAACCCGGCAATTGTCAAAATGTAAGGCGGCTGTTTCTGAGGCACGCATCCCCATTTTATCTTCCTTTTTACCGGAAGAAAATCCGGGTGTGCCCTTTTCCACCACGATGGCAGAAATGTTGTTCGACTGTCCGATTGCTCCGGTTCGCACCATCACCACGGCAATCTGAGCGGATTCTGCATGGGTAATCCAGTTTTTAGCACCATTCAACACATAATGATCGCCTTCTAAAACTGCCGTTGTTTCCATTCTCAGTGCATCCGATCCGGTATTCGCCTCCGTCAGCGCCCAGGCACCAAGCCATGCACCTGAAGCCAGAAACGGCAGCCAGCGCTGCTTTTGGTATTCGTTCCCAAACATCAGAATATGATTGGTACTTAAGGAATTATGGGCAGCAAAAGAGAGGCCTACCGCACCACATACTTTACTAATCTCTATGATAATTTCTATATAATCGGCATATTGTAAACCGGCCCCGCCATATTCCTGCGGCACCAGTACGCCCAGCAGGCCCAGCTCACCCAGTTTCTGAAAAACTTCCAGGGGAAACTGCTGGTCCTTATCCCAGTCCATCATTTCCGGACGGATGTGGCGATCGGTAAAGTCCTTCACCATTTCTAATATCGATTCTCTATATTCGGTTGCAACGATTGCATCCAGGATAGGCATACTACTCATAACTATTGATTTTAAGATATTCCTTAACTGCTTTCCATTTATTAAAGCCTTCCAGACTTTTAAGTTCGCCTTTGGCAAGCCATGCCAGTGCTTCATCGGTATGGATAAAGACCTTGCAGGCCCCGGCAGAGATGGCTTCAAAATTGGTTTTACATACTTTCTCATACCTGGATTCGGGAACAACAAGCGCAATGCCCTGCTCATATTGCTGAAGTAAGGGCAGGTATTTCTGCATCCATCCTTTCGCCATTTTCCCCAGGCCGGGTGTATTTTCAAAACTGGCATCGTCCCTGATATTGAGCAAAGCATAGGGTTGTTCCCGATCCAGCCATTTCCCATAATGGCCGAGAACTTTCAGGTAATCTTCCGGGGAAACCGTTCCATAACTCAATGAAATATTTAAAGGGTAAAACAAGTCTGTACAAGTGTGGTTGATCATTTTCTTTTGGATGTATTTGTTTTTATAATGATGAAGCCATCATGCGCCTGTAATTCATAGGGTTTTATAAGCAACAGGTGCATGATGCTTTCAGCGCATCAATTGGGTTTAACAAGCGCTTCCTTTTTTTCTGAAGCCTGCTTTTTCCTTTTTCCTGTGCTGAGGTATTCCCAGCCTGCCGTGAGCAACATCGTCAGTGCAATAAACAAGATGAGGTAAGGCACTACCAGTCTGCCCGGCAGGGAGTTATAAGGTGTAAAGGCCCATCCCCAGTAAATCAGAATCCATTGAAGGATATAAATTCTTGTGACATTCCTGCTGCAGAAACGAATTCCTTTGGTGATGCCTGCGGTGAGGTAAGGACTGAGGAAAGAAAGCAGGGAAAGGAAGGTCAGCAGTTGTCCGCAATACATGATCAATGCCCCATGTTTCCGGTGGTAATAATCCGATCCGAACTGCCCCTCAGGGTCAACCTTTATCAATAGGAAACCAATCGTGAACAGGAGGAGCCCAATGCCAAGAAAGATCAGCATCGTGCGTTTTAAGCTGCTGTAATTGCGGATAAAATACCCGGCCGTCATCCCGAGTAAGGGAAAGGCCAGCCATGGGAAAATGGGAAAATAGACCTGGAAATTCTGCCCGTAAAACAGCTGCAGAAAATAGTTTTGCGGGGCATACTGTTCCTGATACAGGAACGGTGCGAGGCCCAGCAAAGGAATGGCCAGCAGCAATGCCCAGATCTGGTAATTGCGGACGTACTGAAACAGGAGCGCGCAAAAGATATAGGCGATCCCGGCAAATTGCAGGATGTCGGCAATAAAGATGAAGCTCAGCAGTCCGGCAGTATCGTTCAGTCTTCCTGTTTCCGCAAACAATGCTTCAGGAAAAGTTCCGAACAGGGTAATCGTAGGAAAGAACTTCAGGAAATTGAGCACATATCCCGTCGCGATTAAGATCAGTCCTCTGGAACAGATCTGCCGGGGTGTTTTAGGAGAAGACAGAACAATGGCCAGCCCCATGGAGAAAATAAAGGCAGGTGCACCGATGCCTTCTGCGCAGAAAGCGATCCAGGTGATGGCAGTAGAACCGATCACCTTTGGCGTACCATACATGATTACAATGTGTCCGAGGAACATAAAAAAGACCGCAAAGGCTTTCATGATGTCCAGGGCAATGAATTTATTTTGTGGTGTAAGCGTTTTCATATTAAGTTTAATTGTTCAGATTTAAAGGCCCATGGGAATCCCAAAGTCCTGGAAAGCAATCCGGTCTTCCAGTTCAAATGCTTCTTTTTCGGGTCCGAGGATATGGTTGAGGATGCGTGCATTGCGGTATGGCCCCATCCCCAGGTCTGAAGTCAGAATCCCATGGGAAGAAAGCTCTGCATTGAGCACATAGATCTCCCCCTCATTTTTGTCGACACTAAAATTTGCCGCTACTTTAAATCCGCCGCTTTCATCCCGGTTGATCCGGTCGTTCACAAACTTCAAAAACGCCGGTTCCTGATGGCGGTAGCCTGTTGCCAGGATCACATAGTCCGACTGGATTTTAAAATCTTTTTCCAGCTGGGTATGCTGTAATCCAAGTTCAAAACCGGTGTATTTATTGCCCGTTAAAGATTGCAGCAATACATTGGGCAGGATCCTGATCGGCAGCGGTTCCTTTTTATAGAGGTCTTTATGGTACAGTTCATTGTAAATCTCATCGATCAGTTCCTGGTTGATGCCCTTATATAGGATTTCCTGACGGGAAATGATCTGCGCCCTTTTTTGTTCCGGAAGGCCATGGAAATAGCTCAGGTAATCCGGTGAGGTATGCTCAAAGGTCAGCTTGGAGTTTTCCATCGGGAAAAAGCGTTCTGCTGCCGTGATCCAGTTCAGTTGAAACTGCTTATCGTCCATTTCCTGAAGCAGGTCCTGGAACATTTCCGCAGCGCTTTGTCCGGAACCAATAATGCTGATGCTGCTTCCCGGCTTGAGGTAACTCTTCCGGTACAGGTACTGCGAGGAATGGAACACCCGTTCCCTGCTACATTCTTCGGCACATTGCGGCATCAGGGCAGTCGTCCCGGTACCTACCACCAATCTTTTGGAGAGATAGGTTTTAGTGCTCCTGTTGATCAGGTCATGAACGCTGATCTCATAATATCCTTCCGGATGGTATTCAATTCCCGTAACGACATGGCTAAAGCGGAGCTCCGGCAGCTGATCTGCCACCCAGCGGCAGTAATCATTGTATTCTTTTCGTGTGACATAAAATGTTTCCTTAATGCAGAACCGGAACAGCATTTTCTTTTTCTTCAGGTAATTGGTAAAGCTGAAGGGATTGGTAGGATCAACGGAAGAAACCAGGTCGGCAAGAAAGGGCACCTGTAAAGTACTCCGTTCAATCAGCAAACCGGGATGCCAGTTGAAAGAAGGGGCCTGTTCAAAGAACAAGGTTTTCAGGGGCAGTTCATGGGATAAGGCCGCAAAGCCCAGGTTAAAAGGTCCGATGCCAATACCTATGACATCGAGTATGTTATTATTGTAGTGATTCATGATAGAGATAGGGTTTAGATATTCACGTAGATATTGGTGCAGGAGCGCTCCAAAACGTCTTTTACTGCTTCCTGAAACTGCTCCCTCAGGCAGAAGGTCAGATTGGAAGTCTTATAAGGCAGGACTAAAGCCTTGTTGAATTCACAGCCTACTTTGGTAATGAGGTTATGTGTCCCCATATGTGCCGCTGAGGCCTCCCCGATCATGCGGTGCAGTTTATCAAAGGAGAAAAAGTGTTCCATACACATGGTCAGTGCATAGTAGGAAAAATTAGGAATGCGGCGTTCTGCAGGGGCAATCAGCATGTGGAAACCATAATCTCCGGGATGAAAAGGATAATACTTGCCCACTTCATCTTTGATGGCCCAATACAGTTCCAGTGTAAAGATCGGCTCTCCGTTCAATGTCCCGATATAGGGATGCGAATAGTCTACCCCCAGGTGTTTGATGTAGGCTTCTTCCAGGTCTTTGATTGGCCCGTCCATCTCCCAGAACTTCTTGGTATAGTCCATGTTCACCCATTCATGGAGAATCTCGATATCCGTTTCCGGATTAAAGCCGCGAATGGCAATTTCCAGCTCTCCGTTATTGAAATAGCGTTTGTGCACCACTTCACCCGCACCGGGCTTGATCAGTTCAGGAACATAATACCGGGTATTGATCACATGGTTATGTACATGCAGGTACCTTTCTGTATACTCCTCTTCTTCTTTCTTTTCCAATAGCTGAGGGAGGCTGGCCCTGACTTTCAGTCGCACTGCATCCAGAAAATCCGCTTTACCGGCATGTTCCTTTTTCACATGATTCAGCTCTTCGTTCAGGTATTCCAGGAGTCGTTCTTCAGAAAGGAAACCAATCATACCGACGGCCCGGATCAATGGATAAAGGTGATGTGCCAGCAGGTGTGCCGCTAAGAAAGTGTTTAACTTCTCCCGGTTAAAGTTTTGCGGCAGCAGTGCCAGGTTTAAGGTTTGCTGCGTTCCCGGGAAGACGATTTGTTCCGGCAAGCCATCGTCGTCCAGGCATAAGCCGGTATGGAGATAAGTTGGCGAAAGCAAGACCCCTTCCTTCAGGTAAAGGTCTAAAGTACTTTTCAGCAGCTGATACATATAACGTTGTGCCCATTGTCCCGCTGCTTTTTCCGTTCCGATTTCCTTCCCCCTGGAAAAGGAAAGAATGGCACCCTGCAGCAGGGAGCAGGCATCCTGGTCGCCAAACTCATTAAAGAACAGGTCGCTGGCATGAAAATCATCATTCGGTGCCTTTTCCTGCCAGCGCGTCAGCGCCTCGTTTGCTTCCGCAGGGATCAGGTATTCCTGAGGCACATAATGTTCCAGCTCCCGCGATAAGGAATGCTCGTAAGCTGCCCCCAGGTCTTCCAGTTTGCGCTGTAATGCCGGTTTGGAAAGGTCCGGATAGATTTCCCTGATCAGGTGGTTTAAAGCCACATCCGGAGTGATCACTGTGAGCACATCGGTTCCTTCCTTGCGCCATGCCGGAGCAGGACCAAACAGGTGAAAGCCCGTCAGGGAATGGTAAGTAAGTGGATAATACAGTACGGAACCGGCTTGCTGAAGACTGATTTTAATGAAAGCATTTTCAGCACCGCTTTGCATATACGCCGCCAGGTCCTCATCATATTTCGGCAGCAGATCAAAGTAATACCAATGGTTATATTCGCGGAGAATTAAGTTCAACAACAGATTAATTTGGTTGTTTTTGTCGTGTGGAGCCATAATACAATTGAATTTTATAGGTAAGATCGGTTTGAGAACGGGATTGATACTGCGGTAAAATTAGCCTGGAACCTCCCTGGAGAGTTTACGAATTCGGAACTGTTATTTACTAATTTGGTTTTTTTTGTCGCCGGAGCTAAAAAAAAAGCGCTTACAGACGAATCCGTAAGCGCAGCGTTAACGAGAGGGAATTTTTATTTTGAGGAGTCCAGATTTCCGGAACCATCTTTTTGAAGGAAGAAACGGAAATTGAGGTAAAACTTCTCTGAGCTTTCCGTCGGGTTTTCCGGGCTGTCTTTATAGACACTCTGGATCTGCAGTTTTGCATACTTCCCTTTATTGGTTTTGAAGATGATCGTCCTGTTTTTCAGCGGCTTGACCACTTTCAGCAAAACGCCATTCTCAAAGGCAGACATCCAGCCCAGGATCCCCGGGCTTGTATCTCCGTTCAGGGTAAAACTTGCGTTGCCATATTTGCCTTCGTAATCTACCCTTTTGTTGTACACCTCATCATTGGCCGGGGCCTCAGTAACCTGTTCAAAGGCTTTGGCTACAATCGTCATGAGTGCCTTCCCCTCATTTCCGGGGATCACACTTCCGGAGGTATAATTGCCATTGTTGACAATGATCCTGTTTAAATCACAGTCGAACGCAAAATCCCATTGATCGGTCCGGTGTGCCGATGCCGGCAGCACCTTCTGTTCATCAAGGCTATAGTACCATAAGCCTTCCGCGTCATCCTGAGCATCAGGAGATTTCTCCACGATCTGATCGGCAACTTTCAAATTGGAGACCTGCGTGAAATGCTGTGCAGGGATCACTTCCGCAACAGGCTGATCCTTTTTACAGGAAATCAGGATCAGTGTGCACAACACAGCGCACAGTGTAAATTTTGTAGTTTTCATCTAAATTATCCTTATAGTCTATCCAGACCCATTATTCTGATGTAGCCGGCAGCACTGGTAAAACCGGAGACTGCTGTTGTGGCGATTGGTGATGTTGCTGAACCAAAGGTTCCTGTATTCAGGGCAGGGATTTTCCTGATTCCGGCATTATTGGCCGGAGTAGAATTGTTGTAGATGAAGTAAACCTCATTGTTAATTAACCTGGCATTCTGATAAGCATAATAATTATCCAGGGGAACATTGAGTCTTTTGCTCGCTTTAGTCAGCGCATTTACCGCAGTCCATTGCCAGATATCTGAGCGGTAAGAAACACCATGTCCTGATCCGAGATAGGTAACATCTGTTTTTGGAATTTTTGTATAAATGATGTTGTCATGAACCAGTAAGGCATTAAACTCACCTTTTCTTCCCGAAAAATTAGCTGCCATATCGATGTTCCAGCTGGCATTGATGGTATTTGAGGCGGCATCTATTTTCAAGATTTTAGAGAGGGAGGTCGAGGTTGCCATGTTTCCCAGCGTAGAGAAATAAATATCTCCCGTCACTTCATCTCTGGAAACCAGGGGCGCATCATTAAACAGTCCGATATTGCTTGCTCCGGTAAAAGAACTTACCGTGATGTGGCCTGTAGATTTATTAAATGCGGCTACATACACATTGTTGTCGGCCTGCACCACTTGTTTCAACGAATTGTAGCTATTGCCAAACAAGACATCAGCAAAGATATAATCGCCACGATCGATGATCATTTTTGAGCCGATCAGTTTGGTCGAGGCAGTGGTTGTTATCGGGTTCGTTACATTGCTTGCAGAAGGGTTAAACACTGCGGAGAAATCGATCGCTGTATAACCGGCTGCAGTCATTGGCGTAGCGGTCGGGTTAAACCTGAAAACCTTCAGGCGTTCTGCTGCAGGCGTCGCATCTGCATTTGTATAATAGGCGGTATCCGGTTTATATAATGAAAAATTGATCTCATTCGTTTGCATCAGGGGTGATCCTCCAAGATTAAAGAAGGCACCGCTTTCTGTAACAGCTCCCGTTGAAGAAACGCTGTACCGCTGAATCCCCCGGCTCCCTACGTTACTGCTGCTCAGCTTATAAAGGTAATTGAATGCGGCCCGGCCTCCTACTGCATAATTCACCCCAAAGTTCCCTGCTGCAGGGAAAGACAAGGTAGCAGGAAGTGTACCATAACCATTGATCGCGCCAGACCAGTAAAGGTCTCCTTTACCTCCCCATACCACCCATGGACCTGTAGGGCTCGTAAAACTTGGCGCCGCAGCCATACCGCCATTGAGCTTTAAAGCGCCGCTTTCATTAAAGGCTTTATCTTTTTTACAGGAGGCTAAAAACAAGGTTGCCGCAGCGGCAAACATCGCAAATTGTGATTTTAAATTCATCGTACTTGATTTTGGTTTTTAATTGAACATTTATTTAATTGTCGAGAGTTCCCATCGGAGTTTTACTGACACAGCCCTTCCCGGGCGTTCCATATAAAAATTGTCAAACAACTTCTGTTGAGTCAGGTTATTCACTTGCAGGGAAATGCTGCATTTCGGATTTTCCATATAATGAATAAATCCGGCGGTATAATTTTGCTGTCCCAGACGGCGATCGCCTGGAATCCAGAAATTACGGGGTTCATAATCTTTTGGATAAGGTTTAAATAAGCCCAGGTCTTCTGCCCCGTCGATCCAGTTGAATCGGTGCATATAGTTCCAGTAGCCATAAAATTCTGTTCTGCTCTTTTTTTGAAGGAGCTGGTCAAACATCAGGCGAAGCTGAAGGTTCCCTAAAATCGGAGGCTGATCTGCCAGTCTGGAAGGTTTATCACCTTTAATCTCCAGTCCGAGGTCTTGTTTGACATCCATATAAGTTCCGTTTCCGGAGAGCATCAGGAATTTAAAAGGCTTGTACATGACCTCCATTTCGATCCCCTCGCTCGTCACCACCGTTCTGTTGGTGTAATAGCTGTAAGGAATATCCCTGACCAGCATGATCCGCCCGTTGGTGCGCCGGCTAAAGTAATTTGCCGAGAGGTTAAAGGCCCCGGCCTGTTGGGCCGCAGCACTATATTGAAACTGGACATTATAATTATGGCTTTTTTCCGGTCTGATCCCGAAATTAGATTTCACGTTATACGAATCTCCGAAGACTTCAAAATCATCCGGCATCCTTACGGAGTGCTCATAAGAGGCTTTAATTACCCATCCGGATGCTGGCCGGAAGCTGATTCCCTCCATCCATCCCCAGGCTGCTGTAGAATCGCGAACGGTTTTCTCCGATCCGGATCTGCCAATGGTAGAATATCCGGATGTTTTCATTTGATATCTTTTCACCGCAATCAGGTTCTCCAGTTTTTCATCCAGGAAACGGGAACGAAAGCCCAATGCAGAGATGTGTTTCGCATACTTCGCAGGTACGGTATATAAATCCAGTTCGCCATTTCTGGTCATCCCGCCAAGCGGATCGGTTCCTATTCTGTCATAGCGGGTATAGATGTGGTTTAACTGAACCTGATGATCCGGAAGCACATCATACACTGCATTAAACCTCAGCGTGTAAAAGTTGTATTTCAGCCTCAGGGCATTGCCCCCATAAAAGAACTCCCCGGGATGCCCTTTATCGCCCTGCAATTCACCAAAACGGTTATAGACCAGAGAAGAGGTATCTAAAAAAGTGGTTTTGATGCGGCTGTACCCTAAGACTGTGCCCAGCCTGAGCTTCCCGGAAAGGAAGGATTTATCATGTTTCAACAGCTGGCTAAAAGTTCTGTCATTGTTGAAAGGGTGCCTCGTCATGGCATCATTTCTCCCGTTTGAGGGGATTCCCGGCAATTGTGGCAATTGCTTATAAAACTGTGAGCCCAGGATGGTGAAACGCAGGTCATCGGCCCAGGATTTGTGCTTAATGCCGAGATACAGTTCTGCAACCGGGGCCTTCAGGATGTTGTTTCGAAAAGCACTGCGGACGGTATTGTCAAAAACCAGGTTATTGTCGCCGGGAGAGATCCAGCCTACATCCCTTTTGTAATTGTTGTCGGAATAAGTGTATGCCGCATTTATCCCTGCATAGGCCTTGTATTTTTTAAATGGCAGATAGGCGCTGACCGTTGCCCGGTGGGTGTTAAAGGAGCCCAGTTCGTAAGAGGCTTCCAGGGTAGTAACCGAGGGGGCCCTGCTGACAAAGTTAATCGCGCCTCCAAGGGCATCTGCACCAAGAGAAACGGGTAATGCGCCTTTATACACTTCTATACGGTCCAGCATATTGGAAGGAATGAGGGAAGGTTCGAAGCTATGCCCGTAAAAACTCAGCGGAATCCCGTCTTTGAAAACGGCGATGGCTTTTCCGTTCAGGCCGTTCAGGTTGATGTTTACCGGATCCCCGAGGGCCCCATCCCCTCTCAGCTTTACGCCCGGTACCCGGTTCAGCAATTCGATCAGGTTTCCGCTTTGACCATGGACCGCTTTAAGGTCGATGATCTCGATGGGCAGCGGAGATTCCTTAAATTCCCGGATCAGGGTCTTCCCGTTGATGTTCACTTCCTTTAGTCTGTTCTGCTTTTTTACAGCGCTGCTGTCTTTTAATTTTTTTACCGGTTCCTGTGCCTTTAATGCCTGATTTGAGAGAAATACAGGTGCTGTAACCATAAATAATAAGCCCATGATGCCGAGTAGCAGTTTTCCCATATTTATCCTATGACTTTAATAAATTATCCGGGGCGAATCTAGCGGGATATCCGACTGTACTGTTTACCAATTCCGATCTATTATTTACCAATTCGGAACTTTTTATGACTTTTAGTTTGTCATAAAAATGTCTTATTTAGGATTCTTCCACCGGAGTCGGCAGGTATTACATAATTTAGAATAAGTATAAATAACTACAAGAATCATCCCAACGATTATGAAATTCAATCTCAATGCCGGTTCCTTTTTAGAAGAATTGCATTACAACCAGTCAGATGCCCACGTCATTACCTCAGGTTCCGTATTAGAAACCAAAGCCAGCTTTGAACATACTTTTGGAGATGTCCGCTACAAAGAAATAAAACTAGAGATCGGGAACATCCTGGTGGGCGACTATCAGATCAAAGAAGCCCTGTTGCTTTCGAGCGAAATGACCGAGCCTACCATAGAAATGCATTTTAACCTTGGAAATGCCATTCGCATGGGCGAAGATGGCTTTGCCAGTTCCGACATTTATGGAATGCGGCAAAACATCCTCGGCGTCCAAAGGGTTAAAGGTTCTGTAGAATTTGAAGCCGACATGTCCTATAAGACTTTCGATATTCACCTTTCTGTGGACTTTGTTAAAAAGTGGTACGGACAGCATAAAGTACTGGACCGTTTTATCGATGATTTTGAAAGAAACCGAACGAGTACCCTCTATCCTGATGCCATGCACATTACCCCGGATATGCAAAGGATCATTGGCGAAATCAGTAACTGTCCTTATTCCGGATTCATCCAAAAAATGTACCTGGAGGCAAAAATTCAGGAACTTTTTATCCTTCAGCTGGATCTTTGTGAGTGCATGATGAACATTGGAAATCAATACAAACAGGCGCTAAGCCCTGCTGATATTGAACGGATTCATGAAGCAAAACGCTATATCGAACAACACCTGAACCAACCGAAAACTATCATTGAACTGGCCCACCTGGTGGGTACCAACGAATCAAAACTAAAGCGTGGCTTTAAGCAGTTGTTTGGCACAACGGTATTTGGCTACATGCAGCAAAGGCGTATGGAACAAGCCAGAAGGATGTTTATCGAGGAGAACAAATCGGTAAGTGAGGTTGCCCATTTTGTCGGCTATGCGAATCTTTCCAATTTCACGAATGCCTTTAAAGTCTATTTTGGCTTTCCTCCAACGATGCTGAAGAGCGGGATTCCTTATTAAGAAAGCAATACAGCAGCTTCCGTACAGCAATTCCTGCAGGTTCAGGATGCTGATTTATTGGCTGATTTTTTTGTTGATTTATTGGTTGATTTTTCGAGGCTCTTTTTAAGCAGATGTCGCACAATCTTTCGGATAAGGTCTAAGGGAACCGGTTGGTTCAAAGGAAACTGAACCGTTCCCTTACTTGTTTTATAGGGCTCAAAATCGACTTTAAATTCTTCAAGTGTTGTCGGTGCAGGATACAAACCGATGTGCTTTTTAAAAGCTGCAAAATACACCAGGTTCTTTTTGTTGATGCGGAATGCCGGAATCGCATAACTGATCGTTTCTTCCGCGTCCGGGACCACTTCTTTTATCGTTTCCCTAATCTGTTCTAACAATACCTGAACCTCTGCGGGAAAACCAGCAATATATTCCGCTATATTTCCCGCATGTTTATTGTGTTTTGTATTTTCCATACCATAAATTTAAACAAAATCACCTATCCAAAGACAATTGATTCTTTACCAGTTGATAATAATCCTGCCTGTTATTGATTAATTCATGATGTGTTCCTTGTTCTGCTATCAACCCTTTATCCATGACAATGATATGATCAGCATTCCTGACCGTACTTAGACGATGGGCCACAACAACAACGGTCCTGCCTTTGAGAAAGGTTTCCAGATTCTCCATAATTATTCTTTCATTATTAACATCTAAAGAATTAGTTGCTTCATCAAAAAAGATATACTGAGGATCCTTATAAACTGCACGGGCTATCAGGATACGCTGGCGCTGCCCCTGACTAATTCCCTTCCCTGTGGCTCCAATTATTGTATTAAGACCTAAAGGTAACTCTTCAATAAACTCATTGATATTGGCAACTTTTATCGCATGTAGTAATTTGGGGATATCAGGATATTCATCACTCACTGCGATGTTCTTTGCGATCGAATCTGAAAATATAAATCCATCCTGCATCACGATGCCACATTTGCTTCTCCAATAATGAAAACTGATTTCATTTAAATTGTGATCTCCCACGCTAATTTTGCCTTCCTGGGGCAGATAGAACCTCAATAGCAACTTTAAAATAGTGGTTTTACCACTTCCGCTCATTCCAACGATTGCCGTTGTTTTACCTTCGGGTATACTAAAACTAATGTTCTTCAAGACCAAGTCGTCCCATGCACCTGGATAACTAAAAGTAATCCGATCCAGCATGATACTTTTATTCAAAGGTAATTCATATAGAAAACGATTACCTATCGGTTCTTCGTCTTCCATTTCATAAATTTCATTGAGACGTTCCAGACTAATTTTGACATCCTGCAACTGTTGCATGAAGCCAACGAATTGCTCTATCGGACTGTTAAGCTGACCTAGAATATATTGTATTGCCATCATGCTCCCTAAAGTCAATTTCCCCTCTATTACTGCGCTGGCGACAATGAAAGTGATGATGATATTCTTGCCTTCGTTAATAAAAAAAGCACCAAATTGTTGATATTGACCAAGCCTTAAATTGCTAATACTGAATTTAAACAAGCGGGATTGTCCTCTTTCCCATTCCCAACGCTTTTGGTGTTCACAATTGTTTAGTTTGATTTCCTGCATCCCCATAATCAATTGCAATACTCCCGTTTGATTCCTTGAGGAAATATCAAAACGCTTAAAATCCAGCTCTCTTCGTTTTTCAAGAAAGATAACCACCCATATGCTGTACAAAACGCTGCTTACAAAAAAAATAAAAAAGACATTTAGGTTGTAATAAGCCAATACACCAGCAAAAAGAACAAGATTAAAAAATGAGAAAATAGTGTTCAGGGACGTTCCTGTAAGAAAACTCTGTATTCTTCCCTGATCACTCATTCTTTGCATAATATCACCAGCCATCCGTGTTTCAAAAAAGCTCATTGGAAGTTTCAGCATCTTAATGAGAAAATCGGTAAGAATAGAAATATTTAGTCTTGTGCTGATGTGCAGTAACACCCAGGACCTGATCAGGTCCACACTTAACCTCCCTATTAAGAGCATAATCTGAGCAATAACAATGATATAGATAAAGCCAATATTTTGGGTATTAATCCCGACATCTACAATTGCCTGGGTTAAAAAAGGCACGATCAACTGCAATAAGCTGCCAACCGTTAAGCCAATAAAAAGTTGACCGATCAATCTTCTGTTTTTCAATAGATAATCCGATAGATAGCTCCAGTTCAGCTTATGAATAGGATCTTCCTTTTGCAAATAAAAATCACTTCCCGGTGAAAGTATTAAAGCTTCTTCAACCGGGGAATTTGCATTCTTCATCTTTAGCCAGAGGTTTATAAATTCCTCCTCGGTATATTTAATGAGTCCTCTTGAGGGGTCAGCAACATGATAAACTTTTCCTTTTGTCCGAAGTTTTGAAGGAACCTGATACAATACCACATAATCGTCTTTTCTCCAGGGTAAGATACAGGGCATTTCCAACTTCAATACCTGCGTAAGATCAATCTTAACAATTGTAGGGGAAAGCTTCATTTTTTCCGCTGCATAACGAATGCCTCCTAAGGTAATTCCATATCTTTCAATCCTGGAAACCTGCTGTATCCGCTTTAAAGTAAAATTAAGTCCATAGTGCCTCGTGATCATTCGTAAACAACAGACCCCACAATCCATCTTGGTGGATTGTTTATAAAAAACAATCTTCTTTATGGACTTTTTATTAAACCACATTTAGTTGGATCTTAATAATCGCATAAGCAAATAGCTAATATAAGATTCCTCTTTATTCTTTATTCCGAGCCTGTTATTGGTCATATGAAAATAACTGTCCAGAATACATATATATTTAAATGCCTGTACCGACAGATCTGGTTCATCAGCTGTTAAAGAAACCTTAAACGGTGAATCCAGCTTTTCAAAATCAGATTTTAAAGATACGATACCTGATTTCCAATTGTCCAGCCACATTAGTTCCTTATCTTCCAGACTAATGTTATTCGCAGCAGAAATCAACTTTTTCAGGTTGCTCTTTTGGGAAATAAATGACAATTCAAAAGCTTTAAGTGCCTCTTCTTTCCTTCCATTCATCATTTCAGGATCCATTCCGTTGTAAAAATTAATCGCGGCGATCATCCAATTATTGACAATACACTGGAATAAAATCCCTGCTTCTTCTAAAGAAAGCTCAATTAAATGGCTCAGTAATATCCAATGCATCTGAATTGCACAACCGATTGCTATTTCAGGGCTTAGTTTGTCTGTATTTTCATAAATTTCCAATATGGTATTTGAAGACAACTCAAATAGTTGCTCAGCAAAAGCTAAACCATGCACTCCTCCATACCGGTCTTCTTCGGGAATGTATTCTTTTTCAAGAAAAACCAGACTGCTGCGATGAACATACTGTTCCAGCTGGCTATAAATAAAGGGCTTAATTTCTTTATTAAGCTTCGCTATTGTCGAAGATACTCTAAATCTGATATGAGGGCCGCCCTCGCTGTACCTGATAAAAAAAAATCCATTTATCAGTTCTTCCCGGTAAAGTGTCTTTACTATTGGACTAAGACCATATTTTAAAAAATGATCAGCAGTAGTACCATCAAGATAGATGTGCAACGACCACCACTCAGTTCTCATAATTATACCATTGAACTACAAACTCCGTAACAAATCTTTGATTATTTATTTTCAACATATCTTTTGAGGCGGGCAACATCTCTTCGAGCTTTACCATCGAGATGATTTTCTTTAAAGTTTTGACAAAAAGCCGAACCAGCAATGGGTTACAAAAATTAAGATACTGAGGCTTATGTTCATTTTTAGATTTCACTTTAGCATGATTAAAGGCCTTATCTACTGAAACAAAAAATACTTCTTCGGGCATATTTTGCTGAAGACGCCATTCATTAATTCTCATGAAATGCATGGCTTCTGTCTCATCATTCCCCTTTAAAGGAAATTTTGAAACTGGAATAAACCAGGCCTGCCGTTGGATTACAAACTTATTTGCAATCGTGATCCTTGGAGAACCAACGATCTTCCCGCTTTCTTTCTGCAGGTTAAAAATAAAACCATTTACCGCATTTGCCAACGGAATGAAGTTGATGTAGTTCACTTCAGAAAACCTGTCCAGCAATTGAAAAAGTTGAGACCTGCTGTTCTGCCCCTGGAAGGTCATATCATAAACTCCTATTTTTTTACTGCTGTTTTTATGCCTCAATTCTAATTTTGACAGTGCGGCATCTATAAAAATTTCAATTGATGAAATTGGTATGGTCTTGTCAGGAGAAACATTATTATTACCTCCGGGAATCTTCACTTCATATTCCATAATCGTGGGATGAAGATTTGCGTTAAAATAAGAAGCATCGGTAACCTCCATCATCAGCACCTCACTGTTTAATAATTCTGCATTCCATTTCTTTAAATCAGCAAAGAAATTTGAGGGAAAAAGATGAATAAATCTGCTGAACATCTTACCACAGCCCGGAGAAACGTGATTAATTACAAATTTCATGTCCTTCTCTTTATCGTCAATCCACGGCTGAATAAATACGGCATAGGAATCCATCGAAGCTTTTATACCGCTCTCTGTCAAAGGAGCAATCAAAGATGACGGCAAATCGACTTTTGAACTGTTAATATTGAGCCTGGATAAACCTGACTGAAATTTCTCAGTCCAGATTTCGTTTTCCTGTTTTTCCGGGATCTTCTTTTGATCGTCAACATCGACTGTTGTATCCTGCTCTTTCACCTGATCTTTCGCTTTTACATTTCTATAATAATCTTCATAAAAATTCAGGAACGGAATTCCTTTTTCGGCACTATAATTACTCTGGAAATATTCCAGCATTCTATTATTTTCATATTTAAAACCTGAAAAAGCACCTAATTTCAGGATGTTATCATTCACCTCCTTAATAGAATCTATCATTGATTCATTGGAGAAAACAAAAGAACAAGACCTTGTTGTATCCTCATAAAAAATATGCTCAGGCTTGAAATAGAACCGGGTCCAGTCCTTCCTTATAAATTCTCTTTCCTCGCTTTTTTCCCTTTTTTCGTCGGCATTGGTTACACGCTCAGATGGAACCTGCACAATAGCCAGAGGTTTGATCTCCTCGAACGAAGAACGCTCGGATTCAGGAAGGTCAGCCAACTCATGCAGATATTTCGTACATGAGCGAAACTCATTAAAAGCAATCTGTAAAATCTCCTTTCTCTTTTCCGTTCGTTCAACTTTAAACTGCGTTGATAACTTCTTAAGCAAAGTCAGGTGCAGGATCAGTTCTTTTACTCCTGTTATCCCTTTATTGTTAAAATAAGCAAGCTTCCTGATTAATTTTAAGTTCCAGTCCGGATCAGTTCCGGAAACTCCAAAATCAAATTCAAGAAATCCAAGATCGATTAGCCGTTTAAGAAATGATTCAGCCTCCAGGGGATCAGAACCAGTAAGCTGAACAATAAGCTTCAATACCTGATTGAATCTTGGGGCCCGCTTCCTTTCATTAAAATAAGCCTGTAAATAGGTTAAGATTTCAGCCTTATTCATCGTCTGAAAGGCTTCCACATTATTGTGGTTCGTTAAATAATTGAAATTTGAATCGTCCGAAGTAACAGTCGGGTTTAGCGTAAGTTCAAGCAGGTTGTAAAATCCTCTGTACTTAACCAAAATAGACTTTAAAAACTTAAGCAAACCGATATTCAACCGGATATGACTTTCAACAGCCATTTCGGAGCTGCTGATTGAACCTTCGGATTGAATAGGTTGATTTCCATTACTTACGACCTTGGATAGAGCCAGATTCGTAAAGGAACTAAATGGTGAGGTCTTGCAGCACATCCTCGTCAGATACTTTAAAACACCTAATTCAATCTGGAGTTCATTCTTTCCAAAACGATCAGCTGGAGTGCCTGCGTAGGTATTTAACCGATTATAAAACTGACCGCTGGAAAATAAAAGACCATTCCTTAGGCCCTGATTGTGGGCAACTATATTTTGAAGTTTCTGACGAATGTTGATTGATGTCTGGTGATATGCCTTCTCTATCTTATCGTCAAAAGACCTAAGCAAATCTTTAACATCAATATATTCGGTTATTTTCTCAGCGGTTTCTTTTGAAACCACATCAATTAAGAAGTTCTTATCTCCTGCGCTAATTGGTCGTTCATTATATAAATTCCTTCTGAGCCCTTTGAGTTTGTCGCCTGCCACAGCGTCAATCCCCTCAGCTATTCTATTAAATAGTCCTATGGAGATATCCGCTTTAAGTTTTTCCTTTTGAACCTTCAAAGCATCATATCTTGCCAGAAAATCCATTAACGGGGCGGTCTCTACATTTAGTTCATCTATTAATTCATAGGAATCGCCGCCAACTCTGGATAATACCCAGGGAAATATTACTGGAACCATAAAACTTATTAATCGTAAAAGATAAAAACAAGATATGTAATTTAAAACAATTTTTTATATGACATTTTTATTTCCATCAACCTCTTCATTTCATGTGTTTCAGGCTGAAAATCGACAATTATTTATCCTAAATCTATAGCGTACCAGTAATTTTATTTATAAAAAATATTTATATGAAAAACATTTTTTTGAACTTTAGATTCTAAAATATATATTTGATAGTATCGCGATAAGAAAATCCAATTCTTGACTAACAATTAGGCCTCCAATGCTTTTAACTATCTGAAATATAGCCTAAAAGCCACTTTCATTCTGTTGCTTGATCTTATAACCAAACATTAAAATAGATTATGAAAAAGTTAAAAATTGAAGATTTAAAAGTTCAAAGCTTTGTCACATCCTTTTCTAATCCTCAGGATACAGAACAGTTTGTTGGAGGGGCCGAAACCGGAACAGCTGTGACTTGTACCGTTATGGACGGGCAATGCACCATGGCTGGCTACTGCACACTTGGAAACTGTGGAACTACTCCATGTAGTGTGCCAACAAATGCGAATTGTATGGCATTTAGTCAACCTGAACACGAATGCAGCAACGTATTCTGCGGCTCGGTAAATGCGTCATGTGCAAATGGAGCGAATTGCTGGATAGACCCACTCTATCCGCTGCCTATTTAAGAGACTCCAATTCTTGACCAGCAATACGCTTCCAATGCTTTCAACTATGTAAAAATAGCTAAAAGCTATATTTATGCGACTGCCTGATCTTATAACCAAACATTAAAATAGATTATGAAAAAGTTAAAAATTGAAGATTTAAAGGTCCAAAGTTTTGTCACATCCTTCTCAAATCCTCAGGATACAGAGCAGTTTGCCGGAGGAGCGTATGGAGACAATCCCACTGTTCTGGAAGGGGATTGTACTAAAGCTTACTATTGCACACTTGGCGATTGTGGAACTACTCCATGTGGTGTACCAACAAACATGCACTGCATGGCATTCAGTCAACCTGAACACGAATGCAGCAACATATTCTGCGGCTCTGTAAATGCTTCATGTGCAAATGGGGCAAATTGCTGGATAGACCCACGCTTTCCGCTGCCAATCTAAGAACCCAACAACCTCAATATTCTTTCTTAAATCTAACTGATAGATTTAAGAAAGAATTAACACTTCCAGCCTAATCTATTTCCAAAGCCATAAAGACACCTTGAGCACCAGGAGCTTCCCCACCGTAATCACCCAACCAACCGCTATAAAATTCAGTATTTGTATATCCAATATGCCCGATTGCAGGGTCAGCTACCCAAACAAAGTCTGGAGTGCTTCCATAAACTACAACAAAATGAGATGTGCTCCAATGTACGATACAAGGACATTCAATAGATTTGAATTGATCATAATCAATCTTTGCACAGAAAGCGCGAAAGCCCAGGGCCTCAGCAGCTCTGCTTAACGTAATCAGAGATATTTTTTCTTGTTTAAAATCACATTTCGTCTTAATTTCTTCAATACTATACGATTTACCATAATACTCGGTAACCATCTTTAAACAAACTGGCCCGCAATCGTTTAATTCCAATTGCCTGTAGAAGGGAAAATAATCAAAGCTTTTAACCATAAGTATCAACTGGAATTTGTATTTTACTTTTACTATAAGGGATCAGAAAAGTTGATTTGATCAGCTCACATACCTGTCCAAAAATCAATTGATCAACATCAGTCCCTTCTATCAAACCACGCATTTTTCGAATAACTTCAGCAACAGTCAGACCTTTCCTGAAAGCTTTCAAAAGTGTTAATGAAAAGTCGTTTAATAAATGATACCTGGAACTTTTACTCATTTCGAAAACCAAATAATTAAATTCGCCTGAGTCTAGTTTCAATTTAGAAAACACAACAGAATCATTAACAATAAACGATTCTCCCAAAAGATCTTCAAAACCCAATTTCAGCAATAACGAATTTTGCTGCACCTGATCTCCCTGATAAACGAATTCATATGCATAGCTTTTTAACTTTTTTCGTAGCGAAAGTCTACCGGCTTCAAAACGATAAATCCGTTTTGTATCTATATTTTTCCGGCTATAATCTTTCATACAAGACTTCAACTGATCTAAAAGCCCTAAACTACCTATATCGATGCCGTTTAACACGGATTGGTCGTAGTCATGGTTAGTCTGCAATAAAGGAAAGGAACTCCGGAGCAGAGCATTCAAAATTAACTGGTCGTCAATAGCAATTGTTGAAATCATCTTTTTCTTATAAGATGGCTTCGGAATCAAATAATTATTAACCTCGAATGGATATAGTACAGATAACAGGAAAAATGCGATTCCTGCATTTCCCATAAACAGGCTTGAATCTTCTGCCATAACAGAATGGCCATTGTTAAAGCAAATTCCATTTTCATAATCTGATACAATAGCTTCGGCGACGGATACCGCAACCTCAAAATATTGCTTTTTGCCTGTAAATTTAAATGCTTCCAGATATAGCATTGCATTTCCTCCCAACCCATGGCACAACGTAAACGTTTTAAATTGATCAAAGCCACTTAGGGTCCCTGTTGTGGCTTTTAGTGCTCTTTTGATATCCCGCTGTAAAAAATCATCCGGTATCAGTTCCGCCATTCTTATTCTGCTTAAGCCTATTCCTGGTGCTCCATGACACCAGGCGCTCATAAACCTTGGTCTAAAGAAAGGATCAAAATCTCCTGATTTAAATGCATGCTGAAGTTGATCGCAGGTTTCAGGCTCATACATACCACGCCTGAAATCCGGCCAATTGCCATTTTTAGTACTAAAATTTTGATTTTCGTAGTATATGGCTTGTTTGGCAAATCTAATCAGGGAATCATTATTAAATAAAGATCCGGTTTCCATCAATACCCAACCTATACCTCCGCTTCCATGAGAAAATCCACAAAGTGCCTGAATAGTGTGCTCAGATCTGTCCCAGAAAACACCTTTATCAGATAACTCTGCGGCATCAATTATATAACGGGATAATAATTCGATTTTCTCCAGTATTTTTGGGTCTTGTCTGTATTCATACAAGTGTAGAAACCCTAATAAAATGCCAGCGCGCCCATTCAGTAAATCATCAACAGGACTATCAGTTCTTCCTTCATTATCCAGGCTGTAATCCTCAACCATCAAAAAAGATTCAGTTAAATAACGCTCATTACCAGTCAGATCATAGGCTTGAAGCAGGATATACGAAACCCCAATTCTTCCTGTAAAAAATGCATAGTAATTTGTCGGATGAGCCCGAACATAACCAATCAGCCATTCACAACCTTTTACAATCAGCTCCAGATACCGCTCATTTTTAAGCGTTTTGTATGCTTCAATCAATAACAGTATAATTCCCCCGGTACCGGAATATATAGGTTCTGATTCAGCGGCATACAGTTTTCTGTCCCTCTTCACGGAAGTTCTCCAGAAAGCTTCGTTTTCCGTTTCTATAACTTCAGATAAAATATTGTCGATGATACCGATACAAGTATTTCTAATTTCCTTCAAAGATTCGGACATAGGCTCTAAACTACACGTTATTAATTCAATTGTTATTTATTTAAATATAACATTACGGATCAAAATAACTATACGCCGGATTAAAAATAACTAATTTAGACTCCTTTACCAGTCCCTAGTGTTTTCGATAATTTCCAAAGCTGTTTCTTCCTTCAACCCGGCTTTTACAGCAGTATCTACCAGACATTCGTATAAGTCTTCGGCTTCTATGGTACCGATAAAACCCAGCTTTTCATCCAGCTTGTTGAGTGCAACAACTGCTTTTTTTAGCGCTTTATCCAGGCTTTTCAGATCGGCATTCAGCTGAAGTGCAGTAATCACTTTTTCCGCTTTCAGGATATGATCAGGTTCCACTTCATCTTTCCAGCTTTTAAAATATAGGGGTTCTACGTTTTTACGTTTCGCATTTCTCTTTTTTTCTTCTTCCAGCAATGCCCAAAGCAAGACCTGAAGCGACAAAGGCTGGTGGGAAACGCTGATCCCCGCTTCATTTTCGGTGCTTACTGCCGGAAGTACAAAGTCGTAAATCAATTGCGGATCAAATTGTTCCGGAACTTTCGCATTGGCAAAAAACTGAAGCTGATACTTATCCTTATAATCGTAATGCATCAGCGTATCTGTAAAACTGATATTGGGCTCCGTATTCCACATGCTGACAAACAATGCTGTTTTCTTCCAAAGGTGTCGGGTTACATAAACCTTAGTCAGCTCCAGGGCTTCAATTCCGGATGGCAGCCTTTTATAGGTCTTGTCAAAAACGACCATAAAATAGCCGAATTGATGTGCTTTATCATAGGGAGCAGGAAGATCTGTTGTGATGTGAATGACCTGCATGAAGAAAAACCTTTCATTCAGTTCCACATAGAACAGGTCTCCCTTTTTAATGTTGCTTGCAGCGATGTCGTTTTGCATGGGCTTAACTCTGATACTTTTTTTTGCCGTTACCTGTTAACCAAATATCTGGCTTTTTCTGCCGTAATTCCAGGCTGCTAAAACAATAGCTGTTAATTTACCGTTATAACCTGTAATTAAAGGGAATTGGAAGATTATGAAAAACAAGATTTATATTGTTGAAGACGATGTTGACATTAGCTTTATACTTGATTATTATTTAAGAGAAGAGGGATTCAATGTATCTGTATTTGGAACAGTAAAGGAATTCAGGCAAGCGGTAAAATCATCCATTCCGGATTTATTTCTTTTAGATGTGATGTTACCCGATGGGGATGGGGTCACGGTTTGCAACCAGGTGAAGGCTGATCCCAAGACCTCCTGGCTTCCGGTCATTATGATGTCCGCCCACCTTACCGATAAATATAACATCGGTTGTCCGGCGGAGGAATTTATTCCCAAACCATTCGACCTTGAAAGACTGCTGAAACGAATCAATTATCACCTGCACAATTCCGTACCGCATTAATAACCAGATAAAGGATATACGAAAAAGGGCTTGTCAACCGACAAGCCCTTTTCTTATGATCATTAAACAAAATTACCTTTTGCAATCCGCGGTCCAGGTGGCACCGTCTTTAATCACCAGCATTTTTAAGCTGCTGGCATCAATCGCGATTCCGGTAAGGCCTGAGCCAATACTCACATAAGAGTTATCGCTCTTTTTCTCGAACTTCACACCTGTGATGTCTGGAATATTACTTCCGAAATAAAAGTTGTAGGTCTCTCCTACCTTGCTCACGGTAATTTTTCCGTCTGAACTGACAATTTTATTGTTGTCCTTGTTGTAAGAGACATCCCCTTTGTAGGTACCTATAAAAAAGTCTGTCGTCGCCGGATCTTTGTCTTTCTTACAGGATACCATAATCGTCATCGCGATCATCAGCATACCGAAAATTTGAATTGTCTTTTTCATAGTGTAGTTTTTAATGTAACTTTCATAATACAAAGGCTGTGCCAGCAAGATTTCCATAAAAGAAAAACCACATTAATAAATAGTATATTTTTTGCGGAAAGACCGATCCTGTCTGAACCCTAACAAATACTCATTCAATTGATATGATTACTATTTTAGCATTTCCTGAACAGGCTTATAATTGCAGGTTTGAGGAAAATTAAACACATGAAAAAATTTCTGGCACCCTTATTTCTTGTAATTCCCTTCTCTGTTTTTGCGCAGAAACCTGTTCATCTGTCAACGAGCCCGAATGGAACGCCGATTTACCCCATCAAAGTCACCTGTGAATCCGAAATTTATCAAGAGCTGGCTGAAAGAAGATGGATGAATGCTTTTCGAACAGAAAACAGGTAAAAGCGGCGTTAGGAAAGCAAAAAACAGTCCTGAGGTTCAATGGATTAAGGAAAATATTTTTATTAGATTAATTCTTAATAAATATGATTTTTTTAATTAAATTAGAATAATCAATTTATTCATCCTTAACTAAAATCATCCCATGAACACAAAACACTACCTCAGCAAGGTAGGCCTGTTAGGTTGCATCTTGCTACTCTCCTCCATCATTTCTTCCTGTAAAAAAGAAACACCTGCTGAACAACCAAAAGCAGATGATGAAATTTCATCGGCTGTAGCCTATTTTGTTAAAAAAGGTTACAAAGCAGAAGACGTCGTTTTTAAGGACGGAAAATTTATCATTGAAACAGATATCGTCATCAGCCGGGAAGAAGTTGCATCGCGAATAAAAAGCGAAGGCGTTTCAGGCAGCCCTCAGACCGAACATTGGAGGAACAATTACATCATCGCAGCCCCGTACCACAAGAACGTGAGGCTTTATATTGAGCCTACAGTGACCCCCGAGTGGAAGACTGCAGTTCAGGGCGCCATTGCGAACTGGAACAGTATGCCTGGTCAGGGTACAACCATAGAGCTCGGCATGTCGATAACAACTTCATCTACGGCCTACGATACCCGGGTATTTATGGGCTATGAGAATGCCAATTGGATTGCACGTGCTTATCTGCCAAACTCAAGCGGTAAGCCAGGCGTAAGTGTCGAAATCAACAGCAAGTATAATACGATGAGTGCGAGCCAGAAACTTTTTGCCATCACACATGAACTGGGTCATACCATTGGTTTTATGCATACGAATCAGACCTCAGGTATATTTATTCCGGGTACTGCAACTGTAGATGCCAATTCTGTGATGAATTCTTTTGTATTGCCATGGGCCGGATTTACTGCCGGAGATGCATTGGCTACAAAAAAATTATATCCAAAATGATGATGACATGATCATCTGCTTTCTTATTTTGAAAACGAAAAGCCCGGGACATTTACTCCCGGGCTTTTTGTTGCGATATCTTATAGTCAATAAAATTTAGCCGTTACGGGTAACCGTATCTGATCGCAGTCTTAAATAGACAACTTGCAGGCCATATATTCATCCATTTAAATCAACTATTATGGCAAGTTATCAGGTTTTCTGCATCACAAAACCTAATGCAAACAGTTCTCATGAGCACATTACCCATATCGGGTATTATGATGCGAAGACAAAAGTAATTATTCCAGTACAAGCAGCAATCAGACGCATTGATGCAAATCCATCAGAATTTTATGTTCAGGTTGGAGGAGAAAAGGCTTATGTAACAGTGGTGAGGACAAAGGATCATGCTCCTTATATAAAGACCATTCCTGACGGCACTAAAAGAGACAATCTGCTGAGCCTGGAGCGCTGCTAAAAGCAGGTTAAGCACAAAACCCTAAAGTCCGGGATTCGGACTTTAGGGTTTTACTTACTTTATGCTCAGTACAGCTAAAAGTTAAATTAAATTGATATCGGAATATTTCTTCTTTAATGCTTTTTCAGCGACATTGATGAGTTCTTTATCCGGACTGGTAAAACATCTTTCTAAAAATCCGGAGACAAGGCTCTTATCCCATCCGGCACAAGCACATGCGAGCCCAATTCTAAGGTCACTATAACCAACCTCATGTTTTTGCGGAATTTTCTCGACTAAACTGATTAGCTTTTCTATCTCTTCTTTTTGAAGGATCAGCTTATCTGCAGCGATGCCACGCAAAGCTCCATTAATCACCGAAAAACCGCCAAATTTAAACAGAGCAAACACTGGTGAAACGTCGTTATCTGATGTTCGCATTATTCTGGTATAAGCCATAGCTGCATAACATGTAATCATGTCATGCTCCTGATTCTCCAAACATATTTTGTAAAAGTTATCTTTTGCCGGTTTATAACGGATCAAGCCTAAACTATTGATCATCATAATTTGTGCCTCCCAGGAATTTGCAATATTAACCTGCTTCAAATAAGCAGCCCATAAATCATCTCCCAGTTCCTTTAGCAACTCTTTTCCAATGGTTTTAGCTCCTTTTTTCCGGTCAGCGACTTTAGAGGAAGAAAGCTGCGCTTTAATTTCATCTATCTTAGACATGTCTGTTTAATCTTTAAAACTTTGCCAATCTTCCCCGATATTATTGCGAAGGTATCGCATACCCTGCTCCAACTCAGGTAAATCCAGAAGCGTTTTATCCAGGTCAAGGATCTGTTCTAAAGACAGGACCATCGCATCTTCAACCTCAGAATCTTCATCTCCTAACATCTGTAAATCACCATCCGTATCGTAAACTACTTCGGTTATCGGCGATTTCTGTTTTACCACAAAAACTGTGGTGATCACTGGCTTTTTTTTATCAAATTGAGAAATTGTCATATCTTATTTTTTCTATTTTTTTAAACATCCACTCTGGACCTTATCTGATTTATCTCTATTTTGTTTTCTACTGAGGACCTGAGCATTTTCAAAGCTATTTTTTCCTCCCTGAGATCTCGGATATTTATGATCGACCTGTCCCTCCAGCTGCGAAGGAGTCACTCCTGAAACACTCTTTTGAGATGGCTCCAAAACCGTGCCGTCCAGGTCACTTCTTAATAAACCGTCATTATGCTGCTTATTCAATTCATAAATCTTATCCTTTTGGGCTTTACTGTAATCTTTACCCTCCTTTATTTTATATCTTTTAGATTCAATAGAAGAATAGTCAGCGGGTCCCTTCCATGCTGGAATTTCATCCAAGCCAAAAATATCCATCCATCTATTAGGATCCTTCACATATCCATACATGGTAGGATTATTTCCTTCCAGCCCAATAGGATCTGGAGAAATATACATTCCCTCTTCCGGAGCATAATACCTGAATCTATTATATGCAAGCCCGGTTTCCGGATCGAAACTCTGTCCCTGATAAAGATAAGGACAAAACCCTGAATCTCCATATCGCATTTTAGGTCGCCCATAGCTATCGAGTTCCCGTTGCCAAATTAATTCACCGTCCTCATTATAGCCTTGTATTGGCGTGCCTAAATGATCGTTTACGATGCTATACTTTTTATCCCCTTTTATCTTTGCGATAGGCGCGAAATTATCTTCATCGAACACCCAGGTAATAATATCCTCTACACTACTATCTTTTGTGGCGAACTCTTTCCATTCATGCAATGGTTTATTACCATCCCAAACGTAATTTGTGATGGTTTTCCGATACTGTTTACGAATTCTTCTTCCGAGGGCATCGTACCAGAAGGAAACTTCATCCCCATCAGGTCGCAATACCCGCTCCAACATACCCGCCTGGTTCCAATGGAACTCCCAGCGATCACCATTACGCTCATTCTTTTCTATAAGATTGCCTTCTGCATCATAAAGATATTTAGCATCCTTACTTGCAGCCAATTGACCTCCCGGATTGTACTTCCGGTCCGTACGGGTAGAGGTTTCATAAATATTCCCCACCGCATCTGGCATACGAAACTCTGTAGATCCGTCACCATAAATAACCTCAGAAAGATTACCATGGACGTCATGTAGAAATTGTTTTTCGCCTGTGCTGCTATCCTGGACCTTAGTCAATCTATCGGCATCCCAACTGTAATTTCGCTGGTGTTTAACGCGTTTCTTATTTCCAACTATTTCCTGACGGTATAAACGTCCAAGACTATCGTATTCATTCTGCTCAACCAAACCACCTGTGCTTTCGCGAAGAAATTCCTCGCCGAAAGAATTATACTGAATTCTGGATTGCCAGCCATTTGCATTTACCTCGTTTCGCCAGCCCCTCCTGGTATCGTATTCTATATCGATATTTGCCCCCAGATTACTTGACACATGAGTACGATTGCCATCCAGATTGTAGAGGCAATCTACAGAATTCCCATTACTCGTCTCCGTCAGTATCCGCCCCATAATATCCCGTACCAACATGACCTCTGCATCATCATTAACAGCCTTGATCAGTCGTCCCATAACGTCATATTCATAATGCTCGCTGCTACCATCTCCAGCATAAAACACAGTAGCTAGCTGGCCAGCAGCATTATACTCATATCCGTTTTCCTTTCCATTTGAACGGAACAAACGCAAAACCTGTCCTGCCTCATCACGCAAATAGCGACGTACAAGTCCGTCAAATCCAATTTCGGTAACGACATTACCTTCTTCGTCAAGCTCAAACCGGTATTTTTCGTTTAATTCATTTACAACAGTCAGCAATTGTCCTTCTGTATCGTAAATAAAATTAAGATCAACTCCTCCCTGGCTTTGTCTGGTAACATTACCAAAAAAATCATATTGGAGCTTAACCTCCTGATGTCTATTTTTAGCATTGATCAGGTTTCCCATACTATCGTAGCTAAGATCGTGTACCTGGCCTCCGGGATCAGTAAACTGTACTACTTTTCCCAAAAGATTGTATTCCCTCCGCTGATTACCTCTTGGTGTATTAATCTGGGTGCAGCGTCCTAATTGATCATAATAATACTGAACATGTAAACCTCCCGGTAAGGTAACCTGCTTCAGGTTGTAAGCTGCATCGTAGGCCAACAGCGTTTCTCTTCCCATTGGGCCTTTTATTGACTGAAGCATTCCATCAACGCGGTAACTATAATCAGTTACGCCTCCTTCAGGATTGATCCTCTTAATCATTTTCCCCGCTTCATCATATTCATAAATCCATTTCCCCCCATTAGGAAGTATAGTTTCCACAGGTTTATCAATTTCATTATAAATCACATGCACCACTCCCTTACCAGGCAGTTGCATCTCAACAAGATTTCCCCTATCATCGTAACTGAAAGTTTTACTAACTCCCAATTCATTACTTTCAGAGATTAAGTTATTCGTTTCATCATAGTGAAAGAACTGACTATCTCCCCGACTATTTTCAATCTGACTTACGATTCCATTGCGATGAAAATATTTTCTGACGTGACCAAGGCTGTTGGTTGCAATAGTTAGCCCATCGATATATTTGAAGGTATAACTGTACAATCCTTCAGGTCCAAGCGCAGCGGTACATCTTCCTTCAATATCGTATCTGAAGTTGAAAACAGTATTATCCTTGAATTTACGGGCAATGATTTTTCGTTCCTCCCATGCAAAACGATCCTGAAAACCTTCTGCATTTTCAAGTACTGTTAAGCCTCCTTGTTCATTATACGAATAACGAAGTGCTGCAACACTAATCCCGGTATTTCCAAGTTCTGGATGAGGTACATATAATGCTGTGATTTGCCCCTTATTGTTATTCTCTACTTGAATTGACCGACCTGCACTATCTACAATCTCCTTTAGGTTGCCGGTTGAATTATAATGGAAAAGGATTGCAAATCCGTCCCGGTTCACAATGCTCCTCAGATTACCATGCCCGTTGCTTCCCTGTAATGGCTTGTTAAAGTAATAATACAAGCCATCTTTATGGCTCACAAAATACTCTCCTTTCTCGTCCCGGTGCAGTTCATATTTCTCCATTGGATTGTAAAAACTGGTCCCTGGCCGAAGAACGGGAAACACCACAGGTCTTCCTGCCGTGTCATTCATGACCACCATAGAATCAGCATCATCCACCATTAAGGTGATGTCGTAACTATGGTAAATGTTCTTACCTAATGGTCCGTCGTAATTGCTGTCACTGTAATAGTTTGCTTCCCAAACAAAAGGGATTGGTCCAGGTAGAGTAAATCCTTCTAAATAACTCACCATGTGTCCACTTGCAGCATCTACCGGTTCACCAAGATACTTACATACGTAAGGTTGCACTGCAGCCCTGTATTTCTTAAAGCCCGGAAACTTAGCTTCTATTTTCGCCATCAGTTTCGTCAATAGCTTACCCAGCATTTTAACCGCAAACTTTAGCCCATGCATCAGTCCCATCAACATCAGGGCATTGATCAGATCAGCAAGTTTTAATTCCTGCTCTACTTTCGGTCCGCCCACAATCACCGGTTTACCCAATGGCAACACCACCATCACTGCCGTTAAGAAATTCAGGTAAAATCCTCCTGTAGGATTATTCATCAGGATCTTTCCTACATCCTGACAAGAATATGCCCTGCATAGAAAAGTACTCTGATACATTCCCTGGGTAATTACCGTATTGCTCCCGTGCGAAAGCTGCCCTTCGTGCGGGTGAAAAAACTTTGGCAACAGAAACAAAGGATGAGGAATCACTGAATGCAAAAGGTTCAATGCTTTCACTGCTTTTCCTAAGCCTTTCAGTTTCCCCATCAATGGAGGCACTGAAGGCATTCCCCATAACGCACTTTGTGCAGCACCCCGGTAGCAATCGTTGATCAATACCGTCCCGCCCAAAGGAACATCCTTGGCAATCGTAAAACCATCATCCGTATATACCGGCATCGCCGGAACGGTAAAATGTATATAATCCATTGGGTCGAAAACCAATGCCGCAAAAGGTGTGATCGGGCAAGGCGTGATTGGCCATGGCACTTTCAACACATGAAAATCAAGCCCCAGGACGATGTCGAAATGCTTTGCTGCCGGTTTTGGATCTACAGATGCAGCCGGTATGATGGGATCATTTACTATCTTAAATGCCATAATTGTAGGTTTTGGTTTGGGGGATTATGGTCTTTTAGTCGTCACTTCACTGCCATTGGGATCATTAGGATCATAGTACACAGTTACCGTATCTTTCTCCTTCAGGCTGCCCCCCAGCTCGCAGTTAAAACGGATAATTTTCTCTCCTTTGGCATCCGTGATCGTGATGTTATACCTTGCCTGCTTTGCTCCATAACGCGTTACACGCTCCGGCAGCTTCTGGTCTATTACCGCTTTTGCGGAAACGTAATTTTTATATTTTTCTTTCTCCGCATTGTCTTTTTGTAAATAGCTACATCCGGTGTAAGTCAGAGATATGATGATGAAGATGGCTGCAAGCCACATGATTCCGTTATTGTTCATCTTATTTAGTTTTATTGAGTTGGTTATATTGATCGGTCAGGTTATTGTTCCAGTTGCTTCCCCACAACTGATCCAGTATCGGCGTATAGGTGTTCAGCATTTCCTGATCAGCAACGCTGAGCATATCTTTTGCATAAAACATGGCCATGGTATTCTCTTTTAGTGCATCATTTCCTTCGCTACTCAGCAATTGCCATCCCTCGTTAAAACAAGTTCTGGCTTCCTTTTTAGTAGCATATTTCCGCAGGCTATTGCCCAGCATCTGATGGATTCCGGCTAACATCAGCGGGTTCGCACCAGTTCTGTCCAGCGTTAAACTCTTCCTGTAAACCGCAGCAGCCTGTTCAAACTCCTTGCTCATGAAATACAAGTTGCCCTTCGCTATATAGTACTGGTACAACGTCTGGTCATGTTGTTCTTTCTCTTTTTCTGCAGCTTCGGCAGTGATCGCAATTGCTTTATCAATCGACTGATGTGCCTCTTTTACTTTTTGCACTGAGGCATAAAAAGTATGCTCAAAAAAATGAACAAGTGCGATCTGAGGCTGCCATTCATATTTTTTAGCCAGCTTCAGACAGACATTTCCGTAATAGCGAACATCCTCTTCATCACTATAGCCGATCGCTTCATTCATCTTGATCAGCGCCTGCTGAAAACTCACCATATCCTTTTCTTCCTCTGTCCTTTTTTTCGCCTTCGTCTCTTCCAGAATCTGATTCATTGCTCCGGCGATGTCCAGATCAGGATGGAGGTACATAAATTCTCCTTCCTTCTTTTTGGAAAGGCTTTTAAAATACATGGAGTCTCTCGATTCGTACAACATGATCCTGACACTGTCCGAAATCCCTGCATTCATCAACAGCTCTATCCAGTTGCTAAAAGCCTTCACATCAGTCAGCGCACTTGGAAATAGCGCCAGAACCAATTTCTCGGGACGACCGGTTACTTTTAATGCTTTAGCCAGCATCTTGATATTCTCCGCAAACAGCTTCGCTTCAGTTCCCTTTTCTATGATCGACTGTGCCTCCCATTCTATCTTTCCCGTCACCTCTGTGAGTGATGGATCCTTATTCCATTCCCTAAAATAACTCTGCAGGTCGCTCGTGATCCGGTCTCCATACAACTGAACTTCCGGTTCAAAGGGTTGCGACAAGCACAACACCGTATCCTGCAGTGTTTTTTCTAAAGAAGTCTGGTACATCACAAAGCCTTTTATCGTTTTAAACTCAACTGAAGAAGCGCCAACCCAGGCAAATACACTTACTTTTGGGTTGCTGGTCAGCGATTCGGTCCACATTTCAGAGAGCATCATTACCCGCTGCATGATCGCGTTATTCTCCATGCGCCTAGTTGATGTTTACTTTCGCGCCCTGAACTATTGTTTCGCCTTTGGCCTGAATCATTACAGGTCCTTCAGAACCGGCTTCAAGGCTCTTGCCTCCTACCATACTGAGTTTTGTTTTCGCCCCAATAGTTACATTTTCAGGATCCAAAGAAAATCCGGATCCGGAGAAAGATTTCTCATCGCCAGAGCCGGAGCCCATAGACACGAGTTCAGAACCTAAGGCCACAATATTTTTAGATTTGATGGCGATGTTACCATCTTTATCCAGCGTGATCGCACTCGCTGCACTCTCCCCTTCTCCACAGGAAATCGTGATGCTGATCTTACTGTGCATTGAAATGTTACCTGCGCCATCCAGTATGATCAGGTTTTCATCTTTATCTCTTATCGTCATCCCTCCACCATCATCCAGCTGAACGGTATGTCCGCTTTTTGAGGTGAGGCTTTTGGTGTTATTACTTGCACTGCCCCCGCTTCCTGTTTTACCATGGAATACACTTCCCATCACCAAAGGACGGGCAATATTACCTTCTTCAAAAGCAACCAGCACCTGATCACCTACCTCCGGTATAAATACAAAGCCCCTGTTTTTACTCACCTTTTCACTCCCGCCGGCATCAGGGGTTACTACCCTCAGCCATTCCGTTTGGTCGTTCGTCTGACATTGCCATTTGAACTTCACTTTAATCCGTCCCTGGCCCTGAGGATCATTATTGTCTACCACATCTGCCAGCTGCATATCCGGATGTGGACGTTCATAATTCTTAAAAGCCAGGCGCTCTGTCGTGGATACGACTCCTTCAAAAGAGTTGTTATAATGCCCACGTTCATCAATAATATGGTGTACAGAAGTAATCAGAAATTTCCCCAGACTTTGAGCGGAAAAATCGAGGCCTTGTTTCAGACTCATACTTACTTCGGCAATACTGCCAATCCCTACTTCCGGGTTATCGCCATTGGCATTTATTTTTAGCAGTCCGCTGATGTTTGCCTTTTCCTCATTGTCTACCAGCGACTTAATGTCACTGCCATTGTCCACACGAATTAATGAAGGCTGATTGAAGGTCTTGCTGTACATCAAATTCGAGGCATTGATCGCATGAACCAGATCGGGCCTTCCATCGGCCTTCCCTGTGCTTTCGCTCTCGAGCATCTGATCTTGTTTCGGATTATATGCAAAACGCTTGTTTTTGATCGGCGCCACTTCCATGGCATATTGCAGGCTCTGTACATCTCTTCCGTAAAACAAAGCCACCTCCTTCTGTTCATCAGGTTTCCCAAAATTGAGGTTCTCCCCATCATAGAAAAACCACTCATGGTATTCTCCGCTTAACCTGTTTAGAAAATCGAAATCACTTTCTCTGTATTGAATTACATAGTCAATGCTGCTGCTTCTGGAAGCATTTGCAACAATCCGAAGGTCGTTGGCAGGCGTATCTTTCGTGGCCAGTTTCACAATAGAATTCAGGTCTTTATCCAGGTAAGAACCTAAATCCGGACCTCTGTCTATTAAAATAGTCGGACTATATCCGCTAACGATCAAAATTCCATGATAACCATTGCTCTGTGCCAGTTCTACTTTCGTCACCATCCCTGAAAACTTCTGCATTTTAGCCTGATCGTAGCCAAATGATGCAGTAAGGGTTTGTCCAACAAAGTCACGGCTGGAGTCCAGACTGATCAGTCCGGGAGCACCGAGCTGGTCGTGTTTAAATCTAAGTTCAAAATAATGGTGCGCATTGAAGCGCTGCTGAAGGGTAAATGAGCTAAAATGCAGTATGCGTTTATCACCGATACTGATTTCCTTGGTTAAGTCGTTTTCCATAATGATCGTTAATTGCTGTATTACAGCATTTTGCTCCAATACAGTTGTAGTTCCCAAACCCAACAATCATTCCAATTACCAGCAAAAACTATAAATTATTATAATTTTAATCAAAAATATACACGAAATATACGTGAAACGGCAGGTTAAGCATATTATAGAAAAAATAATTTTCCGCTTTATACGCAACCAGAGTCCATATGCCTGGAAAATTCATTTATTCTAAACACTAAGAGTGGACAAACGATTTATCAGCCCGTCTTAATAGCGCCATCTAGCTACGGCCACAACAAGGTTATTTTTTTAACCGGATGATTCCTTACACCTAACACGGATTTTCATTGACGTAATTATACAGCTCATTCACGTAATAGATATACACTTTCACGTAAAAGTAAACCATAAGTAAATATTTTATAGCTATATTATTTAAATAAAGTCGAAATCTTAATTAACACATCTCTATGCGCTCAATAATTCTCTCCCCAGATTCCTCATGGTCTGTAACCCCAAACCACAATACGCCTTATCAGCAAACCATTAAATACCCTCAAACTCATATGATCAGCAGTTAAAATCTTAGAGGAAGCCGAAAATCTTGAACAGAGTAGGCAGTTAAAACTATATATATGAAAATAAACATTAAAAATCTGACCCGGGCGAGCATCTTATTTGCAGCTCTTGTTTCGTTAAATTCCTGCAAAAAGGAAAATGACAACAAATCAATTAACAACTCACCAGATGTTTCAGTTCAGGATGGAAGAATTTTATTTAAGAATTCCGATGTCCTAAGGGCGACTGTAACTGAACTGACCAACAAGAATACAGCTTATCTGGATGCATGGGAAAACAACAAACAATTCAGTTCATTAAGAAGGGACACCACAAGCGCAGAAGATCTGCAAGCTTTCAACTTCCCTCAGTTCTTCTCCACATTTATAAACCCAAACGGGGAATACATGGTAGGAGATACAATTGTATGGTATCACAATGGCCTTAAACATATGGTACCAAATAAGGATGAAGCTCTGTTGGCTAGAATTAAAGCGAATCAGGGACTTAGTAAGATTAAATATACTGCAGGCTCTGAAAAAATCAAAGAGCAGGAAATTAAAGAAAGTGTGCAAAGCCGGGGTTCAGGAAAAGTAATGCAGGTAGTCCTTGGTGGAGGGGCGGTTGATGCAAGGTATCAAAAAGAATTCACCAACGACTGGGGGCATCCACGCAAAATCGTAATCGAAATTTACAATTATGTGGAAGCTGGCCCAATAGGTTACAACAGCTACCTCATCACCCGAATCAAGCAATATTGGAAGGGAAAATCAACATGGAAACCTGCTGGTGAAGCCATGAAGAAGTACATTACAAATTTAAGTTATACAAAAGGATATCACAATGTATTTAATGGTGCTTATGTGGAGGTTTCGGGAACAGTAGCCGCGATCCCTGCATCCGGCCCGCAAATAGACGGTAATAACCTGGAATATATGATCGCGTCAACGATCAGTTCTAATACGACAACCGCCGTTAGGGTCACCGGAAATTATGAAGCTCTTGTTGTAGCGCCCTACAACAGCCAGGGCTTTTATAATGTAGCAGCAGACTGGTAAACTTCCCTAATTCATAAAAGAAAACGCCTAATCATCTAGGCAATAATTAGGCGTTTTCCAGGAGCTTATCCTGCATTTAGAGAATTGCCTTGGACAACCAGGTTCTTTTTTCTATTTTGTGTTTATGAAAAAATCTACCCGAAGAAAATTTCTTGGAACAGCCGCAGCAATTGCCGTTGGAACCGCAGCATCTGCGATGCCACTATCAGGTAAAAACAAAATATCCCCGGTAGTACATCATGTATTCTTCTGGTTAAAAAATCCGGATTCCAAAGCAGACCGTGATCAATTGATTAAAGGCATAAAGACCTTATCAAAAATAGAAACCATTCAAAATATTCACGTCGGCACAGTAGCCAGTACAGAAAAACGTGATGTCATAGACAGCAGCTGGAGCGTATCTGAATTGTTATTTTTTAAAGACCTTGAGGGACAGGCGATCTATCAGACGCATCCGATACATCTTGAATTTATAAAAAACTGTAGTCACCTCTGGAGCAAAGTTCTTGTGTACGACATTATCGAGGCTTAGCTGTCAATTACTTCTTCCACTCTTGTACTTTAAATGGTTTAATCTGCATGATACGGAAAGACTACTTCACAAAGAAATCTTTTGGAATGAATTTGTTCACTTCAATAGCCGACGTTATGATCTCATTTTGTAAATAATGTTCTACTGACATAAGTTTGTTTAGGTCTTGATATGACATCATCCATCCTAATACATCAGAACCATATGTAGCTACACCGATCCTCAGTTTTTCAATCTCTATATTATAAATTTCAATATCTGAGTTAAGCACATCGTCGAAAGTCAATAAAAGGTTGTAACAATATAAGATCTCATCCTGCCTCAATTGATAACGCTTAAAAACGCGAGCCTTCAGCATAGTAGCTATTATGTCCATTATTTTCTTTTCAGGAACTATAGTAACCGGTGTCAACTTCGTATCAGGTAAATGAAAACTAACTTTTAGATATTGAATTACTTTAGAAGGTGGTATAACATTTTTGTAATAGGCTTGAAGCTCAGTCCAAGAGGTCCATCGGCTTCTGTCGAGTGAAAGATCAAGCTGTCTTAAATAGACAAACAAGAACAACAATTGATCATATTTTATTTTAACATTATTCATAATTAACATTTTAAAAACCTCCCACTCTGCCTGTTTTACGATCACACTCCCCTTCCTTAATATTAAAACTGATCTCGTGAAACCGCTTACCTGAAGCTATTCTGATACTGTCAAAAAGCTTTCTTGAATCAGCCGGTATAAGTGCCGTAGACCTTTTCATTTCGATTTTCTCTACGGCTTCGAAAATTAAAGAGTGATCGTCATATCCAAAAAAAATGTCTGTACATCCTGAAAGGCCAGACATTCTTAGCACATCTTTCTTTTTCCCATTGATTTCAACGTGCAGCAACTCATTTTTTTCGGGTCTATAATGAACGTTTTTTAGAAACAAGCTGAAATCTACATGTCTGTTTTCAATCAAAGTATCCAAAATAATCCGGTTATCAATTTTTACTTTAACTGTGATTCTATCTAGAAAAAATGCGCCGGCCGGATTAAAAAATAAATTAATCTGGTGATCAGAACGACCACATCCGGTGGCACAGATAATGATAAATATGATTGCAAAGGGTCGCAGCGTTAAATGCATTCTAGTGCTCAGCAGTAATTATAATAAAAAAATAAGGTTACCCAAACAACCAAAGTAACGACAGAGACTATTAATAATTCTATTCTTCGATTAGAGAGCACGAGCGCGTACAATATAATCCAATAAGTGAAACAATTTAACGTAAACAAAACTACATTTAGCATTATTTCATCTTTTGTATGATCAGAAGCTGAGCCAAAACCCATTAAAAATGCACTTACAAGTAACGCATATCTCAACAGGATAAGTATCAAAATGTAAACGATTACCCTGACAAATATTGATTTTTTCATTCTCCTGGCAATATTAAATCAAGATCTCACACTAACACCCCGCACCTATCTGATATTTATCTCTTCGGGCAACGGGTACTTTTTCAAAGTTGCGCTAATTTCAGGTAAAATATCATTCAATTGCTTAAAATTTACAACATTAAATCCCGGCGAAGGGATAAAATACAATCCATCTTTTTGTTCAGATAGTTTCGTTCCATCGTTATTTACCTTTACAAGACCCTCATTTTTCACCTGATAAATACCAAATTCCAGGTCATCGTAATTAACAGAATCCTTTTTAATTAAGAACTCCCCCAGCGTAAATTTCCTTACAAGTCTTCCCTTGTCATAAATCGTAAAGATTCCATTTTTCTCATGTAGCACCTGATCTGCGGGAATCTTTCCTAAACTTGCTACAATAGAATCAACTTTAGGTAATGAGGAAATGATTTTATGTTGCTTAATATTAAACCAACCGGAACTGTAATCACCCTCCTTCACTAAACCCAAATACTTTTCAGACAATTCAATCTGTAAATTGTCGGAGTCAATTTTGTAGCCCAGGCTATCTTTTCTGCCGGTAAATACATACTCGCTCTTGAAATCGCCTAAAAATCCATAATCTCTAACTTCAAGCAAATAAACACCATGCTTTGCAAAGTATGCCAACGTATCAAGATTCTCACTTTTCAGCGCATACTTCTCCAATCTAAAGGTCTTTTCACTTTTACACGCCAACAGACTAGCTATAAAAAGCAAGCAAACATTTATTTTCCCAAACAATTTCATCGATATAATAGTGTGCATCAATATGGCCTTATTCACTTATTGGCCCCTTTATCTAAAGTTGTCAAATTCTATAACAATACACTTGTTTTTTGATCAACCTATAGATATCAGAAACTGCAGGCAAGATAGACTCTTCTTTCTACACGATCAAAATCAACTTACAATTCCGTCCATAATAACCTCAGAATTATAAAATTCTTTATAATACTTTTCAATCAATCTGGAAATCCTTAATCGCTCCTCCCTGCTTATTTTCTCACCAGTACTGTCCCATATCCGAATAGTTTTGGTATAAATCACCCCATGGGCAGCATCAATTGAACAAATTAAGCCTTTGTTATTTTCTTTGAAAAACAAGTCCATACCTCTCCCCAGGACTCTAATACCGAACTCGTTTCCTTTAGAATCTTTAGCTAAATGAACACCTTTAGAACCCATTAGCTCTTCAATTAAATCCATATTAATCAACTGGGTTTTCCGGGAAGATTATCCAGCTTGCTCTTTAGTGCCAGATACTCTGTTTCCAGATTCCGGAAAGCCCTGGTTACGACAACCACATTACCATGACGTTCAAAATGCGCTAAATAATCAGCTTCAACCTGATCAAACCGCGTTTTCAAGGTCAGATATTTTTTCTTTTGATATTTTTCCTCTTCGGTTTCTGCTTCACCGTTCAGATTCCCAAAGTACACACTATTGGAAATTGACTTGCCATCAGCAGATTTAAAACACATATAAACCTCCATAGGCTCGTCGTGAAGCGTTCCCGACAATGCGATGAAGTATTTGCCATCTTCTCTTTTTGCTGCATTCAGGTAGCTCATGGCATCTTCAAGACCTGGATAACAAAGCAAAACCATTGCGATATCGTCCAGATGGTTTTCACCCTCCAAAGGGCTTGGATCCCAGCTAAACTCCAATCCAGCCTCTGTTTTAACCAATTTCGTGTCTCTGGGTGCGGATAAGCTCCCCTGACTAACCATTGCCTTGCTGTAATCAATTTTAAGGTTTGGATACTCCCCTTTCAGCGCAAACTTCTTATTGTATGAAGTTGCCAGGTTGTGAGGGTTTTTAACGGTCCCCCTTGCCTCCAGTTCAAAGCCCAGATTAATAAACTTCAGTACATTCTTAGGTCTTAAAAAGCCCATCGTAACCGACATCGCCTGACAATTGACCAATTGTTTCTGACTTGATTTAATCCTTCTGCCTACCATACGTGTAACAGGTTGTCCCTTTAACATGTAATGGACAAGTTTTCCGATTTTTCCATTCGGATGGCCATATGGGCCGTGCTTAGATATTGCCATAACTAAAATATTAATTAATTTAATTTTAAGATACGAATTAATTCCAACAAGATCATATTTCTGTTATAAATCCGGCATCTTTCTGTTGAAGGTCCGCTTTAAATGCCTTAACGTTCATATGTGCCTAAGTAAAGAAGCAAGAGCGCTTGAATTTGCCCGTAGATAGGCTTCAGGCCTGATAAGGCCCTACAAACCCCTAACAGGTAGCCTAATAAAACTCAAGTGGAGGGTAACACAATTAGACATCATATTCCAAAGAGCCCTTTCACAGGATCGACAGAGAACAACACCACAAAAACAACATTATTAATCAAAAGAAAATAAACATTTGGTTTTCATTTAGGACGGCTGGAATATCCAAGTCACTTAGATAATCATAAGTTATATCATTTTTAATGATATACGTTCGGCTATGCTCCTTTACAAGAACTCCTACGCGAAACCATTATCTCAGCATCAAAAACGGTCTACGATAGATTTCCTTATTTTAACTTGAGAAAGCAAGCTATTGAATCGTTCATACACCTAAAATGTAAAAACTACATATTGAGGAGCCTAGCTAAATTTAAAAATAATTATTTATACGCAATAACCTAATTCCATATTCAAAATCAAAATAAACTTTTCACAAACAGTTTATCTGAAATATCTATTCATAAAAAATTACATTATTTCGAATAGTTTTACATAATTTCAAAACTTATTCAAATAATATGGCTTACTGGTGGGTTAATCAAGGAAAATCTTTTAAAGTAGAGCACGAAGGTGGCTTTATTTGGGCACCATTTACAAACAAATACACCGACAAAACTCAATTTCATTGGACGAATGTCTCGGAAGTGCAAGAAGGTGATATTATATTTTCTTACATCGACAAATACATTAGAAAAGTTGGTGTCGCTCTCCACGGTTACTATCCATTTCAAAAACCGATAGGCTACAGAGACGAATGGTCTGATGAAGGGATGAGAGTCGATGTTGAATATTATCCTCTTGAAAATTGGTTATCGATTGAAGATATTTTCTCGTCAACAAGCCAGCTATGGACAGAGACTGGAGGCCCCATGCCGAAAAAAGGTGATAAGTCAAATCAAGGGTATTTATTTTCTGTTCCGCAAGCAGCTGGAGACATCATACTTCAAAAGCTCAAAGTTCCAAACATTAAAAACATACCTATCCTTTCACCAAAAGCCCAAAAAACGACCAAGGAAGCATTGGTAAAGATTAGAGTTGGGCAAGCAAAATTTAGAGACGATTTAATAAAAAGATGGTTTGGCAAATGTGCTATTACCAATTTCTCTGGTGTAGATCTTCTTGTGGCTTCTCATATTAAACCCTGGGCAATTTGTGAAGACGATCGTGAAAGATTAGATCCAGATAATGGTTTACTGTTAAGCCCAAGCTACAACGCCTTATTTGATAGATTTCTGATCTCCTTCGATGAAACAGGAAAAATAGTCAAATCAGAGCGAATAGAATGGGATGATTTAAAGCTTTTAGATGTCCAAAAAGAATCAAAAATAGTCGGATTGACTCCTGGGAATAAGAAATATCTCAAATATCATTTGACCAAATTAGATGAACGAAAAAGATAAATTACCGATCAATTTAATCACGTCTTCACTCAATAGCATATCTACTTCTTATAAATTCTATTGGTTTCTAGCTTTACTTGAAGAAACAGGCGCGGGTCGTTTTGTCATTCAAAAGAAAGCTCTATTTGCTAGCATGATTGCAAATGCATGGTACCCTATCAATTATTTTCATTTAAATTTCGGCAAACAAGACCAGCTTCAAAAAGCAATTGCAGAGCTAATTGTTACTGAAGGTTTATCTATCGATGTCAATAAAAACACCATCATTGCATCATTACTCGCAAGCAAAAATCCAGTTACAATTGAAAAATTGAAGCACTTTGATAATGAAGTTCCACACCGCTTTTTAAGCCCCTGGTTTCCTATGCTAAAAGGCCGTAAAGATCAAATATACCTTGAATCTCATGATGTAAGTACCAATAGTTTGTATGCTATTGATAAAAATGAAATTACCATCCATATTCAATGGAGATCTTATCTCGAGGAAAATTCTGGAATATTAAAAAGCTTTTGTTATTGGAATTTAGCATCATATGTTCAAAAGCGTAACCCTAATGTTCCAGAAATTCTAAATAAATTAATAAAATCCCCAAAGAGGAAAAGCTTAAACAAGCACCGCAAAGAGTTTTGGGACCTTGTGATTAAACATCATGGCCCGATTAAATGCATATATACACAAGATCTGCTGAATATAGATGAATACGAAATAGATCATTTTATACCATACGGCTTCGTCTCACATGATCTAATTTGGAATTTAATACCAGCCAGCAAAAGTTTTAACAGTAGTAAAGGGGATAAACTGCCAAAATTTGAGGACCATTTTGAGGCCTTTTATAATATGCAAATCCTGGCGCTTGAGACTATATTTAAACTTTACCCTCAGAATAAATTTTTACAAGAGTATCTAACTATTATTCCAGATTTAAGCCTAGTCAACAAACAAGACAAAACGGTTATAAAAGAGCTTTTCGGAAATAATATCAATCCCTTATTGACCATTGCCAGCAACAACGGATTCGAATATATGTAATATTTTCAGTCGTTTACAAAACGATCGCTTGGTTCAAATATGACCTAAATCTTTCACTGTTATAATCATATATGATATAGGTAACTATTGCTCTCCCAACATAATTCAAAGAAGACTTTCCATACAACTCTCCTTCCCCCAAATCGTGTTTCATTTTAAATTCAAGAGTCAAGAGTTTAAGATCTTTACTAATTATCCCTAAGTTCATTAAATTGTAATTTAAATCACTCAGCTGGATTGAACTGTCAACTAAAGAATTGTAAATGGTTTGGTCAATACTTTGCTTCCCTATTATGTAGTAAAAACGTTGATAAGCCAAAATAAGGTCTGCAATATACGCACGCTCAACTATAGCACAACATCTAAAAAAGGTATGCCGACTTAACTTTCCAACAATATAAATTCTAAACAAGTTACCCAACATTTCTGCTTTTACAGTCTCATCTAGTTTTTCAAGTAGGAGCATTAACTGTTCGAAGATTCTACCGCTCTGATCCTCATTATTTAACTTTTCCAAAAAAGCTTGTCTTTCTTCTAGATCGATGTGCTCAAGTTGTTGTAAAAATCTGAGGACATTAAGCTTAATTTTACGCTCGCGAAGTGTGTTGCCAAACTTGTAAAATGCTCCAATGGTGTTTAAAAGCGGTATATTCTTTAAGATATCATCCTCCATAAACTCATCTAAGCCCATCTCGGCATATTCCTTTACCAAGTCTATAATTTCCTGAGAGCCAATGGCCATTTTCATAGCATTAATAACACTGTTCATATCCCAATAGTAACGATTAACACCTCTCTATTATCCATAATTATAATTTCAGCTACCAAAGTTTACAACCTAAATATTGATTCATCTGTTCACATTATCATTCAACGTCTTTAAGGTTGCTAATCAATTGATAAGTTCCAAGGACAGCAGCTCCGTCAAAATCAAAGAATTTTTGTTTAACCAATAGCATTTGATATTTCATAGGCAGATAACCACCCCATTTAGAAAACGACATTACTTGAGGTTCTGCATAAAGGTAATTTTCAAGATGAAAATCTAGGTCTTCCATCACTGGCGATATCAAGTTGATTGAACTCTTGAGGTCAGCATCTCCAATCGGAATAGTAAAAGAACTCGAATCGTCATTATATCTAGCAATTATTCCACTCATAGCCCATAAAAAACCAATCGTTCTATTGATCATAGTTCCATTAAAACTATAAAAAACACTTTCTTTAAGGCCTACTTCCAAAGGTCTATCTACCTTCTGGCACTGTATATTGAAAACTGAGAATTCTTTCCTTAATTTTTTAATTTCCAAAGCACTTTCTTCATTCAGCACTTCATAGTCGGCCTCACTATAAAGAATCTCCAACATTTTTTCTCGGATTTTTGGATGAACATCTCCTCCTGAGCCAAAAAACAAGGGTTTCTTCCCGTCAGCGGTTGGAACAACTTCTATCTTCTTGGCATCATGATCTACAAATTTAATCTTCCAAATCTTTGCCGCCAGTAGAATATTTTCATCCTCCTCTACTTGAGGTGAGTATGGAATCTGTCCAATTCCATTCCCAGAATTCAGTACTTTATAATATTCCTCAGATTTAAAAACGGTATAAAAATCACGGCTATTTACAAGCTTCTCCCCTTCTATACCAATAATCACTTCATACCTTAACTGTTCCAACAAATCCTGCTGAATCAAATGCTCAATGATCTCTTCAATAACCGCAACAGGAATCATCCGAAAGCTGTAATTATTACTCAGTTTTTTGACCAATTCCAGCTTAAGAATTCCGGAATGTTCCTTAGTAATGGAAAGTGCCTGATGTAAGAGAATATCATAAGGAAAGTCATTAACTTGAGGTGGCTCAATAAAACCTTCCAAATAAAGTAACCAACTTGCCAAAGATTGAAGCAGGCTCCACGGCTCCGTTGCATACAACAATAAACTACTTTTTGCCCCCTCTCGCCTTCCACTTCTGCCTACCCGTTGTATTAAAGAAGCAATGCTATGGGCAGCATCCACCTGTACAACCTGATCTACTGAACCAATGTCAATTCCCAATTCTAAAGTCGAAGTGCAACTAATGGTGAAATTTCTACGCATTTTGCTTTTAGCGAACTCCTCAACATATTCTCTCACCTGCTTATCTACAGAAGAATGGTGTGAAAAATAGTTGGCATGTCCTCCTACTCTTTCTGAGATTTTAAGCAATTTGACCGCAACTTCCTCGGCCTTCCCTCTACTGTTAGGAAAGATTAGAACTTTACTGTCCCTTGTTTCTTTATACATATCTTTGAAAAGATCCAAGGGCAATTCATTACCTATTTGTCTAAAAAAACGAAATTCAGCATTCAGTTCTTTAGATGCCTTATCTCTTATGACTATAGTCCGATCTACCTCACCAGTAAACTTTTTCGCTTCCTCAAAATCTCCTAGCGTTGCAGAAAGCCCAACAATGCTAAAGGAAGTTTCGTTTACCTCTTGCAACCTTGATAATAATGATTTTAACTGAACGCCACGATCAGAACCTATGAAAGAATGGATTTCATCTATCACTACGTACTTCAACTGCGAAAACAAATGTTTTACATTGTAGGGTCGATTAACAAACATCGCTTCCAATGATTCAGGAGTCATAAGCACAACTCCTTGGGGATCTTTTATCAGCTTTTCCTTTAATGTTTTGTTCGCTTCACCATGCCATTTGGTGACTAAAACTTCCATATCTTTACAAAGATCTTCCACCCTCATAAACTGGTCATTAATTAACGCGATCAAAGGTGAAATGTATAAAACCATCACTCCGGGATCGCTGAACTTTAGCTTCGAAAGTATAGGAAGAAATGCAGCTTCGGTCTTACCAGAAGCTGTTCTCGAAGCTAAAATATAATGCCTATCATCCTGTGTGATTCTCTGTATTGCAGCCGCTTGTATTGGTCTTAGATCCTCCCAACGTTTGTCCCTCACGTATTTCCTTATGGGAGCAGACAATAAGTCGAAGGCACTCACAGCTCTTCAATTCCATCAATCAATACATCATCAGGACGCTCATCAGAAATTTGTATTTCTGCAAATAGCCTATTCTTATCTAAACCAGGATTCTGTCTTAGAATATTTAGGATATTCAAGAAATCCCTAATGACCTCCCTCGGTGTTAAAAATTCAGCTGCCCCTGGCTTATTGAATATTTCTTCCATGAACTGGAGCATATCCTGATCATTAATATCTATTTCAGTTTTGTAGTTAAAATCAAAAATAGCTTTCAGTTTTTTAAGCAACACAAAAATTTCATTGTTGTCTAATGGTAACAACCGAATCACAGGTTGTGCAAAATCGCGGATATCCGCTGTTTCAAACTTATTGGTTTCTAACCTTGTTTTTAATGCATTATAACTAAACAACCCCCTACGTTCGTTTTCTAAAAACTCTTTAGTGCCGGCAAAATTGAAAAATAGGTTTTCTATTTTCCCTTGAAAACAATCGTTATAAATGCTCAATATCTTCTCATAATTTTTCCCCCGCATAGCAGAGGTAGAAATTTTATATAAGTTAATCGCTTCATCAAGATTGATCATAAATCCACTATATCCCATACTCACAAATAGCTTACAGAAGTTTTTAAGCATATCGTAGTAATTGAGATCATTGATTACTTCACGCACGCCAAGATCTTGTCGGGCCTCCGTCTTAGTAGAATATTCTCCCTTAAGCCATTTCAAAGCATTTCTACGAAGTAATTCATCGTCGTTGATGTATCCTTCATAATATTTCATAACAACGGTACCAAAATCAAAACCACCAGCATCCGTCAACTCATTTATAGTCTTCATGATGGCTGTTTGAATAAGGGGGAGATAAGTCTTATCTCTTACTACCATTGGTGAAATGTTATTCTCAGCAGCTGTTTTTGTGATGACTTGTTCTATCCATTTTTCCATCAATGTAGGCAATGCGCCACCTTCGGGTTTGGTTTGAATAGCAATATTATCCATAATTGCGGTATATAGCGCGACACCTTTACCATCATTTGAATACAATCTATTGTCAGGTGTAAAGTCTGCATTGGCAACCACAAATTTCTGTTTCAAGGCAACCGTGTTCAATAGGTGTAGGATAAAAGATTTTCCAGAGCCAAAATCACCAATCCAGAATTTCACCATGCTATGGCCATTCTTAACATCTTCCAATGCAGATACTACTGCATTAATTTCTTCTGATCTACCTACCGTGATATGCTGTACGCCAATTTTTGGCACCACCCCACCAATTAATGAATTAATAATGGACGTAGCTTCTTTAGGTTTAATATTTTCTATCATGAGGCTAAAATGCTTTTATAATATGTTTCGTAAATAATGTAGTTGTCTTCTTCCTCTTCAATCAAAACATCATCAATTGTTTCATAACAGGTTTCATTAATCCCCTCTACCAATTGATTTTTAAACAATCCTTTCTCTTTCGCTATACGTTCTATTTCTTGTTGAGGAACAACAAAATTATTTTTCGCAAAATGTAAGATGATTTCTACTTGAATGGCAGTCAATGGTAAGGTTTCTATGAAAACACAATGCTGAATAGGGGCTTCTATAACAATGAGGTCAGGAATAACAACCTTAGTATCATCTTCTGTGTCTTCTTGAAGGTATTTATTTAACAATTCCACTGTACCAGAGTGTCTCTCATTGATTGCCGCAATTGCATTAGGATCCAATTGTATAGTTTTCCTTTTCCTTGAAAAAACAGAAGGAACAGCCAGCAATGCACTATTAAGATCTTGGTTCGAAATCAAATCCCTTACAATCGTCTGAAAGGCTTCGACTTGCTCCTTAGTCTTAAAAATGTTCTTCTGCGCCGTCTTGGTCAATTGTCTATTGTCAAATGCTATGGATTGTAAGTCTGAATGAATGTAATAGATATAAAGTATGAGAGCGATCTGCGGATCATGGGCAGCAATAAATTTTGAAGCTTCAAAGTAAATCATCTCTATAGCAGGATTGCTGGCATTTAGCTTCGCCAGTTTAAGAATGCCCGCAAGGTACTTCTTCGGTTCATGTTTAAATTCAGAACAGATCTCTTCAAAACGTAATTTCCACCTATTGGCATTCTGGGTATATAAGGCAATATTTGTTGCTTCATCAGGCATATCAACACGTGGCACCCATATAGGTAGCATTTGCAAAACCTTTGACGTTAGGCGTGCATGATATGCGTTGTTAATTTCTTCATCACCATAGTCCACGTCGGTGTTGATCTTCCTTGTATGACCATAATGTGCTCTCAGTGCATTTTCAGCATGTTTAAACAAATTAAAGTAGATCTGATCCAGAGTAGATAAAAGCGTGTATTTGTAATTGTAATCATTCATTCCGTTAGCGAGGTGCTTTCTGGTGATCATATCCGCAAGTGTATTGAATTGCACTTCTAAAACGGTTCTTTCCTTTGCATATTTATAAGCAAGATCATCCAGAATCAACACAAAAAGTTTCACGATTTCCGCTCTACAGAAAGGAATACTGCTAAAATTATTATCAGGGTACCACATTCTATTCAGAATCGTGGTCTGTCTCTCTGTTAAATTTAATGAGATTCGGTATTCCTCACCTAGCCTACCTGCATAGGTCGGCTCAAGATTCACCGGATTGGAATAGACAATTCTTTCTCCTTCGCCTCCAACATCAATAATCGATAGATCCTGCTTTTCCATGTGTAGAACGTCCTTTAATTACATTTATGATTATTTTTATTTACATCAAATGAGTCATGTCTATGGCAACTAAAAACTCAAAAAAAATGAGACCGATTTCTCAAGTTGGAAAATCAGCAAAGGAGGATCTGCTGAAAAATGGATGTAGTTGGATGAAATTTATCATTATTTGAGCGCAAGGATAAAAAGTTATCAGATTATCAATTAAAAAGATAAAATGACCTTTTCAAATCTTGCAATTTTATTTCAAATGATCAATATAAAAATGAAATAATTTAACACAAAATATTCTTAAAATCGTAAATAATAAATAAGCACTTGTCACTTTCAGAAGTTTTATGCCATTTTTTTATAATTTATTCCTAGTGTACAGATTTCATTAAACGATCCTCCTATGAGATCAAATTCAATATGGTAAAATTTTGCATAGCTTAGTCATTTCTATCTTCTCAATAGCCGATTAACACCTAACATACCGGTGTTTAGCGAACTTGTCTGCCATAAATAGTTTAGAACTAGAACCCTCCCACAACAAACTGAATAAATCAAAAGATTGCCAGATTCAGAGCATGATGTATCATATCATGAATTACAATAATAACACTACTGAAAAACCAGCGGATCCGGCCTGTTCTTCCTCATTCTAAAATTCCTAAACAAATCCTTCTCATCCAATTGAAAATAAAGATTATTACTCAACAGATAATCCATATCCATCCCTGGCGCCATTCCAAAACAATGCCCCGGCCAGATCAGCGTATCCTTACTCAGCTGTTTCTTCAAATACTGCACAGAATCATATAAATCATCCACATCCGTTTCACTGCAACTCCCTACCCCTTCAATAAAGATCGTATCTCCTGTAAAGCAATTCCCGTTAATCAGATAACACATACTTCCTGCCGTATGTCCTGGCGTCAATAAAGCAATAACTTCAAAACCAGCGACCACAATCTTCGATAAATGCTTCAACTGAACCAGGTTCAAACAACTGAAATCATATTCCTTCACTTCCACTGCCGACATATACACCGGCACCCCATACTCCCTTGCAAATTTCCCGGACAGGTTAACATGGTCCTTATGGGAATGCGTCAACATTACCCCTTTCAACGCAATCTTATGCTCAGACAAATACCCATCAATCAACTCATAATCCCAGGCGGGATCTATTAAAATACCTGTTCCCTGATGATGGATCAGGTAACATTGATTTTTCATCACATCATTCGAAACGCGGAAAACTTCTACTTTCATTCTTTCTCTTAAATTTTAAAATATAGCTCCATGTCCCTTCAAAAGAAAGAACACGGAGCATACCATTACTTAATCCGGCAACAAGTGGCCAATCTGTCTGTTGAGTGCTTCGGCATAATAATATCCGCCAACGGCGATATCAAAAATTGCCATTCCCATTGGGTTGAACATCACTACATCTGTGGCTTTGCGGTTCAGCAATCCTTTTCCGCCCAATACCTGATCAATCGTCAGCGTATCACTTTCCTGTAGGCCCTTTTTCAGGTGCATATTTTCGATATCTGTATTCTGGCGACAAACCTCTTCCCAGTTATCAACCACAATCGTATCCATATAATCCTGCATTTCTACCGTATAATCTCTTAAAGAAACATTCAGCTGCAGAGAACCTTTTTTAGGTGCCTTATCAATATAAGGCGCAGAGGATACCGTGCAGGTCACGAAAATATCCGAGTTCAGGTAACAATCTTCCCAGGAAGAAACCAGCTCTACCTGATCCCTGATTCCGGCATCAATTACCGATTTATCAATCGGATTCAGGTCGTGGATCAATACCTGATCCAGTGAATCCCCTAAAATCGCAGTGATCATTTTCAGGTGCGTCTGACCAATCGGGCCAAAGCCATTGATCCCCACTACCAGCTTTTGATCTGTGGCGATTCCTTTCAGGTATTCCTTTACCAGTAAGCCAGAAACTGCGGCAGTTCTGATCGCACTTACCGCGGCCGTATTGATCACACAGCGCGGGATGCCCGAGTCATGTTCATTCAAAATCGTCACCGAGTTTGCCCTTAGTTTCCCCTGGTAAATGTTGTCGGGAAAACTGGCAATCCATTTGATTCCTGCCCATGGGGTAACGCCACCAACATACGCCGGCATGGCGATGATCCTGTTTTGGGCAGCTCCGTAGCGCAGGTAAGGCTTTACGGGCTGTGAATAGTCTTTCTTGGAAAGCATTTCTACCGATTCCCGGATCACTTCCACAATTTTATCCCAGTTTACGCCAACTTCTTTAATATTATCGGCATTCAGATATAACATAATTTTTAATTTTAGCTTGTTTAATTTTAATCGTTTAAATTTTATGCAACAGCAGCAGGTTCCACGAGTTTTTCCGCTAAATCTGCAGCCCAGTCCTTATTGTAAATCGTATCCAGATAAGTATGTCCTTTATCCGGGAAAATCAGCAGGGAACGACCCTCAGCACCATAAATTTTCGCGTAATTCTTAGCCGCCAGGTACACCGCACCTGAGGAAGCTCCCGCAAAAATGGCCTGCTCGTTCAGCAGTTCAGAACAACCTCTGATGATGTCGAGCTGGGTCAGGATCACCACATCATCAATCATCGCATTTTCAATAATCGGAGGAACCTGGCTCGCCCCAATTCCGGAAATAAAACGCTTCACAGGTTTCGCGTTGAAGATCACCGAACCTTCTACATCCACGCCGATGATTTGAATTTCCGGACGTTGTTTTTTCAGGTAAGAGGAAATTCCGGTGATCGCACCGCTGGAACTTACCGCGATAAAGATGCGGTCCAGATAATCAAAGGAGTTCATAATCTCATCCGCAAGCCCCTGGTAACCTTTGTAATTGTTAGGATCAGCATATTGATCGGCCACGAAAGAATTGGGAATTTCAGTGTGTAACCGGTCTACCGTTTGGATGCGGTTCAGCAGGTATCCCCCGGTGTAATCCCTTTCCGTCACTTTAACCACATCATAAGAGATCAGGTTCAGCAGGTGCTCATAGGCAGAATTGATATTCGGGTCGATTACAGGGATAAAACGGAGTTTGAGGATTTTGCAGATCGAGGCCACAGAGATGGCAAGGTTGCCCGAGCTGGAAGCAATGATGGTGGTGTCCTCATTGATTTTTCCGTCCTTTATGCCATTGTAGATCAGACTATAAGAAGCACGGTCTTTGGAGCTTCCGGTAAAATTATTGTATTCCAGTTTAGCAAACATGCTGATGTCATCCTGCTTCAGTTCAATAAGGGGAGTGTTGCCAATAAAGGCTGATAATTTTTCAAGTTTCTTTAACATAGGGAATAATAATTAAATTAGGGTTGATGTATATTTTTCTTAGTTTTTCATTGAAAGTTTTCTTCACATAGGCGAGCGCGTTTTAGTTTAAGGGGTATCTTGGTTTTATATTTAGGTTTAATTGAGGAATTGCATCTCGCTAAGGTTCTTATAAAGGCCGCCATGCACACCGATCAGCTCCTGATGCGTGCCTTCTTCTACAATCCTTCCCTTATCGATGACAATAATTTTATCTGCCTGTCTGACCGTAGCCAGGCGATGTGCGATCACGATGGAAGTCCGCCCCTCCATCAGTTTATCCAGTGCATCCTGAACAAGCTTTTCGGACTCCGAATCCAGGGCGGAAGTCGCTTCGTCCAGAATCAGGATCCTTGGTGCTTTGAGCACTGCCCGGGCAATGGCAATCCGCTGTCTTTGTCCGCCGGAAAGCTGGATGCCCCGCTCTCCCACAACCGTATCTAAGCCGAGGGGGAAACGTTTGATAAACTCCCAGGCATTGGCCTTTTCTGCCGCTGCAATAATTTCTTCGGTTGTTGCCCCATTCCGTCCATAACCGATATTCTCCCCGATCGTTCCCCCAAAAAGGAAAACATCCTGCGGAACAACGGCAACCTGCATTCTCAGGTCAGAAAGCGGAATATCCGTGCCCTTTCTTCCGTCAAAGCTGATTTCACCTCCAATGGGATCATACAGTCGTAAAAGCAGGGAAACAATCGTGCTTTTACCCGCACCACTGGAGCCTACGATGGCAACTTTCTGTCGCGGTGCAGCCTCAAAGGAAACGCCTTGCAGCACCTTGATGTCTGCCCGGGATGGATAATGAAAATGAATGTCTTTAAAACTGATTGCTCCGCGAAGCAAATGCTGAGGGGCAACCGTACTCAGGTCTGTGAGTGGTTCTACGGGTTCTTCCAGCAGGTCGAACAGGTGTTTGGTGGCACCGATACTTTTCTGCAGCGCCGTAAAGACTTCGGCAAGTCCGGTAATTGCAGTGGCGACAAATACCGAATACAGCAGGAAGGAGAAAAGGTCCCCGGAAGCCACACCTGTAGTTACCCCCCGCCAGATCACCGCCACGAGGGTTCCAAAGATGCCGAGAATCACGAAGGAAGTAAAGAACCCGCGCTGTGTACCGCCTTTCATGCCCAGTTTCGCCACCTCATTGGTATGCTCCCGGTAACGTTTCATCTCCCTGAATTCGCTCACAAAAGCCTTCACACTGAAAATCCCCTGGAGGGTTTCTTCGACAATGGTATTCGATTCTGCTACTTTATCCTGCACCTGCATGGCGTATTTACTGATAAAGCGTCCAAAGATTTCCGAAACGATCACCATCACAGGCAGCAGCAGCAGCATGAAAATCGTCAGTTGAAAGGAGGTCATGATCAGGAGTACCAGACCACCGATCACTACCACCAGCTGACGGATCAGCTCTGCCAGGGTATTGTTAAAAATTTCCTGTAACAGGGTGATGTCTGAAGAAATCCGGCTGCTCAGCTCGCCTACCCTGCGCTGAAGAAAAATGCGCATCGGCATTTTAATCAGGTGGTTATAAACACTCTGACGAAGGGCTGCAAGGGTCTTCTCGGTAACGTTGACAAACAATACGACCCGAAAGAAGGAAAATATGGCCTGTGTAACGAGGATAGCTAGCAGCCACCAGCCGATATGGGTATTTTTCCCGGAGTCCAGTGCCGCTTTACCGCCATTGATCAGCTCGCCGAGCAACTTTGGAAAAGCAAGTCCGGAAACACTGGTTAGGATTAAAAACAACAATCCGCCGCCAAATTCCAGCCAATAGGGTTTCACATAATGAAATAAGCGGAACAAGGGCTTCAGGGAAGTTCCCCGCTTATCTTTATCTTTTATTGAGGTTTGCATGTCTTAAACATTTTTTTGTGAATGATTCGATATGGCCTGCGCCGAAGCGCAGGCGATAAGCTTCCTATTTTTTAAATTGTTGAAAATGACGCATCAGCTTCGCAGCGAGTACATGAACATTGGCATTGCCCACCAGGGAATCATGATCTCCGGGAACGGTAATTTCCTTTACATCATCAGAAAAAGCAGTCCAGCCGAGTTCCGCATCAGGATGACTTTCTTCCCATCTCGTCTCTGCGGCCTTTACGACTAACAAGCCGGCATCCACCTTTCCGCTGAGCTGGTATTCCAGAAAACCATTGCTGATCACGAGGTTCAGAATCCGCAGCATGAAAGCCGAATAGGCCCCTTTACTGCCCACATGTTTCATCACCAGTTCAGTAATGACCGGCATAATGCTTTCCCTGTCGGAAAGAGAAAGTGCCTGTTTCATTTCCCAAACCCATTCCGGATAAGGCACCTTAAGGAAACTGCCCAGCTCAAAGACTAACATCGCCAGCTTAAACAGCGTTTCTCCCTGGTTTCCACCTTCATGGAAAGAGCTGTCGGTACTGGTATCCTTATCGAGGATCACCCCGCTTTCCACCACCTCTCCGGCGGCTTCCAGCTGTTTGATCATCTCATACAAGACGATTCCTCCAAGCGAATGCCCGATAAAGCGGTAAGGTCCATGAGGTTGTACTTCTTTAATCCAGCGGATGTTAAGGGCCGCAATTTCCGGGATGTCCTGCGAAGGAATCTCTCCCTCCAATACACCCGGCATCTGCAATCCGTATAAAATGCAGCTCTCCTGCAGGGCAAGTCCAAGGGCACTATAAACCTCAGAAACCCCGGCAGCACCCGGCAGCATGAATACAGGGAACAAAACAGGTCCCTCATTCAATGGGATCAGGTGTTCATGCACAGCCAGTGGCAGCGCATCCATGCGGTCCGCATCCGGATTTTCCAGACGTTCGGTAATCACCGCCGACAAGGCATCAATGGTTGGATAGTTGAATATATCACGAACCTGTACCTTCACGCCAATCTCCTTCCTGATCACAGAAATCAGTCCGATCACCAGCAGGGAAAGTCCTCCCAGTTCAAAGAAATCATCATGGATGCCGATGTTAGGGACTTCCAGCATTTCCTGCCAGATCAGCACCAGCTGCTCTTGCAACGGTGTCCTCGGTGCCACATAGGCGGTAACGAGCATAGCATTGGCATCAGGGTCCGGCAGTCCTTTACGGTCTACCTTACCATTGGAAGTCAGAGGGAACTGGTCCATGGTGATAAAGAAAGAAGGGATCATATATTCCGGCAATACGCCTTTCAGCCAGCTCAGCATTTCCTCCTTCACGTACCCCTCTTTGACACATAAATAGGCAACCAGGCGTTTATTTCCGTTCGGATCGTCTTTCACGATCACTGCAGTTTCTGCCACAGTCTCATATTGCTGCAATACATTTTCTACCTCTCCGAGTTCAATCCGGAAGCCACGCACTTTTACCTGATCATCCATCCGGCCCAGGTATTCCAGATTGCCGTCAGGGAGCCAGCGACCAAAATCGCCGGTCCGGTATAACCGGCCTTCTTCACGGAAAGGATCGGCAACAAACTTTTGGGCAGTCAGGTCAGGGCGGTTTAAATACCCTCTGGAAACCCCGATTCCGGCTACACAAACCTCACCAACCACGCCCAGCGGACAAAGGTCCAGTGAGGAATCCAGCACATAGACCTGCAGGTTCTGAATCGGCTTACCCACCGGAATATTGATCGCTTCCGGAGCGGAATGCATCAAATAATGACAGATATCATCAGAAGCCTCTGTAGGTCCGTAGGCATTTACGACAGGGATCGCTCCGTAAAACGGATGTCCGAACCAGTCTTTTAATACCGATTGGCTCACCGCTTCCCCGGTAACGAGTAAATATTCCAGTTTGCCTGGCTTAACGGCAATATTTCCACGCAATAAAGCGGCGAGGTAAGAAGGCACAAGCTCAAGTATCGTAACCTCGTCCTGTACCAGCGCTTCGAGCAGGGCAACAGGCTCGAGCAAGAGTTCTGCAGGATAGATGACCGTGCGGCCACCGGCAAGCAGGGCAGAAAACATCTGCCATACCGAGATGTCAAAGGTATAGGAAGCAGTGAAAGCCACCGAGCTGGATGGGTTTAAACTGAGGTCGTTCACCTTCGCAAACAGGTGGTTCAGCATCCCGGCATGTTCTACCATAACGCCTTTGGGCTGTCCGGTAGAGCCTGAAGTATAGATGACATAGGCCAGGTTCCCGGGGCCCGCAATTTCAGCGGGGAGCTCGGTGTTGTTGCTCTTGATCATCTCCGTATCGACCATCAGGAAAGGAACGGTGGTCACTTCTCCGAGCTTATGGCTCATTCCGGTACTCGTCACGATCAGTACGGCATTGGTATCTTTAAGGATATAATTGATCCTTTCTGCAGGATAAGCAGTATCCAGGGGTACATATGCAGCTCCTGCTTTCATAATCCCAAGGATGGCGATCATCATTTCAGGAGAACGATCGAGGTATACAGGAACAAGCACATCCGGCCCTGCCCCTTTCTCCCGGAGGGATCCTGCGAGGTGGTCACTCTGCTCGTCCAGCTCCCGGTAGCTCCAGTTCTTGTGTTCAAAAACGATTGCCTGGGCTTCAGGACTGCGCTGCACCTGTTCCCGGAACAAATCAACGAAGGTCTGATCCTGAGGATAAGGAACAACATTATTGTTAAAAGTCAGGAGCAATTGCTCTTTTTCCGGAGCGGTCAGCAGGCTGATGTCTGTCCAGTGCTGTACATTTTCTTCTGCCAGCTGCAGCAATACCTGTTTGAAATGCCCCATCATCATGTCTACAGCAGATGTTTCGAGAATTTCGTCGTTGTAAACAAAGAGCAAATTGATTTCCGCACCGGTGATGACGTTAATGGTCAAAGGATAATTGGTTTGGGGATGAACCACTGCATCGCTCACTTCCAGGGCGGCACCGCTTTGCATGTCTTCTTCGCTAACGGGATAGTTCTGGAAAACAATAGAGGTATCAAAAAGATCGCCCCTTACAGCAGTTAGCCTTTGAATGTCGTTCAGGGTGGTATATTGGTATTCCCTGCTGTCCAGCTGTCCTTGCTGCAGCACTTGTAACCATTCGGCAATGCTGAGGCTCTGATCGAGCTGAATGTATAAAGGAAGGGTATTGATATACATTCCCACTTTTCTTTCAATGCCGGGAAGATCTTCCGGACGACCGGATACGGTTACCCCGAAAATGATGTCTTTCCTTCCGGTATAACGGTATAAAAGGTAAGCCCAAACCCCTTGCATCACCGAATTGACGGTCAGGTGCTGTGCTTTCGCATAGTCGGAAATCAGCGAGGTTAGCCTTGCATCGAGCTGTATGGCCCCTTCTTTCATTCCGATTCCACGGGTCCGGTCGGCGATTGCGGTCACAAAAGGCAACAGACAGCCTTCCTCGGCTTTGCCGAGGTACTGACGCCAGTAGGCGGCAATGGCATGCTTGTCTTGTTTTTCCAGGTAACGGATATAATCTTCGTAACGGTCTACCGCCTGCAGTTCCACCGTTTTACCCGCCGATAAAGCTTCATAATTGGAGATCATCTCTCCCAGAAGTACAGGTACCGACCAGCCATCCAGCAGGATGTGATGGAAACTCCACAACAAGCGATAGCGATCGTCCGTTAGCCTGATCAGACAAACACGCATCAGGGGTGCCTTATTCAGCTCAAAGCCCCGGTGGCGGTCGGCCTGCTCATAAGCGGCAAGTGCCAGCTCTTTTTCTTCGGCAGATTTACTGCGGTAATCAAGTAAGGTAAACGGCAGGGCCGCTTCTTTATACACACATTGTACGGGTATAGAGAATACTTCATGCTCAAATCCTGTCCTTAAAATACTGTGGTTTTTCAGGATCAGTTCCCAGCTCCGGATAAATGCATCGGTCTGCAGGGACAGCAAGTCGCAGGAGAATTGTTCGGTAAAAGCACCTTTTTCATTGTAAAGGTTATGGAACAACATCCCTTCCTGTAAACCTCCGAGGCGGTAAATTCCCTCCAGTTGTGTTCTCCTTGTGCTTCCAGCTACCTCTTCCTCCATAAAACGATCCAACTCCTCCATGCTTACCTGTTCGGCCAGTCCGTAGTCTGAAGGATTGAGGATCAGCTCTTGCTGTGCTTTACAATGTTGGATCAGGGACCTCAGATATTCCAGGTACAGCAGGGATAAACGGTCTATCGTAGAAGCTTCATAATGTTTCTTGCTGTAGGTCCAGTCGAGGATCAGCTCTCCGCCCTGAATCATGGTATTTAAGGCGAGCTTATCGGATACCGGATAATCTTCTCCGACGTTATCTCCGGCCTGCTCCCCGGCCATACCAATCAGCCCTTCCCCGGTTACCATGTTGTCCAGCTGTCCGAGATAGTTGAACAGAATGTTCCATGGCTCTGCTTTCTGCAGATCCTGGTCTTTGTTCAGGTATTTGAGTACACCATAACCAATTCCTTTTTCAGGAACACTTCTCAATTGTTCTTTAACAAGCCTCAATTGAGAACCAGGATCTTTATATGTTCCCAGTTTCAAAGACACGGGGTAAAGGTTTGTGAACCATCCTACCGTGCGGCTGGTATCGATACCGGCCTTGATGTCTTCCCGTCCATGTCCTTCCAGTCCGACTGAAATTCCGGGATGACCAGCCCATCCGGATAGGGTCTGGGTCAAAGCACACAACAGCACATCGTTGATTTCTGTGCGGTAAGCCTGGGGCACTTCCTGTAACAAAGCCTGTGTATCGGCTTTACTGAGGCGGCCAACAATTGTTCCGGTATCCTTTACGGTTAACCTTTTAAAATAAACTTTATCGGTAATTAAAGGAATGTAGTTTTTTACCACCGTGGTCCAATAGGGAACCTGATCCTGTAAAATTCCGCTTTTTCCATATTCCTGAAGGGCCTGATGCCACTGCCGGTAAGAAATACTTTTACTGCCCAGCACGGATAAAGCCGGAGCATCGGGTTCTGCAAGCATCAGGCTCAGGTCTTCCAGCAGGATCCTCCAGGAAACACCGTCCACGGCAAGGTGATGTACCACGAGCAATAAACGGTTTTCGGATTCCGCTCCCGGAGTCAGAAACAACACCGGGCGGAAAATCATACCTTGCTCAATATCCAGGTTGCGCTGGATCTGATCGCCATGCAGCTTCAACTGATCGGCAAGCTCATCTACAGGAATTCCCTGTAAATCCACCACACTTAAGCCAGTGCTAACGGCACCATATTCCTGCTCCCAACCTTCATTGGTTTTTCGGTAAGTAAAGCGCAATGCATCATGATAACTGCTCAATTGCTCAATAACCGACGACAAGGCCTCCTGGCCAATCGTTTTTGAAACGCTTAAAAGCACATGCTGATTGAAATGGGAAACAGCAGGGTTTTCCAGATCAAAATACCATTGCTGGATCGGCAGCAATCCACTTTTACCGCTAAGAAATCCGCTTTCCGATTGAGATTGAACGGCTTTTCTTGCCGCCAGTGCAAGCACAAGCCGGGCAATCGTCTGATGGGCAAAGAGGTCTCTTGGCTGGAATTCATAACCTGCACGTTTTGCCCTGCTCACGACCTGTATGGTAATGATGGAATCTCCGCCGAGTTCAAAGAAGTTATCATGGATCCCCACCTTTTCAATGCGCAGCAAATCTGCCCAGATCCCGGCCAATGCCAGTTCTGCTGCATTTTTTGGCGCTTCATAATGCGCGGTTACCGCTTCATTGGCATCTACCTCCGGCAGCATTTTCCGGTCTACCTTACCATTACTGGTTAAAGGGAATTTTTCTAATGATACCCATAAAGCAGGAACCATGTATTCCGGCAAACGGAGCTTCAGGAATTCCACCAGGGCCTCCCGGTTAAAGTCCCCTTCGGGTACGAGGTAAGCAACGAGTTGTTTATGTCCGCGATGATCCGGACGGGCCAATATTACAGCCTGTTTTACCAGCTCACTTTGTTGTAAGACGTTTTCAATTTCGCCCAGCTCAATACGGTAACCACGGATTTTCACCTGGTCATCGATCCGGCCAAGGTATTCTATATTGCCGTCCGGCAGCCAGCGCGCAAGGTCGCCGCTCCGGTACATTCTGCTATTCGCGTCCTGGTTAAGCGCAAGCGCCTGATCAAAAGGAACATCCTGAAGAAGAGAACTTTCCTGAGGAAGGGTACCGTCATGAAGGATCACGCCATCCCTAAACACAACGCCATCCCTAAAAATAACACCTTTCTGAATGACAACACCTTTCTGGTCAACAGCAGGTTTCTGGTCAACAGCAGTTTCCTGAACAACTCCATCTTCCTGATCAACAGCAACTCTTTCAAAGAAAGGGTTTGGTACAAATTTTTCGGCAGTCAGCTCCGGGCGGTTCAGATAACCCCTTGCCAGTCCGGCACCACTGATGCAAAGTTCTCCGGGAACACCAACCGGACTCAACTGATTGGCGGCATTCAGAATATACACCTGAGTATGGCTTACCGGAATCCCGATTGGAGGCGCCTGTTCGCTGTTTTCTGCAATCAGTTCATAACTGCTCGTCACCACACTGTTTTCCGTTGGCCCGTAATTGTTAACGATTTTATACCCCAATCCTTCCAGTGAAATCGCCGATAAACGGTCTCCGCCGGCAAGCAGGTATTTCAAATTCAAATCCCGTCCCCTGCTTTCCGTTACAAATTCCGGAATCAGCACCGTAGATAAAAAGCTGTGGGTCACCCCTGCCTGCTCATAATAATCCACCAATCCGGCAGGCGACAAACGCAATTCATCATCAATGAGGTGCAGACTTGCCCCGGCTACCAATACCGGCCAGATTTCCCAGCCAAAAGCGTCAAAACCAATTCCTGCGGCAGCAGTACTTACACTTTGCGGGTTCAGTTCATAACGTTCCAGGTGCCAGCTCAACAGGTTAGAAAGCCCGGCATGGGTAATCTCCACACCTTTTGGCAAGCCGGTAGAACCGGAAGTATAAATCACATAAACCAGGTCAGACAAACTGATCGGCTGTTCCGGTGCAGTGACCGGATATTCTTCGGTTAAAGTTTCAAAGTCTGCCACATGAATCAGCTCCACATTTTCAGGAATCTCCAGACCGGAAAGTACCTGATCTGTACTGATCAGCAAATCTGTTCCGCTATCGGAAAGCATGTACAGGATCCGCTCTGCCGGATAAGCCGGATCGATCGGAACATAAGCCCCTCCTGCTTTCAGGATCCCCAGCATACTGATGATCACCGCAGCAGATCTTTCCAGGCAGACGGCAACCAACACCCCCGAACCTACTCCGCTATCGCGCAGGTAATGTGCCAGACGGGAAGATTGTTCGTCCAGCTCCTGATAGCTCAGCTGTAGCTTTCCGGAAACAATAGCCGGGGCCAGGCCCGCCAATGCACTTGCTTTTGCAAAACGGGCAGTCACTGTGGCATCCGGCAATGCCGAAATACTTTTTGCATTAAATTCATGTATCAGTTGCTGCCTTGAAGCAGCGGTAAAAATATCCAGATCGGCAAATTTCGATCCTTCCGAAGCGATCATTTGTTCCAGCACTGCTGAGAAATGACCAGCGATGGATTTCACATCTGCTGCCGACAGCAAGCTGTTGTAATTGAAGTTCATGGCAATCTCTGCCCCGGCAACGATAATGATGCTGAGCGGATAATTGGTATGCTCTTCGGAGGATACATTTTCTACTTTTAACTTCCAGGGCTGTGCATCCAGTGTTTCGCTAACCGGATAGTTTTCAAAGACCATCAGCGTATCAAACAAATCTCCGGTAATGCCCGATAAGCGTTGGACTTCACTGAGGTTGTTGTATTGATAAGCCCTGCTTTCCAGCTGTTCTGACTGGATCTGCTGAAGGCTTTTCGAAATGTCTTCAGACAAACTGACCTTGCCATGGAAGGGCAAGGTATTGATGTACATCCCCACCGCGGATTCCACACCTGGAAGGTTTTCCGGTCGTCCGGAAACCACGATTCCAAAAGAAACATGGGTCCGGCCGGTATAACGGTACAAAAGGTAAGACCAGACACCCTGCATCAGCGTATTCACCGTTACCCTGTTTTGCTGGGCATAACGGGTTAAGCGGGCAGTAAATGTGGCATCAAAATGGACAATTTCATCCCCATATCCGCTATGTACCCTGGTCCGGTCTGAACTGTTGCCGATAAACGGCAGCAATGTTGCCTCTTCCAGTCCTTCCAGATATTGTTTCCAGTAAGCCCTGGCTTCTTCTTTATCCTGTCTTTCTATATAACGGATGTAATGCTCATATCGGTCTTCCGCAAGTTCTGGCAATGCTTTGCCCTCCGACAGCAGCTCATAATTACTCAGCAGCCCTTCCATTAAAGTAGGCATAGACCAGCCGTCCAAAAGCAGGTGATGATGGCTCCACAAGAGGTAAAAGCGATTTTCGTCGAGTTTAACCAAGCCAATCCGCATCAATGGGGCGGCGGTAAAATCAAATCCTTTTTTAAGGTCTTCTTCCTCATAGTAACGGATGTATCTTTTCTGCGCTTCCTGATCCATGTGGCTGCAGTCCAGGATTTCTACCGGAATGTTCACGTTACGGTAAACACATTGTACCGGAATTTTAAATTCATTGTAATAGAAAGCACTGCGCAAAATGCTGTGGCGTTTCAATAAAGCATTCCAGCTTTGCATGAAGATATCGGGATCCAGGCCAACGAGCTCACAGGTAAACTGTTTGCTGTAGGCACCTGCCTGTTCGTCGTATAAACTGTGGAAGAGCATGCCTTTCTGCAAGCCACTTAAGCGCGAGATGCTTTCCAGTTCCGAACGTCGGGATGCACCCTGATATTCTGCATCCAGGAACTGGTCGAGTTCTTCATTGCTGATCTCTTCCCCTAAATGATAATCTGAAGGGGTAAAAACAGGTTCCGTAACAGAAACGCAATGGCTGATCAATTCCCTTAAATGACTCAGGTAATGCTCCGCTAAAGTTGCAATCGCTTCTGCATTGAAATGCCGGCTGCTATAGCTCCAGCTCATCTGCAGTTCCCCGCCCTGGATCAGACTGTTCACAGAAATCAGTTCCCTTACCGGATGTGCCGCGCTCAGCGACTTACCGGATGATTCCTTTGCAGCGGAAATCAAAGTATCCTCCTTTTTGCCTGCAATGTTGTCCATCTGTCCGAGGTAATTGAACTCCACCTCCCAGGGGTCTTTGCCCTGCAGAGCAGGTGCTTTGTCGAGGTATTTCAACACGCCATATCCAAGCCCGTTGTCCGGAACCTGACGCAATTGTTCTTTTAAATTTTTCAGTAAAGAGGAAGTATCCCCATCAGCAGAAAGGTCCAGCACTACCGGGTATAAACTGGTAAACCAGCCTACTGTCCGGCTGATGTCCATCGTTCCGGCAATGTCCTCACGGCCATGGCCCTCCAGCCCGATCACCACATGCGAATCTCCGTTCCATCCCGCAAGGGTCAATGCAAGCGCAGAAAGTAAAAGGTCGTTGATGACGGTATGGTAAGCACGTGGGGCTTCCTGTAACAACTGACGGGTCAGCTCCGCATCCAGGCTCACCTGATGCTCTGCAATGTCTTTTTCTGCCAGTACACCTGTCCATTGGTACAGGGTTTTAAGTTTTCCGGAGGAGGTTGTATTCCCGCCTGCCGAGTATGCGGAGGCCCAGTAAGGCAATTGTGCTTTCACTTTTTTACGGTTGCCATAAGCAACTAATGCCTGATGCCACTGACGGTAAGAAGCGGTTTTGAAAGCCGGAAGCGAAGTTCCGTTTAACAACAATTCCAGGTCTTCCAGCAGGATTCTCCAGGATACGCCATCTACGGCAAGGTGATGAACAACCAGCAATAAACGGTTCTCGGCTTCAACATCCGGCGTCAGGATCAACACCGCCCTGAACACCAAACCTTTTTCCAGATCCAGACTCGCCTGCTGGCGGTCGTTGTGTGCTTCAATTGCATGTCCCAGCTCCGCAGTAGAAAGCGCAGAAAAATCAGTGACCTCCAATGCAGCGGTATAATTGCTATACTGTTGTTCCCAGCCATTTTCCAGCTGCAGGTACCGGAAGCCTAAAGCATCATGACTGGCGACGAGCTGACTGATCCCGGCAGAAAGTTTTTCAAGGCTTACGCTCTTTTTCACTTTCAGCAAGACCGACTGGTTATAATGTGCCAGATCAGGAGCACCGGATTCCAGATAATGTTGCTGGATCGGCAGCAATCCACTCGTTCCTTCCAGTTTCCCCTGTTCTCCCGATGCAGTGCCCAATGTTTCAGTGGATAAACGGGCAGATAAACCTGCGATCGTCTGATGCTGGAACAAATCTCTCGGATGAAGGTTGAAACCTGCACGGCGGGCACGGCTCACCACCTGGATGGTGATGATCGAATCTCCGCCAAGCTCAAAGAAATTATCATAAATACCCACTTCCGGCAGGTGTAACAATTCTTCCCAGATTCCGGCAAGCAGCTGTTCCTGTTCATTGCGCGGTGCCACATAACTCCGGCTTTGTAAAGCGCCCTGTTCCGGCTCAGGTAAGTTCTTGCGGTCGATCTTGCCATTGCCGGTTAAAGGCAGCTGATCCATCGCCACAAACCAACCCGGAACCATGTATTCCGGCAGCTGGCTCTTCAGCCAGTTTACGGTTTGTTCCCGGTCAAAGGTCTTTTCACTTACCACATAAGCCACGAGGCGTTTGTTGCCGCTTTCGTCGGTTTTCACGACTACGGCCGCCTGGATGATGCCCGCTGCCTGTTGAATTACCGTTTCAATCTCTCCAAGCTCAATCCGGAAACCACGGATCTTCACCTGGTCATCAATCCGGCCAAGGTAATCTATGGTACCATCCGAAAGCCAGCGGCCAAGGTCGCCGGTCCGGTACATCCGGTTTTCCGGAGCTTCAAAGGAACAGGACACAAAACGGGAAGCCGTCAGGTCAGGGCGGTTCAGGTAACCCCTCGCCACACCAATCCCGCTCACACAGATCTCTCCCGGAACCCCTACCGGACACAATTGTCCGGAGCTGGAAACCACGTAAATCCGCATGTTCTGCACAGGCTTGCCGACAGGTACATTGATCCTTTCCGGAGCTTCATGCATGATGTGGTGACAAATGTCATCGGAGGCTTCTGTTGGTCCGTAAGCGTTCACCACCGGAATCCGGCCATACGCTTTATGGGCAAACCACTGCGCAAGTAAAGGCTGGCTCACCGCTTCGCCCGTTACGAGCAAATAGCGCAGCTGCTGCAGTGAAGCGGAAATGTTCTCCTGTAAAACAGCCGTCAGGTAAGAAGGAACAAGTTCCAGAATGGTGATCCCATCCTTTTCTACCGCCCCGATCAGTTCTGCAGGTTCCAGCAGTTTCGCAGAAGAATAAATGACGGTTGTACCGCCAACAAGTAAGGCCGAAAACAACTGCCATACGGAAATGTCAAAAGTATAAGATGCAGTAAAGGCAACTACGGTATGTTCATTGAGTTGCAGTTCATTGATCTTGGCATACAGGTGGTTCAACATTCCTGCATGTTCAATCATTACGCCTTTAGGTTTTCCGGTTGAGCCGGAAGTATAAATCACATAAGCGAGATCGCCCGGACCTGCAGGATGTGCAGGAACCCGGCCTCCCCAGGTCTGGATCAGTTCCCAGTCGGCATCGATCAATACGGCATCCAATGTCGCAAAAGCTTCGGTTGAGGCTTTCAGTTCAGCACTGCTGACCACTACTGTAGCCTGGGTATCTTCGAGCATAAAACTGATCCGCTCTGAAGGATAAGCAGGATCAATTGGCACATAGGCCGCACCGGCTTTCATAATCCCTAAAATCGCAACCGCCATTTGTTCCGAACGCTCCAGGCAAACCGGAACAAGGCTGTCTGTACCCACTCCTTTACCGCGCAGATAGCGGGCAAGCTGGTTGGCACGTTCGTCCAGTTCTTTATAGGTATACACCTGATCTTCAAAGACAATGGCTTTTGCATCCGGGCTCAGCAGGACCTGCGTTTCAAACAGGCTGATGGCGGTTTCGGTATGCGGATAAACTACTGTTGTGGCATTGAATTCATCCGCCAACTGCGCCTGCTCCGCTGCTTTCAGCATGTCGATTTCAGCAAGGGTGCCGGTTTCGTACACGAGCAACTGGTGTAATACCTGTTCAAAATGGCCAGAAATCAGGCGGACATAATCGTCCTCCAGCAAAGTGCTGTTGTAACTGAACAGGATGCCAATCTCTTCCGAGGCAGAGACTATCAGACTGAGCGGATAGTTCGTCTGCTCCTGCAGGGAGGCATTTTCCAGCTCCAGGTGATCTGATGAACCATCTACAACCTTACTGGCAGGATAGTTTTCATAGACGATAAGGCTGTCGAAAAGATCGCCTTCCACCTTCGCAAAGCGCTGGGTGATGTTCAATGGGGTATACTGATATTCCCGGCTTTGCAGCTGGTTCATTTGTAATTCCTGTAACCATTGCACAATACCTGCCTCCGGATCGATTACGGTATATAAGGGTAAAGTATTGATGTACATTCCTATGGCACGTTCTACTCCGGGAAGATCTTCCGGGCGACCGGAAACGGTCACCCCAAACACCACATCGGGCCTGCCGGTATAACGGTACAGCAAATAAGCCCAAACCCCTTGAATGAGGGTATTCACGGTAACCCGGTGACGCTGCGCAAAACGGAAGAGCTGCGCGGAAATCCGGGCATCAATGATGAGCGGCAATTCCCGGTAAAGGCCCAGGCCTTTGTTCCGGTTTACAGTGGTGTTCACAAAAGGCAGCAGGCAACCCTCGCTAAGCCCTTTCAGGTAACTGCGCCAGTACAATTCTTCCTCTTCTTTATCGCGTCGTTCCGTATAACGGATATAATCTTCATAATTGTCTTTGGCAATCAGGGCCAGGCTTTCTCCGGCGATCAGCGTTTCATAAGCCATCAGCAATTTCTCCAGCAAGACAGGAATAGACCAGCCATCGAGCAGCATGTGATGGAAGTTCCAAAGCATGCGGTGACGCCGGTCGCTCAGACGGATCAGGGTCAGGTTCATCAGCGGTGCTTTGGTAAAATCAAAGCCTTTGCGCTTGGCTTCCACTTCATAGGCTTTAACGGCTTTTTGCTGATCTGCGGGTTCCATATCGCGGTAATCGAGCATGGTAAGCGGCAGCTCGACTTCCGAATACACACATTGCAGTGGAATAGAGAAGCGGTCGTAATGAAAACTGCTCCGCAGGATGCTGTGGTGTGCCAGAAGGTATTCCCAGCTTTGCAGAAATGCAGCCACATTGAGATCAGTGATCTCTCCCATAAACTGCTCCACATAGGCCCCCGCTTCTTCGTCGTAAATGCTGTGAAACAACATTCCTTCCTGCAGGCCGCTGAGTTTGTAAATCCGCTCTATACCTTCAGAACGGGGAACGCCCAGATGTTCTTCCTGCAGAAAAGCATCGAGCTCATCAATGCTGATGATGCCTGTTAAATTGAAATCTGATGGGCTAAAAGAGCCTTCAGTTCCCGAGCTGCAGTGTGCAATGAGTGCTTCGAGGTGAAAAAGGTAGCGTTCGGATAAACCTTCAATCTCTGCTGTGGCAAAGTGCAAATCCGAATAAGTCCAGGTCAGGCTTAAGCTGCCACCCTGAATCACACTGTTGACCGACAGTTTCTCCCTTACCGGGAATGCTTCATCGGCTGCTGCCCCGGTATTTTCTACTCCGGCATCCAATTCCTCTTCTCCGTTCAGCGCATGGCCTACCTGTCCGAGGTAATTGAAAATCAGGTCCCAGGGTGCTTTCCCTTCCAGTGTACTTTCTTTATTGAGGTATTTCAGCACCCCATATCCCAGTCCTTTGTCGGGCACAGCGCGCAATTGTTCTTTCACTGCTTTCAGCTGAGCGCCAATCGGCTGCCCCGCTTTTACTTCCAGAAGAACGGGATACATGCTCGTAAACCAGCCTATCGTGCGGCTGGTATCGAGGCCTTCCAAAATATCTTCCCTGCCATGTCCTTCCAGACCGATAGAGACTTTTGGATGTTCATTCCAGTCCGCAAATGTCAGCGCCAGCGCACAAAGCAAAACATCGTTAATTTCCGTATGGTAAGCCTTTGGCACTTCCTGCAACAGCTTTTTGGTAGCTGCTGCACTCAGGCTCGCGGTATAATTTTTTGTATCTGCTACGGTCAGCTGATCCGGGCCTGTCTGCGTTGTTTTCAGCGGATGGTATTCCTGCATGCTTTTTTCCCAGTAAGGCAGCTGTGCGAGCAAACGACGGCGTTGTCCATAGGCATTTAAGGCGGTATACCATTGTCTGTAAGAGCTGGTTTTGGCACCGAGTACCATGGCGGCAGGCTGTTCCGGATGTTGCAGCAACAAGCCCAGGTCTTCCAGCAGGATGCGCCAGGAAACCCCATCTACCACAAGGTGATGCCCGGCAAAGAAGAGCCTGTAATGGGCGTCGCTTTCAGGTGTCAGCAACAGCAGTGCGCGGAAAACAATCCCTTGTTCCAGGTCCAGGCTCCGCTGGATGCGGTCGCAGTGTTTTTCTATTTCCGCATTCAGCTGTTCCGGCTGCAAATGCTGTACATCGGCAAGCTCCAGTTCAGTCAGCTCCGTACCATAGTGTTGTTCCCATCCATGGAGTCCGGAGGAGTAAGACAGGCGCAGGGCATCGTGGTAATGGCTCAGTTCGGCGATCGCAGAGCGAAGCAGGGCGATGTCTGTGTTCTTGTCGATGCTCAGCAATACCTGCTGGTTGAAATGCGAAGGATTCGGACCCGCATCTTCAAAAAACCATTGCTGGATGGGCAGCAATCCGGCTGTTCCCGCCAAATGCCCCTGTTCTGCCGTCAGCTCGGCGCTTTTTCTGGCCATGAGCAAGGCAGAGAGTTTTTCTACCGTCTGGTAGATGAACAGGTCTTTGGGCTGCAATTCATAACCGGCACGTTTGGCACGGCTCACCACCTGAATGGTGATGATCGAATCTCCACCCAGTTCAAAAAAGTTATCATAGATGCCTACCTGTGCAATGCCCAGCAAGTCCTGCCAGATGGCCGTCAGGACCTGTTCTGTAGGATTGCGCGGCGGAATATAAGCACTGGAAGAAACCAGCACATCTCCGGGCTCAGGTAAAGCGTTTTTATCGGTTTTTCCATTTTGTGTCAATGGCATTTCTTCCAGGGCCACCCATAATGCAGGGACCATATAGGCCGGAAGTTTATCTTTGAGGTAAGAGATCAGCAGTTCTCTGTCGAACTCATGAACCGGAACGACATAAGCGATCAGGCGTTTATTTCCCTGGGCATCTGCTTTTGCGAGCACCACCACCTGCTTTAATAAACCACTTTGTTCCAGGACATTTTCTATTTCACCAAGCTCAATGCGGTAACCGCGGATTTTCACCTGGTCATCGATCCGGCCGAGAAAGTCAATGGTCCCGTCAGGCAACCAGCGACCAAGATCGCCGGAGCGGTAAAGCCGTTCAGATTTAATAAAAGGATGGGCTACGAAACGTTCTGCCGTCAGCTCCGGACGGTTCAGGTAACCCCGCGACAAGCCCGCGCCACCCAGGTAAATCTCCCCGCTCACCCCGATAGGTACCGGATTTAAACGGGCATCCAAAACATAGGCGGTACGGTGATCCAGCGGTCGGCCGATAGGAATATGTCCGGAATCCGTAATGGGATAAGTTAAAGAGAAAGTCGTGTTTTCTGTAGGCCCGTATCCATTGATCAGCGCAATTTCCGGATAGGTTTTACGCATGCGGTATACGTGTTCATCGGAAAGTTTTTCACCTCCTGCGAGGATTACAGAAAGCCCCTCAAATACGCTGATATCGGTATCGATCAGCTGGTTGAACCAGCTGGAAGTAAACCACATTTTAGTCACCCCATGGCGGCGGATTTCTGCTTTCAGCAAGCTGCTGTCCAGCAGTTTATTTTCCGGGCACAGGATGAGTTGTCCCCCGTTCAGCAGCATACCCCAGTATTCGAAAGTGGTTGCATCAAAGGAAGCAGATCCGGTGGAGAGCAGGACATCATCCTGAGTCAGGGTAACATAACTTACATTTTTTACCAGGCTGACCACATTGCGGTGCAATACAAGTACGCCTTTAGGAATTCCGGTAGAACCGGAAGTATAGATCACATAGGCCAGGTTTTCATCCGTCAGCATGGTCTTCAGCGGACTTTTAGCATGGGCAGAAATTTCTTCCTGCACTTCCTCAAACACGATCAGCTCCACATGGTCAGGCAGGTGTGATAATTTGGATTGGTTTTCCTGATCTGTAATGACCACACTGGCGGCAATGTCGTTTAAAATATAGCTGATCCTTGTTGCCGGATATTCCGGATCGATGGGTACATAGGCCCCTCCTGCTTTCAGGATCCCCAGAATGCCGACCATCATTTCCAGTGAGCGGTTCATGAAAACAGGAACCAGGCTTTCTGTACTTACCCCTTTAATCTGCAGGTAATGTGCCAGCTGGTTGGCCTGTTCATCCAGGCTTTTATAACTGATGGATTGTCCTTCATAAATGACCGCCCGCGCATCAGGCGTTTTTTCTACCTGTGCCGCAAACTGATCCACAATGGTGCTTCCTTCCGGAAGAGAAAGGCCATTGGCAAGAGAAAGACCACCTGCAAGAGACCGGTCATCACCAACAAGGTCATCAGCAAGAAGGCCGTCAGCAACCGCAAGGCCGCTCCGGTTAAAGGTAAACAACAACTGTTCTTCTTCTGCCTTACTCAGGAACTGAAGTTCAGTGATCTTTGTTTCCGGATTGGCAATGATTGCATCCAGCAAGGTTTTAAAATGTCCGATCATGCGGGAGATCGTTTCCTCCCGATAGAGTTCTGTACAATATTCTACCGCAGCAACCAATCCTTTTGACGTTTCCCGCATGGTAAGTGTAAAATCAAATTGAATTTTACTGTGCTCCATAGGTTCAGAAGAAAGCGCTACCCCATTGAATTTCAGGTCTGCATCCTCAGGAATGTTCAATAGTGAAAAGCAAACCTGGAACAAGGGATTGCGACTTAAATCGCGTTCCTTAACCACCGCATCAACGATTTTCTCTAAAGGCAGGTCCTGATGTTCATAAGCATTCAGTGTCGTATCTTTTACCTGTTGCAGCAATCCCAAAAAATCAGGTTGTGCAGAAAGGTCGGTCCTCAAGGCCAGGGTATTCACAAAAAAGCCCACCAGACCTTCCAGTTCCTGTAATGTTCTGCCCGCAGTAGGCGTGCCCACACAAATGTCGTCCTGACCTGTATACCGGTACAGGAGGATTTTAAAGGCCGTCAGCAGCGTCATAAATATCGTGGCATCATGACGGCGGGACAAAGCATGCAGTTCTTCAGATACTGCCTGGTCCAGTTGAAATTCCAGCACCGCGCCTTTGACACTTTGCATCGCCGGACGTGGAAAATCTGCCGGGAGGTACAGATTGGAAACCCCGCCCAGGTTGTTTTTCCAGTAGTCCAGGTGTTGCTGCTGTATCGGTACGGAATAACGCTCCCTTTGCCAGAGCGCATAATCTGCATATTGCAGTTCGAGTACCGGAAGTTCCGGCTTCCTGTTTTCCAGGACTGCATTGTAACATTCAATGAGCTCATTGACAATGATGCCCGCCGACCAGCCGTCGGAAGCAATGTGGTGCATCGTTACCGAGAGCACAAACTCTTCCTCCCCAAGTACAATGAGGTAAGCACGCAGCATATGGTCTTTGGAAAGGTCAAAAGGGGCATCAGTCAGCTCCTTAATTCCCGTCCTCAGGGCCTGCTCGTCTTTTCTGTAAATGAGGTCGTCGATCAGGTTCATCTTCCAGCCATTTTCCGGCAGGATGCGCTGATAAGCCAGTCCTCCCTCCTCTTCAATCACTGTCCGCAGGACCTCATGGCGGTTCACAATCGCTTTCAAAGCAGATTCCAAAGCATTTTTATCCAGTTTCCCACGTAACCTCAGTACCGTTGGAATGTGATAGGCTGTGCTGCCTTCCAGCTGATCCAGGAACCAAAGACGTTCCTGTCCGGAAGACAAAGGGATCCTGCTGACGCTTTCTCTCGGGAAAGCGGTAATCTTATTTTCATCCGAAACAAGGGCGCTGTTCCCATGCTTTTTAAAATAGGTGATGATGTATTCTTTTTTCAGCTTCAGTTCGTCCAGAAGACTGCTGTCTATCTTCTGGTCTTTGTGCATTTTGATCTTTAGCTTGTCTTCATCCAAAGAGATTTTGACACCCTGGTTATTGGCTTTATTTAACAGTTCTACTACGTCAATCAAATTAAAACTAGACATATTTATTTTTTTTATAGGTGAGGTTCTTGTTTTACAGTTCTATAATTGTGGCGTCTTCATCGGCAAGGTCATCCTGCTGAAGGTCAATGTACTTCGCAAGGCTATCTATCGTGCTGAGCTCAAATAAGGTCCTTACACTGACATCGGTACCAAAGGTTTTCCGGATCGCCGAGATCATGCGCATCACTTGCAGTGAATGTCCGCCGAGCTCGAAGAAGTTGTCGTAAATCCCAATCTGATTTAATCCCAGCAGCTCTTTCCAGATCTCCGTCAGCAGTTCTTCCGTCTGGTTCCGAGCGGCAACATAAGCACTGGCCGTCAGGACGGTCACATCCGGTTCCGGCAGGCTTCGCTTATCGATCTTACCATTGGCGGTCAGCGGCATCTCCGGAATGACCACCCAGAGGGCAGGCACCATATAGTCCGGCAAACGTCCTTTCAGGAAGCCCGTCAGCTCCTCCTGGTTAAAGTCTCCTCCCTCAGGAACGACATAACCTACCAGGCGTTTCTGACCGGAATCATCGGTCTTTAAGACCACTGTTCCCTGTGCCACCTGCGGACATTGCTCCAGGGCATTGATGATCTCTCCGAGTTCTATACGGAAGCCACGGATCTTCACCTGGTCGTCATTACGTCCAACATAACTCAGGTTCCCATCTGGCAGCAGCCTGCAGATATCTCCGGTTTTATACATCCTGTCGCCGCTCACAAAAGGATCACTAAGGAAAGTCGCCGCAGTCTGTTCGGGAAGGTTCAGGTAACCTCGGGTCACCTGTACGCCGGCAATGTAAAGCTCGCCGGATACGCCCGCAGGAACAGGGCGCAGCAGGTCGTCCAGCAGGTAAGCCCTGGTATTGCCTACGGCGCGGCCGATCGGTACCCCCTCCTGTGGAGGTATGTCATTCGGATATTCATACCTGATGGCCACGATGCTCGTTTCCGTTGGCCCGTATTCATTGTAAAAGGACACATAAGGTTTCCATTTTTCGGCCAGTGAAACGCGGCAGTATTCTCCACCGGAAACAATTCTTTTCAGTCCGCCGTAATTACCGGCAGCCATTGTTTCCAGGAATCCCGGGGTCGCATCGATATGGCTGATCTTTTCATTGATCAGCAGGGCTTCCAGTGCAGATGGGTTCAAACGTGTTTCTTCATCCAGCTGTACCACTGTACCTCCATTAAATAGCGCCAGGAAGATCTGTTCTACCGAAGCATCGAAATTATAGTTCGAGAACTGAAGGATGTTGTCATGCTCATCTGCCCCGAATTTTCCGGTCAGATACGTCAGCAGGTTGACCACCCCTCCATGCTCTACCAGCACCCCTTTCGGCAATCCGGTAGAACCCGAAGTATAGATCACATAGGCCAGGTCTGAAGAATTTTTAGCTATCGCCGGACTGGAATCCGGGCAGCTGTTCCACACCGCTTCCGGATCGTCAAGTAACAGCACAGGTAAACCTGTTTCAGGTAAATTACCCGCACTTTCATTGCTGCTCAGGATCAGCGATGCTTTCAGGTCTGCCAGGATATAGGCTGTCCGTTCTGCCGGAGAATCCGGAAGTATAGGAACGTAAGCCGCTCCGGCTTTCATGATGGCCAGGATGCCGACCATCATTTCTACAGAACGTTCGATAAACAAAGGGATCATCATATCCCTGACCGCGCCAAGGCTGATCAGGTGATGGGCCAGTCTGTTGGTACGTGCATCCAGTTCCGCATAACTCAGGCGGCTGTCCCGGAAAACCAGGGCTGTTGCCAAAGGCGTACGCAAGGCCTGTGCTTCAAAAAGATCAGTAATCGTTTTGTCTGCAGGATAATCAAAATGGTTATCGTTCCAGTCTTCCAACAGATACCTGCGTTCTGCGGGCGACAAGATTTCGATATCGTTCAGCGTTCCTTTTTCATGCTGCAGGATTTCCAGCAATACCGCATGAAAATGACCTGCCATGGCTTCTACATAAGCCGTATCCAGCAGGCTGCTGTTGTAATTAAAAGTAACGTTGATTTCATCGCTCGTGCCAATCACCAGACTCAGCGGATAATTGCCTTGTTCGTTCATGCTCAATCCTTCGGTTTCTAACTTCCAGGATTGTGCAGAGAAGACTTTATCAACCGGATAATTCTCAAAAACGAGTAAACTATCGAACAGTTCGCCTGATACCGAAGACCACCTGCGGATCTCATTCAGGCTGCTGTACTGGTACTGGCGACTGTTGATCTGATCGGCCTGGATGGCTTGCAGCCAGGTCGGGATCACAGGCGCATTCGCGGTAGAAGCACGCAGCGGTAAAGTATTGATGTACATCCCTACCCTTTGCTCTACGCCGTTCAGGTCGTCCGGCCTGCCGGAAACAATGACGCCGTAGCTGATGTCCTGATGCCCGGTATAGCGGGACAACAGGTAGGCCCAAACCCCTTGCATCAGGGTATTCAGGGTGATGTGATGGCGCTGAACGTATTGGGTCAGACGACTGGTCATGCCCATGTCGAGGAACAGGTTTTTGTCTTTAAACTCACCTATTCCCTTGGTACGGTCTGCAGTGATGCTGATGAAAGGCAATAAAGTCGCTTCATCCAGTCCGTTCATGTATTGCTGCCAGTATCCGCTTGCCGCTTCTTCGTCCTGACGCTCCATGTAACGGATATAATCTTCGTACCGGTCTTCCGCAACAGGCAGCGAGGCCTGCCCGCTAATGAGCGATTCATATACCTGTAACAGTTCTCCAAGCAATACCGCCAGCGACCAGCCATCCAGTAACACATGGTGATAGGTCCAGAACAGGCGGTAACGGTTTTCATTCAAACGGATCAGACGGATCCGCATCAGTGGAGCAGCTTTCAGGTCAAAAGCATCCAGGCGATCGGTCTGCTCGTAATCACGAACGTAATTGTCGCGCTCCTCATCGCTCATCATGCTGCAGTCCAGAATGCTTACCGGAACCTCTACATGGGTATACACACATTGCACCGGGATCTTAAACTCATTGGTATAGAAACCGCTGCGCAGGATGCTGTGGCGTCGGAGCAGTACCGTCCAGCTGTCGGCAAAGACTGCGGTATCGAGGTTGTTTAAAATCGTGGTAAACTGTTCAATATAGGCACCCGCCTGGTCATCGTATAAGCTGTGGAAGAGCATTCCTTCCTGTAAGCCGCTTAAACGGGACATGCTTTCCAGCTGTGAACGGCGAGATGCGCCCTGGTATTCCGCATCCAGGAACTGGTCGAGTTCTTCATTGCTGATCTCTGCTCCCAAATGGTAATCTGAAGGGGTAAAAACAGGCTCAGCTACGGCAACGCAATGGCCGATCAGCTCCCTTAAATGGTTCAGGTAATTTGCTGCGAGGCTGGCGATGGCTTCCGCATCGAAATGCCGGCTGCTATAGCTCCAGCTCATCTGCAGTTCCCCGCCCTGAATCTGGCTGTTCACAGAAATCAGTTCCCTTACCGGATGTTCTTCTGCAATAGATTTTCCTGATGATTCCTCAGCACCGGAAAGTAAGGTTTCTTCCGCTTCGCTCACCAGGTTATCCAGCTGTCCGAGGTAATTGAATTCTACCTCCCAAGGGTCTTTGCCTTGTAAAACTGGTGCTTTATCCAGGTATTTCAAGACCCCATATCCAAGTCCTTTATCAGGAACCTGACGCAATTGTTCTTTTAAATTCTTTAATAAAGCAGCAGTGTCTTCGGATCCGGAAACGTCCAGCAATACCGGATACAGACTCGTAAACCAGCCTACCGTGCGGCTGATGTCCATCGTTCCGGCAATGTCTTCACGGCCATGGCCTTCCAGACCAATCACCACACGGGAATCTCCGTTCCATCCGGCCAGGGTTAAGGCCAGTGCAGAAAGCAACAGGTCGTTGATGACGGTATGGTAAGCACGTGGGGCTTCCTGTAACAACTGACGGGTCAGCTCTGCATCCAGGCTTACCTGATGCAATGCGATGTCTTTTTTAGTCAGGATTCCCCTCCAGTTGCAGGTCGTTTTAAGTGCCCCGGCTGATGCCGATGAACCAACAGCCGCCTGTGCCGAAGCCCAGTAACTCAGTTGCTGCTGTACTTTTTTACGGTTGCCATAGGCAACTAATGCCTGATGCCACTGACGGTAAGAAGCGGTTTTGTAAGCCGGAAGCGAATTTCCGTTCAACAACAATTCCAGGTCTTCCAGCAGGATCCTCCAGGATACCCCGTCTACTGCCAGGTGATGGATCACCAGCAACAAGCGGTTATCCGCGTCGGAATCCGGTGTCAGGATCAATACCGCCCTGAACACCAATCCTTTTTCCAGGTCCAGACTAGCCTGCTGAGCATCGTTGTGTGCCTCAATTGCCTGATGTAACTCCCCTGCAGAAAGTGCAGAAAAATCAGTGACCTCCAGTGCGGTGGTATATTGGCTATACGCTTGTTCCCAGCCTTTTTCCGTCCAGATATAGCGGAAGCCTAAAGCATCATGGCTGGCCGCCAGCTGACTGATCCCGGCAGAAAGTTTTTCAGGATTTACGCTTTTCCTTACTTTCAGCAGGACCGACTGGTTATAATGAGACAAATCCGGAGCAGCAGATTCAAAATAATGCTGCTGAATCGGCAGCAATCCACTCGTTCCTTCCAGTTTTCCCTGTTCTCCCGATGCGGCGGCCAAAACCTCCGTCGACAAACGGGCAGATAAACCTGCAATCGTCTGATGCTGGAACAAATCTCTAGGATGAAGGTTGAAACCTGCACGGCGGGCACGGCTCACCACCTGAATGGTGATGATCGAATCTCCCCCAAGTTCAAAGAAGTTGTCGTAAATCCCTACCTCCGGCAGGTGTAACAGCTCTTCCCAGATTCCGGCAAGCAGCTGTTCCTGTTCATTGCGCGGCGCCACATAGGTATGGCTTTGTACAAGCGCCTGTTCCGGTTCAGGTAAGTTCTTGCGGTCGATCTTGCCGTTGCCTGTTAAAGGCAGCTGATCCATCGCCACAAACCAACCCGGAACCATATATTCCGGCAGCTGGCTCTTCAGCCAGGTTACCGTTTCTTCTCTGTTGAATTCCGCTTCGCTGACTACATATGCTACCAGACGTTTGTTACCGCTTTCATCTGTTTTCACCACTACAGCGGCCTGAATGATGCCTGCTGCCTGCTGAATCACCGTTTCAATCTCTCCAAGCTCAATCCGGAAACCACGGATTTTCACCTGGTCATCAATCCGGCCAAGGTATTCTATGGTCCCGTCCGGAAGCCAGCGGCCAAGGTCTCCGGTCCGGTACATCCGGTTTTCCGGAGCTTCAAAGGGACAGGATACAAAACGGGAAGCCGTCAGGTCAGGGCGGTTCAGGTAACCCCTCGCCACGCCGATCCCGCTCACACAGATCTCTCCCGGAACCCCTACCGGACACAATTGTCCGAAGCCGGAAAGCACGTAAATCCGCATGTTCTGCACGGGCTTGCCGACAGGTACATTGATCCTTTCCGGAGCCTCCCACATGATGTGGTGACAAATGTCGTCGGAAGCTTCTGTTGGTCCGTAAGCATTCACTACCGGAATCCGGCCATAATTTTTATGGGCAAACCATTGCGCGAGTAAAGGCTGGCTTACCGCTTCACCCGTTACAAGTAAGTAGCGCAGCTGCTGCAGGGAAGCGGAAATGTTCTCCTGCAAAACAGCCGTCAGGTAAGAAGGAACGAGTTCGAGGATGGTGATCCCATCCTGCTCTACCGCCCCGATCAGTGCTGCAGGTTCCAATAATTGTGCGGAAGAATAAATCACCGTTGTACCGCCAACGAGTAAAGCCGAAAACAACTGCCATACAGAAATGTCAAAGGTATAAGATGCAGTAAAGGCAACTACCGTATGTTTATCGAGCTGAAGTTCATTGATCTTCGCATACAGGTGGTTCAACATCCCTGCATGTTCAATCATTACCCCTTTTGGTTTTCCGGTAGAACCGGAAGTATAAATCACATAAGCCAGATCTCCGGGTGCTGCAATGTGCACAGGGGCCTGGTTTTCAAAGCCCTGGATCAGTGCCCAATCGCTATCGATCAATACGGCATCCAGGCCCGCAAAGGCTTCGGTCGAAGCATTCAGTTCAGCACTGCTGAGCACCACTGTGGCCCGGGTATCTTCCAGCATAAAGCTGATCCTTTCTGCAGGATAAGCAGGATCAATTGGCACATAGGCCGCCCCGGCTTTCATGATGCCCAAAATGGCCACCGCCATTTGTTCGGAGCGCTCCAGACAAACCGGAACGAGGCTGTCTCTGCCAATCCCTTTATCACTCAGGTAACGGGCAAGCTGACCGGCACGTTCGTCCAGTTCTTTATAAGTATATGCCTGATCTTCAAAAACGATCGCTTTCGCATCCGGGTTCAGCACCACCTGTGCTTCAAAAATACTGATGGCGGTTTCCGTATGCGGATACGCAGTTTCGGTAGCATTGAACTGCCCGAATAACTGATCTGTTTCCTTGCGGTCCAGCATTTCCAGTTCTCCCGTTGGAAGCATTGGATTTTGTACTGCCGCTTCCAGCAGCATTTCGAAATGTCTGCTGAATTTCTCTATCGTTGCCCCGGTGTAGAGGTCTGTACAATAGGTAATATGGCCGGTCAACACACCTTTATTTTCCAGCATATTGACCGTCATGTCGAACTGTGCAGTAGCGGTATCCACTTTCTCGGTGCTCAGTTCCAGTTCTCCCAGACTCAGTTCCGGTACTTCCGGCGTATTGTGCAATTCGAACATCACCTGGAATAAAGGTGTGCGGCTAAGGTCTCTTTCTTTGACCACAGCTTCCACCACTTTTTCAAATGGCAATTCCTGATTTTCATAAGCGCTCAGCGTCGTTTCTTTCAGCTGCTGCAGGAACTCAATGAAGGAGTTTGCCGGGGCATACTCGCTGCGCAAAGCAAGGGTATTCACAAAAAAGCCGATCAGCCCTTCTGTTTCCTCTTGTCCTCTTCCGGCAATGGAACTCCCCACGCAAATGTCTGTTTGTCCGCTGTAACGGGAAAGCAGGACTTTAAATGCCGCAAGTAAGGTCATGAACAGCGTTACTTCCTGCTGACGTGAGATCAGGTGCAATTGCTCCAGCAATCCGGTAGAGATTTCAAAAGAATGAACCGCAGCGTTTTTACTTTGCAAGGATGGACGCTGGAAATCTGTTGGCAGCTGCAGGGCTTCTGCCCCTTTGAGCTGTGCTTTCCAGTAATTCAGCTGCCTGCCAAGTAATTCCGGTGTGAGGTGCTTCCGCTGCCAGATGGCAAAATCTGCATACTGAATTTGCGGTGCAGGCAATTCTTTAATTTTTCCGCTGGAGAAGACTTCGTAATAGGCCGCCAGTTCATTGACCAGAATAGATACCGACCAGCCATCGGAAGCAATGTGGTGCATCGTGAGGATCAGTACCGCATCCCATTCGCCCAGTAAGATCAGGCGGGCACGCAGCATATGATCTGTTGCCAGGTCAAAGCTCTTGTTCGTAAATTCAGCAAGCAATGCAGGCAATAAAGTCGCATCTTCCTGCTCCTTTGCCGTCAGTTCTATGAATTCCATTTGCCATAGATCCATGTCCATGACCTCCTGACGGGCTATACCATCTTCTTCCAGAATCACGGTCCGCAGGACTTCATGCCGGTTCACGATCTGGCGGATCGCCAGTTCCAGGGCAAAAGTATTCAGGTAACCTTTTAGCCTTAATGCTGCAGGAATGTGGTAATGGATGCTGCCTTCCAACTGGTCAATAAACCAAAGCCTTTCCTGATTAAAGGAGAGTGGAATGTGCTCCGGTCTCTGTTGTTTTTCAATACTTTCTCTGATTACCTGAGGTTTCTGTTGTTCCAGATGAGCAGCCAAACGGGCAATATCAGGATAGGTAAACAGGGTCTTGACGGCAATTTCTGTCTGTAATATTTTTCGCGCTGCAGAGATCATGCGCATTGCGAGCAGGGAATCCCCGCCAAGGTCAAAGAAATTATCGTGGATGCCTATTTTTTTCTGTTGAAGCAGCTCCTGCCAGATCCCGGCCAGGGCCAGTTCTGTTGCATTTCTCGGTGCCTCGTATTGGTCTGTTAAGGTATCATTTCCTTCTACCTCCGGCAGCATTTTCCGGTCTACTTTACCATTGCTGGTCAGTGGGAATTTCTCCAGCTCCGCCCATAACGCAGGAACCATATATTCCGGTAAACGTGCTTTCAGGAATTCCACCAGGGTTTCCCGGTTAAAGTCTCCTTCAGGGATCAGGTAAGCAACCAGTTGCTTATGTCCGCGATGATCCGGACGGGCCAATACCACAGCCTGTTTTACCAGATCACTTTGTTGTAAGACGTTTTCTATTTCGCCCAGCTCAATACGGTAACCACGGATTTTCACCTGGTCATCGATCCGGCCAAGGTATTCTATATTACCATCCGGTAACCAGCGTGCAAGATCTCCACTTCGGTACATCCGGCTATAGGCGGCCTGATCAAGAGCAAGCTGTTGGTCAAATGGAACATCTTGAAGAAGAGAACTTACCTCCTCCAAAATTCCTTCTTTAAAGAAAGGATTTGGTACAAACTTTTCGGCAGTCAGTTCCGGGCGGTTCAGATAACCTTTGGCCAGTCCGACGCCACTGATGCAAAGCTCTCCGGGAACACCAACCGGACTCAACTGATTTCCGGCATTCAGGATATACACCTGGGTATGACTCACCGGAATCCCAATTGGAGGTGCCAGTTCACTATTTTCTGCAAGCAGTTCATAGCTAGTTGTCACCACACTGTTTTCTGTTGGTCCGTAATTGTTGACAATTTTATAGCCCAATCCTTCCAGTGAAATGGCCGATAAACGGTCTCCACCAGCAAGCAGGTATTTTAAGTCCAGCTCCCGTTCCCTGCTTTCCGCAACAAATTCCGGAATCAGCACGGTCGATAAAAAGCTATGGGTAACCCCTACACGGCTGTAATAATTGACCAGACCGGCAGGCGACAAGCGCAGTTCATCATCAATAATGTGCAGGCTTGCTCCGGCCAGCAATGTTGGCCAGACTTCCCATCCAAAGGCATCAAAACCAATTCCCGCGGCAGCAGTACTCACACTTTTCTGGTTCAGCTCATAACGTTCCAGGTGCCAGCCTGAGAGGTTGGAAAGACCGGCGTGGGTAATCTCCACCCCTTTAGGTAAACCGGTAGAACCGGAAGTATAGATCACATAAACCAGGTCAGCCAAACTGATCGGTTGTTCTGGTGCGGTTACCGGATATCCATTAGTAAAAGCTTCGAAATCTGCGGAATCCAGCATTTCAATCCCTTCGGGAATTTCAAGATGGGCAAACAGCTCTTCGTTGCTGATCAACAGCTGAGACCCGCTGTCGGAAAGCATGTATCCGATCCGATCTGCAGGATAACCCGGATCGATCGGAACATAGGCCCCTCCTGCTTTCAGGATGCCCAGCATGCTGATGATCACAGCAGCAGATCTTTCCAGACATACTGCAACGAGCACACCGGAACCTACCCCACGGTCACGCAGGTAATGCGCTAATCGGGAAGATTGTTCGTCCAGTTCCTGATAGCTGAGCACTGCATTTCCATAAACAATAGCAGGATGCCCAGGCGATAGCGCGGCGGCCTTTGCAAAAAGCGAAGTCACCGTTTCCTCCGGCAATGCTGAAATGCTTTTTCCATTGAAGTCTTCCAGCAATTCCTGCCGCTGTGCAGCAGAAAGTATTTCGATTTCATTTAACCGCAGGCCATCAGTGGCCACCATGGCTTGCAATGCTTCCTTGAAATGTCCGGAGATGGCTTCCATATCGGCGGTTGCCAGCAGGGAGCTGTTATAGCTGAAGTATACCGTAATTTCTGCGGCCACCATCACCGCTACGGTAAGCGGATAATTGGTATGTTGTTCTTTTCTGAAATTTTCTACGTTCAGACTGAGCGCATGTCCAGGTTCAGGATGTGCAGGATAGTTTTCATAGACCAGTAAACTGTCAAACAAATCGCCCGAAACCCCGGCCCAGCGCTGGATTTTAGTTAAGGAAAGGTGCTGGAATTCCCGGCTTTCCAATTGTTCTTTCTGGATGCACTGCAACCATTCCGATACGGATTCCTGTCCGGATACCGCAATGTGGAAAGGCAGAGTATTGATGTACATCCCCACGGCACGTTCTACCCCCGGTAAACGGTCAGGCCTGCCGGATACGGTAATCCCGAAAGTGACCTGTTCCTGTCCGGTATAACGGTGGATCAGGTATGCCCAGAGCCCTTGCATCAGGGTATTCATCGTGATGCGCTGACGTTGGGTATAGCGCGACAAACGGTTCAGGATGTCTGCGTCTAACTGCAATACATGGGTCCGGTAATCTCCGATCCCCTTGTTGCGGTCGGCGGTAGAACTGATGAATGGCAATAAGCTGCCTTCCGAAACTTTGGACAGGTAATTTCTCCAGTAAGTTTCCTCTTTTTCCTGATCAGACTGTTCCGTATAGCGGATGTAATCCTCGTAACGGTCTTCCTGAGGCAATGGCAATGGCTTAGCCGCCAGCAACAACTCATAATTTTTTAGTAAACCATCCATCAATACCGGCATAGACCAACCATCCAGAATGATGTGGTGATAGGTCCAGCACAGGTGATGCTGCTGGTCATTCAGGCGGATCAGGCAGATGCGCATCAATGGTGCAGTGCTGAAATCAAACCCTTGTATTAAATCTGCGGCTTCGAAGTCCAGAATGGCCTGTTGCTGTTCTGCTTTAGTTTTATCGCGGTAATCGAGTAAGGTCAGCGGAACAGTTATATTTTTATAGACCGCCTGTACCGGAATGGCAAAGGCATCGGTATAGAAAGCAGTTCTCAGGATGCTGTGTTGTTTCAGCAAATGGTTCCAGCTGCCGATAAAGGCATCCACACTCAGTCCGGACAATTCTCCGGAAAACTGCTCTACATAAGCATGCGCAGTATGGTCAAACAAACCATGGAACAACATTCCTTCCTGTAAACCACTTAAACGGTAAATGCTTTCCAGTTCAGTTTTGCGTGCTTTTCCTTCAAAATCTTCCTCCAGGAAGCGATCCAGTTCTTCAATGCTGACCAGCCCTCCCAATCCAAAATCGGCAGGTGTGGCTGTTGGAAGTTCCTGCGCCACACAATGGTCCAGGATGGCTTTTAAATGTTTCAGATAAGCAGCAGCCAGTCCTTCCACACTTTCCGGATTGAAATGTTTGCTGCTGTAGCTCCAATACAGCTGCAGGCTGTCGTCAGGAATCATTCCGGCAACCGATAAAGGCTGACTAACCGGGGTTTGCTCCGCCGATGCGGCAGCAAATGAAGTCCATTCCGCATGACTGAATTTTCCGGAACGCGGGCCTGCGCCCGACTGTCCAAGGTAATTAAACAAGACATCCCATGGATCTTTATCTTCTTTTGCAGAATGATCGCCCATGTATTTCCATACGCCATATCCCAGACCTTTATCCGGAATTTGCCGCAGTGTTTCTTTCACCTGTTTCAGTGTATCGCCGGGTCCTTCTTTTGCTTCCAGGAGTACCGGATAGATCGTGGTAAACCAACCCACCGTACGGCTGAGGTCTATATTGGAGGCAATGTCTTCACGGCCATGCCCTTCTAGTCCCACAGATACCTTTGCAGTGTTGTTCCATTCTGCCAAAGTCAGCACCAATGCCGTGAGCAGGATGTCGTTGATTTCCGTGCGGTAGGCTTTTGAAGCTTCCCTCAACAGCTGACCGGTATACACCGGATCGAGCTCAATTTTATAGCTGTTCATCTCTCCCAGACAAATCTGTCCTTGGGGCTGATGATTTCTTTCATTCAGGCCATCTCTCTCAGGCTGAAGATCCCTTCTCAATGGCACAAAAGCCTTGCTGATCTCTTCCCAATAACTTTGCTGAGCAGCAAATCTTTTCCCTTCACGATATTGCCTTAACGCATCATGCCATTGCCGGTAAGCACTGGTTTTGGCACCCAGCACCACCGATGCCGGTTGTCCGGCATGCTGCAACAGGAGTTCCAGGTCCTCAGAGAGGATCCGCCAGGAAACACCGTCCACCGCCAAATGATGAATAATGAAACACAGTTGATGTGCGTCCAAACGCTCCGGCGACTGAAACAACAAGGCCCTGCATAAAATACCTTTTTCAATGTCCAGGCTTTCCTGATTTTCCAGGATGCGCGCTGCTACTTCTTTATGGAAGTTTTCTGTATCCAGGGATTGCAGGTCAATGCGCTCCAGCTCCGGCAATACACCGGTATAAGTCTGGGTCCATTGGCCTTCTTTTTGCAAATACGCAAAGCGGATCGCATCGTGGTAACTGACCAGTTCACTTATCGCAGCTGCGAGATTTTCCAGGTCCGTAGTTTTAGCCACAGAGAAGCTCAGCTGTTGGTTATAATAAGACCTCGCCGGATTTTCTGCCTGCAGAAAACGTTGCTGGATGGGCAGTAAACCACTATCGCCCGACAGCAATCCTTGTTCTGAATCGACTGTTGCGCTTTGCTGTACCGCCAGTTGTGCCGACAAACGTGCGACGGTCTGCGCGGTAAAAATATCTTTAGGATTCAGCTCATATCCTTTGCGTCTGGCACGGCTGACCACCTGAATCGTGATGATCGAATCCCCGCCCAGTTCAAAGAAATTGTCATGAACCCCGATTTTGTCCAGTCGCAATACTTCCTGCCAGATCACAACCAGGGCCTGTTCCGTTTCGTTACGTGGCGCCACATAGTCACCAACGAGCAGAGAACTGACATCCGGTTCAGGCAATGCCCGCCGGTTTACCTTTCCATTCGCTGTCAGCGGAAGTTTTTCCAAAGCCACAAAAAGCATTGGAACCATATAATCCGGCAACCTCGTTTTCAGGTAAGCCAGGATCCCTTCTTTATCAAAAGTCCCTTTCGGCACAATGTAGGCCACCAAACGCTTGTTTCCAGCTTCATCCGCCCTTGCCAGGACAACAGCCTGATCAACCAGTTCAGCAGCCCTTAAGGCCGTTTCAATTTCACCAAGCTCTATGCGGTATCCCCTGATCTTCACCTGATCATCGTTCCGGCCAATGAACATGATGTTTCCGTTTGGCAGGTATTTCACGGTATCGCCCGTGCGGTAGAAACGCATGCCACTATCCGCTGCAAAAGGATCTGCAATGAATTTTTCGGCAGACAGGCTTTCGTTGTTGAGGTAGCCCCTGGCAACACCGGCACCACCGATCAGCAGTTCTCCCGGCACACCTACCGGACATAAATGTCCGTTGGCATTGACCACGTAAACTTTGGTATTTGAAAAAGGTTTCCCGATTGGGATATTCTCCTGATCGGTATAAATATTTTTCACCACATGAAGCAGTTTACCGATCGTGGTTTCTGTAGGCCCATAATGGTTCACCACCATACAGTTGCTTCCTGATAGCCTGATCTTCTGAACGAGTGCTCTCGAAAGGGCCTCTCCTCCAAAGATGAGCAGCTTTTCGGGCAGGAGCATAAAATCAGGGGTAGAAAGCGCTTTCCAGTGCGAAGGCACAATTTTAATACAGTCTACCGGATGTTGAGAAAGGTAATTTTTCAACTCATCCGGGTCATTGACCGCTGCTTTGGAGAACACATGCAAGGCAGCACCATTCAGAAATGCGCTGAACAGCACCGTATTTCCAAGGTCAGTGGCAATGCTGGACATTAGTCCGAAAGAACGGCATTCCAGAATTGGAAGCGCATCCTGTAAACCTGCAAGGTAGTCAGACAGGTTGTGGTGGCTCAGCAATACCCCTTTCGATTTCCCCGTACTTCCGGAAGTATAAATCACATAAACCAGGTCATCTTTAGTGAGCCCTGTTGAAGGTGCATGAACCGGATAAGTATTCCATAAATCAAGGTCCGAATCCAGGCTCAGTACCTGGTCATCGGCCAGCGACAATAAAGAACGACAAGCAGCGCTGCTCAAGGCAATCGTAGCCCCGGTATCGTTGAGCATATGGCTGATCCTGTCGGCCGGGAAATCCGGATCAATCGGTACATAGGCCGCTCCGGCCTTTAAGATTCCCATCAGGCCAATGATCATATTCAGGGAGCGTTCGATACATAGCGGTACCAAAGCCCCTTTCTGAATGCCTTTGGCAATCAGGTAATGCGCCAGCTGGTTACTCCGCTCTTCCAGTTCCTGATACGTCAGGGATTCCTGCTCATACACCACTGCTGTGGCTTCCGGGCTCCGGAGCACCTGTGCAGCAAATAAATCTACAAAGCTCAGTTCTTCGGGATAGTCCACTGTTTTCTGACTGAAGCTTTCTATTTCCCGGAGTTCAGTTGCATTGAGCAAGCCCAATGAACGCGGGCTGACTGCTGTTCCTGAAGCCAGTTGCAGTAAGACCTGTTCGAAATGTCTTGAAATCATGCTGACCTGACGTTCATCCAGTAATTCCCTGTTGTATTCAAAACGAATGTGGATCTCTGATCCGGCCATAATCACCAGCCATAAAGGATAATTGGTCTGTGAAGTAATGGAAGCATCATCCATTTTCAGTTTCCATTTCCGGCCTTCCAATACTTCCGTTACCGGATAGTTTTCGAATACCAGTAAGGTATCGAACAGTTCTCCCTCTACTGCCGCCAGGCGCTGCAGTTCATTTAAAGGGGTATATTGGTATTCTCGGTTCTGCAGCTGTTCCGTCTGGATTGACCGGAACCATTCTGAAAGCGGGTGATCAGCCACATTAACAAACAGTGGTAAGGTATTGATGTACATCCCTACTGCCTGTTCAATTCCTGCTAAAGCTTCCGGCCTTCCCGATACGGTGACGCCATAAACGACGTCCGGGCGACCGGTATAATGAGACAAAAGACAGGCCCAGACCCCTTGCATTAAGGTGTTCAGGGTAATGTGGTTGCGTTGTGCATAGGTAGATAGCAGGGCCGTTGTTTCTTTGCCGATAACCCTTTCTTTCAGACGGTAGGTTCCGATTCCCTTACTGCGGTCGGCGGTACTGCTGACAAAAGGCAGTAAACTTCCTTCCTGAACCGGCTGCAGGTAATTTCGCCAATGGTTTTCGGCTTTTCCCTGATCGTCCTGCTGCAGGAAGCGGATGTAATCTTCGTAACGGTCTTCCCTGAGCAAAGGCAAAGGATTTCCGCCCGTCAGTTGTTCATAGGCTTCCAGCAATTCCTGTAATAAGACCGGTACCGACCAGCCATCGAGTAAGATGTGGTGGAAACTCCAGAGCATATGCGTCCTTTGTGCATCCAGACGTGTCAGGCAAATGCGCATCAAAGGAGGCTGCGTAAAATCAAAACCTTCCAGGCGATCTGACTGGGCATATTCCTGCAGGGCCTGTTGTTGTGCCGCAGCATTTAAGTGACGGTAATCAAAAACAGATACCGGTAAGCTCAGTTCTTTATACACACATTGTACCGGAATGTTAAAAGTATCATAATAGAAAGCACTTCTCAGAATGGTATGCCTGCGCATCACCCAGTTCCAGCTTTGCATCAGGAGTGGTTCATCTACGGCGGTCAGCACGGTATTGAACTGCTCCACATAATTTCCGGCGGCAGCATCATAAAGTCCGTGAAATAGCATCCCGGATTGAAGGCCGCTTAAAGGATACAGGCGATCGATCAGGGTGCTTCTTTTTTTACCCTGCTCCGTTTCTTCGAAGAAGCGGTCCAGTTCCTGATAGGTCATCACTTTAGCCAATCCATAGTCGGAAGGCGTAGCAACCGGGCTGCTGACCGAAACACAATGGTCAATCAGCGCATTCAAATGACGGAGATAGGTTTGAGCAATCTGTTCAATTCCTCCGGCCGTAAAATGTTTCCTGCTGTAGCCGATGTCAATGATCAGCTCGCCGTTGCGGACCATACTGTTGACCGCCAGCTTGTCCTGGAAAATAAAATCTTTACCCACCGAAGCACCAGCGTCTTCTGTGGCGATAGACAGGTGTCCGGCTCCGGCTGCAGCATTGTCCACCTGTCCGAGATAGTTGAAAACGACATCCCATGGATTCCTGCCCTGCAGGGATGAAGATTGGTTGATGTATTTTAAAACCCCGTAGCCAATCCCCTTTGCAGGGATCAGACGCAGTTGTTCTTTGATGTTTTTAAGGACATCGGCAGCTCCCTTTTCGGTACCGATGGTTAACAATACCGGATACAGCGCTGTAAACCAACCAATGGTGCGGCTGATGTCTGCAAGCTCTGAAAGGTCTTCACGGCCATGGCCTTCCAGGCCGATGGAGATTCGGGTACTTTCATTCCATTCTGTTAAAGTGAGGGCCAGTGCGCTCAGTAAGATGTCATTGATCTCGGTATGATAGGCCTTCGGTGCTTCCTGTAATAAAGCGGAAGTTTGCCCTGAATCGAGCTTCAGGATATGGCTGGCCGTATCGCCGGAGCTGACCGGACTGAAGTCCTCTGTTTCTGTTCTTAACGGCAGGTATTGCGTGGTGGTGTTTTTCCAGTAGGCTTCCTGGTCCAGGAGCGCAGGGCGATGGCTATAAGCCTTCAGTTCCTGAGCCCATTGGCGGTAAGCATAGCTTTTGGCTGTAGTTAAAACCGGATTTTCCGAAGGTCCTTCCAGTAACAGGACCAGGTCGTCCAGCAGGATTCTCCAGGATACCCCGTCAACGGCAAGGTGGTGTACCACGATCAACAGGCGGTCAAAGGACTCCGTTTCCGGTGTCTTCATCAGGACCGCACGAATCAAAATGCCTCGTTCAATGTCCAGGCTCGCCTGTAAGCGGTTGCTTTCTGCGGTAATGGCTTCCGCAAGCTCATCCTGAGCCACACCCCGCAGGTCTGCAAGCTCCAGTTCCCCTTCATATGTTCCGTACGACTGTATCCAGCCATCCGGCCCCTGCTGATAGCTAAACCTCAGCGCATCATGGTATTGGATCAGTGCTTTGATCGCTTTTTCCAGTACAGGAGCAGCGGTATCTTTAGCAATATTTAATAAAAGGTGCTGGTTAAAATGTGAGCTGACCTGTGTGGCCTCTCCAAAGAACCATCGCTGTATCGGAAGTAAATCACTTTCCCCGCTCAACAGCCCCTGTTCTCCCCTGATGGATTTAAAGGCCGAATTTTCCAATTGAGCGGAAAGTCTGGCCAGGGTCTGATGGACAAACAGGTCTCTTGGCTGGAATTCATAACCCGCACGTTTCGCCCTGCTCACCACCTGTATGGTAATGATAGAATCTCCACCGAGTTCAAAGAAGTTATCGTGGATGCCCACCTTTTCTACATGGAGCAATTCCTCCCAGATGCCGGCCAGGGCCAGTTCTGTTGCATTTCTTGGGGCTTCATATTGTTCTGTTAAAGTGTCGTTTCCATCTACCTCCGGCAGCATTTTCCGGTCTACTTTACCATTGCTGGTCAGCGGGAATCTCTCCAGCACTGCCCATAACGCAGGAACCATATATTCCGGTAAACGTGCTTTCAGGAAGTCTACCAATGCTTCCCGGTTAAACTCTCCTTCGGATATGAGGTAAGCAACGAGTTGTTTATTTCCGCGATGATCCGGACGCGCCAATACTACGGCTTGTCTGACCAGTTCATTCTGCTGTAATACGTTTTCAATTTCGCCCAGCTCGATGCGGTAACCACGGATTTTCACCTGGTCATCGATCCTGCCAAGGTATTCTATATTGCCATCCGGCAGCCAGCGCGCAAGGTCTCCGCTCCGGTACATCCGGCTGTATTCCTGTTGATCAGAAGAAAACTGACCGTCAAAAGTAACATCCTGAAGAAGCGCAGTTTCCCCATCAGCAGCAAATCTGTTAAAGAATGGATTTGGCACAAACTTTTCGGCCGTCAGCTCCGGACGGTTCAAATAACCCCTTGCCAGTCCGGCGCCACTGATGCAAAGCTCTCCTGCAACACCAACCGGACTCAACTGGTTGGCGGCATTCAGGATATATACCTGGGTATGGCTTACCGGAATTCCGATTGGAGGTGCCAGTTCGCTATTTTCTGCCAATAGTTCGTAACTGCTCGTCACGACACTGTTTTCCGTTGGTCCGTAATTGTTGATGATCTTATACCCCAATCCTTCCAGTGAAATCGCCGATAAACGGTCTCCACCCGCAAGCAGGTATTTTAAACTCAGGGTACGCCCCCTGCTTTCCGCAATAAATTCCGGAATCAGCACAGTAGATAAAAAGCTGTGCGTCAGCCCTGCCTGTTCGTAATAATCCACCAATCCTGAGGGCGACAAGCGCAGTTCATCGTCAATGATGTGCAGGCTTCCCCCCGCCACCAATGTTGGCCAGATTTCCCAGCCAAAAGCATCAAAACCAATTCCTGCCGCTGCGGTACTTACACTTTGCGCGTTCAGTTCATAACGTTCCAAATGCCAGCTCAACAGGTTGGAAAGCCCCGCATGAGTGATTTCCACGCCCTTAGGTAAACCGGTAGAGCCGGAAGTATAAATCACATAAACCAGGTCAGACAGGCTGATCTGCACTTCAGGAGCAGTTAGCGGATATCCTGCGGTAAGCAGCTCAAAATCATCAGAATCCAGCAATACCACACCTTCAGGAACCTGCAGATGGGAAAGCAATTGCTGATTGCTGATCAGCAAACCTGATCCACTATCCGAAAGCATGTACAGCATCCGCTCTGCAGGATAACCCGGATCAATCGGAACATAGGCCCCTCCGGCTTTCAGGATCGCCAGCATGCTGATGACCACTGCCGCTGACCTTTCCAGGCATACCGAAACAAGTACATCCTGACCTACCCCACGTTCACGCAGGTAATGTGCCAAACGGGAAGATTGTTCGTCCAGTTCCTGATAGCTGAGCAGCTTATTTCCGCAAACAATTGCAGGAGCTAAACCCGCCACTGCGCTTGCTGCTGCAAAACGGGCAACCACACCGGTTGACGGCAATGCCGAGATGCTTTTTGCATTAAAATCCTGTAACAGCTGCTTTCTTTCCGCTGCGCTGAAAATATCCAGATCTGCAAATGTCAGGCCTTCCGAAGCGGTCATTTGCTCCAGCACTGCTGAAAAATGACCGGCGATGGATTTGACATCTGCAGCTGATAACAGGTTATTGTAGTTGAAGTCGATGGTAATTTCGCTTCCGGCAATGATGATGATGCTGAGCGGATAATTGGTATGTTGCTGGCCAACATCCACATTGCTCATCTTTAAGCGCCATGGCTGTGCTTCAAGCGCTTTGCTGACCGGATAGTTTTCAAACACCATCAGTGTATCAAACAGGTCGCCGGTAACGCCCGACAAGCGTTGGATTTCGCTGAGGCTATTGTATTGATAGCCCCTGCTTTCCAGTTGTTCTGACTGGATCTGCTGCAGGCTATTGCTGATATTTTCAGTTAAACTGATCTTCCCATGGAAAGGTAAAGTATTGATGTACATTCCAATTGCGGTTTCTACACCGGGAAGATTTTCAGGTCTTCCGGATACCACCACACCAAATGAAACGGCTGTACGCGCGGTATAACGGTAAAGAAGGTAAGACCAGACACCCTGCATTAAGGTATTCAGCGTCACCCTGTTTTGCTGGGCATAACGTGTTAGGCGGGCAGTAAATGCGGCATCGAAATGAAGCATTTCATCGCCGTATTCCCCATGGCCTTTGGTCCTTTCCGACTGGTTGCTGATGAAAGGCAATAAGGTAGCTTCCTGCAATCCATCCAGGTATTTTTGCCAGTAGCGTTCCGCAGCGGCTTTGTCCTGTCGTTCTATATAGCGGATATAATCCTCATAACGGTCTTCTTTAACCAGCGACAAGGTCTTTCCGTCAGACAGCTGTTCATAATTGTTCAGCAGTTCTTCCATTAAATTTGGCATGGACCAGCCATCGAGTAAAATGTGATGATGGGTCAGGCAGAACACATAACGTTGTTCCTCCAGCTGCATCACTGCGATGCGCATTAAAGGCGCCGTACTAAAGTCAAAACCTTTGTTCAGGTCTTCTCCTTTGTAATGCTTAACGGCCAGTTCCTGTTCCTCAGCCGTAAGCATCGTATAGTCCAGGAAGCTTACCGGAATCTCTGCGGTTGCATACACACATTGCACCGGTACCTGGAAAACATCATGGTAAAATGCACTGCGCAGGATGCTGTGTGTTTTCAGCAGGTGTTGCCAGCTGGCGATGAACAAACTGATATCCGCATCATTCAGTTCCGCAGAAAACTGCTGCACATAGGCGGCAGATTGCTGATCATATAAACTATGGAACAGCATTCCTTCCTGCAAACCGCTTAACCTGGAAATGCTTTCCACCTGTTCCCTTCTTGCCCTTCCCTGATGGCTGGCATCCAGAAACTGATCCAGCTCAGTATAGCTGAGCAATCCGCCCAGGCCATAATCAGAAGGACTGAAAGCAGGGATTTCCCTGTCCAGACAATGCCCGATCAGGTTTTCAAGGCGCAGCAGGTAATCTGCCGCAAGACGGGCAATGCTCGCTTCCTCAAAATGAAGCGGGCTATAGCTCCAGTACATTAGCAATTCACCTTCGATGACCATACTGTTTAGCGCCAGTTTTCCCTGCAGCTCCACATCTTTTCCTGCGGATGAACCGAACTGGTCCCACTGAGGGCTCGTATACAGTCCGGCTGCACCGGCATTGCCCGACTGTCCAAGGTAATTGAACAGGATTTCCCATGGATCCCTGCCTTGCAGGGACTCCGTTTTGCTGATATATTTCAAGACACCATATCCGATTCCTTTATCCGGAATCTGACGCAGTTGTTCTTTGATGTTTTTCAATTGTGATCCCGGATCTGTTTCCGCTTCCAGCTGAAGTAAAACAGGGAACATGCTCGTGAACCAGCCTATCGTGCGGCTGTGGTCCAGCTCCGCATGGAGGTCTTCCCGGCCATGCCCTTCCATTCCCAGCAATACCGTATTGCTGTTGTTGTGCGCAGAAAGTGTTTCTGCAAGTGCACATAATAAAATGTCGTTGATCTCGGTATGGTAAGCTTTGGGCACTTCTTTCAGCAATTGTGCCGTAGCCTGACTGTTCAGTTTCCCGATATGGGTCCTGACATCGGCGATCCTGACCGGTCCGTCAAAATCATGGTCTGTAGGTATCGGCGCAGGAGCCTGACTGTTCTTTTTCCAGTAAGCCTCCTGGTTGCGCAAACGGCTGCTTTGCGCATAATCGCCCAGCGCGGAATGCCATTGACGGAAAGAACTTGTTTTCGGCCCAAGGACTTCTTCCACTGTTTGATTTTGCTGTTGCAGCAGTTGTTCCAGATCCTGACTAAGAATCCTCCAGGAGATTCCATCCACCACCAGGTGATGGATCACCAGCAATAAGCGGTTCGCCTCTTCCTGATCCGGGGCAAGCAATAAAGCTGCCTGTACCAGTTTTCCCTGAGCCAGGTCCATTCCTTCCTGTAAAACTTCCAGTTCGACAGCAAGTAAGGCCGAAAAATCAGCTTCCTGATCTGCCGGAACCACTTTCAGTTCCAGACCGGCCGAGGTATAACGCTGCTGCCAGCTTCCTGCTTCCTGATGGTAAGCAAAGCCCAGAGCATCATGATGACGCAATAATTTTTTCAGTGCCAGTTCCAGTTCTGCCGGGCTGATGTGCTTTTCAACGGCAAAGACCAGGTGCTGGTTATAATGGGAAGGATCTGCAATTTCTGAATCCAGAAACCATTGCTGGATCGGTAATAAACCGCTTTCTCCGCTCAGTTGTCCTTGTTCTGCTTTGACCGTACTTTGTTCCTGTACTTCCAGCAATGCTGCAAGTGCAGCAATGGTCTGACAGCTGAACAAATCACGCGGACTGAGTCCGTAGCCCGAGCGTCTGGCCCTGCTGATCACCTGGATGCTGATGATGGAATCACCGCCAAGCTCAAAGAAATTATCGTGAATGCCTACCCGGCTGATGCCCAGCAGGTCCTCCCAGATCAGGGCCAGTGTCTGTTCCGTTTCATTACGTGGCGCAAGGTACTCCTGGTCCGCGGATTTTTCCAGATCCGGATCAGGAAGTGCTTTTTTATCCACCTTTCCATTGCTGTTTAAAGGGAATTGCTCAAGATGCACCCATAATGCAGGAACCATATATTCCGGCAACCTGGTTTTCAGGAAGTTCATCAGCAATTCGCGGTCTGGTGCTGTTCCTTCCGGAACCACATAAGCAACCAGGCGCTTGTTGCCGCGTTCATCAGCTGTTGCCAGCACCAGTCCCTGTGCAACCTGAGGGTGTTGTTCCAATGCATGCTGGATTTCCCCCAGTTCGATCCTGTAACCTCTTATTTTCACCTGATCGTCATTACGGCCAACATAGCTCAGGTTTCCATCCGGCAGCAGGCGGCAGATATCGCCTGTTTTGTACATGCGTTCTCCCTTTACAAAAGGATCTGAGAGGAAACTTAGTGCATTCTGGTCCGGACGGTTCAGGTAACCACGGGCCACCTGGACCCCTGCGATATACAGTTCTGCCGTTACTCCGGCCGGAGCCGGGCGCAATTGTTCGTCCAGTAGGTAAGCCCTGGTATTGCCCAGTCCTGTTCCTATTGGAACCCCTTCTGCCGGGGAAGCTGACTTTTGCGGATATTCATATTCCAGGGCCGTTACCGTTGTTTCGGTAGGCCCGTATTCATTGTAAAAAGTAACATAAGGTGTCCATTGCTCCGCCAGGGAAGCACGGCAATATTCTCCGCCGGAAATCACCCTTTTCAATCCACCATAGCTGCCTGCTTCCAGTGTTTCCAGGAATCCCGGTGTGGCATGCAGGTGGGTGATTTGTTCCTTGTTCAGCAAATTCAGCAATGCTTCCGGGTCGAGACGCGTCTCTTCATCCGGCAGTACCAGTGTTGCCCCTGTTGAGAAGGCCAGGAAAATCTGTTCTACCGAAGCATCGAAATTGTAGTTCGAGAATTGCAGAATTCTTTCCTTCCGGTCTATCCCGAATTTTTGGGCCTGGTAACTGATCAGGTGAACCACACTGCCATGTTCCACCAGGACACCTTTAGGCTGGCCGGTGGAACCCGAAGTATAAATCACGTAAGCAAGGTCTGAAGGACGACGCTCTGCCAAAGGAGGTGTGGAAGGATAAACGCCGGAAGGTTCATCCACAAAAATCAACGGCAATGACTGATCTTTCAGCGAGGCCGAGCTTTTGCGGCTCGTCAGCACCATAGTGGCGTCGATGTCCTTCAGGATATAATCGATGCGTTCTGCAGGATAATCCGTATGTAAAGGCACATAGGCCGCACCGGATTTGAGTACCGCTAAGATAGAGATCAGCATTTCCGCAGACCTTTCGATAAATATCGGGATCAGTACATCCCTTCCCGCGCCAAGGCTGATGAGCTGACGGGCAAGCTGGTTGGCCTGCAGGTCCAGCGCTTCATAGCTCAGCTTACGGCCTTTAAAAATCAAGGCTACTGCTTTGCCCGAAGCCGCCACCTGTGCTTCAAAAAGATCGGTAAGGGTTTGTCCGGAAGGATAGCTGAAAGCCCCCTCATTTAAGCCCGAAAGCAATTGTTTTTTTTCTTCTGTACTTAATATTTCAATGGCATTGAGCCTGATGTTTTCTGTGGTGCTAACCTGCAACAGGACATTTTGTACATGCCCGGAAATCCTGCTGATTTGTTCCGGACTCAGCAAGCTGCTGTTGTATTCAAAACGGATGTTAATTTCCTGTCCTGCTTCAACGGTAATGCTCAGCGGAAAGTTCGTTTGTTCTTTCACCCTGACTGAGGAAAGCTGTAATTTCCATGGTCTGGCCAGTACTGCTTCATCTACCGGATAGTTTTCAAAGACCAGGATGCTGTCGAACAGTTCTCCGGAAACCGGACTTTGGCGCTGGATGTCATTCAATGCAGTACATTGGTATTCCCTGCTCCTCAATTGTTCTTCCTGGATCGTCCTCAGCCAATCTCCCATCTCCTGTTCCGGATCAATCAGCGTATGTAAAGGCAGGGTATTGATGTACATCCCTACCGCGCGTTCTATTCCCTTCATGCTTTCCGGTCTGCCGGAAACCGTAACCCCGTATACCACGTCTTTACGGCCGGTATAGCGCGACAGCAAATACGCCCAGACACCCTGGATCAGCGTGTTCAGCGTGATCCGGTTTTTCTGTGCATAGGCCGCAAGGCCCGCTCTGGCATCCCCGCTGATCCGAAGGTCTACGTTACGGAACTGCCCGATTCCCCTGGTATGTCCCGCGGTTACCGGCAGGAAAGGCAAAAGCGTACTTTCCGTCAATGTAGACAGGTATCCTGCCCAGTAATCATTGGCTTCTTCCTGGTCCAGTGCTCCGATAAAACGGATGTAATTTTCATAATGGTCCTGCTCAATGCCGGAAATCTGCTGTCCGATAAACAGGGATTCGTAAATCGTCAGCAGTTCTTCCAGCAATACCGGCATCGACCATCCATCTAACAAAATATGATGGAAGCTCCACAATAAACGATACTGTTCGTCTGCAAGACGGAACAGCATCAATCTCATTAATGGTGCATCGGCAAAATCAAAACCCTTCAGGCGGTCGGCATCCATATATTCCTGTATGGCCTGCTCCTGTTCCCTTTCTGTTACTGCGCTGTAATCGATCAGTCCGACCGGTACTTTGAGGTCTTTCCGCACGCATTGCACCGGGATGTTAAACACATCATAGTAAAAAGCGGTCCTCAGTACCGTATGTTTCCGGAGCAGGTAATCCCAGCTTTGGGCAAACAGTTCCAGGTCTAATGTGCCGACATTCGCAGTAAGCTGTTCTACATAAGCTCCTGCACTGGCATCAAATAATCCATGGAACAACATTCCCGCCTGCAGTCCGCTGAGCGGATAAATGCTTTCGATCTGTTCCGGATCAAAAGGCAAGTTTTCCATGAAAGCATCCAGTTCCGGGTAACTGATTAATCCCGACAGGCCAAAATCAGCCGGCGTATAACCCGATGTTTCCGCGGCAGCGCAATGGTCGATCAGTTTTTCCAGATGAACCAGGTATTGCGAAGCCAGGAAGGCAATACTTTCTGCGGAGAAATGGTAATGACTGAACCTCCAGTCGATTTCCAGTTCTGCTCCTTTAATGCTGCTGTTGATGTAAAGTTTATCCGGCACATTAAAGCTTTTGCCTACCGGAGCGCCGGCAGCTTCGCTAGCCGGGCTCAGGAGGTCTTCCGAGAGCAATACATTGTCTACCTGTCCGAGGTAGTTGAACACCACATCTCCGCAGCTTTGCTGTAAGGCAGGAATCCGGTTGATGTATTTAAGAATTCCAAAACCAATTCCTTTTTCCGGAACCTGATGCAATTGTTCTTTCACGCTTTTCAGCAGATCTCCTGATGCTTGTCCGGCTTCAATCCTCAGAGAAACCGGGTAGAGGCTCGTAAACCAGCCCACTGTACGGCTATGGTCAATGTCTGCGGCAATGTCCTCACGGCCATGGCCTTCCATTTTGATGGTAACCGTTTCCTCCCCATTCCATTCCGATAAGGTAAGCGCCAAAGCAGCCAGCAGCACATCGTTGATGTCTGTATGGTAAGCCTTGTGGACATTTTGCAACAGGCGGCGTGTTTGCAGGGCATTCAGGTTTACGCTCAGGTTGCTCGTACCTGAATACGTCACCAGGCCGGTAAAGTCGTAATCCGTTTTCAGGCGGACATATTGTTCCGATACCTTTTCCCAATAGGCCCTTTGTGCCCTCAGGCGGGGATGACCGGAATATTTCAGTAAAGCTTCCTGCCATTGGCGGAAGGAGCTGCTTTTTTTGCCCAGAATCTCTACTGCTGACCTGTTGGAAAAATCTTCCAGCAACAGCTTGAGGTCTTCGGTCAGGATGCGCCAGGAAACGCCATCCACTGCAAGGTGATGGACAATGATCAGCAAGCGGTGTTGTTCCGCTGCTTCCGGCAACTGCATCCATACCGTCCGGATTAAAATACCCAGTTCAGGGTTCAGGCTGCGCTGGTATTTTTCCGCAACCGCATTGATCGCTTCAGGAAGCTCCTCCGGTTTCCAGCTGCTCAGGTCTTCGATCTCCAGCAATCCCTGATAGGTTCCGTATTCCTGTTCCCCTTTTCCCGGGCGATAGCTAAAGCGGAGTGCATCATGGTAGCTGACCAGTGCTGCGACCGCCTTTTCCAGTTGCGTTCGCGTCACCTGTCTGGCAACGTTTAATAAAATATGTTGGTTAAAATGATTTGTTTTTTCTCCTGCGATGTCAAAGAACCATTGCTGAATTGGCAACAGGCCGGTTTTCCCGCGCAATGTCCCCTGTTCGGCGAAGGTCTCTGCTTCTTTTCTCTGCTCCAGTACTTCTGCCAGCACTGCGATCGTCTGACAGGCGAATAAATCCCGAGGCTGCAATTCATAGCCCAGGCGTTTTGAGCGGCTGACCACCTGGATCGTCACAATGGAATCGCCACCAAGTTCAAAGAAATTATCATGGATGCCGACAGATGTTACGCGAAGTAATTCCTGCCAGATATTGGCCAGGTCCTGCTCTATCACATTGCGCGGGGCGATATAATGGCCCGCAACCAGCTGTTGAACATCTGCCTCAGGTAAAGCTTTTTTATCCACTTTACCATTTTTGGTGAGCGGTAATTTATCCAGTGCAATCCATATGGCAGGAATCATGTATTCCGGCAGGCGGGCTTTCAGGTAGGCAATGATGCCTTCCTTATCAAAGGCCCCTTCAGGCACCACGTAACCGATCAGGCGTTTCACCGTTCCATTTTCAGATTTGGCAAGGACCACTGCCTGGCTCAGCAATTCACTTTGCTGTAATACATTTTCGATTTCGCCGAGCTCGATGCGGTACCCCCTGATTTTAACCTGGTCGTCGATCCGTCCCAGGTATTCTATATTTCCATCCGGCAGCCAGCGTCCAATATCCCCGGTTTTATACAAGCGCTCCCCATTTAGGAAAGGAGCCTGGATAAAGCGCTCTTCAGTGAGGTCGGGACGGTTTAAATAACCGAGAGACAAACCTGCTCCGCCAAGGTATATTTCGCCAGGCAAACCGGCAGGCAATAACCTCAGCTGTGCATCCAGAATATAGGCCGTACGGTTGTCCAGTGGTTTCCCTATAGGAATCAACCCGCTGTCATCAATTGAAAAAGTAAGTGAAAAAGTGGTATTTTCTGTAGGGCCATATCCATTGATCACCGTGGTTTCCGGATGGGCCTTTCTCATTTTGCTGACATGTTCTGCCGACAATTTCTCTCCACCGGCAAGCACTACCGACAGGCCTGCAAATACTTCCGGATCCGTATCGATCAGCTGGTTAAACCAGCTCGCGGTAAACCACATCTTGGTGACCTTATGGCGGCGGATTTCTGCTTTCAGCAAACTGCTATCCAGCAAGACCTCATCACTGCAAAGGATCAGCTGTCCTCCGTTCAGGAGCATGCCCCAATACTCAAAGGTCGTTGCATCAAATGAAGGGGATCCTGTAGACAAGAGCACATCATCGCTGTTTAGCGATACATAGCTCACTTCTTTGACCAGGCTGATCACATTGGCCTGGCTCACCAGTACACCTTTTGGCCGGCCTGTAGAACCGGAAGTATAAATGACATAAGCCAGGTCCTCCGGTTTCACCGATGGAAACGGGCCCGTTTCTTCCGGAAGTTCCAGGCGGTCTAAGGCAATCAGTTCCAGTTCAGGACTGATGCGGTTCAGCAATTGCTCATGAACACTTCCGGTAAGGGCCAGTGTTCCGGCGGTATCTTCCAGCATAAAGGCAATCCGGTCTTCCGGATATTGAGGGTCCACAGGCACATAAGCTGCACCTGCTTTCAGGATTGCCAGAATCCCCGTCATCATGTCCAGGCTGCGCTTCATACAAACCGGAACCAGGGTTCCCGGCTGCAGGCCTTTTTTGATCAGGTAAGTGGCCAGGCGGTCAGAACGTTCGTCCAGCTCCGCGTAGGTCAGTGATTGCGATTCAAATAAGATCGCCTGCGCCTCCGGATTCTGCGAGACCTGCTCCCGGAACGCATCCGCAATGCTCAGTTCCGGATAATCGCCAAAGGTATCGTTAAAGCGTTCCAGCAATACTTGTTTTTCCGGCTCAGCCAGCATTTCCACTGCCGAAAGCGGGCCTTCTGCCAGCTGGATAAACTGTTGCAAGACCTGTTGAAAATGCTGCGCGATCCCTGCAGCGTAAACCGGATCGATGAGGCTTGAATTGTAATTAAAATCTACCTGAATCGTCTCTGCGGCAATGATCGTGATGTTGAAAGGGTAGTTTGTATGTTCGTGTAACCCGATATTTTCCAGTTGTAATTTCCAGGGATGCTCCTGCAGCACTTTACTCACCGGATAATTTTCAAAGACCAGTAAGCTGTCGAAAATATCACCTGAGATTCCGGAAAGGCGCTGGATTTCATTCAATGTGGTAAACTGGTGTTCGCGGCTTTCCAGCTGACCACTTTGCAGGATCTGCAGCCAGCGGGTAAGCGGCTGACTTTCGTCCACTACGGTATGCAGGGGAAGGGTATTGATGTACATCCCCACTCCTCTTTCTATTCCCGGAAGTTCTTCCGGCCGGCCGGACACAATGATGCCATAAGTCACCTCCGCTTTGCGGGTATAACGCGACAACAGGTAGGCCCAAACGCCCTGCATCATGGTATTCAGGGTGAGCTGGTGCCTTTGGGCAAATTGCTGAACCGATGATGTGGCTGCTTTATCCAGTTTGAATTGTTCTCTTTTATAAACCCCGAAACCTTTATTGCGGTCGGCGGTACTGTTGATGAATCCCAACAGGCTTCCTTCCGTTACATTTTCCAGGTACTTGCTCCAGTATTGCGCTGCAGCGGCTTTATCCTGGCGATAGATGTATCGGATATAATCGTCATATCTGGTATTCGATAATACCGTAAGCGCTGTTCCCGTGACCTTTGATTCGTAAGTACGCAGCAGTTCTTCCAGCAATACCGGGAGCGACCAGCCGTCCAGCAGGATATGGTGATAGGTCCAGATCATCTGGTAACGGTTTTCATCCAGACGGATCAGGCACATGCGCATCAGGGGACTTTCCTTAAAATCAAAGCCTTTTAAGCGGTCTTCTTTTTCATATTCCGCGATGGCGGTTTGCTGAGCGATGCTGTCCAGCTGTCTAAAATCCAGTGTGACAAAAGGCAGTTCTGCTTTCCGGTAAACACATTGTACCGGAATTGCAAATGCTTCATGATAAAATGCGCTTCTTAAAATACTATGCTGAGCGATCAGGTGCTGCCAGCTTTCCAGAAATACCTTTTCGTCCAGGTCCTGCAATCCGCAATAGAACTGCTGGATATAAGTTCCTGCCTGATCGTCATAGAGGCCATGAAACAACATTCCTTCCTGCAGGCCGCTCAATCTTGCCAGGCCTTCGATCTGTTCTTTGCGCGGCTTGCCTTTATGGTCCTGTTCCAGAAAATCATCCAGTTCAGCAACGCTGATCAATCCGTCCAATTCATAATCTGAAGGGCTCAGGGAAAGGCTGGTGCGGGACTTGCAGTGGATGATGATTTCTTCCAGTTTTTCCAGGAAGCTTGTTGCCAGTTCTTTGATTCTTTTTTTATGGAAATGAAGCTTGCTGAAATCCCATTGAAACTCCAGGACCCCTTTTCTGATCAAACAGTTTAAGGCAATTTTGTCCCTTAGCGGATATTCCCGGGCAACAGAAAGCCCGAAGCTTTCCCATAAGGGCCTGCAGGCTTCCTCCTGTGTTGTTTCTTCCATTTTCCCCATATAATTGAAGACCATGTCCCATGGATCTTCAGTTTGCAGGGAAGCTTCTTTATTCAGGTATTTCAATACGCCAAAGCCAAGTCCTTTTTCCGGAACCTGTCTGAGCTGTTCTTTAATGTTTTTCAAAATGCCCCCTGGATCATTGCCTTTGACCTCCAGCAGTACCGGGTACAGGCTGGTAAACCAGCCTACCGTTCTGCTCGTATCCACATCCCCGCTGATCGCTTCGCGTCCATGTCCTTCCAGGCCTATGGATACGCCGGATGTGCCGTTCCATTCAGATAAAGTAAGCGCAAGCGCGGTCAGCAGGACATCATTGATGTCTGTGCGGTAAGCCCGGGCTGTATCCTGCAATAAGCTTTCGGTTAGGTTTTCATTGAGTTTCAGGGTAATTGTTCCCGTATCTGCAGTACTCGCCTGCTGCACTGTTTTTTTATCTGTCTTTACCGGAACATAATGTTGTATCGCATTTTCCCAGTAAGGCAGCTGCGCCAGCAAGCCTGGTTTCCGGCCATAGGCCCTTAAAGCTTCCTGCCATTGGTAATAGGCCGTTGTCTTTTCTCCCGCGATTTCCGAGAGGTTTTTTCCGGCTGCTTCCGGCTGCAGCAACAGCAATAAATCGTCGATCAGGATTCTCCAGGAAACCCCATCTATCGCCAGGTGATGGACCACCAGTAAAAGCTGGTGATGGCTTGTGTTGTCAGGCCCTTTGATCCTTACCGCATGAATTAAGATCCCTTTTTCCAGGTCCAGTCTTTTCTGCTGGATCGAGATCAGGGTTTCCATATCTTCAGGGACTCCTGTAAAAGGAATTTCTTCCAGCTCAGGCACATGATCCCCATATTGCTGTACAAGAAGTCCTTCTTTATAAGTATAAGAAAAGCGCAGTGCATCATGATAATGAACCAATGCTTTAACCGCCTGATCCAACCTTTCCGCAGAGATTTCCTTGTCGATTTCTAATAAAATATGTTGGTTATAATGCGCAGTATATTTGGTTTCTGCCTCAAAAAAGTGTTGCTGAACAGGCAGCAATCCACTCTCTACGCTCAGGAATTCCTGGGCGGCCTGTGTTTTGGAAAGCACCTGAGAAGCTAAAAATTCCGCCAATGCGGCGATCGTATAATGGGCAAACAAGTCTTTGGGCTGTACATTGATACCTACCCTTCTCGCCCTGCTGGCCACCTGTATTGTCGTGATCGAATCTCCTCCCAGTTCGAAGAAATTATCGTAGATGCCCACGCGGAATACACCCAGCAATTCCTGCCAGATTGCCGCCAGCTGCTGTTCCCTTTCATTCCTTGGGCCAACATATGAAGTGCTCATTAAAGCCGCAGCATCAGGCTCCGGTAAAGCCTTTTTATTGACCTTTCCGTTTGCCGTAAGCGGGACTTCCTCAATCGCCATGAAGAAAGCAGGAATCATGTATTCAGGCAGTTTTTCTTTCAGCTTTGCGATGATCGTTTCTTTCTCAAAATCAGCTTCGCTAACCAGGTAAGCCACCAGTCTTTTATGACCGTTTTCATCGGTTTTCAGGGCAACCACCGACTGAATAATTCCTTCACACTTTTGCAGTTCCGCTTCGATCTCACCCAATTCAATACGGAAACCACGGATTTTCACCTGATCATCGATCCTTCCAAGGTATTCTATGGTACCATCCGGAAGCCAGCGGCCAAGATCTCCTGTCCGGTACATCCGGTAAGCGCTGTCCTGATCAAAAGGATGCGGAATGAATTTTTCGGCAGTCAGCTCCGGAAGGTTCAGGTATCCTCTGGAAACACAGATTCCGGAAACCGTAATTTCCCCCGCTACTCCTATCGGACAAACTTCCAGATCCTGATTCAGCACATATAACTGTGTATTCTGAACCGGGGAACCCAATGGCACATTGATGCGTTCCGGAGTTCCGTACATGATGTGGTGACAGATGTCGTCTGAAGCTTCTGTAGGACCGTAAGCATTGACCACCGGGATCCTGCCATAAAAAGGATGGCTAAACCATTGTTTCAATACCGGCTGACTTGCCGCTTCTCCCGTAACCAGTAAATATTCCAGGGCCGTTAATGAAGCCACAAACTGTTCCTGTAATACTGCCGCCAGGTACGAAGGGACTACTTCCCAGATGCTGACTTTGTCCTGATCAATTGCGGCGATCAGTGTGGCCGGCTCCAGGATCAGTGCCGCAGGATAAATGATCGTTGTTCCGCCACACAATAAGGCAGAAAACAACTGCCATACCGAGATGTCGAAAGTATAGGATGCCGTAAATGCGACAACCGAAGAAGAAGATAACTGAAGGTCATTCACTTTCGCGTATAAGTGGTTGAGCATCCCTCCGTGTTCTACCATCACCCCTTTGGGCCTGCCTGTGGAACCTGAGGTATAGATCACATAAGCCAGATCTCCCGGGCCCGGGATATTTTCGGGGCTTGAATCCCGTTGTAAAGCAATCTGCGCTGCTTCATCGTCCAGTAAAACCAGTCGAACTGCAGGGTTATTCTTAAACTTTGCGGAAAGTGCTGCTGTGGTCAGCATGATGGCTGCGCCGGTATCTTCCAGCATATAGCTGATACGGTCTTCCGGATATTGGGGATCAATAGGCACATAAGCCCCACCCGCTTTCATGATGCCAAGAATGCTGAGCAGCATTTCCAGGGAGCGGTCAAAACATACCGGAACCAGCGTATCCTTCCCCACTCCTGCTGCCTGCAGGTAATGCGCCAGGCGGTTTGCCTTTACATTGAGTTCCTCATAGGTATACGTTTGATCTTCAAATTTAACAGCGATGGCATTTGGATTGGCGAGGGCCTGGTTCTGAATGATTTCTACCAGGTTCTGATGTTCCGGATAGGCGACCGTCACTTCATTAAACTGTTGCATCAGCTCCAGTTCTGCAGGCGGGATAATGTCGATCGTTCCTGAAGGCGTGGTCATCTTTTCTTTGAACTGCCTAAGGATAAACAGCAGACGTTCCGCCAGCAATTTCATTTCCTCTTCTGAGAAAAACTGCAGCTGGTAATCAATGCTCAATCGTAAAGGCTGGTCTTTACCCAGGTCTTTCCACCAGATTTCCATTGGATAACGGCCATGAGCCGTTGGGATTTCATGAAAGCTGGCCTTCATTCCTGCTCCGAAATCCAGGTTAAAATCTATGATTGCATAATTAATGACTACTTCCAGTAGAAACTCTTCTGTGGCATTGATTTTAAAATAACGGCTCAGGTCTCCGATCTGATAATTGAGGTAGCGGTAATCTTCCCGCTGTGTGGTCGTGATGTGTCTGATCAGCTCGTCGACCGGAAGCTCCGGCTGATAAGTCCCTTTAAAAGGCATGATGCCTGTAAACATGCCCACGATATCCCTTACTTTTTTATTTCTTCTTTTATGTAAAGGGGTACCAAATATAAAATCCTGACGATCGGTTGTTTTGCCAAAATAAATCATCAGGGCGGCAATGGTCAATTGCTGGAGACTGGATTTGGTTTCTTTCTGCAGTTCTTCCAGTAAACGGATGTCGTCCGGAACCAGATCGACAATCACTGTTCCTGACTTTCGTTGTTCCTGTATATTGTCCAAAAACCTGCGCTGCAACAACTGTTCAGGTTTGGTCTCTATTTTATCTTTCCAGTATTTCCCTTCTTCTTTATATTCTTCAGAATGATAATAGGCATCTGCTCTCTTTGCTTCATCCTGATAAGAAACAAACTGAAAATCTGTCTCATTTTTGCTGACCATGGTATTGTATTTACTGGCCACGTAACGGTTCTGTGAAGACAAGCCAAAACCATCTGAGATCAGGTGATGGTATTTGAAAAAGTAATAATGTTCGTCTTCCTTTAATTTAATCAGGTAATGTTCAAAAAGGACATCGTCTTTTTTAAGTTCAAAAGCTTTGTTGAATTGATCTTTCATCCAGACCTGCAATACTTCTTCGGCGGCTTCCTGCTGGCTATAATCGAGTTCTATCACCTCTAATGTCCTGTAGTTGTCGTCGAACTGAACACGAGGGGTATCCTCTTCGGTGTCAAACCTCATCCGGTAAGCATCGAAGACTTCAGGTACCGACTTGACTGCGGCAATAAATATTTCTTTTTCTAATGGTCCTATGATTCGGGTATACCCACCGATATTATAATAAGGATTACCAACATTGATCAGCTGATCCAGATAAACATCTTTTTGTGCAGGGTGCAAAGGGGACTTACTAATTGACATAATTGTGCATGAGTTTTACTATTGACCTAAAAAATTTTTGATGTAACAGTCCCATTCGGCTGGAATTACCAGCCGTTACTGTTCAGAGTTTGAGCATCTATTTTGAAAACAGACTATAATTTTAGCGCATAGGAATAGCGTTGTTTAACTTTTTTTGAGTTAATCACATTCCCATTCTACAGAAATAGAATGTATTCAGTAAAAATGGCCCGCTTAAATTTAGCTTATGCGCTAAGGTCAGCTGTTGAGCTGGATTTAAGTGCCAAAATTCTACAGATAAGATGCTGAGGTAGAGGAATACAACAGGAAGAAAGAATCAACAGAGGATGATTTAGGGCATCTGTTGAATTGGTGAAGCTTTTGTGCTTTCCAATCATAGGTTCAGTGGGTAGCTTGTCGCCAGTCTGCGAGGCTAATCTTTGCGTTTTTAACATGGGATGAATGTTAGTTTGAGAGATACTTAGATTTCTGATTTAAGAAATGAAATGTGGTGGTTCTATATATTTCTATTTTTTTTTATTTTTCTTATTATGCTATTGATTAACTAAAACGTAAAAGCGGCATTATCTTCAATAAAACAGGGGACAATACCATGTCACCATTTACACCATAAAATTATCCTGTACAAGTAAACTATTCGTTACGAAAAGGTTACCATTAGGTACATTTGAGTTTACGTTACTATTAACAAAGATAATAATTATCACAAAAGAAGCAACAGAAATATTACATTACTTACAATTAATTTAAAAACCGCAAAAATTCCTGCAAGAGATAAACATCAGGAACATATTTTAATCTGACCTTAAATAAATAAGCTAAAATGATTTAAACATATAAACACTAAGGTTGGCAGGGATGCCATTTCCCCGGTGACTGAATATATGATTTTTCCGGACCTTCTGATTTGAAGTTATCTGATCTATTTCAGCTGCTGTTGGTTCTTGTTACAGATGCACGCTTGAAGTTGTTTTCCAGCGCCTTACCCTTCGAAGGACTTTCTTTCCGGCCTGCCCGGATCCTCCCCGCTTCTACCAGGCTGCCCACTCGGCGCCGACCCGGTCAGCAGCGTCTGAATAGCAGGCAAAAACCGTGCGCAATTTTTCTAAAAGGCAATTCATCCACAAACAATAACGAAACATATTCGTGTATTGCTATTTAATTAAATATAAACAAAATATTATGGCCACAATAAAGAATGGAATATCAGGTGGTTTTACTGGTAAGACAGGTAGCGTTGTTGGCTATCGCAGCTATGGTGTAGACAGAATGCAATCTGTATCTGAAAGAACCGCAGCTGCTAGTTGTGGCAAAAGACAGGTCTAAGCAGTCGAACAGTCAGTATCCGGGCCCGCAAATTGACGACTTATTGTTTTCCTAAATCTCTTTGTCATTCTCCTGAATTGAGGCTTTGCCTGTTTCTATCTCCACTTCTTTTGTGGTGACTGCATAGCGGGAAGGGTAAATCTCTGAGCCATAAACAACAGCATAAGCTTTCGTAAACTCAGCACCGAAGTACAGGATAATGGAAGAATAATAGGTCCACAGGAGCAAGACCACCAATGAGCCTGCAGCACCATAAGTGCTGCCGACATTGCTTTGTCCGATGTAAAAGGAAATTGCGAATTTGCCAAGCATAAAGAGCAGTGCGGTAACTACAGATCCCAGCATTACATCTTTCCATTTGATGATGGCATCGGGAAGGACTTTAAAAATCACCGCGAAGATCAGCGATACCACAATGAGGGTCAGCATCTGGTTCAGGATATAAAAAATAACCACAGAAACCTCTGCAAAGCTGGCCTGAAGACGGACATTAAATGTATCCAACACCGCCGTTACCGCCAGGGACACCAGCAGTATGAAGCCCAGGCTAATGATCACCGAGAAAGAAAGCACACGGTTTTGAAGGATTTTCAGCCAATCGTTCTTAGGCTTTGGCTTCAGTCCCCAGATCATATTTATGGAATCCTGAATGTCGCCAAAAACGGTGGTCGCACCGATCAGCAAGACGATGATCCCAATGATGAAAGCAACGTTCCCTTTATCGCCGATGGCTGCTTTTTTTACCAGGTCCTGTAATTGTAATGCCGTATCCTTGCCAAGGAATTCATTCAGCTGGGCATAAACCTCACCCTGTGCTGCTTCCTGGCCCAGAAAGATCCCGCAAAGAGAAATGATGACCACCAGCAGAGGCGCCATGGAGAACACAGTATAATAGGCCAGTGAGCCGCTCAGCTTGAAAACCTTATGGTCAATAACTCCGCTGACAGATCTTTTCAGGATCTCCCATACGCCCTTCAAAGTGATTTTCTTAGCAGTCTTCATCCGGATCCTCCTCATCACAATGTTTGTCAAAAAATCTGCTGATGAAAAGATTTACCATCTTTTTTTCAAATTTATCCTTTGTCCATAAGGTCAGGAGCGCGATAAAGGTCAGCAGTAAGGACACCAGGCCGAACCCCCAGGTAAAACTTTGCAGCAGTTCAGAAAGATAGCATGCCAGGGTAAAACAAGCGCCTAAAAACGCCATTAGTATACAAACGATCAGGCCGAGGCTGCTGATCACATCCGCCATCATTTTCGATACTTTTTCTACGGCGATCAGTCGAAAGTATTGCAGGCGGATGTAGACGTAATCCTTGACAAGGTTCCATAGGGTATTCAAATCTGTAGGCTGTTCCGGCTGCATAAAAACGTGTATTTGTCCTTAAAGAACCCGGTCAACAGAAAAATAGTTTTAACAAACTGTATTTTGATCAATTATTTATTCAGCAGCCTGAGCTTCATCTCTTCCCGGACGTTTCTTCATCTGATGAATTTTAATCCGGACGGTGATCAAAGCCAATACGCCGTACACCAATATCAGAACCCCTAAATGCTGGATAGAAGGCCATACATCTGCAAGCGATCCCTGCTGAAAGAGCATCACTTTGTGGGCGTTGAGAAATGGCGTGAGCGGCAATATTGAAGACAACCATTGTACACCAACCGGCATCGCCTCCAGTGGCCAGGAATACCCTCCGATAATAAACGCGGGTGTAGCCAGGAGCATCAGCACCTGAGTCGCCTTTAAAGCGCTCGGGAGCAGCGCACTGATAAACACCCCCAGGAAGGTAGTTGCTGCAATGAACAAACCTGTCGTCACCGCATAATTCATTAAAGGACTTGGAATCGGTGCCCTGAAGATGTGGTGAAAAATATAATAGATGCCCAGTATAAAGATGCTGAGGATCCAGAATGGGATGACCTTAATTAGAATCGCAGAAAAAGCATTTCCTGTACGTCCCAAGAATTCTTTTTCGAGGGTTTTATTTTCATACTCCCTGGCAAAGCTCACTGCAAGGCCCAGCAGCAATACCTGTTGCAGAACCACTGCCAGCACGCCCGGCCACATGTAAGTAAAGTAATTTCCTGTTTCATTATACAAACGGATATAATTCACTTTGAAAGGCTCGTATTGTGTGGCTGCCTGTTCTGCGCCCATTCCTTTTTTCTTTAAGCCCTGCATGTTAATTCCGGCGCTGAATGTTCCAAGGGTAGTTTGCACACCCTGGGAAGCCATATTTGCTGTCAGCAGGTTGGTGGTATTGATATAGGTATTGATTTCAGGATAGCGTTTTTGCAGGACCGATGCCTCAAACCTTTCCGGAATGACCACAGTGACCACGGCTTTCATTTGCCGCATCGTCTCAGTTGTCCCGTTATTGGTATTTTTAACACGGACCACCTGAAGCTTTTCATTCTCACCAAGCATATCGATCAGCTGGTTGCTTAAAGGGGTATTGTCCAGATCTACCACGATAATAGGCAGGTGCTCTACTTTTCCTTTTTGATAAACGAAACCGAAAAGCAAGGCATAGATGATGGGTGCCAGCAGAAATACAGATCGTAATGTGCTATCGGCAAAGAACAACCCAAATTCCCTTTTTATCAATGCGAAGAAGTTTTTCATCTGTTTATATCGTTTTTATAAGGTTATGAAGCGATCATGATCTCGTTATTATACATGAAGATCTATTGCTTTTATTCTATTCATGAGTTCGCAAGCGAGGTTTATTTCGTTACGTGATCTGTAAGGTCATGACGGCTTCATTGGTATATCATTATTTTTAATGGTTATGAAGCGACTACAAACATGCTTTCATTGGCAGGGGTCTTACAAAACAACAGTAGCGTTGACCAGTAATTTCTCTGCAGCCTGTTGATCATCAGGGATGATTTTCACTTCATACACCCCTTCTTCCACATCATAGTTCGGGTAAGCAGCAGTGATGTCTGCATAACGTGTCAGCTGTTTAACGGTCTGTATTTTTCCCTTTAACTTTTCCTTGTTGTAGATCACGGTCACTTCGATTGCTTCGCCTTTCTTATAGGCAGCGATTTTACTTTCAGGAATCGTGAACCTGAAATAAGTAGTTGCAGGCAGGTAACCATTAAACAAAGGATAACCTGCAGTAGCCAGCTCCCCTACCCGAAGGCTGATCGTTTCTACCTGCATATCGTTGGTGGCAATGATGTACCTTTCGGACAAGGCAACCTGCACCTCCTGTAATACGCCCAATGCCTGTTCTGCCTGGCCCTGAGTAGCGGTTTGCGTTTCCGGGCGGACTCCTTTTTCGGCTTCATTGTATTCTGCATTTACGGCCGTCAGCTGTGCTTTGGCCCCATTGTATTTAGCCGTAGCTTCGTCAAAAGCCTGTGGGGTCATCATGCTATCGGCAAACATTGCTTTCGCCCTGCTGAAAGATTTCTCTGCAAATTTAAACTGCTCTGTGATTCCGGATTTCTTGGCCCGGAGTTGTTTCAGCTGATTTGCCGTTGCCCCGTTCTTTGCCATATCGCGTTGTGCTCCGGCCGCCTTTACGGCTCCTTTTGCCTGGGATAGTTTGGCGTTTACCTCCGGCACATCCAGCATGGCCAAAGTATCGCCTTCTTTTACAAAATCGCCTTCTTTCACATAAATCTTTAAAACACGCCCGGTTACCTTTGGCGCGAAGGCCAGAGTTTCGCGTTTAATCTTACCTTCTGTACTTTTTTCGGGCTTCGAGCAGGCAGATGCTGCCAGGATGAGTACAAATAATACGCTTTTGAATGAAGTGTTCATCATATGTTTCATTTATTGAATGGTATTGCGGTTTAGGCTACCAGTAGCTTTTAATAATTCGATGGCATTGCGGCGCTGGTTAAAGACCGCCTGAAGATAATCCAGTGCAGCACCCTGATAATCGCTTTCTGCACCGATCAGATCCGCTGCTTTTATCAATCCGGTTTTAAATTCCTTACCGGCTTGTGTCAGCGCATTTTCCGCCATTTTCATTTGTTTCTGTTTGAGCAGCAATTCCGAATTGGAATTGTTGTAATCCGTTTGTGTCTTGATCAGGTTTAGTTTCAGTTTTTCCTCCGCTTCGGCTTTTTCGTTTTCGGCTTTCTTCACCTCAATTCTCGCTTGCTGAACTTCTCTTTTACCCTTATTTCCATCAAAAATATCCCATTTAAAGCCAACACCAACGGTAAAGTTTGGTGCCACCTCTATCTTGTTCGTATGGCTGCTAAACCTCCCGATTACAGGAAGGTCATGCTTTCCTTTCATGTCCACATCGAACAGGTTCAGATAGCCCAATGATGCCGCAGCCTGCACCTTCGGTTTCCACCAGGTTTGTGCCGCTTTCAGTTTAAAACCCTGTGCTTCTATGGCAGCAGAAAGGGCTGAAAATTCAGGTCTGTTTTCTATGGTATTTTGAGAACTTAGGTTCTGAATAGGAGAAAGATCGTTTTCTATCTCCCCTAATCTTTCCAGGCTAATTCCTGTAAGCATTTCCAGTTGATGTAATAAAAGGTTTCTTTTTCCTTCGTACTCTTGTATTTTAGAAGCAAGTGTAGCCTGTGCCACCTCCACTTTCTGATGTTCGTATTTGGTAATCAAGCCATAATTTAAAGCTTTATCAGCTGTTTTCTTATTGACATCGTAACGTTCCCTGCTTTTATCGAGCAGAAGCTTCACCTGTCTGAGCAGGGCCAGCTGATCGTAAGCTTTGCTGATCTCTGTAATGATCTGCTGGCGGTCCTTCTCCAGTAAAGCGGTCTGTGCCTTCGTTTTCGCATCTACTGCGCTTTTAAGTGCCGATACTTTCCCACCGGCATACAGTACACTGCTCAGGCTAAGGTCGGCTTTAAAAAGGTTTGCGCTGGAAGTAAAGCCGGAATTGATTTCCGGAATGCTGATCAGGTCGAATAAAGAGGTCCCCGGTAATCCCAGGTTAACGCCATTGGCGAGAAATGCATATTTACCAGACACTTCTGCATTGGGCAGGTATACTTCTGATAATTTCTTACGGTCGATTTTAGAAAACTCTATATCCAACCGCTTATTGGCAAGCATATGGTCCTTATTCAGGGCACTGTCAATCAGCTCAGTTAATCCCGGAGGACCAGATTGCTGTGCATGCAGAATTAAAGGAGAAGATCCGATAAAGAGTACAAAAATGTGTTTTAAAAAAGCTTTCATTACACAAGGATTTTATGAAGGGGCAAAGGTCTGGTTAATTAAGCAATTTTCTTTTGATCTGGATCAAAAGCGGTCTTTTTTCTGTTTCTGATTCTACTCAGCGTTTCCTGCGTGATGCCAAGATAAGAGGCAATTGTTCCCAGAGGAGCCCTTCCGATGATGCTCGGCTGTGTCTCCATCAGGGTGTCATATCTTTCTTCCGCGCTGAGAAACTGAAGCGCCACGATCCGCTCGCCAGCCTTTAACAGGAAGCTTTGCAGGGTTTTATTTTCCAGGCGCTGCATCTCCGGAAAGTCGATAAGCAACTGATTCAGCGCGGCATAGGAGATGGCATTCAATAGTCCGTCTTCCAGTATTTCCATGTTATATTTGGAGGCGGATTGCGTGAAAAAGCTTTCCGGGATGGTGACAAAATCTCCTTCCGTATAATAGCCATAGGTAATGTCTTTACCTGAAGAATTGTGGTAAAAGATTCTGACCAGCCCTTTCTCTATAAAGAATAATTCCCGGGCGATTTTTCCGGTTTCATGCAGACTTTCTGTTCTGAAAACCTTTCGTTTTACAAATTTCTCCCGGATCGCCACTTCCATTTCTTCAGAAATAGGGATCACTTTTTCGATTTCTGTTAATAAGAGCATGCTTTAAACAAGTAGGTGTATACTGCAAAATAATCAATTTTATGCGCTAAACGGAGAGAAACAAGAGTTTTTTGCTAAAATAAAAATCACCTGAGGTGAAGGTGCCTGATAAATTACATTTTCTATTTTTTTTATTTTATATTGTATCTATATACTAATCAAGCAATTCATGGAAAAATTCAAAGAAAATCAGAAAAATCTGCTGACGAGAGCGGAAGCAAAGAAAATTTTAGGGGGTAAAGAAAACCCGAATGGTCCAACTGGTTGTCCGGAAGGAACGCATGAATATACCTGTCGTTGGGGAACAAACTGGAGAACGTATTGCGTAGCGAACGGGCTTGCCGATCCTAGCTGTGATGATCCATATCCAGGATGGACGCCGGAACCTGGAGTAGGTTTTCCAGGCCCGGTATAGTTAAATCACTTAATTTAAATCTAAGAAGGGGCTTCTAGCTCAATTCGCGGCCTCTTCTTTTGAACGCTTTACTGACCATCGCTCTACATTCTTTCGATAAAAAATCTATCTTTAACGGTAATACGGCTACCACAATGAAGATACAGATTATAAGTGACCTACATCAGGAGTTTGGGATTTCAGAATTAAACTTTGAAAATGCCGATCTGGTCATTTTAGCCGGAGATACCAATCTAGGGATAAAAGGAATTGAATGGGTTAAAAAATACATTCCGAATAAGCCTGTACTCTATATTCTTGGAAATCACGAATATTATAAGGGGAGTTATCCAAGGACACTTCATCAGATTATCGAAGCATCCCGGAACTCCAATGTAACGGTTCTTGAAAACAACAGACTGGAGTTTGAAGGAATCAGGTTTCATGGTGCCACTTTCTGGACGGATTTTTCTTTGTTCGGGAGTCCGGTGGAATACGGAATTATCTGTCAGGCTCAGATGAACGACTATAAAGTCATCCGCCGGGACCCCTCCTATTCTAAACTGAGAAGCATAGATACTTTTAAAATCCATCAGATTTCCAGGGCCTGGCTGGAGGAAAGCCTGGAAGAATCGAGGGGCTATAAAAACGTTGTGATCAGCCACCATGCACCAAGCCTGCAATCTGTACCTGAATTATACCGGAATGATCCCGTAACGGCCGCCTATGCTTCCGATCTGGAAGGATTGATCAGGAAATATAATCCATTGTACTGGATTCATGGCCATATCCATACACCTGCAAGGTATACCATCGGTCAGACAGAAGTGATCTGCAATCCGCACGGATATATTAATGAGAAATATAATGGCTATAACAAAGCGTTATTGATCGAAATCAGCTAGGTTTAGGAGAATAAACCGAAATTATTTATATTAGTATATTCATAAAATTAACCCTCAAAATCCATCGCTATGGCTACCGGAAAGGACCTTTTAGCTGCTGCACGAATTCATTTAGGAGAGACTTATGTTTTCGGAGCCAGAGTACCAATGAACAATGCCAACTGGCGGGGCCTTGGGATTGCGCAGAATTCATCACTTATGTGGTCAATAAGCTAACCAACAAATTATATGGTTACAACGCAGCTGAAGGTGAGTCTTATACGGGCTATTGGCAAAATGACGTGGAAAGGAAAATCGTTACTGCCATTTCTATCGAAAAAGCGAAGTCAACCCCAGGTGCAATATTGCTCCGAAGACCAAAGACTATTGCCAATAAAAAGATCATTGGTCACATTGCATTTTGCAGTGGAACCGGAGGAACAGTTGAAGCAAGGGGATCGAAATATGGTGTTTGTGAATATGTGGTAGGGAACAATAATGAAAGAGGCTGGGACACGGGACTTTTGATTCCGGAAATCGATTATCAGTTAAGCCCTTCCACTGACAACAAGCTGACTACTTTTGAAAAATTCAGTGCTGATGAAAAGGCTTTTTTAGCACCACCAGCAGCCCTGGACACTTCGAAACTGATCCGTAAATTAGTGACGCTAAATTATCTGGAGCCTTCTACTGATCGCTATGATGAAGACGTTATGCTGGCTATCTATAATTTTCAGCTTTCTGAGGGACTGGAGCCTTCTGGTCAGCCCGATACAGATACATTAGCAACATTAGGTGTTTAATTTTACGGGAATTAATGGCTGAGACAGACATTCCGGAATAATTACGCGTATAAATCAGGAGAGTTTACAGGTATTTAACAGGGTATTCAATTCCAGCAAAAAAGGAAATTGCTGTTCGTTCAGGTATTTTTCTGACTCTTCCAGGCAGAACCAGCCTGCTTTATCGACTTCTTCAAAAGCGACTATTTTGCCGGATTTTGGTGGCCACTCCAGGTCAAAGGTATTACAGCGGATTCTCTTATGGTCCAGGTCTCCGGCAACAGCCCAGCAGCAGACCTGCTTTCCTCCCTTCTGTACAATGGGCTGAAGTTCTATGAACCTGCCTTCCGGCCGGTATCCGGTTTCTTCCTCAAACTCCCTTATGGCAGCTTCCAGAGGCAATTCGTCCGGTAAAAGCTCTCCCTTTGGCACGGTCCACCAGCCCAGGTCTTTATTGCGAAAAAATGGGCCACCGGGATGTACAAGAAAGAATTCCAGCCCTTTTACCGTCTTTCTATACAACAAAATACCTGCGCTTTGCTTTGCCATTTTCTTTAGGTTTAAGTGTTTTCCTTTACCACCAACATGATCTGCTTAACCGCTCCGAGGTGATAGGCCGCATGGGGAAGTAATGCCAGTGTTCCTTTCCACAAATCAGGATTTGACCAGTCTTTAACTTCAGCAATAGCCTCCCGAACGAGAAGATAAGCCTCTAAAAGGTCTTGCTGCAACTCAATCCATTGCGATTCATTCACTTCAGAAATCTTCCAGCTTGTTCCCCAGTCATCGGGAGGTGTGTTTCCTTTATAGAATTCAAGCGCAAAACAGAGGCTCCATCTCAGGTGTTCGGTATGAGAAGCAATGGTACTCCCTCCTTTTACAATTCGTGTGGAAGCCTGTTCGGCACTGATGGTTTCTATTGCGGCGGTAAAACCATGTCCCGGGGTCGCATCAATAACCCAGCTTTGCTCATTGTGCGTTCTTACATATAATTCCTGCAACAAATCGAGTAACCCTTTGATCGAATCTTCCATAAGTATGGTATTGATTAATAGAATCTTATTACCTTAACATCCGGCAACAAAAAATGTTTAACGATACGCTACTTCATGAATAAATACATTGCTACCACAGTAAAAACAGGACATACCCCATACCATAAAGGTAGCAGGAATTAAGTTTCTGCTACCTTTATGGTTCGTTAATCAGAGGACCTGATCATCATTGAATGAATTGATCTGCTTTTTTTGCAGTTAAAGTTGAGCAACCGCTACCTGTTCCTGTGCTTTGATCAGTGTTCTGATCTCTTCCAGACTGGTTTCTTTCATCAACTTTCCATCGCGATAGATTACCTGAAGTATAGACTCTGCTTCTTCAGCAGGGCTGCATTGATCTTTGGTCAGATAGGTATCTCCTTCTTTTCTCAGGCAAAGCATTCCTTTTAATGATTTCTTTTTATGATCGGTGATCGGATCTTTTTCAATTTCTCTAGGCTCGCCGTTCACTTCCACATAGGTCGCTTTGATGGCAAAACCCAAGGTATCACGACTGTGGTTTCTTAAAATTCCACCTACTCCAATTACCAGGTTGCTGGCTGCGTAGCCCATGTTTTTCAGGCGTTCCAGTGTTCTTAAATACCTTTCGATGTACATACCGTCACCATAGATCAGCCCTACTTTCGGGTTTAATATTTTGTATCCTTTGCTGTTTAGCGTAGAACCGAATTTCTCATCTAATAAACGGATGGCCCCTTTCCACTCATTGCTTCCTTCTTCTGCCTCAGGGTTTCCGCAGATGATGTATTCCGGATTTCCGCTATCTGGCCTGAAGACCACTTTTCCATCTCTTTTCAGGATGTCTTCTTTTAGGGTTTCCGCGAAATCAGTCAGCACTTTGTATACATCAAAAGTATCAGATACGATAGATACGATCCCGGTAGGGTACAGCTCCAGCATATGGCGGAAAGCACCGATCTCATCTTCTCTTCCGAAAGAACACATCACACTGTGCTCACTTGCAGGAACAGAAAGCAGAATTGGGGCACCCTGAATGTCTGCATTGTAATATTCCACCGCGCAAGGTAAGGCTGGTACATTATCGCTACCCAGGAAAGACAGCAAATGTGCTACTCCACTGATCGCCGCTCCTTCTTCTGAAGCATCCCCGCGATAGCCGAAATCGTGTACCTGGAAAGCCTTGGCCGCTTCCATTTCAATTTCGTCGGTTTCGCTGAAATAACGGGTTACAATTTTACGGTACTCATGACTGCAAGTCGCTACGGTGATGGTATACCATAATTTTAGCAGTAAGCTCTCCATAAATCCAACTACCCAATAGAAATCAGGATGGGTATTGGTGATCGTCATCAGTACATTTCTTACGGGCATGATCGTTCCTTCTTCTACCGCTTTAATTTCTACCGGCAGGTAGCCCAGCTGACAAAGGCTTCTGATTTTACTTTCTATTTCAGGAGAATTGCTTCCCAGAATCAGCTTACGGTAAGTCAGGAATTCCTCTCCCATTTCCGGAGTGATCGGTTCAGATAAATATTGTTTGATATAATATTGAAGTCCGAAGAAAACAGTTTCACTGAAGTTTTTGTCGCTTCGGGCGGTGAGGTAAGAATATACTTTATTGCAGCCGGGAGCATATTGTTCCATGTGGCCCATTTTGTAAACGTCGGTTTGAAGAAGGATATTTTTCATAATAGATTTTAAATTAAAGGAAGGTTACAATTCGATCAGGTCGGCCAGCGGGATTCTGCTGATCAGGTCTGAGCTGTCGTTTTTTATAGAGTCTGTGGTATAGATATGGTCAATCCAGTCTACCAGTTCCGTTTCTCCATGAGACATGATGCCATGAGAAACAATGAGGCTGACTTTACCTGCGTTGCGTTTTTTAAGTTCTTTTGCCACACCTACGAAGGTGGCGCCACCATCACAGATGTCGTCAATGATGAAGCAGTCTTTGCCACCCAGATCGTCCTGATCAACGGTAATCTGTTTGATCTTTCCATTGCTCACATCTCTCACTTTGTTGCAAAGGACGATGTCATTTTGATAGGCTAAGGCTTCGGCCAGTTTATAGATCTTTTTAAGGGCGCCGGCATCCGGAGAAACCAACAGGTAATCCGTATGGTTGCTCAGCACCTGTTTCGCCAGGCTATAATTACTGATCAGTTCGCAGTTGTCAAGTAAAGCCAGGGATACTTCGGAATGTACATCAAAGACATACACTTTCCCGAAGTTGCAGCTGTTGATCAGGTTGCACATCACCCTGATAGATAATGGCTCTCCTCCTACCATCACCCTGTCCTGACGGGCATAAGGAAGGTAAGGAATAAATACGCTGATGTTTTTGCTACCGTTTCTGCGCAATGCATCTACTGCCAATAACAATTTCATCACCTCGTTGGAATCGTTCAGTCTTGCAGAAACCAGTACTTCTTCTGCATGATCCTGTAATTTGATGTGTACTTCACCTCCGCTAAATAAAAAGCTTTTGCTTTCTATCTCTTCCAGGGAAGAATTGAAGGGTTTGAATCCGGTTGATAAATTTAATACTTTCATATCTATTTGCGTTACAATGACACAAATTAAAGTCTTTATTCTTTCTTAAGCAAATTAATTTGTGTTTATTTTACACAAATTAATTTTAAAACTCATAATCAACTGATACTAAAGGAGTTTATTAAGATCGAAACCATTCACTTTAAGCTGTTTATATTTTTCATAATCGAAGGAATACAAATTCCCAGGTCGTCCGGCCCCTATTGAGGGTGCCTTTTCATCCAGTTCAATAACCAGGCCTAAAGACATCATTTTACGTTTAAAATTTCTCCGGTCGATGTTATGACCTAATAATTTCATGTAAAGTTGTTCCAGATCAGAAAAGACAAATCTGGTATCCAGGAGTTCAAAACCGATGGGTTCATAAGTAATTTTTGCCCTTAAGCGGGCGATGGCTTTCGCTACGATTTCCTGATGATCAAAAGCCAGTGCGGGAAGGTCATAAATATTGAACCAGGCAGCTTCTGAGGCATCTGTGGAGGCAAACAAACTGAAATCAGCAGATTTAACCAGTCCGAAGTAAGCAACGGAGATGATGCGGGTTCTGGGGTCACGGTCGGGTTTGCCAAAGGTAAAGAGCTGCTCCAGGTAATTGATCTCGACTCCTGCTTCCTCCTGAAGCTCTCTTTCTACCGCCGCTTCCAGGCTCTCCCCATTGTGTACAAATCCACCGGGTAGTGCCCAGGCCCCTATAAAAGGTTCAATCTTCCTTTTGATCAGGAGTACGGAAATTCCATTTTCCTGATTGTAGCCAAAAACAATAGCGTCAACGCTCACTTTTATATCCTGTTTAATGGCAGATGTAGTTTTATTCATTTGTAGAGATAGCTTGCTGCAAAGTAATAACATTAATCGGGGAATCGGAAAAGAAGAAGAAAACTTCGGATAGCAAAAGGAAAAGCGAAAAGCAACCGGAAATCACCAGGCCCATCCGGAAACAGTACAATTCACAAAATAAATATTTTTTGTTTCATTCCGACTATGGAGTTATATTCGTTTAATCAATTCTATTATTATTAAATTTCCCAAATAATCACCCGTTTATGAACGAGCAAAAGGATTATATCGTTGTCCCCTTCCCAGAAATCGAGGGCCGGTTTGGCCTGAATATTCAAGACTACAGTTCCGGATTGTTTTTATCTAATAACCCGGCGGATCCGGCAGTATATGAAGATCCGGGAGCGAATACTTTTGCGGTTTATGAGGGCGACACCAGGATGGATATTTTAGACCTCAGTGTTTTAGGACAGGGATTGGCGCAGGCCCAAAACAGGGCAATCCTGGTGGTCGGGAATCTTCATGTAAATCAGCACATCAACATGTACGGAACAGATGTCGGTTATCCGATATGTCTGTATGTGACCGGAAATTTAACGGTCAATAATGTGGTGATGAGCTCATTGTCTGATCTTGTTGTACTGGGTAATATTGAAGTGAAAAACGCTCTCTATGCCGTAAATACGGAATGCGGCTATATTGCCTGCGGAGGAAACTTTAGTGCAGCGAATGTATACCTGGAATCCTTTGGTTTAACCGTTAAAGGCAATTTAAATGTTCCGGATTTTCATTATTATGTGAATCTGAGCAGAACAGACATCGATACTCCATTAGAAGATTTGGACATAAATATTGGTCAACTGGCCGGGGCAGCCCCCATTGCCTGCGGAGAGAGCGGCATTAAATATTTTGACCTAATGGAGGATATTGAAAATGGAGATCTTGATTTTGATGATCTGGATGAAAATGAAATGAGTAAAGTGGATGCACTTTATAAGGAACACTTCGTTTTTAAAGCTCAGTATTATTCTAAACACAATGAATTTGACGTATCGAACAAGGTGTATCAGGAAATACTCAAGGGCGAGGATATTTTTGGATAAAGTTTTGAGCAGCTAACATTTTTTACTGCCCAGGTAATTTCTTCTTCTACCTGATTTTTTAAGACTTTAGCCTTTTCTCTGTTAAAGTACATACCAAAAATAAAGATTAATCATCTAAAACAAACTGATGATCCAGGCTGCAACATACCACAGGATAACCAGAAGTATGATGAAGATGATAAAAAGCACAGCCAAAGCCAAAAGAATGGTACTTTTCCCACTTCCCTGATGCTTTCCTTCATGGTAATACTCTTCCATGAGCTTCATGTTCCTGGTATTTGATTTAAAGAAGAAATCCCAAACCTGGCCGATTCCTGGGATCGCACCTATGGTGGCATCAAGAAAGATATTGAGGCACATCAAAACAACGATCTTACTGGTTAATCCTTTACCGGACATCGCCAGAACTAACCCTCCGGAGATGATGAATCCGGCGAAATCTCCTGCAAAAGGAATGAGGTTCAGGATTGGGTCAAGTCCGAAGCGAAACTGCGTTCCCGGAAGCCGAAACTGCTCATCCATGAGGTAAGAAAGCTTCCTTACCGTCCTGATGGTCGGGGAATCGGGAATTTCATTTTGGTGCTGGGCAGTCTTTGACATTTAAGGTAAACGGAATCTGAAGCCAAATGTTTTAGCGAGGTGGGTTATTGAATGTTATTTTACAACCCGCATGGCCTGATTGCTCAAATCATGCGGGTGTTCAGTTTATAAAAGTCTAAGGCATTGCATTTAACTGATTAGCCCAGCTTGGTTTTGTTGAATTGAACAAAGCATTGCGCTCTCCGTATTTCACCCCATACATATGAAGTGTCCCACCGCCCAATTCCTCTAAATCCAATACCTGACCAGCGAATCTGGAAGCGATATAAAAATATTCAGAATAGGCGATTTTCACATATTCTATAATTCCTGCAGGCAATGTCCCTGGGTAAGAAAGGAGTGCTGCGCGCTGTTCTGTAAAGGAACCTGGCACAGAAACTACTTTTTCCGGGTGCGGAAAAACCTGAAGAATAACTTCGTTATAACTTCTTAATCTTTCTTTAATTGCCGGTATTTCCTGTGGAGCAAGCACGGAACCACTTGCCCCCCCCAGTGCGTACCAATAAAGGTGCATAAAGGATTCCTCTCCGATTTCAACCTTGCATGTAATACAACCTCCCTCTTCCAGCAGCTTTTTCTTTTCTGCTTCTGTAGTTGGAATTTTATTCTTTCCGCTTAAGGCCCCAGCCATACACTTCTCATAGTTGTCGTTTGCTGCTGCCCAACCCGGAGAACCCCATTTCTGCTTTTTCATCTCATCGCCCAGATTTATGGAGCAGCCAATTGTTCCTCCCACCCATTCGATTTCGTCGGGCCCCAGGATTCCTACGCCCGGATCTATTCCTACCCCGCCGGTAGCAGACTTTTTCGACAATACCTGAGCTTCGGGTAAACCTGAGGCCGCTTTTTTACAACTCCATAAAGTAGCAGTTAAAACTAGCGCAAAACAGCCCCCTGTGATTACATTTTTAAATTTCCTCGACATACATTTTAAATTATTTGGTTTTTAACCGACAAGATAAGCCAACAATTAACAATACAAAACAAAAAGGCATTAAAAAAGTAAAATATTTTACTTTTTTAATGCCTTTAGATAAACAAATTGAAAATAAAGCAGAAAATCTCTATAAATTATAAATGCAAAAAATTTATAGAAAATCTGGTTTTGCTCCGCTATAACCTGATGGCATTTATCGTATCATTTAGGGCTTCATTGAATGCGTCCGGATGTTCGATCATTGGGTAATGGCAGGTTCCTGCGATTTCTTTTAACTCGAAACCATGAACCGCATTCTTTTGTAATGCTTCAACATTAGTGGGGTAATAGCTTACATTGATCAGGTAGATTTTCAGCTTTAAAAGGGGAAGCAAAGCCTTTTCGATCTGATCCAGTTTAAAAAACTCAGGCATCGTTGCCTGGCCCAGCGGCTCATAGGTATTCCTGTAGTCAGCTACAATTCTATCGGTAACCGATAACGGAGTATTAGCGCTTACCAATGCCATCCTTGCATATTGCTCATTGGTTCCTGCAAAGTCTTTCCTCAGACTGTCGATGATCCCTCCTACCTGAGCCTGAAATTCCGGGGCCAAAGGGGTAGCGACATTCTTAAAATTATCCACCACGATAAACCCGATAACAGGATCCGGAAATTTTGTTGCCGCAATCAGGTTAAGGTCAGCACCCAGAGAGTGACCAATCAGGATCACTTTTTCCAGCTGATGGTATTTGATTAAAGCGACGATATCATCCGCGAGGCCTTCAATTGACCAATCAGCGCGTGATCTTCCTGATTTACCATGACCGGCAAGGTCTAAAGTAACCACCGTATAATCACGTTTGAAAAAGTCTACCTGCGCTGCCCAGTAACTTTGGTCAATGTAGGCACCATGAACGAATAACAGGGTAATTTCTCCTTTACCCTCAATATGGTGGTTAATCGTAGTTCCATTGTTTTCGAATTCTCTCATCTTAATGTATTTTGGCGACAGCAATTTAAGATTTTATCGTTCAATATGTTTTTTTTCCTGATTTTTTAATCCTGAATTAACGAAGTAGAAACAAGGTTATCAAAAGAAAAGACCAGTTCCTGTCAGTTCATGCAAACGTTTGCGTTGAAATACACAGGGTTGCATTACAATACGAATATGAGCGCAAAACCAGCGTTATTATATACTGATTTAGTAGATTTTATACCCTAAACTTCGTTAAACTGTGGCTGATCCCGGAAAAATATCCATCTCATTTTATGATCCTGACAAAAAAGCCCTCAATTGGCTTAATTAAATCAATATCAATCGTTTGCGCAATGATAAAAAACAGATTCCAAACAAAAGCCCTTAAATTGGATTTACCAAACCAACCATCCTAAATCTTCTCTTATGAAATCTCTCCTTCATTACCTCTTCCTCTTCAGGAAATCCCCTGTACTCCTTTACATTCGAAGTACCCCACAGCGCTAAACCAATCAAACCCTATATACCATTATGAAGAAAATTTTATTATTTCTTTGGGGCATTCTTGTGCCTTTATTTTTAGCTGCACAGGTTGGGAAGCCTGTCGAAAAAGACTTCCGGATCCTCCATACCAACAAAGAATTTAAGCCCGAAAAAGGCTTTCGTTCTGATCAGAGTGGCAATATGACGGACCAGAAAAAAGGAAGGGTAAAGTACAGCAAAGGCGAATACTTTCTCGTCCAGTTTGAAGAACTTCCTGACGCATCACAAAAGGAAAAGCTAAAAAATCTGGGCATAAGACTGCTCGACTATGTGCCCAATTATTCCTATTACGCACACTTTAAAAAAGAACTCAGCTCAGATCAGTTTCCCGCCCTGGGCATCAGAACGGTTTTACCCATAGACGAAGGTTTCAAATTATCCGAAAATCTTTTCAGGAACCAGATCCCGCAGCATGCGAGGAAAGGCACTGAACTGGAACTGGAAGTTCTGTTTTATGATGAAGCAGACCTTGCTGCCGCTGAAACTGCCCTCCTGAAAGAGGCCAGGATTAAATCTAAAGGTCAGCCCAGAAAATGGACAATTCTTATCGCTCAGCACAAGTTGAAAAAACTCGCGGCCATTAAAGAGATCAAATTCATTTCTCCTGTTGAAGACGCACCAAAGCCGGAAGTAGATGGCCCGGGGGACATTTTTGCCAATAATATTGGCCGGTCCAACTACATCAACAGCGGCTTTAACGGATGGAACTACAATGGGGCGGGTGTCAATGTACACATCCGTGAAAATGATTTTCTGCAGGACATCGACATGCAGGGCAGAATGATTCCGGGCTCCGCAAATGTGAATCCCGGAGGGCATTCCTGGAGTGTATCCAAACGCATGGGCAGTGCCGGAAATTACGATCCTAAAGATCAGTCCAACGCATGGGGTTCGAATTTCTATGTTGTATCCGGACAAAACACCTATACCAATTACGATGATCCCAATAAAAAGATCAGGGTCACCAATATGTCTTATGGCTGGGGTGCCGATGCCAACTACAGCTCCTTATCAAATGAGCACGACAACTATATCCGGACCAGACCGGAGGCCATGCTCGTTTATTCTTCCGGGAACAGTGGAGACATCGTTCCAATCGGTGGAAAATACAATGGTTTACCAGGTTGGGGTAACCTAACCGGAAGTGCCAAACATGCGAAAAACCTGTTGACGATCAGTGGTACTGATTATGATGATAATTTTCTGGACTGGACCAATAAAGGACCGGCTTATGACGGCAGGATTAAACCAGACCTGACCATCGAAGGCTCCGGGGGAACTTCTTATGCAGCGCCAAAGGTATCCGGTATTTTCGCCATATTACATCAGGCCTATAAAGCCGAAACTCAGGCTGCAAGTGCGCCTTCTGCATTGATTAAGGCCATTCTATTGAATACTGCCGACGATATTTACAATGCAGGGATCGATTTTAAGACCGGGTTTGGTCGTCCGAACGTTCGTCGCGCTTTTAAAACCATCCAGAACCGAAGCTTCAGCACTGGTCAGATGGCAAACGGCGGATCAGCAACTAGCAGCATTGAGGTTCCTGCGGGAACGAGCCAGGTCAGGGTCTTGTTATATTGGGCAGATTATGAAGCTACACCTGGCGCAGCTCAATCCTTAGTGAATGACCTGGACCTGAATGTAACCGACCCATCATCCAATACTTTTCTGCCATGGGGATTAGATACCGCCGCCAATGCGGTAAGCCTGAACTCCTTACCTACCAGAAAAGCAGACCACATCAATAACGTGGAGCAGGTAACCATAGACAATCCTGTAGCCGGAACCTATACCTTAAACATCAATGGAAACCTGATCCCACAAGGACCTCAGGAATATTTCATTGTGTATGAGTTTTTAAAAGACGAGATCATGATGGCCTACCCTCTTGGAGGAGAAGCCATGGGGCCGGGAAAATCAGAATACATCCGTTGGGATGCTTATGGCGTTCCGGGGAGTTTTAACCTGGACTATTCCACAGACAACGGAAGTACATGGACAGCCATTGCCAGCAATATCGCTGCAGACAAACGACAGTTCAAATGGACCGTTCCAACCCTTTCTTCGAAAATAAAGATCCGCGTAAAAAGAGGCACACAGGAAAGTACCGCCAGTAATGTGAATGTCCTCGCCGCCCCTGAAGGTTTAGAAGTTGTCTGGGCGGGCAGCAGTTCTTTACAGTTGTCCTGGAGGAAATTAACACCTGCTGTCCAATATGAAGTATTTAAGCTCGGGGAAAAATACATGGAATCGGCAGGTCTGACCAGTGATACCAGCATCGTCCTGAATGGCTCAGATCCGAGCAAACAGGAATGGTATGCGGTACGTGCCATTGGTGCGAACGGATTACAGGGACTTCGGGGAAACAGCATTCCTAAAGAAACAGGCCTGTTGAATTTTAAAAACCTGATTACAGGAACGGCGTTCAACGTGCGTAAAAATGCAGCCCTGCTGACAGGAAAAGTCAACTCACTTGGGGGAACATTGACAAACCTGGTTTTTGAATATGGTCCTACCACTGCTTATGGTTCACAAACCAATATCGCCGGTTCTTTTTCAGGTTCCAATCTCATTCCTGTTCAGCAGGAGGTTCCGCTAACCATGAAATCCGGAGAAGTATGGCATTACCGACTGAAAGCACTGGCCAATGGTGCAGATGTTTTTGGAGAAGACCATACCTTCCAGCCTGCTCCGGGGAACTCCGTTGCCTTTACCGGAACCGGAACAGAATTTATTACTTTAGGCAGCAATGCAGCCATCAACGGAACCAAGGCAAGAACGATTGAGCTTTGGGCAAAGGCCGATGCCTTTAATGATGGCGGGGTGTTTGCAACGGGCATCACCGGAACAAATCTCGGGGAGTTCAGTTTGAGAACCACGACTACTGATAACCTTTGGAGGGCCAATTTCTGGAATTCCAGCAAAGATTTCACCTTAGCCAACAGCAAAGGCGAATGGCACCATTACGCATTGGTATTTGATGGGACCAACGTTAGTTTTTACTACGATGGAGAACAAAAACTTGCCCCAACACCAACGGCCTTAAATACGACAAACGGACTTGTGCGGTTGGGTCTATGGAACAGTGGGCCAAGCAATAAGTTTTTCAAAGGAGAGATCGATGAAGTCCGGGTTTGGAGCAAAGCATTGAGCTCATTCGAGATCAAGCAAGGTTTCCATCATCCTGTTCAGGGAAATGAAGCCGGCCTGGTTTATTATGCGAATTTCGACAATGCAGAATCTGAAATCTACGATATCGTGAGTAAAAAACCGGTATTGGTAACCGGAACTCCGGTCCGGGTCAAAACAGCTTACCCTTTTGGTGGTGGTGTTTCACAGGCAAAATCCGAAGTTGCCGGAAGTTCAGTTTATGGCAATGGGGTTGATGTTACGGCTTTCTACAATGCGGTCACACCTGTAATTGCAGGCTTCTCGAAGATAGATTTCAGTTCGCCTGCATTCAATGACTTCTCCCCTTCTGCAGTTAAAATAGGCAATGAATATTGGGTAGGGAACCGTTTCAATACGAATACCAACCTGAATATGAATTTAACCTTTAAAAGTTCAGAAGATTTAACTGCAGCAGATCAGCTTCATCCGGAGAAAATCCTCGTGCTGACCAGACCTGCTTATGGAAGTGCCAAATGGCAGTTCAGCACACCTGCAACAGCGGTAGACGAAGTAAATAATACGATTACCGTGAACAACTTAAATGCGTATTCACAGTATTTCTTTATCAAAGACAGCGCGCCTTTTCTGTTGAGCACCGCAGATTCACTGGTCTTCAGCGATGCAAGAACAGGATCAAAAACAAGGGCAGAAAACTTCCTGCTTTCGGGAACAAACCTTTCCGCAGATAGCATCAGGATTAAAGCACCTGCAGGTTATGAAATCTCTCTGGACAACCTGACTTTTACAGATGCCAATTCCTTTCTGACGGTCAGCCCTGTAAATGGAACGGTGAAAGACCTGAAGATCTATGCCCGTTTTGCACCTACAGCAGCTCAGCTTTATACCGGTACGATTAAGATCAGCTCAGGATCGCAGTTGTTTTCCGAAGTTAAAGTAAGTCAAAGAGGAATTAAGGCAGATGTCATTGCCGGAAAAGCAATGACTTTTGACGGGAACGGGGATTACCTGGAAATTCAGGAGCTCAACTGGCAGCCAAAGGTGTTTACCATTGAATGGTGGCATAAAGCTAAATCTTATAAAAACTATAACCAGTCTATCGGTAATGGATGGGGTTCATTCCTCGTTCATTCCGATACTGGTGGGGGATTGAATATCGGCGTTGCCAACAATTCGGCATCCAGACTAAGCATCCCGGAGGCCTTTAAAGACCTTGCCTGGCACCATTATGCCTATACGTTCAATAACGGCGTTGCGAAAATTTACAGGGATGGCAAGCTGGCCGACAGTAAAACGGCTTCTTCGCTCCCACCGGTATGGAGCAGTTTCAAAATCGGATCTACCGATGGCAATTCTATTGATGGAGAGATTGAAGAATTCAGGATGTGGTCTGTGGAAAAAACGCAGCAGCAGGTTCGCGAAGGAATGCACCTGACATCAGTAGGAAATGAACCCGGCTTAAAAGTCTACTTACAGTTTCAGGATGCCCTAAAAGGCGTATCAGATTTGTCGGATAACGGCTATAAGGTTTCTTCAAATGGCGATGCCAAAAGATTGGTTTCTACTGCTCCCGTGGCTGCCGGAATCAGCGAAAGCAAACAAATTACCGCAGCCGGAATCAGCGATTATCCACTGGCAGGTTTAAGTTTGCAATTTTCTGAAACCGGAAGTAATCCGAACGGAGAAGTGGTTGTGAGCCGCTTAAAATCTATTCCAAACGAAAATACCAGCGTTTCTGTATTAGACAGTACTTATTGGGTGATCAACAATTATGGAACCAATACCGCTCCTACCGGACTTGTTGGATTGAGCCTGAAGAATGTACAGGATCCCTCCTCAACAGAGGGGCTCTACCGCCTGAGTTCCCGCGCTTTTAATGCTTTTGGCCAGAGCTGGAGCTCCATGGCTACCCAGCTCAGCCCTACTGCCAATCCGGTTAATTTCAGCTTCAGCCCTGCTGCTGCAGGTGTGGCTTTAGGACAAGTTGCAATGAGCAAAATTTCAGGATTTGAAGCCCTGGAAACGCTGGCAGGAAAGGCCTACCGGTTTGACGGAGCTGCCGGTGCCTTAAAAATAACAGGACTGAACTGGAAGCCGACTACTTTTACTATTGAATACTGGCTAAATGCTGCTTCGGCAAAATCATGGAATCAATCGGTAGGAAATGGCTGGGGAAGCTTTCTGATGCATGCAGACAATGATAAGGGTCTGAGCATTGGGATTGCAAACAATGCCGCGTCAAGAATCGACATTCCGGGAATGTTCAATACTTTAAATGTCTGGCATCACCTGGCCTTTAGTTACGACAACGGCCTGGTTAAACTCTATATAGACGGCCAGTTGTCGGCATCCAAACCCGCCTCATCGGCTCCACCCCTATGGGACAACTTTAACGTTGGAAGTATGGACGACAATACCATCAATGGAAGAATGGATGAGTTCCGTTTATGGTCTACCCCACGTACTTCGCAGGAAATCCAGGAAAATATGCACCTAACATTAAGTGGCAATGAGCCAGGATTAAAAGTATATTTACAAGGGCAGGGAAATGCAGGCCCGGCACAGCTCATCGATGTATCACCGAACCATTATGTGGTGGAAGCGACCGGAAATGTACAGCGCGAAGCATCTTCTGCTCCGGTAGCCAATGGGATTAGTCAGACGCTGGCTGTAAATGCCGCTGGAAAGTATGACTTTAACCTCAGCGGACTGGCTTTAAACTACGCAGCTACGGGAACTTATCCTAAAGGAAATGTAGTGATCAGCAAATTGAACAGCCTTCCCTTTAACCAGGCTGCCAATATTAGTCCCCTGGATTCAAAATACTGGATCATCAGGAATTATGGGGATGCCGAAGCCAGCGCGCTTGAAAGTGCTGAACTATCCGGTGTTGCCAACAGCAATGTGAACCTGAAACTTTATAAACGCGGGTTTAATCAAAGCGAAGATTGGAGTACCGGAATTCAGGGAAGCACCCAGGTGGGTTTCAGCAGTTTCGCTGCAGGAACTGCAGACCTGAGAAACAGTCAGATTATCATCGACAGTAAAACGAATACTGCACCGCTGATTGCTTTCAGCGCGCCTTCGGATAACAGCAGCTACAAAACTACAGATTCGATCAAAATGACCGGAACAGCTACAGATCCGGACGGACCTGCACCAGTTGTTTCACTGTACAATGGGGCAACAAAAGTTGCGACGCTCGCCGGACCTTCTTTTAGCTATAAGCTTGAACCGCTTCCTGCGGGAACTTATCAGCTCCTGGCCACAGCTACAGACAAAGCTGGATTGATGGCTGCAGATACCGTTTCCATTACCGTTAAGACGAATATTAATCCGCTCATTGCTTTAACCTCACCTGCACAAAATGCGACATTTGACACCTCACAACCCATCCTTCTGAAAGCAGAGGCGAGTGATGAGGATGGCAGCATTGCCCTGGTGGAATTCTATGACGGAACCGTAAAAATCGGAGAAAGCAATACCTTGCCTTATGAGTTCAACTGGAGCGGAGCAAGTTTGGGCAATCATCAGCTGACCGCAAAAGTGAAAGACAATAATGCTGCTGAAAGTATTTCCGATGCTATTGCCGTGCAGGTCGTACCGGTAAATACGCGACCTGCGGTAGCGATCATCAGCCCTGACAATGGAAGTCTTTTTAATCCGAATAAAAAGGTCACCATCACTGCACAGGCGACGGATTCAGATGGAAGTGTTGCTAAAGTCGAATTCTTTGAAAGGTCTTCTAAAATTGCTACGGTGACGGCTTCACCTTACACTTTTAAATGGCAGCCCAAAGATCCGGGCACTTATTACCTTAGCGCTGTCGCCACCGACAATAAGGGCCTGACAAATACCTCAACTACAGTAATTGTTAATCTGGCCAAGAAGAAGGATGCGATTTCGGCTTCGAATATCATCACACCAAACGGAGATGGTAAAAATGACAAATGGATCATCGAAGACATTTCCAACTTCCCGAATAATAAGGTGACGGTTTTCACTAAAAAAGGAAGAGTAGTGTTTAGTACCAGAAATTATTCCAATGATTCTAATTATTGGGAAGGGCTATTTGATGGGAATCCCCTGAGAGAAGACACCTATTTCTACTCCATTGACATCGGTGCAAAACAAGCCTATACCGGCTTTATCACACTAATCAGATAATGGTTATTTTATTTACCGGATGCATTTTTGTGCATCCGGTAAATAATTTTAATAAGCGTTGGCTCTTATGGCCTCTACGTCTTCTACAGAGATCGCCAGGTCTTTACCCAGCTTACGGGAACCTTCATCGGTGATGACATAATCATCTTCTACCCTAATTCCACCAAAGTTTCTATATTCCTCTACTTTATCATAATTGATATATTCTGACAGGTGATTGCTTTCTTTCCACTGGTCAATCAGTTCGGGAATAAAGTAAAGTCCGGGTTCTACGGTCAGGACATAACCTGCTTCCAGGGCTTTCCCTAACCTCAGAGATTTCAGTCCGAATTGAGTGGTGTTCTTTTTCAATTCTTCTGTATATCCTACGTATTGTTCGCCAAGATTTTCCATATCGTGAACATCAAGCCCCATCATGTGACCGGTTCCACATTGGAAGAACAAGGTATGTGCCCCTTGAGCGACCGCATCTTCCAGGTTCCCTTTCATCAGGCCTAGAGATTTTAATCCTTCAGCAAGGCTGAGGCAGGATTTATTATGGATATCGAGATAACGAACTCCTGGTTTCAGTGCATTTACCCCTTCATTGTACGCGTTGAGTACAATGTTATAAGCTTCTTTTTGTGCCGGAAGGAATTTCTTTCCTGCCGGAAAAGTACGGGTAAGATCGCCGGCATAGCCCATTGGGGTTTCCGCACCTGAATCGTTTAAGACCATATCCCCTTCCTTTAAAGTATTGCCATGGTAATGGTTGTGCAGGATATGTCCCTGAACACTTAAAATTATCGGGTAAGAAAGTTGTCCGCCTGACTTTAGTGCCACCTGGTGAACCGCAGCTGCAATTTCGTTTTCGGTCATGCCAGGTCTTGCGATTTGCATGGCCATCAGGTGCATGTCTGCAGAGATCTCAGAAGCTTTATCAAGCTCTACCAGTTCTACTGCTGATTTGATAGAACGCTGCGCTACAACTGCTTTAATGAAGGGTACAGAAACCTCAGCGCTCAGCTGGCTTTGTTTAAGGTCCAGTAAGTCTGCCAGTTTGATTTTGGCTTCGGCACGGTATGGGGGTAAGAAATGAACTTTTCTTTTATTTTTAGCAAGGTAGCTTTCGAGTGCTGAAGATGGAGAAACGTTGGTAATTCCAGCGTCGTCTGCTTTTGCAGCAAGCGTCTTTTGTCTGCCCATCCATACGATGGCATCGATGCTCATCTCATCCCCAAAAAGGACCACTTTATCTTCGTCGATATCGATAATGGCGTTCAATCCTGGTTCCTGAATCCCAAAGTAATAAAGAAAAGTACTGTCTTGTCTGAAATGATAGGTGTTGTCAAAGAAGTTCATCGGACTCTCTTCGTTTCCTAAAAAGAGCAGGATTCCCGTGCTGAATTGTGCGGCGAGTTGTTTTCTTCTTTCTATATATTCGTTTTTATGAAACATATGTGGTGATTTTAAGGTGTTGTCTCAAAGTTAGAAAAAGTTCATGTTGTTAACAGCGGTTCTTGATTTTTCCTCGTTTCTTATTCGCGGAGCATGTGGGGCTGATGTTGTTGCTATATCTGTCTTGATACCTGTCGCTATACCTGGAAACCAGTAGGAAAAACTACTGGTTTTCCACGATTGTAAGTCAGCAGTTGCATTTTTAGCTTTGTCGGAATCAAAATAACCTTAGCCTCTTTGCAGCTAAAGAAACATTAAACAAACACATAATGACCTTTAAAAAACTACTTTTTTCTTTTACCGTTGTTGCGGCTTTATTTACCATGAGCAATGCTAATGCTCAGGATTACAAACATGCAATTGGTGGCCGTTTTGGTAATGCCAATGGGGTAAGTTTTAAAACAGCGCTTAACAAAGGCGCAATGCTGGAATTAATTGGAAATTTCAGAAGCAATAGCGGTGTGACTTATATGAACCTGACCGGTTTATACGAAGTTTACAATCCTATAAAAGGTGCGGATGGCCTTAACTGGTTTTATGGTGGCGGAGCAACGGTTGGTGCTTACAAAATAAAACACGGTGGTGGCAGCGATGTATACTTGTCGGCAAATGGTGTTTTAGGATTGGATTATAAAATCAAGAATGCGCCGATTAACTTGTCGTTGGACTGGATTCCTGCGCTTCAATTCACTCCGGACACCGAATTTTGGGGTGGTGATTTCGGTTTAGGTGTCCGCTTCACTTTCTAAAAAAACAGATTTATCTCAATTAGTTGTAGCCGGAATAATCGTAATTATTCCGGCTATTTTTTTTATAACAATGTCAAAATTACTATCCCCAATAAGCCCAGGACCATCATCACAGGTCCAACATAGCTATAGATTCCACTGTTGATGATATAGTTTTCCGGTTTGGGTTCCATACAGAGAAATTCAACACCACTAATCTCCGATCACTCTCTACAGCACCATTGAATTTCTCAGTGATTAGTCGCACAATTTCATCCTCATTAATAAATTCAGCCTACAAAGGGTTTGCATATTTTTCACTCAGGAGATCCGGACTTCTTTCCGATTGTGCCATTTAACTTCATAACTTTCTTAAATCAATTCATCTAACAGGTTATTTTTAAACAAAAAAACAGATCTTTAAAAAACAAACGCTTAAAAGACAAAAATTCACCTAATGAAGAAATTAGTTATAATCAGCAGTATTCTGCTGTTATTTTTATCCAGCTGTTCAGAAAAAATTGACGGCAGTTCTGAGGAAAAGTTCAAAGCCTCTGCTGAAAAAGTAAAAAGTAAGCTTAGTACAGAAGATCAAAAAAGATTTGAAGTCGCTTTAAGGGTCATCACTGCATCAGCTATGAAACATAAATTTGATCATCCGGAGGAAGATAAGGACAAATCTTTTAATGAAATTGTCCTGGAGATGGTGAATGGTAAAAGTTACGATAATGTAGTTGATATAGCAGAACAATACCTGGCAGAGAGCCATAAAATGGAAATTGCCGGTTTGAAAAAAGACATGGCCGATCTTGCCGGCAGAAAGGCCCAGGAAGTTGCGTTAACAAAAGAGTTAGATATGTTGAAAGGAAGCCTGGTTAAAATTGACCTGGTGAACGGAGAGCCTACTATTTTTGCTGAATTTAAAAACCTATCAAAGGATACACTCTATCGGTTTACCTGTTCGGTATATTTAAAAACAGATTCTGGAAAGTTCCTGACCTCATCCTCGTCCAATTCACATACGGGTAAAACAAGTGCTAACGGAACTGTTAATCCCAATGACACCTTTATTGCCACGGCAGGGATAGGACAGCTCATCATGCGGGATTATCCTCATGTTCCATGGAAAACCATGAAATATCCGGTTAAAGACCTAAGCCAGTATCATCTGATTGCTGGTGGAATGACTAAACAATTGCGTATGTATGAACGGGAGCATGACCTGTCTTCAGTGAAATGGGATTACTGGGATGAAGTGAATTTCGTGAAGATGACCACTTTAATCAAAAAACGGGAAGCCCAAAAACCAACGCTTGATAACCTCGAGCTCAGCAAATAGAACACAGTTAAAAAGCAGGGCGTAATTATAGTGGTTGAATTCTATCCAATACCTCCATCTTTTTTCTCTTTTTCAGGTTTTGGACAAATGTAAGCCCATTTACTGATTGTGAGGAGATAGTTTGTGCAGATAGGTGCAACTATGGCTCATTTGAGAAAAAAGATGTCGTTAATTTCCCTCAACACCATTTCCATTAAGTAAAAATAAATAATGGTACTATTTTTGCAGGATAAGGAAAATCATTCTATTCAAAAAAAGGACAGCTATTTATGATGATGCAAAGCCAGTTTAAACCATATCATACCAAAATGATTGTTAAAGTAGTTGTCGTCATTTTAAGTTTTTTGTCTTTATCTTCCTGCAGAGGAGAAGGTCAGGATGCTAAAAGCAATCAGGATACTGCCCGGAAAGATAGTTCAATTGTTCAGAAAGACAGTTTAATAAAAAAACAAACTACCCCACAGCCTGTTGCGGAAACAGTCCATCTTCCTGAATCTTTTTACAAAGATATCCAGTCGAAGGCAACGGATATTGTCAGGGTGAGGTTTTTAAAGGTTGATACTTTTAAATACAATGTAAAGGTCTATAGAACACAAGTATTGAAAGTGTATAAAGGAAAGCTAAAAACAACTCAATTCCTTGATTATGCAGGAAGGTCAGAAAGAAACTTTAGCAGCAATCCCACAGATACGGTTATTGTGTTCCTTTATCACCATAAAAAACCACTTGAACATTTTGAAGACAAAAACCTGCATTACAGCGTAGTGGAAGATAACGCAACTGTGAACAACTCAAAATATATCGATAGTTTATTAAAAAAACGCTAAAATGGGCATCTCTCTTCCTCCATTCTCAGAATTACGTGTCAACTATCCTGTGGTCGAACATCAGGCGCTGTTAAGTTCGATTGGCGGCGGCGTTAATTCCGTATTAATGGATAATGGCTGTGTGATCAGAATGAGTAAAGCTTTTAACTATCTCGGCGATCCAGCTATTCCCTTTGATCAGTGGCCTACACCTTCATGGAAAGTAATTCCAAAATCGATTGATTTTGATAAACTCAGTAAAGATAAGATTCAGAGAGATAGCCTGCATGCCATTCCCAGAACCTATAAGTATGTGAATGCTTTTGAGACCACCTATGGTGCCGATAAAAAGCGCTATTGCTTTCGCGTAAACGAATTCTTCGACTATGTGAACCACAAGTACAAACAACCGGATCATAAAGTACTGCTGGAACCACGTCAGACCATGCTGACTACAGGGCAGCTCAGCCAATTCAAAAGGACCATTTACGGAAAGACAGGGATCATCTGCTTCAAAGCTAAATTTGGGGCAGACAGGCCGGGGTCCGCGGCATCAGGACATTTTACGCTATGGGATGGCAATGTCTGCCTGTATGGTGATTATTTTCAGGACCCCAGAACTTATGCGATCTATTTCTGGACCTGCTGACATAATAATAGTTGATTTTTAGAAATGTAGCTGGTGTTTTCCAGAAAAAATAAGGACTTTTGCTGCTGATGAATACCATGTCCGTTTCGAAATCTTCCATTGCTGATTTAGCAGAATTATTAACGTTAGTGAATGTCACGTACCGTGGCGAATCGTCAAAAAAGGGATGGACTGATGAGAGTTCCTTTATCGCAGGAGAAATCAGGGTCGATGAGGAAGCCCTAAGTGCATACCTTACCAATCCAGACATCTGCATTTTAAAATATACCGATGAAAATCAGCAGATCATTGGCTGTGTTAATTTACATAAAAAGCAGAACAAGCTTCATCTGGGTATGTTTGCCGTTCATCCTAAACTTCAGGCAGCTGGAATCGGAAAGATTTTATTACAAGCTGCTGAGCTGCATGGAAAGGCGGAAGACTGTACCGCAATTAACCTGACGGTGATCGAGGGCAGGGATGAATTAATCGCATTTTACGAAAGAAGAGCCTACGTGCTGACGGGTAAAAGCTTCCCTTTTCCTGTAGAACACCATAGGTTTGGCGTTCCTTTAAAAGAGGTCATCTTATTGGAAATGGAAAAGGAGCTTGCCAGCAGCTAAAATCGGGGCATCCATCTGATTTACCGGGTATAGCCTCAATAGCTCTCTTTTGAGTTTATCATCTAATTTTATTATAATTGATATATCCTAATTAACCGACACCAAATAAGCTTATTTATTCCTAAACGACAAGAGGTTTCTGGCTTTTCGGAATAAATAAAACCAAACCGACACAATGTTTATCAAAAAACCTCAGAACAAACAGCTCTTCCTGATTGCCCTTATTTTTATTATCGGAGGCATTGCTTCCTGTAAAGTTGCCCGTTTTGTCTATTACAATTTCGCGGATATCGGAGATTATAAAAAGTTCCCTTCCCGGCCATTGCATAATGATGGGCCGAAATTCGTTTTCCATCAGACAGAAAAAGGGAGGTTTCCAAAAAACATCAATCCAGACAAACAGGGAGAAGTTCCTTTTGATCAATACCTGGAGGACAACAATACCGTTGCATTTATGATCATTAAGAATGACACCATTCAATATGAAAAATATTTCAAAGGCTATGATCAGGCAGCCATTGTCCCCTCCTTTTCTATGGCGAAATCTGTGCTTTCTATCCTGATCGGTTGTGCAATTGATGATGGTCTGATTAAATCAGTCGACGAACCGGTTACCAATTACATTCCTGAATTAAAAGAAAACGGCTTTGATAAAGTCAGCCTGGAACACCTCTTACAAATGACCTCAGGGCTGGAATTTAATGAAGGTTATAGCAACCCTTTCGGAGAAGTAGCCACCTTTTATTATGGCACCAACCTCAGAAAAGCGACCACTCAGCTGAAATTAAAAAGAGCACCGGGAACCGCATTTGAATACGTAAGTGGCAATCCTCAGATCCTGGGACTGGCGCTGGAAAGGGCATTAAAGACAAAAACCATTACCGCTTACCTTCAGGAGAAGCTATGGCAACCTTTGGGAATGGAATATGATGCCAGCTGGAGTCTGGACAGGAAGAAAAACGGACTCGAAAAAACATTTTGCTGTATTAATGCAAGGGCCAGAGATTTTGCTAAAATCGGCAGACTTTACCTGAATAAAGGAAACTGGAACGGCCGGCAGATCGTATCTGAAAGCTGGGTAAAGCAATCCACCAAAATAGATACCAGCAAAGGAAGTGCTTCCTATTATCAATATCAGTGGTGGCTTCCTACGAAGAAAGGTGATTTTATGGCCGCAGGGATTTTGGGACAATACATTTATGTTAATCCGGCAAAAAACCTGATCATTGTGAGGTTGGGAAAAAATAAAGGAAAAGCCGATTGGCAGGGCACTTTTGTAAAACTGGCTTCTTCCTATTAAGCGATCCGGCATCCTTGATGGAATGCCGGATAAACCGGTTAAAGACTACCTAAGCACATGAAAAGCCAATACATTTTGCACATCAAATACATTGACCGACTTGTTAAATTTCTTTCTGATGCTCGGCAGTGCTTCACCTGAAATCCAGATTTTAAGCTCTGCATCCAGGTCGAAAGTACCTGAATTTTCTACACTGAAGCGGGAGATGCTTTTATAAGAAACCGACATGTATTCTACTTTACTGCCTGTTAATCCCTGAACATCTACCAGGATCAGTCTTTTTGAAGTAAAGATGAAAGTATCACGAATCAGCTTAAAGCCCAGCTCGATCTCCTCTCCTTCTACCAGTAATTTGCTAAAATCTTTATTTAGCTGATCATTCTTTACAATTCCCGCATTGCCCATCAGGGCCGAAAATAATCCCATAAATATAATTAGTGTAAGTTGTTTGCTTATTTTTTGTCTTTCAATAATTTGAAAGAAGTGGCTTTGAACCTGCCATCAACAACTTTTCCTGTCACCTCTGCTTTTCTGATTTTGTTGCAAAAGCCATCTTTGGCATGGGCATCACCATGGTCATCAATGCTCGTTCCATCCACAAAATAAGCATGTCCGTCTATGCGTACTGCAAGGTCACATTCTTTTCCTTCCAGGCCAAACTTACATTCCCCGCAGGCAGTCTCTACCACCTGAGGCTTTTGTTTAGCAGCGACAACAGTTTCTTTTTTCACTTTTTCCTGCGCCTGTGCAGCGATTGCAAAACAGGCAAAAAACACGAGTGTAATCAGTTGTTTCATGGTTATTAAATTTTCTATAATATTAAGAATAATTCTTTCAATAATCAGAAGCAGGAAGGCTTATTTTTTCATTTCTCCGGGGCTGGCTGCTGCTTATCTCCCCTGACCTTATCGAAATGATTTTGGCGTTCCCTGCATTTGTCTGCGGAAAAAGATGTTAAAGTTGGCCGGATATTCGAAACCAAGGCAATAAGCGATCTGGGCAACATTCCATTCTGTATGTTTCAACAATGCGACTGCTTCAGTGGCAATTCTTTTTGAGATGTGTTCTGAAGTGGTTCTCCCCGTTACTTCTTTTACGGCATGGTTCAAATGATTCACATGTACGGAAAGTTTATGTGCAAAGTCATGAGCCGTTTTGAGTTCCAGAATGTGATCCGTGGAGCCGATCGGAAACTGTCGTTCTAACAATTCCAGAAAAAGGGAAGTCAGTCTGACCGAGGCATTGTTTTCTTTGAAATAAGTATCTGCAGGTCTTACTTTCAAGGCTTCATGAACGATAAGGTGAATGTAATTGCGCAGCATTTCATATTTATGGACATAATCCCCATCCAACTCTCCCATCATTTTCACAAAGATCTCCATAAAGGTCTTTTCCTGTTCTTCACTGATATTGATCATCGGGCAATCGTGAATTCTCCAGAGCAGGGATTCCCTCAGGCTTTCGTTTCTCTTATGGATGAAATTTTCTGTAAACAGGCAAAAATATCCGGATTGGGTATCAGAAGTACATTCCCATGCGTATGGAATATTTGGGTTGGTAAACAACAGTGCCCTGCCGTTTACCTCTATCCGCTGATTTGGATAATGAAGAATTCCGGAGCCAATGATCAGGGAGATTTTATAAAAATCCCTGCGGTTATAAGGTGTTGGATTTAAGGTGCAGTGGGTAGACCTTTTGAACACGCCAAAATGCCCGATATCACTCACCATATCTAAATTGGGAATACTGATATCCGGACGGATCACCCTCAGCCAGTCGTAATAATCCTGTAAACTTTGCGTCTTGTTCGCTAAGTGAAGATCAGGGTTCTTGGTTAACATTACTTTAATCACTATATAAAATTACGGTTTGATCACGTTACCTTCACGAAGTTCTTCAGATGGTTCCGTAACAATTTCATCACCAGCATTAAGTTCGCCAAAAATCTCGGTTTTACCGTCTGTTAATCTTCCTTTTTTAACGTTTACTTTTACCGCTTTATTTTGTACGACTTTCCAGACAAAGATCCCCTCCGCGGTTTCAAGAATAGCTTTTCTCGGAACGGTGAAAGTACTTGCGTTTGCAGGGAGCGGAATATGAACCTCGGCCACCATTCCCGGCAACAGCTCTTTACCCGTATTGGGCACGTCTATTTCCACCCGTTCTGATCGCAGGCGCAAATCCAGGGCTCCGGATAAGCGTTTTACTTTTGCGGTAAAGGTTTTTTCAGGCATGGACTTCACGCTAAAAGTCACCTCATGTCCGTCTTTCAGGTACCCCGTATACACCTCTGGTATGGACACCGCAAGGCGAAGGTTTTTCTGTTCCTGCAAGGTGAACAACGGAAATTCAGAGCCTTTTCCTGAGGGGCCTACATAAGCTCCTAAATTCACATTCCTTGCTGTGATGATGCCATTAAAAGGGGCACGTATTTCCAGGTAATCCCGGATATTGCTCACTTCTTTATAAGCAGCTTTTGCGGCTTCAAACTGTGCGAGGTCCGAATTTCTGCGGGCAACTGCCTGGTCGAGGTCATTTTTCGAGATCGTCCCCGGAGTTTTACTCGTTTCATATAAGCGGTCGTAATTTGCTTTGCTGGCGGTATATAAGGCCTCCTGAGCTTTTAACCTCGATTGTGCAGCAGCAAGCTGTGAATTGGTTTCCGGTGCCTCGAGTGTCATCAGCAGCTGTCCTTTGGTCACTTCTGATCCGATATCAACTTTTAAAGTCTTCACAAAGCTGCTCACCTTTGCGTACAGGTCTACCTGCTGGAAAGCGCTCAGCTCTCCCGGCAATTGTAAAGCCGTAGAGAGTTTTTCTTTTTCGAGTTTAAATGTAGCGATCTCCGGCTTTTTCTCTGTCGTAACTGCTTCTTTCTTTGCGGTGGCGGTACAACCATTGATGATCGTTAACAGGGCTAAGCCTCCTGTTAAGATCATGGCATTTCTTGTGGTGTTTGTTCTCATTGGTGTATATTTTTATGGGGTTGGCCCCCTGATTAATTAATCTTCTAATCCTTTGATATAATGTTTGCTCTCTTTATCCTCCGGATCTAAAGAGATCGAAGCTGTAGAGACCTTTCCCTGTACCCATGCAAATACGAGTGGCAGAATGATCAATACGGCAAAGGTAGAGGCGATCAAACCTCCGATCACTGCTCTCCCCAAAGGAGAAACCTGATCTCCGCCTTCTCCATGTCCAATCGCCATTGGCAACATCCCTGCAACCATAGCCACACTCGTCATGATGATGGGCCTGATCCTTAAAGCCGCAGCTTCTCTGGCAGATTCCAGTGCATTGCCATTGTGCAACCGCAAATGTTCCGCGTTGGTGATGAGTAAAACTGCATTCGCAATAGACACCCCTACCGACATGATGATCCCCATATAGGACTGAAGGTTCAGCGTAGAGCCGGTGATCTTCAGCAACAGCAGGGATCCCAAAACCACTGCGGGTACGGTCGTGAGGATCACCAATGGTACTTTAAAGGATTGGAAATTGGCAGAAAGCATCAGAAAGATGACGACAATAGCCACCAAAAGTCCGGATTGCAGGCTACCCAATGTTTCGTCCAGCACTTTGATCATTCCGACAGGCTGTACAATCAATCCCCTGGGTAATTCCCCTACTGAAGCAATTGCTTTTTGAACATCTTTAGCTGCAGAACCCAGATCCATTTTATTCAGATTTGCCGTAACGGAAAGGTAAGGCATGGCCCCTAAATTGTCGTTCTCTCCGTAAGTGGTATCAGAAGTGATTGTTGCCACGTCGCTCAATACCGGCCGGTTGACATTTCTCAATAAAGGAATCTCTCCCAAATCTTCTTTGCTGTTCATCTGGTTAAAAGGTACCTGAACCTGGACACTATAAGCCAGGTTGATCTTTTCATCTATCCAGATATTTTTATCGGTATATCTCGAGGAAGAAGTGGAAGCCACGAGAGATCTCGAAATATCGGTCAGGTCTACGCCCAGCTGTGCTGCTTTAACCCGGTCGATATTCACGTTCAGAGAAGGATATTTAACGGCCTGTGCCAACTGAATATCCCGCAGATAAGGAATCGTTTGTAAGGCTTTCATGACCTTTCTTGCATACACTTCATTCTGCGCTTTGTTTTTCCCGGCAATGCGGACTTCTACCGGTGTTGGAGAGCCCTGGCTCAGCACTTTATCCGTGAGTTCTATCGGTTCAAAGGAAAGTTTAACATCAGGTTCCAGCTTTTTCACCCTTTCCCTCAGCTGATCTTTAAATTCTTCCATATCTTCATGGTAATCCTTAAATCCCACCTGAAAAACAGCTTCGTGCGGACCAGCCATAAACAGGTAGATCGGGTTTACGGAGAATAAAGCAGGGTGTTGCCCAACATATACAGAAGAGATAGACAAGTGTTCCGGGCCAACGATGTTTTTTAATTCTTTCAGGATCACCTGTACCTTTTCTTCCGTACGTTCTAACCTCGTCCCGTCTGGTGCACGCATTCTCAATTGAAACTGACTGGAATTGACTTTAGGTAAAACATCCCTTCCGATATTGCTCAGCAATAAGGCTGCAGCACCGACAATCAGCACGAGATAACCCAGGACCACGATTTTCCGGTGCGGCATGATGCGGTCGAGGAAGCGCATAAAACGGTTCCGGAAGCGTTCAAAAAGAGAAATTTTACCATCGTTATTAAAATCTTCACGTTCTACCAGTACTTTCTTTTGATTTAAAGTATCCTTTTCGGACTCCAGGCTCAAACCGGTTTCTTTGAATACGGCTTCATCTTCTGTGATCTCAGCACCATGTGCTTTCGCTTTCTTGGGATGTGCCACCATCAGCCAGTTGGCCATGATCGGTACAAATGTTTGTGATAAGAAGAACGAGACAATCATCGAGAATCCGATGGCCAGGGCCAGCGGCAGGAATAAAGCTCCCGGAATGCCCGACATGGTAAATGCAGGTGCAAATACGGCCAGGATACAAAACAGGATCAATAATTTAGGAAAAGCGATCTCCTTACAGGCGTCCCAGATGGCAAGGGCCTTGGGTTTGCCCATATCGAAATGCTGGTGAATGTTTTCAATCGTCACCGTAGATTCGTCAACCAGAATACCGATGGCCAATGCCAGTCCGCTTAAGGACATGATGTTGATCGTTTGTCCGAAGAGCTTCAAAAACAACACCCCCGCCACAATGGAGGTTGGGATGGTCAGGATCACAATTAATGCGGCCCGTTTATCTCCAAGAAACAGAAGCACCATCAAACCGGTAAGCAGGGCACCAATAACCCCTTCACTGATCAAACTTTTCACGGCATTGATCACATATACGGACTGGTCAAATTCATAGGAAAGTTTAACATCTTCCGGCAGGGTATTCTGAATCGCCGGCAAGGCTTCTTTGAGCTTACTCACTACATCCCAGGTGGAGGCATCGCCTGATTTAGCAATACTCAGGTATACAGAACGTTTCCCATTGATCAGCGCATAACCAGCTGTCGCATCAGCTCCATCTTTCACTACTGCCACATCGCGCAGGTACAGGTTTTGCACCCCTCCTTTAAACAAAGGAATATTTTCAAATTCTTTAACTTTCTGAATCGTATAATTTGTTGGGGTCAGGTAGTTTTGATTGCCCATGCGCACATTCCCGGATGGTGCCGTTTGGTTGTTCACCTTAATCGCCTCTACCACCTGGTCTACTGTCATGTTATGCGATCGCAATAACCCGGGGTCGACATTGATCTCAATCGTCCTGATGTTTCCGCCAAATGGTGCCGGCGACAATAATCCGGGGATTGCGGTAAAGGAAGCACGTACATACGTATTGGCAAGATCCTGCAGCTCATTATTGGAGCGTATGGGACTACTCAGGACCAGTTGTCCGACCGGAAGAGAGGACGCATCAAACCTGATGATAAAAGGTGGCTGAGAACCAGGCGGGAAAATCGCCTGTGCCCTGTTCGACAAAGCACTGAGCTCTGAGGCGGCCTGCGCCATATTTGTTCCCTCATAATAAGTCAGCTTCATCAGCATCAGTCCCTGCACATTTTTGGTTTCAATGGTTTTCACTCCACTGGCAAAAAGCAATATGTTGATGTATTGCTTTCCGAAATAAGCTTCCATCTGTGTAGGTGTATATCCGCCAAAAGGGTGAGCGATATAAATGACCGGAAGGTTCATTTTAGGCAAAATATCTACCTTGATATCTTTGATGGCACCAATTCCGAAGAAGAACAATCCGGCAACAAGTACCAGAATGGAGATCGGTTTTCTAAGTGCGAAACGTATTAAATTCATGTAAGGGTTAATTAAAATTCGTTGATAAACAGGTCAAAATTTCCAAGTGCGGCAGATTTAAGCAGCAGGGCCTGCCATACATTGGTATAGGCAATGTCCCGATCTGTTTCTGCTCTGTTGAGGGTATAAAGTGCCTGAGTGAGGTCTACAATCGTGCTGAGTCCGTTTTTATACAAGGTGTTCTTTTGCAGGTAAGCATCAGAAGCTGCCTTCACCTGAACCGGTGCTTCGTTATAATTGCTCAGTGCATTTTTCAATTTAGCATCGGCGATGGCCACCTGTGCCTGTAATTGTTGCCCGACCAGCTCATATTCATCTTGCAGCCCTTTGGAAAGGTATTCCTGTGCCCTTACCTGAGGGTGAGTCCTCAGTATGCTGGTCAGGTTCCAGACCATTCCAACACCCACCAGGTAATTTCCTCTTACCGGATTGATGCCATCGGCATAGTTTTGAGTAAAAGCGCTTTGATTTTGCGCATAGGCGGAACTGAATCCTGATCCCCTGCCCTGCATCACTCCGAATAAAGAAAAGGTAGGATAATAAGATCTGCGGAATAATTTCGCCTGTTCGTTGCTCAGTTCCACCCTGTTGCGGTAGTACTTTAACAGCGGATGGGCATTTTCATTCAGCAGGCTGTCCTGATACAGGACCGAAGGAACCCGGGTAATGGAAGCCGTATCCAGCACCATATCTGTTGCCGTAATGCCCATCAATATGCCCAATCGGTTTGCCTGTTCCTGTTCCAGATCCTTAGCCTTGGTTAAGGCAATTTTAGCACTGGAAACTTCGGCCTTGGCCAGGGAAGAATCTACACCTGCAATCAGGCCGTTGCTGGCCCTGATGACTGCTGTATTCTTAAAGGTGATTGCCCGGTCCAGGTTTCGCTCTTGTGATTTGCGAAGCCGTTGGGCAGCGATAAGGTTCAGGTAAGCTGCTGAAACTCTGATTTCATGTTGAAATTTCTCCTGCGCCAGGTCGTTCGCATCTCTTTTGAGCAGTGTTTGAGCAACTTTGATTTTCTCCTTTATCCTTCCAAAAGTAAAGAAGTCCCAGTTTACGTTGGCCAGGTATAAAGCGCCAAAAGCAGCATTCCAGTTCTGACGGTCAAAAGATGGTCCGCTGGAGGCAACGCCCAACCCACCCAAACCGTACGAAGGCCCGTTTTGTCCGTTGATCGTTCCGTAGTCCTGCTGTGCGGATAAACTCAGGTTTGGCAGGTAATCCCTGCGTGCCTGCTGAACGCCTGCTTCAGAAGCGTTCACATAATTCCCTTTTGCTTTGATGCTCCCGTAATTATTCAGGGCAGTACTGATCGCATCTTTTAATTTGAGCATTTGTGCATCTGCACCAGGGGTACCAAGGGTCAAAATGCCGAATAGTGTAATTACAAATAATAAGGGTTTAGGCATGGTGTGTGTTTTACACCGCAAATTTATCCCCTGCCCATAAAATCAAAGTATTCAGTTCAAACCAATAATTATGAAATTCAAACAATTGTACAGCTTTGCCATTAATGACATTTCCATTACAAGTCAAATATTAAGCAAAGATTTAACAGTTAATTAATTGTAACTACAAGAATGATATTTTATATTTATTCCAATCAAGAAACCAAATTTAATTATTCAAGTAAAAAAGTTAACATGACCACATTTATAAATGAACAAAATGAAAGTAATGGGCTTTTGAATGAAATCGCCTCAACAGATATTACCGTAGCTGCCGGAACTGATGGATTGCTGGCCGGCAATCTCCAGGATGCCCTGCAATTATTGGCTTCCCGGATCAGCGCTTTGGAGCATGCTGCAGGTCAGAACGGCAGAATCATTCCTGTAGGTACGGGAACAGGTGCACTGACCATTGATGGCGATCAGCTGAGCCTGAATGGCAATCCCATTACCCTTCAGGCAAATGATGTGATAGAGATTCAGGCAGGGACTTACCAATGGATCGACGTGAGCAATGTGACCTTTTCAGGAGCCGGGGTAATATATGTAAAGAACAAAGGGCTCGTGATCATCAATGAAGGGGGCTTTAACCTGAATGGAAATGTGCCGGTTAAAAATGTAGTTTTCGATTTCGCCAGTTTCCCTGGTTTGGAATATGGATTAAAAAACACGTTTACCGGACCGCAGGAAAGGTTCCACATTGATACTCACAGTATGGGAGGATATGAGAACATTACCATCCGCGGACTGGAATTTGTCAATGTCTGGGACCGGGGCATGAGGCTAGGCTCCCACAATGTGGATTACCTGAATACCGGTAAAAAAGCAATTTCAGGATTGTTGATTGAAAAATGTCGCTTTATATCAGACAATACGCCTGAATGGGGTGGTGGAATAGACCTTGGCGGAGAGCTGAATTATGAAACCGGTACGGACAGAGGATATATAGAGAATGTGGTGATCAGAGATATCAAGCTAATTGGAGGAGAGGGCCAGATCTCCCTCGGAAATGCCAACAATTATGAAATATATAATATTACCGTTGATAAAGTAAACCCAACTGCCACCCATCATGCCAGAATTGTATTTGCACAGGGATGGGGGGAAATTCATCACATAAAGGGGACAGAACATTATGGTAACCTGACCTGTCAATGGGTATTTACCAGGGGAAATGTGCCTGCAGAAGCGGTAGTTTCAAATGTTATCGCTTATAAAAGCAGGAAATATTCTGCTACAGAATTTCAATCTTTTAATCGTTTCCTGTGGCCCAACCGAACCACCTTCTGTCATGGGAAGGCATTAGGTATCACTGCGGTCGATATGGGAACAAATCTCGGTGTGCCTGCCGGCAATGAATACACCTCAACGGCAATAGACATCTATGGAATGTTCGGCGCTGAAGTAACAGTTAAAGATTCGGTAGCCATTCATCCATACAATTGTACTACGGTAAGTAATGGCCCCATCAGTGCTGATTCTTCCAATAACCTGGTTTATGCAGATCATACCGGGGCAAAGTTAATTGATTTCATCTCTTTTAAACCTGCATCCGACAGTCCGCTGATTGGGGCGGGCATTACAGATGCAGATTTAACAGATGATTATTATGGCGTATTAAGGGCCCTTCCTCCTACCGTTGGTGCGGTGGAAGGATAATATTATAAAAAGTTCCAGGCCTTCACATGGGAGTCCTGGTGCTCTTTTTTTACGATCTCATTAAACTGTTTGATGATTGCCGGGTGGTTGGCGGCCTCGTCCTTACTTTCAGTACGATCGGTTTTCAGGTTAAAGAGCTGCCATGGACTTTGCGGATCTTTTTTCAAATTGACCCGAACTCCTTTCCAATCGCCCATCCTGATGGCCAGTTGTCCGCCTTTCTCAGGGAATTCGAAATAAAGGTATTCATGCTTTTTCTGCTGGCCGTCTTTTCCGGTTAAGGTAGGAAGAAAGGAAATGCCATCGGTATCTTCCAGCTTTTGGCCGGTGAGTTCTGCCATGGTAGCCAACAGGTCGTATTGTGCGGATACCAGGTTTGAGGTGGATCCCGGTTTGATTTTCCCCGGCCATCTGGCCAAGAAGGGCTCCCGGATTCCGCCTTCATAGACATCCATCTTCAGTCCTTTTAACCCATCTACACTGTTGAAGAACTTCGCATTTACGCCACCGTTAAAAGTAGTCCCGTTATCACTGGAGAACATCACGATGGTATTTTCATCCAGTCCCAGGTCTTTCAGTCTTTTCATAATGAGGCCTACCTGTTTATCCAGGAAGGTAATCATGGCGGCATAGGTGGAATAAGGATATTTGTTTGCCGCATAGCCCTGCTGCCCATAATAAGGTCTTTCTTTGAACTTTCCGATGTATTCTTTTACGTCCCGGTCCGGCGCCTGTAAAGAAACGTGCGGCAATGGATAAGGCAGGTATAAAAAGAAAGGATTTTCTTTGTTTTTATCGATAAAAGCAAGGGCCTTTTCCGTCATTTTTTCCGGCGCGTAAACTTTTCCCTTATAATAATCAAAGTCTTTATCCGTCGCCTTTGTCGAGTCTAACTGCTTATGGACATTGATAAAAGTATTGCCCAGGGTATCCCATTTTTCATTTTCCCATAAATGGGTCGGGTAAAAACTATGCGCTTGTTTCTGGTCCAGAAGACCATAGTAATAATCAAAGCCCTGTTTCAATGGAGAACCTTCTGTAGCATTCATCCCCAGGCCCCATTTACCCACCAAAGCAGTTTTATATCCTGCCTGCTGCATTAAACGGGCAACAGTAAGTGTCCCTGCTTTCAAGGGCATTTGTCCGCGTTCCGTACTGTCAGGAAATCCACCCAACTCAAAATTACCCCGGATATAAGAGTGACCGCCATGTTTACCGGTCATCAGCATTGCCCTGGCCGGGGCGCAAACTGGCGTACCGGTATAGTGGTTATTAAACTTCATCCCCTGTCTGGCCATTTTGTCCAGATTTGGCGTTTTGATCTTTTTTTGGCCATAGGGGCCGATTTCAGCGTAACCAAGGTCGTCCGCATAAATGTAAATCACGTTTGGTTTCTGCCTGTTCTGCTGACTGAACACGGTACCATATTGCAGGAAAATCGCTGCAATGACCGCCAGCTTTAAAAACGGTTTATTTTCCATAATTGATCTTTCTTAAGCTTTTAGATTTCGTATCTGACACGGCAAAATGGCTGATGGAAGGAATGCCATTGGACGCAGTAATGTTTAACCTGATCTTTGAAGCATTTCCATATTTGGGAAGTGTAATGATTTTACAGGCGCCAATTTCATCTCCTTTATAAACCGGCTTCCAGTCGCCATCAAAGACCTCTATAGAAAAATGCTGCACATGAAAATTTCTGATGGTAGAGAACCCATCAGTCAGTGCCTTCATTTCCGGCTGCTCCATAATCGTGATTCTGTTGAACTTTTTATTCAGGTCCATCTCCAGTGTCGCAACGGAATCTCCGGCAGTCCACCAGGTTTCCAGGCTATAGTCATTCGCCTTCTCTGCTCCTCTTTTAGGATCAGTATCTGTGCTGGAAGCTTTTATCGCTGTATTAAAAGCCAGGTTCTCATAGCCTCCGGGCAATGTTTTTTTGCCACCTTTAATTCCGATCCGCTCAGCCAGTTCAATAATCCTGGCGCTTTCATGCGCTCTGATGCGGCCATGCTGATCAGGCGGAACATTGAGAATCATGATGTTGTTATTTGCGGTGGTCCAGTAAAACAGCTCTTCCAGTTCATCTACACCCCTGGCAGGCAGGATTGCTTTTTTCTGGAACCAGTTCCAGCGATCGGAAAGGCAAAGCGTATGTTCCAGGATCAGGTAATGGTTCCCGTTATTGTAGCTATATAATTTAGGATCATCCCATCTGGCCAGGTTTGGATCTTTGGTTCTGAAATCTACCGGCCAGAAACGGATAGGATCGCCTTCCTGCATATCCTGTGGCTGCTGAATGGCGGTAATGTTGTCCTTCTTTCCGATGGTATGGTTTACAGTAACCAGGCAACCCGGTTGCAACTTTTTGATGTGTGCGTATACTTCCGCCAGTTTCCAGTCGGCATCTTTCTTTGCCCATCCCCCATCAAACCAGAGCTCGCAGATGTCTCCGTAATTGCTGAGCAATTCACTGAGCTGGTTTTTCATAAAGCTCACATAAGCATCCGGATTCGGGTCATTGTGCGAAGGTTCATGTCTGTCCCATAGTGAATAGTACAGGCCAAGCTCTATGCCGTATTTTTTACAGGCTTTTGCCACCTCAGCCACGACATCCGTTTTTACGGGAGAGGAGGCGACATCATAATCCGTGTATTTACTATTCCAGAGCGCGAATCCATCATGGTGTTTCGTGACCAGGATGACATATCTGAAGCCTGCTTCTTTTGCGGTTTTCACCCATTGATCGCAGTCCAGCTGATCCGGCTGATAAGAGGAAACCGGCAGTTTTCCGTCAGACCATTCCGTTTCATTAAAGGTATTCAGTCCGAAATGGATGAACATCCCATAGCCTCTTTTGATTTGCGAGAGCTGCAATGCAGATGGTTTTTGTGCTTTAGATGCAGAGATTAAAAAAAAAGTCGAAGTAAGGAATAACAATAAGGCCCCCCTTATTATTTTAGTTCTGTTGAATTGGACAAACATATGTTTTGGTTTATTTGGTTACGGGTTTCAAATGTGTTGATTGTGTGGTTAAACGAAAGTAAAGAATTCTTTTTCTATTTCCCCTATTTCCCTGTTCATCCTATAGAATCCCTATAATTTACTTAAATTTGTCGCCTCATTTAACTCCCGGCCCATCATGAAAAACAATCGACTGCTTCAAATCCCACCCTTACCCGCAGTTTTATTGGCCATCATCAGTGTACAGGCCGGGGCTGCAATTGCGAAAGGACTTTTTCCGGCGATTGGTCCGGCGAGTACGGCTTCACTCCGGATTGGTTTATCGGCCGTGATCTTATTCGTGGCCAACAGACCGAAGCTCGGAAAACTGACAAAAGTACAATGGAAAGCCGTTGCGTTTTACGGGCTGGTATTAGGTGCCATGAACCTCATCTTCTACATGGCCATTAAGAGAATTCCCCTTGCACTGGGCGTTACCCTGGAATTTATCGGCCCCTTGTTACTGGCTGTCCTGAACTCCAAGAAAGCCATGGATTACCTTTGGGTATTGCTGGCAGCGATAGGGATTGCGTTAATCGCGCCATGGTCTGAAAAAGGACTGGATTTAATTGGTGTGCTGCTGGCTTTACTTGCGGGTGGTTTATGGGCAACGTATATCGTTCTTGGCGGCAAAATCTCAAAGGTTATGAAAGGTGGAGATGCGGTTTCTGTAGGAATGATTTTCGCTACTTTATTGGTTGTTCCTTTTGGGATTGGCAGCGGAGGATTCGGGAATTTAACTCCTGGTTTGCTGCTGATGGGTGCGGCATTGGCCCTGCTGTCCAGCGCTATTCCCTTTACCCTGGAAATGAGCGCGCTTAGTCAGATGCCGGCCAGGACTTTCAGTATTCTGATGAGCCTGGAACCTGCCGTTGCTGCATTGTGTGGAATTGTGTTCCTGAACGAACACCTTTCTCTGGTCGAATACTGCTCTGTGGCCCTTGTGATCATTGCCAGCGCAGGAGCTACAATTACTTCAAAAAGGGAGACATTATAATTCAAATTTGAGCGTTATCTTGTAGAACCAAATCACATGCATTCCTATGCAAGAGACAAACAACGTAGAATATCAAAGGGCAGCACCTGACCATTTGTTGTCCGGCTTTGTAAAATGTTATTGGTCGGTACACAATCCCGATCAGGAAGAAAAAAAGTTCAGCATTCTCCCGGATGGCCATTTCGACCTTCTTTTTCGTGCTGTCGAAGGCGAGGCTGTCCGCATCTCTATCAGCGGATTGTGGAACCAGGAAACCACATCTGTTGTTCCGGGAAAGGCAACAGTTTTTGGGCTCAGCTTTAAATTACCTGCTTCAGAATACATTTTAAAAGAAAGCATTGCAGCACTGCTAAACGCAGAACAAGATTTACCTCCGGATTTCTGGGGACTTGAAATCAGGGATTTATCGGATTTCAATAGCCTGGTCACCATACTTCAGCAAAAAATGCAGCAGCGTCTCTGTAAAAACATCGACAACAGAAAACTGCACCTGTTTGATACTTTATATGCTTCCAATGGTTCCATCACCGCGGAAGAAGTTTCCAATACCATTCTCTGGAGCAACAGACAGATCAGTCAGTATTTTAAAGACCAGTTTGGGATTTCATTAAAATCTTACTGTACGATTCTCCGTTACCGTGCTTCTTTTGATCATTTAAATGAAAAAGAGCTGTATCCACAACAGAATTATAGTGATCAGGCACATTTCATCAGGGAAGTGAAAAAATATTCAGGCGTTACGCCCGGCGTGCTCGCAGAAAATCAAAACAACCGATTTATACAATTATCGACACTTAAGAAGGAATAATTTTGCGGTATAACAGCTAACAAAATTATTATGGAAAAATTAAGCGAAAAAACAAATGTGATCAATTGGTTCGAGATCCCGGTAACAGATACAGCCAGGGCAAAGCAATTCTACGAGACCATTCTTGATATCGAAATGAAGACGCAGCAGTTTGGCGAGGAAGAACTTACTTTCTTCCCTTCTATTCCCGACGTTGTTCAGGCCACTTCGGGACGGGTGACCGGAGTTTTGTTAAAAAATGAATTTTCAAAACCATCTCAGGACGGAACTGTTGTGTATATCAATGCCAGTCCGGATATTCAGAAGGTGCTCGACAAAATTGAGGCCTGCGGAGGAAAGGTACTGGTTCCAAGAACACAAATCATCGCTGGCTTTATTGCTCAGTTTATAGATACTGAAGGAAATAGGGTCGCGTTACACTCAGAATACTAAAAAACAACTTATGAACCCCACATGATTAAAAAAATTATTAACCTGTGTGCTTAATAATTTTTTTAATCATCCAAGGCTCCATCTGACAATTTAAAAAACAACGAGATGAAAGCGATCAGACTGCACGATTATGGTACCCCTGAATCATTAGTGACAGAGGAGGTTCCGGTACCGGAAATAAAGGACAATGAAGTATTGGTAAAGGTTCATGCCGCTTCCGTCAACCCCATCGACTGGAAAAAGGGTTCTGGAGCGATGAAGGCTTTTTTCCCTGTTCATTTCCCCTGGATTCCCGGTGAAGATTTTGCAGGAACGATCGCCGCAACCGGTAAAGAGGTCCATGATTTTAAGGTTGGCGATGAAGTATATGGCGATACCGGCCATGGTGGTGCTTATGCAGAATATGTAGCAGTAAAGACAGACATCATTGCCAAAAAACCAGGCTCCTTATCTTTTACCGAGGCTGCTTCGGTGCCTGTGGTGGCGGAAACGGCATGGCAGGGCTTATTCAAGTATGCGAAGCTGGAAAAAGGACAAAGCATTCTGATTCATGGTGGCGCGGGTGCAGTGGGTGCTTATGCTGTCCAGTTTGCCTGTCATGCAGGCGCCAAAGTCATCGTTACGGCTTCCGCGGCTGATGAGGAATTCCTGAAATCCATTGGTGCAGATCAGGTATTGGACTATAAAACCACCCATTTTGAAGAAGTCCTGAGCGATGTAGATGTTGTGTTCGACCTTGTTGGCGGCGACAATCAGCTGAGGTCATTTCAGGTGATGAAGCCAGGGGGAATATTGGTGGCCAGCACGCAGCCCATTGATGAAGCAGCAGCAGCCAAACATCAGGTTACCGGGGTTTTCATGGACATGAAACCATCGACGGCAGGCTTGAACAGGATTACCGAGCTGCTCGATGCCGGCAAAGTACGGACTTCTATCGCCAACATTTATCCTTTGGAGCAGGCTGTGGCAGGCTGGAACGACATCGCCAGCCGGCATTCAAAAGCAGGAGCTGCGCCGAAGGAGAAAAGTAAAAACGGGAAGACGGTACTTCAGGTGATTTAAACTACTCAGGCCAGGTGTTGCCTTCTGTACTGTGACGGGGAAAGCTTTGTGACATCCTTAAACTGCTTGCTAAAATTCGGCCAGCTGTTATACCCACTGTCGTAACAAATATTCAGAACAGGGCGGTTGGTTTCCCGCAGTAGTTTACAGGCACGGCCGATCCTGATTTCTTTGATGAAATCAAAATAACTCTTTTTGATGTTTCTTTTGAAGAAGCGGCAGAAGGAAGGGATAGACATTTTGGTCATTTCAGCCACTTCTTTCAGGGAAATGGGATCCAGATAATGTTTAAATGAATAATCGATAATGGTTTCTATCAACGCATTTTCTGCTCCGCCAGCCAGACTGTCAAAAGCAGTGGTAATGGTTCTTTGCTCGCTGGAAGTGCCGATCTTTTGCATTCCTTTTAAAAGCAGCTGAATGCGCTCCAGACCTTCCTCCTGCTCCATTTGTTTGATGATGATTGCGATATCCTCAGCCAGCTGACCTTGCAGCTGAATCCCTGTATCGTTGTTTTCCAATGGCCTGCAAATGTTTTTCAACTCCGGCAGGGATAAAAAAGTTTCCCCCAGAAAGTCTTTCAGAAAGTGGATCACAATTGCACTTCCTATCATTTTATGTTCCGATTTCCGAAACCAATGCGGCAGATCAGGGCTTAAAAAGAAGACATCACCTTCTTTATATTCTCCAATATAATCTCCGATTAATGCGGTCCCGTTTCCTTCGGTAATCAGGATGAGTTCACATTCCAGGTGTTTATGCCAGGCGGTTTCAAAATCAGGTGTTTTATAGGTCCGGCAGGCAAAAGAATGGTGTTCTTCCACATGAATTTTCTGGATCAGTGTCTTCATATTCCATGGTGATTCAACTGCTATATTAACCATAAATACTGTATTTCGCCAGAACAAATGATCAGATAACGTATTTTTTTCAATAAATAGCAGTTGAAGCGCGCTTGGATTAAGCTGTACATTTAAGATAACCAAATAAAACCTAAATGAACAAAGGATGATAGAAGACAACACCTACGATGCAATTGTCGTTGGCTCCGGCATCAGCGGCGGCTGGGCTGCAAAAGAGCTTTGCGAAAAAGGCTTAAAAGTTTTAATGCTGGAACGCGGCGGGCCTTATGAACATATTAAAGATTATGCAACCGCTCAAAAGAACCCCTGGGAGTTTGAACACCGGGGAGGAACCACAGTTGAGCAAAAAAAGAAATACCCCGTCATCCACCGTGGCTGGGCTGCTTCAGAAGCAGTAATGGATGCCTGGGCAAATGAAGAAGATTGTCCCTATACAGAAGTCAAGCCCTTTACCTGGTGGCGCAGTTATCGCATGGGAGGCAGATCTATTCTCTGGGGAAGGCAATCTTATCGCTGGAGTCCAATGGACTTTGAAGCCAATGAAAAAGAAGGCATTGCCGTTCCCTGGCCGATCGGTTATGCGGATCTTGCCCCATGGTATGATCATGTAGAGAAATTTGCAGGTATCAGCGGTTCTAAAGAAAACCTCGCTCAGTTGCCTGACGGACATTTTCTTCCTCCTATGGAATTGAACTGTGTAGAAAAAGACGTAGCGGAAAGGTTGAAAAAGCATTATAAAGATCAGCGGCACCTCATCATCGGAAGGACCGCCAACCTTACCGCCGCCATTCCCGGGAGAACAAAGTGCGAATTTAGAAACCGCTGCTGGGAAGGTTGCCCCTTTGGTGGTTACTTCAGTACACAATCTTCCACCCTGCCTGCGGCTATGAAAACGGGGAACCTGACGGTAAGGCCCTATTCGTTGGTGACACAGGTTTTATATGATCAAGACAAAAAGAAAGCAAAGGGTGTAGAGGTTTTAGATACCGAAACCAATAAAACGTATGAATATCACAGTAAAATAGTTTTCTTATGTGCCTCCACGCTAAATACTGCCTGGATTTTATTCAATTCCGCTACCAGTGTCTGGCCGGGAGGATTGGGGAGCAGCAGCGGCGAGCTTGGGCATAATGTAATGGACCATCATTATAACATTGGTGCCCAGGGAACAATTGAAGGCTACGAGGACCAGTATGTTTTCGGCAGAAGGGCAAATGGTTTTTATATCCCGAGGTTTGCTAATTTATCCGGTGATAAAAGAGATTACCTGCGTGGGTTTGGTTATCAGGGAGGTGCCGGCAGACAAGGCTGGAGCAGAGAAATAGCTGAGTTGAATATGGGTGGCAATTTTAAAGATGCTTTGACCGAGCCCGGACAATGGACGATTGGCGCAACCGCTTTTGGGGAGATCCTTCCCTACCATGAAAACAGGATTTCATTAGATAAGAACAAGAAAGACAAATGGGGCCTGCCTGTCCTGTCTATGGATGCAGAATTAAAGGAAAATGAGTTTAAGATGCGAAAAGACATGCAGGAAGAGATGAAGCAGATGTTTGATGCCGTGGGCGTGAAAAATGTAAGTACCTGGGACGGAGGACATGCTTTAGGACATGGCATCCATGAAATGGGGACAGCAAGAATGGGAAGAGATCCAAAGACCTCTGTATTGAACAAATGGAACCAGGTCTGGGATTGCCTGAATGTATTTGTAACCGATGGCGCGTGTATGACTTCCTCCGCCTGTCAAAACCCCTCATTGACCTATATGGCTTTAACCGCCAGAGCTGCAGATTATGCGGTAAACGAATTAAAGAAAAATAACCTCTGATGCTATGGAACGAAGAGAACTTTTAAAAATGATTGCATTGCTGACCGGTAGTGTGATGATTGGTGGCAATGCACTCCTTAGCGGCTGTAATCCGGAACCTAAAACAGGTCAGCATCATCTTTTCAGTAAAGAAGACATTGATTTTCTAAACGAAGTTTCAGACACCATATTACCGGAAACGAAAACCCCGGGTGCCAAAGCGGCAAACGTAGGGCAGTTTATGACGGTAATGGTGAGTGATTGTTATGAAACAAAAGATCAGAAAGCCTTTAGGGAAGGCATAAAAGCGTTGAACGTTGCTTGCGAGAAGATGCACAAAACCAGCTTTATGAAAGCCAGTCCGGAACAGCGGCTGTCCTTATTGGTTGAGCTGGATAAAGAGGCGAAAACCTATCAGTCAAAAAAGGGGGAACTGGAAGAAACCGAACGAAAAAAAGATAAAGATTTTCCAGGTTTGCCAAATCATTATTTCCTGATGATGAAACAACTGACCATGCTGGGCTATTTTACTTCCGAAGCCGGTTGTACACAGGCTTTGCGTTATATGGCTGTGCCCGGCAAATATGAAGGATCCGTTCCTTATAAAAAAGGAGATAAGGCCTGGGCCTGATCCAAAAAAAGGGTGCTCTTTTGAACACCCTTTTTTCTTCATCTTTAATCCTGCTTTTATTAATTCTGCTTTTATATTGCTAAAAAGCTCATCAGCTCTTCTCTTTCTTCTGCTTCCATTTCTACAATTCCTTCTATCACCTGGAACAGTTGTCCACGTTCTGTAGAATTCAACAGGACATGAACCAGTCTGACAAATGCTTTCTTTTGATCTATACTTAAACCGCTGAATAATTTCGGCTGAATCTCATAGATCACTTTTAATGTTTCTACCAGGTCCTGTCTTTTTGTTTGTTCTTCTGCTTCAAATTTCGGCAGCACTCCTTCCAGCTCATATTTCTCGATCAGCTTATTCGAAAACTCTTTCAGAAAAGGTTTTCTTTTTGTTCTCAGGAGCTCATTGATCTTTTTGATCAGGTATTTATATTCTGAAGAAGATTTGGTGCGGCTGTAAAGCTTCACTTGTGCATCGTGATCAGAACTGCTGAAATCAAACTCATTAAAGAATTCACTTTCGATGAAAACACCATGGTAATATTCGTCGGCCTTTTTGTTTAGCGTAGTATAATCTTTATAGACTTCCTGTCCTTTATGGTTGATGAAATAATTTTTAGACAATTCCTTATGTAAGGATTCCTTCCATTGAATAAACTTAACTTTAAACTGGGTATTGCTCTCCGGGTACCGGAATACCAATCCTTCTTCGTAATCGATGATGTTGTCCTGATAAGTTAAAGGTTGTCCGTTGATGATAATGGAAAATCCACGGTTTTTGTTCAATTCCAAAAACCAGCAGAATTCAGCCTGTAAATAAGGGATGATGCTCAACTCCATCGTTTCTTTAAAAAGCTGGATATTTGAAAAGGATACCGTAGTTCCGGTGGTGCTGGTCTTTACATCCTCATTTAATAATCTGGACTCGTAATTGTTCAGTCCGCCGATAGCCACCTGGATGCTTCCATTTTTATAAACACCATGTTCTTCATAAGTTGTATTCCATTCTGCATGGTGTGCAAAGGTGAAAAAGGTGAGCCTTCCTACCCCATTCTTTCCATGCATGGTCGATTTATGGAGATGAATCCGCTGTTCCATCGCTTTCTCCGACTCATAAAAGGGGTTAAACTTGTCCTTCAGGTAAGCAAAATTTATCCCGTAACCGTTGTCCGACACTTTGAGGCTTTCCAATGTACCCAGTTCATTGTGCGTATAATCGATCCGGATGGTATCCGCCTTTGCGTCAAAACCATTCCAGATGTATTCTGCAAGTGCCTGCTTTTCATTATAAAGACGCAGGACCTTTTTTATACCGGTAGAAGTGATGTTTACATGATTTGCCATATTCAGACTCTTTAAATTAGGAAGCACAAAGTTAAAGTTATTTGGCTATCCTTTATCCACAATCGGCTTCGGAACCACCATTTCATAATGCTCTACCCTTGGGAAGGGATCATAGTATTTATGCAGCAGTTTTTTCCATTCCTGGTATTCGGCAGATTGCCTGAATCCTATGGTATGGTCTTCCAAAGTATCCCAGTTGACCAGCAAGAGGTACCTGCTTCCTACTTCCAGGCAGCGCTGCAGCTGATGCCCCTGATACCCTTTCATCTTACTGATGATCAGCGATGCGGTAGCAAAATCACGCTCAAAGGAATTGGCTTCGGAAGGAATTACGTCCAGTACAGCAACTTCTAATATCATTTTTTTTCTCTTACATAGGTGATGTACATCAGGTCTGGTGCAGTGGTCAAATACGGCTTGATCAGGCTTACGATTTGTCCCTGATGGTATCCGGAATGGATGATCACGTGGCTCAGCATATCAGAGATGCTTGTCTCATAGCTGATTCCCTTAGTGGTGTAATAATGAACTTTTCTATTCAGGTCTTCCTCTTCGATGCTGTGGAGAAAATCCCTGATCAATGCCCTGTTGTAATCCAGTTCCTGCTGCCAGTTCTCCATGTCAAAATGTGCCCAGACTTCTACATCCTGCATTTCTCCAACCATCCTGCTCCCCCAGATTCGGCTGGCGGCGATTAAATGGTTAAAAAGGTCCTGCGCACGTTGAGGAATCTCTGTTGCGCCTTGCATTGCAGCGAGTAGTCTGGCATTGGTCCAGTAATCAAACTCCAGCAGATTGAAAAAATAATCCTTCATAAAATTGATTTTATGAAGGACAAGTTATTAAAAATCGTGAAAAGTTAACAGTCTTATTTACAACAGCAATAAGCTGTTTATTTCGTAGGCAAGATCCGGGGTATTGCCGATCTTATAGAGTCTTCCTGACATCACCACTTCTTTCGACAAGAGTGTTTTGAACTTCTCTGAGCCTGAGCGGTGGTGCAGTTTAAGTACTTTACCATCATTTAAGCTCATTTCCATCTGCCCGTTGGCATTCACTTTAGAAATGTGTCCTTTTATTTTCAATTCTGCTTCCTGTTTATTTTTCATAAAAGGGGCGATATTACTCAGGTCGAGAATTTCGACATTTTTTAAAGGTGTTCCCAAAAGCAGGGTTCCTTTCAGTTCTGCAACCGGCTGAAGTCTGACAACTCCTGCGTTTCGTTGTAAAAACTGATTGGCAATGATACCGGTAAGCAGCAAAAACACGATCACTTTCATGATACGGATGCCTTTTGCAGAATAGACAAAATATGTTTTTTCGGTGTTAACTCCTTTTAAAATTTCATTAACGCCTAATGATCTTTTTTTAATCAGATGTCCCATGACGGTTTGGTTATTTGTTTCTGATACAAATCTGGAGTATTTTTTCTCCACCAATCTTGATCTATGGTAAAAAAATGAAAATATTAAGAAACTATGACTATTCTTTTTTTATCAGTTGGTAAACCTCTCGTCTTCTATCATTAATCACAAACTGTTGTTTTTTACCTTTTCCCGAGAAAACAATATCCACAGGCTCATCCTCACTAATAAAAAATTTGTTTTTGTCGTAGGGTTTGATCTCGACCATACGGCCTCTGGTGGTTCCGATCAACGCTCCCGGCGCCGCCGTCACCCTGATCGTATCGTTGCCGATGCTATTTACATAATGCCCCTGATAGTTTTCCAGAACCTGCTGATCCAGGGTTATCGCTTTATACTTAAACACCTTCTGACTGAGCATCCAGGTATATAGACTATCGGTATCATAGGCGGCTGTCCAGCTGTCGTGCCCGGCTTCCGGAAAAACAGTAAACTTTACCGATGGGTTTTCTATTCTCAGGGCATCTACCATTTCCTGACTTGCCTTTAGCGGAACCGCATCGTCTTTTGCCCCATGGAATACCCAGGTTGGCGTATGCCGCATGTTCCAGACTGTTGAGGGATCCCCACCTCCGCAAACAGGGATGACTGCTGCAAACAATCCCGGGTATTTGGTCGCCATGTCCCAACTCCCATAACCGCCCATGCTTAAACCCGTGAGGTAAAGACGTTCATCGTCTATCCGGTATTTTTTTTCAAGGCCCTGTAATAAAAGCATCAGATCTCTTGTTTCCCAGTCGGCCACCGATTGCGGGGAAACCAGGATAAAAGGAAACTTCTTTCCTGCTTCCACCAGACGGGGAAGCCCTTGTGCTTTTACTTTATCCAGGTCATTTCCTCTTTCTCCACTCCCATGCAGAAACAAGACCAAAGGGAATTTTTTCAATGAATCCTGCTGATAGTCTTCCGGGAGGTACAGTAAATAATTGCTTTCTATGATTATTTTTTCGTGGCGCTGCTGAGCGGAAACCGTCCTGTTGAAGAAACAGATCAGGAAAAGCATAGCTAAAAATGGTCTTTTCATAAGGTTAAAATGATCGGTTTTAGATTTGTTATCCTCTAAGATACAAAATCGACGAAAATATTTTCGTCGATTGGTCGAATACTATTGACCGTTGGTCGACTGGGATTTCCGCATGGTCTAATGCTGCAAAAACCGCTGAAACGTTTCTGCCGGGATGATGTCTTATCTACAAAACAACAATTAAATAATTAAAAACTTTAAAACTAAAAGATATGAAAACTGCCATCAAAACCCTAATCGCTTCTTCGTTAACAGCTATCGTTTTAACTTCTTCAGCATTCACAACTTTTGCTAAAGAAAAAGCACCAATCCACAGTTCAGCTGCTGTACAGTTCAACAAAGTAGTCGTAACCGGAAACGCCAAAGTAGTATTGATTCAAAGCAATACAGAAACCATTACTTCGAACGAAGAATTGAATGAAAACACAACCGTTAAACAAAAAGGATATACTTTGTACATCAACTCTACAGAGAAAAACCCTTCTACGATCTATGTACATGTGAAAGACCTGCAAAGAATCGATGCCTCCAATACTGCCAGTGTAAAAACCCGTGGTGATTTCGACCTTCAGGTATTACAGATCTTCTTAAAAGATGATGCTAAAGCAAATGTAAATGCAAAAGTAGGTAGTCTTTACACCGACATGCAAGGTCAGTCTGACTTAAAATTAAGTGGTTCATCAGCAGAACACCACCTGGTTAGAAATGAAGTTTCCAAATTAAACCAGAATGATTTCGTGATCGCAAAACTGTAAGCCCGATTTACCGCCCAAAGCGTTCTTATACGCAAGAAGAAACCGTTCCAAGCCATGAACGGTTTTTTTTTGTTAAAGCAAATCGTTCGCCAGGTTGGCCAGTTCGCTCCGTTCCCCTTTATCCAGCGTAATGTGTGCATATAAAGGATGGTTTTTAGCACTCTCAATCAGGTACGACAGGCCATTACTTTCTGCGTCAAGATAAGGCGTATCGATCTGATAGATATCACCCGTAAAAATGATCTTGGTTTCTTCTCCTGCCCTGGAAATGATCGTTTTAATCTCATGTGGCGTTAAGTTCTGCGCCTCATCTACAATAAAAAATATTTTGGTCAGTGTTCGTCCCCGGATATAGGCCAAAGGGGCGATGACGATTTTCTCTGTATTTACAAACTCATCGATTCTTGCCTGAGCTTTTGGGTCGTCGGTATATTGTTCCTTAATAAAGCGAAGGTTATCCCAGATGGGTGCCATATAAGGGTCTATTTTTGATTTCGCATCGCCGGGAAGGAAGCCGATATCCTTATTACTTAAGGCCACTATTGGCCGTGTAACATAAATCTGCCGGTAATCCTTGCGTTGTTCCAGTGCACTGGCGATGGCCAGTAATGTTTTTCCCGTTCCGGCCTTTCCCTGGATGGTGACCAGCTTTACTGCCGGGTTCAGCATCGCATGAATGGCCATACTTTGTTCCTCGTTTCTTGGCGCAATGTTGAACACCTTTTGCGCTTTTACCGTAACCATCATTCCTGTTTTCACATTATGATAAGCAGTAACGGGTTTGCGTTTGCTCTTCAGGATATAAAAATGATTGCCTGTTTCCGGGGCAAGCTCCAGTTGATCCGCACTTGCGGTTCCTGTAGCTTTCAATACATCCAAAAGCTCAACATTCACATTTGTCAGCGTTGTTTTTCCGGTATAAAGTTCATCGACATTTTTAATTTTTCCGGTTTCATAATCTTCGGCATATAAATCCAGGGATTTGGCCTTTAACCGCAGGCAAATGTCTTTGGAAACCAATACGATTTTTTTCTCCGGAAACTCTTCTTTCAAGCTCAATGCTGCATTTAAAATGCGGTGGTCAAATTTACCGGTTCCAAAGATGGCTTCGGCATCCAAAAGGGAGGGTTTATAATCCATCACCACTTTAAAATGGCCACGTTTACTCCCTTTCAAGGGAATCCATTTGTTCATGACCTGCTCTCCGGAAGCATTGTCCATCAGCCGGATAAAACTCCTTGCTTCCGCATTTCTTGTTTCATTCCCATTTTTCATATTGTCCAGTTCTTCCAAAACCTGGATGGGAATCGCCACATCATGTTCCTGAAAATTATTGAAAGCATTGTGATCGTATAAGATAACCGAGGTGTCCAATACAAAGATCTTTTTTTTGACGGATGTGCGTTGTAGGATAGATTTACTCATGACACCTAAAAATAGCGAAAATCATAAATAAATTTTGTTAATTAACGGAATAAGTTCCGAAACCTATGGAAGAGAAGAGCAGGAATAAAAACCCGACTGCTTTCTGAACTGAAAACAGCCGGGCAGGGTACTTCTATTTTTTCTTTTTGTTTTTCAGTCCGATCACTTTAAGAATCTTATGAAAGATTTCATTATTGGCATAAGTCCCACGGAATTCCGCTGAACCAGGCCCATAAGCAAATACAGGGACCATGATATTCGTATGATCGTTGGTACTGAAATGACCGCTGATCATTCCTTTTTCTGCTGAGGCATCCAATAAGGTCAGTCCGCCTGTTTCATGATCTGCCGTAATCAGCACCAGAGTTTCTCCATTCTGATCGGCAAAACGTAAAGCAGCTTCGACCGTTTTATCAAAATCAAGAAGTTCAGTCACCACATAAGACAGGTCATTTGCATGACCTCCGTAATCGATCTGTGCGCCCTCAGCCATCACAAAGAACCCCTCTTTATTTGCAGAAAGCATTTTCAAGCTGTGCACCAGGGCTTCCTTTAGCAACGCTCCGCGGCCATCTTTTACCGGACGGGTAGCCGAATCAGGAAGCAATACCAGCTGTCTGCCTTTGCTTTCTTTGTAAAAGCCGGCGGCGCTCGTGTTCAGCTTAAATCCCTGATCTGTTAGTTTGTTCATCAAAGCAGCATCTTTATTTTTAAAAAAGCTTTTTTGATTGGAACCAACCAGAATTTCCACTTTGCTGTCCAGCAAATCAGCCGCGATTTCTGAACTCATGGAACGGTCTGGCTGATGTGCATAAAATACGGCGGGAGTAGCATCGGTAATGTCGCCAACGCTGATGATCCCGCTTTTAATCCCATAACCGGCCAGGGTATCCACCAGGTTCGTTCTTTTCTTCTGATCTGCGCCTACCCCGATGTAGCGGTTATTGGTTTTCTCGCCTATGGCTATAGCCGAACCACCGGCAGCGGAATCTGTATTTCCTGCATCCGCCGCAGCGGTTTGTGAAAAACCAATGTTGTGGATGTTGCTCATATTGAGCTGTCCGTGATTGGCAATATAGCCAGCGTGAATTTGTGCCAGTCCCATTCCGTCTCCAATCAGCAGGATCACATTTTTAACCGGCTTCTGAAGTCCGTCAATCTTATACTCCGGAGTGTATACCGGATAAGCGACCGGATTCGTGTAACTGATTTTATCCTTGTGGAGGTAAAATTCTTTTAATTTTTCAGGCTGATCGGTATTGATCCAGTCTGCACCCAATCTTTCCAGTACGATCCAGGTATTCGGACTGTCCTGTGTAGCCCAAAAACGGAATGGCTTATGCTGCTGATGGGCCTTTTCGATAACAGTACTCAGCTTAGCAAGGTCCGGGGCTGTTGGATTTCCTTTTCCATTCCAGGGGGTATAGTTCTTGATGTCATCGCTGATCATGGCCACCCGCTTCAGTTGATCCTCCGTGTATGTTGTATAGGGACGACCATCAAAAGAAATGTAATCCGGATAATTCTTAAAATCAGCCGGGCCAGGAACATCACCACTAATGACAATTCTGATCGCCTTTGAATTTTTGCTGCTGTTGAATACATCCTGATAACCTTCCAGGTCTTTGATCAATTGGGCAAGCACTTTTGCATAGTCTTTTTTAATGTCGACCACCAATTGCAATCTATGGGTAGAATCCTGGTAAGGCCTGTTTCCATTTTGACGGTAAAAGCTGGCCAGGGGCTCCAGGTATAGTTTTTTCAGGGTAATGCCGGCTTTTATTTCTGAAAGATCATGCGCTACATACAATGCGCCATCTTTTAAAAAAACATCGGCTTCAATCGAACCCATTCCGGCATAATAGGCCGTCAACAGCGGAATATTCTGGTGATAGTCGTTATGACTATGACCAGAATTAACATTTAAAGTCCGTTGTGCCTTTGCTTCCCCTGCACATAGCGCAGCGACAAACAGCGCACAACGAATCATATTTTTCATTTCGTTTCTCATTACCAGCCTGGATTTTGAGCAATCACCCCACCACTATTGTCAATTTCTCTCTGCGGAACTGCCCATACGTCGTGAATCTGTGGATCAAATGCTCTCGAAGCCCAGATTTCTTTTCCTTGTGAGTCATGTAATGGCAAAGCATAGGTTGCCTTTGCATCTCCCCATCTTACTAAATCGCGATGACGATCGGCCCACTCTCCGGCCAGTTCATTGCGGCGTTCCCGTTTCAGGTCTGCCATGGTCATCCCACTTTTGGCAAGTAATCCTGCGCGAAGTCTGATTCTATTTAATTCTGTATCTCCTGCTCCTGCACCATTTAACTGAATTGCTGCCTCTGCTTTGATGAGTAATACTTCTGCAAAACGCATCAATGGCACGTTAAGATCTGTGGTACCGTTATCCCCATTGGGATTCACATGTGTAGGGATAGGATTTGCATAGGAGAAAGGCTCCATGTATTTCTTAAACTGATAATCTGAGGTTGCTCCTCCGTCTTTGGTAAACGCACGTTCCTGACCAAAAAACATGAACTTATCTCCTGGCTTCAGGATGGTTGCTTCGCGACGCTGGTCGCCTGCTTCATAAGAATCGTACAGTTCCTTGGTGGGCAGATAATAGCCCCAGCCGTTATACAACGTCCAGCCTTTATTGGTGAGCATTACTCCCGGCAACTTACTGCCCCAACCTGTACCGCCTCCGTTAGGGGTACAAACTACCGACCAGATGTATTCCTTAGACCAGTTATTTGATGCTTTGAAAACATCTGAAAAACCCGTTAAAACCAAGTCATGTTTACCAGAATTGATCACCATATCTGCATATTTAGCCGCGTTGGCATAGTCTTTTTTATAAAGATAGACTTTTGACAAATAAGCCCATGCAGCAGTTTTATGTGCTTTTCCGTAATCTTCTGCTTTCATATCGGTAAAGAAAGGTAAGTTCTCTGCCGCCTTCAAAAATAGTTGAATGATGGAATCATAATTTTCATTTACATTTTTCGCTCTTGGAACCGCTTTTGCAGGATCACTGTCAGGGGTTACAATAGGCACACCGGCTTTTTCATTTCCATAATTTGCAGCCAGCTGAAAATAGACCAGTCCTGCATTAAAATAGGCATCACCAATCATCGATTTTTTCAATTGTTCGTCCATTGGAATTCCCGGCAGATTTACGATGATGTCATTTGCACGTTTGATAATGGCATAACGCATGGACCACTGACTTTCGGTGTATCCGCCACCCAAATAAGTTTTATTGAAATTTTTAATGTTATCCGCCTCCGGTTTATTTCTTCCGGTCACCATATCGTCGCTGGCATTGATAAACCAAAACATTCCCCTGCCATAGAAATTCTCATCATTGTATTTCTCATACAATCCATTCTGAGCTTTTATGGCATCTTCTTTAGTCTTCCAAAAGTTTTGCGCTGATGGTGCTCCTTCAGGGATGATGTCAAGTTGTTTGGTACATGAACTTAAAAATGCCAGGGCTGCGATGGCGATATACTTTATATTTTGTTTCATTTTCGTTGCTTTTAAAAATTATAAATTCAGACTAAGACCTAAGAGAAAGCTCCTTGCCTGTGGGTATCTGCCCACGTCTAATCCATTATTATCCATCCCGATTTCCGGATCGAAACCAGAATAGTTGGTAATCGTGAACAAATTGTTTGAGGTCGCATAAACACGGACTGCACCAATTTTCATTTTATTGGTAAATGATTTAGGCAAGCTATAACCCAATGTCAGGTTTCTCAGACGCAGGTAAGATCCGTTCTCTATATAAAAATCTGAAGCATTGAAGTTTCCGTTGGCATCAGCAGTAGAGATGATCGGAACTTTTCCATTTGGATTTTCCGGAGACCAGGCATCCAATATTCCGGTCAGCTTATTATAAGAAGGACCACTTGCACTATAGGTTGTTCTTTTTACTGCGTTAAAAAGTTTATTTCCATACACCCCCTGAGCAAAAATATTCAGGTCGAAGTTTTTATAGGTCGCATTGAAACTCAATCCGTAACTGAAATCCGGATAAGCACTACCCGCGAAATAACGGTCTTTGGCATCAATAGATCCATTGTTATCCAAATCAGCGAATTTAAAATCCCCTGCTTTTGCCTTAGGCTGTATTTTCTCTCCCCTGGCATTGGTATACTGGTCTACTTCTGCCTGACTTTTAAATATCCCCTGAGTTTTCAGTACATAATAGCTGTATAATGGCTGTCCTTCTTTGATCATCAATGGAGCCAGCTCGTTTCTGAAATTTGTACTTACCGGAATGATTTCCTGACCTTCCGCCAACTTGATGACCTTATTGTTTACTTTAGTTAAAGTAAGGCCAACGGAATAGCTGAAATCACGATCCTTATTGCTGTTATAGTTGATTCCAAGTTCAAATCCACGATCTCTGACCAAACCTGCATTGATCGTTTGTGTACTCAAACCAGAGGTTCCCGGCAATGGCTTTTGTAAGATCATTTTATTTGTATTTTTAATAAAATAATCTGCCGTAAGGGTCAGTGTATTTTTCATGACACCCAGGTCCAAGCCAAAGTTAGTTTGCTCTGATTCCGCCCATTTCAAGTTCGGATTCTCCAGGATATTGGAAACATAGCCCGCACCTAATGCCGGGTTTTGTCCGAAATAAGAATTGGTGCGTTCTAACAAGGGGCTCACATCCTGTATCGATAAACTGGCAAGGTTGCCTAATAAACCATAACTTCCCCTCAGCTTCAATTCATTTAACCAGGTACTTTCCGACAGAAAATTCTCTTTGGTCAGCACCCATCCTGCCGAAGCAGAATAGTAGTTACTGAATTTATTCTCCTTTTTGGGAATCAAAGAAGAGCCGTCACGGCGACCAATCAGAGACAGTAAATATTTATCTGCGTAGTTGTAATTCGCCCTCAAAAATGAAGAAGAAAGGGCGATGGCCTGAAATCTGGTAATTGCCGGCTCAAATACCGAGGCATTTACCAGGTACCTTTTTGAAGGAGATTCATCATCAAAACCATTCCCCTTCACGTAGGAATCATTGTATGTTGCTTTTTGATAAGAGAATCCTGCTGTAAAATCAAAGTGATGAAGCCCCAACTCCGTTTTATAGTTCAGGATTTGTTCTGCAAGGATATCACTTCTTCTGTTTTGTCCCACTTCCAGGGAATTGATCAGCATAGGTTTTCCTATTTCCGGGCGCTTAGGTGTAAAAATAGTGGCATTAAAGAAATCTTTGGTCAGGTTGAAGTTAGATTTGAAAGACAAGCCTTTTGCCAGGTCAATCAGCAGGTAAGGATTGATCACAAATATATTCTGCGGCATTTTGATATCCAGTCGTTTCAATTCCGCTACCGGGTTTACAATATCACCATAATCGCCTGCATAGTCTCCGCCAGGTAAACCGGCAAATGAGCCATCAGGGTTATAAGGTGTTCCATTTGAAGGGTAATAAATGGCAGATAACAGCGCTCCTGTATAGTCGCTCTTGGTATTTGCGCCCTGTCCGTTTGAGCTGCTAAAGGAAAGGTTTTCCCCTATTTTTAACCAGGAATTGAGTTTATAGTCGGAATTAATCCTGAAATTATATCTTTCTGCAGATGTATTTAAAACGATTCCTTCGGCTTTACGGTAATTAAAACTCATATAGATACTGGATTTCTCCGTTCCACCTGAAAGTCCCACGTTATAATCCTGAGTGGTTCCTCTGCGGAAAACCTCGTCCATCCAATTGGTACGGGTTACCCTCCCGTCCGGATATTTTGTCGCATCAAAGGCAGGAAGTAAAGTACTGTTTCCATTTTTTGCAGCTGTTTCCGCTACAAATGCCCTCTGTTCTGCGTTTAAAGGCGTTAATTTTTTCCAAGCTTGCTGCGTACCGACTTTTGCATCAAAATTGATTTTCATTGCGCCGTTTTTTCCCTTTTTGGTAGTGATCAGTACTACTCCTCCTGATGCCCTTGCGCCGTATATTGCGGCAGCACCATCTTTTAGTACGGAAATCGATTCAATATCATTCGGATTCAGGATTGGGGCACCGGAAGCACCTCCATTTAGGGTTAATGATCCGGGAAAGATTGTTCCGTCAATTACATATAAGACGTTTTCACCGTTAATTCCCCCCGAACCACGGATATTGATACGTGGTGATGAGGTAGGGTCTCCGCCTTCATTGGTGACAATTACACCAGGGGCTTTTCCGGCCAGAACCTCGCCAACACTATTTAAAGACCTTGAAGACACTTTATCTAAAGACACCACACTCACGGCACCTGAAAGGGTTGCTTTTTTCTGGGTTCCATAACCTACAACAACAATTTCAGATAACAGCGCTTTGTCTTCCAGAAGCACCACATTAATCTCCTGGTTATCCAGGACTTTGACCTGTTTGGTCTTAAAACCAACCATCGAGAAAGACAATACTGCATTTTCAGGAACCGGAATGCTATATGTTCCGTCTCCTGCCGTTGTGGTTGCTTTTCCGCCGATCACGTTGACAGATACGCCGGGCATTGCCATTCCTGCTGAATCTGTCACCTTTCCTTTGAGGATCCGATCCGGCTTTGGCGGAGCAACAGGGATGTTTCTAAGAATTACATGACCACCTTTTTCCTGAAAGTCGAAACCCAGAATTCTGAGCAATGAGGAGACCTTCTCGTTTTTAAAAGAAGTTGTAGCCAGGTTTTGATTTCCGCGAATGGCTTCCGGATTATACACAAAATGAAGTCCTGTACCAGCTTCAATTTCTTTGAGAATGGAACTGGTGGTACGGTTCGCAGCAATTTTAATGCTGATCCTGCTTTTTTCCAATGTCTGTGCCATGGTCAGGGACGCAAAGAGCGTTCCGCAGAAGGTACATAGAATGGAAAAAGTTAACACTGAATATTTCATGGCTTTATAAAGAGCTGGTAACCTCTTATATGAGGATTTTTTCATATTTTTATTTGTTTTATACGCTGTAAGGGTGTGTTAAAATAAGGTTGGCTGTGTAATTGTCGTTAGGCAGCCGAATCAAATTTTCCGGTACTGATCTGATCAGTACCGGTTTATCGGTCATTCTTATATTTTCATTTTCTATATACATTAAAGGTTTTATGATCTTCAGATGTCCTGAGCCGGAGATGATGGAGACTACAAATGATATCCAGAATCTCTTCAGGGCTTTGTTTGGTGTTAAAGGTGGCATTGCATTTCAGCTTTTTAATGGAGGGGCTGTTTAACGCAATGCGAATGCTATAGGCATATTCCAATTGACGGGCTACCTCTTGCAGCGCGGTATTGTCAAACCTGAGGTTTACATAGGTTTTTACAGGAGTATAGCTGATCTCTGCCCGCTGGTCAATTTTATCGTAGGCAATTTGCTGACCCTTGATCAGTGTTCCAAATACCTGGCTGGAATTTCCGACTGCCACTTTTCCCGTCACAACGGCGACAGAAATATGACGGCTTTTCAGATAAGATTTAATCCTGAAAGAAGTTCCGAGTACTTTCGTATACAGGTCTTCCCTGGTTTTCACCATAAAAGGCCGGTCTTCCTCATGGGCGATGTTAAAGAAAGCCTCTCCTTCTGACAGGGATACCGTTCTATTTCCGGATTTAAATTTTGCAGGATATAGTAAACGGGAAGAAGGCCCAAGGATAATTTCAGAGCCCTCAGCAAAAACAATCTTTTTCTTTTCGCCTGCCCTGGTGGTCAATGACAGCAACTGCTCGTCGACTACCTGTTTTTTACTGAACAGCCAGCCACCAAGGCCTGCAGCAGAGATCAACAACACTGCGGCGGCTACTTTGCGTATTTGATACCAGGCAGGAAAGCGGGATGTTTTTATTTCCTCTTTTTCCATCTCCTGGCGGAGCTTCCCCAATACATTTTCTGCAATTGCTTGTTTTTTCTCCTTCTCTAAAGAAGGAAACGCATCCCCGGAGGACGTATACCAGCGTTCTACCTGCGCTATTTCTGCAGGGCTGGCTTCCTTTTCGATATATTTTCTCAGCAGTTCTCGTGCCTGTTCTTCCTTTGTCATCTAACTACATGTCAAAGCAAAAGAAGAATGGTACTAACCAAAGCTGTTAAGCTTAGGTTAAGTTTATATGAATACGATACAAATGATTAAAAACAGCAGATAAGAGAGTCTTTTCTTCATCACTTTTAGCGCTGCACTAAGTTGATTTTTAACGGTTTGCGCAGATAAGCCCAGCTCATCAGAAATTTCTCCGATACTTTTCTCCTGTTTTCTGCTCATGGAGAAAATCAGCCTCATTTTTTCAGGCAGATCCAGCATTGCCTCATCGACTTCCTGATGAAGGTCTTTGAGCATCAGCCTGTTTTCCGCAGAATGTTCCAGATCATCCCGGAGGAGAAGCGACAGATCTTCTTTGTGCTTTTCTTTAATTGCTGATGAACGAAAATAATTGATCACCCGATATTTCACTGCGCCTTCAAAGTAAGCGCGTAAGGTACCTGTTAACTGGACTTTTTCCCTGTTCTCCCATAAAGAAATGAAAATCTCCTGGGTAATGTCCTGGGCAATTTCTTCATCACGTAACCGTCTATAGGCACTGTCCAGCACTTCTTCCCAATAGAGACTGTAAATATCTTCCATAGCCTTATGGTTCCCCTTCTTTAGAAGAGAGATCAGCTGGCTGCCGGAAATCATTTGATTTGTTTCGATGGGATTTTTTTGACAAATCTACTTCTGTCATATTCCCTTAATGTTAAGAAATCCTTTATTTAAAGATTTAAAATGGCAAAACACGTAAAAAGACATGCTCCGGGCCATCTACTTCATCCATCACTTCATCAATTTTAGAGAAACCAAAGCTGCTGATCAGTTTTAAGGAGGCTTCATTATCGGGAGATACAGAAGCTACAAAATGGCGGATATTAAAATTTTCTGCGGCCCATTTCATGATTGCCCCAGCAGCTTCTCTCGCATAACCTTGTCTCCGGTACGGGGTAAAAACTTCATAACCAAACTCTACCGCATCTGCAGCATATTGTTGCAGGTATTCAGGGTTGGGAAGACTATGAAACCGGATCATCCCGACAACAGCGCCTTCCGCTTTGGAGACCATCGCTCTTGCAGACCATGGTAAATAAGCGCTGTCGGCTTCCAGTTCTTTCCGGCCATATTCAAGTCCGCTCATGTCTTCCAGCAATTCGGCGGGAATGTCAGTTCCAAACAGACGTACTGCCTGCTCAAGCTGATGAGACAGACAGGCTGCAATGACCTCTTCCGGCATTAAACGCAGTACTAAACGCGGGGTGACGATATCAGCTAAAGGATTGAACATAAATAAATGGCATGATCATTCGAAAAAAAAGACAAAAAGAAAACGGAGTCCCTCTTCTAGCGATTTGGTTCTCCGTTTCCACCTTTTCATTGCCGTAGCACCGAAAAAGCATCAAACTTTCCATATTTTAACCTTCATTGGTCCTCTTAGTATATTTCAACTTTGATTCCTCCGAACTTCTCCTTTTCACATCGTTCCGTAGAATAATGGATAGGTTTTAATGTCTGTCCCGAATTTAGTGAATATACCCTTACTTAACAGTTCTGGCATTTTAAGCATCATTTTCTCTGTCTCCTTTGAATCTGATCTTTTACTAATTCCTTGAAATCTCCAGAACTTTTTGCCCTGAGGCTATTGTTCTTTTTGGAGTGTTTCTTTCAAACGGTCAAATTACTTCCTTTTTGATAGATCTAATTTACGAACTATAACTATCTAATGCAAAGATAAATGCATTTTATTTTTAACATGTTACCAACAGCTTTTCAACAGTTTTTACACAGGGTTATCCACATTAACGGAGGTAATTTGAAGCACTGTCAATATAGTTGGCATCTTTAGCCAGTCCTTCAGCGAGGTTCTTAAAAAAATCATCGCTCAGATCGGCAAAAGCCTGCTTCAGGTACTGCTCCTTAGTCAGCTGTCTTTCATTGAAAAGGTCAGCAGCAGAAGGCTCCCGGGCCGCAATTTTATGTTTTAGTAAGACCCGCTCGTATTTATCACCCTGTAACCAAACCAGGACATTTCCATTGTTTGCGATGCCTGCAATAAAAACAAGCCCGTCAGCATTTGTACCATACTTATGTATAGACTGTTGAATTCCTGCTTTTTTGCTGTTGCGAAAGATGGAGTCGATTAGCTGAGCCGGAAGATTGATCGTATCCTTATAAAAGGATTGATCCCGGTAAGAAACATAATCCAGCACCAGTTTTACCGGCAACTGCTGCCGTTCAGATGTTTGCGAAAACTCTCCCTGCCCCCAGTCTAACCGCTGATCGTTCACATCACTGGTTTTTAAAGATTCAGTCTTTCCGTCTGAAAGCACAAAATCCGCACGATAAACTTTTATCGGATACATCCTGGGTGCAGAAACCGAAGCACTGTAATAATAACGGCTCCAGCCCTTGTAATTCAATAACTTTACAGCGATAGCAATAACCAGCAAGACGAAGATCAGAAGGTATATTTTGTTTAATACATTTAGTTTCTTCATGTTAATTCCTGAAAGCACTGCCCAAAGCCACTATATACATAAAGCCCGCCAGAACAAGCAGGCTAAGGAGGACAAAAACGATAAAAACTGCCCTTGCTGTCCTACTGTTGCTGCCCCGGTAGACGAAAAGATAGGCAGCCAATAACACCGTAACGATCGGAGTCACGAGCACTATATGTAAAAGTGTTTCATTTTCAGTCGCGGGGGTACAGCGCATGTATACAATGGACATGATGATGATTCCGCAAATTAACCCAACGCTCCAATCTTTCTGAACAGACTGAGCTGCTGAAGATTCCCCTTTTGCTACCATTTCGCTTCTATTGCACTGATCTTTGCCAGACGCTTCAGGTGACGTTCTTCGTTGGAGAATTCGGCTTTCAGGAAAGCAAATACAATATCTTTGGCCAGCTCTATGCCAATTACCCTTTCCCCGATACATAGAATATTTACGTCATCGTGCTCCACCGACTGGTGTGCAGAATATGTATCATGACAAACGCCTGCGCGGATTCCTCTAAATTTATTGGCAGCAATACTTACCCCAACGGAACTTCCACAAATGAGGATCCCCCGTTCTCCCTCTTTATTAATCAGGGCTTGGGCTACATCGGCAGCATGATCCGGATAATCGCTCGGCAATTCTGTCTGGGTACCGAGGTCAATGACTTCATAGCCATGCTCTTTTAAAGCAGCGACAATAATGGTTTTATAGCGGAAGCCCGCATGATCTGAACCTATAATAACTTTCATGATGATTTCTGTTTTTTGCCCTAATTAAGCGGTGTTTAAATATTGTTCCTAAGGTACAAAATTAGCAGCCCGCAGTTTACAGGTTACAAATTTCATTCCTTTTTCCGGTTAAACTGTAGCGTTTCGCTCTGGTGTTCCGTTTTACCCCCAGTAACATTCAAAAACCCTAAGCCCCATCAAAATGAAATTTTTTACAGAAAACAAGCGTACAAACCTTTACAGATTAGCAGCGGTATCTTTATTTAGCATAGGTACATTATTATCATCCTGCTCTACAAAAGAAACACCTGTTCCGGAATCCGCTTCTTTAATGGTCGTAAATACTTCTCCCAGCCCTGCCACTTTCAATGCCTACATTAACGGCGGTAAAATAACTTCCTCAGGTGCTTTAGCTTTCGGCGGTGCCCTTGCTTATTTGAGGCTCAACACCGGAGAACATACTGTTAAATTTACAACCGCGAGCAGTACGGAAAGTCTGATCACTAAAAAGATCACTTTAGAGAACAAAAAGATCTATTCACTTTTCCTTATTGATAAAGAGACAAAGCTGGATTTTATAGTTGCTAACGACGATGTCGCTACTGCACCGACTACCAAAGCTTTGATTCGTTTCATTAATCTTTCTCCTGATGCGCCGGCACTGGACCTGGCGATAAAAGATGGTGCTGCACTGATTACAGATAAAGCTTATAAAGCGAGCAGCAGTTTCATAGAAATTGAACCTAAGAAATATATTTTCCAGATCAAAGATAAAACAGCAAGTCCTGTGCAGGCAGAACTAGCTGAGACGGAGATTAAGGCAGGCGGAATTTATACATTATTAAGCACCGGCCTGGTAACTCCTTCAGGATTGGATCCTAAAATTACCGCAAAACTAATCACCAACAAATAAGAAATACACAAAAAAACGGGCCTTCCATTTTCATGGGGCCCGTTTTAGGTTTATTTGTGTGTGTTAATCTCTTCCTTTTCCACGACCTCTATCGTGGTCATTGTGGTCATCTTTCCACTTCCCTTTATCTTTTCCTTTGTTGTCTTTACCGTAGTATTTTTTTGCCTGTCCCGGAGGCATTCCATGAGGATGGCCCTTTACCACATAATATCTGGAATCATTGCTGTATTTGATCACCTTTTGTGTGCGGACTTTTTTATATTTCGCATACTTTACCCGATCCGAATTAAAGTTATCGTAGGAATTGACCACTACTTTATACCCGTTATACAAGTTGTAGCCACTATATCTCGAAGGTAATGACCTGGAAAAGATCCACCTTCCATTATCCATGTAAACGAATTCCCGCTTAGGCACAGAATAATAGCTTTCAATATCAGGCAGATAATAATAATCTACATGATCGTAACCTACCGGTCCCCATAAAGGCTGGGAGCCAATATTTACGTTAACGCTGATTTGCGCTGCTGCACGGTACGGAATTACACCGATTACCCCCAGCAAGCCTATTATAATTAATTTTTTCATGGTTGATGTTTTTGATACTTAAATATACCCAATAATTAACGGTTAATCTCTTCCCCTGCCATGACCTCTGCCATGATCCCTATCACCACCTCTGCCTCGGTTCCAGTCGCCATGTCCGCGACCTCTATCGTCATCCCTGTCTCTACCCCTTCCATGACCTCTGTCGTCATCTCTGTCGCGGCCTCTCCAGTTTCCATTTCCCCTATCGTCCCTGTCTCTTCCATAAAATCCTCCATGTGGATGTCCTTTGACAACATAATACCTGGAATCACGGCTATATCTGATCACCTGCTGACTTCTTACATTTCTATACCTTGCATAACTAATCCGGTCGCGGTCGAAATTGCGGTAAGGATCTCTGGAATTTACCACAACCTTATACCCGTTATAAAGGTCATAACCTCTATATCTTGAAGGCAGAGAAGAAGAATAAATCCACCTGCTATTGTCCATATAAATGAACTGACGTCTGGGTACGTTATAATAGCATTCGATATCAGGCAAATAATAATTGTCTACATAATCGTAACCTACCGGTCCCCATAAAGGCTGTGAGCCAATATTTAAGCTGATGCTAACTTGTGCTGCGGCACGGTATGGCATCCATCCTATTACACCGAGCAGTCCTAATACTATTAACTTTTTCATAACCCTGTTATTTAATGTTTCATTTGTGTGTTGTTGAATCAAATCTCCATACCGAAGATGAAATCAACATGAAATTTTGGATTTATTTAATTTATTTTTCTTTTTCATCTTAATTTCATGTTCAGCCCTCATCTTCGTATCATTCAATTAGAGTGGCGCAGATAATAAAACACACAAATGTTTTAAGTGAGGGAGTGTTAGTTTGCCTCGGAAGAGGCAAACTTTCCATATATTTACATGATGAGCAACAATAATTTCTTCCGTTCATTTATCGCAGCCATACTTTTCATCTGGCTTCCCCTTGGCACATTTGCCAGAGACACCACCACTACATCCTTGATTTCCAGTAACAATTTATTCCAGGACAGAAGGGATAAAAAGCAGGAACGTGGTAAAGAAAATAAGAAACCTGATGTGAAAGAAGTACCTCAGTCCAGAAGACAGGAGAAACCAGGAGAAGTAAAGCCTGAGAAAAGAGAAAGACCATCCAAAGAAAATAAACGAAGAAACGACTAAGCCGGCGGTATGAAAGTTCTGATAGTTGAAGATGAAAAAACCCTGGCCTATGAAATGGAAGATTTCCTGAAAAAGGCTTTCTATATCTGTGACCTCGCCCATAACATCAAAGACGGACTGGAAAAGATAGAACTCAACAGTTACGATTTTATCCTTCTTGACCTTGGATTGCCAGACGGAGATGGACTCAGCCTGCTTCCCAAAGCGAAAAAATACAATCCGGATGCTGCATATATTATCCTTACTGCCAGGGGAAACCTGGAAGACCGCATTGCAGGGCTCGATCTGGGTGCTGATGATTACCTGCCCAAGCCTTTTTCTTTATTAGAACTCCAATCCAGAATGCAGGCCATTGCGCGCCGTAAGTTTAATGTCAAAGAAGAGCTGCTCAGCCTTGGCGATTTCAACGTGGACCTGCAAAAGAGACTAATCCTTTTTGAGGACAACCAGATTGAATTGTCAAGAAAAGAGTTCGACCTGTTGAGCTACCTGTTTCTTCACAACAACCGGGTATTGACAAGAATGCAGTTGAGTGAACACATCTGGGGGACTTTTGCCGATGATGACTACGATTCCAACTATATTGATGCACACATTAAGAACATCAGAAAGAAATTAAATGCCTGGGCACCGACAGACTTCCTGGAAACAGTACGGGGTGTTGGCTACAGAATAAAGAAGTAAATGAAATTATCATCGAAATTAATCCTGTTCATCACCAGCTCCAAACTGGCAGTGGTATTGCTTTTCATCATCTCTCTTCCTTTTCTGGTTGACAGCATTGTTTCCGAATACACCAATTATTCCTTACGCCGCCAACAGGCAAAAGTGATCGATGTGGTCCATAAAAACGGAATCGATCATTATCTGCAGGGCGATGACAGCTATGGCAGTTATACCATGCTTAAAGAAGAATATATCGCATTGGAGCCCGCAGCTGCTAAAACCCTCATTGACACCATAAAAACGGCACAGCGGATCGTAGAAAGAGACACCCTCAGCTACCGCATTCTGATGCATACGTTTAGCTTCGAAAATAAAAATTACCTGCTGGAGATTGGAAAAACAACTGCCAGCATCAATCAATATAACAAACCCCTGCAAAGGATCGCTTTATATGTGCTGATGGGCCTTATCGCCCTGACCCTACTTTTCGACCTCATCTTTACCCGTGCGCTCATCAGGCCTTTAGGTAAAATCATTAAGAGTAAACTGATCAACAGAAAGTTCCCTTTCAAAGATTATTCTCCACCTGTACCTACTTCCACACAGGATTTCAAGTATCTGGATGAATCTTTAATTCTACTGATGGACCAGATCAATGAAGCTTTCGAAAAAGAGCGTGAATTTACTGCGAATGCCTCCCATGAGCTCATGACTCCCATCAGCATCCTTCAGAATAAAATGGAAAACCTTTTGGGAGATGAACAGCTTCCGGAAAGTGTGGTGCTCCGCATTGTAGAAATGATGAAAACCCTCAGCCGGTTAAAGAAAATTTCCAACTCCCTATTGCTGATCTCCAGAATCGAGAACCAGCAGTTTGTGAAATCGGCCAATATACACCCCTCGAAAATTATCCATGAGGTAATGGAAGAGATCAGTCACAGGTTGACAGAGAAAGAACTAAAAATCACCATCAGCCTAAAAGAAGACCGCCTGCTTAAAAATGTAAATCAGGACCTCTTGTTTCAGCTGTTCTATAACCTGATTAATAATGCCATCAAATACAACGTAAATCAGGGCAGTATCCTGATCACAGATGAATTCCAGGAAGGAAAAAACTATGTGATCACTATTCGGGATACCGGCATCGGCATTGCAGCTGAAGACCTTGATTTCATCTTTGACCGCTTCAGAAAGGCCAACCTGACAGAAAATGTAGGTTATGGTCTCGGCCTTTCCATCGTAAAAAGTATTACGCTATACCATGGGATCGAAATTCTGGTGAAATCCAAAGTTGCTGAAGGCACCACTTTTAGTCTGATCTTCCCCCCTTCTTCTTAAAAAGGCAGCATTTATATTTCCGGATACCTGGCCTGCAGGGACATTTCCTCCTCCAGTTTCTTCTGCTGCTGTCTTTTCCTGGAATTAAACCGACCATCAATTACTAACAACATCAAAAAAATGCGTTTAAGCACTGGAAATGGCTATCATTAAACAAACTACAAAAATAGTTTGCAAACTATAAAAATAGTAGTAACTTTAATTAACGTTAAATATCAGAAGAATAAAATGAGAGAACTTACAAAAGCAGAAGAACAGGTGATGTTGATTTTATGGGAAATAAAAGAAGGTTTGACAAAGGATGTTATTGAAAAGATGGCTCCCCCAAAACCAGCCTATAATACCGTCTCCACAGTAATCAGGGTCCTGGAAGGAAAGGGTTTTATTGACCACAAAGCAGTTGGAAATACGCACATTTATTTCCCGCTGATTACGGAAGCCCAATATAAACACTTTGCCTTTGACAAGGTCATGAACAATTATTTTGAAAACTCTTACCAGAGCCTGGTTTCCTTTTTGGTAAAAGAGAAAAACATGGACCTTGAGGAACTCGATGAATTGATTCAGCTGGCAGAAAAACTTAAAAACAAGAAATGATGAATTGGTTATACTATCTGTTGGAAGCTAATTTGTATCTGGCCTTATTTTATGGCTGCTATCATTTGCTATTCCACAAAGAAACATTTTACACCATAAACCGGTATTTTCTGATCGGTGCAACCCTCCTGGCATTTGCCTTACCCCTATTGCAAATTGGCTACCTGCATAGCTTTTTTCAACATCAGGAATATGATTCCCTGACAACGGAAGCAGTTATCCCTACTGAAGATGAGGGCAGCGATTTAATTAAGCTTGGCTTTAGCAGCCTCTACTGGCTGGTTGCCATTTTCTTTTCTTTAAAATTACTGAGAGACCTCTACCAGATTATTGCGCTCTCCAGAACAAGAAAAAGACATCAGGATGGACCGGTTGTTTATATCGAACTCGGGCAAGGCCTTTCTGCATTCTCTTTCTTTAATCTCTTGTTTATCCCGGAAAATGCTGCAGGTAAAGAAACCATTCTAAAACATGAAATGGTTCATATCCGGCAAAAACATAGCCTGGACATCCTGTTTTTTGAAATTGTTCAAATTCTAAACTGGTTTAATCCGGTGAGCTACCTGATCAAGAAAGACATCAAACTCTTACATGAATATATTGCCGATGAACTGACCACAAATGAAGAGATCCAAAAACACGATTATGCGCTTTTTCTCATCAGGAATTCCTTTGGTGCAGAAACGAAACAACTGAGCAATCAAATTTTCAATCCATCCATACTAAAACAAAGAATCAACATGTTAAACAAAGAAAAATCAACAGGGCGAGCGAGGCTCAAGCTGCTGCTGGCACTACCACTCGTTGGGGGAATGCTTTGCACATCGACAGTCGCCTTCACAAAAGACTATGGTCTGGTGGATTTTTATCCGAATACGATAAAAACCATTGGTATTGAGCGTTACACTCAAGATACAACCCGAAAAAAAGAAACAAATAAAAAACACAGCGCAGCACCCAAAGTGGTATTTAAGGGGAATTCAAAAATGCCGGCACCTGCCAATCCGGCCAGCCCACCGCCGCCACCACCAAGACCAAGATCCACTAAGCCAAAAGCCATTAAGCCCTCAATAGCGCCACCGCCGCCGCCGGTTGATCCAAAAATTGTACCAGTCGGTCCTCCGCCACCGCCACCGCCTCCTCCAGTAGAAAAGCCGGAAAGAAAGGTTAAATTTCCCCCACCCATAGTGAAACCTGACCGCCCGCTTACGCGAGAAAAACGTAAAAGTAAAGTTAAATTCCCTCCGCCGATAGTCGTACCTGATCAACCAAAAACACCTAAAAAAGATACAGAAACTCCAGGCCCTGCGGTAGTTGAATCAAATTTAAAGATCAGCAGTGCTGTACCCAAAGAAATGAAGCTCAGGTCAATCAGCATCACGGGGAATAGTACAAAAGCTAATCCAGAGGAAATCAGAAAAGTAAAAATTTCCGAATTGACAAGCGTCAAAGCGATAAGTAAAGCAAATGCGATAACCAGTGTAAGAATAAATACCCCAATCCAGATAAAATCGGTCGGCCCGGGTTCTAAGCCATAAACACCAATACGTCATCCTGAATAGCTTCAAGATGACGTATTGGCGTAATGGGATTTTTGCTTTTTCTTAAATATCTATTCTTAAAAAATCACCGTTCTTACTAAATTTCAATTCCATTCCGGTCGACAACTGAACTTCCTGATCATTCAAATCCAATTCCCATTCCGTAATAAATTCCGCAGGATAATTCGCCTTTACATAAGCTAAAATCTTTACCGGAATCACACTATCAGGCAATTGTTTCAAGCTTTTGATACTTTCCACTTCTCCTTTTGTATTGAACTCCAGTTTCACCCCATTGTTAAGGATCACCTCATATTCATGGCTTAACCCCTCTTTATCTTTGATCACCTGAGCAATGGCTGCACCATTAAAATGTGTATTCACATATGCTTTCGCTTCTGCAGAAAGTTCTGTTTCCGGAACAACTACGTCATCATCTTTATCACAGCTGGATAAGGTTAGCGTAAGCACTAAAGCAAGGCCCAGGGAGGTTAATGTTCTTTTAAATGTGTTCATATTATTTTCTATTTTGGGGATTATAAAATTCTGTTGCTGATTTTTCCATGCGCATCAAAAACTACTTTTTTCTCTTCAGAAAGCGTTTTCAATTCGACTTTATAAAAGAATTGCTTTTCTTCTTCATACTTATCTACGTCATCAATTCTGAACCCTTTGAAATTCTTTTTGATGCTGTTCGCGATTACTGAAGGTAATTCCCGTGCACGCAGCTCTTTTTTATGTTTTACGATTGCCCCTTTATGATTTAACCATACTTCATGCTCTCTTCTGCCGAGATCGAAATCTGCATTGAACAACGCTCCTTTCTTTTCCCAGTCTACTTTCAGGGCTTGTGGAAAAGCTTTGTTAAAGGAATTAAGTACTACGGAAGGGACCTCTTTTACAGGAATATCCTGTGCATAAGTAAGGCCGGAAAAAAGCAGACCGGCTGCTAGTATAATGCTCTGTTTCATGGTCATGTTTTTTATATACCACAAAGAAAGAGGTCAAATCTGAAAAGAAACTGGAAAGGAATACCAGAATGAATTAAAAGATCAATTATCTGAAATTTAATTCCAGATGGTGCCGATCTGTATAGGAATATTGAATATCGAAACCATAGAGGTCAGTGATCGCCTTCACGATGGCAAGCCCAAGGCCTGTACTGCTTTGCGCATGGCTGTCTTTTTTAAAACGCTTAAAGACCTGTTCTGAATCCAGTGCAGCAGAACGGCCGGTATTACTGATCACTAAGCGCTGACTACTGATCGATAGGGTAACTGTTCCTCCAACGATATTATGGGTAATGGCATTTTTAAGTAAATTGGAAATTAATATGGCCGCCAGGTCTTTGTTCATGGCAACTTCCAACAGGCCCTCTTCTTTCAAATCAACCTGAACAGATTTCAGCTGTGCAAAATCTTCATACTCTGAAATCAATGTTTTCATCAGCGTGTTGATCGAAAGCAAGGCCACATCTCCATATTGTTTATTTTCAATTTTCGAGAGCAGCAAAAGAGATTTATTCAGCCTGGTAAGCCTTTGTAAGGTACCAATTACCTGCCCGATAGCCTCCAGATGCTGATCTGAAAGGTCTTCATTTTCTGCCAACAACTCCAGCCTGTTTAAACTGATGGCCAGGGGCGTTTGTAATTCATGTGCCGCATTTTCAATGAACTGCTTCTGGCTTCCATAAGTGCCGACAGATTGCGCCACCAGGCTCTTTACCGCCACATTCAGCTCCTTAAATTCTTTCACTTCTGTATTGCCGGTCTCTATTCCCTGGTCCTGATCCAACCGGAATGCCTTTAGTCTTCTGAGTAACTGATAAAATGGAGTCCATATTCTTCGGAGTAAGAGGTGATTAATCACAAAAAAACTGATCAATATCGCAGCGTAGAGCCAGATCAGACTGTATAATAAGCTCCTCACAAGGTCATCTTCTTCTACAGTGGACGACACCACCTTCATTTCGTAATACTTATTGTCCTTGTTAAATACAGTGGTCAGCATCCGAAAAGGCTCCATATCTTCCTCATTAAGGGTATACATGAGCGTATCCTGATACTTGTCTTTAAATTTCAGTCCGGACTTTTCAGTCACCTCTTTGATTTCATAATTGTGCTCAGAAAACCCAGAGCGCTGAATGATTCCGCTGTCTTTTTCCACCCGTTGTATGACCAGCATTTTACTATTTTCCAGTCCGTCGTCAAGACTGTCCTGTACTTCATCAATCATATTGAAATAAAAGAGGACGGCCCAGATGCTGATCACCAGCAATAAGGCCACAGAAAGGTATTTAAGTGTATAATTCAGCAGGTTCATGCTACAACCACCAGTTTATAACCGATTCCATACACCGCCTGAACTTCTATGCCAGCGTTTTTTTCTTTGAGTTTCTTACGGAGGTTCTTAATTTGGGAATAGATAAATTCATAATCGTCCGCTCCGTCCATATAGTCTCCCCAAACCTGTTCTGCCAGTGCTGTTTTATTAACCAGGCGGTTTTTATTTACAGACAGGTAGCTTAGAATATCGAATTCTTTGCGGTTCAGCACCAGTTCAGCCCCGTCAATCCAGACCTGACGTTCATCCAGATCAATTTTAACATTAGCATGTTCGATGGTATTTTTACCGTTCAGTGATTTTCTTCTCAGTACAGATTTGATGCGCGCATTGAGCTCTGCAATATGAAAAGGCTTCACAAGGTAATCGTCAGCTCCCATTTCCAAACCTTTGATTTTGTCTTCCAGAGAATCTTTCGCAGAAATGACAATCACATTATCGGACTTATTCATTTGCTTCAGCTCTGCCAGCAGGTCCAGACCAGTTCCATCCGGCAGCATAATGTCCAGCAGGATACAATCGTATTCATAGGAAACGATCTTTTCTAAAGCATGTGCATAACTGCCGGCAGTTTCTACCAGATAGTTTTCTTTTTCCAGCGACTGGCGGATTACTTCCAGCAGATCGACCTCATCTTCTACAACCAATAGCTTCATGAATACAAAATTGAGTAACAAAACCGGAAAGATCCGGGATTAACTATAGCTGGCATTCGCAAGCTTCCTTCTTGAAAAGGAATCGATCATGATCAGCAGCATTCCCAGCATTATAGAAAGGTCTGCCGCATTGAAAACACCGGTTTGAAAAATAACAAAGTCTATGTGAAGAAAGTCCGTGACAGAACCATAAATAATACGGTCATATAGGTTTCCTGCCCCACCACCAATCACACAGCAAATCCCAAAAGTCAGTAAAGAGGATAGATTTTTTCGGGTCATCACAAAATAAATACCCATTAATAAGACTGCTAAAGGCAACAGTAAGAGTAAGACAAACTTAATTCCGGAATGAAGCGAATCACCAACACTTAAAAAAGCACCTGAATTTTCGACATTGGTCAGGGTAATCTGATTGCTGATCACCTTGATATTTGCATTGGACTGCACATGGTCCCTTACTATAGACTTTGTAATCTGATCACAACCGATATTAAACATTACAATCACCAGGATCAAAACTTTCCCCGCCAAACCAGTCCACTTCATTTTTTTCATTGTCTTTCGTATTGTCTGTTAATAAGGACTCAACTGATGATAAATGCCATGATAATTTTCCATTGGCAGCTCAGCTGATAAATATAGGAATTGTAATTTTGAATTCAAATGATACAAGTAATGCTTTAGAATCAGATATTAGCAGTTATTAACCTATAAAACATCCCAGATGAAACAAATTTTCTTTTCATTTCTTATCACGGCCCTTTCATTAAGTGCATTTTCACAGGGACTCCCTGCCGGCACTGTTATTCCTAAAGCTACTTTTTACAAAGCCGATGGGACTAGTTTTACCACAGATCAGATTCCCAAGGGAAAGAAATCCCTGATCATGTTTTTTGATGCAACTTGTGGTCATTGTCAGACCGTGGCGACCAATCTTTCAAAAAGCAGCAAGGAATTGTCTGGCGCGAACCTGTATCTCGTTTCACAGGATGTTTTCCGCTCCATCAATTATTTCATGGATACCTATGCAAAACCCCTGAAATCAATGAAGAATGTAACCACCTTACAGGATAAGGACTATGTTTTCATTCCATTGTTTCATCCGAAACAATATCCTTCATTATATCTTTTTGATGCAGACAAGAAACTGATCATTTTCAGCTCAAATGAAAAAGATGTGCCTAAGGTCCTCAAACTTGTTAAATAAGATCCTTAAACACATCTTTCAAAGGGTATTACTTTTTATAGGTAATACCCATATTGTAAAACAAGAATGCCCAACGATCGGCAATTTCTTCAATAGCCTTATCCGTTGGCTTACCGGCACCATGGCCGGCATTAGTTTGAATGCTGATCAAAACAGGTGCATCACCCGCCTGGTCTTTCTGTAAATTTGCTGCAAATTTGAAGGAGTGCGCCGGAACAACACGATCGTCATGATCTGCGGTAGTCACCAATGTTGCAGGGTATTTAGTTCCCGCCTTCAAGGCATGTACCGGTGAGTATTTATACAAATAATCGAACATCTCTTTAGAGTCTTCAGAAGTTCCGTAGTCATAGCTCCATCCTGCTCCTGCTGTGAATTTATGGTAACGCAACATATCCATTACTCCTACTGCCGGAAAGGCTACTTTAAAAAGATCAGGACGCTGCGCCAGTGTTGCGCCAACCAATAATCCGCCATTCGAACCGCCCATACTGGCCAGGTAATCTTTCGAAGTATATTTATTGTCAATCAGGTATTCTCCTGCTGCGATAAAATCATCAAATACATTTTGCTTTTGCAGTTTTGTTCCCGCCAGGTGCCATTTTTCGCCGTACTCGCCACCACCACGGAGGTTAGCTACCGCATAAATTCCACCCTGGTCCATCAGGATAATATTAGCAGTACTGAAAGAGGGGGTCAGGCTAACATCAAAACCTCCGTATCCGTACAATACCGTCGGGTTCTTTCCATTCAGGACAATGCCTTTCTTATAGGTGATGATCATCGGAACTTTCGTTCCATCCTTCGAAGCATAAAAAACCTGCTTGGATTCATAGTTCGCGGGATCAAAGTCTACTCCGGATTTCTTATAAACTTCAGATTTACCCGTTTCAATGGCATACCTGAAAATCGTAGCCGGATATACATAGGAGGTAAAAGTATAATACAATTCTTTTTCTGATTGCTTACTTCCAAAACCAGAGGCCGAACCGATACCCGGTAACTTAATCTCGTGTTCCAGTTTACCATTTCTGTCGTACTGTAACACCATAGACACTGCATCTTTGATGTAATTGGCAAACAGCTTGCCACCTCCCGTTGAAGGGCTCAATACATTTTCCGTTTCTTTAATCAGGTCTTTCCAGTTTTCAACTCCCGGACTGCCTGCGTCAACGGTGACAACCCGCCCGTTAGCTGCGTTTAGGTTCGTATAAATGAACAGTTTGCTTCCGTCATTATCAATAATGTTATGGTTTTTATCGAAATTACTTACTATTGGAATAATCTCAGCATCTTTGGCTTTCAGGTCCTTGATGTAAAGTTCGTTTCCTGAAGTGGAATTTGCGGCCGAAATGATAAGGTATCGTTCATCTTCCGTTAATCCTGCACTAATATAACGTCTTGGAGTTTTATCACCGCCAAAGATCAGCTGATCCTCCTTTTGTGCTGTCCCCAGTTTGTGATAGAATAATTTGTGGTATTGAGTCAAACCGGAAAGCTGGCTCCCTTCTGCTGGTTTGTCATAGCTGCTATAATAAAAACCATCATTTCCCTGCCAGGAGATTCCCGAGAACTTAACATCGGTTATGGTCTCTCCAACAACAGTTTTGTCGGATGATTTCATAACGATAACTTTTGTCCAGTCAGAACCACCTTCAGACAGCTGATAGGCCAGCAGACTTCCATCTTTCGAAAAGCTGATTCCGGCAAGTGAAGTCGTCGCATCCTTAGAAAAAGTATTTGGGTCCAGAAAAACCTCCGGCTCCCCTCCTTCTTTCTGACGGTACAGTACACTTTGGTTCTGCAGTCCTGTATTTTTATAATAATAAGTATACCCTCCTTCTTTGAATGGCTGAGAGTACTTCTCATAATTCATCAAATGCTTCAAACGCTCTTTAATATCGTTGCGGTAAGGAATTTGCGACATGTATTTCTGCGTTACTACATTTTGTGCAGTTACCCATTGTTTTGTATCCGCAGAACGGTCATCTTCCAACCATCGGTAAGGATCGTCTACATTCGTTCCAAAATAGGTGTCTTTTACGTTTTCTTTTTTCGTTTCCGGATAAATCATAGTTTTCTTTCCTGTATTACTGAGCTGAGCCTCTGCAAAAATCGGAAGCATGGTTGCCAGAAATATCAATGCATTTTTTGAGTTTTTCATCAGTTATTTATTGT
>NZ_QAJL01000001.1:298795-358972 GCF_003852525.1 Pedobacter sp. KBW06
TTAAAGGTTATGAAGAGATCGTCTGTTCTCTGTTATTTATATCGTATTTATCAGTGTTAAAGCCCGGTTCCTGATATCGCCTGAGCAGCATAATCATGATGGCCTTCCAACTATTCCCTTGAAATTCGAATTTAAGTAATACTTTCTCATTCTTCAATTTCTAAACTTAAAATTACACGGAAATAGAAATCTCAATAAATAATTCCGATTATCAGTTTCCTTGCATTATTATTGCATAGAGCGAATAAGAAACGATTTCAATTTTTAATGGCGCACAGAATATACTTATACAACTTAAATAAAGACCTGCTTCCTGAAAAGATGTCTACCACCACAGCAGACCAGGACTTTTTAGCAAACATCCTGGCTGGAATAGGTAGCAATACTGAAGACAATCTGCTTATGGTAGAATGGAATTATGAATTTCCAGTCTTTTTACACCCTTTATTTGCTCATCAGCCCCTGATTTCAACACCTGTATTTAATGGAACTGATGGCGGAATCTATGCACCCGCAGCGTTGGGAATTCAGCGCATTAAAGCATTTTATGAATTTATAGACAAGCATAAAGCACAGCTCATCGATGACAAGCCGGCTTTTGACATCGCAAAACAACGCATCTTTAAATTTCTTGAGGAAAGGGTTATTCATGATTTTTTTCATCTTGATGCCTGGGATGTCTTTAATATGGATGATGTTCCACATAAAATACAGGCCATTCAGCTATTGAATGACATCAATACCACCAATGCCATTCTACAAGAAGCAATGGAACGGGATGACCCCTCCTTGCTGGACAACTGCCCGGAATTTAACCAGGGTCCGCTTCAATTTCAAAGCTTCAAACCTTACCTAAACCACTCTGGTTATGACTATGGCTGGGAGGTCATCAGTTCCGGTATATACGACGAAGACGAAACGGAAGACAATGAGTTTCCAGATCAGATTTTCTACATGGAAAACGGCTGCAAAGGAATGAAAGATGATTCCGGACAAATTCTGATTCCCGCACGTTACGACGAAGTCTATTATTTTCCAGAGGGAGAATCGCTCGCGCTCGTGCAAAAGGAGGATAAATACGGATACGTTAACCGTCGGGGAGAAGAATGTGTTCCCCTTCAATATGATGATGCCTTCGATCTGAGCAAAGGAGTAGCCATTGTAAAATTGAACGACAAATACGGTTTCCTTCAGCCAGACCAAAATATGGAGGTAGCCTTTCTCTACGACGACATTACCGATCTCAGTCTCGAGCCTCACTATTTTAACGTGTGCAAAGAAGAAACCTGGGGAGTAGCCAATGCCAGCAATGAGATCTTATTGCCTTTTGAATATATACAGGAAATCATTTGCCACGAATTTGATGGTTATAACTATTACTCCGGTGTTCTCAAATCAAGCAAACAAAAGCATTTCTTTTTACAGGATTTCAAAAAAATAGGAACAAATAAAGTTATTGAGGTACAATGGGCCGGCTTTGAGCAACAACAACATTTTTTCGTACCAACCGAGATCCTGTCTGCAGGCGATAAAAAAAAACTAAAACTACAATCACTAATCAGACAGGACGGAGAGATCATCCTACCTGCTGAATATGAAGAGATCAGCTATTGTAGTGGAAGCCAGGTGTACATCCTGAAACAAAAAGGAAAATTCGGATTGTTCCGCATCACCGGAGGCACCTTACTCCCCTGTATCTATAACCGCATAGATGAGCTCAATGAGGCTTGTTTCCGTATTTTTCAATCCGGAAAAGTTGGCTTTTTTGACAGTATGGATGGAAGAAACATTTTCATCAGTCCGCAGTTTGACTCCATGCGGGATGATGTCCGTAGAAATAAGAACGGCAGTTGGGAGATTCTGGGTTTCCTTGAAAACAGCGCATTCCTCATATCCAGCGATCAGACAACAAAGCCTGTAGACCATGAAATTGCTGCCAAACAGCTCTCCATAGGTTATTATCCGGAAAGCCTTGCTGAGGAGCAAAGGAAAATACTGGCTGACCTGGCAGGAACAAATGCGCCGGCACTTGACCTTTACCGCAAAGGATCAAAAGCACTGGATGAAGGAGATCTGGACAATGCCTTAAAATACCACTTGCTCGCAGCAGAAAAAGGAGATGCCGACTCCATGAACGATCTGGGTTTTATTTACAGCAGTAATGGCCCCCACTACGATGCCAACAAAGCTTATTTTTGGTATCGAAGCGGACAAAAAGCTGGCTCCATAGATGCCATGAATGGATTCGCCATCTGTCACCTGAATGGGATAGGTGTGAAACAGAATATTGATCAGGCCATCCGCTGGTACGAAAGGGCCGCAGAATATGGAAATGGCAGGGCACATGCAAATCTCGCCGACCTTTACCTGGATGGCATATGGGTCCAGCAAAATCTGGACAAAGCATTAAAACATTATCAGCGGGCGGAGCAGCTCAATTTCCCCAGTTATGGCAGGCATGGCTATGTACTTTTCCTGAAGGAAGACTATGAACCGGCGATCAATTATTACAAAGCAAGTGCAAAAGAAGGTGATGGTCAATCCGCCTATAACCTCGCCACCATGTACGAACTTGGGCAGGGCTGCAGGCCGGATATCCATAAAGCACTATCATTTTATCATCGGGCGCTGGAACTTGCTCAGACAGACAGTTATCTGGAACTAATCAGGCTCTACCGCCATAATGATGAAGTAAAAGACGAGGCGAAAGCGCTGGAAATGATAGCGCTGGCCAAGGCAGCGGGGATTGATCCTCCGGATGAGGACCCTCCAAAAAAACGGGGATGGTTCAGTTAATTTCTAAAGAATCCAGATAATCATTAACAATAGGAATATCCGCAGCTGCCCAGTCGCAAGCCGGCAGCGCGGATGTTTCCAACCAGCTATAGGAAGCATGTTCCCTTAAAACCACATCGCCGGCAATAATCCGGCAAACAAAGGGAATCAGGCGAATAGAAAATTCGGGATATACATGTTGGTGAGCTGCTCTTTCAGACAGAATCTGAATCTCGACATTCAGTTCTTCTTTTATCTCCCTGATCAGACAAGCCTCGGCACTTTCTCCCGGCTCGATTTTCCCTCCTGGAAACTCCATCTTCAGCGGCAATAACATCCTTGCACTCCGCTGAGCAACCAGGATTTTTCCTTCTTCACTAACAATAATCGCACAACAAACATCAATCATAGCCGAAGATAATTTTTTATCCCTACATTCGCTTCATATTACTTCTTAATACATATCTAAACAGGATTTTTAAAAACCCGACCTTGTAGACAGGAAAGCTACTAAGCCAGTCAAAAAAGCTGGCAGTAAATTGCTATACCCTTTTTTTTCCTGTCTTAAATTTTTCAATAATTAATTAGATGTAATCAATTTTGTCATTAAGAACAATATGAATGTTCCTATAAAAGTCGCCCTGATCGGCGCAACAGGTAAGGTAGGAAAACCCCTGCTTAATCAATTACTAGCGCAAGGATATCAGGTAAAATCCCTGATCAGAAAACCACAATCTTACCCCATTACACATCCTTCCATGGAAATTGTAGCGGGAGACATTAAGGACCTGGAAACCGCCATCGAACTCGTTAAAGGCTGTGATGTTGTAATCAGTGTGATCGGACAGCTCAAAGATGAACCCTTGATTTCCAGCCTTTCCGCATCCAATCTGATCCATGCGATGAACCAGGAGCAGATCAGCCGGTATATCTTCTTAACGGGATTAACCCTGGATATACCGGGAGATGAAAAAAGCGCAGCCAACCAACAAGGCTCAGCATGGATGAAACAAACCTTCCCCATCGTGGTTGCCGATAAAGAAAAGGCAGTTGAACTGTTACAACAGAGCAATATCGACTGGACCATTGTAAGGCTTCCATGGATCGAAGAAACGGAACAAAAGAAACAGCTGTTGGTTGACCTTCAGGATTGCCCGGGAGAGAAAGTAAGCACCACCGGACTTGCCACCTTCCTGATTGAACAAATCAGTGATCCTACGTTTATCAAAAAAGCACCCTTTGTGGCGAGTATCTAAAATAATCCGGATCTAAAACAAAAGGAGTCTGTTGCGAAACAGGCTCCTTTTTACATCAGGTATATACAGAAGCTAAGCCATTTCAAACAATCCCGGATAGGAACTGACCAGGTCAAATCCATCAAACTCTATCAATGCCTTAAAATCGTTTTCCGTATTTTCATATTTATACCGGTGTTCCGCTAACCTGGTATATACTTGTTCTACCCGTCTTACCTCAAATTTCAGCAGGTCAAAATACAACACGCTGATGTGCTGACTTTCTCCCAGCTTCATTCCTAACCGTTTTACCGGAAGCGAGTTGGTAAAAGGACTGAGCATGATATCGATTTCAATGCATCCTTTAAAGTTACTAAGTTCCAGCCCCTCTGCATCGAACCAGTTCCCTGCGCCATCGCTCGTATAGACCAATTGTTTAAAATCCCTCCCCATCCTGTTCTGTACGGATACCTCTAAAGTTCTCCAATTGGTATCGACATGGATTCGGTAAGAAAAATCCACTTCCCTCCCATCTACTGTACCTTCAATTACGGCAGATACGATCGTCTGATCCTTCTCCAGCAGCAACTCGCAATATTCAATGGTTTGGAGGCTGTTTAATCCTTTCCAAATGATGCTTTTCTTCATTACAACTCTAACTAATCACGATTTCACCCCGGTGATGGGTAACCTCTCCTACTGTATGCTGGATCATTTCATATCTCGACATCTGAAAATCTCCATGTCCGGGAATATCAAATGTAACCTTTTCTTTTAACCGCTCTTCTGATAATTCAGATACATAATCAAGTAGATTTTCAGATTGAATTACCAGGTCTTTAAGCAAGGCATCAATGGCTCCTTCAAATACTTTTTCTTCGGGAGAGCGGTCTTCCCGGCATTGTATTTTTTCCATCCATTGTGCTTCCGCAGTTAAGAGCTTCGATAGTTTTTGGTTGATATGGGGCAGTTCAGGAGAAACAGCTGCAGTTCCTTCCTTTCTTTCTGTCAGCCGGATAACCAGCTCATTATTTGCCCATAAATTATAGGCACATAAGTCTTTTGTCAGGGTTTGCAAATTCATCTTCATTTTGTTATTTGTTTATGAATCAAATTTCAATACCGACACTGACAACCCTATGGCAGTCCAAAAAATTATAATACTATCTTTGAAAAAAAGACAACTATGCCGATTACTTTCAGAACCATCGAGGCCCGCGACAATGAGCAACTTGCCAAAATCATCCGTACTTCTTTAGAAGAATTTAAGGTCTCTAAAATAGGAACAGTATATTCTGACCCCACAACGGACAACTTATATAAGTTATTTCAAACGGAAAGAAGCATCTATTTTATAGCTGAGGAAGACGGTCAGCTGCTTGGAGGAAGTGGCATATATCCTACAGAAGGACTGCCGGAAGGTTGTGCAGAGCTGGTAAAATTCTACTTATCAGGAAATGCAAGAGGAAAAGGAATTGGCAAACAACTTTTGGAAAAATGTTTTGAATCGGCTGAAGAGCTGGGTTATAGCGAGCTGTATCTGGAAACATTCCCGGAGTTGGCACAGGCGGTGGGTATGTATGAAAAGGCCGGGTTCAAGGCATTGGATGCTGCACTGGGAAACTCCGGCCATTTTGCCTGTAATATCTGGATGCTTAAAACACTGGATTAATCCAAAGAAACGAATAACTCCGACTGTGTGAGCCAAACGCCGTTAATTTTTCGCCACATGGCGGAGTAATTTCCTCTGAAAGCCTCAGTCTTATAACTCCAGCTGCCACTTTCCCAGGCCAGAATACCGCTATCACCAATCACAATCGAACTAGGTAAACGCTCAAATGAGGGTGCTTTTTTCGAAAACATCTCTTTCCATACTTTCAATAACTTTGCTTTTCCGGAATACTGGCCTCCTTCGCCGGAAATCACCACAATATCTTCCATCCAGTATTTGGCTACTCCAGCCACGTCCTGATTTGAGATCGCCATATTTGAATCCATCCTTGACAGGCGGATTGCTTCTTCTTCTTGTCTTTTAAAAAATGAGGTATTGTTCAATGAATTCATATAAAATCAGGTACCGGTTAGGGGTCAATTACTGGTTGCTAATATGAGAAAAAATTTGGGATTTACGCTCCAATAATGTTCTCCAGGCAATCATCAACAGGGCCATCAGCCCAAAACACATCCCTACCCAGGGGCTCTGTTTCACACCCATATCCGCAATCACCCAACCACTTAACATCGTTCCGACAGATACGCCGAGGTTCCCGAAAGAAGTAGACAAACTGTTGGCAAATTCCAGCGCATGAGGGGCTGCTGAAATCAGGTAAGCAGAAGCATTGAGAAAGGTTGGCGCATACAGAAAGCCCCAGATGGCGATCACCAGAATCGTACTCCAGCCATTCCCTCCGGAGTACTCCAGCATAAAAGGAACAAGCACCGTTCCGGCAAGAAAGAAAGCGGTGGTTCCAGGAATACTGATACTCAGCATTTTTCCAGCCAGCCAGTTTGCGAAAACACCGGTTATACCAAATAAAAACAACATATAACTGATCATTTCCGTATCCATTCCTTTTACCTTTCCAAGGTAGTCAGCAAAATAGCTATAGGTAGAAAACCAGGCAGCCACCATTAGGAAATTCATCGTTGCACTGATCAGAAAAGCAGGCTTTTTCAGGATTTTCAATTGACTGCCATACGACTTCTTTTCCCTGACCGGCATCGGGGGCATTCCCTTAAATATGGCGAGCAGTGCCAGGCCACTAACCAGCCCCTGCACGACAAATGAAGCCTGCCAGTTAAACACACTGGCCATATAAGTGGCAAAGGGTACGGTCGTCACCATCGCAATTGCAATCCCACCCAACACGATTCCCATCAGTTGGTGTGCTTTATTCTGCTCTGCATGGGCAAGGGCCGCTGCGATCGCGGTAGAGATGTAAACCGGCTGTAAAAAGGCCGGCAATAAACGCACAAGCATCAGTAGCCAGAAAGGTGGGGCCAATGAAGAGACCACACCGGTTAATAAAAAAATAGCAATGCTGAGCATCATGATCTTTTTGCGGTCAAATCCGGAAGACAGGAGCGTCATAAATGGCCCCGTTAACGCAATGACCAATGCAAATGCACTTAGGAGGATCCCTGCTTTGTCGATGCTGATCTGATAATGTTCCGCGACCTGAGGTAAAATCCCAATAACACCAAATTCCGTACTGATGATACCAATCATTCCGAGGCATCCGATATAGGCAATTTTCTTCATCTATGTATAATATGAGCAGCAAAAGTAAAAGCTAAGCATTAGATTTGTCCGCCGTACTACCCATTGTACGGAACTAACAAAAAAGTAAGTATGGCCGAAAGAAAAGAAAACTCCACCAACAGCCTGAACAGGAAGTGCATTGTCGAAAGCAATGACCTCAGTTATGCGATAGATATGGTTGGCGGTCGCTGGAAGCTACTCATTCTCGTCAATCTGGAAAAGAAAAAGCTAAGGTTCAATGAAATCCAGAAAGCGATGTCCAACATTACCGAGCGGATGTTGACCCTACAATTGCGGGAACTGGAAAATGATGGGCTAATCAGCAGAACAGTATATGCGGAGGTTCCTCCGAGGGTAGAATATGAATTGACAGAAATCAGCACAGAACTCATTCCAATATGGAAAAAGCTCTGTGCCTGGGGAGCAAAACACAGAAAGACGAGGGTTTAATTATTTACCCTGTTTTTTTCGGCTTCTGCACCGGTTTGGTTGTGTTTCCGCAGATCAGAGAAGGTTTTACCGAAACGATAGCTAAAACTCAGCAACACTGTCCTGGAGTCGGAACGGTTGCGCCAGCCTGCCGTAGTCAATGCCAGGTTATTAATTTCTCCGTTGATGATCCTGGTATAAAAGATATCACTGGCATTCAGTTTCAGCGTGGTACTAGGAGATAATTTCTTTTGGATACCCGCATTTACCGCATAAAGTTTGCCGATGGTAAACTGGGCATCATTGATCTTTGTACGGTACATCCCTCCAAGCTCGGTGCTCCAGCTCTGACTCAGCTTAAATTGAAAAGTATTGGTCGAAAAGAAAAAAGTGCCTTTGCTATTTAATACGCCATTGTAGAAGTCACTGCTCTTTGAATTTAAATTGGTCAGCTCTCCATAAAACTGCCAGTTCAACCAAGAAGTAAGGTCAAGACCTGCATTTACACTCAGGCTCTTCACAATCTTGCGGCCAATATTACCCGGCCTGCTGTAGTAAAGTCCGTTTTTGATTTCAATCGTTTCATTCACTTCATCCTTGGTGTCACTATAGCTAAAGGTGGTCGTAATCTTATTTTTAAAAGTATGAGAAAGCTCGATGCTATGGGTAAACGAAGGGTTCAGAAAGGGGTTTCCAAGATAGTAGGTAAACTTATCCAGGGGCGAAATAAAAGGATTCAATTGCTGAAAGTAAGGACGGTCTACCCTTCTGCCATAGTTTAAACCGATCTGATTATTGCCTGCTGTATCGAGTTTATAGGAAAGGTACAACGTCGGAAACAGATTGGTATAACTCCTGTTGAAAGCAGAGTCAGGCTTTAGCGGGTTCCCCATCTGGTGCCCATCTGAATTGGTATGCTCCAGACGCAGTCCCATTTGAAATGACCATTTCCCTGCCTCCTTATTCATATTCAGATAACCTGAATTGATGTTCTCCTTGTATATAAAATGATTGCTCTTTTCGTAGTCAGGTTTGGTCACCTGATTAATCGTATAGCTATAGTCCCCAACATTGTCGGTCTTTGTATAACTTGTCTTAGCGCCCAGCTCCATTTTCCAGTTGTTTTTAAAAGGCTTACTGTAATCGGCTTTCAACGTATAGATTTTAATATTAGAAGGCAATTTTCCCATCAGGATATCTTCCGATTTTAAACTTTGATCCGGTAAATAGGAAGAATTGCTGATCACCTGGTCATTCTTCGTATTGTACACGAGATAATCGGCATCAACAGTTAACTGCTGACCTTTTTTATCAAACTGATGCCGGTAATTCAGGTTAACCCCCAGGTTCTTAAAGATCTCGTTCTCCTTAGTCAGCGCTTTCACAATAGAATCCAGTCCGCGTTGCGCATTTAAAAGATTGCTGACATTGTTATTTGTTTCCGGTGAGGTTCTGTGCATTCCTGTAAGTACCACTCCCCAGGTTGTTTTTTCTGTCTGGTAATAATCCATCCCTACTTTACCATTAAAACCTGTGCCTTTTCTGCGGATATAACTGTTTTGTTCAAAATAGGATTTCGTACTTCCATCTTCGTTTTTATACTTGCGGAAAAGGTCCAGATCAGTAAAATTATTCTGAAAGGTATTGCTCAGGCTTCCAAAGAAATTCAGTTTATTATGGCGGTAGTTCAGGTTAAAACTATTGTTGCTTCTGGCGAGTTCTCCCTGGGTATAAGCGAGGTTCAATCCTCCGTTAAACCCTCTGGAATTGGTCTTTTTTGTCTTGATGTTGATCACCCCTGCTTTTCCCGCAGCATCGTACCTTGCCGGTGGGTTGGTCATCAGTTCTATCTGGTCCAATGAAGCCGAAGGCAGGGAACGCAGGTAACTTTCCAGATCCGCACCCGACAAATACGTAGGTTTATCGTCAATAAATATGGTGACCCCCTGTTTTCCTTTCAGGCTGATTACCCCGTTCTGATCCACAGACACACCTGGAGATTTTTCGAGCACATCCATAGCTGTGGTTCCTGAATTGGCAATCAATGCATCAACGTTGACTACCGTTCTGTCGATTTTTCGTTCTACAAAAGCTTTCTGTCCGACAATAGAAACTTCTTTCAGGTTTTTTGTTGTCGCCATCAGGCTGATGTCGGGAAGTAGCAGACCCGGATTCATCGCAGTGATGTGAAGCACTTCTGTCTGGTAATTCTGATAACCCATCGCAGAAATTTTTATACGGTAATCTCCTTCCTTCAATTGCTCAAAAACAAATTTGCCGTCCTGTTCTGTAAAACTGCTCTTCAGCAAGGTACTGTCCTGAACCCTGAATAAGCCTACTGTAGCGAGGTCAAAAGCTTGTTTTTGTTCGTTTAACACTTTACCTGAGATCTGTCCTTTGCCTGTACTTTTAGGCGTTACAGCGGACTGAGCAAAGGCAAAATTTGAGGCAATAGCTGCCCATGTGACTAAAATAGCCACGATATGTAGTTTCATTAATTTAGGTTTAGGGGCGTTAGGAGATCAGGCTAAAGTATTTCTGATTATTTAATTTCATAGTTATAGGCCAGGATCCAGTCGGGACGCTTCAGGTATTTCTTTGCGTATTTTTTATGGGTAGCCTCCGGTAAGGTTTTTCCATTCACCACAAATTCGTTCTTATCGATTCTAAAAGAAAGTTTTTCATTTTTCCAGATCAGGCCATCTTTGGTTAAATCGTTGGCGATATAGGTAGAAGTATTGTCATCAAACTCCCCTTTGTTCAGATAATCCGCCGTAATTCCAGTCTTTAAGGTTACTTTCCTTTTTTCAGGATTGTCGTCACTCTCCCTGACTATAGTTCTGGTCGTCTTGCTGCTCGAGGTTTTTACTTTTGAATCTTCTTCCGCTCTCAACCGATCCCTTTCTGCAGCAGATTTATCTCTTTCCGAAGCCAACTTATCCCTTTCCAAAGCAGATTTATCCCTTTCCGCAGCCAGCCTGTCCCTTTCCGAAGCCCATGCATCCTGGCCTTTCGCTAAGCGGTCTTTCTTTTGCGCCTGCAGGTCCCGTAAAGCAGCCTGTTTATTCAGCAAGATTGCTTGCTGGTCCCGCAAAGCAGCCTGCTGGTCACGTAGACTGGCTTCCCGATCACGTAAGGCAGCTTGTTGATCACGTATCGCAGCCTCCTTGTCTTCCAGCGTCTCCTGCTCATTGCCAGGACGATTTTCAACAGGAACAAGCCCCTTATCGGTTTTAACCGAATGCTGCTCTGATTTTGTTAACGAACTCTTCTGAACGGTAGAGTTCAGCTGTTTCTTCTTAACCCGTGTTGTATCTTGCAAAGCAACATTATTTTTCGGTTCCTTTCCTGCAGGTTGCGGCCCTGAAAAGGCAGCGGTTAAAGTAACTGCAGCAACCAACCCTACTGCAAGTATCCCTTTCTCAATCCTATTCAAACTGGGATTATCATTGGAAACCATTCTTTTCACCCGTTGCACCAAATGATCGTTCTTTCCCGAAATCGCCATGGCATACTCCGGATTTCCTGGCTGAAACTCCTGGCAGGAAATTAATGCACTGATGTAATTGACTTTATCATGAGTGCTGGAAATCGTCATGTCATCGCAGCAGCTCTCTCTTTCTTCCCGGATCAGCCTGCTAATCCACAATACCGCAGGGTTAAAGAAGAAGACAATCTCCATCAGGCTTTGTAAAATATTGACCAGGTAATCCCTTCTTTTGATGTGCGCCAGCTCATGGCAAATGATGGCTTCCACTTCTTTTTCTGACAGGCCATTGATCAGTCCTACTGGAATCAGGATTAATGGTTTAAGATGCCCGACCACCATAGGTACCTTTACAATCCCCGACTGGACAATCTGTACCACCTGGGTAATTCCAAACTGAAGCGCCAATGCTTTCAGCCTGTTTTCCCAGTATGCTCCAGCCGGGCTGATCTGTGTATTTCTGATTCTCTTAATGCTGTAGAGTCCCGCAAAAAGCTGGATACTTCTGGCGCAGATGACCAGGAACCAGATCAGCACGATGGTAGAAGCGTAACTGCTAAAATAACCAACCGTTTTTTGAAGCAAATTTACCGGCTCCGCTCCGTTAAGGGAAACATTTGCCTGAATTTGTTGATCATGCACAAATGGCGCAACTACACTCAGGGTTTCAAAATCGGTCTGTGCTGATTTCTGCCATTCGTAGGCAAAGGAAAAACTGCTGCTGAGTGCAAACAACATCAAACATGAAATGAGCAGGTTATAACGCAGTTTAGCACTGGATTTACTGGTAAATACCAGAATCAATGCCGTAATTAAAGCAAGTACAAGTCCTTGCCAAAGCGAGTGTAATAAGGTTTTAAAAATGATCGTTTCCATTCCTGTGGTTCTTTAAGGATGAATTATTTTTGTTCCAATTGATTCAATAGAGATTTAATCGTTTCCAGATCTTCTTTCGAAGTTTTTTTATTGCCCATCAGCTGCATCATCAACCTGCTGGCAGAACCATTGTACATGGTATCAATAAACTTCTCCAATAAAAAATCCTTGGTGGTCTGCTCCTTCTCTGCAACATGATAAATGTGCTTCATCTGACTTTCATCCCGGGTAAGGATTCCTTTATCTGTCATGATCTGCATGAGCTTTAGCGTGGAGGTATAATTTACCTCGCGGTTTTCATTTAACTTATCGTTCACAAGGCGAACTGTTAGCGGTCCCTGCTCCCACAATACCTGTAAGATCTCCAGCTCGGATTTCGTAGGTTCTATTTGTCTGTTATTTTCAGTACTCTGCGCTTTCATAACCTAAAGGTAGGAAACTTTTCGTACGAAACAATACTTAGGTTAATTATTTTTATTTATTTCTCCATAAACGCGCTTAAAACCACCTATCATACTGATTAATAAAGATTAACAAAAGCGATATCACTATATAAAATTACCCTCAAAAAATACAATATCATTATTATATCAAAATTATTACTAAAAACATAATGTATTTTATAGCTATCTTTCGTTATAATTATTAACGTTTTTTATGAAGGATAATGGCTTTATGATAGATTCGGATGGAATCTGCCTATTCATCACCCTCACACTCAGAACCTCTTTAGCCGGGAGGCTGGTCCTTATTTTCCTGAACATGATGTGTACAGGTATTATTGTTCTGGCTGCAGCAGAAAGAATTACGGCACTGATTCTGGCATCAACGGTGATCTTTTTATTGCTGATCAGGTACTCTCTATGGAACTTTTACGGTAAAGAATACCTGACCATCAATACAAAATCCATACGTTACCAGCACGATTACGGATTCTTCAAAACTACTCCTCAAATCAATAAGATTGGCACAAGCCTGATGGTGCAGGCACAAAACATTTACCAAACGGGAAAACCGAAACAAGTCCGCCTGGTTTTCATCTCACATAATGAGCTTGACTTCCCGGAGGAGGTGTATCATGTTGCGATCCCCATCACACAAAAAAATGCCAATGCTGTGATCAGGGGGATCAATCTCCTTTATCTGGACAAAGTAACTGACGATTATTCCTTACCGCCAATACACATGAATTAATGTTTACGCGCTAAAATTGCACGATAAGCACCATCCCACAGTCCGATTCGTTTTCTTAAAGATGCCATGCTCATCTCTTCCGCTGCTTTCCAGTGAGCTTCATTGTCGCCGCAAAGGTCTGCTGTCATTTCTAAAGCCAAATGGCTATGGTGATCACCATCTACCTCAATATGCCTGTCCAGATAATACTTAAATAAAGAGATCTGCTCAGGGAATTTCTTATTCAGGTCGCTTACGATGGATAAAAACATATTGGGAATCAGGTCTTCTCTTCCGAAAGTAAAGGTGCTTGCCTGTACATGATGTTGCCCGCTGTTAATCACACTGAAAGTAAAATCAACAAAGTCCATCGCTTCCTGAGGAGTTCCTGCCGCCTGATATGCTGCATTCAAATCTGCTCCGTTTTGTAAAGCATTAATGAACCTGCCGATCTCCCTGGTATCTGCGCCACATTGTTCCATGGCATCCAGGTACATCTCAAAATGACTCTTCTTATTTCCATGTGCATCCACATCTGATTCCTCACCAGCCACAATCTCATTGATCAATGACCTGATGTTACCTGATCCTACCGGAAACCAGGGTAAACTCGTGCAGGTCAGGTTAATTTGAAGGGCTTTCAGTAATGACATAAAGTCCCATACCGCATAGATATGGTATTCCATAAAGATCCGGAGGTCTTCCAGGTCATTAATTACGGAATATACTTTATGGTTGATGATCTCCTGTCTTAAAGGCTCGATATCGTGTTGAATTTGTTCAAGGGTACTGCTTATTCTGTTATCCATTATCATAAAAATGCAAATGTAAACATTCAGTATGATTGAATATTGTTATCTTCCTCTAACTTATTTAAATATGACAATACTTATCATTACCGGTATCGCACTATTGCTCCTGATTGGCAGCATTTTAACTTACAATCAGCTGGTTAAAAAGAGAAACCTCATGAAAGAAGGCTGGAGTGGAATTGATGTTTATCTTAAAAAACGATACGACCTCATCCCAAATCTGATTGAAACGGTCAAAGGGTATGCTACACATGAGCAGCAGCTGATGGAAAACATTACCCGGTTGCGCAGCAATGCCATACAATCCGGCAGCAGCCAGGAGAAGATCCTTGCCGAAACGGGGTTGACACAATCCATCGGACAACTGATGATCGTTGCAGAAAACTATCCCGATTTAAAGGCAAACACCAATTTCCAACAGCTTCAGTCGCAATTGGAAACCATAGAATCAGAGATAGAAATGTCCAGAAGGTACTATAATGGAACGGTAAGAGAGAACAATATCCTCATTGAATCTTTTCCATCCAATCTTCTGGCCACTGCTTTTAACTTCCAGCAAGGCAGTTTCTTCGAAATACAACGCCCTGAAGAAAGGGAAAATCAAAAAGCATCCTTTTAAAATAACGTCATCATGATCCACAAGTTTTTCCGATACTTCAGTTTCCTGCTCTTCCTTATTCTGCTTCAGTTTTCTCAACAGCTATTTGCACAAACAGAGCGGATTCTTTCTTTCCATTCGGACATTAAGATTGACAGCTCAGGATTGGTCAGGATCACCGAGCTTATCAAAGTAAATGCCAACGGAGATCAGATCAAAAGAGGCCTGGTAAGAACCCTGCCCCTATATCGAAAAGATATTTACAGCACCAGGAAAAAAATGGACTTTTTAGTGGAACGTGTGATGAAAGATGGCGCCGAAGAACCTTTTTCCACGAAAGAAGCCGATGGCATGAGGTCAATTTATATCGGGCGCGAAAGCGTTTTGCTTGAACCCGGCATATACGAATATCAAATCGTTTACAGTACCAGAGGACAGGTCGGATTTTTTAAAGATTATGATGAATTGTATTGGAATGTAACCGGAAATGAATGGGCCTTCCCTATTGATGCCGCCTCAGCCAGCATTCACTTTCCTCTTGGCGCTAAAGGTGGAAACACGGTTTGCTATACAGGAATTGCAGGCGCTAAAGCCCATGATTGTACTTCTTTTAACGAGAGCGATGGCAGTGTCACCTTTAAAAGCAATCAGTCTCTTTCTCCAGGTGAAGGCTTTACGGTTGCCGCAGCCTTTAGCTCAGGATTCATCAAAAAACCATCATTTACAGAAAAGCTGTTTACAGAATATAAGGAAATAGCTATTACTGCATTACTTTTGATCGCGCTTGGGGGATATCTTTTCTACACCTGGCAGCGCTATGGAGTAGATCCGGAGAGCCCAACAGTAATCCCCAGCTTTAATGTTCCAGGTGATTTCTCGCCTGCCATGCTCCGCTACTTCAATAAAAGGAAACCAGACCAAAAAGGTTTTGCCACTTCTGTTGTCAATATGGCCGTTAAGAAAGTCATCAGGATTCGAAAAGAGGAAGGCGACTATGTATTGGAACGTGCTTCTGAAGACATTAGTGCACTTAGTCCCGAAGAACAGCAGCTCTATAAACACCTGCTGGGTACGAGGTCAAAAATTTCCATCGACCAATCCAATAACAATACCATATCTGCTGCAAGAAGAGCCTATGAAACCAGTGTAAAAGTAAAGCTGGACTTTGAGAAATACTTTGTTAAACATAGCAAACACCTCATCAAAGGCATCCTGGCAACCATCGCCGCATTTGCTTTATTTATGTATTTTGTTGGCGGAGGTTATCCCCTTGTTCTTCTTTTCTTTGCCCCCTTTCTTGGGGCCGGATTATTTTGCATTTATCTTGGAATTAAAGGGCTGCGCTCCACCTATGGGATCTCTTTTTTCTTAATTTTATTCGGACTTGGCTTTACAGGTGCACCGGGCTGGATGCTTTTCCAGTTCATCGGAAAAATGGAACCTACCAGCGCGGTTTTTATCATCCTCGCGACACTCCTGTTCCTGTCTTTTATTTACCTGATTAAAGCACCAACAGTCTATGGAGCAGCCATGCTCAGTGAAATAGCAGGATTTAAAATGTACCTGGAAACTGCAGAACAGCATCGCCTGAACCTGTTGAATCCACCGGAGCTCAGCCCGCAGCTTTTTGAAAAATTCCTGCCTTATGCCATGGCACTGGATGTAGAAAATGCCTGGGGAGCTAAGTTTGAACAGGTCTTTGATGGTACGGACTACCAACCCGAATGGTATTCCGGCGACAATTTCGCATACCGTTCCTTCGGCTCAGGATTCGCAAAACCTCTGAGCTCTGCCTTTGAAAATGCAACGCCATCGATCAGTACATCTTCAGGTTCAGGCTCTTCTTCCGGATCTTCCGGAAGTTCCAGCTGGAGTTCCGGAAGCAGCAGCAGCAGCGGATCTTCCGGTGGTGGCGGAGGCGGAGGTGGCGGCGGAGGCTGGTAATTACCTTAAGATTAATTCGTAACTTGCTCCCGGGATGCCCACAAACATATTTAATTAACTATCAACACTGTATGTTAATTCCCGGTATAGTGAGCAACTTATTTCATCATCCACCAGGAGTTAATTTAATAAAACAATGACAGGGTTAAATCAGTTGCTTTTCTTTTTTAGTGCATTAGGTGCTTTTAATGGTTTCATACTTTCCTTATATTTTGCGATACATGCTAAAAAGAAAATTTTTACCAACTATTTTTTATCCCTGCTCCTGCTGGTTTTAAGCATCAGGATTATCAAGTCTGTATTTCTGTATTTCAATCCCGGTTTGTCCAATATTTTTATTCAGATCGGACTTTCTGCCTGTGTCCTCATTGGTCCATTTCTCTTTTTATACCTGAAATCCTACACAGAAGATAAAAAACCAAACTGGACAAGACATGTGATCCCCTCTATGGCAATAGTTACCGTTTTAGGAATTCTCTATCCATATGTTGAATATCGTCCTGTTTGGAGCAGATGGATCATAAAAGCAATATATTTCCAATGGTTCATTTACCTTATTTTATCCCTAAAATGCCTTCAGCCGATTATTCAAAAAATCAAGGGAAAAGAAAGCCTGGCAAAAATTGACATCTGGTTACTGAGCATCTATCTGGGCGTTGCCCTGATATGGCTGTCGTATATGACCGCGGCTTACACTTCTTATATTGTCGGTGCTTTGTCCTTCACCTTTATTTTGTACGTCATCATATTGCTTTTAATCTTCAGGAACAGTAACGGGACGACTTTTTTTCAAGAAAAAGAGAAATATAAAAACAAAGAAATTGACCAAAGCACGCTGGACATCATTGAGCAAAAACTATCGATCATCATTGAAAAAGAGCTCTTTCTTAACCCAAATTTCACGCTTGAAGAAGCGGCAAAAGAGCTGAAGGTAACCAAGCACATCTTGTCTCAATATGTAAATGAGATATTGGGCAAATCTTTCTCAAATCTCATTAACGAATATAGAATTGAAAAGGCAAAAAGGCTATTGGAAACCGAGAAAAACTATACCATAGAAAGTTTAGGCTATGATAGCGGTTTTAACTCAAAATCGACCTTCTTTACCACGTTTAAAAAAATAACGGGCCTAACCCCTGCGGCCTATCAGAAATCATACTCCAAATGAGTTCGACATTATAGAATCAGACTTCTACTTTATAAACTAAATCCCTTATCATAAGGGCATCCCGGAAATTTACGCTTATTATCAAATTTAAAAAAAATGAGAAAAGCGTTTTTATCTATTGGAATCAATCTGTTACTGAGCCTCTCCTCTGCGGAGAGTTATGCGCAGAAAAAAATCTTATTTGTCACCTCAAACCAGGATTTTTATGGAAACACAAAAATAACCACGTCCAACCACTTTGGAGAAATCGTAGTTCCATATGATGCATTTACAAAGGCGGGATACACTGTTGATTTCATCAGTCCAAAGGGTGGTGCCATTCCCATTGGTTACATCAACTCGTCAGACAGTATTCAAAAAAAACATCTTTATGACGGCTGGTTTATGGACAAACTGGGGCATACAAAGAAACCAACCGAAATTATTGCCGGTAACTACCTAGCCATTTTTTATAGTGGCGGCGGTGCTGCAATGTATGGCGTGGCAGAAGACAAAGCCATTCAAAAAATTGCAAGGGAAATTTACAACAAAAACGGGGTGGTTTCAGCATTGTGTCACGGGACTGCCGGAATCGCATTTTTAAAAGATGAAAACGGCAATTCCTTATATAGGGGAAGGAAAATCACGGGTTACCCGGACAAATTTGAAAACAAAGAAATGGAGTATTACAAAGCATTTCCGTTTTCAATAGACAAAGCAATCAAAAACAATGATGGAAATTTTGTTTACGCTGAAAAAGGCGGAGATGGCTTCTATATTGTTGATGGCAGATTTGTAACCGGACAAGACCCGAGTTCCGCGTCCAAAGTAGCAAATGAAATCATTACCATTCTCGATACCAACTTTAAGGACAGGAACAAGACAGCTGAAGAAAGCGATTTAACTCAAATTACAGCAGTACTTTCTGACTACATAGAAGGTACAGCAAATGGACAACCTGAAAGACTACGCAAAGCCTTTCATCAGAATTTCAATCTGTACACCGTTGCAAAAGACACACTATGGATACGTTCAGGCGAGCAATACATTTCCAATATAAAGCGCGGTGAAAAGTTAAACAGAATAGGACGTATTGTTTCAATTGATATTGAGAAAGATGCTGCAATTGCAAAAGCAGAAATCGTAGTTCCCAATTCCCGAACTTTTACAGATTATTTTCTACTGCTCAAATACCAGGGCGCCTGGAAGATTGTACATAAAAGCTACAGCTGGCAGGAATTGCCGAAAGCAGAAAAAAGATAAAGACAGATCCGCCAATATGCGCTTTCGTGATGACGGGCCAACGAAACCTGCCCGGGCCTGCTCATCCGGAAGTTCCGGCTGGAGTCTGCAACAATCGCAGCACCAGTGGAGCTTCCGGAGCTGGCGGAGCCTGATTCAGGACTCCCGAGCTATTTTCCGGCAGCAACGATCACAATGTCCCGCTGCACCGCTGTCCCTAAATTACTTTGGGTATGGTCTTTTTCTTCGATAATATCAAGGATATGAAAACCAACCTCTTCCAGCAGCTGACTTAGCATCTGAGCGGTATAAAGTTGAAATTCCCATTTTGTAAAGGGCAATTGCTCCATAAATTCCTTAGCGGCAAATGCGATACAGAATCGGCCACCGGGCTTCAATACCTTGTAAATCTCGGCTGCATAAGCTTTAGGATCTTTCCAGAAATAGAGGGTATTCACCGTAAAGATCTTTTGAAAAGTATCCGCCGGAAAATCCAGATGCTCCCCGTCAGACAGCTCGAAAGAAACGCTTCCTGAATTAATAAGGGCCGCGTTAATCCTCTTTGCCTCCTCGATCATCGTCATAGAGATGTCCGTTCCGGTATACAGCAGATCCTTTGCCTTGTCCATCAGCAGCCCTACATGGCTGCCGTTCCCCTGCCCAATCTCCAGCACCTTTTCATCATCGCTAAGCGCCAAAGATTCGATCGTTCTGGTAATCATATTTTCATTCGAAAGTGCCATCCGCTCGCCGGTTTTTATCCCCGCTTTACCTTTAGGCTGGCTCAGCTGACTGGCCACTTCTTTCAATTCTTCTTCAGTCCATTCTTTTTTCATTATAAGTATGTTTTTATTTAGCATGAAACCTATATTTCTTACCTTCTGTAAGCGATGTTCCGATAGGAATGTAAATTTCCGAAAAATAACATCAGGTCTTCTTCTTCTCCGGAAATTTACATGATTAAAAAATCGTTAAGGCAAATAAATATGTCCGCTAAAAGATAAAATAGGCTTGGTATTTCCAGTACCCTTACCCAAAGAATAAAAAGCACCCATATCCGAACCTGCTACAAACAGAATTCCGCCATTGCTGTTTTTTCTGATCACAGAAAAGTTAAAACCAACTACGGCATCTGCTACAGAAGATTGCCCTGCAATTTGTACCGGACTAAGGATGGTTTCTGCCACCTCTGAACTGGGATTGATCTTTCCATTTCCAAGCTCACCGTAAACATTTTCTCCCCATCCCCATAGGCTGCCATCAGTTTTTGTCGCCAGTACCGTTCTGGCAAACAGACTTACCGTATTCCAGTTTTTATCGGTACCTACCTGCACCCAGTTGGCCTGGGTATCCATATTTCCGATGCCAAGTTCTCCACGGCTATTTCTTCCAACGGCCCATAAAGTTCCGTCCGTTTTGATGGCAAGTGTTCCCCTGGCCCTGCCATAACTCACCATTTTATATTTTGAGCTACCACCAACCAATACCGGGCTCAGCTGATTGCTGGTATTGCCATTGCCCAGCATTCCGTTCTGGTTTACACCCCAGGCGTATAAAGTTCCGTCTTTTTTGATCGCAAAAGAAGCTCCCCAGTTGTTACCGGTGAAGATCTTGTCCCAGTCGCTCTCTGCACCCACCTGAACCGGTGTTAAGGTTTCCCCTGTACTTTGTCCATTTCCCAGACGTCCGCTGCTATGGGTTCCCCAGCTCCATAACGTATTGTTATTTTTGATGGCGATGGTATAATTTCCACCTGCAAGAACCATTTTCCAGTCCGTATCATTGCCTACTCTTGTTGGAGTATTTACTGCCGTCCCTTTAGTGCCGATCCCCAGCTCTCCGGAAGTATTTTCTCCCCATGCCCATAAGGAACCATCAGTCTTAATGGCCACCGTATGCCCATAACCGGTATTGATAAATTTCCAGTCCCTTTCTGCGGACAATAATGCCGGCGTCGATATGCTGTTCGTATTACCTGTTCCCAATTGCCCTGTAGCATTATGGCCCCAGCCCCAGATGCTTCCATCGGAACCCAGTGCCACGGTATGTGATTGTCCGGTGCTCATCGACACCCATTTATTTTCTTTTACTTCAGGCGTTACCGTTTCGGTTGTAGTTTTTTCCTTTTTACAGGAACTGATTCCGAGCGATAAGGAGATCGCAAATAACCAAACACCTTGTGTCTTTAAGCGCTTATATTTTCTGTTCATTTCAAATAATAATTTAAATCGTTTCTTAATTAAGATTTACCTAAAAGACGTAAGCAGCAACAACTGGGGTGAAGAGCAGAGGAATTTATTTTATTTACACACTCATTATCAGTGAAATAAAAAAAATTAAGACGAATACTTCACCCTCTCCTGCTGCTTTCCCGTCATTCCTGTAAACAAGCGCTTAGCTTTATTTAGATCCCTTAAAAATTGGAAGAGCAGAACAACATTAACTTTGATCCCAAAAAAGGCTGGGAACGTTTCTCCGGCCGCGTGGAAAGAGAACAGCAGCTACAACAGCGAAGATCCAGATGGATCAAATATGCCGCTGCCCTATTCATTCCTGTCCTGCTGGTTTCAGGATTACTCCTAACGAGGCATTACCAGCAGGCCCCGGAGAATGAGGCCCTGGTTTTCATTTCCTCAGGTATCGGGGAGCAAAAGGAAGTACAACTCCCGGATGGATCCAGGGTATGGCTGAATGCGGCATCCGAAATCAGTTATAACTTTAAGAACAAAAAGGAAAGGGCAGTCAACCTGCTTAAAGGAGAAGCTTATTTTGAAGTGAGCCATGATCAGAAAAAGCCTTTCATGGTAAAGGTCAATGCGCTTTATATAAAAGTATATGGGACCGGGTTTAACATTAACAGTTATGATCCGACCGTAAAAACCACCCTTATCCATGGTAGCATTGGTGCCGGTTGCTCCGGTCAGCACCTGATGCTAAAGCCAGGGCAGGAAGCTTCATTTGATGCACAGACTAAGGCTTTCAAAGTCAAAAATGTGACTATAAATGATTTTGCAGCCTGGCGCAATGGTCTCCTGAATTTCGAAAATGCCAGTCTCCGGGAAATCGGAACAATTCTGGAAAGACAATATGGATACACCTTGTCTTTCTCTTCCAGTCAGATTGCAGAAATGCGTTTTACCGCAACAGCAAAGATAAAAGACGGGCTTCCTCAACTGCTCGGATTCCTGAATAAAGTATCAGGACTTCAGTTCAAAATCATCAACAAAACAGTATTGGTAAGTCCATAACCTGTTAAATCACCACCACATGTTAAGAAAATATTTAGTGATCTTCAGCTGTGTCCTCTGCAGCTTTTCTTTAATCAGTAACAGTTTTGCCCAGCAACTCGACCAAAAAGTCCCTTTGCTAAGCATCAATGTTAAAAACATCAGCCTGATCGAACTGCTGGCGCTCATCAAAAAACAAACCGGATTAAACACTGTATACAACAATGATCTGCTCAACAAACAGGAAAAAGTAAGCCTGAACGTCAGCAAACTTCCGGTAAATGAAGTGATGAAAAGGGTATTAATGTCCCGTCCCCTTTCTTTTAGCATTGAAAAAAACACGCTTTTCATTATTCCCGGAAAGAACAACATCACGACCAATCCGGTAGATATTCACCAAAAACAAACCGTAAATGGTGTCTTATATGATGCGGATGGCAGCAGCCTGCCTTTTGCCCGTATTACGGCACTGGAAACCGGACAAGCAATCTATACACAGAACAATGGAAGTTTCAGCATCAGCCTGGATAAGGTTCAGAGGAGTGCTTTAACCCTGCAGTTCAGCTACATTGGCAAGCAGAGTAAAAACCTGATGATCCATCCGGATTCTGTTTATAAAAACCTCAAGATCAGTTTATCCGACAATTCGCTGTACCTTTCTGAAGTGCAGGTAAATGCCAACAGGGCGATGTCCGGCAATTCCAACTCTTCGATCTTTTTTAACAGAGAGGCTATAGAACTAACCCAGGCCTTATCTCTGTCTGATGTCCTGAACATGCTGCCAGGAAAATCTGTAAATGCACCCAACATTACCAATCCAAATATCCTTACCCTCCGTTCTGTAGCGGGAGACAGCTGGAACAACGACGTGTTTAGTCGCAACAACGCTTTTGGCGTTACCTACATTATGGATGGTGTCCAGATGAGCAATGATGCAAATATGCAAAGTACAAATCCCGGAGTAAATGGCTTCCTGAGTCCTTACATCAAAGGAGAATATGGACTGGGATTAAACAACCGGAATACCACTACCGGCGACAATGCCTATTCCGGAATAGACATGAGACAAATCTCCGTAGACAACATCGAGAGCATAGAAGTCATCTCCGGAGTGGCATCAGCAAAATACGGAGACTATACCGACGGCGCAGTGATCATCAACAGACAGGCAGGAAAATCCCCGCTTTCCGCACGGGTATCCCTCAGAAACGGTACCACCCAATACAGTCTGAGCAAAGGCATCGCCTTAAAAAAGAATGGCTCCGGACTTAATTTCGACCTCAATTACCTGCGGGTCAATAACGACCCCAGAGACAACCTCAAGGCCTATTCCCGCATCAGTGGAAGGGTGATGCATACCAGTAATTTCGGAAAAGCGAATCAGTTCAGAAACAACCTCTCTATTGGAGGTTCGGCAAATCTGGATGGAACAAAACTGGACGTAGACGATAAAGCAGAGCGAAAAGCCAGGTTTGAATATACCAATCTGAACCTGACCAACCGGCTCTCCTATACTTTCCCGGAATCTTCCTTCTTCAGTAAGGCAGACTGGAGCCTGGGCTTAACCACCGGAAGACAATACTCTTCTATGCAGTATAAAGTGGCAGGAGAATCCTTCCCCTATGTAGATAGCGCAAATGAAGGCGTCAATGTAGGTGATTATGCCAATGGCTATTACCTCGGACAAACCATTGTTGAAGGAAAACCACTCACCGCAAACACCAATTTTAGCCTGTCAGCGGATTACCATACCGGAAAAATTGCGCACCGTATGAACCTCGGTGCGAACCTGTACTATTCAGATAATTTTGGAAGAGGCCAGATCATTGACCCGGCGCAGCCTCTTTTCTCTTCTAACAATGAACGTTCTTACGATTATAAACAACTGAAAGGCCTGCTAAACTACGGTGCTTTCCTGGAAAACAGTTTCGCCATTCCCATTTTTAACAGAGACCTGAACATCAGAACAGGGATCAGGCTGGATCAGCAAAGCGGCGCTGTTAACCTCTCCCCAAGGATCAATACCAATTACAGGCTGAACGATAAAATTACTTTTGGCGCTTCTTACGGCATCGCCACAAAATCGCCTTCGCTAGCCCACCTCTATCCAGGCCCGATCTATTTTAACACCCCACTCATCAGAGCCAATAACGAGGATCCGGATAAACGCCTTTATCTGGTCTATACCCATATCATCCGGCCGGACAATGCAGACCTGAAACCTTCCAAATCCAACACTTTTGAGCTTTCCTTTAATTACAACGGAAACGGAACCAATTTCTCTGCCTCCTACTACCGAAAAAACACTTCAGATGGCTTTTCCACCAAACGTCTGGTTAAAGAAATGATCGTACCAAATTACACTTATTTCATCGACGAGAATGGAAAAGCGGCCTATAAGGCAACCGGAGGAATCAGTAAAAAGCCGATCAGCTATTCTCAAATGATCAATAGCCAGAATACCAGCAATAACGGAATCGAGTTTATGGTCAGCACACCAAAGATCAGCGCCATTGCAACCTCATTCAACATCTCGGCAGGATATACCAATTCTTATTTCTACGATACGGCACCTTCCATGAACATCGTCAATCTGGACAACGTAGACTTTACACAGGAAGCTGTATTTGCCGTATTTCCTCCCGAAAACAGAAGAAATATTCAATGGAGAACCAGTCTTTCTTCCAGCACTCATATTCCTTCACTGGGCCTGATGATCAATTTGATCGGCGACCTTCCGGTGAAGACAAAGTCCATCTATTACCAGCGTTCTTCAACCCCTATCGGTTATTATGACCTCGCGTTTAACTACCATCCGATTGACAATTTTGACCCCAACAGCCCCGTTTACGGACACCTGGCCAATCTCCCTCAATCCTCTTACAGAGATACCGAAAGACACCCTATATTTTATGGAAATGTACACCTGAGGTTGAGTAAAGATGTCGCAAAAAAGCTTCGTTTCTCTTTCAATGCCTACAATATGCTCAACTGGAGACCCAGCTATACCGTTGCCAGTTCCGGCAATAAGGTCGTACTCAATGAACCGCCATCCTTTGGTGCCGAAATCAGTTTAAAACTCTAATCCTTTAAAACTCATGAATAAAAAATATACTTTTTTACTGGCTGCCTTATTCCTCAGCAGCCTCTGTGCCTGCAGAAAAGAGCTCATCACAGGCCTCAGGCCGGTTAATGTGACCGTTAAACTGGATTTTGATCCTGAAATTTCCGCTTTCAACATTCCCATGAACGACCTGGAAGTAAAACTCAAAAGCCTGGGAACCGGCGTAGAGACCCTGGTTAAAACCAATGCCAAAGGCGAGGCTGTGTTTGAGAAAATCAGCTCCGGAAGTTACGACTTCATGGTCAGCAAACGCTTCAGTCCACAGGAATATCAGCGCCTGACGGGGATCAGTGTAGAGAGTGATATGGTTTTCAATTCCGGAAAAACCAATTACACCATCAAAACCAATGAAGGAAATTACCAGATTCCAATGACCCTCAAGCGTGGTGTTCAGGGAAAATGGGTCATCAAGCAATTGTATTATGCAGGCTCAGACCTCTATGATGGTGCTTCCCTGAGGGATAATTTCTTCGAAGTGTACAACAATACAGGAGAGGTACTATATGCCGATTCACTCTGCATGATGTTCGTGTATGGCCGCTTATCCACCACCTATAACCGGACCGATTTATTACAACCGAACGGGCAGTTCGACTGGACAAAGGCGGCCGGAACGGAGCCCTCACCTGCCAATGCCAATGAGGATTACCTCTATGCTCAGGCGATTTATCGTTTCCCCGGAACAGGCAAACAATATCCGGTACAACCCGGACAAAGCCTTGTGGTGGCACGAAGTGCCATCAATCATCAGCAACCCTTTACCAATAAAAACGGGAAAGTATATGAAGTAAAAAGACCAGACCTGACCGTAGACCTTAGTAAAGCAGATTTTGAAGTTATCAGTACCCCTGCTCTTGCCCCCGGCGAAAAAGGTTCAGAGATCGACATTCCTACACCTGGAAAAACAAGCCTGGAGGTGATCCAGGTATTCGGAAAGAACATGATGATGGACAACATCGGCAGAGTCGGTTATGCTCTATTCAAAACATCCGAAGACATCCGCAAATGGCCTAAATATGCCGAAGTCAAAGAAACCAGTATCGAAGGAAAAACCCTGTATACCAGAGTTCCAAAAAAATACATCATTGATGCGGTAGAAACTCAGCCCAGCACTGCCGGAAGAAGAATTCCTAAAAAATTAAGTATGGAACTGGATGCCGGTTTTGGCTTTGTTCCCGGAGGTTCCTACAGCTCCCAGGCGCTGATCCGCAGGGTGGAAAGAATAGAAAACGGAAGAAAAATTTTAATGGATACCAATAACTCAAGTGTGGATTTCGAATGGATCATGCCAGCAATCCCCGGAGGTTTTAAACAATAATTATGCGTTTTAAAGCAATAAAAATATACAGTGCAGCTTTGCTCCTGACCGGCAGCTGTTTTTCTGTCATCGCCCAGGATTCCCTGAACGTATGGAACATTAACCGAACTGTCAGTCAGAAGCAGGATTATCAGCTGACCATTAGTTCCGGTCTGTTTCTTTTGCAAAGCCCGATAAAACGGACTTCTTTATCTACCATCAGTTACGAAAGTTTTGGAGGAGGCTTCAAACTGGCACAACAAGGGAAGAGCAACAACCGGATCAGCTTTCAGTCGGAAGGCATCAGGACCATAAAAAACCTGAAACTCTGGGGCAGTTTCAAATACCAGTCTGAACAGAATGAAAGCATCCGTTTCAGTCACCGGACAGACAATACCGACCCGGCCCCTTTTTATTATGGATCGGAAAAAGCTGTTCATTACAGTCGCACAGATTACCAGCTCAATGCACTTGCTGCCTATCCCCTGCTAAAAAACACCGCCATTGCCCTTGCCCTGGATTATGGAATGGGCGACCATTACAGCACCAACGACCCAAGAGCAGTGCTTAAACATTTCCGACTCATCCTGAAACCCGAACTGATCTACAGAAAACCAGGTTTTGCCATTGGCATCAATGGAACTTATGGCTACGGTCAAAACGAGTATCAGGTTGATTACAGAAACAAAGAATACTATGAATCAGACTCCTATCCGGAGTATGTCAATTACCTTGTAAATGGCTACGGGGTGATCAGAGATGCCCTGGACTTCTCTGACCGGGTTTTTATGATCAATAGAAAATGGAAAGGTGCAGGACTTCAGGGTACTGCAAAAGCCTTTGACGGAGAATTTAAAGGCAGTCTTTCTTATCTCCTGCGCGGGGAAAAATTTGAGCGGGGCAACTCTTCCGGAAAATATGCCAATAAAGAGAACTATGGAATATTCGATTTAAAAAAATGGGAAGCCATGCTCAGGTACATCAACGGTCAATGGGCTGCAGGCCTGTATTGGGAACAGGAAGAAGGAAAGGAATACAATGTCCGCCTGGGTGGCAACAACTATTTATACCATGCGCAAAAACTGCAGTTCAGCCTGATCAATACCCTGCTCCTTCAACAGAAAAAACTCGAACTGGGCATTCTCTTATCTGCCCGAAATGCCAATCAGGTAGATGGAAATTACGAAATCGGAAGAGACCGCTCCCTTGCCGGTGCTGGGATTCTTGTCGGCAGGGAATGGCTCCACAAAGCGCAGCAAAACTTCAGGACCCTCTTTTCTGCGAGTTACTATCTTCCCTACCAGACCCGGTTTGACTTTAACCCCTCAAAGACCAACAGCTTTATCAAACAAGTAATTGCTGCTGATGCCGCAATGGACCTGCAACATTACCTGGAACTCAGCGCATCCGCACATTATATGATTCGTTTAAAATCATTTAACTGGCAATTTGGGATTGAAGGTAAAGGGGTTCTTGCCAACGCTTCCCGTCCTCTGCCTTCCATTGACAGCTACCTTCCGGGAAGAACAGCTTACCGTGCAAACCTCAGCGCCTCCCTCTTTTTCTAAACACATTACCGATCATGAAATACAAAGTTATAAGCCTTCTTTTTTTGTCCTACATCCTGCTCATCAGCATTTCATTTAAGGCAGGGGTCCCGGAAGAATTTCTGAAGTCGCTGAGGGCCCAGTATGAGAAAGACCCGAAGGAATGGCCAAAGCCAGAAGTAGATTCAGGAATTGTCTGGAAAGAGCTTGCCGCGATGACTTATCCAGGAAACAGTGGCAGAGACAGCAGCAGCATAAAAAAAGCACAATTGGGCAAACTTTTATTCTTTGATCCCCGCCTCAGTTCCTCCAATCAGATTTCCTGCTCCAGCTGTCATGATCCGGAGATGAGCTGGACCGATGGCAGAAAACTGGCCATAGGGCACGACCATCAGTCTGGGATCAGGAACACCCCATCCATTCAGAATCTTGCTGAAAACCGTTTATTTTTATGGGATGGCCGCCGCAACACGCTTTCTGCTCAGGCCAGAGAAGCGATGGCAAATCCGGTAGAAATGCATGTAGACCTGGATCAGCTCCCTGCAAAGATCAGGAAGATCAAGGGCTATAAGGTTTATTTTGAACAAGCTTTTGGAAAAGGCAGCAAATACGGAGAAGAACAGATCCTGGAAAGTATTGCTGCCTTTGTGGCCGGGATCAGCAGCAGACCTACACGATTCGATAATTTTATGAAGGGCCGTAAAAGGGCCCTATCGGATCAGCAGATCTGGGGACTTCACCTCTTCCGGACCAAGGCCAGGTGTATCAACTGTCATAACGGGGCGATGTTTAACGATGGAGAATTTCACAACCTTGGTTTCAGCAACTATGGAAAGCCAAACCAGGACCTCGGCCTTTACAACATCAGCGGGAATCCGGCAGATATCGGCAAGTTCAAGACGCCTTCTCTTCGGGATGTGATGCGCACAAGCCCATGGTTTCATGATGGCCGTTTCAATGAGATGGAAGCATTGATCAATATGTATACTGCCGGAATGCCGCAGCCAAAACCACGAGTCGCACAGATCCAGGATCCAAACTACCCGAAATCTTCTCCCCACCTTAAAAAGCTGGACATCAACCTGGAAGAAAGGGCAGCCATCATTTCTTTTTTAACAGCAATTACAACTGCTCCTCTGGAATTTAAAAGACCAGAACTGCCCTCAAATGATCTAAAACAATAAAAACTTGTATAGTCAGCCCAGATACCGTAATATTGCATTTTATTTTTAATCAGTCTAAATAAGCTTACTATATGAAGGGGAATACTATAGAACTTAAAGACATCAGGCAGCTGTTTGATCAACATTACAGTTCTTTATGTAAGGTAGCTTATCATGTTGTTTCAGATGCGAATCTGGCAGAAGATATTGTACAGGATTTTTTCTTTGAAATCTGGAAGAAGAAATCGGCAATCCATCTGGAGGGAGAATTTTACCATTACGCCTGTCGTTCTGTAAAGAATGCAGCCATTAGTTATTACCGGGATAAGAAAAACTACCTGACCATTGTAACCGACGAACTGCCGGAAGAACGCACTGATGATCAGGCTTATAACCATGACATAGATGAGCGTGTAAAAAAGATTTACGCCATAGCAGAGCTAATGCCGACCAGGAGAAAGAAAATTTTCCTGCTTAATAATGACGATAAGCTAAAGTATTCCGATATTGCGGCTTTATTAGGCATCTCTGTAAATACCGTAAAGACACAGATCAAACTTGCCTATCAGTTTATCAGACAATACAACAATACGAACTAACAACAATGATATTTGCACTAGTCGCCATCAATACCTTAATCTTTATCTTCCTTTCTTTGTTGCACATTTATTGGGTTTTTGGAGGAACCTGGGCTTTAAAAAATGCTTTACCGGTAAGAGTTAGCGGTGAGCAGGCCATGAAGCCGGGTAAGTTTGGAACCCTGATCGTAGCATTGGGACTTGCCTTATTTGCGTTCATCACCCTCGCAAACATTGGCATTGCTGATTCGCTGGTCGACAGAAGGTATATTCACATTGGCACTTATGTGATTTCCGGAATTTTCTGCCTTCGTGCCATCGGAGATTTCAAATATATAGGGTTGATGAAAAGCATCAAGGGAACCAATTTCGCAAAAGAAGACACCAGGACTTATGTTCCGCTCTGCCTTGTGCTTTCTTTATTCAGCTTATCGATCCCATTGATGACCTGCGGACAATAAGCAGGTCCCTACCACCAGAACCCCTGTACTTTTACCGCAGCATCAAAATCCGGCAGGTTCCTTATTTTTTGTTTCAGGCCAACCACCATGGGTACATTTCCGGCGATGTATATCGCATTGCTTCCCCATTGCTGTTCTTTAAGCCAGTTGTGCAGGTTATCAATGTTACTGCTCAGCTTTTGAGGAATCGCTTCGAGTAAAGTATCAAAATAACTGGCAAATTCTGCACGGTGGTTTTCTTCTTTGATGACCAGTGCACCGGCCACATTTCCTTTCCCCACCAATTGCTCCAGGGCCAGAAAATGCCCCACACAGGAACTGTCTCCGAGACACAGGATTTGCTTTCCATCTACAGGTTTGGCATTCGTCCCTCCGATTCCAAGGTAACAGATCTGATCGCCTTTACGCAATTGAGCAACCCATTTGCTGCCATCTCCATCATGCGAAGCATCGATATAAAGGGTGCAGGTCTGTGTTTCCGCATCCCAGCTTGCAGGAGTATAATCCCTGTACACGTATTCCGCAACCTTTGTTTTCATATGTTGTACGGAAGTCCATTTGTCCATATCTACCCCCGGGAGGTGCAGGTCTACCTCGTAAAAGGTAGAAGGGTTCCAGCTTCTGACTTCCAGAACAATCCCTTTTTTACCCAATTGACGTTCGATTAATTGCAGTGCTTTCTTCTTTAGCATATTCATACCTCTATCATTTTATAATCCATTACAAAACAACAGCAAAAAGAAAACAACCACAATGCAGGATCAAGGGTAACTATTGGACGATTAACGGTAACTCTTCCTGAACTTCCCCGCAGAGATTCCGGAAACCTTGGTAAACAATCTCGAAAAATAGGTGTGATCGGCGAAACCCAATGAGAATGCAATCTCCTTCAAACTTAGATCAGTATGGTATAATAAACGTTTTGCTTCCAGTATAATCTCATGATGAATCCAGTAGCTCACCGGAAACCCGGTATTGGACTTTACGACTTCATTGAGGTAAGTGAGGGAAATATTAAGCCTGGCCGCATATTCAGCTGGTCCCTTAACCGTTTTAAACTCCTGAAGCAATAATGTTCTGAACTGCCGGGTCAGCTGCACCGGCCTGGTATTTAAGGCTTCACTTTTAGGCTTAGTCAGAAGGTAAGCTTCGGTCAGCATCCCGATATAGGAAGAAAGCAGGGAATGAACGATCTGTTTACTCAGCGGCTGATGCATATCCAGGAACCTTTCATGCACCAGATGGATACATTGCTTAAACTTATTGTTGCCGGTCTCGTCCAACAGCAGCGGTTCCTGCTCCAGAATCACATGCTCCAGAATCTGACGGTATTCTTCCGCAACCAGCAGCGTTTCCACTGCAAGAAACCAACCTGAGGAGTTTTTTGTATTCAGAATATGGTGTACCTGTCCGGGGATAATATACAGTAAGGCACAGCCCTCCACATCGATCGTCTTAAAATCGAGCATGACCTGCGTCGTCCCCTCTTCCTGAAAAATGAAAATATAATGATCATCCCGATGTGCCCCCAACAGGGTTGCACGGTTCTTATCTATGCTTCGGAAGTAAATCATTTCCAGGCCTATACCATTGCGTTCGGCCATTTTATGGACAGGTATATGTTGTTTCATTTGTGTTCTGTTAAATTATAACGCTCAATTAATCAAATATTCAGAGAAAAAAACATTAAGGGATTAAGGAAGCGATGATCTGGATTCCCCGTTCCAGTTCCGCTTCGTCCAGTGCTGCATAGCCCAGACGCAAGGCATTTAAAGCTTCTCCATTGAAAGAAAACCTTTCCGTAGAGATCACCTGGACACCATGTTTCAATAAAAGTTCTGAAAAGGCAACAGTGTCAACCGGCTTTTTAAAGCGCAGCCAAAAGGCCAGGCCTCCCTCAGGAAGCTGGTAATCCGCTTTTTCTTTTAAATAACGGTCCAGGTATTTACTCATCAGGGACCTTCTTTCTCGATAAATCCCCAATGCCCGTTTCGCATGTTTGTTGACAATCCCTTCTTCCATCAATTCCGCCACTGCATTTTCCATCACCGGATCGCCCTGCCGGTCTATGGTCATTCTCAAAGCTGCCAGGGAATCAATAAAAGAGGCCGGACCAGCGACATAGCCTACCCTTACCGCCGGAGCGATGAGTTTACTCAGGGAACTGATATAGATCACATTCTCTGCACGATCATAACTGGCCAGGGGCAACAAACTCCTCAGTCCAAAATGGTAATCATGGTCATAATCATCTTCTATAACTGCAAATCCATATTGATTGGACAGCGCCAGCAGTTGCAGCCTCCGGTCGGCTTTCATGCTAACTGTAGTGGGAAACTGATGATGTGGGGTAACATAAACCGCCTTTAGCGGACCTTTCTTACAAAGTTGCTCCAGCTTCGCAATTCGGATCCCCTGTTCATCAATCTCCACAGGTGCAATCGTTGCTCCTGCATGTTTGAATGCTTCAAAAGCGGGCCTGTATCCCGGTGTTTCCATCGCTACGATATCCCCAGGTTTGATCAGAATCTGAGCCGTAAGGTACAGTGCCATCTGGCTCCCCCGGGTAATACAGATCTGATGAATTCCAAAACTTAAGCCACGGTCCATAGTCAGCATGGTGGCAATAGCGGTACGCAGTCGCTCTTCCCCCCTTTCATTGGCATAACCCAGCATTCTCCACCTTGCCTTTTGCTGAAAAATCCGCTTATATGCACGGGCCAGTTCATCCAGGGGGGCCAATTTTACATCCGGTAATCCATCATTAAAAACAATCAAAGGAACTTCGGCATTTACAGTCGATGGCATTCCGGAGCCAAATGCAGTAAAGGAAAAATTCTTTACCGAAGAGATGCTTTCCTCATTTCTTTGTCGGCGCCGTTCTTTTTGTTTCGGCAGCTTTTCAGAAACAAAGGTTCCTTTCTTATAAGCGGTTTCCAACCAGCCCTCTGCCATCAGTTCCTCATAAGCAAGAACCACCGTTTTACGGTTTACACCAATGTCGGCAGCCAGGATCCGGCTTCCCGGCAAGGACATTCCCGGTTTTAGCCGTCCTTTTTTGATCTCTCCGATGATCCCGTCGGCAATCTGCTGGAACACAGATTTATGACTTCCTAATTCGATGTTCAATATGGTTTTCCAAGGTCTCAGCATCTGGCCCATTAGTTTTAGTAAAAACTGGATGATTTTAGTCAGCCAAAAATACACAAAATTTGTCCTGTCAAAAGGAATTGACATTTAATAATTTCTCCATATTTAAAATTCAATATCATGAAAACAACAGCAGAAAAAACAGCACAACTATCTTCAAAAGATTTCCATCAAACCTTTGCCCGCCCAAACTATGTAAGACCTGAGAAGTTCATACACAGGAATGTAGAACAGGCAGGTGTCCATAATCAGTTCTCTACTGAAAGAAAACATCCGGTGTTTTTTGTAGACCTTCCTACCAGAAATGTAAGCATGACCATCGGCGGACTTTTACCGGGACAACTGACCAATAAACACCGCCATACCTATGAAACCGTATTGTTCGTCATTGAAGGTAAAGGCTATACCGAGATCGAAGGTGAAAAAGTAGAATGGCAGGCAGGAGATGCGGTTTATATTCCGGTATGGGCATGGCACCGTCATCAAAACCTGAGTGATACTGAACCGGCAAAATACATCGCCTGTGAAAATGCACCACAATTACAACACCTGGGCGTAGCCTTAAGAGAAGAAGAAGGCAGAGACCTGTAAGCACGTTAACGCTCTCTTTTAAAAACGTTCTCTCTCTTTCATTTTTAATTCAAACTCCAATACACATGAATAACCATACATTTAAGGGCATCATCGCCTATCCAATTACCCCTTTCAATACACAGCAGCAGGTAGATCTTCCATTATTCAAAGCACTCGTAGAGCGCCTGGTTACGTCTGGTTCCCATGGTATCGCACCTCTTGGCAGCACAGGAGTGATGCCTTACCTCAATGACGAAGAAAAGGAAGCCATTACAGAAGCCACCATTCAGCAGGTAGCCGGAAGACTTCCCGTAATTACAGGGATATCCAATCTAACGACCGAAAGGACCATTTACCATGCTAAATTTGCAGAGAAAGCAGGAAGCAACGCAGTAATGATCATTCCAATGAGTTACTGGAAACTAACGGACAACGAGATTTTCAGTCATTATGAAGCCGTAGCAAAAGCGATCTCGATCCCGATCATGGCCTATAACAACCCGGCTACAGGTGGCGTGGACATGTCTCCGGCCTTACTGAAAAAGCTATTGGAAATCCCCAATGTGACGATGATCAAAGAAAGTTCGGGAGATCTGCAGCGCATGCATACCCTCCGCAGGGATTTGGGAGAAGACGTTGCTTTCTTTAACGGTTCCAATCCCCTAGCCCTGGGTGCTTTTGCAGCAGGAGCATTGGGATGGTGCACCGCAGCGGCGAACCTGATTCCTGAATTGAATATCGATTTATACGAGGCCATTCAAAAGAACGACTTACATGCCGCTCAAAATGTCTTTTACAAACAACTTAATTTGTTAAAGTATATTTTGGCAAAAGGTCTTCCAAGAGCCATTAAATCAGGGTTGGAAATTCTTGGTGAAGATGGCGGAGAACTGAGGGGGCCATTAAAACCACTAAACAGCCAGGAAGTAACAGAATTGGCTACTTTACTAAATGCACTAAAAGCATAGATCCGGGATTCTTAACCCGGGCCTCCCTGCCTGGGTTAAGAATTCTCATGAATTTCGATCAGCGGGATTACCATTGAAAATCTTTAAGACTTACAGTTCCACTCATATTAATGCTGCTCAGCTGAGTATAGCTGCATTCCAATGATTTCAGCTTTCTAAGCCCCGTCACATTCAGCGAAACAAGCGGATTCTCCCTCAAAGAGATTTCTTCTATTTGCTTAAATGCCGTTAAATCCAATGCGGACAATAAGTTTTCATCCATTCTCAACATCCGAAGTTCAGGACATCCCGTTAATTTAAAATCTGACATCATATTTCTTTGAAACTCCAGGGCTTTCAGATTAGGCATATTGCTGATCGCCAGCTTCCAGAGTGCATTGTCGTGCATCTTTATCTCTTCAAGCTTTACCAGTCCGGTCACATCCAATGCTTTGATCTTATTTTGGTGGAGGTACAATAGGGTCAAATTAGTTAATCCTTTAACATTGACGCTTTCAATAAGATTGCTGTAACCAAAAACCTGCTGTAAGTTTTTCATTCCCTCCAGGTCCAAAACCCTCACTTTGTTGTTCCAAAAGCTCAGTATCTGTAAATTTGTAAAGCTCTTAATACCGGTCAGAGACCCGATTTCAGCCTGATCAAGCTTCAACTCTGTCGCCTTTTGTGCTTCCGAAACCTGGATTTCCCCATCCCCGTTTAAATCCAGACCAAGGTAAATCAATTGCTTTTTAAAGTTCGGATCCGGAATTTTGACCGTTTGGGCTAGCGAATATTGAACTGAAAGTACCGCAGCCAGAACCAGGATAAGATATGTTGTTTTCATTTTTTTTCTTTTTTAATTGCTCAGCACTACGTTCGTCACTGCTCCTGCATCTTTAACCTCCACAAAAACACCCAATTCATTTTCAACATCTACATTGTATAAATAATCTTCATAAATTGGTGAGGAGCCAAGGGCATAACCATAGACATTGTAGGAAGTCACCGTTCCCGTTTGCACAGCCTTTGTCTTGGTTTTCTGGTAGCCGATCCAGGTCATGATATAATATTTACCCGGTTTGATATGGGCAAATTCAAAATGTCCCTGATCGTCGATATACCTTCCCTGGACCCGATAAGTAAAAGCATCATTGCTCATCGTCGCTTCTTTTTTTGAACCCCGGTACTTTTTCTTAAGTTCCAGAAATTCTGTAAAATAGGGCGTAACGGGAAACAAGATGATCTGTCCTCCTTTCCCGTTGAAGTGATCCTTTCCTTTCTTTTTAATGACACCAACACCACGAATGGTTGCAGTACCCGGTTCCATTAATTTTGAGGTTTCGGCTTCGTTAAAAGCTACAGTGGGGAAAATCCATTCTTTGGTTTTTTGAGCATGCGCAGGAAGGAATATGGCAGTTATGAATAGGAAACAAACCGATACCTTTAATATTTTATGGATCATGAAATTCTTTCTAAGCCCAAATAAAGCGAATAAAAAAAAGCAATACAATACCAGGAAACCGGTATTTTCTACAGAAGATCCGGAATTTTAAATCAGCTCAGGACTTAAGCAGGATCATTCTTTTTGCTGACATGTTCAGCGAGCTCATAGCCCCCTGACTCCCCTTTATCTTCCAGAAAAAGCAATATAATCAGGGAAATGATCGGAATCAGAAAGGAAATGAAAAACCAGAAAAAAAAGCTTCTACCCATGCTTTTCGCAAGAATTCCAGCCACGGTCTGTGGAATCAGCAATACACATATTAACAGCAATTCTGGCATATTTGAAACACGTGATTACAGGAAATTACGTGTTTCAAATATAACAATTAGTGGCTAAAAGAACAGAACGATTAGCGGCCTAAAGCTAAAAACTAATGATCATAACTGATCACCCTTGTCATTTTCCAAACGCCGTCTTTAAGTTCCCAAACCTGAACAAACTTAAAAATGCCGATTTCTTCTTTTCCATTCTCTGTATGGGTAAACTGATGTACCCCTACTTCTATCGCCCCAAAATCTTTAAGCGGATACACTTCAATGCTGCCAATCAGCTTTCTCTTCAGCGGAGAAGCGCTATTACTGGCAAACATCTTTTTAAAGCTCTCCATCGTCTGCTGGTAATTGGTCACCTTTCCACCATCGTTATAAAACTCTACGTTCTCTGCAAAAACATTGCTCAGTGTTTTCAAATCCTGGGTATTAAAAGCATCAAAGCAAACACTGTCCATATGTACAATAGCACGATACAGCTTCTCATCTTTCACCACATAGGCTTTCCCCTGAGCTTTCAGGCCGGAACTAAAAACAAGACTGCTGAACAACAGGACTGCTGCGCTAAAAAAATGAATGGAGGTTATTTTCATCGGTATATATTTTTCTTTTATTGGTTTAAGGTTGTTTCATTTCTATATCAATAATCTTTTGGTCTTTCTTTTCCGCGGATTGCCAAATAATGCCTGCATATGTTTTTGACTTTGACCTGTAGCGAGAGTCGAATGCAGTAAGCTCATTAGCAGCCAGCGAATTGCCTGTTAAATAAGTTCATCTTTATTCTGCTTTAAGACATTTAATCGGATCTGCAGCTGCAGCTTTTATCGATTGTATCGCGACCGTAAGCCAGGAGATCAGTAATGCCAGAAGACCGGCAGCAACAAAATACCAGACCTGCAATTCTATTCTGTAGGCAAATGTATTGAGCCAATACTTCGTCATGATATAACTTAGCGGAAGCGCGATCAGGATCGCCCCGACGACCGGTTTCGTGAAATCCTTTGATAAAATGACAACCAGACTCAGTTCAGAGGCCCCCAATACCTTTCTGATACCGATCTCTTTAAGCCTTCTCTCTGCGGTAAAGGTAGCCAGTCCGAATAAACCAAGACAAGAGATGATCACTGCCAATGCAGAGAAATAACGGGATAATATCGCCACCCGATTCTCTGAAACATATTGCGCCTGAAAATCCTGATCCAGGAATTTATAATCCAAAACGAAACCCGGGTTAAAACTTTTATAGAATTTCTGAAGATCTGCTACCGTCTGTTTTTCCATTCCTGCTTTGATCTTAATCATCACTCTGGTTAAATTATTGGGTTCAAATCTAAAGAACATCGGCTTCACCTCTGTATGAAGAGATTCAAAATTAAAGTCTTTCAGCACCCCAACAATCTGGTAATCTTTGCCCCATAAACCAAAGATCTTCCCTACCGGATCTTTCATTCCGGTTACCTTGATTCCAGCTTCGTTGATCAGAATTTTGGTGCTATCCGATCCGTATTGATCGGAAAAACTGCGACCGGCAACCATGGTCATCCCCAGCGTTTCGATCAGGCCGGTTCCGATACTTCCCTTTTGAAATTTAACCAGTTCTTTAGGATTGCGTCCCTCCCAGTTGAAATCACCGGTAGTTGAACTCAGGTCACCCAGCAGATTCCGGTCCATTCCTGCGGCATTCAGCACCCCCGGAACCTTTTTCACCTCCGACAAAAAAGCATTTACATTTCCTTTCAACCGCCCTTCAGTTTCAAAATACAATACATTGTCTTTTTTAAAACCCGGGCTTTTGGTCTGTACAAATTCTATTTGTTTATAGATCACAAAAACGGATACAATCAAGATGACTGAAAGGGTAAACTGGAATACGACCAGGCCTCTCCTGGTCCACAACTCGCTCAGGGTAGATCCTAATTTCCCTTTTAATGCTGCAGCCGGATTAAAACCCGAAAGATACAGTGCAGGATAACTACCAGACAACAAGCCCGTAAATAACGCGATCCCGAGAAAGGTCAATACCATACTCAGGTTGAAATTTAAAGACAGGTGTTTATCCGTAATTGAATTAAACTGAGGCAAAAACAATTCTACACCCAGTAATGCCAGAAATAAAGCCAAAAATGTCAGCATCACAGATTCCGACAGATACTGCATGATCAATGATTTCCGGCTTGCACCCATTACTTTCTTAATCCCCACTTCTTTCATCCTTCTGGAGGCTTTGGCGGTAGATAAATTCATAAAATTGATACAGGCAATTACGAGAATGAAGACAGCGATCAGTGAAAACAGCCGCACATAATCGATTCTTCCTCCGGTCATTATGCCATTTTCATATTTACCATACAGGTATCCATCAGCATATGGCCGGATAAACAATTCCCGGTAAGGGTGGCCTTTACCTCCCATATAACCTTTGATCTTTTTAGCAAACTGATCAGGATCTGCCCCATCCTTTAAAACAACAAAGGTATTCGGTCCACGGTTTCCCCATTTCAGATAGTAAGAGGCTTTAAACAAAATTTCCGTGGTTACAAGAAAATCAAAATGTTCTGAAGAATTACCTGGAAGGTTTTTAAAAACACCGGAGATCAACACCTGATTTTCGCCTTTTAGTTCTGAATTTATCCAGGCCATTTCCCTTCCAACCACATCGGTTGTATGGAATAATTTCTTTGCCAGTTCTTCTGAAATCACAATATTGTTGACGCCTGTCAGGATCTGATCTATATTTCCAGAGATCAGTGGATAAGAAAATACTTTAAAAAAGTCTTTTCCCGCGAATTTTCCCGCAGCTTTTATGGCCCTTCCATTTCCCGTATATACTTTACTCTCTTCCAGCCAATAGGTTGGTGAAGTGGTCACCGCCAGCGCTACTTCCGGCATTTCTTTAGCAAATGACTCGGCAAGCAAGCCCGCAGTACCGTCACCAGTGCTGATTCCGATACTGGTCTTTTCATTTTCCATCACCTGAAAAAGCCTGCTGTTATTCGTATGGAACTTATCCATCTTCAGTTCATCTGCTACCCAGAGGTAGATCATTAAAGCGCAGCAAAGCCCGGCAGAAAGCCCAAACAAATTGATTAAGAAAGAGCTCTTATATCTTTTGAAGTTCCGGTAAATCAGTAACAGGTGATGTTGAAACATAATGATCGTTTTTTATCCTTCAATGCCAATCACATGCCATAGCCAAAAATCTTCATTAACTCCACGTAAAAGCACTTTTCAAATATAAGTGTTCACATCCGGACAGTATTGCTGTACAAATTCGGACAGGAACTGTTCCGCCGGGGCCATATCCTCAGCTTGTTTTGCTTTGATTCTCTTTTGCCTGATTAAATGCATTCGAACCTCCTCTTGGAATCGACAAGGAAGTCCAGTTTTCCGAGCACATCATTTTACCTATAAATACAATTTGTCCGATATGGTAAGGATAATGGGCCAGCTGCCTGTTAACTGCTTCAGTTACGGAGAGGGCCTCATGGCGGATCAAAATTTCTCTGCTAAGATCTGTGTCTTTTAAATCATAGATCACCTCCAGAAAACACTTCCAGCCCGCATCCCAGCAGCGCAATAGTTCTGCTCTTGATTGCAAGTCGTTGTCAAATTCTGATTCCCGGTTTCTGTTTTCCTTTTCCCCATCTGTGGTAAAGAAATCCGTCCACCTGGAGATCATATTTCCGGAAAGGTGCTTCACAATGGTTGCGATGCTGTTGCTTTGAGGATCGTATTGCCAAAACAGCTGTTCATCAGAAAGCTGGGCAAAGGTTTTCTCCCCCAATGCCTTATAATACTCCAGCTGATGTTTCACACTTTCCAGATAGTTTTTAGCCATCTGATAAAATTAGAGAATTATTTAGCTAAAATCATCTTTTTATTTCTGCTGATCAGCATCCAGGCAAAAAGTGCACCTGTTAAGGCCATTACCGTTCCTACCCATACCGGCGAGGTATAATCATACCCAGCAGCCAATGGTAATCCACCCAAAAACGCACCCAGTGCATTTCCGATATTAAAGCTCGCCTGACTTACCGAAGCGGCAATCATTTCAGAGCCTTTGGCCGTATTGATCATCAGCATTTGAATCGGTGCAGCAAGTGCAAAAGCAACCGCACCAGTAACAAAGGTCATCACAAGAGAAAGTACCTGATTGCCGGAAATATAGTGAACGATAAATAAAGCGATGGCCATGGCAATCAATAGAGACACAGAAGCTTTTGCCGGAGAAAAGCGGTCTGCCAGTTTTCCGCCGATGAAATTACCAACCAACATTCCCAAACCTGCAAGAACAAGAATATAGGTAATGGAATCCGGAGAAAATCCGGAAACATCGGTTAACAATGGTGCGATATAACTGTACCAGGAGAACAGCCCTCCTGTTCCGATAGCGATCATCAGAATGATCAGCCAGGCTTCAGGAAGCTTGAAAAAAGCAAGTTCTTTTTTTAAATCCCTGTCTTTTGTTGCAGAAAGATTCGGCATCCAGAGCTTAAGGCTCAACAAAGTAATCAGTCCTACGATGACGATGATCACAAAGGTATATCTCCAGGAATAATGATGTCCGATATAAGTTCCCAGGGGAACACCGATCACATTCGCGATCGTTAAACCCGCAAACATGAGTGATACAGCTTGTGCTTCTTTTCCTTTTCCGGCGATGCGGCTGGCCACAACAGAACCTACCCCAAAGAAGGCGCCATGTGGAAGACCGGCCAGAAAACGGGCGGCAAGCATCGTGATATAATCAGGAGAGAAAGCAGAAAGGGCATTAAATGCAGTGAACATCACCATTAAAGCCAAAAGGATCTTTTTCGGAGGATAACTTCCGGCAATGGCAACCAGCACCGGAGCGCCTACCACAACACCAAGCGCATAAGAAGAAATCAGGTGCCCTGCCTGAGGAATGCTAATGTTCAGGTCTTTGGCGATATCGGGCAATAAGCCCATCATCACAAATTCTGTGATCCCGATCCCCAGTCCGCCAAGGGTTAATGTGAGTAAACTTTTCTTCATAATCTGCCAAAGTTAGTGTAAAAAATACACCAGGCAAATTTAGGAAAATTAAACAGAGAGATTCGTCGTACTTAGGTCATATCGAACCCTGGAAACACTCGGTTTCTTTTTCTTTTTTCTCTTTTTCCACCAAATGACAAATCCGGTAACCGGCAGGCTTGCAGAGATTAAGCTGGCAAAAAAAGCAACAATTTTACCAAACCATCCGAAGAGTTGCCCCGTATGCAGGTCATAATTCGTGGCCTCATAGAAATCGGCTCTATTAAAATCCTTGTACAACTTGGAACGCAGCAATTGTCCGCTGGCCTCATCAAAAAAGAAAGAATTCTGATTTCTTGCCCAGCGGTAAGGATACATGGTTCTCAACCGGAGTTCTCCGTTTTTCCTCACCGATATCGAGGAAGAAGTTACGCCCGGATACTGAAGCAATATAGACTGGTATATCTGGTTATAGCGGCTGGCAAGCGGTTCATGATTTTCCTTTTGCAGCACATTTTTCTCTTTCTTCCCCTCGCTTAGTTTGGTTCCTGTAAAAAAGCTGACCCCTGTTTTCACCTCTTTAAAAGCAAAATACAACCCTGATAAGGAGACTACGATCAAAATTCCGGAGGCATAAAAACCCAGTACGTTATGAAGATCGTAATTGACTCTTTTAAAGGAAGCCTTCCATTTGATAGAAAGCGATTGCTTTAGCAAACGCATCTGATTTGGAAACCATAGCACCAGGCCTGTCAGCAACATAAGCACAAAAATCACCACAGACCACCGTTGAATCACTTCTCCAACCTCTCCTAAAAGCAGGGTTCGGTGTAAATCCAGTACCACACTCAGCCAGTCGGCCCCTCCTTTATTAACCAGCTGACCATCATAGGGGTTAAAATAATAAACTTTTTTTTTCTTACTGCTGACTGCAACTGTGGCATTGGGCTCAGACTCCGTCATCCTGATCAGGGTAATCTTTTCTTTGGGTGCCAGCTGTTCGAAGTTCCTGATCACCTGATCGAGTCCAACAAATGGCTTCTGCTGAACCGGAACATATTTATATTCCTTTTGCGTTAAATCTCTGATCTCTTCTTCGAAAACATACAGACATCCCGTCACACTGATGATAAAAACCACCAGCCCGGTAGCTAAACCGAGCCAGAGGTGTATCTGCCTTATTGCATTTTTAAATTGCTTCATTCTTTTCATTAAAAGGCGTATCCCACAGAAAGATTAAATCTTCGTCCATTGCCTCTTACATAGTTGATGTCACTTCCGTAGAACTGAGATATACTTGGGTAATAGCTTTTGTTCAATAAGTTTTCAATTCCAAGGTTTAGGCTCAAAGCCTGATTTACTTTATATGCCGCTGCAAAATTAAACAAATCGTACGCTTTTACCGGACCTTCGCCAATTAAATACTTTCCTGTTTTTTCATTGCGTTTGAAGCGGTCCCTGCTGCCCACATGCATCCAGTTCAGGTCGACACTCAAGCCCTTAACTCCTGAATACCTCAGGTAAGCCGTTGTTTTAGAAGGAGGAATCCGGGTGGTATTCAGGTAAACATCTGTAGGCCCGTCAAATTTACCATCGTCGTCCACATCTCCTTTACCTTCCACTTTTGCATAGTTACCACCGATCAGTAAACCATCGACGATTGGATACTCTGCCTGAATTTCAAACCCATACACCCTTTCCGGGATTCTTTGGGAAATGTACCTTCCATCTACTTCCAGCAGGTTTGCACCTAATTTGGAAGTACTTAAATAATACGCAGCGCTTAAGTTTAATTTCCCTAATGTACTGCTGAAACCTGCCTCATAGTTATTTACGATGATCGGTTTTGTTTCCAGTTGGGACAAAGTATTACTCGTGGCCACCCTAAGGACCCTTCCCACTTCAAATACAGAAAAAGACTGGGCATAACTTACAAAAGGATTGAACACTTTCCAGGCAGAATACCTTGCTCCTGCATTAAATACAAAAGCATTATAATTTAAAGTTCCGCCTTTTACCGCGATGTTTCCCGTTCCGTTTGGCCCGGCCAGTGTGGTAAAATCATTCACCTTAATGTCCATATTTTCGGACCTTAAACCTGCTTTTATGGTCAGATCTCTGAGGATATTAGCTGTGGCCTGAACATAAGGTGCCAGGTTGAGCATGTTCATTTTTGGGACCCATTCCCGGCCATCTACCAGGTTCTGTGCCGTTTTATCATTCAACAGGTCCAGGCCATAATTCACCTGCATCAACACTGAAGGAGAAAGCGTAAAAGGGGTGTTTAAGTTTAAACGTGCTCCCTTTTTTGTAGATAAAAGGGCCGATTGTCCGCCGCCCAAAAAGGAGGCACTATTGGAATAGATGGTATAAAAATCCTGATAATACACGTTTGCCGTAAGGTCTGTATTCCCCACTATTTTCTGATTGGTATATTGAAGGTTTGCATTGTGGTTAAAACGGGTTCCTTCATCCACACCTGGTCTGATCCCCCGGACACCAATAGCCGGTGAACTTCCATAAACGCCTGCCTTCGTTACATAACGGGAATCCTGTCTGGAACTGAAATAGTTGTACATCAGGTCCAGGCGTTGTTTTTCAGAAATGTCGTAGCCCAGTTTTGCATAACCATTGTAAGACTTGGTTTCTCCAAGACCGTACTCCGGCGAGATCACCAATGCTTTGGCATCCCGGTATACCCCTGTTTTTTCATACATACCGCTAACGATATAATCGAACTTCTTCAGTTTACCATAGAACTGCTGCGTTGCCCGGTAGCCAATGGTACTATCGCCTTTTGTATTACCGGTGAGGCCGATTTGTGAATACCCGCCAAATGTCTTTCCTGAATTGCCTTTTTTAGTGATATAATTGATCAATCCGCCTTCTGCACCATTTCCATAAATGGCCGTCGCTCCTTTGATGACTTCCACGCGTTCAATCACAGAAGGATCAATGCTTCGGATATCTCTTCCTCCTGCCCTTAATGGCGTAGACTGAGGAATTCCATCGATCAGGACAAGTACATTTCTACCACGCAGGGTTTGTCCGGAATTTCCGGTTTGATTAGTAGCCATTCCAAGTCCCGGAACGCTGTAGGACAGGATATTTGCAAGATTAGGGCTGATGATGGATTGTGTACTGATGTCTTTTGCCGTCAGGATCGTTACGGAAGATGGGGTCTGCGACAAAGATTCTGCCCTTCTGCTGGCAGAAACGATCACCTCCGACAAATCCGCAGGTTGTTCCTTCAGCACGATCTGAAGCTCTGTACTTCCCCCTGCCGGAACCGACACTTCTTTTTGTTGCTTTTCGTACCCGGTGATCGAGATCGTCAGGATATAATTTCCCGCCGGAATCCCCGTAAAGCTAAACTTACCGTTCTTATCTGAGCTGGTTTTAAGACTCAGTTTCTTAATGCTGATGTTAGAAAAAGGGATATATTGATTTAATGAATCTGTTACTGTTCCTGTAATTGTTGCTTTGCCAGTCTGGGCAAATAGATTCCAGGGTAAAAAGAGCACAAAAAGTGCAGTAAATAAAAGTAAAGGTTTAAGCTTCATGTATGGAGGTTTTGAGCGGCAAATATAGACTAATTTAGATTAATTACAAATAGAGCAAGCCGCTGCTCTCCATCCCATTCTTTGAGCTAATTCATTTTTTTTCAAACACTTTGAAAAACCAGGTGTTGCTATACCAAAGGGTAACTCCCCGATTATATGTGATCTACAAAAAACATAACCTTATGAAATACAATAATTTTCGAAAAGCAATCTCTTCTTTAACGACTCAGAAATCGGATTCAACTTTGCCTGTAGTGGCGCTTTTAACCGGACTTGCAGTGGGCGCTGTTATCGGTGTGCTGTTTGCACCTGAAAGAGGAGCTGACATCAGGACCAGGATTTCGGATAAGGCAAAAGACCTTTCCGATAATGCGAAAGATAAATTGCAAACGGTGAAGAATAAACTCCGGACAAATGGCCAGGAATTGTCTGAGCTGAAAGAAGAAGTAGTGGATAAAGTAAAGTCTAAAGCCAAAGAGGCAGAAGACCTGAAAGATGAAGTGGTTGAGGAAACCAAGTCCAAAGCTAAAGATTTGGCAGCGGATGTGAAGTCAGCGGCAGATAAGGTGGCAAACAGTTAAAATAACCGCGTATCAACGCTAATCTAAAATATAAACAAGGCCGGAGATTTCTTCTCCGGCCTTGCTCGTATACCATCAGACATGAAATTTAAGTCCATTAGTTGTTAACCTGATCCGTCAGCTTTTGATGGTTAAAAAACAACCTCGTGATTGGAATCAGCAACAGTCCACACAATGCAAAAATGATAAAAGAGACCCTTAAGTTAAAGGCGTGTGCGAGGTAGCCGATCAATGGCGGCCCTAATAACATTCCTGTAATGGAATAAGTGGCAATTATAGAGATGGCCATTCCGGGAGAGTATTTTTTCGAAGCTCCCGCCAGTGCATAAGACATGGGAATGATAGAAGCAGTACCAAAGCCTACCAAAGAAAAACCAGCCATGGCCGTCCAGAAAGTAGGAAAAATAATGGCAAGACTAATTCCGGAAATGATAAATGCCGCACTCATAATATAGGTTTTTGGCATTCCAAATCTACCAATAATAAAGTCCGACAGAAATCTGGAAGCTGCCATAAAAGTCATAAAGACCAGGTAGCCATAAGTAAAGATCTCCACCTTAATGATCTCCTGAAAATAGATCCCACTCCAGTCGAACATCCCTCCTTCGCAAATTGCGCATAGAAAAACAACAATTCCCAGGTAAAAAATATAAGGATCCGGTTTGCTCAGAATCAGTTTATTTCCTGTTTTTGAACGATCACCACCAAGCAGGAACTGATAAGAATATAGCGTTACCAACAGCATAATGCAGGCAACAATAGAAAAATGGAGGTGAATAGATACGTTTAAGCTCAGCAATAAGGTAGAGAGCAAGATCCCCGCGATTCCTCCAATACTCCAGTACCCATGAAAAGAGCCAATAATTTTCTTTTCAAATTGCTTCTGTAAAGTCAGGGCCTGCGTGTTCACAGAAATGTTAAAGATCCGCGTGGTAAAAGCGAACATAACCACCGCCGCAACAAGGCTATAGATATTTTGTGCAAAGCCAATCAATGCCAGGGAAAAAGCATTCAATGCATATCCCCCCGCCAACGGGACCTTACTATTGAATCTGGAAATCAACCAGCCTGAAATGGGAAGCCCCAGCAACGATCCCACAGGAAGTGCCAGTAAGATGCTCCCCAGCTCCGCCTCATTAAAATCGAATGTTGTCTTTATTGTCGGAATTCTCGATGCCCAGGTGGCAAAGCTAAAACCTGAAATAAAAAAAAACAGACTTAAAAAGAAACGGTGCTTTTGCTTGGAAATCATTGGGGTTATTTTTATTCCGCAAATTTAGCAATTCATTTTGGTCCCTCCCTTCAATCAGGCATAGAATATGGATTTCATCTGCCGAATATCAATAATGGTGTAATCGTATAGAGATAAAACGTTCCGTAGGTCCCAAACAAAAATATACCTAAACAGACAATCAGGAGCCTAATAAACTGATAACCAACCCAATTTACCCAAAAAACTGTCATTTATACCCGGAAACTGGTATTCTTATCAGAATAACACCGTTTCGTTTAAAAAAAGTAAAATTATTTTTACATTGCAATATTATTAACTAACCTTATTTTTATGAAAAAAATCTTACTAAGCTTGTTTGTTTTCATGCTCATTGCTGGAACAACGGTTGCGCAAAACCGGACAATTACAGGTACAGTTACAGATCAATCAGATGGCAAACCGCTGCCAGGAGTCAGTGTACGCATCAAAGGCGGAGTGGGTGGATCTCAAACCAACTCACAAGGAAAATATTCACTAAGTGTTCCTCAGGGGGCCACTTCACTGGAGTTTTCTTACATAGGATACACCGCTCAATCAATAGCCATTTCCTCAGAAAATGTAGTTAACGCGGTGCTACAAGCCAATGCAACAGAACTCGGAGAAGTCATCGTTATTGCTTACGGTACCACCACCAAGGAATCTTTTACTGGTTCCGTAGGTACTGTAAAAGCTGCAGAACTTAGAGACAGGCCGGTAACTTCGGTAGATAAAGCACTACAGGGTACAATTCCTGGCCTGGTGGTTAAAAGTAATTCAGGACAACCGGGATCAGCCGCTCAGGTAAGGGTCAGAGGGGTGGCATCCATCAACTCTAATGCTTCACCTTTGTATGTAATTGATGGGGTTCCAATGAATACTCAAGACGACATCAGTATGCTGAGTATTTCGAATAATCAAAGTACCAACGTTTTATCTTCCTTAAATTCAGAAGACATTGAGTCTGTCAACGTACTGAAGGATGCGGCATCGGCAGCCCTATATGGAGCAAAAGCTGCAAATGGGGTGGTGATTATTACTACCAAAAAAGGTAAAGCTGGCAAGACTAAAATTCAGGCTGGTGCAACGTTTGGATTCTCCGATCTTGCGGTAAAACAACATGAGCTGTTAAATGCTTCAGAATATTTTGGTGTTTATTGGGATGCCAACTACAAAAAATACATTGATGCAGGACAGGCTCCAGCGCTGGCCACAACAAATGCCAATAAAGAAACCATTAGAATTCTGGGCGTAAATCCATACAATACTGCAAATCCTTATTCTGCTCAAGGTGTATTGAGTAGTGGTGCCGCACTTAACTATGATACCGACTGGAGAGATGCAGTATTACGCACCGGTAAAAACAAAGATTACAATGTGAGCTTTAGCGGAGGAACTGAAACCACTAAATTTTATGCATCAGGAGGATACTTCGATCAGGAAGGTATTGCTTTGGCTTCTTCCTTTAAACGTTATTCAGCTAAGTTAAATTTGGAAAACAAAGCTACAGATTTCCTAACCCTGGGAATGTACAATACGCTATCCTATACAGATCAACTAGCGCCTTCCGGAGGTACCAACGGATCCAGTCTCTTAGGATTCACAAACAATGTATCAAATGTTTATCCATTATATGCGAGAAACGCTGATGGCTCAATTAAGTACGATGTAAAGGGAAACCCAGTTTATAGCTTTGACAATAAGATGTTCAAAGATTACAACCCTGTTTTTTTAAGTGAAAATGATAAATTCTCGACACAAACTGCCAGGGTAATTTCTTCAGCCTTTGCAGAAATTTCTTTCCTTAAAGACTTCAAGTTTAAATCTATGTTCACTGTAGATTACCTCTCAAATCGTGAGTTGTTATTTTATAACATGGAACATGGTGATGGTGTTGCAGTTGGTGGAAGGGCATCACGCTTTGCTGCAAGAAATTTAAGTTTGACCATTACCAATACATTAAACTACAACAAAACAATCGGAGCTCACGTTTTTGGATTTCTTGCAGGTCAGGAAGCATCAAAAACAAATTATGACATGGTAAACGCTGTAGGAACAGGCTTTCCTTTTCCGGGAGTATCTGAACTCAGATCTTCTTCTAAAGCAGCTGGTGCAGATTCTTATCAGACAGATTACCGTAGTTCAGGATATTTCTCCCGACTTACCTATGCTTATGACAATAAATACTTTCTTTCTTCAAGTATAAGAAGAGATGCCTCATCTGTTTTTGGAATTGACAGTAAATGGGGTACTTTCTGGTCTGTGGGCGCTGCATGGAGATTGAAACAGGAGTCATTTTTACAGGATGTAGATTGGTTGACTGAACTGAAACTGAGATTTAATTATGGAACAGTTGGAAATGATAAATTCATCTCTACAAACACAGAATTATCCAGATATGCTTCTTTAGATTTATATGAACTTGGATTTAATTATGCAGGTGCAGGTGGAACCTCCTACAGTCAATTAGGAAACGCGAAATTGCAATGGGAGAAAAACACCAATACAGATTTTGGTTTGGAGTTTCGCTTATTTAACCGCATCAACGGAGAGGTCGTTTACTACAAGCGCGCTTCAGATGGTTTACTGTTTGCTAAACCATTATCCATGGTAACAGGTTTTAAAGACATTAATACCAACCTTGCTTCTATGAATAACAAAGGTATAGAGGTAAGCCTTAGCGCGGATGCGGTAACAACAAAAGACTTTAACTGGAATGTCGGAGTAAACTTTGCAAGGAACACGAATGAAATCACCAAACTAAGTCAGAATGAAGTTGTTGTCGGCTCAAAAAGATACAGAATTGGCGGCGATCTTTACCGTTATTTCATTCAGGAATATGCTGGTGTAGATCCTGCAGACGGAAGGGCATTATGGTACAAAGATCAGACTGATGCCAACGGGGTAACCACTAAGGTGAAAACCAATGTTTACACTGATGCAACCAATTATGAGCAAGGCTCTGCCTTCCCGAAACTGACCGGCGCATTCAACAACAGATTCACCTATAAAGACTTCGATCTTGGATTTATGGTTTATTTCAGTCTTGGAGGAAAAATCCTCGATAACAACTACCAGACTTTAACCGGAGATGGTACAAGCCCTGGAAAACAACTATCGAGAGATGCGTTGAATGCCTGGAAAAACCCTGGAGACAACACCAACATGCCACGATTCGTCATCTCCAATAACACCTTTAGCTCCAACCGATCAACACGCTATTTATTTGACAATACCTACGCAAGGTTAAAAACTGTCTCCTTAGGTTATACCTTACCTAAAAGCCTGATGAACAAAACCGGAATCCTTCAAAATGCAAGGGTATATGTGATGGGTGAAAATGTATTAACCTGGGCCAAACACAAAGGAGTAGATCCGGAGTTTGATTTTGATGGAGTTGCTGGAAATGAGATTCCAAATGTAAAAACATTCTCTTTTGGTCTTAATATTGGATTTTAGTCTTAGAAAAATGAAAAACAGATATATAACAATTTACATGTTCGGATTACTGATGGTATCCGCAACAATATTTAACGGATGTAAAAAGAGCGACCTCAGTCCAACACCAACAACCGCAATTGACGCAAACGATGCTTTTACAAGTCCTGGAAAAGTTGAAGCTGCTATGGTGGGTTTGTATAACCTGCACGCTTCAGGCAGGTATATGAATGCCATGCTTTTGCAGGCAGATATCAAAGGGGAAGACATCTTTGTCAGAGAATCTGGTAACTATGGAAGGTTTGCTCAGGCATATAGCTATGCTGAAATTCCTACGAGTATTCAGCAGGCATTCTGGGAAGCTGGTTATCAGTTGATCGCAAATTGTAACCAGGCTATCCAAAAAATTCCTTTGGCCCCACTTACTGATGCCGATAAAAAGAAATATCTTGCAGAGGCCAGAGCAATAAGAGGCAGTACTTATTTTAACCTGATCAGATGCTATGGAAAGCCGTACACGCTTGATCCGACTGCACCGGGGGTACCAAAATCTGAGTTACCTCTTAACGCAGATTCAGAAACACTTGCAAGAGCATCAGTTAAAGACATCTATGACTTTATCCTTGCAGATCTGAATTTTGCTGAACAAAATATGTCCGCTTCCCTAACAAAAATATCCAGGCTGACCTTACCGGCAGTTCAGGGTCTTTTATCAAGAGTATATTTAAGCATGGGCGACAAATGGGTGGAAGCCAGCAAATTTGCAAAACTTGCAAGAACAGGTCACCCTTTAGATGATAATGCTACATTACTGAATGGTTTCTATAAAGCTTCAGGAGAGTGGATCTGGGATATGGAATATACTGCAGATAATAATCCTGGCTTTGTGGGTGCGGCTTCATTCCACGAACCTTATGATATTGGCTATAGTACTTTTAGAGCGGATATAAATTTTCATGCCCTATTTGGTGCTGATGATATTCGTAAGCAACAATTTCTAATCTCAGATGCTGGCTACGATGATCCCTTACTTCGTGATGAGGAAGTAGAAGATGCAGGTGGTTTTCTAATGAACAAATTTTACTTTAAAGATGGGTTCGACGCTTCAGTAGTATTAATGCGTTCTGCTGAAATGTTTTTAAATGAAGCGGAAGCAGAAGCGGAACTAGGAAACTCAGGACCTGCTCAAGCGGCTTTATTTGAAGTACAGCGTCGTTCGATCCCGGGAGCTGTAATCTCCACGAACACAGGTGACGCCTTAAAAAGCGAAATTCAGATCGAAAGAAGAAAAGAGCTTTATGGTGAAGGTTTTAGAATCTTTGATATCCTGAGGAGAAAAGAGACCTTGAAAAGAACCAGCACTTCTCATTGGCACAAAGTAAACATGGCTCCTGGCGATAACAAATTCCTGATGCCTATTCCGGTGGAAGAAATCAATGCCAATCCAAAAATCACACAAAATCCACGATAAGGATTTGACACGCGAATAAAATCGAGGCAATCAATATACTCAACCGGCAATTTTCAAATGAAAATTGCCGGTTTTTTCTTTTATAAAAACAAGTTTTGTCAACCACTCCCCTTCTTCTTCTCTCCGGACATTCAAGTAAGGGACAGAGATCCCCCCTTTATCTCATTTTTATTACAAAGCCGTTTATTAGATAGAATTATTCTAAATAACTTGCATAGCTAGTGTAAAATCTACACTTTTGCAGCAGGGATTAGAATCAGTCTAAATTGAAATTACTTTACAAACACGTACCAATCATAGCATTATGCATGCTTAGTCTGCATAGCTATGCACAAAAGTCATCGGTAAACATACGCGGTTCGGTTAGGGACGAGCAGAACAAACCATTAGATTTTGTAACTGTGAAGCTAAAAGAAGCAGATCGGGTTACGTACACAGATCAGGAGGGGAAATTCAATTTTAACCTCAATCCGGGCGAGTTGAAAACCCTTTCTCTTTCCATTGCAATGGTAGGAAAGGCCGGCAAAGACACGACAATTCTGCTCGCCAATTTCTCAAAGGAGCTCAATATCATCCTCCAAAATTTAACACTGAAACTGGAAGAAGTCCAGATCACCGAAGAAAGAAAAATCCTTTCATCCAATTCTTCGATTTTGTTTGGAAGACAAGCCATAGAACAAATCCAGGCATTTAGTCTGGCAGACATCCTCAATAACCTGCCGGGTAAAACGATTACGCCTCCCGATCTTCAGAAGCCACTGAGCATTACTTTAAGGGGCCAGGCTTCAGGCCTGCATAGCCTGAACAATTCCATGGGCGTTGCCATTATTCTGGATGATATCCAGCAATCAAATAATGCCAACATGCAAAACTTAAATGTTGGAAAATATGGCATGGCCGGTTCGGGAATTACGAGCAAAAACTATGGAGGCTTTGATGTTCCATTTTCAGGCATTGACATCCGGGAAATTCCTGCAGATAATATTGAAAGCATCGAAGTCATTTCCGGAGTTGCCCCGGCAAAATATGGAGACTTAACTGATGGCGCAGTAATCATCAACCGGAAAGCAGGGAGAACAAATTATCAGTTTACTTCCAGAATCAATGCTTCAACAACCAATTTTTCTTTATCAAAAGGCTTTCAACTACCCGGAAAGTCCGGCGCATTAAACCTGTCACTAAACTATCTGCTCAGCGAACAGGACCCCAGTGACCCCCTAAAATCCTATAAAAGAATCAGTACCGGTTTAATGTGGACCACAAAGCTGTCCAAAGCGATAAAAAATACATTTTCAATCGATTACAACACCCGTCTTGACAATGTTAAAAAAGACCCTGATGTAGGACAGGACTACATGACTTATGCAAAAACAAGAAATTTGTCGATATCTAACAGAACTTCCATCCAAATTAATGGGCCTCTGGTCAAATCTTTAGATTTCAGCGCCGGGTACAGTTCGGCTTTTCAGGAAACCTATGACCAACAATACCTGAATGGTGCACCAAAAGCAATCGCTGATAAAGACACCATAGGTTTATATCAGGGGTATTTTATTCCGGGGAATTATGTAGCTGTAGATCATGTAAAAGGCAATCCTAAAAATCTGAATGGAAACATCAGCTTAAATAATGAATTTAACACTGGCAACCTCGTTCACCGGCTAAGTTTGGGTGCAAACGTTTATTATTCCGCAAACAATGGGCAAGGTGTTATTGTAGACCCCACCACTCCCCGTTGGGCAAACCAAAAATATCAAAATGAAAGGCCGTATGACTACGAATCTCTTCCTGCGGTATTCAATTACAGCATTTATTTACAAGACGGCTTTCAATTTGACTTTCTAAAAAGGCCGATGAATGTAAATGCAGGACTACGGTACGACATACAAAATAACATAGGAACCTTACAGCCCAGAGTAAACATGAATTACGACCTTGCGAAAAATTTTGGTATCAATGCAGCATTCGGCTTATCAACCAAATCACCCGGCCTTTCCCTCAGGTACCCTGCCCCGGTTTATTTTGACATTCCGGTACACAACTCCTATACGGGATACGATATTGAAAGTCTGTTCCTGGTTTACACAGACAAAATCGTTCCGGACAACAGTAAGCTAAAACCCGGCAGATCCAGTCAGCTTGAATTTGGCCTGACTTACAAGGATAACTTCTTCAATACCTCACTAACCAGCTATTACAAACAAAACAAAGATGGCTTTACTAACCGGAACAATTACAAAATCTATACAACAGATGAATACACTTATGTTTACCATCAGGGACAGCGTCCGGACTATTTCCCAAATGGAAAGCAGAAAGATTGGATAACCAGCTACAGTAGTTCTGTCAATGACCTGAGCAGCAATAATTTTGGGATAGAATGGATCATTAGTACCAAAAAGATACCTGCAATTCAAACCAGTTTTAACCTTAGCAATTCCTTCGGCTATTCGAGCTCAAAATCAGCACTGGAATACACTCAAAAAGCAAACGAGAACTACACTAATGACAACTATAAAGCTTGGTTTGGGGTCTATAAAGGAAAAGAAACAGACAACTACACGATCACGAGCAAACTATCAACCACCACACACATTCCAAAATTAGGTTTTGTGGTGAACCTTCGGGCGGATATTTTCTGGCAGAGCTACCAAAGAATATTAAACGATAGCTACCTTCCAATCGCATGGCTCGACAAAAAAATGGTAAGGCATGAAATACCGGTCTTTTACAACAACAATACAGACTATAATTACCTGGCACTGAACTCAAAAGCAGAGTCCGCGACAAGACAACCATTCGTTTATTCCAATCTAAGCATGTCTGTCGCTAAAGAAATAGGCAAGAACATAAAAATGTCGCTAAGTGCTAATAACGTATTTAATATAAGAAACAGATATTATAACCCAAGAACAAATACGGTAACGAACTATACTTACCCGGTAAGTGTAGGCGCAGAACTTTCTGTTAAATTTTAAAATCAATAAAATGAAAAAAAAACAATTACTTTCTATTCTTTTCCTATCCATAGCGTTGCTCAGCGCCTGCAAAAAAGACAATCCTGAAGCCGAAGCCATCTCCATTTCCTTCCATGTAAAATTCGATGAGCAGGCCGCTGCGTTGGGACTTTCTCCTGTAAATACGGAAGTAACCATTACCAATCAAACCAATGGCCTTTCCAACAAGGCAAAAACAGATGCCAGTGGAAATGTTAAATTCGACAGCATTATTCCCGGAAACTATACCGTAGTTTCGAGCCTAACCATCAGCGCAGCCGATTACAGCATCGCATCAGGTTCACTTACACAGGAAGACGTGGTATTTAATGCCAACCTGAATCAATTCCTTAATAAAACCACAGGCAACTTAGAACTGGTCCTCAAAACCGGCCGCCTTGGCGATTGGTTGCTAAAACAAATTTATTACGGTGGCTCGCACAACATAAACGGCGCAATATTCAGAGATCAATTTTTGGAAATCTACAACAACTCAAACGAGGTGATGTATGCAGATAGTCTATATATCGGACTGGTAGTTGGCGTTGGAAATACCAATTCTGACATCAGCAGATCCTGGTTTTTACCTTCCGGGCAGTACAACTGGACAGATGCACTAAACATGAATAATGCAAAAGCAAATACCGATTATGTATACCTGACTACCGCAGTAAGAATCCCTGGAAATGGGAAACAATATCCTGTACAACCCGGAGCGAGTATCATTGTTGCACAAAATGCCCTGAACCATAAGGTACCTTATACAGATGCCAACGGAAAAGCCATCAGTGTCAAAAATCCAGAGCTAACTGTAGATTTAAGCAAAGCTGACTTTGAAGTTTACTATGGTGACCTGGCCGGTGTCAACCGTCTTGCATCTGATATTGATAACCCTTTGGTTCCTAATTTAGATGTCGTACACCGTATTTCAGACAGAGATTTTATCTTAGACAACAATGGAAGAGAAGCGATTGTATTGTTTAAAACAACAGCGAACCTTAACAGCTTCCCTAAATTCCCGACACCGGATGTAAAAACAATAACCAGCACCACTTCACAATATATTCAGATGCCAACATCAATCCTGACCGATGGAGTAGAGATTGCTTATACTTTAGAAACCAAACGTGTTCCACACAGACTTCCGGCAACCATTGATGCAGGTTTCACTTTTACTGCAGGTGGACCATACAGTTCTCAATCTGTAATCAGAAAAACAAGTAAAACTGTAAATGGCAGAAGAATCCTTAAAGATTCGAATAACTCTTCATTGGATTTTGAATCATTAACCATGGCCGATCCAAGTAAAATGGCTTTTAAATAATAATGAGAGCACAATTATTAATTATATTATCCCTACTGTCTGCCGACTTATTTTCTCAGGAAACTAAGTCGGCAGACAGTGTGTTTTTCTATGAACAGCGACAGCGGCACCTTGAATTCAGCAAGCAAAATGCAACCCTCCTGCTGAAAAACACCGAAAATCAGATCGGAAAAGTATCATTGATCTACGACTATACATCGGGCAATCTGAAAAACGCACAGATGCCTGCCAGCAATTCCAACATTCAGTTCAGCTCGGATGGAATTAGAAAACTTGGCCGGTTAAAACTTTATGGGGATTTTACCTATTCCAGAATTAAAGATCATGGACTGGGAAATTCATTAAGAGGAGAGGAAATCGATGATCAGCCTTTCTATTACTTTGCGGAAAAAGAAAGTGAGGTCCAGCGACAAAAGTATCATGCCAATGGAATCATCAGTTATGAATTGATCCGGGATAAAATCTACCTTTCCTCCGGCTTCAATTACATCTATTATCTTGCTGACCGTTCGATTGACCCCAGAATATCACTCAACTGGTTCGATTTTATTGCCAAACCCGAATTGACCTGGATAAATAAACATTTTCATCTCGGATTAAGCGGGCTGTGGGGCTATGGCGTTGAAAATACAGCTCTCAAATACAAAAACAAAGACTATTCTAATGGAGTTGCTTATCCTGACCGAATTACTTACCTTAATTATGGTTATGGTTATACCCGAAAGATGTATGACAATTTTTCACGCAGAAAACAGTACAAAGGATTGGGAATTCATTTGGCAACAACGCTTGATTCCTGGAACACGTTGCTGAACCTGGACTACAAAGTGTCTGAGGATGCCAACGGAAGATCCTTAGAGTCTTCCTTAAAAAATCAGGTATTTAGCACTTACCAAAGTGATCAGCTGGAAGGACAACTGCTCTTAACCAAACAAAGAGGTCATCAGCTTCAACAAATAGAGGCAGCTTACAGTACCCTCATCGGTGAAGATTACCTGGAAGCCCTTGCGGCTAAGAATTACACTGCTAAAAGCCAAATGGCTTATTTATCGTTTTCCAATATGAAAAGTAAAGGAAATCACTCTTTTGAATGGGGATTACATGCCCGGTACCGCTCTGCCTTTAAAAAAGATGCGGTCACCAGCCATTTGTTCGAATACAGTTACCTGCAGCCGGGATTAAAAGCCGGATACTATCAGGCGAATCCCGGAAAATACAGGTTCTCTGCCATAGTTTCCCCATCACTGATCCTTCCTTTGCAAACCATTGCCAATGTCGCTTCTACACAGGTAACGGAATTTACAACCACCATCACCTATCCGGACTACGCCTTCCGAAAAATTACTTCGGGAAGGCTTGACCTTAAGCTTCAATACATTAATCAAACCTTAAGCAAAGATTTCAGAACCGGAATCACTTTAAATGCAGGTTTCAGCAAAGCACTGGATAAACCGGAGATTGAATATCCCAGCAATTTTTTACCCGGAGAGCAGCGTTTCTCTATGAATCTTTCCTTAAATCTTTATTTTTAGCCCATGAAAAAGGCATTTTCCACCCTTAGCGGGTTGTTGTGTATTTTATTATTTCTTTCCTTCCGCTCCTATGAATTTCTTCCTGACGATGAAATTCCAATTGACTCGCTCCGTAAGGTCTATTCCAAATCTCCGGATCAATGGCCAAAACCAAACGTAGATTCGGGGGTGAACTTTGTAGAACTGGGCGTATTGCCCCCTTCCCCGCTGGAAGGACAAAAGGGAAAACTGAAAGGCATCATCGCATTGGGGAAAACATTATTCTTTGATCCACGTCTTTCCGGCTCCAATCAGATTTCCTGCTCCAGCTGCCACGCATCGGACTTAAACTGGACAGATGGCCGTGAGGTCGCAATCGGTCATGATCATGCCGCAGGGAAGCGGAATACGCCTACACTGGAAAATGTATGGGCCTTCGATAAGCTTTTTTGGGATGGCCGTGCAACAGGATTGGAAGATCAGGCCGCAAATCCAATTACCAATCCGATAGAGATGCACCAGGATTTAAAAAAGCTGCCTTCAAAACTAAATAAGATCAAAGGTTACCAGCCTTTGTTCAGCGCTGCTTTTGGAGACAAAAAAGTAACGGAGGAGCGGATCCTTTCTGCCCTTGCCACTTACCAAAGAACAATCGTCAGCAGAAAATCAGATTTTGACTATTTTCTGGAGGGAAATAAAAAAAGAATGTCTGATCAGCAAATCCTGGGCTTGCATTTGTTCCGTACAAAAGCGCGTTGTGTCAATTGCCATAATGGTCCCCTGTTTACGGATGGGGACTTTCACAATTTAGGCCTGACCTATTACGGTCGGAAATACGAAGACCTCGGCTTGTATAACATCAGTAAAAAACCGGAAGATGTCGGTAAGTTCAGAACCCCGGGATTGCGCAACGTGATGCGCACAGGTCCCTGGTTTCACAACGGACTGTTCGACAATATGGAAGGAGTGATGAACATGTACAATGCGGGAATGCCACATCAAAAGCGCAGACCCGGACAGGAAAATGATCCGCTGTATCCTAAAAATGATAAACTGCTCCGTGGTTTGATGCTCAGCAAAATGGAAAGAGATGCCATCATTTCTTTTATGGAAGCCATTTCCGGAGCTTCCTGGAAAGAACGATCGCCAGAATTACCTCAGTAAATAAGGGCAATCAATAAATCTTTTGCATAATGATAGCAGGAGGTGTTATGTTTGTGGAAGGAAAAATAAAACCATCCCATGAAACCATCATGATCTTACAGATCACATCACGAAATGACAAAAAGATCATGATCGCTTCATTACCATAAAAAAACAGTAAACACTTATGAAAAACATATTCATCTGCCTGCTATTTTTTTGTTTAAAAGGATATGGACAGGAGCTTAAAGACTTCCGCCCTCCTGCCGGCTTTAAACAGGTAATGCAAGCAGAAGGAGACCTGGACAAGGATGGCATCAATGAATTGGTTTACATTTACAACACTACCCGCAAAAGTGGGGAAGATGGATTCTTCAGGGTGCTTTACATCTGTAAAAAACAAAACGGGAAAGTTAAACTATGGAAAGAGAACCACTCTGTGATCTGGGAGTACCAACGTTACGGCCGCATCTTCGATGAAGTTCCGGATCTGAACATGAACATCAAAAACAATACCCTGATCATTACTCAAACCTTCAATTCCAACTCCAGACATTCCCATAAATACAAAAACATCTTCCGCTATCAGAATGGAGACTTTTACCTGATCGGCTCCACCTACAATGATTTTGACACCTGCGAATGGGACTTCCAGTATGACATCAATTTCTCTACCAGGAAAGTAAACGTCGCTTACACGTATGGAACATGCGAGGACGACAAGACTCCACCTGAAGACAAATACCTCAATTTCACCTACCCGTTTAAGCAAATCCTCAAAATGGACATCTTTACCCCGGGAAACACCGAAATCAAAATTCCAGGAAGCAAAAAATTCTTCTACTACTAAGTCCCTGGTTTAAAGCCACATTGTCTGAATTCCGTCATAAATCACCAATTAAATTAACCATAAGGAGATAAAATATCAAATAACAAGTACATTGATTTAATCAAAAAATCATCTGATTTCTGTTAAACATCCTTTCCGACAATGCCCTTCTCCCGGTGTGTTAAACTTCGATTTCCGCATACATCTGGTCCGATATGACGTCGAGACAAGTCCACAGTAAGTCCACAGTGAGTCCA
>NZ_QAJL01000001.1:358982-1017079 GCF_003852525.1 Pedobacter sp. KBW06
CACCGTGGACTCACTGTGGAGCATCTCTGGATTCAGCATAAACTTAACTTGGACGAGGCCCTAATTATGATTAACTTCAACTTAACTAAACATAAACAACATGGCAAGATTTAAAGGAAAATTTCTTGTTGGTTCTATAGGCAACCTCACCTTCAAGAAAAATAAAAAAGAACAGATCGTCCAGACCAAACCTGGAAAGAGAGGCGTAAAACAAACTACAGCCACAAAAAAAGCAGCACTTGTTTTTGGCAAAGCAAGTCAATTCTCCAATTGCGTCAGAACAAGCTTTCGTTCGCTAACTAAGGGCAATTATGATGGCGAAATGATCAACCGTCTTAACAAGGAGAACTTTGCAATCCTCAGGCAATGTTATCAAACTGAATCGGAAAGTTACGATTTTAAACCGGATAGCTTCAAAAGACTGAATGGTTTTGATTTTAACAGCAAGTCGCCGCTAAAAGATAATTTATGGATAGAACCTTCCGTTCAGGTACAGGAGAAGGAACTTCTGATTCAACTTCCAGATTTTGAAATCCCTGCTGACTTCAAGTTTCCTGGCCTCAGCAATACCTGCAGCCTGATGCTAAAAGTCTACCTTCTATCTATCAAAACAGGCTTTGAGAAAGGCCAATACCTGGAAATACTGCAAATTTCCAACGACCAGAAAATAGTGCCTGCCCAGGAATGGAAACTGGAAATCCCGGATGGGTGTATCTGTGTTACCGGCATGGCTTTAAATTATTACCGCATTCAAGGGAATTTGATGACTCCGGTAAATCATAAAGAATTTAACCCGGCAGTGATTTTAAACGCGACAGTCAGCAATGGAGAATTTAATCTGCCCTTGGATTCCAGCTGGCAATTTTCCGGATTTAAATTCCAGCCTGATGTCGAAAATGAGAACGCCCCGAACGACCATTCAAGTCCCGAAACTAAACCGGAATAAAATGATGATCGCTTCATCACCATTACAAAACAAAGTATACTCCAATAAAAAACTAAAAAACAGGATTGAAACGTTGCTCCAGGTGCAACGTTTCTTTTTTTCAAAAAAATAATCTAGTTTTACAAAAAACTTTAGGGGTGCCTTGCGCTGAGAAATACCCTTTGAACCTGATGCAGTTAGTACTGCCGAAGGGAAAAGTAGAAGCAACTTACGTTGCCGTCTTTTCATGCCTGTAAAAAGGTCATGCCTATAGTTTTTCCAATTTTTTAAAATATGGAAATAACTGTAAATCAAAAAAACTACCAGCTTAACGACACTTGTTCCGTAGAACAAATGCTAACAGAGGTCCTCAAAATTCCTGTTCAGGGAATTGCTGTGGCCATCAACCAAAACATTATTCCTAAAACCGACTGGCCCAAACGGGAACTCCAGGCCGGCGACCGCATCACGGTCATCAAAGCCACCCAAGGCGGCTAGACTCCACGAAACATACCAATCCAACAAATAAATCTCCAGTAACCAAGAAATCATAAATTATGAAACACGAAAAGACGCCAGACGAACAGGTCATCAGCCGAACTCCTTTTCCGGCATCCAAAAAGATTTTTGTTAAAGGCCAGCTCCATGATATCCAGGTGGCAATGCGTGAAATCACGCTGAGTGATACCAAAATCCATAACGGGTTTGGTGCCACAGAACCCAATCCACCGGTAACGATTTACGATACGAGCGGTCCCTATACAGATCCGGATGCAGATATCGACGTAAAACGTGGCCTGCCAAAACTAAGGGAAAGCTGGATCACCGGCAGAAAAGACGTGGAACAACTGGATCACATTTCTTCAGATTACGGTCAGGAGCGCCTGGCAGACCCCAAACTGAATGAACTCCGGTTCGCCTACATCAACAAACCTTACAGAGCTACTCCGGGCAGCAATGTTTCTCAGATGCATTATGCAAAAAAGGGAATCATCACCGCCGAAATGGAATACATCGCCATCAGGGAAAATCAAAGGATCGATCTTTTGAATGAACAACTGGGTGCACAATACGGCGTAATGGCACATCAGCATCAGGGACATAGCTTTGGCGCAAATACGCCAAAAGGATACATCACTCCGGAATTTGTGAGAGCGGAAGTGGCATCCGGAAGGGCAGTCATCCCCTGCAATATCAACCACCCCGAACTGGAACCAATGATCATCGGCAGGAATTTCCTGGTAAAGATCAATGCCAACATCGGAAATTCTGCAGTCACCTCTTCCATCGAGGAAGAAGTAGAAAAAGCAGTATGGGCATGCAGGTGGGGTGCAGATACAATCATGGATTTATCGACAGGTAAAAATATCCATGAAACAAGAGAATGGATCATCCGCAACTCCCCTGTTCCAATCGGGACCGTTCCGATTTACCAGGCTTTGGAAAAAGTGAACGGCAAAGCCGAAGATTTAACCTGGGAATTGTTCAGGGATACCCTGATCGAACAGGCAGAACAAGGAGTGGATTATTTTACCATCCATGCAGGTGTACGCCTTCGTTATATCCCTATGACTGCAAAAAGGGTAACGGGTATCGTATCCCGCGGCGGATCGATCATGGCAAAATGGTGCCTTGCTCATCATAAAGAAAGTTTCCTGTACACCCATTTCGAAGAGATCTGCGAAATCATGAAAGCTTATGATGTTGCTTTCTCTTTGGGAGATGGATTAAGACCAGGCTGTATCGCTGATGCAAATGACGAAGCGCAATTCGCAGAACTGGAAACCCTGGGTGAACTGACCAAGATTGCCTGGAAACACGACATCCAGACAATCATTGAAGGTCCGGGACACGTGCCAATGCACCTGATCAAGGAAAATATGGAGAAACAACTGGAACATTGTTCTGAAGCACCATTTTACACTTTAGGCCCGCTCACTACAGACATCGCCCCTGGCTATGACCACATCACTTCCGCAATCGGCGCCGCAATGATCGGATGGTTCGGAACCGCGATGCTGTGCTATGTGACACCAAAAGAACACCTCGGACTGCCCAACAAGAAAGATGTGAAGGACGGCGTGATCACTTACAAGATCGCCGCACATGCTGCCGATCTTGCCAAAGGTCATCCGGGTGCACAATACCGCGATAATGCGTTGAGCAAGGCGAGGTTTGAGTTCAGATGGGAAGATCAGTTTAACCTTTCTCTGGATCCGGATACTGCAAAAGAGTTTCATGATGAAACCCTTCCTGCCGATGGCGCCAAGATCGCGCACTTCTGCTCGATGTGCGGACCAAACTTCTGCTCGATGAAAATCACGCAGGATGTAAGGGACTATGCCGCCAAACAGGGAGTAGATGAATCGGATGCTTTGAGCAAGGGTATGGCCGAAAAATCTAAAGAGTTCACAGAGAAGGGCAGTGAAATTTATTTGTAATTGGAACTGATCGTCATTTCTAACCCGCGCTTTTTTGAAGGAGAAGCTGCACTCATCAACCAACTTTTTGAGTCGGGTATGGAGCGCTTTCACCTGCGGAAAGAGGGGGCAGAAAAACACGAATATGAACAACTGCTGGGCAACATTAATCCTGAATATCTGGAGCGTGTTGCCCTGCACCAGTTCCATGAACTCGCTGTTGATTTTGGAATCCGAAGGCTCCATTTTCCGGAAGCACAAAGAAAGGAGGGGCAACACCTGCTCCTTCGCTCTCCGGAAACGACAAACTTAAGCACTTCTATACATAACACAGATCAAATTACTGATTTAGAAAATTTTAAATATACTTTTTACGGCCCCGTATTCCAGAGCATCTCCAAAAAAGACTACCCGTCAGTGGTTCCGGATGGATTTAAACTGAGGAATCCGGGAACGGTTAAAGTTATCGCCCTTGGCGGAATCACACCTGAAAAAATCAACCTGGTCAGACAGATGGGTTTCGACGGCGCCGCCATTTTAGGCAGCCTCTGGAACATACCGGAACTCGCCTTAAACCATTTCAAAAAGAGCTTAGAAAAATGTCAGCGCACAGACCCTATGTAATCAGCATCGCCGGCTTCGACCCCAGTGCCGGAGCAGGAGTCCTCTCCGACCTGAAGTGCTTCGAAGCACACCGGGTTTACGGATTTGGGGTTTGCTCTGCACTGACGGTGCAGACCGATTCAGATTTTTTAAAGAACGACTGGCTGACGGCCACACAGATCATCGGCCAGATCGATCCTTTGTTAAAAAAGTTCCCGGTTCCGGTGGCCAAAATCGGATTGATCCGGGACCTCGATACCCTGGAAGAAGTCTGCATTCATTTGAAGCAGCTCAATCCGCAGATTAAAATTGTCGTAGACCCCATTTTAAAGGCCAGTGCCGGATATAAATTCCATGAATGGAACCAATACCCGGAAAAACTAAAAAACGTCTTAAAACAGCTCTATTTGATTACGCCTAATTTTCAGGAAATGAAAAGTCTTGGCGAAGGCAGGGAGGTCCATTCGCTATGCAAAGAATGGTCGGAACAGCTTGCGGTCCTTTTGAAGGGCGGCCATAACCCGGATGCACCCGGCACCGATTTTCTCTATACCGGGAAACAATGCCTGGAGCTGAAACCGGAACAGACGGAAGTCTTCCAGAAACACGGTTCGGGATGCGTACTTTCTGCCGCCATCACCGCCCGGCTTGCCCTGGGAAATCCCCTCGCCGAAGCCTGCCTTCTGGCCAAGCAATACACCTACTTTTTTCTTCACAGTAACACCAGCCTTTTGGGCTACCATTCCTCATGATAGACAGACTACATTACATCTCCCAATCCAGCGCAGAACTCAGCCATTTAGAGGCCATAGAACAAGTCCTCAATGCCGGCGGAAAATGGATCCAGCTCCGGGTAAAAGACCAGCCGGAAACGGAAGTTTTAAACCTGGCTAAAGCTGCAAATGAGCTCTGCAAAAAATTTGCAGCCCGTTTAATTATCAATGATTTTCCTGGCGTTTCCAAGGCCATTTCTGCCCATGGATTACATTTAGGATTAAATGATATGAGCATCACAAACGCCAGATTATTAACTGGTAATAAAATAATCATCGGTGGAACTGCAAATACTTTTGCAGACATACAAAAAAGAGTTGCAGAAGGGGCCGATTACATTGGTCTTGGCCCCTTCCGCTTCACGGGTACGAAGAAAGTTTTAAGCCCGGTCCTCGGCCTGGAAGGCTATGCAGAAATCATGAAACAAGTCAAAAAGTCAGGCATTATTTTACCGGTAATTGCCATTGGCGGGATCACTCCGGAAGACCTTCCGGAGCTCCTGAAAACAGGCCTCTACGGCGTCGCTGTTTCGGGCGCACTGACCCAAAAATCAGATGCCCGGGAGCGGATAAAAAGCATGTATGCCGAGCTCGAAAAACACCCTGTTTCCCACACCCTAAACCCTTAAAGAAAATGTTAAAAATAGCAGACAAAATATTCAGCTCCCGCCTGTTTACCGGCACCGGAAAGTTCAGTTCTCCGGAAGCCATGGAAGCCGCATTACTCGCCTCCGGCTCGGAACTGGTTACTGTTGCCCTAAAACGGGTAGACCTGAACGATGCCGCAGATGACCTTTTAAGGCACCTCAAACACCCGCACCTGAACCTTTTGCCCAACACTTCCGGTGTTCGAAATGCCAAAGAAGCGGTCTTTGCTGCACAGATGGCCAGAGAAGCGCTGGAAACAAACTGGGTTAAACTGGAAATCCATCCGGACCCAAAATACCTGATGCCAGACCCCATAGAGACGCTTAAAGCAACGGAAGAACTGGCAAAACTAGGCTTCATTGTTCTCCCTTATATCCATGCAGACCCTGTTTTATGTAAACGGCTGGAAGATGCCGGAACAGCTGCAGTGATGCCGCTGGGCTCTCCGATAGGCAGTAATAAGGGGCTAAAAACCATAGATTTCCTGGAAATTATCATCAGCCAGAGCAATGTACCTGTTATCATTGATGCCGGAATCGGCTCTCCTTCTGATGCCGCCAAAGCCATGGAAATTGGTGCAGATGCAGTTTTGGTCAACACCGCTATTGCCGTATCCGGAAACCCGACAAAAATGGCAGAAGCCTTTAAAATCGCCGTTCAGGCAGGCAGAATGGCTTATGAGGCGAGATTAGCTGCGATTTATTCACATGCTGTGGCCAGCAGCCCCTTAACCGCATTTCTTGACGATGAGTTTTAACGAAATTTTTGAAACCTATAGCTGGGATGAGACCAGCAGGAGCATTTATGCGAAAACAAGCGCAGATGTAGAACAGGCATTAAAGGCAACAAAAAGAACTTTGGAGGACTTTAAAGCACTGATCTCCCCTGCTGCTGCACCATATTTGGAAAGAATGGCGCAACTGAGCCAACAGCTCACTTTAAAGCGGTTTGGAAACACCATCCAGATGTATGTGCCGCTATACCTGTCCAATGAATGCAACAATATCTGTACGTACTGTGGCTTCAGCTACGACAATAAGGTGAAACGCAAGACCTTATCTCCGATAGAGATCATGGAGGAAGTTGCAGCGATCAAAGAAATGGGCTACGACCATGTACTGCTGGTGACCGGTGAAGCCAACCAAAGTGTGCATACCGATTATTTCAAAAAGGTACTGGAGCTGATCAGGCCACATTTTGCACACATCTCAATGGAAGTGCAGCCGCTTGACCTTTCCGATTATCAGGAACTGACCCCTTATGGCTTAAATACAGTATTGGTGTACCAGGAAACCTATCATGAGGAAGATTATAAAAAACACCACCCAAAAGGTAAAAAATCAAACTTTCAGTACCGCCTGGATACACCCGACCGCCTGGGGCAGGCCGGAATTCACAAAATGGGACTAGGCGTACTGATCGGCCTGGAAGACTGGCGGACAGATTCCTTCTTCACAGCAGTACACCTGAATTACCTGGAAAAGAAATACTGGCAAAGTAAATACAGCATCTCTTTTCCCAGACTCCGGCCATTTAGCGGCGGACTGGAGCCGAAGGTGGTGATGAACGACAGAGAACTCGTCCAGCTCATCTGCGCGTACCGCCTGTTCAACGAAGAAATAGAGTTGTCGATCTCGACGAGGGAATCCATCGCGTTCCGGAATAACATCATCAAACTGGGCATCACCTCCATCAGTGCAGGCTCAAAAACCAATCCCGGAGGATATGCCGTGGAGCCGCAGTCTTTGGAACAGTTTGAAATTTCAGACGAAAGAACAGCTCCGGAAATCGCAGAAATGATTCATCAACAAGGATATGAAGCCGTATGGAAAGACTGGGACATGAACTTAACAAGGTAAAACAATGAACAATCAGGAATTTAAACGATACGATCGTCAGATTTTGCTGGAAGAAATGGGCATGGAGGGCCAGGAAAAGCTACAAAAGGCCTCGGTACTGATCATTGGTGCCGGCGGACTGGGCTGCCCCCTCCTATCCTACCTTACCGGAGCGGGAATAGGAAAAATCGGGCTGATTGACGGGGATGTGGTAGAGGAAAGCAACCTGCACAGACAGGTGCTTTACCAGCAGGATGACATTGGCAGGAACAAGGCCCAGGCCGCTGCCGAGCAGCTCAACCGGCTCAATCCACTGGTAGAAATACAGGCCTATCCGCATCATCTGAATGCCCAAAATGCCATAGAAATCATTTTGGATTATGACCTGGTGATTGACGGATCTGACAATTTCCCCACACGATACCTGGTCAATGATTCCTGCCTGGCACTGCACAAACCCCTGGTATTTGGTTCAATCTTCCATTTTGAAGGACAGGTCTCTGTCTTTAATTATAAGGGAGGGCCGGATTACCGCAAGTGTTACCCGGAGGCTCCGGCAGCAGACGAGGTGCCAAATTGCGGGGAGAGCGGTGTTCTCGGCCCCCTGCCGGGCATGATCGGAAGCATCATGGCCAATGAGGCCATAAAAATTATCTGTGGCTTTGGAACACCCCTCTCCGGAAAACTACTTATATTGAATGCTTTAAATTATGACATGCAGATTTTTAACATTCAACCGGAAAATCCAGAGAAAAATGAGACAGCCCCGGCAAAAAGCAAGGCCGCAGCCTATCAGGAAATCGACATCCGGGAACTCCGGGAATGGCAGGAAAATGCAGAACCTTTCCTGCTGATTGATGTGCGGGAAGCCTACGAATTCGAAGAACATAACATCGGAGGAACACACATTTCCCTTTACGATCTGAAAGATAAAATAGACAGCATCCCCTTCCACAACAAGCTTGTTTTATGCTGCGCTTCGGGAGCAAAAAGCAGAATGGCGGTCAAAATCATCAGCAAAAAAAGAAGAGAAGAATTATTTATAATCAGTTTGTTAGCCAAAAATACCTAAACTTCCTGTTCAACAGGAGGCCTTAAATTTCCTGCAGGTCTTTTTTGTGGTAAAAGAAAGAAAAATAGCAAAGATATCCCAGTAAGATGAGCAGGCTATAGAGCAGATAATAATGCGCAAGGACAATAAACATGCTGACGAAAAAGAAGCCGAGTAACCATTTCAGGTATTGATCCTGATCGAGTTTTACCCGGTATAACATCAACTGTAACCCCATTAATCCTGATAAACCGAACAGCAATCCAAAACCAATATGCAGGGGCTGAAATCCTGTTCTGTGGACATAGAAAATGATCTCGGGAACAAAGAGCAAGAGCAGGACCAGGATGCGATGCCCCATCCTTGAGCCTGGAGTGATGGGCAGACTTCTGGTAAAAGAAAGGCGGTCCAGCTCATTTTTTAAAAGGGCATGAATGAGCATACTGTGCGCCAGTACGGCCGCAAGAATCCCGATCAAGGCCACCCGAATATCTCCGGACACATCGGCAAAGACCCACATAACGGCATTAAAAAGGGCAAATGACAAGACTTTACTCCCCAGCAGCATGAGCGTCTGCTCTTTCAGCAAGTAATAAAAAGGCCATGTCCAGTAAGGCTTACTCCATTGGGGGAGGGAGGTTTTTAAATAAACCTTAGCTGGAACATGGCTATAATTGATGATCCGGAACATATATCCGGATACGGCAAATAATAAGGTAAGGATACAGAGTAAAACCGCGCAAACACTCACATAATAAGCATAAACCATGCCTATATAAACCAATGGAAGGGCATACAGCAAGATCGGTAAAAATAATACGGCATACAGCTTCAGCCAGAGCTTAAGCTGGGTTTTTCGCGCTGCTGTGCCCAGGAGGAATACAAAACGATAGCTTTCCAGCTTCAACTGTTTTTTCACAAAAAACAGGCATTTCAGGAGGTATAAAGCCCAGCAGACAAAGACCAGAAAAAGAACAAGCGGTGAAGAATAAACCAGCATCATGAGGGTTTTATGATAACTGATGAGCTGTGAAGCCTCCACAATTCCAAACAAAAGGTAAAAGCCAAACAGGAATAAACCGGCATGTGAGGCGTAAAACTCTTTGCTTAAAGTCTTTAGAAATAGCTTTAACATGCTTCTATTTTCCTGTCTTTAATTTGAAATGTGGCTTTAAGTGCCAGCTGCCCGGGTTCCAGCTCCTGATGGGAAGACAACAGGAAACTACTCCCCTTTTTATGATATTGGTTGATCAGACCATAAAGAACCTGAGCGGATTTTGCATCTATGGTAATTAAGGGCTCATCAAGGATATACAACTGAATATCACCGGTAAAAGCACAAATAAGAGAGAGCTTTTTTAACATCCCACTGGAATAACTTCCAATCTTATTGTTCATAAAGGCGGTCATGCCGAACTGCTCAATGATGTCCTCAATCACCTTTCGATCTGCTTTTCTTAACGCAATAATGTATTTTAACAGTTCATTCCCGGTAATAAAAGAAGGATATTGAGGCTCAGCCTCTGCATAACTGATCATTGCGCGATAGGCAACAGGCTGCTTTTTCAGGCTGATTTGATTTAAACTGAGCGCTCCTTTAAATGGCGTTTGCCCGGAAATCACCCTGAAAAGCGTGGTTTTTCCGGTCCCGTTTCCCCCTTTAATCCAGTAAATTCCTGAATCCAGGCTCCATTTCTCAAAAGAAAGAATGGTATGCGCTCCGTATTTTTTCTCTATATCTTCTAAATCTAAGCTGATCACCCGGTATATTTTTAAATTTAGATACACCGCAGACCGATATGTTACTAACGATATCGCTACCTTTGCAAAAATGCCTGCAAGAACATGATAGAAATAGGAAGATATAACGATCTCAGAATTATAAATAAAACCGAAAACGGCCTCATACTTACCGAAGGCGAAAAAGAAGTACTTCTCCCTTATGTAGATGTCCCTAAAAACATCGAAATCGGAGAGAACATCAATGTTTTCGTATACATGCACAAAGATGGCAGACTAATGGGTACCACCAAAAGGCCTCATGCCTGCGTAGGAGATTTTGCCTACCTGACTGTGGTTGATGATGGAGAAGACGGTGCATTTATGGATCTTGGTCTTGATAAAGACATCTATGTCCCTCAGCGTGAGCAGAAACGCCCGATGTTTAAAGGCGAAAGTCATGTGGTTTACGTATACCTTGACGAAAGTAACGACCGCATGGTGGCTTCTTCCCGTTTAACCAATTATGTGGAAGATCAGGACATTGACCTTGAAGAAGGTGATGAAGTAAGTTTACTGATTGTAGACCGCTCTGACCTGGGTTACAATGCCATTGTAGACAACAAATACATTGGTTTATTGTACACCAACGAGCTGTTTGACCAACTGAATCCGGGAGAATTCAGAAAAGGATGGATCAAAAAGATCCGTGTGGAAGGAAAAATCGATTTGAGCCTTCAACCTATGGGTTACGGCCATATTCTGGAAAATAAGGATGCCATCCTCGACGAACTTAAAGAAAGTGGCGGCGTGATTGCCCTTGGCGATAAAAGTGCACCGGAGGAGATCTATGACCGCTTTAAGATCAGCAAAAGTGCTTTTAAAAAGGTAATTGGCGGATTGTATAAAGACAGACTGATCACGATCTCTGATTATGAAATCAAACTTTTCGTAGATAACGAAGCAGATTAACTGCTGCCGGATTAAACTGAGGTCATAAAAAAGCCGGAATCATAAACATTGATTCCGGCTTTTTAGCTTTAAACCTCAAGGGCTTCCAGTTGTTTTATTTTTGGAGCCTTATGCTCCTCCCCTTTTTTCCGGGGCAATGCGGGTGCATTTCCCCCTTTTTTCTTCTTTTTAAACTTCCTGTTGTACCAAATGATAAAACCGGTAACCGGCAGACTGGCAGAGATCAAACTTGCCAGAAAGGCCAGAATTTTCGTCGGAATCCCCAGTATCGCACCAATGTGCAGGTCGTAATTCATCCTTCTGAGCTTGTCCGCAGCACTGGCATCCTCATATCTTCCTGAAAAAGGAGAGCCATCTGTAATGGGCTTGAGGCTCAGCTGATCAAAGTTATAACGGTTGGTCTTATACAATGTTCCCGCTTTCAGATAAACTACAAAACCAATGGCATCTGAGGCCTTTTCAGGCAATGAAACGAGGATATTTTCTGTCCGGTCTGAGGCCACAATCCTGCTGTAAAGCCGGTCTACATCTGTTGGTTTAAAGGTTCCCGTTGCGGTAGTATCCGAAAGGGCCCTTTTAAATTCCTTCAGAGGCTGCCCTCCGGAACTTAACCAATAGAGGGATTTACTATACCATTTATAGCTGTAAACCAATCCTGTTAGTGAAATCAGCAATAAAAACAGAAAAGTATAAAACCCGAGCACATTGTGCAGGTCGTAATTTTTCCGCTTAAAACTGGCATTCCACTTAATTTTAAAGCTTTTATCACGAATAGATTTGATCCATTTCTTTGGCCACCATAAGATGATCCCGGAAACGAGTAACAGCACAAAAATCAGCACTGCTGCCCCAACGATGGGCCTTCCGACAGGATAAGGTAACCACAATGCACGATGTCCATTTAAGATGAAACGGAAGAAATCCGGGTTACTTTTCCTGTTTTTCTTTTCCGTATGAATCAGTTCCCCTGTATATGGGTTCATAAAAACCACCACACTAACTCCCTTCTTCCGGTTAAAATTGCTGACGGTAACTGCTTCATCTTTTTGTCCGTAGCGAATGGAATTAGGTTTCAGCCCGCCCATTTTCGGGGTAGCCAGAGCAGTTAGCTGCGTAGGAAACAGGAAAGCCTCCTGCCGGGGTTTTACAAATTGCCAGGGCTCATATAAGCTTCTGATCTCTTTTTCAAACACATAAATACAGCCGGTAATGCTCACTATAAACACAATCAGGCCCGAACCAAGTCCGAGCCATAAGTGTAAAAAGGCGTTGATCTTTTTAAAAGTCATTATTTAAATTTATATAGCGCGGTAATTCTTGCGTTTCTAGGCATGTCGTAAATCCAGGTATAGTATCCGGACGCGTTTGCAGGGGCAGTTCCCTGGGTAAACAACCTGCGGTCGAGCACATTATTAACTACGGTAGAAATGCTGAATTTTCCTTTAGTATAAGAAACTCCGGCATCAAAACGGATGTAATCAGGAAGATTTGGCTTCGTAAATCCCTGTCCGGCAATACGTTTTCCCTGATACTGATATCCTCCTGAAAGTCCGAAACCATTCAATAAAGCGCCTTGTTTTTTATAGGTATAGCTCAACCAGCCATTGCTGATGTGTCTGGCTGAATTTGTTAAATAAGTACCTTTAAGGTTTTTATTCAATGCCTGATCTTTGGTCACTTTAGGCTCTGTATAGGCATAATTTAAGGTCACGTTTAATCCTTCCACCAGTTCTCCTACCACATCGATTTCTATCCCTTTAGACTGAATTTCACCGAGTTGAACTTTGTATCCTGCCGGATCTCCGGGAAATCTTGGATCTTCGGTAAGGACGTTCTTCTTAGTAATCTGATAGGCCGTTATTGAGGTATTCCATTTTCCGTCAAACCAGTCTTTCTTGAATCCGATTTCAATATTATTTCCTCTTAAAGGCTTAAAGATCTCTCCTTCTTTATTGGCGCCCGGCTGAGGCAGGAAACTCTGATCAAATAAAGTATAAACAGACATGTTTTTTGTGATGGAATAGCTCAAACCCGCTCTCGGAGAAAATGCATTATCAGACAACTGTGCTGCATTGGTCTTTCCAACCGTCACTGCATGGGTAAACCTTCCGGCAAGTGTCAGGCGTAATTTTTCCTCCAGAAAACGAAGTTCATCCTGAACATAAACTCCGGTATAGCTCACATTTGTTGCATAGATGTTGTTTCCGGAACGCACCTGAATGCTCTTTGAACGGTCAAATACCGGGATGTTTGCTGCAGGAATTCCATAAATCGGATTGTAAATATTAAAAGGCACATTACCTGCCAATTGAAGATCCGGTGTGGTGGAACTGCTAAAGTCACCCCATGTTTTCAGGTTTCCCATATCCAAACCACCTAAAACCCGATGCACGACATCTCCGGTTTTAAATTCTCCCTGTAAACTGAACTGTGCATTTTTATTAATCGCCAGCTCATCACCAATATTGTAATAACGCTTCATGTTTCCCTGATCGTCCAGCGAAGAAAGCCATACCGATCCCCCTTCTAAGGAATAATTCAGATAGGCCAGTTGCGCATTGAAAGTCCAGTCGTTATTTAGCTTATGGTTTAAATAAAGGGTAACGTTATGGTCATTCAGTTTTGCAGGATCTAAAGCAGGATCTCCCAGGAAAAAGCTTGGAGGAACATCACCGAAGCCTTTTTTAGAGAAACCATAATTTCCCAATGCCTGCGCTTCTACATGCTGACGGGTATATTCTGCCGTAAATTTGGTATTACTATCTATCTGATAACTGATTACCGGAGCGATCACATATTTATCAGTATAATTGTATTTATTAAAACTTCCCTTAGTTTGTCCGGCAACATTCAAACGAAACAGCAATTTACCGTCCTGACTCAGCTTGGTATCCAGGTCGACCGCCGCACGGGCAAGGTTATAACCACCTGCACTGACACTTACAGAACTGTTGTTCTGACCTGTAGGTTTCTTGGTGACAATATTATACATTCCACCGGGTTCGCCGTTGGCCATCATAAAACTGGCCGGGCCTTTCACAAATTCAATGCGGTCAATGGTGGCTGCATCGTCTGCCAATGGGCCCCATGGTGTTTTCATATTCATCCCGTTACGGAAAGCAGGAATGGTGGTTCCACGCATATAGATATTGGCGTATTGTGCATCCCAATGGCCTACCCTGATTGCGCCACTGACATTTCTCGTCACCCCGTCCACGATATCAAAAGCCATCTGATCGGCCATCACCTGACTGGTCACCACGCGAATGTTCTGAGGCAATTCCAGCAAAGGCGTCTGTAAACGCAGGGAAGAAGAGACTTTATCTACTTTAAATTTCTTTTTATTACCTGAAATCTGAACGACATCCAGCTGAGACAAGTTCTCTTTCAATGAGAAATCAACAATAAGGGTTGATTTTCCGGTCACGATGATTTGCTTTTCTTTTGTCAGCAGTCCAACTCCGGAAACAACGATGGTATGTGTTCCTGCAGGAACCTTTCGGATGTGGTATTCACCATCCTCATTCGTGATTACACCAATGGAAGTACCTGCCAGTTTTACGGAGATATTGCTCGCTACACTCCCATCTGCTGTAGTGATCCGTCCTTTAATACTACTGGATTGTTGCGCCAGTACGCCGGAACTGAGTAAGAGAAAAAATAGGAGATTCAGTAAAGATTTCTGCATATATTGCGCTTTATTAAGATTAATTATAAATAAAACGCAAAGAAAGCTAAATGCAGGTTATCTTCCTAATAATATTTAAAAAACCTTTTAGCATTTTGCTTTTGCCCCGGCTAATCAGCTGGCGGGACAAAAGCAAAGGCAGGATCTAAACTTTAAGTAAGAGGGTAGTACCGTTTTTAAGTAGGTATTGTTTGACTTTTCCTTCCTTTTTGATGCTGATCCGCATGCGGTTCTTACCTATTCTGGAAATCTCCATATCAAACGTACTTCCAAAGGAATGAATGTTGCGCAAAGCCATCTGATTCCATCCTTCCGGCATCCTCGGCGTACAATTAAAACGGTCAAAACCCAGCGGGCGAATGCCAAACAGGCCTTCGGTAAAGACCCGGCAATACAGGCCGCTTTCTGCGGATAAATGTCGTTGTCCGCCTTCCGGAAAGGCTTCTACAGGATATGGAACGTGTTCGCCCAGCAGGCGTCTTCTGGAATAATACCTGAGGTAAGCCATGGCTTCTTCGGTCTCTCCGGCGGATAGAATCCCCCTTAAAGCGTATAAAGTGGCCCGATCCCAGAAGGTCTTGTCTCCGGATTGTGTCAGGAGGCCATCGCTGGTGAATAACCTGGAGGAAAACAATGCCTTAATGGTCCCTTCTTTCCGGTCTTCAATGCCCACTGTAAGTGGCATACAAATCCAGGAACGCAATACCTCATTGCCTTTGTAATACCTGTAGGTCTCGAATCCTTCTACATTGGCAGAAAAATACCGGCTTATTGCAAGCCTCAGTGTTTCTGCCTGTTTCCGGTAGGCCTGCTGTGTCTTTACGCCTTTATTGAGCAAAGGAGCCAGCTCTGCAGCCGAGATCAAAGCATCATAATACAAACAGCTGGTCGACAGGTTGGCATCTCCGGCAGGAAATCTCCCTTCCAGTTCATCGCTTTTAGAGGCCACTACCCCATCTTTATTCAGCTTTCGCCTGGAATATTCCAGGCACCATTCAATTAAAGGCCACAATACACGTGCGGAATCAATGTTTCCATTCGCAAGAGCGTAACGGGAAGCACCATAGGCGATCATGGCCTGATCACCACGGTCGCCGGCCCCGTTCCAAAAGCCCTCTCCTTCCGCAATAATCGAGCTGGGAATGGGTTTGTATTCAGGGTTCATATAGGTGGCAAACATGCGGTAGGCATTCATGGCCGATTTATTTCCGAGGTCGTCACCTAAAAATGCAAAAAAGGGATTTACATACTCTGCCTGGTCATTTGCCCAGATGGCTGCGTAATAAGAAAGACCACCCGGACCATGCATCAGGCCCCCTTTCGTGTTAAAAATACTTTCTGTCGCCCTGAGTTTGGCAAAGGCAAAAGCCGTGTTTAAAATGGGTTCCGGAGTGATCAGCTGCAGTTTTTGAGCGATTTCTCCGATGCGGGCCTGTCTTTTGGATTCTTCCGCAAGCACATCAATGTCAACTGTAGCTGCTGCATTGGCAGCGGCCTGATAGCTGATCGAAAAGCTGATAGAATCACCGGGTTTAACGAGTTGTTTTCCGCTTGCAGCGGAGCGGAGGATGATGTGATGTGGCTTCAGGTAGGCCCTGGAGGTATCAATCAGGATGTCCCTAAACTGATGGACCATTGAAATCCTGACCGGCTTAAGTCCTTGATTTACAAAAACCAACTGTTCTATAGCGATAGGCTGACTAACCGCAGGAAACAATGTTCTTTTCATTGTAACAAGTCCTTTTTCGCCTGTCTTACTGTAAACCTCCATCCTTCCGTCGAGCCGGATTCCGGTCAGGACATTTGAAAAACCTTTCAGTTGATGGCCGTTAAAGAGTTCCTCTTTCATCGGTTTTCCATCTACAAAAATCTGTGGAAGCTCCTCATCCCTGATCACCTGCATCAGACTGGAGTGGGTATCATTGGGCTTCATTCTAAAGGTTGGAAACACCACCGTACGCTTCAAATGAAGCCTTTTTTCTGCATCTACTTCGTATTGCAGCCATAGAGAAACCTTCTGTCCGCTCATTTCAATATGATCGGCATGGGGCAAGCGGTCTGTAATTTTCCAAAAGATACTGCCGTCCTTTCGGATCTCCCAGCGGTCTGTCTGAACCGGCAGGTCCAGCTGTTGGGCAAAAACCAGGTTCCGGATGGTCATCAGGACCAATAGGCTTAAACAGATCTTCAAGGGCTTCAATTTAATTTTCATCATTTCAATGTGTTAAATGGGTTAAAATAAAAAAATCACAACATCGCCTGTGCAATGGCCAAGGCCATTACCGGTTATTAACTGAAAATGAAATTGTTAAAGAGATTTCCGCCTCTTGAGTACCGTAGGTATCACCTCCCGGATTCTTTCCTGACCAACAACAAATTGTGCTGCTTTCTGTGCCATCAGGTTAAAATCTGTAGAGTAAGTTGTGATGCCCCCGCAAATGATTTCCTTAATGGGGTCATCGTCCTGAGATAAAATACCGACGTCCTTTCCGAGTACAATACCTTGATTTTCACAATCTTTAAGCATCATCCACAGCTGCCTGTCGTTACAAATAAAATAGACTTTCCCCTGCTCTACCGAACCGGGCAGATATTCCTTTTTTACCTGATATTTGATATCATAATCCTTTACAAACCTTTTAAAGGCTTTCATGATTTCAATCGGCAGGTCTGAATTGGGCCGGGAAAAGAAGACCATTTCATCAAATTTTCTGATCGTATCCAGCAATTCGACAAATACCCGGTAACTGGATTCCTCAAACTCCTGACTGAGGTAGGAAAAATCCCCCTGCATGGGTTCAAAACGGTCTATCATCAGCATTTTATGAAGCGGAAGCAGTTTTAGGATCTTTGCTGTTTTAGGATGAGGCATCGGCGTTACGACATACATTCCATATTTCCCGCTGATGTTATTGATGATGCTTTCGAAAGTATCAATATTCTGGTGATGAAAGAAAACATCAATCTGAATGTTCGGCACAAGAAGGTCTCTAAAGGCATTGTAAAAGGTTTCCTGAATGGAATCAAAGGCATATAAGACCAGTGCAAGCTTTAAAGGCTGACCGGTATCTACATTAGAAATGTAATAACCCATTCCTCTTTTAGATTCTATGATCCCGCGCTCAATCAGCTCCTTATACCCTTTCACGATGGTTTCCCGGGCAAATCCGGTTTCCCTGATCATGACGTTTACAGAAGGAAGCTGATCCCCTTTCACCAGAATCTTACTGTCAATTGAGTTAATAAAGCCCTGAACCAACTGCTCGTGTTTAGAATAACCCGGAATTACTTCCAGCTCTTGTATTTTCTCAAAAACATTCCTCATATATCTTATCTAATTGCGGGCCTGATCAGGATCAGGAAAACAAATTTAACATTCCAATTATTAAAAACGTTACGGCATGGATACGCCGTAACGTTTTTCTTCAGATTAATATCCGGGGTTCTGGCTTAGCAATTTATTCTTTTGTGTTTCGTATCTGGGAATGGGAAACAAATAATTGGCTTCCAGAAACTTGCGCGGCTGCAAATCAAAGTAATCATAGCTAAAGGAACCGTTCTGGTTTTTAGTGATGTTCACTGCCCGGATTGGCTTATTCTCTGAAGCAGCGGCAATTTTCCACCTGCGTACATCATAAAAACGATGTCCTTCAAAGCATAATTCTATCTCCCGTTCATGTCTGATCGCATCCCTGAGCGCGGTAGATCCGGCAGTAACTGGAGGCATATTTACCGATGGCCTGCTGCGAACCAGGTTAAGATAGTTCCTCGCTTCGGGTTCATTTCCCAGTTCATATTGGATTTCTGCATAATTTAAATAGACTTCTGCCAGGCGAAAGATGACCCAGTTTTGTGTACTTCCGGTCGCATCCATATCATGCGTTTCATCCGCATATTTGCGCCAGTTGTATCCCGTCAGACTGGCGTTCCAGTTCTCCACGGGGCTCTGCGGGCTATCTAAACCACCTTTAAAGTACTCTGCTTTCCGTCCCTTAAATGGCGTTCCGTTGAAAATAATCGTGGCATCAAAACGGGGATCCCGATTTAAATACGGATTGGTGGGGTCATATCCCGATGCCGGATCATTAATCATCTTTCCGTTTTTCATCTCAAAATCGTCGACAAGGTTCTGGGAAGGTGCATAAACAGACCAGCCATGGTATCCGTTTGGTGCGATCATCACATCAAGTGAAGATTCCCAATCTGTACCATTCATCCCGTAAGACAGGATAATTTCGCGGTTGAACTTTTCTAAAAACAGTTGTTTATAGTCTGATCCGGCGTATAACCCAAAGCCAGGTGCATCGAGCATGGCTTTGGTGGCATCGGCTGCTGCCTGCCATTTCGCCCTGTCGCCGGAGGGGTTGTTCAAGGCGCTTGCGGCATAAAGCAATGCCCTGGATTTCAAGGCGAGAACGGCTCCTTTGGTTGCCCGGCCCAGGTCTTTACCGCTGTAACTGTCCGGCAACATGGGAATCGCCTCATCGAGTTCCTTTACAACAAAGGCCATACATTCTGCGTATGAATTTCTCGCTGCAAGGAAATCAGGGTCAGAAAGGCTATAGACTTTAGTGATCAGTGGTACACCACCATAGCGGGAAATGAGGTTAAAATAACACCAGGCCCTGATAAACTTCATCTCGCCGGTCATCCTTTTTTTGATTCCCTCATCCCCTTTCACTGCTCCTATCTTCTCAAAAAAGGAGTTACAATCCCGTATAAAGCCATAATCCGGGGTCCAGCTGTCCATAGAAAGGTTGTCGGGACTAATTTCTCCTTTATTCCATAAAAAGACACTTTCGTAGTTAAACTTGGAGTAACCTTCATCAGATGCGGCGGACAAACCCGGGCCATTTACTGCTGCCCCCCAGTTATAAAAGTGCGGTAAAGCGCGGTATTTGGAGTTGATAAAGGTCTGTATCAGGTTCAGATCTGTCCAGACATCGAGCTCTGAATAGGTATCCAGGGGCTTTCTGTCCAGAAAATCCTTTTTACAGGAATTCAGGTTTGTTAAAAGCAATAAGCCCAAAAAGCATATAGATATAGTTTTCATCTTCATTATTGTTTCATTTAGGATTAAAGAGAGATATTGATTCCTGCGCTTACAATTCTGGTTTGCGGGTAATAACTTCCGGTTACGGCATTGAGTTCAGGATCATAATCCCTGATCTTGCTGAACACGAACAGGTTACTGCCGTTCACAAAGAGGCGCAGGTGCTGCAGGCTTAACCTAGAGGTCAGCTCTTTAGGAAAAGTATAAGAAAGCTCTACATTTTTGAGCCTTAGAAATGCGGCATTACGGAGCCAGAAGTCGGAATAGCGGTTATTTATGGCATCATTACGGTCAAATGAGGCAGGATATTTCCCTCCCGGATTATTGACACTCCAGCGGTCTTCAAACAACCAAACGGGAGGTGTGATGGCATTGCCCTGCTGTGGTAAAATCAGCTGCCGGGCCTTTCCCTGGCCTTGCAGGAGGATGTCCAGTCCAATTCCTTTGTATTGAAATCCGGCAGTAAAGGCAAATACACTACTGGGTGTCGGGCTTTCAAAGATGCGGATCCTGTCGTCGGAAGTGATCTTTTGATCTCCGTTGATGTCTCTATAGCGGATGTCACCGGGTTTGGTGCCTGCCAAATGCACAGAATTGTCGATCTCTGCCTGTGTCCGGTAGATTCCCTCTGCCTGATAAACCAGCCAGGAATCCATGGCATGCCCCTGGATTTTTTGCCATTCCGGTACATTGGCTGCCTCGTCCATAAACACGACTTTATTCTTCGTGAAAGTATAATTCCCACCAAGCTGATAAGAGAAATCCTTATTGATGGCATGTCTGTATGTCAATTCCAGCTCAAAACCCCTGTTGTTTACTTTTCCGATATTTTCTGTCGGCAACTTCCCTGTCAGCCCGGTGCTCGAAGGAACTGAAGCATTCCGGGCAATGAGGATGCGGTCACGTTTGGAGACAAAATAGTCTGCATTGAAGTTCAAATCCCCGTTAAAGAAGGAAGACTCTATCCCCACATTGGTATTGTTGGCCACCTCCCAGGTGATTCCGGGATTGGGGGCTACTCCTGCAGACAAGCCCTGCTGTTTCTCGCTATCCGGCCCAAAGTAAAAGCCACCATCCAGGTTATACTGCTGTAAATTCTGATAAGGTGCAATTTTATCATTCCCAAGTTTACCCCATGAAGCCTTCAGTTTCAGCTGGTTTACAAAGCTGACATTCTGCTTAAAGAACTCCTCTTCAGAGATTCTCCATCCCAGGGAAATTCCTGGAAAAGTGCCCCATTGTTTGCCTTTAGGAAAGTTGAAAGAGCCATCATGACGTAGAATGACTTCCGCAAGATACCGCTCCTTATAACTGTAGGTAAAACGGCCAAAGAAATTTCTGCGTGCAGATTGCGAGGCCACACTGCCGTTGTTCTTGTCTTTGTCCCCACCTATAAATATCTGGTCAATTTTGCTGCTTAAATAACCTGTACGGTAAGCACTGATTCCTTCATCATAGTTTTCGCTTTGCTCAAATGCAGCGAAAGCCGTCACCTGATGTCTGCCAAAGCTCCTTTCATAACCCAGTTTCAGGTTGTAAGTCGAGAGCTGGTAGTTTCTGAAATCTTCGTTCAGGTTAATTGGCCCTTCCGTATCCCTCAGGTTCACATATTCCTGTGTATTTTTGTTATAACGAAAGGCATCCCAGTTGTCATAGAGCTTCTTGCCATTGCGAAAGCGGAAATCAAAAGCGGCAAGTCCGGAAAGGTACAGGCCCTGAGTGATGTATGGCATTTTAAGATTAAAGGAGGCATCTGAAAGCAGGGAATAATCCTTCGTTTTATTATAACCTGTCGCCCCTGAAGCCATTAATACCGGGTTACGTCCACCGGCAAGCCCAGGCCCGGGAAGACCATTTGGGTAATAGGCAGGCAAAGTCGGATAGGCCGAAAGCACTTCTGCAAAGATCGACCCGCTGCTATAGTTGGAATAACGCCTGTCTTCGATCCGACCTGCAACATTCAATGACAGCTTCAGGTGATCGCTCACCTGAGAACTGACATTGGAACGCAGGTTGTATTGTTTGTATTTCGTGGCAGATTTATGAAAGATCCCATCCTGATTCAGGTACTCTCCGGAAATAAAATGGTCTATCTTTTCGCTTCCGCCACTCAAACTAATGGCATGACGGGTCTGCGGGGAGAAATCCTTTAGCACTGCATCATACCAGTCTGTATTGGGAAAATTCAGGGGATCGGTTCCATCTTTATACTTCTGTACATCTGCATCTGAATACTGATGCGGCTGTCCCAAACGGTCGTTTACCTCATTGATATAAGTGGCGTACTGCCCGGCATCCACCAATTTCGGCAATTGTGTAGGCTGGGTAAAGCCATAACTCCCGGTATAAGTAACCGTCGGCTTTCCAACTTTCCCTCTTTTGGTCGTAATCAGGATCACACCATTGGCTGCCTGGGCACCGTAAATCGCGGCAGAAGCATCCTTCAGCACGGTAATACTTTCCACATCATCAGGATTGATCCTTTCAAATGCCCCCCTGTTGGCTACCCCATCGATTACCATCAGCGGACTATTGTCGTTCAATGTTCCTTTACCCCGAATCAGCAAGGTGGAAAAATCATTGCCCGGTTCTCCGGAACGGTTGGAAGCGATCACCCCCGGAATACGTCCTGCAATGGCATTACTCAGATTGGCCGCAGGGCTTTGTCGCAAAACATCCCCTTTTAAGGTGGCAACAGATCCGGTTACCGTTACCTTTTTCTGCTGGCCATACCCAACCACGACAATCTCTTCCAATATTTTTTGATCTACCTGAAGCTGTACATTAACTTTTGCTCCCCCATTTACCGCAACTTCCCGGCTGATGTACCCTGTAAATGAAAACAGCAATACGCCTTTCCCGGAAACATTGATGCTGTAATTTCCGGATCCATCAGAAGAAACAGCAGCCCCTGTTCCTTTAACCGTAACGGAAACTCCCGGCAGCCCCCCACCGGTTTCGTCTGTTACTTTTCCCGTTACCCGTTCTGTTGTTTTCTGTACAGACTGGGCATTAACGACATTGTTAATGCCCATCTGCCCTCCACATACAGCGCATAGCATTAATACTTTAAGGGTCATTTTTAATTTCATACGCATTTTTGATTAGTTGGTTTGGTTTATATTTTGGTTGATATTGTGATTAAACTTACAGTACCGTACTATTCTATACTGTTCTATATTATCACAAACATATAAACATTTTTACACTTCCCAAATTTTATTTCAGGAAGTGCCAACAACCTTGTATTCAGCGCATAAAAAAAGCCGTATCTAAATGATACGGCTTAAAATATTGTCCCTAAAAGAATCCTTCATATACGTTCTCCTTTATACATTATCCAGGTTTGGCGCAGGAAAAAGTATGCGTTCTGTGAGCGGACCTCGAAATACCTGCCCTTTTTCAGGGCAGGTATTTCAGTCTGCGAACAGACATGCTTACTTTTTCACTTCATTAAACCTTCTCTCCACCTCTGCCCAGTTCACTACAGTCCACCATGCATTGATATAATCCGGGCGTTTGTTCTGATATTTCAAATAATAAGCATGTTCCCAAACGTCCAGTGCGAGAATTGGTTTCCCTTTCTCCGCCACTACATCCATCAAAGGATTGTCCTGATTTGCCGTAGTGGTAATTTTCAATTTTCCATTCTGAACAATCAGCCATGCCCATCCTGAGCCAAACCTTTTGGCTGCAGAATCTGCGAAGGCGGCTTTAAACTTATCCATAGTACCAAAGGCAGCATTCATTTCTTTCAAAAATGCCGGGGAAACAGGCTTTGGTTTAGGTGCCATGACCAGCCAAAACAAGCTATGGTTAAAATGTCCACCTGCATTATTTCTAATTACAGCAGGATACTTAGATACCTGTGCAAGCAGGTCTGCCAATGATTTTCCTTCAGCGGAAGCTCCTTTCAAGGCTGCATTGAGGTTATTTACATAAGCAGCATGGTGTTTACCATGATGAATTTCCATCGTTTGCTTATCGATAGCAGGTTCCAATGCATTGGTAGCATATGGAAGTGTCGGCAATTTAAATTGCGCGCTCACCACTTGTGTGCTGAGCAACAATAAAGTAACGGGTAAAAAGCTTTTTAATAATTTCATTTGATGATATAATTTGTAATATATAGAACGTGTTCAAACTTACTTTGTTTCCTGCGCTTTACAAAAGAACCGGATATTTCAGGTTAAAAATTAAAACCTACTGAAAAATAAGGCATTGTTGCTTCCTTAGAGAAACCTACTGTGCCCTGAATCAGGATCTGATCTCCCGGCATAATGTACAGACCACCACCATAACCATGGTGCCATCTGCCACTGGATTCTCCAGGTTGCCAAACCCGGCCTACATCGTTAAAACCGATCATTCCTACTGTCCCCGGAACCAGGTAAGAGGTAAAATTGAAGAGTTTTAACCTCAGGTCCAGGTTATGATAGGCACCTGTACGTCCTGTAAACCTCCTGCTGTTGAATCCACGAAGGCTGTTTACCCCTCCCAGCTGAATATTTTGAAAGAATGCAGGATTACCTACAGTTGTTCCTCCACCAATCCGATTCGCGATCACCAATCCGGATTTCCCGGGATTGAGGTAAAAGCGAAATTCCGAAGTCAGAATGCCATAGCGCTGATCATCACCGGTAACCCTTTGCTGGGCAGAAAGTGTGGTTTTCCAGAAAACCCCTTTTTTAGGAATGGCGATATTATCCCTTGTATCGTAAGACCATCCGGCGGTTAATCCGGCATAGAAGCGGTTAGAAAAGACATCCTGTCCGGGATTGGCCAGGTCATAATCAAAGAGGAAACGTTCGTCATTTTCTGAACGCTCACTTGCATAATAAGACAGCAGTAATCCACCTTCTACGCTCCAGAATTTATCGAGGTCTCTTTTGAGTTTAATATTGGCATTCAAATAGTTATAACGGTTCCGGTAATAAGAAATCCCATCTTCTTTATCGTTCTCCTCCTCATGATGATCATCTTCCCGATCTTTCACATAGGCGGTATTGTTCCCCAGGCCAAAGAAGTTACTTAAATTATTGGGGCCCAACATATTGACCGTTACCTTGAGGTCGTTGTTACCTATTGCTTTCTTGAAATCGCCTGCATAATCCAGAATAAAAGATTTCCTGCCGGTAGAGTAATGTGCCCAAATCTCTTGTTTAGAGGCATAAGGTTCTTTTCTAAATCCTTGTTTCTCTATGATGTAGCCCAGGCCAATCTGTACGCCCTGATCAATGTTATAGTTCAGGTCAAACAAGATCCCGGACCTGTCGTACAGAAATCCGGTTTTATTAAACTGGTTTACGGCGGTATCCTTTGCCAGTCTGAGTTTCGCAAATCCCTGTTCCGGAAGCTGGTTTATCTCATCTTTACGGTCGTAAATAAAAAGACCTGATTTGTTGCTTACGTTTTCTGCTACCTTAAACTGATCTTCCTCATCCCCACCGATCATCCTTACTTTTATAGTAGAGTTGGCCTTGCCATGAACATCAAAAACATCCTTTCCTCCCAATCCGAACAACCTGATTTCCTTAGTCACCTTTGGGTCGAAAGTGCGGTCAAAGAACAGACGGCCTTTTGTGCCATCTTTCTTAATGTTGTACACATGCAGCCTGACCATGCCATTTTCCTGATGTTTCACATCAAAATATTCCGTTTTTTCTGATCCGGGAACATCTACATTGATGGATAAAAATCGGTAATATTTCAGCGCCAGGGTTTCCAGCTGGTCTCTCCTTGAGGTAAAATTGCCAATCAGCTCCGCGCCGCATTGTTTAAATATCGGCTCCGGCATCTCTCTGAAAGATTTGGCGATCAGTTCATCGGTCATTTTAGACTGCACTACTTTCACTTGCTCTTTCCAATCCTGTTCTGTCAGTTCATTTAAAAAGAAGCGGTCAAAATACCGTTCATTAAAGTTCCAATGCTCCACATCTCTGATCGTTGGGGAGTAAGGTTGTAAGTGTGATTTCAGCCATTGATGGGTAAGCACCCAGGGAAACACGCCTGAAGTTTTATAAAATACTTTATCACGGTCTCTGGGAACGGGACTATAAGTCGTTCCGTCCGGAGTTTTATCTACAGACCAGCGCCAGTTGTCTTCATGTCTGTCCCAATCACCCAATAAGAAATCCAGTAAACGGGCCCTGAGCGTCATTTTCTGATCTGCATGGGTATCGTTGTCTTTAAGAATCTTTTTTTGTGCTTTTTCTGTATTGTCGGTTTTCTCTTCAAAAGGAGATCTTTCTTCAAACACATAGGCCGCGTTGGCGAAGTCTTTCCGGTATTCGCCCAGTCCGGGATCATCTCCTACATATACAATTTCCGGTTTTGCATGGGCCAGGTCTAATGCTCCGGCCAGTGTTGGAACGATTAACGAAGCAAAAGGATGGTTGGTAGAGACCTGATCTTGTGTAATGTCTTTTGCAATGGTGGCCCTCAGGTTTTCCGGCAAACTTCTATCGGCATACTTCTGAACGGTCCTCAAGACCCATTCTTTCCCGGAAACATCCTTTAGACGCAGGGACCGGGTTTGCATTCCGCCACCAAGCTTGGTAATCGTGAGCCCTCCTTTTTCTTTCTGAAGGTCCATGATGCGCAATTTTACCGGCGTTGCCCATATTTTGCGATAGCTTTCTCCCAGCCAGAAGCGGTGAAAGCCACTTACTTTATCATATTCAGGAGCAATAGCCACTGTAATTGAATCTGCTTTACCTGCATTTTGTGCAATGCCAGGCGAAGCAATGGCTACAAGAGCCAGGTTTACTAATAATGCCGCTTGCAGCTCCTTTTTAAAACGCATGGTTGATGTTAATGTTTAAGCGTTACCCCTATTCTAAGGGCCTTTAATCCTTCTACTCCTTGTAGCTCTTCAATATCAAGATACTCAAGATCGTCATTTAAAAGACCAATATCCTGAAGAGTTTTAATATATCCTACATATTCGTGTGCTTCCCAGCTATTAAAGTACACAATTGCGATCTTTCCGGGTTGGGTAATCCGCTCCATCGTATCTTTAATATGTGCTTTATCGATCCGTTTTTTGACCATCTGGTAGCGGATATTATAACTTCCTTCCACATCAAAACGTTGCTCATCGATCCTGAAACTAATGTCTATCAATTTTTCATAGACAAAGATCAGCTGTGTCGTTTCCAGCGGCAGAGAGAAATAAGGTGCCAGACTAAAGGTCGTCTGTGCCACTTCTGCCAGGACTTTCAGTTGTTTGAGGCGAAATTCATGCAGGATCTCTTCCGAAAACTCTTTATCCGGCGCAATTGAGGGGCCCAGGTAAATGTCAAACTCTACCCCATCTGTTCTGAATTTCTCAAAATAGCAAGGGTAAATGCGTTGAATTTCTCTGTTAAACTCATCCAAATGCCTGGTTACTGCCAGGTTGATCATCTGAAGGCTTTTTTCATAGCGGTCCCTGTGTTCGTAGCTCTTTCCATCAACCGCTGTGAGCCTGAAATACTCGTCCACGGTTTCTGTCAGCTCGGGATAGCTCTCCATTAAATGCGTCAGTGCATATGGAATCTGGCGTTGCAGGTAATCTTCTGTTTTCAGGATCTCGCGGTCAGAAAGTTCTTCAAACTGTTCTTTATTCCAGATCTGATATTGTTGCGGAATGTCCTCATCCGGCAGCTGACAAACCTTTTCCTTCACTGCATCCAGCGTTTTTTCCAGGATTTCGAAATGAACATATAAGTCTTTTCTAATCGCCATATTGCGGAGGATACTGGAATTCCGGATGTCTACCGCACCATAAAAAGGGTGTACATCTTTAAAGAAAACGGGTTCTACGGGCAGGTTTCTCGCCTTACCTCCGGATTGAAGGTAATGGTAGGCCGCCTGATGGAAACGCCATTCCACAGAAGGCTGCAGGGCCGTAAATTTATCGGTTACGATATCGGAGATCTCCTGGTTGAAGTCGGTAATGATGTCCTGATATAGTTGTGCCAGTAATGGGAAGGCCATGTCGATCTTGGTCAGGGTACTTCCGTTAAACTGGGTCGGATCTTCAGTATAGAGTTCCAGGCATCCCACCAGTTTTGCATTATAATATAAAGGAAAGAGCCCATAAGCTTTGATTCCTTTTGCCCAAAGGAGGCGCAGCATCGGGTATTTCTCCTGGTCTTCCAGGGTAATTTCCGGAAAGATCATCGTCCTTGGGTTGCTCAGGTACTCTTCAATAAGGTTCAGTTCATCCTCATATCTCCAGCCATCTTCTTCGGCCAGTTTGATCAGTGTACTGTAGAAACCTGATTTTTCATTTACCAGGAGCTTATTGTTCAGCTTAGTATAAGGCAGCATTCCAAATTCCAGCTTTTCAGTTCCCACCAGGGTCTTTAAAGCCGTAGCAATTTCTTTACTGTGGTTTACATCCTTAGACTCATGGTGTTCGATGATGATGTTTTTGATCGATTCCAGCACGTATTCACCCGTCACATCCACCATCGTCACAATAGAAATTCCTTCTATGGTAAAGATTTCCGGTGGAATTAACTTCGTTAGAATGTCCAGGGTATTGTTTTCATCCTGAATATAGTCTTTTACAATATTGAGGTCGTATTCCGGCATTTCCACATTTGCGGTAATCTCCAGAAATCTGGTATCTATAATTAAACGGTAATACTTGGGCAGTTTTGTCTCCGGATCGATGATCGATTTAACCGTAAACTCATTAGCCGTCAGAGAGAAATTGTAAAAACGGCGGAGTACCAGGTTATAAAATGCCGATAAGAGGCTCTTCTCCATTTCCAGCTTCGAAGGCAGACTTAAATCCGCTTTCAATGTGCAGGTGGAAGGCTCCAGCAATATATTATAAAAAGCATTTGTCCCATAATGAAAGCAAGGCATCAATGGTGTACTGATGGCCCATAAATGCTCTTTCTCTTCATTTATAATCGGTGATAATGCCGTATAGATCAATTCAAAAAGCACATTATACCGATGGACATTTTCCTTCGGGATTGGCTGCTGTAATTCAGGAAACTGCTTGAACTGCTCGAGAATGTATTTATAAAAGTTGATTTTTGCGGTTTTCTCCGTATTTGCCATGTTCTCTACATAGGCAATAAAAGGCCTTAGCGAGAGTTTTATGTCTGCGCCAACCGGTCTTTCCCCTGATCCAACAATACTATTATTTAAATCCAGCGTGATCGCTTGCATCTGTTGTATTATTTATTTTTCCGTACTATTTGCCTGTGGCAGTATACTTAAACTTGAGGATGTTGCCATTGGTCAGCTCATCTCCCTCGTTCGAAATATACAGGTTCAGGTCTTTGTCGAAGGCTATCCCCTCCGGTTGGTTGTAGAGTGAAGAGCTCAGGCGGTGAATTGCTTTCACTTTCCAGTTTTCATCTGCAATCAATAACAATTTATTGGCCGATGCGAGAATGTACCATTCTTTGGTCTTCGGGTTTTTGGTCAGTGCAGAAGGGCTTAAACTAGCTTTAAGCTTAGGGTTCATCGCTTTGATCTGCTCCAGGTCGATGCTGAAAGTACTTTCCGGAATCAGGCTATCGATTTCAGCTTTATAATTGAGTACATAACCTGTTGTCGTTTTCTTCTTCTTATCTACCGGGCATGATTTACACAATATATAAACCTTGCTGTTTTCTTCGTCGGCATATAAGCTTTCATACTCTCCTTTCGGGACCAGTCCTTTGCTGTGTTTCACGTGTTCTGCCTCTTCTTTAACCGCTTCCGCAAAGGGAAAGGAGAAAAGATGCCCATTGCTTTTCAATACAAAGATCTTTTCTTTTAAGATCGCGATGTCTTCATAATCCCCCTTAGCTGCAAAACGCACATTTTTCTGGTCTTTGATGTCCCATTTCTGGCGAAATACCTTTCCATCTTCATCCTGAATGGAATAAACGGTATCCGGCTGCCCTTTATAAAAAGTGATGCCGGAAATTTCCAGCAGGCTTTCGGGCATGTTGAACTTATCAGGTTTCTCCAGGTTGTAACCTGCGGGGCTGCTGAATTTAGAGGCTACGGGTTTGCAGGCATAAAAAATTAATAAGGCCAGCAACGGAAGAATATAGAATAGTTTAGTATAGACTTTTTTCATAAAATACGTTCATTAATTAACATTGAACTTTTGTAACAACTGGTAAATGGCTTCCTGAGAACGCAATGGGTTTGGGCCATTAAGCGCTTCATTCTGCATCGTCGCACTGATATTTACCGCCTGCACATTATCCTGAAGCTGCAAGGTAATAATTTCCATAATCAGACGTTTCAAATCAGCGTCATATAACGGAAAACACACCTCAATCCGGCTATAAATATTTCTATTCATCCAGTCGGCGGAGCCCATATAGATGTCGTTTTCTCCATTATTGTGGAAGATAAAGATCCTTCCATGTTCCAGATAACGGTCAACAATCCTCCTTACAGTAATGTTTTCGCTCAGTCCGGCTTGTCCTGGAACCAGGCAGCAAATGCCACGGATGATGAGCTGGATCTTTACCCCTGCCTGTGATGCTTCATAGAGCTTAGTGATGAGCACCTGTTCTTCCAGGTTGTTCATTTTGATGACAATGCTGGCAGGCAATCCTTGCTCTGCATGGTCAATTTCCCTTTGAATCAGGTCAAGAAAGACCTTTTGCAGGTTAAACTGTGCCACCAGCAGGTGTTCAAATGAGATCTGATCTTCATCGGCAGGAGTTTTCTTCTTCTTGCTTAAAAAGCCGAATAAAGATTCCAGTTCCTGCAGCATCGGCTGATGTGCAGTCAGCAAAATATGATCGGTATAGAATTTCGCCGTGCTTTCGTTTAAATTACCCGTTGCCAGTAAACCAAGGTATTGAGTTTCTCCTTCAATAGTACGTTTGACCAGGCCTACTTTGGCATGGACTTTCAGGTCCAGATTGCTATAGACAATCCTTACCCCCGCCGCCTTCATCTGCTTGGCCCATTTGATGTTGTTTGCTTCATCAAAACGCGCTTTCAGTTCTACCAGGACCACAACTTTCTTTCCGTTTTTCGCGGCAGTCATCAGTGCATTGACGATCCTGGAATTGCTGGCTACCCGATAAAGGGTTACATAAATCTCCTCTACGGAAACATCATTTGAAGCTTCATTGAAAAAGCGGAGTACCGCGTCGTAATTCTGGTACGGAACATTGATTAAAATGTCTTTCCGCAGGATATGGTTAAAAAGCGTGTCTTTTTCTGCAATTCGCTCTGCCACCGCAGCAGGCCATTTCGGGTATCCGAACTGTTTGCCATCCAATGGAAAGTTATTGAGGTCTTTTAAATTATGGTAAGTTCCGCCTTCCACCACTGCTGCTTTATGCAGGTTCAGGGCATGGATCACGCGGTATATGTTTCTCAACGGGATTCCCGGTTCATAAAGAAAGCGGGTAGCAAAACCAAAATCACGGGTCTCCAGCTGTTTTTCCAGGGCAATGGTGATGTCTTCGGCATACTCCTGCCCTATCTTTAAAGCGGCATTCCGGGTGATCTTCAGGTTATAAGCACCATGGATCACATCATGAGGAAACAGATAAGCCAGGTGATGTTTGATGATGTCTTCCAGAAACACCACATATTGTTCTTCTCCGGCAGGAATCGCATACAGGCGCTGCAAGACCTCCGAAGGAATACTGATCAGCTCCATGCGTTCCGTACCTTGCTGATCCCTTAAAATGATAACCTGGTAGAGTTTATTGTTTTCGGCAAAGAAGTCCGTCAGGTCGCGGTCAATACAAACCGAGTGAATATAAGCAAGCACTTCATTAAAGAAGATGTCTGAAACCTGCGCGGAAATGGATGCAGGAATAGGTTTATTGTATAACCAATGGATATTTTGAGCTTCCAGTTCAGGCAGGATCTGTTTCACCATGATCTCGCCAAACTTTTGCTGCTGCTGGTTGATCTTCTGTTTCGCCAGCTCAAAGTCCCACATCAGGACCGGCATTCTCACCCTGTAAAACTCATCCAGATTGGAAGAATAGATCGAGAGAAATTTAATGCGTTCCAGAATGGGCACTGTAGCTTTGGAAGCTTCCATCAGCACCCGTTCATTAAAGCTCAGCCAGCTTAAATCCCGGTTAAAAAATACAGCAGACTCCATATTATAAAGTAACCAGGAACGAAGCCAGGATAAAGGCCACTACTGAGATGACAATTCCAAACATAAATACGTTATAGGCGATCCTTAAAAGACGGTATTTACGACCAAGAACTACCCCCTGGGAGTAAAGGTCTTTGATCAGACTTCCATAAAGGAAATCGCGGTCTTCCATCATTTTTATCATTCCTCCTTCATAATCAGGAAGGCTCATGCGGTAAAAGTTACCGAAGAACAAAAGGTTGACCTTTTTATTATTGATGTCTTCAGGTGTAAATACCCCTGTTGGGATAGAAGGGCGTGTTGCGAGAATGGAAAACACCATGGTCACCACGCAAATCACCAGTAATATTAAGGTAGGAATGATCAGGTGCGGGTTGTCTTCGAGTTTTCTTAACAGAATACTCAGGATCACCGACAATATAATGGAGTTGGTAGAAATCATGATGTGCGCCTTATTGTCGGCCATATCACTCAGGCGCTGATGGTTGGTAGAAGTGATCCGGAACATGGTTTCAATTCCCCTTTCCGGCCTGTCGCTCTTTTTCTTTTTATCTTTTTTCGTTTCCGAAGGTTCAACAGGCTCACTGGCCACAGCAACAACTGCCGTTTCCTTCTGTGCGGCTACTGCTTTATGCTCCAATTCGGCCAGGTTCTCCGCTTTTTTTGCATTCAGGAGGTTCTGACAATAAGCGGTATGGTAATGGTGTGCTTTAAAAAGAGCGATGGTTTTCAATCTCCATTCATCTTTATCCAGTGCCCGGTCGCAGAAAGCTTCCGCTTCCTTACGCATGAGTTTGTTTCTTTCTTTAAAGCTGTTGCTGCCTAAATGATAAAGGTCTGCATCGCAAACGATCTGTTCCAAAAGTCCTTCAGGGCTCTGGGGCATTTTGGTGGCCAGGATACAATTGATCACTTTATCAATCACTTCTGCGCTAACGCCTTTCTCTTTCAGGAATTCCGTAGCGAGGCCTGCCCCGCTGGCCTCATGTTGCTGACAATCGAAAAAGTAACCAAGGTCGTGGAACCAGCTGGCAGCGGTAACAATAAAAAAATCTTCATCTGAAAGCTGATAGTGATTGGCGATTTTCACCGCATTCTCTACAACCTGTTCGGTATGGTTTAGGTTATGATATATAAGTCTGACATCGTTTTTTGCATGGAATACGTTGGCAACGTGCGATCTCAACTGGTCTAATATTTCCCTATAATTCATCTGGTATGCTATTGTTTTTCTTAGTAAATACTTCTTTTCATGGCTTAAGAAACCATCATAAGCCTGTTTTATCCTCTTTTACAGGTTACAGACTGAGACTGATTTCTTAATCTATCACTCGCTCTTACTTGTTGGTTGATGATATAAATATGGGGGTTTTAATTTTCATATTTAAAATTACTTTAAAAGATGTCATAACTTCTATTTTTCATCAGGATTATATTTGTTTTTTAAAGGTAATGAAGCGAAGATAAGCATAGTCATTCCTGTTTGTAAGAGGTATGCTTATGATGGTTTCGGAATGGTTTCTGATCTGTATCAAGGGAGAAAGTGACGCTCGTCATATTTATCTATAACCGGAAGCCGGAACTTTGGAAATATCGAATTTCCTTATGTTAGCACAGAAAACCATAGCCCAGGAAACCCAATGTTACCATTGTGGTGACGACCTCCCAAAAAGCCCTTACACGCTGGACGACAAGCCTTTTTGCTGTCTGGGATGCCAGGGTGTTTATCAGCTTTTATCGAGGCATGACCTTGGGAACTATTACGCTTACAACGATGTTCCGGGGCAAACACAAAAGAACGGAGCGCAGCATTTTGAGTACCTGGATGAAGCAGGTATTGCTGCCAATCTGCTGGATTACAGTGATGAAAAAATCAGTGTCATTACCTTATATATTCCTGCCATCCATTGCAGCTCCTGTATCTGGCTACTGGAACATCTCCATAAAATAAAGCCCGGCATTCTTCAATCCAGGATCGATTTCCTGAAAAAGCAGGTGGTGGTCACCTATAAAAACAAGGAATTGTCCCTGCGGCAACTTGTGGAAACCTTATCAGCCATTGGCTATGAGCCCCTGATCAGTTTACAGGATGTGGTAAAAAAGCAGAAATCTGACCATTCTGAAAGGAACCTGATCACTAAAATTGCGGTCGCGGGTTTCTGCTTTGGCAATGTCATGCTGCTTAGCTTCCCGGATTATTTCGGAATTACAAACCTGGATCAGGAGTTCAAATCTTTCTTCGGATGGATGAACCTCGCTTTTTCCATCCCTGTCGTATTTTATAGCGGGAGGGATTACTTTATCTCGGCCTGGAACAATTTAAAAAACGGCATCTTAAACCTTGATTTTCCGCTTGCTTTAGGGATTGCCGTGATGTTTATCCGCTCTATTGCAGAAATCGGGAGCAATACAGGAGCCGGTTTCGTAGATACGCTCTGCGGACTGGTATTTTTCCTGCTCGTTGGGAAATGGATGCAACAGCATACTTATCACCACCTTTCCTTTGAACGTGATTACCGTTCTTATTTCCCGGTTGCCGTTACGCTGATCGGAAAAGATGGCGAAAAACCGATTCCATTGAATGAGCTGAAGGTTGCAGACCGCATCCTGATCCGCAGCAACGAGATCATTCCGGCAGATGCCATCTTATTAAAAGGAGATGCAGAAATGGATTTCAGCTTCGTAACAGGCGAATCCCAGCCGGTAAAAAAGGTATTGGGAGAAGTGGTGTATGCTGGCGGCCGACAACTTTCCGGCGCACTGGAACTGGAAGTCGTAAAGCCTGTTTCTCAAAGTTACCTCACCCAATTGTGGAACAATGAAGCCTTTTTTGGAGAGAAAAACCGCATCAGAACCTTTAGCGACCGGGCGAGTAAATACTTCAGCATTGTGCTGCTGAGTATTGCCATCGGCGCGGCGGCTTTCTGGATGTTTAAAGGAGATACCGGAAAAGCGGTGGCTTCCTTTACTGCGGTGCTCATTATTGCCTGCCCCTGTGCCCTGGCTTTAAGTTCTCCATTTACACTTGCTGCCGTACTGAGCATTTTCGACAAGAATAAATTCTACCTGAAGAATACCGCCGTGATCGAAGAACTGGCCCGCATCAATACCTATGTATTTGATAAAACAGGGACGATCACCAATCCCGATGTCAGCGGATTTACCTTTGAAGGATCTGTTACCGAAGAGGAGAAACAGCTGATCAATGACCTCGCCAGAAACTCCGGACATCCCCTGAGCAGGGAGCTGGTCAAATGGCTGAACAGGCCTGCGAAATATACCGTTGGAAAATACATGGAAAAAGTAGGCCGCGGAATTACGGGAACGGTCAACGGCAATACCTTAAAACTGGGAAGTGCTTCCTTCCTGGGCTTAGAGATGCAACAGCCGGCAAAAGGAGCAGTCGTACATATCATTATCAATGAGCAGTACCGGGGTTTCTTTTGTTCTGAACAACAGTGGAGGTCTGGGTTCAAAGAGCTGATTTTTAAGCTGGGTAAAGCCGCGGACCTTCACCTGCTCTCCGGTGATCAGGATCAGGACAAACAAACACTGATCCCCTTTTTCCCCCGTGCACAACAGATGCATTTTAAGCAAAGTCCGCAAAATAAGCTGGACTATATTGTTCGGCTTCAATCCTCCGGCAGGAAAGTCTTAATGTTTGGAGACGGCCTGAATGATGCCGGAGCTTTAAAACAGAGCGATCTTGGTGTTGCGGTAACGGACAACATCAATAACTTCTCTCCGGGTTGTGACGCCATTCTCGACGGAAGGAGCTTCTATAAGATCCCGCAATTTATTCAGCAGGCAAAAGATGCGGTAAAAGTGATTCACATGAGCTTTGCGATTTCCCTGACCTATAATGCGCTGGGCTTGTACTTTGCCGTTCAGGGCATGCTTTCTCCACTGATTGCAGCGGTGCTAATGCCGATTAGTACCGTTACGATCATTCTATTCACCAGCATTGCAGCAAGACTGTACGCGAAGAAAAACCAATTGCTATGAACATCATTTACTTTCTGATCGGATGCAGCATCCTGCTTGCACTGATCTTCCTGCTGGCCTTTTTCTGGGCCAGCCGAACGGGGCAGAACGATGATACCTATACCCCTTCGGTGCGCATCCTGTTCGATGATGAGGTCCAGCCTGTAAAGGAGGACATAAAAAGTGACGAAGATCACACTTAGTGGAAATCCCTGTCATTCTATAGTCACACACACCGCCCTAATTTTACAAACAATAAACAACCACTCATTATTTTAACATGACTGATAAATTTTACTACGACAACAAAATCGTCAGGAACTTCGCAGTTGCCACCATCGTCTGGGGCATCATCGGAATGACGGTCGGATTGCTCATCGCCATGCAGCTCTTCAAGCCTGCATTAAACATGGGCTCCCAGTACACGACTTTCGGCCGGATCAGGCCATTACACACCAATGCGGTGATCTTTGCTTTTGTGGGTAACGCCATTTTTATGGGCGTTTATTACTCCCTGCAGCGACTCCTTAAAGCGAGGATGTTCAGTGATGTACTCAGTAAAATACACTTCTGGGGATGGCAGCTGATCATTGTCTCGGCGGTGATTACCCTTCCATTAGGATTCACTTCCTCCCACGAATACGCAGAGCTGGAATGGCCGATAGATATTGCCATTACGCTGATCTGGGTCGTCTTTGGGGTCAATATGTTTGGTACGATTATCAAAAGGAGAGAAAAACACATGTATGTGGCCATCTGGTTTTACATCGCCACATTTGTCACAGTTGCGGTATTGCACATCGTGAACTCTTTCCAGCTTCCGGTATCTGCTTTTAAAAGTTACTATTTATATGCAGGGGTTCAGGATGCACTGGTGCAATGGTGGTATGGCCACAATGCGGTTGCTTTCTTCCTGACCACCCCTTACCTGGGAATGATGTATTATTTCCTTCCAAAAATGGCCCAGCGCCCGGTATACTCTTATAAACTGAGTATCCTTCACTTCTGGTCATTGATCTTCATCTATATCTGGGCTGGCCCACACCATTTATTATATACGTCTTTACCAAGCTGGGCCCAATCGTTGGGTGTTGCGTTCTCGATCATGCTGATTGCACCGAGCTGGGGTGGTATGATCAACGGACTGCTGACCCTGCGCGGTGCATGGGACAGGGTAAGAGAAGATTCCAGGCTTAAATTTATGGTGGTCGGCATTACCGCTTATGGTATGGCCACCTTTGAAGGACCGATGCTTGCCTTAAAACAAATCAATGCGATTGCCCACTATACCGACTGGATAGTAGCACACGTACACGTAGGTGCCTTAGGCTGGAATGGTTTCTTAACCTTCGGAATTTTATACTGGTTGATCCCCCGCATTTACAGAACGGAATTATACTCTAAAAAACTGGTTTCCTTCCACTTCTGGATTGGCACACTGGGAATTATATTTTATGCAGTGCCTTTATATTTCGCCGGTTTCACACAAGGTCTGATGTGGAAAGAATTCAACGCCGATGGAATGCTCAGGTATCCAAACTTCCTGGAAACGATCATACAGATCCTTCCGATGTATGTATTGAGAGCGATCGGTGGTGCTTTATACCTTGCCGGTGTGATCGTGATGACATACAACCTGATCAGAACGGTTCGTCTCGGAAAACTGGTTGCCAATGAGCCTGCTGAAGCAATGCCACTGGCGAAAGATTATGTTCCTCAGGGATCTGAGAAAAAATTACACCGGGTGCTGGAACGTAAACCAATGGTATTCATGGTGCTTTCCTTAGTGGTGATCCTGATTGGTGGAATGATCGAAATGATGCCCACCTTTACGATCAAATCTAATATCCCTACCATTGCCAGCGTGCAGCCTTATACTCCTCTGGAGTTACAGGGACGTGATTTATACATCCGTGAAGGTTGTGTGAGCTGTCACTCTCAAATGATCCGTCCTTTCCGTTCAGAAACAGAAAGATATGGAGAATACAGTAAAGCAGGAGAGTTTGTATACGACCATCCACATTTATGGGGATCCAAAAGAACCGGACCAGATTTACAGCGTGAAGGTGGCAAATATGGCAATGTATGGCATTACAACCACATGCTGGACCCACAGACCATGTCGCCGGGAAGTATCATGCCTCCTTACGAATGGCTGATTACCCAAAAACTCGACACGACGACAACCATCAGCAAGATCAATGCGATGCGCAGTCTGGGTGTTCCTTACGAAGAGGGTTATGAGCATACGGCCAACAGCGACCTGGACATTCAGGCCAAAGCCATTGCGGCAGACCTTCAGAAGAACAACATCAAAGTGAAAAGTGATAAAGAAATCGTTGCGCTGATTGCCTATCTGCAACGTTTGGGAACGGATATTAAAGCAAAGTAAAATCTAAACAACAACACCATGTTTAAGCAATTTTTAAATCAAGTAGATGGAAGCCAGGTGTATTTACTCACTTCTCTGGGGATTTTCATGCTCTTTTTCTTACTGGTCGGCATTCTCCTGCTGACCATGAAAAAAGACGAAATAAAATATATGAGTGAATTACCTTTAAAAGACGACGAGTAATGACAGATCTACTTATCTGGGCCCTGCTATTTGTTGCAGCGCTCATCCTTATCGTTTCCTTACAGGTATTGAAGGTCATCAAAATCTTTATTAAGGAAAGCATCAGCCCTTCCCCATTTGCAACTGAAGAAGAGAAAGAACAATTCCGCTTACTGGCCGCAAAGCGTGAGGCGGAGGAAAAAGCAAAACCTTCCATCTGGACCAAACTCATGGGCTTAAAACCTATGGCAGAGGAGAAAGACCTGATGATGGACCATGAATTTGACGGCATCGCGGAGCTGGACAACCCTACCCCGGCCTGGTTTAGCGTACTGTTTTACGGAACCATCATTTTCGCCATCGGATATATGCTCAATTATCATGTCTTCAACTGGGGAAAATCACAGGAAGAAGAATATGCGATCGAACTCCAGCAGGCCGCAGACGACCGCCTTGCCTTTCTTCAGAAACCAGGTGCCGCAGGCCCTCAGATCAATGAAAGCAATATCGAACAAAGCAATGATAAAGAGGTGATCCAAAAAGGAGCTGCCTTATTTAAAACCGTTTGTACGCCTTGTCACGGGGCAAATGGAGAAGGCGGCGTTGGCCCCAACCTGACCGATGAATTCTGGCTGCACGGCGGAGGCGTAAAAGACGTGTTCAAAACGATCAAATATGGTGTTCCTGAGAAAGGAATGGTAGCCTGGGAGAAATCCATGAATGCCAAACAAATCTCAGACATCACCAATTATGTATTGTCATTAAAAGGAAGTAATCCTGCAGGCGCGAAAGCACCACAGGGCAAAAAAGATTAATATGTCGTCGCAAAGTCCCGGACAATTCAGAGATCAGATCTCCACCCTTACCGATGATGGTAAAAGCCGTAAGTGGCTTTATCCTCATGTGATCAAGGGGAAATTATATCAATACCGCTCCATCGTCAGTTATTTTTTCCTGACATTACTATTTGCTGCCCCATTTCTTAAGTTAAATGGGGAGCAATTGGTCCTTTTAAATGTACTGGAACGGAAGTTTGTATTCTTTGGTGTCATCTTCTGGCCTCAGGACTTCTACCTCTTCGTATTGGCTTTGCTGATTTTCATTGTATTCATCGTACTGTTTACCGTCGTCTTTGGACGGGTATTTTGCGGATGGGCCTGCCCGCAGACGATCTTTCTGGAAATGATTTTCCGGAAGATAGAGATCTGGATTGAGGGCGACCACCATAAACGTAAAAAACTGGATGATGGTCCTTTGACCGGACAAAAGGTCTTTAAAAAAGGGTTAAAACATGGGATCTACCTGGCAATTTCTTTTCTGATTGCCAACATCTTCCTCTCCTACCTGATCGGTTCTTCTGTGCTGATCAGCATCATGACGGAACCGGTATCCATGCATCTAAGCGGCTTTATCGCCATCTGCGTATTTACCATCGTGTTTTACCTGGTATTTTCCAGAATGCGGGAACTGGTGTGTACCGTGGTTTGCCCTTATGGCCGTCTGCAAGGCGTATTACTGGACAACCAGAGCATCATCGTTGCTTATGATTATGAACGCGGGGAACCTCGCGGGAAGCGCGTTAAAGAAGCAGAAAACCAAATCGGCGACTGTATCGACTGCAAACTTTGCGTACAGGTCTGCCCTACCGGAATCGACATCAGGAATGGTACTCAGCTGGAATGCGTGAACTGTACGGCCTGTATCGATGCCTGTGATATGGTGATGGAAAAAATCAGCCGCCCAACACGCCTGATCGGGTTTAAATCTGATGATGAGATCAAGTTCAAACAGGGTTTCCATCTCAATAAAAGGGTGTATGCCTATACCGGGGTACTGCTGGTTTTAATGGCGGTCCTGAGCTACCTTTTAATCGTGAGAAGTGAGGTCAAAACCACGATTTTACGTGCAGGGGGCACGCTTTATCAGATGCGGGAGAAAGAAAAGGAAGTCAGCAATCTATACAATGCAGAGCTGATCAATAAAACTAATAAATCATTGAAGTTTGAGATCATTCCGGATGATCCGTCCACCAAAATTCAGTATATCCAGAAACAGGATTCCATCGCCTATGGCGGTGTGGCAAAGCTGACTTTCTTTGTGATCATGCCTCAATCGGCTTTGAAGAAATACAAGTCAGACATCGGTTTCAAACTGATATCGGATGGAAAGGTCCTGGATAGATTTGAAACTACATTTATAGCACCAATAAACGATTAAGCATATGGAATGGAACTGGGGAACAAAATTAGTGATGGGTATGGTCTCGTTTATGACCTTCATTGTCGTACTGGCAGTGATGATGTTTAACAGCAAACCTGATGCCCTTGTAGATAATGATTATTATGAGAAAGGGCTCAATTACAATGCAGATTATAACCTGAAAGAACAGGTGAAGGCAGACCATGCCGCACCGGAGATCCTTGTTTTACCCGGAGAAATCCTGCTTAAGTTTAAAGCTGCCGCTGAGGGAAAAGTAAAAATCGTCCGCCCATCGGATAAACGCATGGACAAGGTGGTTAATTTCAAAACAGATGCAGCATACAGATCGGCCATCCCTTCGAAAGAAATTGCCAAAGGAAGATGGAAACTGATCATTACATGGAATAGTGCAGGTAAATCCTATTTGGATGAGCAGGAGGTCATGGTAAAATGAGTACGGAAAGACTTGCTTTCATGATCGGACTGCTGGGGAGCGTACATTGCATAGGTATGTGCGGTCCCCTTGCCTTCGCTGTGCCCTCCCTGAAACAGGGCTGGGCATTTCTGGTGTTGGACAAGCTGTTGTATCAGCTGGGAAGGATCATTTCTTACTGTTTTCTGGGCCTGATGATTGGCCTGATCGGACAACAGATCTGGATGGCCGGCTTTCAGCAGGGGCTTAGTATTTTCAGTGGTGTATTGATTGTGATGGCGGCCTCTTCCAGGTTATTCAAATTCCAGGTCTTTAAGAACACACCTTCGCTCTTTTTAAAGCCTTTCCACAAGGCCTTTAACTATGCCTTGAAGCATCAGGCCAACCACCTGATCATTGGCCTGATCAATGGATTTCTACCTTGTGGTTTTGTCTACCTGGCCATGGCAGGAGCCTTAAATACAGGAAATGTAAGCAGTTCCATGACCTATATGTTCTGGTTCGGAATGGGCACCCTTCCCCTGATGTTTATCGCAACGCTAAGTATGGGTTTTACGGGAGCATTGCTGCGCAGGAGGATCAACAGGGTGATTCCTTATTTTATGCTTTGCCTGGGCATCTGGTTTATCTTCAGGGGACTGGAATTAAACATCCCCTATCTGAGTCCGGCAGGAAGCGGACAGGGAGTTGCAGAATGCAGGTAATTCTCTTTTTGTCCCATTAAACGTAAATTTGTAATGAAAAATATGAGAGATATAAAAGACAGCAATGACATCCGCTTACTGGTAGATGCTTTCTATAGCAATGCACTGATTGATCCGGTGATCGGTCCGGTATTTAAAGCGGCAGATTTTTCTTTGGAAAGACACATTCCGGTGATGGTTACTTTCTGGGAAACGATCTTATTGGATGTGGTGACCTATAAAGGAAATCCAATGTTAAAGCACATTGCCTTAAGTAAAGAAGTGCCCCTGCATCCGGAACATTTTGATCAATGGATGAAAATATGGACAGCGACCATCAACGCTAATTTTGAAGGGCCGGTAGCAGAAAATGCCATTTCCAGGGCCTCTTCTATCGGTCAGCTGATGCAATATAAGATCAAACAAAGCAGCTCGCTTTAAACGTTTCAAATCCCTTTTGCAAGGTAATTATTGCGTTCAAAGCGAGCTGTTTTTAATGCTTTATTTTCTTTTAGCCTATTTGCTATTTACTAATGCCGGTGCTTTTGTTCATTAAACGTTCAGGCAGTTCTTATCAGCTGACACCCCGATTATCCGGTAAGACTAAACAGCTGTGTGGTAGGCTGATTGGCCCACAATCTCGCATCCAGCGCCATACAGATATTCCTTAAAAATCTTTTACCCAGGGGAGTTACCCTCAGGTTCTCCTCCGACAATAAGACAAGGCCGTCCAATGCCAGCCAGCGCATGCGCTTTAATCCTTCGTTCAATGCGGCAGACTGCTCTTCAGTCCGGCTCCAGGAAGTATATCCCCTGCACATGATGTTTAAGATATGTTTACGGATCATCAGGTCTTCCTCTGTCAGTAAATGTCCTTTAAATACGGGCAGTTCTCCTTCATTTACGATCCTGATGTAATCCTCTACTTTTTTTACGTTTTGGGCAAAGGCAGACCAGGTATCACTGATCGATGAAACTCCCAATCCGACCATTAAACGACTGTATTGATGGGTGTACCCCATAAAGTTCCGGTGCAGGTTTCCTTTGATCTCCGCGCCGTATAAACTGTCTGTAGCCAGTGTAAAATGGTCCATACCAACATCGATATAACCTCCGTCTTTTAGTTTTTTACGGCCCAGTTCATAGAGTTCCTGCTTCATTTTTGGAGAAGGCAGATCGGCTTCTGTATAACGTCTTTGCCCGGGTTTTACCCAGGGCACATGCGCATAACTGTAAAAAGCGATGCGGTCTGGTCTTAATTTCAAAACTGCATCGAGGGTATCGGACAAACCTGCCGGATTTTGTTTAGGCAAGCCATAAATAAGGTCGTAATTGATCGAGGTATATCCCGATTCCCTGGCTTTAAGGGTCACCTCTTCTACCTGTTCATAGCTTTGAATCCTGTTGATGATCAGTTGTACTGTAGGATCAAAATCCTGAATTCCCAGACTCAGCCTTCTGAATCCAAGTCTGTTCAAAGTGCTCAGATGTTCCGGATTGGTATTTCCGGGATGGGCTTCAAAACTAAATTCTGCATCCTCATGGAGGTCTGCATATTGCAGGATCCCTTCAATCAGAACCTGTAGGTTTTCGGCACTGAAGAATGTTGGTGTACCGCCCCCCAGGTGTAATTCTTTGATTTTTGGCCTGCTGACAAACAGATTCAGGTACAATTGCCATTCTTTCAGAACAGCTGCGATATAAGGCTCTTCCACCTGATGGTTCTTTGTGATCCTGGTATTGCAACCGCAATAAGTACAGAGACTTTCACAAAAAGGAAGGTGGATGTATACGCTGATTCCGTCTGAATCATTGCTTTCTTTAAAAGATTGTGCTGCAGCCTGAGCCCATTTTTCCGCATTAAAATCAGTCAGGTCCCAGTAAGGAACGGTAGGATAACTGGTATAGCGTGGTGCAGCAACATGGTATTTTGAAACGATGCTGTCCATATTAATGCTGATGAGGTTGTCCTTTGATGTGCACCTTGCTTCCTGCCTGATCACATGATCTTGAACAGACACAGGCATCGCCGAGGCAACGGTTTTGCTGCCAGTTGTCCAGGTTGATGATGGTTTCAGTGGCCAGGGCCATTGGCAGCTCCCTCTCGCTGAGGCCGGATAAGGAAGCCAATGGAACATTGGCGATCTTAAGGCTTCTTAAAGCAGCGGCTTCGGTATCAATATGTGTGGTATCCGTAGAGCGTGTGGCAATAAATTTCACCCCAAGGTCGGCCAGCTTATTGATCACCAGGGCAGAAACATTGTCCTCTTCGTTGAAAACAATTACCGCCTCTTTACCTTCGGCATAAGAAACTGTTTCCAGGCCCAGCGAATTGGAAATCAGCGTGATCTCATGTTTTTTATTGTTGGCAATGGCCAGCGGTTCTTTTTCAAAAGATTTTATACTATATGCGACAACTCTCATGCGGTTCGATTATTTAATAATCAAAGTTAGCATGAAGGCATGGCGGGGAGAATGAGTTCGGTCAGCCGAAAAAGTGATCTTCGTCAGTTTTTCATTTGCTGCAGCCGGATCTGGTCAAGGATAACGATCTGGCTTCCTTTCCTTTCAATAATCCCTTCATCTTTGAAGTCACTGAGGATCCGGCTTACCGTTTCTGTGGCCATTCCTGCCATTGCAGCAAGGTTATCCCTGGAAATGCGCAGGGTTAGCTCAGGCCCTTCCTGCTCCTGTTTACAAAGCCTGGCCAATACTTCCGCCATGCGCTTTCTAACAGAATGATAGGCCAGCTGCAGCAATTGTTCTTCTTTTTCCTGAAGGTTATTGGAGAGGATCTCTATAAACTGTCTGGCTACATCCGGATAACGGTGGAGCAAATCTTCCATTAAGTCCTTTGGCAGCATGCAAACAGTACTGTCTTCCATCGCCTCTGCCGTTTCTGTGTATGGGGCATTGAGCAATAAGGAAGTGATCCCAAAGTATTCTTCATGGCCATACATCCCGGTTAACAATTCCCTTCCGTCTTCGCTCAGCTTGAAGGTTTTCACTTTTCCCTGCATCACAAGATAAACGCCGGAAACATTGTCTCCTTCGTAATAAACGATCTGTTTTTTCTTAATCGCCCTGACTTTACGTGCAGCAATGATTTTCTCCAGCTCCTGCAAACCAGAAGTATTGCTGAACAGCGCGCTGAGTTTTTCCAGCGACTGGCTATAGAAATGTTGTTGTTTTTCTTTTTTGCTGAGCCTGCTTTCTATTGCATTCATCAGTTCTACATCATCAAAAGGTTTGGTGAGGTAATCATCAGCGCCCATTTCCATGCCTTTACGCATGTCCAGACGTTCCGCTTTTGCGGTCAGAAAGATAAAAGGGGTAGCGGCAGTATTTTCATTTTTATTGAGCAAATACAATACGCCATAGCCATCCAGCTCGGGCATCATGATGTCACATAAGATCAGGTCCGGCAGGTGCGTTCCCGCCAGTTCAACGCCTATCCTGCCATTGCTGGCCTGCAATACTTCATAATTGGCAAGCTCCAGAATTTCGGCAGTGCTTTCCCGGATGTCGTCGTTATCTTCTATAATGAGTATCTGTATCTTCTTCATTTGTGTTTATTCGTAATTGTTATTTATGGAAGGACAGGACAAATTTAGTCCCGGTATGAATGCTGCTTTCAAAGTATAAATCTCCCTTCATTAGGGAGGCATAACGGTGAACAATGTTTAAGCCCAGACCTGTTCCGGGGATGTTACCGGTATTGTGCGCACGGAAAAAGGGTTGAAATAAATACTTATGGTCTGATTCCGGAATCCCGATCCCATTGTCTTTGATGGTCACCACACATTGCTGGTCGTTGATTTCCGTGTTGAATTCTATGAAGGTATTTTCTCCTGAATATTTGATGGCATTGGAGATCAGGTTGATCATACAGTTTTTCAGGAGGTTTGGATCAAGCAAGACCATACTTTGCAGTCCGGTATGCTGGTAAATGATGTTCTGGTCCTGCTTGGCGATCATCTGCATCTCTTCTGTAATCTCTTCCGAAAGTTTCACGAGGTCAAATGCAGTAAATGTCGGCTCTACCCTTCCTGCTTCCAGACGTTCCAGAGACAGGAAATCATTCAGAATGGTAGTTAAGTTTCCTACCGCATTTTTGATTTTACTGACATGCTTTCTGATATTGGTATTGTCATAAGGTTCCGCGTACTTATCGATCAGAGAGGCTGAAAGTTGTACGGAGCTCAGCGGTGTCCTGAATTCATGAGAAGCCATAGAAACAAACCTGCTTTTCAATTGATTGAGTTCTTTCTCTTTTTCTAAAGAAAGGCTCACTTCTTCTTTTGCCTCACTCAATGCCTGTACGGTTTTCTTGAGCGATTTTGTCCGTTCTTCTACCAGTTCTTCCAGCTCCGCAGCATATTCGCGCAATCGTTCTTCGGCTTCTTTCTCCCTGGAGAGGTCATGTATAAATCCGGTATAGATGATCCGGTCATCATACTGAACCTCACTTACGGCGAGTCTGAAAGGAAAAGTAGAACCATCTTTTCTTAGTCCTTTTACTTCTCTTCCCTTGCCGATGATGCGTTTTTCTCCGGTGGTCTGGTATCTGGAAATATAGCCGTCATGCCCGCTTCTGTCTGGTTCAGGCATCAGAACGGAAATATTTTTTCCTTCCACCTCTTCCAGCGAATAACCAAATAACCGCAATGCTGCCGGATTAAGGCTCTCTATCCTGCCCCGGTTATCAATGGTAATGATCCCATCAATCGCCGTTTCAATGATCGCCTTAAGTAACCTCGCCTTTTCCATGTTTTACTTTTTACAAATATAGTCAATACGATTGCAGGAGGCAGATAACCTAAATCATGCAAAAGTGTGACTAATATCATGTTTTTAAAATTAAATAGTCTGTTCTTTTGCGATTCACCCCGCTATTTTATATTAAATGAACCATACTTTTCACATCCCCGTACTAGGCTTAGGCTATTCCATTGACACTCCTTTAAAAGTAGCCAGATACGGCATCTCTTCCGTTGTCTCCATTGTGGATGATGAACTGACGGAGCGCATGAGGAAGTACCATCAGGAAAATACAACAAAAGGATATACCTTAATTGAGAAAAAAGAGGAAGACAGCAGGGCGAGGAGGATTACCGCCTACCTGAACCTTTTGGACATACTCGTTAAGGAGCAGTTCAAAACATTGAAAACACAAACCTTTGAGGAAGGAACCGAGCTGTCCCGGTATTTTGAGCTTTTGCCGGATACTGCTCCGATAAAACAAAAGTATATGCAAATGAAGGCTTTAGAAGCGGGAATATCCAGAGATACTCTTCAAAAAGAACTGCTGGCCTCCATGACTCCGGGAGCCATAGATGTCAACATCATGTCTAAAGTTGATAAAGCCAATTATAAGGCCAATCAGGAATATGCCGGTGATGATTTCACCGATGCCCTGGCCGCTATGCGTGGTTTTGCCAATAGTACACTGGATTCCTCAGTGATCATTTCCGCAGGTTTAAACCCCAGGCTATATGCTTACATGGAAAAATGCACTGCGTTTTTTCCAGATGCCGGAGGGAAACTTCAAAAGAAAATCATCCTTAAAGTGAGCGACTTCCGATCGGCCCTGATCCAGGCAAAGATGCTGGCTAAAAAAGGCTTATGGGTCTCCGAATTTAGGGTAGAATCGGGTTTGAACTGCGGAGGCCATGCCTTTGCTACGGAAGGCTTCCTGTTGGGACCTATCCTGGAAGAATTCAAACAAAAGCGTACCGAACTTGCGGAAGAACTCTATCAGATGTACAGTGCAGCCCTGATCGGCAAAGGCCTTCCGGAAATGGCAAAACCAATCCAGCGCATTACTGCCCAGGGAGGAATCGGCACCGCCGAAGAGCATGAGTTCCTGCTCAACTATTATCAGCTGGATGCGGCGGGTTGGGGAAGTCCGTTTTTACTGGTTCCCGAAGCGACAAATGTAGATGAAGAAACTTTGAACGATCTGGTTACCGCAAGGGCGGATGATTATTACCTGAGCAACTCTTCCCCATTGGGCGTACTTTTCAATAATTTCAAAAAAAGTACCGCAGAGCAACAGAGACTGCAGCGCATAGAGAAAGGGCGGCCGGGAAGCCCATGCACGAAGAAATTTCTATGTACCAATACCGAATTCACGGAGCTGCCCATCTGTACGGCATCAAGAGAATATCAAAACCTAAAGATAAAACAACTGAAAGACCAGCAGCTGCCCAAGGAAGATTACGACAAACAGTTTGATTCCATTACAGAGAAAGTATGCCTGTGTGAAGGTTTATGTGCTTCGACCTACATTAAGGCCGGGATATTAAAACCAAGGGAAAACAGGGCAGTGAGCATTTGTCCGGGTCCAAATCTGGCTTTCTTTCATGCCAAATATTCCCTTAAAGAGATGATCAATCACATTTATGGAAGAGAGAATTTGCTTTCAGAGGTCCTGCGTCCCAACCTGTTCATCAATGAACTCAACTTATATGTGGACTATCTGAAGAAAGACATCGCCGCCCAGCTGGAGGAATTTAATGCTAAAAAAGACAAATATTTCAGCAAGTTTAAAGCGCAGTTACTGAATGGGATCGATTATTACAAAGCGCTCATTCCTGAATTAAAATTCCAGGATAGCTTGTCTGTAGAGGAAATGCTCAAACAACTCCAGCTCGCAGAGCAACGCTTAAGCTAGATTGAGCTTTAATTTATTAAGCCAGGGATCGAACAAGAATTAGGTGCATTTCTTCCCCCCTTCTTTCCCTGGTTTAACTATTCCTGTTTTTGATTGGCTTGCTCCTGGTTTCTCCCAAACAGACCAGATCTGCTCCACGCATTAAGTCATCCGCATTTCAGTTTACAAATAACAATTGCAATATTGTTGCATTTAATATATGTTTGCAGGATCCAATTGCATTGATAAACATGAAAAGCCGCCTACCCCTTATTATGGCCCTGTTGTTTTTTACAACCTGCGCCCTTGCCCAAAAAAGAGCGCACAACCCCTCTGATGTCATCCGCTCCATGAACTGGGACATTATTGGCTCCGTGAATTTTGAACTGAACAAGCAAAATAAAATCCTTCCAGTGTACGGAGAGATGATCAGGAGGTTTGCAGACCGTAATTTCAGTTTAAAAGGTTATATCATTCCCATTAAGGCAGGACTGAAACAGCAGCAATTCCTGTTTTCTCCATTGCCCATCAATCAATGTTTCTTTTGCGGCCAAAACGGAGTTCCTGCCATGATTTTAGTGAACATGGCCAGCCCGATAGCCTATACCACCAAACCGGTCCTCATTGAGGGAATTCTGAAGCTGGAAGTTGTTGATGCCGCAACCGCAGCGCCAATCAGCCTCCAGAAAGCAACCGCATCCCAGGCCAAATAAAACAGATTATTCCCTGATAAAAAGGACCATTACCTGTCAAAATATCAAACCATCATAAAATGGAACATTTACTGAGCAGCTACGAAGCTGAAGGGGAAGCGCATTTCTCCGCAAACACCCAAACCCCGTTAAGGGCTGATGCCTTCTTAAAAACCGATGAAGAAAAGATTCTGGCCATCAGCGGGCATTTTGCCGCAATTATGGAAGAGCTTGGTTTAGACCTGAATGACGACAGCTTGCGGGGAACGCCATACCGTGTAGCCAAAATGTATGTTAAAGAATTGTTTTCAGGACTGAACCCGGCCAATAAACCGGGCATCTCTATTTTCGAAAACAAATACGGCTACCATCAGATGCTGATTGAACAGGACATTGAGTTTATCTCTGCCTGTGAACATCATTTCCTGCCCATGCCTGGAAAAGCACACATTGCCTATATTCCGAATGGCAAGGTGATCGGTCTTTCCAAGATCAACAGAATCGTAAAATACTACGCCAAAAGGCCACAGGTACAGGAACGGCTCAACAAACAAATCTTCCGGGAGCTTCAGGAGGTCCTGAATACTTCAGACATCATCGTGGTCATCACTGCACAACACATGTGCGTGAGTATGCGTGGCGTGGAAGACCAGAGCAGCAGGACGACCACAATCAGTTATGGCGGAAAATTCGAAGAGAAAGAAACGAGGAAGGATTTTTTCCAGATGTTAAACATCGGCACTGATACCCTTCTCAGATGAAAGACATCAAAGAAGTCAGTATTTTAACGGGTTTTCTGGGCTCAGGAAAAACAACCCTGGTCAACGCGATCATTTCCGGAAAAGCAAAAACCCGTTTTGCAATTATAGAAAATGAAATCGGCGAAGAAAGCATTGATGCAGAACTGCTCATTAAGGGGGATGACAATATTGTGGAACTCAATAATGGTTGTTTATGTTGTTCCTTAAATGACAACCTCTACGACATCCTCAATCAGCTATGGCTTAGAAAATCGTCCTGGGACCAGTTGCTGATCGAAGCCACCGGCATCGCTGATCCTGCCAATATTGCCAGGCCATTTCTGACCAATGAATTGGTTCAGGAAAGTTTTCAATTGAAAAGGGTCATTTGTGTTGTGGATGCCGAGCTGATTGAAGATCAGCTGAAAGAAACAGAAGTAGCGATCCAGCAAATTGCGTTCAGCGACGTCATTCTGCTCAATAAATCTGAAAAAGTAAGTCCTGCTTATCTTCGGGAATTGCAGGCAATTTTAAAGACCTTAAATCCATTTGCAGAGATCTTAGTGGCCTTAGAGAACGATTTCAGGATTGAGATCCTCTTTAACAGAGAAAGGTTTGCCAATTTTTACAGCAATCCTAAACCTTTTCTAACGCCTAAAGGCATGTTCAACCTGATTCCTGCGGAAAGTGAAGCAACACCGCAGTTTGGTTTGGGCAGCTCCCATCGCCGGCACCAGCATAGTGACATTGAAACCATTTTGCTGAGGTATCCGGAAAATATGGACATTGAAGCCATTCAGCACCGGATGATGGTTTTTCTGCTGACACAATCTATTGGTGTTTACCGGATAAAGGGGATTCTTTTTAATGCAAACTATACTGATCGCGTGATTTTGCAGACGGTTGGAAAGGGAATGTCTGTCAGCAAAGGCCAGCCCTGGCTGGAGGGGGATAAAAAAGAAAGTAAAATTGTGGTCATTGGCAAACGCCTTTCCCTTTATGGCTTCGACAGAATGTTTCGCAGCTGTCTGGAAGGCTGATGGATTCAACTTATTTTTTTCTTATATTAGGTAGAAAGAAAAATCCGCTACAATAACCAATAAATGCCATGGAAAAAGAAGCTATGAAATCATTACTGGAAATTATTGACCAGCAAGTTAGTTCCTCAATTTTGGGAGGAATGGAAGAACAGTACGAAGAATTGGAAAGATTGGGCTACATCCGGATCAACAGGTCCAGTGTCCAGCACTCCTCTTCTATTACCCCGGAGGGGATGGAATTTTTATATCATGACAAGGAATAGCGCATGGCGCCCTAAAGCCTCGCTAAATCGATTACAATTGTCATGAAATTGTTTTTATTTTTAAACCTGAAAACTTTTTAACAACATTCGCCGTTATATGATCAGTTTGTTTGGTTTAGGTTGATCTGTGGTGGGTCAACCACATTATAACAGGGATAGATCTCTCCGATTTATCCCTGTTTTTATTTCAGGTCTTTTTTAAGCTTATTTGATCAGAATTGTCCTGCCCCCTCTTCCTGCCCCGTCAAAAGCACGCAGTTTTACTGTTCCTTTAAAAGGGATCGCTGTTTTATAAATCAGGCTGTTTTTTCCTGGTTCAGTTCCGTCAGTGGTATAGCGAATGGTAAAGCCCGGAAGCTGCAGGTTCGCCTCCAGCTGTCCGTTGCCGGTCTGCACACCGGGAGTTGGAATTCTGTATTGATAACCGCCCGAATAATATGTTAAACGCGGAAGTTCTTTCTTACCTAAAACATTGACAAATTCCGACCATGCCTGATCATATGCTGCTTTCTCCTTTGCGGCATCTGTTGTCGTTGCCCATTCCGGATCTTTAGCCCAGGCCCTTTCGGCAAGGCCTAAAAGTTTTGGCAACATCATGTACTCCAGTTGTGCTGGTGTTTTTATCGTTTCACTCCACAATGGCGCCTGTAAACCGACAATATTTGATTTTCCTTTTTCTGTAAGCCGCTCTTTATCTTTAAAAACACTCAGGTCAACAGGGTTCCCCTGCTCATCTTCTTTTACGTTTTTATAATAGTCGTAAGGGATAAAGTAAAAAGGTTTGTCTACGTCCACATAACCACCCCAGTTCTGTCCTCTTTCTTCAAAGCTTGGATTTACCGCAAGGTCAATGTAGAAATTGGTTACCGGCGTTAAAACAACTTTATATCCTGCATTCGCCATTTTATAGGCCAGGTCTTCATTACCGGTCAGGTTGTTCCAAACATCCGCATGAAAGTTTTCATTTACGAAACGGGGTTCCGGCAGCATTTTCCTTTCGCCGTTCACCTCCATTTTACGGAGTCCGATTTCTTCCCATCCCGACAGGTATAACCCTCTGGCCTTTAACAGCTGGTTCATTTTACTGAAATAGTAATACCAAAGCGCATCCGTTCCTTTAACCTCAGGATCTGTTTTTGACAGTTGATCCGCAGCGGCTGATTTTTCCCAGACTCCTGCAGGAACTTCGTCCCCTCCGAAATGAATTGTAGTCAGGGGTGCCCCTGCTTCTTTGTGCATGGCAATCAGCTCATCGGTTACCTTTTCCAGAAAAGCATAAGTAGAAGGCAGTGCTACATTGACCACATTGTCGTCAAAGCCCTGGACAGAACGGTATTTAGACTGGTCATTCAGGTCTCTTAACAAGTAACGTTCCGCCTCCGCTTTCTGACCGGCTTTCATCAACCTGGAATACCTGGCGTCCATTGATTTGATCGCTGCACGGGCATGTCCCGGAGTTTCAATTTCAGGAATGACCAGGATATGTCTTGCAGTAGCATATTTAAGAATTTCTACATAATCTGCTTTGGTAAAAAATCCGCTTCCGGAATTTGTTCCTGCAGCGGCTGCTGATCCATAAGAAGGAAGGATACTTTTTTGCTCCCCCTGGCTATGTCCACGCTGTGCCCCTACAGCAGTAAGCTCCGGCAATCCCGGAATTTCCAGTCGCCAGCCCTCATCTTCCGTTAAATGAAAATGGAAGACGTTGAGTTTATACAGGGCCATCAGGTCCAGGACCTTCAATACTTCTGATTTGGGCTGAAAATTTCTGCCTACATCCATCATAAAACCTCTGAATCCGAACCTGGGTGCATCTTTAACCCTGGCTGCAGGAAGGCTGATGACCGTTTGCACACTTGCCCAGGCTTTTGCAGGGAACATCGTTTTTAACGACTGGATCGCATAAAATGCGCCCGCTGCGTCTCCGGCTTTGATCACTATTTTCTCTGATCTGATGCTGAGTTCATAAGCTTCTTTAGCCATAGAACTTTCCTGTTCGAAGAAAATCCCTCCCTTTTCAGAAGCTTTAACCACAACCGGTGTCTTTCCTAAAATTTTGGCAAGCTCATCAGCAAATCCCTTTGCTTCTTTTTCAAAAACACCTCCTGTCACCAATTGAACAGCCGCGCTGAGTTTAAAAGCCCCCTCCTGCTTCGCGTAGCTGACCGGAGTTGGAAACACTGCCGGCAAATCGCTTTCAGCAATGTCTTTAATTCCTGTATTTCGCTGGTAAATTTTCGCTGCCAGTTCCTGTTCTTCTTTTAAATGCGCCGGGAATGGTTTGTAGGTCAGTTTAGAGATGGACTCCCCATGATCAGGATTTTTATCCCAGACCAGATAGAATCCCTGTGGACGTTCGGTCACATTGTTCATTGATTCCAGGGCCAGCTGAAGTTGAAGCTCCGCTCCGGCAGGAACCGTTTTAAAGGCTTTCAATGGAGATAGACAGAACAGATCTCCGTTGACATGTTTTATAGTGGCTATTGTCGAATCCTTAGCCCATGTTTTCACCACTCTGGAGTTGAAATAAATTTTCCATCCTGAGGCGGGAAGCTCAGCTTTACCATTGTTTTTGAGGCGCAAAACTGACTGGATCCTGCCGTCATTCCTGCTCAGGACTTCCAGGTTAATGCTAAGGTCTGCGGCTTTTAAGCTGGCCTTTTTTTGTGCAAACCCGGGTTTCATTACGGCCAGAATCAATAAAGAGCCGATCACATATTGTTTCATTTAAATTATCTTATGAGGTGATGTATTGCATTTTATTTATAAAATCATCAGACACGAATGTATATTTTCTTCCGGTCAAGAACATATCCTACCAGCCAGCAGACCAGCATAAAGCTAATCGCAAAGAGCAAAGACCCAATAGGTCCCGGGGCTATGGCCTGGAAAAACACCGTATTGATCCATCCGCTAAAATCAGATTTAGGGAATATCGTGTTGATGATGATCAGCAACAGATCGGCAACGATATAAATAAACAAGGGATTTTTACCGAATACGGTAAAGAAGCCGGTCCATTTGATCGATTGTTTCACTTCAATGATGTAAATCAACCCTGCGATGATGATCAGGTCCAGTCCGCAGGTGATCAGCACAAATGAACTTGTCCATAATTTTTTATTGATCGGGAAAACTGAATTCCAGCACCATGCCAGGAAAACGAGCAATACCCCCGCCAGCAGTAATTTAGCAATGCTTTCAAAACCTTTTCCTTTTTCCTGAATAAAGCGGCCTGCATAATAACCGATGATCACGTTTACACAGGAAGGAATGGTGCTGAGGATCCCTTCAGGATCAAAGGCAATCCCTTCGCCATGGTAGAGGTGCGTATCTCCAAGAAGGAACAGGTCGAGGTACTGACCTGCATTTCCGGTCATACTGAAAGGCTCGGCCGGATTTCCGAAAAACAGCAATACCAGCCAGTAACCGATCAGAAACAGGACACTGAGAACGATGACCCATCTTGTAGACAGGTAATGAATCATGAGGGACACCATTCCATAACACAGACCGATGCGTTGTAATACGCCCAGAATTCTTGTATTTCCGATTGGGGAAAGGCTGATTCCTCCGGCATCATTGTAATGAAAAAACGGGAACCAGTACATCAGGTATCCGATCAGAAAAATCAGCAAGGTTCGTTTAAATATTTTGCCCAGCACTTCCTGATCTTTCATCAGTCCGAACTTTTTCATAGAGAAGCTCATGGCATTCCCTACGGCAAAGAGGAAAGAAGGGAAAACCAGATCTGTTGGGGTAAATCCATGCCAGGCTGCATGTTCCAGCATGGCAAATGGCTGGGCGCCGCTTCCCGGAGTATTAACGATGATCATGAAACAGACTGTCATTCCCCGAAAAACATCGAGTGATAAAAAACGTTGTGGTTGGTTCATTTGAAGAGGAAGTTACAAATAAATATAATAAATGAGGTAGGGGCATCCGCCCCTACTCATTATAGGGATAAAAAGTGGGGAAACAATTTTTCCCTAGTTATAACCGGCATTTTGTTTCAACACCGCCGCGCCATTGGCCTGGCTCAAATCAATTTGCCGTTGTGGAATCGGATAATATTCGCTTTTACCTTTAATATATTTTCCATTTCTTACATCAGAAGTCAGCTTACCCTGGAAGTTAAAGTAGGCGTTCAGCTCCTGATCGGCGATGCCCCAGCGTACCAGGTCAAAGAAACGGTGCCCTTCCATCGCCAGCTCTATCTTTCTTTCAAAATAGATGGCGCTTAAAGCATAGTCTTTTCCTTTTCCGGAGAAATCACCAATCGGATATTCATTTACCTTATAATTGGCTGCCGGGATATTGGAGAATCCTTCCATCGGCTTTGCATCGTTTTTATACTTGTACACCCATCCTGCCGGATTTGCTGCACGTGCCCTAACCAGGTTTACATAGCCTTCCGCTTTACTCAGGCTTCCTGCCTGAGCCTCCGCCTCTGCCCCCATCAGCAAGACATCTGCAAACCTGATGACCAGGTAATTGATGGCTGAACCTGGTGCCCAGGTGGTGAGATCGGCATCGGTTGCCTGTGATTCCTGCCAGTAAATGTTCTTTTTGGGGCCATAAGGTCCGCCATACCGCTGATCTCTGATCCATGGTTCTCCAGGATAGATTCCCCAGTCCAGGTAGGGAACACCACGTCTTCCGGCGGTCCAGTCGATCCTGGGATCCAATGTACCTGCATCCGGAACAAAGGCCTCATTTCCTTTGATCCCCATATCGTTCTTCACCGCAAAATCATTGTAGTTGTTCAGATAAGGAAGTCCGTTGGCCGCATTGGTTCTAAAATGGTTGACCATATCAATAGAAGGCTGGAAAAATCCGCAGCAGCCAAAAGGGCTGTTTCCATAAGGGAAGTTCAGCATGTCTCCATTATTCCCGTTAGACGGGCCGTTTGGATCCACATTAGCCGCCATTTGAATGGCAAAAACCACCTCAGAGTTGTCTTCTTTACTCGGCTTAAAATTGTCTGAAAACTCAGCATTCAACTGATACTTTTTACCGGTAGTGGTTACCCCCTGAGAGATAACGATATCAAACAATCCCTGAGCTTCCGGAAATTTATGCTGGTATAAATAGGCTTTTGCAAGGTAAGCACCTGCGGCCCATTTATTGGCCCTTCCCATCTCTGTTTGGGTAGCCGGCAGATTTTCATAGGCATATTTAAGATCCTCATTGATTTTAACCCAGATGTCAGTATTATTTGGCTGGTTAAAGATCGTGGTCGTTTCGTCGATCCAGGGCACCATATTCCATAGTTTCTTCAGTTCGAAATAATAATGTGCACGAAGGAATCTCGCCTGACCAGCGATATTTTTACCGTCGGCATCATTGATGTCGGTCGCCTTCGCCATTACTTTCAACACGTTATTGGTCCGGGTTACCCCTTCATATAAGGCTTTCCATTTCCCATTGAAATAGGCATTGGTCGCATCTGAATAGAAATTCGCAATAGGATCTACAGCAGGCTGATCTGCCCCATCACTTCCTTTGGAAGCATCCCCACCGGTGATGGAACCAAAGACCCAGTTGCTTGGGGAGGCATGCCATGCCTCTCCTCCGCCTAAACCCTGATTTGAACCTTGTTGTCCGTCTAATGCAGCATAGGCACCAATTAACAAACCGTTCACCCCATTTTTATTGGCTAAAATTTCCTCTGTCAAAGAGCCCAGTGGTGGTTGCTCCAATGCCTTTTTGCAGGAGAAAAATAACTGCGTTGTAAAGCACAATACAGTTAACAAAATGTATGTTGATCTTTTCATCGGAATATAATTATTGTTTAATGGTGATGAAACTGTCATAAATGATGGTTTCATCTGTCTAAAACATTAAATGGTTAAAAATTTAAATTTAATCCCAACAGGAAAGTACGCTGACTTGGATATGCACCTTCATCTACTCCATAAGCAGTCTGGCTTCCCGTTGCACTGGAAGTACCAATCTCAGGATCCAGTCCTGAATACTTGGTAATCGTAAACAGGTTGGCTCCGGAAACATAAACACGAAGCTTTCCAACTCCGATTTTCTGAAGTGTTTTTGCAGAGAAGGTATAACCGATCTGTGCATTTTTTAGTCGCAGGTAAGATCCACTTTCTACAAAATAAGAATTTGGAACACCGTTAGAACTGAAAGACTGGTTCTTTTCCTGAATGGGCGCTTTAGCGTTCATATTAGATGGTGTCCAGGAATCATACAATGCTGTATGGCTCTTTGCCCCTCCAAATGAAGAAGAAAAATCCGTCCACCATTTCACCTGATTCCAGATCGAATTGCCCTGTGCACCGTAGAAGAACATACTCAGATCGAAATCTTTATAAGTCAACCCCAGGTTCAGGCCGTAACTAAAATCAGGATTTGCATTTCCTAAGAAAGTACGGTCATCGGCAGTAATTAATCCGTCACCATTCACATCTTCATACTTAAAACGGCCTGGAGCAACAGCACTTTGATATACTGAATTGACATCACCGGTAATGCCTCTTGCTTTTACATCTGCCGCATCAATTTCTGCCTGAGAATTCCAGAAACCTGCTACTTTATAACCAAAAAATTCACTTACAGAACGACCTACTTTATTGCGGATGATCATGCTGCCATCAAAACGGCGCGGATCTTCATCATAATAATCTGCATCTGCTGAAATCTTTTTAATGAGGTTATTGTAAGTGGTCAGTGTCGCTGTTGCATTAAATTTCAAGTCCTTACCGATATTGGTATGTGCAGAGATGGCCAGATCCAATCCATCGTTTTTCATTTCGCCGATGTTCACATAAGGCTGTCTTGAAGCACCATTGGAAGCGATCATTTCCGGATTATACAACAGGTCTTTAATCGTTTTACGGTAGTAATCAGCGGAGATTTCAAACTTCCCACCAAATAAAGTCGCATCTACCCCAATGTTTGAATTGGTATTTTTCTCCCATTTTGCACCAGGGTTACCCGTCGCATTTTTATAGAAGCCGGAAACCACATTGTTTCCCCCACCTATCGCATAGTAAGAAGGCGCAATAGCACTGCTAAAAGTATTGAATCCGTTTCCATTGGTCACGTTCAGCTGATTCCCCATGACACCATATCCTCCTCTGATTTTCAAATCGGTAAGCCATTTCACATCTTTAAGGAAAGATTCCTGAGAGATTCTCCATCCCCCGCTTACAGAAGGAAACCAGCCATATACATTTTCCGTGAATTTAGACGAACCGTCTCTCCTCAGCGTTGCACCGATCAGGTACCTGTCGTTGAAGCTATAGTCTAAACGTCCGATCAAAGAGAACATCGCACTGGCTTCCCGCTCACTGGAAGAATCTTTTGGACCACTTCCGGTATTCAGATTGGTAAAGTTGGGATCAAAAGAGAAATAGCCTTTATTGCTCCCGCTCAGTGTGTTGTCACGATTCCTAAGGTATTCTGTACCCACTACGGCTTTTACACTATGTCTGTCAAAGACTTTCGTAAAAGCAAGCGTGTTTGTCCAGGTATATTCAAAACCTGTATATGAAGATTCGGAATAGGTATTGGTTATGTTATTCTCAGAATTTTCATATTGAGGATGAACAAATGATCTGGAATCACCGGAATAGTTGGCACCTCCAAATGAACTGCGAAGGGTAAGTGATGCCGGCAGGTCGACTTCAACAAAAACATTTCCAAACAACCTGTTATCAGTTGCCCTGTTATTTTTTGTTCTGTTCAACATGGCTACCGGATTATAGCCATCGCCCAATCCACCACCAAAAGAACCGCCATAATTCCCCATAATGTCATATACCGGAATGATCGGTTGCTGACGGAAGGCATGACCAATGGCATTATCGCCCGTCAACCCGCCGATTTTAGGGTTATTTTTAATGGAATAAGCAATGTTCTCACCTATCCTGATTTTTTTACCAATGTTGTACTGCGTATTGGAACGTACGGTATACCTGGTGAGAAAAGTTTCCATCAAGGTACCTTCCTGGTTAAAATAATTGGCAGAAAAAAGGTAACTCCCCTGATCTGAACCTCCGCTCACCGCTACGTTATGACTTGTAATTGGCGCCGGACTGAAAATTTCTTCATACCAGTTTGTTCCGTTTTTATTGGACCGGGTGATCCTGTTAAAACCGGCATACTCTGCAGGGGTGAAAAAAGGTTTTACATTATACAAAGAAGGATTTGTTCCCGGATCGCCTTCCTTTGCTCCCCTTGGTAAAATGTAATCAGGGACAACATAAGTAGGGCCATTTCCGTAGAGCGCATCATTGAGGTCGGTTTCTCCGGAGTTGATCAGCATCTGGCGCTTTAAATCTGCCATTTCCTGAGGGTTCAGGATATCCCATACGTTTCCGCTTTTAGGACGCTGCGTTCCATAATAGGCATCGTAGTTCACCTGGATCTTTCCTTTTCCTTTTTTAGTCGTCAGAATGATTACTCCATTTGCAGCTCTGGAACCATAAATTGAGGCTGAGCCCGCATCTTTAAGCACCTGCGCCGATTCAATGTCGTTAGGGTTGATGTCGGAAGTACTTTGGGTAGGCACTCCATCTACTACATATAGCGGACTGTTGTTTCCGAAAGTATTGATCCCCCGGATTTTCACCTGAGGCTCTTCGCCCGGTTGTCCGGAACCCAGTACGGTTACGCCGGATGCCTGTCCCTGTAACAGGTTGTTCACTGATGAAACCGGTTGTTTGATCATGGAAGAAACGTTCACCACCGAGACTGCTCCCGTCAGGTCCTTTTTCTTTTGTGTGGAATACCCCACTACCACCACCTCACCGAGGGAGGTGGCTTCTTCTTCCAGCTGGACATTGACCGTAGTTTTTCCTGCAGCAGCAACCTCCTTGGTTTTGAAACCGATGTACGTAAAAACCAAAACCGCATCTGCTGACGTTGTGGTAATCGCATAATTACCATTGGCATCCGTCATTGCACCAATGGAAGTTCCTTTTATTTTTACACTTACGCCGGGCAGGGTTTCTCCCTTGGTGGAGCTCACCTGTCCTTTGATGACGATCTGTGGTTTTTTCGCTTCTGCTTCCGCAGCGGCAAAGCTGTCTTTATCGTATAATAAAATGTGCTGATCCACCACCCGATAAGTGATGTTAAGGCCAGCGAGCGTTTCCGACAGGATGTCTCCCAGACGTTTATTAACTACGTTTACAGAGACGATCCGCTCAGATCTGATCATGGAAGGGCTATAAATAAACTTTACCTTAGTCTGGTTTTGGATTTCCTTTAAGATCTGTTTTATTTTACCTTCAGTAATATTGATAGAAATTTCTTTGTTCAGGATTCCCTGTGCCTCTACTTTTTTTGCAAAGGTGCTACAGGTAAATAAGATCACAAGAAATATTTGGCTTACAGATATTCTCATTGCTGTTATTATTAAAGCAACAAATCGCTTTTTATTCATACCTTTAGAAGTTTTGTTCGTTAATGTGAAAATTTCGTTCAGAATCAATTTAACTGGCAATGTCCCGCAACATTGTCAGTTTTTTTTTGGAGTTGGTCTAGTAAAAGTTTCTCTTTTTCATAAGCTGTTGGTTTGGTTGGTTGGTTAGTTGATTGGTTAATTAAATTGCTAATGTTCATTCAGATCTCATGATCTCCTGCAAGGTCCCGCAACGCTGCTGGTTTAGATCTTTTGACCTGTTATTTCTTATCGTTTGTTATTTCTTATTCTTAATGATGATGCTTGTTCCTGAGACTTCATAGGTCGCTTTGATGGACTCGCACAGGAAATCCAGTTTGTTGTATAAGCTCTGTTCAGAAAGATCACCGGTAAACGTATTGTTATATAAAGCCTTATTTTCTACAATAAAATCGATCTCATAGGTCTTTTTAAGTTGTGCAATCACCTCAGACAATGGTGCATCGTTGAACGCAAAAGCATCTTTAACCTCGGCACCACGCAGTTCTGCCGATACCGGCTCAGGATTGCTGACCAGCATTTTTTCAAATACTTTCTCATCACTAACGAATACCGCCTTTTGATTGGGGGTTAAGAAAATGGCTTTATCTGTGCCCAGGATTCCTTTCACAATGGCCAGTCTGCCGGAAACCGGAGAAACCTGAACTTTCCCGGTATGAACAGAAACTTCGGTTGATTTACCTGATGCACTTGTTCTGATCATGAAACTCGTCCCAAGCACTTTGGTGATCACATCTTTACTATACACCATAAATGGCCTGGAAGCATCTTTACTGATCTGGAAAAATCCTGCCCCTTCAAGGGTCACTTCCCTCACATCAGGACTAAAATGAGCCGGATATTTAATTACCGTATTTTTTTCGAGGATAACAGAGCTGCCGTCTTCAAAAGTAATTTTCTCGGGCTTTCCCGAAGTATTGGTACATTCTTTAATGCCCTGTACGGATTGAACGGCCAGGAATGTTGGAATGCGGCTTTCTTCTTTAAAAAACACATAACCGGTGATCAGAATAAAACCGGCAACCGCAGCAGCAATTCCAGTCCACATTCCTGCAGTGCGCCTGCGCTGCTTTGCGAAAACAGGACTTGCCATTTCCGGAGCAGAGATGTCCACATGAATCCGGTCCCAAAGCTTTTGCTCCATGGTATTGATTTCCCTGGAGTTAATTTCGTCGAGGTCTTCTTTGTCGAGCATTCCGTAAAGTTCTTCAACGATTCGTTTTTCCTCGTCTGTACATGTTCCCTGGAGGTATCTGTCCAATAAAAGATGAAATGCTTCTCTGCTCATTATTATAGCTTTTAAACTATATGTAAGCTAAAGGCAGGCGATCCCTAAAGAAAATAAAAATATTTTTCCGTTTTTATAAAAACAGACTGAGAAGGACTGGCAAAAAGAGGTAATCTTTCAAATGAAAACGCATCGATTTGAGGGATTGGGTGATGTGGTACTCTACTGCTTTTTCGGAGATGTTCAGCTCCCTGGAGATGTCTTTTACAGAATAATGCTCCAGTCTGCTCAGCTTAAACACCTCTCCTGTTTTCTTGGGCAACCGGGCGATCCCATCGCTTAGCGCGCCAGACAATTCATTGAGCATCAACAGGTAATCGGTATTTTCTACCGTATCATTCTTCAGAACTTTCAGGTGATCCTGATAGTTCTCCCTTACCAGCTGAGATTTATAATGATTAATGATGCTGTATTTCAGGCCTCCAAAAAGATAATTACTGATGGAAACAATGGTTACGGTCTCCCTTCTGCGCCAAAGGTCTACAAAAAGATTTTGTGTGAGTTCTTCAGCAAGCTCCTTATAATGTGTTTTTTTATAAGCCACCTGGAAGACCCCTTTCCAGTAACGGGTATAAATCTCCCTGAACGCACGTTCGCTGCCGTCTTTAAAAAGAACGACCAGTTCATCATCGGTGAGGACTGAAAGGTTCATATGGCAGTTAGGGTGGTTAGTTGGTCTGGTTCTAACAAATTTAACAATAAAAGTCAAACGGCGATAAAAAATTATCTGCCCCTAACTAACCAATCACTCAGCAGGATTGACAGTGCCTGCTGAGTGATTTTAACCTAAAAGGGTAAAGACATATGTACCATTACCCGGTTTCCGGCTTTCGCCCTTCCTCCTGCGAGGTCCTGGGAACGCACATTCTGGTAATTGGCACCAAAGGAAAGTCCCTTCATCGCCACTTCTACCCCTGCAACAGCGGATAAGGAATAACCTCCGGAGACATCCACATTGTACTTATTGTTTTCTACATCTTTATCGGCAGTCTCATATAAAACACCTGCATTGGGCGCTACAGTAACCACATTTGCCAGTCTGAATTTATAATAGGCCAGCATATTTGCCGTCAGCTTATTTCCATACCGGTAATTGTATTTGTTTTCCGTATTGATCTTATAGTTCACATTTGTGTTCAAACCCAGGTCATTGTAACGGATGTCGTAGGCCGCATTGAGGGTAAAATCAGTGCTCGCGGTCCCCAGCTGGAAGTTGTTCGGAGATTCCTGGATCGCCAGTCTTTCCGAAGGCTCATATTTCCCCGTAGGCACTTTTACCCCGCCTCCAATCCAAACCGATTGCACGAGCAGGCGTTCCCCAAGGGTTCCGCTTTTGTCGAGCAGTTTATAATATCCCATCAGTGCAATGTCTCCAAGGCCATTTTTAGTACCATTGCCGGTCTGACTTTCCCTTTTATTGAAATTATAAGGCACAAAAGCCAAAATCCGAAAGCGGCTTCCGATGTTCCAGCCCCCCCAGAGCTCTGCACTCTGGTAAGTTTCATCGGCAGTGATCGGTGTTCTTTGTCCGAGTGGGCCCAGGTGTGTCTGTAAACTCTTGTGCTGATACCTCAGCCCTATAAATCTTTTGTTAAACTCGGGCAGGATGCCCAGGTAATAACTTCCTACCCCACAGCCACAAATGTCACAGGCTAAGCTGGCAAATGTAGTGGAGCACAACAGCATCAGGCTAATTATTATTTTCTTCTTCATCATTGTCATCGTTGTTTGATCGTTATAAAACCTTGTTATTGTTCAGACAAAAGCTTGTTATTGATAAATTCCTCATCATTTAAAGTGGCTAAGAATGCAGTCAGCTTCGTCTTGTCATTTTCTGTTAAAGCAATTCCCCGGCGGTCTCCCTGCTGAAGTAAGGGATCGAGATTGAGGGTGGCCTGAACTTCTGAATTGTAATGTTCCAGTACGCCCCCAAGACTCAAAAACCGTCCGTCGTGCATGTAAGGAGCAGTATACCTCAGGTTCCTCAAAGAAGGCACCTTAAACTTATACTTATCCGTACTGATGAGGGTAGCGAGGTATAAACCCTGATCATTGATCGGGCTGGGCCCTAAGCCATTGTTCCGGAAAGTGCCATCGGTAAACAGCGGTTCGCTATGGCAGGAAGCACATTTCTGCTTAAACAAAGTATAGCCCTCCTGTTCCTCGGCTGTAAAAACCGCATTTCCTTCTTTTCTCATCACCTTATCATATTTGGAATTGCTGCTGACACACAGGAGCATGAACTGCGACAAAGCCTTCATAAACCTCGCAGTGCTGATCTCTTCGGTTCCAAAAGCACGTTTAAACATTTCCGGGTATTTAGGCAGCTGCCGGAGTTTATTGAACACATTTTCCAGTTTCTCGTCCATTTCCTCATGCGTGGTAATGGGTGCAATGGGCTGTAAGTCCAGGTCGTAAATTCCACCTCCCCACATGAACGATTTGCTCCAGGCAAGGTTCATAATCGGCGGGGAATTGCGCGTTCCCAGACGGTCGTCGATCCCATGGCTCACGTCATGCCCATGCTGTGTGAAAGCAGAAGACTGAATGTGACAGGAACCACAGGTGATGGTATTGTTCCGGGAGAGCCGGGGCTCATAAAACAAAGCCCTTCCCAACTCAAAGCCCTCCTTAGTGACTTTATTGCCGGCAAAATTATAGACAGGCTCCGGGAAGTTTGCAGGTTTCTGAAAGCCCAGAAAATCTGCAATCTTATCGATTACAGGGTTGTCTTTGAGGACCACATCTTTCTTACAGGCCAGAATAAAAATGCCCATCAGAAAAAGCGTCATCCAGTGTTTTTTATTCATGGCGACTAATTTTCGGTATGGTCATGTCTGAACATTTCGCTCAGGTTATTGGCAATGTTTGCACTAAAATCACCAAACATGACGTTCGGATGTGCCGCGATACTGAACGCATTTTTTCCGTTAAAGACTTTCATCAGGTCTACAAACAGGTGGACATTGCTTTGACGGTCCTTCCTCACCCTGGCAATCCCCGCAGCTTTCAGGTCTAACGTAACCGTCCTGATGTTGTTTAATGTTGGGGCATTATAGCCACCAAAACCACCAATATGGTATTTGAACTGCTTTTTACCGGAAGGATCACCATTTTGATCATCAGAGATCACCGCAGAATTTCCTTCGAATTTGAAAAAGATATAGCCGTTTTGCCAGCCCCAGTACATCCCACCCGAATCATGGCCACCACCGTAGGCAGGATCCAGAATTCCGGTCCGTTTTTCCACAGGCATCGTGCTTCTCAGACTGTCTACACCTATGGTAAAGGTTAAGCGGGTATAGTCTCCCTCCGGAACATTGACCTTGGCAAAACGGGTCGTTTTATCGGCACCATTGATCAGGAAATAGCTGTCGTCCTGTTTTACGGTGTATTCCTGACCGGAGGCAGTTGCCACCTTAATGTTACTGATGAAATATTGCAGAAAAGAAATGGAGAACTTCTCTCCTGCAGCATTGGTATACGGACTTCCGGTATTGTTGATGGAAAAGGTCCGCTCTCCGACGATATTGTCGAACTCTACGGAGAAAGGGGCCAGATTTGTTGCCACAAATTCCGGAGCTGCATCTTCTTTTTTAGAACAGGCAGATAAGATCAGAAAGATACCGCCCAGCAGTACCCATTTAACGTTTTTTATGTTGTTCATCTTTGTTTTTTTTATTGGAAAACCAATTTAAAGCCATAAATGGCCATTCTTTCAAAATGGATTTCCCTGTTTTTTATTGGTAATAAATGATTCGTCGGTTAATGTCCCCAGAAAAGCAATCAGCTCCTTTTTCTCTGTTTCAGTAAGCGGAATGCCTATTGCACCATGGTCCTGATAAAGGATGGGATCAACAGTCTGACTGGCTTTTATCCCGGAATTGTAATGCTCCAGCACTTCTTCTATCGTATGGAACCTTCCATCATGCATGTAGGGTGCAGTAAGCAGAACGTTTCTCAGGGAAGGGGTTTTGAATTTCCCCAGATCGGCAGGGTCAAAACTCACCCTGAAATGCCCCTGATAAATCCCCTCCTTTTCATCGCCGAAAGTCGCATCAAGGCCATTGTTATGGAAAGCCTGGTCGGTAAATAAGGCGCCCTTATGACAAGCACTGCATTTTTCACGGTACAGGTTCATGCCCTTCAGCTCCGGCAGGGAAAGCATTGCCTCTTTACGCAGGTACTGATCATAGCGTGAATTGGCGGAGATCAGCGTCCGTTGAAATTGCGACAAGGCTTTTACCACATCTGCTGAGCGGATTTCCTGCTTAAAGACCAGTTTAAACCGGTTCACGTAATCAGGAACTGCCTTCAGCTCTGCTTCCAGTTCATAGAGGTCCTGATGCATTTCATCCTCACTCGTGAGCGGTCCAAAAGCCTGAGATTCCAGATTTTTAGCTCCGCCATCCCAGAAAAGGCCCTGACCTGCCCATGCCAGGTTAAACAATACCGGGGCATGCCGCAATAGCGGACGTCCGGAGAAACCTTTATTGCTCAGGGCTAAGCCATCCGAAAAGGCCAGTTCCTGCCGGTGACAGGAAGCACAGGAAATCCGGTTGTTTCCGGATAACCTGAGGTCATAAAAAAGCCTTCTCCCCAGCTCGATTCCTTCTTCCGTTAAAGGGTTGTCGGGATCTGTCTGGATTTGAGGAAATTCCATTGGCAGCCGGAGCTGAACTTCATGGAGCCCTGCAGGCTTTTCTTCCTGCACTGCCTCCTTTTTACAGGAAATCAGCAATGCAGAGAAGAAAAGTCCGCCAGCAATACCTAGAAAAGCAGAATTGCTGATCATGCGTCTTAGTTCAGCGATTTAACACTGAATACTTTCGTCGCATAGTTTCCTGCTACAGCAGTCATTGCAGTGGCTTGCGCCGCCCCCACAACAGGAGTCGTCATGACATCCAGTCCTTCCAGTGCTTTGGCCACATCTACATTAAGAATGAGATGGCTTGATGTTGAAGCACTGATGCTTAACGTTTTCGGCAGGTCCAGCGTAAGGGTTTTGTAATTGGCATTGAGCCCTGTTTCTATTTTCAATGCTTTCGAGTTCCCTCCTTCGGTTACTTTACCCGTTACAGAACTGAAAATATAGCTCGTCAGCCACATCCAGGAAACATTCGTCATTCCGTTTAAAGGAGAGAGTTCTCCGGAAAGCAGACTCAGGTTATCATTGTATTTAGCATCCACACCTACCGAGAATTTAATGGATTTATAATCTCCTGCCGGAATGTCTTTCAGCACTACATCTTCTCTTTTCGTAGCAGGATAAACAGTGGTAGGGAGGTCGTTGTTAACTCCTTTCAGGTTAATTTCCCCTGTTTCTTCGAGTAAATAATAAGATCCGGGAACTTTAAATTCTGCGCCATTATTAGCTACCAGCACTACATTGCTGATCCAATACCTGAATTTATTGAAATTATAGGTTTTTCCGGAAACAGTAAAGTCCGTATTAAGGGCAAAATCCTGATTCCCAAAAACTGCGTCAAAGGTCAGGGTAGTTTTTCCGTTTGCATCGACGGCATTAATGGGATCTTTATCTTTTGAACAGGCGCTGAATAAGAGTACGGACAGGCTAAGGATGGTTAATATTTTCTTCATTTTATTTAAAATTATGGGTCATACCTCTCCCATTCCATGGGAATGAGCTTCAGGCAGGATTAAAAAAATTGACAATTTTGTTTACAGCCAGTCAGTCTGGTGTTAAGAAACATCAGGACATTTTCATACACAGGTAATTGCCCGAAATGACGGTGATTCCCCGAGATGACGGTAATTTCACTGAAACAATGAAAAAAGAAAAAGCTGTTAAATAAGCGGAAATGAAGAAACCGCGGGTGGGGGGTGAAGAATTTCAGTGATATTTTCCGGCAGGTGGAAAGGCCTTTCTTTTGAAAAGTCTTTCCTGATAAACCAGGCAGGAAAAACAAGCAATACATTTGACTTCATGAAGAAGGGATCTCCTGCATTTTTCTTTTGTGCTTCTCTTTCCTGTCTTTTCTCTTTTTCTTCTGCCTGTCTGAGTTTATTGCTCAGGTAACATTTACCATTGCAATGCAATTCCGGTTTGTCCCTGTTTTCGCAAAGGGTATTGGCAATGTATTGCTGATTGAGTTCAAAACCCGCATAAATGAAGACCCTGCTGAACTGAGTCAGCAGTATCATAGTCAACAAAAATATAGCGGTAAAACTCCTGAACATCATTTATTTCTTAAGGTATTTGTCCGGATTGCTTACGAAAGTCTTTTTACAGCCTGCGCTGCAAAAGCCATACACCACCTTATTATGGTTGTGAGTAAGGGTCGTTCCCTTTTTCACTTTCATTCCGCAAACCGGATCTCTGGCATCGGTTTTAAGGGAATCTGTCTGGGCTTGCGGAGCAGAAAGCAGCTCCGGATTTCCGGAGGATTTAAAGGCCGCAGTGCTGAGTAAAAGCAGCAGGATACAGGTCATCAGTTTTTTCATTTCTTATACTCGTTTAATAAAATATCCATGTCTTCCATGAGCTTTTTCACTTCTTTATCCAGGGTTCCGTCGTAGGCACCCCTCATGCGTTTTTCTTTGTCTATCAGGATCAGGTATCCCTGGTGCATAAAACCACCGGGCGCTTTATTGTCTTCTTTAGCCGCGACGAGATAGTTGCGTTCGGCAAGGGCATAAATATCTTCCTTCTTACCCCAGAGGTATTCCCATTGGCTTCCTTTCACGCCTAATTTATCTGCGTATGCTTTCATTCTCGAAGGAAGATCATACTTCACATCAATGGTATGAGAAGCCAGTTTCACTTCCGGATTGCCTTCATACTTTTTGTATACCTTTAATAAATTGCGGTGCATGGTCGGACAAATGGTTGGGCAGGAAGTAAAAAAGAAATCCGCCACATAGATCGCTCCATTGAAGTCTTTATCTGTTACCGCCACACTATCCTGATTTAGGAGTTTAAATGCGGGAATCGTTCTAAAAACAGTATCTATCACTGTTTTACCATCTACTACCTTCTCCTGTTGTTCCATTTGCAAAAAGGGCAGGCGTTTTGGCTTTTCTTTACAGCTAAAAAGAAACAAAAGAAAAAAGGAAAGACAGGTTATGTTTAATCTCATTATTTTTTGAATTTACTGAGGTAAGCTTCGGATGATTTGATTTCTTTTTTATAGAGGCTGTCTACACGCTGAATCTTCTCTTTTTCTGCTTTGAAATATTTGACAGATTCTTCGTTTGATTTACCCGTTACATCAGGTTCAAATTTATGCATCCAATCGTTCATACTGTCTTCAGCGCTGGTCAGGTCCTGCAGCAAGGCCTTCATGGCTTCTTTTTCTTTTAGCGTATCCAGTTCGGGATACTTTACTTTTAGTCCTTTCAGGTCTTTCAATAAGGTATCCAGCTTCATCTGGTAATTAACGATGGCTGTTTGATCACCCATTACCAGGTCATGAAACTTCATCACTTCATCACGTTCTTTTTTGTAATCTGCGTTTTGCGTACATGCAGCGGCTCCAAGAGCGAGCAGCACTATTCCAACTAATTTCTTCATCTTGATTTTTAAAAATATTCGGGTATGATTAGAGATCACATTTCCAATATGCGGTATAAGGGCAATTCAAAGGATATCAATATCCTCTTCCCTTCGCTGCTTGAAAATATAAGATGTCTAATGTAAGGTTAAGTATTCGCCGCAAATCTGACCTGAAGGGCCAGCAATTCCGGGATTATGCGCTCAGTTGCGGAGGGTGGAAAATCGCATTCAAAATAGATTGCGGCATTCCCGTAGACAGCGGAATATGAAAATGAATTTCCGCGAAGGCATATTGTTTAAATTCCAGGGCATTGACTACGATGGCGTCCTGAATGGGTGTTTTCTGAGCTTGTCTTTCCTGTTTCTGTTCTTTGTCCTGTGCCTGCTTTAATTTTTTCATTAAATAGCACTTTCCATTACAGTGAAGCTGAGGCTTATCTTTATTCACACAAAGCTCGGCGGCGATGTATTTCTCGTTCATTTCAAAACCAGCGAACACAAAAGCATTGGAGAAGTTTACCACAAGTAAACTCAACAAAAGCAATATGGCTGTTGGTTTGATTAACATTGGCGCAAAGATAGGGAACAATTACGGGGATTACCAGACAAAGCATAAAAAAAGCAGGCCTGGGCCTGCTTTTGTATTGATTATTTCAATATTTTTATTGGTTTCTTATGTTCATCAATGGCCACAAAAGAAAACTCTCCTGTAACGGCCTTTTCCCGGTCTTCAGAATACATTTGTTCAATGTAAATCTCTACTCTTACCTTCAGACTGGTATTTCCAATATGACTTACCGTACCGATCAGTTCTACAATTGTTCCTGCAGGGATCGGTTTCTTGAAATCAATCCGGTCGCTACTTACCGTTACCATGATTTGTCTGCTGAAACGGGTGGCCGTAATAAAGGCTACTTCGTCCATCATGTGCATGGCGGTTCCGCCAAATAAGGTATCGTAATGATTGGTGGTATTGGGAAACACGGCTTTAAAAATGCGTGTTTCCGACGCTTTAATTCTATCTTCTACTGTCATTTACTTTTCTTTAAACACTCAATTCCAGGGAAAGCTTATTTCCCTCTCAGTTTGCCCCATTTTAAATAGGTAGCACCCCATGAGAATCCGGCTCCAAAGGCGGTTAATAAAAGTTTATCACCGTATTTGAAGTCATCTTTAAAATCCCATAAGCACAATGGAATCGTTGCTGCAGTGGTATTGCCGTACCTGCCGATGTTCACCTTTACCTGTGATTCTGTAAGGTTCAATTGCTCCCCTACTGCCTGAATGATCCTTAAATTTGCCTGGTGAGGAATCAGATAATTGATTTGTTTAATGTCTAAGTCGTTTGCCCTCAGGATCTCTCTGCAAGTATCCGTCATGCCCTGAATCGCTGCTTTAAATACAACGCGGCCATCCTGACGGACAAAATGTAGGTTCTGATCCAGGGTTTCCTGCGATGCAGGATGTTTAGAACCTCCGGCAGTAACGATCAGGTTTTCCTTCCCGCTGCCATCTGTTCTGAAATAGCTATCTATTAATCCTACTTCTTCTTCTGTTTGTTCCAGTAAAACCGCTCCGGCACCGTCTCCAAAAAGAATACAGGTATTGCGGTCTTTATAGTTGACAATCGAGCTGTTCTTATCGGCACCAATCACTACTACACGTTTACAACGTCCGCTTTCGATCATGCTGGCCCCAAGGGTCAAAGCATAAAGGAAACCGCTGCAGGCAGCATTGGTATCGATTCCCCAGGCATTCTTTAATCCTGCTTTTTCACACACCATACTTCCGGTAGAGACCATTACATAGTCGGGCGTAGAGGTGGATACAATCACACAGTCAATTTCGTCAGGGTGTACATTTCCATCTTCAAGCAATCTTTTCAAGGCATTTGTTGCCAGGTCCGAAGTTGCCACACTGGCATCGTTTACTATTCTTCTCTCCCTGATCCCGGTTCTGGAAACGATCCACTCATCATTCGTTTCCACCATTTTTTCCAGGTCCTTGTTGCTCAAAACAGTTTCCGGAACATAACCACCAACTCCGGTTATCACCGCATTTTTACGTATTCTCATTCTGTGTGCTGTATCTATTAAAACAGGCAAGCATACCACTTGCCTGTTTGATTTTTTTTACAAAGTTACAGCTTCTTCAACATATTCCCGCAGTACTTTTGCAGCAGCGACCATTTCTGTCAATGCTTTTTTTGTTTCGTCCCAATGTCTGGTCTTCAAACCGCAATCCGGATTCACCCAAAGTTGTGCAGAAGGAATCACAGAACGTGCCTTTTCCAGCAGCAAAACCATCTCTTCTTTGGCCGGAACCCGGGGCGAATGAATGTCGTAAACCCCTGGCCCTATTTCATTTGGATATTTGAAGTCTGCAAAAGCATCCAGTAACTCCATTTGAGAACGGGAACATTCAATCGTGATCACATCGGCATCCATGTCTGCGATGTTTTGAATAATGTCATTAAATTCAGAATAGCACATATGGGTATGAATTTGTGTTTCATCCCGGACCCCACTGGCAGAAATGCGGAAAGCACGCACTGCCCATTGCAAATAATTCTGCCAATCGGCCTTTCTCAGGGGCAAACCTTCGCGAATTGCAGGCTCATCAATCTGAATAATTTTTATTCCTGCGCTTTCCAGGTCCACTACTTCATCTCTGATCGCCAATGCAATCTGGGTACAGGTTTCGGAGCGAGGCTGATCGTTACGCACAAAAGACCATTGCAAAATCGTAACCGGACCGGTTAACATTCCTTTCACCCATTTCTCCGTCAGTGATTGCGCAAAGGACGACCAGCGGATCGTCATTGGTGCCGGACGGTAAACATCACCATAAATGATCGGTGGCTTTACACATCTGCTGCCATAACTTTGGACCCATCCGTTTTTAGTAAAGGTAAATCCTGCCAGCTGCTCTCCGAAATACTCCACCATGTCATTACGCTCAAATTCTCCATGAACAAGGACATCAATCCCTGTTTCTTCCTGAAAAATGATCGTTTCTTTGGTTTCCTTTTCAATCAGTGCATCATATTCTGCCTGGCTCAGCTCCCCTTTTTTGAACTTTGCCCTCCAGCTTCTTACTTCCGGAGTTTGTGGAAAGGAACCGATGGTAGTGGTTGGGAAAGAAGGTAATTTCAAGGCCTCTTTTTGAGCAATACTCCTTGAAGCATAAGGATGCAAACGCTGCTCGTCTTTTGCGGTGATCTCCGATACCCTTTGTTTTACGCCAGGGTGATGGATCAATGCTGAAGTTTTTCTGTTGTTACTGGCCTGGACATTACTTTCCAGTTTCAATTGTGCTGAAGCATCATTTTCAGCCAATTGCTTCAAGGTCACCACTTCTTCTACTTTCTGTTTCGCAAAAGACAACCATTGTTTGATCTCCGGCGTTAGCGTGGCTTCATTGCTTTCCAGGTCAAGATCACATGGAGAATGGATCAGGGAGCAGGAAGGACTAATGATCAGGCGGTCTGCACCAATCTTCTCTTTTGCAGTTTCAATCAATTGCAGGGAAGCGCGGAAATCATTTTTCCAGATGTTACGGCCATCCACCACACCGATAGAAAGGACAAGGCTGGAAGGAATTGCCGCCAATACTGTTGAGAGTTGTTCCGGATTCCGAACAAGATCAATATGTAAAGCATGTACAGGAAGCCCAACCGTCAGTTCGGTATTGTCTTTTAAGGCTTCAAAATAGGTAGCCAGCAGTGTTTTAAGTTTAGGAAACTGTTTTTTAATCTCCGCATACACATATTTAAATGCAGCTTTATCTTTCCCGCTCAGGTCTAAAGAAAGAAAGGGTTCATCAAACTGAATCCATTCTACATGTTGTTCTTCCAGTTTTTTAAGGATATCAAGGTAAACCGGCAACAGGTTTTTAATCAGGTCAATCCGGTCAAAACCGGCTTCTTTCTCTTTACCTAACAGTAAATAAGATACCGGGCCAATCAGCACTGGCTTGGTTTGAATGCCCAGTCGTTTGCTCTCCTGGTATTCATCCAGCAATTTGGTGGAGAACAATTTAAACTGCTGGTCTTTGGTAAATTCGGGTACGATATAATGGTAATTGGTATCAAACCATTTGGTCATTTCCATGGCAGTGATGTCCAGTCCTTCTTTCTGATAACCTCTGGCCATCGCAAAATAAAGGTCCAGTTCCGTGTTCGACTTATTGAGGATGACCTCATGGTAGCGCTTGGGAATGGCACCTACGGTAAGGGATAAATCCAATACCTGGTCATAAAATGAAAAGTCGTTGGAAGGAATCAGGTCGATCCCTTTCTCTTTTTGCAGTTCCCAGTTCTGCTGGCGGATGTTCTTTCCTGCCTGTACCAGATTTTGAATGGTACTTTTCCCTGCCCAAAATTGCTCACAGGCTTTTTTGAGTTCTCTGTTACTACCTATACGCGGGTAGCCTAGATTGTTTGTTAGCATTGTCTTGCTTTTTTAATTGATGAAAAGATCAGTTAAAAGTTCTTTGCAGAAATCGCAATGCTGGCGGGAAAAGAAAAAAAGGAAAAATAAATGTACAGGCATACGCATTCCGGAGAAGGTATGTATTGGATATACACCTACCTGACCTATGCTTCAGATCGCGAAAGCATTGTCAATTCGGTAAAGGCAGGTCTCCTGACTTGTAACATTTTTACCATCCTTCCCATTTCTGAATCGAAACAGTGGATATCCTTGGGTAAAAACCTTTTTGTGTTACTTACAGTTGCGCGACAGCTCGTGATTTACACACGATTCCCTATTAATCTACAGCTAAGTAAAACCTCTTCCGGTTGATGAAGAAATAAAGTAAAGAACTTATCAGAACAAAGGTAAGGAAAAATCTAACTCCCCTGGTATACCTTAAGGGGCAACCGGTAAGGAAAAACAGAATTTACTGCCTTCACCCAATGCACTTTCTACCCAGATCTTTCCACTTTCTGCTTCGATAAAATCTTTAGAGATGGCCAGTCCCAATCCCGATCCGGACTTGTTATTGCCATCTGTAGGAACCTGGAAATATTTATCAAATAACCGTTTCTGATAGATTTCCTCAATTCCTTTTCCAAAATCACGCACAGAAAACTCGATGTCTTCTGCATTTTCGATCACCTGAATCACAACTTTAGATTTCTCAGAACTGTAGCGAAGTGCATTGGAGAGGAAGTTAACGAGTACCCATGCGGTTTTTTCTACATCCACATTCACCTTAGGCAAGTTGTTCCTGCTGATCAGTTCCAGTTCAATATTTTTCTGCTCTGCCTGAAAGCGGACAGAATCCATGGCATAGATCGCAATCTTGCGGGGGTCGGATTTCACGAAATTAAGCTGCAGGTTTCCGGTTTCTACCTGTGCCAGGTCCAGCAATTCACTGGTGATCTTTAACAGGCGCCCGCAATCTTCGCGGATGTGTTGAACGAGTTCTTTCTGTTCTACGTTCATCATCCCCACCCTTTCGTCGTCCATCAGCTTTAAACTCATTTTAATGGAAGAAATCGGGGTTTTCAATTCATGGGATACGGTCGCGATAAAATTGGTCTTCGCTTCATCCAGCTCTTTAAACTGCGTGATATTTTTCAGGATGTAGACCTCTCCTGCAGCCTTTGCGGTCTGGTTCATGGCCACATCTGTTTGTCCCTCGTAAACCGGAACGGTAATTTCCCGTTTTTCCAGCTGGAAATAAGATTCTTTATTGTCCGCATAGATCTTCATGGCTTTATCGGTCTGTTTACCCTGAAGAATCCGGTTCAGCAAATCATTCCTTTTCATTAACACTTCTGCATTCTGACCGATCACTGTTTCTCCGTTCAGGTTCAGCAGTTCTCCCGCAACCTTATTAAAAAAGAGAATTTCTTTGCGTTCATTCAAACCGATGATCGCATCCTGTATTTGCTCGATGATCGCTTCAATCCTTAATTTTTCCGATTGAATTTTAGAAAGGTTGCTGTTTTCCCATTTATTGAGCTCATGAGCCATGGCATTGAAAGATACGGCGAGCTCCGAAAATTCATCAGAACCATTGAATTCCAGGCGTTGTTTGTAGTTTTTGCGACTGATCTCACGGATCGCTTCCGAGAACTCCCTCAATGGATTGGCTACGAAGCCAGGGAAATTAACAATAAAAGAAAACAGGATCAGAAAACAAATTGAAGCGGCGAAGATCACATACATCGCTGCTTTTTCTATTGCCTTTTGCGCCGCATCATTTTTGCGTACTATGGCATCCATGTTCAGTTTATCGATGAGCCTGAGTTCCGACCTGAGTTTAGTCACTGCCCCCTGCATCTCAGACAGGCTTGCAGCAGGGCGGTTTATATTTTCATAAGCTTTGCGCAAGGCCGCAACGGCTTCAGCCTCCCCTTTTTCGGTCACATTCTTTCCTTCCAGTTCCAGATAATTTTCAAAATCTTTCTTTGCTGTTGCAGAAAGGGGCAGCTGATGCTCATCCAATACCGCGCGCATATTGCTTGTATAGTTCAGTGTTTCATAATTATCCTTCAGGATCACTTTAGAACTCAGCGAGATTTTATTCATGTAAAACAAAGAAATTGCTCCAAAGAAGATAACCACCACAAACAGGAATCCGAATCCGAGGCGGAGTTTGGTTTTGATTTTCATGACTCTATTTTTTAATACTTGTTTTATATTTTTAAAGGGATACCCCTTGTATTTTCCTTATGTTAATTGACCGGTTATGATAAAATCACCAGGTCTGTTTCTGTCGTAGAAATGTGCTTCAGCAACTGGTTAAAGATTGCCGTTCGCATGATCACCTGGAAGAGGTTCAAATGCGGCTTTCCAATACAGATCGTCGTAATTTCTTTTTCATCTGCCATCCTGGTGATCGTGCCGGTAACGTCATCACTCTTCACTTTGATCACTTCTGCTCCCAGCTCTGTTGCGAGCTTAAAATTATTGATCAGGTGGCGCTGCAAATCTAATTTAATTCTGTCACCACTTTCCTGACTATTCTGCACATACAACACAATCCATGGAGAACGGTAATAGGAAGCCAGCCTTGCCGTTTTACGGATCACGATTTTAGCAGTTTTATTGTTCGTGGAAATACAGGCCATAAAGCGTTCCTGACGCAGTTTGATCTGTTTGGGAATTTCGATACTGATCTTTCTTTCCACATGATGAGCCACTTCTTTTAGTGCCATTTCCCGCAATTGCAGGATCTTTTCCGATTGAAAAAAGTTATCCAGGGCCCTTGAAATTTTACTCTCATCATAGATCTTCCCGGCTTTGAGGCGGTCGATCAGTTCATCGGCAGTTAAATCGATATTGACAATTTCATCTGCCAGCTCTAATATCTTATCCGGAATCCTTTCTGTAATGGGAATTCCGGTGATCTTTTCGATCTCTTCATTCATGCTTTCCAGGTGCTGGATATTTACGGCGGAGATCACACTGATCCCTGCTTCTAAAATATCTACAACATCCTGCCAGCGTTTAGTATTTTTACTTCCTTCTATATTCGTATGGGCGAGTTCATCCACAATCACCACTTCCGGATGGATGTTGATGATGCCCTGTACATCCATTTCTTCCAGTTCCTTACCTTTATAAAAGATCTTTCTTCTGGGAATCACCGGAACACCGGCCAGGAGCGCATGGGTTTCCAGTCTGTTGTGTGTTTCGATATAGCCAATCTGCAGGTCTATTCCATTTTTCAAGAGTGCATGGGACTCCTGCAGCATTCTGTAGGTCTTGCCTACGCCTGCACTCATGCCGATATACACCTTAAATTTCCCTCTCCTTGACCGTTTCACCAGATCAAGAAAATCTTTTACAGAACCTGACTTATTTTCTTCCATTGCTGTTTACCATTTAAGAATCACATAATCCTTATTCACCAAATACCACAGTGCCATAAGCAGCACTAAACCAACACTTAACAGGGGAATAAGTTTAATTGAACTTGTATTATAGTTTCTCTTTTTCATCAGTATATATTTGTTTTTTTTCGATGGCTTTATTGATTTTCAATGGTTCTCAAGAGCTCGTAAGCGAGAGTTACCTGTCATTCCGGGCTGTTCCTGATCGCGTTGTGTTTGCATGATGTCCTGATCGCTTTCAGGTTCAGCACACCGGTCCGGAACGACAGGTAAATCTTTAGCTGTGATTAGAACGATACGGCAATACTGGCCGTCATTGCTGCATTATAATTTACAGGTTTTTGCTCACGAACAAAAACCTTGTCCTTGCTGTCGTAAACTTTACCTTCCAGTCTGACTACCGCATTCGGGAATGGTACATAATCTACATTCAGCGAATAACCTGTTGTCTTAAAACCGTTAGGAGTTCCCGTGGCAATCAGTACCCCATTTTTATCCTGGTAATGTTCTACCCTGCCTGCCAGCGCCCAATTGCTGTTGAAACGATACTGGGCAATGGCCACTGGTGAAAACACTTCGTTCTTTGCCGAACTTCCTTTCGCTTTTTGCTGTGTTCCATAATCAATGCCCAGGGTCACACCAAAATGATCTGTGACTTGAAAAATTCCATATACGTTGTGGTAAAAACGACGGACACGAACAGAATCGGCACCTTCAGTTCCTAAGAAATTACTATAGTTTACGGTAATTTTATCGGTAGGTTTCCAGGTCAACTGCACACCTCCTGCAGGCTGACTGTTGGCATTCTGACGGTTGATGCGTTGCCATCCGTTCAGGTAAAGCGCTGTTGCCGTAAATTTACCATCATTGGTTCCATAAGTAATTTTAGCTCCGGATTCATAATATGGGGTATTTTCCGAAGAGATGTTACGGGTCAGTACCCAGCAATCTTTTGATACGGCACTTTCAAAACCAATATGAGAAGAGAAAATCCCCGCATCGATCCAAAGGTTGGCGGTTTTAGAAATCTTGATCCCTGCGTTTGCTTCCAGCACATTTTTTAATACGCCTGGCTCGGCCGCTAAATTCGCGTTCGAATAGGTTCCTGCCATCAACGCCACATTGGCCCTGATGTTTCCATTGTCGTAACTTCCTTTGATAAATCCAAGGTTTAAGTTCACTTCATTATGTCGGTTATGGGAATAGACAAATCCCGGTCTGTTGTTATCTGATGGTTTATTAAAGTCGTATCCATAATAAGTTTCCAGGTAACCTGTTACTTTAATTTTAGATTCTTCCTGTCCGTAAGAACATAGTGCAGTACCTAATACTGCGGATAATGTAAGTAGTTTCTTCATGTCAATTTTTATTCTATTTTTTTTCGAAGCGATCATCAATTGCTTCATTTTTTTGGCAAATGCCGATGATGGCTTTCATCTTTATTTCCCGTTTGGCTGCCTTTTCCAGATTCGGCAAACGCATCTGGATTGGGCAGCACCATCGGGCGGGGGGAATTATTTCTTCAACTCGTCAAGGGCAACATTCAGCTTCAGCACGTTCACTCTTGAAGGGCCAAATAAGCCAAACAGAGGGCCTTCGGTATTTTTCACTACCGCTTCAGCCACCACTCTTTCGTCGAGCTTGCGGTAGGCTGCCACTCTTTTGATCTGCATGATGGCCCCTGCTTCCGAAATGTTAGGGTCAAGACCACTGCCTGAAGCGGTCACCATATCCGCAGGGATATCAGATTTTTTCAGATAAGGGTGGTATTTTAACAGCGTATCGATTCTTCCGGAAACATCTTTCAGGTAATCCGCGTTTGATGGTCCTTTATTGGAACCACCTGAACCTGCAGCATTGTAGCCTACGGCTGATGGCCTTCCCCAGAAATATTCCGGTTTGGTAAAGGACTGACCGATCAGTGCATAGCCGACTACCTTACCATTTTTGGTTACTTTTTCACCACTTCCTTCACCCGGGGTAAATTTTCCGGCATAGGCGATTGCTAATGGATAGATGACACATAACAGTACCATAAGTACTCCTGTTAATCTCAGTGATGGTATGATGTATTTTTTCATGACAATATTTTTTTCTTTTTGTATTTATTTCAATGATCTCTTTCTATGAATCCGGCAATTAAGCCATCAAAGAAATCAGCATATCAATTAATTTTATTCCGATAAAAGGCGCGATTACCCCTCCTATTCCATAAATAAGCAGGTTTCTGCGCAATAGTGCACTCGCGCCAATTGGCTTGTAAGACACACCGCGTAAGGCAACCGGAATCAACAATGGAATCACGAGTGCATTGAAAATAACCGCCGACAGGATCGCTGTTTCCGGACTGTGCAGGTTCATGATGTTCAGGCTGCGTAATGCCGGGATGGAGACGATAAACAAAGCCGGAACGATGGCAAAATATTTGGCCACATCATTGGCAATGGAAAAGGTAGTCAACGTTCCCCTGGTGATCAGCAGCTGTTTTCCGATCTCTACGATCTCAATCAGTTTGGTCGGATCATTGTCCAGGTCCACCATATTACCTGCCTCTTTAGCGGCTTGTGTACCACTGTTCATGGCCACACCCACATCTGCCTGCGCAAGGGCCGGGGCATCATTTGTACCATCACCCATCATCGCTACCAGCTTACCCTGAGCCTGTTCTTCTTTGATATAGTTCATTTTGTCCTCAGGCTTAGCCTCTGCAATAAAATCGTCCACACCTGCTTTCTGAGCAATAAACTTCGCGGTTAAAGGATTATCTCCGGTCACCATCACCGTTTTCACACCCATTTTACGAAGGCGTTCGAAACGTTCACTGATGCCGGGTTTGATGATGTCCTGCAGCTCAATTACGCCCAATGCTTTTTCATTTTCGGCCACTACCAACGGCGTTCCGCCATTGCTGGCGATTCTTTTCACCTGCTCTTCGATGTCCATTGGAAAAGGATTTCCAGCAGTCAGCACGATGTTGCGGATGGAGTCAAAAGCACCTTTTCTGATTCTTCTGCCATCGGCCGTATCTAAACCACTTGACCTGGTTTCCGCGGTAAACTTGATGAACTTAGAACCTTCCGGTGCTGTGGTCATCAGCTTATCGTCTTGCGAAGCTGCAAGCTCAATGATCGATTTTCCTTCAGGCGTTTCATCAGCTAAGGAACTCAATACACAAGCATCAGTAAAGCTTTTGATGATGATGCCTGCAGTAGGGTAAAAATTGGTGGCTTTACGGTTACCAATGGTGATGGTTCCTGTTTTATCGAGCAACAAGACATCAATGTCACCTGCAGTTTCTACCGCTTTACCAGATTTAGTGATCACATTGGCCCTCAATGCCCTGTCCATTCCGGCAATACCAATCGCGGAAAGTAAACCTCCGATGGTAGTTGGAATCAGGCAGACAAACAGAGAGATGAATGCAGCGATGGTAATTGGCGTATTTGAATAATCTGCAAAAGGTTTCAGGGTGATACATACAATGATGAAAACAAGGGTAAAACCAGCCAGGAGGATTGTTAAAGCGATCTCATTTGGTGTTTTCTGACGGGAAGCACCTTCTACCAGGGCGATCATTTTATCCAGGAAGCTTTCCCCCGGCTGGGTGGTCACCTGAACTTTAATTTGATCTGAAAGCACTTTCGTTCCCCCTGTTACCGAAGATTTATCACCACCGGATTCGCGGATCACAGGAGCAGATTCTCCGGTAATGGCCGATTCATCAATCGTTGCAATCCCTTCAATGATTTCTCCGTCTGTAGGAATGGTATCTCCGGTTTCACAGATAAACACATCTCCTTTTTTCAATTGATTGGAAGAACGGACTTCAATTTTTCCGTTGCTCAACACTACTTTTGCAGGTGTTTCTTCCCTGGTTTTACGTAAGCTGTCTGCCTGTGCTTTTCCTCTTGCCTCGGCAATTGCCTCTGCGAAGTTGGCGAACAAGACGGTCAGCAACAGTACGATAAATACAATGAGGTTATATCCGAAAGAACCCTGACTGTTGTTGCCTAAAGAGTAAAGCGTAACGAACAGCATCACGAATGTTCCGATCTCCACGGTAAACATCACCGGGTTGCGGATCATCAAACGCGGATCAAGTTTGATAAACGATTGCTTTAATGCAGTATTCACTAAAGCAGGTTCAAATAATATATTAGATTTATTTTTCATCAGAATATATTTGTTTTTTTTAAGGTTATGAAGCGATCAGGATCTTAGTATTCATTTCATTAAGCGAATGGTAAGAACACGATGGCTTCATCGAAATGTGTTATTTAATCAGGGTAAAATATTCAGCTACCGGACCTAAAGTCAATGCAGGGAAAAACGCAAGTGCAGCAATGATTACAATGACCACGAAAGTCATTATCCCAAAGGTCAGCGTATCTGTTTTTAAGGTTCCTGCAGATTCCGGAATGTATTTTTTCGAAGCCAGCAATCCGGCGATGGCTACCGGGCCGATGATCGGAAGGAAACGTCCCAGGATCAGCACAAAACCGGTAACTACGTTCCAGAAGATGTTATTGTCGCCCAATCCTTCAAAGCCAGAACCATTATTCGCAGCGGCCGAAGTGTTTTCATATAACATTTCAGAGAAGCCATGGAACCCTGGATTGTTTAACCAGCTGGCCGGTTTCACTGCCCAGCCTGCATCCGGAAAATAAGTAATCGTATAAGCGGCCAATGCCGTTCCCACCAGGATAATAAAAGGATGCAGTAAGGCGATGATCGAAGCGATCTTTACCTCTCTTGCTTCTACTTTATGTCCGAGGAATTCCGGTGTTCGTCCCACCATCAGTCCGGAAATGAAAACCGCAATGATGATAAAGATGAAATAGTTCAGGATCCCGACCCCGCAACCTCCGTAAAAACAGTTCATCATCATCGCAATCAACTGATACATGCCTGTGAGCGGCATTGCGCTATCGTGCATCGAGTTAATCGAACCTGTAGAAATAATGGTCGTTACCGTACTCCAGTAAGCCGTAGCAGTTGGCCCGAAGCGGACTTCCTTCCCTTCCATTGCCCCTGTTGCCTGTGAAATTCCCATTTTTGCAATCGCAGGACTGCCTCCGGTTTCACTGATGACCGTTGGAACCAACAGCAACATCATTCCCAATGTCATAATTCCAAAAATGACCCAGGCCATTTTCTTTCTGCGGATAAAATATCCAAAGGCAAAAATCATCGCCACAGGAATGATCACCTGAGAAATGGCTTCTGTCATATTGGTCAGGTAGTTTGGATTTTCTATTGGATGCGTGCTGTTCACACCGAACCAGCCACCACCATTGGTACCGAGGTGTTTGATCGCCACGAAACCGGCAGCAGGGCCTCTGGATACATTTACCGTATCTCCCTGAAGGGAAATGTATTTATCTTTCCCTTCATAGCTGGTAGTGGTACCGTTAAAGGCCAGAATGATGGCTACCACTACAGAGAGCGGTAATAGCAAGCGGGTAATAGAACGGGTAAAGAATACCCAGAAGTTACCAAGGCTGGTTGTTGTTTTATCCCTGAAAGCTTTAAATAAGACTACTGCAGCAGCGATCCCTGTAGCCGCACTTACAAACTGTAAGAACATGAATACGAAATGCTGCGTGAAATAAGTCGCCCCACTTTCACCTGAATAATGTTGTAAATTACAATTGACGACAAAGCTGATGATACTGTTAAAAGCCAGATCCGGCGACTGCCCAAGGTTGCCATCCGGATTTAAGGGAAGTTTATCCTGATAGATCAGGGCAAAAAATCCGTACACCAACCAAACCAGATTAATGGTCAGCAGCGCTTTCATATGCTGTTTCCAGTTCATCGACTCTTCCGGATTAATTCCGGATAATTTATAGATACCCTTTTCAAGGGGTTTTAGAAAGTCTGTCCAGACTTTCTCACCTGCAAACATCTTTGCCAGATAAATACCCAGTGGTATTCCAATCAGCAAGGTCAGTCCATAGGTGGCAATAATGCCAAGTAATTCAGTGTTCATAATAAATTAATTAAAATTTTTCAGGTTTAATCAGCACGTATACCATATAGATAAATACTGCGATTGCGATAAGAAATAATGCGATCATAATTGTTAGATTTTTTCGAACCAGTCGATTGATTTGTAGAATACCCAGCACATCAGTAGCAGGGCGAGAAGTAGTGCGATTGTTAACATAAATTATCTATTTTAGATAGCCCTAGCCAATTGGCATACCAGAGAAAAGGCCAAAGCCATAAAACACTGATTACAAGCGTATAAATCAACAAAACAGGTAAATACCAGAAATCATAAACGAAAAAACCCTTCCAAAATGGAAGGGTTTTTTATCATAATGAACGGTATTGCTTTTCTGGCTTAGCTGATCTTATACTCTTCCATTTTACGGTATAGGGTGGTCAGACCAATCCCCAATAACCTGGCGGTTTCCGTTTTATTACCTCTGGTATGTTTCAATACCTTATTGATGTGTTGCTTTTCGATCACCTGCATCTTCATAGAATCTTCCTCCTGCGTCTCTGCATGGAACTCATAGGGCAGCAGGCTTGCGGTCACTACATTTCCATCGGCAAGAATCACGACCCTTTCCATTACATTTTTTAGTTCCCGGATGTTTCCCTTCCAGACATGCTTCATCAGCAGTTCAGAAAAACCATCATCCATCACAAAATCAGGTTTATTCACTTTGAAGGCAAATTCTTTCAAATAGTGCTTTGCAATCATCAGGATATCCGTTTTACGCTGGGAAAGGTTGGGCAGTTCAATAGAAAACACGGAGAGCCTGAAATAAAGGTCCAACCTGAACCTTCCTGCTTCTGCTTCTTCTTTAAGGTTCCTGTTGGTTGCCGCAATGATCCTTACATTCACTTTACTCGTATGCGTATCCCCTACCTTAATAAAGGTCTGATTTTCCAGGACCCGCAGGAGCTTTGCCTGAAGGTCGAGGTTCATCTCGCCGATCTCATCCAGGAAAAGGGTCCCTTCATTCGCTTCTTCCAGTAATCCTCTTTTGTCTTTCATTGCCCCTGTAAAAGCGCCCTGTTTGTATCCAAAAAGCTCACTTTCCAGGAGTTCAGGGTTAAAGCCACTGCAGTTCAGGGCAACAAAAGGTTTCATCTTCCTGGGGCTTTCGTAATGAATTGCCTGGGCAAAGACTTCTTTTCCCGTTCCGGTTTCCCCCAGCAGCAATACCGTAGTATCCGTTGCAGAAACTTTCTGTGCCAGGTCCAGTGCTTCTTTCATCGCCCTGGACTGTCCGAGAATACTGCTGAAACTGTGTTTTTTGATGATCTTATTTTCCAGCTCATATACCCTGCGCTGGAGTTTTACTTTATCCATTGCCTTATAAACCAATGGAATGATTTTATCGTTATCGTCACCTTTGGTGATGTAATCAAAAGCACCGTTCCTCATCGCCATGACCCCATCCGAAATGGTTCCAAAAGCGGTGAGGTTGATCACTTCTACATAAGGTTTGATCTTTTTGATTTCTTTTACCAGCTCCACGCCATTGATATCGGGGAGTTTCACATCGCTGATCACTACGTCGACCTCCTGCATGGTCAGGGTCTTCAGTCCTTCCTTTCCGGTATTTGCCTGAAACACCTTAAATCCCTCCAGTTCTATAATCCTCGCCAGGAGGCTACAGATTTTCTTTTCGTCGTCTATTATGAGGACCGTATCTTGCATAGCTGATAATTTAGACAATATTAATAATTATCTGAGACAAGTAAGTTTTTCTTCTTTCCGTGATTGCTAAATAATGACTCCAGCAGCCAGATGTAAGTTGCAATTCCTTCCCTGATCTCCTCCACAAAAATAAACTCATCTGCCATATGTGACCTTGCAGAATCGCCTGGACCCATTTTTAGGGAAGGAACGTCCAGCCAGCCCTGATCAGAACTGGTGGGCGAACAATAGCTGGTCTTTCCGATCTCTTTTCCAGCCATCACCAAAGGGTGATGCCCATCGATAAAAGAAGGGTTCATGATGTTCGGCCTGACGCTGATTTTACAGTTCGTATGGTTATGAATGGTCGTCAATATCTCTTTGGCGGTCCAGGCATGTGTAAAACGAATGTCCACCGTAAAATTGCATTCTCCGGGAACGATATTGTGCTGAATTCCTGCGTTTACTTCGGTAATGGTCATCTTTACCGGTGGCTGCAAATCTCCTTCAATCGGAAAGATGAACTCAGAAAACCATTGCATATCGGCAAAGGCTTTATAGATCGCATTGTCGCCTTCTTCCCTTGCGGCATGCCCGGGTTTGCCAAAACTGGTGCAATCCAGAACCATCGATCCCTTTTCGGCAACGGCCATTTCCATTTTCGTCGGCTCTCCGACGATGGCAAAGGCAATGTTCTGAAGTTCCGGCAGGATACATTTAAGCCCCTTCTCTCCCGAAGTTTCCTCTTCTGCTGTGGCGGCCAGACAAAGGTTATAAGGAAGATCCTTAAAATCATGAAAATGAAGAAAAGCGGCGATTAAAGAAACGAGGCATCCCCCGGCGTCATTACTGCCAAGTCCATGCAGTTTTCCATCTTTTATAAAAGGATGAAAAGGATCATGCTGATAAGCTTTCGAAGGCTTAACGGTATCGTGATGGGAGTTTAGTAAAAGGGTAGGTTTGGAGGCGTCGAAATTTTTGTTGTAACACCAGATGTTATTGAATTTTCTGAGCGTAAACACATCATGGTGATTGAGGAAGGACTCAATTTGGTCGGCAGTATTGATTTCTTCGCCGCTGAAGGAAGGGATGGCGATTAATTTTCTTAACAACTGGACCGGGTCTTCAGTTAAAGTATACAGGTCGGGCAGACTGCCTGAGCTTTTTTCGGAATTGGGATTCATATGCTTTTGATTTGATGATTTGATTTAAAGATTAGGTGATTTGATTTGATGACTTGATTTGACTTGCTTAATTTGACTTGACGATTCGGTAATTTGATTTTAGCGTCCGGTGATTTGATTTTAAGTTTTTAAAATCTGACTGAACGCCCTGGTGCTAAAAGTACTTCCGAACAGTTAATTGGTTTTGGACAGGTACCGCTGAAAAGACTCCAATGACATGGCCGGCTGTTGTTCCTGTTTCACTTTTAAAGGATCGAACAGCATCGCCGTACACAGGCAGTTGCATTTTTTCTTGCCTTCCAGAATGTCGTAGTTGACACAGCTTTTACAGCCTTCCCAAAAGGAAGGGTCATGTGTGATCTCGGCAAAGGTGACTGGTTCAAATCCGAGCTGGGTATTCATTTTCATAATGGCGATCCCGGAGGTGATGCTGAAAACTTTTGCATCCGGATACCGGCGGCGGGAGATTCTGAAAATCCGGTCCTTAATCGCCCTGGCCACTCCAGAATTGCGGAATTTCGGAGATACGATCAGTCCGGAGTTGGAAATGAACTTCCCGTTCTCCCAGGTTTCAAAGTAAGCAAAGCCGACCCATTCTCCGGCAGTGGTTACGGCAATAACGGCCTTGTCGTCCCTCATTTTCTGGGCTAAAGATTCCGGACTTCTTTTTGAAATCCCCGATCCTCTGGCAATGGCAGAGGATTCCGTTTCCTGAATTATTTCATCGACGTATTTTATATCATTTATGGTAGCAATACGCACAAAGATCATTGGATTTTCCATTGTTAAATTATTTTACCAGAGCTCTGGTCAAACCGGGTGCCCAATCGTGCCAGAAAGAAGAAAAGCCGCTTTGAAGATTAATTGGGGGTTGAATAATAATTTCATGACGCTACTGTGGCAATAGTGCACCTTATCAAAATGGCAGGGTTAATTTCATTTTAGCTACCTTTGGCGGATTCAATAATAATAAAATTATGAAGCTGAACTTTTCCCTCCCCTTATCATTTTTATTTGCGCTCGCAATCTTTATCTCTTCTTGCCAGGACGCCAAAAAATTACCCATCCTCGGTCCCAGAGAAGCGGTATCTGTCAAAGATAAAGATGGTTCCATGGGCGTAGACACCGTGTACCAGACCATTCCTGCATTTCGTTTCTTAAACCAGGACAGTATTTACATCACGAACGATCAGTTCAAAGACAAAATCTATATCGCAGACTTCTTTTTCACTTCCTGCACCACCATCTGCCCAACAATGCACAGGAATATGAAAACCATATTTGAAAAATATAAAGACAATCCGGATGTGATGTACCTTTCACATACCATCGATTTTAAATACGACAAACCTTCAGTATTGAAAAAATACGCACAGAAATTAGGTGTAGATGGCAATAAATGGCAATTTGTATACGGTTCAAAAGACAGCGTATATAAACTGGCAGAACACAGTTACCTTGTTGCAGTAATGGAAGATACCACAGCCAGAGACGGTTACATTCATCAGGGATGGCTGGTTCTGATCGACAAGCAAAAACGCATTCGCGGCGCTTATGATGGAACAGATCCAAAACAGGTCGAACAACTGACGAAAGATATTCCTGTGTTACTTGCTGAAGACAAAAAATAACCATGCGAAAACTACTCATCAGTACCATTGTCTTATTTACCCTGCTTACAATGATTTACTCTTGTCAGAGTGCAGATCAGGTAAAACAAGACATTTATTATACCAATGGCCGCGATTATTACATCAAATATTGTCAGAATTGCCATGGCGCCAAAGGTGAAGGCCTGGGTGCATTAGCCCCTCCCCTTACCGACAGCGTCTTTTTAAAAGAAAACAAACAGAAAATAGCCTGTTATATCAAAAACGGAATGAGCGAGGCCATTACCATTCATGGTCAGAAATATGAAGGTAAAATGCCGGATTTCCAAACCCTCGCCGCGATAGATATTGCTCAGATCGTTGTTTACATCACCAACTCCTTCGGGAATAAACAAGGGATGTATACTCTGGAACAAACTTCCACTGATCTGAAAAACTGCAAATAATTCTTGCTTTAAAAGCAACGAAAACTCACCTTATGGGGGCTAATTAAGCCCCCTCAGCAAGCCCAGGCTGAATATCACTAAAAATATTACAAATGCTAATTTCCGGAAAAACAGAGTTTTTCTGAGAAAATAACGTTTTAGCATTTCATCTCGCTCAAAAATCAGCAGCAAAAAATTCCATAGTCTTTATTTATTTCATAATAATGTAAAAGATTCTACATAATATTGTTTACACACACACAAATGAAATCATTATGAGTTCCAACCCCACTAACCATGGACTAAAGACGCATTGGTGATTTTTTAAAAATCTATCAAATGAAAAAATCATTGTTACTATTTGTAGCGATGGTGACTGGTATGGTCGCCAATGCTCAGTACGAGAATGCCAAACAGGTATTCAACAGTCCAAAACTGCAGGAAGCAGTTAAAACCCACAAATTGGTAGCCATCTTGCCTTTTGAGGTCAAGATGACCTACAAAAAACAACCCCGGGATTTCGATCTGGAAACCAACCGGGAGAAGGAAAGAGAAAAGGCTTATTCTATTCAATCCAGTATCTACACCTTTTTATTGCGTAAAGCATCGAAGTATACGGTAGAATTTCAGGATGTAGAAAAAACCAATGTGCTGTTGAAGAAAGCAGGAATGACCGACAAGCTGGGAGAATTTACGAAAGATGAAATTGCCAAAGCCCTGAATGTAGATGCAGTGATTGCTGGTAAGTATGAAGCAGAGCAGTCAAAATCTGAAGCCGGAGCCATTGTAACCACAGTCTTGTTTGGAGGAATGGGAAGTAAAACCGGTTCCGGAGCATTGACAATGATGGTCAATGACGGGCCTTCAGGAGATCTGTTATGGAGGTTCTACAAAAGCATGAACGACGATGTGTTCAGCTCCAGTGATGAGCTCATCGACCGGATGATGAGAAAAGTTTCAAGAAACTTCCCTTACACCAGGTAACTATTTTAATACCCCCTGAATTGGTTTGGTGGTTCTGTTTCTCCCCCCCTGAACGAATCACCAGCCAATTTTAAAAATTTTGATCCTGTAAAAACAATAAACATATTCCAAAAAATTTTAATTAATTAGCGTATATGAAAAAGTCTCTTTTATTATTCATAGCCATGTCAATCGGTATGATTGCCCATGCGCAATTCACTACCAAACAAGTATACACCAGTCCTGAGCTGAAAAAAGCAATGAAGGATTACAAGACAATTGCCATTTTGCCCGTAGGAACCTTGTTGAGCTTTAAGAGCCAGGTTCCCTACCTCAATGAAAGAAATCAGGCCAGCGAAAGCATCAATACCGGATTGGCCAATCAGTCCAGAATATACAGTTACATTTTACCCAGGTCCAGCCGCATGAAAATAGAAATTCAGGACATCGAAAAAACCAACCTGCTGCTCCTGAAATCAGAAATGAGTGCCAGGCCGGATCAGTACACGAAAGAAGAAATTGCAAAAATCCTGGGTGTAGATGCCCTCATTTCCGGATTGTATGAAAGTGATGCTTTTCTCATAGAGGAGCAGATAACCAAAGATTCTTCTTCCATTTCCGGAAGAATCCCAAGAATTTCTACCTCCGTTAAGAATGTATTTACACTGTCGCTTTATGACGGGCAAACCGGAAAACAAATGTGGAGATACTACGATTACCGAACACAATCCAGCTATATCTCCGATGAATTAATAGAAGGAGCCGTAAGAAACTTGCCTTTTATCCAATAAACGCTGTTTTTTTATATCTTTGCAGCATAAAAAATGCAAGCCGTTCTATCGCTGCGATTTATCGGAGAGGAAAGTCCGGGCAACACAGAGCATCCCGCTTCCTAACGGGAAGAGGCTTAGGATTGAAAACCTGAGTTATGGAAAGTGCCGCAGAAAACATACCGCCGATGGCTTTTAAGCACAGGTAAGGTTGAAAACGTGAGGTAAGAGCTCACGAGTATTCCGGGCAACCGGATTGCTGGTAAACCCCGGGAGTTGAAAGACCAAATAGGCTAACGCATGTAGGGCTGCTCGTCCGATGTTAGCGGGTAGGTCGTTAGAGATAAATGGCAACATTTATAGTGGATTAATGGTAGAAATTCTGAGCAATCAGTTTACAGAACCCGGCTTACAGGCTTGCATTTTTTATTTTATCAACTCCTTGTTGATAAAAGTAATATATTCGTATCTAATAAAAATGATGAGCACTACCTATGGCAAAATTATTAATAATTGATGATGAACGGGCAATAAGAAGCACTTTACGCGAAATCTTAGAGTATGAGAACTACGATGTTGACGATATTGATAATGGTGTAGACGGTTTAGAACTGATTAAGAAAAAGAAATTCGATCTGGTATTATGTGATATCAAGATGAATAAAATGGACGGAATGGAAGTGCTGGAACAGGCACTGGCCTATAGTCCTGATCTTCCTTTCATCATGATCTCCGGTCATGGGACAGTCGAAACCGCTATTGAAGCCAGTAAAAAAGGAGCCTTTGACTTCATCTCCAAACCGCCTGATTTAAACAGGCTGTTAATTACTGTAAGAAATGCGCTCGACAGAGGTACATTGGTTACCGAAACCAAAGTCCTTAAAAGAAAAGCGAGTAAAACAAGAGATATATTAGGGAGTTCCGAAAGTATTGGAAAGATCAAAGAAACCATTGAACGTGTTGCCCCTACTGATGCCCGTGTATTGATTACCGGTGCAAACGGAAGTGGGAAGGAACTTGTTGCAAGATGGTTACATGAAAAATCTAACCGTGCAGACAGCCCTTTAATCGAAGTGAACTGTGCTGCAATTCCCTCAGAACTGATCGAGAGCGAATTGTTCGGTCATGAGAAAGGTTCCTTTACCTCTGCCGTAAAACAAAGGATTGGTAAATTTGAACTGGCAAACGGCGGAACACTTTTTCTGGATGAGATTGGCGACATGAGCCTTTCTGCACAGGCAAAGGTATTACGGGCACTACAGGAACACAAAATCAGCCGCGTAGGTGGTGAAAAAGAACTGGAAGTAAATGTAAGGGTCCTGGCAGCAACCAATAAGGACCTGCTGAAAGAAATCGAAGACGGCAATTTCAGGATGGACTTATACCACCGCTTAAATGTAATCAATATCCATGTTCCTCATTTAACGGAACGTGTGGAAGATATCCCGGAAATTGCACAAAACTTTCTGGAAGAAATCTGTAAAGATTATGGCATGCCGGTTAAAAAGATCGGTGATGCAGCGATGGCGGCACTTCAGGCCTTACCCTGGACAGGAAATGTCCGTGAACTGCACAATATGATTGAGCGTCTGATCATTCTGAGCGATAAAGCCATTACAGAACATGATGTGGCTGCATTTGCAAATCCTGGCGGAGGAACAAATATCGGTGCTGCACATAGTTCATCAGTGGGTACGGTTGTACGTACCGCCACACCAAACTACGATAACTTCAATAATTTCCAGGATTATAAAGATTACGCGGAAAAAGAATTTATCAAATTCAAACTGGAAAAGAACAACTGGAACGTTTCCAAAACTGCCGACGACATTGACATCCAACGCAGTCACCTTTACAGTAAGATTGAGAAATTCGGATTAAAGAGATCCGCTGAATAAAGATACAAAACAAAAAAAAGCCAGCTTCCGAAATCAGAAGCTGGCTTTTTTATAGACCCAACATTTTCTTTATTCCATATAATCGGCCTGCCTGCTCAGCAGCGCGCGGTACTTATTAAAGATGGCCGTTTTAGAGACAAAACCAATGTACTTGTCCTGCTCATTTAAAACAGGCAATAACCAGGCATTTTCCTTTTCCATTTTCTGCAATACCATTTTCATCGGATCATCAAGGTGTAAAGTATCCGGAGCAGCAACCATCAATTCTTCCACCTTCACTTCCTGCTCATCCATATGGTTAATGCCTTTCTTCAGCACATCCTCTACATAAAGCAAGCCCTTAAAGCTCAGCTCCTCCCCTCCGATCACCGGAAAAAGGTTCCGTTTAGACTGCAGAATTTCATTTAACCGCTCAGAAATGACATCTCCTTCGTTCAGCACAAGGTAATCACGTTCTACCAGGTATTTCAGTTTCATCATGTTCAATACCGTGGTATCCTTATCCTCATGAGAAGAAAGCTCTCCTTTCTCTGCCAGTGGTTTGGTATAAATAGAATACTTGTTTGCGCTCCTGTTGATCAGGTAAGAGATTGCCGAGGTGATCATCAAAGGAACCATTAATACATAACCACCTGTAATTTCCGCGATCAGGAAGATCCCGGTCAGCGGTGCATGCATGATGGCACTGAGTGAAGCGGCCATTCCTGCAACAATAAAGTTGGCGACATTCAAATGTGCAATGCCCAGGGTGTTGACCGTATAAGCGACCATAAAGCCCATTAGCCCCCCCATAATCAGACTCGGGGCAAAGATCCCCCCGTTACCGCCTGCACCCAAAGTAATGAGCGTAGCCGCAGATTTAGCAAAAAGCGTGATCAATGTAAACAGCAACACTACCCAGGGCAGGTTACTATAAGAAGAGAAGATGCTGTTATTGATTACAGCAAAGTAATTTCCTCCTAACAGGTTCTTAATGGTAATGTAACCTTCCCCGTATAAAGTAGGGAATAAAAACACGAGTAATCCAAGCATCAAACCACCCAAAACTACTTTCTTGTAAGGGTGTTTGATCTTATAAAAGAAACCCTTGATAAAGCTGTTTGCCTTGGTAAAATAAATGGAAAAAAAACCAATTATTGCAGCCAGGATCACGTAATAGATCAGGGCATCCATTTTCCATCCTTCGGTAACAAGGAAGAACAGTTGCTCATTGTAAAACAGCCTTGCGACTACCGCCGCCGTAGCCGAAGCCAGCAGCAAAGGAATAAAGGCAGGAATCGTGAACTCAGGCAAGAGAATTTCAATAGCGAACACAATCCCTGCAATCGGACTGTTAAATGCACCAGCGATCCCCGCAGCAGCACCACAGGCCAGTAACATCGTCGTCTCCCTGTAGGATAAACCCAGGAAACGGCCCAGTACTGAACCAATCCCTGCACCACTGGTTACAATCGGGGCTTCCAGCCCTGTTGACCCACCAAAACCAACGGTCATGGCAGCAGTAATGATCTGGGAGTAAATGTTATGGGGTTCGACCTTACTTGATTTTCTTGAAATGGTATACAGTAAAGGAGTTAAGCCTGTTTCAAATTTCCCCTTTCTAATGAACCTGCGGACATACATGACCGACAATAAGATCCCTATAAAAGGAAAAAAGAAAAAGAGATAATACTTGTATTCCCAATGAAATCCCGTTTGCAGGAAATCCTCAATATGGTGAGTGATGGTCTTCAGCAGTGATGCAGCAAGCCCGGCAAGAACGCCGACAATCAATGCTGCAATCACTAAAAAGTTTCTGTTTGAGATCTTCGTCCTCCGGTATTGGTTAATTGCGTCTACATAATTTACCAGCCGTACGTACATATCTGTTTATTTAAGCGTCAAATTTATCGAGTAATTTGATGAGCGTTGCAAAGTCTTTCGGATAAGGGGCCTCAATCACAATATCAGTGCCGTCCAGTCCTTTAAATACCAGATGTCTGGCATGCAGGGCAAAGCGCTTCATGATCGGTAACTCTTCATCATCTTTCGCGATGCGGTATCCTTTTTTCATGCTGGAAAGGAAAACCGGTTTTCCACGGTACATGTCATCGCCCGCAATGGCCGCCCTTTGCGTGGCCAGGTGAATCCTGATCTGGTGCATCCGGCCGGTAATCGGCTTACATTCTACCAGGGTATAATGACGGTAATTTTTTATGGAATTAAATATGGTTTCTGCACGTTTACCCTCTTTTCTGTCGATGGTAACGCTCTTATTCCCATCGTTGAGGATGGGAAGATCGATAAACAGCTCGTTAAAAGTAAACTGTCCGTCTACCACCGCGTGGTACACTTTGTTCACTTTACGTTTTTCAAATTGCATCGCTACAGAGCGATAAGCTTCAGGTGTTTTTGCTATAATAATCGCACCTGAAGTCTCTTTGTCTAAACGATGACATACCTGTGCATCAGCAGAATACTGCTTTGCCAAGCGTAATATATTGACCTCGCCTGATCCGCCACGCTCATCCAGCGAGGCTACAAATGGAGGTTTATTTACAACGATATAATCATCGTTTTCGAATAGGATAAGATCTTTAAAAGAAGGATATTTCAATACAGTAGATTTAATACTGTACAAAAATACTAAGAAAGTTCGAATTTATAGCCTACACCCTTCACTGTTGCCACATATCGTTCCCCTAATTTCTCACGAAGCTTACGAATATGTACATCAATTGTACGGTTGGTAACCACTACAGAGTCTTCCCAGATGTTTTTCAAAATAGATTCCCTGGTATATACTTTTCCCGGTTTAGAAGCCAGTAAGTATAATAATTCAAATTCTTTTTTGGCTAAAACCACTTTCTGTCCGCCTTGAAAAACAAGATAAGCTTCTCTGTCAATTACAAGATCGCCAATTTCTACTTTATTATCAGAAACTTCATCCGCACTGGAATTTCTTCTTAATATGGCATTAATTCTACTAATCAATGCCCTTGGCTTAATCGGCTTGGCAATGTAATCATCCGCACCAACGTTAAAACCGGCAATCTCCGAATACTCCTCACTTCTGGCCGTTAAAAATACCATAAACGTATTTTTAAACTCCGGAATCGCACGCATTAACCTGCAGGCTTCAATCCCGTCCATTTTAGGCATCATGATGTCGAGAATGATCAGATCGGGATGAACTTTCTTAGCAACCGTAATCCCTTCCTGGCCGTTGCTGGCCAAAAAAACCTGATAACCTTCCTTTTTCAAGTTATATTCAATTAACTCCAAAATATCTGGTTCATCATCAACAATAAGTATCTTCTGTTTTACGGTGCTCATAGCTTTAATTATTTGTTACGAAAATAGGTAATCAATTATAATATACCGTTAGCACAAAGTTAACAAATTGTTAAGTACCTCCTATATATTAACATGAATTTAGGGTTATCGTAAAGTTTTATTTAAGAATGCCTCCAGCTCTTCACCACGTAGGTTTTTAGCCAGAATTTTACCGTTAGGGTCTAATAAAAAGGAACTTGGAATTGCTTCAATCTGATATAGCCTCACCGTCGGACCTTCAAAATCCTTCAATTCTCCGGCATGTGACCAGGCCAGGTGATCCGCAGCAATGGCGTTTTTCCAGGCACCAGGATCTTTATCCAAAGAAATTCCAAGCACAGTAAAGTTCTTTCCTTTATAAGTATTGTAAGCTTTTACCAGGTTTGGATTCTCCTGGCGACAAGGCATACACCAGGAAGCCCAGAAGTCCAGCAATACATATTTACCTTTGAAGTCGGTTAATTTCACCGGTTTTCCGTCTAAACCATTAATGGTAAATTCAGGTGCCTGCTGACCAACCTGTAAAGCTTTCAGTTTCGCCATCTTCACCAAAAACTCCGTTACCGCCGCATTGTCGTTGAAACTGCTCTTAATCTTGTCAGAATAAGCCACCATCTCTTTCTCATATTCCGATGGGTTTAATAAGTTAATGGCATAAAAACCTGCCAGAGAACTGGAATTCTCCTGGGCAAACTTTAAAACTGCTTTATTCAGGCCCTCGATTTCTTCCGTATATTTCGGCCTCATCTGCTCCATGATCATGTCCCTGTTCTGAGGTTGTGCAGCTACCGTCTCGTCAAACTGCGCCTGAATCCCCGCAATCCTGGTCATATACTGGTGTTTGGTCACGTTCAGCTCCTCCAGTTTATCTGCTTCCGCAGCGCCGGAGAGTTTATAGGCCAGGTTCTTATCGGATAAATCTGCAGAGATCTTAATGTCATCTCCGTTTTTAGCGATGATCATATATTCGCTGTTTCCGGCAGAAATCCTGAAAAAATCTACTCCGGGAGTGCTGTGTGAGAATTTAAACTCCCCTTTTTCAGAAAAAACGGTTGAATCCAAAGGCAGTACATTGTCTTTTTGTAAACCAAACAGGTAAACTTTACTTTTTGGAGTGGCATTTTTAAACTCCCCGCTGATCATAAATTTACTTTTGTCTTTACATGCGGCAAAGGCCAGACATACCAATAATAGATAACTGATTCTTTTCATCTGTTTACTTTAATTTATCCTGTAACAATTCATTTATTTTCTGAGCGTCTGCTTTTCCTTTGGCGAGTTTCATCACTTCACCAACAAAAAGCCCCAACACTCCCTTTTTACCTTTTTTATATGCTTCTACCTGAGGCTGGTATTTCGACAGCACTTCATCTACAAAACCAGACAATGCATCTCCGTTTTCTGCAATCAGCAGGTTCAGTTCAGCCGCCAGTTCAGCAGCTCCCGAATCCGGTTGTCTGATCAATTCCGGAAGCAATTCCTGCAAGGCAATCTGCTGGCTGATCTTTTTATCATCCACCAGGTTGATCAGTCCCGCCAGTTGTACCGGTGCCAGTTTAAAATCGGCAATGCCGATTCCCTGCTCATTCAATAAAGCCCTGATTGCTCCTGTTAACCAGTTCACGAGACTTTTCTTATGATTTACATGGGCTAAGGCCCCGTTAAAATAACGAAGCAATTCCTGATCTTCGGAAAGCATGGCCGCTTCAGAAGCATTCACCCCGAATTCTGCCACCAGGCGTTTAGAAATCTCTGCCGGTAATGCCGGCATTTCTGCCTTGATCTGTGCCAGCCATTCATCAGAAATATGGATGGGCGGAAGATCCGGATCAGGGAAATAACGGTAATCATTGGCCTCTTCTTTAGTCCGCATTGGCGAGGTTGTCCCCTGCTCTGCATCAAAATTAAGCGTGCTTTGAATGATGTGCCCTCCCTCAGTAATCACTTGCTCCTGACGGTTGAATTCAAATTCCATCGCCCTGCGTACATTGCGGATAGAGTTGAGGTTTTTCACTTCACAGCGCGTTCCAAATTCGCTGCTTCCTTTTTTACGGATCGAGATGTTCGCATCGCAACGCAAACTGCCTTCTTCCATATTTCCATCACTCACGTTCAGGTGACGCACGAGTTTCCTCATTTCCGTTAATAAAGCCGAGGCTTCTTCCGCAGAGCGGATATCCGGCTCCGTCACAATTTCAATGAGCGGAACTCCGGCCCTGTTCAGGTCCACAAAAGAATACTGATCATCCTGATCATGTAAGCTTTTCCCTGCATCTTCTTCCAGGTGAATCCGGTTGATCCCGATTCTCTTTTCCTCTCCATTGGCCAGGGTCACCATCAGGAATCCATTCTGACAAATGGGCTTGTTGTCCTGCGTAATCTGGTACCCCTTAGGCAAATCTGCATAGAAATAATTCTTCCGGTCGAAATAATTCAACTGGTTGATCGTACAGTTTAAGGCAAGCCCCATTCTGACCGCCTTTGCAACCACCTCTTTGTTGAGCTTTGGCAATGCACCCGGTAAGGCAAGGGAGACCGCAGAAATGTGTTCATTAGGTTTAGCACCAAATGAAGCACTATCCGAAGAGAAGATCTTTGTTTGTGTATTTAGCTGTACGTGGATTTCCAGACCAGATACCAATTCAAATTCTGATGAAGAAACTAGGGTATTCGTACTCATTTATCGGCAATGATTTAACTTAAATTTCGATGGATTAGATAGACAAATATAACCAATTGTGCGTTACATACGCATGTTCAACGTATTATTACCATTGCCAAACAGAAAATTCAGAATGAAAGCATTTTCATATCCCATCATTTTCAACTTCTGCTTTTAATTGATACCTTTAAGCATTAACGCATTGATCGCCTTAAGATGGACAACATGGAGACATCTCTTTCGCCTCAATTACTTACTTATTTTAACAATTGTCAGTTTAAATCAATTACAAAATAATTAATGATCTCACCCTCAAATCACTTAAAACCATGACCAGTTTACGCTCCCTCGTTCTTCCTGTATTGGAAGGAATGGAAGAATCCCACCTGAAACAACAATTATTAAGCTCCACCCTTCATCGACAGCAAAATTTAAAGTCCTTTTTTCACAATAGTTATTTGATTACCATGGACATTTGGCGCCAAACCGGATTGACCTGGAAGATCTCTAAATCTTAGTCAAATGACACATGCTGTTATCATCCCACTCTTTAACAAGGCCGGCTATATCGTTAAAACGCTGGAGTCCCTGATGTTACAAACCAAAATGCCTGATGAGCTGATCATTGTTGATGACCAGAGTACAGATGGCAGCCTTGAGATCGCAAAAGATTTTTTAGAAAAACAATCCTTTTCATTTAGGAATTGCAGAATTGAAATCGTCAGCCTGCAGGAAAATTACGGTCCTGGCAATGCCCGTAATACCGGTTTTCTAAAAACAAACAGCGAATTAATCAGCTTTTTGGATGCAGACGACCTTTATCATCCGCATTTACTGGAAGTCGCCAGCCAGGCTTTTGAAAAAGAGGGCCTTGAATTTTTGGTCCTGAACATGATGTTTCTCCCGGGAGGCGAAGTGTATCCGAACCTGACGGCACTCAAAAAATACCTGCAGCCCCTATCAGAAAATCTTTATGAAGTGATCCATCCACTCAAGGCCGTTACTTCCCCCCGTTTTATCATGGGCGTAGGAAGCAATGTCATCACCAAACGCAGATGGCTGACTTCCATTCAATACAAAACAGGTAGTTATTTAAATGAAGGAATAGATTTCTGGTATCGGGTCCTCAAACACATACTCGACCGGACGGCAATAGGTAAAGTCGCCTTACTCAGCGGAAATTACCTGCAGGTAACGGAAGTCAATGGAAGCTTATCGCGAAAAACCTATGCTCATTTCAAAGAGATCGACTTCCCTCCTGTCCTTTCCCGCTATAAAAACAGCAAGGACCACCACGACCGGCTCCTGATGGGCATGATTGGCCGGCGCTGGTATACCTATTCGATAAAAAGCCTGAAATCACCAAAGCAAAAAATATTGTTTATCGGCCATTACAGTTATTTATTGCCAAAATATATTGGCTATACACTCCGCAGATTACTCTCTTAACCCAAATTATGGTTCCCAAACTTTGGCTGAAAACGATGAAATTGTAAAGGCGCTGATGATCCGGATTACAGGTCATGGATTGCAGATTTCAGAAAATAATTCCATCAGGACTCCTGCCCCTGGTTGACCTCACTCGGCAAAATGCCGAAATAACGCTTAAAAGCATCTGTCAGATGGCTCTGGTGGTTAAAACCTACCGCATTGGCCACCTGCCCTATGCTCATTTTCTCTTCCAGGATCAGGCTTTTAGCCTGTTCCATTCTCAACCGCGTAACATAGCCATAGATCGTTGTACCATAATATTCTTTAAAGCCACGCTTGAGCTTAAACTCATTTAAAGCCACTAATTTCGACAGCTCAATAATGGTCGGCGGATAGCGGTAGCTTTCATCCAGCAGGGCCCTGGCATGTTCAATCTTTTTCAGGTCATCCTGCTTGATCAGGTATTTTTCTACCTCCACCCCTGATTGCATCTGCTCAAGCTGTAACATCAGCAGTTCCAGGATTTTTGATTCTGTATGCAGGCGTTTCAGTTCTCCTGTCCGTTTGCATTCACAAATATCATTGATCACCCGCCTCATTTCGCCGGTCACAGACAAGTCTTTGGCCGCAAAAGAAGTGTATTTTCCTTTTAGAATCTCCCGCACAAAATCGGTATGCAGCATCGAGTGCTGATCAATCAGATGAAAATAATACGACCTGGAAAGCACGAGCAAAAAATATTTGTATTCAATGTCCGGCAACATGGGATATTTCCCTTTCAGGGAGGGAATGTAACGGATGTTATGCCTGCTGCCGGTACGCCTGCTGCTTTTTGCGAGGGCCTTATCTCCTGCGGCATTTGTACCGTAAAAGATAAACTGAGAGGTAATGGTCTCACCTTCCACTTCTGAAAGCACCTTTACAGGCTCATTAAACTGCATGGTGGAATGCACCAGAAAAAGTCCGCCTGCACTCAGCTGGTAATTCAGGAGCTTCTGTACTGCCGGAATCCGGATGTTGATGTTCTTTTCCGAAAGCGGTGTATTGGGTGCGTACATTTCCGGAATCTCTTCTATGAACAACCAATCTTCTGAACCTTCTATTTTCGATTTAATCTTCATCTTTTCTTTTACTTACTCATCAGCACATACACTTCATTCATGTATATGGCTTCATCTATGGCCTGTTTAAACGTTTCAAATTCATCATAACAAAAGGCAAAGCAGATGTCATCATTCGGGGTATGTAAAATGATCCTTTCTTCATCATCGGGAAAAGGAAGACTGTTCTTATGAAAAGGAAGGCTGTTGACCACTTCTCTAAAAGAATCAAAAGCTTCCGCGGTAAAGTTCAGCAGTAAATTATTATGCCATAAATAGTACATCTTACAGCCCAGACAACTGCTCACTACCGTTTCCCCTTTAGTACTCAATACTCTTGTTTTACACATGCCATTATCAATTAATTCATCATTATTTTTTAAGTTTTAACCTGGAGGTAATCATACCACGAAACCCCTTGTCCATTATTGGATCAGGGGTGATTTGATTTGTATTTTCAATAACACTCATTTTTTGCTGTGCCTGGGCATTCCCTTTAGGTGGTCCGTATATTTCTGCGAATACCCCTTTGAGGCATTCCTCTTCCGGATCAGCAAAATCATGGCCGACATCATCAGCGGCTACCAGATCCGGTAAAAACCCGGTGTAATATTCTCCTTCATTTGCCGCATTTTTGATCAGGAAATTGGAAAGGTATAGCGTATACCTGTTGATGTTGATGCCGAAGAAACCTACGGGCTTTCCATAAGTTCGGCTCCCCACCAGCTTCAGGTTGACATAAGGCTTAAAGCTGTTGATCAGCAATTCACTCGCGGATGCAGTCCGGTTACTTACAATAAAGTAAATGTTTTTGAGTGACTCCATGCCGCCCTGTTTGTTAAAGCTGCTGGTATTGCCTGCTACGCTGAAATCAACATCCGCCATGGTCGCCCTTCTGCCATTGACATAAGCCGGATTTCCGTGCTCATCAAAGTAGAGCTGCCGCTTTAAAATGCTTCCTTTCCCCTGTTGCAAAAGGCTGTTGAAATGTTTGGCGTACATCACCTTTCCATTCAATGCCGAAGGCGCCATCAGGTTGGCCAGATATTCCGCTGTTTCTACATAACCACCGCCATTATAACGGAGGTCCAGAATCATATCTGCCGGCTGTTCCGCAGAGAATTTAAGGAAAGCCTGATCCAATTCGGATTTCACCTCATCCAGACGCTCAAACTTTGCGAGCGACAGGTACGCGAACTTGCGGCCTTCTTTGTTGAATACCTGAGATTTTAGCAAGCCATGACTCTTGTAGGCTCCTCTAAGGACAGTAGTCGCGCCCTTACTTCCATCCGGGCGTTCATAGGCGATCGACACCTGTGTTTGTTTCAGTGCCTGTTCTGCCATCACCGGGCTCGCCTGCTGTCCGTTAACCGCTGTTAAACGAAATCCCCTAAACAGGCCCGCCAGATCTGCGGGGGAACCCGGATTAACCGCACTGATATAAACGGCCCCTCCCATTGCTGCGACCTCAAAACCGAGATCATTCCCTTTTACACCCAGCGCAATTGCTGCCACTACACTTCCGTAGGTATTCCCTTCCTGGATAAAAGAATACTTCGGCATTCCGGCAAAAACCGGTTCTTCATAAGCTGCCCCCGTGGCCGGATTCTTCTTCAGCTGACTGATGTCGAACAGTTCCTGTTTAAAGTTTCCAAAATCATTTCCTGCGCCGACATATTTCCTGGGATTAAATTCCGTATAGGAAGGCAAAGCGTCGTTCCAGAGGTAAGTCTGCAGGGAATACAGGTAAATCGAGTCCTTTGTCAGCTCTGCGACCGTCCCCGTCAGAGGAGAAACCGGCCGGTCTTCCGGCAATACGCCCGCTTTTTTACAAGCAGCGACACCTAATACCAGGAGTATCATTCCGGTCAGCTTAAGAGAATTTTGGATCAGCTTCATACCTTTTGATTTTTGGCTTAAGGAACAATCGTCACTGGCGCATCAAAGTCGATCAATGATGCTCCGCCATCTGCATAAGCCGTATCCGGAAAATAGAAATATAAATAAGAATAAACGCCCAATGGCAGATCTGAAGGAATTTGCAAAATCCATCCATCTTTACGTTTTTCTTTAACGATCAATGGGTATTCCGTTCCGGTATTGATGTCATAAAAACCAATTACATTTGCAAGATCAGCATCAGTTCCTCCTTTTACATTGATCTGATCCCCACGTTTTAAGGTTTGTTGCTGCTGAAAGGAAATCCCTGTTAATCTGGGAAACAACAGCTCCGGAGCAAGCTCAAAATCCTGTTCATAATTTGCCGTACGGTTATTGCTGATCACTTTCAACCTCCGGTAATCGCCAACAGGGCCATCAGCAGTAAATTTAATGCTGATCGGAGTTACGGTCTCGACTTTCACTTCCGCTTCTTTACCATCCTTCGCCACTAAAAAAACTTTGACCAGACTGATATCGCTGGAAAAATAATCCCCGCTAACCGTTACTGAACTTGCTTTACTCAGAAATGTTTTTCCTTTGTACACCTTAAAGCTGACACTTCCGATATAAGGCATTACGGAATTGATTTTCATCTTTATTTTATAGGTAGTTATACTTCCGTTTTTGGCGCGGACCGTATAAGCAGTACCATCTTTAAAAGCCACCTTTGTTCCCGATGCGGGCTGAATCTCCGCCCCCTCTGCCACAGTAATCACCGGAGTGATAAAATCCGGAATGGCCTGTTCCGGTGGCCAGTACAATACGATTTCATTGTTTTCGATCCCTGCTTTCAACGTTTCCCCTTTTGCATCTTTAATGGCAAAATTCACGATATTGGAATAAGGAGAAGGCTGTTGTTCTTTTTTACAGGCAGTAAATGCAAGCAGTAAAAAGAAGATCATTAATGGCTTTACAAGGGCCGGCTTACCGTACTTAATGAACCGAATTAGTGTCATATATTTTTAGTTGAAATACAGATATTTATTTTTTTATATACATTAGCGCCTTATTAGAGTCTGGCGAAGACTGGTAGCAGCTGCAATGAAGCTGTATGTTTTAAAAAACAATCCGGGATTTGCAATCACCTTGCTTTAAGTTTTATGCTGAGCACCGGGGCTCTTTTTGAGGGACGATATTTGAAGATGGCGTCCCTCTTTTATTTTCTATTTTAATCTTTTGGTATGGAAGTCTACTGTAGTCGTGAACGGACCAGTAGTTCCTGTTGCAGTAACTGCATCCAGTTGCACTACATATACCGCAGTTGCAGCTGCAATTGAAGTATTGTTGGCAACCACCGCATAACGTTGCGCTACCGGAGTAATCACACGGGTAGTTCTGTTATAGTCATACCATCCCACTGTTGTAGCAGAATTGCTTCCTAAAGTGCTCAATCCAAGAGATACAGATGAAATATCAGTTAAAGTGATGCCGCTTACATTGGTTACTGATGGTGAATCATAGTAGCCCAGAGAATATCCGCTCAATTTTGTGATGTTTCCATTAAAATTGCTTTCGAATTTTACCTGAGCGGTAAGTGCAGGTGCAGTTGCATTGTTTAGCAAGCTATAGTTAATTGCGGTCCATGCAGTTGGAGAGGCAGAAGTGTTCGTTACCTGACCTGCTTCTGTTCCGTCAACAGGAATTACTGCTTTAGCTGAATTTAACGCTAATTTCTGATCAGGAGTTCCTTCGTTTTCTTTTTTACAAGCTGTACCTAATACGGCGATCATCGCCACACCTAGTGTTAATTTTAATAGGGTATTTTTCATAATTTTTTTCTGTTTTTTAATTAAGGATAATATATGTGGGAAAGCTTCCCGGATTGTTTTTTTCTTTTATTTAGGGGTTACGGTCACCGTCCAGCCAAATGCGCTGGCCGGCCATCCCTCAAATTTGAGTGTCGGTTGGTACACTCCTGCAGGGACTTCTTCCGGAACCCGGATCACCGCCTCTGTCCTGTTATAGGAAATGATTGGCAACACTGTTTTCTGGCCTTTAACCATGATGCTGAATTCAGAAAACTGGTGAAATACCTCTGCCCTGGTGCCTATTTTGAAAGTTTCGCCGGCTTTGGCGGTCACCCCGGCATAAGTTACCGTTGGCCTGCCATACACGATTTCCACCGGATATTTAGCTTCGCTAACCAATGAATAGACTTTCGCCCTCAACTTATAGGTCCCGGGATCAACGGTTTGAGGCACCTGTAAATTCCCCAGGCGGTATGTTTTTCCGGAAGGCGTTAAAGCCACTGCAATTCCGGTAGTGGAGCTCGCACTCGGCACCAGTGCAATCTCTTTTCCATCTGCCCCTACTAGATAAACCTTTACTTTGGTCACGTCTGTAGTGTTAAAATTACCGCTCACTGTAATAAATCCATTTCCAATTCCCCATTTGCTGGTGGTAGCTGCTGTCGAAACCTCGTCCAGCACCAGCGGAGTGATTTGTTGAATGTTAATGATCAGTTTGTAAGTGGAACTGCTCTTATCGGCACCTGTAACGGTATAAGTCGTTTTAGTATCCATGACCTCAACCGGGACAACCGCCTCTTTCAAAACCGCACCTTCAGCCAGTTTTATTTTAGGATCAATCACGTCCAGCTGGTAGAAAAAGGGAAGATATACCGTAATGGTCTTGTCACTTTCGTCGATTACCCCGCTGATTTCTCCATCAGATACAGGTACTTTAAAGGATTCAATTCTGCTGTTTGGCTGAGCAGGATAATCAATCTTCTTTTTACAGGCCGTAAACAGAACGGATGCCGTCAGGCAAAACAGGATAAGGATAGAATTTAATTTCATTTTGATATGAGAATTGGTCTTATTATTTAATTTCAAATTTGGTACTGCCTTTAGGCACCAATACATATTCGAAGGTGAAAAACATGTGTGGAGTATCTTTAAACCATTTGTCTGCCGTAAAAGCATCTTTATAGCAGCTGATCATTTTTACCTTCGCATAATTACCGGTAGCCGTACGGATAATGATCGTCCGCATCTCTGGCAAGGCATAGGCCACATGCGTTTTCTGCGGACTTCCGTCACCACGTATGGTACCGCCAAAATCATACAGATACCAGCCTGTACCTTCTCCGAAAGCACCCAGATCATCCGTTCCCACCACATTGCCTTTAGTTTTAAAATCGCTTTCTGAGGGTACATCTGTTACTTCCTCAAATGGCTTTTTCAGGACAATGATTCCTCCTTTTCCACTTCCCCCATAGCCCTGATTGGTTCCGTCAGTACCATTGTTTCCGGAAAGAAAACTATTGTAAAGACCCGTGAATGCCACGTCCCAACGTGCAGTTTTGGCATAGGATGCCGGAACTTCTTCTTTGTTGTCCAGACTGAAATAAGCGGCAGGCTTAGCTTGTGTCGGGTTTTTATCATCGGTTTCCACCGCCAGATTTTCTACCCGCTGCAGCTTATAAAATGGAATTTTACCGGAAGGTTGCGGAGGCTTTACTGTATCTACCGGAGCAGGTTTTTCTGTTACCGGGTTGTCATTCTTGGAGCAGGACATGCTGAAGGAAAGCAGCAGTCCCAGCATCAGCATTCCTGTATTTTTCTTTAAAAATTTCGACGTATTCATCTCTTTCTATAATTGAATGTTTCCTTGTATTAATCTTTGGTGTTGAGGTTTCTGCTGCCGTCCTGCTGCACGTAATAGCGGAAAGTAAAATAAGGAGAAGGCCATTTCAGGTCACTCACTGCTGCCGGGTTTCCTTTATACATGCTGAACATTTCCAGCTTTGCATACTTTCCTTCGGCGGTTCTCAACAGATAGGTTCTGTTTTTAATCGGAACAGCGATATGTGTTTTGAGTTCATAAAAATACCAGCCATTGCCATTTCCTGAATCCCAGCCGGCACCGGTAATCCCGTTTGCGGCAAACTCAGCATCCGCAGGTGCTTCCTTAACTTCGTCATAGGGCTTGTTGATTACCAGCATTCCGCCTTTGCCCGGGCCTCCAAATCCCAGACTGTTCCCGTCTTTTCCATTGTTAACCGAGACAAACGAGTTGTATTCCTTTGCAAATACCAGGTCCCATCCGGCCGTTATTTTTTCGGTTGCAGCTACCTTGGCACCGGTTTTAAGGCTGAAATACAGGGGATCAAATTCAGCTCCCCCTCCTACCGTTTTCCCAACGTCTCCGGGAAGGTCTTTAATGATCGTGCTTTTCCCATCTACCGGCTCCGGTTTTACTTCATCTTTTGTGCAGGAAGCAAAGGCGCAGATGACTGCAAAAAGTGCAATGGTTGATTTTAACTTATTTTTCATATCTGTTGTGCGTTTTAGTCCTTAAAAAATCTCCAGCTGATTCCGGCCAAAATGGCTCTTCCCTGCTGTCCGGGCATCAATTGGTTGCGGTAGTCCATCAGGTTATCAGCGGTCAGCTGTAACTGCAGATGTTTGCGGTAAAAATTCTTCTGTATGGCCAGGTTGAGCAGGAAATATGCCGGCACGAAAGTATCGTACTGATCGATAAACAGGTTGGCCTTATTTCGTTCGGTAAAGCCGTATTTGCTCCTGTAATTCACCCTGAATGATCCGCTAAGACCTGTTTTCACATGCTCATAGGTCACCTTAATATTCGCCATATGGCGGGAGCGGTTAGACATTCCGAAATAATCAGCCCTGACAGAGCGTCTTGGCGGATTAACCCCATCGTAGATTCCCGCATATAAGCCTGTTCCGTTTTTGATGGAATCAACCACCCCTTTATCCACGGCGTATAACAACTGATAACCCGCAGAAAAGTTCAATACTTCAGTGGCTTTCCAGCTCAGGCCAATTTCCGTTCCTGCAGTATAGGCTTTAGCCACATTGACGTAAGAGAAAATCTGCTGGGTATTTGTTTTCTGAGCAACAGCCTCTGCATTGATAAAATTCCTCATGTCGTTATAAAAAACATTGACATCCAGCCTGACTGAATTCAGCGGGCTAAAAATAAATCCTCCGCTATAGGAAACCGATCGTTCCGGCTTCAACCCGGCAATCCTGGAAGCAATCGGATATACACTAATGATCTTGCCCGCATCCTGTAAGATTTTTAATTCCCTCCAGAACTCCTCCGAACCAAATACCGTATAACCGGTTTGTACATTTGTAAATACCATATACAACTGCTGAAAATTCGGCGTTTTGAATCCTGTTCCAACCGCAGCCCTGAGGCTGAGTTTTTCTATGGGTTGGTAATTGAGCCCTATGCCCGGACTTAACTTAGATCCGTACTTGTCATGATAATCATACCTTGCTCCTGTGGTCACATTCAGATTTGGCGCAAGCTGCCAGTCGGCCTGCCCATAGGCAAAATAATTGCTCATGTCTTTTTTTCCGCGGTAGTAGGCATTGTCCAGCAATTCATAAGCTGCACCAGCGCCACCGGTTAACGTCAACGCCCCAAAAAACCGGTGCATTCCTTGTACCTCAGCACGGTGTAAATACTGGTTGAACCTGCTTCCCGGCATCACTATACCGCTGTTTAGATCTGTCACATCCTGCCCGGTCTGATAGCGGGTCAGGTAATACTGCGTTTTTAACCTGGTGCCATTTCTGAAATTCTGGTTCAGCGCAACAGATCCGTTCAGGTCATGTTCATCCATCACATCTTTAGTGGGCTGAACCCCATAAGATTGGTTGTTGACCGATTTTCTACCTGCATATCGTCCGTTAAAATTCAGACTGCTGATTTCAGTTAACTCATAACGTCCACGTCCCTGGAGGGAATAACTGTCGAACGGAGGTGCTGTTTTTCCCTCTTTAAGGTAAGGATTGGAATTGAATCCATCCGTCCGGTAATAATTCCCTGACAGGTAAGCAGAACCTCTTTTGCCTGCAAAAGGAGTTTCCCCCTCCAGCGTCGCATCCAGCATATTAAAGCTGCCATAGCGTAAGGCTGCCATACCCTGCGGTGCTGTAATATTTTTACGGGTCACGATATTGATCACCCCCGCCAGGGCTTCACTTCCAAACAAACAGGAAGAAGCACCTTTTATAATTTCTATTCTTTCAATATTGGAAACGGTGATCCTGGATAAATCAAAATTCCCGTTGTTGCGGCCAACCATGGGCTGCCCGTCAATCATGATCATGGTATAACCACTGTCGAAACCCTGCATTTGCAAACCCACTGCCCGGTTACCGGAAGCGATGTCGTTTACGATCGACAGGCCCGTTTGTTCTTTCAGTACTTCATCCAGCCTTCTGCTCCCCATTTGCTCAATTTCCTTGCGTGTAATCACTGTGGCCGGCATGGCTGTCCTGGTCATGTCTATGAAATTGTCCGGATTTCCATGAACGCCGGTCACGCTCACTTCGTTTAAAGATTCATTTTTCCGGGTTAACCTGATAATCAGGCTATTCTTTTTTCCTGCTTCCACCACTACTTCCTGCGTATGCGTTCCAAATCCAATGGCAGAAATCCTCAAAATATAGGTTCCTGTATACAATCTGTCGATCTCAAATGCCCCCTTTTTATCGGTCAGGGCACGACGCATATCCGGCTCCAAAGCAACTGTAATTCCCGCAAGGGGTTTATCGGCCTCATCGCAGACTAGCCCACTCAATTTCCCTTTGATCTCCTTTGCCATTACAGCATTGGTCAGGAAAAACAGCAGCGCCAATAAGCAGTTCTTTTTAGAGATGTAGTTGTACATTCAAGTATAGTGTATTATTTTTAATCAGTCTAAATAAAGTAGGCAAATATGCTTAGATTTACTAATATCTGCACAACGAAAAAGGGATTATTTTTAACCTTTTCGGGATAACATTTACGGATTCGGGATATATTATAGGAAGAATTAAAAGAAAAGCAGTAATTACGACACTCCACAAAAAGAAGATAAACAATTAAACTACAATGATTTAGATATAAAAAACCAGTAAAAAAACGCCCCTTCTACCCCCTAAAAGAGAAAACATACCAATACCGACAATAAAAAAATAATTATTTGGAATGAGTATAATTAAAGGTTTCTTTGCACCGTTATAAATGTCAATACACAAACAAAAAAATGATCAAAGCGTTCCATACCTTTCTCCTGGTAGTATTATGTTATTGTAGTTCGTCGGCAATTGCGCCGAAACGGATCATCACTTTAAGCGCCGCGCTGACGGAAACAGCAGATGCCTTAGGATTTGGAAGTCAGATCGTAGCAGTAGATGTCACCAGTATTTACCCTGCCTATGTTTCGAAATTGCCCAGGGTGAGTCAGAACCGCGTGTTATCCGCTGAAGGCATCATTTCCTTTTCACCAGACCTGGTCATTGCCCCGGAAGGCGATGTATCCAAAGCCATCGAATATCAGTTAAAATCAGCAGGTATAAAACTGGTCAGCATCAAACAAGAGTACAGTGTAGCCGGTGCTTCAAAATTCATCAGGTCTGTGGCTGCAGCGCTGGAAGTTTCCCAAAAGGGAGAAGTGTTGGTCAAACAGATGGAAAGCAGTATGTTACAATCGCTGGATCTGGTAAAGAAAAACCCCAAACACCCTAAAGTATTGTTCGTTTATGCCCGTGGAACCGGTGTGATGATGGTTGCCGGAAAAAACACCAATATGGATGCCATGATCAGCCTTGCCGGTGGAAAAAACGCGGCCCAGGGCTTTTCAAGTTATAAACCTTATACTACAGAAGCATTGGTAAATGCCAATCCGGATGTGATCCTGATGTTTGATTTCGGTTACAAAAGCCTTGGCGGCATCAACAGCATTTTAAAAATGCCGGGCGTTGGTTTAACCAATGCCGGAAAAAACAAAAGAGTGATCCAAATGGATGGAGAGCTCCTGGTCAGCTTCTCTGTCAGACTTCCACAGGCCATTAAAGAACTCAACAGTAAATGGTAATTCAGAAAGCAAGTCTCTATGTGCTGCTGACGATCGCCTTATTTTTAGCTGCCGCCTTTTCGCTCGGCCTCGGTGCCGTAAAAATCCCCGTCGCAGATGTCATGATCATCCTCGCGAAAAAGATCGGTTTCTTTTCCCGTTCAGCGGTCTCTGTACAACATGAAGGTGTGCTAAATATTGTCCGCCTTCCAAGAGTCGTCCTGGGCATCCTGGTCGGCGCCGCATTGGGCATCTCCGGAGCCGCGATACAGGGCATCTTCCGGAATCCCCTGGCAGAACCCGGACTGATCGGAATCTCTGCGGGAGCTTCTTTAATGGCGGTCATTGTGATTGTATTGGAGATGGCCCTTTTTGCCGGACTGAGCAATCTTCTGGGGTATTACCTCCTGGCTTTTGGCGCTTTTGCCGGTGCCGGAATTGCTGCAATGCTGGTGTATCAGATTTCCCGGACCGATGGAAAATCCAATGTCGCGACCATGCTCCTTGCCGGAATCGCCATCAATTCACTTGCCGGTGCACTGACCGGATTGATCACTTATATGGCCGACGACCAGCAGCTTCGGAACATCACTTTCTGGATGCTGGGCAGTTTAGCCGGAGCCACCTGGGAAACGGTCCTTGCCATCACCCCCTTTGTACTCCTCCCCGTATTGATCCTCCCCCATATGGGCAAGGCCTTAAATGCCTTTGCATTGGGCGAAACACAGGCAAATCAGCTGGGGCTTCGCATCAACCGGATCAAAAGAAATGTAGTAATCCTGTCGACCATGGCTGTAGGTGCCGCTGTAGCCGTTTCGGGAATTATTGGATTTGTAGGTTTACTCGTTCCACATACGATCAGGCTGCTGGTTGGCGTTGATAACAAATACGTATTGCCTGCATCGGCATTGATGGGCGCTTTAATGCTTACCCTGGCGGATATGCTTTGCAGAACGATCATCGCCCCGATTGAACTTCCTATCGGCGTGATCACGGCTTTATTGGGAACCCCGCTGTTCCTGTATATTTTAATTAAGGACAAGAAAAAACTGACCCTATAATGTTAATCGCAGATCACATCAGTTACGAAACAGGAAAGCGCATGCTGGTAAAGGATGTTTCTTTCAGCATCCGCCCGGGCGAGATGCTCGTGATTTTGGGTGCAAATGGTGCGGGAAAATCGACCTTGCTCCGCATGTTGAGCGGAGAACGGAAACCTTCCAAAGGAAGCCTGACCCTGCACCACAAGGAACTGAGCCATTATTCTTCTCCCGAACTTGCGCTAAAAAGGGCGGTGCTCAACCAGCAAAACGTGGTCAATATGGCCTTCATGGCTCAGGAGATTGTGATGATGGGCCGTTACCCGCATTATCAGCACAATCCTTCGCCTAAAGACCGGGAAATCTGTGAGGAAGTGATGGCACTCACAGGAACGAGTCACCTTGCTGAACGCTCCTACCTGAGTTTATCCGGAGGGGAACAGCAAAGGGTGCAGTTGTCCAGGATCCTGGTACAGATCTGGGACATCCCCAATGCCCTGCTCTTAATGGATGAACCTGTTTCAGGATTGGACCTGCAATACCAGCAACAAACTTTAGCCATTGCAAAAGCGTTATCTAAAAGAGGTTTTATGGTGATCAGCATTTTACACGACATCAACCTTGCCGCCCAGTATGCAGACCGGATCCTGATGCTTAAAAACGGCAGAAAATGGTATGATGGAACCGCCTCCGAAGTATTAAACACAAAAAATATCTATGAAGTATTTGAGATCGACTCTGAGGTATTTACCAATCCGAAGACCCTCAAACCCTTCTTTATTCCTAAAAACACAACCGTTAATTTAAGTTCATTATCATAAAAACCAACACCATGATTACAGAAACAAACACCCTGAAGCAAAAATATGAAGCCTATAAAATCGAGAACCCTAAAAAACGCATCAGAGAGGCGGCACAGGAACTTGAAGTAACTGAAGCCGAATTACTGATGACCGGACTAGGTCAGCAGGTGGTTTTCTTACAGCCTGATTTTGAGAAGATCCTTGAATCTGTCACCTCATTGGGTTATGTGATGGCCCTTACCCGCAATGAGTATTGCGTGAACGAAAGAAAAGGCGTTTATGAAGACATTTCCTTTACCCCCCATGCCGGATTGGTACTTGGTGCAGACATCGACCTTCGTTTATTTCTACGTCAGTGGAAACATGGTTTTGCAGTAGAAGAAGCAGGGCGTAAAAGCCTTCAGTTTTTTGATGTCAACGGAACTGCCCTTCATAAAATCTACCTGACCGACCGCAGTAACCAGGAGGCTTATGAGCAGCTGATTCAGCACTTCCGCAAAGCAGACCAGGAAGCGGTGGCGATAGAAAGAGCCCCTGAGGCAGCCCCTCAACCGGAGCTTGCAGATGCAGAAATTGACGTAGCCGGATTTCAGGAAGCCTGGAACAACATGCAGGACAGTCATGAGTTTTTTATGCTCCTGAGAAAGTTCAAAGTCAGCAGAACACAGGCCCTTCGCCTTGCGCCTGCAGGAAGGGCAAAAGAAACCAGCATTGAAGGTTTCAGAAAAGCCATGACGGCTTGTTCAGAAAAGCAGGTTCCAGTAATGGTTTTCACCGGAAATGCAGGTTGTATCCAGATCCACACGGGAAATATTACAAAATTAGTAGATATGGGACCCTGGTTTAATGTTTTAGATCCAGAATTTAATTTGCACCTTCGTGAAGATGAAGTTCGCAGCGTATGGCAGGTGGTAAAACCTTCTACTGACGGTGATGTAAATTCTATCGAATTGTTTGACAAAAACGGAGAAATGATTGTTCAATTTTTTGGAAAACGCAAGCCTGGAATCCCTGAATTAGAGAGCTGGCGTGAAGTCCTGAAAGAATCGCTTTAATTATGACAAATACACCCACATCAGATAAAAAAGCCACCATCTTAAAATGGTTAAAGAAAGTTGGGATCTGGGGATTCCTCTTTTTTCTAGTCAAAGGGCTGGTATGGCTGGCCCTGGGTTACTGGGTATTAAAATAAAAAAATGGCCGGAAGATCTTCCGGCCATTACCGGTTTATTACCGGTCTTATGATATCAATTGAAAAATTATCCCTGCAACTTAGCTTGCCGGGATTAAGTCTGCTGCTTTAGCCAGAACGGAGGTTAAGCCATCCTTATTCTTACCACCAGCCGTTGCATAAAACGGCTGACCGCCACCACCACCCTGGATGTCTTTGGCCAGTTCTCTGACGATATTCGAAGCATTTAAGCCTTTATCTTTAATCAGGTTTTCTGAAAGCATCACCGTAATTCCCGGTTTATCCTCGATCAAGGTTGTAAATACCAGGAAAAGGTCGTCTACCAGATCTTTCACCGCGAAAGCCAAATTCTTCACTGCATCTGCATTTGGCAGGTCCACATGAGTGGCAATCAGGTTTACCCCATTGATCGTTTTAAGGTGATGAACAATTTCATGCTTTAAGTTTGCCGATTGCTCCCCTACTGCTTTTTCCGCATCTTTCTTCAGTTTGGAATTTTCTTCCAGCAATGCAGAAACCGCGGATTTCAAATCTTTATTTCCTTTAAGCAATGCCCTTAGCTCATTCAGTTCCCTGTTCTGGTCTAAAATGAAAGCTTCTGCCTTGTCTGCGGTAATCGCTTCAATACGTCTTACCCCAGCTGCAACAGCACTTTCCGAGATGATTTTAAAATATCCGATCTGTCCCGTTGCCTGTACGTGTGTACCTCCGCAAAGCTCTTTTGAATAATGATCATCAAAAGTGATGACACGTACAAAATCACCATATTTCTCTCCAAACAAAGCCGTTACCCCACTGGAGATCGCCTGATCGTAAGGGATATCTCTTTGTTCTTTCAAAGGGATGTTTTCTCTGATCTTTTGATTCACCAGGTGTTCTACTTTAGCCAGATCTTCATCGCTGATCTTTGCAAAATGCGAGAAATCGAAACGCAGGTAATCCGGATTAACCAGGGAACCTTTTTGGTTCACATGGCTTCCAAGCACCTTTTTAAGCGCCGCATGAAGTAAATGTGTTGCCGTATGGTTGTCTTGCGACAGCAGGCGTTTATCTTCATCTATAACCGCCCAGAATAAGCCATCCAGGTCTTCCGGTAAAGTATCTGTATAATGAACAATTACGCCATTTTCTTTTTTGGTATCTGTAACCTCTACAAAGAACAAGCGGCTATGGTCTTCCAATCGTCCTGTATCTCCTACCTGACCACCGCTTTCCGCATAAAATGGAGTTTTGCTCAGTACAATCTGATATTGCTCCTTTCCTTTAGCACTCACCTTGCGGTACTTTATAATTTGTGTTTCTACTTCAAAATCATCATAGCCTACGAAATCTGTCTCAAGATCTGCATTCACCATGATCCAGTCGCCCGTATCTACAGCTGTTGCCGCTCTTGACCGTTCTTTTTGTAATAACAATGCTTTGTTATATTCCACCATATCAACAGTCCAGCGTTGTTCTCTGGCCATCAATTCTGTTAAATCTATCGGGAAACCATAAGTATCGTTCAGTTCAAAAGCAAACTCTCCGGAAATCACCATCTGGTCTTTTAAGATGCTGTATACCCAGTTGTCTTCAAAAGATTTCTCCAGTTCAATGGCATTTTCTGACATCAGCAATTCGCCTTGTTTTTTCGTATAATTTTCAAAGCGCTGAATTCCTGTAGCCAAAGTTCTCAGGAAGGAAACTTCCTCTTCCAGAACTACTTTTTGTACAAAGTCCTGTTGTAATACCAGCTCATCGAATACCCCTCTAAACTGCTCAGCCAATACCGGAACCAATTGGTTTAGGAAAGGTTCTTTCAGGTTCAGGAAAGTATAAGCATACCTTACCGCACGGCGGAGGATTCTGCGGATCACATAACCCGCTTTATTGTTCGAAGGCAATTGTCCGTCGGCAATTACAAAAGAAATTGCACGGATGTGATCGGCCATTACGCGCATGGCGATGTCTGTTTTTTCATCAGTCCCGTAGGCAATTCCTGCATGTTGCGCAATAAACTGGATCATTGGCTGGAATACGTCCGTATCATAGTTAGAGGATTTCTCCTGTAACACACGTACCAGACGTTCAAATCCCATTCCTGTATCTACATGCTGTGCAGGCAAAGGCTGAAGCGAACCATCTTTAAGACGGTTGAACTGCATAAATACATTGTTCCAGATTTCAATCACCTGTGGATGATCTGCATTCACCAGGTCTTTTCCGTCAACGGCTTTGCGTTCTTCTTCGCTTCTGCAGTCTACATGGATTTCCGAACACGGGCCGCAGGGACCAGTATCCCCCATTTCCCAGAAATTGTCTTTCTTGTTTCCAAGAATGATCTTCTCTTCCGGAACAAATTGTTTCCAAAGCTCATAGGCTTCGGTATCTCTTGGTAATCCTTCTTTGTCGTCTCCTTCAAAGATGGAAACATATAGTTTATCCTTAGGGATTTTGTATACTTCTGTCAATAATTCCCAGCTCCAGGCGATGGCTTCTTTTTTAAAGTAATCTCCAAAGCTCCAGTTACCCAACATTTCGAACATGGTATGGTGGTAGGTATCAATCCCTACTTCCTCCAGGTCATTGTGTTTACCAGAAACACGTAAACAACGCTGTGTATCTGTTACGCGTGGGTATTTTATGGGCGCTTCTCCAAGGAACAAATCTTTAAACTGATTCATTCCTGCATTAGTGAACATCAGCGTAGGGTCGTTTTTCACTACAATTGGTGCAGATGGAACGATATGATGTTGTTTCGATTCAAAAAATTTTAAGTATGCCTGTCTGATTTCCTTAGCTGTCATCCTTCTCTATATTAATGGTGAACAAAATTAAAATTTTATTGCGGTATTCTACTAAAATCCCTTTACATTTGAACACTTTATATAAAAGCCGTAAACCACTAATAATCAAGATCAAACTATGCCTTACAAAGAACGGGAAATTAATAAAATGTATTATACGATGGGTGAGGTGACCGAAATGTTTGGCGTAAATGCATCACAGATCCGCTTTTACGAAAAGGAATTTGACGTTTTGCAACCTAAAAAAAACAAGAAAGGCAACCGCTTATTTACCCCTGAAGACATTGAAAACTTAAAGATCATTTTCCACCTTGTAGACGATAAGGGCTTTACCCTTAAAGGAGCGAAAGAGCATTTAAAGAACAATACTTCGGAAGTAAAAGAAAACCAAAAGATCATCGCTTCACTGGAAAAACTAAAAGATTTCTTACTCAAGCTAAACGAAGAAATATAAATTATTAGTTAAATAATTTTTTATTAAGAGAAATAATATAGTGATTAGGTATCATGATGCCAGCTTCACTCCGATTGCTCTTTCTCCTCATTCTGATGTCCTCAGAAATTCCCCTCTCCGCACAGGAAGGGGAACAGGTAAAAGACCTGAAAGAAAGCCTTGCAGAAAACGGGAATGAGGAAGAGGAACTTTCAGACTTTGCAGAACAGCTTGATTTTTTCAGGAAACACCCGATAGACCTGAACCATACCCATCCGGAGGATTTAAAAAAGCTGATCTGCTTATCTCCGCTTCAAATCAGCAGTTTTTTCAAATACCGCTCGCTGAATGGGAAATTAATAGACCTGCTCGAACTCCAGTCCATTCCCGATTTCGATCTGGAAACGATAGAACGGATTTTGCCATTCGTAACCTTAAGTCCTGCCAGTCCCTATGCCAGGCTCAACCTGAAGAACCTCTGCAAACAGAGCAGCAGCCAGATTATGCTCCGGTATGGCCGGCTTCTGGAACAACAAAAAGGCTTCCGAAACCTGGCCGGAAGCAGGTACTCCGGAAGTCCGGATAAACTCCTGCTGCGTTATAAATATCAGTATTCAGAGCTCCTCTCCGCCTCACTGCTTTTGAAGAAAGATGCCGGAGAAAGGCTGTTTAACGGAAAGCCGGCGATAGATTTTATTTCCGGAAATATTGCCCTTTACAAATACCGGCGCATCCTCAAGCTGATCATCGGAGACTATAGCCTGCAATTCGGACAAGGGCTCTCTCTCTGGTCTGGCTTCTCTTTTGGAAAAGGCCCGGATGTGACCAGTGTAGCGGCTAAAGATGCCGGACTAAAAACCTATACCTCCGGTAGTGAAGGCTCATTTTTCAGGGGTATTGCCGGCACGGTTCAACTCTTCGGGAAGCTCTCCTGTAGTCCGTTCTTTTCTTTCAGAAAGCGCGATGCCAGCCTGAAAGTCATGCCGGATGGCAGTATTGGGCTCAGTACCATTAACGAAAGCGGCCTTCACCGGACGCAGACAGAAATAAAAAACAGAAACACAGTCAGCCAGCAGGTCTATGGCCTGGTCCTGCAATATTCCGGCGAGCAGTTCAGTGCAGGTTTTCTGGGATATCGATCCGCTTACAGCCATGCATTCACCAATGCCGGCCCGACTTACAAAAAGTATCATTTTTCGGGAAATACGCTCAGTAATCTTGGTTTTCATTACAATTACACCTTCCGGAACGTCTATTTTTACGGGGAGGTATCCCGGAGTGTTCCCGGAGGAAATGCGATCCTGCAGGGAGCGATGGCCAGTATCTCTCCTCGTTTATCTGCGGTATTTGTCTATAGAAATTACGACAAAGATCACCACAATTTCTTTGGCCAGGCGATCGGCGAAGCCTCTGAAACGGCCAACGAGAAAGGGGCCTATCTCGGATTAAATTTCAGTCCGCATTCCCATTGGAAACTCTCGGTTTACTTCGATTACTTTAAGTTCCCCTGGTTAAAATACCGGGTAGATTCTGCCTCCTCCGGATTTGAGGTACTGGCTCAGCTGAGGTATACGCCGACTAAAAAACTCCAGGTTACTGCCCGTTTTAAAACGGAGCACAAACAGCAGAACCCAGATGCAGGAAGTATTGCCACTACCCTTGTCCCCCTGTTAAAAACAAATTACAGATTGGAATGCAACTGGCAATTTCACAGAAAATTCAAATCCAGGCAACGCATAGAACTTGTTCAATATCAGAAGGGTGAAAAAAATGCAGAGCTGGGTTACCTGGTATATCAGGACCTTGATTATTCTCCTTTATCTTCAAAATTATCCGGTAATGTCAGACTGGCTTATTTTAACACCCCTTCTTACCAGTCCAGAATCTATGCTTATGAAGATGATGTATTGTCCGGTTCCGGTTCGGGTGGTTATTATGGGAAGGGCATCAGGAGCTATCTGAATTTTCGTTACCGTTTGCTCAGGTCACTGGACCTTTGGGGAAGGTATGCCTTCTATTTTTACCCTGATAAAACGGTGATTGGTTCTGGTCTGGACGAGATCAGGGGAACTCAGAAATCCGACCTGAAATTCCTGGTCCGCTATCAGTTTTAAGTGATGGGGACCCGGAACCGAAACGCCTTAACTTTTTTGAGTCTGCTGATCCCATATGCGGCCGGGATCATCTTTTTCTATAAGGATCAGCTCATCCTGAGCAGCACCGTTTTAATCTCCCTCAACCTCAGTTTATTGCTCGTCCTGCTGGTTATAAATAGCTGTTACCAGGAATTCAAAGCTGATCATTTCAAGACTTTTACCGGATTTATTTTCCAATTGCTCCTTTTCTTTTTTGGCGGACTCTCCTGTATTAGCCATCGCCAGCCGCTAAGGCCGGATTATTTCACAAAAATCCCTTCGGGGTATCTGAAGCTGAGGATCAATGATGAACCTCAATATAAAGCAGGACTGCTGAGGTTTAAAGCCAGTGTATTGCTGGCCTACCAGGTCAGGGAGGCCGCAAACTTGCAAGGGGCATACCTCCTTTCTACCCCTGTTTCAGGAAGCCTCATGGTTGCGATAAAAATGCCTCCTGTAGCTGCATTGAAACTGGGTTACGGGGATGAACTGATCATTCCTTCGCGGTTTTCGGAAATCAGGCCCCCGGACCAACCCTCAGAATTTGATTTTAAGTCCTGGCTTGCTACACAAAACATCTATCAGCAAACTTTCCTGAAAGCACATCAATATTTAAAAACAAAAGGAAATACCGGCAACCCGGTTCTGGGATTCGCTTTAGCGCTCAGGAAGGAACAGGTAAAACGGTATGCCAGCCTGATCAACAATAAAGAGGCCATCAGCCTGGCCTGCACATTAATTCTGGGCGACCGTGCAGATCTGAGCAAAGAAACCCTCGACATTTATTCCAAAACCGGCACCATTCATGCATTGTCCGTTTCCGGCATGCATGTGGGCTTGATTTATATGGTGCTGAATGCTTTGCTGGCTTTCCTGAACCGGTTCAAAAAAAGGGAACTGCTGAAGCTGATTTTCATCCTTCCGGCCCTTTGGTTTTATGCGCTCTTAACGGGCCTCTCCCCTTCCGTACTTCGGTCGGTGCTTATGCTTTCGGTATTTCTGGTTGCCAAATCATCTTCCAGAACGGCAAACAGCTATAATATTATTGCTTTCAGCGCTTTTTTCATCCTTGTTTACCATCCATTTCTCCTTTGGGATGTCGGTTTTCAGCTTTCTTTTTTAGCCGTTACCGGTTTAATTTATCTGCAGCCTAAAATTCAGCACTGCTGGTATATCAAAAACAAATGGCTTCACAAGTTATGGGGACTGATGGCCATGTCTCTTGCCGCCCAGCTGTTTACCTTTCCCGCTTCGGTTTATTATTTTCATCAGTTTCCCCTATATTTTCTGCTCAGCAATCTTTTCATTATGGTTCCCATGGCATTGCTGATGTATCTCGGGATCCTCCTGCTCGTTCCCGGCTTTGGTTTCCTGGCCCCGCTTGTTGAATGGCTGATCAGTTTTACGAATCTGGGCCTTCAGTGGATTGCAAACCTTCCGTTCTCCAGTCTATCAGGCATCTGGATCAGCAAAATGGAATTGATATGGTTATGTTCCGCGTTAATTTTTCTGATCATCGCATGGGTTCATCTCCAAAAAAGCGCATTGCTTGCCGGGATGGCATCATTGCTGATTTTACAAAGCTGCCTTAGTTATGATCAGTTGAGGGCATACCATCAACGAAAAATCATCAGGTTCAGGATCCCCAAACAGAAGGCAACGGCTTACCTGTTTTCAAATCACGCAACGGTCTGTACCACGCTAAAACAGGGCGACAAAGCCTTTGTATATTTCATACAGCCAGCCCTGGATCAACATCAGATAAAGTTCGTAAAACTGATCCCTCCATGATCTTCATTTCCTGTAAAAAGCATGAGCCAGACCATGGGTTTTTACAGGTTCAAAATCAACATCCGGACAGGCTGGAAACCAGGAGCTGATCGCTTCCCGAAAAGCCCGTTTTTACGCCGGTTTTCAGTCGCTGCTTACCCGCCTTTAACACGCTTCTGACCGAGTTAGCACCGAGTATAGACCGAGCTTAGACCTAGGTTAGACCTAGCTCAGGTAAAACGAGGTATTTACATGACCAAAAGCAAAGATTTCAAAGCCTTATTCCTGATCTGGCTTTACCTAAAAATCCATCCGGTTTTGTGGTATTCCTATAGGGGCTTTACATCCGCCGTATTCGCTCTATATACGCTCCGTGTACGCTAGTAGGTTGGAAGGTAGTTGGCAGGTAGTTAAGAGGTGGTTGAGAGGTAGTTGCATGGTTGTTTTAACCTTTCAATAACCTTCCAACTACCTCCCAACTACCTGCCAACCTAAGAGCGTATAAAGCGTGTGTATAGAGCGTATAAAGATACTTATTCGTCTTTAACCTTACAAAAAAACAAGCGTAAACCAGATTTATGCTGACAATGATAATACGAAGAAAATATAATCCCTTTCCCCTAACACCGTTGATTTAGTTTATTTACTTTTGGTGTAAATAAATATTTATTCCCGAACGATCATGACAGCGCCTTTAGTTTTATATACAGTTGAGCAACGCATTGCGACCATCTCCATTAACCGTCCGGAAAAGCGCAATGCTTTAAATCCGGAGCTGGTGAGCCTGTTAACAGAAACCCTGATACGTGCTTCCGAAGATGATGAAGTTAAGGTGATTGTGCTCAGGGCCAATGGCAGCACCTTCAGTGCAGGAGCCGATCTGGCTTATCTTCAGCAGTTACAGCAAAACAGCTATGAGGAAAACCTCGCAGATTCAGAAAACCTGAAACGCTTGTTTACCACCATTTACTATTTACCTAAGCTCGTTATTGCCCAGGTAGAGGGACATGCAATTGCCGGGGGATGTGGATTGGCTACCGTATGTGACATTACCTTCTCTGTTCCGGAGGCAAGTTTTGGATATACAGAGGTGAAACTCGGTTTTGTGCCTGCGATTGTATCCTGTTTTCTGCTCAGAAAAACTTCAGAAACCATTGCCAAAAGAATCCTCTACACTGGCGAATTGTTCTCTGCACAACAGGCTTTGGACTATGGTCTGATTACTTTTGTAACAAACAAGGAGGATATTCATCTTAAAGTAAAAGAATTTGCATTAAGTTTGTGTACTGAAGCCTCTGCAAATTCGTTAATGGTAACCAAACAGCTGATTGGGCAAACCACAAACCCTGAATTGGAAAACAGCCTTTCACTTGCTGTACAGATCAATGCAAGGGTTAGAGAAAGTGAAGATTTCAAAAAAGGTGTTGCTGCCTTTATCAGCAAAGAGAAAATTAATTGGTAAGTTTAAATAAACAAAAAAACTATTATATGTTAACATCTATCAAAACCGGCGTTATAGCTGCAATCTTAGTGAGCACAGCCGTCTTCGCTCAAGCTCAAAAGAAAATTACTGAAGGAACTGTAACCATGGGAATCAGCTATGCACTGACTCCTGAGCAGGAACCAATGGCAGCCATGTTACCTACTGAAACCAAAGTTAAATTCAACGGCAACATGTCGAGATTTGAACTGCAGCAGGGTCCGGCTACCATTACTGTGATTTCTGATAACATCGCATTGAATTCACTGGTATTAATCGACGTTCCGGTAGCGCAAATGCAAATTGCAGTAAAAGGAACCAAAGAAGATTACGAAAAAGAAAAAGCCAATGATCCTAAGTTCAGTGACTTCAAAGCAACAGGGGAAAAACAAACCATTTTAACCTACAGCGCAGAAAAATACACTTACAAAGATGACAAAGGTGCTACTTATGAATTGTGGGCAACCAATGACATCGAACTTCCTGCAGGATTAATGGGACAGGAATTTAAAGACGTTAAAGGTACACCAATCAAATTCACCAGGTTCAACCGCGGTGTAAAATCTACAGCGACTATAAAAGCTTTCACAGCAGAGAAAGCAGGTCCGTTTACCCTGGATGTTCCTAAAGGATATGAACTTAAAACGATGGAAGAAGTAATGCAAATGCAAGGTGGAGGTCAATAACATCCGCTAAAATGTTCAAAAGCCTTATCTTTTTTATTAGATTCTACATTTTCTGGTTGTTATTTTTCTTTCTCGACCGGCTGATGTTCCTTCTTATTTACCATAAAAAGCTTGCCATGGTTCCCCTGTCGGAGACCATGGCAACTTTCTATCATGCCATTTCATTAGACCTTTCCATGGCGGCCTATTTGGCCATTGTACCCCTTCTGGGCTATATTTACTGGTTTTTAAGTGGCAGGAAAGTCGTGGAGCTCAAATGGATTACTCCCTATAACATTGTCCTGATTGTGCTGTTCAGCATCATCTCGGTCGTTAATTTCAATATTTACAGAGAATGGGGAAGTAAGGTCAATGCCAAGGCTATAGGTTTTGCCATTTCAACACCTACAGAAGCCATGGCTTCCAGTGCTTCCTCTCCTATCGGGTTATCGCTCGCTTTACTGGTGTTACTCATCGCCCTGAGCATTTTTATGCAGCGATGGATCGTATCCCGAAAACTAAACTTCGGCAGCAATCCGGTCTGGTTACGGACCCTGGTTTCCGTTCTGCTGGTTGCCCTGACATTTCTCCTGATCCGCGGGGGCCTCAGAGGCTCTCCGATTACGCAGAGTATGGCTTACTTTTCGAAAGAACAACTGCTCAATCAGGCCGCAGTAAATACCGAGTGGAACCTCCTCAGGAGCTCGCTTTCTGAAAGAATGGCCAGAACAAACCCATACGTTTATTTTGACCCCAAAACGGCAGATCAGCTCGTTAAGGAACTGTATACTCCCGAAAAAGACAGTACTGTTCAGGTTCTTAAAACCAGCAAACCCAATGTCGTCCTGGTGATCATCGAAAGCTTTACCGCCGACCTGACCCAAACGCTGGGAAATGAAACGGGAATTACCCCCCACTTCGACACCCTGATGCACAAGGGAATATTGTTCGATCACCTGTATGCATCCGGAAACAGAACCGACAAAGGCATTATTGCCTCTTTAGCGGGTTTCCCTACCCTGGCCTCGGGCAGTGTGGTGAAATGGCCGGAGAAGATGCAGAAATTACCTGCCATCTCCCAGTCGCTTTACAAAAACGGCTACCAAACCTCTTTCTATTATGGAGGAGAATCCGAATTCGACAATTACAAAGCTTTTATCCTCAGTCATGATTACCAGAGGTTAATTGATAAAAATAATTTCAAAGGAAATGAATTGCAGTCTACCTGGGGGAAATATGATGAAACCGTCTTTGCCAGACAGCTGAAGGACATGAATTCAGAAAAACAACCTTTCTTTTCTACCCTGCTGACCCTGACCAATCATGAACCTTACAGCCTTCCGGGGAAACCAAAATTCGGGAATTCTGACAATGTCGCTAAATTTAAAAGCACCGCACATTACACGGATTCCTGCATCAATGCTTACCTGAACAATGCCAAAAAAGAAAGCTGGTACCCCAATACCCTGTTTATCTTTGTAGCAGACCATGGCCATGTACTTCCAAAACAGGCGCATGAGATTTACAGCCCTGAGCGTTATCACATCCCGCTTCTTTTTTATGGAGACGTGATCAAAGATGAATTTAAAGGACGTAAGTTTAGCAATGTAGGTTCACAGATAGACATTGCCGCCACCCTGCTGGCACAATTAAAAATCCCTTCAAAGGAATTTGTCTGGAGTAAAAACCTGCTTAACCCATATACCAAACCTTTCGCTTATTTTACCTGGGACAATGGAATGGGCTTTATCGATAACCAGCAATGTGTTACCTTTGATAACGTAGGTAAAATGATCCTGGACAACAGCAATCCTAAAGACAAGGTCAAAACAACTCAGGTACTTGACCATGCCAAAGCATACCTTCAAAAAGTATATCAGCAATTTATAGAATTATAAAAATGAAATTTAAAAACCTCTTTTTTAAGCTGACCGTCATTATCTTTCTTGGATATTGCGGACAAAGCCATGCACAGAAACAGTCTGACCTAAAATGGGCTAAGGATGGTAATTCTTACTATCAGGAGAAAGACGGTGACATCATCTCTGTCACTTTACCAAAAAACGAGCAAAAGGTGATCCTGGACAGGGGCTTCCTTTATTCCAATGCCGCCAGCGGACTGGGAGAGATCAAAGATTTTCAAATCTCTGAGGATGGCAGTAAAATATTGCTCTATACCAATAGTAAAAAGGTTTGGAGATACGAGACCAGAGGCGATTATTTTGTTGCCGATCTGAAAACCAAAGAACTGATCAAAGTTGGAAAAGACAAACCGGCTTCTTCATTAATGTTTGCGAAGTTCTCTCCTGACGGAAGCAAGGTGGCTTATGTCAGTAAACATAACTTATATGTAGATGACCTGGCATCCCGCAGCACAAAAACCCTGACCACAGATGGAACAGACCGCCTGATCAATGGTACATTTGACTGGGTTTATGAAGAAGAATTTGATTGCAGAGATGGATTCAGATGGAGCCCTGACGGAAAAACGATTGCTTACTGGCAGCTGGACGCCAGCAAAATCAGAAACTTCCTGATGATCAACAACACGGATTCTATTTATTCTTTTAACGTTCCGGTAGAATACCCTAAAGTTGGACAGGACCCTTCTTCCTGCAAAATAGGTGTGGTAGACATCAACAGCGCGACAACCAAATGGCTGGACGTTCCCGGAGACCATATCCAGAACTATATTCCAAGAATGGACTGGGTTCCGAATACGAATGAAGTGATCCTTCAGCAGTTAAACAGAGAACAAAATGTAAGCAAGCTTTTTGTGGCCAATGCACAGTCGGGAGCCGTAAAAAACATCTATACAGAAACAGATAAAGCATGGATTGATGTGGCTCAGGGATGGCAATGGATCAACGAAGGCAAAGAATTCATCTGGGCAAGTGAAAAAGACGGATGGCGCCACCATTACCGCATCAGCAAAGACGGTAAAAAAGAAACACTGATCACCAAAGGCGATTACGATGTGATCGAGCAGGCATTGGTTGATGAGAAAAATAATTTATTTTACTTTATGGCTTCGCCAACAAATGCCACTCAGAAATACCTGTTTAAAACAAAACTAAGCGGCGGTGGTAAAGCAGAAATGGTAACCCCTTCTATCCTTCCGGGAACCCATAACTATGAAATCTCTCCGAATGGCATTTTTGCACGTCATCAGTACACCAGTGCGACAGTACCGACACTTACAGAATGGATGAAGCTGACTACTTTAAACCCTTTCACCATGGATGGCAGCATTACCAACCAGCTGGGCAGGGTAAAACCACCGAAAAATCAGGTGGAGTTTTTTAAAGTAACCACTGAAGATGGAGTAATTCTGGATGGCTGGATGAAAAAGCCGGATCATTTTGACCGTACTAAAAAATATCCTGTTGTATTTTATGTGTATGGTGAACCCGCTTCACAAACCGTAACAGATACCTATGGTGCAGGACGTAACTTCCTTTATGCAGGTGATATGGCTAAAGATGGTTACATCTATATTTCGATAGAAAACCGTGGTGCACCTGCTCCAAAAGGCAGAGAATGGCGCAAAAGTATTTATAAAAACATCGGTACGTTAAACATCCGTGACCAGGCAATGGCTGCTAAAAAAATCCTGGAATGGCCATTTGTCGATAAAGACAGGGTTGCCGTATGGGGATGGAGCGGCGGTGGTTCTTCCACTTTAAACTTGTTGTTCCAATACCCTGAGATCTATAAAACAGGGATTGCAATTGCAGCAGTAGCCAATCAACTGACCTACGACAATGTTTACCAGGAACGTTATATGGGATCTCCTTTAAAATCAACTGAAGCATATGTGAAAGGATCTCCGATCAGCTATGCAAAGAACTTAAAGGGAAACCTTTTGTACATCCATGGCACAGGTGACGACAATGTCCATTATCAAAATGCAGAAATGCTGATCAATGAACTCATCAAATACGGAAAAGTATTCCAGATGATGTCTTATCCGAACAGGACACACAGCATCAGCGAAGGCCAGGGTACCTTCCAGCATCTCGCCCTGACTTACACGCAGTTCCTTCAAAAAAACTGCCCTCCGGGAGGAAAATAAAATAACAAAGCAAAAGGATGGTCTGTAATTTACAGGCCATTTTTTTATGTTAAAAACACGAAAATCGGGAATATATCGTTAATATGGCGCAAATTTTGATATGTGTTGCACATCTCTGTTATAACACATAATATAAAAGGAGTTTTTTAATATAATCTGATCATACCTACACTAATTAATGGATAAAACAGCTGAAACTCCAGCCCATATAAGAAAAGAAGTCAAAACTCCCGGAAAGCTCAGCAGGATGTTTTTGTCATTCTATGATGTATGTCAATTCGTCACGCGCTTCTTTAAGGAAGGGTTCCTTCCTCCTTACGAAGGGAAAGAACTGATGCGTCAATGTTATGACATTGGTTACCGCTCACTGGCTTTGATCTCTTTAACCGGATTTATTACCGGGATCGTATTTACTAAGCAATCCAGGCCCTCACTGGCAGAATTTGGTGCCACTTCCTGGCTTCCTTCACTGGTAGGGATTGCCTTACTCAGAACCCTTGCCCCGCTCCTGACCTCGCTTATTGCTGCAGGAAAAGTAGGCTCCAGTATTGGTGCCGAACTGGGCTCTATGAGGGTAACAGAACAAATTGATGCCATGGAAGTTTCGGCAACGAACCCTTTCAAATTCCTGGTGACCACCAGGGTCCTGGCAGCAACCATTACCATTCCAATCCTGACTTTCTATACCGCAATGGTGGGAATGTTGGGTGCCTTATTAAACGTATCCCTTTTTGAAGATACCAGTGCCAGGGCATTTTTTCAAATGTCGCTAGAATCGATTACCTTTTTAGACATTACCGCTTCTACAGTTAAAGCCATCCTCTTTGGTTTTACCATTGGCATTGTAGGTTGTTATCAGGGCTATAATTCGTCTAAAGGAACAGAAGGTGTGGGTAAAGCGGCCAACTCCGCAGTAGTAATAGGTATGTTCCTCATCTTTATTGAAGAGATCATCTCTGTACAGTTTTTTAGTCTATTCAGAACCTGATCTTTTAAATAATGGAACAAAAGAAAACAACTGATATAGGTCAGGAAAAAGTAATAGAAGTCAAAGGGCTTTATAAATCCTTTGGGAATTATGATGTGCTTAAAGGTGTTGACCTGGATCTTCACCGAAGGGAAAACCTCGTTGTACTTGGAAAATCAGGAACCGGGAAATCGGTATTGATTAAAATCCTGGTGGGTTTACTTAGCCCTGACGAAGGAGAAGTAAAAGTATTGGGGCAGCATGTAGACCAGATCAGCTATAAACAACTCCTGGACCTGCGCCTGAAAGTGGGCTTTTCTTTTCAGAACAGCGCTTTATATGATAGTATGACGGTTAGGCAAAACCTGGAATTTCCCCTGGTTAGAAATCAGCGAAAGCTGACAAAAGGAGAAGTAAACCAGGCGGTAGAAAGGGTGCTGGATGCGGTAGGCCTGTTGCAAACCATTAACCAGATGCCTTCGGAACTTTCCGGCGGACAAAGGAAAAGGGTGGGTATTGCCAGAACACTGATCCTTCAGCCGGAAGTGATGCTTTATGATGAACCTACTGCAGGACTGGATCCCATCACCTGTCTGGAAATCAATAGCCTGATCAATGAAGTGCAGGAACGCTTTCATACCAGTTCAATAGTCATCACTCATGACCTCACCTGCGCAAAAGCAGTAGGCAACAGGGTAGCGATGCTGCTGGACGGCAAATTTGAACGCCAGGGAACCTTTGAAGAAGTATTTAACACCAGTGATGAACGGGTGAAACCATTTTACGATTATAATTTTATACAATAACAATATGCAGGTAACAGACACGCGTCGCAAAGTAACAGTGGGAGTATTCGTAGCCCTTGGATTGGTTATTTTTGTATTAGGAATATTTACGCTGGGCAGTCAAAAGAAGTCTTTTGTAAAAAGCTTCACTGTTGATGTTGTTTTTAATGATATCCAGGGGTTAAAAGCAGGAAACAATGTTTGGTTTTCGGGCGTAAAAATCGGAACCATCAGAAAGATCCAGTTCTTCGGAACCTCACAGGTGCAGGTCTTCCTGAACATCGAGGAAGAAGCACATAAATATATTCATAAGGATGCCACCGCAACCATCAGCTCAGACGGGTTAATCGGAAACAAAATTATCGTAGTGACCGGTGGAACACCTAAATTTCCTTTTGTAGAGGATGGAGACCGCCTGAAAGCGAGCAATGCCCTCTCTACTGACGACATTATGAAAACCTTCCAGGTGAACAATAAAAACCTGGTTGATGTGACTTCAGACTTTAAAATCCTTGCCAAAAATCTGGTAGAAGGAAAAGGTGCTGCCGGTGCTTTACTTGCCGATCAGCAGATCGCAGACAACTTTAAAGCGATTGTACAAAATTTGAAAGTAACCACAGAATCTGCCAATAAGATGGCGGTAGACCTGAATACTTTCACCAGAAAAATGAATTCTAAAGGCGGTTTAGCGGATAAATTACTGACCGATACGCTGGTATTTTCACAACTTCAGGCTTCGGTAAATGAACTGAAGAAAACCGCAAGCTCAGCCGCAGCAATGACGGAGAACTTAAACAAGGCTTCTTCAAAACTGACGCAGTCAGACAATGCCGCAGGAATGCTGTTAAACGATCAGAAAACTGCAGATCAGATCAAAGCGATCATGCAGAACCTGGAAGGCAGCAGCAAGAAACTGGATCAGAATATGGAAGCTTTACAACATAACTTCCTGCTGAGAGGGTTCTTCAAGAAAAAAGCTAAAGCAGAAGCTGAAGCGGCAAAGGCAACAGAAAAACAATAAGGTTCAGGCTGAACCTGAAATCATCCGGACAGAAGTGATCAGGATAAAAAAAAGGCAGTTTTCGATATGAAAACTGCCTTTTTTTGCTCTTTACTCCCGGAATTACCGATCAAATAGCTCAGCCATTTTCTTATCCATCGCTTCATCATTTACAGTGGCAAACCGTAATGCATGAGAGGTTGAGAGCAGGTATTACTTTCGATAAGCATTATTACTTCAAAAATCAAATAGGCGATGATAATGGTAAAAGAATTTCAGATTTACCAGCTAAATACTGGTTATCAAAATAAAAAACAATGCCTCTCTGAGAGGCATTGTTTTTATTATTTTGAATGTTCTTTTCCCGGCAAAGGAGCTTTCCAATAACCGCAGCCAGCCTTGTCATTGCCCTGCCTGCTGAAGGCAAAACGCATCAGCAGTCCGTTTATCGCAATGAACAGTACAACAGCCAATATCGTTGCAATTTTTGTCAGTACAACAAGGCCTGGATTTTTAGAAAACCCGGCAAAAACATATCCGATAATAAATACCATACAGACGCCAAACAGGATCCGCATGAACATGATGATTCCAAATCCCATGATCTTAAATTTTAATGATTAGTTGTTTTTATTTAATAGTTCCTGGCTTTCTGCCTTTCCCCAATGGGGATGAACACCTGTTTCCGGATCTTTTAACAATCCAAGGCTCTGTTCGGCCAATTGCCTGCCCAGCTCTTTATTCCCTCCCCATAGTTTAGGTGTCTTGTACATTTCCCAGGCTTTGACATAGATGGCCCTGGGATTTTGCGGATTCAATGCCTGGGCTTTTACCCTGTACTCCTGAGACAGCTTTCCATACTTACGGCCATAAGTCATGGGGTTGATGAAGACTTTTGTACGGTATACCATACTCAATACCGTATACACTTCCGAAAGTTCCTTCTTTTGCCCTAAGGTATCGAGCAATGTCTTCGCCCTTTTTGCCTGATCTTCTCCCCGGTTGCTGAACGGTTCAATCCCTTCCCCGTCATCCTGCTTGAGAAAGCCTATTTTCGCATTGCAAAAAGCAGCGTAATAATAGGGAAGCCAATTCTTTTTCTCCTGTTCGGCAATGCCCAGAAACTCTTTTTCCAGGCCTTCATACTCCCCGGCGTTTTTAGCCCGGTCCAGTTTTGTTACTGCATTCTGCAATGCAGCTGTTGTTGTCTTTCCCTGTGCGTCTGAGTTAAAATAACTGCACAGCAGGGCCAGAATCGTAATTACTGACTTTTTCATGTTAACGGTTTTTAAGATTAAAAAATATTTAAAGGTTTTTATCGATAAAATCACCCGTACGGTCTATCCCGAAGCTCATAAATATGCCCGCATAGAAATACCTGGCGGCGGGTAAGGTTATGGGTACTTTATTACTGCCATCCAGACTATAATTGTAACCGAAGACCTGTCTGGTGCCCAGGATGTTGTTTACACCGACACTGAAACCGGAGACCGGCTTCTGTCTCCAGCTGCTGAAGATGGAAAAGAGATGGGCAACCTGAAGGTTCGCTACACTGTATACTTTTGTCCTGCCCTGGTCAAAGATCCGGTACGATTGATCAGCAGCATGGTACCTGATGTCGTAATAAGGCCTGCCTGCCGCAAAAGCATAGGAAATATTCAGGTAGGTATTGATCTCCTGAAAATTTTGCTTTAAGGCAATGGTAGCAGTATGCGGAGCAGCGAAAGAAGGCCTTAGCGCATAGGGATAATTCAGCTCAGTCCGCTTCGTGTCCAGGTAGGAATAAGTAATCCAGTAGTCCAGGTTTTTAATGGTCTTTTTATCCCGAAAAAAAAGCTCCAGTCCCTGGGCGTAGCCAGTTCCTCCATTGTCAGTTACCGGCGTTGTTTTCACAAGATCCCGGTAATCTTTTCGGTAGACCTCGATCCGAAAAAAGCGATTATTTGCCTTTTTTGTATAATTCAGGATATAGTGAGCCGCACTCGAAAATTTCAATTCAGAATTCTGGTACAGGATCTCGTTGATGGGTTCCTGATAAAAGCGCCCATAAGCAAGATTAAACTGCCCTCCATTGTTTAAGCGATAAGCGATGCTCAACCTTGGTGCAACCACGGCTTTACGGAGTAGGGAAGAATATTCGATACGGGTTCCGATTTTAGTCGCCAGACCAGGTGCCAGGTAAATGTCTCCTTCTGCAAATAGAGCAGAAAGGTGATCGCGAAGCAAAAAGGCACTATCGTTTAACCTTCCCCGATCCTGAGTATAAAAATGTTCAGCACCAAAGCGCAAAGCCTGATTTTTGGGAAGCTGATCTGTCAGGACAACCCTGAACTGCGAAAAATCAGATTTGATCAGCCGCTGCCTGTTTTTTAAGCGCATGGCTTCCTGCGACAGCTCAACCGGCGATCCGGCTGCATTTTCGAGACCGGTACTGACCTCATCCTGATGATAGCTGTAAGCGGCTCCTGCTTCAACCTGCCAATGCGTAGCGAAATGCCCCCGGTAGCTCAGGTTATTATAGCTGCTTTTTCCTTTCACATGGTCTGCCAGTTTTAACGCTGTACTGTCAATATCGGGATTCCTCATGCCCACATCACTCCTGTTCCAGTTGGTATAAAATTTCAGCATCCCCTGCTTACCGGTTTGTATCCTGAAATTGGCATCACCTTCCAGATACTCCGGCCCGCTAAAATAATCCGGCCGCTGTTTCACAACAGCATTATACAATGAGGCTTTGGTATAGCGCAGTGTAACGCCTAAACTACTCTTTTTATCGGCCGACAGCTGCTGTATACCGCCGCTCAGATTTGGCGGAAAAACGGAAAAATAAGCGGATGATTTCTCCGGAAGGTCATTGCTTTCCAGGATCAGTGCGCTGCTCATCGCACCACCATACAATGCAGAGTAGCCTCCTGTACTGAACAGTATGCCTTTGAATAAAATGGGGTTCACCCGGGCATATTGCTGAATTCCCGGCAGCTTGGGGTAATTTGGGTTTTTAAGCAGCGTACCATCTATAAATTGCCGGCTCTCCTCTCCTGTTCCACCCCGCACAAAGAGCCCATCCATTTCACCGATTTGCTGGGCTCCCGGCAGCGACCGGAGTGCCAAAGCGAGGTCCCCGTTATTTCCCGCAACCGTAAAAGCATCCATAGCGGTAAGGGAAGCACCCTTGGCTTTATCGCTGGCCTCAAAAGAACCGGCACTAATGACCACTTCGTTCAGACTGCGGGTATCTGGTTTCAGAACAATTTCCAGCGCTACAGAAGAATCCAGCTGCAGCTCTTTTTTAAACAACCGGTAACCAACGAAAGAAACCATTAATGTCAGGTTTCCTTTTAAAACCTGCAGTGTAAACCTCCCTATGCTATCAGTTTGAGTTCCTGCCCCTTTCTGGTCTGTTGAAACACTGGCAAAAGGGATGGCATTGCCCTTTTCGCTTTTCACAATTCCCGAAATCCGGTATTGCCCAAAAACAACAGAAGAAACCAGAAATGGCAAAACAAAGAAAAGATATTTAATGAAACCTGCTTTCATAATCAGTTTGTCTTGAATGATTTACAAGCAAACCTATTGCGAAAAACAACACCCTTTCAGGAGAGTAGACGACACATACAATTGTGTAGACAAGAAAAGTAATTCTGTAAACTAGATTTCCCGCGGATTAAAGATCTTCATTAAATGCTCTTTGTAAAACCCGCTTACAGGAATCTCTTTTGTCCCGATACAAACCACATCTCTTTTAACGGCAGTGATCTTTTGTACGGCAGCAAGAAAAGACTTGTGGGTCCTGACAAAGGTATTGGGTGGCATCTTTTCTTCCATTGCTTTCATCGTCATACGGGTAAGCACAGGCTTTTCTGCAGTAGACAAATGGATCTTAATATAGTCTTTCAGCCCTTCGATGTAGTCAATATCTGCGGCCACAATTTTAACCAGTGTATATTCTACATTGACAAAAAAATCAGGTAAACCAGCATTGCTCTGAGGAGGGCTATTTTGTAAGCGGAACCATTCACCGGCACGGTTGCAGGCTTTCAGGAAACGTTCAAAACTGAAGGGTTTTAACAGATAGTCTACCACCTGCCGGTCGAAACCATCCAGGGCGTATTGTTCGTATGCGGTGACCAGGATTACCATTGGCGGATGTGGGAGTGACTGTAAAAACTGAAGTCCGTTTAACCCGGGCATCTGTATGTCGAGAAAGATCAGGTCGACCTGTTCCTTTTCCAGGATTTCATAGGCTTCAAATGAATTTTTACAAGTCTTAATGAGCTGTAAGAAGGGCAATTGCCGGATATTATCTTCGAGGAGGTCCCGAACAAGCTTTTCATCATCGATGGCAATACATTTGATCATTTCAATAGTAAAGTTAAGACAATATGGAACATGCCCTTATCTGTTTTTATCTTTAAATCGTGCCGGTCTTTGTACAGTAAGTTGAGACGCGATCTCACATTGGCCAATCCGATCCCGGAGCTTTCATCTTTACTGGAGCCTGTTTTCTGATCTGCCTGATTTTCCACTTCAAACACCAGCTGATCGTTTTTTATGGATGCCTCAATCCGGATCACCGGATTTTCCAGAGATCCTGTTCCATGTTTAAATGCATTTTCTACAAAAGGAATCAGCAGCATGGGCTCAATGCTATGGTTTTCATTTTCTATATTCTGGTCTGTATGGTATTGAATGGCTATATCATCACCAAAGCGCAACCGCTGTAGTGCGATATAATTGTTCAAATAGGCCATCTCTTTAGCCAATGGCACCTTTACCGCCTGCGTATCATAAAGGGAATACCGCATCAGCTCTGAAAGCATAATCAGGGCGGGCTCCATTTGATCTGATTTCTTTCTGGCCAGTGAAACCAGATTTGTGAGGACATTAAACAGAAAATGCGGACTGATCTGGGAACGCAGAAACTTCAGTTCTGTAGACAACTGTTCGGCCTTGATTTTTTGTTGCAGCCGGTCGTTTTGCAGCTGATCCAGCACCTTCCGGTAAACAATGCTGATGATAAACACAACGATAGATGGTGCAAAAACAAATTTGTAAGCAGCCATGTCTTTGAGCACCTCCGGAAACCACCAGAGCAACATATGGTATTTCAGCTGAAAAGAACCAATGATCAGTGCTGCGGAAGCAAAAATATAGCCCCACCAGAGCCGCCAGTTGAGCAGCTTTGGGATCAGAAAGAAGGCGTTAAAATAGAAGATGAACAGGTGAAGGCATCCTGCCAGGCTGAAGAAAAGGCCGGGAAGAGGCCCTATTTTATAGTCATTTTCTGCGGAGGAAATAAGATAAGGCAGACTGAGTACCAGGCTCCAGATGAGCACATGAAGTATGATGTTGATGTATAGAAACCTAAACCTTATCCTCATTCAGACTGAATTAAAGTGTAAAGTTAAGGATTCAGATAAGGATCTGAATAAAGAGTAGACAAGATGGGGAATTGTAGCGATAAAGGAACACATTTTCCGCCCGATTGAATTAACGCTTAAAACTGGAAATCCGGAACGGTTTCAGATCTACTCCCTCTTTTTTAAACAACGTATTGACCATATCAACACTTTTAACAAAAGCTATTGAATCGATTCCGGGTTTGTTGTTGTCCTTTTCATAAGCGGCCATGTAAAATTTATACCCTTTTATCTCTTTTAAATAGGTTGAACTGGCAACCATTGGCAGGTTGCTGAGCTTAGCCGCGCTTAAATCTGTTACCTGATCAAAACCTATCCCCCATGTGTTCACAAAAGCATCTTTATACAATTCAGGATTCTTTTTCAGCTTTACTGAATCTTTAGGCAAGCGGTTCTCCTGATCAAAACCCATAAACCAAAGTGCTTTATTTCCTTTTTCTTTATCGAAATGAATGCCCCTGTTGATAATGAACACATTTTTATCCCCGCAATTCAGCAGCAGCAGGAAACCCAGGGAGTCTTTTTTCTTTACAAACTTTTCGGCATCTAAAGCATCAATCATGACATTCCTTACGTTGGCCCCAATGTAACTGCCTAAATTATTTGGCACCCATCCTGCCTGCACCGAAGGGTCATTACTGTATACGAAAATCCGGCCCTGCAGTTTAAGCAGGCTATCTATACTGGCTTTAGATTTAACTTTACTTTCCTGTATGCGCGTTCTGATCCCATCAAAAAGCTTTTTATCCTCTTCTTTGATTTTATCGCTTTCAGAAGAAATAAACATTCTGCCCAATGCCAATACAATAAGCAAAACAGAAGTACCGCTGATCAGCGTTTTTTTGTTCATGTTGGATAGATTGATCACTAAAGTTATGCAGAAAACGGCTGTTTTTTCAGACTTATCTGAGGATAAAATTCCGCTATAACGGATAGGCCGTTTCACTCTTTGTTTCCGACAGGACAAAAAAGCTCTGAACGGTACTTACGTTTGGCAGCGTGGCTAATTTATGGCGTAAAAAAAGATGATAAGCATCCATATCACTTGTGGCAATGCGCAGAATAAAATCATAAGCACCCGTCATTTGAAAACATTCCATGACCTCTTCAAATTTCGCCACTTCACTTTCAAATTCTCCCAGGGTTTCCGCCGTATGTTCTTTTAAGAATACATGTGAAAAGGCAATCAGGCTTCTATCGATCTTTTTCCGGTCGAGAATGGCCACAATGCGCTTGATATAACCTTGCTCTTTCAGCTTCCGGATCCGTTCATGGACGGTAGCAATGGATTTTCTGATCTCAAAAGCAATCTCTTTATTGTTCAGCGTTGCGTCTTGCTGAAGCAATCTGAGAATTTCAACATCTGTAGGGTCAAGGCTGTTTTGCATGGCTGTTTATAAAATAGTGGTATCGAAAAAAGAGACAATCAACTTGGTTAAACAAAGAAGTCACTGTAAATAATCACATAAAATTAATCATTTTCCATAAAATAATCAGTAAATAACACTAACCATTGTCACAAAAATCATAAATACAGAGTTTTGTCGGAAATAAACGCAACATAAAAATGCTAACTAAAGAGAAAACTACCTCCGGTTTAACAGCTACCCTGGCCGACAAATTTGAACATTTATGGCACCTGGTAGGCAATACGCCTATGCTTGAACTTCATTACAACTATAAAAACAAAGCAGGAAAGATCTACGTTAAATGCGAACACTATAACCTTACGGGGAGTGTAAAAGACAGAATGGCACTGAACATCATGTACGAGGCCTATTGTTCCGGTGCGATCAACCCTGGCGATACCATCATTGAGGCCACCAGCGGAAATACAGGAATTGCCTTTGCCGCCATAGGACGTGCACTTGGCCATCCGGTTAAAATCATCATGCCCAACTGGTTGAGCAAGGAAAGAATAGACATCATCCGAAGCATGGGTGCAGAGGTGATCTTAGTGAGCAAAGAAGAAGGTGGTTTCCTGGGCAGCATCAAAATGTGTGAAGAACTGGCTGAAAAGGGAGGGGTATTTTTACCGAGACAATTTGAGAACCGCTACAATGAGGAAGCGCATGAAAAAACAACCGGAATGGAGATCTGGGAGCAATTAAAATCGATTGACCTGAGACCTGATGCTTTTGTAGCCGGAGTAGGCACGGGAGGAACCGTTATGGGCGTTGGCAAAAGATTAAAACAGCATCATCCCTCCATTAAAATACATCCATTGGAACCGGCTGAAAGTCCTACCCTGACCACAGGATATAAAGTAGGCAGTCACAGGATTCAGGGAATTTCTGATGAATTTATCCCAGAGATCGTAAAGCTGGATGAATTGGATGAAGTTATACAGGCAAATGATGGGGATTCAATCATTATGGCGCAGAAACTGGCAAAAGAGCTGGGACTTGCCGTAGGAATCTCTTCAGGTGCAAACGTGATTGGCGCCATTAAAATTAAAGAACAAATGGGCGATGATGCCGTTGTGGTGACCTTGCTCTGCGATAGCAATAAAAAATACCTGAGTACCGATCTGGTAAAAGAAGAAGCCGTTAAAGCATCCTTCCTTTCTACGGAGGTTAGCTTCACCGGATACCGCCCGATCTGTCGTTTAAAATAACAACCTAAACCAAATACCACCAATTAAATGAAACAATTCGTTCTATTCAGCCTCGGGCTATTATTTAGCCTTTCGGTAAGCAGCCAGATTCTGAAACCCGTAAAATGGAGTTATGCGGCAAAGAAAACCGGAAAAACAACTGCTGTATTATACCTTAAAGCCAGTATTGAAGATGGATGGCATCTGTATTCCCAGAACATGGCTGATGGCGGACCTATCAAAACCACATTCAGCTTTAGTCCGGCAAAAGCCTACCAGACCACGGGAAAAACCACGGAGCCCAAAGCAGTTGTAAAATTCGAAAAGTCCTTCAATATGAATGTGAGCTATTTTGAAAAATCAGTGATTTTCCAGCAGCAGGTTAAATTGACCGGAAGCGGAAACAATGCTGTGGTAAAAGGAAACGTTGAATTTATGGTTTGTAATGACCAGCAATGTCTTCCGCCAGAAACGGTAGAATTTTCAATTCCTGTAAAATAATAGCGATGGATTTAAGAAAATACAATACTGCTATCAAAACATTTGTTGTTGGATTTCTGCTGAGCATCAGCAGCCTGACCTATGCTCAGGCCCAGGGAACAGACAGCGCGTTAAGCGATCTGGAATTTACAGAGATCAGTCCGGATACTGCCCGGGTGATCAGTAAGGAAAAGGATTCCGCAATAGTTAAAGCTACAGATGCGACAGTGCATGAAGTAAACACTGCAGCAGACCCTAAAACTACAGCAGCACTTAAAACTGCGGGCTCAGAAAAGGAAAAAACGTTATGGGAAACGTTCATTGCAGGCTTATTTGGTGGTTTTCTCGCCTTCCTGATGCCCTGCATATTCCCGATGGTTCCGCTAACGGTAAGTTACTTTACCAAACGTGCCGGAAGCCGGCAAAAGGGCATCGGCCAGGCTTTGATCTATGGGCTGTCTATCATCGTCATCTATGTAGCATTTGGTTTGCTGATCACCATCTTCTTTGGTTCTGCAAAGTTGAATGAGCTCAGCAGCAGCGGTTGGTTTAACTTTGTGTTCTTCCTGCTCCTGCTCACTTTTGCCATTTCTTTTTTCGGCGCATTTGAGATTACCCTTCCAAGTTCACTCGTGAATAAAATAGATCAGAAAGCAGACGACAGTAAAGGCCTTGGAGGTATTTTCTTTATGGCGGCCTCACTGGCGCTCGTTTCCTTCTCCTGTACGGGACCGATAATCGGCACCTTATTGGTACAGGCAAGCTCAAAAGGAGAAATACTCGCCCCTGCGATCGGAATGTTTGGGTTCGCACTGGCACTTGCCCTGCCCTTTACTCTATCCGCCATATTTCCGGGATTTCTGAACAGTATGCCTAAATCAGGTGGCTGGTTAAATACCGTAAAAGTATGCCTGGGTTTTCTGGAACTTGCACTGGCCTTAAAATTCCTTTCGGCAGCAGATCTGGTATGGCATTGGGAATGGTTTGACAGGGAGATTTTCCTGGTGTTATGGATCGTCATCTTTGCATTGATGGGACTGTATATTCTTGGGAAACTTAAGTTTTCTCACGACAGTGATGTCAGCTACGTTTCTGTTCCAAGGTTATTTTTCGCCATCTTTTCTCTTTCCTTTGCCGTTTACCTGATTCCGGGCCTATGGGGAGCACCGGTGAATATATTAAGTGGGATCGCGCCGCCGATGAACACCCAGGATTTCATCCTGAACGGCAACGGATCATCATCCGCGAATGCCCCTGCTGCAGATTTTCCGGCGAAAGTTAAATACAGTGAGGTGTTAAAAGCACCTGTTGGCTTCAGTCCGTTTTTTGATTTAGACGAGGGTGTTGCCTATGCAAAGAAGGTCAATAAGCCTATCCTGATCGATTTCACCGGACATGCCTGTGTCAACTGTCGCAAGATGGAAGATAAGGTTTGGATAGACAAAGAAGTGGGCAGGATCATCAAAGAAAAATATGTACTCATTCAATTGTATGTGGATGAAAGAAATATAAAAATGCCAAAGGATAAGGTCCATTATTCTGAAATATTAAGAACAAGTACGGACGACCTGGGACGCTGGAACGGAGATTTCCAGGCCAGCAGATACGGATCAAATTCACAGCCGTTCTATGTTTTGGCAGGACATGACCTGAACCCTCTGGTTACACCAGGCGGGGCCATTTTTGATGCAAAACAATATGCAGCATACTTACAGAGCGGAGTTGATGCTTTTGATAAAAAGAAATCCGATTAAGCCTTTTGCCGGCTTGTCGGGGTTAGTTAATAGTTAAATAGGTAGTAAAGGAGGTGCCCGGTAATGGCCCTCCTTTTTTTAGTTATCTGTAATTGATCCTGTTTCCCTCTGTATCTCTCAGATAGGCAACTACCGATGCCGGAAGTTCGTTACTTTCTATTGGAAAACTCACCGAATCTGCCACATAGTCTTTTGTGGTATTTACCTTTTGAAAAATTTCAAACAAGGCAATTGGTTCCTGGTTAAAGCTAATGCAGGTACTGATGAAATGCATCTCCTCAATTCTATAATTCGTTTGTTTTAATTTTTCACCTATATCTTTCAGCCTTGAGATGAAGTGCCGCTGACGGATAAATGTATTGCTGTTCATGATGATAAAAATATAATCCGCATAGGACGTTATTTTCCCATAGTATTTATGGTTGTCCCCTCCGCTCCTTTCAATAAAATACTCGCCGGTAGATTCAGATTTATAAATCTCAACAGAAGAACGCCAGATTCTTTCTTCGTGGATTTTCTCCGGATTATCAGGCAGGTTCCGGTTAAAGGAATACCATAAGCCAACCAGCTCGTCCAGCAGTTTATGGTTAACTGTTGCTTTAGGAATGTCAATTTTCAAGTCGTTAAAACTGAAATCTGAGTGATGCGAATTGATGAAATCAATGTAGTTGTCGTAACCAAGCAACTGTACAATGCGGCTCAGCTTGCTCAAACTGGGTTTACTTGATCCACTCAGGTCCTTTTTCTTTTCGTAGGCTTTTAGCTTGTTGATCACCAAATGTTCATACAGATAATTTGAGCCGAATAAATCGCCTTCTTTATTGATTTTCTGTTTTCTGTTCCGTTCCTGCAACAGACCGTTTAATTCGTCAACGATATAGGTCCATTCGGACTTAGAGACATCTTTCCAGCTTTTTTTCTTTAGAAAGTTACTGGCCAGAAAATTCATCAGCTTCTCCAGGTGGAGCAGGTCTTCTTTATTCATAATACGAATATAAGATTAAAAGAATACGATATAATACAGCTGTAAGACTTTTATATTCTCTTATTTAATCAAGTTTGAGTAGAGAAACATAAAAGAAAGCTATAAAAATTAACACAGCAATAAATTAAACAACCTAAAACCAACAATCATGGACTATTATCAAATCTTTCTGAACTACTGGTGGATCTCCGCTACCCTGTTCACACTTTTGTTCTACAAATTCATCTTACGTGTTTTCCTGGGAATGGTCATCGTCCCCGAAAACAAAGTCGGACTGGTCACGAAGAAATTTGTGCTTTTCGGCAGAGACAAAGCCCTGCCCGATGGCCGTATCATTGCCACTAAGGGCGAGGCCGGCTTTCAGGCAAAAGCCCTTGCCCCTGGTCTTTACTGGGGCATGTGGCCATGGCAATACTCCGTAAACATGCAGGGCTTCACCATTATCCCCGAAGGGAAAATAGGATTAATCCTTGCCAATGATGGTGCAGAAATACCTACAGGCGCCATCCTTGCCCGCAGAGTGGAATCAGATAATTTTCAGGACACGGAAAAATTCCTGAACAACAACGGACAAAAAGGGCGTCAGACCTCTTACATCACTGCAGGAAGCTACCGCATCAACCTCTTTGCCTTTACGGTAACGATTGCCGACATGGTCAGCATCAACGAAAACATGGTCGGCATCGTGACGACACTGGACGGGCTTCCCATTGAGGGCGGACAAATTGCAGGAAAGCAAATTACCGGGCATAATAATTTTCAGGACATCGATGTCTTTCTAAAGAACAATGGTAACCGTGGTTTGCAGCCCAGCATCATTTTAGCAGGGAGTTACAACATCAATCCCTGGGCCATACAGATCGAAGAAATACCGATGACCGATGTGCCGATAGGATTCGTAGGTGTAGTGATCAGTTATATCGGAGAAGATGGCAAGGACGTCAGCGGGGAAAGTTTTAAACATGGCAATATCGTGAGCAAAGGCCAGCGTGGCGTTTGGATGGAAGCTTATGGCCCGGGCAAATACCCCTTCAATAAATACATCATGAAGGTAGAGCTCGTACCGACCACCAACCTGGTGCTCAACTGGGCCAATGCCAGGAACGAGTCGCATCAGCTGGACAAAAACCTGAGTACCATTACCGTCCGTTCCAGGGATGGTTTCCCTTTCAACCTGGATGTTTCCCAGATCATCCATATTCCAGCCACCGAAGCGCCAAAAGTAATTGCCCGTTTCGGCAGCATGAGCAACCTGGTAAGCCAGGTGCTGGAGCCCACCATCGGCAACTATTTCCGGAACTCTGCCCAGGACAGCGACGTGATCAGTTTCCTGATTACCCGTAAAGAAAGACAGCAATCGGCAAAAGAGCACATTAAAGCCGTGTTAGATGATTACAATGTCAATGCTGTAGATACGCTGATCGGCGACATTCTTCCTCCTGAATCTTTAATGAAAACCCTGACGGACCGTAAGATTGCCGAAGAAGAGCAAAAGACCTATCAGATCCAAAGAATGGCACAGGAACAACGCCAGGGTATGGAAAAAGAAACCGCCATCGCAGACATGCAGAAAGAAATTGTCAAAGCGCAACAAAACGTAGAGATTGCCCAGCGTACCGCTGATGCGACGGTAAAAAAAGCAGAAGGGGATGCCAATAGCTTAAAACTGCAGGTCGATGCAGAAGCAACCGCCACCAAAATGCGTGCTGGTGCCGAAGCGGAGGCCACCAAAGCCCGTGCCGGAGCGCAGGCAGAAGCAACCAGGCTGAACGCCAGTGCTGATGCGGAGAAAATCGCCAAAACAGGGCTGGCCGAAGCAGAGAAGATCATGGCCATCGGTAAGTCTACCGCAGATGCTTATGACCTGCAGGTAAAAGCCATGGGTGGCGATAACTTCACCAGGTTTAAAATCACCGAGGAGATTGGCAAAGGAAGGATTAAAATCATACCGGATCTCATCGTAAGTGGTGGCAATGGCAGTGATGGAAGCCTGAGCGGCCTGATGGGCATGCAGCTTATGCAAATGATGCAACAGGAAAAAGGAAAAACCAACGAAAAGTAAATCTTATGGACACCAAACTACAGCATCCTCCGGAAATGACCCCCGACCTGGCCCTTCATTTGCTCCAGGACGGGCATGAGCGATTCCAAAACGGGCATACTGCCCGCCGCAGCCTCTTACAGAAAGTGCAGGAAACCAAAGACGAGCCCAGACCATTTGCAGCCATACTGAGCTGCATGGATTCCCGGGTTGCCGCAGAACTGATCTTCGACCAAAGTATAGGCGATATTTTTAATATCCGGATCGCTGGCAACGTCGTTTCCCAACATATTCTCGGTTCCCTGGAATACGCGATCGCCACCGCTGGCGCCAAACTGATTGTTGTGATGGGACATACCAGTTGCGGCGCGGTGAAAGGTGCCTGCAACCATGTGATGATCGAAAACCTTTCAGGTTTGCTCAGAGAGGTAAAGATCAGCATTCCACAGGAGCTAACGGAAAATGACGACCGGACGGGAGAAAATGAATCTTTTGTCAACAAAGTCGCGGTACTTAATGTGTACCGCTCTGTACAGCAGATATTGGAGCAGAGCAGTACGATCAGGCAACTGGCAGATTCCGGAGAAATAAAAGTTGTCCCGGCGATGTATGATGTCTCCCTTGGTCAGGTCACCTTTTATCCCTAAAATATTACACGTTTTTTCTGCTAAATTTTATTTTAGACAATAATCTCCTGTTTTTTAAAGAAACTGTACTGATAATTATGGTAAATTGCGCCTACACACCAGGCCATTTTTTGAAACCTAAAACCATAACAAACCTTGAAACCATTATTTGCTTTGCTGGCAATGATGATGCTTCATCTGCATCTTCATGCCCAAATTGACACGAACTTAAAAGAAATTGAGATCATTGCAGTTAAATCAACTGTTAAAAACAACTCCGACAAACTGATTTACAATGTAGCGACCAGCATTACCGCTACCGGAACTGACGCTTTAAATGCACTTAGTAAGATTCCCGGAATAAAAATCGGCGATGCTGCGATTGGCATTGCCGGGAAAGGCAATGTCAGGGTAATGATCAATGACCAGATTGTACAGCTTTCCGGAATAGAGCTCACGCGATACTTAAAAACCATTCCCGCCGGACAAATTTCCAGAATAGAGCTCATTAAAAATCCGGGCGCCAACTATGATGCCGAAGGAAATGCCGGACTGATCAATATCATTACGAAAAAAAGCAATCAGCAAGGCTATCAGGTAAATATTCAGACCAGCGGAAAAAAATGGCTGCACAATCCGGCCAAAGTCTATAATACCCGTGGTTACCAGGCCGGAAATCTGGCAGGAGACATCAGCTATAATTCCAGCAGGTTATCGGCCCGGGCAGGGATTAATTTCGACCGCTCTCACCTGCTGGAGGGCTTTCGAACAGAATTAAGCTATCCTCAGCAAGCATGGATGCAATCTGATACCGGCGATTATAAATACCGAAACCTAAGCTATGAGGCTGGTCTGGACTATAAGCTCAGCTCCAAAGCATCCATAGGTGTCAATTATATGGGCGGAAAGAACACTTATGAAGGTTTCGACCATGTCTACAATACCTTTACCAGTCCGGGCAGCAGCAAGCCGGATTCCAGCATCAGGACGCTGGCGAGCTATTATCCTGTCTCCCGTATCAATTCCATCAATCTCCACAGTGTGGTAAATTTTGATACCAGCGGCAGAAAGCTCTTATTGAACGCAGACTATTTTAACCATTACCGTACTGATGTTTCTAATTTCGACAGCAAAAGCTACAGGCCGGATGGCAGTGCCAACCCCGGCGGAAATACCAGGTTCTATGACACCAATAAACAAAACATCAATATCTATACTTTTAAAGCAGATGCAATCCTGCCTACCTCTTTTGCCCAGTTTGCTTTTGGAGGAAAACTGAGTTTTATTGACAATTACAGCAATGCCTTTTATTATAATAAAAATCCGCAGAATGAACTCGTTTTTAATCCGGGCCTGAGCAGTGAATTTGATTACAATGAAAATACGCAGTCGCTCTATGCCAGCATGAACATAGACCGCAATGAATGGAAATATAAAGTGGGTCTCCGCACCGAACTGACGCAAACAAAAGGCTATTCTCCAATCCTTAAACAGAACACCAGCAATAATTATTTTAAGTTCTTCCCTTCCTTATCCGTCAATTACCAGCCAAATATCGATCATAACCTGGCCTTTAATTTCGGAAGACGCATCAACCGTCCTACTTTCTGGAACCTGAACCCTTATAAATCATTGTATACCGCCTATAGCTACGGACAAGGGAACCCCTATCTGCAGCCGGAGTACAACAGCAATTTCGAAGTATCACACAGCTATAAGAACATCCTCAGCTCCTCTTTATTTTTTAACATGACGGACAATGGATTCAGCAATGTCATCCTGGCTGATGCAGGTACCAATATTGTTTATACCACGCCTTTGAATTTCATCAAAACCTATCGCTATGGAATTTCGGAAAACCTGTCAATTCCACTGACCTCATGGCTGGACAACAACAACCAGGTGACGCTTTCTTATACCCATGCGAAATCGAAAATGGCCAATATTAAAGATGTGAAAGGTTTTGGCTTATACCTGGCCAGCAACAATAACATTTACCTGAATGAGCAAAAAACATTGGCCGCTGCTGTCAACTTCTGGTATCAGTTCCCGGAGGTAGACCACATCAGCAGAACAGATCGTTATTACAAGCTTGATCTGGGGATGAAAGCATCTGCTTTTAAAAAGAAGGTCGACCTTGCACTAACGGTTAATGACGTGTTTTTAAGCAGTGCACCTGCGATTACCACCACAGTGAACAGCATTAAACAGAAGTTTACTAATTTTCAGCTCAACCGTTTTGCCTTATTGAGCATCAGTTATCGTTTTGGAAACAGCAGTGCTAAATCGGGAGATAAAACGACCGGTAATGCGGAGGAACGCGGCCGGTTGTAATCGGTATTAAATAGAAAAAGCCCTCTCCTGATGATGGAAGAGGGCTTTTTTTTAGTTTTCTTTTCTCCTTACGCCAGTCAGGTTAAACTGGCTGTTGATTTGCCCGGTCAGGTTGTCGGCATCTTTTTTCAGGAGGTTCATATCCACTTCACCGCTGCTGTGGTCAAATTTCACAGTCACCACCGAATCTTTCAGGGAAACCTCCGTAAAAGGCATGTCTTTTTGCTCGGCTTTATCGGTAATGCTGCCGCTGAGTTTTCCATCTTTCAGTTCAAACTTCAGCAGTGCTTCTTTATCTCCCTCCGGCAGGCCCTTGATGAGGATATCCCACTTACCAACAAAGTAAGTTTCATTTTTCTGGGCCTGAACTTCATGGGCAAAAAATAATAGTAAAACAAAAGAGAAAACGAAACTTACTTTTTTCATAACGGGTAGATTATAGGGTTTATATTTACCTAAATATAAAAAATATTCAGGTAAATATAATTCAGTTCATCATCATTAAATTGTTAATTGTCTGTTAGTTGACATCCCAGAAGATCCGGCTTGTAAACTGATCTATAATTCCCTGAGCCCTGATATTGTCTGGATTTGAGCTCAACTCTGAGGTTGGGTATAACAACCTTACCGGCAGTTTATCGGGTCTGGTCGAATTTGATTCCAGGGAAGCCGGCAGATTTTTAGGAAATCCGGTCCTTCTGTATTCGTTCCATCCTTCGATGTTGTTCACCGCATTCAGTGCCAGGTATTTCTGATAAATGATCGTTTCCTGTTTATTCGGAGAAGCGGCAAAATCAATCAGCGGGTTTCCGGGATTCGACGCTAAATAGGTATTCGCATCTATCACTGCCTGCGCAGCTGTTAATGTTGCCGAGCCTTTGTACAAATATTGATAAGATTTCTGAACACCATCCGTATATTCGGCCTGTCCGTTCCCTCCTGAGATCAGGTTTCTGGCTTTTGCTTCTGCCTGAAGGAAAGAACTTTCTGCAGCAAGCATCAGCACCGCAGGCATGTCAAAGGACTTAAATATCCCTCCGGCAAAGGCCGATAGTTTGGTATGTGCCAGGGGTGCATTTTCGCCGAGTACAACGCCAACGTAAGCGCCACCAACCTTGGTATACAACCTTGTCACACGGTTGTCCTTCACCGCATTTACGTATTGGCTGATGATAAAGGTTGTTCCCCTCACATATTTGGAGTTGTTGGTTGCCACATCTGTAGCAGAAAGGTTATAGCTTTCCCAGAATGGGTTTAGCTTTCCGGAGCTTTTCAAATATCCCGGATTGCTCGTGACATCCTCAGTAATATAGGCAGCCGCAGTGGTAGGAAGCTTGGCAAATTCAGCAGCCAGTGCCCCCTGCAAAGCAGGCACCTGTGATTGTCTGAGCAAAACGCGTAACCTCAATGTATTGGCCAGTTGTTTCCATTTGCTCATGGCTCCTTTAAATACGATGTCATCTGCCGGCTTCACGGGAGGCGTGTTGGCAGTTCCCCCGTCGATCAGGGCAACCGCAGCGGTCAGCTGTACATTCAGGTCTGTATAGATGGCTTCTGCCTTATCATATTCCGGCTTTAGGTTTTCGCTTCCCTGCAGCGCCTTTGAATAAGGCAGGTTCCCATATTGATCCACCAGTTGCTGGAACCAGAAAGCTTTCATGATCTTTGCGATGGCAGCATGGTAAACCAAACCCTTTTCTGTTCCTTTCTTTTCGATATAATAGAAATCTTCCAGGTTCCGGTAGGTATCGTTCCACAATGCCTGGTAGGAATTGGAGGTATAGGAATAGGTTCTTTCTGCATCAAAACCGTTTACAGTTCCTGTTTTCCCGAAATAGCCGCCAGTCCAGCCACCAAAAGCATTATAATCGCGGGAATAGATCAAAGCCGCAGTATTTAATGCGCCGGGTAAAATGGATTCAGGCGTAGCCGCGAGAATGTTATTTGGGTTCGTATTGATGTCAAGATAGTTCTTCTCACAACCTGTAAACAACAGCATTGTTGTCAGCATTGCGATGATGTGATATGATGTTTTCATGAGTTAAATGCTAAAAAGTGAATGAGATGTTTCCTCCGTAAAATCTGGTTGGCGGCGTTTGCGCATTGGTATTGATCCCTACCCCGTTTCCGGACGTAAAACTGTATTCCGGATCGGTATAGATGTTTTCCTTAGGCAGGACCGTCAGCAGGTTCCTGGCCATCACACCGATGGTTGCTGATTTGATGATCCTCGTTTTCGACATCCATTTGGCAGGAAGCTGATAAGATAAGGTCACCTCTCTGATTTTAAAATACCTTCCTGAGGTCACATAGTTCTCTCCGATCCCGCGGTTGGCTGCTGAATTGGCCCAGAATTCTGCTCCCCCAGGTGTTTTAACGCTGGTATTTGGCACATAATTTCCATTGGCATCTTTAACCGATGAATTCGGCATAATGAAGGGCTCACGGTTATAGGTGGTACTTCTGGTACCACTTCCGGTAAAGTCAAGGTCTGCCCCGATGGAGTTGTAAATGTTATAACCGGTCCGGAATTCCAGCACCGCGGCTAAGCTCAGGCCTGCATAACGTAAAGTCGTATTCATTCCGAAAAGGTGTTTGGGGTTTGTATTTCCAAATTCCTTCAGTTCAGGATCCTTTGAAGGCATTCCTGCCGAATTCAGGATGATCCGGTTCTCTGCATCTCTTAAATAGGCTGTTCCTTTAAGAATTGGAAAGGGCTTACCTACGACTGCATAAACCTGGGTATTTCCACCCGTGGTCAGGGCGATCTCCGGCAAACCATCATTTAGAGAAATCACCTTATTGTCTCTGTAGTTGTAGTTAAAGGCGATGTCCCAGCGCACTTTCCCAGCTCTGAACGGAGCCAGCTTTAAATCAAACTCAAATCCGTTGTTAGACAATTCTCCTGCATTCAGCAGGTATCTTGAAAAGCCGGAAGCAAAGGAAATGGCACCGGTGAGGGTCTGATCTACGGATTTCTGCTTGTAATAACTCGCTTCAACGATGATGGCATTCTGTAAAAATCCAAGCTCAATACCCAGCTCTAAGGAAGTGGTAAACTCAGGGGTAAGGTCTGTATTCACCAGGGTATTTCCAATGGTCAGTGCCGTTAATGATCCGTAAGGAAAACCACTTGCCGTACCGAAAGTCGGATCTAAGCGGTAGGCCCCAAAATCACTGGCATTTCCCAGGTTGACTTGTCCTACTTTAGAATAACCGGCTCTTAATTTCGCGAAGTTCAATATTTTATTGCCTTTAAGGGCAGCAAATGCTGTGGTAGGGATGAAAGAGATATCGGCGCTTGGATAGAAAAAGGAACGGTTCTTTTTACTTAGAATAGAAACCCAGTCATTTCTACCCGTTGCATGCAGAAACACATAGTCTTTATAACCTACTGTTAAATCTCCAAATACGGAATAAGAACGTTTTCTATAATTGAGCTCAGACCCCGACAACTCTCCCAGCCTGTTTGACACATTGAACACACCCGGAACATTTAATGCATTTGCGGTAACGGACTGTTCTTTGGAAGTTCCCTGATTGATGTTATTTCCCAGGATTAATTTGGTGGTAAAATCGGAGAAATCCTTTTTAATATTGATAAACAAATCGGAATTCACGCGGGTAGAAAAAGAACTTTCATCGTTTACATTCCCTGCGATATCGGCCTTGCTTCCTTCATCATTTGCCAAAGTATAAGGGCTGTAATTGAATTTTTCCTCCCAATCTTTTGAGGATGCATTGGAGGTATTGATCCCCAGGCGGTAGTCAAAACTCAACCAGGACAGCGCTTTCAGGTTGAGGTCGATATTGCTGTTCAGGTAATCATTTCTGCCCAGCGTCCGGTTGTTGTCAATCTGGTAATAAGGATTGCGGTAAAAACCGTTTGCATATCCGTTAGGGTTTGCAAATTTATTGTTTCTCCAATCTTTATAATCGGTAATCGGGATAAAACTTGGGGTATTGAAGACGTTCCAGTACACTGCAGCAAGTCCTCTGTCGGTTCTGTTTTGCGTATAGCTGACATTGAAACCTGCCGTAAGTTTGCCCATATTTTTTGAGGTATTCAAACGAAAGGTATTTCTGTTGTACCGGTCTTTCGGAGTGATTCCGGCAATTTTCAGGTTCAGGGCAGAGAAATAAATATTCTCTTTTTCATTTCCGGAGGATAGGGAAATGTTGTTCTGAATGTTGTGCCCGAGTTCAAAGAATTTCTTTTTCTCCCCTACCCGGTTCTCATAGGTAATTTGCTGGATCGATCCGTCTTCCAGTTTTTGCCCTACATTGACTAATTTTCCATCATATGGCGGCCCATATTGCTGATTTTCTATAGGGTCATAGACACCTGGCGTACCATTTGTTGAGCCGCTGCCAAACCTTCCCTGAAATTCAGGAAGAAAAGAAAGCTGTTCAAACTGTGTGCTGTTGCCCACAGTCACCCTCAACCCGCCGGCAGTTCCTTTTTTTGTGGTGATGATCAGTGCCCCGTTGGAAGCCGAAGAGCCATATAAAGCAGAGGCATTTGCCCCTTTCAGTACCGATACATTGTCCACATCATCGGCGTTTAGAGAAGACAATACTGCCGAAGGAACAGGAACACCATCCAATACGATCAGGGCTTCATTGTTTCCGAGGATAGACCTGTTTCCACGAAGGATTACTTTTACTCCGGGGTTAACACCATTGTTAATGGTGGTGATCTGAAGCCCTGAAACTTTACCGGCAAGTCCGGAAACGACGTTTGTTACTTTTGCCTGGTTAATTTTATCACCTTTAACGGTTTCATTTGCATAGCCCAGCTCCCTTGCTTTCCGGGTAATCCCTCCGGCGGTAACCACTACTTCCGACAGCTCCCGTTCATCTTCTTCCATATTTAAAGTATAAGAATTTGAGTTTCCGATCGGAACCTCCAGATTGCGGTATCCCAGGGAGCGTACCAGCAGTACCGTTGCTCCTTTAGGGACATTGAGGGAGAATTTTCCCGCGGCATTTGTTTGTGTGGCAATTTTAGTTCCCTTAACCGAAACCGTTGCCCCGGGAATTGGGAGCTGGTCTGTTTTACTATAAACCACTCCGGTAATCGTACGGTCGGCCATGGTCATGCTTCTTTCCCTGATGACGATTGCATTGTCTTTTATTTCGTATTCCAATGCCTGATTGTCCATGCAGCGGTCTAAAACCTCCGTTAATATGGCATTGCTGACGCTGATGTTTATTTTACCTGATAACTTATGCAGAGGAGCGGCGTATACGAAATCATAGCCACTTTGTTTTCTGATTTCCCTGAAGACTTCTGTAAGGGAAGCGTCGATTTTGGACATGCGGATTCTTTGAGTGGACAAGACAGCCGCTGCATCGAGAAAGCAGAAGTTCAGCAAAAGAACAAGGGCTATTTTAGAATAACGCATAAAAACCGGCTTTGCATTTTGCAAAAACGGCAGATCTGCACAGGTAGAATACCTGTGCTTTAATAACGTAAAAAATTTCATACTAATGGTTTTAGGCCTTGAGTGGTTCTTGGCCAGTGGTTTAGGTCAGTTAATTATTTTCTCCGAAAGAGCTGGAGCGCAAGCCCTGGTGAAGGTCCGGCGGAGCGTCCGGATGATGTAGATTTATTCCATCGGAAAGTCCTCCTTTCCGGCAACTGGCATTTCTTTTTTCGTCTCTCTCATATTCTTGCAGGTTTGAGTGTATAAATGCGGTGCATTCAAACCCTAAAGACGAAGAAGCAAGCTCATGGGGGTAAAGAAAATAAAAAAATAATAGAAATATTTTCCCAAGCCTTACACGTAAAACCCGGAGCGCGTTATTAACTGTAGTTTTTACCGTTTGTTCTGAAATATTCAATACTACGGCGATTTCCTTATGAGAAAGGAAACCTTTGCGGCTCATCTCAAAGATCTCGCGGGTGCGGGCGGGCAAATCGGCCAGTTCCCGTTCAATGATGGCCGAAAGCTGGTGTTGCCTCACCATGTGGTCTGTAGTCACCTGGCCTTCTTCTGCAAAACGCTGGATCGACACCACATATTCCTGCTTCAGGTATTTCCTCGCCAGAAGGTCAAAGATTCTGTTTCTTACAGACATGTACAGGTAACCGGAGAGGGTACTGTTAAAAGTAGTTTCCCCATGTTTCTGCCAAAGTGCGGTAAAGATTTCCTGCACAATATCCCGGCATTCTTCCCTGTCCTGAAGCCGCTTAAAAGCATGAATATATAAGGCAGCATGGTAACGGTTGTATATTTCTGAATAAGCCCCTGCATCTCCCTTACGAAGAAGCTCCGACAGTTCCAGGTCTGTAAATTTATGATATGGTCCCTTCATTTTCCTGATATTTATGCTGCAATTCGTTTGATTGTTTTCAGGCCCCTGATGTGAACCAGGGGCCTGTAAGTGTGGTGGGGTGAAAAGGGGAACTTAGCGGGTCACGATCACCTTCCTTCCTTCTATTGTAAAATGGACCTGCCCGGTATGCTCCAAAAGCTCCAGAACTTCATTAAGCTTTTTGGACCTGGAAACTTCCCCGCCAAAGACGACTGCAGGAATGGCTCCTTTATATTCAATGTCTACATTATACCAGCGGGAAAGCTTCTTCATGATGCGCTGAATACTTTCGTTATTAAAATAGAAATTGCCGTTTTTCCAATCGACGATCGTCTCCAGATCAACATCCAGCACTTCTATACCTGCTCCAAGAACGGATTGTTGTCCGGGTTTCAGGATTCGAAATCCTGCGGCCTTACCCATCATTTTTACCTTGATGCTTCCTTTCAGTAAGGTTGTTTTCGTAAAACCGTCATCGTCATAACTGTTCACGTTAAAATGTGTGCCCAGCACTTCTACTTCCTGCTGGTTGCTGATCACTTTAAAGGGCCTCTTTTTATCCGGGGCAACTTCAAAATAAGCCTCACCTGTGAGCTTTACCGTACGTGCATCTGATGGATTAAAAGCGGAAGGAAACCTAAGGGATGAGGCCGAGTTGAGCCAGACCCTGGAACCATCCGGAAGTACCACCTGATATTGCCCGCCTATCGGGGTTTCCACGGTATTATAAGAGATCAGTTCGTCATGAGTGGCTCCTTTTCCCGTCAGCTCGTACTTCAGCTGTCCGTCGGCTGTTTTCGAAATCACCAGGCCAGACTCCTTCGCAACTTCCCCTTTTCCGATATCCGTTAAGGAGATCCGGGCACCGTTTGACAAGGTCAGAATCGCTTTTTGTCCGCCCGGGACGATTTCCGGCGCAGGAACTTTTGCCATTTTCTTTTCGCTCTCCTGATCAGCTCCCCTATTTAAATAAAAGGAAATTCCTGCCGCAACGATGAACAGGACAACTGCTGCTGCCATGACTTTAGGCCATAGGTCCAGCCTTTTCTGATCCGCTTTCAAATCCGGTGTATGTGCCTTGATTAAAAGTAAGTCGCTCCTCAGGTCCTGACTCGTTAATCCGAGAGGCCGTTCCTGATTCCATTGAGTATACCAGCCCTCTAAAAAAGCATTTTCCTCAGGACTGGAATTTCCTTCAGCATACTTTCTTAAGAGGCTTTTTATTTTCGCTTCTTCCATGTCCTTTATGATGAATGTATAGATGTTTTGTTTTTCAAGCACTAAAGACGAACAAAGCAGATCATGGGGGTAAAGAAAATAAAAGTATTTATTCATGCAAACTATTTAACCCGAATCTTGTTTATTCAGGAGACGGATTAAATCATTAAAAACACAATTATGGGCCTACTTAAATCTCTTCTCATCGGTGCCGCAGTTTATGGGGCAGTTAAATATGTCACAAAAAAAGGTGTCAATGGCAAATCTCTTGTAGATGAGCTGAAAGAGCAGGCACCGGAATGGCTGGATAAGGCTAAGGAATTTGGAAACGATGTCAAACAACAGTATCGCCAAGCCACTGATCCTTATACAGAATAAGTATTTTTTTTACCGCTAATGACCCCTGCTATAGACCAATAGCGGGGTTTTCTTTTTTCAGGCCCGATCAGTTGAGGATTTAATTTATACGCTTGAGTTGCAAATTTAGTCAGCTGGGTCTCTTTCCCGTCCCGGCCGGTGGGAACATTCCCTATCATTGCATCAACAAAATAAATAATCATGAAGAAGTTATTATTATCAACTGTAATGGTTTTGAGTATCGGAGCTGTTAAGGCCCAGAAGATTGAACTGATTCCTAAGGCAGGGATCAGCATCAGCAAACAATCCATCAGCAACATGAATGGAGAGAAAAACAAAGTAGGTTTCACTGCCGGATTAGGGGTTAATTTTCAGGTTGCCAAAAGTGATTTTTCCATCCAGCCGGAGTTAAACTATGTGAGCGAAGGAACGAAAATTAAGAACGGAAACATCACGGTAAAACAAAATCTGAACTACCTGGAATTGCCGGTACTGGCGAAATACAGCTTTGGACCAGTTTACGTAAATGCAGGTCCATCCATCTCTCTTTTATTATCTGACAAAGACAAATTGCAGGCATTTTATGGAGGTAAAGTTCAGAAATTAGACTTTGGAATCCAGATGGGTGCAGGTGTAGCAATTCCTGCAGGTCCCGGAAAATTCATCGTAGACGGCAGATATGCCCTTGGATTAACAGACCTCAGCAAAGCGGCTAACAAAGTTAAAAACAGAGGAATTATTGCCACCATCGGATATGCAATCCCTTTGTAAACCTTATTAATTGATTTTCTCAAAGCAGGTCGGATTGTGGGCATAAAACCACAATCCGATCTGCTGTTTTCCAAAAAAATATGATCATTCCTATCTTTACTTTCATCAGGATCTACCTTCAGCTCAACCTCTTACTTAAAATAGAATTTGGGACAGATCAACCCGGGCTTCTGAATCCCGATCCGGAGAAAAAGCTGGAACTTCTTCCTTATGAACGGAACAGGTTGTTCAACAGACTGGAAGATTGTTTTAACATCTCTTTCAGTACGCTGGAGGAACAAGCCATAAAAACACCTTACGACCTGATCAATGCGATTATGGAGAAAAGAATGCAAAACGGCTCGGAGTTCATCAACCATTTTCTATTTTCGGGCAGGAATACCTTGTTAAACACGAGCGATCACTCTCATTTTATGTAATTTTGGAGAATAAAAGAACATTTAACAGCACGATGAGCAAGTCAAAAGACCTATTTCCAAGACCAGTAAACAAATACCTCAGGTTTATTACCATCCCTGCGATATTTCTGGTTTTAAACATCTTGTCCTATCTGCTTAATCCTTACAGTGCCTATTACAAACATTATTTTAGCAGGCCGGTTTTGGAAATACTCACTGACGGAGCACTGACGATGATTTTCTGCGGATTGATTTTCGAGTTGAGTGTATTCAATTCCGTAATTCTGGATAAAATTATTCCCTGGACGGAGAAACCATTTACCCGCTTTAGCATCCAGTTGCTCTTCCAGATCATTTTCGTCATCATTCTAATGGTGATATTGTACTATATCGGTTCACTCATTTATACCTATGAAGAAAAACTCACCTTTGAAGAAGAACTCAGCGGTCTTCAGTTTGTCTACGTATGTGTCATCATGGGCATTTTGATCAGCGCGGTCACCACCGGAAATTTCCTGTTGCAAAAGTGGAAAACCACCATGATTGAAGCCACAGAGTTAAAACTCAAAACTGCTGAATTTAAAGAAATTGCCATGCAGGCCGAACTGCAGTCGCTGAAACTTCAGCTTGACCCTCATTTTATGTTCAATAACTTCAGCACTTTATCGGAGCTGATTTCAGAGGACCAGTTAAAAGCAGAGGTTTTTCTAAGAAACCTTTCCCGGGTATACCGGTATATGATTGTGAACCTGAATAAAAACATTGTTTCCCTGGAGGAAGAGCTGATCTTTGTAGATGCTTATTTATACCTGATCCGCATCAGGTACGGGGAAAATGTTACGATCTCCGTAGACATTACCAATGATGACGGAAGGGGCATCCCTCCCATTACGCTGCAACTGCTGATTGAAAATGCCATTAAACACAATGCGGCAACCAAGACCAATCCCCTGCACATCAAAATTTACAATACAGATGCACACATTGTAGTGAGCAATAACCTGCAAAGGATAAAACTGGCCATTCCTTCGGCCCGTATCGGTCTTCAAAATATCAGGAGCCGGTATGCCCTGCTATCAGAAAACCTGCCTTCTATTATTGAAGACGAAAGTTCTTTTGCTGTTTACTTACCTTTACTTCCATTATAGCTCTGCAATATGGCTTCGCAATCTGGCTCCGTAAATTAAATCTGCAATTTAGCTCCCGAAATATGAATATTCTAATCATCGAAGACGAAAAACCAAATGCCAACCGACTGATCAAATTACTGGCAGAGATCAGAGAAGATGTGGTCATTATGGGCGTCCTGGCCAGCGTAGAAGAAAGTGTAAACTACCTGACACAAAATCCTCATCCCGACCTGATCATGATGGACATCAGACTTGGAGATGGATTATGCTTTGAAATATTTCCAAAAGTAGAATTACATTGTCCGGTGATTTTTACTACCGCTTATGATGAATATGCCCTCCGTGCTTTTAAGATCTACAGTCTCGCCTATCTGTTAAAACCTATAGAAAAAAACGAGCTGAAAGATGCCCTGGGTCTGTACGACCATATCCTGCAGGAGAGCAATCCCAATAAAGCATTGGACCAGCTGGTAGATTATATCAAATCCAAATCTGTCATTTACCGTTCCCGGTTTTTACTGCCTTATAAGGACGGTTATAAAACCATTCTTGTTTCCTCTATTGACTATATTTATTCCGAGCATAAGGTGACCCATCTTGTGCTGGACGACAATACCGACATCATCGTTCCCTTTACGATGGACGAGCTGGAAGACCAGCTTGATCCGGTTTGCTTTTTCCGCGCCAACCGTCAGCATATGATTTTTGTGAACAGTATTCTTTCCATTCATAACTATTTTAATGGTAAATTGAAGGTGATTCTGAAGAGCAGGAGCGCCGGCGAAATCATCATTAGCAAGGAAAAGTCAGGGCAATTCAAGGCCTGGCTTGACCGCTAACACCAGCCCTTATCTTCAGAATTTCAGTTGTTGTTTTTTACCGTTTCAGTAACGATTATGGCCATTTCGGTCATTTAATAAGAATAACGCGCGTGTGAGATTTTATTTTTGCATTCATTTTTAAAAGAACATAAATTATAAAAGCAATGTCTTTCCCTCCAACCCCCAAAAATCAAAAGCGATACTTACTATTACTATCCTTGCTTTTCCCTGCAGCTCTTTTAAGCAGTTGCGGTTCGAAAGGAGCAAACGAACAGGCAGCTGGCGCAGGAGCTCCTCCTCCGGCAGAAATTCCGGTTATCAGTGTAATGGAGCAGCCTGCGGTCACCTTTACGGATTATTCCGCTTCGATTGAAGGAAAGGTGAATGTAGACATCCGTCCGCAGGTAGATGGTTACCTGGACAAAATATTTGTCGACGAAGGTGCCCATGTACAAGCCGGACAGCCTTTGTTTAAGATCAATGACCGGGTATATCAGGAACAACTGAATACCGCCAATGCAAGTATGGAATCTGCCAAAGCAAAACTGCGCACTGCACAGATTGAAGTGGATAAAATCACCCCATTGGTTAAAAATAAAGTGGTTTCAGAAGTACAGCTGAGTACTGCCCAGGCCAATTTCAGCGAAGCTCAGGCAGCAGTGTCACAGGCGAAATCAAGCATCGCCTCTGCGAAGATCAATATTGGGTTCTCCCTGATTAAGGCCCCGATCTCCGGTTTTATTGGTAAAATCCCTAAAAGAGTAGGTAACCTGATCAGCAAAGGCGAAGCAGAACCGATGACCACCCTGTCTGACACGAGAGAAGTATATACTTATTTCGCAATGAGCGAACCTGCATTCCTGCATTTCAATGCACAGATTCCGGGATCTTCCATGGCAGAGAAGCTGAAAAAACTACCTCCGGTAAGTTTGATCCTTGCCGATGGAACGACTTATCCTCAAAAAGGAAAGATTCAGATTGTAGATGGTCAGTTCGACAAGAACACAGGCTCCATTAGTTTAAGGGCAGTGTTCCCTAACCCTCAGGGCCTTTTACGTTCAGGTAATACCGGAAAAGTACGTTTAGAAGAAAATCATGCCCAGGCATTGATGGTTCCCAAAGCCTCAACAATGGATGTACAGGACAAAATCTTTGTCTACTTCGTTGGCCCGGGCAATAAATTGCAGCGCAGGGCGATCACAGTTTCCGGAAAAAGCGGCAATAACTACCTGATCAGCGATGGTCTGAAAAAAGGAGAAACCATTGTGTTTTCAGGACTTGATGGTCTGGCTGAAGAAGCAGTGATTAAACCTAAGCCTCTGAATACGGACAGCGTTTACCGCGCACAATAATTTACATTTTAATACGAAATCAACATGTTACAATCTATTATAAGAAGGCCGGTATTGGCTACGGTAATCTCCATCCTGCTGGTTTTGCTGGGGATCGTAGGTCTGACCCGTCTTCCAATTACCCAGTTTCCCGACATTGCCCCTCCCACGGTAATGGTTTCAGGGAGTTATCCCGGAGGAAACAGTGAGGCGGTAGTGCGTTCCGTAATTACGCCTTTAGAGGAATCCATCAACGGAGTGGAAAACATGGATTACATGAAGTCTTCCGCCAGTAATGACGGTTCCTTCTCCATATCTATTGTATTTAAACAAGGAACCAATCCTGATCAGGCTGCTGTAAACGTACAGAACAGGGTTTCACAGATCAATAGCCAGATGCCTGCAGAGGTATTACTGGCGGGGATCAGTACTTCCAAACAACAGAACAGTAATGTGATGTACTTCAATATTTACAGTGAAGACAAAGGAAAGTACGATGAGAAGTTTCTGCAAAACTATACCAAGATCAACCTTGTTCCGGAATTAAAAAGGATTCAGGGTGTGGGTCAGGTACAGATCTTTGGTTCCAAAGATTACTCCATGAGGGTTTGGCTGAATCCGCAGAAAATGTCGGCCAACAACCTTACACCGCGGGAAGTAACTGAAGCGATCAATGACCAGAGTCTGGAAACTGCTCCGGGAAAGTTCGGAGAGGAATCTAAAGAAGCCATAGAATATGTAGTGAAATACAAAGGAAAGTTAAACCTTCCCGAACAATATGAAAACCTGATCATTAAATCCAATCCGGACGGCGGAATCCTTCGTTTAAAGGACGTGGCCAGGATTGAATTTGGTGCAGCAAGCTATAGCAGTGACTCCAAAATGAACGGTAAAGATGCCGTAACGCTGGGGATCCTGCAGGCCAGTGGTTCCAATGCAAACGACATTGAAATTCAAGTGCGTAAATCACTGATTAAAGCTGAGAAATCATTTCCAAAAGGAATAAAATACGACATCTTGCAAAGTACCAAGGAAAGACTGGACGAATCGATCAGTCAGGTAAAAACAACATTGATCGAAGCATTCGTGCTGGTATTTATTGTGGTATTTATTTTCCTTCAGGATTTCAGGTCTACGCTGATCCCTGCGATTGCGGTTCCGGTAGCAATTATCGGTACCTTCTTCTTCCTGCAAATGATCGGTTTCACCGTCAACGTACTGACCCTTTTCGCATTGGTACTCGCCATCGGGATTGTAGTCGATGATGCGATTGTAGTGGTGGAAGCGGTCCATGCCAAGATGGAAGGAACACATATGACCGCCCGTGAAGCCACATATTCGGCGATGAGCGAGATCACAGGAGCAATTGTTTCCATTACCCTGGTGATGGCGGCAGTATTCCTCCCGATCGGATTTATGGAAGGTTCTTCCGGGATTTTCTATAAACAATTTGCCTTTACCCTGGCCATTGCGATTCTGATCTCGGCAGTAAACGCCCTGACTTTAAGTCCGGCATTATGTGCCCTGTTCCTGAAAAATAACCATGCAGAAAAAGCAGGTAAAAAAGAAGGGTTCTCGAAAAGGTTCTTCAGTGCTTTCAACACTTCATTCAACAGAATGACTGATAAATACATCGGAAGCCTTAAATTTCTGATCAGGTTTAAATGGTTAAGTCTGGCCGGACTGGCATTGGTAACCGGTCTGACCTTCTATATGATGAACACGACCCCTAAAGGATTCGTTCCAAATGAAGATGATAGTTTCATCATCTATTCTTTAACGATGCCTTCTGGTACCGGATTAGACCGGACTACGAAATTCATCAAAAGGGTCGATTCCACTTTGAGAACATTTGATGCCGTGAAAAACGTAACGAGTGTATCCGGTTTCAATATCATGAGTAATGCTTCCAGCCCTGCTTATGGTTTAGGTTTCAGTAAACTGAAAGCGCCTAAAGAAAGAGGTGAAGTGCAGGATATGGATGGTGTAATTAACCTGATCAATGCGAAGATGGCGACCTTAAAAGAAGGTACGGTAAGTGTGTTCAGAATGCCTCCTGTGGCCGGTTACGGCGCAATTGGCGGTGCGGAATTTGTATTACAGGACAGGACCGGTGGCAGCCTGGAGAAATTCAGCGGTGTTGCCAATGGGATTGTCGGACAGTTGTTCGGACTGGATGGTGTTGCAGTAGCCTTTACCACCTTCAAAGCAGATTATCCGCAATTTGAACTGGAAGTAAACGACGAAAAAGCGAAACAACTGGGCGTAAGTGTCAGAGAATTACTCAATACCATCCAGGTGTATTATGGTGGTGCACAGGCCTCAGACTTTAACCGCTTCGGTAAATATTACCGCGTAAATGTGAAAGCTGACGGACTGTACAGAACAGACAAAGAATCCCTGAATATGGTTTTCGTTAAAAATGCACAAGGTAAAATGGTTCCGGCAAGTGAGCTGGTAGCTGTAAAAAGAGTATATGGACCTGAGTCTGTAGACCGCTATAACCTGTTCAATTCGATCACGGTCAACGCGATTGCCAAACCTGGGGTCAGCAATGGTAAAATTATGGAACAGATTGAAACCCTGCTAAGCCAAAAACTGCCTAACGGATACAGTTATGAATGGAACGGACTTTCCAGAGAAGAGAAATCTTCAGGTTCTCAAACCATTTTCATTTTGAGTCTGAGCCTCCTGTTTGTTTACTTCCTTCTGGCTGCACAGTATGAAAGTTATATTTTGCCTTTAGCGGTAATGCTGTCCATTCCTACTGGATTATTAGGGGTCTTTGTCGCGATTAAAATCGCCGGAATAGACAACAACATCTATGTACAGGTAGGATTGATCATGCTGATCGGATTGCTGGCAAAAAATGCCATCCTGATTATTGAATTCGCCTTACAACGCAGGAAAGAAGGCATGGAGCTGATCGCTGCTGCTTTGGAGGGTTCGAGATTACGTCTGAGACCGATCCTGATGACCTCCCTGGCTTTCGTAGCGGGTATGATCCCATTGATGATTGCCACAGGTGGTTCGGCAATGGGGAACCGGTCGATCAGTACAGGTGCTGCCGGCGGGATGCTTGCAGGGGTAGTACTCGGACTGTTTATCATTCCGGTATTATTTGTAGTCTTCCAGTCTTTGCAGGAAAAAGTAACCGGAAAACCGGTAGTTGAAACGAACAATGATGTCAAATCACATTAACAATGAATCACTTACATAAATTATATACCATTACCGCCCTGGCCATCCTGATTACAGGATGCAAGGTCGGTAAGGAATATGTCAGACCGGGAATGAATCTTCCGCAGCAATTCAGAACTGAAGATGCCAAAACAGATTCCAGCAGTGTCGCGGCATTAAGTACCAAAGCATTTTTTAACGATACAGAATTACAGTCACTGATCGATAGCGCCAATGCCCGGAATTTCGACCTCCTGATCGCCCTGAAAAACATAGAGCAGGCAGATCAGAGCCTTCGTGAAGCAAAGGTGAATTTCCTTCCGGAACTGGGCTTAAATATCCAGGCAAATTCCAGTACCCCTTCAAAAAACAGCTTAAACGGCTTGAGTATCGACCAGTTTATCGGTTCAAGGTCGGTACAGGATTACAATGCGGCTTTAAACCTTTCCTGGGAAATCGGTTTCTTTGGTAAGTTAAAAGGGATGAAAGCCAAGGCCCTGTCGGAATACCTTCAGACACGTGAAGCTTCCAAAGCCATCCGCAGTAAACTCGTATCCGGAGTAGCGCTTGGTTATTACAACCTGCTGATGCTGGATGAGCAATTACAGATTGCCAACAGAACACTGGCTTTGAATGACAGCACTTTGAGGATGACCAAATTGCAATGGGATGCGGGCTTGACTACCATATTGGCGGTTCAGCAGGCAGAAGCGCAGAAGTTAAGTTCAGCACAACTGATTCCCTCCCTTCAGCAAGGCATCAGCGTTCAGGAAAATGCGTTGAGCCTGTTGACAGGAACGGTTCCTTCTGCCATTAACCGGATGAAAAAACTGAATGAAATTGTGCCGGCTCAGCAAATGTCAACCGGATATCCGGTTGCCCTGCTGAACAACCGTCCTGATGTAAAAGCGAGTGAATATGCACTTCGTGCCGCCAACGAATCGGTAGGCATTGCACAGGCCAGCATGTACCCATCGCTGAACATTACGGCCAATGGCGGACTCAACTCCTTCAAGGCAAGTAACTGGTTTAACATCCCGGGTTCCTTATTCGGAATGGTTGCCGGATCAGTAGTACAGCCTATCTTTCAACGCAGAAAGCTGAAAACGGCCTTTGAAATTGCAAAACTGGAAAGAGAGAAATCTGTTTTACAATTCAGACAAACGGTGCTGACTGCAGTGACTGAAGTTTCAGATGCACTGGTAAAATCAACACGTTTAAAAGAACAGGTTGCCATTGCCGAAAATCGGGTTAACACCCTCCGCTCGGCCATAAAAAATGCGAATATGCTTTTCGGAAGCGGCATGGCAACTTATTTAGAAGTGATCCTTGCTCAGGGAAATCTATTGCAAAGCGAGCTGGAACTGAGCAATCTGAAACGTCAGCGTTTGGCTGCTGATGTGGAACTTTATACTGCATTAGGGGGCGGTATAAACGAATAAAGAGCTTTCCCCCTATATATTTCTATTTGTTAATCAGCACTGCGGAGGTCTTATTTCCAGCCTCCGCAGTATGATAAACCCGCAGAGGCAACAGATCAAATTACTTGAAGTAAATCTTAAAGGTCGTCCCGATCCCCATTTCACTTTCTACCACCACCCTTCCTCCCATTGCATCAATCTGGTTCTTGGAAATGAATAAGCCCAGTCCTTTAGAATCGGGGTTCCCGTTAAAGGTTTTATACATGCCGAATAATTCATCACCATGTCTATCCAGGTTCATTCCAATTCCATTGTCTGAGATCTGCAGCACCAACTGACCTTCATGATGGCAACTCAGTTCGATCAAAGGGCTGCGTTTCGGGTGACTGTACCGGATGGCATTGAAAACAAAATTCAGCAGTATACTTTCCAGATAGGCCGGGTTGTAATTTACAACCACATCTTCCTTTACCTTGTTCACAATAACCGCCTGCTTCAGAACGATCTGATCGTTCAGGATATTCAGGGTCCTCTCAATATACTTGTTCAGGTTGAGCGGCTCTACAACAATGTTAATATTGGTCTGAATATTCACCACCTCATTTAAATTCAGCAGGGTTTCATTAAGGTTATCGGAAACTGTTTTCAAAAGTCCAATCATCTCGTTTCGTTCCTCTTCTGACTTCGTGGTATCAATCAGGACGGAAATGGACTGGATATTACTGGTATGAGAACGAAGATTATGAGACACGATATAAGAGAAATTCAATAAACGTTTATTTTGCTCATTCACCAGATCAAAAGAATGATTCAGGTCTTTTTCTGCCTGTTTGTTCCTGGTAATGTCAATCATAATTCCCCTCAGCAATACCGCCTTTCCCTCTTCCACAATCACATTTACAATGTCCCGTAACCAGACTATATTTCCTCCTTTAGCAATCATCCGGTATTCAAAATCATGTTGCTCCAGGTTGTTTGTACAGACGGTACAATAATCAACCACCCAGTCTTTATCGTCCGGATGAACATGGTCGGCCCAAAAGCTTGGAGAAGACAGCCATTCTTCAGCAGTATAGCCTAAAATATCCTCTGATTTCTTACTGATGAAAGTAAAGTCAAAGGTAACCGGATCGGACTCCCAAACGATCCCATCAATGGTATTGATTAAAGATTCTATCCGGTACTGGTACTCTTCCGCAATCAGTTCGGCTTCGATTCTGGCGGTCACATCTTCAATAACCGTAATGTGGCTGCTTGGTGCATCTCCAACTTTCCACAATGGTGTGATCATTAAATTTACCCAGACCACCTGCCCATCTTTCCGAAGATACCTTTTTAAGAGTTCAAACTCCCTAATCGTCCCTGACCTCATTTGCTGAAAGTACTTCAGGTCTTTCTTTAAATCATCCGGATGGGTTATCGACTGAAAGTTTGTATGCTGTAATTCCGCTTCCGTATAACCCAGTATTTTACAAAACTTCCCGTTAATCCTCAGAAAAGCACCTGTACTGGAGTCTACTTCCGCGATGCCGATTGCGGCCTGATCAAATATCGTTTTAAACTTAATTTCGTTTTCCAGCAAGCGGGTAGCCTGCTCATAAACCAACAATTGCAACTCCGCAGGCTTCTTAAAAACGCGGTAAACTAAAAACCCTGTAAGGGCAGCCAGTAACACGCTGAATATGGTGGGAAAAAGGATTTTCAAATACGGTTTATAGGTAGGAACAGCCACTACATAAATCTTCCAGTCGCCATCCGGGAAATCTATGGTTTCAGAAGAGGAAGCAGAAAAGTCGGAAAACAAAGGCAGAAAGAACTCTTCCTTAGCACTTACAGGGTTCATTTTAGACAATTGAAAACGAAACCTGTTGTTCATTTGTTCGTATATCCCGGCTTGTTTCAGAAATACGTCCAGCTTAATCACAACTGCAGAGAATCCCCAAAACTTATTGTTAAAGAACAAGGGCATGCGACCTACAATCCCCATTCCACCCTGTCGTAGGGCAATGGGCCCGGCGAAATACATTTTCCGGGATTCAATCGCCTTATTCGCCTCCATAGAAATGATTTTGGATTCTTTAAGGATATTCAGATTTAAAGCCTTTTCGTTCCCTTTTAAAGGATAGATGTATTTAATCACGCCATCTGGCACCAGCTCAACAGCAGATAAGGTTCGGTTAGAATTGATCAGCTGTGCCGCCACAGTATCAAAATTTTTAGGAACACCATCCCCATTTATGGTGAGTCCCAATGTCAGCGCCGCAGTATAACTATTTTTAAGAGATTGGTCTACATTGTGTTTCACGGAGGTCAATATCCGGGACATTTCCAGTCGCCGGTCCTCCACCACCAGGCGGTACCTTTGATTGGCAACAAAAAGGATGATCATGGTCAGGATCAGGAACACAAAGATTCCCATAGCTTTAGGCTTCCGAAACAGAATGTTTGTGGTAGCGGATAAATTCTTGTCTATATTCATTTTTTCCCTGGAAGGACTTAAATATAACAAAATTTAATTTTTACTTTTATCCAATATGATTTCCCTAGAAAATACCAAGATCCATGCTTCCTTCTCCTCCAAAGGTGGAGAGTTACAAAGTTTAAGAAGTAAAGAAACAAATCTGGAATACCTCTGGAGTGGCAATCCGGATTACTGGGGTAAATTTAGCCCGATACTGTTCCCTATTGTTGGAGGCTTAAAAGACAACACCTACTATTTTAGGGATCAGGCATTTACCCTCCCCCGTCATGGCCTGGCCAGAGAGCGGGAGTTTAAAGTCAGTCAGATCTCTGAAACTGAAATTCTCTTTACGCTGGAGCAGGATGAAGAAAGCCTGAAAGTATATCCGTTTGAATTCCGTTTGGGGCTGCGCTATACCCTCTCTGAAGATACACTAACCTGCGCTTACGAAGTTACCAATACTGGAAATGAGGCACTGTGGTTCTCTATCGGAGGCCATCCTGCTTTCTCTGTACCTTTAAAAGTTGGATTAAGCTACGGCGATTATTACCTTCAGTTTAATAAAGACCATCAACTCATTTCGAATAAAATTAAGCAGGACCTGATCGACGATGAAACAGAGACAATTGAATTGAGGGATGGAAAGCTTCCCCTGAAACATGAATTGTTTTATGAAGATGCACTGGTCTTTAAAAATCTGCAAAGTGATTCCATTGCACTAAAAAGCGAGGCAGATTCCCATGGTCTTGAATTTCAATTCAAGGGATTTCCTTTCTTTGGGATATGGTCTGCAAAAGACGCTGATTTCGTATGTCTGGAACCCTGGTGTGGCATTGCCGATGGCACCCATCACCAACAAAAACTGGAAGAGAAAGAAGGCATTATGTCTTTAGCTCCAAAGGCAGAATGGAGCAGACACTGGCAGGTGACCTGCTTTTAGCTGTTCCTTGCCGGTAATTCAACGATAAACTTACAGCCCTTGCCTTTTCCTTCGCTCTCTGCGCGGATCGTTCCTTCATGAGCCTCCACCAGGACCTTTACGATGGAAAGTCCAAGGCCTGTAGAGTTTTCACCTCCGGTAGGCTGGGCACTCAGGCGGGTGAAACGCTGATACAGCTTACTTTGATCTTCGCTGGTCAGGCCTAAGCCCTGATCTTCCACTTCAATCCGCACGTTGTGATTTTCTTCTTTTACACGAATAAAAATATTGGTGCCCATGGGCGAATATTTGATGGCGTTATTGACCAGGTTATCTACGATCTCTGTTAACTTCCCTTCATCAGCATTCACGTACAGGTCTTTTTCATAACTGAAGTTTAAGGTCTGGCTTTTTCTTTCCGCAAGGGGCAGGTTCATAGAAACCACATTGCTGACTAAAAACGATACATTTACCTTAATCAACAGCAAATGGATTTTTCCGGCTTCCATACTTCCAACCTGCAACAGCTCATCAATAATACGGACCATATTCAGGCTGGCAATTTTAATCTGATCACAAAGGGTATCTACCATATCCGGATTGCCTTTCTTCATCTTGATGAGGTCAGCACGCACGGGGATGGTGGTCAACGGATTTTTAAGGTCGTGGGCAGTTGTATTTAAAATCTGGTTATGTTGGGCAAGACTTGTTCTTGAAGCCAGTCTCAATTCAATCTGGTCCATCACAATGTCCCTCAGGTCTCTCAGGATTTCTTCTTCTTCAGGAGTCAGGACTCTGGGTTCTTTAGCAATTACGCAAAAAGTACCCAGGTTAAACCCGTCTTTGGTCCGCAATGGGACCGCAGCATAAAACCTTAAACCAAAGGAGCCTGCAACCAGGGGATTACTCAATGTTCGGGGATCGATAGCAGCATCTTCCACCTGATAAAGGTCGTCGGATAAAATTGTCGAGGCACAAAGACCTTCATCGCGATCAATTTGCTGTGCATCGGTTCCGTATTTCGACTTGAACCAAATTCTATCCGTATCTACCAGGCTTACGATTGCGATAGGTACTTTCAACAGGTTTGCAGCCAGCTTGGTTAGCCGGTCGAAAGAGCCATCCGGTGGCGTGTCAAGAATATCATACCTTTTCAGGGCTTTAATTCTTTCTTCTTCTGATGAAATGATATCGATATCTAGTTGAGTCGCCATTGAGATTGCCATTGTGAATATAAAGTTAGTAATGTTCCCTCTGAAAACAAATTACTATCATCTTATCATAGGAATATGACTAAAGAAAAAGATTTATCATCAAAAAATAAAAGCTGCCTTAAGACAGCCTTTATTTTAAAATCCGGTACTTACGGTTACAGTTTTCCATTCTTCCAATGCCTGCTGAACCTGGGCAATCTTGCCATGTGCAAGTTCATAAGCATCAGCGCCCAGAAAAAGATGTAACGGAGGTTGTTCTGCTGTCGTAATGTTGATCAGTGCCGCAACTGCCTTTTCCGGGTCGCCTGCCTGGTTTCCATTAATATTATGCTGATGCGCGTTCTGAACTTCACGCACTTCCTGATAAGCGGAAATTTCATTTTTTGGGGTCAGCAAAGATCCTGAAGAAAGGAAGCTGGTCCTGAAATATCCCGGGTAAACCACAGTTACATGTACGCCAAATGGCTTTACTTCTGCAGCCAGGGATTCGGAGAAACCGGCAACTGCAAATTTTGTAGCGCAGTAAATTCCAAATCCGGGAAAACTACCGGTATATCCCCCTATCGAAGCGATGTTAAAGATATGCCCGGAATGCTGTGACCTGAAATGAGGCATCACCTTTCTGATCACATTTAACGAACCAAATACATTGACGTCGAAATTAGCCCTGGCTTCTTCATCAGTCAATTCTTCCAGGCTTCCGGTTAAGCCGTATCCGGCATTGTTAACAACTACGTCTATCCTGCCAAACCGGTCAATTCCCGTAGCAATGGCCGCATCAACGCGCTCTTCGTTATTCAGGTCCAGTGCCAAAGGAAGAAAGTTCGGGTCATCCAGACCTACCGCATCGGTTAATTCATTTAGTTTTCTTGATGTTGCAGCTACTTTAAAGCCGTCTTTTAACAGTTGTTTTACCAGGCTCAGTCCTAATCCTTTAGAAGCTCCGGTTACAAACCATACTTTTTGATTGTCCATAATTTTAGCGTTTTTACAGCAGCAAAATTACAGGACAGCATTCATGGAGACCTTACATCATTCAAACCAATACTTGTAAGATTCAAACATTCCTAAACTGAGAGGGATTGAAGTGGGTATGTTTTTTGAAATAGTTGTTAAAATGGGCAGACTCTTCGAATCCAAGGCACCAGGCAATCTCAGCGATGTTCCAGTCGGTATGCTTTAACAATGCTTTGGCTTCTGTCAGAATCCGCTCCGTAATGTGCATTGTGGTGGTCTTCCCGGTGGTTTCTTTAATTGCCCTGTTGAGGTGGTTTACATGCACGGCGAGCTGTTGGGCAAAATCTATAGCTGAGCGCATGGTGAAGCGCTGCCGCGGGGTCTCAATAGGAAACTGACGTTCCAGCAATTCTGTAAACACCGCTGTGATTCTGGAATTGGCATCAGGATGCTGGTATAGATTTTCTGCAGGCTGAACCTTTAAAGCAAAATGAATCAGTTCAGTTACATAGTTTCTGATGAGGTCATATTTGTACACATAATCCGAATCAAGCTCCTCCATCATTTTCAGAAAGAGTGCAGTAACCTGTTTGTCCTGCTCCTCGTTCAAGACGAAAGAAGGCTTACCTCCCGGGGCAAACATGGGCAATTCCGTCAGGTTACCACGGATTTTCTCCGTAAAAAAAGCGTCGGTGAAGATGCAGAAATAGCCAGAGCCATCATCATTTAAACATTCCCAGGTATAAGGGACTTTTGGATTGAAGAACATCAGTGTCGAGCCTGAGATTTCCACGCTTTTATCCGCATAATGGTAAATGTTCCTTCCCCGCATAAGGCAGACTTTATAAAAGTCCCTCCGGCTGTATTTTACAGGGACGGCATTTGGCCCAAGGTGGTTTTCCAGGTTAAAGACATTAAAATGTCCAATGCCTTCCTGAAGGTTATCAGGAAGCCAATTGAACTTTTCACGGTAAAAATCTTCAAGGCTCTCTGTTTTTGACATGAACCAAAGTTACACAATTCAAACCATTTGCACCTCAACTACCAGGATTCCATGATGAGGTCGTAGTTGATGACTGCTCCGGCACGCATTCCTGCAGCAACCGACTGAGAAACGGCCCTGAGCATCGTCGAATTGTCGCCCGCCGCATAGATTCCAGGTATATTGGTATGCTGTAATTCATCTACCTCCAGAAAGCCCTGTCCGGTCAGCGTGCAACCCAGCTCCTGCGGAAGACTGCTATGCTGCTCGAAAGGAATCCGGGCATACATGACACTAAACGCATGTTCCTGCCCATCGGATAAAACCAGGCCTTTAAGCTGCCCGTCAGCATGTATCAATTGGCTGACTGCTGTTTCGATCCATGAAATGCCATGTTTTGTCAATTGCGCCTGCTGATCAGCATCCAGGCTGATCGGTCCGTTGGTAAATAAAACCAGTTCTTTTGTCCAGTTACTGAGGACCTGCGCAAAATGAAGGGCTTCGTTACCATTGGCGAGCATGGCCGTCTTTTGATGACGGACTTCATAACCATGACAATAAGGGCAATGAATCACAGAGATCCCCCAGCAGGCTGCAAAGCCCTCTATTTCCGGCATGCGATCTTTCAAGCCGGTTGCAAATACCAGTTTTTTAGCACTTAGTTTTTTACCTGACTCCGTTATCAGCTCAAAGAACAATCCGGATTTTTCGGCAGAAATGACCCGGTCATTCAAAAATTCAACAGTCGGATATTTTAGTACCTGCGCTTTTGCTTTTCTGGCAATTTCTGCAGGTGTTTCCCCATCATGGGTAATGAAATTATGTGAATGAGGGGTCTGTGCATTACAAGGCTGTCCACTGTCAATAACCAGTACTTTCCGCATCGCGCGACCTAAAGTCATCGCTGCTGAAAGACCGGCGTAGCTTCCACCAATAATGATGACTTCCAAAGGATTGTTAATTTCCATTTCCTAAATTTTATGATTCAGGGGTAAAAATAAACATCAGGTCTATTAATGCAACAAAGTTTCATTAATAAAACTTAATCCTGACAATCCGGCTGTAAATTAAATACAGCCGATTATTTAATCACTGCGGTTCTGGAACTCGAAGTATGGGCATTAAATACGCCCAGTGCACCATTGCTGAAATTTGAAGGAGGATTTGCCGGAGAAACAGGTGGCCCTCCCTGTCCGGAATTCTGTCCGAGGCTATAAAAATAGCGGTACACATTTCTATCTATACATTGGAACTCCACATGAACACTATCTCCTTTTAACAGGTCATCCAGTTCATAAAAAATCACATTTTCGACTTTATTGCCATCATTAAAACGATCTTCACTCACTGCATCTTCCTCCACCACACCTTTTGTTCTCAGAATATAGCGATATTGATTGGCAACTCCGGCAGGATCTGAAAAGTTGGCAACGATATAGCTCTTGTTTCCGCCAAAAAAATTGAATGTTTTGAAAGTCAGCGCATCCAGTATTACTCTTGCCGGCATCACCGAGCTCGCCTCATAGGTTTTCCCTTCGAAGGTTACGGCAAGATCATACCTGACACCTGACTTTCCCTTAAATTTAGTCGTAGTCTGATACACTCCCGGCAAGGTCTCTACGAAGGCAGCCTGCACCTTACCATCTGCCTTTAACACAATGCTGGCCTTACTGACCCCATTAAATTTATTTGGCTCCGTGAAATTATAGGTCTTTGAGATTTTTATGATGTGGTTCTCATTCAAATCACTGATTCCCCCATCGATGACAATTACCGGAACGGCCTCGTCCAGTTTAAGGTCTATGACTTTTTCACAAGCACTAAAAGCACTGACTGCAATGATTGCAAAAACGCAGCGGGTATATTTTTTCAAGTTCATCCTTTTCATAAAAATATCTTGTGTTTGTAATGCTAAAATTTAAAGTTCCAGGTTACAGAAGGAATGATCCCAAATAGGGTTGTCCGTGTCACCTGGGTCCTGGTTTTATCGTCCGGATCATCCTTAAAATCGATAGAGAAAGCATTCTGACGGTTGTACAGGTTATAAATTCCAAAAGACCAGCTCGACTGCAGTTTTTTCCCCGGCTTTCCTTCCAGTGTAGCTGAAACGTCGAGGCGGTGATAAGCAGGTGTCCTATACCCGTTCTTTTCCTTATAATAAAATACGGTCCTTCCATTTAACTGGTATTTACCACTTGGATAGGTTACGGCATTTCCGGTATTGTAAACAAAAACAGAAGAGAAGGTCCAGCGTGGCCCGGCCTTATAGATTCCAACCAGCGAAAGGTCATGGGTCCGGTCCTGTTTGGCATAAAACCATTTGCCTTCATTAATTGCATCAAACTGCCGTTCAGTTCTGGAGTAGGTGTAGCCAATCCAGCCATTAAATTTGCCAAACCGCTTCTTTAAAAACAATTCAATCCCATAGGCACGTCCATCTCCATACAAGAGATCTGCTTCTACATTGCCGTTCCCCCTTAAGTCTGTTCCACTGCGGTATTCAATCTGGTTCTGCATCCATTTATAATATACTTCGGCAGAAAACTCATATTTGTCCTCATTAAAATTCCTGAAATATCCCAAGGCTGCCTGATCTGCAATTTCCGGCTTCACATTATTGCTGTTCATGATGTACAAATCTGTAGGCGAGGTCGAAGTAGAGTTAGACATCAGGTGGATGTTCTGAATGTTCCTCGTATAGGCTCCCTTTAAGGAACTGGCAGGATTCAACTGATAGCTTGCAGAAAATCTGGGCTCCAGATTGAGGTAATTTTTCACAAAATCGCCGGATGCATAAGCTTTGGTCTGGATGGTATTCCCATCTGCATCATAGGTTTTGAAATTTCCCGGCCCCAGCAGGGAGAAAGCACTTAGCCTTAATCCATAAACCAGGTTTAACTTTTCATTCACAGCCCATTCATCTGAAATATAAACTGCGGATTCCAGACCTTTACGATTTTCATAGGTCGTTTCATTTACGCTGGACCGGGCATCGGCGGTGAGCTTTCCGGGAGCTATGGTATGGCGGATCACGTTTAATCCGAATTTAAGGTGATGGTCATTACTCAGGCTATATTCAAAATCCTGCTTCAGGTTAAAGTCCTTAATCGAAGAGTTGACTTCAAAGTTATTCTCCTCCATAAAATTCTGAATGACGTAGTTGTAATTGCTGTAAATCAGCGAGGTATTGGAGAATAGCTTATTGCTGTATAAATGGTTCCAGCGCAGGGTTACGGTAGCATTCCCCCAGTTGAAGCCAAAGGTTTTTGCCAGGCCCAGCTTATCCCTTCCAAAATAACCGGACAGGTATAATGTATTTTTATCATCCAGCTGGTAATTGGCCTTGGCATTGATATCGTAAAAATAGAGGGTATTTCTATTGATCGAGCTGTCTGAGGAAAGCTTAAAAAAAGCATCCATATAAGTTCTTCTGGCGCTCACCATAAAGGAACCTTTGTCTTTCACAATCGGCCCCTCTACTTTCAGGCGGGAAGAAATGAGTCCTATTCCACCTTCAGCCGTAAATTCCTTTCGGTTTCCATCATTCATCTTTATGTCGAGCACAGAGGCGAGCCGGCCTCCATATTGTGCAGGCATCCCTCCTTTATAAACGCTTACATCTTTGATTGCATCAGAATTAAAGGTGGAGAAGAAACCCAATAAATGGGAAGCATTGTAAACCGGCGCCTCATCCAGCAGGATCAGGTTCTGATCGGTTGATCCTCCCCTTACATAAAAACCACTGTTTCCTTCCCCTGCCGATTTTATTCCCGGCAATAGCTGCAAAGTCTTCAGCACATCCCGCTCTCCCAATAACACGGGAACATTATTGATCTCCCTTACGTTTATCTTTTGCAGTCCCATCTGCGGACTGCTTACATTTTCATTTTTCTTGGTTGCAGAAATCACCACTTCATCCAGCTGGTTATCTTCCTCTAACGCAAAGTTTAGCCGGATGTCCTTAGTGATTTCCATTTTTTTGACGATTGTTTTATAGCCGATAAAGCTGACGGAAATTTCATAATTTCCATCGCTCACATTCAGGGAATAAAATCCGTAAGCATTGGTAATTCCTCCTGCGGGAGTACTTCCGGTTAATTTAACACTCGCGCCAATTAAGGTTTCTCCGGTCTTTGAATCGGTGATATTTCCATTTACCGTTCTTCTGGTTTGGGCATTTGAATATTGAAACAGGGCAGTGAACAAAAGGATCAGTACAACTCTAATGGTGAAAGGCATAGAAAATTGAGTATATGGATGTTGTAAATATATGATTTTTCTAAAGGCTTCCTAAACTAAAGCAACAGGCATTGTCCTGTCAAACTTTATTGCTCCGGCTTTGTTGATGAAAAGATGGCTTTAATCAGATTCAGCAATAAGGGCATATACTGTGAACAGGGAGATTTTTATATCGACCCCTGGAAACCCGTTAAACTTGCCGTAACCACTCATGGACATGCAGATCATGTAAAATGGGGCAACCAGGCGTATTTATGCCATGAGTTGACGAAACCGATTCTTTTGCATCGCCTGGGGGCGGAGTTAAATATCCAGACCCTTCGCTATCGGGAGGAAATCAACATTAACGGCGTGAAGCTAAGCATGTTTCCCGCCGGACATGTCATCGGATCTGCACAAATCAGGCTGGAATATAAAGGAGAGGTCTGTGTCATTTCCGGCGATTATAAAGTGGAGTACGATGGCATCAGTACTGCTTTTGAACCGGTAAAATGCCATACTTTTGTTTCTGAAAGCACCTTTGGTTTACCCATTTATAAATGGCTTCCTCAACAGCTGATCTTTGATCAGATTGGAAATTGGGTAAACAACAATCAGGAGCAGGGTAAAACCAGTGTCTTAATTGCTTACAGCCTTGGAAAAGCACAAAGGCTGATCAATGGACTAAAAGACCAGGACCGTCCAATCTATGTGCATCAATCCATTGCCAACCTGAATGATGCCTTTATACAGGCAGGCGTAGCACTTCCGGAAACGATCAGAATCAGCCCGGAAATCCGAAAAGAAACGCTTCAGCAAGGGCTGATCATTGTTCCTCCGGCACTTGCCGACGGGCGCTGGATGAAGACACTTCAACAGGCGGCAACGGGGGTTTGCTCGGGATGGATGCAGGTAAGGGCCGGCAGAAGGTGGAGAAGTGCTGATGCGGGCTTTGCCCTGAGCGATCATGCGGACTGGCCGGGCCTGCTTTCGGCCATTAAAGCAACTGAAGCAGAAAAAGTTTTTGTGACACATGGATTTACCGCCACCTTCTCAAAATACCTGAACGAGATCGGAATTGAAGCCGAAGAAGTGAAAACACAATATGGAACAGAAGAGGAAGAAATAGAAACCGGCGCTCAGGAAAATCCGGAAATAAAGGAGGAAGCAGATTGAAACGATTTACAGAACTGATTGCCCAACTGGAAATGAGCAACAAGACCAACGATAAGATCGCCGCTTTAGTCCGCTATTTTAACGAGGCCAATGACCTGGATAAACCTTATGTAATCGCGATGTTTACTGGAAAAAGGCCCCGGCGACCAGTCAGCACAGCCCTGATTAAAGAATGGGCAATTGAGCTTAGCGAACTGCCACCCTGGCTGTTTGCCGAGAGCTATCATAGTGTAGGTGACCTCAGCGAAACAATTGCACTGATTCTTCCCCCTCCGGCAAAAACTACAGATCTTCCTTTACATCAATGGATCAATGCCCTTCAGGATTTAAACGGAAAGGACGACGAAAGCAAAAAGAAATTCATAGTCAATGCCTGGGACAGCCTGGATACACAGGAAAGGTTCATCTTTAATAAACTCATTTCCGGCAATTTCAGAATTGGGGTTTCCAACAAAATGCTGGTCAACGCTCTTGCCAAACAAAGTGATACGGAAAGCAATAAGATCATGCACAGCATCATGGGGAAATGGAAACCGGATGAAATCAGTTATCAGGAGCTCATTGCAGGTGCGCATGTAGACACCGACCGTTCCTGGCCCTACCCTTTTTGCCTGGCTTATGCCCTGGACAGTCCGCCCGAATCCTTGGGTGATGTCAAAGAATGGCAGGCAGAATGGAAATGGGACGGGATCCGCGGACAAATTGTAAAACGTGGCGGAGAGCTGTTCATCTGGTCCAGAGGGGAAGAGCTGGTCACAGATCAATTTCCTGAACTGCATTTTCTGGTGGATGAACTGGAAGATGGAACAGTGCTCGATGGTGAGATCCTCTCTGTTAAAGAAGGAAAGGTACAGTCCTTCTCCACCCTTCAACAGCGATTAAACCGTAAAACCATTTCAAAAGGGCAATTGGAAAGCGCACCAATTGCGTTTTATTGTTACGATCTGCTAGAGCAGCAGGGAATCGATCAAAGAGGAAAAACCTTGGGTATCCGCCGCAAAGCATTGATAGAAATCATTAAAAAAATAAAGAGCCAGGGAGTCCTTGTCTTATCACCCGGCATTGAAGTCGGTTCCTGGGCGGAACTCGCCCTCCTGCGGGCAGATTCCAGACTAAACAACAGTGAGGGACTAATGCTCAAAAAACTGGATTCATTGTACCATAGCGGAAGAAAAAGGGGCGACTGGTGGAAATGGAAGATCAATCCTTACACCGTAGATACGGTCATGATTTATGCACAGAAAGGCAGTGGCAGAAGGGCGAATTTTTATACCGATTATACTTTTGCGGTTCGGGATGGAGAACAGCTGATCACCATCGCAAAGGCTTATTCCGGATTAACAGATCAGGAAATTAAAGAGGTCGATGCTTTTGTAAAGAAAAATGCAATAGAGAAATTTGGCCCCGTCCGCACGGTTAAGCCAGAACTGGTTTTTGAGATTGCCTTTGAAGGCATCGCAGAAAGTAAGCGCCATAAGGCCGGCCTGGCTTTACGCTTCCCCAGAATCGCCAGGTGGCGAAAAGACAAAAAAGCGGCAGAGATCAATACACTGGATGATTTACGACAGTTGTTAAATTCGACTTTATAAACAGATATGGGCATAGAAACGAGCAAAGGATACAAACAGGTAACCAAGTGGCTGAAGCTGAGCAGAAAAAAACCTTTCCGCTTCCAAACCGATGCCTGGCAGTATTATGCAGAAGGCTATTGCGGATTGGTAAATGCCCCAACAGGCTTCGGAAAAACATTCTCCCTCTTCCTGGCGGTAGTGATCGAAGAACTAAACCGCACTGCAGAACAGACTAAAACTGCCTCAAAAAAGAAAAAGAAAGATACCGGACTAAAGCTGATCTGGATTACGCCTTTGCGTGCCCTGGCAAAAGACCTCGCACGCGCAATGCGGGAAGTCTGCATGGAACTGGAACTGGACTGGCAGGTATCCGTCAGAAACGGAGATACTACTGCCGCAGAAAAGCTAAAGCAAAAGAAGCAAATGCCCGAAGTATTGATCATCACGCCGGAAAGCATGCATTTACTCCTGGCACAAAAAGATACGGCCGCACATTTTCATCAGCTGCAATGTATCGTTGCTGATGAATGGCATGAACTGATGGGGAGTAAACGTGGTGTGATGGCTGAACTGGCCATCTCCAGGATCAGGGGAATCGTGCAGGAAAAACATCCGGAAAGGCTACTCCGGATCTGGGGGATCTCTGCAACGATCGGGAATATGGAACAGGCTTTGGAAGTACTCGTCCCCTATCAGGAAGTCCTTAAAGTCATCATTAAAGCAGATATTGAAAAGAAAATCACGATCAAATCTATCCTGCCCGACCATATCGATATGCTGCCCTGGGCGGGACATCTCGGACATAAGCTGGCGCATAAGCTTTTGCCCATCATCCATAAAAGCAAAACCACCCTCATCTTTACAAATACCCGGGGGCAGGCAGAACTATGGTATCAGAACCTGCTCGTACTGGACGAAAATCTGGCTGGACAAATCGCCATACACCATGGCTCCATTGATTACGAACTGCGAAACTGGATAGAAGATGCATTGCATTCAGGCATCCTTAAAGCGGTCATCAGTACTTCCTCCCTGGATCTTGGCGTAGATTTCAAACCGGTAGATACAGTGGTACAAATTGGATCACCGAAAGGAGTAGCCCGTTTTTTACAGCGTGCCGGACGAAGCGGACACTCCCCTCATGAAACCTCTGTCATTTATTTCCTGCCTACCCATGCATTGGAACTGGTGGAAGCCGCAGCCATAAAGGAAGCAGCAAAAACCCAGCAGATAGAAAGCAGGGACCCCATCGTCATGGCTTTCGACACTCTGATTCAATATCTCGTCACCCTTGCGGTAGGCGATGGCTTTGATGACCATAAAATCTATCTGGAAGTAAAAGAAACCCATGCTTTCAGCGAATTGCTGCCTTCGGAATGGGGATGGATCATGCAATTCATCAGCACTGGTGGCGACAGTCTCAGTGCCTATACGGAATTCAGCAAAGTGTTAAAAAAGGATGGGCTCTGGAAAGTGGAAAGCCGCCAGATCGCCATGCGGCACCGCCTGCATATCGGAACGATCGTAAGCGATCCCATGCTCAAAGTAAAATACCTTGGTGGTGGCTATATCGGAATGGTTGAGGAATCTTTTATCTCGAAAATGAAACCAGGCAATAGTTTTACCCTGGCAGGAAGGGTCCTGGAATTTATCATGGTCAAAGAGATGACTGCACTGGTTAGGCGCAGTAAATTGAAAAGGGCAATTACCCCCAGCTGGATGGGCGGAAGAATCTCGCTCAGTGCCAACCTGGGAAGCATCCTGAGAAAAAAATACAATGAAACGCTGGATAAAAACCATGAAGACGAAGAACTGGACATCATCCTCCCTTTGTTTGAGCGACAGGCGAAGGTCTCTCATGTCCCCAAAAGTGATGAATTTCTGATCGAGCTGATCCATACGAAAGACGGCTACCATTTCTTCGCCTATCCATTTGAAGGCAGACAGGTCCATGAAGTGATGGCTGCCTTAATTGCTTACAGGCTCAGCCGTAAAACCCCGATCAGCTTCTCTATTGCGATGAACGATTATGGCTTCGAACTCCTGAGTGAATACCCAATTCCCCTGGATGAAGAAAATATTAAAGCCTTGTTTAGCCCTGAAAACCTTGGAGAAGATATTGTAGGCAGTATCAATTCCACAGAAATGGCGAAGCGTAAGTTCAGAGACATCGCCTGTATCTCCGGTCTGGTTTTCCAGGGATTCCCCGGTAAATATACCGCCAACAAGCATTTACAATCTTCTGCAGCATTATTTTTCAATGTTTTTACGGATTACGACAAACATAATTTATTATTGCGCCAGGCTTATGAGGAGGCTTTCTATCAGCAAATTGAGGAACCAAGGTTGCTTGCAGCATTACAACGCATTCAGCTGAGTAAAATCATCCTGATAAAAGCAGAAAGTTATACTCCCCTGTGTTTTCCAATCAAGGTAGACAGTTTACGGGAAAACATGAGTACGGAAGAACTGGGACAACGGATCGAAAGGATGACTGCCGAAGCTAATCAGAAAATGCGTCCGGTCCATATGAAATCAAGAAAAAAGAATGACCATCATCTGTAAAGAAGAAGAATTGATATTGAATAAAGAAAGGTCCATCTACTGGGCAGCTCAAAAGATGCTGATCATCAGTGATCTCCATATCGGTAAATCGGCACATTTCCGTAAACACGGGATCCAGGTCCCTTCGGGCGTTGGAGAGGGCGACCTCCAAAGGCTGGCGAGGTTAATCGATCTTTATGATCCGCAAACATTACTCATCACCGGAGATATGTTTCACCATAAAAGCAATAGTGAGGTAGCCGTATTCTCAGAATGGAGAAAGGAATTCAGTCAGCTAAGATTTCAGCTGATCAAGGGTAACCATGATCAGTTACGTCCGGTGGAATATGCGTCCTTAAATATTGAACTGATCCAAAAAGAGCTGATTTGTGCTCCCTTCCGTTTTATCCATGAAAAGCCGGAATCAACCGATACTACGTATACGATTTCCGGTCATATCCACCCGGGAGTTACCCTGTATGGAAAAGCAAGACAACGGTTAAACTTCCCTTGTTTTTATTTTGGAGAAAACAATGCGATACTCCCTGCATTTAGTGCATTTACAGGATTGAGCAGGATCCAGCCGCAAAAGAATGACCGCTTTTATGCGATCACTCCTTCCGGTGTTGTTGCGGTTTAGCTGGCGCTAAGCATTAGTTGACTGCAGGAACAGCAATTCCGGTCTGCAAAGCCAGGCCCTGCATCCAGTCACTAAACATGTCCTGCTCTATTTTGATGACCAGATTGGCATGTTCTTCCCAATCCGGAGAAAAAGTTTTCAGCTGATTCAGCATTTCTTCCAAATGCCCTTCTTCTTCCAGTATAATAGACTTGACATTGACTTTGCTTCCCGCCTGGGTCAATACATCCTGATAAATCGGATACAGCTCGTCTGCACGAACTTCAATGGCATAAGTCACAAACAAATAGGCACCAAATTTCAATTCATAACCTGTTAAATTGAAATGCTGTTTCAGGTAACGGCAAACGGCAACATCCAGTGCGTTTAAATAAAATTTGGTATGGTTGGGCGCCAGCAGCTCTTCATTTGTATAGGTTTTACACAAATCGCCATCCAGCTTATCCAGTTGTTTTTTTAAATAATAGGCATGGCGGTGTTCTTCTGCCGCATGTTTCAGGATGATCAGGTTCACCTGCTCTTTATGTTCCGAGGCAGAGATCTTTTTTGCGCCGGCATTCTCCATGTACGACAAGGTATTTAACCATTTGGCATGCAATTGGTTATCACTCACTATATTTTCCAGGATTGCTTTAATTTCCATGTTAGATATCGTTTAATGCTTGATGAATAGTTTGGTAAATGTACTCCAGATCTTCATCACTAATGATATAAGGAGGCAAAATATATAGAATATTGCCCAGAGGCCTCAAAATGATCCCCCGTTCTAAAAAGTAAAGGTACAACTGATTTCTGAGCCCGCTTAAATAAGAAGTATCGTTTCCGGTTTCCCATTCCAGCACCAGGATCGTGCCTTTCTGACGTACATCACGCACTTTAGGATGATCTTTTATTTCTGCTGCAAAAGTTTCATTTTTAGCTTTTATCCGCTGAATATTGGCCATCGTTTCCGGTTTCAGCAGGATGTCCATACTGGCAAGAGAAGCGGCACAGGCTACCGGATTTGCAGTAAATGAATGTCCATGATACAGGGTCTTCAGCTTATCATCACTTAAAAAAGCATCGAAGATCTTTTGATTACAGGTCGTGACTCCCAATGGCATCGTGCCTCCGGTAAGTCCTTTTGACAAACAAAAAATATCTGGTTTTGCCTGCAATGTTTCACAGGCAAAATACGTCCCTGTACGGCCAAAGCCAGTCATCACTTCATCAGCAATGGTCAGGATTCCGTGTTTCTGACAGGTTTCCATCAGCTGGTCCAGGTATTCCCCTTCGTACATCAGCATCCCTCCTGCTCCAAGTACCATCGGTTCAAAGATGAAACAGGCCACCTCATTACTCAGGTAATTGATTTTCGATTTCAGTTGTTCTATGTTCTTTTCCGTAGGAAGGTCGATGAACTCCACATCAAACAACATGGAATTAAAAGGATCTGTAAAAATACTACGTCCGCTCACAGACATGGCACCAAAGGTATCACCATGATAGGCTTCCTTAAAAGCGATGATCTTTGTCCGCCCTTTATGGCCTGTATTTGACCAGAACTGAAGGCACATCTTCAAAGCAACCTCTACCGCAGTAGAGCCGTTATCGGTATAAAAAACCTTTTCCTGATCACCGGGAAGTAATTCCAGCAAACGTTCTGCAAGCCGGACTGCAGGCTCATGCGTAAATCCGGCAAAGATCACATGCTCGAGTACACTCAGCTGTTCTGCTACCTTTTTCGCAATGTGCGGATGGGCATGTCCATGGATATTTACCCACCAGCTGGACACTGCATCTATATATTTCTTCCCATCTTCGTCAAACAGGTATACCCCTTCTCCCCTGACAACGGGAATATGTGGCAGGGCATTCTTCATTTGCGTATAGGGATGCCAGATTACTTTCTGATCTCGTTCTGTTAAACTCATGTTGTTTGTTTAATGGTCAGCAGTTCTACCACTGTCTGATCCGTTTTAAAGGTCACATCCTCCATTTTAAGTGCTGCAAGGTCTATCCATCGAAAGGACTGCAGGCTATCTCCGTCAAAATCAAAAACCTTTGATTTGAAGTTCAGCTGCAAAGGATGAACTGCCTTTACGAGGTAGTAGATGCTTAAAATCTGGCTGTCATTAAAAGAAGATTTTTCGTAAAAATCAGTGGTATAAAAGTGTTCAAGAACTTCAATTTCTGCATTACATTCTTCCATAAACTCTCTTTTCAGCGCATCAATCAGGCCTTCTCCCAATTCCAGTCCGCCGCCGGGAAATTTACTAAAAATCTTCCCCCCCGACTGCTCGTCACTAATCAGTACCTGTTGGTCCTCATTAATCAGAAGGCCGTATACCCTTACATTAAAATAGCTCATTGGAAATGTTTTTTGTTTTTAGTAGCATTCTCTACCGTCCAGGAAATTTCTTTATTAAAAGGCTCCTTTCTGACATGGCAGTCCTTCATATTGCAATAATTGCAACATTCCGGCAGACAAGGATCGGCATGAATAAATAGTTCTGTTTTATGTTCTGCCTTTCCATTGATCAATTTATCGATATCAGAGATTTCCTGATGGACTTTAACAAGATCAAAATAATAAGGCAGGGTAATGTGACAATCAATATGAAGGTCTGCTCCATACTGCTGTGCACGAAGGTTGTGTACATCAATCCAGGCATCATGCCTGTTCTCCTGCAAAATGCAGACAATATCCTTTACCAGTTCTACATTGCTTTCGTCCATCAATCCTCCGACAGAGCGTCTGGTGAGCTTATATCCATTATAAATGATGTATAATCCCAGCAAAATAGAGATCACACTGTCCAGCCAGTAGATTTTGGTCAACTGAATGAGGACAATTCCTACCACAAGTCCGGCACTGGTGATCGCGTCGGTCATGAGGTGTTTTCCGTCTGCTTCCAATGTAATGGAACGGTGTTTCTTCCCGGTATTGATCAGGTAAAAACCGACAAGCAAATTGATGAGCCCGGTAGCGCCGATAATCGTTGCTCCCTCAAATAACTGACTGATCACCTTTGGAAATAAAAGATCATAACCAGATTTAAAGACAATGATTAGTCCTGCTAAAGCAATCAGGACTCCTTCCACAAAAGCGGAGAAAAATTCGACCTTACCGTGGCCATAAGGATGGTTTTCATCTTTCGGTAAAGTTGCCAGGTAAATGCTGTAAAATGCAAAGCCACTGGCCAGTACATTTACAATACTCTCCGCGGCATCGGTAAGTATGGCATTTGAGTGTGTCATGAAATATGCCGCAAATTTTGCAAGCATTAACACTACACTAATGCACAGGGAAACGAGTATGGCTTTTTTCTGAGGTAACAATTGGCAGAGTTTAGCTGTCAAAAGTACATTTTAACAAGGAAATTATATTAAAAAGTATTTTTTTTAGTTTATAATTCGGTTAGGTTTCTATATTTGCTATCTCACAAAATTATATTTGCTTGCGCACAAATTATTATGACATTTTTATCCAAAAGAATCAATAACCTTTCAGAGTCACAGACCATTAAAATGGCTAAGTTAGGCAGAGAACTATCCGCAAAAGGGATAGATGTAATCAATCTGAGCTTTGGTGAGCCGGATTTCTTCACGCCTGAATTTGTTAAGGAAGCAGCGAAGACCGCTGTAGACGAAAACTACTCGTACTATACGCCTGTATCAGGATATCCTGAATTGCGTAAGGCGATTGCCGAAAAATTATTGAGAGAAAATGGATTGAGCTATAGCTTCGATCAGATTGTGGTGTCTACAGGTGCCAAACAATCCTTAGCCAATGCTGTAATGTGTCTGGTAAACCCTGGGGAAGAGGTGATTGTACCCACTCCATACTGGGTTTCTTATTCTGAAATGATCAAACTTGCAGAAGGAGAAACTGTATTTATCAATGCCACAGTAGAAAACAACTTTAAAATCACAGGTGCACAATTAGAAGCAGCCATCACCCCAAAAACAAAGGTGTTCATGTTCTCTTCTCCTTGTAACCCTACCGGATCAGTATACAGCAAAGAAGAACTTGCAGACCTGGTTGCTGTATTCGAAAAATATCCAAACATCTACATCATCTCCGACGAAATTTATGAGCACATCAACTTTGTAGGCAAACATGCTTCCATCGCTGAATTTGACTCTATAAAAGACAGAGTGGTCCTGATCAACGGATTTTCAAAATCCTATGCAATGACCGGATGGCGTGTAGGTTATATGGCTGCCAATAAAGAGCTTTCCAATGCCTGCGACAAAATGCAGGGTCAAATCACTTCAGGAACTTCTTCTATCGCTCAACGTGCAGCTTTAGCAGCTTACCAGGGTGGATTAGAAACTGTAAATGCAATGGTTCAGGAATTCAAAAGCCGTAGAGACATCGTTTATGCTTTATTGAAAGAAATCCCTAACATCAAAGTAAACCTTCCTGACGGAGCGTTCTATTTCTTCCCTGAAGTAAAAGCTTACTTCGGTACCAGTACTGGTGATTACAAAATCAACAATGCAGAAGACCTTTGCCTTTATCTGTTGAACGAAGCTCATGTATCGACCGTTACCGGCGAGGCTTTTGGAAACGAAGATTGTATCAGAATTTCTTATGCTGCTGCTGAAGATAAATTGAGAGATGCCGTTTCAAGAATCAAAGCTGCTTTAGAAAAATTAAGCTAGTTATTACATTAACATATCGAAAAGGCGGGTTTCTTTAAAGGAACCCGCCTTTTTTATTTATCTGTCGCTGTTTATTTGCGATGTCAGGTCTCTTAAGAGAATTGCTGCATCGTTTATTCCTGCCAGAGAATTGGCGTATCAGTGATTTCCTTCCGGAGAATTGGTATATCAGTAATTCCCTGCCAGAGAAATTAAGTGCTAATAAAAATATCCATCTCCTTTTCATCCCCGAATCTTTGCTGAAGGGCAAATATTCGAATGTCTTCAAAGCAAATGGACATTTTTATTTAAATAATGATTGCTCCATCGCATGATGCAAAAAAACTACCGCTTAAAAACCGCAGGAAAGCAAGCAAAAATAAAAAACCAACTCAGCTACACGGGTCGAGGCTCGTCGGTGGAGCGAGTAATAAATCCGTGCAATATTTCTTCAATAAAAAAAGAGCGTGTTCAGAAAAGGCATAGAAAATTTTGCCGCCCTTCAGCGTGCAAAAGATTTCAGCCTTTGAAGAATATGCTCTTTTTTTATTGAAGAGTGAGTAAGATTTCGTTAGGAGCGAATTGCTTCAACAGGGTCCAGTCTAGATGCCGAAAATGCCGGCCAGAATCCTGAGATCGTACCGATCACCACAGATATCGTTACCCCCAGCATCACATTCTTCCAGAACAGGATCATTTCAAATCCACCTGCCGTTAATGCTAACGTGAGGAGGTATACCAATAACAATCCCAATGCTCCGCCAAGTAAGCAGAGTGCAATCGCTTCAAACAGAAACTGCAGCAGTATAAAATAATTTTTCGCCCCCAATGACTTCTGAATTCCGATGATGTTTGTTCTTTCTTTCACGGATACGAACATGATATTTGCGATTCCGAATCCACCGACAAGAATTGAGAATCCACCGATTACCCATCCTGCGATATCGACTACACCGAACATCTGATCCAGCTGATTCGAGGCAATGGTACTTTTATTCAGGGCAAAATCGTCTTCAGCACCAGGTTTGGTTCTGCGGATGGCCCTCATGGCGCCTCTGATTTCACTTTCTACCTCTTCCAGGGCAATATAATCTTTTCCCCTTACGGTGATGGTTGGATCGTAGCGTTCGCTTTCCACATCCATGATGCCTTTGGCAAAGTTAAGTGGAATCAGAATATTTTTATCCTGGGACATACCCATCATATCTTCTCCTTCTTTCTTGAACACTCCAACAACGGTCAGTCTTCGGGCCATTACGGTAATCGATTTACCGACTGCCGGTTCTCCGTTAAAGAGGCCTTCGGCGATATTGGCTCCGATAATAATTACGGGTGATCCGGATTTACCTTCATTCTCCGTAAAGTATCTTCCTTCCTGAAAATCAAGGTTCCATGTTTTATTAAAATCCTGAGAAGCGGCTCTGATTCCACCACCTTCTACGGAATTACTTCTGTATTTGATTGTTCTGCCATTCGCAGAAATTTCGTAGGATACACCTTCTACATATTCCAGTCTGTCTTTCAGTCCTTCATAGTCTCTGAGCGAGGCTTCGGGTCTGTTCATGTATTTCCACCACGGGTAATCGCCAAAACCACCCCAAGGCCATTTTTGCACAAATACGGTGCTCGAACCTAGTTTATCGATACTGGCCTGCAGTTTACTCCTGAGGGTATCCACGGCAGAGAATACAAAAATGATCGTAAAGATCCCGATGGTAATCCCCAATAGGGAGAGCATTGTCCGCATTTTGTTCTGGCGCAGTGCATCTAATGCAAACCGAAAACTTTCGCCTATTAGTCTGAAAATAATCATAATTGATGGTTAGACCAAAAGTACCTAAAAAGGTTACAGCAAAACCTTATATAATATAAAAAATACAATTCTGACCTGTTGGCCTTTGGCTGCTTCTACAATCGGGAGGCGCTATCTGCTGATTATTTGTGAAACCATCATCAGTCTGTCGGGCGTAAAAACAATTGCAAAAGCCGATGATCGCTTCATATCAGTTAAAAAACAAATGGAATCTAATGAAACCATCATCAGCATACCGCTTATAAAAAACAATGAATGCTGATGATCGCTTCATATCCGTTAAAAAACAAATGGAATCTAATGAAAAAGAAAATTATATTTCTTAAATTTGCGCCCTTAATTATCACATCGAAAAATATGAAGTTATCTCAATTTAAGTTTAATCTCCCTGAATCATTAGTTGCCAATAATCCTTCAGAACATAGGGACGAAGCCCGTTTAATGGTTTTGCATAAAGATAGTGGCAAAATTGAACATAAAATATTCAAGGATGTTTTGAGTTATTTCGATGATCAGGATGTCATGATCTTAAACAATACCAAAGTTTTTCCTGCCCGTTTATACGGAAATAAGGAGAAGACTGGTGCAACTATTGAGGTCTTTTTACTAAGAGAATTAAATAAAGAATTGCGTTTATGGGATGTTTTAGTAGATCCTGCCCGTAAAATTCGTGTTGGAAATAAATTATATTTTGGTGATGACGATTTGTTGGTTGCTGAGGTTGTTGACAATACCACTTCCCGCGGACGTACCATCCGTTTCTTATTTGACGGTACTGATGAAGAGTTCAGGAAGAACATCGAAATTCTGGGAGAAACTCCACTTCCAAAATACATTAAGCGTAAAGCTACTGCTCAGGATAAAGAACGTTACCAAACAATTTTCGCGAAGCATGAAGGTGCTGTTGCTGCGCCTACTGCAGGTTTACACTTTAGCAGAGAGCTGATGAAACGTCTGGAACTGAAAGGCATTAATTTCGCTGAGGTGACATTACACGTTGGCTTGGGTACGTTCAGATCTGTAGAAGTAGAAGATTTAACGAAACATAAAATGGATTCTGAGCAATTCATCATTGAGCAGAAAGATGCGGATATCGTAAACAAAGCCATTGAAGATAAAAGAAAAATCTGTGCAGTAGGTACCACTTCTATGCGTGCGATTGAATCGGCTGTTTCTTCAGGAAAAATGCTTAAACCAGCAAACGACTGGACCAGTAAATTTATCTTCCCTCCATATGATTTCAGTATTGCGAACTCCATGATCACCAACTTTCATACCCCGGAATCGACTTTGTTGATGATGGTAAGTGCATTTGGCGGTTACGACTACGTTAGAAATGCTTATGAAGTAGCATTGAAAGAAAAATATCGTTTCTACAGTTATGGAGATGCGATGTTGATCATCTAATCATATCATAAAAACATTGAAAATAGGAGATTTCAGACCATTATAGGTTTAGATCTCCTATTTTTGTTTTAAAGACAAAATACAAATGAAGTATTACGCAATTATCGTAGCAGGTGGATCCGGAAGCAGGATGCAGCATAAAATTGCCAAGCAGTTTTTACTGTTGGATGGAAAACCCCTGCTGATGCATACCCTGGAAGCCTTTGCAGCATGCCCTTTAAATCCCGAAATACTCCTTGTGCTGAACATTCATCAGCATCAATACTGGGAAGAGCTATGCAAGGCCCACAGCTTCGCCATTCCACATCAGGTCATCAAAGGTGGGGAACAGCGGTTTCATTCCGTTAAAAACGGGCTGAAGGCCATTAAAGGCAAAGGTATCGTTGCAGTACATGATGCGGTGCGGCCATTGGTAAGCCCTTCCCTGATTTCAAGGTCTTTCGAGGCAGCGGAAGCACATGGCAATGCAGTAGCCGGTATTCCTCCTACGGATTCGGTCAGAAAGGTTTTGTTCGATGGAAAAACTGAAGCTTTGAACAGAAACGAGCTTTTACTCATTCAGACACCTCAGACATTTGCAATAGAAATATTAAGGAAGGCCTACCAGCAGCCATTCAGAAATGAATTTACGGACGATGCTTCTGTAGCCGAATACTCCGGCTTTACCATTCACATCATTGAAGGTGCCAGGGAAAACCTCAAAATCACCTATCCTGAGGATCTGGAGATGGCCTCCATTTTAATGAAGAAAGGTTCCTGAGTAATTCAGGAACCTTTCTTTTTATACGATCAGCATCAATTATGCAGCCCTGTTGATCACTTTCAATAGGATTGCAATGATGGCAATCACAAGAAGGATGTGAATCAGGTTTCCTACATTCGGACCAAAGCCCCCGAAGAAAAAACCAATGACCCATAAGATCACGAATACTACTGCTACCAAATAAAGTAAATTTCCCATAACGTTTAATTTTAAGTATGTGTTTTTTTAGATAGATAAAGAGAATTGTCAAACAATCTCATGACATTACATAAACAATGTTCGTTCCAAAAAGTTTACTTAAAAAAAAATGTACAAAACTTGTACATCAAAAAAACGGTATAAAAAAGAAAGGCCCCGGGATGCGGAGCCTCTAAAAACATTACTAAGAAGTACTAAAGATTAATATTCGTCTTCGTTGAAGAAAAAGTCGTCTTTAGTAGGATAATCAGGCCAAATTTCTTCGATGGTTTCATATGGTTCCCCATCATCTTCCAAAGCTTGTAAATTTTCAATCACCTCTACAGGTGCGCCTGATCTTATACCGTAATCAATTAATTCGTCTTTTGTTGCAGGCCATGGAGCGTCTTCCAAATGCGATGCGAGTTCTAATGTCCAATACATATTTCTTATACTATTAAGTTATTCTAATTCGTTTCGCAAAAGTATATTAAAAAACATGAGCAAAACAAACTTTTTTTCAACGTTTTTATAGACGCGGAATCCAGATGTTTTCATCCGTTTTTGCATCTAAATTCAGTTTTCGTGCCAAAACAAATAAATAATCGCTTAAACGGTTTAAATAAATCGTCATTTTTTCGTCAACAAAGCTTTCTGAGGCCAAATGTACGGTTAAACGCTCTGCACGGCGACAAATACAACGTGCAACATGGCAAAAAGAAACGACCGTTGTTCCGCCCGGCAATACGAAATGTTTCAATTCTGGCAGTACTTCATTCATCTGATCCATCTCCTGCTCCAGCAAATTGATGTCACTTTCATGTAAATCCGGAATTTTCATTCTTGATTTTTCAGGATCTGCAGCCAGTGAAGCGCCTACAGTAAACAGTCTGTCCTGGATTTCTTTCAGTATTTTCTGATGATGAACGTCGATATCCTGGCACATGATCAGCCCGATATACGAGTTGAGTTCATCTACTGTTCCATAACATTCTATGCGCAAATGGTATTTCGGTACCCGGGTACCTCCAATCAGTGAGGTCAAACCCTTATCACCTGTCTTGGTGTATATCTTCATGAAAGGATATTAGCTTATTTTCTCAAAATCATCGCCTTTGGCTTCCAGTTTGGTCAGACGTGGCGATACCGTTTTAATGTCAGTATTCAGGTAGTCTTTCTCGATCAGCCCATCACGCATCCGTACAATACGGTGTGCATGTTGTGCAATATCCTCTTCGTGCGTCACCAGGATAATCGTATTTCCTTTACTGTGGATCTCTTCCAGCAAGCCCATAATTTCTATGGACGTTTTTGTGTCCAGGTTCCCTGTAGGCTCATCCGCAAGAATGATAGAAGGATTGTTGATCAATGCCCTGGCTACCGCAACCCTCTGGCGCTGTCCACCGGAAAGCTCATTTGGTTTATGCGTCACCCTGTTGCCCAGGCCCACATTTTCCAGCGCTTTCTGTGCCCTGGCATCGCGTTCCTTTTTATTTGCTCCGGCGTAGATCAGCGGAAGTGCCACATTATCTAAAGAAGTGGAGCGGGGTAACAGGTTAAAAGTCTGGAAAACGAAGCCAATTTCCTTATTACGAACTTCTGCGAGTTCATTGTCGGTCATCTGACTTACATTAATACCATTCAGGACATAGTCGCCCTTACTTGGCGTGTCCAGGCAACCGAGAATATTCATCAGGGTAGACTTTCCGGAACCTGAGGGGCCCATTAATGCCACAAATTCCCCTTTATGTATATCCAATGAAACTGATTTTAGCGCATGGATGACTTCCGCCCCTATCACGTATTTACGACCTATATCTTTGATGTTGATTAACGCTTTTTCCATTGAAATTTATTTATTCCTGTTTCGTTTTAGACGGTCATCTACCCCCGGATGTTACATCTGTCTTTATTTTTCTATGATTTTTGGGACCATAAAGAAGTTTTCATTGTGTCTGGCGGAATTCTTCAGCCCCTCTTCTACCGTAATTTCCTGCTTTATCTGATCTTCCCGCCATACATTCTCCTCTGTATTCATGTAGACCAAAGGTGCCACACCGATTGTATCCAGCTCATTCAGCTTCTCCATAAATGTAAGGATCTTATTCATATCCGCCATCAATGTATCGACTTCTTTATCTTCGATTGCGATTCTCGCCAGGTTTGCAACTTTATCTATCGTTTGCTTATCTATCGTCATGCTCTAATCAGTTTACTGTTTATTAAATCAAAAATGCGTTCTTTTAAAAGATCAGCATCTGCTATTGTTAAATCTGCAGTGTTTACAGGCTTATGGATGTAAATATCACAAATTCCCGGCGTACTACCATATTTCGAGCCGTCATCCCACATCTTTTTCCATACATCCGTTAAACTGACTGCCACAACAGGAATCTTTTTTTCTATCGCCAGGCGGAAAGGCCCGTTTTTAAAAGGATGTAATATAGGAGGATAATGCGTTCCATCAATCTTTCCTTCCGGAAAAATGATCAGGCTCCAACCTTTCCCCAGGGTCTCCCCTGCTTTTTTAAAAGCCCTGAAAGCGGAGATCTTACTTTCCCTGTTTACTGAAATGTCTATCGTATTGAAGAAAATTTTCAGGACCGGGTTACTCCTGAGCTCATCCTTCCCCATAAAATGAAATTTACCTTTCGCCAGGATACAAAAAAGCATGATGTCCAGATTGGAAGCATGATTGGCACAATAAATATAGGTCTGGTCTTGATCCAGGGGCTGTTCATAGGTAAAGCGGAAAAATATCCCGGTCAGCCAGCTGCTGAGGATGCTCTTTACTTTTCGCAGTTTATTTAAGGTCCCATACCCTCCGGGCGATTGCGCGGCCAGGTAATAAAACGGATAGAAAAGTGCCGAAAGGATTAGGATAACAGAGATCGAATAAAGGCGATGGGTATGCTTAAGCAGGCGGATCATTGCGCCAAAACTACAAAAATTACGATATAAGCCTGTAAAAACGTTCAGCCGAATGTAAATTCAAAGCAATTGCTATTTATAAAGCATAAAAATAAAATTATAGGTGTCCCTAATACCTGTTTTTTATTAATTTCGTCCCTATGAAAGAAACGGTAGTTAGCGGGATTCGTCCTACAGGAAATTTACACCTGGGAAATTATTTTGGTGCAGTAAAGAACTTTGTAAAGATGCAATATGATTTTAATTGCTTCTTTTTTATTGCCGACCTTCACTCTCTGACCACTCATCCGACACCTGGTGACCTTCATGGCTATGTAAAACACGTTTTAGTAGAATACCTGGCTTGCGGAATCAATCCGGAAGAAACCACCATTTATATCCAGTCTGACGTGCCTGAGGTTACAGAATTATATTTATACCTGAACATGAATGCCTATATGGGCGAACTGGAGCGCAGTGCTTCCTTTAAAGATAAAGTAAGAACTCAGCCAGACAATGTGAATGCAGGCTTATTAACTTACCCAACGCTGATGGCGGCTGATATTTTAATCCATAAAGCGGTTAAAGTTCCGGTAGGAAAAGATCAGGAACAACATTTGGAAATGACCCGTACCTTTGGAAACAGATTCAACAGGTTGTATAACCATGAAATGTTCCCTGAAGTGCAGGCCTTTAACTTTGATGAGAACCTGGTAAAAGTTCCTGGTTTGGATGGAAAAGGAAAAATGAGCAAGTCTTCAGGTGATGGCAGCTGCATTTATCTGGCCGACAGCCCGGAAATCATCCGTAAGAAAGTTTCCCGTGCGGTAACTGACGGTGGTCCAACGGAAGACAATCAGCCAAAACCGGAAGCCATTCAAAACTTATTTGACCTGATGAAAATCGTTTCTCCGGCAGATACCATGAAGCATTTTGACGACCTTTACAATACCCGCGCCATCCGTTACGGAGATTTCAAAAAGCAACTTGCAGAAGATATGATTGTCTTTAACACGCCTATCCGTGAAAAAATCGAAGAGATCTCGAAAGACACCTCATACCTCCGTCAGGTGGCCAAACATGGTGCATTAAAAGCAAGAGAAAGCGCACAGAAAACAATTAAAGAAGCAAGGGAACTCATTGGATTCAAATCCTTTTAACCCTTTAGTATAAATCATATAGCTACAATAGCTACCTTAAAAGAAAAATATATGCACATAGCTATAGTTGGAAATATTGGCGCCGGTAAAACCACATTAACAGGATTATTGGCCAAACATTATGGCTGGGAAGCTTTATATGAAGCGGTAGAGGACAATCCTTATCTGGAAGATTTTTATAGCGACATGAAAAGGTGGAGCTTTAACCTGCAGATTTACTTTTTAAACAGCCGTTTTCAGCAGATTGTAGATATTGAAAGCAATAAACGTAATGTCATTCAGGACAGAACGATTTACGAAGATGCGCACATCTTTGCGGAAAACCTGCATGAAATGGGTTTGATGACGACCAGAGACCACCACAATTACCGGGCGATCTTTGAGAACATTACCTCTTTCATTAAACCTCCCGATGTACTGGTTTACCTGCGTGCATCTGTACCCACGCTGGTTAACAATATCCAACGCCGTGGCCGTGAGTATGAAGCGAGTATCCGCATCGATTATTTGTCCAAGCTAAATGAAAAATACGAAGCCTGGATTAAAGATTACAGTTTAGGAAAATTACTGATCCTGGATAAGGATAAGCTTGATTTCACGAACAATCCTGAAGATTTGGGTACGATCATTCAATCAATTGATGCAGAAATAAACGGTTTATTCTAAGATGAAAGTATTAGGTGTGATCCCTGCCCGCTACGCTTCCACCCGTTTCCCCGGGAAACCATTGGTGGATATTCAGGGGAAAAGCATGATCCGCCGGGTTTATGAACAGGCGGCTAAAGCCTCCGGAATAGATAAAGTAGTGGTTGCTACCGATGATGAACGCATTGCTGCAGAAGTTAAAAGTTTTGGCGGCGAATTCATCATGACGGGCAGTCAGCACCAAAGCGGTACTGATCGCTGTGCAGAAGTGGTGGGGCAGGTTCCCGGATTTGATGTGGTAGTGAATATCCAGGGTGATGAACCCTTTATTGACCCTGCACAAATCGACCTGCTGATTTCCTGCTTTACGGAACCGCAGGTGCAGCTGGCAACCTTAATCAAGGAAATCAATACGCATGAAGAGCTGTTCAACCACAACCTTCCGAAAGTGGTTCTGAACAGCAAAAGAGAAGCCGTTTACTTTAGCCGGCAAACGATTCCGTATATTAGAAATGCGGAAAAAGAAAACTGGCTGAAAGCACATCAGTTTTATAAGCACATCGGTATTTATGGTTATACAGTTCCTGTTTTACTGGAAATCACGAAACTCGCGCCCTCCAGCCTGGAAATCGCAGAAAGCCTGGAGCAATTGCGCTGGGTAGAAAATGGTTATTCCATTCAAACGAGGGTAACAACCATAGAAACCATTGCTATTGATACCCCTGAAGATCTGAATAAAATCATTCGCTCATGAGAAATACTTATTACGCCTTTCTGTTACTTTCCCTGGGATTCTTTGCTGCCTGCAACAGCAATACAGGAATAGAAGGGTCCCAAAACGGAAAAGTGAATGCAGAGGGCCAGACCTTATTGAAACCTTTCAGCGACTCGGTAAAATTGGATACGTTTAAAGTTGCCCTTAAAGGAGAATCGCTAAAAGACATGGTCATGAGCTTTAACATTACGGCACACGACGGGGCAAAAATCTATCAGAAAGATTTTAAGGCAACAGATCTGATCAAGAATTATGAATCGACCCTTGACCTTAAAAAGGAATCGAAACAAAAGGAATTTATTCAGCAGGAACTGAAACTGTTCTTTGAGGATGAGAATTTTCTGGAGCCTGCAGTGACAGAAAATGAAAACCCGGATGCCAATACCCCCGACAAAGCGTTCTTTGCGGAATTGAAGCGTTCAGGTCTAAACGGCTTCAAGTACAGGACATCAAATGAGCAAAAGGTATATATCGCCTGGTCTGAAAAGGAGCATAAAGTACTTCCCTACTATAGCTGCTGCAAGTAACATTCATAAAACATAACCCCTGAGGCGATCAAGAAAAGGCTTCCAGGTGCCAAAACAGCATATTTTCATTCGCTTTATGAAAAAAGTTGAAAATTATATTGCGATTAAAATATATTTTACATTATATTTAGATAATGAAACTGTAACAAACTAAATTATAAACAACCAAAACCAGCATATTCTAACCAAATATAATTTAAAAATTGCCCGGAATTTTTCGGGCATTTTTTTTTATCCTCAATTTTTCTCTCTAAAACCAACAATATTCCTGAAAATTAATAGTTACAAAAAAATAGTTATTAGATTTAGGAACTCTCGATGAAGTTACCCGGTAATTTATGCTGAAAAAAATTTTCATTTATATAATTTTCACTTTATTTTCTTTTACCGTTTTAGCACAAAAGGCAAGTATTAAAGGGATGGTTGTCGATACATTGGAGAAAAAGGTGCTGGAAAACAGCTCGGTGCTCTTGCTCCGTTCTACTGATTCTATATTGGTAAAAACGACACGTACGGATAAGGATGGGCGTTTTGAATGGAGTAATCTCGCTAAAGGCGACTACAAACTACTCATCAGCTATCCAAAAATGGCCGATTATATCCGCAATTTAAGAATCGCAGAAAATACAGTACTGGATCTGGGCAGCATCAATATGGAATTGAAATCAAAGCTGCTCAATGAAGTCGTCATCGCTGCAACAAAAAATGCCGTGCGCATGCGGGGCGACACCCTCGTCTTTCAGGCCGATAGTTTTGCTGTACGAACCAACGCCAATGTGCAGGAGCTTTTAAAAAGACTTCCCGGATTTGACATCGATAAAAACGGAATGATCAAAGCGCAGGGAAAAGAAGTAAAGACCGTACTGGTAGATGGGGATGAGTTTTTTGGAGATGATCCGCTGCTGGCTACAAAATACCTGAAAGCCAATGCCGTAGAAGAGGTGCAGGTGTATGACCGAAAGAGTAAAACCGCAGAATTAACCGGTATTGATGATGGGGTAAAGAACAAAACCATCAACATCAAGCTCAAAGAAAATGCGAAGAACGGATACCTGTCTACGTTGGATGCCAATGTCGGCAGTGATGCTTTTCAGGATTATGGCGGCATGATGGGCATCTTTAAAAACAAGCTGAAGACCGCTATTTTCGGTACCTATTCTACCCTGGACAACGAATCAAAGATCAACAATTCCATGCGAAAGCTGAAAGGCGAAGAATACGACCAGATCGAAGTTGGCGATGATGGCAGTTCGATCATGTATTCTTCCGGTGGTGATGACGATGACGATTATTATTCTTCTGCAGGCGGACTACCAAGTAATTTAAATCTGGGAGCACATTTCTCTGATAAATTCTACAACAATAAGATGGGCTTAAAGTTAAACTTTAAAGTTTTTGACAATAAGAACGAGAACATCAAAACTTCCAGTGCTCAGGAGCTCCTGCCCGATGGAAAACGCTTTTTCAGTAAAGGCAGGACAGAAGACCACTCCAAGGTGAACGGAGAGAATATCCGTGGCACGTATAACTATCACCTGGATTCTTTGTCTACACTTAAGATCTCCTTTGGTTTAAAAAAGAACAGAAGTTATACCGAATCCAATACGGTAAACGGCAGTACCAGCGAATCAGATAAAATCATCAGTCAGAACAGGCAGTCTAATATTGGCAGCGGTACCGCTGATGCTTTTAACGGAAACATCAACTGGTCCAGAAGGTTTCGAAAAAAAGGCCGGGTATTGTCCATCGATATTCAACCGGAAAACCAGAATAATAAAGGGCTGGAACGAAGTTTAAACCATACCGAATATTTTGACGCCGACGGATACTGGAACCGCAGCGAAGACATCAACCTGATCAAAGACAACTCAGGCACACAAAATTCTATCGGTACCAGGGTCAGTTATGCCGAAACATTGACCAAAAGGTGGTCTTTGGAAGCCGGCTATACCTTTAAAACCATTTCCTCCAGCAGTAACAGATTGGTTTCTGATTATGTAACGGGAGTGAAAACAAAGATAGATTCCCTGAGTAACAATTTTAAGTTCATTAACTTCTCGAATATCGGGAAAATGATCTTTCAGTATAAGGCAAAGAACTTCTCTATTTCCAGCGGACTGGAAGCAACGGTAACGACATTCGAACTGAAAGATCTTGACCGCGGCAGTAATTTTCAGCGCAAGTACCTGAACCTTTCCCCGCGAACCAATCTCTATTATAAACTCAGCAACAACACCAGTCTTGCGGTAAACTACAATGGCTTTACCCAACAGCCGAGCATTGAGCAGATTCAACCGGTAAGACAAATCAACAACCCGCTGTTCCAGGTAATCGGAAACTCTTTATTGAGGCCTTCTTTCACCAATAACTTTGGTGTTTCCTACAACAGCTTCCTGATGAATTCTGATCAATACATCTCCGGCTATCTGAATTACGGCTTTACCAACAATGCCATTGTAAACTCAGAGCATGTGGATGAGTTTAATAAAAGGATTTCCAGCTTTACCAATCTGGATGGAAACAATTCACTTAGTGGCAATATGTATTATTCAAAAGGATTTTCCAAGCTTCATTTCCGGATGGGACTGGACCTGAGTTTCTACAGGTCCAACAATGTCGCCATCATCAATGAGGTGAAAAACAAAACTGCAAATACCCAATATAATATAAAGGGTTCCTTCAACTATTATACCTCAAAAGTAGACCTTAGTTACTCCCCTTCTGCAACGATCATGTATGGCAAATCGTCTATTGGTGGAATCAACGATGGAAAAAGCATTACCCATAACCATGAATTATCAGGCACTGTCCAGCTTCCTTACCGCACGGAGTTTAACAGTACGGTTTCCATTTCCTTAAGACCGGCAAACTCTTCTTTTGGTCAGGACCTGAATGTAGTGATCTGGAACAGCTACCTGGCTACCAAGGTTGGGAAAAATGAAGCATTGGAACTAAAGCTAACAGTAACCGATATTCTGAATCAAAAGATTGGCTATAACAGATTTGTTGGAGGAAATGTGATTAGTGAAAACACATTTAGCTATATTCCGCGTTATGTATTATTTGGTGTAAGCTGGAATCTGAGTGGTAATTTCACGAAAACTCCTGTTAATAAATAAAGATGATGAAAAGGCTGGCCTCCTTCTTGCTTTTAATTTCTGCCTGGACAGGTCTGAAGGCCCAGCAGCTGTTTATTCCATACGGTAAAATCAGTTTTGAAAAAAAGGTCAACCTGCAGCGGAGCCTGGCAGAATGGGACATCCCCGATGAGGCCAAAGAAAAAATAAAAAAATACAAGGTTACGAACTGGGAATTGTCTTTTAGCCGCACAAAATCAATCTTTAAATCTGTAAAACAGGAAGAGGAACAATCAAACAATCTTTTTTTTGATTTTGCCGGAGAACCGGAAAATGAACTATACGCCGATTATCAAAAGCAGCAGAGGGTATTAAAAAAAAGAATCCTCGGAGATGACTACCTTTTGAATGATACCATTCCTAAGGTCGACTGGAAGATTATGCACGACGTGCGGAACATTGCCGGTTATGAATGCAGAAAAGCCATCGGCAGAATTAATGACACCGTTTATGTCGTTGCCTTTTATACAGATGAGATCTTACTGAGGGGTGGTCCTGAAGGATTCAGCGGTTTGCCGGGTATGATCTTAGGCCTTGCGATCCCCCGTTATTATACCACCTGGTTTGCCACAAAAGTTGCTGCATTTAACAGTCCTTCCTCAGACATTGTGCCTCCCTCCAAAGGAAAAAAAACAGAAACGGAGAAAGATTTAAAGAAATTGCTGGAATTATTTACCCGATATGATGAGCAAAAAAAAGAAAAACCTGAAGAGCAGAAAAAGCGGCTCTATGGTTTCGTGCTGTAACATTTTCAGCGATAAGCGCTTACCTCTTCTTTTCCCCGGACAATTTTATTTGTACAATTAGCCCTTCAGCTTCCGTTTTATTTGCTAACTTTGTATCCCGTACAAAAACAATAAAAGTAGCATAAAAGCTGCTTTTATATCAGAAACTCACAAAGCATGACTAAGTATATTTTTGTTACGGGCGGTGTTACTTCCTCATTAGGTAAGGGCATCATCTCCGCTTCATTAGCCAAATTATTACAAGCAAGAGGTTACAGTGTAGCCATTCAGAAATTTGATCCCTATATCAATATTGATCCGGGAACATTAAATCCGTATGAACATGGGGAATGTTATGTGACTGAGGACGGTGCTGAAACAGATCTTGACCTTGGTCATTATGAGCGTTTCCTGAACGTCCCTACTTCACAGGCAAACAACATTACTACCGGAAGGATTTATCAAAATGTGATCAACAAAGAGAGACAGGGAGAATATCTTGGAAAAACAGTCCAGGTAGTTCCTCACATCACTGATGAGATCAAACGCAACATGCGCATTTTAGGCGACAGCGGTAAATATGACATCGTTATCACTGAATTGGGCGGAACCGTTGGTGATATCGAATCTTTACCATTTATCGAAGCGGTACGTCAGTTTAAATGGGAAGAAGGTGCCAACAATGCAATTGTAATCCATTTAACACTAATCCCTTTCCTTGCTGCTGCCGGTGAGTTGAAAACAAAACCTACACAACACTCTGTAAAAGCATTATTGGAATACGGTATTCAACCGGATATCCTGGTATGCCGTACAGAACACCACATCAATGCAGATATCCGTAAAAAAATCGCCTTATTCTGTAATGTAAACATCAATGCAGTAGTAGAATCTATTGATGCTTCTACCATTTATGATGTTCCATTGCTAATGATGAAAGAGCAACTGGATAAAACAGTATTGAGCAAATTGAAACTTGCGCAAAAGAATGAGCCTGATATGGAAAGCTGGAAAGATTTCCTTGGCCGTTTAAAAAATCCTACTGCCGAAGTGAAGATTGGTCTGGTAGGTAAATATGTAGAACTTCCTGATGCTTATAAATCAATCATTGAATCTTTTGTACATGCAGGAGCTAAAAATGAATGTAAAGTAAAAGTAGAATATATTCATTCTGAGAGCATCCACCCGGAGAATGCAAAAGAACGTCTGGCACATTTAGACGGTGTATTGGTTGCTCCTGGTTTTGGAAGCCGCGGTATTGAAGGGAAAATTGATGCCATTAAATATGTACGTGAACATGATGTTCCTTTCTTTGGGATCTGTTTGGGAATGCAGTGTGCGGTGATCGAGTATGGCAGAAACGTTTTAGGTTTGAAAGATGCCAATACCACTGAAATTGATGAGAACACTGTAAATCCTGTGATCAATATGATGGAAGATCAGAAAGCGATCACCAATAAAGGTGGTACCATGCGTTTGGGATCTTATCCATGTGACCTTAAAAAGGGAACTAAAGCTTATGCAGCTTATGGCAAAACCCACATCTCTGAGCGTCACAGACATCGTTATGAATTTAATAATGATTATCTGGCTCAATATGAAGCATCAGGAATGATCGCTTCAGGACTAAATCCTGACAGCCATTTGGTAGAGATTGTGGAGTTGAAAAACCATCCTTTCTTCGTTGGTGGACAATTTCACCCAGAATTAAAATCAACAGTTGCTAATCCTCACCCACTTTTTGTTAAATTTGTCGCCGCCGCGATGGAATTTGCGAAGAAGAAAATAAAATAATACGAGTTTAAATAACAATAATGGATAGAAATACGTTTACAGGCCTGTTCCTGATCATGATCGTTTTGGCCGGTTCTTTTTACTTTTTTGGCCCCAGTCAGACTGAAATCAATAAAGAAAAGGAAAGAATTGCAGCAGATTCTTTGAAGAAAGTTGCCGCCGCTACGAAAACTACTGCTCCTGCAACTGCAGCAGCGAAACCTGCTGTAGATTCAGCAACATTATCAGGTCCTTTTGGTGGCAGCATTGCAGGTACCGTTCAAACTACCGTTCTGGAGAATGAAAACCTTAAATTAACGCTAACCAATAAAGGTGGTAAAATTTTATCTGTAGAGGTAAAAGGCCAGAAAACCTACGATGGAAAGCCGGTCATCTTATTTGATGGAGATCAGAATAAGTTTGGCTTAAAAATGAACATTGGCGGTAAAGAAGTAAATACCAACGACCTTTATTTTGCAGCGACAAAAACAGGAAACCTGGTAAGCATGCGTGCCAATTACCTGGGTGATAAATACATTGAGTATACTTATGACCTGAAGCCTAAAGGCAATAACGTAGCTTTCAATATTAACCTGAACGGTTTAAATCAGGTGATTCAAACAGATTCTATCGCCCTGAACTGGGAGACGACTTTGCTGGAACAGGAAAAATCAGGTAAAAAAGAAAAAGAGCATGCTGCTCCTTTTTATAAATACGTAAACGAAACTCCGAGCCATTTGAGCATTGCTAAAGATGAAACGGAAGAACTGAAAAAAGGAAAAATCGAATGGTTCTCCTTCAAACAACAGTTTTTCTCTGCAGTATTGTTGCCTAAAGTAGCTTTTGAAAGTGGAAAACTGGGTGTTACCGTGTTGACACAACCAGGAGAGATCAAACGTTATTCGGCAGACATGAAAATGCATTTCGGACAACTGGCTACTCAAAACTATGCAATGGATTTCTACTTCGGTACCAATAAATTCGATGTATTAAAAGCACAGGGTCACGAAATTGAGAAACAGGTAGATATGGGTTACTGGCCATTGAAATACATCAACAGGTTTGTGGTATTGCCGGTATTTAAATTCCTGGAAGGCTTTGGATGGAACTATGGTCTGATTATTCTGATCTTAACCATCCTGTTGAAAGTAGCGATGTCTCCTTTGACTTACAAATCTTATATCTCGATGGCTAAGATGAGAATTCTTAAACCGGAGATGGATGTGATTAAAGCTAAAGTCGGTGACGATAACCCTACCCTATTGCAACAGGAATACCTGAAACTGTATAAGCAGGTCGGCGTAAATCCTCTGGGAGGTTGTTTACCAATGCTCCTTCAGCTTCCTTTCGTAATGGCCTTCTTCTTCTTTTTCCCGAACTTATTTGAGTTAAGGGGAGAAAGCTTCCTATGGATGAAAGATCTTTCCACCTATGATGATTTCATCAAATTTGGATTCACCATTCCGTTCATCGGAGATCACCTGAGTCTGATGTGTGTATTGATGACGATTTCTACGTTGATCTATACTTATTTTAACAACCAGATCTCTGGTGCTACAGGACAAATGAAATACATTGGATACATTATGCCAGTGGTTTTCTTAGGGGTACTGAACAGCTATCCTTCTGGATTAAATTATTATTACTTCCTGGCGAATATGTTGACTTTCGCACAGCAGTTCCTGATCAAATCTATGGTTGATGACGAGAAGATTCACCGTACTTTACAGGAGAATAAAACAAAACCTGTGGAAACGAAAAAGAAATCTAAATTTCAAGCGAGATTAGACGATTACATGCGTCAGCAACAACAAACGCAGATCCAGTCTAAAAAAAATAAATAGTCTTTTACAGACAATAAAAGACCATTTCATGGTCAACATAGCCGGAAGATTTTATCTTCCGGCTTTTTTATTCCCCTTTTCTCCGCCATTGCGGCACTCTTCTCCCTAAGACGCCTGATACATTGTCTTTTTTCAGCTAACGCAGATCATTCGCATAACCCCGGTTGAAAAGGCTGTAAGCCCTGGCAGGCCCTTTCAACCCCTATCCTTAGCCTGCACCAGACTATGGTAATTCAGACACTGCATGCCTTTCTTTAAGGCCTAAGATGTCCCCAAATAGAACGAAGGGCCCCTTTTTATTGTAAAAATTTGGTTTGTAATGAGGATATCTGTTAAAAAATCACAATTTTTAACAAAAATACCTTTTTATGATGCACAAAAAACTTACTCTAATTTTTCTATTGTTTGGCAGCGCCGCCTTCGCGCAGAAAAAACCGCTGGATCATAGCGTTTATGATTCCTGGGAATCTGTCGGCGCAAAGCAACTTTCCAACAATGGCCAATGGGCGATGTATGGAATTAATCCCCAGGAAGGAGATGCGAATCTATACCTGAGTAACCTGATCAACAATTCAAAAATAAAAGTACATAGGGCTACAAATGCACAATTCAGTGCAGATTCAAAATATGCTGTTTTTGCTATTAAAGCATTTCAAAAAGACATCCGTCAGGCTAAAATTAAAAAGAAGAAAGCCGACGACATGCCAAAAGACAGCTTAGGGCTCGCCAACCTGACCAGCCTGGGCATCGTAAAAATCGCCCGTGTAAAGTCTTTCAAAATGCCTGAAAAGGTAGGAGGCTTCCTTGCCTATCAATTGGAAAAACCAGTAGATACCACAAAAAAAACGCCTGCTTCCGCTAGCCCTGATAAAAAAGACAACCAGGATTTCTTCGCTGATGATGAACCTGCAAATGCAGCAAAACAGGAAGGAACAGACCTGATCTTCAAAAACCTGACTACAGGACAGGAACGTATTTTCAAATATGTAAGCGAGTATGCTTTCAGCAAAAATGGAAAACAGCTTGTTTTTGCCTGTACAGGTGCAAAGAAAGACAAATCAGCTCCCACAGGTGTCTTTACTTTGAATACAGAAAAAGGAACTTTGAAAACACTCGTTAAAGGAAAAGGAACATTTAAAAACTTTGCCTTTGCTGAAGATGGAGAATACCTTGCTTTTGTTGGAGAGCAAAGTCCGGAGAAAACAGAGATCAAAACCTATAATGTATATTACAATTCACTATCCTTAGATACGGCACAAATCCTGGTCGACAATGAGATTCCGGGAATGCCTGCAAAATGGGCAGTTAGTGGTGATGGAAAAGTAAACTTCAGCAAAGACGGAACCAAATTATTTTTTGGTATTGCTCCTGTTAAAAAAGCAAAGGATACGACATTGGTAGACTTTGAAAATGCAAAACTGGATATATGGGGATATAAAGACGATTATTTGCAACCGATGCAATTGAAAAATGCCGAACGTGATTCAAAAAAATCTTACCTCAGTGCAATTGAAATCTTCAACAGCGATCCTAAAATCGTCCCTTTAACAGACCTTAAATTACCAGATGCTACCATCATTAATGAGGGAAATACACCTTTCGCATTGGCTTCTACTGATTTTGGAAACAGAATTCAGCAACAATGGACGGCAAACTCCATCAGAGATTATTACCTGGTTGATGTAAAAACAGGCAGCAGAAAGAAAATCATTGAAGGCCTGAGTGGCAATGCCTTTGCCTCTCCAAACGGAAAATATGTCATTTATTTTGACCAGACCAAATCCAGCTGGTATACCTATGCGATTGCTACCGGCAAAGTAACCCATTTAAACAATGGCATGAACGTAAAACTGGTAGATGAGGAAAATGATGTACCGGACGATCCTTCTGCTTATGGAATCGCTGCCTGGACGGAAGAAGATAAAACCGTTTTAATCTACGACAGATACGACATCTGGGAATTCTCTCCTGAAGGAAAAAATCCACCTAAAAATATGACCAACGGATTCGGCAGACAAAACAGCCTGACTTTCCGTTACCAAAAATTAGATCCGGAAAGCCGTTTCCTTGGAAAGAAAGAAACGATCATCATGGATGTGTTAAACAACAACACCAAGGAGAATGGTTTCTACAAAGCAAATGTTGGCGACACCAAAAATCCGGAGCTGATCGTCATGGCTAAGTTTAAATATTCCAATCTTGTAAAAGCGAAAGATGCAGAAGAATACATCTACGACAAAGGAAATTACAGCATCTCTCCTGACGTATATGTTTCCAAAGACCTGAAAACAGAAACCAAATTGAGCAATACCAACCCTCAGCAACAAAACTACAACTGGGGAACTGCAGAACTGGTAAAATGGGAAACGCCTAAAGGATATAAATCCACTGGGATCCTGTACAAACCGGAGAACTTTGACCCGGCAAAAAAATACCCGATGATTGTTTATTTCTATGAAAAGCTTTCTGATGGTTTGTATAGTTATAATGCACCAGCTCCTACTCCATCCCGTTTAAACATCCCTTTCTTTGTGAGCAATGGCTACCTGGTTTTTGCACCGGACATTAGCTATGAAAAAGGATATCCTGGAAAATCTGCCGAAGAGTTTATCAATTCGGGAGTAGAATCCTTAAAGAAAAACGCCTGGGTTGACGGTACCAAGATCGGGATTCAGGGACAAAGCTGGGGTGGTTATCAGGTGGCCCACCTGATCACAAGAACCAATATGTATGCTGCAGCATGGTCTGGTGCACCGGTAGTCAACATGACCTCTGCTTATGGCGGAATGCGTTGGGAAACTGGAATGAACAGACAGTTCCAATACGAAAAAACACAAAGCAGAATCGGGGCAACCTTATGGGAGAAACCGGAATTGTATATCGAGAACTCACCTTTGTTCTTTTTACCTAAGGTCAATACCCCGGTAGTGATCATGGCAAACGATGCCGATGGTGCCGTACCATGGTACCAGGGAATAGAGATGTTTACCGGATTAAGACGCTTAGGCAAACCAGTCTGGATGTTAAACTACAACAACGAAGCACACAACCTGGTACAACGTCAAAACAGAAAAGACATTCAGATCAGAGAACAGCAGTTCTTTGATTATTACCTGAAAGGTGCAAAAGCACCAGCATGGATGACCTCTGGAATTCCTGCCACAGAAAAAGGAAAAACATGGGGTTTTGAACTGACAGACGAAAAACCATAATCATTTAAAAGGTCCTGCAAAGTTTGCAGGACCTTTTGCTTTTTATCTATTTTTATCCGGACCTGCATTTTATTCTGCTTTATAAACGGATTATTAGAATCAAAACTATAAATTTAACGACTCAACTAATTTTATTTTAATGGCTTTAAGTAGAATCTGGTCCGCTTTCATCATCATTGCGATTGTGGTTGCCAGTATAAAATGTTTCTTTTTAGGCGAAACCGAAATCTTCAACCTAATGATCGTTGGAAAAGCCAGTGATGCAGGAAATGTGTTAAAAGTAGATGGCATCATTGAAACCTGCTGGACGGCAGTAAATATCTGCCTGAAACTGATCGGTATCATGGCGCTGTTTATGGGCTTTATGGCCATCGCCGAAAGAGCCGGAGGCATCCGCTTATTGTCCAGAATCATTGGACCGTTCTTCTCCAAACTTTTCCCCGACATCCCAAAGGGACACCCTGCAACCGGACACATGGTAATGAATTTCTCGGCCAACTTACTGGGCCTGGATAATGCAGCCACACCTTTCGGATTAAAAACCATGGAGAGCTTACAGGAACTTAATCCAAGCAAAGATACCGCCTCCAATGCACAGATCATGTTCCTTTGTTTACATGCCTCTGGTTTAACCTTGATTCCGGTAAGTATCATTGCCGTACGGGCTTCTTTAAATTCAGCCAATCCTACAGATATTTTTATCCCCTGTATGATCGCTACCTTTGTAGCCACCATGGCGGCCATGTTCATTGTTTCTTTCAAGCAAAAAATCAATGTTTTTCAACCGGTAATCCTGAGCTGGGTATTAGGTCTTTCTTCTGTAATTGCATTATTGGTTTTATACCTGACCAGTCTGACCACTGCCGGCTTACAGCAATTCTCAGGGATTCTGAGCAATGGTTTATTGCTCTTAATATTTCTGCTGATTGTACTTGGCGGACTTTATAAAAAGATCAATGTATATGATGCTTTTGTAGAAGGTGCCAAAGGTGGTTTTGATACCGCCATACGCATTATCCCCTATCTGGTGGGTATGTTGATCGCCATCAGTTTATTGCGCACCAGCGGCACCTTTGATATGGTGATCAATGGATTAAAACATGTATGTACTTTATTAGGTGCAGATTCCCGTTTTATCGATGGCATTCCCACCGCACTGATCAGACCATTGAGCGGCAGTGGGGCAAGAGGAATGATGATTGATACGATGACCACACATGGACCGGACTCCTTTGCAGGAAGGTTATCCAGTATCTTACAAGGCTCTTCAGACACTACATTTTATGTAATTGCAGTATATTTCGGCTCTGTGAGCGTCACCAATACCCGGTATGCGATTGGTGCAATGCTGCTGGCTGACCTGGTAGGTGTTTGTACCGCTATAGGCTTATGTTATATGTTCTTTGGATAACAGGAAATCCATTTATGAAAAAGGCAGGTATTTTTTGAATACCTGCCTTTTTTGTGTTTATGGTTTATCCCACCATACCCTTGCATTGAGGTCGTCCGCTCCCCCATAAGGGAAAGCCGCAACTGCGGCCGAGTAGTTTGGTCCATTGTTTGAAATTTCCTGGGTAGGATATCCTTCTCTTCTTGGAATAGCAAGATTGTTATTGTTCGGAGCAGGATTTAGCAAAGGATAACCCGTTCTTCTCCATTCTGCCCAGCCTTCATAGCCATGCATGAAAAGGTGGATCCAGCGTTGTTCTGCAATCTGACGAAGTCCTGTAGCCGGATTATAAGCAACTTGTGGCTGCGCTATAAATGTAGCGGCACTGCCGGCACTTTTCGTCCATTGAAGAATGGATTGTTCAATCGCCTTATCATAATTGACCTTCGCATCTCCATCTCCACCCGGGATCCAGCCCAATTTTGCGGCTTCTGCTTTTGCAAACAAAGCCTGCGCATAAGTCACCAGATAAGTAGGTGAATTTTGCTGACGCAATGCCGATCCCAATAAAGAAATATTATTGATCACTACAGATACAGAACCTGGAAGTCCGTATTCTAACCCTACATAATTACCAGCCACATTTTTATCTGCAAAAACCGGTAACCGGGGGTCATTTAATGGTTGCATATAGTCAACAACCGTTTTGCTCACTGCAAACCAGTTCCTTTTTAAACGCCCGAAAGAAGTGTACCAAAAGTTCTCATTGACTTTATCCACCAGATGAACATAAGTAAAGTTATCCTCATTCTTCTCCATAATCCCGTTCGCCAGGCTTTTCTTAAATTCGTCGGCACCTTTAACCGGATCTACTTTCGAAAGTCTTAATGCCATTAACAGGTGAATGGTATTGCCCAATTTTTTCCATTTAACCATATCTCCACCGTAAATAATATCATTTTTGATATTACCGGCAACAAACGCCGCGTTTGCTTCATCCAGCAATTTGAAAAGGTCGTTATAGATTTGTTGCTGTGTATCGTACTTAGGCGTAAAATCTGCACGACCCTGAAAGGCCTCCGAATATGGAACAAGCCCCCATCGATCGGTAACATGCCAGAAATAATAGGCCTTCATGATCTTGGCTACGGCGATCTGGTTGGCGATGGGCCCTTCATTTGGATTATTTGCCACTTTGATCGCCTCTGTGAGGTTCATTAATGGCCCGGCATAGATGGGGTAAAAATTAAAATTAACGGTGTTATAACGGCTATTATCCGTAAAAGTGGTCCCGGAAATATATTGGGGATAATGAATTCCATAAGGAGATGCATTTTTATCGAATGCAGAACCAATATCAGGTAAAGATTGCTGTGCACTCGCAATCAGCTGCGTTGCTGAAGCCTTCTCCGGATTATTGGGATCTATATTGATGTCATCATCAAATTTATTGCAGCCTGTTGTTGTTAAAGCAAGAACAGCAATCAGGCACATGTTATATAGTTGTTTCATTTGAGTATAGATTAAAATGTCAGATTCAGGTTAATACCATAAGAACGTACCGTTTGAAACTCTCCTTTTTCCAACCAGCTGATAGAGGCGCTTCCGGTAGACAATTCAGATGGGTCGAGTCCTTTTGGTGCTTTCTGCCAGATCATCGCTGGATTTCTGGCCACCACAGCAAGCTTAGCCGTTTTGAAAGGGGTTTTCTTCATAAAACCTTCTGTAAAATTGTAACCGATGCTCACTTCTCTCAGTTTGATATAAGAAGCGCTGTATAACCATTCCTCATAGACTTTAGTTCCAATGGAGTTTCTGAAATAAGACCTGGCGTCTACATATCCATTAAATTCCTGTCCACTTACATCTACGCCGGCGATTTTTGTTCCGGGACCATAGATTCCATTCAACTTAACCCCTCCATTATTAGCCAGGGGATCACGTACATTTGCGCCCCTATCGTTCATTACAGCGGTCTCTGCTCCCTGTCCTGATTTTGTAGCCAGCATTTTTGTCCAGCTAAAAAATTTCCCTCCACTTTGAAAATCAATCATGGCTGAGATATCGAATTTCCCGATTTTAAAGTTATTCAGAAATCCTCCGGTGAACTCAGGCAATACACTTCCGAAATCATGATTGGTTTCGATTAAAGGCAGGTTATCCGCTCCTAAAAGAATCTTTCCACTCTGAGGATCTCTGGCATAGGCTTGCCCAACCAGGCTTCCGAAACTTTTATTAACTGTTGCATTCAGGTACATGTTTACACTGGAATAGGTATTTATATCCAGCTGGTATACCGTCAGGTCCTGATACAGTTCTTTAATAATACTTTTATTATGGTTAAAGTTCAAGGTGGCATCCCAACTGAACAGCTTGGAACGGACAGGCGTTCCGGACAAGGAGAATTCAATTCCCTGATTTTGAATCATCCCGGCATTTACTACGTTTGTTGTATATCCACTCGCGCCTGATACCGAAAGATTGATGATCTGATTTTTATTTTTCTGTTGATAATAAGTGAATTCAAAACCCAACCTGTTGCTCAGAAACTTCAGGTCCGTTCCTACTTCAAAGGAATTTGCGAAAGCAGGTTTTATATTCGGGTTGTTCAGCTTATCCGGAACGAATAAGGTATTGATGTTCACATCTGTATTTTTATAAACACTTCCCGGAGAGTAGTAAGGTTCTACCTGATAAGGTCGAAGGTCAGAACCTGCAAGGGCATAGCTGGCCCTTAGCTTACCAAAAGAAAGCGGCTCCCATTTCAGCAACTGGCTGAAGACGAAGCTACCTGAGACCGAATAGTACCAATAGGAATTGTTATTTTTCGGCAATGCCGAGGAGTTGTCGTTTCTAAGGGAGGCATCTAAGAAATAGGTATCCTTATACCCTACTGAAGCCATGGCATAAGCACTGCGAACTTCCTTTCTACGCAAATATGAGGTGCTTTCCGGACGATCAACAGAAGCAGCCATACTGTAAAAGTCGGGGCTTGACAAACCGCCTACCGTGGCCTGAAAGGTTTGTGTAAACTTCTCCGTATACAAATTGGCACCAAGATTTCCCGTTAAAGAGATGTCGCCAAACTGCTTATTATATTGTCCCAGGAACTCGTAGTTATTGTCAATTCCCTGGTATTTACCTACAGAATAAGCATCGTCCAGACGGCCGCCGAAAGCTTCCTTATGAGAGATATTTTGTGTATACCTGTCTGAACGTACAAAAGCGCTTAATTTCAATTCCGGTAAGACCTGATAATTCAGGTTTACATCGCCAAATAAACGGTCGCGATCATCATTGTTTAGACTTCTGTAGGCATCAAAAAAAGGATTATTCCAGTCGCTGGGCCTATTATTAGCACTGGTGATCATCCCCGTGCTGGTATTCGGATTCACATTCCAATTCATGATCGTTCCATCGGCATATTGATAATTACGCAATCTGTCGATGTCTATATTTCGCTGGAACCATTGGGTAGCTCCGGAGAAAGACCCCTGATATCCCTGTTCCGGCCGCTGCCCGTTATTGTTGGCATAATTTGCGTTTACGCCAACGGTCAGTTTATCGGTCAGCTTCAGGTCAGAACTTAAACTCAGGTTATTTCTTTTCAGCCAGGTATTAGGGATGGTTCCATTAATATAGGCGTTGTTATAAGACAAACGATAAGAAGAGTTTTCATTTCCACCGGTCACAGAGATGCTGTTATTAATGTTCTTTCCGGTTTCGTAGAAATTGCGGATATTATTGGGTTGTGGAACAAATGGCGTTAACTTTCCGTAATCCGCATCCTGAGGGTAAAAGCTATAATACATTCGTACCGGAGTACCATCCATTTTTGGACCCCAGCTTTCGTCATTTCCATTGATGTACTTATCTCCGTTGGCCAGGGTCTGGAAAGTCTGGTTATTACCTACCCCATAAATATTTTGCAAAGGCAGAAAATTGCTGACCTTTTCAATCGAGAAACCTGAATTGAAACGTACATCTACTTTTTTAGCCCCCTTACTCCCCTTTCTTGTCGTAATCATGATCACGCCGTTTTGTCCGCGGATTCCATAAAGTGCCGAAGCTGCTGCGCCTTTCAAAACATTTAAGGATTCGATATCCTCCGGATTGATGTCCTGAGAGATATTGCCGAGATCCACACCATTTCCACTGTCGGTACTGAAGTTGGCATCAGAGATGGGCGTACCATCTACAACAATCAATGGAGCGCTGCTGCCACTTAATGAGTTAACACCACGGATTTTGATCTTCTGCGTTCCTCCCATGCTTGCACCCGAGGAGCCAACAACCTGTACCCCGGCCACTTTTCCTGCCAGAGAGCCCAGTACATTTTGCTCTTTTGTCATCGTCAGGTTATCCCCTTTGACCGTTTGTGTCGAATAACCGATAGATTTTTCACTTCGTTTGATGCCCAACGCAGTCACCACTACTTCTGTGAGTGATGTTTCATCCGGCATCAAGTTAATATTGATCAATGTGCGGTTGTTAACAGGAACCTCCTGTGTCAAAAAACCGAGGTATTTTACAACAAGTGTTGTTGCATTGGCCGGCAAGGTAAGGCTATAAGTACCATCCGGCTGAGTTGAAGTTCCTGAGGTGCTGCCTTTGACAAGGACACTTGCACCCGGAATGCCTGCTCCATTACCTGCATCACTCACCTTTCCCCGAACAATTTGCTGGGCAAAACCACTGAATGCGAATAAAATAAAACAGGAACAAATAAGGGTAAATCTTTTGTTCATTTGGTTAGTATTTAAGTTTCGATAAAGGAAAATACTAAAAAAATGACGGTAATATCAATATATTATTCGCTTTAGCTAAATTGATACACGATTACCATTAAATGGATATTTAAGGTATAAATATTTACAAAAACAGAAAATAACTAAGCAAGTTTGCTTAGCGACAGGCGGTTGATAATTTGTTCGAGTATCCCAGGTTCGACACTTGTATATTTTGAAGATCTCCAGGTACTGGAGGAATCCAGCCATACGCAAAAGGAATGATAGCCATCCAATACTACGGCATACGTTTCATGAAAATCGTCCTGAATCCTCATGCAAAAACCTTTCACAGGTTTTCCCTGAACATCAAATTGAAAGTTGAGATAATTACTTAGCATATTTATATGAGGTTAGGTATTGACAACAAATTTATTGTCGAAATGTTTAGGTAATCTTAACTAAATAATATTTAATTGTGAAATGAGCAAACGTTTTGTACATCCTGTTGTTCCAGTATTTACATCAGTTTAATAATTACTTCCATTTATCAATATGTCAGACAAACAAATTACCGCAATAACCGAACTGGACAGGTCAAATTACAAAACAAAAGTGTATTCCGATGGACACTTTATTTACTCCGATGAGCCTGAAGACCTTGGTGGAACAAATGAAGGGATGGCACCTGGTGCATTGTTGCTTGCCAGCCTGGGTAGCTGTACAGCCATTACGATAAGGATGTATGCAGACAGAAAGGAGCTTAACCTCGAATTTATCCGGATTGAGCTGGCGATATGCAAGGAAAAAGACATGAACGAGGCTACCGTAATCACCAGAAAAATTGAATTAACCGGAGCGCTGACAGGAGAGCAACATGACCGCTTGATGCAAATCGCAGATAAATGTCCGATTCATAAGATTTTGAGTAACCCGATTAAGATCGAAACTCAGGTTTAATGTTGAAAACAGAAAGCTCCTCTTTTATTCATGTAAAGAGGGACTTTCTGTTTTTAATCTTTTGCAATCTGCAGGATAGTTTTGCGCTCTAAAGTGCTCAAAACTTGTTCCCGGATTATTTCTAATTTCAATTGCGCCGTCCTGTCCTACAGCTATTTGAGAAGCTACAATACCGGCCCAATGAAAGGATATATTTGGACTTCCGGCAGGTAAGCCACCTCTAAATACTTCAATGTTGGCAGTTGTATAGCTTGTTCCAACACCGCCCGCTAGCCTGGCAGTCCTGCTGTAACCACTCCATATAACTTCTCTCCAATCCTCCCTTGTTCCCCGGTCACCATTTATATTTCTGAATGCCAACTGACCTCCGCCTCCATATCCTCCATTTAATTGCAGTCCATATCCACTGCCAAATTGAGTAATCGTGCCGTCAAAAGGAGCGTTTACTGCGTAAGTGAACGAACTTGTATTAGGCTCTACCAAATTAGCATCTACACCGAAAACCTGATTTTCTTGATGATACCTATTGCCTTTCCCTAACGAAAGGAATTTAGACATACTGTCAGCGCTCCCCGGTCTGTAATTTGATCCATCCCACACCATAGCGTATAACGGTGTGTCGCTAAAAACATCACCAAAATAACCTACGCCCATCCATTTAGCACTATTTGCAACACTGAAATTTGAAGGGCTGTAAACGTAGGCATTTGTAGCTTCGTTCCCTCCATACAACCAAGTAGGTTGACCCGGCTGGCCGGACCAGTTAAATTTTAATGCGTTTCCTGAGTTATCAACCGTATTGGAAATTTGAGATCTTCCAGAGATATTATTATTGAAGGTAGAGCCGCTGTTAATCCCAACAAAAGCCTGCACAGATGTTGCATTTTTAAGCTTAGCAACATTAGTTCCGTCATTGGCCATTAACCCGTTTATAGTCCCTCCAACTATGGAAGAAAAATCATTGGCAGACCCATTCCATAAATTTGAATTACCTGCTGAATTAGCGGTGGCAGCATTACCTGTAATGTTAATCCCCCAGGTGCCGGAAACATTGCCACCACCGACAAAGGCGTATCTAGCATCACTTTGAGGTTTAGTGTAGTAGTTAGAAAGATCAAAGGACACGAGTTTATTTGACCATTTTCCGGTTGCGGCGTCAAACATTAATACCTGCCCATTTAATTCCGTGGCTACTTTCAATGTATTGTTAAGGTCCCAAAGCGAAGCAACAATCCCCGGAGAAGTTCCACCGCCACCGGTACCGGCTTCATCGATGTATACCTTCCATTTTTTTGTACCAGTTGTCGGGATAGTCATTTTTGAGGCTTCGCTGAAATCGGCAATACCACCACTATATACCCTTATTTGTTCATCTGGTTTTAGAATGACTCTTGAGCCGGCAAGCTGAAACTTATTGTCTCCACTAATCACTACATCACCGATCTGTGAGCCCGGGCCAGCGGTTATCTTTCCTTCAAAGACACCACCTGCAGCGAATAAGGTTCCGTCCCTTGCAACTCTAAACTTTGCCTGATCAGGCTGACTCAACGATTGGGCTCCAACGAACAAAGGAAAAGCACCCTCATCTCCAATTGCAGAGAAGTGATCGCCGTATCCAACAATAAGTTTTTTGGAGACTACTCCCCCACGGACCGTAAGCTGGCCGGGAACCGTGACACCGAAATCCATTCCGGAAACAGAATCACCAAGATTAAACTTACCGTCAGTCAGGTTAAAAAAGTTCAATCCGGAAAGATCTTTCAGTACACCGGCCGTGATCTGGTCCCCAATTATGAAGGTCATTCCTTTTGTAAACTCATGATCTCGTCTACCATCGATTACTGAGAATAATACACCGGCCTGTAAATTAAAGAAGCCTGTTTCCTGCTCAGCAGTTATAATCGCCGACGAAATCACCCATGTACCGACAAGACTTGTCCGGGATACCCTGGCATATACATAATAAGTTGCCGCCGGATCCAAAGCAGTGAACTGACGAGCTGCCATATTCCAGACAAAGCCTACACCTGGGATATCAAGGGCAAAATGCACCAACTGACCCGCCGAAATATCAAAAACAGAAGGATCTCCACCAGAGTTCGCTTCAAAACCAATGCCTCGCAGTGAGAAGTTGGTCGCTTTCGCGCCTACAGAGAGGTACAAGGTTTCAATGCTTCCCGCTCTGATTTTCTCCAGATAATAGTTGCCTTCCGGATCAACAACATAATTCTGAAGCTCTGAAGTGGTCCTTGCATTTCTGCGGGCCCTGTTGACATCATATAGCTTATTCAGGTTTACAATGTTCTTTACATTCTCCTTTTCAATGATGTTCCTGATGATGGAAGTGATAGTCACCTCATCCGCCAGCTCCAAAGTGATCTTTCGAGGATCCTGCAGGTCAATACTCAATCCGACAATGCGGATATTGACAGCTCCATTCAGTACCGGTGATGTGATGGTACAGAAATCGCCTGCTCTGATGTCAAAAAGGTTGTTAGCCTCAATGAAAGCCGGAGAGCAAACCACCTCACACTTAATAGGCTTTTCTTTGCTTTTGTTCAGCAATTCTAGAGCTTTAGCATCAAGCCTATTCTCAGCATCAGTAACGTATGCTGCCGGCATCTGCAAGTCATGGAGGACGTACTTATCTCCAACTGCGGGCTTTAAAAATTGATTTGGAAGTCCTGCTGCACCGAACGCCGTTTCGCTGGTGTCCGGATTGAATTCAATTGCCTTTGTGGTAGAATTGTAGTTATTGATCTCAAAATCATATCCAGCAAGCAGCCCGGTGGTAAAGGAGATCTTAGCGGTGATGCCTGGTTGCTTTAAAGCCTCGATATCAAAGTTCAATGAACTATCAATAACAACTGTCGTTTTAGGTCCAAGCGCACTAATCACTCCTTCACGTTCCGGAATAACTTCACTGAAGGTCTTGCTTCGCTCAATGACACCGTATTTTGCTATGGTTGCTGCATCCGCCATTAAGAACCTGGAAGATCCCAGCAATTTACGTGAAGCCACGCCAGCAGAATTCTTGCGATATCCCACCGGCAGGTTTTGACTTCCTCCAAAATAATACAGCTTGGTGATTATCTGGAAATCATCAGGAGTGAGAGCCCTAACTTCATACAGGCCTTTACCGTGGCCATACTCGAAATTTAATCCCGTTGCTCTTCCTTGCTTAGAAAAGTGGATAATCTTACCGTCAATCCAGAATTCAGTTTTAAACTGCTCAGCCAATTTGGTTAATACGGTCCGGCAATTATCATCGTCACTGAATGACATCGTAACCGCCTCGCCATCATCAACGCCACCAAGCGACCAACCGGACGATCTTCTATTGGCATTTTTGATAAGTAGGTCCAGAAAAACCGAAGGTTTCCCTGTTAACGAGAACTCAGATAACGTTAACGCATTATCCTGATCATACATGAAATATTGCGTATCAATCAGTGAGTAAGCTGCATCTGCCTCGAAATTGGCAGAATAATTATACTGCAGCGTACTTAGCTAACTTTTCAGTACCATACACTTCATTGATCATCTGCAACTGCCGATCTAAAGCCTTGGTCACGGCCTCAGTTTGTTTTATTTGCAGATCCCTTGAATATGCCGCCTGCTCTTCTCTTTGAGCAGACCTATCAAACAAACTAAAAACTGTATTGAAAATGGAAAGACCAGCTCCGAATATTCCAAGACCAGCTGTTAGTGTTCCAAATGCATCCCCTTTCTTGTTGTTTGCAGCAAGGGCTAGTTTAAGATTATCTGATTCTTTTCTAATATTACCAATTTGAGAAAGAACGCTGCCTAAAGTTCCAAGTACTTTACCAAATGCCTCATCAACATTTGAAACGGATGAAGCAACTTGATCTATCTGATTTGCAAGACCGGCAATTTTTTTCAGGCATACGATCCTTTAACGCCCTTTCAGTGTTAGAAATCATTTCAGCTATATCCTTGGCCATATCCTTACCGATATTACCTTTAAGCAGTAGGCCAGCAAGCATAGTTTTAGCGTTACTTATCACCTTTCTTGCACCTTGTTCAGACATGCGTTCAATCCCAGAAAACAAAACTTTATACGCATCAAGCTTTTGAATATTAGTGTTATCCAGTTGCTTTATATCTTCAGCAAATCGTTGTTTTCTAACCAACTGAGCAGCAGAATTACCCTCCATCGTAGTTAAATCAGCGTTAAACCGTTCGGTAATCGCTTTTCGTTGATCACTATATGATATAAATTCTTTTAAAAGTCCATCATACTTCTTCTGCTCACCTTGAATCTCTTTTTTTATCTCCCCGGCAAGAAACGTCTGCGCTTGAACCATAGCAGGAGTATACCCTCCCGCCTCGCCTGCAGCTGTTACTTTGGCGTATTCAATCTGAAGCTTTTGCAAGAAAGAAACATTTGCTTTCAATTCATCTCTATACCTACCATCCGCAGCTGCCTTGCCTAAATTCCTCTTATACTCTTCGTAATTAGCATACAGTTGCTTTTGCTCAGCAAGTTTAACTTTAAGTTTCTCTGTTCCCTGACGGTAAGTTAAGTCTTCAATAAAAGCCTTTCTCATTGGCTCTATTTGCTCAGTCGTCGGCTTTCGACCTAATAGCTCACCCGCTCGCTTAGCGCCATATTTTCGGGCATAAGCCTCGTATTTTCTGGCTTGTTGTTCGATATCAAAGGCCAGTTTTTTAAATTCATCAGTAATGGCCTGTCGAGCTTCCTCTTCTTTGCTTAATCCCTGACGAGCGTATTTGTCTTTTAGAACTTGAATTCGCTGGAGAAGACTTTCCTGGGCGCTGACCGCTGCATCATCGGCCGAGGCTTGAGCCTCTTGAGCTCTCCTGGCTTTGTCAGCAGCTTTTTCTTCTGCTTTTGAATTATCCGATGTAAATTCTATCGCACGCAGGTCCTTTTCTAACAAAAGAATTTTCTTGGTGTACTCGGCGTATTTTTGGCTACCATTGTCAAGTTCCTTCCTCAGATTTTTTAAGTCTGCGATTTTCTTTTTTAATACATCTGGATTATTTTTATCAATCTCATCTTGTCTATTAGTCAACATTGACCCGTAATCAGCATTTAGGAGAGCATTATTCTTTTCAATTTCAGCAGCAACCACTTTTCTTCTTGCGATTACTTCCGCAACTTCTCTGGCGGTAGCCTTCCGAATTTCTGTTTTGTATGCTGAACCAACGCCGCCTGTACCAACTGATACAGTTTCAGTTATATTAAATGTGCCGATGCCACCTGCCTTCGCCGATTTAGTTATCTGATCCTGCGCATCCTGCAATTCGTAGAGTTCATAGCCTAAATCTTTTAATTTGTTAGTCGTTTTCTCTATTCTTTCTGCATTTAAGGCTTGCATTACCAACACTTGTTGCCTAATAAATTCCCGGGCACTTTCAGTGTTAATGTCCATCGCCTTACCGTACTTATCAAACTGGGTAATTGCTGTAGGGATCTCTTCTCCAACCTGCTTTATCACATCCTTCATTAAGGCTTGCTCCTCCTTTGTTAGCTTAGTTATGCCACCATTCTTTTGAGCCTTTTCAGATAGCTCATCGTATTTTGTAAGAAGAGGAGCGATATTTTTTTGAAGATTCTGAACGCTTAAGCCAGTCTCGTAAAATGCATTTGTAGCATCACGAAGGGAATCATGGTTCAAAACGAAGTTTATTCCCTGGCCAATTTTCTCTTTAATGTTGGCGATCTTAGTTGCGAACTGAGCCATTTTATCGGCTGTGGTCATCGCAACATCTCCCATAGAGGCAAGCTTTTCATTCACAACGTTTGAAACAGCGGTTTGAAAATTGCCAGTCTTCTTAATTTCTGCACGAAGTTGTACCTGGGAGATCTGTAAATTATCAAGGATCAAGAGTGACTTGCGACCTAAACCATTAACAAATGAGTCGGTCAGATAAGTCACATCTTGCCCTGTTTGCCGGGAAACTTTACCCGCCAGCTCTAAACCTTTTGCGAGAAGTTCCGGTGCAATTTTAAAGTTTCTGGCCCGGAGTGCGGCGGCCATCAGGTCAATATCCGATGTCGCTCCCCTAGTTGCGGTCCGAAGGAGATTAAGTGTTTTTTCATTTCCGAGTTTACTGAAGGCATCGCGAATACCCTCACCACGGGCAGCAAGCTCGCGCGCTTCTTTAGCCCAGTCAACTATCAACTGGACACTGAAGGCTGCAAGAATTGCCGCAGCGATAGCTTTAAGAGTGCCTATAAATTTGCCCCCAGCTGTATCAGCTACAGTAATCTTGTTACCTAAATTATCAAATCCCTTTTTACCTGCATTGGCCAGGCGGTTAAGGTTAGCCTCTGTTTCCTGAATTTTACGGTTTAATTGAACAAACGATTCAGGTGCTTTTGCATATTGAAGCTGGCTCTGGAAATAACGAAGCCTATTAGTAAGAGTTTCTTGAAGGCCAATAGTGGACCGTATCCGATTTCCAATCTCATCAAAGCCTCTTTTCCCAATGTTGCTTAATTTTGCAATTTCACGTCCAGTTTCTTCGATCTTCTTTTTGTACTCAGCGATGATGGCCGGATCAGTTGCGGTTTTCGTTATTGATCTGTAAGACTGAATTCTGGCTTCTAACGTACTTTGAGCAGTAATAGTTCCTTTAATTGCCTCCGTAGTAGCTGTAGCAGCAGTTGTTGCGGCTTTATTAGCGTCCGTTGCAGCGCGTCCATATTCTGTAGCTGCTTGTGTTGCTCTAGCGTAATCTATTTCAACTGGATTAACTACAGGACCATTTAAGATCGTCCCGGTCCTTCCTTTGTTTGCATTATCAACCTCTGCCTGAGAGTTTGACATCTGAACAGGCTTAATTTGCCTACCGTTCTCATCAAAAGCAGCGCTTTTTCTTCTAATTGCCGCAGCAGCTGCATCATGGGCCTTAACCTCTTCGTTGATTGAAGCGACAACATCCTGAGAAGCTTTCCTTTGATCAAGAGTCGCCTTTTCAGCCTTTTTTCGCTCCTTTTGCTCCATCTCTAAAGTGGAGGATATATCCTTTGCTAACTGTTCATTAGTTTGCCTCTGCAACTTGGCAACATTATCCAGCGACTTCTTAAGCTCACTCTCATCCCCTGTTATTCTGAAGTTCAATTCCGGCATGTTTCAAAATTACCGGAAGGTATTCCCGAGTAATAGAGGCAGTATTGACAACGAGGACCGTTGTCAAGGATTTGATTAAAAGGATATGGAAAAATGAATAGAAATAAAAAAGCGGGCCCGTCCTCACGATATGCCCGCCCGCTCAATAGTGTTGTCTATGAGCTATCCCCCGAAGGGTTAATCACGCTCTCAAGTTAAAGTTAAAGTATTTGGTTTACGCAAAAATACGGTTTCCCGTACTTGGTTAAAATATAACAACAGAGGCAATTGTTAAGGATTTAATATCAAAGTGAGCGATTAAGTTAATACCACAATTAGATAATTAAGAAATAAATAAGATATATTTACAGCCTAACTATAAAATTAAAAATAATGAAAGGAAATTTAAAAACTTACTTCACCAAAGCGTTAATAATGTGCGCTTTAACGATTACAGCTATTAGCTGTTCTAAAGATAAGGAGGCACCTACTCAGTCCCCTATTGAAAACAAAATTGAAGCTGCAAAACTTCAAAGAATTGAAAAATTCATTACAATTAGTTTTGGAGTTCCAGCCGGCACAAAGGTATACAATGAAGTTAAGGAAGAATTTACCATCAACGACTTCAAAATGACGAGAAAGCAGATGGAAGAAGTTTATGACAGAGCTAATGAATACAAACTAAATCACGAAAAATAAGCCGATCCAATGAAAAAATTATTATTAATATCTTCCGTACTATTACTTTTTATTAATGTAAAAGCTCAGCATTTTGGCTCTATATATCTTACAAGTGGAATAAATTTACGAACCTATCCCAATCAGCCGACATCTGTCGGTATCGATTTTGGTGTTACAGCCCTTCCAAATGAATACTATTCAATGATAAAAGTTCAATTAATTTATACCACAACTTCAGGTGTGGAAGAGGTAATAACAGATACAGAATGGGCCTTATTTAGGACGAAACAACCCAATGGGGGCCTTTGGCAGTCAAGTATTAGCGGCACTTTAGCTGCTGGAAAACTTTATGGAAAGATTGGAATGAAAATGCTTGTAAGCGCCCCGGCAGGGCCACAAGCTAGATATAGTAATACTAAATTCGATCTAATTGGCCCCCCGGTTGATCCGGTAGATCCAGGAACACCCTCTGTTCCAGGAATTTTTCCAATTGATGGTGTAACCGGACCGACTAGTAGCGGCCCTAACGGTACCATTGGCATTTATTCTTGGGGAATCAAACCAGGGGGAAGTCATTTTTTAAATCAACATCAATCAACAAGTAATAACTATTATGTATTTGAGGGGCGCCAGTTTTACGCATTTTCCTCACAGACACCGGGAACAGTTCCTATACATCGTCTCCAAGCTTACTACTCAGATAACACCCGCACAAACTTCTATAGTACTGGAACTAGCGGAGAAGGCTTCTTTCAATATGTAGGAATTGCATTCTACGCCTTCACAACACAGGTACCAGGAACAGTGCCGATTTATTGTTATACCAATCAACAAGGAAGAGATCACTATTTCACTACCGGTATTAATCACCCCTATTGGGTGCAAAAACATATAGCATTCTATGCGTATCCAAATAACTGGCAGGGATAACAACTAAGTGTCTTCTTATGCTTATAAGTGTAGACACAGGTAAAAGGGATTCTTCGGAATCCCTTTTATAGTTAAAGGCGGCACCAATACTAACTCTCCTTATCTTTTTTTCAAAGAACCCTCCATATAAAGTTCACATCATCTTTCAAATTTATTTCACAAAAAGTTATTCATTTGATAACTTTTTACTATATTTGTTAAGCGAAAGCGAGATAGTTATTTGAAACTTTAATCCCCGGTAGGCTCCGGAATATAAATGCCAAAGCAACATGAATATAATCGAAAGATTAAAACAGATTGCCGAAGAAAATCCAAACGGATTCACGGTTTAGACTACGAACCTGCAACCAGTAAAAAAAGGTTGGATCGTAGCACAAAAAGAAACTCAAAACTGCTTCGGTGATGAGGGACTGCAAAAGGCGTTAGAGGTCGCAATAAAAACCTCACAAACAATAGGAGGTTGGAAAGAAGAAGATTTGTTTTACTGGGACGCTGTAATGATCTACGACAACGAAGAAGAAGCCTCCAGAGCAGGAATTGAAAACGAACAGATAGCTATCTACCAAATCGAAAACAACAACCTTAAATTTCTTTAACTAAACAGGGAGGATAAAACATCCCTTTAAAAAACATACTATGAACACAATTAAAAACATTCATAAGATTGATCAACTGATATCAGCCAGGGATCTCGCGAAACTGGAAGAAGGTGCAAAATTGCATTTGAGACATTCCAACATCAGTTTCAAAATAATGGGTATTAGCGCAAATGGTTTATTCATCAAGACTGAGCAGGGGAAACACTTGTCCGAAAATTACGCGGATGAGCACAGGTTAATTGAACTCACAAAGGATTTGTTTATCAAACCTAAATATACCCTTGACTTTGATCCTGGTGATATACTAAATGAACCCGGCGAGATCGATCGTGCAAAAATAATGGTGCATGCTTACCCGTATGTCGTATCCCCTATTGACAAAGTTGATTCTAAATGGGTAAATGAACAGATGTTAAAGACCGGCACTAAGGCTAAAGATATCGCTGCGGAAACCGGTATTGAAAAAACCAATATCTCTCCCTGGATAAACGACAAAAAACCAATGTCTCAAATAGTAAAGGCAATGTTTTATTATTACTTTGCAAGTAAGAAATAAATCTTAAATTAACGAAAGCATCATGCAACCTCTCAAAGTAATTATTGAAAATTGGCAAAAAGTCCCTTGGTTCACTACGTGGGTACCACAAATAGTTGGATTAATAGCCCTTGGAGTATCATTATACGCCTTAGACGTAACTAGAAAACAGTTTATGCTCAGTACTAGACCATACATTCAGGCGATGAATTTTTGGGATCAAAATGAAAACAAACAGGTTAATGAGAATTTCATTTTCAGTCTTGGTAATGCTCCTGCAAAAATTTCAAAAATGGATGTTAAGCTTTATTACAAAGATCAGATTGTTGACAAAACACTATACAACCTAGTTAGATTTCCAGCTACAGGATCGACTTGGGCTTACGCTTTTCCACAAAAAGAGTTTGATAAATTGTTAAATGCCTCTCGCGGTGATGAAGCCAATTTTTTCAGATCAGTTCGGATCGAGTATACTGGTATAAACGGAGGTAAAGTTTATTTTAGCGAACTAGTTCAAAATTTCAATGGATTCGCTTGGCAAAATGTTAGTGAAGAGGCAAATTAAACAAAAAAACTAGGCATGATTAAAAATCCCTTCGTGATAGAAGGGATTTTTTACCGACTCCACCAGGAGCTACTAATCTCGACCAGCGAGGGGGGGCGAACCGCATTCTTCTTAAATATGATTAATTAAACACAAACCGATTTTTACTTCTTTTTTGATTTGCTCTCGGCTACAATCTCCAAAGGAGTGGTTACTTTGTTTGCGATTTCTTTGTCCAACCCTCCTAATATTAAAGATTTCCGAAAATCAAAAGACGCCGCGCGATCATAATTGGACGCAATCTCAAATCCTTTAATCAAATTTTCGACCCCAGTAATATTTTGAAATTTGCTCGTAAAAACGTCTGATGAGACAGTCGAAAGTGCCTTCCCAAAGGTGGTTAAAAGACTGTTATCAGTTAGTGAGCTTAGACGGTTCAGTTTATCAAGACTAGAAGTAATTGAAGCAGCCTCTTTTTCTTTTAAATTCAGCTTTTTAACATATGCATTAAGCTCTACAATTATTGCGTCCTTTTCCTCGATATCCTTGATGTGGCTAATTTCTTTCGCAGTTTGATATCGTTTTAAAAACGAAATATAGGTACCCATTTCATCTGCGCTACCAGCCAGTCTATTTAAAATTGAAAGAAATTGACCGTAAACAATGTTATTTTGATCATATGGATATCTTATTGTGTGGTCAATTTCACTCCAAGCCTCTTCAAATATAGTTCTTACTTGAATTTCTGCGAAATATTCAGTTTTTCCAGGCTTAGATTTAGCAATATAATGAACAGAGCGATATCCAAATTGATGGGGCTTAGTTTCGCATCCGAAAGCTTCATATTCATCCTTAAACTCTTTTGGATCACCCTCACGATAATTAGCTTCAGGGTTTTGCTTTAAATCCCATTGAGTAATAATTGCTTCATGGATAGATCTCCACTGCTCTTTGAACAAATGTAATGCACGGACACCTATTAAATCTGTTAGCTCAGATTTGTAATTACCAATGTTAATAATGTGGTCAGGTGTCGAAATTCTCTTTCTAATGATTTTTTCAATTACATGCTCAGGATCTTTCACCCTATATCTAACTGAATGAACATCAGCAATCTTCATAATATTATTAAAAAAATAGATTGCGGAATCTTCTAAGAAAGGTATTTCTATAATATAATCGCGGTATATTTCTTCTAAATCAGCCCAAGAAATATTGGTTGATTCAAATTTCTCCAATTCGATATTGTACTTTTTAAAAAAGGAGACTTGAGGCATTAATTTTTCCATAAAATAAAATTTTAGTTCAAATATACTCAGGATTATGTGAGAGTGGTATTATCGTGGCAAATGCAAGCATTGATTTTCTGATTGTCTTGCAAACTTACATAAAAGAGCACAAAATATTAATTTATGTTAATCTGATAGATTATTTTTTATATTTTGCCAGCTATGATAATTACCCCATCATTGATAGCATGCCTTTGCGGGATTCCATGTGCTATCGCGGCCGTAGTGCAACTCTACGACCGGTTCGTGAAGAAATAGGGCGCAAATAACCTATTTACAGATTATAGATGAAGAGATACTACAGGATGAGTTAGATCATGAGGGGCGTTAGCTTTCGACGCCCCTTGCTTGTAATACCACAAACTAAGCGCACCCTTCACGTTCTCAATAGGTTTGTCATACAGGACCGGATTAGCCAGCACCCAATTGTAAACCGGCACTTCCAGCTCGTGATAAATTCCATTTTCCTTACGCATAACAAAAGCTTTCTTTTCAGCCCATACTGATTTATGACCAATAACACAGTCAACAATATCGACCTCGCCAATGATTGCGCCAAATGCAGCTTTCCCCTCTGCAAATAAAGGGATAATGGGTAGTGCTTTGATCATCTGATCATCGGTAAGCTGAACATCAAACTTCTTAGGTGCAGAAACATGGATGTAAATCCGTCCCCTGTAAGTAGTTCTCCAGGTCCTGTTCTCGATGTCTTTAATGCCAACTAGCGCGCCAAGTGCGCGCCAAATCGAGATAAAAACAGCCAATTGGTTGAATAAATGGATTAGACCCTGATTCTTGAATTTTGTGAAAGTTTCGGCCTGAAAACCCTTTAAACAAAAAAAGACGAAGTCTGGAGCAACTTCGCCTTAATTTAAGAGATAAATCCCTCGTACACCCAATAGGATTCGAACCTATGACCTACGGTTTAGAAAACCGTTGCTCTATCCAGCTGAGCTATGGATGCGTTTTCCCTTTTTTGGAGCCCCAAAGATAGGAGTAAAAATGAAGAACCGCAAATCTATTTTACAAATAAATTCAGCTCTAATGCGTATTTCACTGCTTTTAAGCACGATAGGATGCAAAAAAAAATGTAATTTAGAAATACAGAAATATCAGGGGGAATTCACAATAATCTAACTTCACATGAAAAAACGCTATCTAATAACCGCATTAATTATTTGTTTAACAGCTTTTTACGAGGGAGCAATCGCTCAGGAAATCAACAAAAATTACGATGAGAAGCTGGCGAAGGAACTGAACGCCGACGAGTACGGAATGAAGACTTATGTACTCGCTATTTTAAAAACAGGCACAGAAAAAAGTCTTACAAAGGCAAAACAAGACAGTGTTTTTAAAGGACACATGGTAAATATTGGAAAATTAGTGGCCGATGGGAAATTGGTTGTTGCCGGACCTATGGGTAAAAATGACAAGAGTTACCGGGGTATTTTTATCCTTGATGTCCCTACCATTGAAGAAGCCAGAAAATTGGTAGACACAGATCCGGCCATCCAATCCAAATTACTGGACGTAGACCTTTTCATCTGGTACGGTTCCGCAGCATTAAAAGAAACTTTAAAGATTCATAGTAAAATCGAAAAACGGAGCCATTAAACCGCGATTCGCTTTTGGGGATATTGCTCCGTGTGTGCAAGGATCAGGTGCATGATATAATCATTCGAAGGATAGGCCTTTAAAGCCGATTTTAGAAGATCAGGCGCATTAACATCTGCATATTGGGAAATATACCCCATTCCATATAATTTACCTTGTTCCACTAAAATGCAGCTCTGCTCATCTTCCGTTCTTCCCGCGTCGATAACAGCAAAAGTCGGAAGCATGGATTTCAGCTGTTCAATCGCGTATTTCACCCTCACATTATAAGCAGGTGCCGATTCCTTCCCTACACAGGCACCACTGCAATTTCCCTCCTCATGGCCGGTGCAGGCGATCCTGTTTTTCTGGATGTAACACAGCTTCTCACATAAAAAATGATCTTTGATCAAAATCCTTAAAATATGATGACCTTCCAGAATCGTATTGAAACTATACAATACCGGCATATTCTTCTTAAAAGTATCAATGCCTAGCCTGAGGTATCCTTTCTGGTCTTCAAAGGAATATATCGCATATTTTTGCTCATAACGCTTTAACGCACGGTTATTTTCAGGCCATAACCTCTTGATTTCTGTTGCTTCCAGGATGAAAGCCATCAATTCAGTTCCGCAGATTTCAAAATCTACACTATAAATGTTCTTCAGGAAATCCTGACGTTGTTTACCTGCATTGTTTCCGCTGAAATGCGAACACACTCTTTTCTTTAAGGTTTTCGCTTTCCCGATATAGATGACTTTGCCTTTCTCGTCTTTAAAATAATAGACACCAGGACTTAATGGAAGCTTGTCTATCTCCGATTTTGGCAGATTAGGCGGTAATACCTGTTCTTTGGAAGCAGACTTAAGCGACTGCTGAATGAGGCCCTCCGAATCATGACTAAGCAACATACACAACAATTCGGCAGTAGCTTTAGCATCTCCCCCGGCCCTGTGGTGGTTATTAAGTGAAATTTTTAACGCAGCACACAGTTTCCCCAGGCTATAGGATTTATGTCCGGGCAATATTTTCCGGCTTAATCTTACCGTACATAATTTATTACATTGTAAATCATAGCCCGCTTCGCTGAGGTTGTGTTTGATGAATGAAAAGTCAAAATTCACATTATGTGCCACGAAAACCTTGTCATGCAATAAATCATAAATCTCCGAAGCCACCTCCGCAAATACAGGTGCATTTGCCACCATATCATTACTGATGCCCGTCAGTGCTTCAATATGATCAGGAATATATTGCTTTGGATTAATCAGCGTCTCAAATGAATTGATTACCGATACGCCATCATGAATCAGAATGGCAATTTCAGTAATCCCGTTTCCCGAGGCATAACCACCAGTGGTCTCTATATCTACAACAGCGTACAGCATGATTCTTTAAAAGTAGTGATTTCAGGCTGTAAATATGCTAATAAATTTAGTATAACAAAGTTAAATTTAAATAATATCCTATCTAACTGCTCTTCCGGGCACAAAGACACAGCAAGCCTTTCCATTAAGATAAAACAAATTTCTAAGAGAATCCGACGCTCACACGGATGAAACACCTGCAGAAAGGTCGGATTCCAGTCAAAAACAGGAGTTTAGTCTCAGGACCATTATATTATCCGTACCTTTGCCTATTAAAGTAAAATGTGATATGATGGATTATAGTGAATTGATTAATAACGATAAAAGTTCCGGTAGAATTAAAGATCTTGAAGACGCCCTGGATGGTGTTGAAGTAACTTATTCCCGCTGGTTACTGAATCGTGAAAATATCCACACGGGAGAGAAACCTGATAGATTGGGCAATTACTTCCGTTATTTTTATGACGAAAATGGAATTCAGTTTTATGTAAAAGACGGACTTCCTACAGACATAAAAAATGCATGCTGGTCTGCTTTTAAAGGTGTTTTTGTAAATAAAAAGTAGTTAAGGTATTCTTCAGGAAAATAGCAAAGGCAGAAGCGGAATTTAATTTCAGCCCTGCCCTGCTCCTACCCAGGCCAAACAATAGCTTTATGAATAAATCAGTGTCATTAGTCAACAGAAAAAGACTGGTGATGTCACGGTTTTGTGCTAAAAAAACGATTATGGCGCTCTAAATTTCTGCCAGTTTTCCTTTCTCAGTTCCCAGATCTCGCATGCGCTGAAGCCTGGATCCACGAATGTGGCCTCCCTTTGGCCAATCAACTGCGCACCGGTCTTTTCCTTGATTCTTCGGGAACCAACATTACCAAGCGCATTAGCAAAGGTTAAGCGCTCAAAACCAAGCTCCGAAAAGGCATAGTCAAGTACCGGAAAGTTTGCTTCCGTCATAAATCCCCTTCCCCAGAATGATTTACCTAACCAAAAGCCCCGGTGCTCCGGCTTCCCTTCCCTCCTCAGATCTATGGTGCCAATAAGCTGATCAGGCTGTTCCTTTAAAAAAATTCCCCAAACCCAATGCCCGTCTCCCTGCTGGGGCAGCACCACATGCTCAAGATAATCTTTCACCCCGTTTTCCGGATACGGCCAGGGCACTTCTGAAGACAAATAACGAATCACATCGTAATCAACAAAATGCCTGGTATAAGACGGTACGTCTTCCATGCTTACCCCTTTCAGGATAAGCCTTTCAGTGTTTAAGGTTGGAATTAACTGCATAATTGTAAATATAAGAAATTGACAAAGGCCAAAAAAATCGCCGATTCCTACCATTCTTTTGATTTAAACCGTATATTTCCATACTCTCTTTAGCGTACACTGAAAGACACATCCTTCTTTCAGTGCCTATGGAAAGGATTAAACAGCTGTGTAAGAAGGAATAGGGACCTACTTGGTCATACTAAATCAGAGCAATGTGACCGTGATCATTTTATAGTTCGCGGCATTGTCATTATTTTGAATTTGATATCCAGCAAAAATTGTTTATTATTTATAAAGATTCTAGATAAATATTCACTTATTTGCAGAAAGATCTTAAAAAATATTTGTATCCTAATATATGACATTAACCGACATCAGGTTCTCTGATTACATCAAAGACTTCGAGCAAACTTTAAAAAATCTATTCCACGTACAGTCCGACATTGATAAGCTAAGTCTTGAAAGGGGTTTACCTCCTGAAATACTAAAGGGAATCATGGATCAGCAGCCACTTTCGGTTGCTATCCCTACTGAATTTGGCGGACGGGGAAGTATCGTTAAAGAATGCCTGGGCGTTCTCGCCGCAGCATCTTATGAATCCCTCCCCTTGTCCCTAACCTTTGGAATCAATATCGCCCTTTTTTTAGAGCCGGTTTCTAAATATGCTGATGAATCTGTAAAATCGGGGATCTTCCAAAACTTCCTTGAAAAAGGACAAATGGGTGGCCTCATGATTACCGAGCCTGATTATGGTAGTGATGCCCTAAATATGAAAACAACCTCCAGAGCACTGGAGCAAGGTTACGAAATCAAAGGTACCAAACACTGGCAGGGACTTACCGGCATGGCCGATTACTGGATCATCGCGGCAAGAAATGCAAATGAAAACGGAGACCTGGGCAGAGACATTGATTTCTTCCTGTGCGACATCACCCAACCCAAGCAACACATCGTTGTAGAAGAAGTTTTTGACAACGCAGGCCTTTATATGATTCCTTATGGCTTAAATAAACTTGACCTGGTCGTACCTCATAATTTCAGACTGAAACCGGAAACTACCGGTATCAAAATGATGCTGGACATCCTCCACAGAAGCAGGATGCAATTCCCGGGAATGGGAATGGGCTTTATCAAAAGAATGCTGGACGAAGCCATGCAACACTGCCATACCCGTATCGTAGGTGCCGGTAATTTAATGGCGATAGACAATGTACAATTCCAGATCTCCAGAATTCAGTCGGCTTATACGATTTGCTCTGCCATGTGCGCGCACAGCAGTGAAATCAGTGGGATTCAACACAATCTCGCCACAGAAGGACTGGAGGCAAATACCATGAAAGCGGTAGTAACCGACCTGATGCAGGAGTCAGCTCAGTTGCTGGTGCAGCTTTCAGGTGCCAATGGATACAGAACAACACATATCGGTGGCCGCGGGATCATGGACAGCAGGCCTTTCCAGATCTTTGAAGGTTCCAATGAAATGCTGTACAACCAAACCGCAGAAATGATCACCAGAACCATGAAAAAACAGAAACAATCAAATCTGTTTGATTTCTTAAACGTATTCAACCTCACCGCAGAAGCTTGTCAGCATTTCAAAAAAGACCTTTCTTTTAGCCTTGCAGAAAACCTTTCACAGCGTAAAATGGTAGACTTAGGTAAGGTGTTAACCAGGGTGATTTGTGTTGGATATGTACTCAACTTACAGAAAAAAGGATTTAGAAAAGACCTGGTAGACAATTGCATCATCATGGTCAGACAAGAAGTAGCTGCTTTAATTGCCTCCTTCCAGTTTGACAATAGCGTTAGGGCAATTGACGATTATTCGGCAGACAGCTCATGGCTAAATTTCGCATAAACAGTTAAAAATCAGAATATTCACATCAGCATCCACCCAAAAAGGTGGATGCTTTTTTTATTCCGTTCTGCCAGAAAAAGACCCTTAATTTTTAACATTTAATTTCCCTTGTTTTACCGAAAATTTTCGGTTATTTCGATGAACTAAAATTAACAACGCTTAATGGATTCGAAGAGTATTGTCATCGGTAAACAACATCCTGAATTTATCCGGGAAGAAACAATAGGCGATATTTTCAGGTCTGCTGTGGCCAGCTACCCTCAGAAAATAGCTTTAATATTTAATGAGCAGTCATTAACCTATCAGCAGTTAGACCAATGGAGTGATGCTGTTGCTGCTTTTCTTCAATCCAAAGGAATTGGAAGAGGTCAGTCTGTAGGCCTTTGGTGGCCAAGAAGCATGGAATTACAGGTAGCCATCCTTGGCATTGCCAAATCGGGTGCTGCTTACGTTCCCTTAGACCGGGAAATGCCCGAAGAACGGGTACACGTGGTGATGGAAGAGGTTGGTGCCGCTGCCTGCTTCAGTGATGCACTGAGCTCAAATGGCTGCGCTGTATTCAACATCCCTCCATTTCCGGCTGAAATCGCACCTTTTACTATAGCCGCCCTGCCAGACGACCGTGCCTATGTATTGTATACTTCCGGAAGTACAGGAAAGCCTAAGGGAATCCCAATCAGCCACCGCCAGATTTGCCACCTGATCAGGTCCGAACAAAGCGTCCTTCAGATTGTACCGGAAGACCGGGTTTATCAGGGCTTTTCCGTATCATTTGACATGTGGTGCGAAGAAACCTGGATCAGCCTTTCGGCAGGAGCCACGATCTGGGTTGCAGATGCCACCACCGCCAAATCTATCGATGAACTGAGTGATATTTTACGCGCACAAAAAATCAGCATATTACATGCCGTACCAAGCCTATTAGCCGTTATTGACGATGATATCCCCAGCCTCCGCTTAATTAACGCGGGTGGAGAAGCCTGCACCAGTCAGGTCCTGAACAGGTGGAGCAAACCCGGATACAACGTTTTTTATAACAGTTACGGCCCAACCGAAACAACGGTAACTTCCACCATGATCCCTTTGAGGCCGGGTGATGCCATTACTATAGGAAATCCACTGCCCAACTACAACCTTGCCGTGGTAGACGAGCAGTTTCAGCTCGTTCCACTGGGAGAACAGGGACAATTGATCATATCAGGTCCCGGGGTATGTGATGGCTATGTAAACCGTCCCGACCTGACCGCAGAAAAATTCCTGAACAAACCGGAATCACTTCATGAAGTTCCCGGCGACAGGATTTACCTGAGCGGAGATGCAGTAGTGATGCATGCAGATGGCAGTGTAGATTTTCGCGGCCGGCTGGACGATCAGGTCAAACTCCGGGGCTACCGCATAGAGCTCGGCGAAATAGAAGTAAAACTAAATGAACTCGAGACCGTTTCCGCAGCAGCAGTCGCTTTAAAGAAAGATGCCAACCAACAGGAACAACTGATCGGCTATGTCACACTTAAAGCAAATGTCAACTTTGACGAACATGGGTCCAGGATCCAGCTGGGAAAAGTACTCCCTCCATATATGGTACCACTGGTCATTGTCGTCATGGACAAAATGCCAAGACTGCCAAGTGGTAAAATCAACAGAAAAGAACTGCCTGTTCCTGAGGTATTGATGCAGGTAAAACCGGAAGAAACCATCGAGATTCATCCGGATGACCCTTTGCACAAAAGGGTAATGGCGGGACTCGCCTACCTGTTTCCAGGAAGAACCATCAATCCCGAAGACGATTTCTTTATGGACCTGGGCGGGCATTCCCTGCTCGCGGCCTCGCTCTCCTCCTGGCTGAGGAAAGAAGGCGGCGTTCAACAGGCCTCCCTAAAAGACATTTATACCAACCGTCCGATCAGTAAGCTGATCCAGACCTGGGAAATCGCAGCGGAAAAAGCAGAAAAGAACGCTAAAAAAGAAAAAGAACCTTTTCATAAGATCAGTTCCCTGCGGTACTGGATTTGTGGCATTGCACAAGGATTTTCTTTATTGGTCATTTACGGCCTTTTCGCCGCACAGATCTTTGTGCCTTATCTTGGCTATTATTACGAAGTGGCAAAAAGCGAAACCGATAACGGAGATACCTTCTGGGCGATCATTACGGCACTGGTCCTGTTCTGCTTCATTGCCCCTTTATTTTCTTTACTGAGCATTGTCTTAAAATGGCTCTTACTGGGAAAAACGAAAGAGGGAGACTATCCGCTCTGGGGAAGTTATTATTTCCGTTACTGGCTGGTTAAATCTATCCAGCGACTGGTTCCGCTTCAATTCATGAACGGCACACCGCTATATCCTTTTTACCTGCGGATGATGGGCATGAAAATGTCGCCGGATTCACAGATCAGCTCCATTACCGTAGGTGTGGAAGACCTGCTGGAAATAGGAAGTGATGTCAGCATCAGCTCAGGTGTGGTACTCAACAATGCCACGGTAGAAAACGGACTGCTGAAACTGAGAAAGATCAAAATTGCCGACCATGCCTATATCGGAAGTGGCGCCGTAATTTCCGGAGGAACAACGATTGAAGCCTGGGGCGAACTTCAGGACCTGAGCCACCTGCAGTCAGGACAAACCATTGCTGCCGGAGAAGTCTGGAAAGGAAGCCCTGCAGAACCTGTAGATAAGAAAAGACCGGAAGAACTGCCTCAGCCGATCCATGTTTCGGCTTTCAAAAGAAAGTGTTATGGTTTGCTATATACCATCCTGCTCATTCTCTTTCCCATCGTGATCCTGCTGCCCCTGATACCGGTAATTGAGATCCTGAACTACATGGACACACAGGCCCCGGATTACAATTTCAACTACTTTGTTCATATTCCACTGCTCACAATTTTATATTTATCCCTTTACACGGTAGAAACGGTAGTGCTTTCCAGATTGCTGCTGTATAAAATGAAACCAGGCACCTACCCTGTTTATGGCGGGGTATATGTCCGGAAATGGTTATCAGACCAGCTGATTTCAACCTCGCTCATCGTGCTGCATCCACTGTATGCTACGGTATACATCTCTTCCTTTTTCCGGATGCTGGGGGCTAAAATCGGTAAAAACACAGAAATTTCAACAGCCAGCAATGTCACCCATACGATGCTGGAGATCGGCGATGAATCTTTTATCGCAGATGCGGTAACTTTAGGTGAAGAAGACATCCGCGGACAACAACTGATCCTGGACCATACCAAAGTCGGAAACCGGAGTTTTGTAGGCAACAGCGCCCTGGTACCACAGGGTTATGAACTGGGTGATGACATGCTGATTGGTGTCTTATCGATCCCACCTACCGCGGAACAGCTGGAGCAAACCCATGCAAAGGACTGGTTTGGCTCTCCGGCAATTGCCCTGCCTAAAAGACAGGATAGTGGGAATTATCCGGCTTCATTAACCACAAACCCTTCCATTGGCAGAAAAACAGCACGTTTTCTCATTGAAGGAATCCGCATTATTCTCCCGGAAACGGTGATCATCTGCTGCAGCGTCTTGTTTGTAGCTTATTGCCATGACCTGGTGAAAGACCGGACCCTGTTACAAATCCTGAAGGAAACACCGAAACTTCCTTTTTATTATTTGTTCTATATGGGTGGCCCTGCATTACTGGTAACGCTGCTGCTGAAATGGCTTTCTATAGGAAAATTCAAAGCAGAACAACACCCGATGTGGACGCATAAGGTATGGCGCAGCGAAGCCAATACGACAACTTATGAGGCACTTGCTGTGCCTTTCCTGCTGGAATTCATGAAGGGCACCCCTTTCCTTCCAATGGTACTGAGCCTTTTTGGAGTGAAATTCGGAAAGAGGGTCTGGCTGAATACGACCGACATTACCGAGCACGATATGGTGAGCATCGGTGATGACAGCGCATTGAATGAAGATTGCGGGCCTCAAACCCACCTTTTCGAAGACCGCGTGATGAAAGTCGGCACCGTAAAAATCGGAGCGAGATGTAGCATTGGATCCAGATCGATCATTCTTTACAATAGTGAAATTGGGGATGATGTGAAACTGGAACCTCTTTCTTTGGTAATGAAAGGAGAGAAACTCGCCAATGGAACTGAATGGACCGGAAGCCCGATCAAATTATTATAAATGATGAAATGGAAAACAATCAGGATTTAATTAAAGAACTCATCACCCTTCTTGCCAATAACAGATGGCATGAAGAGGACATCAGCGAAATTTCAGAAACTGTAACCTTCGCTTATAACGACCCCGAAGCTTACCTTGATACGGATGAAGGTGCCGAATTGACCTGGTTGCTCGAGGTAGATCCGGAAGGGATCCCCGCATGGGTGATCTTCAATGAATTGTATGATGTTTTCGTTGTCTGTGATAAAATAGACGAATTACATGAACAAATTCAGGAAGTATGCCCTGAAGCACCTATCCCCGACTTCCCTTATGGACAGTTCCCTGCTACCCCCGACTATTTCATATGGCTGGATAAACTGCTAAAGGGAACGCCTCCAGGCTATCAGTTGATTTCATTTGGCGACAGCTATGGCGATAATCTTCAGGGCCTGATCGTCAGCCGGGCAGACACAGAAAGGATTATACATTTATGTAAACAACTGAACATTAAAGCCAGCAAATCCATGTTAGATTAACCGATTTTCATTACGCTTTTCCGCCCCTGTCCCTGATTATTTTCCATTAGCAGATGGGCTTCCTGTACCGTTTTCACACTGAGCTCCCCAACAACATGTATGGCTGGCGGACTAATTTTACCGGCTTCAATCAAGGCGGCAACCTGATTCAGGGACTCCCTGTAATAGCCCAGATTGTTGCCTAAAGAAGGGGCGTAATTGGAGATATTCATCACCACACAGCCCTTATCAAAGAGTAAACCTCTTGTTCGTTCAGTTCCTAAAAAGGTCACATCAAGATAGGTGCCGTTTACTTTCAGCACTTCTGCGGCAACTTCTGAAATCTCCCCTCCAACAATCTCCACCACAACATCAAATAGCTCCCCGTTATTCGCCGCAATGAGCTGCGCAGTAAAGTCTGTATTTTTATAATTGATCACCTGACTTTCATCCAGCCCCAGTGCAAGTAGCGCCTCCTTACTTTTTTGGCTTCCGGCAGTACTGATGATCTGATGAATTCCATGGGATTTCAATATAAGAATCAGAAAGCTCCCCACCGCCCCGGATCCCCCGGTAATAAAGATCTTTTGTTCCGGCCGGATCTTCATTCGCGTAAAACATTGCCATGCCGTTAGTCCGGCAGAAGGAATTGCTGCAGCTTCCTCAAAACTGATATTGGAGGGCTTATGGGCAATCATTATCGGGTTTATAGTCATATATTCTGCATAACTTCCATTGGACCCTTTGCTTCCTGATGCCGCCATCACTTCATCTCCAGGCAGAAAACCGGTTACCTGACTCCCTACTGCAACCACCACTCCGGACATTTCCCTCCCCAGAACCGGCGAAGTCATGAGCTGTTTCTCCCGCCGCCCTTGTCTCATTTGATAATCTATAGGATTAAATGCTGCCGCTTCAATCCTGATCAGTACCTCTTCTGCCCCTGGAACAGGATTTTCTATTTCAGCGAGATGAAAATGATCCACATCACCGAAACCTTCTAATACAATTGCTTTCATTTTAACTTTAGTTTTATATTTGTGAATAGCACCGTTGCAAACCTACAATACAAAAAATCAATTATCCATCACTCCCTTTTTTGGAAGTAACTCATAAAAAAATGAGTAGCCCTATGATCAAAGAAAACTCTTCAAATGCTGCCAACAAAGCCTTTCTGTTTCAATCCTGCCGGATTAATGCGGCTCTGGATGCCATTTCAGGAAGATGGAAAGCACTCATCCTCATTCACATCTACGAAGGCGTAAACCGCTTCAGCCTGTTAAAAAATGTATTGCCGGGAATCTCAGATCAGACCCTGGGCAAACAACTTAAAGAGATGGAAAGAGATGGGCTGCTTTATAAAGAGATCATCGCAGAAGTCCCGGTAAGGGTAGATTATCATTTGTCTGAGAAAGGAAAAGCCTTACAACCGATCCTGGTTAGTCTTTCCGATTGGAATGACATGAAATAAGTACTATACGTCGCTATTGATCACTTCCAGCAGCAGTTTATGCATTTCATCAGGATTAAAAGGCTTGGACAGGACATATAAAATTCCCATCTCTGCCAACCTCATCCTCACTTCTTCCAGAATATCTGCGGTAAAAATCACCACTTTTGTCGCCGGATGCTCTACCTGTACCTGCCTTGCCAATTGGTAGCCATCCATTCCGGGCATATGCAAATCGATTAAGATAATGTCAAACGCCTTCTCCTTCAACATCACCAATGCAGTATATCCATTATCAGCCTGCTCTGCATCAACACCAAAATTTCCCAATTGACGCCTGGCGACGAGCAGGTTAACCGGATTGTCATCAACAATCAGCAGATTTAATCCAGGCAGGATATTCCGGACCTGTCCTTCTCCCTTAAGTACTTTCCTCATTTCCGGCCTGTGGACAATCTTAAAATCGATTTCGAACTCAAATACGGTTCCTTCGTCCATTCTGCTCCGCAGTATGATCTCGCTTTTAAACAGACTCACCAGGCCTTTGGTGATGCTCAAGCCAAGTCCTGTACCCTGCTGCTGCCTGTGACTCGCCTGCTGTACCTGATGGAACTTATCAAACACGAGGTTATGAAGATGATCGGGAATCCCTATCCCGGTATCCTCGACCTTAAAAAGCACCCTCACGACATCTTCCTTTTTACTTAGGGTAGTCAGGCTCACCACAACTTCACCTTTCTCCGTAAACTTAATCGCATTCCCGATCAGGTTATTGAGGATTCTTCCCAGGCGCAGTTCATCAAAAAAAATGGTGGAAGGAATCTCCTCATCCATATGAAACTTCAGCTCAAGGCCTTTCACTTCTGCAAGGGAATCAAACTGTTTAATGATATTTCCCACTAAAGCAGTAAGATTGCCTTCCGTTTCATGAAGCTCCATTTTCTTATTTTCAATCTTTTCCAGATCCAGGATGTCGTTCACAAGATTCAGCAAATGGTTAGAAGAAAAGCTCAGGTGACCAATATATTCCCTCGCTTGAGGATCAGGAAAATCTTTCTGGTTCAAGAGGTTACAAATTCCGATAATCCCGTTCAGCGGTGTTCGTATCTCATGGCTCATGATGGAAAGAATTTCAGTTCTCTTCCTCGCCACCTGCTCTGCCAGGTTTTTGGCCGCAATGAGCTCCTCCTGATTTTTTCTATTGTGGGTAATGTCTTTTAAAATCCCCCTGAACGATTGCACTGTGCCATTCTCCAAAACCGGAACCCCTGCAAGTCTGACCCACTTTTTGTTCTTCCTGGCAGAAGTCAGCTCCAGCTCAATGTCAAAAGGCTGAGATCCTTTAAAGGCCTCATTCAGCGTATTCAGTAAAATGATTTTATTGGAATGGTCAAAGTAATCGAAAATAGATTTATAATCCAGGACCACATCATGGGCAAGATCTTTAATGTCGTTAATTTGCCGCGTGACAAATAAATCCCTGCTGAGCAAATGGTACTCCCAGCCTCCCATTTTAGAGATATCCAAACCTATATCGAGTAAGTTATTGATTCTTTTCAGCTCTAATGTGTTTTGCTGCAGCTGATCGCTCATCAGCTTTTTAGAGGTAATGTCTTCAATTACACAGATGACCCGAACGCCCTCCGCCGCTTTCCCCACATCAATCTTCTGAAATTTCGCGCAGTACCATAAATTTTTGTTCAGGTCAAAATCAGGATAAATACACTCCTGCCGTTCTCCGGAAGCAAGCAAAGCATTTATACATTCGATAAAAACATAAGCAAAACCACCCATAACCTCTATCAAGGTCTTGTCAATGAAGAGTTCAGGCGGCATAAACAGCTTTGTTTTATCTTTTACCCAGACTTTTTTGATCACAGTATGTTCATCCAGCTCCAGAATAATATCATCAAGTGATTCTATCAGCGACTGTAAACCGGCGGTCTTTCTCAATTGAACTTCCAGCTCCGGGGCCGTCTTATCAGACAGGTTGATAAAAGAAAGCATGCCATTGATAAAGGGTATTGCTGATTTTATTCCTTCATAATGCTCTGCGGTAAAGGCTGCTCCCGAGCGAATAAGATAGAACAGCCCAAGGATCCCATCTTTATCCCTGATGCTGCAGATCAACATACTTTGATCGCCGATTTTTTTAATCTGATAATGTTTCCCGGCATTCGCCCGGGTATTTTGAAAGGTGGCATGCAAAAGACCAATCTGCCCCTCATTTACAAAGAGGTCTCCTAACCTGTTTTTATTATTGATCAATCCTGCACAATTGCTTTTTGTAACCCCGCACAATTCCTGAAGCAATTGCCGCAGCACCTCTTCTTTATGCTCCGTAGCATAAAAAGCGTTCTGAAACTGCAAAAGCTTGTTAAAAAAAGCCAGATCAGGCTCTGCCAGATAATTATTTGTTAGATCAGCCAAGGACCGCATAGGATATTCATTATTCTTTAGACGCTTGCTCAATTTACATAAATAACCCAAAAACAAACCCTCTTACCGGAGATTTATGACATAAGTTAAATAGCAGGCAACATTATTTAGAGAAAGTCATTCTCACCTATGAATCTGGAAACCATCCCCTTACAAAACAGGGATTTCCGGACCGGCCAAAGCTAGGGAAAGAGCCGGGCCTGGTATAACATTCCCTGATCGGCAGCCAGGGCAAAGTTGGAAACCGAAACCCCCAGGAGCCTCACCTTCTTTCCTTCCAGGTCTACCGAAGCCAATAAGGATTGAGAAACCTCATTGACCATCGCTATGGTTTTGATCTCCTCCGTAAAGGATTTACTTCTGGTAATCTGCTTAAAATCACTGAATTTAATCTTCACCGTCAGCGTCCTTCCATAAAGCTTGTAAAGACTCATCCGCTGAAACACGATCAGGGCGATTCTTTCCAGTTCAGGGTTCATTTCCGACAAGCTTTCCAGGTCGTAAGAAAAAGTATCTTCAGCCCCGATGGATTTAGTTTCCTGATTGGGCTCTACTTTCCGATGATCGATGCCCCTTACAATCCTGTAAAAAAAACGGCCACTCTTCCCAAAAAGATGAACGAGCTCAGCTTCAGTCAATTTCTTCAGATCGGCACCGGTATGTAAACCCCTGATTTTCATCTTTTCAGCAGTCACCTTTCCCACGCCATGGAATTTTTCTACCGGTAACTGCGCGATAAATCGTTCTACCTTCGAGGGCCCGATAAAGGTAAGCCCATCCGGTTTGTTCATGTTGGAAGCCACCTTTGCTACAAACTTATTTACCGACACGCCTGCCGAAGCGGTCAGGTTCAGCTCAGCCTTAATCGCTGCCTTGATTTCTTTGGCAATATCTATGGCCGATCCGATTCCCAATTTATCATTACTCACATCCAGATAAGCTTCGTCCAGCGACAAAGGTTCGATCAAATCGGTGTACCTGCTAAAGATCTCCCTGATTTTCCGGGAAACGTCTTTATATACTGCAAATCTTGGGTAAACGAATATAAGATGAGGACAGAGCTGCTGCGCTCTTTTAGAGGACATCGCCGAATGAACACCAAAAGCCCTGGCCTCATAACTGGCCGTAGCAACCACCCCTCCACGTCCTTCCGGACCACCGCCGACAGCCAGGGGTTTCCCCCGAAGTGAGGGGTTGTCTCTTTGCTCCACAGACGCATAGAATGAATCCATATCAATGTGTATAATCTTGCGCTGGGGCTGTTGCTCTAAAGGATTCATAAGGCCGGGGCCCTAAAATTATAAAATAAAATCCTGAATAGCGATAAACAAGAAAGGCCTGCAAATTGCAGGCCTTTCTCATGACATTCAAAGTAGATTACTTTGTGTTTTTTTTCTCAGTTACTTCAGTACGGATGTCCTGAGCAAGGCCTTTTAAATCCTGCATTGCTTTACGTACTCTTGTACCAGCAGCACCGTTTCCTGAATTATAAAATTTGTCTGCATCAGCTTCAACGCTTGCAATAAGTTCTTTAAGTTTCGAGAATTTTTCCATGTTTTTCTTTCGTTTAAGATTTTAAATATATGATATAACGCTTTAAAGTTAATAATTATTGGATTTCCACCAAATGAATATTTATGGATAATACTCTTTTTTTTATTGAACAAGCCCATTTTTACACAAAAACTACCCTTAAACCCCTGTTTCGTTTAAATAAAACGAACAAATAGATGAACAAAACAGCACAAATATATTTTCAAAAAAATTGCCTGAAGGCCTAAAATAAGGCCTGACCGCTACTTTTTTAGTATAAATACTCCCGGAGAAGCGCCGATTTCGAACTGTTTTGTAAGGTCTTTATCGCTTTATCTTTCAACTGACGGATGCGCTCCTTACTCAGCTTAAAAATAAAGACCATGTCGTCAAGTGTGGTCTGAGGATAACCAAACAAACCATAGTAATAATAGATGATCTGCCGTTCCCTTTCCGACACGATCATTAAAAACCGGCGGATATCTACAAGCAGGGATTCCTGCCACAACCGCTGATCCGCAGCTGGTGCATTTTCATTCGGAATCAGGTCTTTCACCGTAGTATCGCTATCCTCGCTAAGCAATGCATCCAAAGATTGTGACATTGGGGCATGAGAAAGAAAATCAACGGCCTGTTCGTCGGAAATCCCCATCTCCTCGGCAATTTCCTCAACAGTAGGGAAACGGCCCAGCCGCTGCTCCAGCACCTCTGCCGCCCTATATGCCTTTGTAATCCCCACAACCTGATTTCCCGGCAACCGTACCACCCGCCTGTTGTCCGCAATAGATGCCATAATGCTCTGGCGAATCCACCATACCGCAAAAGAAATGAACTTAAAACCTTTGCTCTCATCAAATCGGCCACTTGCTTTAATCAGTCCCTTATTTCCCTCGCTAATCAGGTCCGAAAGCCTCAGCCCATGGTCCTGATAACCTTTGGCCACAGACACCACAAAACGCAGGTTGGCCCTGATCAGCTTATCGGCAGCAGCACGATCTCCCGCACTGATTCTCTTGGCCAGCTCAATCTCTTCTTCCGGGCTTAACAAATCAATCTTTCCAATTTCATTTAAATACCGCTCCAGTGAATCCGTTTTACGGTTGGTAATGGATGGTGATATCCTGAAATGTCTCATAAAAAATTTCAATAGGTTAATAATTCAGTTGGTTAATTAAAATCTGTGATGTAAATCCACAAAGATTTGCCTTTCAAAAAACCCGGTAAACATTAGTTTATAAGAGCGCAAGAAATCATGAATTGTGATCGCAAACAGAAGGCCTGACCAACACAACAAACATGATTTTCAGCCGCTTCCCGAAACAAACGTATAAAAAAATAAATACACTAAGTGCAAATTAAAAAAATATATTTTATTGACAAATAATACAATAAACAGTCTTTTTAACCAACAAATAAAAAACTACTTTTCAAAAAATATACACTAAGCAAAATTTTGACTAAACATAAATTTATGTAATAAAAAAAGCCAGCAATCTTGCTGGCTTTCCTGTAGACGATAAGAATATAATATGGTTATTTGATCTTCACTACCGCACCCGTCCTGACAGATTCGTCGCTGGCAAAAGCAACATTCAGACTATTGAGCGCATCCTGTGTAGGCCCGCTGAGGTCCAGATCCTCCAGTATTGCCCTCAGGAAATGACGCTGCTCCCTGGTACACAACTCCTGATGATCAGGCTCATCACTCAGGTCTATCCATTCATCCTGCTTTGAAAACTGCCCCTGTCCATCCAGCGCTGCATGATGGACTTTAATGGACTCAGTCTTGGTATGTGCATCAATCAGGTCAGACTTCCCTGCCCCTCCGGCCTCTTTTGCAAGAATCGAGACCGCACCCTTCGGCCCGATCACATCTTTCACAAAAAATGCAGTTTCACTGATCATCGGCCCCCAGCCAGACTCATACCAGCCCACAGAGCCATCCTCAAAACGAATCTGCAATTGCCCGTAATTATAATTACCCTCAGGTATATCCTCCGTTAAACGCGCACCAATTGCAGTCACCTGCACCGGTTTCGATCCTGTCATCTGACACATCACATCAATGTAATGCACCCCACAATCCACAATCGGGCTCAGGCTCTTCATCAGGTTCCGGTGTACCATCCATTTAGCCCCCTGGCTTTGCTGGTTCAGGTTCATGCGCATTACCAAAGGTTTCCCCAGATCCTGCGACAATTCAATAAACCGTTTCCAGGAAGGATGATACCGCAAAATATAACCAACCAATAACTTCCTGTTGTATTTCTTTGCAGCATCCGCAACCCGCTGTGCAGCTTCCATACTGTCTGCCAATGGCTTTTCTATAAAAACATGACAACCCTGTTCCATTGCCTTTATTGCAAAGGCTTCGTGCGTATCCGGATAAGTGGAAATGCAGACCGCATCGGGTTTTGTACTTTCCAGGGCCGCTTCGTAATCATTAAACAAAGCATAACCAGCACCTAACTTTTCATTCAACAGGACTTTACTTGCTCCTCTTGATACCAATCCGCAAATCTCAAATCCATCCAGCTCATGATAAGCAGCAGCATGGGATGCGCCCATATTACCGCAACCCACCACAAGTACCTTAATTTTTTTTTCTGACGACATATCTCAAATTTATTATTTTAATTGATAAAATGAAGACAGCACCGGCAGCAACTCAAATCAATCTGCTGAATTTTAATAAAGCCTCAGAATAATACCTTAAATTTGAGAACAGATCAATTATTAAATGGCATTCATCGACTATTATAAAATTCTGGGTATTGACAAGAAGGCTTCTCAGGACGATATAAAAAAAGCCTACAGAAAATTGGCAAGGAAATATCATCCGGACCTCAACCCCAACGACAAGGAATCAAACAAGAAGTTTCAGGAGATCAATGAAGCGAACGAAGCGCTTAGTGATCCTGATAAAAGAAAAAAATATGACGAGTATGGCGCAAACTGGAAAAACTCAGAACAGTTTGACCAGTCCCGAAGGTCACAATCAGGAGGACGTACCCAAAATCCGTTTTCCGGAGGAGGATATGGTGCTGCCGACTTCGGCGGCGGAGGAGACTTTTCAGACTTCTTTGAATCGATGTTCGGTGGCGGAAACAGAAGCTCAGGCAGAAGCAGCGTAAAATATAAAGGCCAGGATTACCAGGCTTCATTACAGCTTAAACTGCGGGATGCCTATAAAACCCACAAGCAAACCTTAACCGTTAACGGGAAAAATATCCGCATCACGATACCTGCCGGTATTGCAGACGAACAGGTCATTAAATTAAACGGGCATGGTGGCCCGGGTGTAAACGGAGGCCCTGCCGGCGACCTTTACATTACCATCAATATTGAAGAAGATGCGATGTTTAAAAGATTAAATAACGACCTGTACGTTCAGCAGGAAATCGACCTGTACATTGCCGTATTAGGAGGTGAAGTTACGATAGAAACCCTGGATGGAAAGGTAAAACTAAAAGTTCCTGCCGGAACACAGAATGGCACAAAGGTGAGGCTAAAGAACAAAGGATTTCCTGTCTATAAAAAGGAAGGGGAATTCGGAAACATGTTCATCACTTATGCCATCCGTATTCCTGCCGAGCTGAGCGACAAACAAAAAGAACTGTTTAAAGAACTACAAAACCTGAGTTAATCCCAACAGCCATGGAAACAGAATTCATCACCATCACTGAATATTGTATCAATTATGACATAGACCCTTCTTTTATCGTTTCTTTAGAAGAGTCAGGCATCATCATATTCACCATCATCGGAGAAGAAAAGTTTATCCATCAGGAACAATTCAGCGAGCTGGATAAATACATCCATTTACATTACGAGCTGCAGATCAATATTGAAGGAATAGATGCCATCAGGCATTTACTGCAGAAAGTAAGCCAGATGCAGGAGGAGATCAGGGAACTGAACAAAAAACTCCATCTGCAGGGATAAATTCAGCTTGCATTTTACAAAAAATTACTAAATTCACGGATGGCTTCATCTTATTCTCTTGCCGAAGATCTTTCTACCCTCCAGCAATATTACCCCTACGAAACTGAGGAGCCTTACTCACCTACTTTTAATATTGGCATTTACATGCCGGGAATGGTCATCACTGCCGATCAGCCCAAACTGATTAGAAAAATGCATTTCTCTATGGTTCCCTTTTTCTTTAAAGAGCGGAAATCAGCGATGTGTGATGCGAGAAGTTCCCAGATCCTGATCAAACCTGTATTTAAACAACTGGTTACTGCCAATAAACGCTGCCTGATTTTAGCCGATGGCTTTTACATCTGGCAGAGATTTGGCGCAGAGAAATACCCTTTCCGCTTCCAGCTAAAAGACCGTCAGGTCTTTGCAATGGCAGGACTCTGGTCGGCCTGGATCGATCCGGAAACAAAAGAAAGATACGAATCCTTCTGCATCGTCACTACCCCTGCCAATCCCCTGGTCAGAGAAATCAGGAAATCTATGCCGGTTATCCTGACTCCGGAAACCGAAAAAATATGGCTGAGCAAGGAAACAAACGAAGAAGAATTACTGGCCACCTGCACCGCCTACCCGGAGGAACAAATGATCAGGTTCCTGGTTTCCAAAGACATTGCAGACAGAAGCCTCAATGATGCAAACCTCATCAAACCGCTGAACTACGTTCCGGCCTAATCCTCAACTCTTTTAAAATGACTGATCAGGGCAGAAAGCTCAGACTCGGCAATGAGCCTGGGATCTGCAAATTGCTTTTTTAATAAATTTCGGGGAACCTTTACCAGACCGGTAGTGGTCTGTAAAATCACCTCTTTTTCTAACAGTGTATGAGAAAAATAATCTCCTACATTAGGGTTCAGCTCGGATAACCTGATCAACAGCTCATAAAATACAAAAACGGGAATACTCACAGCCCAAAGGTAAAGTAAGGCGCTTTTAATGTTAAATTATCATTACATCAACAAATACTCCTGATTTAACATAGCATTAACCAAAGCCGCAAATTCATTATTAAAAAAGATTATCCACATATGGATAAATTAACATTATCATAACATTCAAACTCATTATTTTGCGCCAAATATCAAAACTATGAGAATAAAACACCTACTTATCTACAGTTGCCTGACTATCTTCACTATAGCAGGTTGTTCAAAAAAAGACGAGACTCCCGCTACCTACAAAATTTCAGAAGATTTCGAAAATGGCCGTAAAACAAGCTATGCTGCTAAAAACGATACACTCATCACAGGGATCTGGAACTTTGATGACGCACTGGCGGGTAACCAGGCCGGAGATTTAAAAAACGGACTAAGAAGTGCCAGACTAAGAACCGGCAAGATCACCATGAATTTCGATGTAAGCGGCCTGAAAACCCTGTACATCAGTCATGGTAAATTTGGAAAAGATGCCAACTCTACCTGGCAATTGTTAATGTCAACAGATGGAGGTACTACTTTTAACCCATTGGGTGCAGAGATTCAGGAAAGCAATGTCACTTTGGTAACAGACTCCTTCCAGATTGATGTAAAAGGAAAAGTACGTTTCCAGATCAGGAAGAGCAGTGCAACAACCAGGATAAACATCGATGACATCACCTTTAAAGGAACAGGCGAGTCCGGAATCGTTCCAGGCAAACCGAAACCGGAAACAGATCCCGGAAATGGCGGCGAAACCCCTAATCCAGGCCCCTCTTCCAGAGACCTTGTGGTTGGTGCAGATGCGCAACCCCTAACGGGAGATGACAGCAATGCCTTGCTCGGAAACCCTTCAGAAGCCAGCGCATTAACACCTGAAAACTATCTTTTAGACATGCGTTATTACATGCAATCCTACAGCAGCAGCAGAGGGATCCCGAACTGGGTAAGCTGGCATATAGATGCCAAGAGCCTGGTTAAAGGAACCGAAAGACTGGATAATTTTGCATCCTATACAGGTTTGCCTTCTGCATTCTACAAGGTATTAAACAGCAGCTATACCGGCTCAGGTTTCGACAGAGGCCACAACTGCCCTTCCGGAGACCGCGTAAGCTCCAAGGAGGCCAATGGTGCAACATTTTTCATGAACAACATGATCCCTCAGGCACCAAATAACAATCAAAAAACATGGGAAGGCCTGGAAAGCTATCTGCGCTCACAGGTGACTTCCGGAAATGAAGTATATGTTGTCATGGGAAGTTATGGAACTGGTGGCGTAGGAAGTTCAGGAGCAATGACCACCACGATCGACAATGGAAAAGTTACCGTGCCAGGTAATGTATGGAAAATTGCCGTCATTATTCCTGAAGGAAATGGTGATGTTCAGCGCATCAGTGCTGCGACAAGAGTAATCGCAGTCAATACGCCAAACATCAACACCGTAGATTTCGACTGGAAAAAATACATTGTAACGGTAAGTGACATCGAGAAAGCAACAGGATATAAACTCCTTTCCAGCTTACCTCAACCGGTACAGGACGCTTTAAAAGTTAAAAAGGACTCGGGCAATTAAGCCGGGTTCCAAACCCATAAAAAACGGTTGTCCAATGTTGGGCAACCGTTTTTTTATTTCATACCGGCCCATAAAAGCCGGTTATTTAAGGCTTCAATACTGAGTGGATGTCCTATCTTTGTACTTACATGAAACCCTACCTCCGACTTTTCGACTTTTCCCAGAAAATCAACTATAAAACTGAGATCCTGGCCGGCCTGACCGTCGCCATGACCATGATGCCCGAATCCCTGTCTTTTGCCATCCTTGCCGGATTTCCTCCTTTGGCAGGACTATATGCCGCATTTATCATGGGACTCGTAACTGCCATTTTTGGTGGAAGACCCGGACTGATCTCCGGAGGTGCCGGAGCTACCGTAATCGTCCTGATCGCTTTAATGAAATCACATGGGCTCGATTATGTGTTCGCAGCAGTGGTCCTGGCAGGGATCTTTCAGATTGCCATCGGCTTATTTAAACTCGGCAAATTTGTACGCCTTGTTCCTCAGCCCGTCATGTTTGGCTTTGTAAACGGACTGGCAATCATCATCTTTATGGCGCAGCTCGAACAGTTCAAGGTCAATGTAAACGGAGAAATGCAATGGATGAGCGGCAATGCACTCTACCTCATGCTTGGACTCGTTGCCCTGACGATTGCGATTGTAGTCGCATTACCGAAGTTCACAAAGGCCATTCCCGCCTCTCTGGTGGCCATTATCGTGGTCTTCCTATTGGTGTTAGGATTTAATATTGATACTAAAACCGTTAAAGACATTGCTTCTGTTAGCGGGGGATTTCCTCCTTTCCATATTCCGGAGGTGCCTTTTAACCTGCAAACCCTGCAGGTCATCTTTCCCTACGCCCTGATTATGGCCGCTGTGGGTTTAACCGAAGGTTTATTAACCCTAAATCTCGTTGATGAAATTACCGACAGCAAAGGAAACAGCAACCGGGAATGTATTGCCCAGGGAACAGCAAACATGCTCAATGGCTTTTTCTTTGGCATGGGTGGATGTCCGATGATCGCCCAGACACTGGTAAATCTTTCTGCAGGTGCAAGGGCCCGTTTATCGGGAATCATCGCTGCGCTAACCATTCTCGTGATCATTCTCTTCGCTGCGCCCATCATAGAAAGGGTACCCATGGCTGCTTTAACCGGGGTAATGATCATGGTAGCCATTGGAACATTCGAATGGATGAGTTTCAAAATCGTCAACAAAATGCCAGGACAGGATATATTTGTCGGCATTCTCGTGGCCGGAATTACCGTCTGGCTTCACAACCTTGCCTTAGCCGTACTGGTTGGTGTGATCGTCTCTGCACTAATCTTTGCCTGGGAAAGCGCCAAAAGAATCAGGGTTAAAAAGTACCTGGACGACAATGGAATCCTGCATTACGAAATCTATGGCCCCCTGTTTTTCGGCTCCGTAGCAAATTTTAATGAAAAATTCGACGTAGCCAATGACCCCCGGGAAGTGATTATTGATTTTAAAGACAGCAGGATTGCCGACATGTCGGGGATTGATGCGCTCAATAAACTCACAGAGCGATACCATAAAGCAGGAAAAAAACTACAGCTTTTCCACCTGAGTCAGGATTGCCGAAACCTGTTAAAAGACGCAGAAGGAGTAATTGTCGTCAACATCCTGGAAGATCCCACTTATAGAATCGCTACAGAAAAACAATAATAGGGCAATGAAACCCATCCAGGGAGCTTATTCCTAAAAAATTCATGCCTAAAAAATAAATAAAACAATCACATGACTTTGAATTCTCTATATTAATCGTATTATTGCAATGTATTAATCAACACAACATGGGACTTACCAAATCAGAGATCTTTACCGACGAGCAAAACCAGTTGTCACAGCTTCTGAAAGCCATGGCACACCCTGCCAGGATTGCCATTTTACAAAGGATCCTCATTTCCAATACCTGTATCTGCGGAGACCTGGTAGAAGAACTGGGCCTGGCACAAGCCACCATTTCCCAACATTTGAAAGAACTCAAAACAGCAGGGCTGATCCAGGGAACCATCGAAGGTGTGAGTGTTTGCTATTGCATCAACCCGGTAACCTGGAAATTGATGGAAAAGCAATTGGGTGCTTTCCTGTCTGCTTACAAAGGCGAAGCTCATTGCTGTTAAAAAAAATTGTCCATATCAATCGTAAAATTGCAATATTATGAATACAACCACATTAATGAACTGGCAAAGCTTTAAATCAAAGCTTCAGGAGCATCCGGAACTGATGCTCCAGTTCCAATATGCCGCAGACAAGTGGGTAGATGCCTCTTACCACATCACCGAAATCAAACAGGCCCCTATCGTATCGGTAGACTGCGGCGGAGTGATGAACTCTTGGACGGAAATCATTGTCCAGCTTTGGGAACCTTCAGAAAAAGGCAGCGAAAGAGCCATGCAGGTGAGCAAAGCCCTGTCCATCGTGCAATTGGTAGAGAAAACTTTGCCATTAAATCCATTGGGCATCCTGAAGATCGAATTTGGAAATTCTCAATTCGACACCAGACAGATGTTTCCGGGAGCAATCAACCTGGATGGAGAAAACCTGATCGTTAACCTCATCCCTGATGCCACACAATGCAAAGCCATTGGCCGCGGAGGAAGTTGCGGTACAACCGATACCGGAGAAGAATGCTGTGCGCCTGCCGCGAGCGAATCAAAACCTAAAATTCAATTGATCAACCTTGCTTCCGACGGACCAGTATGTGGCCCGGATTCCGGATGCTGTTAATCGCTAATTTATAAAAACCAGGAAACCATGATGAAAAAAGTATTGGTATTATGCACTGGAAACAGTTGCCGCAGTCAGATTGCAGAAGGTTATTTAAGACATTTTGCTGGAAATAAAGCCATCATTTACAGCGCAGGCATAGAAACCCATGGCCTAAATCCAAGGGCCATAGCAACGATGAAAGTAGATGGAATAGACATTTCTGCCCATACCTCCAACAACATCGACGAATATCGGAACATCAACTTCGATTTTGTGATCACGGTCTGCGATAACGCGAAAGAAAACTGTCCTTATTTCCCTACCAAGGCCGTAAAATTCCATTACAACTTCCCTGATCCGGCAAAAGCAACAGGAACGGAAGATGAAATCAACGCGCAATTTGCAGCAGTACGTGAACTGATCAAGCACTATGCGCAGAACTTTGTAAACGAAAACCTCGGTTAGTCCTATGTCTGCAAATCACTGCTCCCCAATAAGCGAAAGAAAGAAACTTAGTTTTTTAGACCGCTACCTTACTTTATGGATCTTTCTGGCCATGGCCATCGGTGTTGGTGTTGGCTATTTCATTCCCTCCTCTTCAGGACTGATCAATTCCTTTTCCAGCGGAACAACCAATATTCCACTGGCCATCGGATTGATCCTGATGATGTATCCGCCACTCGCAAAAGTGAAATATGAAAATATGGGGGAAGTGTTTAAAGACACCAAAGTATTGAGCACCTCTCTGGTGCTCAACTGGGTTATAGGCCCCATACTGATGTTTATCCTGGCCATTACCTTCCTCAGGGATTATCCGGAATACATGATCGGACTAATCCTGATCGGTCTGGCCAGGTGTATAGCCATGGTGGTGGTATGGAACGAACTTGCAGAAGGAAACAGGGAATACGCGGCTGGGCTCATCGCCCTCAACAGCATTTTCCAGGTCTTATTATACAGTGTTTACGCCTATGTATTTATTACAGTCCTGCCCCCTTTATTTGGATTGAAAGGGCTGGAAGTAAACATTACCATTGCGCAAATTGCCGAAAGCGTGGCCATTTACCTGGGCATTCCTTTTGCCATGGGCATCATCAGCAGATACAGCCTCATCCGCTTAAAAGGAGAAAAATGGTTCCAGGAAAAGTTCGTTCCCTTTATCTCTCCCATCACCCTGATCGCATTGCTGTTTACGATTGTCATCATGTTTAGCCTGAAAGGAAAACTGATCGTTCAGATCCCTATGGACGTCGTTCGCATTGCCGTTCCATTGACCATCTATTTTGCCCTGATGTTTGTATGCAGCTTCTTTGCAGGAAGGTATTTCGGTGCAGACTATTCCAAAAGTACGTCGATTGCCTTTACCGCTACCGGAAACAACTTCGAACTGGCCATTGCCGTAGCGATTGGCGTCTTTGGCATCAACTCCGGACAAGCTTTTGCAGGTGTGATCGGTCCTTTAGTTGAAGTGCCTGCATTGATTGCACTGGTTAATGTCGCTTTCTGGTTCAGGAAAAAGTACGATATCAGCTAATATTCAACGAAGCAGGACAAAGGCTCTATTTTGGATATTATTAATTCTGCTTTCTTAATACATCATTCAGGTTTAATGGCTTGAGTAGTATTAACCTTCCTCGTATTAAAAGGAGGACCTAATGTCATTCCTATCAACTTCATATTCTTTCCATCAGGTTCAATAAACACAAACTCGTACCTTTCTTCTTCAGATGGAGCAAGGCATTTGACACCAATTTGAATCAGTTGAATTAATGAAACCGTTTTGATTTTTTTAAATTTCTCAAGGTTAATTTTCTCTTCCTTTTTACGGTAAATATTATAAAAAAAGGGGATTCCTGTTGCAGATGGATAACATCCGCATTTGAGAATATATACCATAGCATTCCCTTCTCTTTCAATAACAAACATCCTTTCCTTAACAGGGATTGCTGCTGTATCCAACAGGTAATAAACCGTATCTTTTTTACCTCCCCCTTTTTGTGCATGCAAATTTTGAGTACTAAAGAGTAGAAAGCCAAATAAACACATTACTATATTTTTCATAATTTATGAGTTTATTTACATCCTGTTTTCGGTATTTTATTTATTGATTCTAACTGTGCTACATTAAAGGCTTCCAATTCACTGAACTCGTTTAACCACCTTCTAGTCCTTCAGGAAACCAGGACGCATAACCAGCTACTTCCTGTTTGGCTTTATCAGAAACAGGAAGTTTCCAAATCTCAAAAAAACGACTAAGATTGGTCTTTGTGGCCTTAGAAATACCTACAAACCATAAGTCAATCTTCTCCTGATTTGACTTTGAATACCCTTCCTGCGGAACCGCCCTGAACGTTCGGTTCACTTCTTTGATCGGGCCCCATCCAAATTTATCAATCAGCTGGATATACATGCATAGCGCAATAAAAGGATCTTCAGCCCATTTTTCATAAGTCGGAAAGCTGGAAAGGTATTTCTTTACCTTTTCTTTTACTACTTCCTTGCTGGAGATCGCCTCATGGTTGTATATTCCTTTTTTTAACACCTGATCATACACATACATGGAATAAAGGTTTACACTTACCTCTCCAAGCCCATTAAAATCTGTGACCCAAAACTGATGGCGGTGCCCAAGCTCATGGAAATGGCCCCAGGAACCTTTTGAGCGAAGTATACTTTCATTCAACATCCATTCACAGCTCAGATCATCCGGTACCACAATCCGGTCGGGTATCGTAAACATATAGCCATAGGCCACCTGACGGTCAACGATCATACGCTCCTGATGAACCCTTTCTCTTGAAATAATCGCCAGATCTGCATCTGCATCCATAACTTCATTCCAAAATTCCATCAGCTTTGCCGGATGCTCCAACTGCCGGATGCGATAAGAAGGAACCGTCAGCACAATTTTATCTGTAGCCAGCTCTGCCCATGGGGCCGGATAATTGCGGATGCTGTTCTGCCAATCCGCTTCCGTCGTCTCTCCCAATTTAAAGTATGGCGCTTTAACGGCTCCTTCTACTTCAATATCGATGTTTTTTAGTTTAACCGAATCGCCAATATTAATCATCAGCAAACCTCCATAAGGAGAAAAAATCTCGGTTGTTTTTTTGTCGAGTTCAAAAACACGGGTTAAATCGACCCCATCCCTTGTCAATTGATCAGTTTCCATGAGGTCATCTTTATGAACACCAATCTGGGCTTTTAACTGCAATCCAAGATAGGAATCAGCTATCCTGACTTTCACCTTCTCTCCTGCGGGAATGTACAATCCGGTACTATGGGAGCGGTAAAAAACAGGAGGCGGATCCAGCAATCCCTGAGTTCCTACCCTGACCGTGATCACCACCTTTTCATTTACCCGCTCTGCATGATCAGGGACTTTCCCAGGAAAAAGATCGCTGGAAGGAGATTTCCAAACCGTATGCTCCCCAATACCCAGCTTTTTTTCATTCAGCTGCCTGGCGATATTATAGGCCCATTTTTTTCTGGGTGTGGAAATGTCTATCGGCTTTTCCATTGTAGGAATTCCCAGGCTATCCTTTACGCCAAAAATCACCTTTGCTTTCTCCAAAACCGCTGCACCCAAGGGACTATAGGCGGTCATCAAGCCGATTGTGGGTCTAACCCCATACTGTTCCTCCAGTTCAGAAAATGCAGGCTTCCCCTCCTTAAACAGCAAAGGAAATATGGTTTTCAATTGTAAATAAGCAGGGATATTATCGGTATATAAACGATTGTTAGCCGTTGTAGGCACCAACAAGGTATAGGCATTAAACAAACCCGCTTTTGTAAAAACATCATTTATTTTAATTAGGTCAGACTCAAAAGACTTTGACTTATCCCGGTTTTTAAAAATCTTCGGATAAGGAGAAGCAAAAATCAGCGTCCCACCTTCCCGGACAAAAGACTCAAGCTGAACCCTTTTCAGGGAATCTCTTACATCGTCCATCAGAAACAAGGTATGGGTATTCTTTTTGATCTGAAAATCCTTCACCTGATAAACTTCTCCTTTTTTCTCTTTTAATAAATCAGAAAAAGCACGATCTATATTTCCAAAAACACCAATTTTTCCTTTCCCTGCCCAATCTATCGTATTTCTGACCAGTTGAACAACAGACTTATCCCGCAGCAATTTATCCTGAAAATAGACAGGAGAACCAAACAAAATGAGCTTTCCTTTGCCCAATGTGGAGGAGGCTATCATAGAAATCATCGCGTCCAGATTATCTTCCAATTTTGCAAACGCAATCACCTCCGGCTCTTCATTTATGGTATAAAAAACCGAAAGCACCTCCGTACTGTCCGGAAGTGGAAGCTGCTGAACCCCTCTTAACAAAATAGCCTGGTCTTTATGCTGACCAAAACCAGCACTAAATACAAAGAGAAGCGAAAAAAGAAGACTAAACCGGATTTTGTTGCTGTTCATACTTTACGATACTTTCCTTAAAGAAAAGGAGAATAATCTGTAAATGAAAGTACGGGATCTATATCCTTCCTTAAAAAATAACATAAAATGTAGCCATACTTTAAAAAATTATATAAGTTTGCGATGTGAGATACTTAGCTTTCATATTTACGTTCTGCGTTCTGGCCCTTTCAGTATGGCCATGTTGTGACGATGAAGCTAACCTGAGCGCACATGAAACCCAATACAACGAGGTAAAAGAGGTCCCTTGCGATGCTGAAAACAGTCCGCATACCTGCTCTCCCTTTTTTCATTGCAGCAGCTGTCAGGCTTTCGCGCTTACCAGTCCTGCCTATCTTGCACAAACTACCGCACCCTTTAAAAAAGAAATCAGTTATCCTGAATTGCCCATTTCTCCGGTAATCTTATTTGCGGGCGACATCTGGCAACCGCCTCAGTTGGTATAAATCATCTCTTTTTCCCGATTTATTTATTTACCCAACCATTCATGGCCAGGATTTCCTGCCATTTAACAGGCTATAAAACAGACGCGACGTATGTTTGACAAGATTATTTATTTCTCCATCAAGAATAAACTGGCAATAGGTTTAATGACCCTATCCCTCATCATCTGGGGCATTTATTCCTTAACAAAGCTCCCCATTGATGCGGTTCCCGACATCACCAATAACCAGGTACAGATCATTACCCAGGCTCCAAGCCTGGGTGCCCAGGAGGTAGAGCAATTCATTACCGCCCCGATAGAACTGGCCATGGCCAATATCCCGGAAGTGATCGAGAAACGATCCATCTCCCGATCAGGAATTTCGGTAATCACCATCGTTTTCGAAGATGAAACCGACATTTACTGGGCAAGACAACAGGTTGGCGCTCAATTGAAAGAAGCAGAATCCAACATCCCTAAAGGCCTTGCTTCCCCCACCCTTGCCCCGATTACTACCGGGCTGGGAGAGATTTACCAATATGTACTCCATACCAAAAAAGGATATGAGAAAAAGTATTCTGCTACAGACCTCAGGACCTTGCAGGACTGGGTAGTCCGGACACAACTGGCCGGAACCAAAGGCGTGGCAGAAGTGAGCGGATGGGGAGGTTATGTCAAACAATACGAAATCGCCCTGGATAATGATAAGCTCAACTCCCTGAACATCACCATTGCAGACATCTATAAAGCCCTGGAAAACAACAATGAAAACACCGGCGGTTCCTATATCGAGCAACAAAGTAATTCCTATACCATCCGCGGCGTGGGTCAGGTAAAAAGCCTGGCTGATATTGAAAAGATTGTCGTTAAAAATATGGGCGGCGTGCCGATCCTGATCCGTGATGTGGCCACCGTTCAGTTTGGGGCAGCTACCAGATATGGAGCCGTTACCCGCGATGGTGAAGGCGAAGTGGTGGCAGGAATCACACTCATGCTAAAGGGTGAGAACTTCAATGAAGTCATCAAACACGTCAAACAAAGAATCGTTCAGATTCAGAAATCACTTCCGGAAGGTGTGGTCATCGAACCTTTCATCGACCGGACAGAGCTTGTGGGCAGGTCCATCAGTACGGTTCAGAAAAACCTGATTGAAGGGGCCCTGATCGTGATTTTTGTCCTGCTATTATTGCTGGGCAACTGGAGAGCTGGATTGGTGGTGGCTTCTGTAATCCCCCTTTCCATGTTATTCGCTTTTGGGATGATGCGCTTATTTGGCGTTTCCGGAAACCTGATGAGCCTTGGTGCCATCGATTTCGGACTCATTGTAGATGGTGCGGTCATCATTGTGGAAGCGATCATATTCCGGCTTAGTGCAAGAAATGCAGGTCATGATGCCATTCCGCTCAGTCAGCCGCAAATGGACGAAGAGGTATATACGGCTTCTTCTAAAATCAGAAACAGTGCTGCCTTTGGCGAGATCATCATCCTGATCGTTTACCTTCCGCTGTTGTCACTTGTCGGAATTGAAGGAAAAATGTTTAAGCCCATGGCTCAAACGGTGGTATTTGCCATAGTCGGAGCATTCATCCTCTCTATGACTTATGTTCCAATGATGACGGCTTTATTTCTCAGCAAAAACACAACGCATAAACCCAATATCTCAGATAAGATCATGGATGGCCTGCGCAGGGCCTATCAACCAGCCCTGGTACAGGTACTGAAATTCAAAAAATTAACCGTCGCCTTTGCCATCGTCCTTTTTCTCCTGACCCTTTGGGTATTCAACCGCATGGGTGGAGAATTCCTGCCGCAACTGGAAGAGGGCGATCTGGCCGTGGAAATCGCAATGTCGCAGGGAACCTCCCTCACACAGGTAGTGGAAACCTTCGGCAAGGCCGAAAAGATCTTAAAAGAACAATTCCCGGAGGTGAAACAAGTTGTCACAAGAATTGGAAGCGCCGAGATTCCTACCGATCCTATGCCGGTAGAACGGGGAGACATGATGGTGGCCATGAAACCTAAAGAAGAATGGACCAGTGCCAGCTCAAAAGCAGAAATGTCGGAGAAGATGGAGAAAGCATTGTCCATCTTACCGGGTGTCAACATTGAAATCACGCAGCCCATGCAAATGCGTTTCAATGAACTGATGACGGGTGTCCGTCAGGATGTGGCAATAAAAATTTATGGGGAAGACCTGGATGTTTTAACCCAGCAAGCCAATAAAATCTCCCGCTTAATTGCCCCGGTGCAAGGTGTAAATGAACCCTTTGTAGAGCAAGTGACCGGTCTGCCGCAGATTGTGGTAGAATACGACCGCGACAAAATCGCGCAATACGGACTGACGATTTCAGATGTCAATACCTTGCTAAAAACCGCCTTTGCAGGCAACACCGCAGGCGTCATCTTTGAAGGAGAAAAGCGGTTTGAAATGGTGGTCCGCCTGGAAAGAGAACTTAGAGAGAACATTTCCAGCATTGAAAACCTATACCTGCCACTTCCTTCGGGAAATAAAGTACCTTTAAATCAGGTGGCCAATGTTGCACTAAAAAATGCCCCTGCCCAGATCTCCAGAGAAGACGGAAAACGCAGGATCTATGTGGGTTTCAACGTCAAAGGACGGGATGTGGAACGTACGGTATCAGAAATTCAGCAAATCCTGGATAAGAAATTAAAACTGCCTTCGGGTTATTACCTGACCTATGGCGGACAATTTGAAAACCTGAAAAAGGCCAAAGACAGGCTGTCTGTTGCAGTTCCAATCGCCTTGCTCCTGATCATGGGTCTTTTATATGCCACCTTCAAATCATTCGGCCAGACGATCCTCATCTTTACGGCAGTTCCGCTTTCGGCAATTGGAGGAGTTTTCGCCTTACTGCTGAGGGACATGCCTTTCAGCATCTCTGCCGGCGTAGGTTTCATTGCACTTTTCGGGGTCGCCGTCCTCAATGGCATCGTACTGATCGGCTATTTCAATCAACTCAAAGAAGAAGGAATGACAGACATTTATCAACGGGTAATCGAAGGGACTAAAGTCAGACTTCGCCCCGTAATCATGACTGCCGCTGTGGCTTCCCTTGGCTTCCTGCCAATGGCCTTGTCCGGCAGCGCAGGTGCAGAAGTACAAAAACCACTGGCTACGGTAGTCATCGGCGGACTCCTTTCTGCCACCCTGCTGACCTTATTCGTCCTGCCTTGTCTGTACCTTTTGTTTGCAGATAAAAAGCTTACAAAGATCAAAACAGGCAGTTCAGCTAAGGTTCTGATCCTCGCTGCGGTCTTTAGTTTTACACTTGCAGGAAACAGCAGCCCGGTTCAGGCACAAAACAACCCGGCTCAGACACAAAGCAGCCCGACTCAGGCACAAAATATCAGCAGCCCGCTTAGTCTGGACAGCATCCTTTCCATGGCGGTTCAGAACAACCTGAAACTGAAATCTGCCAGTCTCGGAACCGCACATGCCAAAGCCCTCCAAAAAACAGGCTTTGATCCCGGAAAGACCGAATTTTCCCTTTCTCAGGATCCAACCAGTGGCGGAGGTAATGACAATGCCATCAATGTCACGCAGACTTTTGCATGGCCGGGCTTATACAAAAACCAGCAAAAGGTACTGAACCTGCAAACCGCCCTCTCCGAGCAATCGGTCCGATATACCCGTGCAGAAATCATCAGGGATACTAAAATCGCCTACTACCACTACCTGTACTTTCAGGAAAGCCTGAAAGTCCTTAATTTTCAGGACAGCGTTTACCGGAACTTCATTAAGAAAGCGGAAGTCCGCTTTAAATCAGGAGAGACCTCCAATTTGGAACTCATCACTGCCAGGAACAAATACCAGGAAGTACAAACCCTAAAAAACACAGCCAAAGCGGGATTAAGAGTCCAGGAGTTACAGCTTCAGCAATTGCTGAACACCAAAGCACCGATCTTACTGGCTGAAAAAACGCTCCCTGTGCTATCGCCCCGGGCAAATGAAACCTTAGGCAGCAGCAGCAATCCGCTGATGGATGTTCATCAGCAGCAGATTGAAGTGGCAAAGGCAAAAATCAGCCTTCAAAAGGCCAAAGCTTTACCTGATTTCACTCTTGGTTATAGTCAGCAGCTCGTAATCAGGTCTTTCGACCCCGCAAAACTGAACCGCGACTATACACCGGGCACCAGGATTGCAGGCCTTCAGTTTGGTGTTGCCGTGCCCTTGTTCAATGGCGCTGGCCGTGCAAAAGTAAAAAGCGAAAAGATCGCTGCACAGATGGCAGAAACAGAGTACCAGAATGCGCAGCATCAATTCGAAATTCAATATGAACAGGCATTTCAGGAGTACCTGAAAAACAAACAGACCGTTGATTATTACACCTCTGAAGGATTAAAACAGGCCGGGGAACAGTTGCGCATTGCACAAGTCTCTTTTGATCTCGGCGAAATCGGTTACATGGAATACGTCCAGAACATTTCGCTTGCGGTTCAAAGTAAGATCACTTACCTGGAAACCCTCAACCAATTAAACCAAACGACCATTCAATTAGCATTTATCAAAGGAGAATAATCAGATGAACTTATATAAAAAACAAATCCAGCTTGCCCTTATGATCGCCATTTCCATGAGCATCAGCCTGAGTTCATGTACCGGAAACAAGGAAAAATCAGCAGAAAAAACAGCGGCAGCCAAAGAAGAAGGGCATAGTGAAGAAGAACATGGGGAAGAAGGCCATAGCGATGAAATCGAATTGACGGAACAACAAATGAAGGCCGTAGACATTCAGATCGGCAAAATTGAAGAGAAAAACCTGACGGCAGTAGTAAAAGCCAGCGGACAACTCGCCGTACCGCCGCAAAATGAAGCCAAGGTAAACCTCCTTTCCGGTGGAATTATCCGCAGAATCAGTGTGCTGGAAGGACAGAAAGTAAAAAAAGGACAGGTCCTGGCCATCATAGAAAATCAGGACATGATCCGTTTACAGCAGGACTACCTTTCTTCAAAGAATGGGTTCAGCTTTGTTGATGCAGAATATAAACGTCAGCAGCAGCTCAAGGCAGCAGATGCAGGAACAGGCAAATCCTTCCAGCTTGCCGAAGCAAATTACCGTGCTGAACAGTCTAAAATCAAGGCTTTGGAACGCCAGCTGCAACAACTGGGCATCTCTCCTTCCAGGGTTTCTTCCGGTAAGATCAGCTCAGAAATCCCTGTCTTGGCCCCTATTGCCGGGACCATAGGTACAATTGCCGTTACCACAGGCGCGTTCATCCAGCCGGGAACTTCATTAATGGACATCGTAGACAATTCCAAGATTCACGCAGACCTGCTGGTGTATGAGAAAGACCTTTTTAAGGTTCATATCGGACAAAAAGTAAGCTTCAGGTTAACGAATCAGGAAAACCAACAGATTGAAGGGGTCTTAAACGGCATCAACAAATCTTTTGAAGACGATACCAAGGGGGTAATTGTCCATGCGGTCATCACGAGACCATTGAGCAACCTCATTCCCGGAATGTATGTAACCGGACTGATCAGCGTAGGAACGGCACTTTCCCCGGCTGTGCCGATTGATGCTGTGGTTAAAGCAGAAGGCAAGGAGTATATTTTCATCGTGGAAGAGGAAAAAGCAGAAGCGAAAGAAGCCGGCCATGGCACACATTTCAAAAAAGTAGAAGTCGTTACCGGAGTTTCAGAACTGGGTTATATCAACATTACCCCATTGGAAAAACTGCCGGCAAACACACGTTTGGTAACCAAAGGAGCATTTTACCTGCAGTCAAAATCTTCAGGCCCTTCAGAACACAGCCATTAAATTCCTAATTTAGCAAACAATGAAACAACAGATAGGGTACATGGCACTGGTAGTTGCCGATTATGATGAGGCCATTGCGTTCTATACCCAAAAGCTCCATTTCACCTTATTAGAAGACACTGTCCAAAGCCCTACAAAACGCTGGGTCAGAATTGCTCCTCCCGGATCTCCGGAATCCGGCCTTTTATTAGCAAAAGCATCGAACGGGGAACAGAAAAGCCGGATTGGAAACCAAACCGGTGGCCGGGTCTTTCTGTTTCTCTACACTGATGATTTCTGGAGAGATTATCAGGACATGACCGATAAAGGAATCAATTTCATCAGGCCACCAAAGGAAGAAGATTACGGAACGGTGGCTGTTTTTGAAGATCTTTATGGTAACTTATGGGACATCATACCATCAAAATAAACACGTATGACAAAAGACATAGAACACAGGCTCAAAAATAAGGACATCAACCCTACTGCCATGCGCTTACTGGTACTGGACTTCCTGACTAAACAGGTCGCCGCGATCAGCTTAAACGACCTGGAAAAAGGAATGGGGCCCTCAGACCGGATCACCCTGTACCGCACCTTAAAGACCTTTGAGGAAAAGGGACTGGTACACAGCATTGAAGATGGAACGGGGGCTACAAAATATGCTTTATGTGAAGACAATTGTGATGGCGACCATCACCATGACCTCCATGTCCATTTCTACTGTAACACTTGTAAAGAGACTTTTTGCCTGCCAAATACCAAAATTCCCGAAATCTCCCTGCCCAAAAGATTCCAGACGGAAGAAATGAACCTGATCATCAAAGGAATTTGCGATCAGTGCCATTCCGGCTAACATTGCAATAGCATTGCATCGTCATAGCGAGTACATTTGTACTATAAAACCTATGACGATGCAAGAATCTAAGAAACTCAAAGACTGCTGCTCAACAGAAGAAAACAGCAATACTGCTACCGCTACCGCGCCTCACAAACATAACGGTCAGGCGCATTCACATAAAAACCATAACCATGCGGGCCATGACCATAAGGATCATGACCATTCAGCAGAAGAACATTCTGATGATGACGGACATAACCATGGCTCCGGAGAACCTGAAGGATGGCAAAGCCACTGGCCATTGTTGACCTCACTGGCCATCGTTCTCGTGATGTTGACCCTGGAATATGGCTTCGACATCACGTTCAGCAATTACATCCAGCTGGCCATTTTTATCCCCGCCTATCTGCTTGCCGGATATAACGTATTGGAACTTGCCTTCAGAAAAGCACTGAGACTGGATTTCTTCAATGAATTTTTCCTGATGAGCGTGGCTACACTCGGTGCTTTCGCCATCGGTTCTTACAGTGAAGGTGTGGCCGTAATGGTGTTCTATTCTATCGGGGAATGGTTCCAGGATGCCGCAGTAAACAGGGCAAAAAGAAGCATTAAAGCCTTGCTGGACATCAGGCCGGAAAGTGTGGATGTGATCCGCGAAGGAAAAGTAAGTACGATTGCGCCTGCTGAAGTACAGATCGGAGAGATCATCCAGGTAAAACCGGGAGAAAAGGTGGCGCTGGACGGGGTTTTATATTCCGACAAAGCGACTTTCAATACCGCAGCCCTGACCGGAGAGTCCAAACCGGATGCTAAAGCCAAAGGCGAGCAGGTCCTGGCCGGAATGATCAACCTGAACCAGCTGGCACAGGTAGAAGTAAAATCACTGTTTAAAGACAGCAAACTGAGCAAGATTCTTGAAATGGTGCAGGATGCGACCGCCAGAAAATCACAAACGCAATTGTTCATCTCCCGGTTTGCAAAAGTATATACCCCAATTGTATTCCTCCTTGCCGTACTGGTGGTGGCCCTTCCCTATTTTATTGTCGCCAATTACAGCTTTCAGGAATGGTTTTACCGCGGACTGGTATTCCTGGTAATCAGTTGTCCATGTGCCCTGGTAGTATCTATCCCATTGGGTTATTTTGGGGGAATCGGACTCGCATCGAGAAACGGAATCCTGTTTAAAGGATCAAATTTCCTCGATGTGATGACCAAAATTGATACGGTGGTGATGGATAAAACGGGAACGCTGACCAAAGGAGTCTTCCAGGTACAGCAAGTGGTTACCGATGGCATTGCAGAAAAAGAGTTCATCCAACTCCTTGCGGCGATAGAAAGCAAGTCGACCCACCCGATCGCCACAGCGATCGCTCAGTACGCCGAAACCGAACCAAACCACGATAGTATTGGCGAAGTGGAAGAAATTGCAGGACACGGCTTAAAAGGGCTGATCAGCGGCAAAGAAGTATTGGCAGGGAATGCCAAACTGTTAAAAAAATACAATATCCCATATCCTGAAGAAGTGGATGCCATTGTAGACTCTGTAGTCGTGGTGGCCATCAATCAGCAGTTTGCCGGATATGTGACCATTGCCGATGAGATCAAGGAGGATGCAAAACAAGCCATCGCAGACCTGCATGCTTTAAACATTAAAACCGTGATGCTCAGCGGCGATAAACAAAGTGTCGTAGCTAAGGTTGCCGCATTCCTGGGCATTGACTTCGCCTTTGGCGACCTGCTTCCGGAACACAAAGTGGAGAAAGTAGAAAACCTTAAAAAAGAAGGAAGGTCAATCGCCTTTGTCGGAGATGGGGTAAATGATGCACCGGTAGTGGCATTGGCCGATGCAGGGATTGCCATGGGTGGCCTTGGAAGCGATGCGACGATAGAAACTGCCGATATCGTGATCCAGAATGACCAGCCTTCGAAAATCGTCTCTGCCATAAAAATCGGAAAAGTAACCAGAAGTGTGGTTTGGCAAAACATCATCCTCGCCATGAGTGTAAAAGTGATCGTGCTGATCCTTGGTGCAGGAGGTGTAGCGACCCTTTGGGAAGCGGTAATTGCCGATGTAGGGGTTGCTTTGGTCGCCATCCTGAATGCGGTGCGCATCCAGAGAATGAAAATGTAATTGCCAACCAGGTTTACTAATATGCTCATTCGGGCGACAAGAAAGTCGGATATTATCGCGGTATTGCATTTGCAACCGATAATATCCGATTTCTAATGAAACACCAATCCATTTTCTCCCTGCTGATCCTTTCGTTCAGCGCCCTGCTCTTTTCTTTCATCAATGACGATGGGTCCTGGACTTCCAGATTCCTCAACATCAATAAAAATGGCAGCATCACCTACCATCCTGACGAAAAAGGTAATACCATTCCGGATTTTAGTGCAGTTGGCTATCACCATGGATTAAAGGAAATTCCGCAAGTCGGGGTTGTTAAAACCTTAAATCCGGTAAACGGCGATGCAGGCGAGATGATTCAGAATGCCATAGATGAGGTTTCTGCGCTCCCTGCAGACGCGAATGGGCATAGAGGTGCCATTTTATTGACAAAGGGAACTTATGTCATTGCCGGAACCCTGAACATCGAAGCCAGTGGCATCGTTTTAAGAGGATCAGGAAACAACGCTGAAGGAACAAAACTCATTGCCACGGGAAAAGGATTGCGCTCGCTCCTTAAAATCAGGGGCAAGGGAAAAATCACAGAAGTCCCGGACAGCAGGGTTCAGATTACCGACAAATATGTTCCTACAGGCGCTAAATCTTTCAAAATAAGCAATACCAAAGGCTTAAAATCCGGCGATAAGATCATTCTTTTCAGACCGGGAACGGACAACTGGATTCATGACCTTCAAATGGACCGGATCGAGGCCAGAGAAGGCACCAAACAATGGACAGGCACGGACTACAACCTCAGCTATGAGCGGGAAATCGTTAAAATCCAGGGCAATACCGTCTTCATAGACAATCCGGTCGTAATGGCACTGGATCAGCAATACGGTGGCGGAAGCATTTTTAAATACGAATACAAAGGCAGAATTCAGGAAGTGGGGATAGAAAACATACTTTTTGAATCCGAATATGCCAGCGATACCGACGAAGACCATGGCTGGATCGCAGTAGATTTTGACCATATTGAAAATGGATGGGTGACCGGAGTCACCTCCCGTTTCTTTGGCTATGCCTGTGTGAGCCTGGATGGCGGAGCGAAAAACATCACGGTAAAAGATTCCAAATGTCTGGATGCAAAATCGGTGATTACAGGTGGAAAAAGGTATTCTTTCAATAATAACGGACAGCAAAACCTGTTCATGGACCTGGAAACGACTGAAGGCAGGCACGACTATGTGACCGGCGCAAAGACCTGTGGACCAAATGTATTTTACCATTGTAAGTCGAGAAATACACATGCCGACATTGGCCCTCATCATCGCTGGGCCAGTGGAACGCTATACGACAACATCGATACCGATGGAGAAATCAATGTTCAGGACCGTGGAAACTGGGGAAGCGGACACGGCTGGGCGGGGGTAACACAGGTAGTCTGGAACTGTAAAGTGAAGTCTGCAGCGATTCAAAACCCCTGGGTATCAGGTAAAAATTATGCGATTGGCCTGCAAGGTAAAAAGCTTGAAGGCCGGTTAAAAGGTAAACCAGATGGGGAATGGGAAGGGCAGGATCAAAAGGGTTTACAACCAGCCTCTCTGTTCCAGGCACAGCTAAGGGCCAGAGAATTGAATAAATAAAATGTAATTCCATATCCTACGGATATTAAAACATCTAAGCTGTAAAAATCGACCTCTCTACTTACCCCTTCGTCCCTCTTCTATTTCAGCTGTGGCAAAAACTGCCACAGTTGAACTTTCTATTAATTCGCCTTCTATGAAACATTGGACAAAAAATTAAACTCAAAAAACCAGCTCTTCGTTAATTAAAATTAAATAACTATCTTTATACGACGATTCAATTTAACCCAAAAATCTCAGGATCATTCGATAAAAAATCAAAAATCCATTTTCACTTTCCATCATATCAAGCATAGTTCCCTCTCTATTCGGGTCGATATTCCGTCGTACTGAGTCCACGGTAAGTCCACATTAAGTCCACGGCAAGTCCACGTTTTTCCGGTAAAAGCCGGACTCACCATGAACTTACTGTCATGCAAGCCTGGATTCAGTACGAACTCAACCCAAACTATCCCTACACAGGGATTAACTTCAACTTAAACTAACCTGAATTTACTGTCCTGTTGCTTTTAGAATAAAATCAACAATCACCTGCGGATTCGGAAGACTATGAGGGTGGTGTTTCCCTTCCGGCTTATGAATAATTTGAATATCCCCACCGGCAAGTTTAATCTTTTCCGCAAAGGGAAGGCTGTTTTCTGCCATTGGAACCACCTCATCGATATCACCGCAAACATGTAACATGGGATACTTTCCTTTTACGATGGCTTCAATCTGATCAATCGGACTGCCCTTAAAGGCCATAGCAGCTGCATCTGTCTGATAACCATAATCTTTCAGGAAGGTTGCCCAGCTTTCTTTACTTCCAGGCCCCTGCCCTTTTCCTCCCGGCCAGCTTTTGAGGTCCAGCACCGGATTATCGGCATACACACAGGCTACTTTGCCGGGATTGGCCGCTGCCCAGTTATAGACATAGACACCACCCCTGCTCATTCCTTCCATAACCGCTTTCTTTGCGAAGCCCATCTTTTGCAGTGAAGCGTAAAAATCATTCCAGATCCGGATGGATTCCGCATTGCCAAACAGCTCTGCTACATCACAATAGACCAAATAAAACCCTCTTTCCAGCAGGGCAATGTCGGTTTGTGGCTCATGTCCCCAAAACCTCGCCCTCCAGATCCAGGGCATTCCTTTGGCCACTTTCTTAGGCTGTACAATTCTTGCTTCACGCCCCTGAAAGCTATATTTAAGGCTTTCATAGCCGTAAAAGGAACCCACCTGTACCGGGGTTTTAAGTTTGGCCGCCACAGATTTTGTCTGTTTTGTCTGTTGTTTGATGAAGGATTCCAGGCGAAGCGCAATGAAATTATCGCCTGTAGCATTGGGATGGATTTTATCCGCCAGTAATGCTTCTTTATCTGCAAATAAGGAATAAAGATCGAGGATCTCCAGTTGCTCATCGAAGGCTATTTTTTGGATCACAGGGATCATGCTCTCCCTGAGGTAAGTTCCTGAAATGCCAAATTTCTCATCCGAAAAAGCCTTGATCGGGAGCAATAAAACCACCCTTGGCTTCGTGCTTAACCCTTTAAAAGCCCGGACCATGTCTTTATAATCGGTTTCAAATCCAGGCATCTCTTCCCGGTTGACCTGCTTGCTGTCGTTGGTCCCCAGTTTGATGAAAACCAGGTCAGGAGCGGAGTTCATTACCTGTTGATATTCGGGCGTATTCCAATAAGGTTTATTCCCTTTTTTCAGCATCGTCGCCCCGCTTACACCAAAGTTCAACACCTCATACTTACTCCCCAGCAAGGCCTGTAACCTCGCAGGATAAGATTCAGTGGAGCGGTCTTTCAATCCGGAACCATAGGTGATGCTGTTCCCCACACAGGCAATCCGAAATTTAGATTGCGCATAAACCTGACCGGCGAACAGCCAAAATGCACATATTAAGCAATATTTAAATAAGGTTTTCATCAGTATATATTTTATCTGCCCGTTACGATATCCGTTCCTTTTAGCCTCAGCTGAAGCTGTGCATCGAATAAAGAACGCGGAAGAACGGGTGTTCCCTGCAACTCATTTACCCCTGCATTTTCAAAGGTAACCAATCTGTCGGAAGTAAAACCTTCCAATATCGGGGCTGCAATGGTATAGTTCCTTCTCCTGCTCATATCCCAGAAATTATAATGTTGGTCTTTGGCAGATTTATGATGAAAATTCCAGATTACCAATTGCTTACCATGGTGTGGATGCCCGGGTTCCGGACCACCAAGATTGTAAAATACCCCGCCATCAATATCATCGTATAAAGTCGCATAAGGCTGCCCCGAATGGATGTCGAAATTCTGGTCTGTTCCTAAAGAACAATGTGTGATGACCGTTCCAACGGCACTGTAACCCGTTCCGGCACCATGGTGTTGTGCGCCATTGAAAGAACAATTTTTAATTAACACGCCATAACCTGTACGGGCATGGATCGAAGCATGCCCCTTCTTTCCTCTGAAATGGGTGTTTTCTATAGTAATCTGGTATCCTGAACGGATAAAAACACCTTCATTCAGGTCATGAAACTCACAATTCCTGATCCAGCTGTTTTTGAGGTATTCCATTCCAACGGCCTCGTAAGCGTAATCATGGATTTCATTCTTATGGTGAATAAACGATTCCGGGTAATTTTTCCAGTTGCTGGAGAACAAGAGGTCTTCAATGCCACATTCCGTTAAGGAAATATAAGACTCCAGGGTCCAGCTTGCGGAGCGGACCATTTTGAGATCCAGGTGCAGCGGATTCTTAAAAGTCACCTTATTCCCTTCGATCTTTTCAATCGTATGGATCTCATAAATCTGCATTCCACCATCCGCTCCAAACAGTCTTGACCACTGGGGTTTCAGGTCCAGAGGAGCAAAGTATGCCCTTGTAAATTCTTCACTTTTATGACGGATCACTACATCCTGTCCGACCTGCAGACGGCTCCTGTCTTTGACCCTTACGCTGAAGCTTTCCCTGCCCGCATCTTCGACAATTGTGGTCAACTTTTCCGGCGCTTCTCCGGAGGGTTTGAAGAGAAACTGACGGCCATTGATCCGCATGTTTTCCTGGTAGATTTCTGTCCCTCCTGACGCACTTCCACTGCCCTTTAAAATGATCCCGCTTTTGGAAATCCGGATCTGTTTTTTAGCATCTCCATCGGGGGCAATGAGGTACTTTCCAGGGGAGAAAAAAACAATGCCCCCACCAGGATTTGCTTCCGCGGCATCCACCGTTTTTTGAATGGCTTCATCATCATATTTTTCATCGTTAGGTATCCCCCCGTAATCGTCTACCCTGAAGATCTTTTTACCTTCCGCCGAAGGCAGTGCGCTTTCCGACCAGTGGTAACCGGCATAAGAAAAATCGGGGAGGACCGGAGTTGTTCCGCTTTGTTTTGCCTTCACAAAATCAACCCAAAGTGGTGCTGTTTTTTGTGCTTTCATGGGCAATGCCATCAGCAGAAAAGGAAAGGCAAAAAGTGCCTTATTCCTATGTTTTATAAGGGATATTTGGGGTATTTTGGTCATAACCTCTGGTAATACGCTATTTTACTGAAAATATAAACACCTAATCCTCAGAATTAAAACTAATTTATGATAATCTTTTTATTAAGGTCAGAAAATCCAGAGGGCCCAACCTGCTCTGATTTCCAGAAAGGTTTAAAATCAGCTTGTCCCGGCCTTAAAAAAAGCCCGTCCCTGCTCTTTTTCAACTCCTCATTTTTGAGTTCAAATCCCCTACCCTTCCCGCCCGCAAAAGAAGTACTGAAGATCAGGTTGTCCTCAAAATTTACGACTACTTTTTCGTCGTACCATTTTAAAGGATCGCTATTGCTGACGATGATGTTCTTCGCAAAGTAAGTATTCAAAGCAGGCAAATACCGGTCCTTTCTGTAACCTGCAGCGATGGCAAAAGGCTCCTTACAATTGACAACCAGGTTGTCAGTAATCACCGCATTTTTCACCTGCCAGTGACTCACGAGGATTGGGTTCGGCAAGCCTGCCATTACAGAAATTGCAGCACTGTTTCCGGTGCCGGTCAGGTCCTGAAAATAGTTGTCATGAACCCGGTGATCTTCCCCGATAATCCGGACACCTCCGGTGCCTGGTTTCCCATTCCCGATGAAGTAATTTCCACTAACTTCAGATTGGTTCCCATGCCTTAAAGTCAGCGTCGCTTTGCACTCATAAAAGAGGTTATTGCGAATGATATTTTTTCCCGATTTAACCGAGACCGCTTCGATTTCCCCATTGCAATGTTCGAAGATATTTTGCTCCACAATGGTAAAGGAATCATGGAAAGACCAGGTGCTCGTTCCGATCCTGATCGTCTCTCCTCCGTTCCTTCCCAGTTCCGGACGCGGGCCGAAATAGTTATGGTCAATCTGGTGGTAATTTGGTTTCGCGGAAAGCCAGACCACCATCGTTACCCCCTGGTGACTTTTCCCCTGTAACAGGCAATGGTCAACCCGATTGTGGGTCCCCCTGAGCGAAACCCAGGTATAATCCACCTTGTCATCAGCACTGTTGTAATCGGTAATGCTGGTATTGGTAAGCCTGCAGGAGAAAGATTTTTCGGAAAAATTGATCACCTCTCCTGAATCCAAAGCGCCTTTCGCAAAAGAAAGTCCGTCAACCAGCAACCATGAACCATCGATGTCCAGTGTAGAGTTTCCATTTAGAATGGTTTTCCCTTGATTTGCGGCCATTAAAACGATAGGACGATCTTGTGAGCCAGTTCCTTTAAATTTCAGCTGCTGATCCTTCCATTCGCCTTCCTTCATCAGGACCCGGTCGCCGGGTTTTAGGTTAAGGGCAGAAAGTTCTTTCGCAGAGCTGACCGGATAATCTTTTGCGCTTGCGCTGAAACTGGCAACCAGCAATAAAGCAAGACTCAAAAATATTGTTTTTCTCATGATCAATCTAATCTAATGCCCCTGTTTTCATTTCTTTCTTTGGCTGATCGCCATGCTGACTGGCAATGTTCCCTTCAAATTCCACCTTAATGACGCTCGCTACGGCATCAGGGGCCTGGGCAGGTAAAGTCAATAACAGATCAAATCCTTTGGTTTGCGCAGCTACTTTTCCGTTGCCGGCAAGCAATCTGGCAGAAATCACTTTATTTTTTACTCCGGGAATCAGCAATTGACCGTTTGAAGGCCAGTTGAACACCGAAAAATAAAGTGTCGTTCCTTTTTTAGTTTCTTTCTTTGTACAACGTCCCCAATCTAATGGCGACAATGGACTGGCTTTCGTTCCATAAATGGACTCACTGTTCACTTTCATCCATTTTCCGATATCGCTCAGCCTTTTTACACTTTCCTCAGGGAAGGTTCCATCAGGCTTAGGGCCAATATTTAACAGGTAATTTCCTCCTTTGGAAGCGATATCTGACAGGTTACGGATCAGTGTTTCACTGGACTTCCATTTGTGATCTGAAGTCCTGAATCCCCAGGTTCCGTTCATGGTCATACAGGTTTCCCAGTCCTGGCCATCCAGCTCTGCCTGGTTCGGGATTTTCTGCTCCGGAGTTTTGGTATCGCCGGGGAAGTTAGGTCTTTTTAAACGGTCGTTGGTAATAATGTAAGGTTGCGTTTTTAAGGCGTCCTGAAGTTTTAAAGCCGCTTCATCGGTCATATTTGTAGGGGTATCCCACCAAAGTACCGCAATGTCCCCATAATTGGTCATCAGTTCTTTGACCTGCGGAACGGCAACGTCATCGATGTACTGGTCAAAAGTTTTGGTCTGTTGTGCAGGGTCCCAATGGCCTTTATTGGCTAAAGTATAGGCATCAACCTTTACAGAATCCGGGTTTGCCCAGCCTTCACTCATGACTTTCCTCGCGGCAGCACCCCCGGGATTGTTCCAGTCCTGTGCCTGAGAGTAATAAAACCCCAGCTTTAGCCCATATTTTTTACAGGCTATTGCCAGGGGTTTTAACAAATCTTTACCATAAGGAGTAGCGTCTGTAATGTCCCATTTACTTGCTTTCGAATTAAATAAAGCAAATCCATCGTGGTGTTTTGCGGTGATAACCAGGTATTTCATTCCTGCATCTTTGGCCATCTTTACCCAGGCATCGGCATCATACTTTGTCGGATTAAAGCTTTTTGCCATTTCCTGATATTCAGCAACGGGGATCTTGGACCTGTTCATGATCCATTCCGCACCCCCTCTCCGTTGTTCTTGTCCACGGTAGACTCCGGCAAACTGCGCATAGACCCCCCAATGGATAAACATCCCGAATTTTGCTTCACGCCACCAGGCCATGCGCTCATCTTTAGAGATGGAATGCTGACCATAAGCCAGTTGAATAAAGAAAGAAAATGCCAGAAGCAGGGAAAGTGATATTTTACGCATAACGGTTATAAATGGTTTTATTGAATCTTCTAATTTAACTTCTTTTTACTGGAGGGCGCTCTCTTCAATTGGCTTATGGTTCAGCAATTTTAACGTTTAATGTTTTGCTTACTGAGCGGCATCGGCATAAGTAGTCCCGATTCTGATCTTTTTCACAAAATGGGTCACCTGTGAGGAATCCCCACCGTATACACCCCATTTAGGATCACATTCCGGTACCGCATCCAGGGTCCTGCAATATAAGCGGTCACTGCCATTTGAAAGTGTTTGTTTCACGCCATTGTACCAGAATTCGATGAATCCCACCGTTTTGTCTCTGGATACTTTCATACGGATCACAAACTTAAGCCAGGCGCTGGTAGAAAGTGTGGTAGACCAGGGAACGGTCGCCACATGCTGGTCGTCAAAATGCTGCAGCTCCAGTTTTCCGTTTTTGGTACGGACCATCAGGGGGTGATTTTGAAGTGAACCATCTGTAGGATAGGATTTCCACTGGAACAGCGCCTCTGTTTTCAGGTCTGTCGGCATATAGATCTTACTGGTCCAGCCGATATAGATTTCATCCCCTTCCTGGGCACTATAGTTTTTAGCCCCACGACCCTCGGTTCTGTGGCTTCCCGATGGTTTTAAAAATTTCCAGACCAGGGTCCCTGTTTCATCATTTACAGTGGTTACCGCTCCTGTTCCTTCAATGTTAATGTTTTTCCAAACGTTAGCTGAGCCATTGCTCGCATCTCCGTTAAAGAGGACAGACATGATCCCGACATCGCCGGAGCTGCTGGCCATAGCCTTGTTCGCCGCCAGGGCCGCATCCGGTTCCTTTTCCTTTTTACAACTTGACAATAACAGTCCTCCACTCATCAATACAGCAATCATTACTTGGTTTGTTTTCATAATTTTAATGTATATAGTTTAGTATTTGGTTAATTCTTATTCTCAATTGCAAAAAGGCCGGTTACCGTCCTATTTCAATTTCTCTGCCCTAAGCAACGCTTCCAGGTAATAATAATCTGCATAAGATAAAGGCTCATTAACCTCTGTATCTGAAGGCTTTGAACCTGTACTGCTGGTAAGGATAAATCCTTTGTTCTCCCCTACCCTTGCGGTATAGGTATTGGCCATACTTTGCATCATCACCGCTGCTTTCTCTCTGTAGTTTTTCTTTTGAGCACTATAATCACTCAATTCATAAAGTGCGGAAGCAATCACGGCGCCGGCCGATACATCCCTGGGTTCGTTCGGGATATTTGGCGCATTAAAGTCCCAGTATGGAATCAGGTCTTTCGGCATATTTGGATGGTTCAGGATAAACGCAGCAATGTTTTCTGCCTGTTTCAAATACACCGGATCTTTCGTGTAACGGTAGCATAAGGTATATCCGTAAAGTGCCCAGCCCTGTCCTCTGGACCATGCCGACTCATGGCTATAACCCTGATGTGTGTTCTTTTTCAGTACTGCACCCGTTGCAGGATCATAGTCGATCACGTGGTATGAGCTGTAATCCGGACGGAAATGGTTCTTCATCGTCGTGTTCGCATGGCTCACTGCAATCTTATGGAAAGAAGAATCACCACTTAACCTCGTCGCCTCGAAAAGCAGTTCCAGGTTCATCATATTGTCGATGATCACCGGGTTTACCCATTTCTCGCGACTATGGTCCCAGGAAAGGATGACCCCTGTTTTTGGATTGAAACGGCTGACCAGTGTTTTTGCCGACTGAAGGATCACTTCCTTATAATGCGCATCATTGGTGAGGCGGAATCCTGTTCCGATGCTGCAATAGACCTTGAAGCCCATATCATGGGTCGTCCCGTTTAGCTTTTCCTTTTCGATATCGGCAGAGAATTTCTCTGCTTCCTGCTTCCAGTTTTGCTGTTTTGTATATTCATAGAGGAACCACAAGGTTCCGGGAAAAAAGCCACTCGTCCAGTCCTTTGAGGCCACGAGCTTCAGCTTTCCATGTTCTATTGTTCTCGGAGAAACCAGTCCGGCCTTTCCTGAGCTGTGTTTTGCTTTGTCAATCTCTCCAAGCATCACCTTGGTTTGCAGGGCAGCTTTGTCAAAAGCCTTTTTAACGTTTACTTTTTGTGCGAAAGTGCTTGTCTGTAATACTGAGAGGGCTAATACGGTAAAGAAGTATCTTTTCATTTTTTATATGCTTAAGTTTTTATACGGTTGAACCTGCTGCGTTAATGAACAGGGATCAATTGAATTTCCAATAGTTTCATCAGCTCCGTTCCAGAAATCTGAACAGGGCTGATTTTAAGTTGTGCCGCTCCCTTTTTTAAATCGGCGATACCAATTTCCTGAGTCTGTACCCCGGTTTTTAAAGGCAATACCGGAAGCTCTTTTTTGAAATCCCCGAGCTGAACAAGGTAAGTCCCACCGGCTCCTTCCGGTGCCAGGTATTTGACCAGCACCTTATATTTTGAGGTTTGTAAGTTTTTAAGCTCCCAGGTAAAAAACTGCGTCAGCGCTTTCCATCCATCCACAAAGTAGCGGTCGGTTTTTCCATCCCCAAAGCCGAAAGCTTTGCCATGCTGCAGGGCATCAAAAGACAGGAATCTATTCCTATTCTGACTGGAAAGCAGGCGGGCTCCTTCCGCTTTTACCGGGGCATTCAGCTCCAGAACAAGCACTGCATCTGAGCCATCAGGCGACAATACAGGAACATCAATGCGGAGATCTGAACTGCTCAAACGCTTTACATTGAGTTTCTTTTTAGACTCATCGGCAAGCAGATAAGCAGACTTAACTTCAGTATCCAATCCCCCAAGCAGCAATTTCCCGTCTTTGGGCCAGTCAAAGACATGCAGGTAAACGGCCTGATCTTTCTGCGTCGCTACCCCCCATCCTGGAATGGGTAAGGTAGAGCGCTGAGTTCCGAATACCGAAGCAGCATTCTGCTGCAGCCAGCTTCCTATGCTGTCCAGAATCCGGCTGTCCATCTGGTCAAAACTGCCATCCCCTTTCGGGCCGATGTTCAGTAAAATATTGCCTCCGCGCGAAGCAGCATTGGCGAGTAACCGGATAAAGAATTTAGCGGGTTTATGACTGTTGTCGTGTTTCGAATACCCATAAGATTCGTTCGTTGTGGGAATGGCTTCCCAATCTCCATCTACGGTACGAAGCTCCGCAGGGCGGTCGCCGGTATTCAGGTAATCCCCAAAATTTCGGGAAGCACTTCTCGCCAGACGTCCGTTGACCACAATATCCGGATCTGTTTCCCGGATGGCCTGAAGGATGCGCAGGTTCTCAGAAAGCGGCAGTTTATGTGGGGTGTCAAACCAAAGAATGTCCGGATGGTATTTATTGATCAATTCCTTAATCTGCGGAATCGCCTTCTGGTCTACATATTTTGCCGCTTTAGGCAACCATTCCGGATGGCTATCGAACCAGTTTGCTCCACCTATGAGCTGGTCCCCTCCCGGATTTTTATACTCCCAGTCGTTCCCGGGTGCATCGGGATGATCCCAGTCAAAAGCATGGGAATAATAGAACCCGAACTTCATTCCATGTTTCTTTGCCGCAGCGGCGAGTTCCGCCATCGGGTCACGCTTAAAAGGAGTCTGGTCGATGATGTCAAAATCAGATACTTTGGAATCAAATAAGGCAAAGCCATCATGGTGTTTTGCGGTGACAATAAAATAATGCATCCCCGCTTTTTTCGCGTTCAGAATCCATTCTTCTGCGTTAAATTTCAAAGGGTTAAACTCATGGGCAAGTTCCAGATAGGCAGCCCTGCTGATCTTTTCCTTTCTCATCAGGTGTTCTGCATAGCCATTTACGACTTTCCCCTTCCATTCCCCTTCGGGTTTGGAATAGAGCCCCCAATGCACAAACATGCCGAATTTAGCCTCCCTCCACCATTGCATCCGCTGCTCATGGCCTTTCATGGAATCGGCCCACCATCCATTTTTGGCGGTGTTGATGGCCTGCTCATCGCGCAGCTTTGCCTGATTGAACATTTCCTTATCCTCATCACCTGCCACCTGAGCATATCCGGCAGCGGCAATTAAAGAAAGGGAGCAACATAAAAAGGCCGACTTACAATTCATCCTGAGCTTCATATCTGTGTTGATATTGGTATATTAAAGGTTAATTGATCCAGATGATTGGGTTTCTAACCGGCAGGTTGCGAACCACTTCCTCTACCTGAGGGTCATGATCCAGCTTTTGCCAGGTCCGCAGCCAGTCTTTCTGCTTAAATTCTGAGGCACCGAGGAGTAAAAAGGGCTGTGCCACCGGCCAGTTTTCCCAATGCATCACATCCGGTTTCAACGGCCATTTGCTTTTGTCTTTTATAAATGGATACAGGTAGGCAATCCCTTTCTGAATGGATTTCCCATCTGTGGTTTCGTACTTCCAAAGGTCATCTGCGGGAGTAGAAAGGATCTGACAGAGGGTTGTCATGGCATCTAAATTAAAGATGGAATAACCATAAGGTTTGGTACGGCTCAGCTCCCTTGGAAAGCTGCCGTCCAGTCCCATCTGATTGGGCAAAAGCACTGTTTTATACCGTTCCCTGCAAAAAGAAAGGAGTTTTTCATTCCCGGTCAACTTTGCAAAAGCCGCAACCTGCATGATAAAACAGGTACCGTGGTTGTTCTGTGCATTCATTTCATCCTTGCCATAAGGATGGCTCATCAGCCAGTTCAGGTAATCCCCGAACCATTGCTTTGTTCCGGAAAGGACCTCCCTGCTCAGTGCTTTTTCCATCACCAGGACCCCCTGAGCAACTTCCAGCAGCTGAATGGTATCGATAATACCGATTCCTCTTCCGGTAAACCTTCCCTGAATGGCCTGTGCAAAGGCCAGGCTCGGGTTCATCCGGCTGCCTTCGCTGATGAACCAGGCCTGCAAATGAACCATTGCCTGTTTCGCATATTTGTGATCTCCGGTAATTTTATAGGCGGAAGCCAGGGCACCAATGATTTTGCTAAAGCGGATCATCGCCAGTCTGTGGGCCACAAAATTATCGGGGTTGGTCATCCCATCGCGCTGGATATACGGTCCTGCAGGGTTTGCAGGGTCCGGCCACCAGTAATCCCCTTCCGAGTAAAAATCATGGATTCCTCCGGCACTTCTTGGAGAACCGGCCGCGGTTACCGTTACCGGTTCCTGCTGCATGGCCCATACAGCCTGTGCAAGCACTGTTTTTTTCAAAGTCAATACGGCCTGCTTTTCCGGGCTTTGGGAAAAAACATTCCCGCCAAAGCCTGTCTGAAACAACGTAAAGCATATTATGATTAATCTTTTCATGGGCTTAATTGCTGGTCATTGCTTTAAAAACGATTTGATCAAGGGTATTGGGCTTTCCCTTTTCTGCCCTGGAAACCGATGTTTTTAACCTGCCATCAGCCCCTTTTGTAATGTTGATCTCCCTGAAACTGAAATCTCCCTTTTCATAGTTGAAACTCTCCCCGTCATCGTCATAAAGCAGGTATTTACCGGGTTTATTTCCATAATACCTGATCTCCAGGTTGATCTTGTCTGCAGGTTTCGGCGCATGCATCAAAGCAGGGCCCATAGGGATGATCCCACCGTCTTTTACATATACCGGGATCTTGTCCAGTCCGGGAGTAACGGTAATCACTTCCCCCTCACCGGCATATTTGCCGGTGTAAAAGTCAAACCATTTCCCTCTTGGCAGGATCACCGTTCTGCTGGATTTACCGGCAAACATCGGCGCCACCAGGAGGTATTCTCCGGCCATGTACTGGTCTTTAACTTCTTTACTCACCGCCTCTACGTATGGGTTATCTTCCAGATTGCTGCTTTTCAGTTCCTTTTGCACTTCCGACAGGAAGCCCTCTTCGAGGTTCATCGCCCGGAATGGCGGAATTCCCTGAAAATGGTATTTCGCAAACTCGCTGTACCAGTAGGGCATCATTTGCATGCGCAGGATGGCCATATCTTTTACCTGTTGCTCTACTTCAGGATATGACCATGGTTTTGTTCCGCTGGACCAGGCATTGATCATCGCCATTGGCGAGAACACCACCGACTGCATCCTGCGCAGCCATTCCTCTCCCGTTTTCGAAGCCCTGGCTTCCGGAGTCCAGAGTACACCGGAAAAACTGCTGTTGATCAGCGCGGTGATAAAATCTTCATGGTTATAATAATCGTTGTAAATCACATAAGGCAAGGCGGTTCCTCCTCCGTTGGAGGCGCGAACCAGGCCATAAGTACGCTGGTTCCGCTGATGAAAGAGCTCCGCGCTGTACCGTTGGATCAGCAGGCCATAGGTCTGACGCAGCTGTTCCGCACTCTTTCCCGAAGGAAAACTGGTCACATCCGGCCATAAATAATGGTCATAACCATCCACCTCGTCAAATTTATAGCCGCTCACGCCGAGCTCTACCTGCCCTTTTTTGAGCTGCCCGAACAGTATTGCCCTCGCCTCCGGCATGGTCAGGTCTGCCACAGCACCCAGCCATACGGTATGGTCGGCAGTATAAGGTTTTAGATCTTTATAGATTGATGCCACAGGAGACACATATGGATTGGTCCATAAATTTAGCCTGATGCCCTTGCTGAGCATGTTTTTAACAAAACCGGCAGGGTCGGGATAGCGGCTTTTGTCCCATTCAAAAGTACAGGGATAAGCTTTGCTTTGCCAGCCTGGTTCCAGACCGATATAGTCCAGCGGGAAACCTTTATCCGCAAATGCTTTGGCTTCATTTTCTACTTCTGCTGAAGTATAGAGGGTTTTTACCCTTTGGGTAAATCCCAATCCCCAGCGTGGAGGCAAGGGGCCGCCGCCATTGAACAGGTTGTAACGGCTTACCGCATCCAAAGGTTTAGGGCCTGCAAAAACGTAGAATTCCACCCCTTCCGCAGGGACGAGGATTTCTACCGCATCCGAATAAGGACGGGAAGACCAGGTTTTATCGGTATTGCGGTCTTTCGCTTCCGGCGCGTCTTTGCTGTCCCTTCTTACCGCAGAACCGGCATAAACTTTCAGGTAACGCGCAGAATTGATGAATACACCATAGCCGTCAGAAGAGACATAAAAAGGAGTCGGTGCATGGGTCCGGCCATTGTCTTTGCCTCCATAATGGTCTACATGCAGTTCGAGGATTTTCCCTCTCTGATGAACGGTTTGAAAGTTCAGTCCGAAGCCGTAAAGCTGTTCCTTTTTGGTCAGGGGGAAGCGGAGATAGGTTTTACCATCCTGGACTCTGGCCACAATTTCTTCTTTGATCAAAGGGAAACCGGCATCGCCAAGGCGTTTCAATCCATCCATTGCCGGACTTGCGCCGGAGGCGGTCAGCAGGTTATAGCTTTCCGGTTTGCCCACACTTCCTTTCCAGATTCCCGGGGCCACCTGTTCCCATTTAATCTCCTGCGCCCGGACCAGCAGGCCCGTCAATAAAAATACAGTGCAAATTAAGATCCTTTTATACATGAGCTTACAGGGCTATGATTTGATATGTTTTTCCTTTTTCCGTCTTGAAATCGAGCACAGATCCATGTCCGATGTCGAGTTTTTCCAGGCGTACTTTTGAATTGTTCTGATAGGGAGGCAAATAAGCCTGTTGTGTAAGGAGGTTGCTGTTTACTCCTTCGGCATCTTTTCCGCTCGCAGCAAGCACTTTTCCATTGACATCAAGCACTTTAACAGGCTGTAAAGTTCTCAGTCTGCAATTCCCTCCTATTTCTGATTTGAGCATTGCCGATACCAGTTTTCCTTTTTTCCAGCTGATGTCTGCCACAAAATTCCCCCGGGCTTTGATGCCCTGAATGCGGCCTTCCTGCCAGGCTTCCGGTAATGCAGGCAATAAACTGATCATACCATCCTGACTTTGCAGCAGCATTTCGGTGATTCCTGCGGTAGCACCAAAATTACCGTCGATCTGGAATGGAGGATGCGCATCAAATAAGTTCGGATAGGTTCCTCCCCCGCTCATTTGCGCTTTGGTTAAGGTCGGATCGATATAAGTAAAGGCATCTTCCAGAATTTTGTAGGCATGGTTGCCATCCTGTAACCTTGCCCACCAGTTGATTTTCCAGGCCATAGACCATCCTGTGCTCACATCTCCCCTGAAGATGAGGCTTTGTCTCGCCGCACTTGCCAGCTCGGGAGTTCCAAAAACGGAAATCTGGTTGCCGGGAAACAGGCTGAACAAATGGGAAATATGGCGGTGTGTATCTTTTGGATCGTCCCAATCCCGGAACCATTCCTGTACCTGTCCATACTGACCGATATGAAAAGGGTATAATTTTTCCCGTGCAGCACTCAGTTCTGTCCTGAATGCGGCATCTATATTTAAAGCCTCAGTAGTCCGGATTAAGTCCGTAAACAATTGTCTGAGGATCGACATGTCCATTGTTGAAGCTTTGGAAAGCTGGTATTCTTTGCCCTGAATTTTAACGGTATTCTCGGGCGAAGTGGAAGGACTGGTAACCAGGTAACCAGTCTGCTCATCCCTGATTAACCATTGCAGCATAAATTCAGCAGCACCTTTCATGAGCGGATAAGCGGTTTGTTTTAAAAACACCTTATCGCCGGTAAACTGATAATGTTCAAACAGATGGGTACTGAACCAGGCGCCACTCATCGGCCATGCCGACCATCGTGGCATTCCCTTAGGGTCCCAGTCGTAACCTCCGGGGGGAGAAGTTTTGGCCCAAAGGTCTGAATTGTGGTGTGCTACCCATCCTTTATCGATGTTGTAGTTTACTTTTGCCGTCTTTGCACCGTTTACTGCCAGCTCCTTCATAAAGTCGAACAGCGGCTGATGGCATTCGGAAAGGTTGGCATTTTCGGCCAGCCAGTAATTCATTTCGGTATTGATATTGGTGGTATAATTGCTTCCCCATGGTGGTTGTACAAGGTCGTTCCAGATCCCCTGAAGGTTGGAAGGCCTCGATCCCGGCCGGGAAGCAGCGATCATTAAATACCGGCCAAACTGATAATATAAGGCTTGTAATCCCTGATCATTTTTAGTTTTTGCATATTGTTTCAGGCGTTGATCTGTGGTTTGCTTTTCGGCAAGCGGGTTGGGATGAAGTTCAAATTTAACGCGGTTAAACAAAGCCTGGTAATCTTTGATGTGTTCGGATTTTAAAGTTTCAAAACTTTTAGAAAACACGCGGTTCATATTTGCCAGCGTTTCTATAGCCGGATTTTTACCTTGCAATCCGGGAGATTTATCAAAGCCATTGAAACTTGTCGCCTCGGTAAGATAGATGGTCACTGCATTGGCATTTTTAACGACCAGCTGATCTCCGGATCCGCTGAGGGAACCTCCTTCATTTTTGATCCTTAACCGGATCTCAAAGCTCATCCCCTCCTGCTCATCATACTCCACCTGTTTGGGTTCATAATCCCGGTTGGCGACAAACTTCGGGGCTTTTCCTTTCAGCAACAGCTCATTGCTTCCTGAGCTGTTGGTTTTAAACCTCAGCTTGCTGATCAGTCCGGCATTGAAGCTAATGGAACCCGGTTTATTGGCTGTAATCCTCATCATCAATGCCTTGCCCGGAAAGCTGGTAAAGACCTCTCTTTTATAAGAGACTCCTTTTAATGTATAGTTTAGGGTAGAAATGGCATTCTGAAGGTTCAAATCTCTTTGGTAACTTTCGGGAATGCTGTCCTGCGGGTTAAACTGAAAGAACAGTTCTCCCAGAGGAAGGTACCTCGCTGAATACGGCCCCTGCATTTTCTTCCAGAGTACCGCTGCTTCATCATATTTACCTTCTTCAATTGCTTTTCTAACCTCCGGAAGGACTTTAGGTCCGTTTGTATTGTTCCCCGGATCAGGAAAACCCGACCATAAGGTATTGTCATTTAAAGCAATGCGCTCCCTGCCCACGCGGCCATAAACCATTGCTCCTGTTTTCCCATTCCCCAAAGGCAGGGCTTCCTCCCATACTTTCGCAGGGCGGTCATACCATAGCCTGAGGGGACCATTGTTTTGCGCATCGGCATTTACACTGATGAATACGGCTCCTAATAACAAAAACTGGGTAAATTTCATTTCAAATCTTTAAAGTTCAATAAATGTGGAGGGCAGGCCATCGGCTTTTACACTTGCCACGCTCTTTCCATTATTTAGTTTGATGCTGATCTCAGCACGACCATTTCCTACCTGCACTTTGCGCGAACCACGGGCAGTACCCTGATCATCGATCAGTTTGCCATCACCGGTCAGGCCGAAACTGATGTAATTTTGTGCATCCAGACATAACACATTGTTCTTGTCCAGGATTTTCACGCGGATCAGGGCAATCCCATCTTTTTCCGAGACTTTCTCCAGGATCATTTTTGCAGGTTTATCCCATTTTGCAGTCTGGTATTCCTGGGTAATCTCGTCGGTAAATACTTTACCATTTTTCTTACCTACTGCTTTGATGGTATTTTTGCCTTCATTGAAACTGACCATCCACCTCAATCCCGCTGCCGGGAAGTCCTGCGAATCGCGTTTCTTTTTGCCCAGGCTTTTGCCGTTCAGGAACAGCTCTACTTCATCCAGGTTGGCGTATACTTTGATCATTTTCTGCTCATCCGCATTTCCCCACCTTACCGGCCATGAATGCCCGTAGATGTGAACCATGGGTTCGCTGGTCCAGTACGACTGGAATACGTAATACGCTTCTTTTTTGGTAAAGTCACGCTCAATCACCCCTTTCTGGTTCATATACGGTACCGGATTGTCCGGGCGTACGGGTGTAGAAAAGTCTTTAAAAGGCCAATAGGCTGCTCCGGTTAACCAGAGCATGGTTTCCTGCTCTTTTAAATGCCAGTCGATGAGGTTAACGATATAACTTTCACTCCAGTCGCCATCTTTAGATACACGCGCACTTCCCCCAAACAGGGAAGCATCTCCTGCCCTTTCATCTGCTCCTTTGCCTGTTTTCACCTGGCTCAAAGCATTGTCCGGGTTTTCAGAATGTCTGCCGGCATGGCTGTCACCACCCCATTCTACATGGAAAAAATGATCTACCTTATCAAATTCTGTTTTGGAAACCTCTTTATATTCCGTATAAATTCCACGGTACCATCCTGCCCAGATGGAAGGAGAATAGACATCTACGATGTCTTTACAGAAATCACATCTTCTGATCGCTGTTTTTCTGGATGGGTCCAGGCGATGAGAAAGGTCGTTCAGCTCTTTCATAAACTCCCTGATCTTATGCTGATCAAATTCGCTGAAATCTCCCGGCCAGTCGTTTTCATTTCCCATTCCCCAGATGATGATCGAAGGATGGTTATAATGTTGCTCCACCATATTGGTCAACATGGTACGTGCCTGATTTTTATAGGATTCTCCACCCAAGCCGCCCCTGCACCATGGAATTTCTTCCCAGACCAGGATGCCCAGGCTGTCGCAAAGCTCAAGTACAATTCTGGACTGCTGATAATGTCCAAGGCGGATAAAGTTGACCCCCATATTTTTCATCAGCACCATTTCCTCGCGGATCTGGTCCTCTGTCATGGCTGCCGCTACCCCTGCATGGTCTTCATGGCGATGTGTTCCCCTTAACAGGAGCCTTTTGCCATTGAGCAGAAATGGTCCTTTTTTAACGAATTCAAAGTTTCTGAAGCCCACTTTTTCTTTGTGGACTGCCCATTCTCCGTTGGCAAGAATGCTCGTTTCTACGGTATAAAGGTTTGGATTTTCCGTCGACCATAATTTCGGATTCTTTACCGTCGTTTCCCAAAGGTCTTTGGTTCCATAAAATGCTTTTAGTTCTTTCTTCCAGCTGCCGACTAATTTTCCCTGAGGGTCTTTTACTTCGATCTTAACCAATACCGTATCTACGCCATCGGGGTTCCATAACCTGGAAGCGATTTTTAGCTGTCCGAGACTGCCTTTCACATCCACACTTGCAGTGGCAAAGACCTTTTCTGCGGAAACCTGTGGGGCATAAACCAGGTTTAAGTACCGGTATAAACCACCATAGATGTTAAAATCAGAAAGGTCTGAAGGGATCATTTCCAGGTCCCTGGAATTATCACAACGGATTTCCAAAGGGATTTTCCCCTTAAACTGCTTTTGAAACAAAGGATTTTTACGGAAAGCCTCCACTGCAGCGGTAATGTCTGCAGTCCATTCGTCGTAACCTCCTACATGTTCCGCTACTTTCACATCATAGATATAGACCTGTGTTTTTTGTCCGGAACCTTCAAAGTGAAGGAGTGTGCGGCCATTCTTATAGGGGTTGTTTACCGTTAGCTGGCTGCGATACCATCCTGGTCCCTGATAATAGTTCAGATCCGGGTCCACGGCATCTGTCGCATTGAAACAATGCGGCAGACTGACGTTTTCCCATAAAGGTACACTTTCCGGATTTCCTGCTTTCACAGGCCTGATGGCTTCATAAATACCACCCAGGTCACCTTTCAGATATTCCCAGTTTTGCGTTAAACGTTGGGTTTGTTGTGCTCGTAAATGACTAAAAAGGATCGTGCAAAAAAGGGCTAAAATTAGTTTTCTCATAGAGGTTTCGGTAATCTGTAAGGATAGATAGTCGCTCCATAAACATGAACGATAGCATTGGTAGCGATGTAACCACCGGACCTGTTTTTAGTTTTGTCGTTGATCATGATCGGCGCCAGGTCATCATTGTTCACGATTCTCAGTTCCATTTTTCCTTCCTGATCAAAGCCGGTTCCGTTGTTAAAATAGCCGAGAAGAGATTTTTTGCTGGCGATACTTGCCGGAGGCAGCATCGTTTGCACCACCATATTGTCCAATGCGATGTTGTTAAAGTTGTAGGTACCCTGGATCATCAGGTACAGAAAAAAGTTTTTGACATCTTCTTTAGGATAATCTTCCCATTTTTCGGCGATCCTGGTCGGTGGCAATCCTGTTGTCGGATTTACCGGTCCTGTGACGATGGGGAAATCTACCCATAAACCGGCAGATGTTTTTTTGGTTTTTGAATCGTATACCCTAACGGCATCATTGTGCAGAAAAATGAAGGTCATCCCCTGCTTTTCATAAGCTGCAAGGTCGATTCCTGCATAGTCAAGCCCTTTCCTCATCCATTTGAAAACCGTATCCTTTGTGTTGGTCGCGGATTCATAAGAGCGGCTTTCTAAAAACTCTCTGGCGGTGATGTTGATGTGCGGGTCCAGCGTTTTATGTTCGTAATCGTATTTCTTTTGCAACTCCATATCGAATAATGTACATCCCGATAATGGCAGCAACAATAAAAAGGCATACCTTTTCAATATTAATCTGATCGTATTCATAATGCTATTTTTAATCTGTATAACCAGGGTTTTGAATTAATTTTCTGTTGGAGTTCAATACATTTCTGTGGATTGGCCAGTAGGCTTTGGTTTCCGGATTCAGGAAACCAGGGGCTTCCAGATTTCCTGCCGCAAGTTGCCTTCTTTTAAGAATCGGGTCCATCACTTCTTTCACTTTATTGGTCCGCACCAGGTCAAACCATCTTTTGCCCTCACCGAAAAGCTCGAGTTGTCTTTCGTTCAGAATTGCATTTTCCATCGCCGTTTGGTTGGAAACCAACGGATCACTGGCCAGGTATTCCGGCACCATTGCCCTTTTGCGGATAAAGTTCAGGTACTTTAATGCACCTGCAAGGTCGCCACTGCCATTCAATGCTTCCGCGTACAAGAGATACATATCTCCGAGGCGGTACATCGTCAGGTAGACCGGTAAATACTGATTACTTGCAGGAAAGAGGTCTGCAGCTGTTGGTGCGGCGGCTGTAGGATACCATTTCAGGAAGCGGTCCCGGTTTGGTTTCGGCTGTGCAACAAATACATCCGCCGTTTGTCTTGGTCTGATGTCGGTAGACCTTGTGGTCGCCGACTGAGGCTGGAACCAGGTGGCCCAGATGCCCTCGTCTATGCTGATCTGTTTATTGTTATTGGTCCATGAGGTTTGCATACAGGCACAGCCATTCTTTAAGAAGTCCCAGTGAATGCTCCAGATGGTCTCATTGCTCGTTGCAGGTGCTGCGAACAGGGTCTTCCAGCTTGCCGAAGGTTGAAGATTGGCCTCACTTACTCCTGCATATGCCGTACCCAATGGTCCTTTTGCAGCAAAGAGGTTCTTGATCCATTTGATGGCATTCGGATAATCTTTCTTCCACATATATACATCTGCAAGTGTGGCGCAAATGGCAGCCTCTCCGATATTGTATACCACAGGTTTTGATCCTTTCACCACCAGGCTATAGGCTTTTTCCAGATCCGGGATGATCACCTGAGAAATGATCTTGTCTTTGGATTCTCTCGGGAAATTTGCCGACTCCGCAATGTCAAGATAAGGCTCCAGTCTGATCGGGGCATCTCCCCAAACGCGAACCAGGTAAAAATAACTCACTGCACGCATGGCATAGGCCTGGGAAAGATAACTGTCCGACAATGCGGGGGTCAGGGTAACATCCAGGCTGGCGGCCTGAGGCATAAATTTGATTGTGCTGTTTGCCCTGCCAATTACGGCATAAAGGCCAGTCCAGTCTGAAAACTGATTCGTCGGTGTCAGGCCGTTCAAAGCAATTTCATCTACGTAATCTTTGGTATAGGCCAGGAAGCGGTCAAAATTATCGGCGCGGTATTCGCCCCAATAAAGGTATTTTTCAGTGTACTGGCTATTTCCCACCATTTCCTGCTGAAACTGGGCATAAACCCCTGCCAGAGAGGCTTCCATATCGTACCTGTTTTTATAAAAATCACCGATCCCCACCTGCGCCAAAGGTTTCTCCGTTAAAAATTTCTTACAACTGCCCATCGAAAGCACTGTAGCTAAGGCAGATATCGCGATTAACTTTCTCGTTTTCATCTTATTAAAAATTAATGTTTACACCAAAACCAAACTCTCTTCTTCTTGGATATTTTCCGGTATCATCACCCGGTGTCAATACATTGTCCGTACTAAACTCAGGATCGTAACCACGGTAATTGGTCCAGGTCAGCAGGTTTGTGCCATACGTATAGACCGTTAAACCTTTAAGGAAAACGCGTTTTGCCCATTCCGGATCCAGGCGGTAAGAAAGGCGGGCACTCGACAATCTGATGAAAGAGGCATCTTCGATATAAAGGCTGTTCTGATTGGTTTTCAGGTTTCCGCGGTTATTTCTTTCTACATAATAAGGGTATTTGGTCTGATCGCCTGGTTTTCTCCAGGAATTGTACACCATCTCCGGAGATCCGGCACCTGTGTTGGAAGGGTTATTCTGGGTTTGCAATAAGCTATTGTAGACTTCTGCTCCAAAAGAACCATTGAACAGGAAGGAAAGGGAGAAGTTTTTGTAACGTACATTGTTCATGATACCCAGGTAATAATTCGGGGTAGCATTGCCAAGGATCTGACGATCTGCATCATCGATCACACCATCAGGTCTCACTTCCTCCCATTCTGCATCTCCACCTTTCAGTTTACCATCTGGTGCACGTTTGCTTTGCACATTGCCTGTATATTCCTGTCCGCCTAAAGTGTATACTGCTTTTCCATTGACATATTTAGGTTTGCCGTTTTCCAGCACCACTTCCAGCTTTTTCCAGTTGTCATCATAGGCATTTGATTCATCCCAGGCATAAACACCCAGGTTTTTCCATCCGTAAAAGTTCCCCATTCGTCCGCCTTCTTCCACATACCATTTGTTTCCGGCGAAGAAAGGAACCCCATCTGCCAGTTTCAGCACTTTACCCCTTTCGAAAGAGATATTCGCCGTCACATTCCATTCAAAGTTCTTCAATACAAGCGGTGTTGCGTTAACCACAAACTCCAGACCTCTGGTCTGTATTGTTCCTACGTTGACCTGTACTTTAGTATATCCGGTTTCTTTAGCAATCTCTCTCGGGTACAACAGGTTGGAGGTTTTCTTCACATAATAATCTCCGGTAAAGCCCAGGCGGCCTTTAAAGAAGCTCAGGTCTAAACCGATGTTATTTTGTGTAGTTGTTTCCCATTTGATAAATTTATTACCAAGGATCGAAGTCGGCGCTGCAGAACCCACTCCATTGTAGTTCCCGTTAAAGGTAATCCTGGTCAGCGATTCATAATCACCGATCTGGTCGTTTCCTAGCTGACCGAAACTGTAACGTATTTTTGCATCTTCCAGAAAAGATTTCGACCATGACATGAATTTCTCATCAGAGAAGCGCCATGCTGCCGAAGCAGAAAGGAAATTTCCCCAGCGGTTTTCAGGGCCGAACCTCGAAGAACCATCCCTGCGGTACGTTCCCTGTAAGATATACCTTCCTTTATAATTGTATCCCAATCTGGAAAACATAGATACGGTAGCATTTGCAGTGGCTTCAGAAAAGGTTTTAGGGCCATTCACATAATCCGGCAGGGTGACAAAGATTTCCTCACTCACACTGTTTAAATATTCCGTATGTACGCGGTCCATTCTTTTCCGGTCTGCACTGAATCCCAATAAACCAGAGAAGTTATGGTTTTCCTTAACCGTCTTATTGTAGTTTAAGAAAGCCTGGTATTCCCAGCTAAAGTTCTTTTTCAGTTCATTTCTTCCTGAATTCTGATCTTTGTTGGCAGAAATGATCCTTGGTGCAAAATAAAGATTCTGGTAGTTGTCCAGCTTTGCATTGAACAAGGTGGTAAATTTCAGGTCTTTAGTGGCCTGATAATCCAGCTGGTTATTGAACTGACTGGAATAGGTTTCATCTTCATCCCTTTCAAACAATGCCTGGGCAATTGGGTTTCTTTTGGAGGCCACATAACTTGTTAGCTTGCCATCAGGATAGTAAATCAGGGAATAAGCAGGCCTGTCGATCACCACCCTCACCGTATTTCCGATTGGGATCTGATTTCCTTTTTGCCAGCTGAAAGACATGTTGTTTGAATATTTCAGCTTCGGAGAGAACTGATAGGCAATATTGATCCTCGACTGTAAGCGTTTTGCCCAGCTGTTGATGATGATAGACCTATCATCGAGGTAATTGATACTGGTATAATAGCTCAGCCCCTTTTGACCGCCGCTGATGCCCATTTTGATCTCTTTCTTTTGCGCCAGGTTTCCCAGCAGGAGTTCCTGCAGGTTATTATCGGCATTAAAGCTTGGATTCAGGGAATCTGTTCCGTTTGGTCTGGCCTGGATTTCGCGGAATGCCCTTACTTCGGCAGAGTTGCTCACGGGAATGCCATGGGCCAAACGCCCGAATACATGGTTATAGGTCAGGTCTATGGCAGGTTTTCCGTCCTGTCCTCTTTTGGTGGTAATCAGGATTACCCCGTTTGCTGCTCTGGAACCATAGATCGAAGCCGAAGCCGCATCTTTTAAGACTTCCACATTGGCAATGTCTGTAGGGTTGATGTTTGCACCATCCGGGTTGATCACTCCATCTACTATATATAAAGGTCCGTTACCTCCGTTGAGTGTCGAGGCACCACGAATCTGGATTGATCCTGTTGCTCCCGGTGCACCACCGCCATCGTTCACGATCAATACCCCTGCGGCCTGCCCTTGTAAAGCGTCGAAAAGGTTGACTGGCTGACGTTCCAGGATTACTTTTTCATTGATCGAAGAACTCGCACCCGTCAAATCTCTCTTTTTCGCCACCCCACCATAACCGGTCACCACAATTTCATCCAGGTCGGAGAAATTTTCTTTAAGGCTGATGTTGATGCTCGCTTTGGTTCCCACCGTTACTTCCTGCGAAACGTAACCGATATAACTAAATATAAGGACCGAAGTTTCTGAAGGGACGTTCAGGTTGTATGCCCCATCTACATTGGTAGAGGTTCCGATGCTGGTTCCTTTTACCTTAACACCTACACCGGGAAGCGGAACGCCTTTATCGTCTTTCACGATCCCTTTTACTTTGTTTGTTTTTTGCGCAAATACAGCGGGCGAAAATAAGATGCCCAGTGCCAGTAAGACGATTACGCCAACCTGACGGATATTGCACACTTTCCATTTGTTAGACAAATAGAGGTTCTTAGTATAAATTTCCTTCATACTTCTGTTTTAAAAAAATGAGTAAATATTTTAATTGATCATCGACTGATTCATCCGGTTTTCCCGGTTACAGTCGCTCAGGAGGGTGATGCCGGTAATCCCTTAGGCTCGTTTTGATGGTGGTTCTCATGCTCGTTTTGGTTAGGTTTTATATGGGTTGGGTATAAGGGATGATTTTCGTTTGTTTATCTTTATTCGGTTACAAATTCCCGCTGGTAACAGAGCGGGCTTTTCCCGGTAATCTTCTTAAAACACTTATGAAAGCTGGCAAAATTATTAAAGCCGCTGTTATAACAGATTTGTTTCAGGTTGAGGTGTGCTTCGATCAGGAGCTTACAGGCTTGTCCGACTTTAATTTCGGTGAGGAACTGCGAATAGGTTTTGCGGGTCCTTGATTTAAAATAGCGGCAGAAAGAGTTCGGGCTAATTTTGGCGACGTCTGCAATTTCTTCCAGACAGATCTTATTCCTGAAATTGGCATAGGTATATTCATAGATATCACTGATGCGGTCCCGCTCTACCTGTTCCAGGTCGTATTGAAAACCGATAGAGGCCAGTGTTTCCAGCTCTCCGCATTTGGCAATTTCCACTAAAGCCTGCATGAGCATGATGATTCTTTCGGTTCCTTCGGCTTTCAGCATTCTCGTGAGCAGGTCTGCAACCTCTTGCCTGTTCTTGCCCGTCACCTTTACCCCTCTTTTGGATTTCTCCAGCACATCTTTCAACAGCTTGTTTTCCGGCAGGTTCAAAAAGAAATCCCCCCAGAGGGCTTCAGAGAAATGGGCCACTTTCACGTCCAGGTTTGCCGTCTTTCCGCCTTCATCGAAATACATTTCGTCAAACTTCCAGTAATGTGGCAGATGTGCCCCTACCAGGACGATATCGCCGGAATTAAAAGGCTGGATATTGTCGCCGATAAACTGCGTTCCTTTACCTTCATTGAAATAGATCAGTTCCAGTTCCTGATGGTAATGCCATTTGTTATTTACAAAAGGTTCGATATCCTGTCTTACACTAAATGATTGAGCAGGAGCCATAGATACTTTAAGTAGTTGCGCTTTCATAATCAATAATTATTTAGTTGAGGACTCGGGGAATCAGCGTGCTGCAAAACTTCCATATAACAGGAAGCCACAGAAAGAAGGATCATCGGATACTCGTTCATAGATTGCTTAATCTTAACAGATATTTATAATTGGTTTTGCTAATGTAAGTCTCATCGCCATATCCGAGGGGGTGAAATCTTAAAGAAAAGGGGTGAAATTCTTAAATCAACGGCCTTTATTCTTCAAAAGCATAATCAGAGGGGGTTCTTCCGAATTGTTTCACAAATTCTTTACTGAAATATTTGGGGTCATTGAAACCCACGATATAAGCAATTTCATATACGGTGTAGACATTCTGGCGAAGCAGCTGGGCGGCTCTTTTCAGGCGGACGGATTTGATAAAGTTATTTACGGTAAGCCCCGTGAGGACTTTAATCTTTTTGTACAGGATCGGCGTACTCATGCCCAGATCTGAGGCAAGGCTGTTGACACTGAATTCTGCCTCAGCAAAATTCTTTTCAATGATGCCCATCACTTTGTTCAGGAATTCCTCATCTGCCGACTCAATTAAAATATTGGAAGGCTGCAAGGTAATCTGCTGAGAAAACCTGCGCCTCATATTGGCCTGCAGCATGAGCAGGTTGGAAATGTTGAGCTGGAGGCTGTTGATGCTGAAAGGTTTGGTCAGGTAAGCTTCTGCTCCTGTTTTCAATCCGTTCACTTCATGGATATTTCCGGATCTTGCCGTCAGCAGGATGATGGGGATATGGCTCGTACGGACATCCGTTTTTAAGGTGCGGCAAAGCTCCAGGCCATCCATTACCGGCATCATCACATCGCTGACAATCAGGTCCGGAATCCTGGCGATGGCCAGCTCTACTCCTGTTTCCCCGTTTTCGGCCACCAGGATCTGGTAATAAGGGCTCAGAGACTGAACAATAAAGTCCCTTACCTCAGAGTTGTCTTCGACAATCAGCAGGGTCAGTGTTTCCTCTTCGCTGCTTTCCGGGAGCTGTGGGCTCCAGGTGTTTTCAGGATCGGCTTCAAACTGATAGTGCTCGGGATTTTCGCTGTTCAGGAACTCTTCCACGAGCTCCTCCTTAGAAAAATGCCCCTGACCGAGCTTCAGCTTCAGGCGGAAGCAGGTATGCATTCCGGTTTCCCGGATCTCTTCTTCCTCTGCCAGGAACAGGCCACCATAATGGAGTTGTGCAATTTTTTTGGACAGCGCCAGTCCGATTCCTGTACCGCTGTTTCTGGACAAAGGATCTTTTACCTGGTAAAAATTGGTAAACAACCTTGCCCTGCTTTCTTCAGGAATCCCCTTCCCGTTGTCAGAAATACTGATCTCCACGAAACCGGAAGCTGTTTTGAGGATAGACAGGTGAATGGCTCCGCCATCCGGGGTAAATTTAAAGGCATTGGACAGGAGGTTAAACAGGACCTTTTCCAATTGCTCATTGTCAAAATAAACTTCGATCTGCTCTTCGGCGGTGATAAACTGATAAGTGATCTGGTGTTTGATCGCGAGGTATTGAAAAGAAAGGAAAATCTCTTTGGCAAAGGGAACGATATTTCCGGGAGAAATGTTCAGCCTCAGCTTTCCGGACTCCGCTTTCCTGAAGTCCATCAGCTCATTGACCAATCTCGTAAGCCTTCCTGCATTTTTCCGTACCGTGAGCAGTTTCCGGTTTAATGCCGGAGATTCCCGGGTTTCATTGATCAGGTTCTCCAGCGGACCAACAATCAGTGTCAATGGTGTTCTGATCTCATGAGAAACATTGGTAAAGAAATCCAGTTTCATCTGATACAGTTCATGCTCTCTTCTGAGCAGTGCCCTGATCCATAAAAATCTGGAGAACAGGAACAGGAGGCCGAGGAAGCAGCTCAGGTAAATCAGGTAAGCCCACCAGGTTTTCCAGAAAGGCGGATTTACATGGATCGTTAAACGTGCCGGCGCGGCGTTCCAGACCCCGTCATTATTGGAACCTCTGATCAGAAGCGTATAGGTTCCTGAAGGAAGATTGGTGAAAGTGGCTGAAGGACTGTTTACATAATTCCAGTCTTTTTCAAAGCCTTCCAGTTTATAGGCGTACCTGTTCTTTTCCGATTTGATATAATTGAGCAGTGCAAAATCTATGGTAAAGATGTTCTGATGGTGAGAAAAGGTGATCGCCTTGGTCAGGCTGAAATTTTCAGAGAGCAATTCCGTTTCATCGTTAATGCTGACCAGCTTATTAAAAAGTTTGAGGCGGGTAAATACGGCCTTGGGCACCATGTTGTTGTCTTTGATCTGTTCCGGAAAAAAGCTGACCATGCCATTGAAGCCCCCAAAGAAAAACTCGCCCTTGCTGTCTTTAAAGAAAGAATTGTAATTGAATACATTGCCCGGAAGGCCATCCCTCACGGTATAGGTTTTAAACACCTTATGGTCGAACTTGGAAAGGCCGTTGTCTGTACTGATCCATAAATTCCCTGCCGCATCTTCCAGCATCCCCAGTACCACATTGCTTGGAAGGCCATCTGCTTTGGTAAAGAAGCGTGTCGTTTTAAGTGCCGGAATATAACGCATCAGTCCCGATTCATAACCACCCAGCCAGATCGTCCCTTTGGAATCTTCCTGAATAAAATTGATGTCGTTAAACATCGCATGGTTGTCTTTGGTTTTAAAACGCCTGACGATATTGGAATTGTGTTCCAGAATGTAAGTTCCCGAGCTGCAGGCCATCCAGATGTTCTTTTTGGAATCCTCAAAGAAACAGCGGACTACTTTCAGATCGTGCCGGGCATCCTGACCGCTATAAGGCGCAAAATTATCGGATTTCTCATTATAAAGGTAAATCCCCTGTGCCCTGGTCCCGATCCAGAAGCGCTGCTGGCTGTCGTGGAGTAAGGCCACGATCCGGTTGGAGTTCAATGCATAAGGATCTCCGGGGTTGGGCTTATAATGTTTGAAGCTCCGGGATTCGGGAAGGAAAAGGTCCAGTCCACCTTCATAAGTCCCGACCCATACTTTTCCATTGTGGTCTACCGACACTGCTTTCACCAGGTTGGAACTCAGGGATGCCGGATTTTCAGGATCATGCCTGAAACTGTTGAACTTCCCCGAACTGCGGTCGTAATAATTCAGCCCTTCTGCTTCGGTCCCGATCCAGAGGTTGTGTTTTTTATCTTCAAGTACAGAACTCACCACATTACTGCTCAGTGCATTTTTGCCGGTATTTGATTTATACTCCCGGAAAGGGGTAGAATTTTCATGGTATACATTGACCCCTCCATAATAGGTCCCTACCCAGATTGACCCGGCAGCATCCTGCATCATGTCGTAAATGGAATTCTGGTTCAGGCTGGAAGGATCATCGGGATGGTGGTTCAGGACCCTGACAGAATGATCTTCCACATCGATGATATTGATGCCGTTTAAGGTAGAGACCCAGAGTTTTCCATCCTTTGCCATCATCATTTTCCGGATCACATTGCTGCTGATGCTGTTGGCGCTTCCTTTTTTAGACCTGAAATGCCGGAAGGCAGTCCTGGTTGGGTCCAGCAGTTCCAGTCCTGCGCTATGGGTTCCGATCCACAAATTATGCTGACGGTCTTCGAGGATAGAAGCGATGTCATTGTCGCTTAAACTTTCCGGACGTTTCGGATCATGAACATACGACTGGTAGCGGTACTTACCTTTCTCCGGGGTCATGCTGTTCATCCCTTGCAGGGTACCGATCCACAATACATTGTTGTGGTCCTGATGGATGGCTTTAATGAGGTGATGGAGCGGGCCGCTCCCGGGCTCTGCCCTGGTAAAATAACGTTCAAAGCGGTCCTGACCAACGAGTTTGTTTAAACCACTGTCTGTTCCTACCCAGATGTGTCCCTGACGGTCTTCATAAATACACCTGATGACATTATTACTCAGGCTGTTTTTTTGTTCTTTATGGTACTGAAAACGCTTAAAGGAATTGGTCTTTGGCAGGTATAGGTTGAGTCCTTTTTGTGTGCCTACCCACAAATTCCCTTTGCGGTCGGTAAGCAGGGCATTGATGTTCTGACTGCTCGTTAAAGAAGACTTGTCTTTTCTATGGTATTTATAAATCTCGAAATTCTGGGTATTGAATTTATTGAGGCCGTCTTTGGTCCCGAACCACATAAAGCCCATGCTGTCCTGCGTGATGGAAAGCACACTACTTTGGGAAAGTCCGTTTTCTACGGTCAGGTGGTTAAAACTAATGTTAGGCTTTTGCGCATGGGCTCCAATAGCACAGCACAGCAGGAAAAAAAACAATAGTCGGTTAGGGTTCATAAAGGTTAGGTACAATATATTACGGATTGGCCCAATATATTGTCGTATTTGGTCGGAAGTAAAAGTATAGAATTTAATGGAAATTAAAAGCGATTATTGATTTAACCAGTTTTTAAAAGCTTCCGCTCTTTCTTCACTGACCACCACTTCCAGTCCTTCTACCGGTGCAGGTTCGAGTACAATCCGCACCCGGTTCCGGGAAAGCTTATACATTTCCCTGATCGCTTTGATGTGAATGATAAACTTGCGGTTGATGCGGAAGAAGTCGGAATTGTCCAGCTGTGGTTCCAGACTGCCTATGGTTTCTTCAATGATGTAATTCTGTTTATCATTGGTCACCAGGAACAGGTATTTATCGTCCGCCATAAAATAAGCCACATCATCAGACTGTACGGTTTTGATGAGTTTGCCGAGTTTAACCATAAAGCGGTTTCGGATTCTGGTTAAAGGTTCCTCTGCTTTAAAACGGATCTGAGGGATATTGATTTCAGAAAATTTGCGGATGCTGTCCAGCTTGGCCAGGGCCGAGGCTACATCTTCTTCGTCGAAAGGTTTGAGCAGGTAATCGATGCCCTGATTTTTAAAGGCTTTTAAGGTATACTGATCGTAGGCTGTGGTAAAGATCACCGGGCTTTCTACGCTCACCTGTTCAAAGATCTGGAAGCTCTCCCCATCGCCCAGGTGGATGTCCATGAACAACAGGTCTGCGGTATTTTTGCCCAGCCAGGCCACCGCAGCTTCGACGGTTCCCAGGATGGCGAGCACTTCTATTTTCGGATTCAGCTTCAACAGCGTCTTGTGCAGCGTATCCGCCGCCAGTTCTTCATCCTCAATAATTAATACCCTCATCTTTTTCTGCTGAACTGTAAATGTAAAAAAAAACTCCGGCCTGTAAAAACAGACCAGAGTAATTCACGTTCAAAAGACGTATACTATATCTCCCCCCTATTGAAGATTAGGATTGTTAGCGATCGCATCCTGAGGGAAACGGATCGTATATCTTGGATCATTTTTCTGAAGCGTAAAAGTTGCTCCCAACGAAGTATGCTTTAATTCCGGCTGACCATAACGTCTTAAATCGTACCAGCGGTGACCTTCCAGCGCCAGTTCTCTTTCTCTTTCGTTGATGATCTCCTGTAAAAGCGCAGCTTTACCAAGTCCTGAGATCCTGGTTTGTTCTGCAGCGAAATAAGCAGGTGTCAGACGTTTTGCTTTCAGGGCCATTAAACTTTGTAAGGCCAGCGACAGGTTATCGCTCTGCAACGCCGCTTCTGCCTGGATCAGGTACAATTCTGAGTTATGGAAAGAGATCTTTAAAGCATCTAAATTACCTTTAACCGATCTGTAATCCGTTCCTCTTTTACTGAAGTACTTCGCAAATCTTTTGTCGTTAACCTGGTCGTAAATACCAATCAGGTGTGGTGCGATTAAAGAAGCATTGGTCGCTCCCGGATCAAATGCCTTTTCCATGGACATGATGTTTTCTTTCGACTGGTAGTGATTCGGTAAAACTGAGGTCGCTACATTCAGGTCTTCCAGTTCCCCGTTCAGCGCTAAAGCATCCTGACTGGCCTTCAGGGCATTTGCCCAGTCTCCTCTGAATTCATAGATCCTTGCAGCAAGTGCCAGGGCAGCACGTTTGCTAAACCTATAGTTCTTACCCGCCTCAAAAGTCGTTACATTAACCAATTTCAATCCCTCTGAAAGATCGGCAAAGATCTGATCATATGCCTTTTCTACAGATACCGGAGTATATTTTTGCTCCAGATCAACGGTTAAAGAAAGTGCTACACCACGATCTGTTGCGGCAGTATTTTTATCATATGGTTTTGCATATAAGTTCAGCAACTCAAAATGGCCATAGGCACGAAGTAAGTAAGCCTCTCCTTTTAACTGTTCTGTTTCTGCACTCTGCCCGGCTTTATCGATCACATCTGCGATTACCGTATTTGCATAAAAGATAGACTTATACATCGACAGATAAGGAAACTGAAGGGAAACAGGATCCGGAGTAACGTCATTCCATTTATAGATATCGCGGTAATTGTTGGTTTCCGAGTTGTCTTCATTCAACAACAATTCTTCCGTACGATAAGCAAGTAAGGACTTATGGTTAGGAAAGCCGGCGTATCCCGAGTTCAGCAATCCCCTGAAGTCTTCTGCAGTTTTAGGAATGACCCTTCCTACCGGTTCTATATCTAAATATTTCTTACAGCTGCTGGCCGATAAAATCAGGCAGATTACAGCGGTTAATTTTATGATCTTATTCATCAGATTTTTATTTAAAAAGTGGCATTTAAACCGATAGAAATACTTCTTGTAATCGGTTGTGAATAAATATTACCATAGGTCTCCGGATCAAAGAAGCCTTTATAGCTCGTTCCGAATACAAATGGATTTCTGCCTTCTACACTAATTCTCAAGCTATTTGCTTTAATTTTACCGGCAATCTTAGATGGCATGGTATAACCAAGACGGATGCTGTTGATCCTCACATAGCTGATTTTCTTTGCAAAAATATCCAGGTCGTTATAAGTATTTCCAGGATCGTTACCACTTTGCCATTTATAAGCCATCCAACGGCTTCCCGCAAAGGTGTCGTATCCATATATTCCAGGTAAGGCACTACCAGGATTTTGTGGCGACCATGCGTTCAGTACATCTCTCGAGTAATTCCTTCCACGGTCTACTTCAGCTGCGCTGTAAGTAGGTCTCGCTTTCACCCACTGGTCAATGTTAAAGATGGCGGTTACCGACAAATCGAAATTCGCATAACGGAAACGGTTGGTTAAGCCCCCTGTAAATTTAGGGTCCATATCACCAGCATAGGTATACAGGTCCTGGAATCCTTTTCCATCCAATCCACTGCTCACCAGTTGTCCGTCAAATATGCCGGCAAGCGGATCGTATAATTTATAGAAATCTTCCAGGGAAACTGTTTTTCCGTCTCTCTGGAACTGAGGAATACCGTTGGCATCCAGTCCTGCTGTTTTAAGTACAAACAATGCATTCACCGGATACCCTTCTTTAGATGGGTTCAGCTGATTCGGGCGAACTTTTTCTCTGATCACCTTACTTTTGTTACGGGCAATGTTAAAATCTGTAAACCATTGGAAATTATGGGTGCTGATGTTTCTCGTGGACACAGAGAATTCAATTCCCTGGTTCCTTACCTGAGAGAAGTTTGAGCTTGTAAAATCAAATCCATTTTCCAGTTGTAAAGCTTCTGTTCCAATCAGGTCATCACTGAAACGGTGGTAATAATCTATCGTGAACTGAACTGCATTATTCAAGATTCCGAAGTCCAGACCTGCATTATAGGTAGTCGTTTTTTCCCATCTCAGTTTATTGTTTGGCGGACTGTTTACAGAAATTACAGGTTGATTTCCACCCGGAAGGATTGGAACATTACCATAATCACCCACTACAAATGGCGAGGTATTTTTGTCGATATTTCCCTGAAGTCCGTATGAACCACGTACACGCAGATTGGAAATCCATTTCGCATTTTTAATAAAATCTTCTTCACTGGCATTCCAGGCACCTGAGATCGAATAAATCGGCAGGTATCTGTACTTAGGATCTACCCCAAAAAGATCTGATCCATCGTAACGGATACTTCCATAAGCGGTATATTTTCTATCGTAAGTATAAGATAAGGTACCATAGAAAGAGGCAAAAGCATTTTCACCTTTTGTTTTCTGATAGGCACGGTATGGAGATGATTTTCCATCGTAATTGCCATTTGGAAATATAATGTTCTGGTTGGTCAGTGTCTGTTCATTAAAACCAAAAGCTTTGACATTGATGTCTTCTCTGTTGTTTCTTCTCAACTCTGATCCGGCAAGTGCCTCGATTTCATGTTTATCAGCAATCACCTTTTTGTACTCCAGAATGGACTTCCAGTTGTACTGAAATAAGGAAGAGGTCTGATTTTGATTCGTTCCCCCTACCGGTAAAAAGTACTCATCTTTTTTAGTTGCAGAGTTGTAATATTTGGTTCCTTCTCTCAGTTTACGTAAAAAATAAGAAGACTGACCTGCATATTTCTCTACGCCAACATCCTCAAACTGAAGGCCCAGTTCCGTGCGGATTTTCAGGTTTTTATTGATCTGATAACCCAGGTCCATAACCGTTTTCACACTCTTACTGTTGAGGGTATAGCGGGTATTTTCACGTTCTTCCACCAGGTTAAAAGGAAGGTAAACATCTCCGTTTACGTTCCCAAACATATCCGGATCGTAGTTAAAAGCGCCTGAAGCATCTCTCACCGTTTGGTAAGGGTTTACATTCCTGGTATAGGTAGCCAGATTCGTAAATGAATCTGCATCTGTCAGGTAATTATTACGTTTGGTTTTGGAACCAAAAATGGCCACTCCTGCTTTCAATTTCGAAGAAATGTTATAATCCGTTTTCAGGGTCATGTTGTAACGTTCCATTCCGGTTTGCTTCGTCGTTCCCTTCTCGTTATAATAACCACCGGAGAAGTAATAGCTCGCCTGTTCCGTTCCACCAGACAATGCCATCGTGTATTGCTGGTTAATGGCCTGCTGATACAATTCCTTTTCCCAGTCTGTACCTTGTGTTCTCAATGCATTGATTGCACTTTGTGTTGCGGTACTTAAACCTGAGAAACCATTGGTTCTATACGTATTGAGTTCTCCGCTTTTGTTAAGAATTCTGGCAATTGCACCCTGGTTATCTCTCCAGGTCAGATCAGCTCTGGAGGCTAAGCCCAATTCAAAATCTACCTTTTCATTGGCATTCATCAAATTAAGTTTGCCAAGGTCTGGTCTTTGTGCGATAAAGGTATTGGCGCTGAAATTGATTGCCATCGGTCCTTTTTTACCTTTTTTCGTGGTAATCACAATTACCCCATTGGCAGCCCTTGCTCCATAAATAGAGGTTGCGGCAGCATCTTTCAGGATGGTAATGTCCTCGATGTCGTCCGGGTTTAGCCCGGCGATCGGCAAATTACGCAACTGGTCAATATTGTCTTTATCTGCAAGTCTGCTTGGAAGATCTGTTCCTTCCAGCGGAAGGCCGTCCAATACCCATAAAGGATCCTGGGTTCCGTTCAGAGAAACTGTACCGCGGATTCTGATCTTTGGTGCTGCGCCTGGTCCGCCGGTAATGGTACTTACATTTACCCCTGCTACCTGTCCTGCCAGCATCTGATCAATTCCGGAAACACCGGTCTGACGGATTTTACTGTAATCCAGTTTGGTGGTTGCCGTAGTATTTTTACGCTTGGCGATATCCGAATATCCGTTCACGACCACTTCGCCCAGCGTATTGTCGCTGTTTTTCAGGGAAACCGTGATGTTCGTTTTATTGATGATATTGATCAGTACTGCTTCATATCCAAGATAGCTCACCTTTAATGAAGTGGTTCCTTCAGGTACTTTTAAGCTAAATTTACCATTGCTGTCTGTTACCGTTCCGATCACAGAGTTTTGAATCACTCCCGGAACACTGCTTTGCTCACCGATGGCGGCATTGTCTACAAATACAGAAGCCCCCGGGATGGGCAAGCCATCCTTTTCGTCCAGCACCTGCCCGGTGATGGTCGTTTGTTTCTGACTGAAACCGGTCAGGCTGATGCCTAACAGGAACAGTATTAAAAGTAATTGTTTATTCATATCCCCTATATTATTTTATTAGTTTGTTGGTTGTTCCTTAGTTCATTTTAAGGCTCTGACGAATCCTTAAGATCAGGTCCATATAATGACCTTTTGTGGCATCATCCCCTCTGCCTTTATTTTTTTCCAATAGTGTTACAATCTGTAACAGTTCTCCGCGTTTCGCTGCGGCCACATCAGAAGTTCTGCTCATCGAGTTCAACTGAATGTTTCTTAAAGCTGTTCCTTCTGCTGCGGTTGCCGTTTTGCCATCGTTTCCGAAGTCGCAGAGCTGCAATTCATTTTTAAGTTTCAATTTGTTTTCCTGTAATGCGGTTTTGTTGATCTTCTCCAGCATTTTATCGGTACTTACCAGGAGTACATCTACATAGTTCTGCTCCAGCATGCGGTCTTCCACAGAAAGTTTTTTACCATTTAAGGTTTTTGCAAACACTGTTCCTCTCAGTTCTTTCAGTAATTCTGACGCGGTAAATACGTTTTCTTTACCCATCATGATTTCCATCTCCATCATTCTCAACAGGCGCTCCTGACTTACCAGGCTATACAATAGACCATATTGAAATTCGCGTTTCAGGTTGTATGGCGCATATTCTACCAGTCCTACCGGTGATTCTTTGATCGGGAAGGTCTTTTTCAGCAATGCGGCATCAAATAACCATTCCGGGGCAGTGATCGCCTGTTCTTTTAAAAAGTCAAGGGCTTTGAGCTGCATGGCTTTAGGAACCGGGGTATAAGCATCTTTATGGTCACCCGCTACCGGGTTTTCCAGGTATAAACCACCAATGTTCGCCATCACATGTTCCGCATAGGTTTGCCATTGAAAGATGGCCGCCATAAACAGCTTTCCAGCCTGTACGTAGTCTTCTCCCTCATTGGAAGCCCAGGTTGAAATCTGTGGAACCAGGCGTTTCAGGTTGGCCAGTCCATACTGACTTGCTTTCACGGCATCATCCCCTAAATCTTCCGACTGTGCCCTTGGGTCGATCACATTTTTCGAGTCCTGCTGCTCTCCGTAATGGTATAAAGGATCGTTAGCATGTGCTTTGATCCATTCTTTAAGGACCGGCAGTTCCTGATGCGGATCTTCCACATCTAACCAGCGGTATCCCCAGGCAATGGCATATTTATCATAAAGCCCGATCTGAGGCGTAATATTGGTCACTTTATCTTCCGGTTGTGCCACATAGTTGAAACGTGCATAATCCATAATAGAAGAAGCTGTTCCGCCCATACGCTTCGTAAATGAAGGCGAACGCAGGGAATCTACCGGGAAGGCAAAAGAGGAACCCATATTGTGTTTTAAACCTAAAGTATGCCCGATTTCATGGGAAGAAACAAAGCGGATGGCATGTGCCATGCGTTCATCAGAAAGCTTGTTTTTTCTTGCTTCCGGATCAATCACGCCGGTTTGTATCCTCATCCAGAAATTCAAAGAGGTCATCACATTGTGCCACCAGATCACATCTGATTCCAGGATTTCTCCCGAACGTGGATCTACCACCGCAGGGCCCATGGCATTGGATTTAGGCGATGCGGCATAGGTAATTTCCGAATAACGGATGTCATCACCATCGTAATCTGTCGTATCTGTGACTTCTCTCGCCTGAATGGCGTTTTTAAAACCCGCTTGTTCAAAAGCTTTCTGCCAGTCTACCACCCCCGCAATGATTTGTTTTCTCCATTGCACAGGCGTGGATGGATCAATATAAAAGATGATCGGCTTTACCGGCTCCACCAGTTCCCCTTTCAGGTAACGGGCACGGTCTTCCGGTTTAGGCTCCATTCTCCATCTGGTTAACAGTTCCCTGGTTTCCAGTTTGTGCTGTGCATCAGAAAAATACCATCTTGGTGTGGTAAAAAATCCAACTCTATCATCTGCAAAACGCGGTTTCATCGGTTTTTCCGGCAATAAAAGCAGGTTTGTCGTTACGGCCATACTGATGGGCGTGCTGCTTCTGCCTTCCGTCACTTTGGTGCTCAGTAAAGCGCGGACCACGATGTTTTCCGGAAAGCTTTTGATGTGCTCAATCCCGGATAAGCTCGTTTTTGGCGCAGTGCCCAATCCGATATCCGTAAAAACATCATTAAAGCTTTTGTCTGTTCCATCAAAAACCCTGTTCATCTTGATCACTACCGCCGAAGAGTCCGGGGAGTAAGCTTCGATCTTAAAGGACTCAATCACGGAGCCCACAAAGTTATCTTTCACAGAACGCGTGATGGCATCCCCCTCCGGTGATTCCACCTGAGGAACAATGGATTTCACCCAAACTGTCTTCGCCAGTTTGTTCTGAGAAAAGCGGATCACTTTATTGTCGTAATTGATCCCTTTATTCAGGCCAAACTCATTCAATGCCAATGGCACGGAAGAGATCTTGTTCACGATCAGAAAATCTTTTCCCATTAATTTTAAAGGGATCTCAAAGTAATAATCGGTTTCGATCTGGTGAACTTTAAATAAACCGTTAAGGGTCTTTGCTTTCTTTAACAGTTCGGTATAATTTTTAAGGTCTTTGCCTTTGGTACTATCGGCAGGATTTTTCTTTTTTAAGGTGTCGGCAACTGCTTTCTTCGCAATTTTTTTAGGCAATTTCTTAGGCGTCTGTGCGTTTACACTGAACGCAAAGAGACATACTAAACCGGTAAAAAAAGGAATCCTGAAGGTATCGGCTAGTTTAATCTGGTGTTTTTTTCCGGTTGAAAAAAATGAAGTCTTATTCAAAATCATGTTCCAAAGTGCTGCATAATTGGCACATTATGAAATTATTAGGAGTGGAATGGCGCATTATGTTTAGTGAAAGCGCAGTTTTAAGGAGTGAAAAAAATCATTGTTAATTAAATATGATGTCCTGATTATTATTCAGTTAAATACAAAACAGGGAGAAAGCACTGATATTGATCCCCTTCAACGCCATACTTCAGCTGTTCGTTTCCAAAATAAGCGTAGGTGCTTTGCAGGTAATTTAAACCCTGCTTTCCGGAATCGCGTACATCGGGACGAAGCTGCAGGTTATTGCTCACCATAATTCCATCGCCCTGGCTCTCCATCCTGATTTTAAGCGGATTGGATTTGGACAGGATATTGTGCTTCACTGCATTTTCAATCAGGGTTTGTAAGCTCATAAAAGGGATTTTCGCTTGCAGGTGTTCTTCAGAAACCTCCAGGGTTAAAGGTTCCAGTGCTTCTCCAAAGCGGATCTTCAATAAGAAAAAGTATTCATTCATGAAGCGCAGTTCTTCTTCCACGGTAGCCAATCCGTTGGGATAGGATTCCAGTACATAACGGTAAACCCTGGACAGCTTGACGACAAATGATTTTGCCAGATCAGGGTCCTGTGCAATCAGGGCGTTTAAAGAACTGAGGGAATTGAACAGAAAATGCGGATTCACTTTCTCTTTTAGTTTTCCAAGCTGCAATAAGGCATTTTCCTTTTGCTGCCGCTCGGCAATGAGGTTTAAGGCCTGTTTCTCCATAGAGAGTTCCTGCCGGTTGATCTCCACCTCTCTCCTTAGTAAAAATTCCTTTTGCCACCTGTGCTGGTACAGCCAGATCAGCCCGATGATGATACTTACCGCAATCAGCCCGAGATAAACGGAATAATTCTTGATCGCCGAAACGTCTTCCTCCAGGACAAAGCTTGGAATATCGACCACCATCGTCCATTTTAAACCGACAATCGCGTTGGGGATATAGTATCTGTTTACAGGGATCTGAATAGAATCTGACATCACCTTTTCGCTTCGGATTTTCCCACCTCCGATCACCTTGGTGTTCATTTTTTCCGTCCGCATCCGGTACATCTTTTTTCCAATCAGTTTTTCATATGGATTGTAGATGCAAACTCCGTTTTCGTCAACAATAAATGCAAAAGTGGTGGTAATGGGATCTATATTATAAAAGGAATGCTGGAGTTCCAGCAAGTTGATGTCCAGCCCAAAGATCAATTTACCTTTTGCGGATTGCAGCAGATCTGAGGCTGTAAGCCAATGCAGGGTATCCCTTTCATTGGTCATCCTGGATCTGACCATCGGCCCATTCTGAATTAAAAACTGTTGCCTTGCCCAGGCTTTGACCTCATCGGGCATTGCCGCTTTACGAACCCCTTCTGCATTGCGAATCAGGTAAAAGAAAGAAGTATCTGCTCCTTTTACCAATGCATACCAGGCGCGATTCACCTTTTTTTCTACCAGCAGGGCTTGCCTAAGTGTCTTTTGCAGGTTTTCATCACTAAGCTCCTCAGCATTACCTCCCTTTCCCTGAGCAAATGATTTGATCGCATTCCGGTTAATATTCAGGATATTATTGAACTCATAACTGAAAATGCTGAGTTTTTGCTTGTATAAAATCCCCCCTGTGAATCCCGAAATCCGGGTCATGCGTTGCTCCAGTAAACTGCCGGTAAAAAGGACAATCCCGATGATAGACAGAAAGATGGTTAAACCGATGACCATCAGGTACCGGGGTTTTTGTACAGCAAACTTCATTGCCGCAAAGATAAGAAAATCAGCACGATAGCTATGCGGCAGGATATTCCGGCAGACCGAAAGGCTAAAGAATTACCTCCGGATAAAATAAAATAAACTCTTTTTACTATTCCTTATAGAAAACAATCAAATAATATTAGAATAATAACATTCGCTAATAAATCGGCTTATCTTTTGACATAGCAGCTACAATTTTTAACTCATAAACGGTATGGAAGCAAATCACAAAAGCCCGGGACTGCACAAACGTTTGCGACAATTCCGGGCTGCTTATAAAAAGGTGATATATACTGTTTATTTCATGCTTCTTACCGTCGTGTTTCCACCACCGTCCAGCGTTAAGTTTACCGGCTTATTGGCCGTCCATCCACCTCTGGTGAAATCAGGAATATCGACACTGGAAGACCGCTTCGAAACAGATTTCTTGCTCAATGGCACAATACAGCTCCATGCTGCGGCATCATACACATCCTGGTCCAAAGGCAGACCATTACGCAGGCAATCGATCAGGCGCCAGTCCATCATGAAGTCCATTCCGCCATGTCCGCCTACTTTCTTCGCGATGTCCCCCACATGTCTGATCAGTTCCGGAGTATACTTATCATATAATTTTTTCATTTCGTCTTCTTTCAGCCATTCTTCCCCAAAGGTGATGCGTTCCGGATCAGGCCATTTGCTGGCAAATCCTTTTGTACCGCTCAACAGGTGGATTCTGGAATAAGGTCTTGGAGAAGTCACATCATGCTGCAGCATTAAGGTTTTCCCTTTGTTCGTTCTGATGGTGGTGGTATTCATATTTCCTCTGTAGTTTCTGCCTACAAATTCATTATAGAAAGCATCTTTTTTGGCTCTTTCCTTCGCTTCATTTCCCATCATGAAATCATTGGACGACATAGAAACAAGGTAATCCATTTTATCGCCCCTGTTGATGTTCATACATTGCGCAATAGGGCCCAAACCATGTGTAGGATATAAGTTACCATTGAAATCAATGTTTTCTTTCAGTCTCCACATGCTTTCATAGCCTTTCTTGTTAAAGTTGAGGCCCAACAGGTCGTGGATATAGGCTCCTTCTGCATGGATCAGCTCTCCGAACATGCCCTGACGGACCATATTTAAAGTGAGCATTTCAAAGAAGTCATAACAGCAGTTTTCCAGCATCATACAATGCTTGCGGGTCTTTTCAGAGGTTTCTACCAGTTTCCAGCAATCTTCGATCGTGAGTGCCGCAGGAACTTCTGTAGCGGCATGTTTGCCATGCTCCATTGCATAAACTGCCATTGGGGTATGTAAATGCCATGGGCTACAGATGTAAATCAGGTCCAGGTCTTCTTTTTCAATCATTTCCTTCCAGCCATTTTCGCCGGAATATTCTGTTGCTTTGGGTAATCCTTTCCCGGTCAGGATTTTTTGTGCAGCAGTTGCCCTTTCCGGAAGTTTATCACAAAGGGCTTTGATTTCCACCCCTTCAATAAAGGACATGCGTCCTACAGCGCCCGGTCCGCGCATTCCAAGGCCAATAAAGCCAATGCGGACTTTATCGATCTTTGGTGCCGCATATCCGCACATGTTAAATTTTGGTGCCGCTTCGCTGTAGCGATAAGTGCTTTCCTCTTCAGCGGCTGCCTCTTTTGAAAAGGCAGGCAGTCCGATGGCTACTGCTCCTGTGCCAATGGCCAGTGATTGTAAAAATTTTCTACGGTTAGGTTTCATTTGTGGTCTTGTTTGGTTAGAATTGATGTATTAAACGAATATAATGAATCTGCCCCCTCCTTTTTAACGCTTTGTCAACGCAAACGCTTGCGTAAAAATCAGGTGACTGATTTATTCCATTAATCCCGCAGCTTCCTGATCGTCGTATTTGGCAATCTGCGCCTTCAATACCCCTTTTAATTCCCTTGTAATCAAGTCATATCCCTTTTTCCCGAAGAGGTTATTTTCTTCGCTGGGGTCCTTTTGAAGGTCATAAAGCTCCCAGGTATTCACCCGTTCATAGAAACGGATCAGTTTGTACCTTTTGGTCCTGACCCCGAAATGCGGTGAAACGGAATGGACGGTATTTTCATAGTAATGATAGTACATTGCATCCCTGCCTTTGGCCCTGGGATTCCCCTTTACTAAAGGCATAAAAGACTTGCCCTGGATTTCTTTAGGCAGGGCTAATCCAGCAGCATCCAGCATCGTTGGCGCAATGTCCAGGTTCATCACAAAATCTTCCGATTTGCTGCCTGCTTTGATCTTTCCCGGATAACGCATCATCATCGGCGTCCTGAAGGATTCTTCATACATAAAGCGTTTGTCGAACCAACCGTGTTCGCCCATATAAAAGCCCTGATCAGACAGGTAAACCACGATGGTATTGTCTGTTAAATGATGCTGGTCCAGATAGTCCAGTGTACGCCCGATATTGCGGTCCAGAGAAGCCGCAGTGCTCAGGTAATCTTTCATATAGCGCTGGTATTTCCATTCTACCAGGGCTTTCCCTTCCAGCTTTCCGGCTTTGAGATCGGCCTCAATGGGTTGATAATAGGCATCAAACTTTGCGCGCTGCTCCGGGTTCATCCGTTTTATCGCGCCATCTGCCTGCTTGCTATAAGAAAGCATTTTCAGATCATAATCCATCAGCATTGTTTTATCAATGGTCATGTCCTGAACTTTTGCCGCTTCCCTGTTCTGGTAAGCATCGTAAAAGTTCGCAGGCATTGGAAATTTCATCTTTTCAAAACGCCCCATATCTGTGGTATCAGGAATCCAGGTTCTATGTGTCGCTTTATGCCCGATCACGAGGCAGAAGGGCTTTGAAGGATCTCTCTTCTCCATCCATTCCTCTGCAGCATCTTCAATCAGGTTAGACACGTAGCCCGTTGTATTTTTCCGGCTCCCATCCATCATCAAAAAATCAGGATTATAATAGTTCCCCTGGTCTGGAAGGATCTGCCAATAGTTGAACCCTTCCGGATTACTTCCCAAATGCCATTTCCCGATCCATGCGGTCTGGTATCCTCCGGATTGCAAATGTTTCACAAAAGTATCCTGGTTGCCATCAAACCTGGAATGGTCATTATCTTTGAAGCCATTTTTATGACTGTATTTTCCGGTAAGGATCACGGCCCTGCTCGGGCCGCAAATGGAGTTGGTCACGTAGGCCTTGTTGAAGAGCACGCCCTCCTTTGCAATCCTGTCGATATTCGGGGTTTGCATCAGTTTGCTTCCGTAAGCACTGATCGTTTGAAAGGCATGGTCATCAGACACGATGATCACGATATTGGGCTTCTTCTGGGCAAATAATGCAGAAGACAAAAGCAGCAAGCTAATAAAAAGCGGGATTTTTTTCATAGAATAAATATAGTCATCGTCTTTTAATTCCGGATTAAGGGCGTTCAAAACGGTAAGATGCACCTTTAACCGCCTTGAAGCTAAGCAGCTCCGCTTTGTCTTTTGTCCGGGCGACCGTTTTACCACTGGCATCTTTCAAAAGCGTATTTTCAGGTAAAGCTACCCAACAGGTTCCGGCATTCAGCGCGAGTATTTTACCGCTTTTCAATTGAGAATTTTGCCATTCAAAATCAACCACAAAAGCATTTCTGGCCCTCATTCCTTTCACGCTTCCATCTTTCCAGTCTGCATCAGAAGGCAATGCCGGCAACAACCGGATCACATTGTCTTTTCCATGACTCTGCATCAGCATTTCTGCGATGCCTGCTGTTCCCCCAAAGTTTCCATCAATCTGGAATGGCGGATGTGCGCAGAACAGGTTCGGATAGGTTCCACCGGAATGCATGTTTAATTTACGGATCGGATCTACCGGGGTCAGCAGTTGCCGGAATAATTTTAAAGCATGATCACCATCTCCAAGTCTAGCCCAGAAATTGATCTTCCAGGCTTTCGACCATCCGGTCCCGTCATCACCTCTTTGTTTCAGTGTTTCCCTTGCCGCATTTGCCAGTTCCGGGCTGTCCCATGGGGTAATCTCTTCGTAAGGATGTAAACCATACAAATGAGAGGTATGGCGATGCTGAGGTTCCGCATCTTTCCAGTCGTCCAGCCATTCATTGATGTCTCCGGCAGCACCGATCTGGTTTGGAGCCAGACGGCTTCTGGTACCGGCCAGCTTTCCTGCCCATTCCTGGTCTTTATTTAAGATTTTTGCAGCTTCAATGCTGTAGCCAAAGATTTCCCTGCAGATCTGCATGTCCATCGTTGGCCCCATGGCCGTTTGTCCTTTAAAACCATCGGGCATGATATAGGTGTTTTCCGGCGAATTGGAAGGAGCAGTCACCAGCCATTTGTGGCTTGGTTCTTCGATCAGAATGGCCGCCAGGAAGTTTGAGGCTTCTTTAAGAACAGGATAATATCTGGCCAGGAAAGCCTTGTCTTTGGTAAATTTATAGTGTTCCCAGATGTGTTCACAGAGCCAGGCACCACCAGTTAAGGTTGAGCCCCATGCGGCACCTTCTCCCGGGGAAGTGTATCCCCATGGGTTGGCGATCACGTGTGCTACCCATCCCGGTGCATTGTAATAGGCTTTTGCGGTTTTCATCCCGGGTTTAACGAGGCTCCCGATAAAGCGGTGTAAAGGATCTGCAAGATCTCCCAGTCCGGTTGGTTCGGCCAGCCAGTAGTTCATCTGGATGTTGATGTTCATGTGATAATCCCCGTTCCATGGTGTCTGGTATTCTTCTGCCCAAAGCCCCTGCAGGTTGGCAGGTAAACTCCCCTGTTGTGAGGAAGAGATGAGTAAATAACGTCCGAAATTATAATACAGGGCCGGAAACTGAGGATCGGGTAATTGTTTGGCATAACGGACCAGGCGTTCAGGGGTACTTAAACCTGCCACTTCAGCACTTGCTCCTTTAAGGTAAAACCGGCTTCTGTTGAAAAAACTACCGAAAGCACTGACATGTGCTTTTTCCAGTTGTAAAGGGCTGAGTTTCTCTGCGCGAAGCAGATTGTTTTTTACAACCGGCACCGGATCTGCCCCTCTTTTGCTGTAATCAGCGATGTTATAATCTGTAGCGGCTGTCCAAAGCAGAATGCATTCATCGGCATTGAGCACTTCGATCGCGGTTCCTTTAACGGATTTCTTTCCGCCATTCGCCTGCACCTGTAATCCCGCAGCAAAGCGCAATCCGGCTTCTTTACCATTTGGCAATTGCCCGGTCATGATCAGGCCCTGGCCCTCAGTTTTTACGCTTGCATTTTCTTTCCTGCTGATGCTGGTGGAAAAGCTGATTTTTCCTTTTTCCGAAGCCCTGATCCTGATCATCAGGACATTTCCCGGAATGCTGATCAATGCTTCCTGCGTATAAGTCACCCCATTCCGTTTCCAGCTCGTTTTCGCGATGGCCTTTTCCAGGTTTAAAGTTCTGTGATAATCTGAATAAGCAGCAGTGGTATCCTTCCAGGAGATGAACAAATCGCCCATGGTCTGGTAACAGCCATAAGGAACATTTTGCCCGTTTCCGGAACCGGAACCCGCCCCTTTTGCTACAAACTGTTTCTGCAGCAACTCCTGGGCCTCTTTATTTTGCCCTTTCAGCAGGTAATCCTGGATGGGTTTCAGGTAATTGCGGGCATTTTCATTGTCTGCATCCTGGACCCCGCCAGACCATAATGAGATTTCATTGAGTGTGATTTTGTCTTTATTGGGGTTTCCACCAATCAGGGCACCAAGACGGCCATTTCCTAAAGGCAAAGCCTCCTGAAAGGAGGCAGCTGGTTTTTTAAAATAAAGCTGTATATCGGACGATTGCGCATAGCCCGTTCCGCTCATTGCAAAGAGCAAACTCTGGCCAATTGTGGCTAAAAACAAGTTTTGGTAAAACTTCATATCTGGTTTGGTTTCAGGTGTGTTACTCAAAGAACGGCACAAATAACCAACAGAAAATTTATCTTTTTGTCAAATTATTAAGGGATTTTGGCTTTAAGCGGTTAATTACCGGTGTTTCCATACTGCTGCGCAGGATCTCCCCGATATGGCAATAAAAAAACATTTGATTCTTATTTAAAAATAAATACATTTACAATAGACCAAACGGAAAATTGATTGCCATTTAAAATTGATTATTTTTCAGTAATTTATTTTATTCACTTATTAAACACTATCAGCGTTAATTATGAATATCCACCCCCTGTTACACAGATCAAATTCAATACTCCGAAATAAATCACTACAACTCACCGGATCAGGTGAAAATCCAGAACCATTACTTACTTAAACGATATTTTGTACAAAAGAAGCGGAACTTTCCCTGTTGCAACAGGAAATTCCAATAACCAGCATAAGGTTATAAAACACATGTCGTACCAAGATGATATTACGTGAAATTATCATCATTAAATTAACCAAATACAAAACATGAAAAAGTTAAATTTAAAAACCGACGCGACCAAAAAATCTGAAGTATTAAACAGGGCTCAATTAAAAAAAGTATTAGGTGGTGCTGTAGCCAGTACGATTTGCAATAGCTGGAGATCAAATCCTAACACCTGCTACAATTGCTGTATCACAGTACATAGCATGGATTACTGTGCTGGTGTTTGCTAAAACCAATTAAAGACCGGGGGAGTTTCTCCCCTGATCTTTAATTTCAGATTCATCCCTAAATTTTTGCCCATGAGATATTACATTGCCTTAGTTTTACTGCTTACTTCTTTATACACTTCGGCGCAAGCCATCAAATTTCATGTACAAGGGACTGTTCAGGACAGCAAGCATGCTAAATTTGCTTATTTAACGACACTGTCCCATCAGGTTCCCATTTCCAGTTCAAAAATATTTATGGTCAGCCCGATAACAAACGGAAAGTTTGATTTCAAAGGGACGTTTGACCCGGGCGAAAACGGCTATCAACATGCCTGTGTATTTGTCGAAGAGCGTGGCAACATTTCAAAAGAAGAGATGATTTCTAAATTCAACCAACTTATTCTGGTTGTCGACAAAGAAAAGAATTTCAAGCACATCATACTTGAAAACATCGGGCTGGACATTCAAAATTTTGATCAGGTGAAAGAGGCCCGTATCGTATCCGGTGGCAAACTGACTACCCAATTGCACGAATGGTTTGCTGCGTTAAGGGCTAAAGACGGTTCATTGTTGAAATTTGTAAAAAAATATCCTGCATCCATGATGAGCCTTGATGCCGTATTCGAGATTAGTCAGGGCATTGGCGAAGCAAATAGTGACAGAATAGAAAGTTACTTCGGTTCTCCCAAAATGCTTTACGCCTCACTTTCTGAGCAGTTAAAGAAGAGTAAAAAAGGAATCGCTTTAAAGAAGCGGATAGACAACTATAAGTAATCCATGGGATTAAGACTGATTTTAGTATTATTCCTGACCAACATCATGGTTACGGCTTCGGGTCAACAAGAAATGTCAGGAAAATTATCGCTGACTGCCGATTTAAGCTCCACGCAGCGGCAACCGCATAAAGTTTTAATTGAAAAAACAAACCTCGGTCGTTATGAGCGTAAAACAGACACCGTCTTCATCACCGGCCCTGAATTCAGTTATCAGACCACCCTTGATGAGCCCGGATTTATAAAGGTCACTTTTTACTGGCCGGAAAAAAAACTCAGCTCAATTTCATTCCTGGGCATTCCTTCCGCTTATCAGTTATCCATCAATAAGGATCATCAACCGGTAATGTCCACTGTTGTGCCCTCAGCAATAGAAACTCAAATCAATGCACTGGAAAAACAGGTGGCCGGCTATGAATCCAGATCGGATAGTTTGGTCAGAAGCATCAGCTATGAGCATAAAAAAATAACAGCGGTTGAAAAGAAAATCAGTTTCATCAGAGACTCGATGGAAAATGCCATTGACGGGCAGCTCTATAAAAAATTTATACTTGAGCACTTAAATACCGCAGCGGGTTTGTATGCACTTTGTAAATATGGCGACAGACCATTGGGAAATTCGCGGATCACTGCGCAACCGGAGCAGGTGGAATCCCTGTTCAATCAATTGGATAAAAGCATCAGTCAATTGCCTTCTGCTCAAACATTATTAAAGAAATTGTCCTTAGGCAGAGAACTGACCATTGGCAAACCGATAAAAGACCTCTCTCTTCCTGACACTGCAGGCAAATATGTTAAAATAAGTGATTATAAAGGACAGTACCTGCTCGTAGATTTTTGGGCCAGCTGGTGCCTGCCATGTCGCGCAGGGCATCCTTTACTCTTAAAAATTTACCGGAAGTATAAGAACTCGGGATTTCAAATCCTCAGCATTTCCCAGGATGAACTCAAAGCAAAAGTAGCCTGGAAACAGGCCATTCAGGAGGATTCCCTAAACCTTTGGCCCCAGCTAAGTGATTTTAATCACCTTGCACAAAAAGCCTTTGACATTCAATATGTACCATCAAATTACCTCATAGATCCGAAAGGAATTATTATTGCAAAAGACCTGAGAGGAGATGCACTGGAAAAGCAATTGAAAAAGATATTTGAATAACTGCTATGATATTTTTATCCGCTCAACCCGACCAATACTATTTCCTGTGGCAACTGCAATTGCAGTTGTTCAATTTCCAGCGACTGGGAATTCATCCCCATCAGATTCATGTATTGATTGGTTATGATCCGAAAAGAGGTTTATCTACTTATTTTAAGGATTTGATTAAACAACACCCGGAGGTTAATATCCATGCGTATGAAGACAGCAGGGTAAAACCCGGATACCTATCCTCTATTCGACCTCACCTCATCGCAAAACATTTCAGGGCCAATAAACATCTCGAGACTAAAGCCGTATTCTATCACGATTCGGATATTATTTTTAACCGGCTTCCTGATTTTGAGAAATTATCAGCAGATGAGATCTGGTATGCTTCAGACACCAGAAACTACACGGATTCCAATTATATAAAGCAGGCAGGAGGCATAGCTACTTTCGGGCAAATGTCTGCGCTTATCGGCGTTTCAACCAGGCAGATTGAGCAGCATGACCTGAATTGCGGAGGTGCACAATACCTTTTAAAAAAGGTTTCGGCCTCTTTTTGGGAAGAACTGGAATCAAATTCAGAATCCATGTTTTCCCTGCTGCATCAATTCAATATGCAATTGGGCTATTGTAATCCTAAAAAAATACAAGCCTGGTGTTCGGATATGTGGTGTATATGGTGGCAAGCCATCAGAATGGGTAAGCAGGTCGCGATTCATGATGAATTGGATTTTGCCTGGGCCGATACCAGGATAGACGATTCTAAAATATTAACCATTACTCACTATACCGGGAGTGAATCTATTAAAGACAACAGGTTCTTCCGGAAGAACGATTATTTCAGCTGTTCACCTTTTAATGATGACTTTTCAGCCATAGATAAAAATTCTTACAGCCATCTTGTAACGACAGAAATCAGGAAATACAAGCAATACCTGTTAAAAGAAAGGTGCAATTTAACTGACTTCAGCTTCCTGATACCAGTCCGCATTGATTCCGAAGACCGGCTTGAAAATGTCTATATCATCACCAAATTTATTCACCAGTACTTCCATACAAATATCATTTTGATTGAAGCGGATGATGTTCAGAAACTGGATCCCAGCCAGCTTCCTGACACCCTGCAATATCACTTCATAAAAGACGACAATACCGGGTTCCACAGGACCCGGTACAACAACCTGTTAATCGGGCTCGCTGACACGCCCTACATTGCCTTATACGATACCGATGTCATTCTGCCCATCAAGCAGATCACAGCAGCCACGGAACTGCTAAGAACAGGTCAGCAGCAGATGGTCTATCCATATGACGGCAATTTCATCGGGGTCGATCTGCTGATGAAAGCAATGTTTTCAAAGCTATTAAATACAGGACTCTTTGAGCATAACTCCGGCAAACTGCTATCTGCTTCAAAACGCTCCTATGGTGGTTGTGTATTTTTAAACAGGAAAGCCTATCAGGAAGCCGGCTTAGAAAACGAACATTTAACCAGCTGGGGGCCAGACGATGTGGAACGCTGGAAGCGAATGCTATTATTGGGTTATCAGATCAAAAGAATACCAGGCTCTTTATACCATTTACCACACCAGGATTCGATCAACAGCGGTTACCCCAATAAAGACAAGCGTATTAAACTGACCAATGAATACTTAAAAATCTCTTCCATGCAAAGAATTGAACTGGAACAATACATCAGCACCTGGAACTGGCCAAATACTTAACCTGTTAAAATTTTCTTAAATTCTGAAACCATGAACACAACACCTTCAACTATTGAACTCGATCTGTCGGACGCGCTCTTGTCAGCTGATGGTTACGGACTCAATAATGGCAAAATGGGATTATGTATTGCCTATTTTTTGAATGGAAGCAATGGCCATCGCCCTGATGCCACACAAAAAGCAACAGCATTACTGGATGAAGTTGCTGAAAATATTGCCCTGGTGGAAGAATACAGCTTTAACGACGGACTGATTGGCATAGGCTGGGCGATAGAGTTTTTAGCGCAGAACAATTTTATCGAGGTCAATACGGATGATTTCCTGGAAGATCTGGACGATGAGCTTTATAAGTTAATCATGTACAGTAAAGCGCCCTCAATCGATCTGAATACCGGTACATTAGGACGGATGTTGTATTTATATAAACGGCTCACTGCCCAAAATCCGGAGCGCAATTTTTATAAAGAGATCTGCAATAAAGAGTGTATGGTGCTGTTGATTGACGAATTGTACGAAAGTTTAATTTCTGACGAGAATTCGGTACTGAATCAGGACTTCAACCAACTTGAGGAAGAGACCATTATAACCATCAGCCAATCCCTTATCATGGCATGCAAACTCCTTCCTCTGCAATTGAATTTTAGTTTATTAAATGAGATCATCTGTAAAATCACTTCAAAGATTGAAGCGCATTTTTCAAATCCCTCCATGGAAAAGGCTACAGATAACAGCAGGTTTTTGTGGCTGTTAAATGGATGGTATGAAGCCGGACTTAGCTTAAACATCAAGGAATGGAAAGAAAAAGCTTCGATAGAAATTGAGAACCCGGGCCAGACCTTTCATTCCGATGAACAGGCTTTTATTCTTAATAAATTTAAGCATACAGAGGTTTCATTTCCCCGGAATTCACTCCTCAATACACTATGGAGTGTATCAGCAGACAACCATGACCACAGCTGGTCTGAAGCATGGCTGTTGCAATGAGAGATATCCGCCTGATTCAATTACGGCTTCATGTTTGCCCGCAATTGTAATTCTTTATCTGCGTTCCAATATCCACAATCCAGCTGCAGAAATACCGAAGTATAGGGAATGGTTTCATTCGTTTTGATCACCAATACCTTAAACAATTTAGATTCCGCATCCAGTTTCTTAAACACCTCATCGTGAAGCAGGGTCTGAACGTTCTGTGCAGCAAACAAGGCTTTGGAATCCTGAATAAACTGAGTTACTCCTTTTGCCTGTTCTTCTTTGATAAAACCCAGCTCTTTATCCCGGTAAATGACCGGCTTCACATGTGTGGACTGATTGACCTGACCTAAAACGAGCTTTAACACCGGCAAGAGCTCTTCATTGGCATAGATATATTCCATCCCCGGAGCATTTTGTTCCGGAAAGGCCTTATCTACAATCAGGATCCAGTTTCTATGTCCAAGGAAGGGAAGCTTTTCATCAAACTGCTGTTTCCAGTTGCTTTCTTTCTTTAGAGGGCTGGCCGTTGTTTTCTGCTCTGCAGCAAAATTACATCCGGCGATCAGGAAGGTACTGCTGATCCCCAGAGCGATCAGCAGTGTTTTTGAAATTGTTGACAATATTTTCATGCGTGTGTAATTGCTTTTTTGATGTACTTACTGGATTCCTTGTACCTGATTACTGATGAGCTAAATGTCATCAGGAAAAAACGACACTTAAACTTTGATTTTCTTTGATCAGCAACCTGCTGTCGAAAATAAGCTCCAGGGTATCTCCCTGTTGTTTAAAGCGCAGTGGCACTTTTTTTTGATCCAGCATCGCCACCGCAGACTTCAAATTTCCTGTTCCTATTTTTTCCAGGCTTAACTTTTGAAGGGATAAATCACCATAGCTCAGTTTCAGCTGATGCGACTGCTTCGTCCCGGTTTGCTTCTGCACATAAGTACCCCATCCTTTGGCCGTGGTAAAGGCTGCTTTAAAATCCGCTTTGTTCCATTTCGGCGCAAAGCCCAGTTCTCCTTTCGGGCCATGACAGGTAAAGCCGCAGGCGCTGATAAAAGTCCCGTAACTCGCCATTGCCCTGGCATAATGGTCACTACATTCGATTTCATTAAAAGGATTTCTTTTTGAAGCATGGTAGCGGTCCTGGATCACCCGGGTCAGCACAAGGCTTTCCCCGATCATTCCCTCTGCCATCATGTGTGCGGCCACCTGGTGCTCAAAGCCGCTCATACATTCATGGAAATACCCCAGCTGCCAGCTTACATTTTCGCCAAAAGGCTGTGGTTCATCGTGAGGATTGGTATTCATCACCATGCCCCCCTCTCCTTCAAGCGCGTAAGGACGCCCCCCAATATGGGTTTTAATATAAGGGCCTACATCCATCGTGAAATTGTATTTCCATAACGCTTTCAATGCTGCCAGCGCTTTATCCTTAGCGAGCACTCTGGGCAAACCCACCTGAAAGGCCCAACTCTGTCCGTATACCTGATCAATATGACAGGTATTGTAGGAACCTAATTTCTTGCGGCCCTGTGCCGCATCGGGACGATGAATAAAGTACTCCCCGTTGAAAAGTTCCTTCTCCATGTTTTTTCGCCCATTGCCGGCATAGTTTTCACATATTTTAGCAAAATCCTTATCCCCCATTTCTTCGGCCATGAGCTGGGCTGCTTTTGCGGCCGCAATACAAAGCCCTACAATCCAGGCGATCTCTCCTTCCCAAACTGCATCCAATGTATTTTCCATTGGCGTATCGGTCATCCCATCCCCGTTTTTATCCTGGGCGAGCATAAATTCCACTGCTTTTTTGATCTTTGGCCAGTTCGTACGCAGAAAGGAGTCGTCGGCATTCATCTGGTGCTCCCTGTAAAAGCGCAATACCGTTCCTGCCTGCCCGTCGATTGCAGGATGGGTTTCATTTTCACCCCGGAACATGATGGCCCCGCTTTCTTCTTTAAATCCAAGGCCAAGATCTACGCGCTCACGCAGGTCTCTTTCCAGCTCGGGAAAGATCCGGGCAACGGCATGTGCATATTGCCAGACATGCGTACAGGTTCCGGCACAAGCCCCCACCCCTTCCCAGCTCCAGAACCTTCCATCTGCAAACCTATAGGTGTTGGCAGTGGCCAGGGTCCCGATGTTTAAAAAGGTCCGCTCCATAAACCAATGTGGTAAGGTAGTATCGTTCCAGGTCTTCACCCAAAGCTCAGTTGTCCTGCTCAGCTTCCCAAAATGGGCATTGAGGTAAGTGCTTACGGCTTTCGCATCTTTAAACCTTTTACCATACTGATATCCTGCTCCGGCATCCTTCACCAGATTTTTCAGTTTGGGATTGGCATTATTGAAATGCCAGCTGACCGAATAATTGGCGGTAACAGATTTCCCTGGGGCAAGACTTTGATGAATGCCAATAGCGGCAACCAGCTTTTCCGGAGCCAATGCGGTAGCCGACTCCACCGGAGTACTGTCAAAACTCTGCGCCTTTACCGGCCAGGGCTGAAAAGCCGCATAACCCTTCGCATTCCCGCCATGAAAGCTGAAACACATGGTACCATGGTCTATTGCTTTAGCCAGCTCTTCGGATCCCCCAAAAGTGGAAAAGATATGTGTGGCATTTGCCGTAGAAAGGGCTTCATTTTTGCGTTTTCCGGAACCTTCCTTAGCGCTTAATTTATTGACGCCGTTTTCCATCCAGCCGATCAGGGAAACTTCTGCAGGGCTGCTGCTTGTATTTTTTACCTCCAGCCTCAATACCGTCGCCGGCAATGCCGAATCGGCAGCATCGAGCGGAATAAAAGGAGAATAGACTTTCAATTGAACAGTCAGCGGAAAATCTTTGCTGCTATAACTGATCGTTGCCATCGGATAGGCAGGCCTGAAAGTAACCTCGTCCCAATGTTCTTCGTTTAATTCTTTTACGATGGTCTTTCCATTGATGACCAGTTTTACCGCAAAACCTTGTTCCAGGACCCGTTTATTGGCTGCAATGGCCGGCTCTATATAGGCCGCACCATCCCGCACACGAATCTGCCTTACAGAGGTCCCGTCATTCCAGTTCACTACTTTAGGATCGATCCCTTCCTGATTCCCCTCAAAGGTTTCATTGTAAATCTGCCAAAGCCAAAGCCTCCCGTCTCCGCCAACATATACTGTTCCTGCATGTAAACCTCCTACAGGCATTCCGATATATTTCAGTTCGTTCCTGGTTTTAAGATAAGCCGTAGCCTGACCCCGGTTAAAAAGTGATTTCAACCATTGCGGATCTATGTTCTTTTCTTCGGGAATATTGTGTTTCGGATAGTCGGAGGCAAAAATGCTTTTTGCCCAGACGGGGAATTGCAGGAAGGCAAAGCCTGCGGTCAGCAAACCTGCTTTCTTTATAAAGTCCCTTCGTGCTGTTGAGGTTGTTTTTATCATTTATGTGGTTCTTTCTGTGTGTTCATCGAAACATCAGGGATCGCCCGGAAGCCCGGCATGCAAATCCGGCTCCGAAACCCTGAGGCATAGGGAGATCAGAAGCGCCCGGAGCACCTGCAAATAACCAGCTGTTCAATTAAATCTAAAGGGTTTAACCGAGATAATTTCTGTTATGCCAAAATCACTTAATATAATGATGAAAGGATACAACATTTACCTGCAGGGCGATCAGTGCGGATCAACCACCTCCCTGCTTTGAACCGGCGAAGGCTTTGGTTTTCAGGCCCCAGCTCCAGTTTTCCCGGATCGTTGACTTTACCGGCAGGATGTTAAATTTGCTCGTATCGTATCCCGCCGAGAGTAAGATCGTTTCGCCGGGAATGGTAGAAAAGCTGAGGTTCATTTTCCCTTCATGCTCAAATACCGTAAAGGCGAGTTCTTTCCTTTTGTCGGAACTTACCATGCTCACTTTCATATCGGTCTGCACCTGGCAGCTATCCCCTTTGGTGCTGAAAATCCGTATAAACGAAGTGGCACCATCTTCCCTGTTCGCAGAAACCAGAAATCCACCTTCCGCACGCAATTTATCAAATGACACATTTTTCCATTGATCAGGGACGGCAGGGAAAACCCTTATTTTGCCTGCCCAGCTTTGGATCAGCAGCTCCTGAATAGAAGTAGCCGCAGAGAGTGGGGTTTCGATCACCGGACCGGACTCCTGATACAGGGTATTGGGCTTGATGAACTGGTCAAACAGCTGGTTCAACAGCTCGCAGGATTCATTTCCTTTCCCCATCATGGCATTGATCGAAGCTGCACCGGTAAAGGTATAACCCTGCAAAGCACCTTTGAGTGAAATCCAGTGGTTCAGGGATTTCTCTATGAGCTCCCTGTTCTCCGGCTGATCGGCATTGATCAGGCGGTAAGGATAAATCATCAGCAGGTGGGAATAATGACGGTGTGAGCTCGTCAGGGGTACATCCTTCCCAATCATCAGACCGGTACTGTCTGCAGGATAAGGAACCAGATGTTCCATTACCGATTCCCATTTTTCGCGGTCTGCATCTTTCAGCCCTTCTTTTTTATCCAGTGCAATCAGCGTTTGCAAGCCCCAGCGCAAGCTGGATAAAGCGTAATTGGCATCTTCGGCATATTTGTACTCCGGAGAAAAAGAAGAAGGCAAATGAAAAACGCCTGCCTCATCTTTTTTCAAATGATACAAAAGATGGTTTACCGACCTTTTTAACAATGGGTAGATGTATTTTGCGAGTTCCTCCCGGTCTTTGGTATAAGCATAATACTGATGATAATAAAACATGACCCAGGTGAGGTTACCGAGTTCAAATTGCCCATGCTCTTTATTGGCCTCCAGCAATGGAGACACCAGGTCATATCCCGTCGTCCGCCCGATAGCGGCCGCATCTTTCTGCCATTCCGTGGGAACATTAGCGATCAGGTTTGCCAGGTTTTTATTCAGGGTATTGAACAGCGATTTACCCAGTTCCATATGATTGGAGGCAAAAATCGGGGAATAGGTTAATTGTGTATTGAGGTTCCACCAAATGCCCGGCCATGGTGTTTTACTGGTAAACCATGGCCCCATCAGGTCGACCATCGGCTTATTGGCCCTGGTTGCCGCAGCCAGCTTATACAGCTGAATCCAGTAAAAACTTTCCATCCGCTGATCCGGAAGAGAAAGAAAGCTCTGCTGGTAAAACTGATGCCACCATTTCTGATGCGCGGCAAAAACAACCGGCATCTTTGTGGCGATGAAGCTGTTAATTGCAGTCGTTGCCTCCTTTACTTCATCCAGCTGCCCCTCCCCGTCATATCCGACAGAAATCAGCATGGTGCTTTCATTTGGCCCTTTTTTCGCCGTCCAGGCCGTGGCATACCCGCCACCGTTTAAGAGCAATTGATGACAAAGAGAAAATATTCCTGATTTTTTAAGGGAGAAGGCCGGGTTTTCCGGATATACTTCAGGATTTCCGGTATTGTTCTGGTTCATGCGCGGACTTTTACTGTTTTCCGCTACAAACTGCCAGTTGATGTTTTTTTCCTGTTGTGTGCCTTTTGCACGGATATAAATGACATTGTTGTTGGCGGCCACAAATGAGCTGAATTCCAGGCTTCCTTTGCTGGTATAGATGGTCCCCTCAGCTTTTGCATTATAGATGTCCAGACTCATCTTAGCTCCGGTGATTTTACCTATGGTCTTCAGTGTCATCCTTCCGATAGGTAATCTTGGCCGGGAAATCAGCGCTTCCGAAAGTGCCGTTCCCTGATGTTCCCGCTGGTCGGTAACATCGGTTCTTCCGATGTCAAACCGGATGGTATAATCGTCTTCTTTGTAGATATTGGTTCCCAGCAAACCGTTCCCCAGTAAGATGCCTGTGTAATAACTTGTGCTGATGGAATCCCAGCGCATGGTCTGGCGCTTCATGTAATCCCCCCAATTGATTTCCGGATTTTTTACCTGGGCAGCCACCGCGATGCTGCATAACAAAAAGACAAAACCAGAGTAAATCTGTTTCATAAGATTAAATTTAAGATGTCCATACCCCCTATGGATGAATCCTTTAATTAAATCTAGTCAGATTTACTCAAAATTTTGCCAATATGCCAAAAAAGCTTAATGTTATACCCAAATCCCTAAATATCCATGAACTGGATATCTTCCAGCCTGTAAGGGTCCATTAGTTTATATCCATTGACAAGAATGGTCGGTGTAAAGGTAATTTCAGCCATTTCGCACCAGGCTTTTTGCTTTTCTGTTACCGTATTGATTTCTTCATTGATCTTTACGGGGTACTGACTGGCCCAGGTATCGTAGTCTTTACTGCTTTGCTTATACCAGCCGTTTAATGCTTCACCTACATATTTTCCATCTTTGGAAAGGCTCAGTGCAGTAACATGCCTGGCCACTTTTGTGCGGGCATCCTCCTCGGTATTTGCTGTAGTAAATAAAATCTTCAGCTGCAGGTCTTCCCGGGTCAGCAACCATTCGTCCAGCATTTTATGAGTGGCAGCACATGGTCCGCAAAAAGGGTTGGTGACCATCGTGATGATCGTTTCTGCATTCGGATTGCCCAGTTTAATGGCCTGCAATTCTTCAGGTACGGCATAACGTGGTTGTCCGGTCAGCAATTTATTAAACAAATCACTATTGTATTTGAAGCCTTTGAGCTGTTGTTTCAGGTGTTTCGTTTGCCCGGCCTTAGTAAGAAAAGGTTTGATGAATGCCCAGATGGCAATTGGAAGTAAAAAACAAACCGCCACAGCCGGAAGCACCGAAAGAGGGATGTCAAAGGTATAAGAGGAATTCATCAGGAAAGCAAAAGCTTCCAGCCAGAGTACGCCTTGTATCGTGCAGCACAGTACACACCAGTTTTTAATCTTGATCTGGTATCCGATGGAATAAAAAGTATAAGGTAAGGAAGCCACACATAGCCAGGCCAGTAAGCTGACGGATTGCGGATACAATAACAGGGAAAGAAAGGAGCCTGCAAAATAGAACATGCCTACTTCACTCCAGCTTAGCCAGCTGGTCACTTTGGCCGCATCCGACTTTAAGATCGCATTACAGTTATTTTCTTTTCCAAGGCTGCATAAATTCTGTATAAAGGGATTGTTGCCGTCAATACTGTGCATCAGCAACAACACGCTCACCACCAGCCCTACCAGTTTTACGACCAGTAAGCCCCCATAGGCAATACTTATTCCTGAGTAATTGATGGAAGCTGCAATACATGCCAGCAACAGCAGGATTAAAAAGGGAGCACGGGCCTGATCGAACCAGCCTTTAAGCAATTCCATACTGTAATTTTCTTCACCACTGTGCGCTTCTTTTTGGGCATACAACAGAATTCCGTCCCAGTTCCTGAGGAAATCTGCTTCTTCCATCACTGCCTTTTTCTCCGTTTCGTTGCTATAGGTTACTTTCCCGTTTGCAATCCCATGGATCAGCACAAACCTTCCACCGCTATCTTTGAAATGCGCAATTAAAGGAAAAGAAAGGTCTGCAGCATTATAATCAGCTTTGTCTATTCTATAGGTTTCGTGGGGGATCCTCCAGCCATTTAAGGAATCACTAATCGCCAGCAAACTCGGATATTCCGGATGCTCATTCAAAGTATTAATGGCTGTAAACTTGCTTACATTGACCTGAAGCGCTTTTATAAGGGAGATAACAACGGCTTCAGAATTTTCCAGCCTGGATTGCAATGGGTTTATCATATAGAGAACAGTTGATTTACAAAAAGGAATATTTACACCTGAATAAATTTACTTTACAAACATTAGGAACAATTGAGTTAAACTAATCTACAAAAAACATAAGCACATTTGCAATATATTTTCTTATAATATTTAACTAATTATCATCTCCTTTATTAAATCCAGAAAAAAGCAGGTGTTTTCATTTGACCAGACCTCAGAATTATAATACAAAGGCATGATTCATCTGATGAGAGGAATAGAAAAACGTCCTTACCTTTGTCCCGACATTAAAACATCAAGAAATGAGTATATACTTAACCGCTATTGTAAAAAGTAAAGAAGGCGCATCTGATGCGATGAAAACACTCCTGCAACAACTTGTTGTGGAATCCAGAAAGGAAAATGCCTGTCTGCAATATGACCTGCATCAGGACCAGGAAAACCCCAATGTTTTTATTTTCCATGAAATCTGGGAAAGCCGTAAAGGATGGGACCTTCACAATTCCCAACCCCATATTGCAGATTTTATAGCCGGTTCAGCAGATTTTATTGATGGAACGGTACAAATTTATCACACAGAAAAGATCAGCTGATCTGACATTAGAATATCCCCGACATGAGGATTCGTTTAAACGGATAAAAAACAGGCTGCCGGGGATATTCTTTCAGCAGTCTCTTTTGATATTCTTTGATGAAATCTTCTTTTAAACCTCCCTCCAGTCTTTCTACATAAGGGATCATTGCCGTGCCCGAAGTCCAGTCGTAAATGGCCATGGCATCTTTCAGAATATGCGGATAAATCTTTTCATAAACCGTGATTTCCCGGGCACCATTGTCGAACAGGATCCTGGAATAATTTTCAATGGAAAGCACAGACAAACCTCTCAGCCAACCATCAAACGCCGTTTTAAAGGGTTCTTCGGCAGCGATGCTTCTAAGTGTACGGTGGGTAAAATGTTCATGATTTGAGGGAACCTGCACAGCGAGTTGCCCGCCTTCTTTAAGGGAAGCAATGATTTCAGGAAACAATTGCTGATGTCCGTCGATCCATTGCAATGCGGCATTTGAAAAGATGAGGTCATATGTTGCCCCGCTTTGGAGATGTGCCTCAATCTCTGATTGCTCAAAACTCAGGTTCTTCCGGCTAAAAGTGCCGGCATCTCTCAACATCTCGGCCGAAGCATCGATGCCCAGGACCTCTGCACCGGGCAGCTGATCGCTCAGCTTACGGGTCAGTTCCCCGGTTCCGCAACCGAGGTCTATCACTTTCAAATCCGGCCTTACCTTTACCAGCGACAGCAAATCATAAAAAGGCTGGTAGCGTTGTTCTTTAAAAGTATTATAGATATCCGGATTCCATGCCATAAGTTCCTGTCTTTTTATAAATGCCCGGCCTGTTACCGGCCGGGCATTTCCTTCGTTATTAATGATTATTTTTGAATTACACGAATGTCAATACGACGGTTTTGGGCCCTTCCTTCAGGCGTATCATTGCTGGCAATGGGGTGCTCAGGACCATAACCTTCTGCTTCCAGACGCTTCGCATCTACCCCCAGTTTCACCAGCTCCTGCACTGCTGCATTTGCCCTTTCGTTTGATATTTTCTTGTTTACCCCAGCATCACCGGTATTATCGGTATAACCTCCCATTTTCAGCTTTAGGTTTGGATAAGCTTTTAAAATCGCAGTGATATTTTTTAACTGTTCCTGTGATTCGGCCTTTAGTGTGCTTTTTCCGGTTTCAAAGTATAACCTGTCAAAAGTAAACCAGGTGGTTTTATCCACTGCTTTATCCTTGTCTTCAATAAAGGAGATCAACCTGTTTTCTACAGAATTCTCTCCGATACTGATCTCCGTTCCGTCCGGTAGTTTTTTAGTAATCCGGGCTCCCAGGTCCCTTACAAAATCTCCGGCTTCATTTAATTTACCGGCAATGGCACCAGTTACGGCCTCTGCCCCTGCTTTCATCGCCGTTCCGGCAGAGTCCATGCGACTTCCCATCGAATCTACTTTCGCTGATAAAGAGTCTGCGCTGACGTTCATCTTAGATGTATTACATCCTGACCTGCCCATGATCCACCAGGCCCCTACCAGGATGATCAATAAAGGAATCAGCCATTTTAAAAAGCCGCCGCCCGATCTGGTATCACCGGATGGTCCGTAATTTATCGGGGCAACTTTCGGGACCTCTACTTTTGGCAGTTCTACTTTCGGCACTTCTACCACCGGTATTTCTACTTTCGGAATATCGACATTTGGCATATTGATGCCCGCCAGACCTAAAGAATCCCCTAAACCTTGCGGAAGGGCAGCAGTAATGTCGGCTTTACTTTCAAAAATTTTTCCTAATAAATCGGTAATGCTCCATCCTTTACCTGCCATTATCTTTGCAATAAATCCGGTAACCAAAGGGGCAATCATTGCCAGTAAACCTGCCGATTTATCAGCAGACAATCCACTGGATGAAGAAAGGGACCCGCTGATCGCATCACTATCTTTACCAAACAAGCCACCTAACATTGACTTTCCTTTCTCCAGTAAAGCATCATCTCCGCTGCCGAGTAAATCTTCAGTCTGACTTACCGTACCTGAATTGGTCACATTGGAGAGTATTTTGCCCAGAAAGCCTGAATCAGCTCCGGCTCCGTTTTTCAGGATCCCGGCAAGGATGGCGGGAATACCTGCAGCAAACCCGGTTTTCACCTGGTCCTCGGTTACGCCAGCTTTCTGGCTTAAAGATGAGACCACATCCGGGCTTACCTCATTCTTTAACATTTCAATTAAATTCATGTTTATAGGTTTTAGGTTAGAAATTTTAAATCATTATGCATCTTTCACAAAAAAGATATCCTAACTCATAATATTCAAACCAACATGATACAACCCACCTATAATTTCAATCCGATACCATAACCAGCATCTACACCAATGCAAATTCAAACACTTAAAGTTGAAAATCAGCGCCTTAAAACAATTTAACAATAAAAGAAGTTTTTTGTTTGGCTCTTGCCTGTCATTACATCAGCAATATTCTGTTTATACTTTAAGGTAAAATATCCATGACCTGTGGCCCTGTGATTTTTTGAACCTGAAAAAGCTCCCTATATTTGGTATTTATTACCCATTATAAACAGAAATCAAAAATCACCCGATGAAAACAGCATCCTTAGTACTATTACTCAGCTTTTTTATGAACCTTTCTTTTGCCCAAAAGAATGGAAAAGACACCGATAAAAGCAGCCCCATGGTTATTGGATCTGTCCAGAAGATCCCCTCAAAAATATTAGGAGAAGAAAGAAAAATCAGCATTTATCTTCCTGAAGACTATAAACAAAACGACACCACCAGGTATCCGGTTATCTATGTCCTTGATGGAGGTGTGAATGAAGATTTTATCCATATTGCGGGAATTGTAAGGTTCAATACCCAACCCTGGATCAACAGGTTTCCTAAATCTATAGTGGTAGGGATAGAGAACACGAACAGGAAACGCGATTTCAGCTTTGCTGTACCTAACCTGGATTTCGTAGAGAAAATGGGCTTTAAGAAAGAAAGCTTCCCCGCAGTAGGCGGATCGGCTAAATACATCGCTTTTCTGGAAAAAGAATTGCAGCCTTACATCAGCAAAAAGTATAAAACAACGGCTCAGAAAACAGTAATCGGTGAATCTTTTGCCGGACTCCTGGCCACGGAGATCTTATTGAAACACCGCGACCTGTTCAGTACCTATATCATTGTCACGCCCAGCCTGTGGTGGGGAAATGAATCTCTGCTGGCGGAAGCAGGGAAATTGCTGAAAACAGGAAATAACAGCAATGTTCAGGTCTATGTTGGCGCCTGCAGTAAAGAAGAAGACCTGACCATGTATAACGACGCAGTAGCACTGGGAGAAGTATTGAAACAGGATGGGGTAAACCTTAAACAGGTTCAGTTTGACTATATGCCAAATGAAATTCATTCTACAGCCATCCATCAGGCGGTTTACAATGCATTCAAATTATTATACCCTAAAACAGAATATCAAAAATAAGGCTGCAACAGCAGTGCTGATACCCAGCAAAGCCCCTGGAATTTCATCCCAGGGGCTTTGTGGTAAACGGATCCTGAGTACTTATTTGATCAGTTCCTGCTTCCACCAGTTGTAATAGTTGTGTTCCCCGTCCAATTCAAATCCACATCTTGGATACAGCTTGTTCCCGATCTCGTTTGTCTTCTGGGTTTCCAGCAAAAGGCCACAGGCATCGGTCTCCTCACAAAAATCCTTACACCTGTCAATAATTTTGACCGATAATCCAAGGCCCCTGTAATCAGGGTGGACAAACAGATCACTCAATAACCACTGGCGTTTCAGGGTCTTGTAATGAAATAAGGAATAAAGCTGGGCAAAGCCAACGGCCTTCCCATCTACCATGGCAAGAAAAGTCTCCGACTCGCCATTTGTAATCCGGTCCTTTAAAAAAGCGGTTGCCTTTCCCAGATCAGAGGGCTGCTCATAGAAAATCCTGTAGCTGTTAAATAATTCCGAAAACTCTTCCAGATGCGCCATACCTGCTTTTACGATTTTTTCCATTTAGCATTAAATTTTAAAGATTAAACAATGCGCAAAGCTTCCTAAAATCAGGAAACTTGTATTCCTCCAGTTTTTAGAATCTGATGGGTCCAGCTCATTTATCACAGAAAAACAATTTAAATTTGGTCCCTTAAGACCACAAGATTCACAGATAAGCATAGGACCGGATGTTAAGACCATGGAAAACGATTTTTAATATTTCTTTTAATGCCGAACAAACACTGGTAGCACAAATTGCTGCAGTGATCAGGCAGGAAATTACAAAAGGCAGACTGGAAAAAGGGGCTCCCCTGCCAGGCAGCAGGGCACTGGCGGAAGATCTTGGTGTAAACCGGAAGACGGTCATCTTTGCCTACCAATCCCTTATCGCCGAGGGCTGGGCAGAAAGCAGGGCGAAGTCAGGAACCTTTGTCTCCGAAAACCTGCCGGAAATAAAGAGGGACCAACCCCAAAAAGCCCGGCAGCTAAATGCCAATTTCGGGTTCAGGGAATTTGCCCCGGATCCGCTCACAGACCGTCCATTGTCGGGAAATCTGATTGTTTTTAACGAAGGCGCTCCCGACAACCGCCTGGCCCCTTTAAAAGAACTGTCCAGAGCTTACCGGCGCATCCTCGAGCGACAGGGAAGATGGCAGCTCCTGGGCTATGGTGCAGAACGCGGGGATTTAAAACTCAGGGAGATGCTGGTCCTGCTTTTATCAAGAGACAGGGGCTTTCAGGTAGATGTGAACAACATCTGCATCACCAGAGGGAGCCAAATGGCCTTATACCTGGCCGCAAAAGTTCTGATCAATACGGGTGATGTCGTTGTTGTAGAACAACCTGGTTATCCTGCGATCAGAAAAATCTTTGCCGAAGCCGGGGCAAATGTAAAAAGCGTAGCAGTGGACGAGGAAGGGCTTGATCCGGAGGCACTGGAATCCATGTGTAAAAAAATGCAGGTCAAAGCCATTTATGTTACCCCGCACCATCAGTTCCCAACCACAGTGACGATGAAAGCCGGCAGGAGAATCAGGCTTCTGGAACTCTCCATAAAGTATGGCTTTGCAGTAATAGAAGATGATTACGATCATGAATACCATTTCGGGGCAGGAAATAACCTCGCACTGTCCAGCAGTGATATGGCGGCCAATGTGATTTATATCAGCTCCTTTAGTAAGTTAATTGCCCCCGCAATCAGGATTGGCTATATCACAGGCCCGAAAGAATTTATGCAATCCCTTGTCAACCTACGCATACAGGTAGACCGACAGGGGGATAACATACTTGAACATGCCATCGCCGACCTTATGGAAGAAGGCATCATCGGCAGGCATTCCAGAAAGGCATCGGTTGTTTACCGTCACAAACGGGACTTAATGGCAGGCTATCTTCATCAATTTTTTGGCTCTTCTATCAAATTCAATAAACCAGAGGGGGGGCTCGCTTATTGGCTGGAATTCAATGAAGAAATTGATTTTGATGCCTATATTCAAAATCTTAAGCATAAGAACGTTCAGATTGTACCTCCCGGAGGTTTTTATGAAGACAACAAAGCAAGAAAAGGCATGCGCCTGGGCTATGGCTCATTAACAGAAAATGAATTAAAAGAAGGCATTCAGCTATTGGCTGATGCTTACCTGAAGCTCTAATTCCTGCTGTTTATGGTTTCTGCGAAGACATTGTTCCTTACTTATTGACTGGCAGGCAAAAAAGTAAAAACAGGACTTATTTTTGCTCCCAAAACGACTCGATTTCTTCCAATGATTTTCCTTTGGTCTCCGGCAGCAGTTTATAAACGGTAATAAAAGCGATCAGACAGAAAAAGCTGAATACCCAGAATGTGGCCGGTGTACCCGCATATTTCAGTAAAATCGGGGTGATCTGTCCCATGATCGTATCGGCCACCCACATCACCATAATACTAAGCCCAAGTGCCTTACCCCTGATTCGGGTAGGAAAGATTTCGGAGGCAACTACAAATTTCAGGGGTCCTATAGAAAAGGCAAAACAGGCCAGAAAAACAGTCACACTGATCAGCAGTAACCATCCCGAAGTGAGGCCTTGTGCAAAGAGAAAACCTGTCACAAATAAACTGATAAAAGCCCCTATCGTTCCCAGCAGATAAAGGGGTCTTCTGCCCCATTGATCCACCTTCCAGATCGCAATAAATGTAAAAATCAGATTGGCTGCCCCAAAGATGACCTGTCCTAAAAAAGAGTTCTCTAAGGCAATTCCCGCATCGTTCAGAATAGAAGGACCATAATAGATGATCGCGTTGATCCCACTGAGCTGGGAAAACAAAGGCAATAAGACCCCAAGCAACATTGCTTTCCTCAGTTTTGGAGAAAACAATTCTTTATAGCTTCCCTGCTCTTCCTTACTTTCTACCGCTACAGCTGCTTCCACCGATTTTATTTGTCCGTTATTCAGCTGTTTCAGAATGGCCAGGCCTTCTGCAGCGCGTCCTTTTCTGATCAGCCATCTCGGGCTTTCCGGAACAAAGAACAATCCGGCCAAAAACAGGATCGCCAATACGCCGCCCAAACTAAACATCCCCCTCCAGACTTCCTTCAGGTAAACCAGATCTGCAAGCGCGGAAAAACCGGTTTCTGAATGCGTTGCCGAATAATTCAGCAACAGCGAATTTGACACATAAGCAATTAAAATACCTGCGGTGATCGCCAGTTGATAACAGGTCACCAGGCGCCCTCTGATCGCTGCCGGTGCGATTTCTGAAATGTACAGCGGTACCACAATGGAGGCAACCCCCACTCCCAGCCCACCTATTAAACGGAAGGCAATCAGCGAGTGAAGCGTCTCGGCGAGCGAGCATCCTATTGCTGAAATCAGGAACAGGATGGCCGAGATGAACAACATCTTTTTCCGGCCAATTTTATCACTTAAATTCCCTGAAAAGGACACCCCTATGATACAGCCGATCAATGCCGAGGAGACAAAAAGCCCTTCATAGAATGCCGTCAAATCAAATTTCTTTTCTACAAAGGGCAATACGCCTGATATCACTGCCATATCGAAACCGAAAAGCAGTCCGCCTAAGGAAGCTACGAGCGTAATCAGCCCAAGGTAGCGGTTATTGTTGTGGTTCATATTTTATATTTGGTCAGGTTATTAGTTAAGTTTAGCTTGGTTGTTCAGGCTAGTCTTTGAGAAAGACCTTGATGACTTTGGCCCGTCTTTGATCATGATTTATCAGTTTATACCTGCCGGTTGCAGCTGGTACAATGAACGTTTCAGCATAATTAAAGCGGTAGGTATCAGCATCGTTGACTTCTGCGGAAATAGAGCTCCCTTCTACCAGCATCAGGATATGACACTTGTCCCCGGTAGAGATCTCGACCGTTGTATCAAACTCTATCCTTTCTATTTCATAAAAATGATCCTGATGGGTAGGCAATTTCAGGAGCTCCCAATCTGCACCCTGTTGAATGACCTGCTGACGGGAAATCAGTTCTTCCCGCACCTTTTCCCCTTTGCGTTCAAAACGCAGGTTGTTAAATGCATGTGCGATATTGATTGGACGTGGTTTCCCATCCAGTCCGAGGGATAGCCAATCGTACATTTTAAATGTAAAAATATAAGGCGTGGCACTGATCTCCAGCACCATGTTATTGGCTCCGGAGCTGTGAATTGTTCCGCCGGGGATCAAAAACAGTTCATGCTTACGGGATGAAAAACTTTGCACATATTTTTCTATCTCAATCTTTTCCTTTTTCAACTGACTGCTTTCCAGTTCAGCACGGAATTCTTCCGGGTTGATGTCTTCCTGAAAACCCAGGTATACTTTCGCACCCGGTTCGCAATCCATGATGTAATAGGTTTCATCCTGCGTAATCGTTTCCCCAAAGTTTTCCTGTATGTATGCCTTTGAAGGATGACATTGGATGGACAGGTTTCCGCCCTGAAAAGTATCAAGGAAGTCGAACCTGATCGGGAAATACGTTCCAAAAGCCGCTGCATGTTTACCAAGTATGGCTTTATATTCCAGTTCCATTAAAAGATCAAAGCTGATCTCCAGCAAATTCCCGTCGCTTTCCAGGACGAGGCCATTTTCCGGTGTGATCAGTTCAAATGACCAGGCATAATTGAGCTCGTCTTTGTTCAACCCTTCCAGGTGTTTTTTCATCCACTGACCACCCCATGAGCCGCTTTCAAACCAGGGTCTGGCCCTCAAAACAGCATGACTCATCCGATGCAATCCTGCTTCCAGATCGCTCCTGAATATCCAGTTTACTTCATCCAGCCACTGCCCGTCGGCAACAACAGCAATTCTGTTCAGCAATGCTGACCTGTGCTGGTTAAGCACCACCCAATCTATAAAGTAAAAACGCTTATACATGGAAAAATGATCATCAGTAATGCTGCTGCCCAGGTTGGTAATCGCCCCGGCCCTCATGCGGTACTGAATTTCATTTTTAGGGATTTCGAAATAGAGGACAGGAGCATCCCATTTCAGCAGGCCTGCCCCTACGCCTATCACGATATTGATGGTTTTTGTTGCTTCTTTTTCAATCGCTGAAATTTCCTCATACCTGAAGAAATCAGCTAATCCAAGCTGGGTCTTCCTGCCCCAAACCTCATTTTTAGCGCCCATATAAGGGGCAACCAGGGCTTCAATTTCCGCTTCCGGCTTAAAGTAAGCGGAGGTATGCTGCCATTTTACAGAAATATCGCGTTTATCCAGTTCTTCCTGAATCTGAAATTGTATTTCTTCAAAAAACACCCCGGCATAACCATCAATAAGGACAGTACCCTGCCCGATGATCCAATTGGTCAGTTCCTCAAAACCATTGGAGATCTTTTGGCTCCCTAACCTGAAAAAAGGTGTGCTTTCATAACTTTTACCGGCGGGTACCGTACCGGTGTTTACAGGCAGCAATGGCTGCAAAGTACGTCGCCAGTTATTTACCGCCCGCTCCTCCTGAGTTTTTGTTTCGGGTATATTTTCAGAATCTTCAATCATATTACAGCTGGGTTAAACGAATCAATATGTACAAACATATAAAATCATAAAAACAGTATTAAAATGAATATAAACAGACATTTATAAGAATAATGTTTCAACGAATACGCTTCATGTTTACATATGTACAAACATAGTAATTTAAGAACTATATCCAAATATATTTTCATAATTTTGCTACAAACCTATTCACTAAGCGGAGAGAGAAATATAGACATGAAGATAGCGATCAACCACAAGAGTCCGATTCCGTTACACATACAGGCAGAGGAGTTATTACGTAAAATGATCAAGTTGCCTGAATTTCAGGATGGCAAGCTTTTACCCAACGAAATTGATCTTGCCAATCAGCTGGCCATCTCCCGGACCACACTGCGACAAGCTTTAAATAAATTAGTTTATGAAGGTTTGCTGATCCGGAAAAAAGGGGTTGGCACCAAGGTTGCCGATGCGTTAATCAGCTCTAAATCTGTAAACTGGCTTAGCTTTTCTCAGGAAATGCAGGCAAGAGGCATTCCTATAAAAAACTTTGAACTTCATGTGAGCTGGATTTATCCCACTGAGATCATCGCCAACTTTTTCAACATCAAAACAGATCAGAAAATATTAAAGCTGGAACGCCTGCGCGGCCGTCCGGAAGGCCCTTTCGTTTATTTTGTATCTTACTTCCACCCCCGTACCAGTTTAACCGGGGAAGAAGATTTCAAAAGACCACTTTACGATATACTGGAGCGCGACTATAACATCATTGCCGAGCTTTCCAAAGAGGAGATCAGCGCAACTGCCGCAGATAAATTTATCGCCTCAAAGCTGGAAACAGAACCCGGCAGTCCGATATTGTTCCGTAAACGGTATGTATATGATCAGGCAGAACGGCCGATAGAATATAACCTGGGTTATTATAAGGCCGATAGTTTTGTCTATTCTGTGGAAAGCAGAAGAGCATAAACATCCCATACTTAACCGGCAAAAAAAAGCCTGAGTGTAAAATGACACTCAGGCTTTTTTTGTGATTTGCTGATTATTTTGTTTTCTGCTTAAGTTCCACAATGGCGGTCCACAGCACCCCTGCCTCTCCCCTGAAGCTCGCAGATCCCTGAGGTTTGTTATCCGGAGTATACCATTCATAAAAACCTTTGTTTTTAACCACCCGGTCCAACATGGGCTTCATCGCTTCCACTGCTTCCTCCAATAGGTTATAACGGATCAACTGAGAAACCATCCTCCCTCCAAACCAGGTCCAGTCGCCCCCATTCTGATACGAGTAAGGTCCCATCCCCTTATTCTTAAAGAAACCTTCAGGATATACCGGGTAAATGGTCAGGCCTATCGTCGCGGCATTTGCTTTCTTTACATTTTCCTGCATTTTTATATAGGCTGATTTCACTTCTTCTTTACTCAGCAGACCAGCTTCTATTGCCACAGCTGTTCCACCGTGATAATAAACCGCTGCCTCATCAAACGAAGCTGGAAAAGGAGAACCATTTAAATAAATATGTGGCAGAAACTTCTGACGTTTTTTGTCCCAAAGGTGTTTACGGACATTGGCCGCAATTTTTGTTTTGATCCCCTTCCAGTGTGCCGCCATTTTTGGCGACAAGCTTGCGATCTCCAAAAAGTCATTGATGGCAATGATAAACATCGCATTGTCGTAAATATCAATTGTTAAGTGTGAATTGCTATCCAAAACCACACCCCAATCGTGTTCAGGCTGTACATCTCCCCAATCCACTGTGGTTGCTCCCCATAACAGCCCGTGTTTTTGGTCAAACCGCTTGCTCAGCAAAAATTCCATTGCCTGTTCCAGGCGTTTCTGTACCGGTATTCCGCCGATAGTCTTTTTTAAAATGCTTTTATCACCTGTTCCTCTGACGTACTTCGCGATTGCCTGCACCAATGAGGTTTCCTGATCGGTTTCTACGGTATTTTTATGTCCTGCATATTCCGGTGCCAGATCCGAATGATAATAATCATAGCCTACCGCCCCTTTTTTAACAGGTACATAACCATCTAAAATTGCACCATCCGGCTGCTGAAATTGAAAGAAAGTAAGCAAATGCTTTTTTATCAATTCTCTATCGTTCACTTTAGCCGCCACGCCAACAAAGGTATTCAGGTCTCTGATCCAGACTTCTCCATAGCCATCGCCGGCAGTAAAGCCTTTTTGTACCAATTGCTCTGCCATTATTTTTACAGAATCCGCCAAAGGTCCTATGGACTTGAGCTTTTTTGAAACATTTGCAGACGAAACAGGCTGTGCAATTGCGCCCTCACTTAAGGCAAAGACACTCAGACAACCTAACATTAACATTTTGACGTTCATTCGTGTATAGTTTTATATGGATTAACACTTAAAATTCAGAAAAACATAAAATAGACTTGTTACTCTTTTATACAAATACACACTTTATCTCCTCATAAACCGGTATTTAATAAAAATACAACCGCAATCTCATCTATTTGTATGTACATATATACATAATAGTAATTTAGCATCAAAACTTTTCCTGAAAAAAGAAGCAGGCCAAAGGATTCAGGCCTGATCAGGGCGATAAATCCGGCGCGTCCTATGGTCAGGAAAATCTAACAAAAAGAAAAACAGGTGTAATATTTTCTTTTTTGATAGTAATACTATTACATTTGTAATCAATACAATCAAAATGGATCAATTACTCGCCAATATAAAAATCCAGGTGAACGACAAAATTTACGTCAAAGACCCTGAAACTTCCGCACTCGGTAGAAAAATCATCGGGAACAGCCTGATCATTATGGATGAAATCGGTTTCGACAATTTCACTTTTAAAAAGCTTGGAGAAAGGATCGGCTCCAATGAAAGTTCCATTTACCGTTATTTCGAAAACAAGCACAAATTGCTCGTCTACCTCTCCTCCTGGTATTGGAGCTGGATCGAATACAAACTTGTATTTGCTACGGCGAACATCCCTGATCCGCTGGATAAACTGAGCCGGGCACTCGAACTGGTAACCGAAAATATTGAAGATGACCTCAGCACAGAACATATTGATGAGTCCCTGCTCAATAAAATTATCATCGCCGAGTTTACCAAGACCTTTCTTACCAAAGAAGTAGATGAGGAAAATAAAGAAGGTTTTTTCCTGATTTATAAAAGAGTGATCAACAGGCTCGTAGATATTGTCAAGGTCATCGACCCGGAATACCCTTATGCAAAAAGCCTGATCTCCAGCATCGTTGAAGGTGCATTACACCAACATTACCTTAAAGACCATTTCAAAACAATTACCGATTGCAATGATAAAGTCAGCCCAACGGATTATTACCTCGACCTTGTTAAGCGCGTTTTAAAACACTAATCAATGACACCAGCAAAAAGATTTTTCAGTCTGCTCAGACTTGACAAAAAAGATGTTTCCCAAATATTTTTCTATGCGATATTTGCCGGGCTCATCAGCCTCTCCTTACCCTTAGGGATTCAGGCCATTGTAAATTTCCTTCAAAGTGGCAGGGCCAGTGTTTCCTGGATCATCCTGGTGATCGGTGTGGTTACCGGTGTCGCTTTCGTGGGTATCCTATCGCTCATGCAATTGAGGATTACCGAAAACATTCAGCAAAAGATCTTTGTCAGGGCTTCTTTTGAATTTGCTTACCGCCTTCCAAAAATCAAATTCGAAGAGCTGTATCATGACCTCTATCCCCCGGAAATTGCCAATCGCTTTTTCGACACGCTCACCATTCAGAAAGGGGTGGCCAAATTGCTCCTGGATTACTCTTCAGCTTTGCTTCAAATCGTTTTCGGAATTATTCTGCTCTCGCTTTACCATTCCTCTTTTATTCTGTTTGGTTTGCTGCTCTTGCTGCTGCTCTATTTCATTTTCAAGTTTTCTTATACCAAAGGAATAGATACCAGTATGTACGAATCCAAGTACAAATACCGGGCGGCCGACTGGCTACAGGAAATTGCACGCAATAAATCCAGTTTCAGAAAAGCGCTTAATTTTGATTATGCACTCCAGAAAAACAATACCCTAACGAACAATTATACCGATTACCGCGAAAAGCATTTCAATATCATCAAGCGCCAATACGGACAGCTCATCCTCTTTAAAGTACTCATTACGGCAGGTTTACTATTAACAGGAGGCTATCTCGTACTGAATCAGCAAATGAATATCGGCCAGTTTGTAGCCGCAGAGATCATCATCCTGCTCGTGATCAATTCGGTAGAGAAAATTGTACTGGGGCTCGAAACCTTTTACGATGTACTCACTGCGGTAGAAAAAATCGGAAAAGTGACCGACATGAAGATGGAAGAAGTGGTCGAAACCGATTCTAAAACACTTTCTGACCAAATCACCATTGAAACTGCACATTTGTATTTCAGGTTTCCCAATTCAGAAAAAGACACCCTGAAAGACATCTCTCTGAAAATCGAACAGGGAGAAAAAGTGATCCTGAACGGAGAAAATGGATCCGGAAAAACAACTTTGCTCCGCACCCTCTCCGGCATACTGAAACCCAGTCAGGGTTCCTTATTTATTAACGACAATACTTTCCGGAAGATGGAGATCAATCAGTACCGCTCTCAGATCGGGATGATCATACATGGAGAAAGTCCCTTTGAAGGCAGTATTCTGGAAAACATCACGTTCAATAATCCAGAACTGACACAGCAGGACATTCACTGGGCTTTGGATGCGGTTCAGTTGAGCAGTTATATCAGGACCCTTCCCGAGGGGCTGGATACCAAGCTCTTTCCGGAAGGCAAACAATTGTCCTCTTCCAATGCACAAAAGATTTTACTGGCCAGAAGCATTATTTCCAGGCCTGCGGTTTTGATTTATGAAGATCCGACAGACAAAATGGACCCCGACACTGCTGCAGCGATTATAGATTTCATCTGCTCAGCCCGGCACAACTGGACAATCATCGTGTCTTCTGCTAATCCTGGCTGGAAACAAAATTCCTCCCGCTCCATTACCATGGAAAACGGAGTCATCATAAACGATACTAAAAAATAACGCTATGCTAAATCTATCTAATCAAAACAGTGCCCAACAGCACCTGCTCCAACGCTATAGCGCCGTTAAAAACTTAAGTAACCGTCCGCATTACAAAGTACTGAACCGGATCATTTTATCGCTTTGCCTGATCTTAATTATCGTACTGTTCCTGCCCTGGACGCAAAACATCTCGGGTTCAGGTGCCATCACGACCTTAAAGCCGAACCAACGTCCGCAAATGGTAAATTCGGCCATTGCCGGAAGAATCGAAAAGTGGTATGTACAGGAAGGTGATTATGTAAAAAAGGGCGATACCATCCTTTTCATTTCAGAGATCAAAGAAGATTACTTTGATCCTAACCTGGTCCAGAACACCGAAAAACAGGTCAATGCAAAGAAAATGGCCTTGCAGTCGTACGGAGGAAAGATCAGTGCATTGAACGCCCAAATTGGTGCCCTTGAGGGGGAGAAAAGCCTAAAGCACCAGCAGGCCAAAAATAAAGTACGTCAGTCACTGTTAAAGATCAAGAGCGACAGCATGGACCTGGAAGCCGTAAAAACCCAGCTCAAAATTGCCAACACCCAGTTCGAACGCGCTGTGCAGCTGAATAAAGAAGGTTTAAAACCTTTAACAGATGTGGAAGAGAAAAGGATGAAGCAGCAGGAGGTACAGGCAAAACTGATCACTCAGGAGAACAAACTCCTGACCGGCAAAAATGAGCTCATCAATGCCAGGCTGGAAATCGAACGGCTTTCTGCTGAGTATGCAGAGAAAATTTCCAAGAGCAGCAGTGATAAATATACCGCTCTGAGCAATCAGTTTGATGCAGAAGCCCAGGTTAGCAAACTGGAAAACCAATATGCAAATTACAGCATCCGAAATGGCATGTATTACATTAAGGCTCCGCAGGATGGCTACATCAACCGTGCCTTACAATCCGGGCTCGGAGAAACCATAAAGGAGGGTGCCCCTATTGTGAGCATCATGCCCGCGGTGTACGACCTGGCCGTGGAAACCTATGTTAAACCCGTTGACCTGACCCTCTTAAAAAAGGGAGAGAAAATCCGCGTATGGTTTGACGGATGGCCAACCATTGTATTTTCCGGATGGCCGGATATGTCTTATGGGACATTTGGCGGAAAAATAGTGGCCATTGAAAACTTTATCAGCCCCAATGGCAAGTACAGGGTATTGATTGCTCCGGACAAAGCGGAAGATCCATGGCCAAAACAGCTGAGCATAGGCTCCGGTGCACAAACGATCGCATTGTTGGAAACCGTGCCGATCTGGTTTGAAGTATGGAGAACACTGAACGGCTTCCCACCCAATTATTACCAGTCGGAAAAGGCGGCTACTGAAAAGAAATAAGGCCATGAACAGCAGATTAATTCTATTTTTACTGGCGATGATCAGTCAGCTGACTGCCATCGCCCAAAAGCCTGAGCCCGAAGTATTGCGTTTCACAGAATTTCTGGGCTATGTTAAAAAATACCACCCACAGGTCCGGCAGGCAGACCTCGAGCTCTCCAAAGCGGAGATGATGCTCATGACGGCCAGAGGTGGCTTTGATCCCAAACTGGAAGTAGATTTCAATAAAAAGGAATTTAAAAAAACAGATTACTATTCCATTTTCAACAGCAGTTTTAAATTGCCCACCTGGTATGGCATAGAAGTGAAGGCTGGTTTTGAAAAGAATGAAGGTGTTTACCTGAACCCCCAGAGCAAAACGCCGGGACAGGGTTTAACTACCCTGGGCATTACCGTTCCTTTAGCCCAGGGCCTCCTGATCAATCAGCGCATGGCCGATCTGCGGATGGCCAGGCTGCAAATTAATTTAAGCAAGGCCGAGCGACAGCTACAGGCGGTAAACGTCTTGTATGATGCATCCACGGCCTATATCAACTGGAAAAGAACTTACGATGAAGTACAGCTCTATCAGGAATATCTGTCCTTTGCAGAAAAAAGGGCCGAGGGGATTAAAAAACTGATCAAAGCCGGAGATAAAGCGGCAGTCGACAGTATTGAAGCCCGTATCGTGGTAAAAAACAGGCAACTCAACCTGACAGAAGCAGAACTGAAATTAACAAAATCCAGACTGGAACTTTCCAATTATTTATGGGTAGAAAACATCCCTTTAGAACTGGCAGAACAGGTGAGACCAGATCAGGAATTGCAAAATGAGCTCAAACTTGCACTCAATTTTGAAGTCCTGCAGGAGAAAGAGCAGTCACTGGAAAACCACCCCAAGATCATGGCCATGCAAAATAAAATTGCCATGCTGACGGTAGAAGAAAAGTTAAAGCGCAATATGCTCCTGCCAAAAATTGATGTGGGCTATCATTACTTATCAGACCCCTCCTATTTCAGCAACTATGGTCTTGGCGATTATAAATTTGAGCTTAAATTCAGCATCCCTGTATTTCTCAGAAAAGAAAGGGGTGCGCTTAAACTGGCAAAGCTAAAGATCCAGGATACACAACTCGATTTGAACCTGGAAAAGCTGCAATTAAAAAACAAGATTACCGCACAGAAAACGGAGATTAAATCGATTGAAAACCAGATTGACATTACGAATTCTCTGGTCAAAGATTACGACAAAATGCTCATCTATGAAGAGCGCCTGTTTTCTCTGGGAGAAAGTTCTGTATTTCTGCTCAATTCCCGGGAGAACAGTCTGGTCAGCACAAGGCTCTCGCAGATCAGTCTTCAAAACAGGTTTTTGATCTCCAATGTCGAGCTTTTCAGGATAGTTGCCAATACGGAATAAGTTCAAATTTCAAAACAAGCCCCCTCTAAACTATGGTATTCAGAGGGGGCTTAATAGGATTTCATATCCAGTTGTTGTTCGATCATGGAGAAAAACAACTGGATATATCTGCTCCCACAATTTAGCTTTCGGATGCTTTTTTTAACAAAGCCAATCCCTGCTCATTTATGTTTTCCATTTCTTTTTTTACCCCAAATAGCCACAGGAAAAAAGCATCGGCCAGTCCGGACTGCAGTACAAATTTCTGAATAACTTCGGTACTGTTCCCCTTCCCTTTTATGCTATAATCAAATGTAGGCTTTGCGTTGAATGGTTTTTGAATGTATACCCTTATTCCAACAAAGCTATTCGCTTCGAGCCTTTCTATTTCCTGATGGCCAAGGTCCTTTCCCTTATTACCCTCCCAGTGGTATTGGGCACCAACAGTTCCATCATCTCCCTTTACAGCATATTTCTGAGTCGGGTCTTCCGCCAGAAAGGGGGACCACTTAGGGTAATTATTCAACTGGCTAATCATCTCATAAACCCTTTTCTGCGGTGCCTGAATGCTTACCGAGCGTGTAATTTCAATTGTCTTTAACTTAGCCGCATTATAAAATCCGAAGGCTAAAAAAAGGAGTATTACTCCTGATACGATTCCGATAATCATCTTGATTCCCATTTTGCCATCACTTAATCCATGGACAGAATCTCACGCACCTCTACGTTTCCACCTATCTTAAGGATGGGACAATTTTTACCGATTTCTGTCGCTTCGTCTATATGATTAGCGGTAATGACCATATTACCACCTAAGGTTTGATTTTCGGCGATGTAGATACCTTCAGAAATCTCGCGGACAGCATTCAGCATCCTTCCTTCAAATCCCAGTTGGTGCGTACTCACCAGCTTCTCCTGCATGGCAAGGTTTCCGATAAATGAACCCCATTGCTGATGTTGCTCCGACAATTGTTCTGCTGAGGGCTGATCATCAAAGTTGGGTTCGAACCTGAACAATAACATAAATTCTTTTGACTTTTTCATTGTATTTAATTTTAAGATAAACAATGAGTCAAAAGTATCCAGCCCGCTTGCTATAAAACTTTACCTATGTCAAGAAAACAACTCCACCGGTTTTTTCAGTTTCAAATAGATCGAATAATGTAGAAAAACAATGATCGGCGGTGCCAGTGCAGGAATAAAGTAAAACGGGAACATGGCCAGCGTATCGACTCCCATAATGCCACTATCGATGGAGAGCTTCGTCAATACATTGGCAGATACTGCTGTAAACAGAATGTCAATCAAGCCAAATGTATTCCAGACCCATGTGACCTTTTTGAAGTTCAAACGCTTCTCTCTGATCAATTTTGAAACCCAGATACCGGAGATTGCTGTAAGTACATCTCCAGTTCCCGCAATGAGCCCAAACCACCCGGGAAGGGCATCATATAGCGAAAGGATCAGGAAAAAACCACCAATCAGCCTGAAAACATGGACTTGCACCAACCGTTCCAGGCTCACATGCTCAATAAACACCTTATACCATTTGGTTTTTGCTACAAAGAGAAAAAGAAAAAAAGCGAATGGGAAAGTCGTCAATAAAAGAACCTTTGGAGGAAAGGACACCGAATTAAATTTCCCGGTACTGCCCATAACAACCACATACAGAACATACATAAAAAAGAATGCCCCAACAGCATTAAAAACAGCTGTTGAACCAGGCCTGGAAAATGCCGACCTGGCTAAAAACATGGTCAAAATAACCGGAGCAGGTATCGCCAGCAGGAATAAAATTTTAATCCAGTCAGGAACTGGGTATTCAATCAATATATTCATTATTAAATGTGATTAATTCGACTAAAACTACGGATACGCTTAAGCTTTTCACTTTACATAAGACAAGAAAAACAGCAATATTATTTGTTGCCTGCAATTGCGTTTCGGATCCGGCTTAATGAAGTATCAGCAATCCCAAGATAAGTTGCGATCTGCTTCAACGGAACATTCTGTACGATATCAGTCTTGTCTGCAATCAGGGCCAGGTACCTTTCTGTAGCAGTAGAGGTAATTGCCGATAAGCTATGGCTCTTTAATTCAAAATAGCTTTTTATCAGGTTCGTTCTCCCCACTTCCCTGAACGCTTCGATCTTGAACAGTTTCATAAAATCTCCAAAGGTGATCTTCCATGCAATACAGGGTGTAATCGCCTGTATATTTTCCCTACAGTGGCTTTTTAGGAAATAGGACTGCCAGTCAATGACGATATCCTTAGTGCTGAAAAAATTGGTAGTAATGTCCACTCCGCGTAAATCGATGGAATACGAGCGGGCAAATCCCTGTTCCAGGAAATAGTAGAAATTCCCGACCTGTCCTTCACGGACCAGAAAGTCATTTTTTGCAAATTCAACCCTTTGGAATTGCTGCAGTACCAGCTCAAGTTCTTCGCTTTTAAAATTTTGTTCTTTGAAGATTTCATTCAGAAAGTGCCTTTGTTTAAAAGCCATATTTTCGGGGCAGTTTAGTCTTTATTAATGTATTCCGGATATTGTCTTTTCTGACAGACCATCACATACTGACATTGCATTTTTGATGTTCAGCGTTATAAAAGTCGCGGAATCAAAGGTAACAAATTCAGGGCCCTGCCACCTGAATTCCTGCAAGTTTTATAATTAAAAAGAAAAAAAATGATAAGTCATCATAAAAGCAGGTCTCAATATCCCTGCTCTCTTTCCGGTTTTCTATTTTTTATCAGAAAATAAAAGAACAGTTAGCGCATATACGTTAGCTGTTCTTTTATTTAAATCTTCAAATTATCAAAATAACTGTTCGTTTCTTCCAGAATAGCCCTCATTAATTCAGCTGCTTTGGTATGTTTCAGTACCGGTGCAATCTGACCGCCCCAAAACAAGACCATATCCCATTTTTCACTGGCCATTGCTGCTTTTCTTAAATGCGACATGAACGATGTTTGAAGTGGAAAAGGCAGAAAGTCTTTTTCCAGGGAGACCAGGTCCTTAGCAATGCGGCTGGTTATTCCTCTCCCCAGTCGCCCGGTATATGCACGCGACAAGGTCGTATACTTTGCAGCATCAGACAGCAGCATCTGCTTATGGATCGCCGTAGCATTCGATTCGGCTGTCGCCAGAAAAGCCGTACCAATTTGTACCGCATCTGCCCCAAGCGCCAGCGCAGCGGCAACTCCCTTTCCATTTGCAATCCCTCCGGCAGCAATAACAGGGACCTTCACCTTCTCTCTGGTCAGCTGCAGCAATACAAATGTTCCAATGGTAGATGTTTCTGCTGAGGCCAGAAATGAGGGCCGGTGTCCACCACCTTCAAATCCCGAGGCAATGATCATATCAACCCCCGCAGCTTCCAAAACAATGGCCTCATCCAGGGTCGTTGCCGCCCCAACAGTGACGATACCAAGCCGATGACATTGTTCAAGAATATCCGCAGAGGGGCTGCCAAACATAAAGCTGAATACCGGCGGGCGCTGGTGCAAAATCACCTCGACCTGGTTTTCAAACCTGCTTTTGAATGGCTCAGGCTTCCCGGGAAGTTCAATTCCCAGTTCCTCAAAATAAGGTTTAAATAACTGTTGAGCCCGGTTAAACTGTTCATCAGATACCGTACCATCTACCGCATCTGTATCCGACACCCAGAGGTTAATGTTATATGGTTTATCTGTCGCCAGCCGGATCTGCTGGTTTACTTGAAGGATCTCCTGCGGGCTCAAAGTATAGGCTCCGAATCCTCCAAGCCCTCCCAGGTTTGAGACTGTTGCGACCAACTCCACAGAAGACAGGTTGCCACCGAAGGGCCCCTGCAGAATGGGATACTGAATGCCTAATATTTCAGCTGCTTTTGTTTGATACCACATTGCTTTTATAATTAGATGCTTACATCGCTGAGCATTTTATTAACGATCAGCCATTGATTGTTGATTTTGTGAAAGGACAGAAACTCCTCATAGTTAAAGTCGTACATTTTAACATGAACCCTGGCAACCGCTATGGTATTCACCACATCTATGGAGACAATCGTCCCCCTAAAAGGTTTCCCTGAATCTTTCACACTTAGCCGGTTCTTTACCACCTCAAGATACTCGTTACGGGTTTTGGCATAAGGCACTCCCTTTACATCTCCCAATAACAGTGCTTCGGAATACATCGCAGCACCTAATTTTTCTATGTCACCTTCATAAATTCCCGGGAAATAATCATTTTCCAGTACTGCGGTGATCGCCAATGAATCTTCTTTCATAATTAGTTCAGGTTATGCCCGGCAGCCATGCCACCATCCACATTAATAATAGCCCCACTGATGAATTTGTTTTTCGCAATGGCATAAACCATTTCTGCAACATCCTCCACTTCGCCCACGCGGTTCAATAAATGCAAACCCGCGCTTTGATCAGCGGCATCGCCGTGCATCGGTGTCCGGATCACCCCGGGTGCCACCGTATTTACCCTGATGTTATCTTTACCAAACTCCGCAGCCAGTTGCAAAGTCAATGCATGTATCGCAGCTTTAGAAGCAATCGGAGCGGTTGAAGGCGCTCCGCCCAATGCATGGTGTACCAATGGGGTTCCGATATTGATGATCACACCTGCAGCCTGTTTGAGCATTTGCGGCAGAATTGCCTGTGTGGTAAAAAATGTCCCCTTCAGATTGGTATCCAGAAAACGGTCCAGGTAAGCTTCATCAACTTCCAGAAAAGGCCTGGTTTCATAGATCCCGGCATTGTTGACCAGGATATCTACGCCGGCAAACTTTTCAAGCGCCATTGCCAGTAACTGCTCCCCCGTGCTTTTATTTTTCACATCCCCTACTACCATCGCCAGGCGATCACCGGCACCTAACTCCTGATACACCGCTTCCAGTTTTTCTGCTGTTGAAGAATTGATGACCACATTATCCCCGTTTTTCAAAAAGTGACGGGCGATCTCTTTACCTATGCCCGAAGAGGCACCGGTAACAATTATTGTTTGTGTTTTCATTTGATTTTTAAGCTTGTTTTTGATCTGCTGTGATTCCCCTTGCCCTTAGTTCCGAGACCTGTTCTCCCGCATAACCCCAGCTGTCGAGGTCATGTTCCTGAATCACCACATGGGTCAGTTGCGGATCCTTGTTCAATACCTCAGTGATCAGCTCCGTTACCCCTTTGATCAGGGCTTGTTTTTGTGCTTTGGTAACGCCTTCACGGGTTACTTCTATTTTTACAAATGGCATAGCTTTATGATTTATGCTCCTGAACTGATTGCCCAGCTTTAGCGGTTATACTTACATTTAATTCAAAATCATTGTAGATCAGGGTATCACCCAGGTTTTGAAAAAAGTTTCCGGAGCGGAACTTCATCCCATAATTCGTTCTGTCGATGATCAGTTTGCCACTGGCGGTAAAGGTATCACCAGCCAGATGGATCACCGTATCAAAACTTACAGGATGCGTAATGCCTTTAATGGTAAGCTCCGCATCGATATGATTTCCGGCAGCAGCAGTAATGATCAGGCTTGCTTCTTTAAACTGCTCCGTCGAGAAGAAATCGTCAGAGATCAGATGTCCCAGGAATTGGGCATTTGTATCAGGATCGGTAATGTCCAGGATTTTAATGGAAGTGGTATCTGCGATAAAGCTACCGCTTGTAATTTGACCTTCGTTCAAAATGAACCGGCCTTCTTTAATGGCTATTGTCCCATTGTGTGCGCCCGTTACTTTTTTCCCTGTCCAGTCAATATTGCTCTGTGAAGGAACGATGTTGAATTGTTGATTTTCCATGTGATTTGTTTTTAATTACAACACAAAGTACGCAAGGAAAAACGGCCGGAAGGTGTGACCTACATCACATTTAAAAGGGCCATAAATTAGGTGATCTACCTCACATTTCAGGTATGGTAAAGCCGGCTTAAGGTTTCCCGGGATACGCCAAGATAAGCGGCAATCAGGTTTTTAGGCACCATATTATAGAGCTCCGGATAGAGCTTCAGTAATTCCTCGTACCGGAATTTGACGTTGTTGTTCATGAAGGACAACAACCGTTTCTGACTGGCCACATAACCTTTGTTTGTTCGCCAGCGAAAGAAGTGTTCTACGGAATGGATCTCCCTGCAAATTTTCTCCCGGTTGGCATTGCTAAGGCACAATACTTCTGCATCCGAAATGCAGTCTAACGCGATCTTTGCTTTAGTACCGTTATAAAGTGCTTCAAAATCGGAAGCCCACCAGGTTGGCATTGCAAACTGCAGAATGAACATTTTCAATTCTTCGTTGATAAAAAAGGATTTCAGGCAGCCGTAAATCACAAAATATTCATGATCAACCAGGCTTCCTTCGGAAATAATTACCTGTCCTTTTTTGAATTTCCGCAATTCAAAAAGGGAAAAGAAATAGTCGAACTGTTCATCTGTAAGTTCAGTGTTTTTTAAAACATGCGCCTTTAAAACTTCCTTAGCATCCATATAAATTGTAATTTCCAAAAACTTTATCTAAAATAACAACGATCCCGGCATGTTTGTCAATTAACAAGGAATATGAACCATAAAAGTTGATCCCGCTCCTTTTGAGCTCTCCAACGAGATCTTTCCCCCATGGTAATCCATGATGGAATTCGCCAGAAACAATCCAATACCAAATCCACTATAATGAAATTCGCTCTGGCCCTCTACCCGGTAAAAGCGCTCAAAAATCTTCTGCTGGTCTCTTTCATCAATCCCGATCCCATAATCCCTTACAGCGATCAGCACTTCCGTCTTAGTTGTCATCAGGGTAATATCTACCACCTCACTATCCGGTGCATACTTCAGGGCATTGGCAATCAGGTTAATCAATACCTGACTGATCTTGTTCCGGTCGGCAATGACCTGGATATCTGTTTCTGAGGAGAGGTGGAAGTGATGTTGCTGATGGCTAAGCCTGAAATCCTCCACAACCTCCGCTACGAGCGCATCAATCAGGAAGGGTTCTTTACGCAAATCCAACCGGCCTGCTTCGATCCTGGTCAGGTCGAGCATATCACCAATTAAGCCCGTTAACTGGATCAGCAGCTGATTGATCCTGGAAAGCGAAGGCCTTACTTTTGTGCTGAGCGGAGAAGCCGGTTCCCGCTCAATATTACGAAGGAGCAATTGCACATGCCCCTTAATCGATGTCACAGGCGTCTTTAGTTCATGGCTCAGCATGCTTACAAAGTCGCTCTTACGCTGTTCTTCTTCTTTGAGGACCTGAATATCGGTAGTTGAGCCCACCCACATTTTGATCTGACCTTCTTCGTCCATAACAGGTGAAGCGATATTCAGGTGCCAGATGTATTTCCCATCGGTATTCCTGAACCGCATCTCGGATACGTGAGGACGGCCCGTTGCCGCAGCCTCGGCAAGCCCGGTCTGGAAAGCCTGAATTTCATCCGGATGCATCATTTTATGATAACCAAAATCCCTTAAATCCTCGAAGCCCATTCCTGCAAAATCAAGCCATTCCTTATTAAAAAAAATAACCTCGCCGCTGGGTAGTGCATTGGAAATTTTCGCCGGCACCAGGTCAGACAGCTGACGAAAATGCCGCTCGCTTTGTTCTACTGCTTTTCGCGAATTTACCTGCTGGGTTACATCTGCTGCGACCACCAATATGTCTGCCACTTCCCTATCAGTACCTTCCACCGGCTGATAAACCAGATTAAAGAAGAGTTCTTTTAGTTCACCGTTATGTTCAAGCATCGCCCCGATTTCATTGGCATAAAACGACTCTCCCGAACTAAATACATCATCCAATATGCCCAGGAAGGGTTGGTTATCGATCTCCGGAAGCGCCTTATTTAATGGAAGCCCCAGCACAGCAGCTGTCTTTCCCCAGACTTCCAGAAGCTTCTGATTGGCGGTCTCCACGATGAGTTCCCTGCTCTGCAGCACCCCGATAGCTACCGGTGCTTCCTGAATCAAAAACTTGAAACGCGCCTCGCTTTTAGCCAGTTTATTATTTGAAATCGACAACTGGTCATTTGCCAAAGAAAGCTGATCTGCATACTGCTCCAAAAGCCTGCGCGAGTTAACCCGGTCGGTAATCTCAAAAGACATGACCAGGACCCCGTTTCGGTTGCCCTCAAGATCTGAAAGTGGCTGATAGGTATAATCTACATAAGTTTCTCTCGTGCTTCCGTCTTCAGCGGTGAAAAGCACAGGGCTTTCCTTCACATCGATGATTTCGCCCGTTTCCATGACCCTGCGCAGCTGACCGGCAAAAGGCTGATCAGCGAGGTCAGGCAAAATCTCAAGAAAGGGTTTCCCCAGCACTTGTTCCTTGGTTCGGTTCCAGTACGCAAGATTGCTTTCGTTGATCATTTCCACAATCAGGTCATCCCCCCGGATCACCACTACTGAAGCAGGCAGCATATTTAGAATCTGCTCCAGATTTCCCTTAGCCTGACTCAGATTGTCCTGAGAGCGCTGAAGTTCATCGTTAGTTACGCTGAGCTCTTCATTGGAGGCTCCCAGTTCTTCGTTTAAAGCCTGTTCACGTTCAAGCGCATCGGCACCGGCCTGCTGATCATCAGCATTAGCCATGGTAACCAGCTCATCAATGTCCTGCGCATAGCAGAGAAATCCTAAGAAGTTTTCTTCCGGATCATACCAGGGCACCGAAGTTTCGGCAAGCCAGCGGTAATCACCGCTTTTGCCTTTAAACTTATATTTGAATTTAAAAGCTGTTTTCAGATCGATATGGGTGGCAAGCAGCTCCTCCCAATCCTGTTTAAAATCCTGATGAATTCCGGCTGACCAGGAAATGACATCCCCGGAAAACCTCTGCCATTCTAAATTAAAATAATGCAGCCGTCTGTTTTCAGCCACTGCCCGCACCATAAGCGGTAGTGGATCCATAATTGCCTTAAACTCATGCTCAGAATTTAACCGGTGCTGCTCTATCGATTTCATGCGCAATGATAATTAAAAGCAGCTGGATTTTTTGAATACACCGGCAATTCTGTTAAAATACAGGGATAAATATAAGTTCATTTGACAGCGCAGGTAAACATTCCTATTCATCACAAAATACTATGTTTTTGGATTTAACTATGTAATTTTGATACGTAAACACGGTATTATTTTTGTTTAAGCCTGGAAGAAATCAGCGAAAAGGCACAGGCAATCCGGCATCAGGATTGTGATTATAACTAATTTGAGAATATGAAGCATAGCAATAAAAAAGTCCTGATATCCGGAGCCAGCATAGCAGGCCCGACACTGGCTTTCTGGCTGGCTAAATATGGGTTTGACGTCACGGTAGTGGAACGTTCAAAATCCTTGAGGCTGGGCGGGCAAAACCTGGATGTGAGGGGCGCCGGCCGGGCAATAGCCAGAATGATGGGCATCGAGAAAGAAATCCTGGCTGCGAATACCGGAGAGATAGGCCTTCAGTTTGTGAATCGTGAAAATAAGGTTGAAGCTGCTTTTCCCAGAGATGGTGCCGATGGTTTTACAAGCGAAGCCGAAATTCTGCGGGGCGACCTCGTCAATATTCTATACAAGCACACAAAAGATAAGGCAAAATATGTCTTCGGGAAATACATCACAGCGATTGATCAGGGCAAAGACACCGTTACCATCACCTTTAACGATGACAGCACTGAAGTCTTTGACCTGCTGATTGCTGCAGATGGCGTACGGTCAACTACCAGACAACTGCTGTTTGGCGATGAACCGAAAGTTAAGTTTATTGGGCTTTACAATGCCTGGTATACCATTCCCAAAAAAGCAACAGATTCGAAATGGGCGCGCTGGTATACCGCACCGGGATCCAGGGTCATGTTGATCCGTCCGGATAATCATGGCACGACAAGAGCATCGTTCAGCTTTCTTTCTGAGGATAAGAATTATCAGAATCTATCTGATGGCGAACAGAAAAAAATATTAAAAGAAAAGCTTTCAGATGCCGGCTGGGAAGCGGATCGTTTGATGGAAGAAATTGACAAAAATGAAGATGTGTATTTTGATGGCATCAGCCAGATACATGCGCCAAGATGGTTCAGTGGTCGTGCCGGCATGATTGGAGATGCTGCCTACTGTCCTACCCCGCTCACCGGTATGGGGACCACCTTAGCGATCGTGGGTGCTTACCTCCTTGCAGGAGAACTTGGGCGACATGATCAACATGAAGCTGCATTTGCAGCCTACGAAAAACGCATGCGTCCGTTCGTGGAAGATATTCAGCGCCTGCCCCCGGGAGTTCCATGGCTTGCACATCCAAAATCGAAGTTTGGTGTATCGGTGGTCAATACAGTGGCCGGAATCCTGGCAAGCAGTCCTGTTAAAAAAATCAGTAAGCTTTTTGGCAGTAAAGAAAAGGACGTCACAAAAGATAAGATCGAATTGCCTGACTTTGGGAAATAATACATCAAATTTACCTGATGATTCAAACGCTAAATAAATCTACCGAATATTGATCACCATTTGGTGACTTAGCATTACATTTGTCATCACTGATCAATACCTTAAACAGAAATATGAAAAAAATATTTATCCTCAGCTTTTTAAGCCTGGCTACCCTAACCGCTTTTTCACAAAGTTTTAATGCCCAAAAATTAGACAGCCTATTTCAGGTCTTAAAGAAAAAAGATAAGTTTATGGGGAGTATTGCCATTAGTCAAAATGGCAAAACCATCTATTCAAATGCAATTGGATACAGTGATCTGGCAAGCTCTAAGCAGGCCACCGCAGCAACCAAATACAGAATCGGCTCCATTTCTAAAATGTTTACCGCAACCTTGGTATTTAAGGCTATCGAAGAAAAAAAGCTCTCATTAGATATCACGATTGACCGTTATTTTCCGCAAATCGAAAATTCTAAAAAAATAACCATTGGGAACCTGCTTAATCACAGAAGTGGCATCCATAACTTTACAGATGACAGTGAATATTTAACCTATAATACGCAACCAAAAACCGAGCAGGAAATGGTTGAGATCATTGCCAGGGGGAAAAGCGATTTTCAACCTGACAGTAAGGGTAAGTACAGCAATTCAAATTATCTGTTGTTGAGTTACATTTTGCAGAAAGCATATAAAAAAGATTATGCTTCAATTTTAAATGAAAAAATTCTCAAGCCAGTAGGATTGAAAAACACCTATTCCGGAACCAGGAAAACAAATATCCTAAGCAACGAGAGCTACTCTTATCATTTTAAAAATCAATGGATTAAAGAAGACGAGACCGACCTAAGCATTCCTATGGGCGCAGGCGCAGTAATCGCTAGCCCAACTGATTTAACTACTTTTATTACGTCACTCTTCGCACAAAAGATAATTAATCAAAGTTCATTAGCACTCATGAAAACCATAAAGAACGGTTATGGAATGGGCTTATTCGACCTTTCTCATTCCGGTACGGAAAGCTTTGGGCATGATGGAGTAATTGACGGGTTTCAGTCTGTAATGGCTTACTATCCCAAAGAAAAACTAGCTATAGCCGTTTCCTCCAATGGATTAATCTATCCAATTCCCAATATTTTTGCCTGCGCAGAAAGCAGTTACTTTAACAAGCCATTTGCAATACCAACATTTGAAAAGCTGGCCATTGCTTCAGAAATACTGGACACCTATGCCGGAACCTACGCGAGCACGCAGATCCCGATAAAAATCAACATCACCAATAAAGAAGCCGAATTATTTGCACAGGCAACAGGTCAGACAGGATTTGTATTAGAAGCCGCCAGTCCCACTATTTTTAAGTTTGACCAGGCAGGGATTGTATTGGAGTTTAAACCAGAGCACAAGCAAATGACATTAAAACAAGGTGGAAAAGAATTCTTGTTTAAAAAAGATTAAATCTTAGCTCGTGTTTTATGTCATTACCTATTTGATATCAGAAGAAAATCTAAATTAAAATGAAAAACCTTTTTGTACTCCTTGCAATTTTTCCATTTATGGTTTCATGTAACGGACAAAACGATCCCAACTACAAATATTCAGATCAGGAAACAGAACAATTTTTAAATGAGATCACAAAAAATGCCAAGGTTAGCATCACCGACATTACCGAAATAAAAAAACAACCAACCGATGAATTTGGCATCATAACAAGGTGCCCTTTATCTAAAAAGGAAGTTGATGAGTATCATAAAAACCACGGGACTATTGTAGTTAAAGATGATAACATTTATGATTTTGCAAGTTATATTCTAAAAGATTTTGAACTTACAAATGAAAACAATGAAAAACTACAGTTTATAGATAATGGGAGATCCAAAAATCTGCAGGGACTTCCACTAGGGGAATATGAGAAGATTTTATATCAAAATTTAGGTGTTGTATTTAAACTAAACAAAAAATTTGAAAAGCTTAACGGGTTTATAAAAATTGGATTTAAAATGCCAAATGGAATGGAAAAAGAAATAAAAATTCCGGTAAACATCACGATAAATGATAAAATTCCTGAATAAGAACTACTGCTAACTGTGATTTAATGTTCACCGCATTAGATCACTCAGGAATTTTACTTTACCTTATCCATAAACTGTTATTGTCCGTCTGCTTACTGGGCTGGAAATTTTGTGATGTCCATATAGAAAACTTCCCAGGTATGCCCGTCGAAATCTTCAATTGTGCGCTGTTGCATAAAACCATAATCCCGCATTTCGTTAGGTTCTTTCCCACCCGCGTTCAGCCCATTTGTCACTATACTATTTACCTCCTCAACACTGTCGGTCGATAATGAAAAGAGACCAGCTAAATTTGATTTTGTATCTGCAATAGGTTTGGTTGCAAAGCTTGCGAACTTTTCATGTGTCAAAAGCATTACAAAAATGTTTTCGCTCCAAACCATACATTTTGCAGTATCGTCTGAAAACTGAGGGTTGTTTGTGAAACCTAATGCGGTATAAAAGTCTAAAGATTTTTGCAGGTCTTTTACTGGTAAATTGATGAAAATTTGTTTTGCCATGTGATTAGATGTTTTGGTTGATCTAAAAATAACAAAACTATTTTAGACCTCCTCATTTTGAAATGCGATATCCTGCCTGCCACCACAGAATAGGTTAAGACAGGAAAGGCAGATAAGGCAACAGCAACAACCGCAATCAATTAGTGGAAATTTTAACGAAAAAAAAATCGCTCTCTTATGTTCCGTTATGGTAAGAGAGCGATTGAAAAGGTAAACCTTTCAGCCGGGATAATTTTTCAGTTATCTGCTTCGGTAAGTTAAACTCACAATTTTACCCATGCCACTAAAAGACTCTTCTTTAACCAAAGGCCCGTTAATTGGCGGGATAGTATAAAGGTCCAGCGTACCTGAGGTATTCAGGTTCCCTTCGTCATAGGTACAAACACACAATCTTTTGGTGATGTCCAGGTAACGCTTATTGATGGTACGGCTGCCGACATTTACATATTGAAATTTTAGAAGGCTGATTTTCCGCGAGCCATAATCAGCCATTTCTTTGTTCAGGTTCAGGTTAAAATCATATTCGTATACCTTCGCACCTACAGTGTAAAAAACATACCCAAAATCTTCGCTGACTTCAAAATGTTCGGCTTGCGCTATAGGTGTATTGGTGATTTCTGCGAAATAATTTTGCTTTCCAACGGTAAACCTGGCCAGATATACTTTATCGCCCGTCTTATCCTTCAGGATCGCAAAAGTTTCGCCCCCGTTATAGCTAACAGACTTCATAAACAGCAGGTTTTTGTCCGTTTTATTTTTGAAAAGCGTTTCATTTTCAATTTTTTGGCAAGACCTCGCTCCGTTACCCGGATACCATACAAATTCCGATGAGGTTTCATTAAACAGAATGGCCGCATTCCAGCCGGAAATAAAAGGAGCAGCTTTAAAAGGTGTCACATCCCCTGCAGACATTTTGTTGACCGGATATATCGGATCATATACCTGTGTATATACATTTCCATTAGCCCATAAAAACACCTTTAGGGGCCTTCCTTCCAATTTTGATCCTGGCCCTATTGCCACGTTAGTCCTGTTCTGCACAAAAACCGAGAAATCATAAGCCGGCTTATATTCCAAAGTATCCACCCCCAAAAATGTAGCCATTTCAGACGTTCCTACCACCAGTGCATCCTGGGTACCATTGATAATCGGTACCGCATTGGTATTGAAAAAGGTGACAAAAGAGGGTATCCCCTTCAACTTAAGACCCGACTTTGATGCGGCCAGCACATCAGAAATAAATTCATATTTTTTGGTACCCTCCTTATAACTCAACATATCAAGACGGCCTTGCCTGCCTGCTGTTTCTGATAAAATATACCAGCCCTCAAAAATTTTATTGGTCACAAATATCTTGAAGGGAGTCTCTTTCCAGACACCCGACTTTTTATCGGTAACACGGAAAGCATAATCATATACTCCCAGGTTTTCATTCATCCTGACATTAAAATTTATGGTGCTGTCCATTACCTTTGGTATCCCGGAATTATACCCTGCCCTCTTGATCCTTAACCAGGAAAATTTATAGTTCAACGTGTCTCCGACCTGATCTTTAGTGAAAGCAATTTTTGGGTTAATCGTTAAAACCTCTCCCCGGTTAACACTATAAAAAGTATCCAGTTCACTCACTATGGCCTCGTTCACATTGGTATAAACGTAGTTTCCGGGATCTTTTTTGCAGGCATATAACATACCGGCAATCGTCAACGCCAACAGTAAAATTTTCCTGCCTTTATTTAAACATTTCATTTTCGGATATTTAATCGTTATCATATTGGTTTATTTATAAAACGGACCTACTTCCATCAAAGTCCCATCCTCTTCCATTACTGGTGTACCAGCCGCCTTTTGTGCATTCAAATAATTATTGAGTAAGTTGCCATAGTATGACCGATAGGTATCTACGTTGTCATACAATGTTTTAAAGGGCCAGTCATCATCAAGTATGACAAGTACTTGTATTTTCTTTTTGGTAAACCGTCCAAGATAATGCTCTGTTCCGGGAACGCCCGGCGTATTCAACCATTTCGGAGTAGGTTTTAATATATCTGTCAGGAAAATTTTGATTTTCCTGGACCGGGTTTTTTCCAGGTTATTGTCGAATAAAGCATTGTTAAATTGCCGGTTTGATTTTAATTCCAGGCCTAATACAAATTCTGCATTTGCCATTCTTGCCGTACGGATGATTTTCAGGGCAACGGTGTCCATATTCTTTTGAGGTAAAAAGCTGAATTGCCCTGGCAGCTCAAATTCTGAGCCTGTAATGGCCGTAGTAATCTGATTGTTCACCCCGATCTCAAAAGGTGCAGCTGCATCTAGTTTCAGCCCTAAAAGTCCAACCGGAATTTTGAGAATGGTATCCTTTACCTGGTCTGGAAGTGTAGAAAAATTAACGCTTACCGAATCAACAGATGCGATCGAAAAGTAAAGCGCACGCGATCCTTCATAGGTAATCAGGTTAGTCTTTTTACAGGAAAAAAGAAGTGTGAGGCTAAAAAATAACGTTATGTAAATTGAAGATATTTTCATCTCTTTAATGATTTAATAGTAAACATTATCTGTTTTGGGTTTCTGATAGTGGCAATGGCACCACATACTTTAATGCGGTCATGGGTACATTAACATCCTTAACACCACCTGGAATACTGGCAACAGCATTTCGTTTATAATAATAAAACAGCTGTCCTTCACCCCAAAACTCCTTACGGTATTCTTTTTGCAAAACATCACGCAACACCACACCAGCACTCAGTTCAGCTAAGCCTCGGTTTTTACGTACCTCGTTAACATATTTTACAGCCGCATTCGGATCAGCAGTACATTCTGCAGCAATATAATACAGCTCAGAAAGCCTGAGCAGCGGCTGCAGGTTCCTGAACAATAAGGTTTTGGAAACTACATCCTCATACTTAAAAAAGGTTTTATACGCTTTTCCCGAAGCTGCTCCCGATACCCAGTTGATGCGCAGGCGGTAATCATTTTCGTTGTTTTCAAACACTTCAGCCAAACGTTCCGAAACCGGTGCAAGGATATTGGTCGCATCTGCCACAGCCGCGAATAAGGTTCTTTGCTGGTTATACAATTCATAGTTCTGAACGCCAAATATCACTTCAGACGAAAAGCTCCTGTCGGGGTTCTGGATACCCGGCAAAGTAAGCCCGCCTACCGTCCATGGAAACCACTTACCAGCCTCATCAATTACCTTGACCGCCGCCGCCAACGCGCCAACCTTGTCTCCCTTATAAAGCAATACCCTGGCCTTAATTCCTACCACAGCATAATAATTTAACCTCCTGTTCCTGAGTTTAACAAAATCAGACAAGGGATCTGCACCACTTACCGCGACCACACCTGCAGTACGTACAGGGTCATTCTGCAACAATTTCTCCGCCCGGTCGAGATCAACAAGTACACTGTCTATTATAGCCCTTGCGGTTAATAGCGGCTGGATTTTTTCTGTTGGAACCGTAAAATACGGGATAGACTTTTTGTCTGCATCGGTAGTATATACCGGACCGAACAACCTGAGCAAATCAAAATGTACAAAGGCCCGGAGCCCATACGCTTCGCCCTTAAGCAGGTCTTTACGGGCATCGGCAAGTACGCCTTCCGATTTGTCAATTTTAGTTAAGAAACTGTTGGTATTTAATATGGCCACATAGGCCGACCGCCATATTGAGCTATAGATTTCCTGCAGCGGGGCATCTTTATAATTGTAATCGGCGGTTTGTTTCCAGGTAGCCACCGGGTTATAGTACTGCGCCATTACGTCAACAGTACTCATCGTCAGTCGCCCGCCGTATAATCCTGGCTTCGCAAGATTCAGATAAATACCATTCAATGCGTTGTTAACCGATGTTTCATCTTTAAAAACATCATCTGAAAGAAACCTGTCTTCGGGTTTTACGTCCAGAAATTTGTTGCAGGATACCAGACCTATGGTCATTAATCCACAAAGTAGCAGCAGTATAGTTGTTTTCGTAGTTTTCATGGATAAATCAATTAAAATGAAGCATTAATGCTAAATGAAACCGTGTTGGCAAAAGGATAGTCGATACCACGTTCCGAAACAATATTGGATAGCCTGAAAATATTGTTCATATAAGCAGAGAACCTGAGGTTTTGCAAACGCGCAGACCTAAGCCATGGCGTTGTTGCCGATTGCAATTCATAACCCACCGAGATCGACTCGCCGGTAATGATGTTTTCCTTTTGAACGAAACGCGAAGAAATTGGTGTATAATCGGTTACGGAAATCCCTTTGAACTGGGCAATATCCCCCGGCTTTTTCCAGCGTTTTTCCAGGGCTCTTTTATCCTGATTAAAGGAAAGATCAGCAAAGCTGATATTTTCAACCTTGTCATACAAAGCTTCGTTAAACCTGGAAGCGCCCAGGTTATACCTGATATAGGCATTAAAAGTAAAAGCCTTTATCCGAATAGAGGAACTGAACACCCCCTCGATCTTAGGTCTCGAGTTTGCGATCACCTTAATATCGGCAGGATCATAATCAAACGTATAGGTACCATTTGCTTTCTGGAATACCTCAAGCCCGGTTCCGGGATCTATCCCTAAAGATTGAACTGCCCAGATGTCGTCCGGACTTTTACCATCTGTAAAACGTTGTATTAAATTGCTCCGCTGCTGATCGGCATTCAGGCTGTTTAACACATTACCAAAGCCAGCATATTTACTCGTATACATACTTGCGGTTACACCAAGGGTCCAGATGATCCTTTTATTTAAATTAAAGATTGGAGAGTATTTAATATTTGTTTCCAGACCTTTTACCGTCATGTTACCTGCATTCATGGGATAGCGGGAGATCCCATTCGAACCTGGAACATCCAGGGTCACAATCAGTGGACTGGTGTGTTTGTTGTAGGCATTAAAATTAGCCGTTAAGCGGTTATCAAATAACCCGATATCTATGCCCAAACTCGTCTGCAGTGTTTTTTGCCAGTTCAGATCCGGGTTTCCAAGACCGGTATGGTACAAACCCTGACCAAAATAATTGCTGTTTGCTTCCAGGTTATATACCGTAGCAGAAGCAAAACTACCAAAGCCCTGGTTCCCGGTAGAACCTATGTTTGCCCGGACAATCAGGGAATTGATCCAGTCTACATTTTTTATGAATTTTTCATTATGCAGGCTCCAGCCAATTCCCGTAGCCCAAAATGGCGAATACTTATTAGCCGTACCAAAGGCAGTAGATCCATCAATCCTGTAGGTAGCATCCAAAAAATAGCGGTTGTTGTACACATAATTGATACTTGCCAATGCATTAATCCGCCGTGTTTTTGGTGGAGTAGAAATTTGTGGTTTGGAGTTCGGCAGGTAGCTATTGGCAAAAGTTGGGTTTCCGGAAACCCCTAAAGGAAAACCTACAGCCGTAAGACCTATAAAATCATTATTTACTTCCTGCACTTCCGCCCTGGCATTACCAGTCAGCACATGCTTTTCCCTGATGATTTTGTTGTAGGTAAGTCCAAGGTTCCCGCTATAATTGAAACCTTCCGTGCGACCATTGGAATAGCTTCCCTTTTCCAATACGGCGGTGTTGTCAAATCTGGTATTCAGCGGAGATATAAAGCTGATCGAAGTTGCGCTATTTTTCGACAATTGAAAGGCTCCTGATATCCTGATCGACCTGCTGGCATCATAATTAAAGCCCAGATTGTTCTGCAAAGTTAAGCTCGTGTTATACTGTTCCGAATTCAACTGGGCATTATATAATGGATTTGCAACATTCGCAAGACTACGTCCATCATATCCCGCAGGAATTTGTTCAACGTACTTTCCTGTAATCTCTTTTTTATAGTAAGGGTTTATTTTAGCGTAAGTAGTAAAAGATCCATATGGAGATTCGTCTGCTCTTGATCCGCTGATGAATACCCTGTTCGTCACATTGAGTTTACCTTTTCTGTAGGTCAGGTCAGCTCTGGCACCCCAGTTTTTTCTATCAGAACCTTTCATTAAACCAGTAATGTCCTGGACATTCATTCCCACACCATATTGGAATTCATTACTACCGCCACTGGCATATACAGAGTGATTCTGATTAAATGCAGTTTCCCGCAATGGCTCTTTAAGCCAATAGGTATTTACACCTTCACGAACGGCTTTCAAACGCTCGTTATAAAACCGGTCCAACATTACAAAATTCTCGTTACCCACCCCATTTGCAGCATAACGACCCGAAAGCCTTTCAAATTCAAGTTTTTCTTCCGAATTCATCAGGTTATAATCGCTCAGATCGGGTACACTTACGTTAAAATCTCCGGTATAAGTTACCCGCAACTCTCCGGCCTTCGGCTTAATGGTTTCCACCACCACTACCCCGTTGGCCGATCTTGCACCGTAAAGCGCTGTAGATGCAGCATCTTTCAGAATGGTCATGCTGGCAATGCGGTTAATATCAAGATCTGTAATCTGGCGTAGTGTCGATTCAAAACCGTCTAAAATGAACAACGGCATATTAGGGTCTGTACTAAACTGATCAGTCAGCGTACCGGCATTCGTATTCATAGCAATACTGGTTTTTCCACGGAGTTCAATTCTGGCCAGTGCATTTGGATCTGAGCCCTTCAGGTTGTTGTCCAGTACAATAAAAGAAGGATCCAAACTTCTCAGCATCTGGATCACATTCTGATTGCCTACCGCACGAAGCTGATCGCCTGTGATGGTAGCTGCGCTCCCGGTAAAGCTTTCCTTTCTTCTTTCAAACATCCCGGTGATCACCACATCTTTCATCATTTGTTCTTCCTCAGCTATTTTAATGACCAGTTCGGCTTCTTTGCCCGTTATCACCACTTCCTTAGTCTTATAGCCGATATAAGAGATCACAAGTGTGAGCCTTCCTTCTATGCCCCTGATTAAGAACTCTCCTCTTTCATTGGTCCTGGTTCCGCTTTTTGAACCTTTAATCAGGATGTTTGCACCAGGTATAGGTTTTCCATCATCTGATACTACCCTGCCCCGGATATCTGAAGCATGGAAATAAACAAGAGGACTTTCCGGTATTCCCTTACTTTTTTCTTTAATAATGATGGTTTTGCTGACTATTGAATAAGTAAATGGCTGCCTCATCAGGCAAATTTTCAGGGCTTCTTCCAGCTCAGCATGATCGACATCAACGCTTATAGAGCGGATGTGTTTAACCAGGTCAACATTGTAAATGAAATCATAACCGCTTTGCAGCCTGCTCTCTCTTAAAACTTCGGCAAGGGAAACATTATTTTTATGGATTGTAATCTTCTGTGCACAGCCGGTTGATGCGTTTACCTGTATAGCGAAAATAGCCATGATCAAGATAAGGATAGGAATACGCTTCAAACAGCAGCTTACATTTGGCAGCCGAAAAAATGGCATACCTATATTAAACCTATTAATTTTCATAGTTTTAGTGTAGTTTGGATTATTTTCAAGAATGGATTACCTCGCTTTTCGTTCCTGGTTCCTTTGAAAAAAAAAAGCAATAGGAATCCTAATGGACAATGTGATGTCCGATCTCTGTGAACAAATTAATTTTGTGAGATTTACCCTTTTGGCAGGTAACCTGCAGATTTATTAAAACATCAGATCTGATGTAGGAGGTATAGTCTTTGGTACTTACCTATGGGCAAAAGCACATACAGCAACAGTTGGTAAGGCTGTTTTTTTCATTTACAACATCCATATAGATTTTTCTTTTCTCTGCATGGATTTCCTTTGCATTTTTGTTGATACTAAATGGCTGTTGGGCCAATTCACTTATCGGCGACGAAGTGAAGAAGGTGAGTAATTGTTTTTTCATTTTTTATGAACTAAATATATTATGGGCGCAAGATAAATAAATACTACTAAATTAGTAGATTTTATTTTAATATTTAGCAAGAATACCTTTGAATTATAGCCCTCTCTCATGTTTGGATTATTTAAAAAGAAGTTCTCGTAAAAGCTTATTATGTTTCTCCTGCTGCCTCAATCAAATTATCAATCACAAATTGCTCCATTAATACCGTTCAATATGCCCGTTTATTCCGGCACAAGCAAAACTGTCTAGTCCTAATATAACTTAACAATCGTCCGTAAAAAACTTAACATCATCCTGAATTTAACTTAACACATCCGTATTAAGTATTACAAGCTGTATAGTCATTTTCTCACTAACGCATTATCGATAATTCATTATTTTATTTAATAATAGTCTTGAATAATTTTAAGCATCTTCAAACTATATCTATTATACTATTGAAAAGCAAAAAATGAAGAAAATTGGTATCGAGTATAAGGGTTTGGTAGTTGATTTACTCTGCAAATCATTCAAAGACAACCTTAGTGTTAATTTTATTGTAAACAAATCCGGAGATAAGGCTAAAAGACTTCAACATCTAATGGACTATTCATTCGAAGTTTGCAACACCTTTGGGGATGTTTTTTTATCCGACGACGACAAAGCATGCGCATTGGTACTTTATCCGGAACAGAAAAGATTCACGTTTAAATCGCTACTACTTGATATAAAATTGATTTTACAAGTAGTAGGCATTAGTAATATTTTCAATGTTACCAATCGCGAAAAAGCCATAAAAAGCAATTATCCTGATGCACCTTTTTACTACTTGTGGTTTATTGGTGTTTCGATGGAGGATCAGGGTAAAGGAATAGGTTCTAACCTGCTAAGCGAGATTATAAAAGATGCTGACCAAAAAGGCAAACCGGTCTATCTGGAAACCAGTACAGTTAAAAACATAGCCTGGTATCAAAAATTCGGGTTTTCTATTTACAACAAGTTGGAATTTGGTTATACCTTGTTTTTGTTTAAGAGAATAATATCATAAAACAACCTTTAAATTAATCCATTACAGGATTATTGACAATAGGCAGTTTCGCAAATTTGATCACCTCAATACTCGGAAAACCAAAATCTTCCACCACTTTGCCTAAAATCAAATAACAACCAGCTCCTCTGAAAGGATAAGAAGGGGTACTGTTAGGGAAATGCGTGGTGTCAAAAAAGTTTCCATCTGCATCGAGAAAAGTTCCAAACCACATTTTTTTATTGGTTTTGGTATACACGGTTTTCTCACAGACATATAACCCCACCATTTTAACGGTTTGTCCAATATATTTGCTGAGGTCATCTGTTCGGATATCACCACGATATTCCGTTTTAAGTAGATCGAACATGGAAAGTGTAAGTGGAAAGCCCAGCAATTCCAGCTCATGATAAGCATCTTCTAATTTGGTATTGATCAGATCGGGCATTACATACTGTTTAGCTTCTACATGAAATAGTTCTGCATGATTATTGGGTTTAGTTTTATTGCCTAACATGCCATGAACATCCCACAACAGCGCTTTTTTACTTTTTCCTGTAAAACGTAAACACCCGCAGCGAATTAAAATAATTACCTGTTCCAGGCCGATTTCTGTTCGTTTTACAAAATCCTCAAGATCGAGATAATCACCACCCAGTTTCCGCTCTTCCGGGATCAGTTCAATCAGTTTCCCCTCGAGTCCCTGTATGCCAATAAATCCAAGATAAGCATCAGTTCCCTGGATAGAAACTACGGAGCTGCTTTTGTTTACACAAGGTAAATGGACATTTGCTCCGGATTTTTTAAGTTCATGAACATATAACCATCGGGTATAAAAACCACCATAATTATTCAACACACCAACCATAAATTCCATCGGATAATATGTTTTCAGATATAAACTCTGATAACTCTCCACCGCAAAACTGGCGGAATGTGCTTTAGAAAAGCTATACCCTGCAAATGACGATACCTGTCTCCATACTTCCTTTGTGACCTCTTCCGGCCTCCCCAATGCCATTGCCCCTTCATGAAACTTTTCTACCAAACGATCAAACTCCACGCGGGAACGGTATTTTCCGCTCATCCCCCGTCTTAATATGTCAGCATCTGTTCCATCCATGCCCCCGTAGTGGATACAGACTTTGATCACATCTTCCTGGTAAACCATTACCCCAAAGGTTTCCTTCAGCTGCGCTTCCATTACCGGATGAAGGTATTTGACCTGATCAGGTGCATGGAAGTTCTGGATGTAGGTTTTCATCATTCCTGATTGGGCCACTCCCGGACGAATGATAGAACTGGCGGCAACGAGCGTGAGGTAATTATCGCAGGCCAGCTTCGTATTGAGTTGTCGCATTGCCGGAGATTCTATGTAAAAACAGCCAATGGTATGACCTGTCTTCAGGCGGTTGTTGAGATTGGGATCTTTAATGAACTCCTCTACCTGATGGATATCCAACCGTTTTTGCTGGTTCTGTTCTACCAGTTTAACCGCTTCCTTAATGTGTCCAATGCCCCGCTGGGAAAGGATATCGTATTTATCATATCCAATTAGCTCTGCTTCATACATGTCCCATTGTACAGTCGGCATCCCTTTAGGGGGAAGGTCCAAAGCGGTATAGTAAGTAATCGGTTCTTCTGAGATCAGCACTCCACCTGCATGGATACTTCGCTGGTTTGGCATATTGCCCATCATGGAATGGATCGCCATGATCTTTTTAAAAGTATCGTTGTCCCGGTTAAGGGCTGCGCGACTGGGATCGGTAAAACCATCTATTTCAGTTTTAGGAAGGCCCATTACTTTACCAATCTCCCGGATTACCGAACGGTCTTTGAAAGTAGACATCGTGCCCAACAAAGCAGTATGGTCCCTGCCATAGCGTTTGAAAATATAATCCTGTACATCTTCACGTTCGTCCCAGCTGTAATCAATATCAAAATCCGGAGGTGAGGAGCGTTCCGCATTTAGAAAGCGCTCAAAGTATAAATCCAGTGCTATAGGATCAACATCGGTAATCCGCAGACAATAGGCAACAATACTGTTTGCCCCTGATCCCCGCCCAACGTGATAATACCCCCTGCGCATAGAATACTGAATAATATCGTTTGTAATCAGGAAATAGGCACAGAAATCCATTTCTACAATAACCTTCAATTCATTTTTCACCCGCTTCAAAGCTTCCCGGTTCTTATTTCCGTAGCGATAGCGCATTCCTTCTACAGCCAGCTTTTCCAGAAGTGCCTTATCATCATTTATGCTTCCGGTAAAGGTTTTACGGTTTAACTTAATTTTTCCCTCCGGATAATCCATCGTACAGGTATCCATGAGCCTGCGGGTATTGTCAAGGATAAAAGCATATTTAGAGAACTTCGCTTCCAGCGCTCCGGGTTGGAGAAACAGATCAGTGTCTCTGCATTTGTCTTCTTTATCAACCATCGTAATCAAGGTATTCAGATCGATCCCTCTCAGGTATTCATGCAGACGGTACTCAATTTTATTGGCCACAAAAACAGGTTGCAGTGCAAGCAGCCTATCCTGATGGTCTTTTAAGTCCTTATTGAAAAGCTGATGTAGTTCATCGAACCGAACGCCTATGTATTCATTACTTTTCAAAGCTGACTTGTGACCATGAGGATAAATAATGTATACGTTTTTAAATTCATTAGGTTCATCGGGCAGGTCTTTTTGTTCAAGGTTATAGTAACTCAGATAATCGTTAAGTTCCTTCATCCCTTCCCTATTCTTAGCGATACCGATATACAGCAGTTTTTTATCTCTACGGAATTCTATCCCTCCAATAGGCTTAATTTTTTTTGAACGGCATTCGCGCATAAATTCCATGACCCCGGTAGAATTATTGATGTCAGTAATTACCATTTGGGTAATGCCCCTTGCCTGTGCTTCTTCTACTAATGTTTTGATCGACATTGTGCCGTAACGAAGGCTATACTGAGAATGGACGTTTAAATACATCTTGCTATAATTTAATGTCCATTGTGGAGGCTCTGGTTACCGCATCCTGCCCGAAACGTCTGCGTATTTTATCTAATGCCTGAACCAGGCTATATTGCTCCTGTGATTCACTGTACAGGTCGATCTGTTCAAAGCCTGTTACTAAATTGGATAAGCTAACGCCAACGAGCCTCAAAAGCATCCTGCGGTTATATATTTTTTTGAATAAATCTTTTACGGTAGCAATCAGTACGCTATCCAATGAGGTGTAAGAAATAGTAGTCTGTTTGGTTTCCGTTTCAAAATTGGCGTACCGGATCGTAACGGTTACACAGGCGCAAAGTTTCTTTTTTTCTCTAAGCTGATAAGCAATATCCATTACCTGGGCTACCAGTAAGTTATTGATCATGTCGATATCAATGGAATCTGCATGAAAGGTACATTGGGTGCCGATTGATTTTTGTTCTGTATAAGGAATGACCAGGCTATTGTCAATACCTTTTGCCTTTTGCAGCAAGGAGAGTCCGGATTTACCCAAAAGTGAATTCATCTGATCCGGATGAATCTGTGATAGCGTGATGATTTTCTTAATGCCCATATCACTCAGCTTGATGAATGTTTTTTCACCTAAGCCTGGTATTTTACGAATAGATAGCGGGTTTAAAAAAGGCTGTACTTCCTGCTGTTTTACATTCCTCTCGCCTCCGGGCTTACATTCATTGGTAACCATCTTGGCCACGGTCTTATTGACTGAAAGCCCGAAAGAAATGGGTAAATCCATTTCCCTGATAATGGTTTGCCTTAATTCATGGGCATATTGCATGCAGTTATGGAACCGGTCCATACCGGTCATATCGATATAGTGTTCATCAATGCTCGCCTTTTCAAAAAGCGGTACTTTTTCACGGATAATCGCTGTAATTTCATGGGAGGCTTTTGAATACTCGTCCATATTTCCCTTGATAAAGGTAGCATGAGGGCAAAGCATCTTAGCCATACGGGAAGGCATAGCGGAATGTATTCCAAACTTCCGGGCTTCATAACTACAGGATGCAACGACACCTCTGTCAGAAGTTCCTCCGATAATTACTGGCTTTCCCTTTAATGAAGCATCTTTTCTTACCTCAACTGAAACAAAAAAAGCATCCTGATCCATGTGGATGATTTGCTTGCCGCTTTCCATGATTTTAAATTTAGGTAGGGACAAAGTTATACTAATATTTTTAGTATTTTGATCAGTATTTCAATTTTTTTATCGATTTACCCCTTCGTATTTGCATTATAAAAATGGCGACAATGGCTTGTATAATTAAGAGATTTAATGCTACTGTTATTGGCGCTGAAAAAATATCCCTTAATGGCATGGAATCTGCTTAGGGCAATTATATGTTTAAGCCTGTTTCTTTTGAAAATGAGAATTTACTAATTCACCCTTTGCGCCCTGAAGATCTGAACAGATATGACGCTATCGTAAATGACATTTATAAGATTCTTTCTGATGAAATGACGCTAAAATTTCTGCCGAGCAAGCGTTTGAACAATCTTTCTGAAGCAGGAATCTTTTTGAATAACATGATCATCAATTACCACTCAAATCGTAACTATCTCCATTTTATAACAGAAAAAAATTCAGGTAAAATCATCGGACTTATTGACCTCATATCCCCGAACGTAGCTATGGAACATTATCGTATTGAACACTACCCGTTTTTTATTGAGTTCTATCTAAGTGGTCATTCCTGCGGATGCGCCATCATGAGTAATATCTTACCTCCTATTGTTGACTTGATATTAGGTCAGGGTATCACAAGCATCGGAGCAATAGTGCACAGCAAGAATATTGCGGCGAGAAAGGTTCTGGAAAAATCTAAGTTTACCTATAGCGCCAAATTCGATGGGATCCAGGACTTGTTTGAAACAATTGGATAAACACCTTCCAAGGCTCTTTGAGGACCTGAAATCAGAAACAGAGATAAAATTGAAACTCCAGCTATAAAAAATGAAATCTGAAAATTCGGTTGCAAAATTACTTTTTCCTAATTTGTGCTATTCAATTTTTAACCCTATGGCAACGGATCAGAAATACGTAGATTACATTATCGACCAGATCAATCATCCCGCTGGTATCAGCTATAAAAAAATGTTTGGTGAGTACGGACTTTATGCCGGGATCCGGATCTTTGCATTGGTATGCGACAACCGGCTATTGATTAAACCCACGGAAGTAGGCCAGGCATTTATTGGAAAACCAAACTTAGCCCCACCCTTTGCAGGAGCAAAATCATATTTTCTAATACAGGAAGAATTGGATGATCATGAATGGATTTCAGCTCTGGTAAAGGTTACCGTAAATGAACTCCCTGATCCTAAGCCGAAAAAACCTAAAAAAAAGGTTTAACTTTTCATTAATCATCAAGGCATTTCACTAAGGTGCGAATAATGACTAAACACCTCAGTTAAAAGACCGTCTGAATTCCATTGGCGAAAGATTAGTTTTCGTTTTGAATAGCTTACTGAAGGATTGCGGATGTTCAAAACCTAATTTATACGCGATTTCGCTCACAGATAAACTGGTGGTTGACAATTCTTCTTTCGCTTTTTCGATCAGTTTTTGATGCAGGTATTGCTGAGGGCTCTGACCTATTAATGATTTAAGCAATCCGCTAAAATAAGTTGGCGATAAATTTAATGAGTCGGCAAAAAAAGTAACAGTAGGCAAGCCATTTTTTGACAGATAATCATCTTTAAAATAGTCCGACAGGATTTCTTCCAGGCGATTGAGAATTTGATGATTAACAACTTTGCGGGTAATGAATTGCCGGTTATAAAATCTTTCGGCATAGGTTAGCAATACTTCGAGCTGTGCAATAATGAGGTTTTGGCTGAACTGATCAATATTGGAATGATATTCCTGCTCAATACTCACGATGATATTTTTGATTGATGTTTCTTCCTTTTCGGAAAGGTGCAGGGCTTCATTTACCGAATAACTGAAGTATTCATATTTCTTTATAGTGCTGGCCAAAGGCGTATTCCATAAAAAATCGGGATGGACGAGCAGCAACCATCCCGAATGGTTCAATTCTTTATCTTTCTCTATCTCAATTCTAAGCACTTGTCCCGGAGCCATAAAGGTCATCATGCCTTCGTCAAAATCATACTCGTGCTGACCATATTTCATTTTAGCATCAAAATTCCGTTTAAGCCCTATCGAATAAAATTCATTGACCAAATTAATGGGTTCGGCACCTGGTAAATGTTTAATATCTTCAAAGTTTATGACACTTATTAAGGGGTGCTCAGGCTTTGCAAGACGCATTAGTTTATGATATGCCGTTATTGTTTTGATGAGCTGAGGCTGCGTGCTTGTCATAAGAACAATATACCTATTTTAGTTAAATGCCGCTGCAAATTCTTTCGCGAAGTCTTCCAGTTTTACTTTACCCATCCCGGCAGGCTGATGCAGATCATAATCCTCCCGCATTAATCCGCTATGAATGGCAGCGTTCAGTTCCACCAGCAGATCAGCGATTTGGGGCTGTACTCCATTTTTTTCCATAGCTTCCTTAACTTGTTCATCTGTAAAAGTCAACCATTTTAAATCGGGTTTGCCAATGGCAGTTCCTAAAACAGTTGCAATTTCATTACAGCTGCGCTCGTCACTCGCTATATATCTGATCTTTTTGACAGTTGTTGGCAATTCTATTTCTTCGGCAGCAGCGCTGGCAATGTCCTGAGTTGATACCATTACGATCTTGTCCTCCCCTCCATAGTTTGTACCGATAATCCCTGCATTTTTTATCATGTCTATATAATGGAATAAATTATAATAAAAAGAACATGGCCTAAGGTAAGTAACAGCAACTGCTCTCAGCTTGTTAAAAATTTGTTCCACTCGGTGCGAGCCTACAATTACTCCTGTTCCTTCGGCCAAATGTGCTCCCCAGCTGCTTAAGTTAACCACACGCTTAACTCCTGCCTGTTCGATAGCTTTTGCATAACTGTTTCCAACGAGTTCATAATATGCCAATGGATCTTGTACTGCAAAATTTGGCGGTATCATGGCATAAACCACATCTGCACCAATAAATGTATCTGTTAAAAATTGGGTGTTCTGTAATGAACCTATGGCTGCAATAGCACCTAATGCTTCGATGTCCCCTTTTTTATCAGCGCTGGTGCTGATAATAATGACTTCGTGCCCCTTTTGCAATAATTCCTGCGCAAGTGGCTTACTAATATTTCCCAAAGAACCTGTTACTATAATTTTCATTTTGTTTTATTTGATATCACAAAGGTCAGGTATCGAAAATCAGCAGAAGTAGCCAAACTTATGTTTGTTGTAGTCAAACTTATTATTGATTGATCGAAAGTCTAATACTGATTTGACTTACACTATATTTGAACATCATTTATTCCTTAAAAGAATGGTAAGTATAGATAAAGAAGCACAAGCAACTTATACCAGCAGTGTCAATAAAGCCTTGCAATTTATAGACGAAAACCTTGACACAAATTTGTCACTGGAAACAATTTCAAAAGTTGCCTGTTTTTCCCCTTTTCATTTTCACAGAATATTTAAGGCCATTACTCATGAGGCATTAAACGCTTACATAACCAGAAAGAGGGTAGAAAAAGTAGCCTCGGTTTTAATGCACAAACCTGAAGTCAGTATTGCTGAGCTTTCGCTTCTATTCGGTTTCAATAGCAATTCTTCCCTTACAAGAGCTTTTAAAAAATATTACAGCATAAGTCCTTCTGAATTCCGTAAACAAAAAAACAGCAGATTTAGCAAGATCAGTCAAATTGAAAGCAAGAATGGACAAAAGCAGGTCGTCTTTGAGGAATACATTTGCAGCATCAATCACCTTAAATATTGGATCGAAATGAATGCAAAAATTGAAATCAGAGAAATGGCTAAATTAGAGCTGGCTTACGCAACAAGTATCGGTGTACAGCACATCAAGCCTGCTTATGACACCTTGGTAAAATGGGCAACTCCATTGGGATTACTGAAAAATCCTGAGGCAAAAATGGTCACTATTTATCACGACAGTTTTAAAACCACAGCTCCTCAAAAAGTTAGGATGAGTGCCTGCATTATCCTCCCTGAAGCCCTGAAGACCTCAGGCAATATTGGAAAAACCTCCATCGAAAAAGGAAAATTTATCGTTGGAAGTTTCACCATCGGCTTAGCTGAGTTTGAAAAATCCTGGAATAGTCTTTTTCTCTGGATGGCCGAAAATGGATATAAAAAAGCAGATAGAGATCCCTTTGAGCTATATCACAATGATTACAGGTCACATCCCGAAAAAAAATGTATCGTAGATTTTTTCATCCCGATTTTATAGTTTACTCCGTCAGTTTTGGCGTTTAAACTGCTTTCTGTAAGTAGCAGCGGTGATTCCTTTATGCTTTTTGAACTGCCGGCTTAAATGGCTTTCATCAGAGAAACCTAAATCATCAGCGATTTGCCCGATGGATTGCTCGCTATAGGTTAACCGCTGTTCCACAATATTCATTTTATATTGGGTCAGGTAGCAGTGTAGACTGTCGCCGGTTAGGTTTTTAAAATATTCACCTATATAGTTTGCAGACAAATTAAATTGTTCTGCAAGGTGCTTTATTCTTAAATTTTTCGGGCAATTGATGTGTTGATGCAGATAAACCAACATTTTATTGATCAGGGGTTCGTCCATTTTTGTAGGAGAGCTGATCTGTCGGGGATTAACGTTACGGGAGATGATGTTCAAAACAAGAATTACCAGATGCTGTAAATTTTCATCGTAATAGGCAGGCTTATGGTCATACTCTACCAACATATTTTCAATTAACGTGGCAATCATATCACAATCTCTTTTCTCTTTAATCAAGACCTGCTCAAAGCGGTTATGATTGGTGAAAATAGTTTCTAATTGTTTCAGCCATTGTATCAGTTTCTCTTTTTCCTGTTGGGTTTTATATTGTTCCAGAAAGACCTCAGAAAACCGGATGGAACAATAACGGGTATCGGTAGTACTTTCAAAACCTCTGCAATCCAATGGGGTGAATAAAAAAATACTGCCTTTACGATATGGGAATTTGTTGTCATTTACAATCCTGGTGCCTTCTCCATCCATGATCTGTACAATTTCGAAGAACTGATAGATCAGCGGGCGTTCATGCCAGTGCTCCATATCTGAGACAAATATGTCTAAAGGTTTATGTAAATGTTTAGTCTTCATTACTCGAAATGTACAAAAAAAACCACTCTTCATCCCTGTTTTCAGCTATTATCCAGGACTAATTTTGGTAAAAAAAACATCATGTCACAGAAAAAATTAGTTAGTCCCTTTATTCATGAAAACATTTCTTTTGCTAACAGGGTTGTCATGGCTCCTATGAATCGCCGCAGGGCGGTTAAAGGAATTCCTCCCCTATCTATGGTTACCTATTATCAGCAAAGGGCCAGCGCAGGATTATTAATAACAGATAATATTGCCATTTCTTCCAATGGTGTTGCTTATATGGATACGCCTGGAATATACAATGAGGAACAAAAAAATGCCTGGAAAAAAGTGGTAGATGCAGTACATGCAAAGGGAGGAAAAATCTTTGCTCAGTTGGTACAGGCAGGTCGTATCGGACATCCGGCCATACAAAACAATGAGCCTTTGGTAGCGCCATCGGCAATACCAGTGAAGGAAACCATTCGGATTCCTGACCATACTTATCAGCTCATGACCATGCCGGTTTCTATACACATTGATGAAATTCCATTTTGGGTAAATGCTTTTAAACAGGCCACAATAAATGCATTGGAAGCAGGTTTTGATGGTGTTGAAATTCATGCAGCACATGGCTTTCTGATTGATCAGTTTATCAATCCGCTTAGCAATACCAGAACAGATGAATACGGAGGAAGTATCCGGAACAGAACGCGTTTTTTGATGGAGGTAATGCAGGAAGTAGTTGCTGTGGCCGGGAAAAATAAAGTAGGCATCAGGCTTTCGCCTTTTCGTGAAATCTATGATTTGAAACCTTATCCGGAAGAGTTGGCAACACACCAGTATATTCTTGAAGAATTACAGAAACTGGATATTTTATACCTCCACTTTTCTAATGCAATTACAAATGGGCAGGACTCTATTCCGGTGAGTTTTCTGCACAACGCAAGAAAGTTTTTTAAAAACATCATGATGATTGCCGGTGGCTTTACAGTAGAAACTGCCGAAGAGATCTTGCAAAATCAGTTGGTAGATTTTGTAGCTTTTGGCAAACTCTATATTTCAAACCCGGATTTGGTGGAACGCATAAAAAATGATGGTCCGTTAGCAGAATGGGATGAGGAAACATTCTATCATGGTGGAGACAAAGGTTATATTGATTATCCGGAAATGATTTTAAGTAAACCCCGTTAAAAGTAACCATTCCGGCTATGGCCGGAATGGTTAAAAAGCGACTAAAAAGTATACCTGAGTCCAAACTGAAGCTGAACTCTTGAATTAAAATAATCTATACTATATGGTTTACCAGGGTTATTAAAGGTAAACGAAGGATAATTACCCAAATTTTGCTGTGGAGGAAACAATGAAGGGCTCAAGCCCACACTACTTGTGGAGTTAAAATTATTAGGGGAGAAATACTGAACACCCCATTCTTTATTCATCAGATTGGTCAGGTTCAGCACATCAGCGGTTAGCGTAACAAATTGCTTTTTATCCCTTGTCACAAACACATCATGCGACAGGTGCAGATCCGCCTGCACATTCCATGGTGTTCTTCCAGTATTACGCTCTGTATACTTCCCTCTCCTGCTGCTCAGGTATTCATTTCCATCGATGAAAGCATTAAACTCTGCAGCCTGCTGTGTTGCCGTTCTTCCGGGGATGTCTTTAAAATAACGGACTGCCTCCGCAGCAAGCGGAATATAAGTTAAACTCACCTGCTGTGGCAGGCCTTGTACACTTCCGTTTACAATCCCATAAGTAAAAGGGCTGCCCGATTGTGCGCTAAAGAACAGACTGATATTCGTTTTACCCGCTTTTTCCCATTGATGGTCGTAGCTGATGCTGGACACGATACGGTGACGGATGTCAAAGTTACTATAGCTCAGCGAAGGCTTGTTCGGTACCAGAGCCTGATTCAGTTGCCAGTTGCTTTCCATCGAGTTACGCACCCCATTACTCAGGTCTTTAGACTGTCCGTAGGTATAGGAGGCACTGACATTTAAACCCTTTGCAAATGTTTTGGCGATGGTAGCGCTAAGGCTGTAGCGATAACCTTCAGAGGTGTTGCTCAACAGGTAAGTATTGGAAAAACGGGGATCAACCGTACCACTGTAAACCGGTTGTTGTTTCTCCTTGTCATAGCCATAATACAAGGGGTTGTCTTTGGTGTTCAGCTGCTGGAACAATACATCTTTTAAGCTTTTGGTATACATCCCTTCCAGCGTAAAACGCCAGTTGCTTTCTGTTTCATAATCAATTCCCAAACTGCCCCGCAATACCTTCGGCATGACAAAATCATTATCGATCAGGTCTACCTGGGTACGTCCGCTGCCCGGATCATTAATTACCGTTCCGTTTTGCCCGATAAAACCGGCAATTCCGTTCGGGTTTGGTTTTACCGGATCTGTTCCGGGTACGAAAGGCTGCTGATCGGCTTTCTGGTCAATAGCGCCAAAGTTGTTACCGGTATTGTAATAAGCATAGGCAAGCCAGGCAAAAGGAATACGGCCGGTAAACATGCCCAGTCCACCCCTGAAAATAAGTTTCTGGTTAGCCAGGGCATCATACCTGAAACCCAAACGCGGCGACAACTGTACCTGATTTAAGAACTTATTCTGGATGCGGTTTAGCGGCGTATAGGTATAGGTATTTCCAAAATTCGGATCGGTCATGATGTTGCGCAGCTTATCGCTTAGCGCCGGCATGGTTGGCAGGTGGACAAAATCGGCCCTCAATCCGGGTGTGATGCTCAGCTGATCCGTAATACGGAATTCATCCTGCAGGTACAGACTGTACATGTTCACCTTAAAATCTGCCGCGGGCTTATTCAGCAGCTCATTCCTGTCGTTATTCTGATAATTATAGCTCCCCCTTACCCGGTATGGATTGTTGTTCACATAATCTTCAATGCTCAGATAATCTACCCGGCCATTCCAGGCATTCACAAAACCATATTTAATATTGTACAGCTCATTGTGCGTACCTACTAATATTTTATGACGCCCTTTGGTCCAGTTCAGATTGGCGGTGAATTCCCAGGTCTGCTGTTTCATGTTAAAGACACTGGCTTCCCGGTCTGTACCAAAATAAATGGTCGTTCCCGGTGTACGGCCCATAATCTGTACCTGGGGCAAAGTCGGATCAGCCAGGGGATCGCGACTGTCCTTCACATTTGTAAAACCAACGATCAGGTTGGCCGACAACTCATTATTGAACCGGCTTTTTAATTCGGCCACAGTGCTGCTCTGATTGTTTTCCTGCAAAAAAGCCATGCTGCTGAAACGGAAGTCCTGCTGGTCGCGGTCCATATGCGTGGCTTTGCTGAAAATGGTATTGTTCCTGATGGCCAGCTGATGCCTGTCGCTGATGTTCCAGTCCAGGCGGTTAAAGAACTTCTGTGATTTGCTCCAGGTGTTAAATACCCCTGCAGTACCCAGGTCTACCTGACTGCCGTAACGTGTTTTTGTGGCAGTTTCAATGGCCTGTGCATCTGTCACGCTAAATATATGCCCGGTTTCGGTGATCCCTGCATACAATTGCGTCGGGTCTTGCCGACGGGTAATTTCCTCATTGCTAAAAAAGAAAAGTTTATTTTTTAGGATCGGGAAGCCTACGCGAAAGCCCGTCTGGTAATCGTAAAAGTCGCTGTTCATTTTGCCAAGACCACCTGCCCGGTCGCTGCCGGTAATGGCGGCATTCCGGCCGAAGCCATATACAGAACCGCTGAAGGTATTGGTCCCTCCGCGGGTAACCGCATTTACAGATCCCCCAGTAAAATTCCCGATCTTAACGTCGAAGGGAGCAAGATAAACCTGCATATCCGCGATGGCATCAATAGAAATCGGGTTGGTCCGGGTACTGCTTCCGTTCATTCCGGATGTTCCGGTTTGTCCGCCCAATGAGGGACTAAAGCCAATGGCATCGTTATTTACCGCACCATCAATGGTGACGTTATTGTAGCGGAAGTTGGTCCCCCCAAAGCTGTTGTCCCGGCTCCCCTGAGGCGTGGAGCGGGTCAGATCGGTAATGGAGCGGGAGACCGTAGGCATATTACGGATTTGTTCGCCGGAAATGTTCTTCCCTGTTCCATAAGCATTGGCTGATGGTTTCCGGACACGGGCAGTAATGTTTACCTCGCTCATGGTTTGTGCGCTGTTGCTGAGTACAAATAGCAATTGCTGCGCTGTACCCAGGCGGAGATAGATGTCCTCCCGGGTATCCGTCTGCATGCCCACCATACTTGCACTTACCCGGTAAGGGCCACCGGTACGCATGTTGTTAATCGTAAAACGTCCATCTTTATCTGTAGAAAGACTGTACCTGGTTCCTGATGGCGTATGTATCGCGATGATGGAAACACCAGGCAGTGCTTCAGTTCCGGTATCGGTAACCCTTCCCGTCAGTGCACCTGAAGTTTCCTGGGCAAGGCTGATAACTGGTGCGGAGAACAGCAGAAAAAATGCCATTATGATCCCCCACCAACGATATGAATTGTTGATTTTTTTCATTGCTTTTCTTGAATATTTAGAATTACTTTAACACCTCTCCTATCACATGGATGACACCGTTACCGGTCACGATATCCGTTTTTACAGGGGTAATGGCTGATGAATTTCCGGTTCCCTTCAGGGTTATTCCGGTAAAACTATTGGGCACATTATACTCGCCGAGTAAGTTAACGGTCAATACCTGATCATTCAGCATCTGCGCTGCATAGCTCGTAGTCCCTGCAGGTGTAAGCAGGAAGTAATCCTGTGCAAACTTGCGCTCTTTGGCAATATGATAGCTTAACCAGGCTTTAAGGACCTCCGGACTGGCCTGTTCTATGGCTTCCAGATTGGCATAACCATAACGTTTGACAGCATCATTATTTGGTGCAAAAACCGTGTAACCGATACTGCCGGTTAAAGTCTCGAGCAATCCGGAAAACTTCAAAGCCTGATAAAACAGGGTGACACTGGTATTGGCTGCCAGGCCTTCTTTCAGCGTGGCATGAACATTAGGCACCAATACGCGGTCCAGGACTTGCATGGTTCCATTGTCAGCTTTGGTATCGGTCTGTAAAACACGTCCCCCGTTTATGGTGGTGATGGTATCCTGACCACGTTTTACACGGCTCCAGTAAACTTTTGTCCCCAGTAGCGTTTCCATTTCCTGGTTCATTTTCAATGGCTTGCCGGAGAAAGAAAATTCAGCTTTGAGCACATGGTAACGGTTTTCTTCAGCGAGTTTAGCTACGGGTTCATCAAACACTGCTGCCGGATTATAATACAGGGCTTTATAGGCGGCATCCGAAGGAGCCAGTAAAGTATAAGGGCCAGGCTGACGAAGCGTTTCGTCTACTCCGCTTCTATACAGCGAAGTCGCCAGATAAGTGAGGCCAAAGTTATCCCTCACTACATCTGTCAATGTATTTTTCTTCTGGTTTTGCGAGGTTTCCCCATCCTCCTTCTTGCAGGAAAACAAGGCGAGCGACAACAGGGTGCAAAACAGGTATTTATCTAATTTCATAACCTTCATTTTTTGTTTATTTCTTGTGCCACATGGTAAAATCTTTGGGAACAAAGATCCGGTCTACGGCATGGACCGGCCCCTGGATCGTGTTGATGTTTTCTTCGACTACAGTTGCCGGCTGAGGAGTCGCCTCAATATGCCTTACCGCTAACTGATGGTTTGCCAGCCGGTTAAAGCGGTAAGGCAGATAAGCACTGACCCATTCACCTCCATTTGTTGTTCCATAAGCGATTGGATAATTTGCCAGTATCTTATCATCCAGCATATGTCCATAAAACGTTAAATCGTTGATGTCTCTTTTCTTCTGCACAGAGAGACCAACCACTGTATAATCGTCATTAGCGATCACCTGATTGAAGGTCATCCCTGTGTGCTGGTACCTGAGTAAGCTGTCTATGGGGGTAAGTTCTTTATCGCCAAAATAAGCAGGTTGTGGGATGCGGCGATGTAAGGCCCTCAGATCCGCTTCATTCTGGATCCCCATTTGCCGGAAAGCCTCATTGGTTGGTGCAAACAGTGTAAAACGGATCACATGACGGGGAAACTCAGGGGTTTCAAAAATAGAACCTTCATAATAAAAGTTAAAGTCAACTAAAAAGTTCAATGGTGGCTCATAAATGGGATACATGTTCATGATCATGTCTTCCTGATAACCTTCATTGCTGATTTCCATCGCTTTTAAATACAGGCTGAACCGGCCGTCTTCCCGCAGCACATCAATCATCTGTTTTTCGGGCTTTTTCAGCACCTGATCTATAAAAAGTGCTGTTCCCTGTGCAACAGCAGCTTCTTTATTTATTTTCAGCCCGATGCCATTGTCCAGTAACTGACCTTCTTTAATGGTCAGGGAATGCCGGTATTCATAAGGAATAGTTCCCAGTACGGCTGCTCCTCTTTTTATGCCTTCCCTGAATGTAGGATGTTTCAGTAAAGAAGGGGTGATTAAGTCCGTTTGTGCTGCCTTTAACTGTTCTATACTGATACTGCTGCCGACGATATGATAGCGCAGAAAGTCTTGTAAAACATTTTTAGGGGCAGAGCCGATTTTAGCATTGCTCCATCCTGCTTCCTCCAAGGCTTTGTTGGAAGGAATGAAAAAGGTCAGTTTAGACTGTGTCCGTTCCACAGCTAAAAGCTTGTCCATTTCTGCTTTTTCCCAGGCCGACCTGAACAGGCTGTATTCCGCGTCGAATAAAGTCGTCAATGCCGGATAAACGGGCGCTGCAATGGGCTCCCCCATTGGGTCAGGCATAAATTCGTTTTTTCTGCAGGCCGAGATGATCAACAGCAGCAGCAATGCCATTGCCGTTAATTTAGTATATGAAAAGATTTTCATGATCAATTTATTTTTGTTCCTTAATTGATTTTCGCTTCTGAGGGTAATACCAGCAGATCTGTAATGCCATGTATGATCCCGTTATCCGCCTTATAATCTGTACGGTATCCGGGTTGTAAATTGGTTTTGCGCAGTGGCCTGTTTCCGTTGACCAGCCGCTTCTCCACAATAAATGGTTCCATCTCCGGATTGCTGGCAATCGCGAAATAATAGTCCTCATCCCCCACAACAGGTACACGGTAAAAGGGGCCTGCATAATATCCCGAACCTGCCTGTTTTCCATAGATAATCATATCGGAAATGAAAAAATGGTTGTACAGCAGGTATACCCGGGATAAGCGTTTATGGTAACTGGCAGGATCGAGGTTTTCCAGCTGCTGCTTTGTGATCCCGGCCTTTTCAAAAGCCTGGTTATCCGGTGCAAAAACAGTGGTGAAATCCGGCCTGGCCAGACGGTCCCAGTCGCCGGTACGTTTAAGGAGGGTAACAAACATACTGTACTCCTTTCTGCCGGATAAAACATTCTGCAGATTGGGCTGATATTTCAATACTTTATCGATCAGGTGCAGCACACCATTGGCCAGCACCGTGTTCTGGGTGACCTTTGGCGCCAAAGCGCCATTCACATACAGGTCTGCGAGGACGTTACAGTTTGCACAGGCTTTTTCGTACTTGTACCCCACAAACAACTCCTTCCCCGCTAAATTAACGTACTTATTGTCTATGGTATTTACCGGAACATCATTGCGGTAAAGTACACGGGGCAAAATATGGTATTGCAGCATCATGCGCAGGCTATCCTGGTTCATGGTTGCAAAATCACCTGCCCGTACAATCCCCAGATCGTTGAAAGCCTTATTACTGGGTGCAAATAAGGTATAAGGACCTTCTTTACTCAGTAACTCCAGCAGGTTGACCTGTTTTAAAGCCGCATACAATAAAGTGAAGTTATAGTTGTTCTTTACAAAATCCGCTGCATTACTGTAATTATCGCTTTCTTTATAGACCTGAAGCTCATCGTGCTTACAGGCGCTGAAAAATAAAAGAAAAAAAGCGAACAGGTAAAACATCATTTTTTTACCATTCATATCTGATAGCTTATCGTTCATAATTAATAAATAGGTTGTGGATATTTGCGCTGTACAGTGGTCAGGAAAACGTTTCCATTCACAATTTCTATACTGTTCACCACACCAAAAGTCCTGGGGTTATAGATCCCTGAATGCGTACTTATGGTTAGTCCCGGAAAGGCTGCATTCAGATAATAATTCGGATTATATTGTACATGGTCCATCCGCAGGTAGGCGTACCTTCCCTTTAACGATTCAACAGATGCACCCGCCCCTCCATCAGGTGGTTCCGCATAGGTCATGGAAGTTGCCGGATCTATTGGCGGGACACAGAACTGTAAAAACTGCCAGGTATCAGAATAAACCTCTTTATTCGATTTTAAGAAAATAGGGAAACCATAATAAGGCGTCACCTTTGGATCATGCAGGGTTCTGAAAACCGTTCCTGCAAACTGAAAACTAAAGGCAGGGATCCTTGCATGTTTGGGATTTCCCCGGAAATCCACTCCATCGGTCCTGATATGGGTCATAAATACATTCATGGTATCCCGGATGCCAAACCTGAACATACTACTTGTAGCAGGTACAGGCAGCTTCAGTTCCGGAGCAGCGCTCATAAAACCATCTGCACTCAGGTTATAAAAATTAACATAACTCAGCGTATCTGAAAAGGCTTGTTTATGGAAGGTTTCCTGACGGACATAAAGCCCGTTTTTCTTGGTCTTAAAGTCTTTTTGTAAAACATGCAGGGTATATACTTCCCGGACAGAAAGGTTGATCACCGTATCCAGAAATACCTTACGCTGCTGCTCGTCCGGAAGCTTTGCAAATGGAACATTGCTGATCGGGCGCGACATGAACAAAAAACGGCGCTTACCTGATTTGACCTGTGCCCAGTTGGTGAGGTCAAAGCCATTCAGAATGGGTGCTGTAGGTACGAGTTCCTTTCCCGGATATTCAGGATTAAATTTAGAGGTGCTCAATCCTGCATGTGCTGCATTGGGCGCAGCATAAATGCCCCGCTTATCCAGAAAATCACTCACGACCAGGCCACCTGAAGGCTTTCCTGTAGCGTCAAATTCAGGATCAATAAACATACAAAAGAAAGGCTGCAGCTCTTCTTTATTGTCTAAGGTAAGGGTATAGGTGAGGTTATTGAATACGCGGATGTAGGCAGGATCTTCTACTACACGGTAATCTGTCTTTTTACAGGAAGACAGGTAAATGGCAGTACAAATAACTGACAAAAGGATTAAAATCTTATTCTTCATCGCTTTAATTCTATTTAGTGTGTTTAATGACCATAAATCTTGCTTTTTCCGCAGCACTGTTCTTATCCGGATCTCCGATAACTGCAATAGAATAGACGCCGGGCTCGTGCGCAGGAACTTTGCGTCCTACAGCCGTATACAGGCTCTTGTTTGCTACGAGAGTTTCACTGGACAGGGGTGTGATTTGTTTCAGCCAGTCTCCCGGAACACGTGCCGGAGCAGAGCTGTAGGCCATAAACTGATAGTTTCCACCTGAGACAGAAGTACTATACAACAGCGATGCATAGGGTTCATCCGTTTTGAGTATGCCCTGCTGTACATTCACCCCAGTCCCATTGGCTAAATTCTTTGCATAAGGTATTCCATCTCCATTGGTAAAAGTGACATAAGGCAGCTGGTTGCTGAAATTTAAAAACCTGAAGTTGAAATAATACTCAGACTGGTACCTGTCTATCGTACTGTTTGTGCCATCCTTTCCGTTGCCGGTATAACCGGTACCGGCAAGATTATTGGCCACGAGCAAGGTTTTGAGCTGTTTGTCCTGATCAGCATATACCCAGAAAGTATAATTCTGACCTCCTACAAGTTCTACTTCTTTTGAAAACAGCGTTTGCCCGGTCTTGGATAACACTTCCAGTACCTGCTTTCCGGCAACCACGCGTTTATATTCTGAAGCAGTACCATAAGCAGTGACAGCGGTAGACTGCCCCTTTACATTCAGGACCAGATCCTGATTCATTACGGTATTGGCCAGTTGCAGCTGTGTATAGCTGATGTTCTGAGGCTCGCTCACATCTGAGATGATACGGAAAGCATTCTGTATGGTACGGATGTCATCATTACCTGTAGTCCAGGTAAAATCTGCCGGGTGAATCACAATGGTGTACACGCCGCCAGGTTGAAAAGTACGCATGGGTGCATAAGTAAGCCCTGAACTTACGTTCGAAAAACCAGGCCCGCTCATTTCCATGGTAGAATTAGCCCTGTTGATGTGGTTATAATAAGCATGACCTGTGGCAGGCACCTGCCGGCCATCCTCGGTCAGTACTTTAAACTGATAGGTACCATAAGGTATTTCTACATATTCAGACCAGGTATTGCTTGCAATTCCTGAGGTTGCTGCGCTAACCGGCGTTCCATCTGCATAAGCAAGCTTCAGTTTTGTGGCCAGGTCTTCCATCGTATAGGTCGGTGCAATTTTCCTGGACAGGTTTAAGATGCGGATCTTAAAATGGTCCGGTTTTACCGGGCTCGTGATGCTCCGGGGTACTTCCAGTAATTTGGTCGGGTCCTGTACGAGTGCCTCGTGATTGATCAGCAGGTAATAATCTTTCGGCTGTTCATAGCTTTCTTTTAGACTGAACTCCACTTCATGAGAGGGAATGATATTCGTAATGGTGGATATGAAAGTCGTTTTCAGGTCTGCCTTACCATCTTTCTGAAACAGGTGCTGAGGAATGTACCAGGTCTGCCCCAGGAAACCATTTTTTGGAAAATAATGTGTTCCCGGAGGGGTCAGTTGCTCTGGCGGAATATATCCTGAACGCTGCGGAGCCACAAAGAAATTCGTTAAACTATCTCCGTTAACAATCAGTTGGTTGTTTTTGGATAAATTGACCAAACGTACATTGGATGGCTTTTCTGCATCCTGATTGCGACGATAGTCGTAAGTATAATCCACATTGGCCTTTTTGCATGCTGAGGCCAGCAAAACAGTAAAAATAAAAAGCAGAAAACTGCGGATGGGTATGATGCTGTATTTCATGACTAAAACAAATTATAGGTAAAACCAAACATGAACTCGGCCCCACGTTTATAACTGCGGTTGATATATTCGTTGCCATACCATTTACCGCCTGTATCCGGATTTGAGTATACCGTCTTGATTGCCGGGTTCAGGATGTTTTTTCCATACCCTTTAAACAGCAACCTTTTATTTAAGCGCTGACTGAACACCAGGTCCAGCATGGCAAAAGGACGGGTATATAAATCAGGCTCACCGGTCAGGTTAATCTGTACCAGACGCTCCCCTACCATATTAAAAGTGGCGGTAAGGTCTGTACCTGATTTTTTGTTGGCATAATTGAGCCATGCGTTAATGCTGTATGGCGCCTGTTCAAATAAAGGACTGTTGGTTGGTGCATTCCGGTCTACAGACCAGTTTGCAGCCAGCCTTTCCGGGGTCTTTTTGACGTTACTTTGCGCCAGCAAGAGATTTGATCCCAGAAAGAAGTCTTTGGCAGGATCCCAGATGGTACCCAGATTTTTAACCAGCTCTAACTCGAAGCCATATACACGGCCTTTGTTGGGATCATTTTGAAACTGGATCACCGGGAATTCAGGAAAGGTTGCTGCCAGTCCCTGGGTCTGTAAACTGAAGACTTTAACCAGCTGGTTGTTGATTTCTTTTCCAAAAGCCGATACGGCGATCACCTCTCCTGAATTAGGAAACCATTCCCAGCGGAAATCTAAATTCCTGGTAGACTGATTGATCAGATTTTTATTACCCACCACAAGCCCCATCTGGAAAGCGTCAAAATCATAGATGTTTGTGATCTCCCTCAGCTCTGGCCTGGCCAGTGTGGTATTAAATGCTGCCCGGAAGTTCATATTGTCGTTTAAGGTATAAGTGGCATTCAGGGAATAGAAAGGTTTGTAGCCCTGTTTGTACTTAGAATTGGGGTTCTGCGGATTCAGGTTGATGGTTCCGTTCTCGTTCGCTGCAATCAGCGAAGGATCCAGAAACACATTTTTGGTATCTACCGCCGATTGAATATTGGTATTTTCAAAACGGACACCCCCAACCACTCTTAGTGCCTCCGACACTTTCAGGTCGAGCATTCCATAAATCGCATTCGTTTCATAAAAACCGGTGTAGTTGTTTGGGGATTTCTGGATATTGTAAAGGAAACCACCTACCGGAAAATCACCTTCACCCAGACCTCCGGAAGGCGTTTTGATGCCAATCACATCATTGCTGACCAAACGGTTAAGGTTACCTTCTACGTCATACAAAGGAATGTACGAGAATCTGCCTGGCTGAGCACCGGCATAAGATCCGTAATTCGTAAAGTTAGATCCCGGCAAAAACAATACATTCTCCCCGAACTTACGTTCCCTGTTCAGGTAATTAAATCCGACTTTAAACTCCTGTTTAAGCCCTAAAAAAGAAAAGGGCACTGTCAGGTCGGCTTTGTAATTGTAATTCGTCTCGTCCAGTTTACGCCAGCGTCTTCCATTCGGATCTGCCTGCATGATTCCATAAGGACCAAAGCCATTCACATAACCGGAGGTTAATGCATAATACCTGTCGGTGTAGATGTAATTGGTATTTGGGGCACCAGGTATATTATTCATCACCGGTACTTCATAGACCCCGCCATTTCTTGGTTTATAATCCACCAAATTCACGAAACGGTAATCCGGGTTGTTCTGATCGGATTTTGAGGTGGCAATATTATAGCTTAACCTCGGCGAATATTCTGTACTCAGCAGCTTGTGCTCCCCCTGTAAGTTAAAGGTATGTAAGGTCCGGAAAGTTTGTTTCAGTGAATAGGTGGTACTGTTCACCTCACCCGGTAAACCTGCGTAATAATACCCTCCACGTAGGTTAGAGGCTGCATTTTCAGCACCCCAGCTGCCCAGATACTGGAAACTGATCTCATGTCTCGGATTGAATCGGTAAGTTAAACCGGCCAACATGCCATAGTTCAGCGTCTCTATTCCTGTATGTTCCTTATAGGTCTGATATTTACCCATCACAATATTATTGGTGGTGGTATAATTCGGGATCTTACGCTGACTATAGATATAAGGGTTACCGGTAACCACCCCCTGATAAATACTATATTGTGTGAGGTCTCCATCATAGATATTCGATGTACGGCGATAGTAGTTCCCGCCAAGAATAACCCCCAGCTGATGACGGTCAAAAACTTTATAACTGTTTCCAAAGGTGGCGGAGTAAAGTTGATTGAGCGGTGCTTTTTTGGTTTGCGATGTCAATACCGGGTCGAAGCCTTGCATGATGTTATTGATGCGGTAAACTTCTTTACGCGTATCTGCGTTGTAACTGCTTGCCGCAATCATTTTCTGTATAGAACCAAGACCATCAGGATATTGTCTGGAGAGGTCTAAAAAATCAGCAGATAAATTCTTCTTGTTGACTTTGGTCCCAAGGAAGCCCATATCACTGTTCCAGAAGCTGTTGTAATTGCCTCCAATGCCTATATTGGAATTAAAACCCGTTTGGGTAATGACCTCAAAGGTCATTTTTTCAGGTACAGATTTCGTTTTCAGTTCTACAATACCCGAAGCAGCATCTGCCGGTTTATCGGGTGTCACGGTTTTATATACGGTAATGTTATCGAGCAAAGATGCCGGAACCAGATCCAGCGGGATACTGCTGCGGTCGGGATCAGAAGAGGCCAGTCTGACCCCGTTCAACTGCCCGATCACCGAACGGTCGCCCAGTCCCCTTACCGCAACATATTTATCATCGGTAATGGTAACTCCGGAAACCCGTTGCAAGGCTTGTGTGGTGGTGATACTTGCTGTTCTTTCCATCTGCTGGGCAGAGATGGCATCCTGTACAATGGAGGATTTTTTACGCTCGTCCAGTACCGAGCTCTCGGTTCTGGTATTTCTGCGTGCCTGAACAGTGACCTCACTTAACGCGGTACTGGAGGGGCTTAAGGCCACAGTGATCGCGTTGTTGCTCTTATCCACCTTTACTTCCCTGGTATTGTAGCCCATATAACTGAACACCAGGACCGGTTCCGGACTGGCAACAGTGAGGCTGAAATCCCCGTTCTGATCGGTCGTGGTGCCACCCTGGCTCCCCTTGATCCTGACGGAAACCCCGGGCAGGGTTTCTTTGGTATTTGCATCAATGACCTTCCCCGTCAGCCTTTGCTGGACCGGCTTTTGCAAGATGATGACAAAACCCTGGATCACTTTATATTCCAGCGAGGTATGCTTTAATACTTCGTTTATGGCATCCCTGATGCTGATCTCCTCTTTAGTTAAGCTGACCGTTTTACGGAGGGGAGTCAGCACATCATTCCTGAACATAAAGCGGATATTGCCGCTTTGTTCTATGGCCAGCAAACTTTCTTTAACACTTGCGTTTTCGATTTTAAGCCGAACCTTCTTTTCCAGGTTCTGACTGTATCCGGAACTTGCAATCAATACATTGGCAACAATGAGCTGGAAGACAATCGAAATAAATGAACACTTCATTATAAAATAGAGGTTATCTTTTATTTTTAATGGTATTGAAGGATACTGATATAATCCTTTTTGCATATTTTTGAAAAATTAAGGGTTAACCCGGCCAGCCGGGATTGCTTTTAATGTTCATAAGCCGGACTGACGTCGAAATCCTCCGTGCTTATAGCTTCTTAATACGTCTCTGTCTTTTGGCAGGGACGTTTTTATTTGTAGTAGAATGGGTTACATAATGCTCCTTTCCGATTTCATCTGTGTTTTAAATTAATAAATGACCACCTGACCGTTCTTGAGCTTGTACCTGAAATTTCCGACCATGGACAATCCATCCAGCAGCTTGTTGATGGAGACATTGGCATCAAGGGTAACGGAAAGTGGAATATTGGAGAGCGACTTACGTTTAATCGTGACAGGAACATTGTACCACCTGCCGATTTCGGACACCAGTTCATGAAGCGGGGTTGCATTGAAAACCAGCAGGCCGTTCTTCCATTTTTCCGTATCGGTAACGGACATCGTTCCTGCGGTCAGCTTGCCCTTATGATAGCTTAACATATGGCCCGGTGTCAGCAGGCCCAGTTCCTTTGGCTGCTGGTTGGCAAGCATCTGGTCTACCCTTACTTTACCTGTGGTGACGGAAACGGTGAGTGGCTTACCCTCAAATGCATTGATTTTAAAAGAAGTACCAAGGACCATGGTCCTGATTGCGCCCGTATAAATCACAAAAGGTTTCGCGGGATTTTTGGTCACCTCGAAATATGCCTCTCCGCTGAGTCTCACCATCCGCTGATTTCCTGAAAACCTCCTGGCGTAAGAAAGTTTACTTCCTGCACCAAGATAAACCCGGGTACTGTCGCTCAGCAGGAATGAACTCCGTCGTCCGTAAGGGTTAACCTTTTCTTCGATGACTTCTGCTATTTTATTTTGGGAATCTGGCTCCCTGTTCCAGTTCAGCGCAGCATAGGTAGCTATACCAAGAATGGCAATGATCCAAACGGCAGCATAACGCATAAAAAAATTAATTCTCTTTGGTTCCCTTAGCTCCGCATCGTCCGCATGGGGCATCCCTATCTGATCATACAATTGCTTCTTCCATTTGTCAAGAACCTGATCATCCAGATGGAAATCCTCTGCTTCCTCCCATTGCGCTTTAAGCACTTCATTAAAAAGCGCCTGCCCCTCAGGCAATTCAAGATAGTGGTTTACGGCAAGCAACTCTATGTCGGAACATGCTCCGGCAATAAATTTCCTGATTAATGGTTTGTCTACTGGTTGATCCATTCCAAGTGATTTGAAAGGGCGAGACACGGTTTTTAGAAAAGAATACTATTGGACCAAGCGAATTATTTTTAAAAAACAAATAACAAGCTGATTATCAGGATGATTATTTTAAAGAAATACCTGTTATTTTTTTAACAAGACGGAAACCAGCAGCAGAAAAACCGGAACTTCATCGTATTCTGTCATATGTTCACGAAAATATTTAAGGGTTGCACTCATCTGATTTCGGACGGTGCTTACAGAGAGGCTCATCCTTTTTGCGATTTCGACATAGGTTAAATCGTCAATGCGGCTAAATTCAAAGATCTTCCTGCGCTGGGGAGATAAACCTTCGAGTTTTTCGGCGAATATGGTCTCGAGTTCAGTATAGAGGTAGGCAGCATCCGCAGCATCTGCAGACTGTTCCTGGTAATCCGGATAGGCATCCAGTGAATGCGTCAGAATCCTCGCCTTGCGCAAATGGTTACACATGGAGTTTCTGACTGATTTAAATAAATAGGCCTGCAGACTTTGTTGTAATTGAATCTCTCCTTTTTTTTGCCAGAGCCTGATCATGACATCCATAGCCATTTCCCTTGCCGTCTCACTGTCTTTAAGCAGGGAGTAAGCAAAGCCATAGATCCGCTTAAAATACCGGTCAAATAAGAGGTTATAAGCCTTTAAGTTGCCTGATTGAAAAGCATCCAACAATTGCTGATCTGAAAGGTCTTTATGGAGCTCCATGGTGTATTAAATAGCTGAAGCAAATTTAGCGGATGAAATATGACGGGCAGAAAGCACAATATTATACTTATGTTAAGAAATTGCTTTTAAACCAGGTCTTTGCAGAACAGCAGCAACATCCTTAATCAGGTAAAGGTTAGGGAAACAGACATCCCTTCAATTAAAGTCAGGCAAATATAATTTTATTGAAAAAAAACCTTTATTTATTGATAAACAATAAATATTTATTACATTTAGGTATGATTTAAATTTTACTACTATGTCAAAAACAAACAACATCGTATTTAAAGGCCTGCATATTGTAGCATGGATCATCTTCGTAGGGTTGTGTATAGAAGCAGGTGCCTTCATCGTCAATTTTATTTTTAGCGTCTTCAAACCTGAATTTGTTGCAAAACTCTATCAAAAGCTGGATTTAAGCCAAATGTACCACAGCAACAAAATGGCTTTTTTCAGTATCTACAGCTTTATCATATTGATCTCAGTTCTGAAAGCTTATTTATTTTATATCGTCGTTATGCTGTTACACAAGTTAGATTTGTCAAAGCCGTTTAACACTTTCGTCTCCAGTCAGATCACAAAAATGAGTTACTATACTTTTTCCATTGGCCTGCTGAGTTACATCGCGCAACAAACAGCCAATGACCTGAAATCTCAGGGCTATAATATTGGCAACCTTACTGAGTTCTGGGCAGATGGGCAAGCCTTTATCATCATGGCAGCAGTAATCTATGTGATTGCGACGATATTTAAAAAGGGTGTAGAGATTCAAAGCGAAAACGATTTAACCATTTAAGCCATGCCAATCATTGTAAACTTAGACGTAATGATGGCGAAGCGAAAAATCTCGCTGAATGAGCTTTCTGAAAGAGTGGACCTGACCTTATCTAACCTGTCTATTCTAAAGACCGGAAAGGCAAAGGCCATCCGTTTTAGTACGTTGGAAGCGATTTGTAAAGCTTTAGACTGTCAACCCGGAGATATTTTAGAGTACGTAAGTGACAAATAATCACAAGGGGAACTGCCCCTTGTGATTATGATACCAGTAAGCTGCCGCCATCAACGACAATGATTTGACTGCTCATTTAAATTTACAACAAGTAAATCCTTCAAGGGTTAAAATTTGTACGCAAAGCTTGCTGCGAAGTTTCTGGGCTTTTGCGGGTTAACGGACCAGTAACCAATGTAATAATCTTCATTGGTCAGATTGTTCATATTCACCGTAAACCTGTATTTATTTGAGTTATAAAATAAGCTGGCATTCAGCAACGTATAACCTGGCAGTTCAAAAACTCCCGTTACACTATTGTCTATTACTTTGTAAACACCGGCATGGTTTCCTCCTAACCCAAAACCAAAATCTTTTAATTTACCGTATCCAAACTTATAAGTTGCCCATAAGTTGGCAAGATTCTGAGGCCCCTGCCCACCAGGTGATCTTCCAACTTCGTTGTAAAAATCTGTCGGCGTACCGGTATTGCCTTTAAGCACTTTAATACGCGAATGGCTAATTCCTGCAATGATATTAAAACCGGGAAAAGGATTTGCACTTAAATCAAAATCAAAACCTTTACTTCCTGTTTTCCCACCTTGTACTGCGGTAACTGGCGTATTGTAAACCCTGTTTGAAACCCTGATGTCATATACAGAGAAAGTAGCGAACAACTTATCAGAAAACAGGTTGGTTTTTACACCAAACTCCCACTGATTGGCCTGCTCAGGCTTAAATGACTTTACCCCCTGGCTTACTTTATTGTCGTCAAATACTTCACGGGGATTTACATTAAAAAACGCATTCATGTAATTTGCGAAAATGGATACTTTATCCAGAACCGGCTGGTAAACCAGGCCAAACTTAGGTGACAGCGTAAACTGATGATAAGCGTCGGTCGGATCTTTGGCTTTATTGATGTCTCCTTTAGAATCGAAATAATCCATCCTTAAACTAGCCATAACGCTTAAAGAAGGGCTAAAATTAAGTACATTAGATACATAAGCACTCGTTATGCTGTTTTTAATATTGGTGTGGCTGCCACCTCCTGCCGCGGTTATTGCTTTATCTACCAAAGCCTGTGTCAGGAATACAGGGCTTATCTCATTGCCGCCTTTATCAATGGCAACCTCGCTGCTCTGCGGAGTAACCTGTCTTACCGATGCCCAACCTGAACCATTGTCAATTACATTACGGGTATAATAATCCAGCCCTATCAAAAAACGGTTTCTCAGGTTTCCAATCTTAAAATCACCGTTAAAATTCTGCTGTATATCCGTAGTATTGGTGGTTTGTTGTTCTTTGTGGAAATATTGGTCAAAATAATTGTCCCTGTTTGCACCACCTGTTCCCAAAGAAGCATCATCCCAGATATAGCTATAATAGCCATCTGACTTAACATTTCCTCTGGAAATCACAGTTTGCGAAGTCCAATGATCCGACAATTTGTACACCATCTGACCCTGAAGATTATACCTTGGATTTTTTATCGGAACATCATTGCTTGTAAAAGAGAGCTTTCTATTTAAATTCAACTCCTTCAGGTTTTTAAAAATCAGTATAGTATCTCTGTTGGTGTTAAAAAAAACCGGGGCAACAGCTCTTTCTTCCTGCAAAATTTCGGTAAAAACATGGAAAGAAAGCCTGTCGTTTACCTCATAAGCCAGACTAGGGGCAATGTAAAAAGACTTCTTAAAACCGGCATCCTGGAAGCTATTTTCAGTATGATAGGCCGTATTTACACGCAGTGCAATTTTTTCTGTTTTGCTTAAAGGCATATTAATGTCAGCGGTAACCCTATTCAAACCAAAGCTACCCATATTATAGGCGATTTCGCCACCAAAATGATCATATGGTTTCTTGGTAATGGTATTGATAATTCCACCATAGCCATAAAAGCTTGCGCCAAACAATGTACCCGAAGGTCCCTTCATCACCTGGATTTCCTCTACGCTTGCCGGATCAAGATTTCCACTGGTTAAGCCAGGTAATCCATTAATCAGACTTGGCTGGGCTTCAAAACCGCGTAGGGCAAAATAAGAGCCTCCATCTCCGCCTCTTCCTGTAGATTCCCATGTTCTCGATATTCCGGGGATATTCCGCATCGCATCATCATAATTACTAATGGCTTGCTGTTTTAATATTTCGGAAGAAACGGAACTATATACTTGTGAATTCTCCAAATTCTTTAGCGGCATTTTTGCCACTGCAACGGTTACTCTATTTACATTTCTTGAAGAAATCATCACTTCCTGCAGTTGATCTGCATTTTCGTTGAGTATAAAATCAGCAAAAACGGTTTCACCTGATTTTACTGCTACAGCCAATTCCTGTTTTGCCAGACCAATAAATGTTGCGGTCAGCGTATACTTGCCTGTTTTAACATTCTTTAAATAATATACTCCTTTTTTATCTGTTAATGCTGTTTTTCCTGTGCCTTTAATGTTGATGGTTACCAGGTCTGCAGGTTTTCCATCAGAGGTTTTTACGGAGCCTTCAATATTTCCGGTCTGCGCAAAGGACAGGCTTGCAGAAAATAAGAGTAAAAAAATACAATTGGTAAAAATTCTTATCATGGTTATGTTGTTTGATCAAACAAACCTAGTATTTAAAACGATTCTAAACAAATAATTTAAAACTAATCTAAATAAGAACTTTAATGAGTTATACCAGTAAGCTGCCACCATCAACCACCACGATTTGCCCCGTGCTGAAACTACCACGCATAAGATAGAGGTAAGCTTCGGCAAGTTCTTTTGTATTGCCAACCCTGCCGGTTAATAACTTGTTTCCAACCCTGCTGAAAAAAGCTTCCCGCTCCGATTCGGGCATACCTTTTAAAAGGCCGGTCTTCACCGTTCCTGCGCAGACCGCATTCACCCTGATTGGTGCAAGTTCAATCGCAAGCGCACGGGTAAGCCCTTCAATAGCGCTCGCCATTCCTGCGACTACGAGTGTCCCCTTTCTCGGCCTTCTCCCCAGCGCACCGGTGGTCAGTGTAACGGAGCCACCCTTTCTAATCTTTGGTGCTCCATGTTTCACCGCCATAATTGCCCCCCAAAAGCGCAGGTTGACAGATTCTTTTGCTTCGTCAATATCCAATTCAGATAAATTACTAAACTTCAATTCATCACCTGCAGTAAAAACCAGGTGGTCAAATTCCCCTGTCTTTTTGAAAAGCTGTTCGACCTGCTTTTCATCTCCAAGATCGGCAATGAAGCCCTGACTGCCTTCAGGTAGAACAGTCAAAGCACTATCGACTTTCTGCCGACTGCTGGAAACCACAATGACCGATGCACCTTCATCTGCCGCGGCCATTGCGGTCTCTAAACCAAAACCTGATGTCCCGCCTAACAAGACTACTTTTTTACCGGATAAACTGCTTTCTCTGTTGATTTTCATGCTGTTGATGATTTCATTTCTTTTGATGGAACAAAATTATTCCGGGAATACGATACTTTTGCTATCCCTTACCTCTGGGATAGTGAAGTTTTTATGGAAAATTCTAAATGTGAATCCGCACCGACTATTGACAGGCAATTGGCCTTGATCGATGCCATTGATTTATTAAGCGGCAAATGGAAAATTGTGATTTTGCGAGGTTTATATCTTGATGGATCGATGAGGTTCACAGACCTGCAGGAGAAGACAAAGGGAATAAGCCCCAAAGTGTTGACGAAGGAGTTAAAGCAGTTAGAGGAAAATCTGCTGGTTACCCGGACGGTGAACAATACAAAACCTGTCACGGTAAGTTATGCCCTTACTGATCATGCCATTGAAACCCTGCCTGTGATTAATGCTTTAATTGAATTTGGCTTGAAGCATCGAAAGAAGATCAAGAACAAATGAGTATAGTTTTTAAGGTTAAAACTATGCTTATCTTATTACTTCCAAAGTTGTTTTGCCTTTAGGAATATGAAGGCAAAGACTGACAAACACATCAAACATCTTATTTTCAATCACTTAACCAAGTTGTAATATAGATTAAGGCATAAATCATTTCAAATGAAATCAGCTTAAACTATTTTATCAACTTTATAACTATAGTCCGATAATTAAGTATAATTTAAGTTCAGCTTTTTCACGCTGAACTTAAATTATAACTGGAAGTCATGGCATAAAAATTCTGAACTAAAATGGGGGAATAATTTTATTGAAGCAAGGCAAAAACACTCCACAATACGGGGGCCTGCCCATGCATATCCCCGGTAATTCTCTTTCTATCCAGGTAATACTGCCTGCTGTTTTCTTTATTGGTCCCCTGACAAACTTCTCTCACATCGCCATTTGCTTCAATATATTTTGTGAGCGCGATCCATCCTCTTCGCGCTACAGGAGCATATTCCTTAGCATCTAACCATCCCTTTTTCACTCCCGTAATCATGGCGAATGTAAACATACCTGTCCCCGACGTTTCCGGCCAGGAACCTGCATCATCTATCAACTGTAGCCACATCCCTTCTTTTGTCTGGAATTCCTTTAAACTTCGCATCATGGTCTGATAGGCTTTTAAAATCCTGGGGCGGTCTTTATTGTCTTTAGGTAATGAACTCAATAGTTCAGCCATCCCCGCAGCCATCCATCCATTACCTCTTCCCCAAAAAAACGGCACATCGGCAGCATGGAAAAATAAACCGTTGGGACGCTGGATAGCATCCAGATAAACCACCATTTCAGCGGCCGCTCTGTCTATGTATTTTCTGTCGCCGGTAGCCCTGTATGCCTGAGCTTGAATATTGGTGATCATATACATATCATCAATCCACATTCTGGTTTGCCAGGTTAAGCCCCTGTCTAGCAAAGCCTGGTATTCAGGTTTTGTATTTTTTGGCAGCGTCCATTGCTGATCGGCAAACCATTTACCCATATCCAGGTAAACAGGGTTCTTATTCTGCATAAACAGTTCCAGGGGTAAGGAACCAAATATGTTGGGGTCTACATGATCAGGTCGTGGCTGCAGGTTTTTCTTTTCGTACAACAATGGCCTGAATCTTTGATCGAGCTTGTTGAACAGCTCCGGATTTTTGGTTGTTGCCGCGAATTTTAAAGCGCCGTACCAGGAACAGACCTCGGAATAGGTAATGGAGCCCGGCAGGCCGGGCATGCCGAAATTGGTATGTGGAGTTTCCACAAAATGCCAGGACAACAGGTTCCCGATCTCCTTCGGATCGCTACCCTTCGGCCAATTTTTGAATTCCTTTATCTGGGCATTTGCAATGCTAAACCCTAGCATTGCAACAACAATAAGGTATCTTTTCATTAGAATGTATTTATATCCGGTTATGAAACCATGATTAGCAAACTCGGCATGCTTATCATGGTTTCATTGGAACAGCGTGTTTAAGTATTAACGTTTAATTAGTCTGGCCACATAGCCTCCGCCTGATGCCAGCTTGATATTCAATGGCGTATTACGGTTAACCTGAAGTTTTTCCATTTTAAAATCCTTCGCATTTTTGTTGGCATTGATTCCATCCTTCCAGACCTGCATTTCATATTCCCCATCCGGCAAAAAAGAAAGTGACAACTCAAATTCTCTTTCGCTCCAGTCTGTCATTGAGCCTATATACCAGTCGCCGTTTGCGGCCTGCCTGGCCATGGTTACGTATTCCCCCACCTTTCCGTTCAGTGCTACTGTTTTCGCCCACACCGCAGGAACCGCTTTAATGAATTCCATAGACAGAGGCTCTTTCAGGTAATGAGTAGGGATATCACACAACATCTGCAAAGGACTCTCATAAATCACGTACATAGCCATCTGGTTACAACGGGTACCGAGGGTCATCGGTTCAGAGGGAGCGGCCGCCCATTCCTTTTTATGCACATTGCGCATACCTCCCGGGGTAAAGTCCATTGGACCCGCCGCCATCCGCGTAAAAGGAAGCGTAGCGGTATGTGAAGGGGTTATGGATCCGGCAAACTTACTGATCTCATTGCCCAGTACTCCTTCTGAAGTCATAATGTTTGGATAAGTCCGCAGCCAACCTGTCGGCTTATAGGCACCATGAAAGTCGACCAGCAGTTTTCTCTTTGCTGCTGCTACTGCAACCTTCTCATAATAATTCACCATTTCCTGATCGTCGCGCTGCATGAAATCCACTTTGATCCCCTTGATGCCCCATTTCTGAAACTGGTCAAGTGCCATATCCAGTTGTTTGTCCAATACCAGCCAGCTAGACCATAACAACAGATCTACGTTTTTACTTTTTGCGTATGCTGCAAGCTCCGCAACATCAATTCCCGGCGCTTGTTTCATCAGGTCACGGGTATCACACCAACCTTCATCCAGCAAAACGTACTCGATTCCGTATTTTGAAGCTACATCGATATAATACTTATAGGTGTCATTATTAATTCCTGCTTTAAAATCTACTTCATAAACATTGTTATAATGCCACCAGTCCCACTGCACTTTACCTGGTTTCACCCAGCTAAAATCACCTGTAGATGGTCGTCCCAACAGATAAGGCATTTGATTTACGAGAATGTCTTTATCTTCTCTTGCCACCATAATCACTCTCCATGGGAAGCTCTGCTCCCCATTGGCTTTGGCCAGGTAATCTTCCCGCTGCTTCACTTGCTCATCACGATCGCTGGTAATGGCTTTTACTTTTGGATAAGCAGGAAAAACGCCACGTACGCCACCTTTTCCTGTTCCCCTTAACCACATCCCCGCATAGTTAAACAAGTCTGATTCGGTAAGCAGCAGCTTTAGCTCTCCAACCTGGAACAAGGCTGGCAAACTGGCCAGTTTCTTGTCTTCTAACTGATCCAGGGTATAATTTTTATATTCCCGTTCATTATGTGAAAAGAACTGCTCTTCCTGCGGATACCAGGCCTTGCCGGAACCTTTAAAGTTAAACTTCGCAGTTTCAGATCTTACTACAAAATCTCCTTTAAGTTTGCTTAGCCATCTCCAGGACACTCCATTATCAAAGGCTTTCCATTCCAGAGCAAGCCCGTTATTAAAATCAAGGCGCAACTGGTTGTAAACATCCGCTACATCCTTACTCTTTTGCCAAACTACCGGATGTAATATATCATTGTGCTTAGCCCTACTGGTTTTCGCAACTTTCCATTTGTTTTTACCATCCACATCCAAGGCAATTGCAGAAGCTGAAATGAGTTCTTTCTGATCTGCTTTTACCGTATAATACACACTATCAGATACAGAAAGTGTGACCTCAATTTTATGGTCTGGCGAATAGACGAGATATTTTTGCTGTGCCTGTATGCCTGTAGCGTACGAGAACAGTACTGATAAAATAAGTACTTTAATAAATTTCATGTGTATGTTAAGTTTTATTTTTTGATTTCAATCTGCCTGGTATAGCTGGTATCGGTCATATTTATTTGCTGTAAAGTACTTGCGGCTCCTGTCGTTCCTGGCATCACGATATTTTTAAATCTCAGATTTGAGATAGGGGTTGCAGCACTTATACCTTTAATCTTACCCGGTGATTTACCCTGGTCTCTGACCAATACATTTTTAACAAGGACGTTATCGATTGGCCCGCTTCCTTTTTTATCGCCATTCTGCATCAGGAAAATCGCCCACGTACGATGGTCATCGTTCTGATAGGACAACCGTTCTATGTCTATCCCATCAAACAATACGTTTTTTACGGATGCCGTTCCCCATTTATGATGAATGCCGATACCTACTGCGGCATCATAAACAACACAGTCCTTAAACACAATATTCCGCTGGTCCTGCATTACCCCCTGGCCAATTTTATAACCATAGCAATAAGTCCAGGAAATACAGTCATCAAATACCACTCCATCCTGTACCATCGGTTTTCCGGGCCAGTTGCGACATAGGTCTGTATTTTGCATCCAGGTTTTTGTAGAAAAAGGATCATCGAGCGCAATACCGATGGCATGTTTCACCAATACATTTTGTGACTCTATGACGTCAATTCCGTCATTTTCGCCCATATCAAAACGGTTAAACAGTTTAAAATTCTGGAACACGAGGTTTTTAGAACGGGTAGGAATGATGGCCCAGGCTCCGGACTCCCTGATTACCGGTCCGTTGAGTTCAAATCTGTCCGTATGCATGATGGCGAGGATGTGTGCACCAAGGTTATTTTTTTCTGTTGCATACTTACCATTCCCGTCCAGAGTTCCCCGTCCGTATATCCTGATGTCATGTGCACCACTATCTGTAGCGATCCACCAGGTAATGTTTCTGTTTTGTGAGGCTTTACGGGCACTGATCTTAAAGTCTTTCTCCTGTCCGCTGAACAACAACACTGCTCCACCTTCCAGGTAAAGGCTCATATTGCTTTTCAGTTTTAAGTTTCTTACCGGGTAAACCCCTGCCGGGACGTAAACAATTCCTTTACCGCCTTTGTAAGCCGCAGCATCATCGATGGCTTTTTGAACGGCTTCGGTTGCCAGTTCTGTCGCTGAGCTAACCGCCAAATAAGGCTTCCCGGTAATGTTAAAGATCCCTTTTCCGGAAGCAGCCGGTTTATTTCCTTCTGCTGCATCTGCGACGATCACCAACTCCCTGAACCTATTGATTTTGATGATCAGGTATTCATCTTTATAAAGGGTGAAGCTAAGCGTATGACCATGCGGGATACCTGCGACAGCTAATTTTTTAGGGCTGATATGGTATGCGGATACCTGGTCTCCATTTTTAAGGCTGATGGTAAATTCCGCTTTCCCTTTGCTCATGGAAAGCTGGGCATAGTCGTACTTGTCATTGTAACCAACAACTGGTATGCCCGTTCCGTTCACCTGCAACTCAAAAAAAGAAGAAGCTTTGTAAATTGAAGGTAAAGGGTAGCTGAAAATCTTCGCTGTACCCATGGGTACAGCGAATAATTGAAAAGAGGTTAACACGGCGAGAAACAACATGAAAAGCCCTCTGCATATCTTAAAATTCATATGATTTATTTTAACAGGTTTGCACGCTTTAGTTCATCCAGAGCTTCAAACAACATTAAGCCACTGAGCTGAACAGAACTGTCGCTCACTCTGCTACCGGGTTTGTTTGCCCAGTCGGCCCCGAATGTATTTTCCGGAGACCTTGTGGCTTTGGTATATAAACTCTGTCCATTGTTTTTAAGGTAACTCAGATAAAGTTCGCGGGTATAATCATCCAGTACACCCCTCAATATCAGCTGTGCCATATACCTGATAAAAATACCTTTAAACAAACCGCCATCACCGGTATTTTCTCCTTTTAATACGCCTTTAGGAGAAAATCTGACCTGATCATTCATCACATAATTCGCATTCCTTACTGCATCGTTCAGGTAAACCTGTTCATTCGTAATTTTATAGAGTTCCAAACCCGCGCCCAGCCATGTGCCCTGGTTATAGGTATAGATGTTATCTTCATTGGTATTGCCATATGCGTCCCATACCACTCCCCTGGCGGGTTCTACCACATAGGCTTTAAGCCAGGTATAGATCTTTTTAGCCCAGACCAGATCGTCCGGATTGTTATCCAGCTGATAAAGCTTTGCTGCGATAATTACTGCAGGGGCATTAGAGCAGGCATTTTTAGAATCTTTAGAACCCGATGCCCAGGCAATTCCCCCATTCTTTACCTCGCTCCATCCCACCTTTATCCAGGTCCAGTATTGCCTGGCCATCGTTTTATATTTCTCGTCTTTTGTCGCATCATAAGCACGCAAGCATGCCAGTGCCCACCACTCCATATCATCATAGAAAGTATTCCAGAATGTATTTCCGTTTTTAACATAGCAGCCGGCAAGCAGGTTGTCCATTTTGGTCAGGTACTTTGCATCTTTGGTACGGTTATAGGCATCTACCAGAACATCCAGTGCATGGGCGTTCCACCAGTAATTGAAGCCGGTATGTCCGTTGTTGTTCTGGTTGTAATAATTCTGGGTTGTGGAATAAAACTGTACATCCAATGCAGTCTGCGACTGCTCTGCTGCCTTCGCCCAATCTACCACTATTGTGGGGATTACTTCTGGCGGTACAACCGCTATTTCCTCTTTTTCGCAGGAGAATAAGCACAGACCTAGGGTCAGTACTCCCCATATTTTATATGCTGAAATGATCGATCTCATTGGTTTATTATTTATAAGTGATTAGATGTGTATAATCTGCGGCAGACTGCATTTTAAATGTGACTTCAGTACTAGCAGATTCCAGCTGGAATTTATAGGAAAAATCATACTGGCTGTTATTTACTTCTTTAAGCAGGAAGTAAGCGGCATCCTGGTTCGCTGTCGGCCTGATATTGTCCTGTTTACTACTGCCCCAGTTTTTTGTGGTAGATATGCCCGCGGCATCCTTTTCAACCACCCTGAATTTATAGCGTTCGTCCTTACCCCATGATTCGGTTTTCCATACATTGTTAAAAGTAGCCTTCCATATACCTGCAGCGTCATAAACCAGGTTCGCTTTTATGGCGTTATATCCGGAAAACCATAAGCCTACTGACACGATCTCTGTCAGCACGGCTGAGGCGGAATTAAAATCAAGGTTAATGCGGTATACCGTTTTAGTTGTTGCCGGACTATTTGCAGATGCGGCTTCAGTAATCAACGTGCCGTTTAATACAAAGGTTATCGGAGTTCCGGTAATTCTATCTACCATTTTATAGGTACCCGCATTTAAAGACGTATAAATTTCAAAGACTCCCTCACTCAGCTTTTTAAACTTTAAAGCTTTAGGCGGGTCCTCTCCTGCTTCTGTTGCGGTTCCTAAAATGTAAACATCAACCGGATTATCAGCGAGGCCGGCAGGTCTTTTAACTTCCAGAATACCTGCCTGCGAAATCGCCGACACTACCCCTGTATTGGCAACCACCCGCCATTTCAGTTTTCCTGATGCCAATTCATTAATACCAGCTGCTTTGGCTATTCTATTTACAATCCTATGGTTAACAGATAATTTAGTATCTGCTCCTCCCCTTGTAGCAGCTTCTTTGTAAACCGGATTAGAAAAATCACCACTTTCTTTATCAAACTGAACCTCGTAAAATGAAGGTGTATTGTTGCCCACCTTCGCCGCAGTCCACTCAAAATTTACCACCGCATTCAGGAGTGGAGTAAGGTTCACTACCGTATTGCTTGCAGGAGCATTTAGTACAGCAGCATTAATAGTGGTATTTATACTATCGTTTTTGTCCTTTTTACAGCCCGACAAAACAATAAGGCACAGCACCACGCTTATAGCGTAGCTATTTTTAAATATCTTCTTCATGTTAATATGCTTATAAAACAGGTTACCAGCCCGGGTTTGGTACGAGGTTTTTGTTTTTATTCAATTCTCCGGGTAAGATATTCCAGAGGTAATTTCTGGGTAAGAATACCCTCGTTTCAAATACCGTGCGTTTGGTAAATGCTGCGGTAGTGGTTGCGTTAACATCCATGCCGTAAAAAGGGCCTCCGTCTGTTTGTTCTGCAATCTTCCATCTCCGCACATCAAAATAGCGGTGACATTCAAAAGCAAGCTCAACCCTTCTTTCTCTGTGGATAGCTATTCTCCATGTGTCTTGATCTGCCGGTTCCGGAACAAAGCCAGCTCCTGTTCCATATTGAGGGATACCGGCCCGCTCTCTGATCATATTGATGTATTTTTTTATGTCGGGGTTACCAGGACTGTATTCATTTAAAGCCTCCGCATAATTCAAATAGATCTCGCCCAAACGAAATAAGACTTCTGCACGATCGGCAACGATGCTATTACTTCCCATTCTTGAATTGGGGTTCACATGTTTCCTTACGCAATAGCCCGTGCGCGACCAGTTACGACCATTATACTGCCCGCTATTGCCACCGTTATACATCTGAATGGTAATCGGCGCCGGGCCTGTTCCACCAATATTATTGCTGGAATTATTGATCCACTTACTCAGGTTAAATGTAATGGCACTATAAAAACGTGGCTCACGACCTACATACATATTAGATGTTCCTGCAGCATATTGCGCGGTAGCGGTATTCGTAAAACCAATTTCAGTATACTGTGAATTTGGATCATCCTTAGGCAAACCGTTTGCCATAAAATAAGCGTCTACGGCAGTTTGTGTCGGGCCCCATGACGACCAGCCCCCGAGGATATACGGCGTACCGTTTTGATCGTAAGAGCCCAATTTATCGGTGGTATAGCGGCTCAATATCACTTCTGAATTCCAGGCCTTTATAAAAATACCTTTTAGCGACTCATATACTTTCAGTGCACCTGTTACCGCATCAACTTCCCGATATAAACTATAGTCAGGATTATCTATAAGTGCCTTTGCAGCTTCTGCAGCACGCTTCCATTTAGTAACATCAACAGTCTGGCTGATCAACACCTTCCCATCGGGATTTTTAAAATTCGCATAAACCGTATTTCCATTAAACATGGGGCTTGCTGCATACAAAAGTGTTCTGGATTTAATGGCCAAAGCCATTCCGCGTTTCATGCGCCCGAAATCGGTCACGCTTCCCCTGCCTGGAGGCAGATCGGGCATCGCTTTATCCAATTCTGCTACAATGTAATTTACACATTCATCATAACTGCTTCTCGGAAGACTAAAAGTACTGATGTCTGCATCAGGTGAAATCACAGTTTCAGGAAGTATAATAAAAGGGCCATACTGGGCCAGGATGCCTGAGTAAAAATAGGCACGCAATACCCTTGCTTCAGCAATGTATTGCGACATCAGTCCTGCTTCAATCTCCGGATTTTCAGGAAGGCGCTGCATAAAATACGATGCCCGGCGGATCCCCTGATAATAATGAACCCAGAAGTTAAAATTATCACGGTTTTTATCCCAGTTGCCGGTATTCATCGCAAAGGTGGGATAATCATTATAGGTCACATCAATTTCGTCAGAAAGGCCTTCCCATGGACTACTGTCGCCATTCCATTCTGAATTGGATCTGATGTAATCATATACACCTGCAAGGTATTTTTCAGACTCTGATCTTTTCTTAAAAACATCATCAATCGTTTGCCTGTCGTCAGGCACCTGATCAAGGAATTTTTTACAGCCACTTAACGAACTTATAACTGCAATAACCAATACAGTTTTAAAAAATATGTTTCTTTTCATGTCAAAAATTGTTAAGGTTAAAAAGTAGCGCTAAGGCCTAAACTAAAGGTTCGGATATTGGGATACCTTGTACCGGATCCTCCGCCCATTTCCGGATCCCAGAACTTAAAAGGGCTAATTGTAAACAGGTTATAGCCGATAAAATAAAGCCTCAGCTTCTGTAAACCTGCAAACCTGATCGCTTCCTTTTTAAAGGTATATCCAAAATCTAAAGTCTTAAGCCTTAAAAAGCGACCGTTTTGCAAGAATTTAGTGCTTGTAGCATAATTTTGATTGATATCTGAACCATAACTAAGTCTCGGATAAAATGCATTTTGATTCGGATTTTCCGGGGTCCACCTATCCAGGATATTTGAATACAGACTTCCCCTGGCATCGCCATTTCTAAACGGCATAAACTCATTTGAAAAGTAAAAATCTACAGATGCTGCACCCTGGAAAAATGCGCCCAAAGAGAAACCCTTGTAACCTAATGTAGTTCCAAAACCATATAGTATTTGAGGAACCTGGTCTTTTCCGATGAAGGTCTGGTCATCAACATTAATAATTCCATCACCATTCAAATCCTTGAATTTCAGGTCACCAGCCTGAACAATACCTGCGGTCCTCGGCACAGATGGATCGTCAATTTCTGCCTGGGTATAAAAACCCTGAGCGATATAACCAATTCTGTTGTATACCGACTGTCCTCTGGATTCCTGCCATGGATAAGCAGGGATAGGGCTATCGTCTTCTATTACTTTATTTTTATTGTAGGTAAAAGTGCCCTGGAAAGAAACAGCTACTTCTCCGAACCTTTTATCGTAATTTCCGGTAAAATCTATCCCTTTAGCTTCTGTAACCCCTAAATTACCCTGCAAATTTTTCCTGATCCCCAAAAAGCCCGGTACTACTCCACGAGATCTGAATATATTTTCGCGCTTACGTGTAAATACATCGATCTGCAATCCTAAGGCATTGTTCAGCGTTTTGAGTTCCAAACCAAGGTTCAGGTCCTTTTCAGTTTCCCAGGTAGCATCAACGGCATAATCGGCAATATCAATTCCCTGAACGGCATTAATACTGGCCCTGTTTTCTCCGAAAACGTAGGCATTACCCGTGTTTTCTACAGTCCCTATATAAGAAAATCGCCGACCGCCAATACTGCTGCTACCTACAATACCGTAGGATCCTCTTAATTTTAGCAATTGAAATACATTAGCTGCCTTTCCGTAAAACGATTCATTGGAAATCACCCAGCCCAGAGCATAAGATGGGAAAAATCCATACCGTTTTGATGGTGCAAAATTCTCCGCACCGTTATAGCCAAAGGTAAGTTCAGCCAGGTAACGGTCTTTATAAGAATAGGTAAACCTACCCACACCACCCAAACTTCTGTAAGGGATCGACCCGATCAGGTTATCTGCAGTTGCGCTTACCTTATCACTTTGATTGTATAAAAGCATTCCACCAACCCTGTGATCACCAAAGTTCTGATTGTATTTAATGGCGCCTTCTAAGTAAAATTGCCTGCTGCCACCATTACTCCTGCCAAAAGAAAGGTAATCCTGTCCCTGCCCGATAGTGGTATAGACCAGTTCCCCTTTTTCATCTCTTTTTGTTGCAAAATAGGTAGTGGGTGTTTTGATCCGGTTGAGTGAATTGGAGTTTGTGGCATCAAAAGAATAAAGGACATGGGCAGATAATCCTTTTAAAATACCACTCATATCCTGGTTCACCCGAACATCAGACATGATCTGATTTTCATAAGTAGTGGAATACCCCCTGTTCGTTAGCAAGCCATAAGAGCTGTTTAGCCCGCCTCCGGTCGACAAAAATGGCTCCTTATTATCTGGATACATCACCGGATACAGTACAGGATAGGTCCTTAAAGAATTCTCAAATATTTCACTTGCTGATTTACCAGGGTAGTTACCATTGGAGATCCAGCCCTTGATACCTAAATCTATTGTTGTGGTTGGCGTTGCTTTTAACGTTAATGCAGAACTGAAGTTTACGCGTGAAAATTTAATGGCAGAATTGTATTGCTGCAACGCATCTGTTTTAAACAGACCAGTTTCATCGTAGTACCCTGCAGACACATAAAATGTGGATTTTTCACCGCCGCCCCGAATACTCAAATTCGCCTTTTTATTCTTTCCGAAATCGTTAAATATTTCGTCAAACCAGTTCACATTTGGATACAGATAAGGATCTTCCCGGCTCAATGTTTTACTGATCTGTTCCTGTGTATACCTTGGTGCCCCACCTCGGGTTAACCTCGCTTCATTAGCCATTTGCATATAGGTGACCCCATCAGCAGTTTCCGGAACCCTGGTAAAATTGGTCAGCCCCTGATAATAATCCAGGTTAATTTCTGTTCTTCCTGCTTTACCTCTTTTGGTATTGACAATCACCACTCCATTGGCCCCCCTTACCCCATAAACTGAAGTAGAAGAAGCATCTTTTAAAATAGAAAAGCTCTCAATATCATTCGGATCTATATTGCTAAAAGAACGTTCAACACCATCAACCAAAATCAAAGGGGCGTTATTTCCAAGAGAGATCACTCCTCTGATCCAAAGATCAGCGCCATCTCTTCCCGGCTCACCGCTCCTTTGTACGCCTACCAGTCCGGATACCCTGCCGGCCAGTACTGTAGAAATATTGGCAACAGGTTGTTTAAGGTCGTCCACATTTAAAGTGGATTGCGCACCAAGGGTCTCTATTTTTCGCTGCTTTTGTCCGTAGGCAACAACAACAACGTCCTCCAGCTTATTGTCTGCAGGCTTTAAATTAACTTGTATACTTTTTCTTCCCTGAACCGGGATTTCCTGCATTTCATATCCAATATAAGAAAACACAAGTATCCCATCTTCGGGCACTTTCATTGTAAAATCGCCTTCAGGAGAAGTAGCAACAGTAATTGCTGTACCTTTCAGTTTTACAGAAACACCGGGTATTGGTTTACTATTTTCGTCCAAAACTTTTCCAGTAACGGTGATGTCGGCCTTTTTAGGAACCGGAACTATCTGCTCAGTTCTTTTCCTCACCACTACCGTATTGTGGTTGATTAAATAAGTAAAAGGCTGGTTCTTAAAACATTTCTCCAGGACACTTAGAAACGGCTCATTCACAGCAGAAAGGGTGATGGGGTTCGCCTTGCTGATCATATCGTCTTCATAATAAAAGTTATATTTACTCTGTTCTCGAAGCGATTTAAATACCTTTTCTATATTGGCATTTTTCACCTTCAGGTTAATGGTCTGTGCGTATGTTGTTGCGTTAACCTGGATGATTGCTGTAAGGAGTATGATGATCGTAAATTTCATTCGGAGTAGAAATATTGATCCCATGCGGGGTGATGCCCACCATGGTAGGTCGTTAAAAATTTTGTACATTTGGTTAGTAAGTGAAATTAAAACTTTTGAAACGGTTTGGTTTTCTTGCCAAGGTTTTGCAGACCTTAACTGATCCGGAGCGGTGCAAACGCTTCCGGGTCTTTTCTTGCGGTTATGTATGTAAAGTTTAAGGCATAACGATGATCCTCCTTCCTTCAATTTTAAACTGAATACTTCCGGTAAGCTGCATCGTTTTTAAAACTTCCGTTACGTCTTCAAACTTTGAGATATTGCCACTGTATTTTTTACCTTTCAGGTCTCCGCGATATTCTACTACGATATCATACCACCTGGATATTTTATTCATAATTGAGAAAATATCTTCCTGTTCAAACATGAACAAGCCATTTTTCCAGGCAATGGACTCCTGTATATCCACATCTTTACGTACATTGATTACCGCAGATCCGGCATTACTGACGGCCTGTTGGCCCGGTGTGAGTAAAGCCTGCGCTGAACCCTTGCTTACCCTTACACTGCCTTCAAGTAAAGTAGTCTTGGTAAAAGCATCGTCCTTGTAAGCATTTACATTAAAATGTGTGCCCAATACCATAATTTCCTGCTGTTCAGCTTTTACCTTAAATGGCTTTTTTCTATCTCTGGCTACTTCGAAATAAGCCTCACCACTTAACTCAACCTGCCTTTCGTTTCCAGCAAATACAACAGGAAACCGAAGTTTAGACGCGGCGTTCAACCAAACTTTGGTTCCATCAGGTAGTGTTACTTCGTATTGCCCTCCTTTCGGGGTAATTATGGTATTATAAGCATCGGCAACTTTAGCATTTTTATCGCTGACATATACGAGCTTACCTTCTGCAGATTTATTAATTTTAACACCAAACTGGTTAATTCCATCTATCGGAGTGGCAGCATCCAATACAACAGTTGAACCATCCGCAAGGGTTAGGGTAGCTTTATTTGTCCCGGGAACGATTTTGCCTAATTCAATCGGATTTACCAAATTTCTAACTGGTTCCCGATAATTGAAATAATAAAACACGGCTGTTAATGTGATCAAGACCACAGCAGCAGCAGCAGCCATTTGGAAATATCCACCTATCCGTCTTCTTTTCCGGGGGAGTTCTTGTTTGATCAATTCCAGATCTGAAATTAATTCCTGCTCAGAAAGGTCAAGTGAAGGTGTATCCCAGGTTAAATACCAGGTTTCTACAAGTGACCGCTCTTGTTCAGTGCAATCGCCACTTTTATACCGCTCTAATAAATCTTTTATATCTGGTTTATGCATATGCCTAAAAGACTTTTTGTCTTTATTTAACACATAGACGATTAACTCAGGGGTATAGAGTAGATAAAATTGAAAATACTTTTTAAAATATTTTCAATCCTAAATCAATTTAGCTTTTTGCTATAAAAAAAAGAAAACAAGTAGTTTATCTAATTTAGGTCTTAACACTTTTAATGCGTTGTTGATTTGTTTACGCACGGTAAGTTCAGAGATTTCAAGTGCATTGGAGATTTCCTTATGACTGCGACACTCAGTTCTACTTAGGTTAAATACCAATCGCATTTTTTCAGGCAGTGCTTCTATTTCTTTCTCAATCAACAGGGTTAGCTCCTTTTGACGGATCGAATGATCAGTAATATTGGTTCCGTTATTTAAAAAGCTGTCAAAAGAGTTGATATAGCTGGCCTGAAGTTTATTGTGTTTTACCAGGTCTAAAACACGATTTCTTACCGCTCTGTATAAATAAAATGAAAGTTCTGTTTTTAGCGTGATCTGATCCCGTTTGTGCCACAAAACAGTAAATAATTCGTGGATCAAATCCCTGGCTTCTTCCCTATTCCTAATTCTTTTATAAGCATGAATATAAAGAAGCCCGCTGTATCGGTCATAAATCTCGGTAAATGCCTTATGATCATCGTTGCATAGCAAAGTGAACAGCTCAGCGTCTGTAAGAGATTGATATCCCGGCATATTTGGTTTGTTGTTTAAACGAATATATTATAAATTTCATGAAACTACAATCTGATTTGAGAATATACAAGTAATCCAATTTAGTGTTAGTGACCACTCAAATAATTTTTACCTAGTTCATTATATCAATAAGGGAATAACGGCGAAAGCTTTATCGAAGGAGTCAAAGCAATTAGAGGAAAATCTGCTGATTACCCGGACGGTGGACAATACAAAACCTGTCACGGTAAGTTATGCCCTTACTGACCATGCTATTGAAACACAGCCTGTGATTAATGCGTTGATTGAATTTGGCCTGAAGCGATTTCACCTGGCGATGTTCCAAACTCCTTTTTAAAAACAAAATAAAAATGAGACAAATCTTCAAATCCTAAATCAACATAGATATCAGCTGGTTTTTGTTTTTTTTCTTCGATAAGGAAACGGGCTTCCTGCAAACGTCGCTTAATCAACCAACGGCCCGGAGTTTCATCGAAGATGATTTTGAAATCTCTTTTAAATGCCGACAAACTGCGGCCTGTGAGGAATGCAAAACGTTCCATACCTACGTTAAACTTGTAATTCTGGTGCATAAATTTTTCTAAATCCATGCGTCCCGGAATACCAAAATCAAAGAGAACGTCTGATAATTCCGGTTGCAGTTGCAATAAAACAAGTAGTAATTCTTCTCTTTTTATATCCGAAAAAGCAGGACTTATTTCTCCTGAATTGTTGTAATATGGCTGTAATGACAATAAAAAAGACGCTATTAACTCGTCTTTTTTGATTTTAATAAATACATCTTTTGACCTGAAATTTTCAAACAATATCGTATGCTTCTTTTGAAAATTGTTCAAAAACGTTTTGTCGAAAATAAAAACGACTTTTTCAAACTCATCATTTTCTTTTAGCTTGTTATAACGGGCCAAGCGATTTTTTCGGACAATACAACATTCGCCAGATTTTAAAGCATAATGCTTGTTTCCATCATAACCGTTCATTGTGCCTTTTATCAGGAATAAAAAGAAATGTTCAGCTACGAACTGTTCCGGCGAAATAACCGGGCCGATATAACAGGACTTTATTTCAGTTATTTTCATTTTCTATTATTTTACCTCTTCCCACCATTGTTTAAACACTTGTAAACTGTCGTTCAACAGTACTTTTTCGCCAATCATTGGTGTAGCTAATTTATAGGGTTTTCCTGCAGCCAATTTTGTCATTTGTTCCAATGGTTCTTTCCAGGAATGTCTTGCTAAAGTAAATTTGGAATGATGTACCGGCAGTAGTTTTTTTGCTTTTAACTCGAGCATTGCCTGTACCACTTGTTCCGGCAGTTCGTGTACCGATTGCCAGGCTTTGTTATACTGTCCGCATTCCATAATCGCCCAATCAATAGATGGATATTTTGCAGCAATGGTTTTAAACCGGTCGCTATACCCCCCGTCTCCGCTATAATAAATATTCATTGCTGGCGACTGGATGTAAAACGAAAGCCATAGTGCCTTATCGGCAGAAAAACCACGCCCGCCACCGTGGTGTGTATTTTCGGCGATGATATTAAAACCTGGTTTTACAGATACCACATCACCCCAATCTTTTTCCAGGATCTGGTTACCTGTATAGCCCCAACGCTCGTAGTGTGCACCTGCACCCAATCCGCATATCACAAATTTCACTTTCGGCTGTAGTGCTTTTACGGTTTCATAATCCAGGTGGTCGTAATGATCGTGTGAGAGCAGCATATAATCAATTTCGGGCATATCGCCCACGGTATAAATATCACTGCCCTTGTATGCTTTTACGCCCCAGGGTGTTGGCGATGCCTTGCCGCTGAAAATGGGGTCTACCAATATTTTTATGCCATCCACCTGCAAGAAGAAAGAGGAATGCCCGAACCAGACCAGCACATTGCTGTCGGCAGGAAGCGATTTCAGATCTGTTTTTACAGAAGGCAGCGTCCCTGTAGGTTCGGTGTTGGGATAGGTTTTGGCCAATGAGTTCCAGATTTCTCCTATAAAGCTGTATCCTTCGCTGATGGTAGGTTTCTCTACAAGATTGTGGAATTTGCCATCTTTAAAATGTTTGGATTGTTGTATCAGTTCCAGTCTTTTGCCTTCGGGCAATGCGCCAAACTGTGGCTGTTTCATGTAAAAATAGGTGGCAACAACAAGGATTAGTATCAGAGAGAGGAAAAATATCATTATTCGTTTGAGTATTTTTTTAGATCGTTTCATTTGGCCAACTTTAAAATATCATCTACTTCCAGGATTTGTGTCGGATACCCTTCTACGACTACATTGATCATTGCACGGCCAACTTCCGAAAGTCTTAAGGTTTTTGCTGAAATAAAAGGTGCAATTAAAGGGCCCATTATTTTATAGATGGTCTTTACATTTTTCTGACCCCTGCTGCCTTTCATAATCGCAGGGCGAAAATTGTATTGATTTTTAAAAGGTAATTTCATTAATGCATTTTCGGTTCGTCCTTTTACTCTTGCCCACATTACCTTTCCTTTTTCCGTACTGTCTGTCCGGTTTCCGGAAACGTAAATAAAAGTCATTTCAGGATTTATTTCAGCAAGTGCTGCGGCAAATGGTACTACAAAATCGTAGGTCTTTCTGGTGAAACTATCTTCATTTTCGCCAACTGAACTTATCCCCGCGCAAAAAAAACATGCGTCGTATTTTTTTAACAGGTCTGTATGGTTCCCGATTTCCGAAAAATCTTGTACAATAAGCTGTTTCAGTTTTGGATGCACTAAACTGAAACTTTTTCTACCGATACTTAATACTTCGCTTACTGCCGGGTTTTCCAGGCACTCTAATAATACGCCTTCGCCTACCATTCCGGTGGCGCCTGTTATGATTGTTTTCATCTGTTTAAATTTGATTAAATTTTCTAAGACTTTCTACGGTCGATATAATTGCTTCTTCTTTGGCCCGTGGTTGCCATCCTAAAACCTGCCTGGCTTTTTGGTTGCTTGCTTTTCTGTTTACACCAATCAATGGAAGTATCGCTTTTGCCTTTTGACTAAACAATGCGGCAATACGTACCTGCCAATCCGGAATTGTTTTATCAGAAACCTTTTGCGAAATTTCAGGCATTTCTTTTTTCAGGAATATGGCAATCTGGAGCAGGGTCATTGTTCCATCAGACAGTGCCAAAAATCTTTGTCCCTTAGCGGCAGCTGTTTCCATTGCCCGAATATGCAGGTCGGCCAGATCTCTTACATCGACAATGGCCAGTTCCATATTGGGAATAGCCTTCATGGTACCATCCAGTATATTTTTTAACAACTCAAAACCGCTGGATAATTTTTCAGAAAAAGAGGGTCCCAGAATTGCCGTTGGGTTGATAACGGTAAGCTCAAGATCCTCGCCTTCATTTTTAATAAAATCCCAGGCCGCACGCTCTGCCAATACCTTAGATTTATTATATGCAGATAAGCCTTTCTCGTTGGGGTTTGTCCAGCTATCCTCGGTAATCAGCTGAGTTGGGTCTTTATGGCTGTAGCCAACCGCCCCGAAATTTGAGGTCATCACAACACGCTTTACGCCTGCGTCACGCGCTGCACCCAATACCCGTAAAGTTCCATCTACAGCAGGGCGTATCATTTCATCTTCGTTTTTTGGAAGTTTAAGATGGATAGGTGAAGCGATATGGTGTACATAATCAATATTTTTCATTGCCTCATTCCATCCTTCATCGGCAGACAGGTCAGCTTCAGCAAAAGTCAGATTTTCGAAATCGATAATACCTGCATTTTTTAATGAAGCAATGATTTCATCTTTCCTTGTGATCGACCTTAGGGTAGCTCTTACCCGGTAGCCTCTGTTCAATAACTGTTGGATAACGTGCAGGGCAACAAACCCGGAACCTCCCGTAACCAATACCATTTCTCTGTCTTCCATTGTTTTGCAATTTTTAACTATGCAAATTTCAACAATGAAAAAGATTTGTTATTTGTTGTAAAGCCCAAATGTGTTTGTTGTAAAGCTCATATTTGGGATATTCTATATTTGTTATCGAAATTTGATGATGATCAGGGATTATTCTAATTTAAATCCAATTTTGATTGCTGAACCTTGCCCCCTTCTTTATACCTCTTAATGTGACTGGAGATCAGAATATACAGTAATATGAAAGAACTATGTTCTTCTTATTAATCTGTTAAAAATGTACTTTATTGCCAAAAACTGCCACTTTGGATTGAAAAGAGGTAGGGAATAAAATTAGAGTTAGTCAAGAGGATATAATCAAATTATCCGCTTTTTAGTTTCGCTCGGACTGTATCCAAAATGACTTTTGTATAAGCGGGAGAAATGAGAAACATTTTCATAACCAACTTCATAGCAAACATTTGCAATTGTTAATTGAGTAGAATGGAATAAGTCTTTGGCTTTTTGCAATCGTTTTTCCTGTATCCATCTCGCAGGTGTGGTATGAAACATGGATTCAAACTCCCGGCGGAAGCTTGACAAGCTTCTTCCTGAAATATGAGCCAGTTCTTTAAGTGTATAAGGCTGAAGGTAATGCGCTTCCATAGTTTTCATTAAATCTCTGGTTTCATACCGGTTGAGGTTTATCAATTGGTGCAAAAACCGTGGATTCTCCTGCGAAAGACCATATAGTAATTCTAAAATTTTCAGTTTAAATAATCCTGTTTTTATATTTTCATTATCGTCGAAATAAGGCTTCAAAGATGCCAGGAATGACTGTAATCGTCCACCATACGGATAAACTACTACTTCATCATCCGGAACTGGTTTTGCTAAATAGTCATCCATTTCAATCAATTTAATAAAATCGATAATGATGTCTTTCTTCAAGGTGAAAGAAACACTTTCATACACAAAATCATTTAGGGCATCACCACCTTTTACAATCTCAACATATGTGGCTTTTTTTATCAATAACATTTCTCCCTTTTTTAAAGAAAAAAATTGATTCCCAATGCGTAATTCATTAACGCCCTCCACTGCAAATAACAAAAAATGTTCCTTCAACATATTCTGCTTATGGAATGGTATTTTATGTTGCTGACGACAAATCTCAGTTGTTCCAATCTCCTTTGAGCTTAAAACAATATGTGTTCCCGGAAATGAATTTTGATCTCCTGTTTGTTTTACAACGTCCATCCTATGATTTTTCACAAAGATCGATAATTTATTACCGCCTGATTGATAAATAGCAGTTTTTAGTTGACACAAAAAGTCATGAAATATGAAGTTTTAAGCAATGCCGTTCAGCAGGATATAACAGATTTTTGTAGGACAATTAATTCATAAATAATTATGCTACAATTTAAAAATTCAGAAAAAGTATTTACGATAAAAGGTTTATCTCAGGCAGTAGAAATACCATTTGGGAATCAGAAAATGATTATCCTATCTGGTCAAATCCCGCTTAATCAGCAAGGAGAGTTAGTAGGTAATGATGTAAAGACGCAAACAATTCAAATTTTTCAAAACATCAAAGACATTCTGGAAACCTGTGGTGCCGGCCTTAATGATATTGTAAAACTTGGAATTTTCACTTCCGACATATCCCAAATTGCCGGTTATAGAGAAGCCAGGGATCAGTTCATTATTTCCGATACCCCACCAGCAAGTACGCTCGTAGAGGTAAAAGGCTTATTTAGAAGCGATGTAATTATTGAAATCGAAGCTACTGCAGTAGTAAAAATCTAGCCCGGTTCAGTAAACGATTTACAGCAGCATAAATTAGCACCGAATCAGGAAATCAACCTTGATATTTTAAGAATTAAGATTCAAGGGAAGAGAAAAAGCGAAAAGATACCTCAAGGCTCTTTCAGCTTTTTATTTTGTCATTTTTTAGGCGCCGTATCCTTCAGGGCCAGTAGCTTGTTCAGCTTGGAACGGGTATCCGGAAATTCTTTAAGGGTCAGGGCTTTTCTATAAAATTCTATCGCCTTGGTTTTGTCCTTTGCCGCATCGTAGTAATCGCCCATGCTGTCATAAACGTTATAGCTATTGGGGTAGTTTTTGATGTTGAGTTGCAAAAAAGCGAAAGCCATTTTAAGATTTCTCGCTATAAGGCTAATGCCAAAATTATTGATCACGCCTTCCGGCAGTGCAACTTTGAAGCCCATTTGTTTGGAAATATTATCGTAATGCGATTGGACCTCAGCCAGCGCCAGCTCCGGACTTGAATCTTTGCCGTATATCTTCATCATCGTTTCCTGGGGAAAGGCGTAATTTGTAAAGAAAAAGCGTAAAGCATCATACTCCGTGATCAGGGGCAGCGAGCCATGCGTTTCGTTAGGATAATATTTGTAGGCAAACTTTAGTCTGTTGACAGCGGTATCGCTTTGAATCATATCCTTGAGCTTTAATATCGCCCGGATATGATTAGTTGCCGCCGAAGTGTCTTTCCTGGCTTGGGTGGTGTCCATACCCTTCGGCATGGTGTTGGCGATGCCTACGAACAACTTTTTGTCCGAATATTTTTTTTGCTTCAGCGCTTCGCGGGCCTGGTTTAGCAAAATGCCCCGATCCCACCACATACTGGGGTCGATAGCGATATAACCGTTAAACATATTGGGGTGATTGACGAGTGTATTGATCACCATCATTCCGCCAAGGGAGTGGCCGATGATTATCTTGTAGGAGTTGGTGGGGTAAATAGAATCGATGTGCGGCATTAGTTCCTTCTCGATAAATGAAGTGAATTTTTCGCCCCCACCCGAAGTTTTTAGAGCAGGAATGCTGTTGGTGGTCAAGTCGCGCATCCTGTCGGTGTTGGGTATAGCCACAACAATCATGTCGGGGCACTGAGAGTTGCCGGTTGCTACGCCGAGCTGTTGTAGCATACCAGTAACCGAAGGAAAATGTGAGTCGCCATCCAGCAGGTAAACTACCGGATATTTTTGCCTGAGGAACGTTGAATCAACTTTCGGAACATAAACCCAAAGTTTGCGGGTTTCGTTCAGTATTTTCGACTGAACGCTATCGACAACGCCCATAACAATAAGGTTATTTTTGATAGTTTGCGCTTTCAGTGCTGTTGCCAGGAACAGGATCACAAAGCAGAGGGCAACGGTTTTTTTTAGGTGAATAAGATTTAACTTCATGATGTTCAGGGTTCTTTTATTGATTGTGCTATTAAAGCTATCAATAAAAATGTTAAAAGCTGACTCTTCCCCAATTTCTTCGAAATATATCCCCTTGCTAGGATACCCTCCAGTTTACCTATTCTATAAGGACAATTATGGCTTAAAATAGGGTGTAGACCAGCGCCTATTGACCAAAACAAAAAAACCTCTAAACTGTTACATTTAGAGGGTTTTCAAATCTTTTGCCGGGCTGGCAGGATGTTTTACCAACGCTTTAAAATGTTACCTCCCAGGTGCTGCCAGCAAAATTAGTTATGCATTTGGCGACGTCAGCTTGATTTATAGGATATTATCAATAAGATTCCATATATCGTTGAAGCCGGGCTTTTACCTCCGTCCACTCGGATAAGAGTATAGAAAACCGGGCAGAATCCCTGATTGTAAAATCAGCACCCATTCTTTCTGCCCGGATCAGGCCTTCAAATTTAGCCCCCAACCGCTCAATTGCTGCCCTGGATTGCAGGTTTCTAACATCAGTCGTAAAATTAACCCGCCATACCTTCCAGTATTCAAAAGCATACTTCAGCATCAGGAACTTAATTTCCGTATTTATGCCTGTTTTAATAGATGAGGCCGTAAGCCAGGTATGGCCAATTTCACAAACATCTGGTGCAGTTCTACCAAATTCCGGTGTATCTGAAGGCCAGGGCCAGTAAGTCATATTCCAAAAACGTGTTGATCCTTTAATGGCCCCATCTTCGTTACCAATGATGACAAAAGGCAATCCTGTTCCTGCATCGCGCTGCTCAAGTGCTGATTTCACATACTCTGCCAATGCTTCAATTCCCTGAGGTACCGCAGTCCATTGAAACAATTTCTGATTTCCAGCAGCAGCTAAGCTCAGTCCTTCCACATGAATCAGTTCAAGTGGTTCCAGCCTAATTTTATTTCCAATCCATTCATTCTCCATATTTCCCTCATGTTTTTAAGGTTAGATCCAGGATTTCCCACTACAAATTGGAAATCCATTACTCAAACATCTGACCTGTTCAATAATATTAAGTTATTAATAACTCAAAAATACGCCTTACAGGGACTGCCTTTATGATCCAGAAATTAGAAATCAAATAGTCCAGATGTTGCCATTTAACACCTATATCCCGAAAAGGATTCATCGTACTGCCTGAACGTTCCCAACTGAAACCTCAGACGTGAGCGTCAAAACGGCCAGGCTTCGCCTGCGACAGTACGACGCCGAACCACAGTTACAAAACAACTCATTATCGATGACGTCCCTGCACAAAATGATTAAAACAAAAAAGCCTTTAAATCTTACGATCTAAAGACTTTTATTGTTGTCGAGGTAGCAGGATGCCGTACCGACGTTTTAAATATCTTATTTCCAACCAACTACATCCTCCTGAAACATCAGGGTGTAGATTAGGGCATAAATCATTTCAAATCAAATCAGCGTAAACCATTTTATCAACTTGCATAACTATCGTCTGATAGTAAAGTATAAATAACTGCTTATTTGATGGATAAAAGATAGGTTTTTGATGTCATCCTGCAAAATAAACTTTAAATAAAAACACTATAGTTCTCTAAGCACTTCTGTATCTTACTGTTTGACTTCATTTTTTGATAAAAAACTCTTCCCCTGGGCCATGATGGGCTCGAACAAAAAAATGAAACCATGTATTACAAAATAATAATAAAATTATAATGTGGCCATATCAATTACAAACCTGTAGCGTACATCGCCTTTTTCCATGCGTTCATAAGCAGTATGAATATCTTTCATATCAATCATTTCTATCTCAGAAACAATATTATGCTCTGCACAAAAATCAAGCATTTCCTGAGTTTCAGCAATACCTCCAATACTAGAACCAGCAATACTTTTCCTGCCGCCCAATAAACTAAAAGCTGGGATTTCTGCTGGTTTAGATGGAACACCCACACAGATAAGCGTACCATCCGTTCTCAGTAAAGATAAGTACATTTCAAAATCATGCTCTGCTGAAACAGTATCCAGGATAAAGTCAAATGTGCCCATTGCAGCCTTAACCTGCGCCTCATCTGTAGTAAATAAAAAATCGTGGGCACCCAATTTTTTTGCATCTTCTTCCTTTTTAGGTGACGTACTTAGCACAGTTACTTCAGCACCAAAGGCTACACCAAATTTAACAGCCATATGGCCCAATCCACCAAGGCCTAATACGGCAAGTTTATGCCCCTTACCAACTTTCCAATGTCTTAAAGGAGAGTAAGTAGTAATACCGGCACACAATAGAGGCGCTACAGCAGCCAAGTTTAATTTGTCTGATACATGCAGTACAAATTCTTCCCTAACCACTATGGTATTGGAATAACCGCCATAAGTTGGTGTTTTACCATCTCTCTCTAAACTGTTATAGGTACCCGTACCTCCTTCTAAACAGTACTGTTCCAGATCTTTCTTACAATTTTCGCAAACCTGGCAAGAGTCTACCATACATCCAGTACCAGCAAGGTCACCTACTTTGAAATTTTTCACATGGTCGCCAACTTTAATCACCCGACCAACAATCTCATGTCCGGGAACCATTGGAAATATACCTGGAAACCAGTCGTTTTTAATCTGATGCAGATCTGAGTGACAAACGCCACAAAATAAAATATCAAACTGTACATCATGCGGGCCAACTTCGCGGCGTTCAAACGCCCATGGAGCTAAATCTGTATCTACGCTTTGCGCTGCGTATCCTTTTGTTTCTATCATATTATAAAAATAATTTAAGTTTTTGATGAGTTTTATCTGTTAATCATTTATTAGAAGGTATTGCCTATGGCTTTCAGTGATACTATTTTCTATCAGTGGATTTTGCTATCCACTTTTGTTAATAATGAGAAGTTATTGGAAAGACAAAATTCTCAATAAATAGATCTTTTTTGTGTTCAGGATATATGTATAATGCATCGTCATCGAAGGGGTCTCTTTCAACTTCAAGTTTTCCACCAAAATCAGTATCTGGAACAAAAAAGAAACTGATCTCTTTCGTTTTTGTCTTAATTAAAGTAGGAATTAACTCTTCTAATTTAAAGGGCCTAATTGAAAAAACATCATAAATTTTCAGATCTTCTTCTTCAAATTCCATCAATACTAAGCAGTCTCCTGTTTCTGAATAATACAAAGAATCTTCAAACTGCAATATAAAATGATATGTCGACAAACAAGGATTAGGCTCAAACGACAAGGTATTTGACAGCAGTCTATGGTCTTTTGCAAATCGCTCCAGGAGATTTTTATCTTCTCTATTTTGAATAGAAAGCTTTCTCCAATCGGAACTCGTTGGTTTAAAATCTGTTAAATCTTTAAGCCTGAAACTACTTTCATCTAACCTAACAAAGCCAAACTTTGGGTAAAAATCTAACACCTCTTCATTAGCAAATAGGTATATGAATTCATATTGCTCAGAGAAGTGAGTCATAACATGTTTCATAAGATAACGCGACAGCCCCTGGCCTCGAAAAGCAGGATGTGTCATCACTGCACTAATCTGTAGAACATGATGGGATTGCCCTTGTAAAACCATCACCATAGGAGATAAAGAAACGTTTGCAATCACCTTATTATCCTGGACTATAAAAAATGGTATAAAAGTACTGTCCCAATATCCCATCCCATACCATGGCTCGTAATCTCCATCCAAACAGAGATCATAGAGTTCGTTAAAACTAAGGAAATGTAGTTTTAGTTCCTCCAATCCTGAATAAACCTTTCTATTTATATTCATTATATCTTAAAAACTTTTTCATTTTTTATCTATCCAACTTTCCCCCCATGTTACATCCGCTATTTAAACTGAGGTTATAGTAGTTTCTTTTTAGATCTTTTTACGGTATATGATCTTTGATCGATTGTATCTGTTACTGTTATGTTCATTTCACTTCTATTTTGTAGACCATAATTATAAATATCTCAACAGTTGTCCCACCCTGAAGAGCTTTTTATAATTTCTCTACCTTACAATTAAGCAAGTCGCTGTAGGACAACTTTTCTACCTGCTGTTGCTCAATACCAAAATAATCATAGTAAAAATCACATTGTTTTTTCAGTTGCTCCAGAGTAAATGATTCTGTTTCGTCTATTGCTTCCACTTCGATAAATGTTCCAAGATCCTGAACAGTATCAAAATGAAACTTTACGTTTTCAATTCCGTATATTTTTCTCTTTTTGTCAACAATCACCTTTACCCCCATCTGATTGGAGAGGATATGCTTTAGCGTGTCATTCATTTCGTGTTTATAAAGAAGAATATCAGATTTTTTACTTCCATGAACATTTTCACGGTTGTAATCAATGAGTTTGCTTTCTTTTCCTATAATTTCGCGTAGTTTCAATCGTCCCTTTTTTGCATTAAAGTAAGTATCAATCTGATGATCTATCCCATAGTCAACAGGATTTAATTTAAGAAGCAGATTTTCGTACTTTTCAAATTCCTGTACTCTTGCTTTAAATTCAAAATTCTTTATTTTCATATATTAATTACAGTATTAATGTGTCTTTTTTTGTTTTGTCTCACTACTTATTCTAAATACACCAATACAACTAACCAAAGAAGTCAAACAACAGTTAGTCAGGCCTGATATAGCTTTTTCAAATTTACGCAACAGAGGCAATGCTTCAATTGTCATATCTTGCTTGTTTACGTTCAATTTGTAATATAAAACCCTTTTAATTCTATAAAAAGACAACTATTAGCCTAAAATGCGAATTCGCTCCTCTCATATAATGTGCTTTTTTTTGCTTTTTTTGCACCTTTGATTAATGCAGATAGCTTGATTGGAAATCTCGAAATGTAATTTATCCATCATGATTATTGTCGTAAGTGTATAGGCAAAAAATTAGTCGGTTACGCAATAAATCAGTTGAAGGTGACCAGGTAGATGTGAACGATCAAAATGAACAAGCAGTAGGTTTTTAGAAACATATTGGATTTCGGATCTTAGATAGATCCGAGGTGGAAGCCCCAGGAAAAGAATACCCTATTTTGCATATGCGATTGTGAGAACAAGGATTTATATTTTTAAGTTTTATGATAGAATTAATTACTCCAAACAGGTTAAACATCGGCGATAAAGTTGCCACTATTTCTATGTCCTGGGGTGCTGCTGGCGAATTGCCATACCGCTACCAGAAAGGAAAAGAGCGGTTGAACCAAGTTTTTGGCCTGAATGTCGTAGAAACCAAACATGCTTTAAAATCTGCACAATGGATCTACAAAAATCCCGAAGCCCGGGCGAATGATTTAATGGAAGCCTTTTGCGATCCTTCAATCAAAGGAATCATTTCTAACATTGGTGGTGATGATAGTATAAGAATGCTAAAGTATATTGATTTACAGATCATAAAACAGAATCCTAAAATATTTCTTGGGTTTTCCGACAGCACCATCACACACTTTATCTGTCTTAAAGCTGGCTTAAGCTCATTTTACGGCACATCGCTTTTGGTAGGGTTTGCAGAAAATTACGCAATGCACAATTATCAAGTCAATGATATTAAAAAAACCTTGTTTTCCACCGAAAAAATTGGACAAATCCATCCCAACAAAGAAGGCTGGACAACCGAATTTCTGGATTGGTTCGATATTTCTTTGCAAGACGTAAAACGAAAGTTATTACCTACAACCGGATGGAATTTTTTAAGAGGAGACTCCATTGTACAGGGGCGCCTGATCGGCGGATGTATAGAGGTGCTGGAAATGCTCAAAGGAACCCAATATTGGCCAGATCTGGAGGTATGGAAAGACAGCATTCTGTTCTTTGAGACCTCGGAAGATATGCCTAAACCGGAGTATGTTCGATGGTGGTTAAGAAACTACGCTGCCTTAGGAATTCTCCCCAATGCAAAAGGGATTATTTTTGGTAGGCCTTACGACAATCTTTACACGGAACAATATGAGATTGAATTGTTAAAAGTGCTCGATGAAGAAGGATTATCCGAATTACCTGTCATTACCCGTATGGATTTCGGCCACACCTGCCCGACTTTCACTCTTCCGTACGGAAGGCTGGCCGAAATCAACTGCATAGACAAGACGTTTTCGATATTAGAAAGCGGCGTCGCTTAGAAAAGAATATTATGAAAATGATTTCCCATTGAAACATAATCGTAACTCATTAAAAAAAGTTTTACAAGAAATTAGGATATGACATTGTTCGTTCCCAACAGGCAATTAGTTCTTCAATATTAGTTCTTTGATATGTTGTATTCATTCTTAAGTTACTGTTTTTAGTTTCTCATCGTCTCCTTCAACCTTCTGTTTTCCAGTCAAATGGCATTAATTCCCCCAGTGTTTTAAAAACCCCGTTGCGGACTTCTACGATTGATTTTCTGTTATCACGAGATAACTGGCTTATTAGTTCGCGACACCTTCCACAGGGAGGAACTGCATTTCCCCGGCTGTCTACGGCTACCACTGCTTTGATGCGATATTCTCCGTGTTTCAGCATTTCTGAAACAGCACTGTGTTCGGCACAATGCCCCAAAGAGCAGGCTGTATCAATGCTGATGCCTGTATACACATTACCCGCCAGGGTTTCAATTGCGGCGGCGACATCTCCATATGAAATATAATCATTTAATGTGACCGATTTTGCCAACCGGGTGGCTACTTCTTTTAGGTTCATCTCTCGGGTTTTAATTTTATAAATCAATTCATAGCCATTTTGGCATATCTAGCTCCATAAGCAATCAGATTATCCAATAGCCGGGGCGGGTAGTGCGTCGTCGACAATTTTCTGAATTAGAAATGGACTTATCATGCCAAATACATCGCCTATTATAATTAATAGTAGTACAATAGCTAATGTGTTCATATAGGATTTCACCAGATGTAAAACCCTTGAAAAGGAAAATTTTGTATGAGATGCGTTCGCATTTGCTTTCATTATGATAGGTTATTCAATTTTCAATCGCATAGATAAGCTGTATGGTTCAAAACCCTCGTGCAGATACAATGCCGCAGCGGAAGCGTTTTTTGACAAGACACTTAACTCGACATAGTCCGCTTCGTTTTCCTTTGCCCACGTTTTAACGCAATCAATCAATGCTTTACCAATTCCCATTCCACGCATATCCGCATCAACAACAATGTCCATTAAATACATACATTTCAAGGGTACGAAACAATTGTAAGGTGGGCTTTGCTGTAATTGTGTAATTACAATTCCTTTTACCTCATCATCTTCCCCGTATACAAAGGCTGTAAACTGATCTTCTCCGGCAATGACTCTTTGCAGAAAACTTTCGTCCTGATGCGCTGTCTGCATATAGTCGGGTTCATGATGCGCCATCTGTTCAAAGAGTTGGAAATAAAGGTTCTTTATCTTTGGCAGATCTGCCTGGACTGCTTTTCTAATGTTCATATTTTTATAACTATATGTTTTCTTTTTAAAAATCCCTGGGCTTCCAGACCAATAGTAAATTTATTGTTTTAGGGCCATTCACTATATTTGACCCTCAAAGAGGTATAGAAATCTACACCAATAAAAAATTCAGTTTCAAAACTCCACAATTGCCACTTTTCTTTTCAAAAAGGCAAGATAGTCTTCAATTATATGGTGGGTTCCGATTTTTAGATAATTTGTGGTCGTACCGTCGCTACAACCATAATTCGGTAGCAAAGTAACATCCCTGTGCAACACCACATGGACATCCTTACTATTAGGATTTAGCAGTCCGAAAATACTTGCTGCACCGACTTTTACGCCTAAAAAATGCATTAGCATATCTTCAGGAGCAAAAGATACCCTGGAGATGTTTAGAGAGTCACTAAATAGCTTTGTATTGAAGGGTTTATTCCCCAACATTACAACCAGATAAAACGCAGTCCTTTTTCGGTTACATAGGAAAAGTGTCTTCACCATATCCATCTGTAAACGCTCGTTGACAATTTGACACTGTTCCATAGTGATGACCTCATTAGTTTCAACCCGCTCAAAGGGAATGTTAAGTTTGTATAGAACGTTGTAGGTCGCTTCCTGGATTTCTGAATTAAATTTTGAAGGAGCTTCTCTTGAAATTTTGCTTATAAACATCGCTTGTGATCTTAACCCGGGCACTCTTATCTTTCGGTTTTTAGTTAATATGTTTGTTTGATCTATTTTGCTCTTACATTGGACAATATATCAATGCTTGTATCCTCCACCTTATTCGTGATCAACTCTAAATTTTGAGTAACTGTTTCAATATCCCAATCCCACCATTTTATTACCAGTAATTTCTGGATGACTTCCGAAGAGAAACGATATCGAATCAATTTAGCCGGATTACCTCCTACTATTGCGAAGGGCTCCACGTCATTCGTAACTGTAGAGTTGGCCGCAACTATGGCACCGTCCCCTATCTTTACTCCTGGCATAACTGTAACATTTCTTCCGATCCACACATCATTTCCGATAATGGTATTTCCTTTATAAGGTAGTTGATCCAAAGTGGGAGTTACAGCTGTCCAATCACTTCCAAAGAGGTTAAATGGATAAGTAGTGACTCCATCCATACGGTGGCTGGCTCCATTCATGATAAATTTAACGCCAGAAGCGATCATGCAGAATTTTCCTACTATCAAAAGGTCGCCAATTATTTCATAATGGTACAATACATTTTTCTCAAAATTACAAGCATCCTCTTCGTCATCATAGTAGGTGTAGTCACCAACACTAATCATCGGATTTGCTATTATGTTTTTTAGAAAGCATATTTTCTTGTTTCCCTTTATAGGGTATGGATTATCTTTGTTTGGAATTTCCATATTTGACTTATTTTGGTGTTAGATATTCATTTCTTTATATCTTTTAGGATTTAAAAATTCCCTCTGCCTCTCTATCCTATATCTTATGACAATGGGTTCTGCAAACGAATGATTTGCAGAACCCATTTAACAATTACCGCAAGATAATCTCAAACTTATCAGAAAGAACTGTTCTGATTTTCTCCTGTATCAGGTTGATTTCCTCATTAGAGAGCGTACGCTCACCTGAACGATAGGCAATCCTATAGGAAAGTGACGTCCTTCCCTCCTTTTGGAATTTATCTTGAAGAGTAACGTCCTCAACCAGATCAAGTCCTTCTTCACGAATGATCTCGCAAAAATTATTATATTCAGACCAGAGTTCATCTCTATTTTCGGTGTACCCATTGACCCAGAATGATATATCCTTATAAACAGGGGGATATTTAGAATATTCCTGGAATTGGGACAGGCCATCTTTAAATTGTTTCAGAAAACGCTCGTCTGTAGTCCATAGATAGCGTATGTCCGGGATATTGCAATAAGAAAGTACAAGACGGTCCAGGCCTAATCCAAAAGCCCAACCTGTGGCTTCAATATTGCAATTTTCCAGAATTTTGGGATGGATGACGCCCGCACCGAGAACTTCCATCCAGTCTTCATTTTGATAAACCTCGATCTGCACCGAAGGCTCTGTGAACGGAAAACTATCATCCAAGAATCTATAATCTTTGCCTGGGTACAGATATTCTATTAGTCCCGATAGCGTACTTTTGAGGTCAGAAAGAGCATCTATGCCTTTGGGCAATACCTTGACTACCTCCATTTGATGGAAAACGGGATAATGCGTGCGATCAATAGTGTCTTTTCGATAAACATCACCTGTGACCACAAAGCTTTGATACCCTCCCCTCAATAATTCGTTCTGATGCGCAGAAGTTTGTGTTCTTAACACATGGGCCGAATCTACATAATATGTATCATTGGTAGATCGAGCCGGGTGATCCTGCGGCACGAGCAACTCATCAAAATTACCTTCTATACTAACGACTTCACTTAGATTGTCAAAAGGCGTAAAATCGTGGAAATAGCGCTGGATTTTCTCTTTCAACTGACAAACTGGATGTAGTTTATTCTGATGTAATTTTAGACTACGCTTTTCATTTATAGTCTTTGGGATATTATTCATATCTATTGTTGTATTTAGAGTCCGCGATAGAGCTGTCGCGGTACTTAATATTAAAAATTCGTGAAGTAAAATCTGAAGTTGATATCCGTACGCAACGGACATATTAGTTTATCTCGGCCCTGGCGGGCCAAAAAAGAAAAAGGAAAACAGTATATTGATTCTACTATTCATTCGGTAAAAATGTACCTACAAAGGTATTTCTTTTCAGATTCTAAAAATGTTCATTTAACATTTTCACAAGTCTGCATTATTTAACTCTTTCTGATATTTGTACTAATTTATTTATTGACTTCATCCTTTAAACCATCTTTTTTGTTTGGTTCTCAAATTTACGAGTCCAGATTAATTTTCTATTAGCAAATCTTGCTCAGTTATGTGCATTTTGTAATATTCGATTATTTGTTCCTGTTTATCCATAAACATACCACAAGCACCCCCTATAGAGGTGCTTGTGATTAGAATGAAACCTTACCATGGACAGCCATCGTCCATTCATCCCGTGTCATGCGACTGATATGTTCTGTTCGTATGTCATTCATTAACTCATTTACGCTAGCTTCTTCCACATGATGATGATGGAATCCACATTTTTCTTGTGCGATCTTTGACTTGGCGTTTCCATCGTAATAGCCTGACCAGATATTTACTAATCTCAAACCCTCGAAACCATAGCGTACAACTTCTCCAATTGCTTCAGGTACTATACCCTTGCCCCAGAACGGAACACCTAGCCAATATGAAATTTCGCCTTCCGATTCGGTGATTGGAAAATTACTTTTCTCTCCCAGAATCAAACTAATCATCCCAATAGCGATGTCATCCTCTTTTAATGTGATGGCAAATACTCCATCCTGCATAAATATTGTTTTGATTACCTCTCTACTTTGTTCCACACTCTTATGCGGAGGCCAACCAGCTATTGGCCCTACCCTGTTGTCCTTCGCATATTCGTATAAAGCTTCTGCGTCAGTATCTCTGAATGGGCGCAAAATCAATCTTGCTGTTTCTAAAATCATAACATTCTATTTTTTAAATATACGTGGCAAAATTACAGTCTTTATTTAATAGAGATATAGCCAAAAGTTTCGTAAAATGGGTACTTTTGAAAACAAATCACACTTTCCTACCATAAAAAATCAAAATTTATGGTAAAAATAGAAAGTACTACAATGAATTACACACCGGATATTTTATTGGGAAAAGAGAAACTAGCGCTAGGAGAAAGTAATCTTAGCCAAAGCCTTGGACATCCTTTACAGCTCAGTTATACTTCGTTAATAATATGTCTGGAAGGCACTTCGGTAGTTAGCGTTAATTTTAAGAATTATCTGCTAAAGCCTAATGATATATTGGTACTGGCTGAGGATTATATTACAGTTGTGCAACGGGTATCCGTTGATTTCAAAGCATTCTACTGTCTTGTAGATAGAAGTTTGGCTGCAGAAGTAGCCTATGATTTACCCAATCAACTATTCTTGTTTCTACATCAATCCCCACTTTGTAGACCTCAGGGTCCGGAAGTCGCCCTATTACATGGATGGATAATCCAAATTAAGCACATCAAAAATACATGTACAACACATCAGCATATTATGTTGCGGAATAGTTTACAATTGTTTTTTCTCAAAATAGCTGAAACTGTTTCACTGACACAAATTAATCTGGAACGTCAATACAGCCGAAAAGAAATATTGTGCTGGAAATTTTGGGAACTGATCAGTCAACATAGTACGGAACAGCGAAATGTTGCTTTTTATGCAGATAAGCTAAATATTACCCCCTATTATCTTTCTCAGATCACTAAAGACTTTTTAAACGATTCACCAAAAGGGTTAATTGACAGGCAAGTCATACTAGAAATTAAAGCACTTTTAAGCACGACCGAACTGTCAATCAAACAAATTGCTGATCGACTTTATTTCGAGGACACATCGTATTTAGCTCGCTACTTCAAGAGACAAACAGGAATAACTTTAACAGCTTATAGAAAGTAATCCAATAACCAAGCGCGCCGCGTTGAATATTCTCCTACACCATATGGTGAAAAATTAGTGGACGTTCTTTAGCAACTAAACGATTGAGGTAAACAACTATTGGAAACTAAAGGAATGTAACTATTTTTTATTATCAAATTTTAATTCCGATATTTCAAAAGTTATCAAATTGAAGTCTAATGCCCGAGCAAAATCACTGGAACTAAATTTCCGCTTCTTCCAATTTTTGCTATCATTTCTAACCTTTTGTTTCAAATTCTGGAATGAAATGAAAAGCCTTTCAACAACTTGCTAAAAGCGCACCAATCAATTTAAATAAGAAACAGATGATTTTAGAGGAATTATTTAATGAATTTGATTTGACTGAGTCTCCTTTCAGTGAAAAGGAATCTCAACTATTTGATCATTATTTCGAAAAAATATTGATTAAAAGAAATACATTTCTTATTCGGGAAGGTGAACAAGAAAAATATAGTTATTTTATTTACAAAGGAATGTTACGCTGTTGGGTCCCAGATCAAAATGGTTGTGAAAGAACTTTTTGGTTTTGTAAAGAAGGTTCCTTTTCATTGTCAAATATAGCATTCACGCTGAAAGAAAGATCGACTTTTAACGTACAAACTCTCGTGGATTGCGAAATCTATAGAATAGATCATAAGAAAGCTATAGAATTATATAAAGCAATACCTGAACTAAAAATAGTTTTTGAGAATCTTACTGCTAGATTATTGGATAGATTACTAAAAAGAAATATTGATTTAATAAAATATGATTCAAAACAGTATTATTTAAATATGATAGATGAGTTTGGTGTTATGTTAAATTATATACCATTGAAAGATATTGCTTCTTATTTAGGAATCACACCGCAGGCCCTAAGCAGAATACGAAAACGATTTTTTTTAACATAGGTTCAGTATTTTGCATGCGGAAAAGGAGACCTTTGTATTTTAAAATTATGATTAGAGAAATTAATAAAACAGACTATCAACAGCTGGTAAAAATATGGGAAAGTGCAGTCTCAAACACACATCATTTCCTAAAAAAAGAAGATTTTGTATATTACAAAGACCAGTTACCAGTTTATTTTGACCATGTTAAGCTTTTGGGGGTTGAAGATACAGATACCTTAATTGGCTTTTTGGGTGTTGCCGAGGGAAATCTCGAAATGTTGTTTATCCATCATGATTATCGTGGCAAGGGTATAGGCAAAATATTAGCAAGTTATGCAATAAATCATTTGAAGGTGACCAAGGTAGATGTTAACGAGCAAAATGAACAAGCAGTAGGATTTTACAAACATATCGGATTTCGTATCTTAGACAGATCCGAGTTGGACGGACAAGGAAAAGAATACCCTATTCTGCATATGGGAATTTGAACATAAGGATTTTTAGTTTTATGATTCAATTAATTACTCCAAAAAGTTTAAATACAGGTGATAAAATTGCCACGATTTCTATGTCGTGGGGTGGTGCTGGCGAATTGCTACACCGTTACCAGAAAGGGAAAGAGCGTCTGAACCAAAATTTTGACCTGAATGTTGTAGAAACCAGACATGCATTAAAATCTGCACAATGGATCTACAATAATCCCGAAGCACGGGCGAATGATTTAATGGAAGCCTTTTGTGATCCTTCAATCAAAGGAATCATTTCTAACATTGGTGGTGATGATAGTATAAGAATGCTAAAGTATATAGATTTAGAAATCATCAAACAGAATCCTAAGATATTTCTTGGGTTTTCCGACAGTACCATCACACATTTTATCTGTCTCAAAGCTGGCTTAAGCTCGTTTTACGGCACATCGCTGTTGGTAGGGTTTGCCGAAAATTACGCAATGCACAATTATCAAGTCAATGATATAAAAAAACCTTGTTTTCCACCGAAAAAATTGGACAGATCCATCCTAACAAAGAAGGCTGGACAACCGAATTTCTGGATTGGTTCGATGTTTCTTTGCAAGACGTAAAACGAAAGTTATTACCTACAACCGGATGGAATTTTTTAAGAGGAGACTCCATTGTACAGGGGCGCCTGATCGGCGGCTGTATAGAAGTGTTGGAAATGCTCAAAGGAACTCATTATTGGCCAGATCTGGAGGTATGGAAAGACAGCATCCTATTCTTTGAGACCTCGGAAGACATGCCTAAACCTGAGTATATTCGATGGTGGTTAAGAAACTACGCTACTTTAGGGATTCTCTCCAAAGTAAAAGGGATTATTTTTGGTAGACCTTACAACAATCTTTATACGGAAGAATATGAGATTGAATTGCTAAAAGTGCTTGATGAGGAAGGATTATCCGGATTACCTGTCATTACCCGTATGGATTTCGGCCACACCTGCCCGACTTTCACTCTTCCGTACGGAAGACTGGCCGAAATCAACTGCATAGACAAGACGTTTTCGATATTAGAAAGCGGCGTCGCTTAGAAAAGAATATTATGAAAATGGATTTTCCATTGAAATATAATCGTGAATCACTAAACAAACACTACAGATAAATTAAAAAACAACATTGCTGATCCCAACTTTTGGCGAAATACCCAGTATGATACCCCAAGTTGAAGAACAACTATTTCGCCTAAAAGAAATGGGAACTGCAGTGAATTGCCCCTAAAGAAGGGGCAATTCAAGCGGCATTCATCGGTTTAAATTTTAAGGGTTATTTTTAATACCTGGATTTGCTAACATTACTTTTTCCGGAAAACGTAAGGTTAAACGATCACTTGTCAAAGGAAAAGTGGCAATTACAGCACCTGTTTCAGACAAGGCTTCATGTTTGTAAGTTGCGCCGGAAAAAATCGGATCAGCAGACAAACGACGCATATCAAACCAGCGGTATCCTTGTACTGCAAATTCGCGGATACGCTCCTCGATAATAAATTTAATCATCGCTGTGGGGTTTGTGATGTTAACGATAGCCTCAGTTGCAGGCATTCTTTTTGACCTAAACTTCTCCAGATCAATTTTCGCACCGGAGACATCACCTGTACGGGCTTTTAATTCGGCACGCATCAAATAAAGATCTGGCATAGTGATTCCTATTTGAGTATTGTACATGCCAATCCTTCTGTAAACGCCTGGGGCTTTTATTGCTGTACCTCCATAAGCAAATCTGGAATAATTTCATAAGATTCAGTGCAGAAAGAAACTTCGAAGAATTCACCGAATATTAAGGGAATTAGGAAGCAACATTGTTAGTTCCTCAAGTTTTCTTTCCAGTTGGAACAGTTTGTTTTATCAATTGAACTAAATAAAGAGTAATTTTTTTCAGGGCTTCTCCCTTCCCTTGCCAGTTGTCTTTACAGATTCCTAGATACCCACACTTTGCCATTTCTAAAAGATCTCTGAATTCCACCGGAATTTCAGAAAGCAGCCAATCGGCAGCTCTGTCTTTTGTCGTTACCCCACCTACAACGAGCGTATAATACATTCTAGCTAGGGTTAGCACCGTGTTTCTTTCATCTCCTTTTACACATTGAAGTAGTATAGGCAGTGTATCAAAAATTGCCTGCTTGATATCCTCATCCGGAATCTCCGGAATTATTTCCTGCGCTGCAGACCCCGTTAGTGTAATGCTGCTTTGATGTACTTGTCTAAGCAGTATGGTAAGATCCGGATTAACGTTACACCCCGCTATTTCCCCTTTTAAAAACTCATCTCTAAGCCATTCTCCATATTGAAGTTCATTTCTAACCGGATGCCGCCAGGGGGAAATTTCATCCCTGTTTAAAATCGTAACTTCAAATGGCCTAATCAATTGCTTGTTCCCAATTTCTCCTGAGACCTGCATAAATTTCTTTACAAGTTGGCATTTGCTTTTTTGACTCAAGCTACCGTCAATGATAGCAAGAATGTCAATATCGCTTTCTTTTTGGAGTCCTCCGTCCACAGCTGAACCATAAAGATAAATACCTGCGATAGACCGTCCTGCTTCCTCCTTTATAACGCGGACAACTTTTTCGATTTCTTTTCGCACGAGTCTGTTTTCCATGCTCATAAAAAAATAGTTACTACATTTGGCTATGCATTTTTTCAAATGTGTGTAGAATTAAAGCATCCAATCTTTACTATCTCTAGCAAATTCTTGTATATCATTAATAAGCTTACATGTATGATAACCATCCGCAACGGCGTGGTTTACAAATACTGCAAGTGGAATTAATGTACTACCACCCTGTTCAAAATATTTCCCAAAACGTATTAAGGGAAACATAAAATTAGATGCCTCGTAAGTATCTTGGGAAAAACTTGTAAAACTCAACCATGGCAAAGCCGAAATTGAACAAAAATTTGCTGGACGATTTAAACGTGCTTTTATTCCTTTAACATTCTTATATTTTTCTATATCACTAATTATTATTTCATAAAATGATTTAAAATCTTCATGATACTCACTCCATACATCCGAAAAAGTTTTATCATCTTCATGAAAAATGGTGTATGATGGCAATACATAATTCCAATAACCTAATTGATTTTTATCATTATAACTCATCCTAAATTCTTTATTTTGATTTACAGATCGCATAACTGCGTAGAGAAATACTGGAAAAAACTTTATTTTTTTTTCCTTCGATAAAGCCAGCAGTTCTGTAATATCAACATTTGCATTAATTGTATATTTACATTTCACTATAGTATCGAAATAATTAAAATAAGATTGTCTTTCCCATTCTTTGGGATTAACGGGTTGAAAAATTGCTTGCATATCTATTATCCATTATCTAATAACTGACGGGTTATACTAGGAACAATTAAAATTATTTTAATACTGGCAGCTAAGTATGGGATAGTAAGTTAACCCTTAGCTGCTCTTTCTCAAAAATGCGTTGCAATTCAGGTGATACAAATAATTGTAGATCATCTTCTTTATAACTTCTGAGATGAAACCCCGCTGTTTCTTTTGGTGTAAAGCCAAAAACTACTACTTCAAAAGAAAAATCTGAAAAGGCACCAGTTAGCCCCTTTAAACTAATTTCATTAGGTGCAAAAATGTCTATCAGGTATAAAATTTCTTCTTCTATTTGCGCAACCACCACACAGTTCAACTCATCAATAAAAAAAATAGAATCTTTAAATCCCATTTCGGGGTAAGCATAGCAATAAAAAAAACTCATTGCTTTGTTCTTGGTTGAAAACATACTGTTGGGAACAGCGTTATCTACGCATGTTTCAAACAACCTTAAATCCTCCGGGACATCCAGATTTAATCGGCGTTTATCCAATTTGCTCACAAAATCAGCACTTTTCACACTAAAAAAACACTCAAATTCGGACATTGGCATTAAGCCGAACTTTGGATAGAAATCCAGAACTGTTTCATTCGCAAATAGAAATATCCCATCGTGTTTCCCCTTAAAATCGCACATGATTCTTTCCATAAGAAATCGGCTCAATCCTCGTTTTTGATAATGGATATCTGTCATTACCGTCCCAAGCTGGATCAGTATTTTCAGTTCATTTTCAAACAAACTTACTGTTGTATGAGATACGATTTTATCTCCGTCGAACAAAGAGTATAAAATACAATTATCATCCCAAAAACCTGATTGATAATAGTTTTCGAAATCAAATTTCCAGAATTCCTGCGTCATCCGATTAAATTCCAGCCGCAGCGTTTCATCCTGCTGATAATTTATATACAAAATATATTTTCCGTCCTTTATATGTATATGCTCTTTTGTCATTTCTGTTTTCCCTTATACCATCCCAATTAATTTTCTCATATTTCTTTATAAAATCTTCTTAAGATTTGTTTTATTCATTGCCATTTATTTATTCAGTTTGTATGTGCTTTCTTTTATTTGATGATAAGCATATTTTACATCCGGATGGGAATGCAAATAAGCCCTGAACACTTACGAGATTAATTGAACTTATAAAGAACTGAATAGTTTATTCAACTCCTACCTGATTGAATTTATTTTTCCAGGCCGGATTGATTGGTTCAAAAGGCAAAATCATAATCTATATTTTTCCTAGCAAAAGTACTGAATACTCTTTGTCTATCTCTTGACAAATCCATGGATTAAACATTCATTTCTTAATATCAATTTATTATAAAATATCGGAATACATCTTGATATGGGTAACTGCAATACAATTCCAAATTTCTTTGTTGGCATTATTTAATTATGCATAGTTTTGCAATACGCTAAGATGATTCAATTTCTCACTATAAAATCTATTCAACAACAGCACCAGATAGATGAAGATATTAGGGTGAATGGCATTGCTATTGTAGAAAATGTACATAAACTGGAAAATCACTATACCAGTTTCAAACACCAGTTTGATGGTTTAATTATTGCCTTTTGTTTAAAAGGTAAAATGACTGTTAAAATTAATTTTACAACTTATGAAATTAACACCGGTTCAATTGTGGTTGTCTTACCTCAATTAATTATAGATCCTGTTAGTGTTTCCAGCGATTTTCAAATTGTGTCAATAGTCATGTCTTTAGATTTTATCAGCGCATTTCCCATTTTGCGTGATTTTATTACCAATAATGAAATACGATGGCATCCCGTTATTTCGTCTTCAGAACAAGAAAATGATTCAGTTGAGGAATTTATTCTTTTCTTAAAGAAATACTATGTTAACAAGACCAAAAACCCAAACAACAAAAAGACAGTATTACAGTATCTTATTTTCGGACTGATCACAACTATATCTAGCTCATATGCGACTTTGTCCAATGAGCCTGGAATGATAAGAAATAGAAAGAATGAAATTATCGACGACTTTTACCTACTCATATCACATTATGGTTCAAAGGAACGTAGTGCTTCTTTTTATGCCGATAAGTTACATTTATCGCCACAATACCTTACAACTTTGGTAAAAAATCAAACAGGAAAGTCCATTATACAATGGATCGAACATGTGGTTATAATGCATGCCAAATCGTTGCTTAAATCTACTTCTCTATCTGTAAAAGAAATCAGCCAGGAATTGAATTTTAGTGATATCTCCTTATTCTGTCGTTATTTCAAACGATGCACTCACCTAACACCCAATGCTTTTAGAAAGCAACTAACTTAACGATAAGAAATTTTAAAAAAGCTTTCTAAACGCCGCATGGGCTTAAAACTCAAGCAGTGACTTTACGTTTTCTATCAGGGCAATGATATAAAAAAAGAGGGTGTAGACTAGCGCATATTGACTAAAACGAAAAAACCCTCTGAACTTTTAACATTCAGAGGGTTTTTAAAAATTGTTGTCGGGGTGGCAGGATTCGAACCTACGACCTCCTGCTCCCAAAGCAGGCGCGATACCGGGCTACGCTACACCCCGAACTGGTATCTTCTTTTTTACTGGTCAATCTAAAACTATCTTTCCAGATAGCTTGCAAAGCATAAATAACTGCTTATTTGGTGGCCCAAAGATAGGTTTTTGATGTCATCCTGCAAAATAAACTTCAAATAAAAACGTCATAATCTCCTAAGTCCTTTTGTATCTTACAGTTCAATTTCTTTCATTCCATAAAAGGCTGCTCCAATCTCTCCTATGCGGTCAGCATTTAAACTATTTTTTCAGGACATACATTAAGCCTGCAACTCAAATACGGATACAATGTATCAATATCAAGCGCATTTTTATCCATCATTTATACATATTTCCACTGATATAAAAATGCTTATTATTTGCTGGTCAGTTTGGAAAGTAGCTACAGGCTTCGTTTGTTACTTTCAATAGCGATGAACTCCGGTAAATAATTTGGGGTACATCCTTTTGATACCATTTCATCTTTGTACAGACCGGTTTTCTCGCCGAGTGAAACGCAACGTTTCCGGAACTGCTTATCGTAAACACCTATCCAGCCTGCAGTAAAGTTCATGGCCCACTGCACTTCGGGCGCTTCCCCGGCAATGTTGGCTTCAATTGCAGAAAGCAGGTCTGCAGTGTTGTCAGGAGAAACTTGTCCAACCCATCTTAACCGCCCCTGATAATACCAGAAAATCCTTCTTTGAAGAGGTGAAGGGCTGTTTTCCCAGGATTCAATCAATGCAATAGTTTTCTTGCTTTTGGTAAGTTGATTGGCCATGAGCCAGTCTATCAATTGAGTTCGCTCTTTAACCGGGTGGCCCTGAATATCCATATCCAGTTTATCGATCAGATCTTGTGTAAGAACTTTATAATCCATGATTAAAATGGCCAGTTGCCTGGGCAGGAAATCGCCACTAGTCCAAAGCTCATTAGCCAGGGCATGATCCACCTTAATTTCCCCGGCCATTTTACGCAGGTCGCCAAGTTTAGTTTCACTATTGATCTGTTTGAGGAGTTGTGCTGCTTTTGATGAATATTGCATATCAGTCTTTCGCTTTTATGATCCGGTATAAGTTACAAAGTCAGAAACGAAGTTGAGAAAAAATTTGGATGCTTTCAGCCATTTCCTCATGCGCCCGTTAAACACCTGAATTGGGCTATTCGTTAACTGTAATACGGGCAAATAAATTTAAATAAAGGAACAATGATACAACAAAACAATAGGTTGTAGAATAGCGCATATTGATTAAAACGAAAAACCCCTCTAAACTTTAACAATTAGAGGGGTTTTAAACATTTGTTGTCGGGGTGGCAGGATGCCGAACCAACATCATAAATATCTTATTTTCAATCACTTACATCCCACTGAAACATCAGGGTGTAGATTAGGGCATAAATCATTTCAAATCAAATCAGCTCAAACCATCTCCAATAGTAAAGTATAAATAACTGCTTATTTGATGACTTAAAGATAGGTTTTTGATGTGATGCCACCAAATAAAATTTGAATTTAATATAATAATTAGCTAATTCAATTTGTGTCTTATAGTGGGTATTTCGCCAAAAGTGGGGAAGAACCACATTCACCGAAACGTACACTAAGATTACCGATTCAAATTGAAAACGAACTATTTTGACATCCTGTTACGATAGAAGTCTTATAAATTCCTATACTCATTAGGTGTATACCCAACACGATTTTTAAATAAGCGGCTAAAGTGTTGTGGATATTTGAAACCCAACTCAAACGCTATTTCATTAATGGTCTTGCTGCTATCAAAAATCTTATTTTTTGCAATCTCAATGATTTTGTTCTGAATATACTCCTGCGCAGATTTGCCAGTTTCTTTTTTTACCAGATCACCAAAATAGTTAGCAGATAAATGGACTTCATCTGCAAAGTAGCCTACAGAAGGCAGACCGATACTATAGGGCTTTTCGGATGCGAAATAGCTATTCAGTAATTCCTCAAATTTTTGCAGTATTCCCCTATTGGCATTTTCCCTAGTGATAAACTGACGATCATAAAATCTCTCACAATAATTCAGAAAAAGCTCAATATTGGATGCAATTAACTTTTTACTATGCTTATCAACCGACTGGCTTAATTCATATTCAATTTTAGAGAAGCAATCAAAGACAATTTTCCGCTCTTTTTCAGATAGATGCAATGCCTCACTTGTGTTATAGCTAAAAAAGCTATACTCATCCAGACTCTTGGCCAGAGGTGTGCCTACTATTAGATCTGGATGAAAGACCAATCCATGTCCCATTGGCTGGTAAAAATCTACTTTATTCTCTACATCGATAACCTGTCCAGGGGAAATAAATACCAATGTACCCTTGTCATAGTCGTAATAGTTACAGCCATACTTTAAATCTCCGCAATGCACTTCTTTAAGGAAAATGCAGTAAAGTCCGAAAGTCATCCGGGAACCTGTTCTTTCCTTCGCTTTTGAGAAATCAATAACACTCACCAGTGGATGTAAAGTTTCATGGTTATTAAATGCATTGTACTCGCTTACCGTGTCAAAATTATAGGCCTTTTCCATAGCTATTGCTTTTTGTTAATACAAAACTAACCATTCTAGTATAACAAAAACGGCAGACACGCACCAATCAGTAACATTGGTAGTAATATCCGTAATCGGTATACCAATTCACTCCATATCAAAGCTGAACTTTGTACCATTAAAAGTGTTGTATAGACATTGAGCAAATTTAATAAGAAATGAAAACAGTTAAATTGAACAACGGATTAGAAATGCCAATCTTGGGATTTGGCGTTTTTCAAATACCCGATGCGGCAGAATGTGAAAGGGCAGTTATTGATGCAATTGATACAGGTTATAGGCTAATAGATACTGCAGCCTCTTATTTAAACGAGCCAGCAGTAGGTAATGCACTAAAAAATAGCGGCATAGACAGAGATGAATTATTTATAACTACTAAACTTTGGGTACAGGATACAGGTTACGAAAAGACAAAAGCAGCATTTCAAAGGTCTTTGGAAAGGTTGCAATTGGATTACCTGGATCTTTATCTCATTCACCAGCCCTACGGGGATGTTTTTGGTTCATGGAGAGCTATGCAGGAATTATATCAGGAAGGAAAAGTTAAGGCAATTGGTGTGGCTAATTTTCAGCCAGATCGAATGATGGACTTGATCATAAACAGCGGCTTCACTCCCGCCGTTAACCAGATTGAAACCCATCCTTTCCATCAACAGGTGGAAAATCAAAGATTTCTGGAGCAGAATAATGTACAAATTCAATCATGGGGGCCTTTCGCAGAAGGTAAAAACAACATATTCCAAAATGAGGTATTATCGGACATAGCTGCAAAACACAGTAAATCGGTAGCACAGGTCATTCTAAATTGGTTAACCCAAAGAGGTGTAGTTGCTATTCCCAAATCTGTTCGCAAAGAAAGGATGGCTGAAAACTTCGATATTTTTGATTTTGAACTTTCTAAAGAGGATATACAATCCATCGCTACTTTAGATACCAACGCGAGCTTGTTTTTTGACCATAGAGATCCTGCAATGGTAAAATGGTTGAGCGAACGAAAATTAGATATATAAGTCCAAGTAGCTATTAATAAAAACAGATCTACGCTTAAAATAAATAAAATGATACCTAAAAGAATACTCGGAAACAGCGGACTGGAAGTATCCGCCCTCGGATTAGGCTGTATGGGACTAAGTTTTGGCTATGGTCCGGCAGCAGATAAACAGGACGCTATAAGATTAATAAGAACTGCATTTGATGCGGGAGTAACTTTTTTTGACACAGCCGAATGTTACGGGCCTTTTACAAATGAAGAGTTGTTAGGCGAAGCACTTGCACCCTTTCGAAAAAAAACAGTCATTGCGACAAAATTTGGTTTTCAGGATGGTGATTCAAAAAAAGGATTGGACAGCAGCCCCGCAAGGATAAGAACAGTGGCAGATGCATCATTAAAAAGGCTTAAAACAGACTATATTGATCTGTTTTATCAGCATCGTGTTGACCCCAATGTACCTATTGAAGAAGTTGCCGGAACTATTCATGATTTGATAAAAGAAGGAAAAATCAAACATTGGGGGTTATCTGAGGCAGGCGTAGAAACCATTCGCAAAGCACATACCGTACAACCAGTTGCCGCATTACAAAGTGAATATTCTTTATTCTTTCGCGAAACGGAAAAGGAAATCATCCCCACATTGGAAGAGCTGGGAATAGGCTTTGTACCATTCAGTCCATTGGGAAAGGGATTTTTAACGGGAGCGATCGATGAAACAACAAAATTTGACGCTACAGATTTCAGAAATATTGTTCCCCGCTTTTCAGAAGAAAACAGAAAAGCAAACCAAGCTTTAGTAGATCTGTTGAAATCTATTGCTGTTGAGAAAGATGCAACACCCGCACAAATAGCCCTAGGCTGGTTACTGGCACAAAAGCCCTGGATTGTACCGATTCCCGGAACAACCAAATTACACCGCTTGCAGGAAAACATTGGGGCTGCAACCATTTCGTTATCGACAGAAGATGTGCAGCAAATAGATCTGGCGGCATCAAAAATAGCCATACAAGGAGCGAGGTATCCAGAAGCACTACAAAATAGAGTAGGAAAATAAAAATGATTTGAAATGAACAGGAAACTAATAAGATACATAGGCACATTAACACTATTACTGGCTATTTCCATATCGACTAAAGCCCAAAACAAAGTACAGCCCTTAGTGATCGCTGATCAAGGCAGTTTTGCCATAGGGGGGACAAAAACTACCGCAGCTGGCAGCTTTAATTTGGATAGTGCATTGAAACCACAAGGCCAGACTTTTCATGGGGATCATGCTTATGCCTTTTATCAGATTCCGGTAAAAGCCCGTAAGTATCCCCTGATATTCCTGCATGGTGCCGGGCAGTCGAAAAAAACATGGGAAACTACCCCTGACGGACGGGAAGGATTCCAGAACATTTTTCTTCGCAGAAGATTCCCTGTCTACCTGCTTGACCAGCCAAGGCGTGGTGAAGCGGGAAAAAGTTCCGTCGCGGCAACCATTAACCCTACTGCTGATGAGCAGTTTTGGTTCAGTCAGTTTCGGATCGGAAATTATCCTGACTACTTTACAGGTGTTCAGTTTCCTAAAGATGTTGCTTCATTAGAACAGTTTTATAGGCAAATGACTCCAAATACCGGCACATTTGATGGGAATGTGGTTTCGGATGCCATCTCTCAACTATTTAATAAAATTGGTGAAGGCATATTGGTTACCCATTCCCAAGGAGGCGGGCCTGGTTGGTCTACGGCCATCAAAAATAATAGGGTTAAAGCAGTTGTAGCTTACGAGCCTTACAGCGGCTTCGTGTTCCCCGAAGGAGAACTACCCGAACCCATAAAATCAGCAGGTCTTTTTGGCGAGTTGAAAGGCATGGAAGTACCACTGTCCGACTTCAATAAATTGACTAAAATACCCATTGTGATTTATTATGGAGATAATATCGCAAAAGAACCTACTAAAATTTGGAATAAAGATCACTGGCGTTCAGGACTTGAAATGGCGAAGATCTGGGCATCAACCATCAACAAACATGGAGGTGACGCAACTGTAATACACCTGCCGGAAATCGGTATCAAAGGCAACACACACTTCCCCTTTTCTGACCTGAATAATCTTCAGATAGCTGATCAGCTGTCAAAATGGTTAAAGGAAAAAGGTCTGGATAAGTAATATTGGTAGCAATCCCCGTAATACATCTACCATAAAATCCTTTTGTTCTTGGGAACTTTACATAGTTAAAAGAAAGATATGAAACGGTTAAGGATATACGGCATACAGATAATTACACTTTTATTGATGATCACCTCCTGTTCAAGGGCTGGAGAACCAACAAAAGTAAAAGAAGAACAACCGATAGATAAAGGTGACTTACATAAAGATAAAAACATACTGATAGTGTATCTGTCACGTACAAAAAACACCAAAGCCGTTGCGGAGATGATCCATAAAAAAGTTGGTTGTAGTTTAGTGGCATTGGAACTGGTAACACCCTATCCCGATCATTACCAGACAACGGTGGATCAGGTAGCTGCAGAAAATGCAAAAGATTATTTACCACAGCTTAAAACAAGAATAGACAGTATAGAAAAGTACGATATTGTTTTTATCGGTTTTCCTACCTGGGGAATGCAGTTGCCGCCTCCTATGAAAAGCTTTTTGAATAAATACGATCTAAGCGGAAAAATAGTAGTCCCATTCAACACCAATGCTGGTTATGGCATTGGAAACAGCTTTGAAACCGTGAAAGAATTATGTGCAAAGAGCAAAGTACTTGAAGGATTTTCAACAAAAGGTGGTGTGGAGAGAGACGGCATTTTATTCGTAATGGAAAAAGAAAAGCGGGTACAACTTGAAATACAAAACTGGTTGAAGAAAATAGGTCTAGTTAGTTTATAAATCAAACAAAATGAAAAAAGCAATCTATCTTACAATTTTACTATTTGCGGTGGTTAAAACTCAAGTAACTGCACAGGAACAAAGTATTTTTCCGCTAGGAGAAAAGGCAAAAAATGTAAATCACACCGGAGACGTATGGCTTAGTGAATTAAACAAACCAGACAACGCTATCAATTCCCAAATATCTCTTGCCGTGTTTGCACCCAATGCAAAACTTAACTGGCATACCCATTCTGGCGGACAGATATTACTGATTACTGACGGTATCGGTTATTATCAGGAAAAAGGGAAGACTGTGCAAATCGTACAAAAAGGAGATGTTGTAAAATGCCTGCCTAATGTGGAACATTGGCATGGATCAACCCCCAATAGCGGTGTTACCTATTTAGCAGTCTCGCCAAAAAGTAAAACGACCTGGCTGCATCCTGTTACAGATGAAGAATATAAAAAATTGGAAAAACCAGCTGTGAATGCCACGAACGTTGAACAGGAACTTAAAGATCTTTCCAAGCAAAAATGGAACTGGATGGCCGACAAAAATACGGATGAGCTTAGCAAACTCTTTCACGATAAATCTGTGTTTGTTCACATGGGGGGATCATGGGGAAAACAACGGGAAATAGATGTGATTAAAAGTGGAGGTATCTGGTATAAGAAAGCCGATATCCACGATGTTTCTGTCAATGTTATCGGAAATACAGCTGTTCTGTTGAACAGGATTACACTTTTGGCAGTAGTAGGTGGTAATGAAGTCACCAATCCTTTTATGGTTACTGAAGTTTATAAAAAAGAGAACAATAACTGGCAACTGGCATCCATGTCCTTCACGAAATTATTAACGCCATAATGAACGGAAATGATGATCAATAAATTAATGAAGTCGATATTATTTATGATGACAATGATTATTGCAACTGCTGCAAATGCCCAAACTGGTACCAGTCAAAATTTAAGTGCAAAACAACAAGCCCTGGTACGCATTTCGGCAGTCACAGGAAAAGGTGACCTGTCAAAATTAAAAACTGAATTAAATGCTGGCCTGGAGGCAGGTTTGACTATCAATCAGATCAGAGAGGCTATCGTTCATCTGTATGCTTATGCAGGTTTTCCCCGCAGCATTCGGGGCTTACAGACCCTTATAACCGTAGTGGATGAACGCAAAGCCAAAGGCATTAATGATGAAAAAGGTGTAGAAGCCTCCCCTATCAATAACGGGCGCAGCAAATACGAAAGAGGTAAAGCGATATTGGAAGCATTAACAGGTACACCGGAAACAGGATCGAAAACAGGATATGCAGCATTTGCACCTGAGATAGAGGTCTTTCTCAAAGAACATCTTTTTGCTGATATTTTTGAGCGGGATGTGTTGACCTATATGGAAAGAGAATTGGTTACTGTCTCTGTCCTCAGCAGCATTGGCGGAGTGGAACCTATGCTACGTTCACATTTGAACATCTGCATGAACGTTGGTCTATCCCCAAGTCAATTACAACAATTTGTAGGTCTCATAAGATCAAGCATAGGAAATAAAGAAGCGAAATCAGCACAGTCCGTATTAGATGAAGTGCTGAAAAGTAAACAGTAAAATATTAGAACTATGAAAAAACTAACATCAATAATTGCCTTAGCCATGTCAGTAGCGGCTACTGACGTTGTAGATGCACAATCTACTCCTAAGAGAAAACAACAAAATCCTTATACCCTGGTGTATGAAGGAGCCATTACCAAAAATGAAAAGGGAAAAGTAAATATTTATCCAGTTAAGTATAAACTGAACGGGATTGAAATTGCAGCGAATGTTTATACACCTGCAAATTACGATGCTTCAAAGAAATATCCGGCAGTAGCAGTCGCACACCCCAATGGTGGTATAAAAGAACAGACAGCCGGACTATATGCACAACGTTTGGCAGAGGCAGGGTATATAACCATTGCTGCCGATGCAGCATATCAGGGAGCAAGCGGCGGTGAGCCACGTCACACGGATAAACCTGCAAGCCGTATCGAAGATATTCGTGGTATGGCTGACTTTATTACACAATATGCTGGGGTTGACACGAACCGCTTAGGTGTTTTAGGTATTTGCGGTGGCGGCGGTTATACTTTAAAAGCAGCACAGAGCGATAAACGTTTTAAAGCAGTGGCAACTTTGAGTATGTTTAATTCAGGTGAAGTAAGACGTAATGGTTTTCAGAATTCCCAACTAAATATGATTCAAGAACGTTTAAAACAAGCTTCAGACGCGCGCGCGCAGGAAGCCGCAGGTGGCAAAATCATCTATGCTGGTGTGGCGAGCATTACAGATGCAGAAATCGCTAAAACCACAACAGATTTGTATCGGGAAGGATACGAGTACTATTATAGAAGTCATGCACATCCAAATTCAACCTTTCTGTATACTATGAGCAGTCTGCTCGACTTAATGACCTGGGATGCCAACACGAATATGGATTTGATCAATCAACCATTGTTGATGATGGCAGGGAGCAAATCCGATACAAAATACATGACAGATGAAGCATTCCCTAGAGCAACCAATGCAAAAAACAAGGAATTATTTTTGATTGAGGGAGCTACACATATACAGACCTATTGGAAGCCTGAATATGTGTCGCAAGCTGTGAATAAATTACTCAGTTTTTATCAAAAAAACCTTTAAAAATCAAGATGATGAATATTAAAAACACAATTATACTATTTATTATAGGAGTAGTTTCATTATCATGTAATGAGCAAAATAAGTCGGCACCTATCTCTCCATCCGAATCACAAGAATCAACCGTATTTGCAAAAGGGAAACAGGTAACTAATGATAACTTTACTGGAACCGTATGGCTGGAAAACTTAATCCAGGCTGACAGCCTAAATCAGAATTCTATAGGGAGTGTAACTTTTGAACCAGGAGCCAGAAGCAAATGGCATACCCATCCGGCAGGTCAAATATTATTAGCAATAGATGGTGTTGGTTACTATCAGGAAAAGGGACAACCAAAGAAAATACTTCGTAAAGGCGATGCCATAAAATGTCCACCAGATGTTCCTCATTGGCATGGTGCAAGTTCAAATACCAAATTTATTCAGGTAGCAATAACGGGAAGGGAAAAAGGCGAAACGAAATGGTTAGAAGCGGTAACCGACAAAGAATATCATATTGAGCCTGGCATTTAGTAAATAAGACAGGAAAATGGAGACATAATCCGGGTTAACCAGAAATGAAAGTTTTTTCGCTTAATGAGCCTCCCAATACAACAATTATAACTAAAATATAGAGTGTAGAAAGGGGCAGAAAAATCTTGATATATTGCCTTTTTTCTTTGATATCAATTGACATCAATTGACATGAAATAAACGAAAAAACCCTCTAAACTGTAACATTTAGAGGGTTTTTAATAGACTTTATGTCTTTGTTTTGTCGGGGTGGCAGGATGCCGTACCGACGTTTTAAATATCTTATTTTCAACCACTTACATCCTCCTGAAACATCAGGGTGTAGATTAGGGCATAAATCATTTCAAATCAAATCAGCATAAACCATTTTATCAACTTGCATAACTATCGTCCGATAGTAAAGTATAAATAACTGCTTATTTGATGGCTCAAAGATAGGTTTTTGATGTCATCCTGCAAAATAAACTTTAAATAAAAACACTATAGTTCTCTAAGTGCTTTTGTATCTTACAGTTTGACTTCATTTTTTGATAAAAAGCTCGTCCCCTGGACCCAACTGGGCGTTTCTCGAACCATTCCTTATCTGATTTACGTTTAATCAGTGATTTAGGTAAACAAATCTAAAAAAACATTCAGATATAATTCCTTATAAAAATGTATCATCATACGATTACAAATAGGTTCTATAGCAACATTAAATACTTGCTGAATAAGTCGATCTAATAAGTCATTAATGGCAATTAATGCAACATGGCTCTTTTTATTTAATTTGGTATTTAACATTAAGTAACAAAGCGCAATGGATAATAATATTTACATTTTAAGAGGTGGATGGTTTAGTTTCAGACTAATTGATGGGTGGGAAGAATATGATGATGACGATTCTACGCATGCTTTCTGGCACGAAACAGAGACCTCATGGACAGGTAATTTTAGAATTACAGCTTTCCAATGGCCGAATACAAATGCCCCACATGTGGATAAGGCTTACGAGTATATTACTACTGAGATTGCCGAAAATGCAGGCGCACAAAGAATAATATTGGGCCAAAATGACTGTGCGTATTACAAAAAAGAATCTCAGCAAGATGGAGTGGCAAATGTTGTTTATTACTGGATCACCGGAAAGCAAAACGATATATTTATATGCACTTTCACAATTGACAAAGTTCAAGAATCTATGCTTATTAATGAAAGAGAACTAACATCAATTCAAAGTATGATTACCAGTATTAAGATTATTTAGGGTGATCAATTGAGCTTAATAAGCCTTACCTTAATACAGTCTATTTGATTCTGTTTTCAATGAAAGTTTAATGTAAATAGCAATTTTATATTATCTACTAGTTTTTTAGTATACGAAATTAGATTTTATGTTTAGGTGCTTTTGTCCAAACCATGACCACTTGCTTAAATGACGGATCCTCCAATATCCTGAACCCAGCCTCATAGGCTGATTTTATCGATGCGGCATTAGATTTTCTAGCATGCATATATACTTTCTTTAAATTACTCATCTCACATGCCATCGCATAGGCATGGCGTCCAATGCGCCTTCCTTGAAAGTTCTGATTAATAAAAATTTCTATCGCCGGATGTCTACCGAGCACCTCATTTTTAAAATAGTCAATGTAAACTTTGCCGACATGCTGCCCCTGGAATATAATATGCCAATACAAGCCTTTTTTCTTGTCATTGAGCATTTGGCCCGAACCAGCTCTCAGTTCCATTTCATTCGGATCTATTGGAAGGTGTTTGGTCATTTTTAGCGAGATAACGAGAAAATAAATTAATTGACTCCTGCCAGTAGTCGGATGGAAAAAACCCAGGGGAAAACGCAATAGTAAAATCAGCTATCTGCTTACCAACAATTCTTGTTTTAAGTAACCCCAAAACGTGGGATATTGATAACATTACTTCCCTTCTATTCGGATCATGTTTTCTCACGTGATGTTTCCAATCCGAATCCCCATCGTATCTGTTATTAAAATAATCCATATCAATATGTACCAATATTTGAGCGTCCTCTGAAATATCAGTCAAGAGATCATCCAATTTTGTAGCAATTCTAAACGTGTGGGCTGAAATCCCACTGCTTTCCTCAAAGGAAATCGTTGGCCTAGTTCTGTCTTTAAAAAGAATATCAGAAACATTGCTTTTTTTGATTGTTCCCCGAGAGGGACCTTTTAACCTTGATTCGGGAATCAGATAACGAAAATCGAATGAATCCAGTGCATGCAAAAATGGGGTGATAAAGCTACCGATGGCTATTGACCCTGAGTTAATAGCTCTGATTACAGTATCAGGGTCATCCATTTTGACATTCATATTAGTATACGGATCCAAAAAATCTTCAGAATTCGTTTGGAATAGCAGTGGAACCATACAATCAAAATGGTCATCAATATGGATGATAACTAATTTGCCCAACCCCTTATTTAAACTCCGGCGTTTTCTTAAGACCTGGGCCCAAAAATACAAGGTCCAGTTATCGTTTAGAACAAGATTAAAGCCATTATATTGACGATAAAAAGATGGGATCTCATAAACAGTAAGTTCTTTATCTAAAAGAGTGATATTTTGCAATAATTTTTCATCGATATAAAAAGCTGGATCGTCATACCAATCTAAATGAATCTCAGTCTGTCCATTAACTTCGGTAACCCTCAATACTTTGCCTGGAAAATATGAGTTCAGAAACGATATTCGTTCACTTGCCTGTATTTTGTTGATCCAATTAGGCAATTCCATAAGTAACATTTTTAACTTTATGCTTTAATATCTCTACCAAGGCTAAACCAGTTTGAGTGAGGCTGCAAGAGTCAATCACATCAAAACCTTTTTTTATTTTTTCAGCAATAATCCTACATTCGTTTTGCGCTCTCGGCACAGAATCTGCATCGCCCTTGAGTGAGTGCCAGAAATCCAGCAATTCGACGAAAACATATAGCGCATGGAATAGACCTGAAGGCGGGCGAAGTTCTGTTCTCCAGGGAGAATGAACCAAAATATGGTCGTCATGAACTATTGGAGATATTCGCTGCAGAAGATAGAGTTTTTGATGACGATGCTCGTGTATGATGGAGTCTGCCAGGTCGCGCGGATCTATAAATTTGCCAGATCTAATAAGTTGAACGTATAATGCTCCGGGAACACTATTGTCACTAAAAGAGACAACCTGGTCCGGATCCGCACTCGTATCTCTGATGAATTGTAGTTCAGGTGAGATTAGATTCATTTCTTTAACAATTTCCGGTTTCCATCTCTCAATTAAAGCTATAGATTTCTGTAAAACCTCGTTACTGCACGAAGTAGTATCATCATCTTCAAAATAAATTTCCTTTCCAAAAGGTACCCTCAGCCAAAAATCCGAACGATTGACCAGCGGCCAAGGCTTAGAATCTGTTTTGCTCGCCAAAAATTTCCAAAGATATTTTGGATCAGGATCAATAATTGAACCTTCAGCCGATTTCATTGGAATTCCTTTCGATTTTTTTTCCATAACCTCGGTCCAAACAACTACGGAAGGCATTATAGAAGCACTTTGAAGCCGTTGATCAGGCATTCCGCTAAAATCCTGACCTAAATATTCCAGCACCTCCAAAAGTTTTACTACCTGTTGTTTTTTGAAAGATGTCAAGGCGTTTTCCAAAACCCCGGATTCCAGGCTTCTTATTTCAAAATCGATGATCGTATCAGTAGGAAGCTCTGATTCGATGCTGGATTCCTCTTTCGCGAGTTCTTCAAGCACTTTGAACTGGATATGGTTGATTAGACTTTTGAGTTCGTAGCAATAAATACTTGGATTTTCATAGCCGTTCTCGCCGAACCGATGGGCAACTGCCCCACCACCACATATTTCGACAATATCACATTCCTGACAGGTCTTAGCAAGGCCAGTCATTCTAAGCAGTTTACGATGTGGCTCAAGCTGACCACTGGAAACAACATCCTGGATTGAATTCGAAAAAACGTCTCCCTGCTTCAGGTGTGTGCCGCTTCCAGTAATTTTAAGCACATCCAAATCATGGTATGAACCATCGGTTTCAATGGTAATAAGGCTAACATCACCAAAACCAAATCCATCTGTATCGCTCGGAACTCCCAATAAACCAGCTAGTATGCTATCAAAAGTCCTTATCTTTAAATTAGGGAAACGCTCAAACCAGATATCAAAGCAACTAATTAGCCAATCTCTATAAATATCGGCTTTCTCAGCCCTGAGAGGTGGCGTGGTAAGAAAGTTAGCGTCAGGAAGTAAAAAATCTAGTTGGGGCAAATCATAGTCCGAAAAATATTCAAGCACTTCACCGGGATCGTTTCTGGGGTCAATCACAGCAATAACACCTGAAAACACCTTAGGGTATTTTTTTAAAAGTTTCAATGCATTTTCAGTCTCCACAAAGCTTGACTCACCTTTATGATCAACTCGGTGCCGGTCATTGGCGGATTTTGGCCCATCAAGGCTAAGCGACACCTGCAGTCCATGTAACTCGAATAAGATTAGATCCTCCTCTTTGAGTAATACACCATTGGTCTGCATAGAAAATTCAATCTCTGTACCACTGGGCATCATCGTTTTTAGCGAGCTGATATGGTCGATAAACTTCTGGGAATTCATTAACAGGGGCTCACCTCCGTGATAAACGATGGCAATTCTTTTTAGCTTTTGTTCCCGTGCATATTCGACGATCCTTCTGGAACTTTCGTCCATGGTAAGCTTGGACATTATTTTAGGCTGAAGCTTATAACTCTGATCTAAGTGATTGTACATGTAGCAATAATCACAGTTAATGTTACATCTTGAAGCAACCTTCAATAAAAAGCAACTTATTGTTGCAGGAGCGAAATTATTATCCATAGGCTAAGAGAGAATTTAGAAAAAGGATGTACGTACAATGTACGTACATCGTGGGGCCATTCTACGAACGGTTGTGGCGATGGTGCATGCGGCTGTAATCAGTAATGCTTTGCGCATCTGATTGCTGCATCACTTTTTCACGCATCCTGCTTAATGCTGGATGTGATGACGCCTGTTGTTTGATCTTTGTAAAAAGATCTTGGCTTTTCTGTACTGGACTAGCCGTGTTGTTTGAGAAATTTTCCATAGATTCTTTCTAATTAAATCAGTCCTAAATTAATAAATAAACTAATAATTTTAGTTACGGAAAACCGTAATTGGTAACATTTTTCTATAAAATACTCACTTATCACGGACAAGTATTAGGAATTCGTCCTTCTTTTCATTCAATACTCCAAATACATCCTCAATTAAAAGATGTATTTTTTTATCGCGGATTTCGTGAATGTTTCGCTTTGGTAAATATTCCATTGCGTGTACAATTACAGCATTTTTTTCAGTCTCCAGCCCATTTGCATTTAAAAAATGTGCGGGAAGTATCGTAAATAATCCAAGAAGGTGCAATATCCTAAGGTCTACAATCAGTCCCCTGTTATCCTGATCGAAATTCAGAGTGTCATTGTTCCTGTAGAACTCCTTAACCCAACCTGCTTCCCTGGGGTATCCTGCCGTAGCAAAAACAAGTTCGCGTTCGGTATGAATATTTCTTACAGAATGAATAACAAATGCAGCAGTTGTTTTAAGCCTGATGGCACCAAATGTTTTTGCCTTCATAAAAAGCCTTGTTGTTTCAGCTAAGAGCTCATCCCCCGAATCATTGAAAACAACTTGATGTCCGCCCCACATATAGTAGTCTTTCAAACGGTAAGCCACGGCTTTGTCATCTACTATTAAGTCGATATGCTCATCACAGAAATACTTCTCGCAGGCTTGATCAATTTCCAGACATGCCTTGAGAAAGCCAAAATCCTCATTGATAAAGGTATCGGGATATCTCGTATCTGCCTCAATTAAAGTATTCAATCCTGCCTGATCCGCTCCAATTCTCATTGAATTAATATAATTTTGACTATAAATCGTGTCGGCATCAGCCTGAATAATCAGCGCAAGTGACTCATGGATTTTTCGATCGTAACAAATCTCTCGCACGTGCTGGTTACCAGCAATCCTCGTTGGAACAATACCCTGAGTAGGCTGATTGAAAATGTAGATTGACTGGTTATTGAATCTCTCCTTAAATTGCGCAGCGATATATTCACTTGCATCACTAGAGTTATTGTTTACCAGAACTAGACTTATATCATCGCCAGGTGGCTTATCTATTCCGAATCCCAGTGAGTGGCAAGTATCCAACAAAGTTTCTGCTTCGTTAAAGAACGGAATGACAACGAAAACATGAGCAATCTTTTTCATTTTCTACCCTAGCATAAGAGATGATTGAAAATAATCATTTTATTTATTATTAAACTGACTCCTTTAACAAATTTTATGGTAAAGGAGATGCTACTATTGTTACTACTACAAAAAAATATTGGGTTTAGTTAATCCATAATTACTATCAGGGCAAATGATAAATAATATTGAAAATATGAAAAAAGCAATTAATGCGAACCCAGATATAACGTAAGAAATCCTTATCAAGCTAAGTGACTTTTTCCTACAAAAATAAAATCTGCCCATCAGAAATTTTATCATTTGGTGTATTACAAACGCAACAATTGTCGTCGCTGTAACAGAGACGGCATTTAACAAGATTGTTATCATAGTGTTTCACGAAAATACGCTAAAACTATAATTTACAACCACTTACATTCATCTTTATTATCTGATATTTGTTGTATTAGCTTCACCGCATCGTCAGGACTTTCAATTTTCAAATGCTTAGGATTTGTTCTAAGCTATCTTTCATCTCTCTATCATGAGTATTGTTTTGGTATTCGGTCATATTTTTTATTAATCCGTTTGTACTTAAATCTAATCGCAAGGATTCAATTTTTAATCCTACCTCGTTCAATGCCACAACTAAAATTGCTGTTACCATCCCTTGAGTCATTGTCATGCACATAAAAGATGTCGAGGTAATTCAGCCCAAATGCACAAAAAAATCAAGGAATCTGTTTTTTCATCTATATTTTCTAACTGTCTTATAGAATGAAATCGGTAATAATCGGTTTTTGAGCTGCATTGTATAGTCTCGGAATTATATTTCGGTCAATATTTTTTTTAATGCCATATCTAAGTGGTTTCATTAGTATTTAATTCCTCCTTAAGCGTCCCATAAGAAGCCAGCTCTATGAACTTTGACTTGAAAAACTCTGCAGGAAGCTTATTTTTCAAAAGCCTGAAAAATTTCTCATCGTGGGTTGAAATCATCACTTGCTTATCCTGGTCCATGATCAGTATTCGAAGTAGATCAACAAAAGACAGCACATTGATGTCACTCATGTTCTGCACAGGATCGTCCATGAAAATAGAATTGAAGTTCCCATTGCCCATCTCATAGGCTCTTGCAATAAAGATGCTCAGCGAGAGCACATTGACCTGGCCTGTACTCAGAAACAGTCCCGGTGCCAATTCCTCGGAATCACTTTTAGCGCGGATGGTCAATCTCGGAAGCTTGCCTGTGCTCTCCGCTCGAATATCGATTTCGGTTAATTTAGGGTGAGGCTCTATTTTCCCGTATATCTGATTGATTACATCCTTATTGAAATATTCGTCTATCCCCTTTGTTATAAAAGCCCCGACCATTTCCTTCGAGGAATCAATTCGATCCAATGCCTTCTGGATTTTTTGCTGATCAGCTGTGATCAGACTAAGTTCGGTTTTAAGGCCGTTTCGGACAACGTCACCTTCAATTACGGCCAGATCGATTCCGAAGGTATCTAGCCGTGCTCTGAGTTCAGTTAGTTTAGCATGCAAATTTTCATGTCGTAGCAGTTCATCCTGGATTGAAGACAGACTGACTTCTTCTTTTGCAATAAGTGCCCGGTAACTTGCTTCAAAATTAGCAATTTCTACCTTTAGTTTGCCCAGTTGACGGTCCAAATCACTCATTTGCTCTTTGTGCTCAACCTCGCTCATTGTATTCACCGAATCCCATAATTCCTTCTCCAATTTAGTTATCGATTGGTTTTGTACAGCTATCAATTGCTGTTCACTGGCAATCAAGGCTGATGCATCCTTAAGCTGTTGTTCAAGAAAGCGCAGGTCGATCGACTTCGATATGAGCTGTAAGCGCTGTTCCAAAAGTTCAGTGCATTCAATGAATGTTTCCTTGGCCTGGATTAAATTAATTTTATTGCCATTATTGGCGACTGTATTCTGTAAAACCAACAATGAATTGCTAAGCAATTTCAAGTCGTTGCTTTTGGTACGGAGTCTTCCATCTTCAGATGTGGTCTGAGCTAGAATGGCAGCAATATTGTCCTTGTTATTTAACCGCAATACCTCAAGGTCTAGATTGTCCAGATTTTCATTAAGCGCAATCTCTTCGAATAACTGACCAATCGCTATGGTAGCGTGTTCGATTGAATGCTGCGATTTTCGGATGGCCCCTTCAAATTCCGCTATAGTCTTTTCTGACTGCACAATCTCCAAATTAACCTTGGCGTTCTGGTCGCTAATGTAATGGAACAGAAAAGATTCAGACTCCAAAAGCTCCTCCTGTAGGTAACTCATAATTAGGCTGAATTCCTCTGTTTTTTGCTCAAGCTCAGATACCAGCAGCAGATCACCCTTATCAGCTGTTATGGCAGTTAAAAGATGTTCTACGTCTCCGAAATCTGTTTTGCACATCGGACAGGTGGACAAATGTTGTTCGGCTACCTGCTGTGAAGCCCATTTGACCAATCGGCTCAGGTTTTCACTGAATGTCCCCTTCCGTTCCATCTCAAGTTTCATTCCCTCAATCTCAATTGAAATATCCCAGCACCTTTCCCTGAGAATCGGCAATAAGCGGATATGTTCACTGACAACAAGATCCACAGGTTCAAATCCAGTATATTCCTCACTATTCAATATTTCCAAAAACTGCTGGCGCTGTTGGTAAGCCGGTTCGCCGGCAGCAAATATCTCCGCAATACAGGACTCGGAAAACTGTTGATGGTTAATCCCCTCAAGGATGTCATTACGAAGCTTTTCTATCTGACGCAGGTTCACCTCAATTTTGGTGGCAATGGTCTGTTCTCTGTTGAACTCCTCAGCGAGTCTGGTACGTTCTGCGGAAATGGTCCTGATTTCGTCCTCCAAAAAAGATTTCTCACCCGTTTTTATATCAATATCTTCGAGTCGGCGATAGGTATCTGCTTGTAACTCGTGTATCTGCAGTTTATTCTCGATGTAGCCTGGCCAAAGCGAAATGGCACGCTGCAAATTTGTCTGTTTGGTACTCAAACTGTTCAGCTGTGGGGCACGAGCAATATTATCTTCACGCAGCAGCCTGATTTTTTCCAGACTTGAAACGGTTTCCTGCAGCTTGGCTAATCTGCGTTGCAATGTACTGCGATCGGTAAGCTGGCTGGAGTAAAGTTTATGGGAATTATCGAGCATGTTAAGCCTTAAAACCATGTTTCCCGTTGTAGTGACCTGACTATCAACGATTAACTTATAGGTTTCATTGGACTGGATAATGCCTTTATAAACTTCATCATCAATCTCCCTGGAGATTAACGGAAATTTTATGTTAGTGATAATCTCTTTGTTGAACTCATTGATCCAGCTATCGATCTTTGCAAAATTAGCATCTGAATTGATGTTGTCATCAATCTTTGACATGATATCATTTATACGGTGCTGCAGACTCGTAAATTGTGTCTTCAGTATTCTGGAATACGAAGAAAGAGAAGAGAAGGCGGTAGAAGCATCACCTCCCTCTGGCCAGAATTCTCTTAACGCTTCGAATTTTTCTTCTGGTGTTTTAAACCGCAGAAAAGAATCAATCTGATCCTGGGTAAGCATGTTGTGCTCAGCAAATCGGTTTATTTCAGCTTGCGAGTAATTGCCCAGCAGCTGTACATCCCTGTAGTCATTTTTGATCTCCGTATTGGGAATCTGACGGGGTACTACTGTCCGTTTGATAATTTTGTCTTCATCGGTAAAAATGGTCACCTCACCCTTGCCACCTTTATAATAACCTGATCGGTTGGTCAGGATAATCTGATCGTCACTGGCGAAATCCTTACTTTCCAATTCCTGTTTCAGCACACCATTTTCAAATCTGCGGATCTTATTACTGAAGGCCCACTCGACCGCATCAAAGAAAGATGTTTTTCCATAGCCGTTTGGCCCGTAAACAACCACCAGGTTGGCCAAGCCATTTTTACCCATAAAAGAAAAATCATGGCTACCCTCATAGGCTCTGAAATTTTCAATCCTTACTTTTTTTATTTTAGCCATTTCCGAAAGTATCAATAAGTGACTTGATAAGGGCCTCTCTCTCTGGGGCCTGTTGTGTGAGGTATGTGGCAAGCTGCTGATCTCGCTGACCGATGAATTCCAAAACTGGTTGGTGCTGGACATCCCTGCGCTGGACGGAAAAGAAAAAGACTTCACGTTCAATGAGGGATTTGATGCGCTGATCGTCGAAGGTTCCCGTAAGCCCATCAAGAACAATTTTCCTTGTCGCAAACTTATCTTGTTCGATGACCTGTTTCTTATTGGGATCAATCTTGCAGCCGAGCAGATGAAACTGATAAATATTCCACCGCTCGACATCCAGACTCAGGTAGCTTCCCTGGAAATAAACAGCGATATAGTCCCTGATCTTGGCATAGGAATCCAACAGTTCCTGTTCAGAGGAATGTATGGCGGTGAAAAAATAAATATTGAACCGATCATATGGTTTTTGCCAGCATGCAAGGCTGTCTGATCCGACCAGATTTGCATCAATGGCGAAATCACTTTTGTTGATGTCAGTCATTTTGAAGTGCGTTAATGAATAATTGTTTGATTTTAGGCCGCGCCTGGGCCAGCGTATCGCATTCCAGAACCTCCTGTGAAAGCTGGTTTAGGCTAAGCATACCAAAATTCATTTGTTTGATGATATGCATTCCCGCCTCTTCCTCTCCGCTGATATCCATGACGATCCCCTTTTTGAAACCTGGCTTGGGGCCACGTCTTCCGAAATCAGGATCTGCTGAATTGAAAATGTAGCAGGTATTGTTTCCCATTTGCTTGTCGAGTCTATTGTGCGCATAGTCATTAATGACGGTGAGATAACCCTGGCCCTGCGTCCAGAAGAAGTTGATTTTTACATCAATTGTATCGCTGGCAGTTGCCAGATGGGCTCCAAAAAGCTCCTTGAAAGTTTCCGAACTGAGCGTAATGGTAATGCTATTAAAATCAGTTCTGGCCGATGGTATCATAGAAAGATAACTCAGCAATTCCAGCCATCCTTTCCAGAGTCCGCGGTTGGTTGCAGGGTTCTTTTTGAGGTAAGCACAATGATATCTTCAAGAGAATCTTTATTGTGGGGATAGTAAAGCTTGCCAAGCAGATCTCGCGTTATACTATCGGGCTTAACTTGATCCTTAATACCTATGGCTGCAGCATTGCACATCCGCTTAGGATCGTCTTCAAACCCTGCGAAACAGTTGCAGGCGTATTCTTCAAAATCAAGCAGATAATCTTGTTTGCAGAGAATATTATTTTTTTCAAGAAAAGGCTTGGCACGCTTGATACTAACAGCATCCAGGCTATTATGGCCCGAGAAACGAAAAACGGCAAATACATTGCCATAATCATCGACTAGAGGTGATCCTGAAAAACCATCATAAACACTTGTCTGTACGTTGTATCCGGTGACATTCAGAACAACGTCATGTTCCAAGCCAGCGGTATATTCAGCGTAATCTCTGATGTCTCCTGTAAGGGATTCTCCAATTGCCCTACCATTGGTGGTATCCGGATAGCCATAAGACTCCCATTCGATACCAGCCACAGGTTCCAGGGAACAAACATGAAGTGTATTCAGACTCTCTCTATTATTAATCACCTTCAGCAGGGAAAGGTCGATCCCTGCATCCTGATCCAGGACTTCGAACTCAAAAGTTTCCTTCTGCTCACCTGGTCTTTCGCCGGTAACCTGCTGTCCAATGGATAGGTTATGCAGGCAGGTGAGCACTAGGTTTGGAGTAATGAAAAATCCAGAACCTTTTATGCCAGCACACTCCAGCATGCAGCTGGCCATCTTGATGCTATTTAAGTTGCTCATAATATGATCTCTGTCTCCATATCCAGTTCGTAATGATAGTGTTCCTTGAGCGTATCATCATCAAAGGCTTTAAGGTGTCCTTGCTTTCCCTCGAATTCATGGTTAAAATAAAGTGTTCTTCTCTCGGTCTTACCCGGCAACGGCCTGGATATGATGTGCGTAATGGTTTCTACATCCGGATGTACGTGGGCCGGATGTTTGCCATTGGTTGAAAAGATAAAAATACTGCTATCGATCAGATCAAAGAGGGCTGGAGGATTGTTCCTTGCGCTCCCATGGTGGGCAACCTTGATCGCATCGAAATACAATGGCCCTTTTCTTTCCGGAAAAAGATTTTCTAGGGAGGTTATGACATCCTCGGCATGGGCATCCGCCAAAAAGAGTATGTTTTTTTCTTTGGTCTCCAGGACAAAGGAAATAGAGCTTCCGTTTCCCGGGCGCGTATCCGGATCATATTCAAAATCTTTAACGATTCCGGTAAGGGTTTCCCTCGAGATCACGGGATGAGCAGCCGAAATGGGTTTCTCTGTTTTTTTTTCGGTCTCGCCATATTTCACGAAAAGCTCATAGGCATCATCAAATATATCCTCTTGAGTAGGTTCAAGATTATGGTTCGTTTTGAGTTTGGCTACAAAATCAGATTCGATCGCCTTTAATTTTTCAACGCTTGGAGTAAGGATGTGGATTTTAACGTTTTCAGTGACCTTGATGCTCCTGCCTGCCATGCAGGCCTCGCCTGAAAAATCAGCATTCCAGACGTAACCGTTTTCATAGATGATTTTTCCTGCTGTAAGTGCCTGTTCTGCGCCAATGGTCTGCTCTCGCCTTTCCCGGTTTTGAATGGAAAAGTTACGTATGAAAGTTTCCAGCCGCTTTGTTTCCTCGACATTCAGAACCTCTGGATTCCTTTTGCTGAACTGTAAGTGTCTAAAAGTATTCATCCAGATCTCCTCGATTTGGATGATGTTTGGACTTGCTGATTTCCCGTTCTGGGTGATAAAACTCGAAAGCCCTGCAATGTGGTCGTCGTCAAAATGTGTAATAATAAAACGGTCGATCCTGTGGGCGTTGTGCTCGCCCAATTTGGCAAGGGTTTCCTGAGGCTTGCCTGCAAAACCCTTGCCACAGTCGATCAGGATATTGACCTCCTGGAATCCCTGGTCATTAATCTGAACAAGAAAGGTATCCCCGTAACTTGCGGGAAAATTGTGGATGGTAATCATGAAAAGAGCATTGTTAAATAAGATTCAGGCAAAATACTTTTTTTTGTTTAAAGAAGATGACTAAAAAATGGATTTTAAACAAATGAACAAAACAATATCAATGCTTCGTAAACTCCACTTTAAATAAGTTAAGATAATGCAGTTTGAAACCTTTGAACATAAAGTTCTAGTTTGATTTAGAATCTTCGTAGTTCATGGACTGTCCAAGAGTACTCTCCAGGCAATGCTGCCCACATATGGTCTGCAGAATTTATCCGGCGAGCAGCACATTTAAAGATATTACAACGGTAATTTGTTACGTGCTGGTGGTTATACCGCCAAGAAGATGGTGGTGGTGTGTATTTCAACGAAAGTGGTTCTTCCCCACTTTTGGTGGTTGGTTGCTGAATATTTGAATCTACTCAATAAAAAGCATTGTTTATGATGCTCTAAACGTAGTTATTTTCTCACGCATACAAAAGATAACGATTCCTTTTGATCTGCAAAAGATAATCATTTATTAAATGATCATTAGCCTCAATTTACGGATTTCATCGCTACATACGCATGTTTTAAGCCCATAGATAAAATTATTGACCACCAAAATTGGGGAAGAGCCCGAAAGTGGTCAATCCGTTTCGGGCCAAACTGTACGCCAATTTGATTACCGGGATTTTGCCTAAGTTGTTCCTTTCCCTGTGAACAGTTAGTTAGGATCGCCAACCTCAAATTTCTCTTCTCCTACAAGCTTTCATTTTAACCGAGTCCCAACCGATATCACATCCAGTCCTCTAGATCAGCAGAGCATCACACCGGAAAAACACGATCAAAATAAAATCCTTTTTTACAATCGATAACGTAGTTTAATGTTTCTTCCTATTGCTTTCAGCAATCCAGAATGATCACTTATAGTCGCATCGACAGCATCCCAATCCCCCTTTGCATTACAAACTAATTGATATTCTATACCATTCAGATTAATATGGATTGCAGTGATTTCTTTCGTTATTCCCTTCGTCATGACCATATAAGTATAGTCATTTCCATCAAAGGTAATGCGCATTGGTAAATTCATAATGCAAATATAGCGTTGGAAATGATTTTATATTGTGCTCACTTTTCTAAAGGGCAACAAATTAATTCGGATTACCACAAGTACTGCATCCCTTATCTCTTAATGAAACATAATAATAGCTTTTAATTGAATGACTTATATTCTTAACAAAAGATCACTTAGACATTAAATCAACAACAGGTAGAAGCAAAACTCTAGTAGCCGTCTAATTTTTTTTTGTTCCAATTTTAATATAATTACTTTACCGGTGAAATTACCTGCATAAATGCAGGAATTCCACTTGCATCATAACTTTCTACAATTCCAATTGGACAGGGGACATTGTATTCTTTATAAGTTATTCCTCTGGCTTTATCTCGATTCTCCCAACCGAGATCTATATTATGTCTTATCCAGGATTCATATTTAGGTTGATTACCATCTTCAATCAGCCGAATAATATATTGTGCAAGAATGGCATTATAAATGCCCTGTTCTATCCCCATTTCAAAAGTCAACACGCCTGTTGAAGAAGACATGAATTCCTGAGTATAATCCGCAGCTAAAATAGCGTCATTTAAGTATTTTTGATCCTTGGTTGCTTTGTAAAGCATTACCCCTGCACCAATACAAGTGGCCTGGTTATAAGTATGAGCCTTCCAATAAGTTGGATTATCACCAACTTTATGATCTGCCACCAAACCACTTTTCTTATCGAACAAAGTGTTGTTTGTCCAGGCATAAATCTCCTTTGCCTTTTCTAAATAACCACTGTCCTTCGTTATATTATAAAGAGTAGTAGCACCAATTACAGTTGGAAAGTTGATACAAGCCATTTTCCCAGTTCTGGCAAAATCCCAAAACATACCACCATTTACTACATCATAAGAATCTCTCCAAACGCGGGCAAACCCAGCTTTTGAAGCATTTAAATATTTTTGTTGACCAGTTATTTCATAAGCTCTCGCTAAAGATATAATCCACCACATCATATCATCGTAGATAAACCATTCCACTTTGTTTTCCCAGTTATATTTATCATATTTTAGATATCCACCCTGATATAGATCCTCAACTCTTTGCAGATCAACAGGAGCATTTGAACGTTTATAAGTATTCATAATCATATCCCAATAAATAGCTTGTACCCAAATTGCCGCAAGCTTATTTTTCTGAGTAGAACTGTAATATAGTTTATCTGTGTTACTGTAAAAGTTTGCATCAAAAGAATTCATCGCAGCTTTCGCATCTTCGGCTGTGAAATTCATTATTCTCGGTGGTGTTATAGGTTGTGAAATTCCGACACCTGTTTTTTTACTGCAGGAGGTTAATATTAACAAAAATATAAAAACCGAATAAGTCATTTTATTTTGAATGTAAAGCTTTACAAAGCTGAGATTTTCCATGCGGATTTATTCTTGATAAAAAAGTTAAACTCATGTTACCCCATAATATGGAATAACATGAGTTTTTATTATTAATTAATGAGGAGATTCGTATTACCAACCTGGATTTTGAATCATTAGATTATCTGAAGTAACATCCTTAGAAGGAATTGGAAACAGATAATGTCTTTTGGTAAATACCCTCGTTTCAAAAGGAGTTTTAATAAAAAACTCTGGCAAATTTTTTGTGATATTCAATCCGTAGATTACACCATTATCAGTTATTTCGGCTATTTTCCATCTTCTGGTATCGAAGAAACGTACGTTTTCAAAAGCCAATTCTGACCTCCTTTCATTTCTAATCGCATCCCGCATTAACGACTGGGATGATGGAGGCGGAATCTGTCCGATACCATTCCCATATTCAGGTATACCAGCTCTATTTCTAATCTGATTTAAGTAAATTAAAATATCAGGATCACCAGGTGTTGATTCATTAAGTGCTTCAACATAATCGAGAAACAAATTACCTACACGGTATAGAATAACGGGACGATTACTTTCTCTCCAATTACCTAAACCCATTGCTTTCCTAACTGTATAACCGGTAACGGAATAATCATTACCACCAGTTGCTTTACCGGAATTACCATTATTATTATTAAATTCAGTTACGATATTCCCAAATGTCGTATTTAACCAAACACTATTGTGGTAAGTAATATTTACATAAAACCGTGGTTCCCTGTTTACCCATTGATTATAGGTATCAGTTTCAATTGGGCTTCCTGGAGCTCTGTACATTGTTGTGCCTGTTTGTACGTAACCAGATAGTGGATCATTAATAGTACGGCCATTTGCAGTAAAAAAAGCATCTACCTGGTTTTGTGTTGCACCCAAACCGGACGAGCCTCTTACTTCAGAATTCTTACCACTGTGATATGGCGTCAATTCATATTGCCTGGATTCAATTGAAGCATCTAGTCTGAACATAATGATTTCATTATTGAATTTATCTAAAAAGATATCACGGCAAGACAAATAGGGGTCAAATACACCTTGGGAATTATTCTTTCTGAATAAAGAATAAGTACCAGGAACAAATTGATTAATGTAAGCTTTGTAAGCATCTGAAGCTTTTTTCCATTTGCTAAGATCGAAAGCTTGGTTCACCAGCTGTTTACCATCCTTATTTTTTAAGCTTGCTAAATCAGTATTTCCATTATATAATGGACTGGCAGCTAATAATAGAGCCTGCAACCTATAACACTGAGCCTGCCCCTTTGTAATGCGACCATAATTTGCATCATTTGGCGCTGTAGTTGGTAGATTTGCTGCGGCTGCATCGAGCTCAGAGCTAATGTAGTTTATACATTCGTCCATGCTGCTTCTCGGTAACATAAGAGTTTGAGTGGGAGCGTCTGGTTCAATTACATTATCACCAATTATCACGACCGGCCCATACAATCTTACCAGATAGAAATAATAAATCGCCCTTAATGCCCTGGCCTCATTTTTATACTGATTTATAATTTCTGGTGTAACGTCTTGAGTTACTTTGTCGATATTTTGCATAAAAAAACTGGCAGAGCGAATACCCCTGTAAAAATTATTCCAATAACTATTTACAAAACCAGTATTCGCATCCCAACTTCCGATATTTACATTATTTGCCTGGTTAAAGCCCCAAACAAATTCTGCCTCATCGGCTGCGCCGGTCCAAATACCGCCGTTTCTATTCAAATCGGGATTTCTTTGTGCAAATTCATCGGGAATCAAGCTATAAACATTATTTAAAAACCGTTCTGCCGTTAGCCTTGTTGCAAACGTTTCATCGAGTGTTAACCGATCATTGGGTACCTGATCTAAAAATCCTTTTTTACACGATGTAGCTAATGTTAATCCTACAAAGAGTGAAACGTATATATATATTTTCATTGCTGTACTAATTAAAATTTAACATTTAAACCTAGTGAGATTGTAGAAGTTTGTGGATACCTGGCACCATTTGCTCTAGTCCCTGTATTCAACTCAGGATCCCACAATTTCCAGCCGCTCAGGGTAAGCAAATTCGTACCAATCATATAAATGGCCGCATTTTTAAGCTTAATCCTTTGTGCAAACTTAGTTGGTAAATTCCAACTTAACTGCGCTGTTTTTAACCGTAAGAAGTTCGCTTCTTTAACCCACCAGGAGCTTTCTAAGGTATTATTAGTATTATCTGCTTCTCCATAAGCCAAGCGCGGATAAAACACATTCTGACTGGGATTTGAAGGTGTCCAGCGATCTGTTGCAATATTGTAGGCGTTACTTAAACCTCCCCCACCATTAAACGGAAATATACCAGAACCGCCCAACATAATATCAGTTCCATGAACGCCTTGGAAGAACGTACTTAAAGCAAAACCTTTATAAGAAATGTTTACTCCAAAACCATATACTATATTAGGGATATCACCGCGTCCAATTCTTGATACATCGTAATCGTTAATTAATCCATCACCGTTTAAATCTTTGTATTTTATATCCCCTGGCCTGATAGATGCCTTAGATCCTGGAGTTGCACTTGCATCAATTTCAGCCTGGTTATCAAACAGTTTTTCAGCTACATATCCATAACGGGATAAAATATTAGTTCCAAGACGCGACATCCAGGGGAATGGTTGTTCTGGACGATCATCTCTCACCAATTTATCTTTGTTATAAGTAAATGTACCACGTAAACCTACTTCAACTTGACCAATGGAAGCGTTATATTCTAATGTTGCATCAATTCCTTTATTGTCAACTATACCCAAATTCCCAAAAGGTTGATTAGTCAAACCCACATAACCTGGAATAGATTGCCTCTGTAGAAAAATCCCAGTCCTGTACTCCTTGAATAAATCTACAATTAGATATAACTTATCCTTTAAAGTTCTTATTTCCATACCTAAATCCTGCTTTCTGGAAGTTGCCCATGAAACATCAATTCCATAATCAGAAACATTAATCCCGCCGTTGTTAATATTGGCAAATGTTTTATTCAATTGATACCCTGTTACGCCATCAGATACTAATGTTAAATAAGCAAACCTTCTCCCAACAATATCCCCTATTCCTGTTTCACCATCAGAGTACCTAAACTTCAAGAAAGAAATTGTTCCCTTAATCGGATCCCAGAATTTTTCATTAGATGGAATCCATCCCACGCCAAATGCAGGGAAAGAACCGTATCTTTTTGTTGGTGCAAACGTCTCAGACCCATTGTAACCGAAGTTCGCTTCCGCGAAATAACGATCATCAAATGAGTAGGTCGCACGAGCTGCAACACCGATTTGTCGAAATGGAATTGACGAGGTAAAATTTCCAGCGAAAGGTTCTGTTCTATCTTCTGAATACCCTAAGACTAAGCCTCCAACCCGATGTTTGCCAAATGTCCCGTCATAATTAATAGCTGCTTCTGTATAAAATTTACGATTCCCCCCTCTGGATGGTTCGTAACTCAGATAGGTTGCGGTACTTGTGTAAGAAGTAATTAAATCTAAACTTCCATCTGCCTTATAAGGGTTATTTACATCTCTCAAAAAGTAAGTACTTTCTCTTTTTGACCTTTTGATAGAGTTTGTGCTTGTTCCATCAAAAGCAACCATAGCAGTCGCGGTCAGTCCTTTTAACAAGCCATTTAGATCTTGGGTTAGACGTAAATTACTAAAGAGCTGATTTGCAAATTCTGTGCGGTACCCTCTTCTGGTTAAATCAGCATAAGGATTACGAAACCCTCCATTTGATGAGCGTCCAGGGACCAAACCACCTGGATACAATTTAGGATACTCTACGGGAGATACAGATAAAGCAGATTCAAAAATACTTTCGGTAGTCTCACCAGGATAATTCCCATTTGCCGCATACCCTTGAATACCTAAATCAAGTTTAGTTGTTCCGGTAATTTTTAAATTTAAATTACTGGTGAAATTATACCGGTTAAAGGTCATTGCGGAATTGTAGGCGGCTAAATCATCAGTTTTTAAAAATCCGCCTTCATTATAATAAGCTAGAGATACATAGTATTGGGCATTCTCCACCCCTCCACTAGCATTCAAATTGGCTCTGCGCAAATTGCTATGTTTTTTAAAAAGTTCATTCATCCAGTTTACATTTGGAAAGACTAATGGATCTTTACCTGATTCGGTAGCATCTATATAAGTTTGAGCATATTTTTCCGCCTGCCCTCTACCAGTTAAAGCTTCATTAGCCAACTTCATATAGGTTACTCCATCTAATGGCTCTGGATGCCTTGTAAACGTGCTTATTCCTTCATTATAATCGAAAAATATGGAAGGCTTACCAACTTTACCAGTCTTTGTTTTGACCAAAATCACACCGTTTGCACCCCTTGCTCCATAAACTGCAGTTCCTGATGCATCTTTTAATACGGTAAAAGATTCAATATCTTCCGGGTCTATATTTGAGATGCTTCTGGTTACACCGTCAACTAATATTAACGGAGCACTTGAGCCACCTCCAAAAGTTGCGATACCACGAACCCAGATATCGGCAGCACTTCTTCCTGGTTCACCAGTTCTTTGTACACCAACAACCCCCGCAATTCTACCTGCCAAGGATTGGGTTACACTTGCCACAGGGATTTTAAGATCCGTTGAATTTACTGTAGACTGAGCACCAATAAGTGAAATCTTACGTTGCGTTCCGAATCCGACGACAGCCACTTCTTCCAATGCTTTTTCACTAGGTTTAAGCATAATGCTCAGATTCTTATCTCCAGTTACCGAAACTTCCTGAGTTTCATATCCGATGTAAGAAACAATTAAAATTGAGCCTGCATCAGGCACGTTGATACTAAAGCTACCATTGACGTCAGTAGAAGTTGAAATCAGGCTACCTTTAACCTTTACGCCAACTCCGGGAATACTTTGGCCTTTTTCATCTACCACAATCCCCCTTACTAAAATTGGCTGTCTGTTATCTATTGAAGGGGAGCTTTTGGTAAGAAAAATTGTTTTATCAATTAGCATATATTTTATAGCCAACCGTTTAAAACAGGCTTGCAACGCTTCTTCAAGAGACACATTTATTACCTTAACCGAGAGACTTTCTTGTGAAGGGTCAAAGTCATTGCTAAAAAACACATAGCCAGTTTGCCTTTTTATTTCTTTAAGAACCCAAGAGAGCGGTTTATTTGTCTCTTTAAGTGTAACGCGCTGTGCCACGACGGTGGCATTTGCCTGCAAAAGGGCTATCATTATTATGAAAGTGGTCAATTTCATTATCAATAGCAGTTTAGGGACTTTCTGAAATGCAGAAAGTCTAGAATTAAAAGCACTTATTTTCATTTTGCTTAAAAAATTGTCCAAATGAGAGCAACAGTAACAAGTTTTGATTCCAACTATGGAAAAAAATCTCAAATACGTTTCTTACATTTGGTTTGTTTGGGTTAATACAGAAATGTGAATTCTTTTTTCCGATGATATTATCAGAGGGGTTAGCTCAAGCTTATATCCAGGCAATGGCTCTAATCATTGCCTGGTTTTTATTTGAGACCCATGCTAGGCTCAGCTACGCCATTGTATATCTCTATTCATGTTCGTTTGGTTTATGGTTAAAATTCTTGTTTGATTCATATTTTCCCTTAACAAGGTTTAGCTAATTAGAAATGATGACTATTTTCTTTCTTTCCGGATCTTCTCTTTTGACTTCCAAACGGAATTCTATCTTAGCATAGGTAAGGATTCTTAAAGCTTTGGAGGCAGTTAGGTTTCGGTATACTTCCCCATTAAATCGGTTACGTGGCACTTTCCCTTCATATTCTATGTCGAAGTTATACCACCTGGAAAACTGATTCATAACGGTATATATACTTGCATTTTCAAATTTGAATAATCCATTTTTCCAAGCCACGGCGGTAGAAGTATCCACCTTATTGACCTCAATATACTTACCTACTAGTGCCTGTTCTCCTGGAGAAATCGTTTGCTCAAAAACACCTTTACGTCTAACTTTAACCCGGCCTTCCAACAAAGTTGTTGCAGTAAATTCTTCCTGTTCATAGCTATTGATGTTAAAATGTGTACCTAGTACTTCGACTTCCTGATTTCTAGATTTTATAATAAAAGACTGCCCAGGCTCTCCTTTTGACACCTCAAAATAGGCCTCTCCAACTAATTCCACTTTTCGCTCTTTCAAATTAGCCAATGAGGTGGTGTATTTTAAGGAAGATGCGGAATTCAACCAAACTTGAGTACCGTCTGGTAATACCACTTTATATTGCCCCCCTGAAGGGGTAGAGATGGTATTGTATAAGGTAGCCTTATTGTTTTTGGTAATACCATTGGGACTTGGCGTGGCTTCGTATCGCAATTCACCGTTGGCGGTTTTGGTAATGATGAATCCCGCCTGCACAGCGATTTTCCCGTTTTCCATGTCGGACAGCTTGATTTGTTTGCCATCTGTCAACGTTAAATAGGCTTTATTTCCACCTGCGCGAATGTCATTCTTGCTCAGATCCTGAATCAATATGCGATTTCCGGAATTGGCATCCTTATAAAAATAAAAGCCTGTGATCATCATCACCAGAACTGCCACAATTGCAGTTACCTTTTTCCATAACTGGAATATATTGTTTTTGTTACTATGAGGCTTTAGTTTTTGCTGCAGTTCTTCCCAGGCTTGTGTACGGCCCGAGCTTTTCATAAACTGCAATCCTGCGTCAAGTCCACTATCGCTTAGTAAACTTTCAACAAACTCCTGATGTTCAGGATGCTCCTGTAACCAGGATAACAATTCAATTTGCTCATCAATCCCCAAATCATTACCTAAGTAACGAAGTATTTGTTCAGCGCGATATAATAAAGGCAGGTCTTCTTGCATACTATAATGATCCCTTCAGATCAATTAATGATGAAAGACTTTGTTCTTTTTTTTTTAATTATTATTAAAATGCCGAATAAGTAAGATCAACGTAAGGAAGTTTTCCGGGCTAAGTCTTGTTCTCAGCAACTCTATTGCCCTTTTTTTTTGTGTTCTAACCGTATTAATAGAGATACCTAACTCATTTGCAATTTCTTGATTTTTCAATCCTTCCAGATACCCCATCTTCGAAATCCTTCTACATCTTTCAGGAAGAGATTCAATAGCCGCATAAATCTCACCTATCACTTCCGCATGAATCATTTTGTTTAAAACAACGGCTTCCTCAGCGGGTTCAGGATCTTGAAGACAAATATATTTATTCACTACTTTATCATGCCGCAAATGTTTCAAACAAGCATTTTTAACATTTACATATAAAAAATTGCGGATCTGAATAAGGTTCGGGGAAACCCTTTCCCTTTCATCCCAATACCTGATGAAAGCTTCCTGAACGAAATCCCTGGAAACCTCTTTATCATGAATGATCGTCCAGGCATAATAAAGTAACCGGTCATAGTAGGATTTGTAAAGAGATTCTAATAACAGCTCTGAAGCGGCTTCTAGTTCTTTTTCATTTACTTTTAACTTAGTTTCACCTAAAATCATCGCTTATTGGATTTCCAATTTAAAAGCTAAGATATAACTATGTACCGACCCCGCAAACATAATTATCATTTAACAAGTATAATCGTTCTATGTAGATTTGTTTTGACATTATGCCTATATAAAATGATTTAGCCAGGCATCTTTACGGTTATTGCCGGGGCATTAAAACTATCAACAACAATTTTAAAAACGCCATGATTTAAAACATACGCCGGAATTTCGATTTTCACAACTTTTTGCTCATAAGGTAAAAGACTAAAGAAGTTATCGGTGTAAAACGCCGGTCTGATACTTCTGCCTTGTCCATCAACCAATCTGAATTGAGTGAAAAAAGAAAGAGAGTTTCCAATATTATGAACTGTTGCCGTAACAATGACTTTATTTGCATCTGTTTTTTGAGTAGTTTTTAACAACAGTTGTGTCTGCTTTATTTGGTGAAGATCCTGAAATCCTGACACCGCAGGTCCCGTCATAGTCCAAGCTCCTTTATAGATATCTTTTGAACGCCAATAAAATGCATCTGACACTTGCTTTCCATGATTATCCCGCAACATCAGTTTGATAAAATGGACTTGAGAAATATTATCAGGAATGCTAATTTTCAGAACATCTTTAACCAGACCATCCGAAGGAATATCAATTATCTGCTCAAGTTTGGAAATCAATTCACTTTTGATGTTGTAAACCATAGCAACTAACTGGTATCCTTTAAAAGATTGTCGGTAATCATTATATACAGAAACAGTATTTTTGATGTAATCGAATTGTGGATGCAAAGGTGCTAAGGCATTTTGGGAATAATATAGTCCTGCAGTCGGTTCCAGAAACCAATCATAAAACCGGGAAGAAGTCTGGGGCAAAGGACTGTTGTGATACCAAAACAACAACCCAGCCGCAAAACGATCACCATATCCAAATTTATTGTAATTCCAGACTTCCCAAAGTGCACGGTAATTCATTGCCCCGACAAACTGTGCTTTTCTTGCAAAGTCCTCAATTGAAGAAGCCTTACCAAACTGTTCAACAGCTTCTCTATATTTTGTTGTCATTTGATGAAAACCTCCCCCGTCCATGTAATTCCACACAGCAGTGTTTATCGGCCAAAGATCCTTTTGTGGCATCAGATCTTTCAGCGAAGAAAGAATAGGCAAAATCGGAGTGCCGTATTCAGGATTAAAGCCATCAACCCGGCTACCTCTTTTTGAAGCTGTATTTTCAAAATACTGCATCGGGTTCTCATATTTATAAGGACTCCCGTCGTGAATGCCGCAGCATTCAGATTGCACCTGGTAGCCTTTTGTTGGATCAAGTGCGTAGATCAGTTCTCTGGCACCTTTTATCTCGGTCGATTCATTAGCCGAAACATAGTAAGCAGATGAGGCATGATTCCTAATCCGTTTTACTGTGCTAGCCATATTTCTAAAATAAAGTGAGGTGTCAACTGGAAAACGAGTATCCCCTGTAATCCAAAACTCAGACCATACCATAATTCCCATTTCATCACAAAGGCGATAAAAATAATCAGATTCAGCAATTCCACCTCCCCACAACCTTAAAAAATTAATACCAGCCTGACGAGTATACCTGAGTTCAGCATAAGTACGCTTTTCATCATTTCTCAACATCGCCTCTGGCACCCAGTTAGAACCCCGTATAAATACAGGATATCCATTCACAAGAAATCTACGGGACTGATCTGGTGTTTGTTGATCGGTACTGATCTCTCTGACACCAAATCGGGAAGTTGAATTGCTGCTGATCCTGCCAGCAATTGTAAACTTCATATCGAGCGTGTACAACTCCTGCTTTCCTTTATTCAAAGGCCACCATAATTTTGGCCGGGAAATATTTAAACTTGAAAATTCTTCTGGTGTTAAACTGACCATTTTTCTCTCACCAGCTTTCAACACCACTTTTTTTTCTATATTGATCCCTTCTTCTTTGATATTGCACGACAATACACCAGATCGTAAACTACCTGCTGCATTATACACTTCAACTTTTACACTCGCTCTACAGGAGCTGGTATCTGGCAGAGGTAATTTGGTAATCACAAACGGGTGTTCCAATAAAACATCACCCGTAGCAAATAACTCTACATCTTTCCATATTCCTGTATTTCTGTCTCTAATCCCATCCGGGCTGGTAAAGTCCCAGCCTACGGACATCAACATAGAAACATTTCTGCCAATTTCACCATCTCCTCCATTAAAATTTTCTCCGACGGCTCCTGGTCTACTTTTTTTAGAATTATTACTGGATCCAGGAACATCTACAGGTTTGACCTTAACTGCTAGGGTATTTTTACCCTGGGTATTTGCAAGACGAGTCACATCAAACTGTTGCGAATTAAACATGCCAGCCATATCTCCCAGCTTTTGCCCATTCATCCAGATTTCACAGCGATAATTGATTCCATGAAACTTTAACCACAACCTTTTGCCGGCGAATTTTTTCGGAATAGTAAATTGCGTTCTAAACCAGTAATGATAAAATTCTACACCTACATCATTGAGATCTGGGATTAGGTTACGCTCTTTTCTATTGTTATCTCCGAAATATGGATCCGGATAAATCTTATTATTAACCAAGCTGTTTAAAACCGTACCTGGCACACTTGCGGGCATCCAATTGGTCGAATTGTAATTAACAGACGATACCTTCATTTCATTTTCTTTCACTTCGGTAACTTTCTTCATTTCCCATTTAACGGGTACATCCACATCAGAAGCGGAGCGGAGGAAAATAGACAATGGAGCAGATCTGTCACTAAGTGTGGCTTTTTGAGCATAACCAACCGATGAAACACTACAAAGAAAAATGATCAGTTTTTTTAAACACATAAGTTTATTTTTTTTACAGGAAAGGATATTCCAAATACACCGGTAATCCATTGTATATCCTTTTGGGACTGAAGATCCTGGAACATAATAGTTCAGTACACTCGGCTTCATTCAATGTCAATTAAAACATCCAGCGGTCAGTGAATTAATTCTGTCGCTCCTTATAGTTTATACTTGGGCTTACAATAAGAAGTACCACAATGGTATGGCTGACCCTTAGTAGGATAAAAAAATAAAAAGAGACCTTCATTCCACCGGGCATTTCCAGATTACATACTCCCTTTACCCAGCTGTACTCAAAAACCAGCAATGCCCAACAAATCCTTTAAATAACCTTTCTTTCCAGAGGTAACATAACAACAAAAATCTCATTTATTTTAATAATTAATTCAGCAGAAAAAGGGTGGTATTATCAAATACAAAAGAAACAATTAATTTTGCTAAATCATTTTAGTCTAAGTATGTTTGAAAAATACTTCTGCAATTAAAAATCTGAACTAACCAAATTAAATATTGAACCATGCAACAAAAAGCAGCCTTCACTGACAGAAAATTTCTTGTCACCCTTGTATTTGTCACATCACTTTTTATGTTCTGGGGCATAGCCATTACCATGGCAGATGTCCTGAACAAACATTTTCAACACACCATGAGCCTTTCTAAGTCGCAGTCGGCCTTTGTACAGTTTGCTGTTTTTGGCGCTTATGCGGTAATGGGTATACCTGCAGGCTTATTCATGAAACGTTTCGGTTATAAAAAAGGCGTACTTTTAGGCTTATCGCTATTTGCTATAGGCGCCTTTCTTTTTGTACCAGCAGCGAACATTTCCTCCTTCGCTTTTTTTGGCATCGCCCTGTTCATTGTAGGCTGTGGGTTATCTACACTGGAAACTGTAGCGCATCCGTTCGTAGCCTCATTGGGAGATCAGCGGACCAGCGACCAGCGTATCAACTTCGCCCAGTCTTTCAATGCCGTTGGCGCTATGCTGGGCCCGGCTATCGGAAGTTACTTCTTATTGCGTAATAACGTAGAAGGCAGCACAGACTTAACATCCGTTAAAATTCTGTATGTTGTAATCGGAGTGGTTATTTTATTGGTAGCCGTATCCTTTTCTTTTGTTAAAGTTCCCCCTACCATAGACCCCCATGCGGTCGCCGAGGCAGATGCAGCTGCTGTAAACATCGATGTAGCGCCTGACAAAAAACTTTTTGACCATAAACATTTCGTATGGGCTGTGGCCGCACAGTTCTTTAATGTGGCCGCTCAAGCAGGTACATGGGCGTTTTTTATCAATTATGGCCACGAAAAAATGGGCTTCAGCGATGCTGAGGCTGGAAACTATATGGTCTTATTTATGGGAATGATGCTTGCCGGACGATTCATCGGAACATTTTTAATGCGTGTAATCGCACCCAATAAATTGCTGGCTATTTTCGCTCTGGGCAATATCCTGATGTGTATTATCGTAGCGCAAAACTTTGGTATGGTATCCTTCATTGCTTTATTGATGATCAATTTCTTTTTTAGTATTATGTTCCCTACCATATTTAGTCTGGGCCTTAAAAACCTTGGTGTACGTACCCAGCAGGCCGCCTCATTTTTATCGATGGGTGTAGTAGGCGGAGCGTTTTTCCCTTTTATTATGGGTGCCGTAGCCGACAAAGCCGGAATTGCAAATGCTTATTATACCCCGATTATCTGTTATATTGTGATTTTCTTATTCGCTTATAAATTTTACAAAGTAAAACACTAGTACCCACATGGCTAAACTCTCGATTATGGATATTGCACAACTTTGTGCTTAATGGCAGGGCTGAAGAAAAAAAGGTAAGGCATCTATAATCCATCCATTACGGCTATTGCGCAGACTGTGAAAGATATTACTCTTAAACTCATTGATATTCCTATTGCAGAAAATGGAGTCTGATGAAAAACCAGTAGAAAAGGTAATTCTTCAGTAAAAAAATAAGTATATCACCTCCCTAAAACTAAAATATTCCCGCTAAGAACGCGGGAATATTTTTATATTAAGATTTTTTAACCTGGTATCTTACTTTAACAAGTTCGCACGTTTCAGTTCATCCAGGGCTTCGAATAACATCAAACCACTCAACTGGACAGAACTATCGCTCACCCTACTGTTAGGCTTACTTGCCCAGTCGGGGCCGAAAGTATTTTCTGGTGTTCTTATCGCTTTAGTATACAAACTATTTCCATTATTTTTAAGGTATTTCACATAAAGTTCACGGGTATAATCATCCACTACTCCCCTCAGTACCATCTGTGCCATATACCTGATAAATATTCCCTTGAACAATCCACCATCGCCCGTATTTTCACCCTTCAACACGCCTTTAGGAGAAAACTTAACCTGGTCATTCATCACATAATTTACGTTACGGACTGCATCATTCAGGTAAACCTGTTCATTGGTAATTTTGTATAGCTCCAACCCCGCACCTACCCATGTTCCCTGGTTATAGGTATAGATACTCTCTTCTTTGGTATTGCCATATGCGTCCCATACCACTCCTCTTGAAGATTCTACCACATAGGTCTTAAGCCAGGTATAGATCTTTTTGGCCCATACCAGATCGTCCATATTGTTATCCAGCTGGTAAAGCTTTGCCGCAATAATCACCGCCGGGGCATTAGAACAAGCATTTTTAGAGTCCTTCGAACCAGAAGCCCAGGCAATGCCCCCATTCTTTACATCACTCCAACCCACTTTTATCCAGGTCCAGTATTGCCTCGCCATGATTTTATACTTTTCATCCTTAGTAGCGTCATAGGCACGCAAGCATGCAAGTGCCCACCACTCCATATCATCATAAAAAGTATTCCAGTAAGTATTGCCGTTTTTAACATAGCAGCCGGCAAGCAGGTTATCCATTTTAGTCAGGTACCTCACATCTTTTGTACGGCGATACGCATCGACCAGAATATCCAGTGCATGGGCATTCCACCAGTAATTAAACCCAGTGTGCCCATCGTTGTTTTGGTTATAATAATTCTGGGTAACAGAATAAAACTGTGCATCTAATGCAATCTGCGATTGTTCCGCAGCCTTTGCCCAGTCCACCACTACCGCCGGGATTACTTCCGGAGGTACAACTCCTATTTCCTCTTTATTACAGGAGAATAAGCAGACCGCTATGGTCATCGTCCCCAATATTTTATATGCTGAAATGATTGATCTCATCTGTTTTATTATTTATAAGTGATTACATGTGTATAATCTGCAGAAGACTGCATTTTAAACGCTACTTCAGTATTGGTGGATTCCACCTGAAATTTATAAGAGAAATCGTACTGGCTGTTATTTACCTCTTTAAGTAAGAAATAAGTCGGATCCTGATTGACAGTCGGTCTTACATTGTCTTGTTTACTACTACCCCAGTTTTTTGTTACCGATACACCTGCAGCATCCTTTTCAACTACCCTGAATTTATAGCGCTCATCTTTACCCCACGACTCCGTTTTCCAGGCATTGTTAAAAGTTGCCTTCCATACACCTGCAGCATCATAAACCAGATTCGCTTTTATGGTATTATATCCTGAGAACCATAATCCTACCGATACGATCTCAGTTACAACTGCTGAGGCATAATTAAAATCGAGATTAATGCGGTATACCGTTTTAGTTGTTGCCGGACTATTGGCGGATGCAGCTTCGGTAATCAATGTACCATTTAACACAAAAGTCAAGGGTGTTCCGGTAGTTTTATCTACCATTTTATAAGTACCCGCATTTAAGGACGTGTAAATTTCAAAGACGCCGTCACCCAACTTTTTAAACTTTAACGCCTTGGTCAAATCCTCTCCTGCCTCTGTCGCTGTTCCCATTATGTAAACATCAACAGGGTTATCGGCAAGACCTGCTGGCCTTTTAAGCTCCAGGATACCTACCTGAGAAACAGCCGATACCACGCCTGTATTTGCAACCACCCGCCATTTCACTTTACCAGACGCCAGTTCATTAATAGAAGCAGCTTTAGCTATTCTGTTTACGATTTTATGGTTAATGGATAGCTTATTATCTGAGCCACTTTGGGCAGACAACTCCTTATACACCGGATTAGAAAAATCACCAGTTTCTTTATCAAACTGAACCTCATAAAAAGACACGGTATAATTGCCAGTTTTTGCCGCATCCCATTCAAACGTGACTACAGCATTACTCAAAGGGCTTAAATTGATTAGCGTATTGTTTGATGGCGCTAATAGCACAGGAGCGGTAATGGTTGTATTCACAACATCAACTATTTCCTTCTTACATCCTGAAAATACCGAAAATAGCACCAAACACGCTGAAAAAATATCTATGTTCTTCATATCAGATTAGTTAGGGTATGTAAAATATTCCAAAACAGGACCTGAGGAAGGATAGTAGTTGTAAGCATTCCAATATAGTGTACCGAAACTTGCCATTGAACACATGCCATCTATATGAAATATTGCATCAACTGGTGCGCCCATAGCCGGAAGATCAGGCTCAACTTTGTAGGGCGTAATTGCAATTCTAACTGTACCGGGTCCACCAATTAAGAACCGTGGAATACTAAAACTAAATTGTCCCTCATTATAATACACTTCATGGTATTCTGTGTAGCGTTCGTTAAAATCATCGGGGATGGAAGTAACACAGATATATAGTTTGTGATAGGACCAGGAGTCGGTTGCCCAGACAAGGTCACCAGTCAATTCACTCGTGGTCAATTCTACCTTGGCTACTACATTTGGCACGGTACGATAGTGATCATCAAAAGTAGTCAGGCCAGGACTAAGGTATTCCTTGTTTCTGAAACTGCTAAACAAAAATACAAATATGATTAGTGTGCTGTATATCTTGATTTTATTTAAATTTTTCATATTTTAATTGATTTTTTTATAAAAAAAATGGTTACCATCCTGGATTTGCTACCAGGTTTTTGTTTTTGTTTAGCTCTCCGGGTAAAATATTCCAGAGGTAATTCCTTGGTAGGAATACCCTTGTTTCAAAAACCGTACGTTTGGTAAATGCGGCGGTGTTAGTTGCGTTCACATCCATTCCATAAAAAGGTCCGCCATCGGTTTGCTCCGCAATCTTCCATCTCCGCACATCAAAATAACGATGACTTTCAAAAGCAAGCTCAACCCTTCTCTCCCTGTGGATCGCTGTTCTCCAGGCATTTTGATCTGCTGGTTCAGGTACGAAACCTACTCCCGATCCGTACTGCGGAATAGCAGCTCTTTCTCTAATCAGGTTGATGTATTTTTTAATATCAGCATTACCAGGATTATATTCATTTAAAGCCTCAGCATAGTTCAGGTAAATCTCGCCCAAACGAAATAGGACCTCGGGACGATCAGCAATGTTCTCATTGCTTCCTGTTCTGGAATTAGGATTCACTTGTTTCCTCGCACAATATCCCGTACGCGACCAATTACGTCCGTTGTACTGACCACTGTTACCACCATTATACATCTGAATAGTAATCGGCGAAGAACCTGTTCCACCGCTATTATTACTTGAATTATTGATCCATTTACTCAGGTTAAAAGTAACCGCACTGTAAAAACGGGGTTCCCGACCTACATACATATTGGATGTTCCGGCAGCATACTGCGCTGTAGCGGTATTGGTAAAACCGATTTCGGTATACTGAGAATTCGGGTCATCCGTAGGCAAACCATTTGCCATAAAATAAGCGTCCACAGAAGTCTGCGTGGGACCCCATGATGACCAACCACCTAGTATATATGGATTTCCGCATTGATCATAAGATCTTAATTTATCGCTGGTATAGCGGCTCAAGATCACTTCCGAGTTCCAGGCTTTTATAAAAATACCCTTTAACGATTCATATACTTTTAAGGCACCTGTTATCGGATCAACTTCCTTATATAAACTGTAGTCCGGCATATCAATCAGCTCCTTTGCAGCATCGGCTGCTCTCTTCCATTTGTTTATATCAAAACTCTGATTAATCAGCACCTTTCCATCAGGGTTCTTAAAATTCGCATAAGTAGTGTTTCCATTAAACATCGGACTTGCCGCATACAACAATGTTCTGGATTTTATAGCCAAAGCCATTCCCTGTTTCATACGTCCGTAATCTGTAGGATTACCTTTACCGGGTGGCAGATCAGGCATTGCTTTATCCAGTTCAGCTACAATATAATTTACACATTCGTCGTAACTACTTCTAGGAAGACTAAAAGTACTAATGTCTGCATCAGGGGAAATTACCGTTTCGGGAAGTATGATCGCCGGACCATACTGGGCAAGTATAGAGGCATAAAAATACGCACGCAATACCCTTGCTTCAGCAATATATTGCTTAATCAGTTCCGGTTGAATCTCAGGATTTTCAGGAACTCTTTGCATAAAATATGATGCACGGCGGATCCCCTGATAATAATGGCTCCAGAAATTATAATCACCACGGTTTTTATCCCAGTTACCAGTATTCATTGCAAACGTTGCATAATCATTATAAGTCACATCAATTTCATCCGAAAGTCCTTCCCATGGACTACCTAGACTCCAATCTGCATTAGATCTGATATAGTCATATACACCAGCAAGATATTTTTCAGATTCTGATCTTTTCTTAAATACATCATCAATTGTTTGCCTGTCGTCGGGCACCTGATCGAGGAATTTTTTACAGCCACTTAACGAACTTATAACTGCGATAACCAATACAGTTATAAAAAATATATTTCTTTTCATGTCAAAAATTGCTAAGGTTAAAAAGTAGCACTAAGGCCTAAACTAAAGGTTTTGATATTGGGATATCTGGTACCAGATCCTCCACCCATTTCCGGATCCCAGAACCTAAAAGGACTGATGGTAAACAGATTATAACCGATAAAATAAAGCCTTAACTTTTGCAAACCGGCAAACCCAATCGTTTCCTTTTTAAATGTATAACCAAAATCTAATGTCTTCAGTCTTAAAAATCGACCGTTCTGTAGAAATTTGGTGCTGGTGGCGTAGTTTTGATTGATATCTGAACCGTAGGTAAGTCTTGGATAAAAAGCATTCTGATTGGGATTTTCCGGGGTCCATCTATCCAGGATATTCGAATACAGACTTCCCTTTGCATCTCCGTTTCTAAATGGCATAAATTCGTTCGAAAAATAAAAATCTACAGAACCGGCCCCCTGGAAAAATGCGCCCAAAGAAAAGCCCTTATATCCCACTGTCGTTCCAAAGCCATATAAAATTTGTGGAACCTGATCTTTTCCTATGAACGTCTGGTCATCTATGTTAATAATCCCGTCACTATTTAAATCCCTGAACTTCAAATCTCCCGCTTGAACAACACCTGCAGTCCTAGGTACAGAGGGATCGTCAATCTCTGCCTGGGTATAAAAACCTTCAGCTATATAACCTCTTCTGTTGTAAACCGACTGCCCTCTTGATTCTTGCCATGGATAATCAGGGATAGGACTATCATCTTCTATTACTTTATTTTTGTTGTAGGTAAAAGTTCCCTGGAAAGAAACGGCTACTTCTCCGAATCGCTTATCGTAATTTCCAGTAAAATCTATACCTTTAGCTTCTGTAATACCCAAATTACCCTGTAAATTCTTTCTGATCCCTAAAAAGCTTGGCACCACCCCCCGTTCTCTGAATATATTTTCGCGCTTACGGGTAAACACATCTATTTGTAAACCTAATGCATTGTTCAGCGTTTTAAGCTCCAAGCCAAGGTTTAAATCCTTCTCTGTTTCCCAGGTTGCATCCACCGCATAATCAGCAATGTCAATTCCCTGAACAGCGTTGATACTGGCCCTGTTTTCTCCGAAGACATAAGGATTACCCGTGTTTTCTACAGTGCCTATATAAGAGAATCTCCGGCCACCAATACTACTGCTTCCTACAATTCCATAAGAACCTCTTAGTTTTACCAACTGAAATATATTAGCTGCATTTCCGTAAAATGACTCATTAGATACCACCCATCCCAAAGCGTAAGACGGGAAAAATCCGTAACGTTTAGATGGCGCAAAGTTCTCCGCACCATTGTAACCAAAGGTAAGTTCAGCCAGGTAACGGTCTTTATAAGAATAGGTAAACCTTCCTACGCCACCTAAACTTCTATATGGAATTGACCCTATCAAATCACCGGCCGTTGCGCTAACCCTATCACTCTGGTTGTATAAAAGCATACCACCAACTCTATGGTCACCGAAAGTCTGACTATATTTAATGGCCCCCTCTAAATAGAACTGCCTGCTGCCACCATTGCCTCTGCCAAAAGCCAGGTAATCCTGTCCCTGCCCTATAGTTGTATATACCAATTCGCCATTATCATCTCTTTTTGTAGCAAAATAAGTTGTTGGTGTTTTAGTACGGTTCAGTGAATTGGAATTAGTGGCATCGAAAGAATAAAGTACATGGGCTGACAATCCTTTTAGAATGCCACTCAGATCCTGGTTTACGCGAATGTCAGACATAATCTGATTCTCGTAAGTAGTTGAATAACCTCTGTTTGTCAGCAAACCGTAAGAACTATTTAAACCTCCTCCTGTAGATAAAAACGGTTCTTTGTTGCCAGGATACATCACCGGGTAAAGTACAGGGTAAGTTCTCAATGAGTTAGCAAATATATCACTGGCACTGGTTCCCGGATAATTACCATTGGAAATCCAGCCTTTGATACCCACATCTATTGTTGTTGTTTTAGTTGCTTTTAAAGTGAGCGCAGAGCTAAAGTTTACACGTGAAAACTTAATAGAAGAATTGTATTGCTGCAACGCATCTGTTTTAAATAGCCCTGTTTCATCGTAATATCCCGCGGATACGTAAAACGTAGACTTTTCACCACCGCCGCGAATACTCAGGTTAGCTTTCTTGTTCTTTCCAAAATCGTTAAATATTTCGTCAAACCAGTTCACGTTTGGATACAGATAAGGATCTTCCCGACTTAATGTTTTACTGATCTGTTCCTGTGTATACCTTGGCGCACCGCCCCTGGTTAACCTCGCTTCATTTGCCATCTGCATATAGGTGACCCCATCAGCAGTTTCCGGAACTCTGGTAAAATTGGTCAGTCCCTGATAATAATCCAGGTTAATTTCTGTTCTTCCTGCCTTACCTCTTTTGGTGTTGACAATTATCACTCCATTTGCCCCCCTTACCCCATAAACCGAAGTAGAAGAGGCATCTTTTAAAATGGAGAAACTCTCAATGTCATTCGGATCTATATTACTAAAAGAACGTTCAACACCATCAACCAAAATCAAAGGTGCGTTATTTCCAAGAGAGATCACCCCTCTGATCCAAAGATCAGCACCATCCCTACCTGGCTCACCACTTCTTTGTACGCCTACAAGTCCTGATACTCTACCGGCGAGTACCGTAGAAATATTAGCGACGGGTTGTTTAAGGTCATCTACGTTTAAAGTAGACTGTGCGCCAAGCGTTTCTATCTTTCTTTGCTTTTGTCCGTAAGCGACAACTACAACGTCGTCCAGTTTATTATCAGCAGGCTTTAAATTAATTTGTATATTTCTTCTTCCCTGAACAGGAATCTCCTGAGTTTCATATCCGATATAAGAAAACATAAGTATTGCATCCTCTGGAACTTTCATAGTAAAATCTCCTTCAGGTGATGTAGCAACTGTAACTGCTGTTCCTTTCAGCTTTACCGAAACACCAGGTATCGGTTTACTATTCTCATCTAAAACCTTTCCAGTAACAATGATATCAGCCTTTTTCGGCATTTGTGTCGCAGTATCTGTTTTTTTCCTCACCACAACCGTATTGTGGTTAATTAAATAAGTAAAAGGCTGGTTCTTAAAACATCTTTCCAGAACACTTAAAAACGGCTCATTAACTGCAGACAAGGTTACAGGATTCGCCTTGCTGATCATGTCATTTTCATAATAAAAGTTATACTTGCTTTGTTCGCGAAGCGATTTAAACACCTTCTCTATATCAGTGTTTTTAACCTTCAGGTTGATGGTCTGCGCATAAGTTGATGCATTCACCTGAATGATCGCTGTAAGCAGCAGGATGATCGTAAATTTCATTCGGAGTAGAAAAATTGATCCCATGCGGGGAGATGCCCAACATGGTAGGTCGTTAAAAATTTTGTACATTTGGTTAGTAAGTGAAATTAAAACTTTCGAAACGGTTTGGTTCTCTTGCCAAGGTTTTGCAGACCTTAACTGATCCGGAGCGGTGCAAACGCTTCCGGGTCTCTTTTTTATAGTCTATGTAAAGTTTAAGGCATAACGATAATCCTCCTTCCTTCAACTTTAAACTGAATGGTTCCGGTAAGCTGCATCGTTTTTAAAACTTCCGTTACATCCTCAAACTTTGAAATATTACCACTGTATTTTTTTCCTTTCAGATTTCCATGGTACACTACTTCAATATCATACCATCTGGAAATTTTGTTCATAATCGAAAAAACGTCCTCCTGTTCAAACACGAAAAGTCCGTTTTTCCAGGCGATGGATTCACTCAAATCGACATCTTTTCGAACGGTGAGAGCAGACGAAGACACCTCACTCACAGCCTGCTGACCAGGCATGAGCAGAACCCGAGAGGTGCCTTTATTTACTCTTACGCTGCCCTCCAGCAAAGTAGTTTTTGTAAAAACCTCATCGCCATAGGCATTCACATTAAAATGCGTACCCAATACAGTAATTTCCTGCTGGTCAGACTTTACTTTAAATGGCCTATTTCTATCTTTTACCACTTCAAAATAAGCTTCTCCGATCAACTCAACCCTTCGCTCATTAGCAGTAAAAATAACCGGAAAGCGGAGCTTAGAGGCCGCATTTAGCCAAACTTTTGTACCATCGGGCAGGGTGATCTCGTATTGCCCACCTTTGGGTGTAGATAAGGTATTATATGCATCGACTGTTGTTACAGTTTTTCCACTGCGGTAAACCAGTTTACCATTTGCAGATTTGCTGATCGTGACTCCAAACTGGTTAATTCCATCCAAAGTCGAACCTGAATCTAACACCACAGTTGAGCCATCTGCAAGTGTCAGTGTAGCTTTGCTGCTTCCTGGCACGATCAAATTTATGCTCGCTACCTGTTTTTTATCAGTGCTTTGGTTATAAGCGAACCAATAAACTGCAATACTTAAAGTGATCAGTCCAGCTACAGCGGCAACGGCCGGATAGTAAAATAACCTGTGTCGTCTCTTCCCAGGCAATTCACTTTTGACCAGGGCAAGGTCTGCCAGCAATTCCTGTTCAGAAAGATCAAAAGACCCAGTATCCCAGGTCAAATACCAGCTTTCTACAAGCGAACGTTCCTCTGCGGTACAGCTACCACTTTTATACCTGTCTAATAAATCCTTAATATCTGGTTTATCCATATCTTAAAAAAATGCTTTTGTCATAATAAACACATTGACGAACAACCAAGTGGTATGGAGTAGATCGATTGAAAAAAATAAATACACGTCCTGTTAGACAAAAAAAGTCGAACAGTATACTTGGATTCAGCCTTACTTTTAACCCTGTCCAATACATCTTTATATTTGGCTTTTACAAAACACTTTTGTCTCAATTAGCACATTGACGAACAAGTGGTGGGTATGGAGTAGATCAATTGAAAAAATAATCACAAATTACAATTGAATACAAAGGACTTGAGCATTTCACCAAGTTTAGGCCCTACTTCTATACCTCTCCGGTACAACTTCTATATCTGTTTTATATATTTTTTTGTGTTAACTAGAAATATAGACGAACAACCGGCCGCTATAGAATAGATCACTTGAAACAAAATCAGATGACACTAAATCAGTTTAGCTTTTTGTTATAAAAAAAAGAATGTGAGTAATTTACTTAATTTAGGTCGTAAAACTTTTAGGGCGCTGTTAATCTGTTTACGCACGGTAAGTTCAGAAATCTCGAGCGTTTCAGAGATTTCCTTGTGACTACGATACTCATTTCTACTGAGGACGAATACCTGTTTCATTTTTTCAGGCAATTTATCTACCTCATTCTCTATTAAAAGACTAAGTTCTTTTAACCGGATAGCATGGTCTGTTATATTCGTCCCATTATTTAAAAAGCCTTCGAAAGAACTGACATAGTAAGTTTGGAGTTTATTTCGGTTTACCAGATCAATCACCCTGTTCCTTACCGATCTGTATAGATAAGCAGAAAGTCCCGTTTTTAAAACAATCAGATCTCGCTTGCTCCATAAAACAGTAAACAATTCATGGATCAAGTCCCTTGCCTCTTCCCTATTTCTGATTCTTTTGTAAGCGTGAACATATAGAAGGGCACTGTAGCGATCATAAATCTCCGTAAATGCCTCGTGATCATCATTGCACAACAACGTGAACAGTTCAGTATCTGTAAGAGATTGATATGCTGGCATATTTGGTTATAGGTAAACGAATATATTATTAAATTTCATAAAACTGCAATCAGATTTCAGAATATCTAAACAAGAGTAGATTAAACCTTCCTACTGTATTTGTTACCGCATAAATTGGCAGCAGTATTTACGCTAGCATTCAACGGTATCTCCACCTTCAAGGGTTCCGGATCTTTCCCAGGCAACAATTTGGTTCTCTCCATAAATCAACACTGCAAACACCCCATTTGGTAAAAAGCACCGGAAAAGTCTCCAGCATCAGTAAATCCGATATTACTACAGGCCGAATAGTAATATTGGATTTACAGCTTTATAGTTTCAAGCGCTGATGTTGTTTCAGCAATATCATTTCCAGCTTTTTAAAATCCACACTTTGCACGTCAACTTGATCATCAATTGCTAGCGATGCTGCGGTGGCCGCAGATTCACCCAAGATCATGAATACAGGTTCCATCCTAACTGAACCATAAGCAATGTGGGAACTAGACATACATACCGGCACCAAAAGATTGCGACACTCTGCTACCTTTGGCACAATCGAACCATAACTTATGCCATAAGGTTTGGGTGCTTTCACACCAATATCCCCTTCGTTTTGTACAAAGCCCCTCTCATTAACATATCTCTGTGTATTATGAGAATCCAGAGCATATGATCCCATTCCAATTGACTGGGGTACATCCTTAATTCCGAGCACCTCATTTTCTGTCATCACGTACTCACCAATCATCCTACGCGCCTCTCTGATATACAACTGCCGGGGCCAATTGCCGTTTTCCATGAACTCATCTTTCGCCAGACCCCAGGTGTTTAAACGCTGTCGCACAATAGCGGGAACTCTTAAATCTGTACACATAAAATAAAACAGACCCTTTTGATAATTCTCATGTTGTTTAATGATTTCCCTGCGTTCCTGATAGGAGGCTTCTGGATAGCTATAATTCATTCCGATATAATCGGTACTAAACGGACCATGGTTATTGGTATCCGTTTTTCTGTTCGGGACAGGATCAAACTTATTGAACAGTTCATTCCATTCCTGCTGAAACAGTCTGGCAAGCAGTTCGTAATCGGATGCATCATAACGGTCAGGTTTGGGGAAAGCAATCCGGTTCTCCGGATTATCCGTAAGACACATCCTGAAACAGTAAGCCTGAAGCTTAGTGTCCCCTTTCCCTTTTACCCCCGGAGACTCACTAGAAATACCGGTAAGCAATCCACTGGTTTTGTCGCCCGGTATTTTATAGGGATCAATATCCTTTTCAAAATGGTGGCTATGCTGAAAAATATCCGTCTGTACTCCATTCCATTTTTCTCCATAAACATGATTTGCCTCCCTTCCAATGTGGTAACTGACTTTTGAAGCGGCCATCAAGTCGCCTTCGTAGGTCGCATCTATAAACATTCTGCCACAGAAGACTTTACCACTGAGCGTTTTAAATGAAATGATCCTACCGTTTTTCTTCACTACCCCTTTCTTACGATCCAGCCATTCATCCCGATACACAGCGATTTTGTTCTCACGGATCAGATCTTCCATAATCTGCTCGGCCGCATGCGGCTCAAATATCCACATTGTACGCTCCTCACCATCTATTGCCGGAGTACCTTGTCCTTTATTCCCATAGGCTTCTTTTTTTTGCCAGCGCCAGGCATCCGCTTGCTGGTAATGTAGAAAAACACGGTGATAAAAATCTCTGGCAAGACCGCCAATCACTTGCTTGTTACCAGTGTCAGTAAAACCAAGACCTCCTGAAGACAGTCCACCAAGATGTACATCCGGGGAAACTAAAATCACTTTTTTCCCAAGTTTTGCAGCCCGGACACCAGCTATAACTCCGGCAGATGTTCCGCCATAAATAATAATATCAGCATCAAAAATCATCTTGTCCCCGGAACGACTGGTCAAAGTGAGAAGCACCAGAAAACCCAACAAAATTACACGGCGATAAATAGTATAGATCATCAATTCATTAGTTTTTACATGTTAAAATTAACTCAGTTATTCCTAAAGGAAGCAATTCTGTTTTCAAGACTGAGTATTGTTATTTATTTAATTGCTTCGAGCCATTCTTTCGCCATCAATTGTGAACCCGCCATACTCGGGTGAACACCATCAGTAGTCCAGTAAATGCCAGGGGCTTTTTTCTGAGCACCATTAAAAACTTTTTGAAAAGGAATCCATACCGCTCCAAAATCACTAGCTACCCGCTGTGCTGCAAACCTGTAATGGTCAAACTCAGGATACCATGTACGATCAACAGCACTTATATTATTTACAGCAAAAGGTTCTGCAATGATCAGCTTCACATCAGGCAAAGCCTGCTTTGTCCTATTTAATAAGGCCCGGAAATCGTCTTCATAACTTTGAAGCGTACCGGTATAGCTTCCATTATGTTTATGCCAGTAATCATTAACACCGATCAATAAACTCAATATATTTGGCTTGATCTCCAAACAATCTTTATCCCAGCGTTCAGCAAGCTGGAAAATCTTATTCCCACTAACCCCTCTGTTATAGATCTTTAGATTTTTATCGGCATGTTTATTCAGGAGTTCAGAGGCTGCCAGGAAAGCATATCCTCTGCCTAAAGCCCCTGCCTGATTGAAATCACGGTTATCTCTGTTTCTCCCCGCATCAGTAATAGAATCTCCCTGAAACAAAATAACATCATTTTCAGACAAAGTGATTTTTGCACTTTTTACATCTGGAGCTGCTGACAACAACTGCGGACTTACTAAGGACAATAATCCACCAACAGCCGCTGTTTTAATAAAATTACGCCGCTCTTTTTTTATTCTGGCATCCATATATTAAATGAAGATTGATATTTTAATAATTTGTATTTACTTATTGATACGATCCGGCATCTTTATTTGTTTGTAATGTTCCAATGTTCGCAAAGGTGCCTTATAACCGGCAGGCAATGGCATCTTAGCATAGGTTTGAAAGTACAGCACTGATCCATCCCGCCACCAGGCCGCTTCACGTTGCTGTTCAGCAAGCAATTGTTTAACCTGTTCAAACCGAACCGGATCGATCTTATGTTCAAGTCTATCCCATTTATCCTGCATTTTTTCAACAGCGCTTACTCCCGAATAATAGCGATATACCAGTTCTTCCCAAAGATTTCTGTCACTTGCCATCTTGTATTTCCAGGGCACATGATGGAACCAGAGTAACAGTTCAGGGGGAATCTTATTGATGTCGTTATATTGCGCCCTGACTTCCGGAAAGTACTGTGAAACAGCATCAGAACCCTTATCTGTACGATCTACGCCAATGCCCTCATCATCTGCCAGATGATAATCATGCGCATTCCATCCCGTAATTTTATCCCAGGGCCCTGGCCCATAATGTGTCCCCAGATTCATAATGTGGTTTAAACCAAGGGGCATCATGTAATTTACAGCATGTTCTCTGGAGGCTAACATATATTCTTTTACAGGTGCGACAAAAGACGAATCATTAGTGAATGTCATCTTTAACCAGTCATCTGCGATGACTGCCGGACTCAAATCTGGATTCCAGGCCATTCGGCCAAATGCATACCAGTTAGATTGTGCAAAAGGGTGCCCCGTCCAATTTATGTCACTGCCGATGTTGGCCACACCCGCAATCCCAGAGCGCTGGTGCTCCTCTAGTTTGCCTTCAACTATTTTAGCAATAGTCGATCCTTTCCCCTTAGAATAAGTGTCTGCCGATAATGTTTCTTTGAATAAAGGAGCCAGGTAAACCAGATGAGTAGCAAACCCCAAATATTCCTGAGTGATCTGAAACTCCAGCATTAGCTGTGTTTTTGACATTGCCCCAAATAATGGATGAAAAGGCTCCCTTGGCTGAAAATCGATCGGCCCGTTCTTAGGCTGAATAAAGACATTACTTTTAAAAGCGCCATCAAATTTTTTAAACTCCTGATAGGCTTGCTTGGCACGGTCCTCTCCTTTAATATTTTCATACACAAAGGCACGCCACATTACTACGCCGTTATGAGGAGCCAAAGCATCAGCCATCATATTAGCACCTTCAGCATGACTGCGTTTATAATCCTGGGGACCGGGCTGGCCCTCCGAATTCGCCTTTACCAAAAAACCGCCGAAATCCGGGATGTAACTATAAATCTCATCGGCCTTTCTCTTCCACCATTTAATCACTTCAGGATCTAATGGATCAGCAGTCTTTAATCCTCCTATTTCAATTGGAGCACTAAAACGTGCCGTCAGATAAATTTTTATACCATAAGGCCTGAACACCTGTGCAAGTGCAGCCGCTTTAATCAGGTAATCTTTGGTTAAACTCCTGGCACTGGCATTTACGTTATTTATCACCGTACCGTTTATACCTATAGAAGCATTAGCCCGGGCATAGTCAGTATACCTTGGATCCAGATACCCAGGCAACCGTTGCCAATCCCATAAAGAATATCCAGCATAACCTCTTTCAATTGTTCCATTTAAATTATCCCAGTGGTTAAGCACACGAAGCTGTATTTTGGGATGATCAACGATAGAGATATTCTGGATAGATTGTCCCGTTTGAATCAAACTCAACAACCTGTAGGATCCATAAAGCACACCTATATCGGTATTGGCAGCGATTACCAAACAAGACTTCCCATTAATCCGGATAGACTTAATTAAGTATCCTTCATTTCCAACCCTACTTAACTCTGCCAGGCGAAGTTTTGCTATCGTTGCAGATGTAATTGGTGTGCCCAACAGCAGTGTCCCGTCAGTATTGATGTGCCGTACAGACTTTAAGGATCTGCTAAGCAAGCCCTTTATTCCTATTTGCAATTCCATTGTTGCAGCTGCAATTGTTTTTGATTCTCCTGCTACATAAATTTGTTTGATAACAGACCTGTATATATTAGTTTTATTTGTGTCATACACTGGCTTATACCTAAGCCACAAATCATAACCGTTTTCCGCATAGCCGTTCGTTCCGATAAGCATCGCAAACAACATTAAAATTATTCTGTTCATTTCGTGCTATAATTTATTGAAGCAGGGCAAAAACACTCCACAATACGGGTGCCTGCCCATGCATATCTCCCGTAATTCTCTTTCTGTCCAGGTAGTACTGCCTGCTGTTTTCTTTGTTGGTACCCTGACAAACCTCTCTTACATCACCATTCTTTTCTATGTATTTTGTGAGCGCAATCCATGCTTTGCGGGCTACCGGAGCATACTCCTTTTCATCCAACCATCCACTTTTCACTCCAGTGATTATAGCGAAAGTAAACATACCTGTTCCAGAGGTTTCCGGCCAGGAAGTAGCATCATCCACCAATTGCAACCACATTCCCTCTTTTGTCTGGTATTCCTTTAAACTGCGCATCATGGTTTGATAGGCTTTTAAAATTCTGGGCCGATCTTTATTATCCACAGGTAAGGAGCTCAGCAACTCGGTCATTCCTGCTGCCATCCATCCATTTCCTCTTCCCCAAAAAAAAGGTACATCTGCAGCATGGAAAAATAAACCGTTAGGCCGCTGTATCGCATCCAGGTAAACAACCATTTCTGCGGCTGCCCTGTCGATGTACTTCTTCTCGCCAGTAGCCCTGTAGGCCTGTGCCTGGATATTCGTGATCATATACATGTCATCGATCCACATTCTTGTCTGCCAGGTTAGCCCCTTATCGAGCAAAGCCTGGTACTCCGGTTTCGCATTTGTAGGCATGGTCCATTGCTGGTCGGCAAACCATTTGCCCATATCCCTATAAACCGGGTTTTTAGTCTGCATAAATAGTTCAAGTGGCAATGAACCAAAAACGTTAGGGTCCACATGATCTGGTCTGGGCTGCAGATTTTTCTTTTCATACAATAAAGGTCTTAACCTTAGGTCCAGCTCGTTTAACAGATCCTTATTTTTAGTTATCTCTGCAAACTTTAATGCACCATACCAGGCACATACCTCTGAATAAGTAATAGACCCCGGAGGGCCGGGCATACCGAAATTGGTATGCGGTGTTTCAATAAAATGCCGGGTAAGCAAATTCCCAATCTCTTTGGGATCGCTGCCTTTCGGCCAGTTTTTGAAATCTTTTATTTGTGCTTTTGCAGTGCAAAAACTTAACACCGCAAACAGTATAACATATCTTTTCATAGGATAAGAACTCAGCAATTAAAGTTTAATTAATCTGGCCACATATCCACCGCCCGAAGCCAGTTTGATATGTAATGGTGTATCGCGGTTAACCTTAAGGGTTTCCATTTTAAAATCCTTCGCGTTATTGTTGGCATTTACTCCATCTTTCCAGACTTGCATTTGATATTCCCCCTGCGACAAAAAAGCAAGCGAAAGCTCAAATTCTCTTTCTGTCCAGTCCGTCATTGAGCCTAAATACCAGTCGCCATTGGCCGCCTGCCTGGCCATTGTCACGTATTCGCCCACTTTTCCATTCAATGCCACTGTTTTTGCCCATACGGATGGAACAGCTTTGATGAATTCCATAGACTGTGACTCTTTAAGATAATGGGTAGGAATATCACATAACATCTGTAAAGGGCTTTCATAAATCACATACATGGCCATCTGGTTACAGCGGGTACCCAGGGTCATAGGTTCTGCCGGAGCTGCAGCCCATTCTTTTTTATGCACATTCCGCATACCTCCCGGAGTAAAATCCATTGGTCCGGCCGCCATCCGGGTAAAGGGAAGTGTAGCGGTGTGTGAAGGCGTTATAGATCCGGCAAATTTGCTGATCTCATTGCCCAGCACGCCTTCGGAAGTCATGATGTTCGGATAGGTGCGCAACCAGCCTGTAGGCTTATAGGCGCCATGAAAGTCGACCAATAGTTTTCTCTTTGCAGCTGCGAGCGCAACTTTCTCATAATAGTTCACCATTTCCTGGTCATCGCGCTGCATGAAATCTACCTTGATACCCTTGATGCCCCATTTCTGAAACTGGTCAAGGGCCATGTCCAGCTGTTTGTCCAGTACAAGCCAGCTTGACCATAACAGCAGGTCAACATTTTTACTTTTTGCGTAACCCGCAAGTTCAGCCACGTCGATACCCGGTGATTGTTTCATCAAGTCTCGGGTATCACACCAGCCCTCATCCAGCAAAACGTATTCAATTCCATATTTTGAAGCTACATCTATATAATATTTATAGGTATCATTATTGATCCCCGCTTTAAAATCTACTTCATAAACATTGTTATAGTGCCACCAGTCCCACTGTACCTTACCCGGTTTTACCCAACTAAAATCACCCTTAGATGGCCTGCCCAAAAGATAGGGCATTTGATTGACAAGAATATCCTTATCTTCTCTTGCCACCATGATCACTCTCCAGGGAAAACTCTGCTCTCCATTCGCTTTGGCCAGGTAATCTTCTCGTTGCTTTACCTGCTCATCACGATCGCTGGTGATGGCTTTTACTTTGGGATAAGCAGGAAAAACACCACGTACACCGCCTTTTCCTGTCCCTCTTAACCACATACCGGCATAGTTGAACAGATCTGACTCGGTAAGCAACAGTTTTACATCTCCTACCTGGAACAAGGCAGGCAAACTGGCTAGCTTCTTGTCGTCCAGCTGATTCAGGGTATAGTTTTTATATTCACGCTCATTGTGTGAAAAGAACTGCTCTTCCTGCGGGTACCAGGCCTTGCCAGAGCCTTTAAAATTGAACCTTGCGGTTTCAGACTTTACTAAAAAATCCCCTTTGAGTTTACTCAGCCATCTCCATGATACCCCATTATCAAAGGCTTTCCATTCCAGGGCAAGGCCGTTGTTAAAATCAAGGCGTAGCAGGTTGTAAACATCAGCCACATCCTTACTCTTTTGCCAAACCACCGGATGCAAAACGGCATTGTGCTTTGTAGTACTAGTTTTGGCAACTTTCCATTTGTTTTTACCGTCCACCTCTAAGGCAATGGCAGAAGACGAAATGAGTTCTTTCTGGTCTACTTTTACCGTATAATACACACTGTCGGATACCGAAAGTGTAACTTCAATTTTATGGTCTGGTGAATGGAGCAGATATTTCTTTTGTGCCTGCAGACCTGTAGCATACAAGAAAAGCGGTGATAGAATTAATAATTTGATAAATTTCATTTGTATTAGTTTTTTATTTTTTGATTTGTATGTGGTTCGTATTAATGGTATCGGTCATTTTAATTTGCTGTAAGGTGCTTGCGGGCCCTACCATCCCCGGCATCACAATATTTTCGAACCTCAGATTTGTGACAGGAGTTGCGGCACTTATCCCTTTGATTTTACCAGGCGATTTTCCTGCGTCTCTAACCAGTACGTTTTTAACAAGGACATCAGAAATTGGCCCACTTCCTTTTTTATCTCCATTCTGCATAAAGAAGATAGCCCAGGTACGATGGTCATCGTTCTGATAGGACAATCGTTCAATGTCTATCCCATCAAACAATACATTTTTCACGGAGGCCGTTCCCCATTTATGATGAATGCCGATACCCACTGCAGCATCGTAAACTACACAGTCTTTAAATACGATATTCCGCTGGTCCTGCATAACCCCCTGCCCGATTTTATAACCATAGCAGTAAGTCCATGAAATGCAATCTTCAAATACCACACCGTCCTGAACCATAGGTTTTCCAGGCCAGTTGCGACATAAATCTGTATCCTGTGTCCAGGTCTTTGTAGAGAAAGGGTCGTCGAGTGCGATACCGATAGCATGTTTTACCAATACATTCTGTGACTCTATGACATCAATGCCATCATTTTCACCCATATCAAACCGGTTGAAAATTTTAAAGTTCTGAAACACCAGGTTTTTAGAGCGTGTCGGAATGATTGCCCAGGCACCGGATTCCCTGATTACCGGCCCATTAAGTTCAAACCTTTCGGTATGCATAATGGCCAGGATATGGGCCCCAAGGTTATTTTTTTCTGTTGCATACTTTCCATTCCCGTCCAGAGTTCCCCGTCCGTATATTTTGATATCGTGTGTACCGCTGTCTGTGGCAATCCACCAGGTGATGTTCCTGTTTTGTGAGGCCTTGCGGGCACTGATCTTAAAGTCCTTTTCCTGTCCGCTGAACAATAACACCGCTCCGCCTTCCAGGTAAAGGCTCGTCTTACTTTTCAATTTTAGATTTCTAACCGGGTACACCCCTGCCGGAACGTAGACAATGCCTTCCCCACCTTTATATTCAGCTGCATCATCGATGGCTTTTTGAATAGCTCCAGTAGCAAGACGCCGACCTGAACTAAGGGCACCGTAAGGTTGATCAGTAATGTTAAAAATTCCAGATCCTGAAGGAGATGGCTTATCCCATTCTTCCGCATCCGCCGCAATAACCAATTCCCTGAACCGATTTATCTTAACAATAAGATACTCATCCTTATGAAGGGTAAATCTGAGCATGTTACCAGTATGTGTGCCCCGAACTGCGATTTTTTTAGGGCTGATTTGAAAATCAGATACCTGCTCACCATTTTTCAGGGTAATCGTAAATTCAGCCGTTCCTGTGCTCATCGACAGCTGAGCATAGTCATACTTTTTATTATACCCGATTACAGGTACCAAAACTCCATTTACCCGAAGTTCAAAAATGGTTGATGTCTTGTAGATAGGAGGAACCGGATAACTAAAGATCTTTGCCGTACCTGGAGGTACAGCAAAGATTTGAAAAGAGGAAATCATGGCAAACAGTACCATGAAAATCCTACTGTATAATTTAAAATTCATATTGCCGTTTTAAAACCAACCCTTATTCTGCGGATAAGGTGTCCCTGTTGTGACTGCATTGATCTGAGAAAGAGGGATTGGTCTCAATACATGAAAATCCTGAATGTTCTTTTTGGCTTCATAATCGTCATACGCCTTTACCCTTTCTACCAGTTTACCTGTTCTGACCAGATCAAACCACCGCATATTTTCAGCACATAATTCACGCGTACGTTCATCAAGAATAAAGTCAATGTTCACAGTGCCCGCAGAGATTTCCATCTGTGACTGCTTGCCGGTGGCAGCAGCTCTTCTGCGTACTTCATTGATATAACCAACTGCAACATCTGGCTGAGACAGTTTAAGTGCCGCTTCCGCAGCGATCAGATATGTTTCTGCCAAACGAAAAACGATAATGGGTCTGTGCGAATTCTCATTAGGTACTAAACGGTTTGGATCAAGATATTTGGTCATGGTCGGAAATATCCTGTTGTCTGTATAGTTTTCCGGCGTAAAAACATAGTACTTTTTTGCCCTTATCTCTTCAATGCTCATGTTATAGCCAGGATAAACCAATGCAGTATCGCCTATATTCACTTTAGGGAGGTTTACATTATAAGTAACCCCGTTAACTTTAACAGCATAAGTACCGGTACCTGTTTGGTTGAGTGCTTTAGTTGCCTTCCAGACTGATTGAAATGTTTTGTAGTAACGGGTATCGTTAACCTTATCAGCAAATGCAGTCTCAAATACCCATTTCGTAGCCCTGAACCAGGCAAAAGACCTCCCGTCATTTAAGTTCCGCTCGCCCAGATAAGCGTCATACGGATTAACATATAAATGGTTCCAGGTATGGCCACCTCCAAAGGTCAGGTCACGGGAATACTGGACGTTGAACAAAACTTCCTGTTTACTTTCATTTCCCGGCTTAAACACATCTGCGAAATCAGGCATTAAGCCGATACCTAGTGCAGCCTTCTGATCAATCAGCCCTTTGGCCATATCAAAAGCATCCTTAAAATCAGAGGGCACCGCCGCATCCGAGTACCCTCTGGTAAGGTAGACCTTAGCCAGCAGGTGTTTGGCCGCAGCAATTGAAGCCCTTCCGTTTGGCAAAGCATTCAATTGCGGACTAGGTGAGAGATCTGTAATACAAGCCTTAAGGTCCGAAATGATAAAATTGTATACATCAGCTTTGCTATCCCTGGAAGCCGATGTTTGAGGACTATTTGAAAAGTTCTTATTCAAAGTCACATCACCAAACAGTTGTACGAGCGTAAAGTAATAAAAGGCTCTTAAGTACTTGGCTTCAGCAATTTTCTGCAATTTTACTGCTTCTGTAACCCCCGTTAAGTTTGCACCAAAATCCACAAGTCCATTGCAGGTATTGATCCATTTATAGCAATTATCCCAAGTGGAAGCCGAAAATTCATTAGCTGTATTATAAGATGTGTTATAATTGGCCACATTGGTGGTACGGTTACCATTGGCGATCCTGATTTCATCAGTACCGATATTGGTAAATGCTTCCAAGCCTTCTTCAGGACCGTATAAAGTACGTAAACCTCCGTAAGCGGCATTCAAACCACTTTCAATACCTTGAGGGGTGGAGAAAAAATCCTCAGTTAATTTGGAATGATTTTCTTCAATCAATTCCTTTTTACAACCAGTAGCTGCCATTACAAGTAGTAATGATAACATGTATATTGTCTTTTTCATGGCTAATCTGTATTAAAATGAAACATTAAGACCAAACAGCATTGACCATAGAGATGGAGTAATCTCATCTATATTTCTGTTGGTTTCCGGATCCAGTCCTTTTGCGTCCCTCATATAAGGAGAGAAAAACGTAAAGGGATTAGAGGCAGTCGCATAAATCCGGGCTGACTTAGCACCCACAGTTTTCAGTGCTTTTCCCGAAAAAGTATACCCCAGAGTCATGGTCCTTATTTTTAAATATGAAGCATCAAATAAATCTAGAGTTGATTTATAGACTGGATTTTGCAGCGTTGAATTAGGCTTTGGCCAGTAATTCACTGGATTATCAGGAATCCAATAATCTACATCTAAATTATTATATCCTGCCTGGAATGTATTAGACCACCCACCATGGATACCAGACTTTAATTTGCCACCATATTTAAAATAGGCTACAAAAGAGAAATCAAAGTTCTTATAGGTAAACCGGTTTGTCATTCCGCCTTCCAGTTTTGGCTGTCTGGATCCTAAAATGACACGATCGTCTGCTGTAATTTTGTTATCGCCTGTAACATCGGCTACTTTCACTGTACCTACAAGTGAATTTGACCCTGTCAGGTACGCAGTTTCACTTGCTGCCAGACCGTATTTAATAGCCAGGGCAATATCTTCGGGTGTATTTTGCCATAATCCTACTCGCTGATAATCAAAAAAGACCCCATTTGGCGAACCCACAAACCAAGAATTAGCCAAATCTCTTGTCACCCCAGAAGCCAGCTTTGAGATTTTATTTCTATTAAAAAATACATTTAGATCTGTTGTCCATTTAAAGCTATTTGGATTGGAACCTTCGAAATTAATAGTACTCAGGTTAAACTCCATTCCGTTATTTTCAGTATTTCCGATATTGTTCCTAATCCTGTTGTAACCAGAAGTTCTTGGCAGAGTTTGATATAGAAGGATATCGCTGGTTTTCTGCTGATAGTATTCGACCGAACCGGTAATTCTGTTATTGAACAGTCCATAATCAAGACCAAGGTTTAGCGTACTGGTGTATTCCCAGCCCAAAGTGATGTTAGCTGGAGCATCGGGGTTTGGATAAGTACCCTGCACATTCGTTCCCCCATAATTGTAATAAATCCCAGTCAGACCGCCAAGGGTCTCATAGGAGCCAATAGCCTGGTTCCCAATCCTTCCGTAACTACCTCGAAGTTTAAGCGCTGAAATGGTCTTGTTCTTTTGCAGGAAACTTTCATTTTTAATGTTCCATCCTACTGCAGCAGAAGGGAAAGAATGCCATTTATTACCATCTGCCAACCGTGAAGAACCATCGGCGCGTAAAGTTGCAGTTAACAGGTATTTATTTTTGTAGGTATAATTTAAACGGCCCATATAAGACAATATGGAAGCCTTATTAAAATCCCCCGAACTTGTTACACTTGAAGCATACCTTGGATTGTAATACTGTATATAATCGGCAAGCACGTCACGGTAGCTCACATCATTTACTTCAGTGCGTGTTTTCTGCAAACTGAACAAGCCTGTAAAATTAAGCGCATGATCTTCCGCAATGGTTTTATCGTAGGTAAGGATATTCTCTACCGTGTAATTGTAACCGGTAGCGGTTCTGTTGTATCCATAGTTTTGGGTTCCAAGCTGTTTTGTAGTGTTACTTCCGTAAAATTTACCTTGTGTTTCCGGGCTGAGCTCAATCCCTGCATTCAATTTATACTTAAGCCCATTTGTGAAGTCAGCCTCAAGATAAGCGGTTGTGAAAGTATTTAAGCGTTTCACATCGTCAACCAGGTTACCTGGTTTAAAATCGGAAAGCGGATTCCAGACGTTCATGTTACTCCCAGGCAAAAATGTAGACAATGTTCCGTCAGGCAAGTATGGCGTAGAAAAAGGACTGGCCTGTAAAAACTGACTTACCGGACTAAGGTTGATCCCTTTGGTGAGGTTATAACTATTCAATGAACTCAGGCCAACTTTAATGTAATTACCCAATTTATGATCTATACTCAGTTTGACACTGTAGCGGTCCATCCCCTGTCCGGGATAAATGCCACCGGCTGTATAATAACCTACCGATACATCGTATTGCGTCGCGTCAGTACCTCCGGAAACACCAATTTGGTGATTTGTTAACAAGGCGGTCTTATACAACAAGTCCTGCCAGTTGGTATTCATTCCGGCTTTGTATAAATTGTATTCCGTCTTATCTGAAAAAATTGTCTTGGTCGGTTCATCGGACGTTAATGAAGGATCATCGATTCCTGTATACGTATTGGGTGCAGAACCATTGATTCTCGCCCACTTCCTAAACAAAAGGAACTGTTCTGCATCCATCACGTCATATTCACCTAAGGTTTTATTGAAACCAACATAACCATTATAATTCACTACAGGCTTACCGTTTTTTCCTCTTCTGGTATTGATCAGTATCACCCCGTTTGCGCCTCTGGATCCGTAGATAGCTGTAGATGACGCATCTTTTAGGATGGTAGCACTAACAACATCATCCTGACTGATGTCGTTTAGGTTTCCGTTGAAAGGAATTCCATCCAAAATGATCAAAGGATCATTTCCTGCGCCTAAAGACCTTTCCCCACGGATCCGAATAGAAGGAGGTGATCCGGGATGACTATTTCCCCCTGATTTTAAAACAGATACACCGGGCGCACTGCCTTGCAACGCAGAAGCGACATTTCCTGCTGGAATTTCCCTGATCCTTTTTTCATCTACTGTTGAAATAGCGCCTGTTAAATCTGACCTCTTTCTTGTACCGTAACCCACAACAACCAGCTCAGCGAGCTCCTGTTCACTTTGTTTTAGCGTAATATCAATAGTTGTCCTACCTTGAACTGTAACTTCCTGGCTTGAAAACCCGATATAGGAAACGACCAACACTGCATTTTCAACCGTTCTGATTGAAAAATTTCCCTGGGCATTTGTGGTTACCACCTGGTTTGTTCCTTTAACTTTTATAGTTGCTCCCGGAATACCAACGCCTTTATCATCTGTTACCTTCCCTGATACAATAATCTCTTGTCGTTCCAATTCCTCAGCCGCGGTATATGCACGTAACACTACGATATTCTTATTGATAGAATAGGTAAAGGGTTGATCAGAAAAACATTGTTTTAATACCTCTATCAAAGGAACATCTTTTACTGAAAGGTTTATTTTCTGCGCTTTTCTGATCAGCTCATCAGGGTAATAGAAATTGTAATTAGTTTGCTTGGTTAAAGATTCAAAAACCAATTCTATTGGAGCATTTTTTACATTTAGAGTTACCCGCTGTGCGAAAGATGCCGCCTTGCCCTGAAAGATGGTAACTAGCAAAAACATACAGATAAATTTCATGGTCAGCAGAAATTTAAAACGTAGGGAGCCCGTAACACCCCATACGGTTGTGTGAAATAATTTATACATTTGGTTAGTAAGTTTTAAGTACTTGTTGTGAAGAATAAGTTTGTAATCTTGCTAAAGGCTTGTCAGAGCCGTAAAAGATCCGGAGTGCTCAAGCTTCGGGTCTTTTTTTAGCACATTGAGATCGGGTATAGTTTAATCCATTACGTATATCCTCCTTCCTTTGATCTCAAAATGAACGGTACCAGTCATTTCCATTGTTTTCAGTACCTCGGTAACCTCTTCGAATCTGGAGATGGTACCTGAGTAGCGATGGATTGTAGAAGTATTTTTGTAAACAATCTCCACGTCATACCATCGCGAAATCTTATTTAAAATAGAACGCAGATCCTCATGTGCAAACATAAAAATACCATTCTTCCAGGCGATGGCTACCTTGGTGGATACTTCATGAACAGAAATGCGACTATCTTTTTTATCTAGTTCGGCTTGTTGTCCGGGTTTCAGCAAAGCGTATGCACCTCTGGAGGAAACCCTGACAGATCCTTCCAATAATGTGGTTTGAACACTGTTTTCATTATCGTAAGCCATAATGTTGAAATGGGTACCCAAAACCTCGATTTCCTGTAAGGCTGTTTTTACTTTAAACGGCATCGCTTTATTTTTTGCCACTTCAAAATATCCTTCACCTTCAAGACTTACCTTTCTTTCTGTCCCGGTAAAGGAAGTAGGAAACTCAATTGAAGAGGCTGAATTTAGCCAAACTTTTGTCCCATCGGGTAAAACAATCTCATATTGCCCACCCTTAGGCGTGGTAATGGTACTTAATCTCGTTTGGGCAATAGCCTGTGGAGTAACAGTGAACACAACTTGGCCCTCTTTGGTTTTTTGTACTCTTATACCGTCCTTTTCAACGGTCTTACCAGTTGCTAAATGATCAAGCACGATTTGGCGACCGCTAGGCAACGTTAATATAGCAGTACTGGTTCCCGGCTTAATTTTTGCTATTTCGATATCAGTCTTAGCGAGCTCTGGTTTTGAGGATGGTTTAAAAAACAACCAACCCATTGTAGCGATGACAAGCAGTACAGCTGCAACAGATGCAACCCGGCTAAGCGTAGATTGAAAAAAGCGTTTTTTTACAGGAAAAATCTCCTGCCTGATATTTGAAAACATTCTTTGTTTAACCAAGTCGGCTTCGTTACGACTTTCAGCGATCCAGTCAATCTCCCGACTTGATTCATGGTCGTACGAACGCATAAGCTCGGCACGTTCGGCTTCTGTTAGCGTTCCATCGAAATACTTTGCAATCAACACATTTATCCTGTCGTTCTTCATGATTTATATCTGGCCTTATAATAGGAAGTACCATAAGGATATGGTCAACCCTTAGTAAAATTAAAAAAAAGCAGAAAGCCTTTATTTTTTATAGCAGATATTCATTCCAAAAATCTCGCCAAGTGGATGTGTAATTGAAGTGTAATTTTATACAGGCCATCGCAAAGAAAGTTAGCCCCGAGTGGAATTAAAAAAAAAGCAGAAAGCCCGCATCTTTCAATGATACGCGCAGCGCCTTAATGGCTTTTGTCAAATGCGCTTCGACAGTTTTTTCGGAAATGTTCATTTCCCTGGCTATTTCAGGATTGCTTAATCCTTTTATCCTGCTGTAGTTAAAAACCATTTTGCACTTTTCTGGAAGTTGCTCTACAACTCCTCTAAAATACTCCTCCAGGAACCTAGCCTCAATCTTCTCATCATCCAGAATGAATTCATCGGATTTACAGTTTTCCATCTCAATTTCTCTCCTCCGCTGTTCCCTTTGCTTATGTTTAAACACAGAAAATTTAACCGCTATGGCAAAGTAATTCGAAAGTGAATGAATTTTAAGAGAAGTTTTTCTATTCCAAATACTGATGAAAACATCCTGAACTATACCCTCCGCAATCTGCTTATTTTTGGTATGGCTATATGCAAGTGCAAGTAATTTCAGCCAGTAATGTTCATAAATCTCTGTAAAAGCAGATTCACTCCCTAATATTAAAGCGGCAATAAGCTCATCTTCACGATGACCATCCATTTTAAAAACAGGTGTGGACATATCTGGTTGTTTTGCGAACGAATATATATAATGTTTAATGAATCAACACAAACAAATTAAATCTACAGGACATAAATATTGCAAAGTTTGTTCGCTTTTGAAATCAAGGTCTGTTAAACAAAGTCCGTTGTTTTAAGGATAGGAGACCAAAAATCCATTTTTTTCGGCTGAACATTTTTATCCGGGACGGATTGCATACATGAGCGAAAATCTACCAGATGTCTAGGCAGAGCCCTTAATTGAATGTTTTGAAAGATTAATTCTCTCGATATTGATGAAAAGCAATTGGTGAAGTTTTTTTTCAAACCCCGTCTTTTCAGAAAAAAACAATGTATTTTGCGGCAGGGGCCCAAAGTTTGACCGGATTTTTAGAGTACTTATTGAAACCAGTCATTTCGGATTGCAAAAAAGAATGCTGCAGACGATCAGTTCTACCGCAGAAGAACGTTACGGGTTTTTCATGGATACCTATGCCCTTTTGTGCGTCCGACGAATACGCGCTCAGAAGATCGGGTCAGAAAAAATCATTCAATCCAATACCATTCTTATCCCAGCTGTAAATTTGAGAGGCTGCACAAGGATGCACAGGAACCATATGAATCTTACATAGATATGGAGCTAAATAAATGGATCACAATCCGTATTGAACTGACAGATAACCAGGCTAAGTTATATTTGGATAACCGAGAACAACCATCAATTTCTATTCGTTCACATCGGTCTTTGTGTGGATATAAGTACCAAGGGGTACTTCACAGATTTAAAAATTGTAAAAAAAGGCTAATAACTTTATAAAGTTTTAGCAATAACAATTATCCTAAGTAGTTGTTAAACAATTAGGATAATTGTTACTATCGTTTATGCTTAAGCCCACATTCAAAGTCATTTCCACACAAAATAAAAAGCAACTGTATAAACGATTTTTCTTTTAAGTTTTACTGTTCATATTATATCTTAATCCAAAACACAAAGAACGTACTGGAATAAAGGGAACATCTTTTTGAGTTGAATTAAAAAGATTGTTCACACCGCTATAAAGGTTTACCTGGTTCAACACAGTTTTTCCTATGTTAAGGTTACAAGTCAAATATGGTTTGGCATACTCCTTTGCGATGTCCAGAATACCATTTTTATTCAGGTCAGCCACACCAAAGCGGCTATTGTATATTCCTCTAATATAAGCATCCAGCTTATGCCTTTTATTGTTATAAGCAAGTTTGAGGTTGCTTGTGTGAGCAGCTCGACCAAAAAGCCCTCCGTACTCGCTCCGACTGACTTTTATATCCGGACCTCCGGATTCACTTTTCCTGATAATATCTCCCTTTTCTAGCTTTGAAAGCACGCCTTTGTCCCTGGCAGAAAGGTACATGTACCCCGCCTCCAACTGGAATGCAGGCGATATCATCCAACTGGCGGTCGCTTCAAAACCTGTTGTAACCACCTTAGCCAGGTTAAAATAACTTGACACAAATCGCCCATTAGTTTTCTTCGCTATATAACTGGTTTCCATTAAATTACTGATATCATTCCGGAATAATCCCAATGTTATTCGTAATGGATCATAGAATTTGATCTTTGCTCCTGCCTGATAAGAGACAGAGCTTTCGGCTTTGACGCTCCCGATCCGGGCAGGATCAATTAACACCTCTGCAATCTCTCCATTATCCTGCATCTTTTTCAACTCAGTTTTGGCAATACCCGTACCAAGCACACTATAACCTGCAGTAGGATTATGATGTATGATATAAAGCTGCCTGAAATCCGGGGCCTTAAAGCCTGTTCCCAGTGTAAAGTCCATAGTAATCCAACTGTTCAACTTATATCCGGCAGAAACTTTGGGAGTGAACTGAGAGGCATATTCACTATGTTTATCATACCTCAAGCCAGCAACCACGTTAAAAGCAGTCAAGGGGGTCCATTGGTCTTGAATAAAACCATACCAGGATAAGAAAGGCTTTAAATCCTCATAGCTTTTCGCTTCCATGGTTTCAACCAAACGTCCGGCACCCGCTGTTAAAAAATGTTTAGTTCCCAACGTGGCATCATAAATCAGTTCTGTTCGATTGAGTGTCTGACGATAAAAACTTTTTTCGAAATCAGCCCCACTGTCCCGGTAAACCATCACATCTTCATACCTAAATTGAGTATAATAATTCCTAAGTTGAAATTTATGCTGATTGCTGAGCTGATAGTAAATAACAGGAAAAACATTGACTTCCCTGGTATCCCGGTCTGAATCTATCATCAAAACTTTGCCATTCTGCTTTGCTTCCCGAACATCCTGCTGGTTTCTGGTAAAGTACCGGAGTGAAAGCGCTGCTTTAAAAGCAGGGGATAAAAACCATTCCGATTTGCTTCCAAAAGTATAATCCTTCCTTGGCGGCACAGATGGAACGAGACTTGCAGGATTCAGACTATACCCATCGGCCGACAAACGGTTTGCATCTAGTTGTACACTCGCTTTCTCCCATCTTTTACTGGCATTTACGCCTAAATTAATTGTGTTAAAACTACCGTATTGCCCGTCTAATGCAAGGCCCGAACCTTTACCTGCTTTTCTGGTGATGATATTAATAACCCCTCCCATTGCTTCACTTCCATACAAAGAGGAGGACGGTCCTTTGATAATTTCTATCCGTTCAATATTGTTGGTGTTGATCCTGCTGAGATCCAGGGTTCCATTGGTTCGTCCGATCAATGGTTCGCCGTCTATCATGATCATGATGTAATCTGCCGAAAGCCCCTGTATAACTGGCCCTGTACCATGATTGTTAGCAAGCTGGACACCTGTCTGCTCAAAAAGGATCTGGTCCAGCCTGATGAGTCCGGATTGCTCGATTTGTTTTCTGGAAATGACCGTCACCCGCATCGGTACATCAGCAACATTTCTTTCAGAACGCGTAGAGGTAACCACTACCGAATCGAGATTCACGTGTTTGTCTGCTTTTTCCTGCGCCCTGCTTTTCAGTGTGGGCAATAGCTGTAAAAAAAGGAACAAAAAAAGCACAGCAGTAGCATAGCTACTTTTAAAGGAACTTATAAACATATATTAATTAAGATTTTATGAATTGATTTTTTTATTGGTAATGCGATAACCCTGCCACCAGATGATGATTCCGCTAACCACCAGCACAATCGTAAACAGCGTCACAAAGAAGATAAAGACCATTCCTGGAATGCCTAAAATCTGTCCGGAATGCAACTGGTATTTTGCGGTATTGATTTTATCCCCCAAACTATAATTCTGATAATACCTGGCTTTCAATAAATCCCCACTATACTGATCAAAATATAAATAATGCCATTTGCTCAGGGGGTCGTCAAAAGTAATACGGAAGATATAAGATCCATTTTCTTTAGAAGGAATACCAATAACAGCCTCATACCTTTCGGGAAACAAACGGCTTACCTGATTCAATGCTTTTTGAAGAGGTGCCTTGTCTAAATTAGCCGATCTTGACTGGGGTACGATTCTGTACTTTGGTGGAGAACTGCTTACATAATATACCACATCCTGGAACCACTTATAACCGATCATCATTCCGGAAAATGCAATGAGGAGTAAAAAGACACTAATATAAAAGCCTCCTATCGCATGCCATTTGTAATTTATACTTTTCCATGCACCTTTAAAGGGCAATATAAAAACCCGCTTCCATTTCTCTTTTTTACGCGGCCACCATAAGACAATCCCACTGATGGCCATGGGAATAACCAATAAAGTACAAAGGTTAACAACATACCCACCAAACTTACCAAGACATAAAGTCGTATGTAGCTCCCAGGCCAACAGAAAGGGATCGTCAAATTTATCCTGAATACCCAGTAATGCCCCGGTATAAGGATTAATGTGAATGATATGCAAATCCCAAGCATAAATTTTCACGCTTGATGCTGGATTATTTTTAAATACAATTTCACGTAAAGGTGATACCGGATATGCCTCTGCGGCTATGCGCCTGATCGTATCAGCGGACAGGTGTTGAGCACCCGGAACCGGTTTTACACTGTACAAATCAGCGTATAATAAATTGCTCAGCTCTTTATGGAACATAAAAAAACAACCACTAGCTGAGACAATAATTAAAATACCACCAATAGCTATACCCAGATAGCTATGCACCTTCAAAAATGCTTGTCTAAATTTCATTGCGCAAAACTAACAAAATAATTAGACAAGCAAAACTTATTTATTAGACTAATCTAACTTTAAATATTAAAAATAGGATATTCTGAAGCAGCGGCTATTAAAACCAAGAAATATAGGTCGCAAGCCACTCTTAAAACTTAAAATTTGATTTTATTTAGGCAATTTTTCTTTAAAGATTTCCTCAAGCTTTCTCTCCATTTCAGTACCTCCACTCGGATTAGACCCCAGCTCTTTAAAAAGCAGTTTACCATCCGGAGAGATTAGAAATATATTAGGTATTGCAGGCACCGCAAATTTACTTTTTGCAATTTGCTTAGTATCCAGCACCTGTTCCCAGGGCATACTTTCTTCTCCTACGGCCTTTAACCAGTTCTTACTATCCATATCGATAGAAATACTCAAGATTTCCAGTCCTTTTTTATGAAATGCTTGATAAACGACTTTCAGGCGTGGGAAAGAGGATCTGCAGGGGGCACACCAACTGGCCCAAAAATCTACCAGAACATAACGCCCTTTAAATTTACTCAATGCTATTGGCTTACCCTGCGGATCATTTAATGTGAAATCGGCGACAGTATTACCTATAGCAGAACTTTTCGTTCCCTGAATCATTGCGTACAATTCTTTACCTTTCTCATTGGCTTTACCCGCGGATGATAACTTGTTATAAAGCGCTTGCTTCAGACTCAGCGGATAAGCCGCGGTTTTCTCCGCCAGTGAATACGTTGTGGCATATGATCCAGGAAACTTAGTTACCTGCTCTTTTAACAAGGCCTGTGTTTTTTCATTTGTCAAACGTTCACGATCTTTCATCAGCCCCTCATACTGAGGATGATCAAGGTCCGGGTATGCTGTTCCATATTTCTTTTTCAATTCTTCATTTACCGCCTTATATAACGCAATTTCTTTATTGTTGAAGTCATTAAAAATCATAGGCGTTTCCAGACCAGAAAATTTGACCGCGTAAGTTTGGGCATCCATACGGGCGTTGATTGTTCCTGGCTCATCGAATACAACCTTGAAAGGCCTGTATCCGGGTTCGTACTGCATGTACATAAAAAGTGCCTGAGGCCCCTTGTAGGGAATCTCTAAAGTGAATTTGCCACTTTCAATAGAAGCAGTATCATTATAAGCGTTCAAATCGCTGATGTAAACTTTATTTTTCCCCTTAGTATCTCCGGTTACCGTACCCTGTATAATTATTTTCTGCGCAGATGCAATTGTCACAGACAGCAACAAGGCCAGCATTATTTTTAATGATGTCATTTGAATTTAATTTGTATGATGAATTAACTAAGAATACAAGAGCCTGAAAAGTTTTCAGACTCTTGTCGTAAATTATTATTATCTAGGATAGCGCTCCCGGTAGGTAATGTCCTTTATTTTTCCAAAACCGGTATAGCTCTCCAGCACCACCAGATCCGCATTTACAGCTGGTACAGTAAACAGCTCCAGCTTCCCACTGGAAGCCGAAGGCCTGGCTGGGTCGTAACTACCAACAATTAACTTATTACTATACTTTGGTGTGGCCGCACCAAAAGGGTATACAAATTTGTGAAAACGAAGCATGGTAATTTTTTCCGCCCCCTTGTCTAGCATCAGTTTGCTTTTTTTCAGAAACATATCATACTCATATAACTTTCCGCCGACATTATAAAATACATACCCCAAATCCGGGCTTACAGCAAAATTTTCTGCCAGCGATATGTCTGTAGCGTTCATTACATCCCAATAATTTTGCTGAAAACTTACGCCAAATGCGGCCAGGCTTATCCTGGCCAGATGGTAATTTGGAGCTCCCTCATCTTTAAGTACAGCAAAAACATCCCCATTGGCGAACGATCCATTATAAGTCGTACTTTCCATATACACCAGGTCTTTTCCGGTAGTAAAATTAAATAATGTCCCTGCCGGCATGTCCGAACAGGTCACACTTGATGGCTGGTGATTGACAAACTTCCGATTGGTGGCATCATACAAAACACTTGCACCATTGGTAGAGAAATCACCCTGTATAACACTTGCTACAAAAGGTGCAGCCCTGAACTCTGTTGTAGAACCAGTCATTACATTAATCGGTACGCTATAACGATAACCTTGATCATCCTTATTGTAGTAAAATTTCCCATCCTTGTACATATAACTGACACCTCTGTTTCCTTTTGGCTGAACAAAATCTGCCAGGTAGTTATCTGGAAGCGACGGGATCAGGCTTTCATAAGAAATATACATCTGCGCATCCCAGGCAAAAGACTCGGGATCTATTTTAGTAGTTCCAGTCCCTGTGGAAGAAACATAAATTCCCTGTTTCGAAGCTCTGTAAGGAAAATAGCTCACATCTACTGCACTCCCTTTTAACTTCAATGCTGAACCTGTTAACCCCAGTACATCGTAAATAGGCGTATAAACATTGTCCTTTAATGAAACCATGTCCAAACGCGCTATTCCATCAACATCACCCAGCACCAGCCAACCCTCGTAAATAGGTGTTACAATAGAAATGCTGAACATCTTAGTCCATTTCACACCGGTCTGGGTATCTGTAACCCGGTAATAAACACTATTGTGGGTCCCGGGTGTAAGTTTGATTTCAGTATTTAAGTTCCGAGTATTAGCAATATCAACCCTCACCCCTTCTGCCGAATACCACTCATATTGATACCTTCCTGTATTGGATTCATTGTCCTGGGTAAATTTAAGTTCAGGAGTAATTACCAGTGGTACACCCAACGATACGGTATAACTAGCTGCTATACCGCCAATTTTCACTTCATTGATTTCTTTTATATCACCTATCAGGCTATCCTTTTTACAGGAAATTATCAGCATTGTTAAGCCAACGATTGAAAAACATATTCTTTTTAACATCTTATTTTGTGTTAGATGAGTAACAATTATTATTTCTGAGCGGCAACACCCATCACCATTTCGGTTCCATCCACTTCGTACACTGTCTTACCAGCTAGTTTTTGAGCATTCAGGTAGCGTTGCATGGCTATCCCATAATTTTGGACGACCTGAAATTCTACATTGGAAAAGGCGGGCCCGCTAAACTCCATAGGATTGATCTGGAGCACCTGAATCATGAGATAAAACTTCTTGGCTGTAAAAGTTCCAAGATAAAATGGGTACCAACTCAGGGGTTCTTGCAGGATATCACTTGAAAATAAGCGGAATTGGCTAAAACTACTTGTTTTGCCATTGCTCAGTTTCATATCCTGCAAATTGGTAACGAAATTCTGATCAGGCTCCAGCTGAAACACCAGCGAAACCTCACTTGTTTTTAAATCGGCAGTACGGTGCATCATCACCTGTAAAGAATCAACCAGCTTACCTGCAGGAATTTTAAAATCCTCCTGGTAAAAATCATAATGTATCCCTTGTTTTGCCGTAGATCCGGCTGCTATTTTAACCGTATAGGTTCGGTCGGCATTTGAAACCTCACCTGAAGCACTTACGGGAATCTTCACCAGCGAATCCTGCAGGTTATTGGTTAAGGTAAAAGATACAGAGAGACTATCGGTACCCCAGCCCGTTATTGGCATTATACCTGTTGAAAAGTATATATTATTTGGGCCGCCATAATACTGCAGCTCCTTCTTTTTGCAGGATACGAGCAACACCAGCATCAAAGCATATAGTTGTATATTTTTCATTATTGAAATTTTAAATCTATCATCAACATTGTTATTTTACCTGCCACTTTCCGATTCTGGGATAGGAACTACGTATTGCTGTGCCGCCACAGTCAAATTACCCGTAGCAAGCGAACCATTTGGAATAGCAGTTAACCCTCTTCTTTTATAGTAATAAAACAGCTGCCCTTCACCATAAAACTCCCTGGTATATTCATTTTGAATCTCATTCTGGAGGTTTGCAGTTAAAGGAAGGTCGGGTATACCACGGTTACGCAATACAATATTCAGGTATTTAAATGCTTCTGCAGGATCGGCATGCGTTTCTGCAGCTATGTAGTACATTTCAGAAATACGGATCAGTGGTTGCAAAAATCGCCTGAAATCTTCCGAATCTGCGATCACACTTTCAAATTTGAAGAAGGTCAGATCACTTGTTCCACTTGGAGGTACCCTGAACCAGGAAATATAGCGATAATCGCTTGGTGTATAGTTAGCCGTCAATCGTTGACGTTGCGGTGCAAGCAGACTGGCAGCACCTACATCATATCTGAATAAAGCGTTAAATTGATTATAGATATCCAGGTTCTGGAGTCCGAAGATTACTTCAGGTGTAAATTTCCTATCAGTATAAGCCGGAGTAATCGGCAAGCCGTCGTTGGTCCAGGTGAACCATTTACCTGCTTCAATAATGACCTGTGTTGCATACGCGAGCGCTTTTTGGTTATTGCCTGCATATAAATTTGCCCTGGCCTGCAAGGCCCTGACCGCATAATAGTTCATATGCATGTTCCTGTATTTGTAGAAAACATCTGCATCATTTGGAGCAGAAACGGCTTGTTTACCCTCCAGAATTATCGGATCGTTTGCCAGTAATAACGCAGCGGTGTCAAGGTCAGCCAGTACCTTCTCCATTACTAAATTCGCTGGCAGGTTACCACTGCTTTGGGTCTGAGGTTGCGTATAATAAGGAATTGCCGGAAGTGTTGAACCTGTACTGTAAACAGGACCAAACAAACGCAACAAGTCCAGGTGCAGCATTGCCCTAAGCCCGTAAGCCTCGCCCTTTAAAAGGTTGGCTTTACTAGCCGATACGACTCCGGAACTGTTGTTTAGTTGTCTGATGAATACATTAAGGTTCAGAATCTGTTTATAACTCCCGCTCCAAATTGTATTCATCGTTGAAAACACCCTGACATCGTTGTAATTGTAGGCCCCGTACTGCGCCCAATTGTGGTTAAATGCACTCAGATTGTAACGCTGCGCCATGACTTCCAGGGTACCCATCGTGAGGTTACCTCCGTAAAGGCTGGTTGCTGCCATATTCAGATACACCCCATTGAGCGCGGTCTTTACGCCATTCTCGGAGCTAAACACCTGCGATTCCAGGAATTTATCATTGGGCTTCACGTCCAGGAATTTTTTACAGCCTGTCGCACTCGCGATGCAAAACAGGCCACTAAGAATTTTTATGATATAGTTTTTCATCTGCGTATAATTAAAAAGAAATATTAAGGCTTGAAGAAATGGTATTGGCAAAAGGATAATCAATCCCTCTTTCAGCCTTCACATTTGCTATCCGGAAAATATCATTCATGTAAATATTGAACCTGACACTCCTGATCCCCAGTTTCTTGGTAAACCTTGTATTGTTCATCCAGTAACCAATATTAAATGACTCTCCGGCAATAAAATTATTTTTCTGAACAAAACGTGAGGAAATTGGCGAACGGTCTGTAAGGGAGATCCCTTTAAACTGAGACCTGTCTCCCGCATTTTGCCAGCGACTGTAAAGGGCTCTTTTATCCTGGTTTAAATAGAGACTATTGATATCAATATTCTCAACCTTGTTATATAAAGCGTCATTGAACAGATCTCCGCCAATGCTATACCTTAAATTAACACCAAACTGGAAGCCTTTGTAGCTTAGGTTACTGCTGATCACTCCCTCCACATCTGGCCTGGAATTACCGATCACCTTAATGTCATTTACATTGTAAGTGAAAGTATTTTGCCCGTTGGAATTGACAAAGATCTCCCTTCCTGTTCCCGGATCTATGCCAGCCGACTGTACAGCCCAGATGTCGTCCGGACTATGACCATCAGTATACCTGATTAAGGAATTGTTGGCAAGCTGCTGACCGTTGACAGAATTAAGTGCGTTATTGAAATCTCCATATTTACTCCTCACCATACTGGCCAGCAGTCCCACAGACCAGGTAAGACCATTTGGATTGAAATATGGAGAAAAACGAAGATTTGCTTCCAACCCTTTTGTAGTCAAATTCCCGGCATTGGTTGCATAGCCCGCGATTCCTGTTGAGGAAGAAGGATTGATGAAGACTACCAAGGGATTGGAATACTTATTATAAGCATTAAGTGTTGCGCTTAAACGGTTATTGAACATGGCAAAATCTATTCCCACACTGGTTTGAAAAGTCTTTTGCCATTCCAGGGTCTCATTACCAAAAGAAAGAATCGATACGCCCTGCCCTAATATATTTGAATTGGTCGTATAACCATATGTTGAAATAGAAGAAATATCGGCAAAACCCTGATTTCCGGTAGTCCCTGCATTTCCTCTCAGGCGTAGCAATCCAACAGTACTATTTTCAAGAAAATGTTCCCTGTGAATATTCCATGCAGCCCCCGCCGACCAAAAAGGGGAATATTGTCGCTGTGAGCCGAAGGCAGTAGAGCCATCAAGCCTGTATGTCGCATCAATTACAATACGCTGATCATAAGTATAGTTGACACTGGCCAGTACATTATTTCTACGGTATAGTTTATGGGCACGCTGTGGCTTGGAATTCGGCTGATAGCTAAAAGCGAAAGACGGATCGGCAACAGTACCTAATGGAAATCCAGTGGCAACAAGACCTATACTTTCATCTTCTCTCTGCTCAATATCGGCCCTCAAATTAGCATTAAATAGGCTTTTCTCTGTAAAAGCTTTAGCAAAAGTTAACATCAGGTTGGCGTTATAACTGAAATTATCTATACGGGTCTGTCTGTAAGAGCCGCGTTCGAAAACAGCTGAATTTTGAAACATCGTATGTTCCGGTGGTGTATAAGTAATGTTTTTGAGCCCACCCTTATTTAATTGTATTCCACCATCCAATTTTAAGGAATTATTGAAAGTAACAGTGGCCTGCAGGTTATTTTGAACATTCAGGCTCGTACTCCGATTCTGGTTATCTAAAGAAGCATTGTACAGCGGGTTGCCAATGTTTCCAAAACCAGCAATAATACTGGTACGGGGCAATGTTTCCAGATACATAAGTACGTTACCAGCCTTATCATACGGGGTATTGTAAGGACTGGCCCTTGAAAAGTCTGAGAAGGAACCGTACGGTGATTCGTCGGCACGATAACCACTGACATATAGCTTATTGGCTATGCTCACTTTATTTTTTCCATATACCAAATCAACATTTGCTCCCCAGGTTTGCCTGCCGGAACCCTTCATCAAACCTGATGCATTCCTGAAATTCAGCCCTACACCATACCTGATCTGTTCATCCCCGCCGTCAGCATAAATAGAGTGTGCGTTTGTGAAACCAGTTTGACCGGGTATTCTCAGCCAATCGGTATTCACACCCCGACGCACATTTGCCAGTCTCGCATAGTATAGGGTATCTAAAATCGCCTGGTTGAAATAACTATTGATTCCACTGTTGGTAAAACGGCCTGAAAGCCTTTCAAATTCAAGTTTTTCTGCGGCATTCATCAGGTTAAAATCACTGAGATCCAGCATTTCCACTCTGAAATCTCCAGTATAGCTTAAGCGCATGGTTCCCGGCAAAGGTACTTTGGTCTTTACTACTACTACACCATTTGCTGCCCGGGCACCATATAGCGCAGTTGAGGCAGCATCTTTTAAAATGGTAACAGACGCCACCCTATTCATATCAAGATCAACTATGGTCCTAAGGTCAGACTCAAAACCATCCAGAATGAACAGCGGCTGGTTGGGATCTCCACCAAACTGATCTTTCAATTCAGTCTGAGAAAGCCCGGTTTTTCCACGAAGCTCTATTGTAGGCAAGGTATTCGGGTTTGAACCCATGCGATTATTATCGACCACAATGATAGAAGGATCAAGGGTTTTCAAACTCTGAATAATATTCTGATTACCAATAGCTTTTAACTGATCGCCAGAAATCGTCACTGCAGCACCTGTAAAGTTCTCTTTTCTACGGTCCATCATACCGGTAACAACAATTTCTCCTAATGCCGTTTTAGTCTCGAGCAAACTGACATTGATAATCCTACGGTCTTGTATTTTGATTTCCTGGGTTTTAAAACCGATGTAGGAGCACACCAGAACATCAGTACCGTTAACAGTGAGGTAATACCGTCCTTGGCTATCACTGGTGGTTTTGGTTTCGGTTCCTCTGACCTTGAGGATTGCTCCGGAAAGCGGAGTCCCCAGTGAATCAGTAATTTTTCCGGAAAGCGTATAGGCTGCCAGTGCACTACTATTACTCCAGCTTGCATAACTACTGCTCTCCAATCCACTGATCACAACTGTTTTTTTTACGACTTTGTAGGTAAAGGGCAAATTTTTGAAGCAGGCATCCAATACTGCTTTTAGCGGAACATTATTCAATCGGATACTAACCTTAATATCTCTAAGTTTTCCAGGATAAAAAAAAACGTATTCGGACTGTTTTTCAATATTTCGCAAGGCATTTTCTAGAGAGACACTTCTTTCATTGAGTGTAATCTGACCAAACCCTTTAGCACTAACTTGCAACAAGGCAAACAACATCAATATTGTCGTCAATTTCATGATCCTGACTATTTTTAATGGTAATGGGGGCCACGCACAGGGCATAGCTATATTAAAAGCATTTATTTTCATACTTTTGACTTTCTGGGTTAATCGTGAATTGGTTATGCAATTAATTTATCATCCACAAAAGGATGAAGGGTCGGCTCAGTATTCTGCGCAGGAGTGTGCCAACACTTCTGCGTTTTTCTGGCTAACCCGTGGGGATCATTCAAGGTAAATTTTTGCTCATGGTCTGGGTGGTTTAGGTTAATAAATAGTTGATTTTTTGCTCGTAGATTTATGCAATTTCAGGTTATGGATAAATCGTCATCCGTCTCCCCGTAATATCAAATTTCACCTTGGAAAAACTAAGTACCTCAAGTACATCGTTTAAATTCATATTTCTATAAACCTTGCCATTAAAGGTTTCGTTTGGAACAGGCCCTTCGAAATGGACATCCAGATCATACCAGCGTGAGAGCTGACGCATTACCGCCATCAGGTTGCTGTCCTTAAACACAAAGAAACCATTTTTCCAGGCAACGACTTCCTCTACGTCTGCTCTGGAAACGCTAAGTACACCCCTATCCGACATCGCCTGCTCCCCTGGCTGCAAGAAAATATTGTTATTGACTTTAACACTACCGGTTATCAAAGTGGTTTTTGTGCTCATCTCATCCGCATAGGCATTCACATTAAACTCTGTGCCCAATACTTCCAGTTCCTGCCGAGCAGTACGTACCTTAAATGGCTTTGCCTTATTATGGGTAACTTCAAAATATCCTTCTCCAATAAGCGTCACAATTCTGTTATTTCCTACAAACTTAGAGGGAAACAGCAATTTACTATCCGCATTCAGCCATACTCGAGTACCATCAGAAAGGATCACCTGATAAGTGCCGCCCCGCGGAGTTGAAGCCGTTAACCATTCTATTTCCTCAATATGCCGTGAAAGCTCCTTCTCCCTGTCCGGCATACTTATTTTAGTCCCATCATTATAACGCAGTTCATTTGGATTGACAACAAGTCCAGTCTTTATCTCGCTCAAGAGTATGGTTTTACCATTACCCAAAGTTAAAGTTGCTATATTTTTCCCTGGAGTGATCTCGGGTATAACTTTAGAAATCTGCCCCACTTTATTTCCCTGACTGGAATAGAAAAACAAGCTCACTCCCAAAATTACAAGCGCTGCAACGGCTGCAACGGCTAAAGGCAACCATTTAAGCCTAATTTTTATGTTATCCGTCTTTTGATGAGCCCAGAATTTTTTAAGCCCAGCCTCCTTCATATTAAGGATTTCAGAATCTATTTCCTCCAAACTGACCTGCTTTTGCTGAAACGATTCGCAGACAGCAATGTATAAAAGTATTTCCTGCGTATTGGCTGTGCCTGTATCTATTTTATTTGCCAGTGTGATCAGTTCTTCATTACTCATAATTATTGCATTGTAATAAGAGAGTACCTTAACACTGAAAAGTATTGACAAGAAATAAAAATATCTTTTTACAGAAAGAAATACATCCAGAAATGCATACTACCTAGGTTATCCCGGAGCTTATCCAGCGCACGCTTAATCTGAACTGCTACAGTTCCTTCAGAGATCCCTAGTTTGGCAGCAATTTCCCTATTGCTGAGTTGATCCTCTCTGCTCATGCGAAAAATCTCCCTGCATTTTTCTGGAAGCTGGTGAATAGAACTAGTGATCACCGCCTGCAACTCCCTGAACTCCAAACTTTCTTCATTCACTGTAATAGTAGTATTGTTCAGCGTAGCAAGTAGGTGGTTTTCGCGAATTTTACCACGTCTGATATACTTGGCAGCCTGGTATTTTATTGCTGTCAGCAAATAGGATTTGAGGTTGTTGATCTGATGGTGTGCTCTGTGTTCCCAAAACCAGGTAAGTACATCCTGTACCATATCGTCACACACATATTTATCATCAATCATGTGGTAGGCATAACCAAACAATGGTTTATAGAACCTTTCATACACTTGGTTAAACGCATCGTGGTCTCCTTCTTTTACGAGAACGAGTAGCTGCATTTCATTTGCCTGGCTGTAAGGTGATATTTTCTCCTGCACTTCTGTACCGATATGATGATAATTTTTTATGCACCAATTATATGTATTTATTCCGAGATTATAACAAATCCATTACTACAACAATACCAAGCACAGCATTAAACCATTGTACATTTACCGGGGTGAATATCCGTTCACTTTGTTATGTGTTCCTCATCCGATTTAGTTGCTTTTTTCATAGTAATGGAATAATGTAGTAAACACTAAACATCAGGATCATTTTAAAAACAGCTCAGAACGCCCATCCAGGCGCTCTGAGTGACTAATTAACCTAAATTCACTCCATAGGAGTTTGAAAAAACGCATAAGCTTTCGCTCTATGCTACACGCACCAGATCATGGAGCCAGGCCTTAACCTAACACCAGATCTAAGTAATCTTACGACCGTCCCGGCCTTTGTTTTTCCTTGGCTAACACAGCTCTCTGCTCAACCGAGAGGACAGCATTCATTTTCAATTCCGTTTCTGCTTCCAGTTTTTTTGCAACTGCAGGGATCATTTCCTTATTATCCTTATTTGCCTCAAAAGCCTTAAACATCTGCTCATTATAATGCGTTAGAATCGCAGTTACTTTAGTTTTCTGAACATCTGTGAGTTTGAGTTTCATCACAAGATATTCAGTGGTTTTCATAGCCATTTCTCCCGGACTAGGCATTTTCCTTTCGGGAGTCTGAGCTTTTGTAAATGTGGCCGCTGTAAGCAGCAGGATAAAAATAAAAGATAACTTTTTCATATGTTTATTTATTTAATTTGATTTCAGCCGGCAGTAAGACAAAACGCATATAATTTTGCTTACCGAGGTATTTTTGCGCTGTTTTCTGAAGCAAAATAACACTCAAACGCTTTAACTGTTCAACGTATTTCAGGACTTTTTCCGGGCTATCATTATGCTGATACTGTGTGCTGAGGTAATTTGTCCAAAATGAATTAGATTCCATAACCGCCTTCATTGCCACAGTTTCTTCGGCAACAAACTTCTCCAAGTCGTCTGCAAGCACTCCCTGATCCCTAAGTTTATCGATCTCTTCCCAGGTGGCAGCAATCAGCTTGTCCACATTCTGCGGGGAACAACCAAAATTAACGGTAAATGAGTAGTGTACCTGCGGCGACCTTGTCAGTTCCAGTCCCACAGAAGGAGAATAAACACCCCCTTCCTGTTCCCTTAACCGGTCAGTCAAACGAAAACCAAGAATACTCTTCAACGCCTCCAGCTGCAGATTGTTCCGTTCACTAAACTGATAATCACCATGAATGACCAGCTTCACAGTCGCTTTTTCAGCCGCGCCATTGTAAACAGTTCTGCTCAGTTGTCCTTTAGGCATACGAATTCCCAGATCCTTAGCCGATTCCTTTCTGCCTGTGGCAGGCAATCCACCAAGGTACTTCAACAGCAAAGGACGAACAGCAACAGGATCAAAACTCCCTGTAAAGATGAAGGTGAAATCTGAAGCATCCATAAAGCGATCCTTATAGATTTCCATCGCCCTAGCCAGATCAATCCTGTCGAGTTTATCCACACCAGGAGCAGTACGGCGCATATGGTAATTGTTCATAACTGCATTGATCGTATCTGAGAATTCAGATTCCGGTGATTTCGCTCTGTTCAACAGCGAGGCCTTTGCCCTGCTCATGCTATTGGCAAATACCAGAGTATCCTTTCTTGGCTGCGTAAAATATAGGTAAACCAACTGCAACGCAGTTTCGAGATCCTTACCCGTAGCACCTCCAGACACTCCTTCCAGCGACTCCCCGATATAAGGAGAAACACTCAGCTGCTTCCCGTTGAGCGTCCTTCTCAGCTGAGCCGGCGTCAGTATTCCTATGCCACCCGCAGCCACAACACCAGCCGCCGCCGCACCAGACTGATCATCAGCAAACGGATAAAGCGAAGTACCGCCCGGACTGAACGCAGTAAAATTTATTTCATCACTCTTGAATTTTGTAGGCTTCAAGATTACTCTAACCCCATTACTAAATTTCAGGTTCGTAATTCCCAGCGCAGGAATCGATTTTTCTGACAAGACCCTACCCGGTACAGGCACGGAGGTCATTAAAGGTAGCAAGGCAGTATCCTCTTCTTTAAACAATACAGCCTGAGCCTGTTCCAAACTATCAAACCAGGCATTCATCAACTGTTCCGTCGGCAGATTCGCCTGCTCACTTGCCGGCGCGGTAACCACTACATCCCTGTTGACATCAGTGATAAAATCCGCTGCCAATTGCTTTACGGAAGACAGATCAATTTCTGCCAGGAATTTTTTAGTCAGTTCAAATTCTTTTTCAATACCCGGACTAGCCTCACCAATGGTAAAATGGCGCGTATATTCCTGTACATATTCGGCCGAGGACTTGTGATCCTTTTCATTCAGCGCGCGCTCCATTCCACTCAGATAATTTTGCTTCGCACGTTCCAGTTCCGCCGCCGTAAAACCCAGATTGCGAATAGAGAGAATCTCCGTCCAGAAAGTCCGGAATCCCTGCTCCAATTGGCCCGGCCTAACCGACACCGATCCACTGAAACTGTCCATATTGGCTATAAAAGAGCCAATGCCAGCACCTGCACGCAAATACAACTCCGTATTTTTTTCCGCCACAGCGGCAAAACGTGCGGCAGTCATCTGGTTAAACAGCCCACGGACTACCAGATCACGGTATCCACCGGTCGTACTCAGATGCTGACGGTAATGTTTAATGGTTACCTCAATCGAAGCCACAGGTATTTCCGGATCTGCAATTGCTATGTACTGGTTCTTTCCTTTCAGCTCTATCGCATATTCAGGCCTAGGTCTTTGGTTAACCGGATTTTTAAGATCAGCGAACAAGCGCTCTACCATCAGTTGCACCGCCTTCACATCCACATCCCCTACAACAATCAGAGCCTGTAGATTTGGACGGTACCAGTCCCTATAAAAATCCTTAATAGCCTGAGGAGGAAAATTTTTGATCACCTGCTCGGTCCCGATAGGATTACGTAGCGCATAGCGTGAACCGTTTACCATCATCGGAAAGATCAGATCAGAGATCCGCTTTTTAGTCCCTTCTGCCAGCCTTTTCTCTTCCAGCACAACGCCGCGCTCTTTGTCAATCTCGACAGGATCCAGGGTAGCCTCACGGGCCCAGTCCCGCATCACCTGCAATCCCTTTTCGAGCATCTGTGGATTTTCAATCGGAAAAGGGAGCTGGTATACCGTCTCATCAAAAGACGTATAAGCGTTCAGATCAGCACCAAAGCGGACACCGGTCTTTTCCAGAAAATTCACCATAGTTTTACCCGGAAAATTTGTAGTGCCATTAAAGCTCATGTGTTCCAGTAAATGTGCCAGCCCTTGCTGATTATCATTTTCAAGGATGGATCCCACCTTATTCACCAAGTACATCACAACCTTATTTTTGGGCTCCTTATTCGATCTGATGTAATAGCTGAATCCATTAGACAGCTTTCCAATTGTTACCGCCGGGTCTAATGCCAGCTGCTCCTGCATGTTTACAGTCGCTGATACCCGATCCTGCCCAATAACAGGCAGAGCGCTCATTGTGGAAACAATCAATATCGGAAGCAAATGCTTCCAGCGATATTTTACGTGTATTTTAATCATTATTTATTGGTTTTAATTCGTTGTTCAGCATGTTCAATATGCCTTCATTTTCAATGATGATCATCCCCTGACGATCTTCGGTTATGCCCTCTTGTAGCTGATAAGTATAACTGGGAATTGTACCAACCATTTTTGTTGGTAAAAAAACAAACCTGGTTGTCCCGCTGCATTGCTTTAATGCCTCGCCCACTTCAATAATGTGTGTTGAGATAATAAAAAAACAATTCTGGTAATTAGCAAAAGCCTCTGTCACCTGCAAAGTCGCATCGTAGGCATCTTTGACATTAGTCCCTTTGAAAAGCTCATCAAAAATGACATAAAGGTCCTTACCTGAACTCACCCCCTGGGCTACTGTTTTTACGCGCAATACCTCCGCATAGAAATGACTCAGCCCCTGGGAGAGGCTGTCCGGAACATTTATCGAGGAATATATCCCATCCTTAACTGAAAAGACCATTTCCTCGGCATCAATGGGAAAGCCCATATGCGCCAAATATACCGAAGTGCCAAAAGCCTTCATCAATGTAGATTTACCCGCCATATTCGCACCGGTCAGAAACATAACATTATTGCCCGAGTAAAACGAAACAGGGTTCCCTATCGCATGCTCCACCTGCAAGTGCTTCAACTGCGAGGCACGCATAAAATTCTTCTCTTTTGTTAAAGCTCGTGGATAACAAAGCCCTCTTGATCTGGCCACAGCCGAAACCGCAATACATACATCTAAATGATAAATGAGCTGCAGCAGCGTGCTCAGGCTTGCATGTAACTGATGTCGGAGCAGGTAATCCAAACGGATCGCCCTGAACAGAGATAGCCTGCGTGTATTCCGGGTGTTTAACCCGGCAGCGCTTAAATCCTTCAACAGGTTTTCGACCCGATGGAACTCTTCTGAATAAGCATCACCTGCAACAGGCCTGGTCATCCGAGTAATCAGCACCATACAGCTCTCTATCACAGACTGTGTAGCTTTTATTCCGCTAAGCAGGTCCGGGTAAGCTTCATCCCGCACACTTTCACTCAAAACATATTTCCTGGCAACTGCAAATCCACTCAACAGAAGATTCCCTTTATTTTTGTTATGCAGGTAGCCTTCCATTATAGATAACAATTGCTGGTCAAACGGCAAAGACAGTGACTGTTCTCCAAAATACTGAAAGATAGCCGTCCGCTCGTTGATCGCCACCGGACAGGTTAGCGGATGCTGAAACATGGAAGACAGCATATTTCCTGCCCCCATGGTCTGAACCTTGTTAAATAGACTGAATATTGATCCTGGTTTATATTTACCCAAGATATTCAGATCTTCCAGTGTTTGTTTGTCGGCATAAAAGCTCATAATTTTCCCCTTTCTAAAATTTCAAGAATCCCCTCATTACGAATGATCACCATTCCGTGCCGGTCATCGGTAATGCCATTTTTAAGCTGGTAAGTGTATACAGGCTTATTTCCGTTCATGGATGTGGGCAAGTAACAAAACCGAATGTTTCGATATTTCGCCTTCAGCACAGCCCCGGCTTCAATAATATGCGTTGAGATCACAAACACAGAGTCGTGTTTGGCCGCAAAGGCCCCGGTAATGGCAATTGTAGCCTCGCAAGCATCTTTCACATTGGTACCTCGGAACAACTCATCTATCATGACAAACAGTTTCCTGGATTGCTGAAGTGTCCGGGCAATTTTTTTAACCCGTAGCACCTCAGCATAAAAATGACTGGCACCTGCATTCAGGTTATCCGAAAGATTAATAGTTGTCAGCATGCCATCGAAGACGGAAAACTCCATCTTTGAGGCCGCTACCGGAAACCCCATATGCGCCAGGTAGACTGCGACGCCCAAAGATTTCATAAAAGTAGACTTCCCGGCCATGTTCGCCCCTGTCAGAAAAATTACATTGCCATTCTTGTCAATAGCAATCGAATTGCAAACCGGCGTTTTCACATGAGGATGATAGACACCCTCCAGCAGAAGGGACGGCTGATCTCCTACTGAGACCACCGGAAACACAAAACCACGCCTCACCGCGACTTTAGCTACTGTGATAAAAACATCGATGTGATATATATGGTCCAGGAGTTTTCTCACCTGTTGCTGGTTACGAAAGCGCAAAACTACATCCAGCTCAGAAAGCTGCTCATAGGACAACCTATATTTTTCAGTATGGGGAAGTCTCACAAAAGCCTCACTGTCCAGCAGTGCCACAATATCCTGGTAATGATCTGAAAAAGCATTATAGTTCAGCCCTTGCAGCAGAACTACAAATCTCCTCATGGCATCCACCATGCTAATGATCGATTTCACCCCAATACTGATCATTCTGTAATTGGGATCCTCAACGATCATGGCATTAAACTTCCTGGCCAGATTATCATCTTCCCGCGCTATCCTGGAACGCTCATCCCGATTATTCAGGTAATCCTCAGTCTCAGCAAAATTTTCGTTTTGAAAGGGAAACCTCAGATCAATAGCAGCGAAAAACTGAATGATATCCAAACGCCTTTGAATACCATCAGCGGCCGAGAGCGGACAGCGGAACATTCCCTCAAGAATTCCTGCTCCACCTAAAGTGGAAGTATGGTTAAACATTTCATACACCGAAGAGTTGCCTGCTTTACCAAAAACATTCAGGTCGTCAAGAGTTTGCTGGTCTGTTATAAATTGCATTTTCACCTTATTTTCTTTTACGTCTGATCAAAAATATCATCCCGGACAGGATCAGAATGCCCGGGAATATCCCCATATAAATAATCTTGATGATCTTCAGCTGAGCCACGCTGAGGAACAATTTCTTATCCACCATCGGCGGATGGGTGGCATCGACCGGAAACTCTCCGTTCACAAACCAGCTGAAAAGCCCGATCCCGAAGTTTTGATTTGACTGAGGCCCGTAAGCACCATCGTACAGCCCCCTGTTGCTTAGAAAATCTGCGTCGCCAGCCACCACGATACGCTGCTCCCTACCCTGAACTTTTCTGGTAAGTGAAACTACTGTAGGGAAACTCCCTTTAAGGTCACCTTCCTTTGCTGAATAAACCACAGCGCCAGAATCAGACACCAGCTTACCTTTTTTTATCCAGCTTAGCGCTGCATCACTCACCAGCATAGGTTTTATGATAAAACCACTGGTATCACTATAGCTTAATCCGGTAGCTCCCATCATCGCCACAGGTACCTGGTCAGTATAGGCAGACAAGAAAAACCTTGATTTGTCGGCAGCTTCAGAGCTGAGCTGAGCTTTAATGAGTTCATAAGGATTTGTACTTCCCTGTTCAGGCATCATCAAGCCACTCCGGCCATTACCTTTGTTCGGATCTATCCTGCTCAATGTACCACCCCCGTTGGGTCCACTTTTAATGGTCTGATTGCCGCCAGTCTGGATAGAAGGCAGAGGAACATTCATCCCGGAAAGGTTATCATTCTGAACCAACTGGTGATCCATCAACTGAACACCAATGGTCTTTAATAACGGGTTGAGCACACCCTGCTTACCAGGTTCACCGCATACCAGTAAATTACCTCCCTGGTTAATGTATTCCCTGATTTTTGATGTAGCGTTTGCGGAAAACTCCGATTTCGGATCGGCAATAATCAGGGCGGTCAGGCCTTCAGGTATCTGCTGATCATTCAGTGAAATACTCTCACTATCAAAACCTTGGTTCATCAGGGAATTTCGAAGGTGCAATCCGTTGGTCAAAGCACCATAATCCCTGTCACCCCTTGGATTTCGATTACGTTCCAGTTCCCCTGTGACAAAGGCAATTTTGGGAAGAGGAGCTATCAGTCTTTTTAATGCGGCGACAACCTCAGTCTCGGTAGGGAAAATAGCTATGTCATCGTAAACTCTTAGAAAAGTAGTTCTCCCCTGGTATTTCAATACACTCACAAAACTATTCTGCTCGGCACTAAGGTCTATGATCTTTCTTATTTGTTCAGGACTCATACAATCCTTTAAATCCATATTAAATGTCTTCGCCGCATTTTCCGCGATTTCCTTCAGCGTTTTCCCGGGATTTGAAGCCTCAAGGTTATGGTCCTGTCCGGGGTAATCGTAATAATACACATACTTCAATGTGATGTTGTGGTTTGCCCTGAGATAAGGCTCCCATCTGTCCAGGTCCCGGTTGCGCTGACTTGGCAAACCGCCCCAAACAAATCTGTCCAGTATATTTATATAAGTCGTAATTTCCAGCGGGTGATCCCCCAGTTGGTTGATATATTTTTTTACGTTAGGATGCAGGGTGAATAATTTGACCTGCGTGCCATCATAGGAAATGATAAACCTGGGCATTGAGCTCAGGTACCCGATCATCAGTGTCAGCAAAAATGTGAACACGTATTTAGAAAGAATAAACATAGCAGACCTCGATTGTCTGTCTCCCTGCATCTTAATATAACTGAAAGTCAGGAACATCACGATAATAGCAAGAAAATACACCACATCCTTACTACTGATATACCCCGTAAACATATGCTCCGCCCTTGAGGCTATAGACAAAAAATAAGTCAGGCTTCTGACAAAGTCATAATCCTGCCAGACTGAACCAATGTAGTTCAAAATGGCAAATACAACCAGGGTACATAATGCCGCAACAACCTGATAAGAGGTAAGACAAGACATGAACAGCCCAATTGCCGCATAAGTACAAAATATCAGGAACACCCCCAGCATCCCACATAACATCGTACTCAGGCTAGCCTGCTCAATCACAGAGGCTCCGATCAAAACATAGGTTGCCAGAACAAGTACAAGCAGGAAATTATAGGCCATCATGGCCAAAAACTTACCCATTATAATCTCCCTGATCTTAATCGGTGAGGAAAACAACAGTTTTATGGTACCACTACTGATCTCCCTGCTGATTAGTCCCATAGTCAGTAATGGCAGGTAGAGGTAAACTTTTTTAGCAACATCACCAAACAGACCGGTTCTCCCAAATATTTTCATCGTTAAATACCCAACCCCATCGGCATAACCACCCCCAAGATTCTGGAGTGTGAGGTTATCTTCCAGTAGCGAGGCAAATGCCAAGCCACTCTGAAATATAAAAATCGTCGTCAGGAACCAGGCTATGGGTGAATAAAATAGCGTCCGCAGCTCAGCGCCAGCTATTTTCAAAGAAGTAGTCATCATATTTAGAAAAGGTTTTTATTTTTGGATTTACTGGACAGTTGTGCGAAAATTTCATCTACAGAACTTTTGTCCACGGTTATTTCTTTAAGTAGCCAGTTATTTTTCACGCTGAGCTCTATAAGCTTTCCACTGATTTCCTGATCGCTGCTAAAATGCAGGCGAATCTGGCGTTCGCTCAACTGATCGAAACCGGTGATACCAGGAATGTTCAAAAACACTTCCGGCGCAGGAGCATTGTCCATGATCATTCGTAAGCTCTTTGGTTCCAGGTAGCCATTAAAAGCATCCATCGTATCAGCAAAAACGATCCTACCTCCTTCGATCATTGTGATTTCATTGCAGAGCAGCTGAATTTCGGAAAGCACGTGCGAGGATAGAATGACCGCCCTGTCTTCAGCTATTTCTCTGATGAGTGACCTGACCTCAACAATCTGATTGGGATCGAGCCCGTTAGTAGGCTCATCGAGTACCACCAGTTTTGGCCGGTGAATGATTGCCTGAGCGATTCCCACCCGCTGACGGTAGCCACCGGAGAGATTTTTGATCAGCCTGGTGCCGAAATGGGTAATGCCACAACTCTCCTTGGCCTCTGCTACCGCATCAGCGATACCTGACTTTGGTATCAACCGAAGCCCAGCACAATACTTCAGGTATTCATCTACCGTAAAGTCCAGGTACAGCGGAGGATTCTGTGGAAGAAAGCCTATTCTTTTTTTTGCTTCCTCGGGCTCCATTCTGATATCTAAGCCGTCAATCATAACCAAGCCCTGGGTATGATTCAATACCCCGCACATGATGTTCATGGTTGTAGACTTACCCGCACCGTTTGATCCCAGCAGACCAGTTATTCCGGTCTGGGCGATCTCCAGATTGATATCGCGAATGGCCCACGAATTGTTATACTTATGAGATAAACCTTCAATTTTTAAAATTTGATTCTGCATTTTTGTTCGATTTTTAGACAAGCCGTCCTACCCCGCATTCCTGCGGGTAGATTAACTTCTATTTTTGTTTCTGATTTAGTTGTATCCCGGGTTTTGAATTAAAGCCGGATTTAACCTGATCTGATCAGCCGGAATTGGGAACAGCCTGGAGGTCGATCTCCAGCCTGGCTTCTCAGCCCCGAGTACCTGATCGATGGTTTCGGTTCTTTTCAGGTCAAACCACCGGTTCCCCCATTCACAAAAAAGCTCAGTCTGACGCTCCTTCATGATCGCTGCCAGAATCGCCGTCTGACCCTCCGCAGGACTTATTCCCAGACCTGCCCTATTCCTGATCTTATTGAGATCTTCTGAGGCGACTTCCAGTTTGTTCAGTCTTGCTCGTGCTTCGGCCCGAATTAAGTACTGCTCTGCCAAGCGAAGAATCATATACGCTTCTGTTGTCGCGCTCAAAGCCCTGTTATTTTTGTATTTATTAGGATAGTAGTAATCCGTTAACACTCCGTTAAAGTTCAAATCCACTCGGTTAAGCCCTAACCATTTTTGCTTTCTAAGATCAGCGACTTCAAAAGCGTTCACCAGAAAACTCGTAACCGGAAAAGTAGGCACATTTCGGTTGGAAAAAGGCACGAACCGCTGACCTTCTGCAGTTTGAGAGGATAGTCCGTTCGCTGGCAGCTGCCAGATGGCCTCAGGACTTCCTTCAAGAAAAACATTATTTAATTCCAGCGGTAACTGATAGCTGGCGGAACTGATCACCTGAGTTGCCATATTTTCAGCATTTACCCAATCCTTTCTATACAGGTAAATCTTCGCAAGCAGCGCCTTTGCTACATAACTATTAGGCCTTGCCCGAAGGGCAGAGGGATAAGCAGGTACCAGCGCCTGTTCAGCCTCAGTGAGGTCAAGAATAATCTGTTTAAAAATCTCCTCTGAGCCTGCCCTGGGTAACTGCGCGGTGAGGTTAAAGTCAGTAGCCAATACAAGAGGAATTTCTCCATAAAGGTTGATTAAATTAAAGTAATAAAATGCACGTACGACCTTAATTTCGGCAACCAGTTGCTTTTTTAAACCAGCACTAATGGCCGAACTGCCGTTGACAATCTCCATACATGCATTGATCTGATACATATTTTTGTAAGCATCTGCCCACAAATTCCTGACAAAGGAGTTATTGCTCAATACAGTATTACTCAAAAACTGGGCAGCTATCGGGTCAATAAACTGACCGGCAGTCAATTCATCAGAAGACAAACCAGTATACAATACAGTCGAAAATCCAAAGCCGGTATTCAGCGTAGCCCCCATTCCAGTATATACACCGGCAATCGCCCCCATTACATTGGCACTATCGGCAACGATCTCAGCGGTAGAAATTCTGTTGGCCGGACTGGAAGGAATCTCAATCAGTTTCTTACAGGAACTGCTCAGCCCGGTAACAGCCATCAGGCCGGCTACAATAATTAGATATTTAAATCTCTTCATGATCTTTACATTTAAAAATTAAAGGATAGCCCACCTGTCACAGTGCGCTGTAAAGGAAAACTATATAAATTACCTGCTTTCTCCGGATCACCAACCTTGTATCCTGTAATGGTCAACAGATTCTGTGCATTTACAAAAACCCTTAGGTTTGTCATCCCCGCTTTTGTGAAAATCCGCTCCGGTAAACGATACTCCAGGGATACCGTCTTCAAACGGATATAAGAAGCATCACTGTAAACCCCCGAAGACTGACTGAACGCCTGGGCAGCAAGCATAGGCTGGAAGTCGAAACCGGTACTTACCCGCTGCAGATCAGCGATATCTCCGTCCTTCTGCCAATGTGCTAGCGCTGCTGTTGGCAGGTTGATCATGCCACCAGGAAGTGCCCTGGATGGATTATACAGCGAATATTTATAATTCAGTGAAGTTTGCTTCGCGAATTGAAAGAATGTGGTCAAACTAAGATTCTTGTAAGTGAATGTATTACCTAACCCTCCTATAAATTTAGGCTGGAGGTCGGCCAGAGGTACAATATCCCCACCCTTTTCGCTGAGCTCGTCATTCGGAGTACTGGTAAGTTCACCATTTGGCTTATGAAACTCAAACAAACCTGTTGTTGGGTTCACCCCTTTATAATTAAAGCCCTTTACTGTGTTGACCGATTTACCTAAGGTGTAGACATATGCATATGGCGAATTTTCAAGCCCCGGAAATGCCAGTAACTTATTCCTGTTAAAAGAAATGTTAAAGTTTGTGGTCCAGCTGAAGTTTTTTGATTTGACATTTGTAGAATTCAAGCTGAACTCAAGACCCGTATTCTCCACCTCGGCATCAAAATTCCTCAATACAGATGAGAAACCTGTTTGAGCAGGCAATATATAGTTACTCAGCTGATTGTTTGATCTGCTTGAATACCAGGCTAGGTTGAACAAAAGCAGATCTCCTGCAATACCAATATCCAATCCAAGATTTAAAGTCCTTTTAAGGGCCCAGCTGTATTCCGGATTATACAAATTACCTGGCACAAATGGTCTTGTACCCTGGAAGGGATTAACACTATTAACCGGGCTCCAGAACGATTGAAACTGATAAGGTGCCACACCATCACTACCGCTGGTTCCGTAATTACCCGAAAGCTTAGCATAACTTACAAACGGCAAAGCTTTTTTAAAGTTCCCTTCTTCTGAAAAAATCCAGCCCAGCCCTACAGAACCAAAATTCCCGAACTGTCTGTTTGGTCCGAAATTACTGGAACCATCTCTTCTTCCGGTTAAATTAATGATGTACCGCTCTTTATAAATATATCCCAACCTGCCAAACAAGGCTACATACTTGTACTGACTCGCCTCATCTGATGCAGATGTGGTTCTGGCACCGTTGATAGAGCCCAATAATGCGTCAGTGGCATAATCATACCCCAAAAGCGCAGAACTATTGTTGATCGTCTTTTTATAGGTTCCACCAAGCAGAGCTGTAAACCGGCCCTTACCAGTATGATACTGGTAGTCGATCTGGGGCTCGACATTCAGTGTTTCAAAAACGCTCTTGACAAAAGCCGCACTGGATTGCCCGGCGAACTCCGGTGTCAGTGACCCCAGCGGTATACTCGAATCTTGATTTACACCCACACGGCTGTATCCCAGATTTGTACTGAATTTTAATCCCTTAACAATATTGTACCCCAACCTTAAATGGGAATTGAGGTTATAGTTTTGAAGCCTTGAGGCTTGTTTAAGATAAGCATACTGCTGAAAAGCGGACAACCAGGTATCTCCGTATTTCCATACCAGATTCCCCTGACTATCCAGCAAGTCAGGAACATTGGGGGCCAGTGTAAATGCCTGACTCACATTAGGACTCCCCGAGGTATTGTTTTTTTCATAAGAATAATCAGTACCGAATTCTATATTTAACCTGTCTCCAAGGGCATTGTGCTGAACCGAGCTGTGAAAAGAAAACAGCTCATCAGCAAAATCACCAGGGAAATTATAATCGGCTTTAGAATACCCTCCGTTGATTCTAAAATTAGTGGACTGGGTGCCACCCGACAGACTGGCATTAGCCACAGTATTATTCGATGTTCTGTTGTAAAACTGCTTGTACCAGTTGGTATATTTTCCCTGATCGAATAGGGTCAAATCAGGAAACATCATTGGTGTGATCCAGTCATTTGGAACCTGATCATTCCTGATGGCTTCCCGTCTGAGTTCAAGATATTGGTCTGTATTGAGCATTTCCAGCGGACGGGCGACAAAGTTAACCCCGCGCTCTATATGCACACCCAAATCAGTTTTACCAGCCTTGCCTTTTTTGGTGGTAATCAGTATGACACCATTCGAGCCCTGTGATCCGTAGATAGAGGTAGCATCGGCGTCTTTTAATATGGTAATACTTTCAATATTCGCCGGATTAATGCTACTGAAAGCGCTGAAACCGTCAGATTCACTCAGGGTACTGGTTTTGGCACCTGGCTCACGCGAACCAAAGGTATTGAGCAGATTTATTCTCCCGTTTTGAGGAGCGAAAGGTACTCCGTCAATGATAAAAAGCGGCTGATCAAAAGGTGCCAGTCCATTTAGATTATTCTGCAGTGTATTCTGTCCCCGAATCTGTACCCTTACCGATGCTCCCGGAGCCCCGCTATTGGGAGTAACTACCAAGCCTGGCACCCTACCCTGCAGGGTAAGCAGCACATTGTTAACGGGTTGCTTTTGGATTTCATCAGCCGTAACTGTTGCAGTCGCACCCACACTGAACCTCCTCGTTGTTGTACCGTAACCTACCACCTGAACTGCATCAAGTTTTGAATTTGCTACCTGAAGGACAATATCCCCCATATTTGCTCTGGCTTTTAGTGTTCGGGTGATATAACCTATATAGGAAAACGTTAGGAATGCCTCTTCTTCAACATCCGCAAGATAAAACTGCCCGTTTTCGTCCGTACTGATTCCCTTTTTTCCTGCCATATCAATTACACTTGCGCCGGAAAGGGCCTTTCCCTCACTATCAACTACCCGGCCTCGAATGCCAATTAATTTCAATTGTTTCAGTATGCCGCCCAAAAAGGAATTCTCTTTCTTCTTCAGCCATACCGCATTGTCTTCCACCTTGTAAGTCAGGGGCTGATTTTTGAAACATATTGCCAACACTTCTTCCAGACTCGCATCTTTTACCCGAATGGTAACAGGGCTGGTCAGTTCTAAAAGTTTCGCATTATAAAGAAAGTCGTATCCGCTCTGGACGGTAATTTCATTGATGATCTGGCCTAAAGGCGCTTTGCTTTTGTCCAAAGTGATTTTCTGCGCAAAAGATCCTGCACTAACCTGCATTATAGCTGTGGTGAGAAGAAAAATAATCATTTTCATAATCAGCAGGAATTTATGACGGACCTGGCGGTTGCCTCCATGCCCGGAATCTGGTTTAAAATTCATAAATTTGAATGTTGGGTTTAGTTTTAAATGTTTAGTTACAAGTCAATATTTTTTATCCGTTTAACGGAAGGGTAAACCCACAGATTGCCAAGTCCCGATTCCAGTCGGGATTTGGTATTTAATGGAAATACCTATCGTGTACTATTTGGTTACGATAATTTTCCTCCCTTCTATTTTAAAATGTACATCACCATTATATTCCAGCATCTTTAATATCCCGGAAACATTTCTTTTCCTTGAAATCCGGCCTGAAAAAACAAGCCTGGGATCAGGTTTGATCTGATATTCTACATCCACATTATACCACCTGGATATTTTGTTCATAATTTCCTCCAGGTTCTCGTTGAACTTGAAATAACCGTTCTTCCATGCTACTACCTCGTCCAGATCTATGTTTTCTATAATTTCCATATGCTGATCCGAGATGCGGGCTTGTTCACCGGGCTTCAGCATCCGGGCATGCTCCCCGGCAAGTATTTTAACTGACCCCTCCAGTAGTGTTGTTTTCATTAGTTTCTCATTCTTGTAAGCAGAAACATTGAAATGGGTACCTAAAACAATGACCTGTTGAGCATTGCTTCGAACAAGAAACGGGCGGGAGTTATCTTTTGCTACCTGAAAATACGCCTCCCCAGAGAGTTCAACAATTCGCTGGCCTTTCTTGGCAAACACCACAGGAAAGTCCAGCTTGCTTCCGGCATTAAGCCATACTTTAGTCCCATCCGATAGACTTACCGAATAGGTCTGGCCACGGCCAGTGATCATCTGAACATGTTTGCCAGCCAGATCTCCCGTCAATACGGATGAAGATGTGTGAGGAATAACAGCTGAGCCGTCATTATAGCTTAATTTTGAAGGGTCGATGGATATGCCGGTTTTTACTGAACTCAAGTCAATGAGTTTGCCTTCAGCCAGCTGCAAACTTGCACCATTCTGCCCCGGGGCTATGTCAGGGAGATGAACAGTCCTTTTTTCCCTGGACAGCTCAGGATCAGCTGAACGATTAAAATAAAGAAAACCCAACAACAGCAGCACAACAGCGGCAGCAATACCTGGCCATAAATGTAACGTACGCTTTACCTGTATAGCAGGAGTTTTGTCAATTGCATTAAAGATTGCTAAACGCTGCTGATCCTGTAACTCCTCCTGTAAACTTTGAGGCACTTCCTCCCAAACAGGAAATTCCTTAACATATCCATTTAAATGGTAAAGATACAGCGCTAACTCCTGTTCTGAGGCAGTCCCCTCGGACACTCGCGCTGCGATTGAAATCAATTCGGTCTTTTGCATTACATAGGTGTTGATATAATGTAAAGCACTTCAGCAGGCACTAACCCTGTAAACGACTATAAATTATCACACATCAACATATAACACATTGATTATCAGATAAAAAAATAAAGCAAAACATGTCCATTGCCCAGCTTCTCCCGTAGTTTTTTTAAAGCAATTGTGATCTGCATCTCTACCGTCTTTTCAGAAATATTAAGTTCAGCAGCAATTTCTTTGTTGGAGCAATGCTTAAACCTGCTCAATGTAAAAATCTGCCTGCATCTGTCAGGAAGGTCTGAAATGACAGTATGAATAAACTGTTCCAGTTCCTTTACTTCCAGCATCAGGTTTTGATCATAATTCATTTGCTCCCTCTGGGCAGCACTTTTAAAAAAATCTTCCCTGATTTTACTGGCCCGGATAAAATTGGCTGTTTTGAATTTCACCGCAGTGAGCAGATAACCCCTGCAGGTAGTCAGGTTCCATTGCCCACGGTGTTCCCAAAACCAAACGAAGATATCCTGCACTATATCCTTACTATACTGATGATCACGAAGAATATTATAAGCCATTCCGTACACTACCGTCCAATGGCGGGTATACAGTTCATCAAAAGCAGAACGATCTCCATCTTTCACGGATAACAACAGGCTTTCTTCGGTTTCCGACTTATAGTCTTCAGTACTCATTAATTTTCACACCCCAGATTGGTAATAAGATACAAATTAAGGTAATTATAAAATAATTAATGCATTCGCCAATATTTTCTTTTATTAATCACCAAACCTGGCTAAAATCAGTTCTAGCTTATTCGCAGGATAACTCCCATTGATGCACTCCTGCAGACTCTATTCGCATACCTTCCCTGTTGTTTCCAGTTTATAGACCGGCTAAAAATGAGTTCTGCATCTACAGAATAAAACCATGACCGGCAGATACTGGTCATGGTTTTATAATCAATAAGCTAAATTTAGCTTCCCAGCCCCCCCCTTTAAATAGTTTTCTACACTATTAAAGCAATTTCTCCAATACTTCTTCCAGTTTACTCCCTATTAAATTAGTCGCTATTATCTTTCCATCGCGATCAATTAAAAAGTTAGCAGGGATACCACTTACTCCATATAACCTGCAGGCTTTGTTTGGTGCTTTCAAATCGCTGGCTTGTGACCACTGCAAATTGTCCTGTCTTACGGCCTTGAGCCATGAACTACGGTTAGTGTCAGTAGAAACAGAAAATATGGTAAAGCCTTTATCCTTAAACTTCGCATATGCCTGGAGTAAATGCGGATTTTCCGCACGGCAAGGCGTGCACCAGCTTGCCCAAAAATCCAACAGCACATACTTCCCTTTCATTGAAGACAGGGAAATCTGTCTGCCGGAAGTGTCCGGTTGCTCAAAGTCAGGCGCTTTGGTCCCGACTCTCAAACTCAGGGTAAGATTGATATTCTGTCTAAGCGCTTTGGTTTTTGTCTGCTGGCCCATAGGTGTATCTTCAACAAGTTTCAACAGCCTGTCAGCCACTTGTGTTTCCTGAAAAGTCGCCAATGTACCGACCAGATATACGGCAATTGCGGAATTGGGATACTTCTTCACTATGGTTTCAATATTTTTCATCAAGTCGTTTTTACTGCGGGCTTCAAATTTTTCTCTTTCCAGCTTAATAGCGGCATCATCACCTGAGGTTACAACCGCCTTATATGCACTCCTATCTTCTTCCACAGGCTTTTGCCTGGCGGAAGAAAACATTAACTTTTGAAATTCCTGTCTAATCATATCCTCTTTGGAACCTGTTGATTTGGTATTCATTAAAGAATCCGCATTACCTTCCAATAAAATATCGGTGTTTTCAATATATAGGTCTAGACTTCCTCTTCCATTTTTAAACTGCAAATTAAAAAGACTGGGCTCGGATACCACGCCTTTGAATAAAAACCTTCCCTGTGCATCTGCAAGTGTTGAGTCCTGATATTTAACTTTACCAGAGGTCCTTGTCAGATCAGTAAGGTATACCAGCTTGTTGGCAGCGTTGGTTAAATGACCGCGAAGCGTGAAGCCTTTATTTGACTTTACCTGGGCGGTTAAGGCAACAGGTAAAAGAAATATTGTTAACAATGTCTTTGTTCTCATGTTTGTTAGTTTTTTATTACTTAAATATTTCACTCAGTTTTTTCTCCAATTCATCACCACGAAGATTTTTCGCGATGATTTTGCCATTTGGATCAATCAGAAAATTTTGAGGGATGGCTGTGACCGCATACAATTTAGCGGCTGCATTGTTCCCATATTTAAGATCTGATACCTGAGGCCAATTCAACCCGTCTTGTTTAATCGCTGCCAGCCAGTCTGCTTTTTTACCAGGCATGTCTAATGAAACACCTAAAATTTCGAAATTTTGATTATGATATTTCGCGTAAGCTTTAACTACGCTTGGATTTTCAGCACGACAAGGCCCGCACCAACTTGCCCAAAAGTCTAACAGTACATATTTACCCCTGAATGAAGAAAGCTTAACCGCCTTGCCATTTACATCATTTTGTGAAAAATCAGGCGCTAAGCTGTCCACCGCCACCGACATTTCTTTCGTTGCAAAACCAGATTTATCCTTCAGCTTGGCCAGAGCCGCTGTTCTGACTTTACTCCTACTTGCCGAAATTGACAGAATTGCAATTAAAGAATCGGCTTTTTCTTTGCTCATTAATTTGTTGTCACCAATTTTGTATGCAATAAAGGGAGCTAGTGACGAATCAGAATTTTGCAGAATGAACTGGTAAAAGTCTGGAAAGTAAGCCTTGATTGATTTACTATATTCGCTGTATTCAAATGCTCTTACAGCTTTCCTGCTCCGGTAAGCTACTGTTTTAATTTTAGCAATAAACTCCATTCCTAGCTTAAAATATTTATTATAAAGTAGTCCATATTGATTGTAAAGCTTTGCTGAAGCGCCGGTTTCAGAGACGTTGTAGATCGTTCCCTCTGAAGTCACTGTCGTTACACCTTTTACAATCACCAAATCTGCCTGAAGATCGTTCGAAGGAGACATAGGATCCATTTCCGGTCCAAGTGCCAATATTAACGGAAGTGCATCATTCTCAATTTCCCCTTTAAATCTATAAATGCCATTGACGACGTTCGTACTATCAATTTTCTTCCCTTCATAATCCGGGTAGATCAGGAAAACTTTATCAGGCATGTGGATCATGTTTTTTAAAACACCGTTGATTACAAACTTTGACACATTTTGCGCCAGTGCGGGGTTAAGAAGCATTAAACAAAGCACAATAGCGCAAATGGCCGGTTTTAATATATTTTTCATTTTAAATTGTTTATTTAAATTGTGACTTTATCGATTTTAATTTCCCAGGCTGTATCCAGGGTTCTGGTCCAATTTGGAGTTCTTGTTGATATCTGCCTGGGGCACCGGAAACAAAGTTTTATAACTACTCCAGGTACCACCTTTCTCCGGCATCACCAATGGCATCACTTCGTCTGCCCGGTTCACTGCAGGATTGGAAAAGCCTTTCCAGCGGCGAATATCCATCATACGGTTCCCCCATTCCACGAAGAGCTCTGCCTTACGTTCATATTCGATTTCAGCCATCATCTCGAGCAAAGTCACTGCAGTTGTAACCTTTAAAGAGGGTGGATCAAAGGCCCTGTTCCTTATTTTATTGATGTCTTCAGCCGCACTGCCAGGGCCGTTCAATTTTCCCTGCATTGCCTTGGCCTCGGCACGGATCAGGTATTGTTCCGCCAGTCTGAAGACCATCAGGAATTCAACTGATGTATTATTGGTTCGGTTTGATTTGTATTTACTTACAAACCGGAATGTACCTGCCGGCACGGTAAGCGTTCCGATCCAATTGGCCCGTCGCTTATCAGCAGCGTCAAAAGTATTGTAAAGTGCCTGTGTAAGCACGGAAGTGTTTTCGTAGCCTCCGATGGCTGGATCCGCAGTAAGATTCAGCGACTGACCATCTTGAGTGTACGTTAATGTACCTGCAGGCTGAAGATGCCAGATGGCTTCTCTACTGGTAGACTTAAATACGTTGAGCAGATCTGGCTCAAGCGCATAAGTACTATTGCCAATAACAAGAGTAGACTGTGCTTCTGCGTTTGTCCAATCCTGCATATACAAATAGACTTTAGCCAGTAAGGCCGTAGCGGCAGCCTTATTTGGCCTGATCCGTAACGCAGTCCCTGTATTTGTTCCGGTGACATACTGGTCGGTTAACAAGGATTGCGCATCCTTTAGATCAGCGACAATCGCATTATACACCTCTCCAACAGGTTTCCTTTCAAGTGACGTATTGACGTTATAGTCTGAAGTCATGGCCAGAGGAATCTTACCGTAGAGTCCTGAAAGGTAGAAATGGAAGAAAGCACGCATGAATTTACATTCGCCCGTCAATTGATTTTTGACCGCGCTGGAAAGTGCAGGAGATTGTGCAATATTCTCCATTGCTAAATTTGCCCGATAGATATCGGTATAAACACTACTCCAGATCGCATAGAACATTGGACTATTCGTCGATACTGCATTGGTATTGATCTGCATATACTCCTGAAGGGGGGAATAAGTTCTCAGCTCATCTGCTGAAAGTGCCGCCAAGGTACTAATACCCCTATAACCTTGTGCAAACACGTCCGTAGCCACCATATCGTAGTACATGTAATTAACTACGCTTGCAGCTTTCTCAGGGCTGGTATAAACTTCGTTTTTGGTGATGGAAGTGACCGGGCCGTCTACCTCAACAAATTTTTTGCAGGATATACTTACCATAAGACATCCTATTGCAACTGTAATTATACTTCTGGTTTTCATGATTTTTTAGATTAAAAAGTGACCTGTATTCCTGCTGTTAATGTCTTCAAAGGAGGCAAAGCCCTGGACTGGTTCTCTGGATCCATGCCCGGGTAATCTGTAAGAGTTAACAGATTCTGCCCTTGAATAAAGATCCTCGCATTTTGCAGTTTTAACTTTTGCCGAAATGATGTGGGTAAAGTATAGGAAAAGGACAGGTTCTTTAAACGCAGATAAGTGATGTCTACGTAATAACCAGGATCTAATGCACCAAGATTTGGTATTTTGGCACCTGGTTGTGTTCTGAAAAGATCCTGGGTCAATTTCTGGAATTGCGCTCCAGTCTGACCTGGTGTACTCCACCTGTTGTCGTATAGTTCCGACGGTATATTACCGATAAATCCAACTAATCCGAAATCATTAGATCTGAAAGATGCAGGATTCGTGTAGCTGCCTTTCTGTTTTGAAAATTGCAGGAAAACATCTAGGGAAAATCCCTTATAGATGAAGCTATTGTTCAATCCGCCGTAATATTTTCTGAAAAGATCGACTATGTTAACTGCGTCTTTTAATGCTAGCGTAGTGGTGACCTGTCCAGCTGCATTTCTAACCTCTTTGACTCCGGTCTGCGGATTTACATCATAAGGTAACAGCGTTTTTGCAATAGATAAGGGGTACCCTACAGCATAAGTGTTGCTGTAACTAGAATTTTCCAGGCCGTCATAACGGAGCAGTTTGTTTTTAGGTAAGCTAATGTTGAAGGAACTGGACCAGCTAAAATCTTTTCTTTTCAGATTTATGGTGCTCAGTTCAAACTCCCAGCCGGAATTTTGAATCAGGGCAGGCAGATTCCTGATGATCCCACTAAATCCCGTTGTAGCTGCCAGCGGATAATCGACCAGCATGTCTGATGATCGGTTTTGATAGTAATTAGCAGTTAATAATATTCTGTCTTTAAAGAATCCAAGCTCAATTGCCCCTTCCGCCTTTTTGTTGGTTTCCCATCTGTAGGTGGAATTCTCCAGCTTGTCTGGAGTGAGTACACCCTCACCGCCATAGGCTGCGGAACCGTACCGGAGATTCGTACTGCTATAGAGTTGGAAATAACTGTAATTACCAATCTGGTCATTCCCCGTAAGGCCATAACTTCCACGCAACTTTCCATAACTTAGAAAGGGCAGGATCTTTTTTATTACTGGTTCTTCGCTAAAAATCCAGGCTGCACCAAGGGCACCAAAATTACCAAATTGCCGACCGCTGGCAAAACGGCTCGATCCATCTCTTCTGCCGGTTAAATTTAGAAGATACTTATTGCCAATATTGTAACCTATCCGGGCAAATACTGCATTGTACTTATATTCGCTTACGGTTCTGTTACCGAAAGTTGAGGCGGCACCCGAGAGGTTGTATAAAAGATCATCGTCTTTATAACCAGAGCCGTTAATTGTCAGCAGGTTGGCCGTGGTACTCTGGAAAGTTGTACCCATCAGTACATTTAGTATTCCAGTTCCGATTTTAGCTGTATAATTCAACTGTGGCTCGATATTCCAGGTTTTAGTTATAGCAGTTGATTCTGTAGACGTACGGTAGAAATTTCCTAAAGAAGCCTCCTGAGCTGGGTTATAAAAGGTGGAAGGTATAAGCGACAGCGCATGATAAGTATTGTTATTATAGCCTAGGAGTGTTTTTAAAGTTATCCCCTTAGGTAACTGATAGCTAAAGGTTGCGTTGGACGTAAAGGTATTGGTTTCACTGCCATAGGTTGCCTCGAACCTTGCGAGAGGATTAAGCCAAAGCAAACGATTATTATCCCAGTTTAACTTTCCCTGGCCATTATATAACTCCGGTGCAACCGGAGCAAGCGAAAGCGCTTCCGGGACCAGGTCAAATCCTGGCACCTTGTTTTCTTCTGCTCCATAGGTAGCGGCAAACTGCGCTTTGAATTTCTTGTTATCAGAGACATGATTAATTGCCAGGCGCCCATTGTATTTTTGATCAGCAAGTTCTGTGGGATAAACACTGGTCTGACGGCGATAACCCGCACCAAAATTAAAACTGGTTCCTTCATTTCCACCTAAAACAGAAACCTGCCCATCGGTAAAATGCGCGGTACCACCTAATAGTTTATCCTGCCAGTCTACAAACTTTGTCGTATCCCAGCTGTTAAGGTCCCAGGCGTAAGCGGACTTTTTAAAATCAGCACCATCGTTCCTAAAGGCTTCATAACGCATATCCAAGTACTGCTTCCCACTGAGCAGTTTGGCTTTTCTGGCAATCTCGCCTACACCTGAGGATACATTAAAATTGACCGTGGTTTTACCAGGCAGGCCTTTTTTAGTGGTAATTATAATTACACCATTGGCCCCTCTGCTGCCATATATGGCCGTTGCATCCGCATCCTTAAGCACATCGATACTCGCAACATCTGCAGGGTTAAAACTACTTAAGGGACTAATTTGCGTTGAACCTCCAGGCAGGTTATCCGGGTTAACAGGTGAGTTACTCTGGTAAGGAATCCCATCTATCAGTATCAAGGGTTCGTTAGCGGTGGGCCTTAAGCTGTTGATCCCACGGATACGGATATTAAATCCTGTTCCGGCAGTACCGCTCTGCTGGGTAATGTCTAAGCCGGCAACGCGGCCAATAAGGGCTTCCAGGGGATTGCTGATCACCTGTTTTTCAATGTCAGCAGCTTTTATTCCAGCCTGTGACCCCGTGTTCAAACGCTTAGTGGCCACCCCGTAAGCGATAACCTGCACCTGATCTAACTGGGAATTACTAACAGAAAGCATGATATCTCCCATATTTTGTTTCGCCGGGCGGCTTTCGCTTGTATACCCAACATAATCCACAATAATGATTGCGTTTTCATTAACTCCATTTAACTTAAACTCGCCATTTGTACCTGTGATTGTAACATTGCGAACTCCTTTGACTCTTACTGTCGCTCCGGGAAGCGGCAAGCCTTTATCATCCATAATGCGTCCACGCACATCAATAGCAGCAAAGCGGAGAATAAGTTTGTCAAGAAAGGAAGGCGTTTTCTCCTCTAAAACAACGGTATTATCTTCAATTGAATAAATGATCTTTTGATCGCTCAAAACAGATTTCATTGCGTCATCAATTGAAGCATCCTTCAGGTTTACATTGATCCTGATGGAATTATTCAGCAAATCTGTATTGTATATTATATTATATCCAGATTGCAAACGTATCTGTCTCAGAGCCTCCTTTAGAAGCACTCCTCTTTGGTTGAGCGTTACCTTTTGTGCAAATCCTGCTGCACTTACCTGCATTAAGCCGGCGAAGAGCAAAACTATGATCAATTTCATAATCAATAATAGTTTAGTTGGCAGCCAATTATTTGGCATACCAATATTAAAAGCATATTTTTTCATTACTTTTACTTTGGTTTGAGTTGACTGGTAATAGTTGACAAATTGTTCTTCGGATCCCTCCAAGGAATCCGGAAAGGTTAGCTCAGGCTTCTGCCGGGTTGGTGTATCGAGCACTGCCCGGCTTCTTGTTGAGCGGCCTATAGTTCCCTTAACTTTTCGGTCGTAAAGATTTCCCCATGTGGTCTTTTAAGTTTAGTTAAAATATTAGATTATTTACAGGGGTGGTTAATCCCATCGTCAATGATTCTATTTCAGTTATTGCCTTTCCACGGCATTACAATGATTTGCTTACCTTCTATCTTAAATTTTACAACTTTCGTCCTTTCCAGTATCTTTAAAACTGTCGATACATTCTTAAATTTTGACACCGTCCCTTCAATGCTCTTTTGCTCTACGTTACCCTGGTAAATCACATCTACATTATACCAACGTGAAACCTTTCGCATAATACTTCTGATATTTTCGTTTTCAAACATGAAGTAATTATTCTTCCAGGCCAGTGCCTGCTCCATATTTGCAGGCGATACTTTTATAGCATTATTTGCTAAAGCAGACTGTTCACCAGGTTTTAACACTATAACCTGCTCTGGAATCCCCTCCCCTAGAGAAAGAGAACGAACCTTCACGCTACCTTCAAACAAAGTAGTTTTTGCACTTTCCTCGTCAGTATATGCGTTTATACTGAAATGCGTGCCCAATACTTCTACATCCTGGGTCTGGGTTTTTACGATGAATGGATGTCGATTATCCTTGGTAACTTCAAAATATGCCTCACCGCTGAGTTTAACGCTTCTCACCAATCGATCTTCGTTAGGTGCAAAATCATATGTTAAACTTGAAGCAGAATTAAGCCACACTCTTGTACCATCAGGCAAAGACAACTGATAAACCCCTCCCCGGGGAGTTGTCATTGTAAACGACTTAATTGCCTCCTCTATAACTGAGGTACCATCATCATAAACTATGTTCTCTGCATTAACAACTATACCATTTCTTGCACCACTAAGATTGATATTTTTACCAGATACGGTAAGTATAGCCATGTTTTTCCCTGGAGCAATGTCATTCGCATAGTTTACATCTTTTCGGTTATCAGCTTGTTGAGATGATGTATTGAAGAACCAAATACCGATTACTACTCCCCCGATAACAGCTGCTACAGAAATAATACGAACCCACAATCGGGATGCTTTACGCGTCGAATTGACTTGAACCAACAATCGCTGCCTAATCTGGTCTTTATCAAATGAGGAATAAATTTCTAATTCTTTAACAATACGCTGTCGGTCGTTGAGCTTCTTAAAAATTTGCTGATGCTTTATATCGGCTTTCAGCCATCTATCCAGTTCAGCTTTTTCGGCTTGGTCAAGATCATCTTTTAATGATTTCATGATCAGGCTTGCGTAAAAATAATTGCTGGTGTAGTTTTCCATTATTGGCCCTTTAGAATAAAGACACCTTAATGTTAAAACCGGATAAAGAAAATATTAATTTATTTAAAAAGGAACAGAAAAGCTCCAAACAGTTCGGGTCTCAACTTTATTCTCAATAGTTCCAAGGCCTTTTGTTTTTGCTTTTTTACGGTATTTATCGACATACCTAACTCATCGGCAATTTCCTGATTCTTTTTACCTTCAAAATATCCCATTATAGAAATTTTCCTGTATTGCTCAGGTAGAGAATCAATTGCTAAATGTATCTCTGCAAAGACCTCTGCATTAATCATCCCTTCCATTATATCACCATCAGTGGGCTCATTACCACACTGTTTTTGTGCGTAAGTATTAACAACTTTGTCATGCCGAACTGCATTCAGAGCTGCGTTGTGCACAGTACTATAAAGAAAATTTTTAATGGCGGTTTCATTGTTTGCAACTTCATCGGAAAGTTGCCAATATTTCAAAAACGCATCCTGAGTGATATCTTTGGCTTGTTCTTTATTATCGGTGATCTTAAAACAGAAATAAACCAACCTATCGTAATAAGCATCAAATAATATTTTAAGACTCTTAACTTGCATAACTACAGATATACCTAGTATAAATTTACCGAAAACTTACTGCAATCTTATACATTATATTTGAATTAAGATATGCCTGTTTCTTTTTTTTACAAATTGCAGGGGTCAACCATTTTTGCATACAAAATTTCACAAAAATATGGTTCTAGACTGATGGTGTCTGGATGAAATAATAAACGGTACTGAAAAAAAATCTCTATCATTGCTGTTGTTTTATAAATTTATAGAACTGGGAAGGTAAATGAATGATTATAGTACATACAGCGATTCAGAGCTTGCCACATTACTTGAGGCTGGCGATGAATTGGCATTTAAAGAGATCTATATCAGGTATGACGAACTACTCTTTCTCTACGCTTTTAACAAACTCCGTAACGAAGACGAAGCAAAAGATGCGGTTCAAGACGTATTTTTATGGTTATTCCAAAATAAACAAAGTTTAAATCTTAAAACAACACTTGCAGGATTTCTCTATAAATCAACTTTAAACAAGATCTTTGATATTTTCAGACACAAAAATATAGTAAAAAAATACATCGAAAGCGGCGAACATTTCATAGATACTGATAGTGAAGAAACGGACTATTTAATTCGCGAAAAGGACATTGCATTACTGATTGAAAAGGAGATTAATGCAATGCCTCCAAGGATGAAGGAAGTTTACGAACTGAAGAGAAAGCAATACCTAAGTACCAAAGAAATCGCAACCCAACTAAATATCTCGGAAAACACCGTGTCCAACCACCTTAAAAAAGCCGCTAAGCATTTAAGAACAAAACTGGGAACCATCATTTATATTGTATACGTACTCTAATTCCAACCATCATTCTATTTTTTTTTACAATTGAAAATCAGATAGTTAAAGATATAAACTCATTTTTTTGTTTTTATTTTTAAACACAGTAGCCAATTTACATTTCACAAACGCCTTTGTATTTAAATCGGGAAAATAACTGTACAATACATGGGACGAAAAAACATTAAATCAGTGCTTGAAAGAATCAGTTCTGGAAATTTTAGTCCTGAGGATGAAATCATTGCCAAGTATTGGATTCATCAGCTCCATCCGAATAGGCAATCCGGATATTCCCAAGAGGATATAAAAAGGGTCGGCACCGAAATGTGGGAGGTCATAACTCAAAAAACACAAACCTCTACAGTCAAAAAGATTTCACTATGGCCACGGATCGCTGTCGCAGCAGCAATTATTGCCATTCTATCCATTACAGCACTATTCTTTTATAATCATGTTAAGGAGCCTGTTAGCCAGATCACTATGGAAAATGATTTTGGGCCAGGCAAGGCAGGCGCAACACTAACACTTGCAAATGGTCGCAAAATCACTTTGCGTGATGCCTCCATGGGAGAACTGGCTGAAGAAGATGGTGTAGTAATTAGTAAATCGGCGGATGGACAGGTAGCCTATGAATTAAAAAAAACAGGCATCGGCATGAGTGGAACAAATATCCTTTCTACCGCCAGAGGAGAAACCTACAAGTTGATATTGCCTGACGGGTCCTCTGTATGGTTGAATGCAGCCTCTTCAATCCAATATCCAGCAAATTTCAATTCAGCTGACAAGAGAATTGTTCAGTTGAAGGGAGAGGCATATTTTGAAATAGCTAAGGATAGAAAGCATCCTTTTATAGTAAAGAGTTTTGGCCGGGAGATTGAAGTGTTGGGTACACACTTTAATATCAACGCCTATTCCGACGAATCGAACATAAAGACATCCTTGCTGGAAGGATCTATCCTTATTAGTCAAAAAAACAAACGACAATTACTGAAACCGGGCGAGCAGGCTATTTTATCTGAGGATGAGATAGCGGTTAGAACCGTGAATGTTGATGAAGCGGTCTCCTGGAAAGATGGATATTTTGAATTTCAGGCTGCAGATATCCAAACGGTTATGCGACAGATTTCAAGATGGTATAACGTAGAAGTTCATTACGAAAGGCCGATCAGCAAAGAAACTTTCACAGGCAGAATATCCAGAACAAAAAACATCAGCCAGATATTGGAAATGCTAGAAGCTTCAAAAGCTGTTCATATATCAATCAAAGGAAGGAGGATCATGGTCAATTAAATACTTGAACCACATGACCGGAAAAAAGCTAGCCGTGCTACCAACACGACCAGCAATCGTTCGGATTATGTCAATAAAAATTTTGCAGTCCTATCAACTTAAACCAGACAAACAAACTTAGGTAATATTGCGGATTAAAGCAATATTAACGGTGTTCATCCGCCGCTAAGGTTTGTCATAAACCAGATGAAATGAATATAAAAAAACTATTGCTGATCATGCGACTCACCACCGTCATACTTTTAATGATCATTATGCAGGTCAGTGCGAATTCATTTGCACAGAAAATTACTTTGTCCGAAAAAAATGCGTCTTTGGAGAGCGTATTCAAGAAAATCAGCAAACAAATCGGATACGATTTCCTGGTCACAGGGACCATGCTTCAGGACAGTAAAAGCGTCACTATTAATGTGAAAAATGCAGATTTAATGCAAGTGCTTTACCTGATCTTTAAAGATCAACCCATTGAATACAGGGTGGATGATAAAACTATTATCCTGTTAAAAAAATCAAATTCGACGATGGATAAACTGATATCCCGGTTTTCTTCTATAAACATTCAGGGCAGGGTCATAGATTCTTCCGGATCTGCCCTATCCGGCGCCACAGTAATGATAAAAGGTACGAATATGTCGGTAAGAACTAACGGTGACGGAAATTTTTATCTGGAAAACATTGACGAGAATTCTGTAATTATAATTTCGTATTTAGGCTATGTTACCAGAGAACTAAAAGCCCAGCCGAAAATGGGTCAGATAACGTTATCCCTGGACAGCAAGCGCCTGGAAGAAGTTAACGTAGTAAATACAGGTTACCAGACACTGTCAAAACAGAGGGCAACAGGTTCCTTTTCAAAGCCAGATATGCAGGTTTATCAGGATAGAAGCGGTACCATGGACATTATTGGTCGTTTAGAGGGGTTGGTACCAGGAATGACCGTTATCAATACAACTACAGAAACCGGCGAGACATATAAAACCCCAGTCATCCGGGGAAAGAGTAGTATCGAACTCGATAATTCACCGCTATATGTCGTAAACGGGGTAATCGCAACCAACCTCAACAGTCTTAATCCAAACGATGTAGCGGACATCACTGTTTTGAAAGATGCGGTTGCTGCGGCTATCTGGGGGGCAAAAGCTGCAAACGGAGTTATAGTGATTACAACAAAATCCGGAACTAAAAACCAGAAGCTAAACATCAATTATTCAGGCTTTGTCAACTTCGGGGGTAAACCGGATTTTAACTATGGAAAATTGCTAAATAGCCAGCAGTTCATACAGGCTTCAAAAGAGACATTCGATCCGCAACTTAACCAATGGGATTATTTATACAATTCAGTTATTGCTCCACATGAACTCATTTTGTATAACCAACATCGTGGCTTAATCTCCGATGCTGTTGCAAATAAAAGTCTGGATAGCTTATCGGGTATTAGTAACACCGCTCAAATCAAAGATCTGATGTTTCAGAATGCTATGACGATTAACAATACCTTATCTCTTTCTGGCGGAAATAATCAATATTCTTTCTATGGCTCAGCTTCCTATACAAAAAATAAATCCAACACACCCGGGACAGAAAGCCAGACTTTTGGATTAAACTTTTCACAGGATATTAATATTTCTAAATTCCTTAAAATAGCATTGAATACTAGTTTCTCAGCTGATCCTATTAAGACAAAAAGGCCTGTGATTATCCAGGATAGATTCCTACCTTATCAGTTATTTCAAGATCCTGCGGGGAACCCGATCAACATGCCATATGTTCAAGGATGGTCAGCCGAAGCAAGAGCCGATTTTCAGGCAAGAAGCCGCATCAATCTTGACTATATTCCTCTGAATGAAATCAATTACGGGTATACCCAAGGTAATAATCTTTCTGCGAATCTAGTTGGTAATGCCTGGTTGAAACTACTTCCTGGATTAACCTTTCATGGCACATATGGCTATACTAAAATTCCCGGTACAGTCAGATCTTACGATGACAATAGGCTATATCGTGTTAGAAAAGAATTACTGGGACTAACCGAAGCTGCCTCGGCAGACGTAGAGCCTGTTTACCATTTGCCAACAACAGGGGGCACCTATTCACTTACTCATCGTGATCAACAGAATTATACCCTTAGAAATCAATTGGAGTACGTGCTGAACCCTGCAAAAGGAAGAGACCGTCTGACCTTACAGCTCGGTCAGGAAGCAAATGAACAGCTTTTCAAATCCAGTATTAACACTTTATATGGGTATGATGAAGCCCTGCAGACCTACGCGCAATTGGATTACAACGCGATTAATAGTATTTCTGATCCGGTGGATCCTGAAGGAGGATTTTTTGGTGGGGCAAACCCATTTGTTGAAACAGAAAGTAAAAGCCGTCTTATCTCCTATTTTGCTTTGGCAAGTTATACGCTGAACGAAAAATACAGTCTTGATGCAAGCTGGAGAATAGACCACAGCAATCTAATAGGTTCTGATAAATCTTCACAGAATAAGCCAATTTGGAGTATAGGTGCAAAATGGAATGTAAGTAAGGAAGATTTCATGAAAAATTCGGGGCCACTGAGTGAACTGGGGGTTCGTGCAACTTATGGCATTACCGGAAATTCACCTTTCGTAGGTGCCTCTTCTTCCTATAATATATTATCCAGGGAATTAGGGAACTTCGGAGCCACTTACATTGGAGGTCCGGCTTATTTACTAAGCCGGCCGGCCAACAGAAAACTCAACTGGGAAAGTACACAGACCATAAACCTGGGGGTAGATTTTACTTTATGGAACAGGATAAGCGCAAGTATTGATCTGTATCGTAAAAAAACAACTGATCTTCTGGGGGAACGCAAATCGAATCCATTAACTGGCTACTCAAGTTTTTTAAGCAATATAGGTAATCTTGGAAACCAAGGAGTTGAACTCAGTATTCACAGCCGAAATATCGTCGGCGGATCCTTCGACTGGTCTTCGGATTTTACATTTGCTTACAATAAGAACAAATTGGTTAGTTATAGTGACCCAACCGACTTTGACAAGACGGGCTACAGCAGGATTTATGGGTCCAATGTTGTAGGCTATCCTCTGAATGCCTTGTTTGCTTACCAATATTCTGGGCTAGACAATTTAGGAGATCCAATGATCCGTCTAGCAGATGGTACAGTTACCAAAGAACCTGAGGTGGCAAAAGCAGAAGATGTGGTTTATAAAGGTTCTATAAATCCAAAATTCAGTGGAGGGCTTAACAACAGCCTTAGATACAAAGGATTTGGATTAACAATTAACATGATATACAATCTTGGGCACGTGATGCGAGCTGAGGTAAATGAATTGTTTACAGGCAGACTAACACTAAAAAACCCAGGTCAATTTATAGGTAACATCCCTGCCTTATTTGCAGACCGTTGGAAAGTTCCTGGCGATGAGGCGACAAAAACAATCCCATCTTTTGTTTCAGACGGAGACGAAAGTGCAAGTCGCCGAGATGTAGAGTATTATACCAAAGCACATATCAATGTGGTCAGTGCCTCATATGCAAAAATACGCGACATAACCATATCTTATAGTTTATCGCCTGCTCTGCTTAAAAACTTGAAAATCGCGGGCGTACGCTTTAATGCACAAGCCACAAATTTCATGCTTTGGAAAGCTAATAACAGGGGGCTTGATCCTGAATTCCAGGATTTCTACAGTGGCACGCGCCGGTTGCCACAAAACAGACATACTTTCAGTCTTGGCGCAAACATCACTTTTTAAACATTTAATAAGATGAAAATGTACAACTCTATTAAATTAAAGGCTACCTATATATTGCTGATTACTCTTCTGATTTCTTGTAAAAAAGATTTTATCGAGATTGTTCCTAAAGGAAACCTGATTGCCTCTACGGCAGATGATTATCAATTATTATTAAACAACAATACGTTTTACAATTATGGAATTCAGTCGGGCTGGCATATCCCCATGCTGCTGGGGGATGAATTGGCGGCCGAAGGACTCTACTTTAACTCTACCCAACCGATCGTAAGACGTTCATTTAAATGGGAACCTGTAATCTATGACCCCCTGGTGATCGGCGGCGATTTAAGGGAGTTTTTACGGAACTTGTATACGTGTAATTCTATTATCAATGAAGTAATGGGGGCAGAGGGAAATGTGCCACAAAAAAAATCCGTATACGCACAGGCTCTTGTAACCAGAGCATGGATTTACTTTCAACTGATTAACTTTTATGGTAAACCATATGATGCAGCAACAGCGGCACAGGATCCAGGCTTTCCTCTGATCATCAAGGACGACATCAATCAAAATTCGTTCGACAGAAGCACGGTTAAGGCAGTATACGACTTTATTGTTAAAGATCTGGTCACTGCAATCCCTGATCTTCCAATCCAAAATGGAGTCCGCACCAGGGTGTCAAAAGCTGCTGGTGAAGGATTGCTTGGAAAAGTATATCTTTTTATGGGTAAAAATACAGATGCTTTGACGCAATTAAATGCGGCTATGAGCACAATTGCTTCCCAGACAAACGGACCTCGTCTTTACGATTATAATATAGAACTTGCTCCAGGTGGATCCTTTCTGCCAATCGGTAATTTAGGTCCTGCCGGACCGCTCACCAACATTAACGATTATACAGAATCAGTGTTGTTTAAGACCTTTCCCAATTTCAACAGTGCAAGTTATGGAAACATTGGAATGGTTATTAAGCCGGAAGTAGCTGCCCTATTTGGTGCATCTGATCTGCGGTTGAAGTTTTACACTAACAGAAACCCCAACGGTTCGGTTAATCCCGGCGGCAGACTGCGTAAATATGTAAGATACTCTCGTTTCGGCCTGGAATTACCTGATGTATATATGCTTTTAGCAGAATGCCGCGCAAAACTGAACGACCTCCCAGGTGCAGTGGCAATTTTGGAGGCGTTTCGTAAACACAGGATGCCAGTTATCGATTCTACAGTGCCATCCCCGATTTCAACTAACCGTTCCGCCTTGCTCCGCTTCATATTTGATGAACGAATCAGGGAATATGCCGAAGAAGGCTATCGTTGGTTTGATATGCGCAGACAATCGGTAGATCCTGATTTTGCCGGGCAGGTCTTCACACACCGGGTGTATGCTGTAGATGGGGCAACGGAAACATTTACGCTGGATCAGCCAAACAGACTGGTGTTGAGGATTCCGCAGCCAATTATTGACGCCAATTCGGGTATGCCTAATAATCCCTAGACCTGATAACGCTCAATACCTGTCTCATCTATCCGGAAGAAAATCTAGAAGGTGATGAGACAGGTATGTTTTAAATTTTATAATAAACCCAAAGAAAAAATGAATAAAAGTTTAGTAAAGATTGAACATCTGTCACACCGATATGGCAAAGACTGGGCAATTCAGGATATTAATTTTGAAATTGACGAAGTTGGAGTATTGGGCCTGCTCGGATCCAACGGAGCAGGAAAATCCACCACAATGAACATCCTTTGTGGGGTACTGAAACAAACTTCGGGCAAAGTATTGATCGATGGGATGGATCTGGCGAAAAACCCGGAATTAACAAAACGCTTGTTAGGCTTTCTTCCTCAAAATGCACCTTTATATTATGACTTTACAGTAGATGAATACCTGAACTATTGCGCATACTTGCGAGACATTGACAAAAAGAACGTCCGAAAAGCGGTAGATGAAGTAAAGGAAAAATGTGGCGTGACACATTTTAGCAAAAGACTACTCAGTAACCTCTCTGGAGGTTATCGCCAGCGCGTAGGTATTGCACAAGCCATCATCCATAAGCCAAAACTGGTTGTACTGGACGAACCTACCAACGGACTTGACCCAAACCAAATTTTGGAAGTCCGTAACCTTATTAAAGAGATAGCCGAAGAAAGGTCAGTCATTTTCTCTACCCATATTCTTTCCGAGGTTCAAGCTACCTGTAAAAAGATAAGAATGATCGAAAAAGGGAAAATGGTATTTGCTGATACTATAGAAGCTTTTAACAATTACATCCAACCAGATGCAATGCTCGTTAATATGCTAAATCCGCCAACCACCGACGAATTAATGAGGATTCCCGGGGTATCATCTGTAGAATGGATTTCAGAGCAAAACCTTAGGATAAGATTTAAACCAAACTACCCGATTTCTGAAAAAATTGTAGAGCAGAGCGTTCAGCAGGGCTGGCATCTGACAGAACTCATACTTGAGAAGAGCTCAATGGAAGAAATATTTGCCCAGCTATCCAACAAAGCTAAATCCCGACACCATGACTAAAATCGTTAAAATTGCCGGAGCAGAATTGAAAGTCTTATTCTATTCCCCAATCGCATGGCTGGTGCTGGTTATATTTACTGTTCATAATGGGATCAATTTTTTTGAACTGCTTGGTTCTTTAAGGAAACAGTTGCTATTAGGCGATAACATCTCCATGATCACTGCAGAAGTCTTTAGTGGAATCTTCGGTCTTTTTACTAAAGCTCAGGACCATCTTTATCTGTATTTTCCATTATTAACTATGGGACTGATGAGTCGTGAAACCAGTAGCGGCTCGATTAAACTCTTATTATCTTCTCCCGTAAAGATCAGAGAGATCATTATCGGAAAATATCTGGCAATGGTAATCTATTCACTGCTATTGATATCCTTATTGTTGTGTTATGTACTAGCGGGCTTTATCGCGATTAAAGACATCGATTATACCTTGATTATCTCCGGACTCATGGGATTATTCCTGCTCATGTGTACCTTTTCAGCGATTGGACTATTCCTGTCTACTCTTACCTCCTATCAGGTAGTTGCAGCGATTGGTACGCTTGTGGCTCTGGGAGGACTGCAATATATCGGGAGGGTTTGGCAAGGGACAGATATCTTGAGAGACATTACCAGCTTTTTGTCCATATCATCCAAATCAAGCATCATGATCGGCGGTATGCTGACAAGCAGGGATATCTTATACTATTTGCTGATTATAACCTTATTTCTTTGTTTCAGCCTTTTTCGACTTCAATCCTTTTTAGAGCGAAAACATCCTTACTATGTAGCCGGTAAATACATTGTCATTATCCTAACCGTATTGCTGCTGGGGTATACAGCCGCCAGACCAGCATTTATTTATTATAAAGATATGACTACGAACAAAGTAAGGACTATCTCATTAAATAGCCAGAGAATAGCCAAGCAAATCAAAGGAGAATTAAATATCGTCACTTATGTAAACCTACTCAGCAGCCAGTTTCAATATGGCATGCCTGAATCAAGGAACCAAGATCTTGAGTCTGTTGAAGGGTTCAGACGATTCATTCCTGGGCTTAAGATGAGCTATGTATATTACTATGACTATTCTTCTGCCCCCGGAATTTCACGGAATTTCATCAAAGGCCCCGGAGTTGACTTATCTAAGGGGGCCAAGCGTATGGCAGATTCAATGCAACTCGACATCAAAAAATTTCTGATGCCATCGGAAATCAAAAAACAAATAGATCTTAGTGGAGAAGACAATAGACTAATCAGACGTTTGAGCTACAATGGAAAGTACACCTTTCTTCGTTTCTACAGCGACATGATTATTATCCCCACAGAGCAGGAAATGGCTAATGCACTGCAACGCCTGCTCATCCCCCCCCCACTCATTACTTTTATAAAGTCAAATTCTGAACGTAGCCCTTATAAACTGGGTGACAAAGGATATGCAACATTTTTTAGCCGTAAGGACTACAGGAGTGCTTTGATCAACTGCGGATTTGATTTGGCAGAAGTCGATTTAAAGAAATCTACTATCCCGGAAAAGACAACAATATTGGTTTTAATTGACCCTGAAGCTCCTTTATTGCACACTGAACAGAAAAAGATTGAAGAATATATCTCCAGGGGTGGCCATATGATTATTGCCGGCGAACCGGGAAGGCAGGACTTAATCAATCCAGTTTTGCAGTCCGTTGGTATTGCTATGAAAGCTGTAAAAGTCATAGATACCACAAATGCTTCCCCGGAAATTATTTCCGCTAAGTTCGCTCCAGGCTCGTATGCCATAGATACTATTCTGCCCAAATTAGCGGCGTTTAATGCTAGTGTTGCCATGCCCGGGGTAGCGGAATTGAATGTAAAAAGTATCAGGGGTGTTATCACTGATACTATAATGAATAATCCGGCGGATCAAATGCCACTTATGGTTGCAGTTCGCAGAAAACTGGGCCATAAAGAACAACGTATTCTGGTGAGTGGAGATGCAGACTTTATTAGCAATGCAGGACTGATGCGTCGAAGTAATGGCACGCCATTTTTAGGACGGCAGCTCTTCAGCTGGTTAACGATGGGAGAATTCCCTGTTGATATTGACAGACCTGAGGCAAAGGATACTCAAATTAAGGTTAGCCGTAAAACCCTCACAATCCTTAAACTCTCTATTGTCTGGATACTTCCTGCGCTATTGATTGCATATGGCACCTATATGTTAACCAACCGAAAAAGAAAATAATGAATAAGATATATAAAATCGCACAAGCAGAACTCAAAAGTTTGTTTTACTCACCAATTGCTTGGCTCTCACTTGCTATATTCGCAGGGCAATCAGCTTTTAGTTTTCTCCAGGCTCTTGAAATGTACCGAGCTAACCTGGCCATGGGAATAGAGAAGACCTCTATGATCACAGGGGAAGTGTTCTCCAAGGGACTTTTCAGCAACGTTGCGGCACATTTGTACCTGTATATGCCCCTACTGACAATGGGTTTGATGAGTAGAGAAACCAGTAGCGGATCGATAAAGCTACTACAGTCAGCCCCTGTAAAAATAAAGGAGATCATCCTGGGAAAATATCTTGCAATGATGAGTTATGGCATACTAATGCTACTAATCCTGTTTGTATATTGTCTCATAGGATTTTTCACCATTAAATCGATGGATATCCCGTTATTGATTCCCGGCTTGTTGTCTATTTATTTACTGCTTTGTACATATGTGGCCATCGGACTTTTTCTCTCCTGCCTGACAAATTACCAGGTAGTAGCCGCAGTCTGCACCCTGGCGGCTTTCGCCGCATTAAATTTCATCGGCACTGTAGGACAGGAAATTGACTTTATTCGTGATCTGACCAGTGTTCTTTCCATTTCAGGAAGAACCTACCTGATGATTACAGGTCTTCTTTCCACTAAAGATGTGATCTACTTTATATTGATTATCATTCTTTTTCTATGCCTCAGCATCTTTCGTTTGGAGTCAGAGCGTGAATTCAAATCCATCATATTCGTCACCGGAAAATATGCGCTCTTATTTACTGTTGTAATCGGAATCGGGTATTTAACATCCAGGCCATCACTAGTCTTTTACAAGGATATGACCGTAACAAAGTCACTGACACTCACCCCCAACAGCCTAAAGATTGTCGAACAGATTCGAGGGCCTTTCCGAGTCACGACTTATGTGAACCTGTTAAGTGGAAACCTGGATATCGGCTTACCGGCAAACCGCAATTCGGATTCAGAACAGCTATTAGACTATCAACGACTTATTCCAGGATTTCAGCATCGTTATGTCTACTATTATGACTATTCATCCGATAAAGGCACTTCCCGTAACTTTGTTAAAGGTCCAGACGATGATCTTGAGGCCAGCGCTAGCAAGTTCGCCGAAACGTTAGATCTGGATATTACTGATTTCCTTCCCCCGGTAAAGATTAGAAAATTAGTCAATCTCAAAGATGAGGATAATAAACTAATCAGGAGGCTAGAATATAATGGAAAATCAACATTTCTCCGCTTTTTTGGTGATCCGGAACGCTACGCTGGAGAAGCAGAAATTACAGCAGCAATCAGCCGGTTGATTACTGACGCGCCTAGAATCGCCTTTATGACAGGCCACAAGGAAAGAGACATTTACAAAGGAGGCGACAAAGACTATAATGTAGTGACTCAGAAAGATTTCAGAAAATCACTGGTAAATCAGGGATTTGACATTTTTAATCTGGATCTAAGAACGGCCAATATTCCCGAAGATCTTGCAGCTCTTGTGCTGGCAGATCCCAGTGTTCCCTTAAGCATAGAGACACAACGGAAAATATTAACTTACCTAAAAGCTGGTGGGAATATGTTTATTGCGGCAGAGCCCGGGAAAAGAATGCTACTTAACCCTATTCTGGCTGCTGTTGGTTTAACAATTAGCGATAGTGCGGTGGTAAATCAAACTTCAGACTATGCTCCGGATCTAATCTTTGGAAAGTTCGCAGACCATGCTGATATGATAGACAGCAACTTCAAATTCCTGAAGACATTCAATGCAGCAGTCGTTATGAATGGATCTGCCGCAATTAAAACTCTGCCAGGTAGTGATTTCAAAGCGGAATCTGTATTAGTTAGTCCAGTAACAGCAACATTGGATAAAAATGATATTGAAAAAGGTAGCCTGCCGCTGATGATGGCAATGACCAGAAAACAGAAAGACAAAGAACAACGTATCATTGTATCCGGTGACGCAGATTTTATGAGCAACATTGGATTACAAAGAGAGCAAGCAGCAAATTTTAATTTAATGACGGGAATTTTCAAATGGTTTAGCGATGGCAAATTACCAATTGATACGCGCAGACCCGAAGCACCGGACAACAGAGTATTGGCAAGCAATGAATCAATCTCTCTGTTAAAAATGCTCATGGTATGGGTAGCTCCTGGTCTGATACTGGCATTCGGAGCAGGTATTTTGACACTGAGAAAAAGACGTTAAAAACTTATTTTACAATTCATTAATTATAATAGTGTCATAAAAATCACCGAGCTAGAGCAAATACCAGAATTGATTTAGAAATACCTAATATTTAATTTAGATTTGCCTAAATAAATAGTTCAATAAAAACATACTTCTAAAATGACGTTAACACAGCTAAAATACATAGTCGCTATTGACACCTACCGTCACTTTGGCACAGCGGCGGAAAAAACTTTTGTTTCTCAGCCAACATTAAGCATGCAGGTTCAAAAAGCTGAGGATGAGTTAGGCGCTAAACTCTTCGATCGAAGTAAACAGCCTGTTGTACCTACTCAATTGGGTACTGAAGTAATTGAACAAGCGAGAAAGGTTCTTGCGGAAATGGAGATTCTAGATCAGATGGTACAGATTAGATTAGGGGTAATAGCTGGCCAATTAAAGATTGGGGTCATTCCAACATTGGCCCCATATCTGCTTCCCTTATTTATACAGTCCTTCACCGATAGGTACCCTGGTGTAAAACTGATCATGAGCGAGCTCACTACTGAAATGATTATTGCCAATTTGCGTAGTGGAAAAATTGACATCGGAATTCTCGTTACACCTTTACAGGAAGCAGGGATAAAGGAATTTCCGTTATTTTATGAAAAATTACTGGCCTACGTATCCAAAAAGCACATTTCGGATGGAAAATCCTGCATTGCACCTTCAGATATTGATCCTAAAAAACTATGGTTACTAGAAGAAGGGCATTGCTTCAGAAGTCAGATTATGAACATTTGTGCACTGAAATATTCAGCTCAGGATCAGGTGAAGCTCATCTATGAATCCGGTAGTATTGAAACCCTCAGAAGAATGATAGATACAAACGATGGTATAACAATCATTCCTGAACTAGCCACAATTGATATGAACACGGAACAGTTAGGTCGTGTCCGTCATTTCCAGGAACCGGAACCTATGAGAGAAGTCAGTATAGTAGTACACCGGGACTATATCAAGAAAAAATTGATATCCATACTTACCGAAGAGATCAGAGCTTGTCTTCCTGATAATATCAGGAACAATACAGACAGTAATACCATTCCAATATCCAAACCACAATATCAACAATAACTTAGCTGAATCAACTTCCCATATTTATTTGTTCTTCAACACAGGCAACATCTAAAACTTCAGGAGTAAATTCCGGTGTACTTTCTGATACCAGCCCTAATAATGCATCGATCCAAATGGGTGAATCATTTAGACTCTCCACTAGTTGCAGATGTTCTCCACCATAAGTTTTGAACTCCTCTGCATATTCCACACTGATTTCGTGAAGCGTCTCCAAGCAATCAGCGACGAAAGCTGGGCAAAACACCAATACGCGTTTTTTCCCTGCCGCAGCTAATTCCCTGATTATATCACTGGTGTAAGGACGTACCCAGGGTATATTCCCCAGACGTGACTGGAAACTAACGGTATATTTTTCTTTAGGCAAATTGAGCTTTAAAGCAATTAGCCTTGCGGTATCATGCGATTGCGCTGCATAACAAAACTTATTGATGTTATTTAAACCACTGCAGCATCCATTTTTCTGAAGACAGTACCCCTTGGTCTGATCACATTTTCTTAGCTGTCGTTCAGGTAAACCATGAAAACTAAACAACACATGATCATAGCTTGCAGGTACATGAACTCTTCCTTTTTCTGCAAATGCCTCGATCATCAAATCATTGGCATGGAAAGATTGTACGAAAGACAACTGAGGTATGGTCTCCCAATCGGCCACAAGCTTCATCACTTTTTCATACACGGAACCTGTGCTCGCAGAGGAATACTGCGGAAATAAAGCAATAACACGTATTTCGCTAACCAATGCATTCCGAAATTTTTTTAATGCCTCCTCTATAGAGGGATTTTGATAACGCATGGCCATTTCTACCATATAACTGTCTCCCAGTCGCTGCTGCAAGGCTTCCCGTTGCAAAATGCTATAATGCTTTAACGGTGATCCTGTATGTTGGTCCCAAATCCTACGATAATATCTAGCCGATTTAGCCGACCTGAAAGGAACAATTGCCCCCTTCACCAATAGGCTTCGCCAAAGTGCATTGACATCAATTACACGTGGATCCATTAAAAATTCTTTCAGATACCTACTCACATCAAGTGTAGACGGACTGTCTGGGGTCCCCAGATTCACAAGTAAAACTCCTATTTTTTTCATATGATTATTTCTTTTCTTCATATTTGATTTCAAAGGCAGAAAAACATACTTACATCTATTTCAACAAGTTAGCTATTTCATGATTTTCCTGGTTAAGCGCATAATCTAATGCATTTTTGCCTCTTCTATCTCGCAGATTTTTATCGGCTCCTTTCTTCAGCAGGAACCTCACAATCTTTTCATGGCCAAAAGTTGAGCTAAAAATCAATGCCGTGGCTCCGTTGTGATTCACGAGGTTGAGATCAGCTTTATAAGCGTGTAATAAGATGACTATTTCCAAATATCCTCTGAAACATGCGCCCTGCATTGCAGTATTGCCCGAACGATCCTGGGCATCGACTGCCGCACCATGTTCTAATAAAAGTTTTGCAGCTTCCAGGTTTCCATTGTAAACCGCTATTATCAAAGGTGTAGAACCTCTTGAATCTGTTGTGTCTATCTTATTTCCCGAATTTAAAAAATGAACAAGTCCTACTGTATCGTTATTGCGTGCTGCGCTAAAAATATCCTGGGAAAATGAAGTTGCTGTTTTGCAAAAAACCAGCATAATAGTGAGTATTAGGTATTTCATGATTGGTACAACCGTCTTTCCGGTCCGTCTTTATTTAATTAAATTTTATCGTTCGCGTGCCCATTGAAAAAAAGTGCTTGATTCCTGGATGATGATCGAACTGACTTGTCCAATAGCTTCACATTGCACACTTGAATTACTTTCCCTTAGCAGGTTTAAATGATCGAGTGTGATCATCTCGGTGCCCTCATCAAGAGCTGAAATGCTCTGATTTGTAGTTAAATCAATAAAAAATGTCTGATTGAAAAGACTATGGTCACGGATATTGATGAGATTCCTCGACCCTGCACAGGATATAATGACGGAAAATTGCATCAGGAAATCCGAATTTAACACATAGTCTGCGAACTGAAAGTTATATTTCAGGGCAAGCGACACCGCCTTATGGGAAGTTCTGTTTATCACTGTTACGTTAGAAAAATTCATCGAGAAAAGATACTTTAGGAGATCAGTTGCGATCTCGCCGGCACCGATCACAAGTACCGGTATATTTCTAAGTTTAAATTTCTTTTTAACTGCACTGACAGCAAGATGGCTTATAGATTGGGACCCCTGGTGATACGTTGTTTCATTGACCACCCTTTTGTGCGTTCTGGAAATTGCCTGAAATATCCGCTCCATCGTTCCAGTCATAACTTGACATTTCTGACTAATCAAAAAGGCTTCTTTAATCTGCGAATACACCTGCTTATCACCATAAGCCATTGACTGAAGACCATTTGCTACCTCCATCATGTATCTTACTGCATTATAATTATCTTCTATAAATGTAAACTGGTCTTTTTGCAGGTTTGTATTCTTGTATTTCTGAATATCATCCAGAACCTCATAAACGCTAAGAGCGTTAGTATGGTCCAGATAAATCTCTGTACGGTTACAGGTAGATAATATCACAAGACAGTTCAATCCAATTTTATGTCTCAAACGGCCATATATTTCAATTATCTCTTTTTTATCGAATTGAAAACCGGAACGTACAGAAACTTGTACTTTTTTATAGTTAAGAGTAGCAATGCTTATTTTCATAGTCTGATAAACCAGAGAGGATGCCCCTCTCCGGTTCTTAACGTCAGCACTATTGGACTGTAACCAATGATTCTGCCTCATCCCTTGAAATTTTGAGTCTTGAGGCAAGTCTCTTGCCAAAATCTGTATCCGCTTTGTAAAAATGGCCCACCATTTTTAGTACAATAACTCTATTGGTGACAACTTGTAAGTCGCCAGTAAGATTGTTGATCAGTTCTAATTTATCAGTTTCTGAAAGTGACCTGTAAAAATCTCCCGCCTGTTTGAAATTCTCAGTTTTGTCTATATTATGCTGAACAATAGCCCCGGGGTTATAGATCGTTGAAGAAGGTCTGTAACTGTCATTATCCGTGTATTCCTGATCGGATAAACTTGGCTGATAATTGATATCAGAAGTCTTTTTACGGTTGCTCGCCGTACCATCTTGATTGTAGGAACGAACAGGCGATTTCGGAGCATTTACAGGCAATGTCTGGAAATTTGACCCCACGCGGTAACGCTGTGTATCAAAGTAGGAAAACAAGCGCCCTTGAAGAAGCTTATCTTCCGATGCTTCTATCCCTGGTACCAGATCACCCGGAGAAAACGCGGACTGCTCAACCTCGTCAAAAAAATTCTCTGGCATCTTATTTAAGATCATAGAACCAACCAATATGCTTTTCGCGTCTTTCTCAGGCCAGATCTTCGTAGCATCAAGTGGATTGAAATCCAGTTTATCCATGTCCTCTGGCTTAATCATTTGTACGTAAAGCTGCCAGGACGGGAAATTACCGGTTTTGATATGTTCATAAAGGTCGTTCGTTGCATGCTGGAAGTCTTTAGCCTGCACCATACTTGCTTGTTCAGCTGTCAGACCTTTAACTTCCTGCATAGATTTCCAGGTATATTTCACATAAGTTATTTGCCCTTTTCCGTTTACCCATTTGAAAGCATGTACACTTGATCCGTCCATCTGCCGATAGTTGGCTGGAATTCCCAAGCTTGTATATACACGGGTCAACATGTGAGTAGCCTCCGGTATGTGAGAAAAGAAATCGAAAAATCGATTTGGATCTTGCCTGTTTGTAATAGGAGACGGCTTCAGCGAATGAACCATGTCTGGAAATTTGATTGCATCACGGATAAAAAATACAGGAAGGTTGTTCCCCACAATGTCATAATTACCCTCCTCGGTATAAAATTTCACAGCGAATCCACGCGGATCACGAACCGTTTCGGGAGAACCACTGCCATGGATCACAGTTGAGAATCGGGTAAAAACAGGCGTTGTCTTTCCCTTTACAGAGAATAACGATGCTTTTGTGTAAGCAGAAAAGTCAGCTGCACTTGTAAAAACACCATATGCTCCAGCTCCTCTGGCATGAACTACCCTTTCCGGAATCCGTTCCCTATCAAAGGATGCTAGTTTTTCAATTAAGTGTAGGTCTTCCAGCAACACAGGTCCATTGTTCCCAATTGTTTTTGAGTTTTGATTATTGCCAACAGGAGCGCCAGCGTTCGTAGTTAGCGTCTTTTGCTGTGCATAAGTAAAAATGGATACGCAGAAAGACGAAAGAAGTAATGGAATCTTTTTATTCATAATTTTGAAATTTATGTGCCAAAGTTAGATCGGCCTATCTTCTAAAACCAATCGTTTCGTTTAATGAGTACATAGAGAAAAGTTATCATAAAATTGCATTACTATGATTTAGGATCTGCTAAACACTATGCCACCCGGCAATAAAACAAAAATCAAAACACTACAAATCAATCACTTAACAACATTTCAAGATTGCATTATTCCATTCTTGATCATCCCTTTTTATAAGACCTAATAAGATCTGATTCGCAAACAAATTAGATTAAACTAAATTATAATTTAGATTTATAGCAAATTAATTTTTAGACTAATCTAACTTTTGTACTTTTGTATTGAAAATACAAAAAATGATGAAGAACATATTGCTATTAATATTCACCTTTAGCTTAATCACCCTATCGGGTTTCGCTCAAAAAAAAATCATTAAATCCAGCATTAGTGATAACATTGAAGCAGCATTTAGATATACCACTTTCGATCTTTACGGCTTTAAAAAAGACTCCCTAACCAAGCCTTCGACTGAACAGGAAGCCAAAACTCCAGCTCGAGCTCAGGCAAAGACACCAATAGCGCCTACCGCATTGGCAGATAGTATGCTCGTCCATCCAAAGCCTATATTGTTTCTGATAGCTAACGATTGGTGTAAGTACTGTGGAATGCAAAAGGCACTACTCAAAAATCATCACGAATTCCAATCTGCAAAAGAAACATTTTACCATGTTATACTAAACGCAGAAAAAACAGAACCTATTTCGTTTAATGGGAAGATCTACGGATCCCTAAGTAATGGACCAAAAACAGGAGTACATGAACTAGCTATTGCCCTTGGTGATCCAAAAGAGGGATTGAGCTATCCTACATGGGTATTGTTTGACCAAAAATACCGAATAGTTTTCAGGCGCAGCGGAGTGTTATTGCCAAAGGAACTGAAACTAGTCCTCAGCGCTATAAAAGAATTAAACACAAATCCCCTTCCATAAACCATCTACTAAAATTTAACCATGGAATATGTCATTCAGCTATTAGAGAACGAGAAAAAAGCTTTGGAACGTGTACTTCATGAAGAAGAACAGATGCGTAAAAACATGAAACAAGCAACAAAAAACATGAAAAACATTGGCGAACTCAAACGTGCAATTAAGGTTTTAAAAATTAAAACACGCTAGACCTGATCATTAATTAAAAAACAAAAAAACATATAATGATGAACATCACACTAAAACTGCCGGCGCTGCCATACGACAAAACAGCCCTGATTCCTATAATTACTGAAGAAACCTTTGATTACCACTACGAAAAACATCATGCCACTTACGTTAATAATCTGGACGGACTTGTAAAAGACTCGCCATTAGCCGAGTTAGAATTAGCACAGATCATCACAGATAGTTTTAATAACAATAATGCTCCGTTATTCAATAATGCCGCACAACATTGGAATCACAGTTTCTTTTGGCATTGCCTATCCCCTGATGGTGGTAAAAAGCCGCATGGAGATATAAGTCAATTAATTCAAAGAGACTTTGGCAGTTTCGAAAACTTTAAAGATCAGTTCTCAACCACCGCACTTAAACTATTTGGGGCAGGTTGGGCATGGCTCGCTCAGGATGCCTCTGGTAAATTGGAAATACTTCCACTGAAAGATGCCTATACTCCTCTGACAGAAAATAAAACTCCAATCCTCACTTTAGACGTTTGGGAACATGCCTATTACATCGATTACCGTAATGCGCGCAACAAGTTCATTGACGGCTTCTGGGAAGTAATTAATTGGGAATTTGCCAATAAAAACCTGTTATAGATTACTATTGAATAAAGTAGAAAAAATGAATGAAACCTTCGTTAAAAGTATCGAAAAAATCTGGACAACAAAGATCACGGATTCTAATGATTTGTTCAGCCAAAGGTTGTTTTCCGATGCTCTACTGGGTTATAAGGATGCCTTATACCAATCTGAAATTCTGAATAATAATCTTGAGACTTGTTCTACAACGGGAATACCATATATACAGGTATATCTGCTTTCCTGCTACAATTTAGCGAATACGTATTTGGAGCTCGCACAAAAAGAAAACGCAGAAAAGTTGTTTAAACGTGCAATTTATTTCCTGGTACATCTTTTCGAACGCGATATAGATATAAATGAAGTACAACGTGAACTAAAACGAGCGCTAACGACATATGCCAGCTTTATTGACGAAAACAATCTTGACAAACAACTCGTGGAAACATTATACAATGATGTATTATCACTTTTGAAAAAACACCCAACAATACTAAAATAAATTAACATAACAACAAGAAAACTATGTGCAATTCAATTAAAACACTGATGATGAATCAGAATAACAATGACCGTCAAAGACCAATTAGTATTGGCGAAAAATTGCCAAAATTTTGTAAAAAGGCAATTATGACTATAGGAAACAATATGGACATCATTGACATTGATCAGAATTACGCTTCGGCCAATGGTAAATGGATGATTCTTTTTTGGTGGCCTAAGGATTTTACATTTGTATGTCCTACTGAAATTATTGATTTCGACCGAAATACAGCGGAATTTTCTCAACGGAACGCAACAGTAGTCGGCGCCTCTACAGATTCGGAATACGTACACCAAGGGTGGAGACAGACCAACCCAGGGTTGACTAATCTAAGCATTCCTATGCTTGCGGACACCTCAAAATCTCTGGCTTCAGAGATGGGAATATTAGATACTGAGGAAAGGGTTCCATACCGGGCAACTTTTATTGTAGATCCATCTGGAATTATTCAGTGGGTAAGCATCTATCCAATGAATGTAGGACGAAATGTCGACGAAGTCCTCCGCGTACTTGATGCCTTACAGACAGAAGAATTAACAGCTTGCGGATGGACTCCGGGAGAAAAAACTTTAACAGCTAAACTGGAAAAACATGCTGCAGGATAGTCCTTTAAAAATAAAACTTATCCATGCATCCGAAAGGGGCTTAATTGCTAAGAATACCACGTTCATCATGATTATCTCATCTTGTGAACAGTTGGATAATTATTCGTTTCCGGCTTCTTTTTCAGAAAAAACACATCATATCCTGGAAAGTCCAGGGTATGATGTGTTGACAACACTTGGAGCGCATAAAACTATCTTCGTTATTTCGTCAGAAAAAGAAGTCGAAACCTGGCGATTAATTGGCGCTTCACTTTATAAAATCCTGAAAAAAGAACGCATATCATTTGCACAACTTAAAGAACTAAGAACCTTATCATTAGAAAACCGTCGTGCCTTATTTGAAGGACTTCTCTTGGCAAGCTACTGCTTTAGCAAGCATAAAGAAAATCTTAAACAGGATAAAATACTAATTTATGTGAGCGGGTCTGTCTTTCCCGGAGCAGAACTGCAGGAATTGCATTTATTGAACGAGGCCATTACCTTGACTAAGAATCTAGTCAATGAACCGCTCAATCATCTGGATGCCTTAAAGCTTTCTGAAGTTATCGTTCAAGCGGGCAAAGAATTTGGTTTTGAAACCGAAATCTTGCATGAACAAGAGATAATCCAACTCAGAATGGGTGGCCTGCTAGCCGTGAACAAAGGGTCCGAAACTCCTCCCACATTTAATGTACTTGAATATCGTCCAGCCAACGCTGTTAACGTTAGGCCATTAGTACTGGTTGGCAAAGGCATCATGTTTGATACTGGCGGGTATTCCCTCAAAACAGGTGGGTCGATGGTAACCATGAAATGTGATATGGCCGGAGGTGCTGCTGTTTTGGGAATCATTGCTGCTATTGCATCGAATAAACTCCCCTATTACGTTGTAGGGCTTATCCCTGCAACAGATAATAAAATAAGCGCCAGTGCCCTGGTTGTCGATGACATTATTACCATGATGGATGGTACAACCGTTGAAATACAAAACACCGATGCAGAAGGGCGGCTGGTGTTAGCTGATGCGCTTACTTACGCCAGACGATTTGATCCGGAGCTGGTGATTGATATTGCGACATTAACAGGGGCTGCAGCAGCGATTACTGGTTACTATGGAATTGCGATGGCAGGTAATCACCAACAAAAAATGGATAAACTAAAACAATCAGGGGAAGCCGTTCATGAGCGGCTATTTCAGTTGCCTTTATGGAAAGAGTTTGGTGAACTATTGAACAGTGAAACTGCCGATCTCAGAAATATCGGCGGGCCGATCGGGGGTGCAAGTACAGCGAGTAAGTTCCTCGAACATTTCACATCCTATGACTGGATACACCTGGACATCGCGGGCGCCGCATATATCAAAAAACATATAGGGTATAAACAATCTGGTGGCACTGCCTCTGGTGTTAGACTTTTGTATGAATTTACCAAACAGCAAATAAAAGAAGAAATTGAGATTAAAAAAACCAATGAGCATGACTAAAAGCAACTGCTATTCAGGAAACTTCTTACACTCGACTGGTATATTGATGTACGCTGCTATTGCAATAGGTTGCAACCAGAGTAATAACACTAGTCAACCCCCTCCTGCGCTCACAAGCAAAAATTTATATGTAGTTTATGATTCGGTAAAAGTTCATTGGACAGCTTTTAAAACAACCTCCAAGATAGCGGTAAAGGGAACATTCACTAATATCGAATTGAAAGGAATAAAGGATGGACAAAGTCTGAAACAGGTTTTAAATGGATCCTTTTTTACCATTTCGGTATCGAACATATTTTCAAACAATGAAATCCGGGACCTCAGACTTAAAACTATTTTCTTTGGGGCAATGAAAAATCCGGAAGTGATATCAGGTACACTACATTATAAAAATGACATTCCTTACCTGTACCTGAAAATCAATGGAATTGCAAAAGAGGTACCTCTGGAGACCAGCTTTAAAAACAACAGGCTAAAGTTAAAAGCCAGCATTCAACTGCTCGACTTCAATGCGGTAAAAGCATTAGCGGCATTAAACGCTGTATGTTTTGAGCAGCACAAGGGTGCTGATGGGATTAGTAAGATCTGGGATGAAGTTGAAGTTGTGGGAACCGTACTATTTTCTGATAAGCGACAAATTCACAACTAATATGTCAATTACACAAGATTATGAATTAGAAGGGATGCGAGCTGCCAGTAAAGCCGTTGCTTTAACGCTTTTGGAAATGAGAAATTATGTCCAACCTGGGATGAGCACCAAACAACTGGACAATTTTGGTGCGCAACTCTTACAAGATTTTGGCGCCAGATCGGCACCTGAATTAACCTATAAATTCCCTGGCTGTACCTGTATTTCTATAAACAATGAAATTGCACACGGTGTCCCGCATGAAAAAAAGATAATGAAAGAAGGCGATCTCATTAATATAGATGTTTCAGCTGAGTTAGATGGTTTTTGGTCTGACAACGGAAGCTCATTTGTTTTGGGTGAAGATATTAATGGTCACCAGCACCTGATCAATACTTCCAGGCAAATTTTGCAAAAAGCCCTCCTTCATATACGAGGAGGGGTGCGGATTTCCGATGTAGGATACCTAATCGAAACCGAAGCTAAAAGAAATGGATATAAAGTAATTAAGAACCTCACTGGTCACGGTGTGGGAAGAAGCCTGCATGAAGAACCAAAAGGCATTGCCAACTATCGTGACAGACGTAATCTAACAAGGTTCAGAAAAAACACCACAGTAGCGATTGAAACCTTTATTTCCACTGGATCAACTATTGCCATTGCATTAAATGATGGCTGGACAATGGTTGGCAATAAAGGCGGTTATGTAGCCCAGCATGAACATACGATAGTTGTTACCGATGGGTTACCAATCATCTTAACGGAAATGAACGGAATCTGGGATTAACACAGACGAACAAACAGACAAATATGATTATAAAAAAGGTTTCTATCGTCAATGAAGGTAAAATTATCATAGCGGACGTTTCCATCAAGAACGGATTAATTCACAAAATCGGCGAAATGGATCCTACTGCTAATGAAACCGTTATAAACGGAACTGGAAAGTACCTGTTCCCTGGTATTATCGATGGTCAGGTTCATTTCAGAGAGCCTGGACCTACCCATAAGGGAGATCTTTATACAGAAAGTCGAGCTGCAGTGGCAGGAGGCGTTACTTCCTTTATTGACATGCCAAATACTATCCCCAATGTACTGACCATTGAAAACCTGCATGATAAATATAAACTAGCATCAGAAAAATCTTTAGCAAATTACTCCTTTTTCATGGGCGTTAATGCAGATAATATCGATCGGTTGCTTGGAATGGATACCTCAGGATTTATCGGTCTTTCGGATGATGGTCTATATTTTACCAAAAAGGGAAACCTACTGGCTGATCGTCCTGACGTCATGTACAAACTCTTCAAGGAGTCTAAATCCATTATTGCTGTACATGCCGAGGATGAGCAAATCATTGATGAAAATGAAAAAGCACTAAGAAAACAGTATGGAGAGCATATACCAATGAGGTATCATCCTATCATTCGTAGCGACGCCGCTTGTTATGCAGCCAGCAAAAAAATGATCGACATGGCGGTAAAATTTGGTACCAGGCTCCACATCCTACATTTATCAACCGAAGTGGAAACCAATTTATTCCGAAACGACATCCCTCTTAGTAGTAAAAAGATTACTACTGAAGTTTCCGTTCAGCACCTTTGGTTTTCTGACCAAGACTATGATCGGTTGGGATCATTGATTAAATGGAATCCGGCTATAAAATCCGAAAAGGATCGAATCGGGCTTTTACAGGCTTTATTAGATGACAGAATTGATATCATCACTACCGATCATGCCCCCCATACGTTGGAAGAAAAAAAGCAATCGTATTTCAAAGCACCATCGGGGGGGCCAATGGTACAGCATTCTTTAAATATCATGCTTGAACTTCATAAGTTGGGAAAAATATCATTAGAAAAGATAGTAGAAAAAATGTGCCATAATGTAGCTATCCTCTATGGAATTGAAAAAAGAGGATTTATACGCGAGGGCTATTATGCAGACATGGTAATTGTAGACTTAAACTCAAACTGGACAGTTGGAGTGGAAAACATCCTATACAAATGTGGCTGGTCTCCACTACATGGAACAAAATTTCACACCAAAATCACACACACATTTGTAAACGGTAATCTCCTTTATGATAACGGACATTTCAATGAAGGCAATAAAGGAATGCCTCTGACATTGGTCAATAAAGAATAAACAGTATGACATCGAAACTAATTTTAGTAAGGCACGGACAATCATTATGGAATCTGGAAAACCGGTTTACTGGCTGGCAGGACGTAGATATCACCGAAAAAGGAAAAGCAGAAGCTCAGAATGCTGGAATTCTGCTTAGAGATATAAAAATAGACATTGCGTTTACCTCAACACTCTTAAGAGCACAACACACACTTGATATTATCCTGCAAAAGCTCGGGCTTGAAACATTACCAATCATCAAAGATAAAGCACTTAATGAAAGGTGTTATGGAGATCTAGAAGGCTTAAACAAAGCTGATACAGCAGAGAAATACGGTGAAGAACAAGTACACATCTGGAGAAGATCCTACGATATTGCTCCGCCAGGTGGAGAAAGCTTAAAAGACACCTATAACAGAGTCATTCCTTATTTTCTGGATAATATCCTCCCCCTACTTAAAACAGGGAACAACATTGTTATTGTAGCACATGGAAACAGCATGAGAGCACTGATAATGTTTCTGGAGAATCTAAGCCCAGAGGAAATTCTCAAGAAAGAACTGCCAACCGGAATTCCAGAAATTTATAATCTGGATGAGAATCGTTTGTTTTCCATTACAAAATCAGTATCCAGATCAAAAAACTAAAAGGCTAAACATATTGAAAATAAATTTACATCACACTGATAATATCGAAATGGCAGAGGTGCTTTATTCGACCTTCCTGGCTGGTGCTTGGGCCACCGAAGTGCCTCTGGACAGAGTCAACATCAGGGACGTGGGACCAAACTGATGGTCTATCGAAGACATTATAACTAGCGATTTTAATCGTTTACTATCTATTTTATATTGCATAGATATCAGCGAGAAACAGATAAAGCAAGCCTTAGCTGAAAACTCCTATGCAGAAAGTGCAGGCACAACGATCACAAGATTAATCTTGGAACGCCAGCAAGAAAAGTTAAAATTCAGAAAAATGTATAAAACCTAATGGTTTTGAATGTTTACTGGATATGTCGTCGATATGTATTTAATCTTTTCGAGGTCAAAATAGCCATGAAACAGATTGTCAAGACTGTAAACTGAACTGTCGAACTAGTAAGATAGATTGACAGAGTTCAGTTTACAGTCTCCAACCATAAGCTATGATTAAGGGGACTTTGCGCAACTCCTCCGGGGTTCTGAATAAATTGGTCTAGAGCGCTTTCATAACCAATTGGCTAGATTTTTAATGTGTTCGGCTTCTGAGGAAGAGCCCCAATATACACTATGGTAACTTTCGAGAACCTTTATCTTAAAATAAACTATATATTCATGTTGATAGCCTTTTCCTTGTGTCGGTACAGTTTTAAACTACTCCACATTTGACAATTCCAATCCTTTAGCCGGAATAATTTCCGCTATGAAAGACGAAATTTCTAGGTTCTGGATATATCATTAGTAAAATGCAATACATGGCGCTAAGTATTTGCAAGTGATAAATGTTTAGAATTTAACAAAAGCATTATATTGCATTAGGAAGATAGCTTCTTAACTTTGCAATAGTTAATATATGGAAACGGAATTACCTGTATTCGATTCAAAATTGTTGGAGGAGCTAAGAACCGATCAATCCGGTGCATTCGAAAAACTGTTTAACAGGTATTGGCATGATCTTTATAAACTGGCTTATCGCCGTTTGGGTAATCAGTCGGAAGCAGAGGATATGGTACAGGATATTTTTACGAATATCTGGGAGCGCCGGCATACACTTGAGATCAGGACATCACTTCAAAGTTATCTCCGTACAGCTTTAAAATATAAAATCATCAGGTGGTTGAGTCGGGAAGACATTCATAAAGAGGCTATTAATCATTTGTTTTTGAGGATGGAAGAAATGGAAGAAACCATCATTGACGTTCTGGTAGCTAATGATGTAAAACAAACATTGGAAGATGCAATTGGTAAATTCCCGGAAAATATGCGAAAGATCTTTACTTTACGTGCTGAGAATTATACCATATATGAAATAGCAGAAGCTTTAGGTTTGGCTGAGCAAACGGTAAAAAACAACAATACTGAAGCCTTGAGGCGTTTAAAAGTTGTTTTACATGACAAACATCCTGATGTCAGTAAATCATTTTTTACCATCCTAATTGTGTTAACATTAAATTAACAATTACATAACATTTTCTTGAAGTACTTTCAGCCCTCGTGTTGCACTATATAGCTGTAAAAGACCCATAGTGAAAGATTCATTTTTTAAAAAACTCCTAGAAAAATACAGTAACGGCACAGCCAATGGAGCTGAACGCTTTATAGTCGATGCCTGGTATGATTCTTTTGACAAAGATTCAAAAAAGAGCATTCCGGGGATTTCCAATATGGAAGAAACTGAGATGACACGTTTGCGTATTTTTAATAAAACAGCGCCCCAAGTCCCAAAACAGCCTTGGTTTCGAAACCCTTGGATGCAGGCCGCGGCATTATTGACAGTAATCTCTGGGGTCTCCTTAGGCTACCTGCAACATCGGTTACAGGAAAAAGAAGTAGTAAATTCTCAAATTACCCAAACCTATCAAACTGGACGGAAGGAAATCAAAAAGATCCTATTGAAAGACAGCACCGTAATTTGGCTAAATGCAAACTCCAGTATTCGCCTGCCCACAGACTTTGGAACAAAAGAACGCAGGTTGACTTTAATGGGAGAAGCTAATTTTGAAGTTCAAAGGGATTCCTTGAAACCATTTATTGTTGATGCCCGGGAAATTAGTATCCGAGTATTGGGGACGGCGTTTAACGTTAATGCCTATCAGCAATTCCAGCGCATTAAAGTAAGTGTTGGTCACGGTAAAGTCCAGGTAAATGAAGGACAAACGACACTCGCTCTACTGACCAAAGGACAAGGGCTTGAGTTTAGTAAAACCACACATCAATTCGAAGTGAAAAGCATCATGTCGTCAAATAGCACTGCTTGGATATCTGGCCTCACTGTATTAGAAAAAGCCAGTTTTCAGGAAGTTCAGCAAGCTATGCTCAATGTATATGGTGTAAAAATAAGTACAAAAGACAAGAAGGTAAAGGCCTATAAATACAACATTACACTACGTTCAAATCAGTCAAGAGAAAATGCTTTGGATATGTTAATGACCATAGTAAACAAAAAGTATTCACAGGAGGAGCCGAATGAAATAGAAATCTATTAAAAGAGACCTGGCGAATCCAGTGAATCCGCCAGGTGATTTATGCCTCAGTATCTAGTTTGGACGCTGTACTACTGAAGGCATTAGCAATGAAAATAAATTAATTACTAACTATTCAAATCTATGAAACCAGAGTATATAATCCAAGACTCTCGAGCTGTATTTGAATGCAACAAAAATTGAATGAAACAAAAATTACTGCTATTGCAGAAGCTTATGCGCATCACATTAATAATCACACTGGTAACTATTTTAGCTTCACAGTTGCTATTGGCTGGAGTTTCGAAGGGCCAGCTGTTGAAGAGGCGTCTGAATGTATCCCACGATAAGACAGATCTATACAGACTGATCCAGGAAATACAACAAAAAAACAACATCGCTTTCGCCTTCACAGATAACCTTAAACTAGAAGAGACTAAAGTCGGAAAAATAACTTTTACAAATCAAACGCTTGAAACAATTCTGAATGCGATTCTGCTGCCCAACAGAATCAATTTCAAAGAAAATTCAGGGATTATTACGCTATCAAAAATGCCTGTGCCCGGTAAAATTGCTGGTCGGGTTATCGATGAATTAGGAATGCCTTTGATTGGCGCAAGCGTTAAAATAATTGAGCTCAATAAAACGCTAAGTACTGATGCAGATGGAAAATTTAGCATCAGCCTGCCTCCGGGAAGTTATACTGTGGAAGTAAGTTACATTTCATTTGCTACTCAGCGCAAAGCTAGTATTTCTGTTGGCGAAGGCGAATCGATTGCATTAACCTTTTCTATGAGAGATGAATTGAGTAAGCTTGATGAAGTAGTTGTTGTTGGTTATGGTACACAAAAGCGTAAAGAGGTGACATCAGCTATAGCGACAATTAAAGAAGAGGATTTCAATAAAGGAGCAGCAAGATCTCCAATGGACCTGATTCAAGGCAAGGTAGCGGGTTTAAATATTACAAGGACTCAGGGAAACAACCCAAATTCGGGAGCATCCATTCAACTTCGCGGTGTATCCTCGATCACAGGAACACGAAGTCCATTAATCGTGATTGACGGAATTCCGGGGGGCAATTTGGATTTACTGCAGCAGGACGATATTGAAGCCATCGATGTACTTAAGGATGGTTCAGCCGCAGCAATTTATGGTACTCGCGGTAATGCAGGGGTAATTTTGATTACGACCAAAAAAGGCAAGGCCGGAGCAGCTCAGTTTGAATACAATACCTATTTTCAAAAGGATTTTGTGGATAAAAAACCTGACTTCTTATCAGCTGAGCAATGGAGAGCAAGAATTGCCTCCGGTGAGATCAAACCTGAACAAGATATGGGGGGCTCAACAGATATGTACAATGAACTGATCAATAAAGACAACTTAAGTCAGTATCATAACTTCGCTGCCTTTGGTGGAAATGAAAAAACAAACTATAGGGCTTCTGGCTACATGAATGATTTTCAGGGTATCGCAAAAGAAAATAGAAGAGAGCAATGGGGTGGTCGCCTAAACATTAACCAAAAGGGGCTAAAGGATCTCCTGACAATACAAGTCAATATGGTTGCCAATTTTAACAAGGCCAACTTACTTGGTGGTGGTGGCGGAGACTTTGAACAGGCGGTAATCTGGAATCCAACAGCACCAACAATGAATGCTGATGGTACATTCAATAATCCAAATGACAGGTATAATCCCCTGTCCAGATATGCGAATCGAATTGATGAACGCGATCAGCAAACTTTCTCTGGTGATGCCAAAGCGACGTTAGACCTAATCGATGAACTTTCTTTTTCAGTATTCGGATCTTATCAAAGAGATAACTACAACAATAGATACTACCGCTCAACAACGGACTGGGATCAACGCCTCAATTCAAGCTATCGGGGAATGGCCTATGGAAGCAAAGAAAATGCACTTAACTGGGCTAAAACTTTCGAGCCAACATTAAATTTCAGGAAAACGTTCAGTGCTCATCACAATGTAAGCACTATACTTGGATATAGCTATCAGTACGCTACCGCGGAGCGTTTTAACGTAAGTAACAATGGTTTAACCACTGACGGATTTTTAGATTGGAACCTCGGTTCAGGCGGGGCAATCAATACAATTACTTTACCGAGACCGGGCATTGGCAGCTTTAAAGAAGATAATACGTTAATCGCATTCTTTGGAAGGGCCAACTATTCCTATAAGGGCAGATATTTTGCACAGGTCATTTTACGTCGCGAAGGCTCATCAAAATTTGGAGCCAATAATAAATACGGTAGCTTCCCTGCTGCTTCCATCGGCTGGATGCTAAGTGATGAAGCATTTATGAAAAATATTCCTGTAATCAACAGTTTAAAGTTAAGAGCTGGTTACGGTATTACAGGAAATGCGGGAATTGGTAATTATCAATCTTTAATTACGCTGGGAACTGGGGGGGTATATCCACAAGGAACAGATTATTATCAAACTTATGGCGCAGGTAGAAATCCAAATCCCGATTTGCGCTGGGAGAAAAAGAAAGAATGGAACTTTGGATTGGATTTCGCAGTGTTAAACAACAGAATCACGGGTGCTATAGATGCATATAGTAGAGAAACTAAAGATTTGTTGCTTAGCTATGTGGCACAGCAACCAAGCTACGTTCGAGGTGATATCTATACAAACGTGGGTGCAATTAAAAACGATGGTGTCGAGTTTCAGATTAGTGCACTGGCTGTTAAAAACCGTGATTTTCAATGGAACATTGACCTGACTGCCAACTCACAGTTCAATAAATTATCCTATTTAACTAATGACGTGTTTAAAGCAACCTCATTATTTTATGCAGACATTCCAAACCCGGGAGCTATGGGACCGGCGATTAGAATTGATGAAGGCGGTGTGATTGGAAACTTTTATGGAAAGCGTTTTGCAGGATTCACGGATGCCGGAGCTTGGTTATTTTACAAAAAGGATGGCTCCGTTGCTGAAGCTGGACAAATGACAGAAGAAGATAAAACTATTATTGGAAATGGGGTTCCTAAATACGGACTAAGCCTAAATCAGACGTTTCGTTATAAGAACTTTGATCTTACGGTATTTATAAGAGGAAAGTTTGGATTTGATATCCTTAACCTTCAGGATATTTTCTATGGCAATAAGAGTTACTTGCCCAATAATGTATTCAATAGCGCATTTGGCAAAAATAATGCGCTAAAAGCCGCACCTCAGTATTCTGATTACTACCTGGAGAAAGGTGATTTTGTGAAGCTTGATAACCTTACTTTGGGCTACAACTTCAAGCTAAACAGTACCTATATCCGCAATATGAGGTTATTCGTTTCAGGACGCAATATTCTTACTATGACCGGCTATAGTGGCCTTGATCCAGAACTGCAGGACACAGGTTTTGACACTGGCGTAGATTCCAGAGGTTTCTATCCGAGAACAAGATCATGGACTGCTGGCTTTAGCATAGGCTTTTAATCCCAATTATTAACACACTGTAAAAGATTACTCATGAAATTGCAACGCTATAAATACGCTGTTATACTCACAATGGTGACAGCATTATCCACATTAAATTCTTGTACTAAACTGGACGAAAAACTCTATAGTGAGTTATACAAAGAAAATTTTTATAAAAACAGAACTGAGGTTCTTCAGGGTGCACTTAGACCAATGACACACTTGCAATCATGGCTTGCACCAATCAGGGGAGATAGTTATTATTACCATGCGGAAATGTCTTCTGATCAGTTGGCATGGCCCCAGAAGGGTCGTCATGCGTATGATAATGGAGACCATATTCGTCAACACTATCATACCTGGACGTTAAATGAAGGTCGGTTGAACAATGCGTGGGTAGGGATGTGGACTGGACTAGGCTATACAAATGCTGCTATCGAAGATATAGAGAAGATTAATGCAGCAAGCATCGGTATGGATCCAGCAGAAATAAAGGTTATACTTGCTGAACTTCATGTATTGAGAGGCTTTCATTACATGAAACTCGTTGACATGTGGGGAAATATCCCTATTGCTACGAAAGTCGGCTTACCTAAAAACCCACCAACTGCATCACGTAAAGAAGTGTTTGAATTTATCAAAACAGAACTGGAGACTTATGTTCCTCAATTGGCTCCCTATTCTGTGCCGCTAATTGGCAGGATTGGTCAGACCGGTGGTTATGCGATGCTCGCAGAACTTTACCTAAATGCAGAAAAATGGGCGGGAACGCCAATGTGGGATCAGTGCATAGCCGCATGTAATAAGATTATGGATGGATCTGCCGGCGGTTTGGGGGGAACACCTAAATTAGCCAGTAACCTAACGACAACCTTCGCAAATACCAATAGATTGGCCTCTGAAGCTTTGTTTCAGTTTGCTTACAGCCTTAAAGGAGGTTTTGAATGGCAATGGATAGTCCTGCATGGATTTCCCTATATGAACGATGTATTGGATGTATCTTATCAAGGGAATAATGCCTATGTAGTTACTCCTAGCGCATTTAATGCTTATGCCGAAAATGACCTTCGTAAAAAGGAATGGTTCCTGTTTGGCCCGCAATACAAATATGGGACCACGACTCCTGTCTCAGGTTCAGAAGAATACAGCGGAAAACCTTTTGTTCTGGTAAATTCTATCCGTCGTGAAAGCGAGGGTGATTTGACCAGTGAGGGAGGAATGACTAAAGGAGAAGAAAACAGTGGAGCAAGATTCAATAAATATAAATCAGGTAGAACCAGTGACGCCAATTATAAAGAAAATCAATTTATGATCTATAGGCTTACGGAGATTTATTTCTTTAAAGCTGAGGCCTTGATGCGAAAAAATGGTGGAGCTTCGACGCAAGAAGCGGTAGATTTGATCAATGAGAGCCGTAAGCGCGCATTTGCTCCGGCAGACTGGGACGCAGCGAAATATACGACTGTGAGCTTAACCATGGAGGAACTATTGGCAGAGAAAGGCCGTGAGTTTATTTTTGAAGGAAAAAGACGTACTGATATCATCAGATTTGGGAAATTTACTAAGGGTTCCTGGTGGGATCATACACCAACAAATGATGAGAGAAAAGAAATCTATCCTATTCCTTTCAGACAAATGGCAAATAACATAAACCTTGTACAAAATCCAGGGTATGCTAATTAACCTATAACTAACACAAAAGCACGATCAATTAGATTCTAATACTGATTTTTGTTTTCAATAGCGTGAAAGGGGCTTATTTTCAGACGGCCCCTTTCCTATTGCTAAAACGATACACACACATATATGAAGATTACATCTTTTTTTTTATTGGGGTTACTATTGATGTCAGGTAGTGGAGGGTTTTCCCAGACTAAAAACAACGGCAAAGACAAATTGGTAAATGTATTTCTCGGTTCTTCCGGCGATCACGGCCAGATGTCTCCCGCAGCTTCCTATCCACATAGTGAAATTAGCATTGCTCCGCAGACCTACCCTACTACACATACCGGTTATGAACATCTGGCAAAAGAAATTGTTGGCTTTACGCATAGTAGGTTTGAGGGGGTCGGTTGTCAGGGTAGCGGAGGGATTTTATTTGTAAAACCTTTTTTAGGAGATAAGGACGATAATAAATCTTTAATCAAATCATCTGAGCAAGCTAGCCCCGGTTTTTATCAGATAGGCTTTACCAATGGAATTAAAGCCGGCTTTGTGGTGAATAAACAGACAGCGTTACATCAGTATCGCATGCCTGTTGGTAAGAAGGGGTTTCTGATAGATCTTGGTCATACATTTAACAATGCATTTGTAAACGAATCGCATATGATAGAAGGAAATGCCATTACAGGTTGGATTGAAGCAAAAACTACCTGCCATGCGGGTACCTACAAGGTTTATTATCAATTGAAGTTTGATCAATCTGTAGAATGGAAAGATCAAGGGGGGCATATTCTGGTAGCTGTACCATCTAGTAATGCTAAAGAAATTGAGGTCAAGGTAGGCATATCAGCTGTAGATACATCCTATGCTGTCAGCTCGGCAAATGGAAAAGACACCTTCGCATCTGCAAAACAAAAAAGTGCAGCAGCATGGAATGAACTATTGGATAAAGTAGAAGTAAAGGGTGATGCGGAGCGTACGAAGCTTTTCTACTCGCTCCTTTATCGTGTTATACAATCACCTTATAACATTTCAGAACCTGACGGTGCCTACAGAGCAATAGATGGAAGTTTGCGCAAATCAGATAGCACACGCTACCATGGGTGGGCAATATGGGACAACTATAAAACTCAGCTTCCATTGCTTTCTGTATTGTATCCCAAAACATATGGAGATATAGTGGGCTCTGTTGCCAATCTTTATCCTTATGGGAAAAGGGATTTTGCGGGTCCAAAAGAACCTTCAAATACAGTTAGAACTGAACATTCGATGGTCGTTTTACTGGATGCATTAAGGAAGGGGTATAAGATTAATTTCCCCGCTATAAAAGATTCTATTCTTGCAGAAGCCAGCCGTTTGGATTTCAGTAAACCGGATAAGTCACTCGAAGCGTCTTATGATTTGTGGGCTTTATCAGGACTGTTCAAAAAATTTGGTGATGATGCACAGAGTGAAAAATATAAAGCACGCGCATTGGAATATAAAAAGTATTGGTTAAAAGATTTTAAGGACCTATCGGCAAAGGATGTTGACCGAATGGGAGCGCGTAGTCTATACCAGGGAACGATTAGGCAATACAGATGGGCTGTGCCTTTCGATTTAAAAGGTTTGGTTGAACTTACTGGTGGGCAACAAAACTTCACTTCCCAGCTTGACGACTTCTTTGATAACGACTATTTTAATAAATCCAATGAACCTGATTTGCAAACACAGGAGCTTTATCAGGCTACCACAACACCATGGAAATATCAGAAACTGGTGCACCAACTTTCGTTAGACACTGTAATACAGCATTATTTTAATGACAACAGCAGAGGTATCGGTTCTTTTATTGACCGGATTTACAAGAACGAGCCTAAAGCTTACATCCGTACAATGGATGACGATGCAGGAGCAATGTCGGGTTGGTTTATACTTTCGGCTATGGGTATCCAGCCAGCGTGTTTAGGCTGGCCAGTATATTACCTTAATGTGCCATTTTTTGAATCTGTTGTTATCAAAGCTGGCGCCAAACCATTAAATATCAAAGTTGAAAATTTTGGAGAACAAAATATTTATATAGAAGGTGTTTCATTAAATGGTAAAGAATTAAACAGGACCTGGCTGACGCATGATGAAATTCAAAAGGGAGGATCTTTAGTAATAAGAGCTTCAAAATCGCATGAAGCTAACTTTGGAGCAGGGAATTTGTGGGTTTCTGATATTGAAAAAGAGGATAGGTAATATTTAGATTTAAGCAAACGTTACCGATAACGTTTGCTCCTGGATCTTTGTTCAGTTCGCCAATATAAAGGCTACGCCATTACGATACAATTATCGGTATATTATGAAAATCAACTAGAACCCGAATTCCAAACCAATCTTTGCTCCAAAACTATTAAACTCAGCACCATTAAATCTGGTTTTAACATTCACTCCATTGATCAGGTATGCTTCATCTATTCCCGAATAAGTTGCTCCATATTTTTTTTCCATACCCAATAGCATATTAATATGCTTTGATAAGCTATAACTAGTGGTAAAGCCAACCAAAAATGTATAGCTATTTGCAGTTTGCTTAAAGCTTAGCGGCTGATTAAACTTTTCATTTAAATTCCATTGTGCTTCTGCTAAATAGTTATAATAACCAGCTACAGTATTCAAAATCAATGATACCTTATTAATTTGATAGCTGGTCTCAACACCTAAAACAGCACCTTCCCACTGATTTTTATAGATGGAATTCAAAGGCGGATCGGTTAGCTCATCAGGAAAATCCAGCATATAGAGCTTTTTATCAAAATACGTCGCACCCACATAAGGCTTCAGTTTTAAAAAGCGGCTAACGGGTAATTCATATTTTAAAAGTAGTGAATAATTGTATGCCTTACCCTCATTGCTCAGTCCATCTTTTTTAAAAAAGGCATCAGTTCTATTATTTTGTAAATAATCTGTGTCTTTAAACCGGCCTTGTTTAATCTTATGCTGACTAAAATTAAAACTTAATTCAAAATGGTTGTAAATTGCGCGGCTGATATTCAGGTTAATTTTTGGTCCCTTCAGGTTCTGCCAAACTAATTCGGATAAAATATTAGGTGAATTACCTTCAATATTTCCAGCTATAGACCAATTGTAATCATGGCTTAAATGTTCTATTGAGGCTTCAATCTTCCATTTAGGAGACTGGGATAAAACATAAAGATGTATAAATGAGAAGAGCAGCGTAGCTATAATTTTTTTCAAAGATCAGTAAAGGGATAAAAACCCATACTACAGTGCCGGATAGTATGGGTTATATTAAATTATAGCTTAATTAAATTAAATTTTTGTGCTTTTGAATTTGTGTCATAAGTACTTACCACTATTGGGGCAAGATTATCAATGCTGCCTCCGAGCACTTCAAGCCTTAATGATAATGCATTCATTGGTGCCATACTAAAACCCTCATTACCTATATTATACAATCGGAACTTCTGTGAAGCACTCCCCGCATTACTACTTAATTCAACTCTGGTTCCACTACTCGTTAAAGCTCCTTTAACAGTAAGTACCTTATTGGTGTCCAGCAGAGATTTAATTTGATAATAGCCATGATCTACCTTTCTAAAATAAAACTTTTGATCGTTTGTTGTCCCATTTTCGTATAGAACAATATCAGTTTCATCACCTGTTAAAGGTGATGAAACTGATATTGATTTGTCACTTAAATATACTGGCCTGATACCATAAGTTCCATTGGAAACGGCAGGAAAGTATAAAGTCTTTAATCCGTTAATATCTCCAGCGCTTAGATCCTTTCGCTGTTTAATAAAAATAGTTCCATCTAATCTTGTCATTGATGGCAATGAATCGCCTTTTGCAAAATCTTTAGAACTGTATAACATAATAGAATTAAAATCAAACGGGCCATGTCCGGCATAGTTTGGATTCTTATTAAAATTATGTTTATGACCATCTTTTATATTTGAAAAATGTACAATGATGTAGTCATCTCTATCAGGTCTGCATTGTTCATGCATGATACCTAAAGAATGTATTACTTCATGCATGACGACCCCAACCATATTAAAGTTAAATAGGTTAACCATATTAACCTTACCTTTCTCCCATCCTACAGGAGAGTTATTGGAATTGGGATGTTTAACAAACTGCATATATTCCGGTTGATTTGTCCGCAGTATAAATTTTATGTTTGTTGAATCGCTAATTTTTTTTAATGTTGTATTTATAGCAGCAACAAAAGCTTTGTTTTCCGCTACTGTCATTTTAGTCGCATCAGGATAACTATAATATACTTTTGCATCTGGCCAGGTTCTTATAAAGTCCAGAGCAATAGTACTTCTTTCAATGGTACCAAGATTTGACAATGTCATTCTTTTTAAACTGTTAAACTGTTTTTTACTTAAGATAATGTCATCTGCATAAAAATACTCATTATTAATTTCTTTAATGATATTGATATTTCCATTAATATTCAATGTGTGTATTATTGTGTCGCCATCATGAATTGAACTAATATTTTGCTCTTCATTATTTTGAATATTTTTTTTACAGGAGAAGAATATACCCATCGTCAGGCATATACCCAGGAGAGAATTAAAAAATAATTTCATTGTTTTGATTTTTAATTTGAATAGGAGAATGATTAAGGTGGCACCTTATCAAAACTAACAATTAATTTAAAATCATGCAACCCGTAAACAATGATCAAATGAAGGTCTTCCTGTTTCAATACTCTCCAGAACCGTTCAATGAACATATTGTCCAGCGCCCTTCCTTTGCCGTCCATGGATATATTGATTTGGTTGTCTTTAAGAACTTTGATGAAGTATCCCTTTTTTCATTGTTGCCGCAATTTTAGGAATCATATATTACCTTAGAGCTCGTTATTCACGCCATGAAAAATTCGGCAATGAGTATCAGGAATATCTTTTTCAAGAGCACATGCGAAAAATGGATCAAAGATAAATTTCAGCTATTCTTTTTCTTTTAGAAAATTAAAGAACCTGTCGTAATTATCAGTCAGAGGATGGAAACAGAAATTCAATCCATCATTTACAGATCACTTATAAATCACTTAAATCGCCGACGAAAAAAGGCCCTAGCTCCACCCTTTTTAAGGATCAAAGCAAGGCCTTTTAAAGCTGTAGAAACAGACTTTTCCTATGGATAATAAAGTAAGTTAACCGCAATTTTGAACTTCTCATTTTTGCTCCTACGGTCTGCGTATTTAGCGATGCGATCATTAACAAAAAAACTTGTGTCCATAAAAAATAGCTGATCAGAAAAAACTTTACTGCTTTTTTTCATATTAAAAGTCTGTCTTTTTAAGATGTCTGCGGTATTTTCTGCTAATGAAAACCAGTAATCAAAATTTATGAAACTACATTCCCACTCTTTTAAATATGCTTCCTTCCGTACTTTAAGGTCTTCACAAACCTTTGTCAAATCATCCAAAAACAGGGGAATTTCAGCGGGAAAAAGATCGTATAGTAATCTGGCTTTTTCTGTATTTGTTAAGTCTTGTAATGCTTTCATGATTCCATTTTTTAGGGAGGGCGCCTCCATTTTTAATCGATTAGTTAATTTAAAGGCTAAAACCTTCCCCTATCGGGGGTTAGATTAATTCCGATAATTGTATGGCTGTGGATTTCTATCACCCTCCCGCATTGTTCACATCTGCAATACTCTGCGCCAATCGGACTAATCAGATTTCCGTACTTTGTACTGGCGTTAAACCCTTTCATTTTTTCAAAATTCCCACATTTGCATACCCAATAATCCAGGTATTCATGATAGTTCATTTCTTCCCGTTCCAAGGGGTTAAAACCTGTTTTTAATGATTTCATAACTTAGATATTTAGGGGGATTGCTCCCCCATTGACTGATCAGTTAATTAAGTGCGCTGTTACCGACTTTCGCAAAAGCAATGCAAAGGTTAAAAGCGGATTGCGTCCGGTTCATCGCAGTACCGGACATGATTGATTTAAATTTTGCTTCTTCGTCTTTGAAATTCCGAACATTTTGGTAATAACCTGTAATTGAATTAAACGCCCCGAACACTGTACCTTTCGTTGTTTTCATTTGCTGGCTCTCGCTACTCATCGCATATTCATACACATTTTCGATGATGTTGTTAAAACTGGTAGATAGCTGTTCGTCCTCTCCCTTGCGGAGTTTTTCCAAGGTCTCCCGGTTCGGCACCATTGCCAATTGTATTAATCTTTTTAATTCAGGATCATTAATACGAACCTGTGACCATCTGTTATAGATTTCCTCCATTTCACTAGACAGCAGATTGCTAATACCTAACATTTTGTGCGCCTGTTTCAGTTTCTCCGTTGCACTTGCGGTATGGCGGATTTTAATACGACCGGTATTGTTTTTCAGGGCTGCATTTAGGGTGTTATTGCACACGATCCGTATAGGGGTGTACGCAATTGTAATGCTACCCAGTCCGTCATGAGTAGAAGTTAAAAAAAGATATTGCTCGATCAGATCGTCACGCCCAACCCCTATATAATCCGGTAGCTTGGCGGTAATAAAAATAATTTCACCTTTACCCAATGCTCCGGCGGTTTCGTACTTAATACCGTCACCACCTACGATGTCGTCAAAAAATGCGAACGCTTCGGTATTTTGTACCACCTCATAATCAGCCCCGATTTTACCGCCCAAAATATCCTCAGTGTCTGTCCGGAAAGTAAAGTAACTGCTATCAGATATAATGTTCATGCCACTTGGCAATGGGTGAATATTAGAGCGTTTGGCAACTTCATAATCAAGCCCCGCATATTTTACCGCTTCGGCACTGGTTGGATAATGTTCAATTACCTGACCTAAATTGTGCCATGCTTTTTCTTTCACACTCATAAAACTATACTGATCTGTTTTGCTGTTATAATTGATATTATGTGCCATGATTTAATTATTAAAAGGGTTAAAAGATTCGATTTGTAGTACTTCAGCGTGCAAAAACCGCACGTTTTGTGTATTGCTGATTAGGAAAAATGCTTCCTTTTTCACCTCCTGAATGCTGTCAGATGGCTCTAAATCGCTATCTACTTCTGTACAGATGGTTACATATAAAAAATACTTTTTCATAATGGTAATTTTTAAACACCCCCGTAAATACGGGGGTGTTGGTTTCAACTAGGCAGGAATAAAAATTTCGCCCTCGATTTCTCCTAATTTTTCAGAACATAATTTGAGTACCTGCGCTGCAACGGCACTGATGATAAAGGTGTTTTTGGTTGTAAATTCATTCCCCTTGTCGTCCTCAATAGTCAACATGCAACGGCTGAAACGATTGGTTTCTGTTTCGTCCGCATCTTCATGCTGTTTGATTTCAAAGGATTCTAAATTTTCAATGGTTTCTAACAGTTTACCCCTTTGGTTAATGCGGCGGTTTAAGTCTAAAACCAATTTAACGGTACTGTCTAAATTTCTGGCGGGTTTGCTTTCCTGCAAATCTTCTTTGATTTCCATTTTTGTGGCCTCCGCAGTAGGTTGATTCACTTCGTTTTGAACTGCTTTCGCCTCTTCTTTTGGTGGTTCTACAGTTACGACAGCGGGAAGGGCTGGCATGATAACCGCATTTTCTTCCTTTTTTACTTCCTCAAATGCTGCACTAGGTGTAAGCGCGGTACCGTTTGAGGGTATGGCCGGACGGATAGCGGTTTTTTGTGTTACTGCCTGATTGTTAACTGTTCCTTGAGTTGCGCTGATTGTTGCTTTTGAATTTTTCAAGATTTCTATTTTTAAATGATTAAATAATTTTTAATTGGTATGGCCGGATACGGCATAAGGGAGAATTTGCGCTCTGGGAGCGCCTGAGGGGCTGTGGGTGGGCTTCTGCCGTTGGTTGTTTTCATGGGACTATGGGTTAAAAAACATCAGTCGGCAGGAGCCTCCTGCCTTTTTGATAATACCCTCACCTGAACGCAATCCCTTTTTCAAGGTCAAGACTTTGCGAAAAAAAAAACCTCGTGAGCGTAGCGAGCAGGGAAGATTTTTTTCAGCAAACCCCGCAGGGGTTGTCTTGCCGGAAAAGGGATTGTTCATACCTTGGTATCCAAAAAGGTCGGGGGCATTTATTTAATGACCTTTTCAACAGATATCACTTAGTATAAGCGGTATGGAAGGTTAACAGAATTGAGGAGTGGGAAACCAAACATGAAGGAAGAGCGGGAACGATGCATGAACGTATCGCTCTGCGAATAGATTTGAGCGCTGTGCAAAGCACATTACGCTTTAGGCGATTGGGTTCGCCGAAACGAGGGGCAAAAAAAAGCCTGAATGTTTCCATTCAGGCTGATAAATTGGTAATGAAGAACTATACGTTTTTTATGGCAGATATGTTTTTTCTGACATCCTGTGCTATTGTTTTGCTTAATAACAATGCCTTACGTAACCTTACTCCGGCGGATTTATTTCCTCTTTCATAAAATTTACGTGCATCCGTTTCTGCTGAGGTGATCAGCATTTTCAGTTCTAAGAATTTTTTCATGATTTGATTATTAAGTAAATAATTAGGTGGTTAATTTAGTGTAGGAGCGAAAAGATACTTAACGTGCCATTTCCTGACCTTGCGCAAGGTCTTTGTCTTTGGATTTATCGTTACTTAACAATTGCTTCTCAAGGACAGGCACTTTTAAGAATTGCTCACGGTTTTGAGGGCTTCCGTCTGGTTTAAAGAAATTGACTTTTTTAAAACGGACAGCGAGTTCAAGTTTTAATTCCTGATCTACACCTCCTTTTGTTACTGTGACTGTCGGCCTTTCGCCTTTTCTTAATTCCTCTTCCAGTTCTTCCTTTTTCTGCGGTGTGTCCAGACCTTTAATATTGTAGTCGTTCAGTACTTTAGACAGGTCGAAACCGTATTCAGGATCTCGACGCAGAAACAGTTTAAAATTCAAACCAGTTTTACCACGATCCATATCTAAATTTACCCAGGCTTTATAAATAGTTCCAGTTTTATAATCCACCATATCATTCCGATATACGGAACGTCCCTGAACCAGGTTACTTGCCTGCGGAACAGTAAAACCTTTGCCCTCTTCGGTGAAAAAAGTCTGTTCAATAGGTTTACCATAAAATGCGTTCCGAAAATCTCTGGAGACGAAATTGACTTCTCCTTTTTCCATACTTGCAAGGGTCGTCTTGTGTGCAACGTCTTTACCGACAGCGAGTTCAGCATTTCCTTCTCTTTTCTTAAACTGCTCAATTGCATCAATCGGATGATCTAGTTTTTTAATATCGTTTTTACCTTCACCTTTACTGGTTATAATAAAGTAGGACTGTCCCTCCTCCAACGGCTTAATTTTATAATGTTCAGCAGTAAACTTCGACATGTAATAGTTTTCGGAATTTTCAGAACGTTTGAACGGGAAAGTGATGTCTACATGACCGTTTGTAGCTGATTTGGTTTCTCGGATATTAAAATTTAAGAGACCAGCTCTCATGTTCTCTTCCATTTTCTTAATAGATTGCTCGCTTGCGCCCAATGCATTCAGGTCAGCTTTCCTGTCTTCCAGATTGTTTAAATTAATTGTACCCATAGTCTTTTAATTTTTTAGAATTAGTTCAACGATTAATTTGGATTTGGTTTTCCTGCGTTATGTCTTTCTGCTTAATGAACGTGAGTTCTTTAGCGATTTCCCTTTTTACAGGATGAATGATCTTTTTTAGAGTAACCAGGCTGATCGGCTTTTTATTCGCATCAAAAAAATCTACGGTTTTAGCAGAAGGATTTGCAGCAACGATGTACCTCCCATTTCCGTTTATTTGAAATTCAACTTTATTTCCGGCTTCCAGCCCACGCTGTACAGCTTCTCTGGCGATACTATAAAAGTCCAGTTGGATGGCGTTTTCAAGCAGTGTTTTTTTAAGATCAAATGTCTGTGAAGGTGAAAAACTAAGCAATTCATGAGTTGCGTTCGGGTCTTTTCCTACACGAGTTAATTCAAGCCACCTATGATTAATTGTACCATCAGCGTTTTCCTGACCTTTGTAAACTGGTCTGCCTTCTAAAATATTTACCGCCTCATTCAGGTTAACATCCTTGTGTGCCGAAAAGAATGCGGATTTCCTTTCACCCTTCTCATCAATCATGGCAGCGGTGTAACCATTAAATCTATAGGAACCCTCGCTAACCTTTTCGAGGTGTACTTTAACCTCCAATTTGTTTTCACCAGCAAGATTGCTTAACGATTTCAAGTCTATCTTTTTACGTTCAAAGTCTAGTTCCCGACCTAAGTTACCCGCAAAATGATGAAGCCCTGCCGATTTAAGCTGCCCCTGAAGCTTTTCAAGACAATCTCTTTTCTGTGTTTTAAATAAGAAAAGCTGTGCAGGCTTTTCTAAAAACAGGTTCTCCAATAGATGCAGGAATCTTATTACCGGATTTGGATAAAGCTGTTTTTGAAGTTTAGCGGTTACATTTTTAATCGCAAAAACATAGAGTTTTTCTTTCTCCCTGGGTTCAATTGAAAGCCGGTTCAAGCCCTTTGTTAAGTAATTATACTTGAACTGCAAAGTAGCTTTATCTTCCTTTGAACCAGTAAGTTCCTGGATTTGTGATGCTTTATGTTCCCAGTTTTCCCAAAGCTGTTTTGCTCTATTGACCTGTCCATCCATGTTAACGTTATTTATTTTTAATGTTGATTTTGTGTTTTTTAATTCAGTCTCTAACGTTGGCCGTAGTTGACTTCTTTCTAGCTTTTTGAGGTCATAGACTAGACTGCTAATTGGCACGGCCTCATGCCAGTTCCATATCTGCTGATACTCTTTTGCAAACCTTATAGCTTCAATTTCGTCGGTAAAGCAATGGAGGTCATACTGTGTATTAATTGGATTGTCGGTGTCGTATACCACCCATTCATGCCCATGTGCGGCCTGCTTTTCCAGATGATTCCGCATATCTACGGCCATTGATGGATCACTTAAGTGTGCCATAAAATCCGTTATCGGGTCTTCTGCTGGTTATTTCGTAACAGAATGACCTGACCTGCTGCCAGTTTAACTTTTACACGCCGTAATTTCTTACTCATGAGGTTCTTTGCCGCATCAATTCCGACACCCGCTACTTGTGTCGCCAGGGACTGATCAAAGCCAAGTAAGCCAACATCTCTAACCGCCTGATCAGTTCCGCTATTAAGGGCATCTGTCAGCATCGCTTCAGGCGCATTAATGCCGATCATGCCATCCAAACTGTATACAGATAAGTTTACAGGGATAATAGAAGTTCCCAAACGGATTTGCTTAATATCGAGCAACAAGCGTTGATTGACAATTTTACAGGAACCGAAAAGCGCATGTCCTTTGGGAATTGACACACCGTTTATGCGAATGCTATCCTGCAAAATAAGTTTGACTGTAGCACCTTGAATGGCCTTTTTGTTATCCGCTATAATTGCGGGAATAGCTTTAAAAACACTATCAGGACTGACGATTTGCTGATCCTTATACTTTTGCTGTACCCGTTCGGGGTGCTGAATGTCAAGGATATTTTGCATTAATCCATTTAACTGTTTCATTTCAGGATCTTCAGTTTTATTAGTCTCCTGCATGGACTTCATCAAAGCTTCCAATCTGTCAACATCATCTTTAAGCGCCGAGGTCTGGGGATTTTGGGATAAGGGATTTTGGCGATAACCACCTGATTCAACAGGTTTGTTGATTTCTCTGTTTAAGGCCTCTAATTTTGCGTCAATCTCTTTTGTCTGTGTTTGCTCAACGTTAGAGTTAAAACCTAAATGTTTAGCTACGCTTTCGAGTCCATTTGGTTTTGAGTTCATAGAATCCCTGTCGGCCTGATCATAAAATGCCATTTTATCCTGTGGCTGATTCTTATTAAAAGTTGCGTCAGGCAGACTGGTATTGATTCCCTTTTTTGAGGTTTGCTGTTCGGCTCCGATAGTCCCTGTTCCACCGCCGAGCAGCTTAAAGCCTAATGCGAGGAAAGGCAGGATGATGAGCGGAAGCAGTAACAGTACTTTTCGCTTGTCTATGCGTTTTTTCGTTTCCATATTGTATTATTTTTAGTGAATATTTTATTGTTAAAAACCACTGGTAATGAGGTAGAGGCAATAGGAGCCGACCACGGCGCAGAACAGAACTAGGGCTAACATTAAGATCTTCCCCCTTAGAAACTGAGTTTTTGTATTTAAAAAGTCCGCTGTTTTCCGCTGTTTGTCATCTATCCAAAGATTAAGCTTAGTGGTTAGTGTGCCTTCAGTGTGAGGCTGCTTATTTTTCCTGAAGAACTTCATACTTTAGGGTTTAGATGGTAAATCTCTGTTTTCCAGTATTTCCCAGCCCCGGATCAGGAAGCCATGTGGATTATCGTCCGTTTTTGCTTTAAGCTCATCAACAACTCCCTGTGTGATTAACCTGCGGTAAACTGTGGAACTTGATCTAACTAATTTTTCCGTCGCAAAGCAAGTGAATACGTATGGGTATTGGTTGATGTTGAGCCGGATGCTGTCCACCTGAATATCCTTTGAAATATTCGCAGAGATCAGATTATTGATATAACCAGATTCCTTTAAATTGTCAAATTGTTTTTTCGCAGATTCATCAGCTAAATACAATGCCTTGGTAATGGTTTGCCGGATCGCTTTATCATCAGGACTCATGTTAAAGAAATATTGGTGAAAAGTTTTGATATGATCTCTTAATTCAACAGGAAGGTTACTTTTCTTATCCGAAGCTATCGCTTCAAGCACTTTTCCATTGTAAAGCAGATATATACGTTCACTGGCTTTTTCAGTGATTCTGCTGTTGCTATAGATCACAAAGCAAATGGTGATCAGATTGGCTAAAATCAGGAAAATACTGAAAGTTTTAATGTGCTTGAAAGCCGTGTCTATATTTTTGAGTTGTGAAAACATAATCTTAGGATTAAATTTATTTGCCGGATAGTTTGTCATTGAAATAGTTCTGTCCACCAGCTTCAGCCATACCATGGGAGACATTTCTACGGTCATCGCCAAATCGATCTGCAATCATTCCTGCGCTTTTTTCCATTCCCTGCTGATTTTTTGCGTCGCTTTTTTGTGCGGCATTTATGGCTGATGCAGACATGGTATTAATTTTTGTCAGCATAGAGTTACCACCCCCGGCATGGATAATGAAATTGGCTACGGTGGGAACGCAGAAATAGCCTACAATTCCGATGATCATAAAAATGAGATAAGCGGTATCTGTTGAACTAAAAAAGGTATCTCCATTTTGCTGTACCTGGTCAATATCTAATTTGATCATGTTTTGCTGGATCTTGCTTAATATGGTTCCAAATAGATTTGCGATGGGCAACCACAAATAAATATTGATGTATCGGGCTACCCAGACGGAAAGTGTATGTTGCAATCCATCAAAAACGGACAATCCAAAAACTAAAGGGCCAAGTATGGCCAGGACAATTAAAAAGAATGTCCGCAGCGTATTGATGCAAAGTGCCGCCGAATAATAAACGACCTGTAATCCTTCTGACATGAATTGTTTGACGCTATGACGCATCTTATAATCCTGCTTATCCAACCAGAACCGCATGTTATTGCCAATCGCTTCTATCCAGTTTTCGTTGTTTCCGTTTTTGTCTTCTGGGTGCGTGAATCTATACCATTCTTTACGATCACCCATTCCGTCATCCCCAACCAGATATTTCCACTTGTCAGTTTTCTTCATCTCAATCTCCTTCTGCTTTAAAAGGGCTTTGATCGCTTTATCTCCATCCTTAACCATTTTCGCCGTACCGGAGACGGTGGGTTTTAGCACCCCGTTCATAGCGCCGATGACTGCCGGAAAAAGCAAAATGGCAAGACCGAGGGCAAAGGGGCGCAGCAAAGGATAGAAATCTACGGGTTCGGCACGGGCAATATTGCCCCAAACACGGGTTGCGATGAACCAGAGGGCACCAAATCCGGCTATGCCCCTAGCTACTGAAATCAGACTGGAACAAAGTGTAATCATTTCATCATACACTTTCTCAAGTACTTTTTGTAAACCGTTGATGTCTTCAATGACACCCTGAGCCATTGCGCAAACAGGAAATACCAGGATGATGGTTGCAGTAAACACCGCAACCGAAATTTTATTTGCTCTCATAATTTGAGGATTAAGGAAATAAGCCTAATGTTTGTCCGATATCTGCTTTTTCCTTATCACGTTGTAAGGATAAAATAAGTGCCTGCCCATTGAAATCTCTCAGAAACATCAGCTTGTCTTCGGTATCTTCAAATATTTTGTCGATGGCCTGTAAGCGCTCCTGGTCGTTCATTCGAAGTTTTGATGAAGTAATGATCATGACGAGCTGATCAAGGTTATCAATGCTCTGATCAAAAAGCTGTTTATACACCCTGCCCAGGTAATCTATCTCTAAAAGACTGAAGTTATCTGTCGCTTTAAAGCGATTAAAGGCTGACTTATATTCCGAAACGATCCTTTTTTGATAGACAATAATGTCGGCAACTTTCCTATACTTTTTAACTTCCGGACTGACTACCATTAGCCCATCAAGAAAAACATCATGCAAAGAAAAATTGCCCTGGGAAATGTTTTTGATTGCATTATAACCACCAGAAACAATGGCATACCCTTTTTTCATATCCTGCAGGATGTTCTTTAACTGGCTCAGTTTTTCTACGTTGAGCAATAATTGCTGGACTTCAGAAGATTGAGCGTACGTTGTGCTTCCTGTCAATGCGATAATCAACATCAACAGAGCTGATATTTTAATTTTAATTGATTTCATAATACTTTCTTAAATGATTAATAAATTGTTCTTCTCTCTCTGCCTGATTGATCATGATCCTGACCTGCCCGATAAAATCCATGGTAAATGCGTATTTGTCTACTATAGATTCATAGATAATGTCCAGCCTCCGCAACCGTTCTTCATCGGTCATTTCCACTTTTCCGGAGGTAATCACAAGGAACAGTTCTTCCAAGTCCTTTCCACATTCCTGAATTATTTTTTCATGAACACCGATTACATACAGTTGATTAGATACAGACAGATAAGGGCTATATTTCACCGTTCCAAATGCTCTACCGATCTTGATCTGATATTCAATGATCTCTGCGACTTTGACATGTTTGCGAATCACGGGGCTTACGGTTTTCAGGGAGCTAATGAAAGCTGAATGCAAACTAAACTCGCCATTTGTTATATCCTTTATGGTTTGTAACCCACTACTGGCAATGTTATAACCTTTTTTTGCGTAGCCGATATAAACCTGCAAAGCGGCAATCTGTTGGAGCAGGTACTTTTTTTGCGTTTTCTTCTGTTTAAAAAATTCCGCAAAAGTCTGCGCCTGACTGATCTGAACTGTCAAAGTTGATAACAGGCAAGAGAGTACTAAAATTCTGGTTAAGTTATTCGATGCCATATATTTCCTTTAATTTTGCAGTTTCGTACAGTGAAACCGCTCTTTGAATACTTGTAGATATGTTCTGGTAGTTGAATTTTTTGAGGGTCGTATAGTTACCGTCCATCTGATCAGCAGCCTTGTTGATGATTTCCAGTCTCTCCGCATCGCTCATTTGGGTCTTGAAGGATGCCAGGACTAGTAGGATCTGATCGAGGTTTTTAATACTTTCTTCGAGGATACCACCGTAAACCTTTTCCATGTAATCGAGTTCGTCCGCAGTAAAATGTTTGTCCTGCTTAAAAAGGTTCCATGCCCACTTATATTCATCGACAATGGCCACCTGTTTTGCCGTTAAGTCCTTAATCCGCTTGTAATAGGTGATGGCAGATTTTATTTTCCATAGCTCCTGATAGTATTCACTGTATAGATTCTTCTGCTTATCCGTCCAGTCTGCGATTTCTGTTAACTTTAATTTTGACAATTGATTTTCCAATACCTTCTGAGCATTTTGTAACCAGATCGTTTGATTTTGGAGACGCTGTATTTTCAGGTCTACCGCTTTAATTACCTTCTTAACTCCGGCCTTGATTACTTCCACAACCGCGATCTGAGCATTTGCCCCTTTCGGCAATGCGACAAATAACGACATGGTGCTGACTGGCAGGATGACCATGTACTTTTTCATATACTTTAATATTTTCATTGGGTTAATAATTAGTTTTATGGCTTGTGAAACTATAATGCATTGCAGGGGTATATCCGGATTTACAATCGCTTGCCTGCCCTGATCTCCCCTGCAAGTACAGCGATACCTTTTTGGGTACTCCCGTATTTTCTGGCATACTCCTGTACTTGTATTTTTTCCCTTTCTTCTGTACTGTAAGCGAGGTATTCTTCGAGTGACACCTCCGTCCGATAGACTTTTGAATGTCCGTTTCCTAATGAGATGAATACCTCTTTGTACTTCCTGCTAGGATCATTTGCTTTATTCAGGGAAAGCACCTGTGCTTTTTCTTTATCCGTTAACCCTAAAAGTTCCTGGATAATGTCGAATTTGTTCTCATACTTACTCTGATCCAGAAGGATCTTACAATCGCTATTATTAATAATGGCATTTTTTACAATGGGCGAGCTGATGATATCTTCTATCTCCTGTGTCACAACAATGGGTTCACCGTAAAATTTGCGCATCGTTTTAAATAAATAGCGGATATATTCTGCTGTTCCAGGTTTTGCGATTGCTTTCCAACATTCTTCTATGAGCATTATTTTACGAATGCCTTTGAGCTTTCGCATTTTTGAAATCACGAGCTGCATGATCACCATCACGGTGACAGGAAATAAGATAGGATGATCCTTCAAATTGTCCAGTTCAAAGATGATCATCCGCTCATGGAGCATGTCCAGATTTTCAGTTGCGTTCAGCAAATAGTCAAACTCACCACCCCGGAAGTAAGGATTAAGAACGAAAAGGAAATTTCCGATATCAAAGTCTTTTTCCTTTACTTTACCATTTTCCAGTACTTGCATGTATTCTTCCATCAGGAATTCGTAGAAGGTATTGAAGCAGGGAAATATGTCTGGATTTTTTTCTAAATGTGCCAGGTATAAAGTAAGCGCATTAGAAATGGCAATGTATTCTGATCTGGTGTATGGCTCATCATCTTTTTTCCAAAGCGCCAGTAAGAGCGTCTTGATACTTTCACGCATCTCAGTGTCCATTACGTCACCTTCAGATAAGTAAAAAGGATTAAATTTGATCGGTTCTTCCTGAGTGTAAGTAAAGTAGTACCCGTTAACAAGGTCACATAAGCCCCGATAGCTATGTCCAATGTCCATTACCACAATATGAGATCCTTGTTCGTAATAGCTTCTCAGCATGTGATTAAGTAGAAAACTTTTCCCAGAACCACTACCTCCCAAAACGAATTTTGACCTATTGTTGATCCATCCCAAGTCATATGGCTCATTGCTGATGTCTAAATTTAGAGGCTTTCCTGTCAGACGATCGCCGAAACGAATACCATAAGCACTTAAACTTGAAGTATAATTGGTTTCTAAGTTGAAAAGGCAGCTCGCTTGTTCCAGAAAGGTATCAAAGGTGTCATTCATCGGAAAATCACTTTGATTACCAGGCAATCCGGCAAACCATATTTGCGCCTGACCGTCTGTTTCCTGTTTCGCTGTAGTATCCATTTGCGACATCGCCGAACTGACGAGATTTTTCAAATCTTTGACCTTAGTTTGATCGTCTGACCATGCCATTACGTTAAAGTGCGCTTTTACAGGTAATCTGCCTGAAGCAACTGCTTCATTGATAAAATCGTTCACCGCATCCCTGTTGATTGCGTTTTCCCGTGAATAAGATGACAAAGAATGGAGCCGAAGCTTTTTTGCCTCTAACCGCTTGATTGTTTTTTGTGCGTCATCTATAAAAACGTACTGATTGAAAATGTGGTTACAGTTCACCAGTAGTCCTAATGGGCTTGCAAACCCGATGCTGAATTTGGTACGATCCGTACTGTACTTATCATAGTTTATTCGGCTGCCACACAAGGAAGGCAGGTCTTCGGTATCTGCAAGCGTGTATAATTCTACATGCTTATCCCCGACACGGATTTCATCTTTAATATGAATATCCCGAATTATTGACATTTCATCTTTGCCCAGGAGAAAACAGTACCGTTCAAGGATACCCGGTTTATTTGCCGTTCCTGCCAGATCATCATCCGTAAGTCTTTGTAAAGCACAAAAACCGCTATCGGTCATGATTCGCTCAAACTGTCCTGTTGCGTTGAGAAACTCTGTAAACAACTTCGGATCAATGGTCTGGGCAGGTACAATTGTTTTCCGGCATATATTGCTGTAAACAGAAGATGAAAGTTTTCTGCTCGCAGGTTTTTTGGTTAAATAAATGAAACACTCATGTTGCAGGAAAGGACGTTCATTAAAAAACTGCTCGCTTGACCTAGAAAGGAAACCTTGACTGTTTTTTTCAAAATCAGCTTTATACTTACTTTCCAGAAACCAATCCTGTTTGTGAAAGACACTATGCTGTGGAAGTAATTTAATTGCCCTCACCCAGGTTTGGTGATACGTTTCATAGTCCCTTTCCGAAAGCGTGAAAATTTCAGGAAGTATTGCTTTATAGGCTATTGTGATATCTCCAGCCATTGAAACTATACAATCATTTTCAACCTTATAGATTGGAAAAATATTTGATGCTTCTATCATGGTTAATGATGTTTAAGTTGAGTAAATAGCCGTCTGGAACGGAATTTCATATGGTCGGGCAAGTTGCGTTTGGCAAGGAATTTCATCAGGCCGTGTTCTCCATATTTGTGGCTTAAACGAAAAACCAGAATAAAAAGAACCGTACCTAAAGCGATAATCAGGGGCATTAAGAGGAATAGGCTCATACCGGCAACATATCCCGCAGCAAAGCCGAGTAAGAGTAAGACAAGCCCTATAGCTAGATAAGCGATATACTGGGCTTTGAGACCTTTAAACATAATGGGCTTACTCACTCCTTTGTTGATTTGATAGACACTTGCCATGATCAGACCCCGAAAAAAGATTTAAGGATTGTAGCTACTACTACGAGGAAAATACAGGAACCAAACCATGCTGAAGCCACCTTGCTAGTATCTGGCTCTCCTGCATTCCATTTGTTAAATACCTTGATGGCTCCGATGATCCCCATAACAGCACCTATGGCATACATGAGTGTACATCCAGTATCGAAATACCCAGCAACCTTATCGGCAGCAGCCTGAATTCCTGCCTCGCCGTCCGCTGATTGGGCAAATGCAGTGAGTATGGTCAGGACGTTATATAGGCAAAGTGTAAATACCATCAGCAGGCATTTAGCTAGATTTTGTTTTCGGTATGTTACGAATTGATTCTGCATAGATTTAATATTTTGATGGTGAAAAAATTGAAGCGTGATGTGATCAATACCAAAGGGTCTCCAATTCCTCCCTGGTGATGTGGAAAGAAGCATTTGAGATAATAAAATCGTTGATCTGATTGAGGTTGGGATGAGCGGCGATCTTAGGATAGCTCTCCCTTACAGATTGCATAAGATTCAGAAAATCATGTTTGTTACCGTCCTCTTTCACAAGAATGCCAAAAATGATTTTGATCTCTTCCAATACATCAGCTACGAGGCCAAGCTGTTGTGGTTTAGGATCTGCGAAACCAATTTCCTCGGCACTTAATATGGAAACTCCTTCGGGCATCTTCGATTTGCCCATTAAATAATCTTCTGCTTCCTGCTCAAACTGATCAACCTCTTGATCCCAGTGGTGTGGAAGTGGTTCCGACGCTTTGCTTTGAACGGGTTTCCCGTTTAAAAAGGACTTCAACTCTTTATTGTAAAAAAGAAGGATAATTGAACAGTACCAGACGGATGTGAGTACTGCGGCAGCTAAAAGAAACTGTGCCCAGGTGAATTGCTCTAACATAAAATTTGCTTTATACCCAGTGCTTTATTGCACCAGGTTCAAAAGCAAATTTTGTCCGACTGGGAATTTTTAATTGACAACCCTTTGGGGAGTTGCTATAAATAAAAACTAAGCCTCGCCTATAAATTTATTTTTATGAGTGCTTTTTATTGTCATCAGGATGGTAGGCATCGTCGTCATCAATCTTTCTATTAATGGACTTTATCATGTTATCTAAATACTGAGTACGACTCAACCTTTTGCGTTGTTTGATTTCAGCAAACCTGCGATAAGGTCTACCCATATTCACATTAAATACTTTTTCAAACTTTCTGACCAACTCCCCTATTCCAATTTTACCTTGATTGACCTGTCCGGTATAATAAACACCATAGGCCACTTCAAGTAAATTGATACTCTCGCCAGTCCAATTTGTTTCGATGTCATTTTCAGCAAAGGGATGAAAATCTAAACCCGTGATAGAACTTTCGAGGTAACGGGCAATTTGTTCGGTTGCCATAATACGGGCAAACATGTAATCTCCTGCGGTGGAAAATCTTTCATCCTGGTCAACACGTATTTTACACAACCATCTTGGCGGATCTTCAACACCCCTAAGAAAAAGTTTATTATCTAAATAGTCTGCCTCTGAACGATAATAGGCATAAATCTGCCTGTTACCCTCAAAAAACCTTTTAATGGTTTTCAGTTCATTCTCATAATAACCTTTTAAATGAGAAAGGCTTCCTTCTGGTTTGTCAATTTCAATACGTTCTACATTGCTATAGAAGATCAAAAGGCTACTGAATTTTGGTTTCGTCTCTTTAAAAAAACAAATCTCTTCTTCTTTAGAAGTGAATGAATAGTTAAGGACTCGTTCTTTGAGCTGGATTAAAAAGTTTGAAGTCGTTTCAACCCTGGCTTTTCTCTGGCCTGTAATGCTCTGATCAGAAGAATTATCAATCGCATCAAGTTCCAGACGCTCTTCTTTAAAGAGCATTTCTGCTAAATCTTTTATCATAATAATTTCTTTCAGTGTAAATTGAAAGCAAATTGTTTTAAATTATAGTGGTTGAAAAGTGACATAGCTTACACCAAAAAGTTGTAATATGGCAACAATTTCGCTGTCTGAAATAGTCTCAGCTATGGATTTACATGACACTTTTAGGATTGATTTTCTTGTGATCAGAAAAAAACACGTAAGACAAAGACAAAACACAATCGTACTCAAAGCAATAAATCAAGTTGGCATTCACTAAGATTTCAAGGTTCTGAACTAAGTTAGTTCGAAGTAACTAGCAAGTTAAGGTTATAATTTTACAACCTATTTCTCCATTTTTCAGCCAAATCCAATATAAATGGTATAAGTATCAATGATATAATTATTAAATGCAGAATATGAACAGCTTTACTTTTTAACGACAACATTTTAAAAATTTGTGCGTCTTGTTGAAGGCTTTTCATTAAGCTATCATAAGTAAATTGGCTTAATGGCACACCTCTTTTTTCAATCAAAAGCTTATTTTTTTCAAGAATGCTGATATTATTGTCTAATTCTGAAATGTATTCCATAATCGCTGAAATCAAAAGTTTTCTATTAAGAACGAATGGATTCTCAAAATATTTAGCCATTGCTTTTGCAAACTCATCTTTTTGAAGGATACTTATTGAGTGGTTATTATTTTGAACTTCCAAATAATAACCATAAGCTTGAGTATGAGTGGTATCTGGCTTTCTGGGATCTTCTGACATTTGGTTCCAGATTCGCTTCATTTCAAATTGAACATCTTTCGTTTGAAGTTGAAATGAAGTGACTATGTTGCTTCTTTTAGAGAAAAGAGAACTGTAATTTTTTTCAGATATTATGATTTTTTCACTTTTCAACGCATTAATGCCGACTAAACAAACGGAGCGATCGGTAAGCAATTTCTTTTTTATCTTTTCAAGGGTGCTACTTTCTATATTTAATTCGTAATTTTTTACATCATCATCAACTTTAAAAGAATTTTTATCAGAAAGATAGATCAGATATTGCCACGCCCCAATGAAACATGCGGTATTGAATAAAACTAAAAATACAAACAGAGTATAAACAAAAAGATTTCGCTTCAATTTAGCTCGTTTGTTTTTGTAAATTAAGATTAAGCCTCCCCCGATTAATAATGTCGATACCAATACAATCCAAGTATACTCGTACGTAAATTGAGGATATAAGTAATAATACGTGTTGTCGTAAAATTTTGATATTACATAAGCGGCTAAAAAAGCTATCAAGATAACTAGACAAGCTATTAACCTATCTTTAGCTCTAATTCTGGAAAGTGGAATATGATGTTGCATCTAATTGTTCGTATTTGGCAATAACAAATTTAAACAATGTTTAAGTATACTGCATCAAATGGTTTTTCGGTTCATTTCAAAATTAAGTTTAATGTCTTTTAATTAAAATAATAGTTCAGTTATAATCAGAAGTTAAGCTCTGATAACAATGAATAGGTTCCAGCTCCAACAGCCCATATTTTTAACTGACTTCCAAAGTGCGTATCGATATAACTAATCATCGTCATTAACCATCCCCGTATCTTTCGGATAATTCTAGATGGCACTTCTTTGTTTGGCGCAAATACGTTTCTCATATATTGTGTTGACGGACTTTTAGAACGATCGGTTCTAATGTGTCGTGCTACAAAACTATACAAGTTTGCTTTAAACTTGGTTTTTATAAAGCGGACTTCTAACATTATCCTTACCAAGAAAAATAACTCTTCAATAGTGGTGGCGACTTCAAAGTAATAATTTGAGGTACGACCGTTTAATCCGTTCACGGTGTAAGGCATCAAAACGTCTTTCATCCTTGCCACTGTCGCAAGTTCTCTTTGAAGATAACTGCATATGGATTCCTGTATCGGAGGAACATCAATATTATACCCGTCTTTACGTTCTGGCCTAATATTCTCGATTGTCCTTAAAAAAACAAGCAGTTCCATTTCCTGCTCTTCATATGGCATATCTGCATTAATGAGTTGGACAGAATACTCCAACATAAATTCGTAAAAAACCAGAGGATTAAAATTCCATCCAATTAAAATTTTAAGCAGCTTTAAGGTATCGGTATCAGACGTAGGGCTTTCGACATAAGCTAAAAGACCCCAGGTAAGGTTTTGCAAATAAAAAAATTGTCTCCAGCTTTTAATTTTTGAATTGCCTGGAATATGCAGACCACTAAGATGACTATCAAGAATATGGGTTAATTCCGGATCAACCTGTCTTAATTCTAGATTATGTTTAATACGGTTCTGGTACGCGATTGCTTTTTTATTGTTGTAAATAATCCAATATGGAATATCGCCGTTCAAGTAAAAGAGATCGGAATACTTAGTATTAAGCGTCTCTATTGTTTCGACAACTTCCGTAGCTATTTGATACAAAAAACCTTTAATCTTTAAATGGCAACTTTCTTTACAAGGCTCCAAATTGCTGTAGAGATTATATAATTTATCAGCAAATACAGTAAGATTGGTTTGGGCAACTTTAATAAAGATCGATAATTTATCATAGGTATCCTGTTCTTCTATTCGTTTGTCAAGGTCTACTAGAAATTCATCCCAAATAATCCTTACGGTAGCCTCTTCGTTAAAATACTCCTCTCCCCTGCAACAAATTTTGCCAAGCTTCACCACTGCTATAGTAAAAGCATTCAACTGAATAAAGTCGCCTATCAAAGTATATCCCGTTTTGGTTAAACATGCAATGCCAAAGCTAATTCACCTATGAATCAAATTTTAGTGAGCAGAGTGTCAGAGGATTGCGTTACAATTAAAGTAAATATCACCAAAATGTGAGAAAATATAAAATTTATTTTTGTCATGTATAATCACACCCACAAGCACGATAAAGGCCGTTTTTTTCCAAAAGTTACATACTTTCAGAGAAGTGGTGTCATGCGGAATACTAATATTTTAGTTGTTAATTGCTGGGAATAATTAACGACACCTAAAGAAAATTGGAAATCAGCCTCACTAATCACCTTATTGATGATCCACTTTTCTTCGGTACAAAAAGTATAAGCTATGATCAATCCAGCCTTTCAACTTTTGATAGAGGAACTTGAAAAGTACTACCCACTGATTTCAACAGGTTTCAAGTTAAAATTGCTTGAGAAATTATATGAAATAACTTATAAAAAAGGCAGTCGGGTATTGAACTACAAACAGATCCAGGATTCAGGCCTTTTCATTTATAAAGGTTCAGCAGTAGAGTTATTCGTAAATCCAACTACATTGGAAGAAACTGCGAGTAAGTTCTGGTTTGAAAAAGATTTCCCATATACAACCCCTGGCTTATTCGGAAGAGAACCATCGCCAAGTTATATAAAGCTTCTGGAAGACACCCATTTTGTCGGTATACCTTTCGATGAATTCTTAAAGATGAAATCAGATTTTTCAGAGATAGAACCACTTACAGAGAACATTAGGGGTCATTATGATAAACTGCGTCATGAGTATGAAGAGGATTTTAGGTTCTCTGCCAGGCGTAGGGTAAAACGTTTAGAACAGGCGCATCCCAACATCTACAATCTAGCAGAAATACAACACATTGCCCAATTTCACAAGATCAGTCTGGAAACGCTTAGAAGAATTAGAAAACATTAAAAAGCCACAAATGTGCGATTGAAACACCACATTTGCGGCTTTTTTTTGCCTCAAATATGTGATTTCCCCGGGCATAAGTTTCTCAACTTTAATCTTACGGTGAAGCTTATTATTCACTGTCATTCAATTTTAAAGAAAGGAGGGCTGTGACAAAGAGTAAAAAACATGATCAGCGGGCTATGTACCCGCCAGTGACGGCAGTCACAAAATCAATTGAGTGACAAATCAATTTTACATCTATGGAAAGTATAACCGAGCGTAATAGATCATTTAGATTTAATGACAGTATTAAAGAATGGCTGGTATTTAGTATCTGCCTTATTTGTACTTTTTTATTTCTGTTTTCAGCTTATGAAAAAATAATTGATCATAGCAGGTTCGCAAAGGGTTTGTCTAAGGTATCAATCATTAGTTCTTACGCAATAATTATTGCCTGGGCTGTACCTATTTTAGAGATACTGGTATCCATATTATTAATCATCCCAAAGACACATCGATGGGGTCTTTATGGATTTGCAGGTTTAATGATCCTATTTACGATTTACATCTTGAGTATGCTACTCTGGAAAGAGACATTGCCTTGTCATTGTAATTTGATTATTGAAAAATTAAGCTGGGGGCAACATTTATGGTTCAATCTGGCATTTATTGCCATAGCCATAATTGCGGTTAAACTTAGCGAACCAAATCTTAAATCTTAAACGTAACAACATGAACAATCTTAAAAAACTGGCTTTAGGCTTATCAGTAGGCGCAATGGCTATTGGATTCAGTGCTTTCAAAAGTACCGTAAATGCAAACGCTAAATTTGCTCAACAAAAATTCTATAACACAACTGGCACTCAAAGCACAGATCCAAAAGACTATGAGTACAGACCGGATGGTGCTTGTGAAAGCCTACCTGCTGCTGCTTGTAGTGCTGTATGGAACTATTCTGGAACATTATCAGAGGGAGACCACCCAAATGGATCAAGAGTTTCCTCCAACGACGAGATTGGTACCTGGAATGGTAATTAAATATAGAAGGGCTGCTTTTTGCAGCCCTTCTATTAGTTTAAATGTTTCGCTTCCAACAGAAGAGCGGACAACCTTTCTGCTGAACTTCGTAAATCACTTTCTGTATTATTGAATAGCTTTCCCTTCTTATCTATAATTATTGGTCTTGGATAGGATGTAATTGCAAAGTGATAAATGACGGGGTGGTTTACTCCCAAACCCTTCGTATATAAATTAATAGCTGACAATGATGTGTACTCTCCATCCTTAACACTTTTTATCCATTTCTCTTTATTTTTATCAACTGATATTGTGATAAACACTACGTTAGTATCCTTCTCAAACGATTTCTCGACCTTGGAAAGAATTAATTCATAATAAGTACCACATCCGGCACACCCAGTGAACCAGAAATCAATAAAAACAACCTTACCTAAAAACTGGCTCAGTTTGATAAAACGGCCATTGGTATCGGGCAATGAGAAATCAAAAACATCACTTCCTTTAGTTTGAGTATTAGCTGTAGTTGCTATTAGCTTCATGTAGTCTTTATCTGAAATACTTTTTAAAGCGGTATCAATGACCATTTTTTGATCAGTAATTTCTGTAAAATCAGTAAGAATATATTCCGTCAATACCCGTTCCTTTAACTTTCGGTTTGCGATATTGTTGATCCTTGTCCACTTTCCTCTATCTTTTAATACCAAATTTTCAAACTGGAACTGACGCAATAAAAATGACGTATAAAACAAAGAAAGAGGAAGTACCCTATCCGGGAACTCTACCTTTGATCTAATTTCCTGTAAATACAAATCTATAACCTTCCTTTTATCTACTGAATTTAGCGCATGAATTTGTTTGCTCATAGAATTCAGTCGTTTGTAAATTCTTATCATTTTTTTTGAATACAAATTTACTTTGATCAGATCAAAGGCGAGATCACTCATATTTGATTTATTCCTTTCGAGAACAATGTCATTACCATAATCAAGAACTGTAGCAAAGGAAATTGAACGTTTTAACTCCCCAATTAAACCTTTATCAGTTATAGGATTACGTTGTTTTAACCATTCGACTTGATTCTTCCTCTCATTTTGATCTATCAGGTATTGACAGGTATATTTTTCCGAACCTTTTCCGTTAAACAGAAGACTCTGAATACCCAAATTACCATCAAGGTTATTCGCACTAACAACCACATTAATGTCATCGCCCCGCTCTGCTAGATAGGAAGTAAACAATTGCATTATAGTCCCCTTACTTGGCCTATAGGCAAGAGACACATAAACAGGATTCCTAGTTTTTATTTCAAATTGAAACGTTCCAACGTCTGAAATCGCAACTTTTTGTTTTCTTTCCCGCAGGGTTAAAGATTCTCCAAATGCGAATTTGCAATCTTTGTAGACCAGCACTATAGAGTCTTTGTGGTTACCTTTTAATACCCCACTTATTTTAACATTTGCAGGAACATATTTTTGCGCTAATACAAGGCTGTTAAAAGCAAAGCAATTAAACAACAGGACTATCGTAAGTGCAAAAACTCTGTTTTGACCTATATTTTTCATGATTTATTTTTTAGATTAATCCCTTTTATTCTGTTCAATTCCACTTAACCTGATTTCATCCGGCGGTATGGAAAGCGTATATTTAAGATCATTAGGTGTGAGGATGTACATCTGCCCGTTCAGTGTTCTTTTTAAGATAATTGCATAGGTAGGATCTATATTTAACCTTCTCAGGTCTGTCCACCTCAATTCCCGAAACAGCAATTCCTTTCTTCTTTCCTCCAAAATTATTTTGACAGCTGCTGTAGTGTTTGAAGCCGTTAAATCAACATAAGTGCTACTCCCGTCTGGATTTTTCCTCCATCTTGTTTTGAGTAGTAAATTTAAGTCGGCCATAGCCTCATCAATTTTGTGTTTCCTAGCCAAACACTCTGAGCGGATCAGCAGCATTTCGTCAACCGCAAGGCCATTAAAGAAAACATTGGAACCACTGTAATTACCCTTAAACTTCGCATCCGATCCAGAGAGGGTAAAGTATAGCGATTTGCGCAGATCATTCATTTCGTACGCCTTATACAATTCAGTGTCAACACTAAAGTTCGTTCTGCTTATAATTCTGTAAGTTGCTGCTTCGCTGTGAAATATCACCTCGGTATTGAACCTTATAAAGGGAAGTGCTGCCGTTGGTTTAAGTGTATTGTAATCTATTAGAAGCTCCGAAATGCCAAGAGAAGCATTTGAATTCTTTAAAGCGCTGTCAAAGTCGCCCATAGACAGGTAAATTCTAGCCAATAGCGCATAAACGGCATTTTTAGACGGTCTGGTCAAATAAACCGATTTTGAGGGGAGTAATTCGAGGGCATTATTTAAATCTGTAACAATCTGTTCGTATGTTGCTTTAACACTTGTTCTCCGAACTTGCTCATTGACGTTTGATGATAAACGCATTGGAAGTCCCAAATCATTGTTAGCACCAATTTCTTGATAGGGTTTGCAAAACAATTGGGAAAGATTAAAGTAGCTGAATGCCCGATAGAACAAAGCACTTCCTTTCACATTACCCCAATCCTTTAAATTATGTTCTGTGGTGGTAATTTTACTTATCCCCTCAATTACCAGATTGGCATATAATATTTTCTTATAGCTTTGATCCCAATCTGGATTATAAGTCTCACCACCATATAGGTCTTTTGACCATATATAATTATTTCGTTCCAAAAAACTACCACTACCTTCCCAGTTTGCCAAAGTGACAAAGTAGTTATCAGAACAAACCTCATTTAAACCCGGATAATTAGTATTAAACACATCCGTATTGTCCAATATCGCCTGAAAATCCTGAATGGTTGTAGGTACGGTCAATGATTTATCCGGCTTTGCTTCCAACCATTCCTTTTTACAAGCTTGATTTAAAATTAAGACTAGAACTATATACATGATATGTATTAGTCTTTTGTGAAATGAATTTTGATTTTTCATGATTACATAGGTTATAAGTTGATTTTTAGCCCTAGTGCAAATGTTTTCGGGCTTGGAAAAATTGTGGTTGTGTTTGATCCGGGAACAAAATCAGGATCAAGTTTGCTATTGGCGGCCTTCCAAAGAATACCGATATTATTCATGTAGGCGTATAGCTGAATATTTTTTACAGGAATAAAAGGGAAATTGGATTTTCTTAAAGTGTAGCTTAAACCAATATCCTGTAATCTTATATGATCGCCCTTCTCTATCCGAATAGATGAATTAGCATAAAACTTATCTCTGGCAGAATTTGCAGGGTATACAGCTGAGGGAACATTAGTGGTCAATTCATCCCCTGGCTTCATCCAACGATGGCTATAATCGGCATTCCCTTGAATACTGTTCTGGTAAAGGTCAGTGTAACTAACGGATGGCTGCCGGAAGTAATAATTAAATTTGAAACTGATATTTATCGTTAACGCCAGATCAGCATAACTAAAAGTATTCGACAGCCCTCCAAAAAAGGTTGGTCGTGCCGAACCATTATATTTTAGTGCCGATAATTCTGTGGCGTTCAGGGCTGCATAGTCTTTACTACTCACACCATTTACGAACCCCAACGGATCACCATTATCAGGATCAAGTCCAGCCCAAGGCAAACTAAACACACTATATACAGGTTTTCCAACTATCGGAACTATTGATCTGCCGTTTAAACCATCCGAACCAACTAACTGGCTATTGGATGCTTTAACATCATACTTAGTAACCTTATCGGTGGCATGGCTGATTAACATTGAGGTATTCCATCCAAATTTCCCAATGATGTTTCTGGAATTTAAACTTAGATCGAAACCGCTGCCTTTCATTTCGGCAAAATTCCCGTTAAAATTCACTACCCCCGTATTGGGAGCTAATTGAGTACTGCCGATCAGGTCAATTCCTCTTTTTAGAAAATATTCAAAACTGCCCGTTAGCCTGTTATCACTAAATGCGAAGTCCAAACCAAATTTAGTCTGCCTTATCCTTTCCCACCTTAAATCTGGGTTTCCGACATTTCCTATCTCAGCATAACCGATTCTGGTATATTTTGCGGAAGACAATCTATAAAAAGTTGTTATCCCCGTTGTTGACCTATCAAGATTACCATTGTACCCGTACGTCATAGTAAGGCTTAGTTGTGGTAACCATTTGAGTCGATAAAATTTTTCAGCGGAAACATTCCATTTCCCTCCTATTGACCATAAAGGGACAGATTTTTGATTGGTAGAAACCCCGAAATAGTTGGAACCATCTATTCTGGTACTTCCTGTGAAAATATATCTCTGCTTATAGGCGTAAGAGCCAATAGCATAGGCAGACCTTAAACGCTCTAAAGTCCCTCCTATTACGGTTCCATCGGGTATATTTGCGCCACCTGCGGGATTTGTATCATAATATTCATTGTAGTTAACAAGGCCGTAAGTAGCTAAGTTATCATCATACCCATACATTGCCCCTCCCCTTAGATCAGTCGCTGACTGGCTAAGTTCATATCCTGTAAGGATTGAGATATCATGATTACCTAATGTTTTAACAAAGTTTAATTGCGCCCTAAAATTTTGAGATATAATATTACCGTTCTGATAGTTCAATATTCCTCCAATCGGCACATGATAATCTATTACACGATCATTTGACAATACTGAAAACTGATTGATCAGATTTCTTGCATAATAACTGTCTTTATTCTGAAATGCCTTCCTTTCGGTGGATGATCTTTGGTACTGGTATTTTAGATCAAAGTTAATCCCTTTTAGAAGATCATATTTTAAGCCTGTGACTATTCTTGAGTCAGTTGACTTGCTCCTGTTTTCAGTAAGTCCAATTTCATTTAACGGAACGTAAGTCCAATCTAAGAACCCCTTAGAAGGTGCGGAAGCAATATAACTATCCCTGTAACTTTTAGTAATGGCCAAGGGGTTATCATTAAGGTCTGCATATTGTATGTATGGGTAATAAGTTGATCGCTGACCTAAAATTGAATTTAACGTATTATCGGAATTTGCCTCTGTTTGGGTATAGTAAAACCCGGCCGATAATTCCAGATTTTCCAGTGGCTTGAATGTATTTAACGTGTTTATGGTGATCCGTTGATTATCATTATTTATCAAACTCTGTAAACTTCTGTCCAGACCGGATGAGACATAATAAGTTACTTTTTCAGTTCCTCCGCTCAAATTGATGGCATATTGCTGTGTAACTGCTTTTCTGTAGAAATATCTGGCGTTCTGATTTCTAACATCAATATTTTTTAGGCCATTAATTCCCGCTAACGAGTCTGCTGAAGATAGCTTACCATTGTTTGCCATTATCTCAACTGCCGGGGAGATAGCAGGGTAATTAATCATATCAGAAAGTGCGGTGGCATACTTCCCTTTATCATAAAGGAACTTTTCTACCTCGATGTAATCCGGGGACGATAAAAAATTAGGATTATAAAATAAATCAGGCTTATTAGCTATGGTTAAATTTGAGTTCAATGAAACTTTCAACTGTTGATTGACATTACCTTTTTTAGTTGTAATGACAATTACACCGTTCCCGGCCTTCACTCCCCAAACAGAGGATGCCGCAGCATCTTTCAATACCGTCACCGAGATTACATCATTGGGATTGATGTTATTAATGTCGCCGCTATAAGGAAAATTGTCCACTATGATCAATGGCTGATCATTGGCTCTTATCGTACTTCTACCCCTTATGTTAATATCGAATTGTCCGTTAATGGTATTACCTGTATTTGAATTAAAAACCAAACCGGAAGTAATGCCGTTCAACTTACTTAACACGTCTGTAGAAACCCTGCTTTCAAAAGCTGCTTTGACGGGCTGCGCAAAAGAGCCCGTTGCCCTTTCTTTGGGAATACTCTGATAACCAGTACTGACGATTGCCACCTCTTTCAGTTCATTATTATCTGATTCAAGAAGAATTTCGCCAAGATTGAGGCGCTGAATGTTTTTAAGCTCCTTCGTAATGCGGCCAATGCTTGTTATTATGACTGTTGCCCCAAGCTCCACATTATTGATTACAAACGTCCCCTGTTGGCTAGTGGTCGCATAGAGGTTTTTTCCCTTTATGCTAACATTGGCACCTGCGATGGGCAATTTATTTTCATCCATAATTTTCCCTTCCAAAGTAAGGGGAGCTTGCGCTTTAGCTTTAAAACTTAGGCAAAGCATGGCCATGACGATGTATATCGTTAATTTTTTCATGTTAATGAGTTTAGTTGATCAAGAAATGTTTAGGGGGACGATTCTATCATTTCAGAACTAAACTGGCGGCTTAACAATATTCTCAAATAAGATTTCCAGAAACCTGTATTTCTTCTTGAATAAGTAATTGACATAGTGCGCTCTAACAATTGTATGTATACATACATTACTAAACCCAATAGCTATAAAAGCATCCGGTTCAGCCTTAATTTCTCCAAAGGTGAATAGCGATCTGTATGTAGTTTGCATTACCGTACATAATTTAGTTTACTATTGAATTATGTAACGGATTTGGCGACCTCAAATGAGCATGGACTCCAAACCCGCTATCCGTCCCTGCCAGGTGAAATAACGAGCGGAGTGCCATACCCATTTCAGGCATGGTTTCCACCCATACCACGCATTCACATTCTCGGCAGGGACGGTGCATGGTTAAAAGTGTTAACCTAATTTTTAAATCAATCAAAACTACGGGGGCTGATTTTTAGTCCTAAAAATACAACCAGCCCCGGCACATCGTTCTGGTATGTCATATCTAATCCAATATTTAAGAGCCGTTTTCATTGGTCAACGAATTGGGCAAAATGCTTTTTTAGATTGTCTATAGCTTGGTATAGGGATTTTTGCGCTTCAAAAGGCGTTAAAGACAACTCTTCGGCAATTTCATTAATTGGCGTATTAAAGAAAAAAGTCCGAAAGAATACAGGATAATCGCAAGGTTCGATAATTTTAGATAACTCACCATGATCATATATTGACTGAGCATCAATGTCTGAGGACAGAAACTCTTGAGAGATACTTTCCCGGACGATTTTCAGCATCCATGTGAAAAACTTCTCTTTCTCCGGATCATATTGGTTCGTATCAGACCAAATTCTCAAAATAGCCCTTTGAAGTACCGAAATTCTAGCCTCATGGCTCTCAAATACCACCGCAATTATACCATACAGTTTACCACTGTATTTGTAATAAAAAGCCTCTAAAGCATTTATATCTTTCAGAAGAAGACCTTCTAACATTTCCTCTGGATTAGCATACTTTTTAGTTAGTTCCATGATGGTTGTCGTATTTTAAGCCCTTATTGTCCTTTTTTAAATATTCACCAAGGGCGAATAAATGGTCTTCTACCCTATCACTTTCCAAAAGAACCTCGAACAACCTCTGGACAATCACATTTAATAATTGCTGGTATAATCCCACCCGCTCATCAAACTCATGACGGTTTTCCCATATTTTCTGTATGGTATATGACATCACTGCAAGTACTTCATGCGATTTTTCTACCGCAGCATCCTGTTTTTCCCGTAAAGGGATGAATTGCCTTTTTGCAAGTTCCTGAAATGCACGGGCATCATTTGTCTTGAGCAGACAAATGAGTACTGGTTCAGAAAGGTTAATATATTCGGTCATTTTTCAAGTTCATTTGGGTTTACAGAAGCATATTTGAAAAAGACAAAGCAAGGCGACACTTACCCCTTCCTACAAGGAAAAAAGGTCGCCCACTTTGTAATACCGATATTTAGATTGGATTCTTTGGTTTGAGTGGGAATAGTCTATCAATTGAAATAATGCCAGTTGACAAACTTGGGAAATGGAAGTATTGCTCCCATTTAATGAAGATAATTACATTGAGACTCCAGTTTGTAGTTCCGTTAGTTGTCATAATTGGTTGTTTTTAACCTCCAACCAACTTATGACATAACTCCCGAAGGAGCCAGGCATTACTTTTTGGCTTAATCCGCAAGACGGGCCGCGTAGGACGGCACTACCATAAGGTAGTTACTATCAAGGATAGCACCCAGACACAAACCGCAAGTAAGCCCGGCTCCCCTGGATATATAGGGTTTCCGGGCGCTCACTTGTCCTCCTTTGTGTCCGTGAATTTCCTACGTTCTTGCGGATTAGAGGTATCAGTGAGCACCACACATTATATTAATGCTAGTGCTGCAAATCTATTAATTCATTTTAGTTATACACTCATTAAATTTTAATCAAAACGAATATAATTAAAAAACTTACGAATAACAAATTTTTATTTATGATTAATACTTATATAAATAGGTTTCACAAACAAATACTCATCTTAGATATGTAAAAACGACGAAATGGCGAAATGGGAAAATATGTTAGAGGATGATGAAAGTAGTTTTGTAGATCCGAAATTTGAGGATATTCAATCTTTATTTTTGGCAGGAAAAATTAAGAAAATGTATCAGCTTGTTAAGAGAAGTCCAACAAAAATTGCGGAGCTTTTAGGAATAAATTATGATTCGTATCATACTAAGTTAATGAACCCCGAAAAGTTTACAACCTTGCATATTAATACAATGGCTTATGTATTCAAAATCGACCCTAATATTATTAACGACGTAATCCAATCGGAAACACTTGAAAAAGTGATGTTGAAAGTGAAAAATTTTGAGGAAAAAACTAACAAATAACGACTTGCTAACTTAGTATAACATAATCCAGCCTATTTTTAATAGCCTTTCTTTTGCCGATCAGCCAGTGAATAAGCCTCTTCAGTCAAGCTTGAAATAGCCTTTTTTATCCTTTCAACACCTTCAGCGGTATTCATGCCTATCCCACAAAAAAGAACATCCGTCTTTTTTGCGTAAAGGACTAAGAAATAAATTCCGGCAGCAATTAAAGCAAGCCTCGCCCGAATGTCCACATCCGTACCTTCAAAATGCGGATCAGTTAATTCTACAAATATCCGGCTCACCTTTTCTCTTTCCTCACTAATTTCAGTAAGTAGTTCATTCGGTTCACTGATATGCCAGAGTACAATCTGTTGCAGATAATCATCATCAATAAAACAATCGAGTTGGTCAATCAGAATTTTTTGGATCATCTTATTCCCAAAATCGCTTTCATTCTCTTTTACAAGTTCTCTAGCCTTATCGGCCAATCCCATATAGAAGTCCTTTTGCCGAATGTAAGATTCGACTAAATTGTTGATAGAGCCGAAATAATCATATAAAAGCTTTCGATCTACTCCTGCAACTGCTTCAATATTCCTTAATTTAAGCGCAGTATATCCATCCTTCTTGATAATTTCGCCTACAGCATCAAGAAATTTTTGCTTAGTCCTTTCCTTATTTTTGAGAGCGCCATCATATTTCCTGGTCATAAGGTTTGTTTCTATCTTTGAAAATGCAATTTTTAGGGCATATTATCAAGTAGAATAATATACGCCAAGTGTGCTGAAATAATCATCGGGACACTCCCCTTTCTGCCTCTTCAACTTCGTCATCTTGACCCCCAGTTTCTTCAGCCGAAGCCACTTCTTCCGCATTGCGTTGCCTATCAAGAATCTTTGCAAGTTCCTGCTCAAATAACTGTTCGATATCGTATTTGATTTTCACATAGTTTTCAATGATGTCCGCATAAGTCACATTCTCTACAGCAGGTATAGGCTTATAGCCCTTTTCTTCGTCTGCAATAGCCTTATGATCATTTTGGATTTCCGAATGGAACATTTTTAGTTTAATCTTTTGATCTGGATTATCAGCAACAATGCCAACGAACTCACCGGACGACAAAGCGGCAATTTTCGAAGCAGGGATTGCATAATCCATCTGGGTAGATTTTGAAATGGAAATATCAGAGCTATTGATACTTTTGCTCTCCTTGTCCTGAACTATCTTCCCAAAATTCTCACTTAGTTTTTTCGCTGAACTCCCTGTCACCTGCCCACTGATAATATTACCCACAATTCCAACGATAACATCAGCTTGTTCTGCGCTGTAATCTTTTTTTAGCTGCTCAAAATTTTGAACCGCCAAAGTAGTGCATACAAAATTTGATCTACTCGTAGCCAACAAGCCGTCTATTCCAGAGGAACCGCCGATATATATGGTAGGAAATTCATCAAACACCAGGCTACTTTTCAACTGTCCCTTGCGGTTCACTAATTTAATCATCCTGGACACATACAAAGACAGGACAGCACCATAGATTTGCTGCTTCTGCGGATTATTCCCCATGCAGACAATCTTCGGCTCTAGCGGATTATTGATGTCCAACGTAAAATCATTACCGCTCAGAACGTAGTAAAGCTGTGGTGATGAAAGCCTGGCCAATCCTATTTTAGCAGATGCGATTTGCCCCTCCAATTGCGCCATCGCCTTATTTTGGTAAGCAGAAATAAAGGGGTTGATTAAAACTTTGATCTCGTCCTCTTCTTGTAAGACCGCAAACAAACGGTCGTAGTCAGCCTGAATGAGTTCAATCACATGGGGAAGCGTACAGTATTTACCATTTTGATATTTCCTTAAATACCAGATCACTGCCGTCAAAAAGTTAATTGGGGACTCGACGAAAAAATCCCCGGATTTTTTGATCCAATCTTTATTAAGGCCTAGCATAATAGTCCGACTGGATTCCGTTGCGTCGGTAATATCATCCATACTTTCAGGATCTAACGGATTACACCTATGAAATATCTTATCGAAGTCAATTACAAAGAACTTAGGTTTGACAACATAGTTTCCTTGATATTGAAGCAACTTATTGTAGGCAATTTTGCTTAAATCATCAAACTTGTAATCATATATGAACATTGAAAAACCTTTTTTAATATGTTGATCAATGATGTGCCGGATTACGAAGTAACTTTTTCCCTATTCTTTACCTCGATCCGGGGGTGCCTGAGATCAGCAGCCCCCGGAAAGGATTAATAAAGTTGATGTAAGATTTACGGATTTTGCCTTTTAAGTTGTAAGTAGCTGGCAGATTTATGGAAAATTCATTTTCCAGTAGTCTTTCTTCCTGGGGAAATGATTCGTTGTCAGAATTAAATATGTCCTGGTTTAAAGTATTTTTAATTAGCCGCGACAATAACCCTCCTCCTGTCAAAATAAGCATGTAGCCTATTGAGGTTAAACCAATGTAAATTATTGCTATTAGGACTGGGTTTAAAACCAGATAAAAAGATAGCACACTTATGAAATATAGAAATAAACCTATAGCCAGATAGGTAACGATATCCCGTTGCCGTATCTTTTCATCTTTTCGCCCCTTAATACCAAAGAGAGATGCAACAAGTAATATTAATGATCCTAGTTTTGGTGTAAGCAAGTCATCAAACAAGCCTGTTTTCGAGATATTCAAAATAATTCGGTCAGTAATCTCAGCAGTCCAGCCAAAATGCTTGAATGCCATGTAGCAACACATATAAAAATGTATACTTAATATAAAAATGCTGATGAGCCTGGTAAATTCAATGATCTTCCGTAGACTCTGTGTATCTTCTCCTGTATTCATATAGCTTTATTTTATAAGGTTAATCCCCTTCTTCTTTTCTTTCTCTTACGTTTAATGTTTGGTAGGTATTCAGGAAGTGATTTGCCAAGTAGATCATCGAGAAGGTTAGTATTTGCTACCGGTTCCAGATAGGTTTTTCCATGAGCTTCCGTTTTAGTATTTAAATACGTTCCTGACGCATTTGAGGGCTTCAGGAAGGCTCTTACTCTGTCATCAGAACCAATCATCATAGATAAGGCGTTAGCACTGTATCGCTTATCTAAATCACTGCCTTTGAACACCACCTTATTTTTATGATCGATAAAGGTTGCCCCATAAATGCGCCCTTCATTATTTTCCCTGATGACAAGGCTGATTCCCTGTTTTCGCAATTCATCGGTAAGTGTGGACCTTGTTAACTTTTGATATTTTAACAGCACTTTATCAATGCGGGCAATTAAATCGGATTTGTGAGGCTTGCGTTTCTCCTTATTTCTTTCAAACTTCTTCTCCAGGTTATTTATGGTTGGTTTCGCATAAAAAGCACTCGCCTTTATTGGTACGCCAACTTTATTACCATTTTTGTCCAGCATAGAATAAATAAGTCCTTTCTTTTTGAACATTACACTGTCTTCCTGACCCCTGTCAGCCGTTACATTGAATTGTCTGAGGACAGCATTTAGTTCTGCGATAGAAGTAAACATGTAATTATTGACTACGCCTGACAGAACGTTGCTGATTTGCCTTTTTGTTGATTGCCTTCCATATTTGATCTGCTCCAAGTCAGCGGGGCGTATGCCTGGTTCTTGTTTAAACCCCTTACTTTCGGCTTTAACAAGGTCAAATTCAATCTCTATGGCTTTTCTTGCTGGTTCAGATAGCAGCCTGCCAATGTTATGCAGGTCAATAGATCCTCCACCTCGCTGAATACTTGTTGTGGCAATATGGAGATGCTGATGCCCGGCATCATTGTGCCTGTAAACTATATAAGGCTGATCACCGAAACCAATTTGTTCCATATAAGCAATGGCTATCGCTTGCATCTTAGCACTACTGATGTTCTCTGAAGAATCAAAATTGAGGGAAATATGTAGCGCATTTGTTTTAACACTTGGCTTGAGATCGGTTAAATGTTGGAACCTTTGCAGCTTGTTATCAAATGTCATATTCTCAATTTCACCAGCAAAACCAGAAGCCAAAATCAGCTTAGCCTCCCCCTCGGAAACTTTGTTTTCGTTGTAATGCAAAATACCTCTAATGCTCTTGCCAATAACTATTTTTGCAACCATTTCAATGCGAGGTTAGATACCAGGGTTAGCAATCGATCAATTTTTGGTTCCATAGCTTTATAGGTCTCAGCTGTTTTGTTGATATGAAATGTCCTTTCTGTCTCGCTCTGGCTAATGTGGAACTTATGCGTTTGCTGATTGATATTCACACCTATGCTCTTGATCTCTTTACGGATAAGGGCTAGTTCTTCCATTGGTTCACTCATAGATATATCCTTATGAAGAAGTGTTATTGGCTTGTTAGCAATGATTTTGCGAACAACATAGGCTATCGTTTTACCAGCGCTTTCCCTAGAAATTTTATCAAGCTTTTTGTATTGTCCTGCTGTAATCCGAATAACTATTGTATGACTTAATATGCTGTCTTGCTCTCTTACTTTTTTCCTTGACATAGAATACACTTATCAATGACTTCAGGATCACGAGTTCCGAGTGATCCTCTGTCCGAACGGACAGCAAAGATCTTTTCGCATGCGAAAATACATCTTTGCTAAGTCCACGCGGACTTCAAAGCAGATCACCCGAAGGGTGCTGTGACCTTCGGTATGAGTTATAAAATGGAATGGATTAACTGGAAGAATAACTTTATCAGACAGAGAACTTTCTATAGATTTCTTCCATAATTTTCTGGTCTTGAAAAGTCAGCGCCTGTCTGAGCAGACGTTTAATCCGAGTACGGGGCTTCGCTCTGGATCGCTTGAGTTTTGGTTGAAATGTTCCTAAGAAATCGGCCGTTTTCAGTGCAGTTTTTTTGATTGTGTTTTTCATGATGATGCCCCCTCCAGTAGTTTAACTATATCATCATGCTTGTAATAAAGGAGTCCTCCAATTTTTGAAAAGCGCAGTATCTCATTTCGCCTAAGCGTAGCTAGTGTCCCAGCTGAGATATTTAGGAGAGCGCGAACTTCATAGCTTTTGAGCCATTCCTTTTGCTGTTCTTTTTTATTCAGTTTGTAGCCCGGTCTTTTCAATTCTGCAAAAAGTTCGGCTTTAAACTTTTCCAGATCATCTTTTGTGATTAAATCGAATGCTGCCATATCATCTCTTTTATGTTATGGCAGCAAAATTTGAAAAACTATGATTATTAAATTGGTGACCAGTTGGGTAGTACCTAAAGATAATTTCAGATGCTCAAATCTGGTTATTATAATATTGAATAGTACAAATACAACTCAAAACTGAGATAAAGCTATTTTTTTAGTGATTCCGCAATAATATCATGATATATAGAAGGCCCATAGTTCAATCCTCGTGCGCAACCTTCAAAATTAATTATGTTTCTTGTATCAATTTCTAATTCCAAACTTATTCTAAAAGCCAAGTTCTCTTCTATACTTTTATCAGCCATTCTTACAACGTATTTCATAACATACCATCGATTATGAGTCCTAGCAAGTTGAGCGGCAGACATTACTGCTTGAGTCTTTACGTCTAAATCGCTTGTTCCATCGTATGCTTTCATAATGTATCCAATAATTACATCACAATAATCAAAACTAAATGTTCTCGTAGCAACCCACCTAAAATAAAGTAAACTAAACTCATTAGTCAGCTCCTTATCTAAAGAGAAAAAAGCCTCTATTGTCTCAATATTTAATTCAAAAAAAATGCTATTCCATAAATCTTCATGACGCTTTAGAAAAAAAACAAAATTCTCAAATTTATCAAAATTCCAACTATCTATATCTTTAAGGTTAGATATCCATTCGTTGGCATCTGAATTAGAAGTTACAGTGTTATCTTTCGATAATATATATAGTAGTTTTTCCCTAAGAGATTTTATAGATTTAAATCGTTGCTCGGCTTTATCCTTTGTACACCTTTCTATAATTAATCCAATTTCTCCAACACCAGACAATGTAGAATAAGGAACTCTTTTACCGTCAGTGTATATATCATGTAGAATAGCACCAAACGAATAAATATCTGCCTGTGGAGTTACACGCCTAAAATCAGTAGTTTGTTCCGGCGCACAATACATCGCAGTCCCGTATGCGTTATTACTAGTTGTAATTGGCTGAGAGAGTGTATCTTTATCTTGAGATATTAAACCAAAATCTGCTAATTTCCAGGTATTTTCATGCAATAGGATATTATGAGGCTTCAAATCTCGATGCACTAACCCTATTGAATGTATGTATTCTAGTGAATTTAGTATATCTGCAAGTCCTTGTGGATTTAAGCCAAATTGCTTTGACCGTAGAATCTCATTACTGTATACGTCATCTGCAACTGGCATTAAAAACCAAGGGGCAGAACCCGATAAGTCCTCGAATATTATAGGAATAAATAATGTATTCGGTAACCTTTTTTGAGTTTTTACCTCTCTTATAAAGCGCATTCGAAATTTTTCGCGTGTTACGGCATCATTAGCCGTATTGGCAGGAGGGTTAAAGGTTTTTCTAGCATAGTGTCGTCCATCACTGCATATCACTTCTTCTATTTTTCCAAACCCACCATCATTTATTAATTGTACAACATTTGTAATAATCATTTTAACTTATAAATTGAGCGTTTAAATTTTCTAACTCTAATATACAAATATTTCCAAAACCAATTCTTTTTAAGAATACACCGTTATCAATGCAAATGATTTTTTCATGTGCAATACTGTTCAATATATCATCCTTTGAAGTTGGGTTATGCCCATGAATTATTTTTCTATCTCCTAACCATTCATAGTCAATAAAATCTTCCTGGGTACGAGACCATAACATAGTTTCAGTATCTTCAAAGGGATCCTTTGCCTTCATATTTAAAGCCGCATGAACAAATATATAGTCGGCATGCAGATAATAATGGCGAAATGAATTAATCAACTCGATATATTTATAAGGAATTTTTTCAATAGATGAAGTCAAAAAACTTGATAACGTTGCATCTCCCCCATTGATAAACCATTTAGAAATCTGACTCTTATCTGCAATTGCATCTAATAGCATTTGCTCATGATTGCCCCTTAGGCATATCAGATTAAAATCATGTTGAATAAGTAACATAATAGTATCCAACACTCCTTTACTATCAAAGCCTCTATCTATATAATCCCCTAAGAGTATTAATAAATCATCTTTCTTTAGGCTAACATGTTTTAGAGCTTTTCTAAATGCCTCATTGTCACCATGTATATCAGAAATGATAAATGTTCTCATAAAATACAAACAAATATAACTCACTTTTGTGGTGATTTATAGAAAAACATCTTTTCTATACCACAGTACTGGATATTTATTTGTCAATTCAAATATTCGCTTTACTTAATCCACTCCTCATAAACAAAATTAGCTCTGTTTACCTAAATAGATCTATATGAAATAAACCTATCTTAGTTAAAAATCTCGAAGATATGCCCTTGTGCTCAATTTGCCATATTACTGAAGCCACGCAAACAGGTTCCCATCTTTTGTCAGCTTTTATGGTGGAAAGTACTATAGGAAAGCGAGGTGAAGAAGAGGGATATATCATAAGTGCAGAAGCAAATTTTGATTATAGAAATAATACTGGGGCTGCACCAATTGTTGAAGATTATCTCTTTTGTAGGGGCTGTGAGCAAAGAATGGCTTATGTTGAAAATTATGTTTGCACAGAGTATAGGGATAAGCTTAAAAAACCTGGATATAAATCTAATTTTAGAGACGTTTCCAAAACCGAATACATAATTAGAGAAGCTTTAAACATAAACTATTATGCCCTTCTACTCTTTATTTGTACAGTTATATTTAGGATATCCATAACCAAAAAAGAATTGTTTGCAGAATTTAAACTTACAGCAGACGAAGAAGAAAAACTTAGAAAAATCATCAATGAGGCATTGCCACTTTACCAAAACTTTAAAGTAAAAATAAAACGCAATCAATTTATACGTGAGATAAATGAAAAAGCTGCCATATTCGATGGACTATATTTTATTATGGCCTCATATGATGAATTAGAAGATGAAACAATAAGTTTCAACATGGCTTATCCGGAGTACACCCACCCATATAATTTTATTTTTGGCCAATTTATACTCTACTTTTTTTTCATTAAACCAAGGAAAAATATTCCGAATTTGGACTTTTTTAATCTAATGAACGAACTAGATATTGATCTCATCTACAATGGTGAAGGTGCCAATATAAAAACAGTTATGCTAAAAGAAGGTCGCTGGAAGGAAATTTTGAATATTCCACGACAAATTTTGGTCAGAAAAAAGATACCAGGTCTCATGAAAAAATTTTTAGAAGAATTTGCTAAGAACAACAAACACAAGCCTACTAATGATGACTGGGTTAAATACATTGATGATAATTTTCCTGAAGGTTAGCTTAATGCTTTCTGGGTTCGGAAGATCTCACCAGATAGTTATTTTAAATTAAACAAAGGACGTCTCAAATAATTCTAATATATCAATACTCTAGCCCCCATCTTCCTAACAAATGGAGAAATTCGATAAAATAATAGAAGTACTTAATGTTAAACAAAAAGTTGATGAATCAGAATGTATGGTCTTATGGAAGACATTCTTGCAGGGGAGGTCATCCTACTTGGTTTTCTTAGATAATAGTAAAACGATCCGCGATTCGATAAGAAAATTAAATTCAACTCCACTCCGGCAGCTACAGATTGACCAGAGATGGAGGGAACAGCGACGGATTGTTAAAGACTTGCAAAACGTCATTTCTTCAGGGCAGAATTTCCTGGACCATCTAAAGTATTCACATAATTTTAGTGAGGAAGTTTATGATAAGACATATACAATATTTTTCAGGGAACTAAGAAACTATTTAGTACACAATGATACATTTAAGCTCGTTACTAAAAATGAATATAATATAGATCAAGAACCAAAGTTTTACCAGGCTATGGACAAATCTCTTTTCACGTCTTTTATTATTAAGAAAGCCAAAGAAAAATATGATTGCATCAAATTAAATACAACCGAAGACAATAAAAGAGATGGAAAGCAATTTTGCGAATGGATGTCTCTTTTGAAATTCTTAGATGAAAAAGAACCCATGTTCGATTTCGAGCCCATCCTAAATCACTACATTATTTCATTGAATGCCTATTACTCAAATTGGGTCTTATCGATATTGAAGAAAAAGGTTAAATTGTTCCTCTTAAAAAAATTTAGTGAGGATATGAAAATAGTCAATAATCACTTTTTCTCCCAATTTAGTGAATCGAGACTACGTTATCTAAGACTTGCAATCTTCAAAAAGGAAAAACTAATTCCGAGACGTAAATAAATTTCAAACAGAACCGGAATTTCTTTCAAGAACTATCTTTTGTCTCAAGCTGACCATATCATTAAGCACTTTTTTCTTTTTGACCTTGGAATATATCTGTGTTGTGCGGATGCTTGCATGACCGAGCATATGTGAAACACTTTCCATAGGCACTCCGTTTTCAAGTGTAACTGTTGTAGCAAAAGTGTGCCTAGCTAAGTGAAAAGTGACTGTTTTATTAATATTAGCCACCTCTGCGATAATTTTAAGATAACGGTTTACAATCTGATTTGAAAAAGATGGAAAAATTGTTTCATTTTCTATTGCAAGCTGATTGCTTTTATATTTTTTAATAATCTCCAGTGCTTCAGGGAGCAATAAAACATGAAATTTACGCTGTGTAAATTTTCTATTTTTCTGTCTGATCATCTCAATCCAATACTCACCACCACTATCTTTAACCAGATGCTCTTTAGCAAGACTTATCAAATCACAATATGCCAGCCCAGTTAAACAACAAAACACAAAAAGATCACGAACGATCAGTTGACTACTCGTTAATCCATCAACTGCCCTGATGCGGCTTAATTCTTCCATTTCAAGACAGTCACGATCTTTATTTATTATTTTACGCTCAAAATGAAGAAATGGATCATTCATAGTCCATCCGTTTTTTATAGCAACTCCAAATACCTTCTTAAAACGTTCCATGTGTTTCATTAATGTATTATTTCCACAAGGCTTCTGACCCTTATCTGGCACACGATTGAGCATATATATACCAAAATCGGTAATGAACTTATTGTCAATTTTGTCTAGATAAATATCTTTCACCTTTCTCTGTTTTATCAAAAATTCCTTTAGAAAACGTTCTGTAGAAAAATAATTCTTTAAAGTCCCAGGTTCAATTAATGATGCTAGGTCAATATTATGGTGACTCAACAGAGAATTTAAAGTACATGGCTCCTTATCATACCCTTCTACCCTTGCTTTTATAGTTTCCGAAGACAATGGCTTATTTTCATATTTCAGGTCGTTATATGCGTTATTAATATCATTTATTAATAACCGAATTTTCTCTCTAACAAGTGCTTCTTCCTTACCATTGCCAGAAAGAGTTTGTTTAGTTTGATTCCACGCAGAAACATCAACCCTTTTCTTGGTTGAAATATCAGAAAACTTACTATTTAAAGTAATCCGAACGAATAATGGCGCTCTACCTTCTTTCATTTTGTCCTTTTTCAGGAAAAATGATAGACTAAATGTGTTTGGGCTTTTCATATTTTAATATGATTTATGCCCTTTTATGCCCTTATGCCCTCTCTTGTTTTTAACGAATTAGAGGAACAAAACACAGGGTTAAAAAAGGCGGTAAAACAAAAAACTCAAGTAGTCATTTTTACTTTTTTTTGAAGGACAATTATAGCTGAAAAAAATAGGGTGTAGAATAGGGCATAAAAACCTTGATATTCTTTGCTTTTCTTTGATATGACTAAAACGAAAAAACCCTCTAAACTGTGACATCTAGAGGGTTTTTGATAGAATTTGACATCTATGTTGTCGGGGTGGCAGGATTCGAACCTACGACCTCCTGCTCCCAAAGCAGGCGCGATACCGGGCTACGCTACACCCCGAACTGGTATCTTCTTTTTTACTGGTCATTATAAAACTACCTTTCCAGGTAATTTGTGTCGGGGTGGCAGGATTCGAACCTACGACCTCCTGCTCCCAAAGCAGGCGCGATACCGGGCTACGCTACACCCCGAACTGGTATCTTCTTTTCCCTTTTTCGAAGGGCTGCAAAGGAACGATAATTAAACTACATATCCTATTTTGCAAATCATTGTTTCAGCGGAGAGGGCGGGATTCGAACCCGCGGTACCGTTGCCAGTACGACAGTTTAGCAAACTGTTCCTTTCGGCCACTCAGGCACCTCTCCTTTTCAATTCTTTTCTGAAAAACGCTCCTGTTTTTCGGGATTGCAAATATAGTAACTTCATTCATTGATCCAAAAAAAATTTAAACATTTTGTAAGTAATCTATACGCACATGATAGATGCTCATAAGCATCGTCTTGAAGATCAGCTTTATAGTTTCTAAATCTTTTAAAGTAATATCGCAGTTATCTAATTGATTTTGTTCTAATTTATAGTTAATGATCCTTTCGACGAGGTCATTTATACTTTGGGCGTCCGGATTTTTCAGGCTTCTTGAGGCCGCTTCCACCGAATCTGCGAGCATTAAAACACCAGTTTCCTTAGAAAAAGGGATCGGTCCGGGGTAGCGGAAAATGTTTTCGTCCACAAATTTCTCCGGAGAATTCTTTAAAAAGCTCTGATAAAAATAATCGACCCTGGTATTTCCGTGGTGCGTTCTGATAAAGTCGATCACACTTTCCGGCAATTGATGCCTGCGCGTAATTTCGATGCCCTTATGAACATGTTTAATAATGATCTGGGCACTTTGCTCGTATGGCAGCTTATCATGCGGGCTAAGGGCTGTATTTTGATTCTCTATAAAATACTGAGGGTTCTCAATCTTACCAATGTCATGATACAATGCACCGGCTCTTACCAGTAAGGAATTCCCTCCTATTTTAAAGATCGCCGCTTCGGCAAGGTTGGCCACCTGCAGCGAATGCTGGAAAGTACCCGGAGCTTTAAAAGCAAGCTCCCTTAATAGTTTGTTGTTTGTATTGGTCAGCTCAATCAGCGCCACATCGGAAGTGATGCCAAACATTCTTTCAAAAGCATAGATCAAAGGATAAGCCAGGAGCGACAACAACACACTAATGATGAAAGGAACAAAGTTAATCCATTCAATCTGGTCGAACGATCCCTCTCTTAATAAACCGATCCCCACAAAGGAAACAAAGTAGGCCGATAAGATGAATAAAGCGGACAACAGCAGTTGTTCTCTTTTGATCAGGTTCCTGATGCTATAGATTGCCACCATTCCGGAAGTAATCTGATAAAAGACGAATTCAAAACTGTTGGGCACAAAGAAGCCTGCAATCAGGATCACGAGCAAATGCAGGTAAAGTGCCAGCCTGGTATCAAATAAGATCCTGATGATGATCGGAACGATACAGAAAGGAATATAATAGATACTCGGCAGGTTCAGTTTAATTGCCCAGGTCAGACACAGCAGCATCGTGGTGATCACGAGCAGCAGTAAAGACAACTGCCGGTTGTCTGCAAAAATGTCTTTCCGGAACAGTTTCAAAAAGAACATGAGTAAACTCACAATAAAACCTACCAGCAGGATCTGACCCAAATAAACCAGCTTGCTATCCCCTATGGTTTTCGTTTGTGCTTCGTAGGCTTCTTTAAAGGAAAGCAGCTTTTGATAGATCTCATCGTCCACCACATTGTCTTTGGCAATGATCAGCTCCCCTTTCTGCACCATACCTCTGGTGGTAGAAAGACTGCTCACAGTATTGTTCTGTACAATGGTGGTTAACTTTTCATCGAAAGTGATATTGGGCGTTAAATGATCTTCCACAAGATTAACGATCATCTCTTTTACTTTCAGGTTGATCGAATTGTAGTTCTTATCAAAATACTCCAGCGCAGACTGAACGGTAAATACATCCTGAGTACTCAGGTTCCTGCTGATGTTATTGGTCATCAGGGCAAAATCATAATATTTATTCCCCTTCTGATGCTTCGCGTTCATCGCAATGATTCCCCGGGTATAAATTGCTTCCAGTAACTTAAAGGAAGAGTTCTTATATCCGGCCTTTTCATTTTCAGGAAAAGCATTCGTTTTCCATTTTACATCAAACTCATTCAGATAGGCTTCTTCCACTGAATTGATCTGATCTTTATTCATCTTATAAATCGGAAGCACATTGTTCAATGCATCCTTCTTATCTGTAGTTACCTGTGGGGTAGTTTTTAAAATGGCAAAACTGAAAGGAGAAACTAAATCTTTATTTTTCCATATCTCGCCCTTTTCGAATTCATACCTGAACCGGGGCTGTTTGGGTAAAAATACAGTTATGATCAATACGGAAAGCACCATCATAATGTATTTGATGTTTGATGAATACTTACGGTAAAGCACCCTATGGGAATTCTTTTTGATTTTAGCCAAGATTGATATAGATTGATTTCACTCAAAAATAATACAATTTTTCTTCAAATCGTGTTTTGGAAGAGGTAATCATGCGAAAGGATGGGATTTACCTTGTTTATATGGATTAAAATACTTTACTTTATGATATCAAATCAATATCATTATGTATCAGGAAAAAATCATCACTCCGCCATCCGGCTATTTAACCTTTGTATTATTTCTCGCCCTGCTGGGAGGTGGAATTTTTGCATTGGCCGTTGAACAATTTGCTGTTGGAGCCATCGCTCTTGTCTTGAATTTCGTCCTGGTACTGCCCGGGCTGATCATCAACAACCCTAATGAATCCAAAGTACTCACGCTGTTCGGGAAGTATGTAGGTACCGTAAAAACAGACGGTTTTTTCTGGGTGAATCCCTTAACGGCCAAAAAGAAGGTCTCCCTGAAAGCCAGAAACCTGAACGGGCATCAGATCAAGGTGAACGACAAACTGGGGAACCCGATAGAAATTGCCGCTGTAGTGGTATGGCAGGTTCAGGAAACCGCAAAAGCAATGTTTGCCGTAGAAGATTACCATCAATACGTAAACATACAAAGTGAAGCTGCCGTAAGACATTTGGCCAACATCTTTCCTTACGATAATTTTGAGGATGAAGAGGCGACCATCACCTTAAAAGACGGCGCAGAGAAAGTGAGCTCCCTTCTGGAAGCAGAATTGAGTGAGCGCTTGTCCAGAGCCGGAATAGAAGTAATCGAAGCCAGAATTTCCCACCTGGCCTATGCGCAGGAAATCGCCAGTGCGATGTTACAACGCCAGCAGGCCACCGCAGTGATTGCTGCCCGTAAACTGATTGTAGAAGGTGCAGTAGGCATGGTAGAAATGGCACTGGAAAGACTTTCAGAGAAAAACATCGTGGAACTGGATGAGGAACGCAAAGCCGCAATGGTGAGCAACCTCCTGGTGGTCCTTTGTGGCGACCGCAATGTACAACCGGTAGTCAATACCGGAACATTATACAATTAATAGACAAGGAGTACAAAAAAGATATGTCTGAGAAAGATAAAAAGGCTTTTGTGCTAAGAATCAACCCCGCCCTGCTCAAAGAGATTGAGAATTGGGCCGGGGATGAGTTTAGAAGCACCAACGGGCAGATAGAATACCTGTTGAATGAAGCACTGAAATCGAAAAGAAAACGACGGATAAACAAAAATGATACAGAGGGATAATGTTAAAAATAACCGACTTTAACCAGCAGATGCCAGTAATTACTTAACTTTGCTTTTAACCAAAATTAAAAGACATCAATGAGAGAAGTAGTTATAGTATCAGCCCTTAGAACCCCAATAGGAAGTTTTGGTGGTTCATTATCAGGTTTTTCAGCTACCCAACTGGGTGGTTTAGCGATTAAAGCGGCTGTAGAAAAAGCGGGCATCAGCCCTGCTGACGTTCAGGAAGTTTATATGGGCAATGTCTTGTCCGCTAATATTGGTCAGGCCCCAGCTACACAGGCCGCAAAGTTTGCCGGATTACCGGACGTTCCTTCCACAACCATCAATAAAGTTTGTGCTTCAGGAACAAAAGCCATCATGCTTGCCGCACAAAGTATCGCCCTTGGCCAGAACGACATCGTCGTGGCCGGAGGTATGGAAAGCATGAGCAATGTCCCTTATTATTTAGATAAAGCAAGAAACGGATACCGTTTAGGCCATGGTCAGATTACTGACGGATTGATCAAAGACGGCCTCTGGGATGTATATAATGATTACCACATGGGTTCTGCTGCAGAGCTATGTGCTGCTGACTGTAACGTTAGCCGTGAAGAACAGGATGCTTTCGCGATCAGCTCTTACAAAAAAGCTCAGGCAGCACAGACTGAAGGTAAATTCGACTCAGAAATTATCACTGTAGAAGTAAAAGACCGCAAAGGCGATGTGACCCTGATTTCTAAAGATGAAGAACCTTTTGCTGTTAAATTTGATAAAATTCCAGGCTTAAAACCGGTGTTCAAAAAAGACGGAACGGTAACCGCAGCAAATGCCTCTACCTTAAATGATGGCGCTGCAGCATTGGTACTGATGAGTGCTGATAAAGCAAAAGAACTTGGATTAAAGCCATTGGCAAAGATTCTTGCTTATGCAGATGCACAACAGGCACCGGAATGGTTTACTACCGCCCCTGCAAAAGCAATTCCACTGGCCCTTAAAAACGCAGGAAAAAGCATCGCTGATGTTGATTTCTTTGAAATCAATGAAGCGTTCTCTGTGGTTTCCCTGGCCAACAACAAATTACTGGAACTGGACAACAATAAAGTGAATGTAAACGGAGGTGCGGTTTCTCTTGGTCACCCACTGGGTGCTTCAGGTGCCAGAATCGTCGTGACTTTACTTGCTGTACTGGCTCAAAATAACGGAAGCATCGGCGTAGCCGGAATCTGTAATGGTGGTGGTGGTGCCAGCGCAATCGTTATCGAAAAATTAAACTAAATGGTAAAGGCTTCAAAACCTTTCCTGATCATCATCTTATGCTGCGCAATGACTTCAGTCTATGCGCAGCATAGCTTTAAGCTGACCAATATCCCGGGAATGACGAGATATCAGGATTCGCTGATCAACCTCAGTGAGGGGGTCCAGAATGCCCCGGACAATGCAACACGCTTTTCCTTAAATGCGCAGTTCATTAAAACACTGGTCAATGCGCTAAAAACCCCATCCTCCGACAAGTATCCTTTCGATTCTTTAAAAAGAATCTCCATACTGCAGTCGCCGGACAAAAATTTCCGCATCTTTTCCTGGTACCTTCCTCTGGATGACGGCACTTACCGCTATTTTGGTGCCATACAAATGGCTTCAAAGGACGGTAAGTTAAAGCTATTCCCACTGATCGACGGTACAGAAAACCTGAAGGACAGCAATGCCATTACCGGTAATAAAAACTGGTATGGTGCCAATTATTATGAAATTGTCCCGATGACCGCCAATGGCAAAACAACCTGTTATGCCCTGATCGGATGGAAAGGGAACAACGCCAAAACCTCCAAAAAGCTGATCGAAGTACTTTCTTTTGAAAAAGGAGAACCTGTATTTGGAAAAGCCATTTTCGATCAGAAACAAAACCCCGGAAAAAACAGAATCATCTTTGAATACAATAAATTGAATTCAATGACGCTGACGATGGAAAAAAGCATGAACATGATCGTATTTGATCACCTTGCTCCTTTTAATCCGGAAATGACAGGAAATTTTGAATTTTATGCATCCGATCTCAGCTTTGATGCGTATAAACTTAGTGGAGGGCGACTAAAACTCGTTGAGAATGTGGAACTAAAGAACGCGCCCAACGATAAGGACGAGTTGTATATAGACCCTAAAAATAAAAAGATACAACCTATTAAGAAGCTTTAAACAATGATTATGGAGTTTTAATCTACGCTAAAAATTTGTGAGTCTGAGTCCGTGTGCCTATCTTGCGCGATGGTTTACTTCAAGAATACACAAAAATCCTACCGAAACACTCCCTACCACCATATTTATCAATAAGAACTAACTGAACCTTTCTATAAATTATTACACAAAAAAACCAACACATGAATGCACAAAATTTGGACTCTCCAAATAACTTTTTTGAGAGTAAAGTACTAGGACATCCGGCGGGGCTGTTTGTTCTATTCTTTACGGAGATGTGGGAAAGATTTTCCTACTATGGGATGCGGGCATTACTGGTGCTGTTTCTAACCTCTTCCATTATCGGCGACAATCCGGGATGGGGATGGCCAAGAGCTCACGCACTGGCAATCTACGGTTCTTATACCGGTCTGGCTTACCTGACGCCTATCTTAGGTGGATATATTGCCGATAGAATCATTGGCTATCGCTGGGCAGTAGTTGTGGGCGCCCTGCTCATGACCTTAGGCCACTTATCTATGGCGATTGAAGTGGACCATATTTTCATGTACTTAGGCCTTTGTCTATTGGTACTTGGTAACGGTTTCTTCAAACCAAACATGACTTCCATCATCGCTCAGATGTATAAACAACACCCGGAGAAAAAAGATGGTGCGTATACCATTTTCTATATGGGTGTGAATTCAGGTGCCTTTTTAGGAATGTTATTATGTGGTTATATCGGAGAAAGTAAAGACTGGGGATGGGCTTATGGCTTCGGATTAGCCGGTATCTTTATGTTTATAGGAATGCTTCAGTTCTATTTCACTCAAAACATTTTCGGTAATATCGGTCTGAAACCAGTTAAAAACAAAGAAGAAGAGGTTTCTGATAACCTGGAAGAATCCACAAGAAATCCGTTTTCGAAGTTTGACCTGGTATTAATCGGTCTGATCTCCGTAATCGGTTTATCATGGATCATCAACGATCCGGTTTCCAAAATCACAAGCATGAACCTGTTCGATTTCAAAATCGGCAGCATGGAAGGTAGTAATTTCATGATCATGGTTGCTTTAGTGCTCTTCCTGTTTATCCTGATCAAAAGGATCTCTCAATACACGCCTGTACTGCGCGATAAAATGATTGCAGTAATCGTTCTGGCCTTCATTACCATTTTCTTCTGGGCTTCTTTTGAACAGGCAGGTGGATCGATGACGATCTTTGCGAAAGATTATACACAACGCTTGTTAACGGGAGATTCCAAAGTCATTTTCAATATTGTGAATACCCTGATTACGGTTGTTCCATTAGTGATCATCTCTTACGTTTTACTGAAACTCTTCGCTAAAACTTTCGGTAAATATTCTATAGGTAACATCATTTTAGCCTGCGGGTTCATCATCATTTGGGTGATTGTAATTTACATGCTTAAAAACCAATACAGCGAAGTGAAATCTGAAGTTCCTGCCACCTGGTTCGGAATCTTAAACTCACTGTTCATCATCAGCTGTGCACCACTGGTATCTAAAATCTGGGAAAGTAAATACAACCCTTCTGCAACGTATAAAAACGGCTTCGGAATGATCTTATTAGGTATCGGTTTTGCAGCATTGGCTTACGGTGCAAGCACCATTCCTCAGGGAGCTGCAGTTGCTTCTGTAAGTATGGTATGGCTGGTTCTTGCTTATTTCTTCCACACCATGGGTGAGCTCTTCATCTCTCCGGTAGGTTTATCTTATGTAAGTAAACTGGTTCCGGGCAGAATGATCGCCATCATGTTTGGAATCTGGTATCTTGCGATTGCAATCGGTAATAAGATTGCAGGTACAATGGGTGGAATGATCGATGAGATCACTTCCAAATACTCCATGACTACCTTCTTCCTGATCTTCACGTTCATTCCAATCGGATTGGGTCTGTTCATCATGATGCTGACGCCGGTTCTGAAAAAATTAATGCACGGTGTAAAATAAACGAAATCAAGCCTTTGGATCTCTCCAAAGGCTTTTTTTGCTCAACAGATAAAATAAATACAAGATATGCAAGAAAATCTTAGCCTCGAACAAATCCAGGATTTTAAAGGCAAGTACCCCCGGCAACTTTGGTACCTGTTCTTCTCCGAGATGTGGGAGCGCTTCTGCTTCTACGGAATGCGGGGAATGCTCACTTATTTCATGGTCACACAGCTCACCATGACCGATGAAAATGCCAATCTGCAATACGGTGCAACACAGGCATTCGTTTATGCATTCACCTTTATTGGTGGTCTGTTTGCAGATAAAATCCTTGGCTTCAGGAAATCACTTTTCTGGGGAGGAATATTAATGATTATCGGAAGTGCCATCTTATCTTACGATCCACATCAGTTCTTTTTCCTTGGTATCAGCTTCACCGTAGTGGGTACTGGTTTCTTTAAACCAAATATCTCTACTATGGTTGGTGCGTTGTATAAAGGCAATGACGCGCGTCGTGATGCCGGTTTCTCTTTGTTCTATGCCGGTATCAATATCGGAGGTTTACTTGGCGGATATGCTTGTATTACCTTAGGAAAAACCTATTCATGGCACCTGGCATTCGGCCTTGCCGGAATTGTAATGACCATCAGCTTGCTGACCTTCATCTTCACGAAAAAAAGCCTTGGACCTATCGGTTTATCTCCATTTAAAGGAGAAGATATCCAGGAAACGTTAACGGAAGGTATCGATGCAAAAACACCTTCAACACCCCTAACCATTACGAGCAAGGCAGCTGGTAAGAAATGGTACGATTATGCGGTTTATGCAGGTTCATTAGCCATCATTCCGGTCATCATGATCATGGTAGCCAAGACACAGTATACCGACTGGTTTATGTACTTCATCGGCCCCGCAACATTGGTTTATATCATTTATGAAATGACCAAATACAGTTGGGCAGAAAGTAAAAAGCTGATTGCAGCGATCATTTTCATCCTGTTCTCCATCGTGTTCTGGGGTATCTACGAACAGAGCGGAGGCTCTATGGCCCTGTTTGCGGCAAGAAACCTGGACAATAAACTTCTTGGCGTAATTACCCTGGATCCAAATGGGGTAAACAACTCTGCAAACTCTTTCTTTGTGATCATTTTTGCTTTTGTTTTCAGTCTGGTATGGATCGGACTGGCAAAGAAAAAGATCGAACCAAATACAGTGGTAAAATTCGGACTGGGTTTCTTATTCCTGGCAGGAGGTTTCTTCATCTTGTACAGCACCAGATTCTTTGCAAATGCACAGGGTATTGCTTCTCTGGATGCATTTACTTTGTCTTATCTGGTAATCACCTTCGGTGAACTTTGCCTCTCTCCTATCGGCTTATCGATCATGACAAAATTATCTCCTGTAAAACTTCAGGGAGTAATGATGGGAATGTGGTTTCTTGCCGCCGCCTATGGACAGTATGTAGCTGGTATCTTAGGCGCACACATGGCAAAAGCTGGTGAAAATGACACTACGGTACAAAAACTGATCACCTTTACTGATGGTTATAAACAGCTCGCCATTTACGCACTGATTGCAGGTGTCCTGCTGATTATCATCTCTCCTTTGGTCAAAAAACTAATGCAAGATGTCAACTAAGCGGCTTTTATAGCAGTTTAACATAATTTAACCCTCAGTATATGCGATATACTGAGGGTTTTTTCGTTTAGAATCCATAATTTCGCTAATTAATTCATTTTACGTGTCAGACAGTCTAATAATAATCCCCACTTACAACGAGAAAGAAAATATTGAAAAGATCATCAGGAAGGTTTTTTCCTTACCCTATTTCTTTGAAATATTAATCATTGATGATGGATCCCCTGATGGAACTGCTGACATCGTTAAAAAATTACAACAGGAATATCCGGCCCTGCACCTGGAAGAACGAACAGGAAAATTAGGATTGGGCACGGCTTATATTCATGGTTTCAGATGGGCATTGGCTCATGCTAAGTATGAGTATATTTTTGAAATGGATGCCGATTTCTCCCACAATCCGGACGACCTGATCAGACTTCGTGAAGCATGTGTAAATGGTGCAGACCTGGCCATCGGCTCCCGTTATGTAAATGGAGTAAATGTGGTCAACTGGCCGATGAACAGGGTACTGATGTCGTACTTCGCTTCTATGTATGTACGCCTCATCACGAGAATCAATGTTCAGGATGCTACAGCAGGTTTTAAATGTTACCGTAAACAGGTTTTAGCAACCATCCCTTTAGATAAAATCAAGTTTGTAGGTTATGCCTTCCAGATTGAAATGAAGTTCACCGCCATCAAATATGGTTTTAAAGTGGTAGAGGTTCCAATCATCTTTACCGACCGTACTGAGGGTACCTCTAAGATGAGTACAAGGATCTTCAGAGAAGCGTTCATCGGGGTAATTCAAATGAAGGTATGGAGCTGGTTCAGAAATTATAAGAGGTAAGCGTTACGCTTTTGGCGGCTTTCCCTCCCGCATCATTGTACCGAAATCCCAGTTTTTAGCCATGGCTGAAACAATCCTGACAAGCCTTTTTGTCCTGGTAGGTTCTGTTTTTGCAGAATTTACCCAGTTGATGTACCAGTTTTGATGAGATTTTGGAAGTTTCAGAAAGGTTTTTAATAACTCGGGTTCGTCGTCGGATAAACAAAGCTCAAGGTCTTCCGGCATTTCTATTTTGAAGGTTTTATCTTCTTCCAGGAAGACTTCCAGCAAAGCCCCTTTTTCTTTCTTTAGCTGTTTGCGCAATGGGGCGTTTAATGAAATGATAAAATCGCCTTCCCCCATTGGGATAAGTGAGAGTCCTTCAACAGCAAGCTGATCAAGCTTGCCTTTAACCCGATAGCTTTTTTTGCAGTTTTTCTTGATTTCATTGGCGATGGCGGAAGGGATGAAAATATAGGTCCAGCCTGTTTTTTCGCCCATTTCTGCGAAACGCTCTATTTCTGCTTTGAAAGTTACCATAATAATAAAGGTAAATAATTGTTCGCTATCTCTAAAAAAAAGAGGTGTTTTGTTCAGGCTGGAACCTTTGCCTGAAGGGGCAAAATTCCTAGGCCTTCACATTAACACCTCTTTTTTTTAAATATTACTCCATTGGAGGGGGGACTAAAGCAGGGCTTGTTAAGCGGGGTGTTAGAGCAGGATTATTAAGCAAGGTTTTTAAGCTGGGTTATTAAGCAAGATGTTATAGCAGGATTATTAAGCAAGGTGCTTAGCCGGGAGGATATTAAAACAAACCCTAAGGGCATTTATTCCTTAGGGCTTAATGCGATGAGTTTTAGAACTTTTCTTCAACGCCGAGGCCGAATAAAGCAAAGTCGTATTTCACAGGGTCGATGGGATCAAATTTAGATAGCTGAGCGCTTAACTCTACGGCGGTTTGCCAGTCGGTTTGTTTTCTGCTGATTAATCCGAGTTTGCGTGCTACGCGGTCTACATGGACATCACATGGACAGATCAGATCAGCAGGTTTAATGGTAGTCCAGATGCCGAAATCTACGCCTTTGTTGTCCTTTCTTACCATCCAGCGTAAAAACATATTCAGACGCTTGCAGGTGGATTTTTGTAAGGGTGAAGAGACATGCTTGATCGTTCTTCTGGGAAAATCAGGAAGACTGAAGAAATAGGACCTGAAATGGTTTAGGGCCCTTTCTGTTGCAGGGATTTGCTCCAATTCAGCCAGCATACAGGCAGAAGAAGCGTACTTTTTCTTAGCCTTTGAAGATGATTCTGCCAGGTATTCTTCTCTGAAGACCGGTGCAGGAGCCAAAAAGGCAGCCTCGAGGCTTTCCGACTGTTGGTAATGATGCTTAAAGAAAGACACGAAGTACAACAGGTCGGTATCGTTGAAAGTGCGGTGTTTGAAATTCAGCAGGCGCTTCAGGTCATCGTCACCATGGTTCAACATGAAGTCGTAGGGCTCATTATCCATTCGCCCGAAGAGCTCTGTGCATTTGTTAATGATCGTTTTGCGTTGCCCCCAAGCTAAAATTGCCGCAAAGAATGCGGCAATTTCAACGTCTTGTTTTTTAGAAAAACGATGTGGAATGCAAATCGGATCATTTGAGATGAAGTTGGGCCGGTTGTATTGTTCAACTTTGAGGTCCAAAAAATCTTTAAGTTCCAGGAATTCCAATGTTTGTTATTTTAAAGCTTGTTCTAAATCTGCGATTAAATCATCAATATCTTCTACACCTACACTTAAGCGCAAAAGGTTGTCTGTAACACCCACTTTTTCACGCTCTTCCTTAGGAATAGAACCATGTGTCATGCTTACCGGGTGATTGATCAGGGACTCCACGCCACCCAAAGATTCCGCAAGCGTAAATACTTTGAATGAAGAAGCAATTCTGAACGTTTCCTGAAGATCAGCATCCTTTAAAGTGATGGAAACCATTCCTCCGAAACCACGCATTTGTTTTTTTGCGATGTCATGGTTAGGGTGATCTTCAAAACCTGGCCAGTAGATCTTATCTACTTTTGGATGGGTTTTAAGGAAACGGGCAACTTTCTCTCCGTTTTCACAATGTGCTTTCATGCGTAAATGAAGGGTCTTAATTCCTCTAAGTACTAAAAAGGCATCCTGAGGTCCAGGGGTAGCACCACAAGCATTATAGATAAACCAAAGGTCTTTGTATAACTGATCGTCATTAACCAGTAAAGCACCCATTACTACGTCGGAGTGACCTCCGATATATTTGGTTACCGAATGCATCACGATGTCAGCACCAAGGTCAATAGGATTTTGCAGGTAAGGAGAAGCAAAAGTATTGTCTACGGTCAGGATCAGTTTACGCTCTTTTGTAATTTTGGCGATCCCTTCGATGTCAATGATCTGCATGGTTGGGTTTGTAGGGGTTTCAATCCATACCAACTTTGTTTTATCATTGATATAAGGCAACATGTTCTCCGGTTTTGACAAATCCAGGAAATGGAACTTAATGCCATATTTTGCATATACTTTGGTGAAGATGCGATAAGAACCTCCGTAAAGATCATTACCGGTGATCACCTCATCTCCTGGCTGTAACAACCTCAAAACAGTATCCGTAGCACCCATTCCGCTGGAGAAAGCTAAACCATGTTTTGCATTTTCCAAAGCGGCAAGGCAAGCCTCTAAAGCCTTACGTGTAGGGTTTGTTCCTCTTGAATACTCGAATCCCTGGTGGTCACCTGGAGATTTCTGCCAATAGGTAGACGTTTGATATATGGGAGTCATTACTGCTCCGGTAGATGGGTCAGGTTCCTGACCGGCATGTATTGCTTTCGTTGCGAACTTCATATGTTATTATTTTGCTCTATTTCTGCTTTAAACTGATATCCAAGGTGTTTGCCTGTAGGGTATCCGCTTGCAGCCAACATGGATTGTTTTTGATTTAAAGTTACTTCTTTTATTTGCGCAAATGGAGGAATTACCAGATCAGAAGCCAAACAGAACAAAATTGACCTTTCAATGATGTCTGTCAGCTTTTCTTCAGTCACCAGGTTATTGGCAATGTCCTGATAAAGAAAATCCAATGCCCCCTCTCCTTCCACCATAAAGTGTTTGTCTTTATTGATGAGGATCCGGGCGATCAGTGAACCCTGATCTGCCAGTCGGTTGTACTTAATCGAATCTGCGAGGAAGTTGTGGATATAAATAATACCGCAATAGCTCAATGAAGGATCCTCCTTAATGTATTTCGTCTGAAATATAGAATGGCTGGGTTCAAAATTAAAGATATTGCTATGCATAGACACCATCAGCATATCACCGGAGAACTTCAGCTGAGCTTCAAACTTATTGTTCTCTTTATAATCAATTTCTACAGAGGTATCCTTTACGCCATAGTCCTGTTTTAGTCGCCCGGCAGTCTTTGACAACTGCTTTTTTAACAAATCAAAGATCTCTGTTGTATTTCTGTAAATCGACTGCTTTAGAGAAGCCTTACATTCAAATTCTTTAAGTATTTTACCGTAATTTTCAGTATTCATTAATGCTGATTTTTATGAGCAGCAGGTTATCCTGCCTAAACAAATAATTAATAAGCTCTGGCGAATAACACCCTTTGCTTAGATGGTTTGCCGGAATAGATACAAACACCATCCTCCAGCTTATTGTTTAAAGGAATACACCTGATTGTTGCTTTTGTCTCTTCTTTGATCTTTTGCTCTGTCTCAGGCGTTCCATCCCAATGCGCAGAAATGAATCCGGCTTTACCATCCAGCAATTCTTTAAACTCATCGTAAGAGTTGGCGGCTGTGGTATGCTCTTCTCTGAATTGAAATGCTTTATTGTAGATGTTGGTCTGAATTTCTTCCAGCAACTGAGCGATATGAATGTCAAGACCTTCCTGAATTACAGTTTGTTTCTCTCTGGTATCCCTGCGGGCAAGTTCAACAGTACCGTTTTCCAGGTCTCTGCCACCAATGGCCAGGCGAACCGGCACACCTTTCAATTCGTATTCTGCAAATTTGAATCCCGGACGTTGTGTGTCGCGGTCGTCATATTTTACAGAGATGCCCAGTTTCTTCAACTTCGGCATCAACTCATCCACAAATGCGGAAATCTTATTCAACTCTTCGTCGCCTTTGTAAATTGGCACGATCACCACCTGTATCGGCGCTAATTTCGGAGGCAATACCAATCCGGCATCATCACTATGTGCCATGATCAGCGCACCCATCAAACGGGTGGAAACACCCCATGAAGTTGCCCATACATGCTCGATCTTACCTTCTTTATTGGTGAATTTCACGTCAAATGCTTTCGCAAAGTTTTGACCAAGGAAATGTGATGTTCCTGCCTGTAAAGCTTTTCCATCCTGCATTAATGCCTCAATGCAATAGGTTTCCAAAGCACCTGCAAAACGCTCATTTGCGGTTTTCATTCCTTTAACTACCGGTACGCCCATCCAGTTTTCTGCGAAATCTGCATACACATCCAGCATTCTTTCCGTTTCTTCAACGGCTTCCTGTGCGGTAGAATGCGCAGTATGCCCTTCCTGCCAAAGGAATTCTGTAGTACGAAGGAACAAACGGGTACGCATTTCCCAACGTACAACATTCGCCCATTGGTTAATCAGAAGCGGAAGATCACGGTAAGATTGGATCCATCCTTTATAAGTGTTCCAGATGATGGTTTCGGAAGTTGGTCTTACGATCAGTTCCTCTTCCAGTTTTGCCGTTTCATCTACGATAATATTGCCATTTCCGTCATTTTTAAGACGATAATGTGTCACAACTGCACACTCTGTCGCAAAGCCTTCCACGTGGGAAGCTTCCTTCGAAAAATATGACTTAGGAATGAATAAAGGAAAGTAAGCGTTACTGTGGCCTGTATCTTTAAATTTTTGGTCCAAAACCGCCTGTATCTTCTCCCAAATGGAGTATCCATAGGGTTTTATCACCATACATCCCTTTACAGAAGAGTGCTCTGCAAGGTCTGCTTTTATAACAATGTCGTTATACCACTGGGAATAATCTTCGTTTTTACTTGTAATACCTTTGCTCATAACTATTTGGAACGTTTTTTGTGTAAGTTTGCTTGTAATGTAGGCTACAAATTTATAAATTTATACCTACAAAAAACGTGCACACACAAAGAAAACATATAGTTATGAAACCTAACCATTTATTCACCAGTATGCTGGCCCTGACAACAATTGTTGTTGCGTCCTGCTCAGCGCCAAGGTATGCGCAGCAAAGCAATCATGAGGATGATGTTTACGGTTCTACTGCTAAGGCGCAGATCTATACGCCGCAGGAAAGACCAAGAGCACAGGCAACCATCGATGATTACGATCAAAGTGACGAATATTATGGCACCAGTGATCCATATTATGACATGGATTACTCTTCCCGTATCAACAGATTCTCATACTCCAGTCCATGGAGATCATACTACGATCCATATTTTGACAACGGATATTACGGCTACGGCAACGGATATGGCTACAACGGCTTTTCTCTTGGCTTAAGCTTCGGTTCCGTATGGAATTCTCCATATTATGGATGGGGCAATTATTATTCTCCTTTTGGTTATAACCCATGGGGATGGAATAACTTTTATGGCGGAGGCTACGGTGGTGGTTACTACGGTGGCGGATACTGGGGTGGTGGTTATTACGGAGGCGGTTACTACGGCGGTGGATACATTGGCGGAGGAACTTATACCGGCAGAACAACCAACGCGCCAAGAGCAACAAGGTCATATGGAGACGGAGCAAGATCATCTTACGGATCAGGTGGCAGAGGATCATCAGGAACGGTAAGGACTGACTTTAACGGAAATGTAATTTCCAGAGGAGGCAGGGCCGAAGCTTATGCGCCTAACAGAGAAGGAGACAGAGCCGCGGGCAGAATAGCCAGAGAAAACACCAGGTCATCACGTGGAGAAGGTTACAACCCTCCCCGTCAGGAAAGGTCCAGTCGTGGCGAAAGCTACAGACCGGAACCTCAAAGCAGGCCAACCTATACTCCCCCACCATCACGTGGCGGTAATGAAGGTGGCGGCGGTAGTGGCAGATCTTCTGGTGGAAACAGCGGCGGTGGCGGCAGGTCATCGAGAGCAGGAAGAGGCTAACCCAATTATTTATTATTCAGACATACATATGAAGCGATCATAAGTATACTCCCTTGCAAAACAGCAATGAGCAGGCTCATGATCGCTTTTTCATAATCGAAAATATTCTCCAATGAAAAAACTGATACTATCTTTAGTAGCTACAGTAGCTACTGCAGGATCATTATATGCCCAATATACACCTGATGCCCTTCGTTTTTCGCAAACAAATTATGGAAGCTCCGCAAGGTTCAAAAGCATGGGCGGCGCGCAAATCGGAGTTGGTGGCGACATGAGTTCCCTGGGAGGAAATCCCGCAGGTTTGGGTTTGTTCACAAAATCAGAATTTAGTCTCACCCCCGAATTCAATATGGTGAAGGGAAAGGCCAACTTTCTGGGCCAGACTACAGAGGCTTCAAAAGACAGGTTAAACCTCAACAACATCGGTGCGGTATTCTACAGCCCTACTTTTAAGCCTAAAGGTCAGGATCCGTCGAAAGGGGTCATCAGTGCCGTTTTTGGTGTAGGTTATAACCGCAACAACGATTTCACAGCAAACCATAGCTATGAGAGTTCTAAGGTACCAAACTCGGTAACCGGTTACTTTTCTGAAGAAGCAAACCGATTCCATTCGGGATCGTCACTGGACGATTATACCATTGAAAAAATGGCTTATGGACAGTACCTGATCGACTACAATGCAGGTGCAGATAACTTCTCTTCCAATGTTCAGTCTGTAACCAACCAAAAGCAATCGGAAATCAGAACAGGATCTACCTCGGAACTGAACGTTGCAGGAGCATTAAATATCTCTAATAAATTCTATATCGGAGCAAGTATTGCTTTTGTAAATGTCCGTTACCTGAACAACCGTAATGTAAGTGAATCAGGCTTCAATGGTGTTTATGCTTCCAAGTACGACCTGAGCTATAGTGTGAGTTCAGAAGTTAAAGGCTCTGGTGTTAATGGCCGTCTGGGTTTAATCTACAGACCGGAGAGCAATTTACGTTTAGGTGTTACTTTTCAAACCCCTACCTGGTTATACTTTGACGATGTGGAGTCTACGAACTTAAATTCGAAATTATATGCAGGAACAAAACCTGGAAATTACACAGATCCAACTGCAACGTCAAGCCTTACCTATCAATTGCGTACACCTTTGAAAGGTTCATTTGGCGCAAGTTATGTGATTGGAAACAGAGCATTGATTTCAGCAGACGTCGACTATGTTGATTACAGCACCATGCATTACTCTTTAGACCAGGACAACAATCAGGGAGCTATAGACAGGGCCAACCAAACGATAAAGGCAAATTACAAAGAGGCCGTGAATTACAGAATAGGCGCAGAATATAAGCTGGACAATGCTTTTAGCTTAAGAGCTGGTTACGGAAATAATGGCACTGCTTTAAAAAATGATAAAGACAATTATTTCGCCACCAAAATATACACCGGAGGTTTAGGCTATCGCATCAACAACTATTACTTTGACCTTGCCTACCAACGTGTTGAAAACAATGTAGACCTGAGCGGTTATTATTTAAATAACGAATCAGAGCCGGTTGCAAATATTAAGGTTGCAAGAAACAATGTTTTCTTAACCTTTGGGGTTAGGTTTTAATCAGGTATAACCTTTAATAAGGTATAAAAGACCCCTGCTTAAACAGAGAGGGCATAAAAAAAAGGACTGTGTAACTACAGTCCTTTTTTTATGCCCTTATCTTTTTTATTTAAACAATCCGCTAAAGCGCTCAATCTTCTTTTCTACTTCCGAATCTTTAATCAGCTCCGGTGCATGGTGTGGCTTCTTACGCGCATCAATGATCACCGGACCTGTACAGCCCCAGTGTTTATGCTCCGTAAAAGCACCAATTCCATGAATATCTGAAGCAGGGTTACTTCTGGTAAAAGTAATCCAGACCAGGTTATTGATCGTCGCAGCAGCAAATGTGCTGTCGTCACATAAAACGATTAAAGCAATCCCATCCAGGTTTTGCCCTTTCCAGTGTTGGTTTAAAGATTGCACTTCCAGATTCGCCTGATCCTGACTTTCGTACGGCAGCCCCTGAATCGTCAATACTCCCGGAATGGCAACCCTTGCATCTTTGAAAGATGCAGGCAAACTAAATCCCTCCGGGAGCCCGGCAGACAATGTTCTGCGCTTTTCTCCGGCAGCAGCAAAGACGACCTTAGAACCACTGTTCAATCCATCACCACTATAATCTAAGGTATCAATCGTTGTATTGGTATGGAAGTGCAGGTCGGTACGGAAATCCATCCTGCTCAGCACATGCTGCATAAAGGCAGAAATATCGTGTGTATCTAAAGTCTCGTCATCTTCCCGGGCCGCAATGAAGAGGTATTTGGCCAGGCTCAGCTGGTTTTTTCCCAGGATATGATTGGCAATGGTCAGAATCTCCTGAGGTCTGCGTTCTTTAAGAAACGGCGTATAACGCTCACTTCCGATTGCAAACAGTAAAGGATGTACCCCTGCCGCATCTACTGCATTCAACTCTTTTAAGCCGTGAATCTCTTTCGGTAATGCCGATCCTGCGATCTCATGAATCAGTGCACCAAAGCTGGTATCCTCCTGAGGAGGCCTTCCAACCACCGTAAACGACCAGATGGCATCCTTACGGTGATACACATTATGAACCTTCATCAAGGGGAAAGGATGCGTCAGACTATAATAACCCAAATGATCTCCAAAAGGACCTTCAGGTTTGTTTTCCTGAGGATATACCGTTCCCGTGATCACGAAATCCGCATCCGCAGAAATACAGAATCCTTCCTCATCATAGAAATACCGGAACCTTCTGTTTCCCAGTGCACCGGCAAAAGTCATCTCCGACAATCCTTCCGGCAAGGGCATCACTGCCGCCAATGGGTGAGATGGCGGCCCTCCCACAAAGATGCTCACCTTTAAAGGTTGCCCCTTTGCATTGGCCTTAGACTGGTGCACACCTATCCCTCTGTGGATCTGGTAATGCAATCCGATCTCTTTGTCTTTTATATACTCATTGCCGGCAAGCTGAATGCGGTACATGCCCAGATTGGCATTCATGATGCCCGGCTTGTCAATATCTTCAGTATAGACCTGTGGCATGGTGATAAACGGTCCGCCATCCATAGGCCAGTTCACGATCTGTGGCAATGCACTGATCGTTGTTTTGCTAAAAGTTGATTTAAAAGTCTGCTTTAAGGGTAAGGCAGTTAAGGCCGTGAAACCTATCCCAGGGAGTTTCAGTGGATTCTTCAACACCTTTATCGGGTCGGACCTCAATCCCACCAGCTGCTCCACTTTATCCAGGCTATCCCTGAACATAAACTTGGCCCGCTCCAATGTTCCAAACAAATTAGATACCGCCGGAAAAGGGCTTCCTTTAACTTTTTCAAAAAACAAGGCTGGTCCCTGTTCTTCATATACCCTTAAATGAATGGCAGCCATCTCCAGGTATGGATCTACTTCTTCTTTTATCCTGATTAAATGGCCGTGCTTCTCTAAATCGGCAACACACTCTGCTAAACTTTTATATCCCATTACAGGCCAAAGATATCAAACAATTATTGTTTGACATAAAGCCATTAAATAGAAAAGACCACACATAAATGCATGGTCTTTATCATTGGAGGGAAAGCTTGTTATTTTTTACCGGCAAACGAACGCAACATCCAGGTGTTTTTTTCCTTGAACTGCATAAATCTGTTCACCATATCATTAGAACCATCATCGCCGGCCGCATCGGTCGCATCTAACAATTCTCTTTCTATTTGTATCAATTGAGACATATCATCGAGAACCGCATCTACCATGTCCAGATCTTTCATTCCAATGGTATCTGCTTCTTTGATGACAGACTCTTTAATGTAATCTGAAAAACGGCTGTGCGGTGCTTTACCAAGGGTAAGTACACGTTCCGCGATTTCATCTATTGTTAACTGGGCATTGGTATATAATTCTTCGAATTTGATGTGCAGGGTGAAAAAGTTCTGACCTTTGACATTCCAGTGACAGCCTCTTAATTTTTGGTAATGCATGTGATAATTAGCCAGATAGTCGTTCAACATATCTACTACTGGTTTTACTTTCTTCTCATTTAAACTGATTTCTTTTGCGTCCATGGTATTTATTTTTTTATTTTGTTCTGATCATAGGGATCGCATATATAACAATAGGGGGTATAAATGGTTTTGAAAATTGTTATTTTGACGTACAATACCACTTTGGAATGAGCGTTTAATATTCAAAATTCCCGCTTTCTTTTATTATTCGTATAATTGCTCATTAAATTTAACAGGACATTAATGTATAAATATTATATAGTATCGTTATTTGCAGTGGTTTTAAACCTATCTACTGCCAATGCCAATACCAACACAAGGGATTCTATAGGCGTAGAAAACCGTAACGGAAAAAAGCTCATCATTCATCAGGTAGTGGCCAAAGACACTTATTATTCTATCGGAAGAAGGTACAGTGTGGTTCCAAAAGACATCATGAGCTTCAATGACAACAAGTTTTTACAGATTGGTGTCATTATTAAAGTACCTACCAATGTTCCTTTCGTTTCCGAGCCCGCTCCGGGAAAAGTAACCGCTTCCGGTAAAACAAGCCCTGCCGCTCAAAGCAACAACACCAATAGCAGCGCAAATGAGGTAGCAGAAGGCGGACTGATCGAACATACGGTTCAGAAGAAGGAAAACCTGAATATGCTTGCTGAAAAGTATGGCACCACGGTAAATGAGATCAAGAGGGTCAATAACATGAGGTCCATCAACCTTCAGATTGGCCAGTTGTTAAAGATTCCAGCCAAAAATGCAGTAGAAGAACAAGCCACAGAAACAGCAGCCACCACAAAACCAAATACCCCTCCTGTCACAACAACTCCGGCAGAGGTTAAGAAAAAAGAAGACATCCTCGTTCCGATCTTCCCTAAAAAACAACCGGCCAACGCCAGTCAAAACACAACAACTCCAGCCAGTCAGGCACAAAATACAGCCACCAGCCCTTCTACGGAAGAACTCCTGGTACATACGGTTGCCTCTAATGAAACCATCTATTCCATTGCCACTACCTATAAGATGACCATGGATCAGCTTAAAGCAAAAAACGGGCTCATTAACAACTCATTAAGCGTAGGTCAAAAATTATTAATCAGAGGTCAGTATCCGCCAAAACCGGTTCCTTCGGCTCACAATGAAGTGGAAAATCCTGCCGACACTTTGAATTCTATAAAAAATCCTTCGTTAAGGTTGCCGGCCAGCAGATATGGCCTGAACCAAATGGACGAAAAAGGAACAGGAATCTGGATCGCTGATCCGGACCTTGACCCCTCAAAAATGCTGGTATTACATCGCACTGCGCCCATTGGAACAGTCATGAAAATCACCAATCCAATGAGCAACAGATCGACCTTCGCTAAGGTTGTTGGTAAATTTACAGAGAATGAGTCCACAAAAGATGTTATCATTGTAATGACTAAAGCTGTTGCTGATGCATTAGGGGCCTTAGACAAAAGATTTTTTTGTAATTTAACGTACGGTGGACAAGACAATGAACAATAAACCATTTATCATTGGTATTGCGGGGGGAAGTGGTTCCGGTAAAACCTTTTTTTTAAATTGTTTCTTACATCATTTTAAAAATGATGAAGTTACCCTGGTATCCCAGGATGACTATTACATTCCTGTGGGGGAAATGACTCAGGAAGAAAACAAACTATATAATTTTGATTTACCTTCTACCATTGATAAAGAGCAGTTTTTGTTCGATATTAAAAAACTGGTAAAGGGTGAAGTAATCTACAAAAAGGAATATAATTTCAATAATCCTTTGGCAGTAACTAAAATTCTGGAGATTAATCCTGCTCCTATTATTATTGTAGAAGGACTTTTCATCCTGCATTTTGAGGAGATCGCAGCCATGCTGGATCACCGCATATTTGTAGAAGCAGAAGATGCAGTTGCCCTGGCAAGAAGAATCAAACGTGATGGAATGGAACGCGGATATTCTGAAGAAGATGTGACTTACAAATGGGTAAATCATGTTGTTCCGGCGTATCATGAATATTTACTGCCTTACAGAGAAAGCTGCGACAAAATAATTGTCAACAATTTCGACACTCCTGATGATATTATTAAAATCACAGATGAAATCTCTGCTGATTTAAAAGTAAAATACTGTAAACACAAACAAGAGGAGTAATAAAAAAAGGGATGCTTTTGCATCCCTTTTTTCATGCAGATACATTGCTTAGTCAAAAATCATTTCCGGAACATTGTCCTCCGCAAACAATTTACCCGTAGTGGCCTGTCTGATATAATCCACGCTCACTCCCGGTGCCCTTTCAATCAATTGAAAACCTCCGCCCGGAAGCACATCCAGTACCGCCAGTTCTGTTACAATCTTCTTGATACAATTTACGCCCGTAAGCGGCAGCGTACATTTCGGCAGAAGCTTGCTTTCTCCAGCCTTATTTACATGCTGCATTGCCACGATAATGTTCTTTGCAGAAGCCACAAGGTCCATTGCTCCGCCCATTCCTTTCACCATCTTTCCCGGGATCTTCCAGTTGGCAATATCGCCGTTCTCCGATACTTCCATTGCCCCAAGAATTGTTAAATCTATCTTCTGACTTCTGATCATGCCAAAGCTCAATGCTGAGTCAAAGATCGAAGATCCCGGCAATGTCGTAATCGTTTGTTTTCCTGCATTGATCAAATCTGCATCTTCTTCACCTTCAAAAGGGAATGGTCCCATTCCCAATAACCCGTTTTCCGACTGCAATACCACATTGATTCCTTCAGGAATATAATTGGCCACCAGTGTAGGAATGCCGATCCCTAAATTCACATAAAATCCGTCTTTGATTTCTTTTGCGATACGCTTCGCAATTCCGTCCTTATCCAACATACTAATAATTTATAGGATTAATTTTTTGTTCTAACTGTACGCTGCTCGATTCTTTTCTCATAACCGGCACCTTGAAATATGCGGTGAACGAATACACCGGGCGTATGAATGTGATCAGGATCAAGTTCCCCTGCTTCCACCAGCTCTTCTACTTCAGCAATGGTGATCTTTCCCGCCATCGCCATGACCGGATTGAAATTCCTGCTGGTCGACCTGAAGATCAGGTTTCCTGCAGTGTCTCCCTTCCAGGCTTTAACAATCGCAAAATCAGCATCAAAAGCATATTCCATCAGGTAGTCTTTACCATTAAAGTTTCTCACTTCCTTTCCTTCGGCCACTTCTGTACCCACCCCTGCCGGGGTAAAAATTGCAGGCATTCCATATCCCGAAGCCATGCACCTTGTGGCCAGTGTTCCTTGCGGAATCAGCTCTACTTCCAATTCTCCGCTCAGCAGCTGACGCTCAAATTCGGCATTTTCACCTACATAGGAAGAGATCATTTTCTTTACCTGACGTTGTTGTAACATCAGTCCGATTCCGAAATCATCTACGCCTGCATTGTTGGATATACATGTTAAATCTTTCACGCCTTTCTTTACCAGAGCGGTAATGCAATTTTCAGGAATACCGCACAGTCCAAAACCGCCGAGCATTAAGGTATTCCCATTCTCGATATCGCTGATGGCTTCATCAGCACCCGAAACTACTTTATTGATCATATATAAGGTTTTGCTACTAAATTATAGTATAAAATGTGTTCCAACAATTTATTTAGCTATTTCTATAATTTTATCGTTGCTGCCATTGCTGCTGCCGATGTAAATCTTCCCTTCCGGCGACTGGCAGATGGACCTCAGACGACCAAAGTCATTGACCAGAAAATCTTTTGCTTCCGTAATTTTATCACCTGCCGGATTCAATACCAGCTGGGTCAGCTTAGAGGCCTTCAAACTCAGCAACAACAAAGAGTTCTTCCATTGAGGGATATAGTCCGAGTTGTAATAAGAAATGGACGCAGTGGCGATGGTAGGTGTCCAGGCAAACAGCGGTTCGACCACATTATTAATGGTACAAAAACCCTGCTCTGCCGTCGTATTGCAAAAGCCCTCTACATTCGGCCAGCCATAATTCCTTCCTTTGACAATCAAATTGACCTCATCATCGCTATTTGCACCATGTTCAGAAGAATAGATCTTATCCCCTACCTGGATCAATCCCTGAGGGTTTCTATGTCCGAAACTCCAGAGCGGGCTCCCTGCATTTGGATTGTCCGCAGGAATGCTGCCATCCAGATTTAAGCGAAGGATCTTACCGGAAAGGGAATTCGTATTTTGTGCGTTGGCGGCCACACTGGCATCACCGGTACTGATCATCAGTTTCTGGTCTGAAGTAATCAGCAGTCTGGAGCCGTTGTGAATGTTGGAAGCAGGAATCTGATCGATGATGGTAAGCGGAGCGCTGAGGGCCCCGTTTGCATAAGTAAAACGAACTACTTTTTCCCGGTAATTCGAACCTGTTCCATAATTATAGACCACATAGACCCATGGATTAGCACTAAAATTGGGATGTAAAGCCATCCCCAGCAAACCACCTTCTCCCGTAGACACGACTTCAGAAATGGTATGCAATAAGGTGACTTTTCCCGTCTGTGGGTCTACCCTGCTGATTCTTCCCGGTCGTTCGGTCATCCAGATCTGCTGATCGGGACCATAGATCAACTCCCAGGGATGAACCAGGCCGGAACTCAGTACACGGGTTTTCAATTCGGCATCAGGAAGCGGGTTCCCGTTCCCGTTGGTTTTACTTTTCTTGCATGCAGTAATGCAAAGCAGAAGTGCAAAAGCACTGATCATCAAGACTTTCATAGGACATTGCTTTTTATAAATATAACAGCAATGTCCTGAATATGTTTATTTAATTGAAATATACGTAAGTGATGCCATCACCTCCTCTATCTGCATGTTCATCTTCTACCCGGTTAACCTGACTGTATTTTTTCAGGTATTCGCGGATCAGCTTTCTTAAAATCCCATCTCCTTTTCCATGGATCAGTTTAATGAAAGGAAAGCCCAGCATAATCGATTTGTCCAGGTACTTCTCTACTTCATGAAGCGCATTGTCGCCACGCATTCCCCTGAGGTCCAGCTCTGCCGTAAAGTTACCTATCGCCTCAGAAATACTTCCGGTATAAGAGTTGTTCTGAATGGCCTTTTTAGCCTGTTTATTGCTGATCTTATAGACCCTGTTTTTCTTTAATACAGAGCGCAAATCACCTAAGGCTACCACGAGGTTATCCCGGTTGATTTCCAATACCTGACCTGTCGTTTCGCTGTTGTTCAGCTGCACCCAGTCTCCTACTTCGATAGGCGTATTTAAAGGAACTGCCACCTCTGGTTTCTTCTCTTCCTTTACCTGATTCTGAACCATTACCTTTTGCAGGTTCTGGCGCAATTGCTTGGTCACCGTCTTATCGGCCTGTTTTTCTTTAATTTCGGCAATGGTATTCTCCACCAGTTTATTGGCATTCTTGATGATCGCCTGTGCTTCCAGTTTAGCTTCCTTGATGAGCACCTTTTTGTTTTCATCTAAAAACAGTTTCAGTTTCTCATTTTCAGCAACCAGGTTTTTCACCTTATTCTGTTGCGTAGACAAATGCAGTTTTGTATCGTAAATCTGCTTTTTCTCCCGTTCCAGATCTACCAGTAAGCTGTCGATCCTGTTCTGGTTCGTTCCTGTTTTTGCCCTTGCCAGTTCCAGTACTTCCTTCTGAAGTCCGATGTTCTGTGCGATCTCAAAAGCATAAGAACTTCCGGGTTTCCCCAGTTCCAATACATAAAGCGGCTTCATCCTGTCGTTATCAAACAACATCGATGCATTTTCCAGTCCGGGGGTATTCCCCGCAAAAAGCTTCAGGTTAGAATAGTGGGTGGTAATCACTCCCCTCACTTTCTTATTGTTCAGGACTTCCAGTACCGCTTCTGCCATTGGCCCTCCAAACTGAGGATCGGTACCTGTTCCAAACTCATCGATCAGTACCAGTGTTTTCGGAGAAGCATGGGCCACGAAATGACGCATTTTCGTCAGGTGGGCACTATACGTACTCAAATCACTCTCTATAGACTGATCATCACCGATATCGGCGAAGATATTTTCAAAAATCCCCACCTCACTCGATTCATGAACAGGAATCAGTAAACCCGATTGTACCATCAGCTGCAAGAGCCCCACTGTTTTCATACAAACCGACTTTCCTCCCGCATTTGGTCCGGAAACCAATACGATCCTAAGCTCCGGCGTGATGTGAATGTTCAGGGGAACAACGGTCTTTTTATCTGCTTTAAAAGAAAGGTACAACAAAGGATGGCGGGCATTAATCAGTTTGGTTTGCGCCTCCTTGATCAGCACCGGCATATCTGCTTCCACCTCGATCGCAAACAAGGCCTTTGCGCGTACAAAATCCAGTTTCGTCAGGAATCCATGGTACGACAACAACAGGGGCGTGTAAGGCCTCAGATCAGTGGTCAGTGCAATCAGGATCTTAATGATCTCCCTGCGTTTATCAAACTCCAGATCCCTCAGCTTATTATTTAAGGTAAAGACCTCTTCCGGCTCCATATACACCGTTTGTCCGCTGGCAGACTCATCATGGATGAAACCTTTCAGTTTTCTTTTATTCTCAGCAAGGATCGGAATACACATCCTGCCATCCCGAATGGTCAGGCTTCCGTCTGCCACCCAGTTATTGCCTACAGCCTGCTTAAAAATGGAATCCATCCGCTTGCGGACGTCCTGCTCGGCTTTGGCAATGTCGCCAATAATGGTCTGCAAAGTCACCGAAGCATTCGGCTTGATTTTTCCTTTAGGGTCGAGAACAGTCTCGATTCTTTTCAGGATATTCTTTTCGACAGGAAGGTGTTCCAGTAAGGCTTCCAGGTTGGGGTAAACTTCTTTTCTTTCTTCAAAAAACCTGAGCACCGAAAATACGGTCTGCAGGGAGGCATACATTTGGTGCAATTCCTCTTCCACGAGGTAAGTACCTTCTACTTTGATCTTATCGGCAAGGCTTTTAATGTCAAAAAAGGTACTGATTTGCAGGGGTTCCTGGTTTTCCAGGATACTTTTAAATTCATTCGTTTGTCGTAAAAACTTATTGATCTGGTCATACTTCGTCATGACCTGCATTTTATCGACCATCTGCTGTCCCATCGGACTTAAGCAGTGTTTATGAATAAGTTGTCTGACCTCACTAAAACCCAAACGCTCTAAACAATTCTCCGGATATAACATACTTATATTTATAATTTGGGTTCTTTATAAACCATCTTTGGTTGAATAAAATCAATTTTCTTCTTTGTGGTATCTTTCAGAAGAAAACGGATTTTGTACTCCGGATCCGCTCTCAACAGCGAATCGGCAGAGTTTTTTAAGGCTAATGCTTTCTGGATTTTCACATTCGACAGGGAGTCGGACTTTACCACGACCGATTTCTGCATGCTCAGGTCGCCCACCACTTTGGTATAGATCTCATCTAATATTTTTGGCTCGCTGTTGTAATACGCCATACTCTTTGCGTACTTTGCAGAATCAACTCCATACTTCTTATAGATCCCCCTGTAGTAAGCGGAAGCTACTTTTTTCGCAGAATCAGAACTTGGAATCGACGACACATAACCATCAACAATATGGATATCAGCCAAAAGGGCTGACATCTGATCAGGTTGAATGATCTGCTTGGGAATACCGGGTTTACAGCCTGAAATCAGTAAAAAAAGGAAGACTATATATAGAAAGTTTCTCATTATGCTTAAAACATCATTATTTCTTAGACAAAGTTCGCTAAGGTTCTTAATTTTACCAAAAATACTGATAAATGAGTATAGCAGATAACTTATTAAAATATAAAAACGAATTGGATGAGATCGCGGTGAAATTAATTGCCGTATCTAAATACCAGGAAGCGGCGGCCGTACAGGAAGCTTATGACGCCGGACAAAGGGTATTTGGGGAGAACATCGTACAGGAACTGGTAGAAAAACAAGCACAACTTCCACAAGATATTGAATGGCACCTGATCGGTCATTTACAAACCAATAAGGTCAAATATATTGCCCCTTTCATCAGCCTGATCCAATCTGTTGACAGCTTAAAATTGTTACTGGAGATTGATAAGCAAGCCGCAAAAAACAAAAGAGTGATCGATTGCCTGCTTCAGATCTATATTGCAGACGAAGACACCAAGTTTGGCCTGGGCTTTGACGAAGCGATCGAACTTCTGCGCTCAGAAGAATTCGCCGCCCTGAAAAACGTCAGGATCGTTGGTTTAATGGGAATTGCAAGCAACAACGCCCTGGAAAAACAAACCCTTGATGAATTTACGGAACTGAAAGTCCTTTTTGATGGCATAAAAGTAAGCTTCTTCAGAAAAGAAGACAGCTTCAAAGAAATCTCTATGGGCATGTCCGGAGATTATAAACTGGCCATCGAAGCAGGAAGTACCATGGTTCGTGTGGGCAGCAGTATATTTGGTAAAAGAAAAATTAAACACTGGAAAGAGGAAGCCTAATGAATAACATCAACATCAGAGTGGCCAAACAAGAAGATTGCGTCAGACTTTTAGAACTGATCAATGAACTTGCGATCTATGAAAAAGCACCGGAAGAAGTAACCGTTACCCTGGCAGAATTTGAAGATGCCGGATTTGGTGCGGCACCGGTATGGAAAGCCTTCGTTGCCGAAGATGAACATCAGATCATCGGCTTTGCCTTATATTATACCCGGTATTCGACCTGGAAAGGCTGCCGTTTGTACCTGGAAGACTTCCTGGTTACCGAAAGCTACAGAGGTAAAGGTGTAGGAAAAATCCTTTTTGAAACCGTGATGAAAGAGGCACAGGAAAAGAACTATAACGGAATGACCTGGCAGGTGCTCGACTGGAATGAACCGGCGATCAATTTTTACAATAAGTATGCTGCCCAGATTGAAACCGGATGGTTAAATGCGTCCTTCTCGAAAGAACAGATTTCACAATAACCGCTTTGCTGCAGATCAACAGGCACGACCTTTGCAGTTGACAACCCTGGATTAACTAAATAAATTATCCCATGAAAAAACTAGGAATATTATTGATTTCTTTAAGCGTTATCGCCTGTCAGAATGAAAAGAAAACGGGCGTTCAGGCAGACAGCACTGCCAGCAACAGTTTAACCTTCAAATACGACAGCCTTCAGGTATTGAGCAAACATACCCAACCGGGCGAAAAAGGCAATACCGATACCGCTTATGCTAAAATCGTTTATCCTGTATTTTCTGATCAAAAGTTAAATCAGCTGGTGGAACAAAAGGCCATAGTTGCCGCCGGGCAGGTCGATGCCAATAAGCAGAAAACATATAAAGAACTGGCCGGCTCTTTTATCGCGGGCTTTGACAGCATCAGCGAAGAAACCGGAGGAGCACAGGCTGCCTGGTTCCTCGACGATCAGACAAAGGTGCTCGTTAACCAACCGGATTACCTGTGCCTGGAGCACAGCAATGTGAGCTATGCTGGTGGTGCCCATCCAAACAGTGCGATGGTATACTGGAACATCGATCCAAAGACGTTAAAAGAGATCACCCTGGAATCGCTGATCAAAGAAGGCAGTCTGCCTGAGCTGAACACGATCGCAGAGAAGATCTTCAGAAAAAATGAGAAGCTTAGCCCTACGGCCAGCCTGAAAGACACTTATTTCTTCGAAAAAGATACCTTCGCCTTAAACCGCAACTTTACCATTACCAAAGAAGGATTAAAATTCCTTTACAATCCATACGAAATTAAAGCCTACGCTTATGGAAGCACTGAATTGCTGATTCCTTTCAGTGAACTAAAAACCGTTGCTAAACCTAATACTTTACTCAGTCCGACACTATAATTATGCTCGTATTTAAATTTGGAGGCGCTTCTGTGAAAGATGCAGAAGGCGTGATCAATCTTGCGCAAATTGTTAAACGCTATCCCAAAGAAAAACTCCTGATCGTAGTCTCTGCGATGGGAAAAATGACCAATAAACTGGAAGCCCTCACCCGTGCCTATCTGCATGGCGAAGAGGAGGAGACACATCAGCTTTTTGAAGAAGTAAAGGCCTATCATTTTGGCATCCTGGAAAAACTATTCCCGGACCATGGGAACCCGGTATACAATGACATTGCCAATAGCTTTGTGGAGATCGACTGGCTGATTGAAGAAGAGCCGACGGATAGCCCGGATTATATCTATGACCAGATCGTTTCCATCGGTGAGATTGTTTCTACTAAAATTGTTGCCGCCTATTTAAACTTTGCCGGCAGCAATGCAAAATGGCTGGATGCCAGAAACTTTATCCAGACCGACAACAATTACCGGGAAGGAAATGTAAACTGGGAGAAAACAGAGGCCGAAATTAAAACCGGCTTAAGCCCCGTTCTGGAACATCAGATTGGCGTTACCCAGGGTTTTATAGGTGGTACAAGCGAAAACTTCACCACCACTTTAGGTCGCGAAGGATCCGATTACTCGGCAGCGATCTTTGCGTCCTGCCTGAATGCACAATCCTTAACCATCTGGAAAGATGTTCCGGGCGTATTAAATGCAGATCCCAAATGGTTTGATGAAACGGAGCGGATTCCACAGTTGTCTTACCATGATGCCATAGAACTGGCCTATTATGGTGCAACGGTGATCCACCCAAAAACCATTAAGCCGATCCAGAATAAAAATATCCCTTTGTACGTTCGTTCTTTCCTTCACCCGGAAGCCGAAGGAACCGACATTACCGCATCGGAAAACCAGTTGCCCGTTCCTTCCTTTATCTTTAAGGTACAGCAGGTGCTGATCTCTATCTTCCCTAAGGATTTCTCGTTCATTATCGAAGAAAACTTAAGCGATATTTTCAGCCTTTTCCATAAGCATAAAGTGAAGATCAATACCATGCTGAACTCTGCCATCAGCTTTTCAGTAAGTATTGATGAAGATCCTGAAAAATTACAAAAACTGATTGAGGAACTTTCAGTTCATTATAAAGTGAAATACAATACCGGCCTGGAACTGGTGACCATCAGGTATTACAACCAGCAAACCATTGACCGCGTAACGGTCAATAAGAACATTTTACTGGAAGTGAAAAGCAGACATACCTGCCAGATTGTAATGAAAGACCAAACTACTGCCTCTTAAATTAACAGATCTTGAACGACCATATTTTAGCCAGCGAAGTACAGCAATACATCAACGATCATTTAAATGACGATGTACATAAAATCGCTATGGCTAAAAGTCCATTTACTGAGGTCAGCCCGAAAGAGCTGGCCAATCAGATTGCTGCCAAAAACAAATCCATCAGGAAATTACCTGCCTGGTACCATCAGGAGCAAATCTATTACCCGCCTTTATTGTCTATAGAACAATGTTCCTCCGAAAGCACTGCGGCTTATAAAGCCACACTTGCAAAAGGTGCAACACTGATCGACCTGACAGGAGGTTTCGGGGTGGATAGCTTTTACTTTGCCAAAAGACTGCAATCGGTTACCCATTGTGAGATCAATGCAGATCTTTCGGCCATCGCCGCTCATAATGCAAAGGCATTGAAGCAAACGAACCTTCAGTTTCTGGCCACAGACGGCATTGCCTATCTTGAACATAACGAAGGCCGGTTCGACAACATCTATATCGATCCTGCCAGGAGAAGCCAGACCGGAAAGGTGTTCATGCTGAAAGACTGTACGCCGGATGTGGTGCAAAATCTGGACCTGCTCTTGTCCAGGACCAGGAGGGTGATCATTAAAACCGCTCCCCTGCTGGACATTACCGCAGGATTAAAGGAGCTGAAAAATGTGACAGAGGTCCATGTAGTCAGTGTCAGAAATGAATGTAAAGAGCTGATCTGGATCGTCGAACGCAGCCCTGCTGAAAAAGTAAAAATCGTCTGTACCACGCTCAATGAACAGGAAAAAAGCTTTAGCTTTTTCAAAGGAGAAGAGGATCAGGATTCGGAAATTACGGCAGGCCCATTGCAGCAATACCTTTACGAGCCGGATACGGCATTATTAAAGGGCGGTGCTTTCCAACTCATTGCTTCCCGTTATCAGCTGCAAAAACTACATTCCCAAACCCAGCTGTATACTTCCGATCAGGTCATCACTGAATTTCCAGGCAGGAGGTTCCGGATCAATGGACTCATTTCTGCCACTGAGCTGAAGAAGGAAAAAGACCTTAGGGCCAATGTCATTGCCCGCAACTACCAGGACAAGGCGGAACTTCTGGTCAGGAAATACAAAATCAAACCAGACAACCACCGTTTCCTGATTTTTACTCAAAGTAAAAAAGAAGGATACCTGATTATTGACACTACAATTGAGCAGCACTACTAAGCAGCTATCCTTCAAAAATTTAACACTTTTTAACAAACTTTAACATTTTCAAAAAGTGATACTTTAATGATTTAGTTATTTTTGATTAACCATAAATCAAAACCTTTAATCATGAAAAATTATCGCCGCCTGAATAACATCATGGGCTTCCTTCTTTTTGGAATCGCCGGCATGGTCTACTGGCTGACCATGGAACCTACCGTTAGCTTTTGGGATTGCGGGGAATTCATCTCTGCAAGCTACCGGTTACAGGTAGGACATCAGCCCGGAGCCCCTTTATTCATGATGATCGGTAAATTATTCTCTACCCTCGCCATGGGCGATCAAACAAAAGTTGCCTACTGGATCAACTTCAGTTCCGTTTTATTCAGCGGGGCGACCATCATGTTCCTCTATTGGACCATTACCGCTCTGGCCTCCAAACTCTATCCAAAAGAAAAAAGCAAACTCGAAACCCTGGGCATCATTTCTGCAGGTTTAATTGGTGCATTGGCTTATACTTTTTCCGATACCTTCTGGTTTTCAGCAGTGGAGGCCGAGGTGTATGCCCTCTCTACCCTCTTCACAGCCATTGTCTTCTGGGCAATCCTGAAATGGGAAGCCGACCTGGATAACCGCTGGCTGGTATTCATCTCTTTCCTTGTGGGCTTATCCATCGGTGCACATTTACTGAGCTTACTTACCATTCCCGCAGTTGTGCTGGTCTATTATTTCAAAAAAACAAAGCAGGTTAGCTGGCTGGGCACATTGAAAGCATTTGCACTGGCCTGCCTGATTGTAGGAACCGTGCAAATCGTGATCGTGCAATATCTGGTATTGTTTGCCGCCAAGTTCGACCTTTTCTTCGTCAACAGCCTGGGCTTTAGCTTTGGTTATGGCGCCATGGCCTTTATCCTCCTGCTTGCCGGCGCGATCAGCTATGGCATCTACTATTCTGTTCAGCACAGAAAATACAACATGAACCTAAGCCTGCTCTGCCTGGCATTTATACTATTTGGCTTTAGCGCTTACTTTGTGACCATCATCAGGGCCAATGCCAAACCCAACATCAACCTCTCTAATCCTGACAATCCTTTTGCTTTATACAACTATCTTGGCAGGACCAATTACGGAGAAACACCACTCCTTTACGGCAAAACCTTTGATGCCAAACAAACAGATTATACAGACACCGGAACAGAGTACCGTAAGGGAAAAGACAAATATGAAGTCTCCGGTAAATCCTTTAAAGTAAACTACGATAAAAACCTGTTTTTCCCACGCACCCATAGTGGGAAAGACGGTCATGCCGCCTACTACAGACAATGGCTGGGCATGGCAGAAGGCGAGACACCAAACTTTATCCAGAACCTGAGCTTTTTCAGTTCCTATCAGGTCGGATTTATGTACATGAGGTATTTCCTATGGAACTTTGTGGGCCGTCAGAACGATATTCAGGGAAGAGGAAACCTGGAGGCCGGAAACTGGATCAGCGGGATTAAACCATTGGATGGAATGAGACTGGGTTCACAGACCAGCTTACCTGCTTCCATTAAAGCTAATGAAGGACATAATGTTTATTATGGCCTGCCCCTGATCCTCGGGATTGCAGGGCTGCTCTTCCTGTATAGAAAGAACAAACAGGCTACTTTAGTGATCGCTACGCTCTTTTTCTTCACCGGGCTGGCGATTATCCTCTACCTGAACCAGGATCCCTTACAGCCCAGAGAACGGGATTATGCCTATGTAGGCTCATTTTATGCCTTCTGTATCTTTATTGGATTTGGCGTATTGGCACTGAAAGAAGCATTACAGCGTTTTGCCCCTGGCAGGTTAAGCCTGATTACCGCTTCCCTGGCCGCCCTGCTTGCCGTTCCGGTATTAATGGCCACACAGGGATGGGACGACCATAACCGTTCTTCAAAAACAACCGCCAGAGACTGGGCAAGGAATTATCTGAATTCCTGTGCGCCAAACGCCATTCTTTTCACCAATGCAGACAATGATACTTTTGCCATGTGGTATGCCCAGGAAGTAGAAGGAATCCGGACAGATGTCAGGGTAATCTGTATGCAGTTCATGAGCGATGATGATTACATCAATCAATTGAAAAAGCAGGTCAACAATTCTGCTCCGCTTCCGGTTACGATGCCAAATGAGAAATATCAAAAGGGAGTCCGCGACTATATCCCTTACATCGATTATGGCTTTACCGACAGCGTAGAACTCAAAGACCTGATGGCGGTACTAACTTCCGACAATAAAGCCGATAAAATTGAAATGGCCGATGGTTCTTTTGAAAACTTCCTGCCAAGCCGAAAACTGAAACTAAGTGTAGATGCCGGTCAGCTGGTAAAAACACAGACGATTAAAGCTGAAGATAAAGAGAAAGCAGCATCCGCCATGGAATGGACGGTCGACAAGAAATTTATCGGCAAAGCAGACCTTGCAGTATATGACATTCTTGCCAACAACAACTGGAAAAGGCCGGTTTATTTTGCGGCCAGTTCCTCTCAGGATACCTATATGGGGCTGGACAAGTACCTTTATCTGGAAGGTTATGCCTATCGCCTGCTTCCTTTAAAGAGAGATCCGAAAGATACCAGGGATAAATCCCAGCTTACCAATACCGATGTGATGTATGAGAACGTGATGAACAAAATGGACTTTTCAGGTTTCCATAAGGCCAGCTATCTCGACGAGCAAAGCCGGGGGATTGCTGAGGGAACCTGGTCTTCCAATAATACCCTTGCCACGAACCTCATCAATGAAGGCAAAAATAAAGCGGCCCATGCCCTCATGATGAAAAGCATAAAAGAACTTCCGTTAAGGAATTATGAAATCCGTGATACCTTAAACAAATTTGATGCAATCAGTATCCTATACCATCTGAACGACCACAAGCAGGCAAATATCATGGCCAAAGAAACCCTTTCTTTTCTCGATCAGGAGCTGACTTACATCGCCTCTTTATCACCGGACATTCAGCGCAGTTACCTCAGAAATATCCAATGGGGCATGTCTGTATTGAATGGGCTGGACCAGGAAACTGAGAAGAACAAACAAACAGGCCTGAATAAGGAAATTAAAGATAAGTTCAAAAACTTAGAAAGTATCTTCTCGAAATCACTCGGATAACGATGCAGACAAGAGGCTCTTTTTATAAAAGGGCCTCTTTTTTATAACCATAAAGCCTGTTGACAAAGCCAGGATCCAGCTCCTGCCCGGGAGAAATTTCTATAAAAAACTCCAGTTGCCATTGCTGGGTTTTCTGTGCCTGTTTATTCCTGGTCACATCCCAGGGAGGATAAACACGAATGGCACGCTTCCCTTCCTTTCCATTATTGCTCAGAATTCCCTGTTTAATCAGCGCAGATTTAGGAAATACAAAATGACCAAAACGTTCGCCTTTCCGGGTGGTCACCAGAAACAGGTCAAGTTCATCAGACGACTGATAAGGTTCAATGGGCCCGCTCCCTTTTCTCTTCCAGAGTGTCACAAACTGACCGGTTTTTGTCGGGGTAATTTTAGCAGTACGAAACCTCAGCGCCAGTCCGTTGAGCGCTAATGAACAAGCCCCATATTCCATACTTTCAGCTTCCGGAACCACATCGCCGGATTCAAAACCAAGGGGATCAAACACCAGTTCTTTCAGGATCAGCAAATCAGCAGGTAAAGCCATGGGAGAAAATAAAAACCCTGCATCAGTCAATCAGATTGATGCAGGGTTATGATGTAAAATAAATGGATCTTATTTATTTGGCTGAGGTGTAGTTCTCAGATAAGGTTTGATCACTTTGTGTCCTTTAGGGAATTTAGCAGGAATATCTTCCGTTTTGATGCTGTTCATCACTACTACATCATCACCATCTTTCCAGTCGGCCGGAGTGGCAACGCTATAATTTGCAGTCAGCTGAAGCGAATCTATCACTCTCAATACTTCATTGAAATTTCTTCCGGTAGAAGCAGGATAAGTCAGCATCAGTTTCACCTTTTTATCCGGAGAAATGATGAACAAAGAGCGCACTGTTAAAGTTTCTGACGCATTTGGATGAATCATATCATACAGATCAGCTACTGTTTTATCTTCATCAGCAATGATCGGAAATTCTACGTTTGTATTTTGTGTTTCATTGATGTCACTGATCCATCCTTTATGTGATTCTGCAGAATCTACACTCAGCGCAAGGACTTTCACGTTTCTTTTTTCGAACTCACCTTTCAATGCAGCTGTACGACCAAGTTCCGTGGTACATACCGGTGTATAATCCGCAGGGTGAGAGAATAAAACACCCCAGCTATCTCCTAAGAATTCATAAAAATCGATCTCGCCAATAGAGGTATCTGCTTTAAAGTTGGGAGCTGCGTCCCCTATTCTTAAACTCATAATGTTGTGGTTTTAGGATATAAATATAATATCTACAAATTTAGTATACTTTTTAGAATAATTGTGTCTGTTTTGTAATATCTTCATCATTGTCTCCAAGAAAAGAAATCTCGGCAATCTGACTACCTAAATGATCGTTAAATGCCTTTATCGTATAGTTTGCCAGAATCGGGGTATCTTTCTCATCATGTTGATGCAGGAAGAAATAAACTTTTTCCAGCCCTTTTCCCATCCATATTTTGATCCGCTCTACCCATTCATCAATCCGGGCTTCGTCGGATGCTTTATGTTCCTGTCCGTTCCCTACAAAGCGGATAAAAATCTCGGGGGTGCTTAGTTCCATATGCACACAGTCCCTTCTTCCGCTGGCATCAGTAATTACTGCACCTTTATTAAGTTTGGCCAGCATTTCAAAAAGACGGGTCCGGTTTGCTTCATCCGAAAACCATTCCGCATGCCTCAATTCTACGAATACTGAAAGATCTGTGGGCAGGTATTTCAGGAATTCTTCCAGCACCTCTATATTCTTAGGACCAAAATTATCTCCCATCTGCAGGAAACAAGGGCCCAGGTATTTTCCAAACTCCGAAATATTGGCCAGAAAAAGATCCGTAGGTTCTTCAGCACCTTTAAGCCTCTTAATATGACTGATCGTTCTCGAAAACTTAGGACAGAACAAAAATCCGTTGTTCGAATTCTCATCTGCTTTTTCTTTCCATTTGCGGATCAGTTCCTGGTTAGGGATGCTATAAAAAACAGCATTCAATTCTATAGAGTTGAAGTGTTTTACATATTCATCCAGAAAATTAGCTTCTTTGGTTTTAGGTGGGTAGATCATGTTCACCCATTCTTTTCTCCCCCATTTCGCGCAACCCACATAAAATTCAGGCTGTTTTGACGGCTGCTTGCCCTTCAGGGTTTTTGCCGTTTGTTTCCCATCATCGGGTAAGGTGAAATCTACTGTTTTAAGCTCCTCATCGGAAACCTTTCCAAAATCCATATCCTTCGTATTTAAATAAAGCCAGCGAATCGCTATCTGTAAAACTATGAAATTTCAGGAATTGTTTAATTATTTTAATCGGTATATATTTGCTTTTATCGGTTATGAAGCCATCATAAATATATTATTCCTTGTCTTTTGTAAGCGGTATGCTGATGATGGTTTCATCTCATTTATCCGGCTTTTGCTGATGATAGCTTTTGCTGTCTTCCGGCGCTTCCTCCCTCCGGAACATTCCATAATCCCTATGCACCTGCGCAATCCTGAGCCGGTAATCCTTAAATACCCCATCCCGTCCTTTCGACTGTGTTTCCCGGTGTGCCTCCAGGTTTCTCCATTCCCGGATGGCGTTTTCGCTTTCCCAAAACGACAGGGACAATATTTTTTCAGGTTGATAAATACTTTGAAACCGCTCAATGGAGATAAAGCCCTTTATCTTCTCCAGTTCCGGCCTGAGCTGTAAAGCCAGGTCCAGATAAGTTTCTTTAAAACCATCCGCAGGAATCACCTCAAAGATCACCGCAAACGCATGTGGATTTAAGCCATCTTCTTCATTCATTTTTGTCATCTTTTCCGATTTTATTTTTGTTTAGATGAAGCAAAGTTGGGAATTCCTTACCTTCAACACTTCATTCCATACTTAACTATACCTGTAATCAAATGAAACAAGAGATTGCATACATTACCTCCCTCATTGGCGATCCGGTACGCACAAAAATACTCTGGACGCTGCTGGATGGCAGGGCTTATACCGCCACTGAACTGGCCATCTGTGCAGATACCTCCCCGCAAAACATCAGCATGCACCTGGGCAAATTGATACAAGCGAATTTGCTGGTGGCGGAACCACAGGGAAGACATAAATATTATCGTTTCTCCCGGCCGGAAGTTGCCTATGCGATTGAAGCCATTGGCAACCTGATTCCAGACGAAAAACATAGAAAGATCGTAGGCAATACCAATAATGCCGCCATAAAACATTGCAGGACCTGTTACGATCATCTGGCAGGTGAAGTAGGTGTTTCAATCACTGCAGAACTTATTCAGCAAAAATTCATTGAGCCGGAAGGAAAAACTTATCTGGTTACAGAGAAAGGCAGTGCTTTTTTCTCTGAATTTGACATCGATACGGATGAACTTAAAAAGTCGCGCAGAATCTTTGCCAAGCCCTGTTTAGACTGGACGGAGAGAAAGCCACATCTTGCCGGCGCATTGGGTGCTGCTTTCCTCGAAAAGATGCTGTTGTCTGATTATTTCAGGAAGACAAAAGATTCCAGGGCCATTGTCATCACCGCTAAAGGGCAACAACAATTGTACGACAGGTTTAAGATTTCTACCTAAAATCCGGTCCTAAAAACAAAAACCCCGAAACGCAAGGTTGCATTCCGGGGTTTTCAATTTCTTTTCAGTATTCTATTTATAAACCTTGATCATAAATACATAATCCTGGATTTTCTCTACCTGTTTGTTTCTGCTCAGGCCTTGCAAAGAATTCCTTTTGTTAAAGGCTACTTTTTTACCCAGAGAATCATTAGGAATAGAGTTTAAAGCTTCCTGAATGTATTTCGATTTGATGGCAAATGTAGCGCCATCCACTTGTTTTTCTTTCGCAGAGATCACTCCGATGATATTTCCCTGATGGTCTAATAAAGGACCACCGCTATTTCCTGGATTAACCGGGATAGAGACCTGATATTGCGTGGTATCTCCGTTATAACCGCTTCTCGAACTCACATAACCTTCACCGAAGACTGCATCATCTTTAGGAAAACCAAGGGTATATACGATTTCTCCCATTCCGATTCCGCTTTGTTTCAACCGGTAAGGAAGGGTAGACAAGGGGCTGAATGATTTGTCAATTATTTTTAAGATGGCCAGGTCGTATTGAGAATCTGTTCTCACTACTTTAGCCTTATAGGAATCTCCTTTATTGTCCTGAACATATACAGAATCAGCACCATCTACCACATGCAGATTGGTTAATAAGTAACCATTTGCAGTCAAAGCGAATCCTGTACCTCCAAAATTAGCAGGTTTAGTGTTCTTAGGTGCATTTGGTGTAGTCTTAGCCTTAATGATTCTGATCAGGCTGCTTTGATCGATTTTGATTTTCGCCATTTCTCTGCTCATCAGTTCCACACTACCAATTTGTTTGGTATTCTGTTGAATCGAATAAACAGTCACAACCGTTAATAAGATAAAAGAAGCGGCCACAGCGATTGCTGCTTTATTCTTGCGCCACATGTTAATGATAAAAGAAGGATGAGGTCTTAGTTCTTCGGTTAAAGTCTCTACATCGATCTGTGCATGTGCACGGTCCATTTTAGCCTTTAAATCCAGTACCTGTGCATATTCTCCAAAAGATTCCAGAAAAACTTTGTGCGCTACCACTTTATGATCCACAATCGGATCACTTTTGCGAAGCTGCTCAAATGCCGTTCTTTCTGCTTCGGAAAGTTTACCATTTAAATAATCCTCAATTATACCCTCTAACTCAATCTCGTTTCTCATATCACCTTTAAACTTGAAAAAACAACTTCTTCAACCGCTGTAAGCATTTATATTTTTGAGTTTTGGCATTATCCGTATTGGTGTAGCCAAATTTCTCGCAAATGTCCTGCATCGAGAGGTTGTTGATGTAAAAATCCTGAATAATCGTCTTGCAGGGTTCGCCTAAATGAAGGAGTGCATCTTGCATTTTATCAAACTGCTTGTCCTTTTCTTCATGATGCTCCAAATCTACCTCTACTGCCATTACATCCTCAAAGTCCGAAATGTTGCTGGTCTTCTTGCTTTGCTGTGAAAGCTTTTTCAACCAGATTCTTCTGCAAACTGAGTATATATAGGTCTTAAGTTTACTGCTCAATTCAAAATTTCCGCCTTTTATTTTATTGTATAAAACGATAATTCCTTCCTGATACACGTCTTTTGCATCATCTTCATCACCGTTATTATTCAAAATAAACTGTAAAATCATCGGGAAATACCCCGTGTACAACTTATTTAGCGCATCTTCTGAGTCATTTAGTATCCCTAAAACTACCTCTCTATCTGTTGGAACTGAACTGCTTAACTTATTACTCACCAATTAATACATTTATACGTGAATGGTAACCCAATGATAGCCAAAAAAAATTTACTTTTTTCTCATCCACCATTTAATACAGTATTAACGTCAACAGTAACCCAAAACATCAATAAAAATATTTTTATTTTTTTTCAAATAGATGGGTTACCTTTTAACCTTTGCCGTATTAATCAGCAAAATTAATTAATTATTTAAAATAGAATTAGAATGAAAAACGCATTTAAATTTGGCTTTGTAGCTTTAGCAATCTCTTTATCAGTAGCAGCTTGTTCATCAGAAAAAAAAGGTGAATCAACTGATACTACTTTAACTGATTCAGGTGCAGTTGTTACTACTGTTGATACTAACGTTGTTGATTCAACTGTAAAAGACACTACTGTTAAAACTACTACAGTTGCTGTTGACACTGTAAAAAAATAAGCTGAATAATCTTATAACAAAAAAGGCG
>NZ_QAJL01000001.1:1017132-1625210 GCF_003852525.1 Pedobacter sp. KBW06
CGCCTTTTTTGTTATAAGATATTTTGTATTTATCCATTCAGGTTTCCAAGATATGTACTATTGGAAATCCGCCTTCCATCAGCCGACTTAAAGCAGATATAGGCTTCTATTGGTTCATTCAACAGAGAGGTTTCCGTTACTTCCATTAAATATTGTCCTGCATCTCTTCGACACGCATTAAGTGTAAAAGTGGCGTACTCACTGAGCGGATGTAAAAGCAGAATCATCACGATATCATCACCATATCCCCCATTTCCATCCCAGCGGATATGAACACCTCTCTTTACCAGCTTCATCTTAAGGTTTGTTGAAACCTCAAGTTCTCCATAACTAAGTACCACTTTACTATAGTCTACACCGATATTAGGATATTCACCCTTCAATGCCTTCTTTTTATTATAAGAAGTAGCCAGGTTGTGTGCATTTTTAATTGTTCCGCTCGCTTCAAGTTCAAAGCTGGAATTGATAAAACCAGTGATAGGTCTTATAAGATCCATGGTAACCGACATGGCCTGATAGTTGGCCAACTGATTTATACTGGGCTTTTTGTAAGTTTTACCGATAGTTCGTACTACAGGCTGTCCATTTAACACATAAAAGACCAGATTTTTTATTTTTCCTCTTAGGGGGCCTAATACCCCATTTGGTGCTTTTGCCATAATAAATTTGATTAAATTGTTTAAATATTAAAGATAACTGAATTGCATGAATTTATTTTATGTCTGAGATATCTCAGCATTCATGTCTGTAACATCAGGCATAGCGCCTTTGTTTTTACCTGAAGTATAGCTTCCGATTAAATGGGTTTAAAAGGGGGAAAAGCCCTATCAGGCCCTCTCAACCCCTACCGTCAGCCTAGCCCTGGCCAGCTTTATTAAGGCAATGTTGTACCATTCTATCAGACTGCATCACCAGATGGGGGACAGGAATAACTGAACCAAAATAAACAAAGTTACCACCTTCTCAAGCCAGCTTTGATTTTAGCTCAGCATTTTACCCGCCTTTAACAGGCTTCCCAGCGGGCATGCACCAAGTATAGACCCTGGTTAGAGCCTGCATAACCACAAGCCGTTTTATTCGGGGTATTTACCAGGTTTTCAGCCTGCCCAAAGCAAAGATTTCAAGGCCTTATTCCTGATCTGACTTTACATAAAAATCCAGTTGATTTTGTGGTATTCCTGATAGCGGTTTGCATTGACCCCGATTCAGACCCGATTCCTCCCCTATTTCCGTCTAAAAAAATATTTTAAAAATATTTTCAAATACCCGGGTTACCTTTCTGACATTAGCGTATTAATCTGTAAAATTAGTTAATTACCTTAAAACAAAAATAGAATGAAAAACGCATTTAAATTTGGCTTTGCAGCTTTAGCAATCACTTTATCAGTAGCAGCTTGTACTTCAGAAAAAACTGGTACTTCTACTGACACTACTAAAACTGATTCTGGTGCAGTTGTTACAACTGTTGATACTACTGTAAAAGACTCAACTGTAAAAGATACTACTGTTAAAACTACAACAGAAGCAACTAAAGAAGCTGCTAAACCAGCTGCTCACTAGTTTAAATAACTTATAAAAAAAAGGCTTTGGAGATATCTAAAGCCTTTTTTTTGTGCCCTGGATTTATTTTAGCCCCCTTTCCCTTCCCAAAAACGGCTAATAATGCGTAACTTCGCGCCTGTAAACAACCATAATATTCATGAATTTATCTCCACTTCAAGCTATTTCTCCAATAGATGGCCGTTATAGAAACACCACTCAAAGCCTATCTAAATACTTTTCTGAATCTGCCCTCATCAAATACAGGGTATATGTAGAAGTAGAGTATTTCATTTCACTATGTGAAATCGGATTACCCGGATTAGCACAATTTGATAAAGCCAACTATGGAAAACTACGCCTGATTCATGAGCAATTCAATGATGATCATGCACAGGAAATCAAAGACACGGAGAAAATCACCAATCACGACGTTAAAGCAGTAGAATACTTCATCAAGAAACAATTTGATGAATTGGGTTTCCAGGACTACAAAGAGTTCATCCATTTTGGACTAACTTCTCAGGACATCAACAATACTGCCATCCCTTATACTTTTAAACTGGCGCTGAATGAAGTTTATTATCCAAACATCATCGGATTGATCAGCAGAATTAAAGAACTGGCTACAGACTGGAAAGATGTTCCGCTATTGGCGCATACCCACGGACAACCGGCCTCTCCTACCAAACTGGGAAAAGAGTTCCTGGTATTTGCAGAACGTCTGGAAATTCAGTTGAACAACCTTAAAAACATCCCGAACAGTGCTAAGTTTGGTGGTGCTACAGGAAATTTCAATGCACACCATATCGCTTACCCTTCCATCAACTGGGTGGATTTCTCGAATAACTTTGTCAATGAAGTATTGGGATTAAGCCGCGCGCAACACACCACTCAAATTGAACATTACGATCAGTTTGCAGCACAATGTGATGCCTTAAAACGAATCAACAACATCATCATTGACCTGGACCGCGACATCTGGGCGTACATCTCTAAGAATTACTTCAAGCAAAAAATCAAAGAAGGAGAAGTAGGTTCATCTGCGATGCCACATAAAGTAAATCCTATTGATTTCGAAAACGCAGAAGGAAATGCCGGCATAGCGAATGCCTTATTTGAATTCTTCGCAGCAAAACTTCCGATCTCCCGTTTACAGAGAGACCTGACCGATTCTACAGTACTGAGAAATGTAGGTGTTCCTATGGCACATACCCTGATCGCTATGGCCTCTACTTTAAGAGGATTGAACAAGTTGTTGTTAAACAACGAAGCAATTGCTGCTGACCTGGAAAACAACTGGGCAGTAGTGGCTGAGGCCATTCAAACGGTATTGAGAAGAGAGGCTTATCCAAACCCTTACGAGGCTTTAAAAGACCTGACACGTACCAATCAGAAGATCACAGCAGAGACGATGGCTACCTTTATTGATGGCTTAAACGTCAACGATGCAATAAAAGCAGAGTTAAAGCAGATTACGCCGTTTAACTATACCGGAGTATTTTAAGATATAATGACCTAAAACAGACATCGATAGCTTAAATTGCATCTTTGAATTATTTATTTTTGTAAGAAAAAAAGACAATGACGATCAACGTATATACAGAACAAACCCCTAATCCTGCCACCATGAAGTTTATGGTCAATAAGTTATTGATCAATGGCAGTGAAGATTTTGCGACTAAAGAGAGTGCTGAGCATTCCCCTTTTGCGAAGGAACTGTTCAAGTTCAACTTTGTGAACGGCGTTTTTTTTGCAAGTAACTTCGTGACCATTACCAAGACTGAAGACGCTGAATGGGCAGACATCGAGCCTCTTTTGAAAGAATTCGTAAAGGGTGCTGTAGAATCAGAATATAAGATCAAAGAAGAAACCAATGAAGTGGCTGCCGCTTTCGAAGGAACAGACATTGAGATCAAAATTCAGCAGATCCTGCACGACTATGTACGTCCGGCAGTAGAACAGGATGGTGGTGCCATCAGCTATAAATCATTTGAAGAAGGTGTCGTTACTGTAGAACTTAGAGGTTCATGCAGTGGATGTCCATCTTCTACCATTACTTTAAAATCGGGAATCCAGAACTTATTACAACGCATGGTTCCTGAAGTGAAAGAAGTGGTATCTGAAGCCTTGTAAAACAAGAACAACGATAAACAGAAAGGCCCATGACAAAAATCATGGGCCTTTCTTATTTTACCTTATCATCGCGAAACAACCTGTTTCCTAATTACATTTTCAAATCAGACTACAACTGGCTGTTAAAATGCGTATTCATCGTCGCTAAAATATCCTCGTGGATCAATCCGTTGCTCGCCAGGATTTCTCTTTTCTCCAGAAACTCTGCTCCACCGGAGAAGTTCATGATATTTCCCCCTGCCTGTTGTACAAGATAAGCTCCTGCCGCCACGTCCCAGGCATTCAGATTGTATTCAAAAAAGGCATCAAACCTGCCACAGGCCACATAAGCAAGGTCTGTTGCTGCCGAACCAATCCTCCTCAGTCCATGACACTTTTGCATCATTTCAGAGAACAACTGCATGTATTGCGCCTGCTTGTCAAACTGGTAATAAGGGAAACCGGTAGCCAGCAGGCTATCCGCCAGTGAGGTCCTGGTAGAAACCTGGATTTCTTTATTGTTCAGATAAGCTGCCCCACCTTTATAGGTAAAGAACATCTCTCCCCTGTTGATCTCATACACCACGCCGATAACCGGCTGGTCGTCCTCATAAAGGGCAACGCTGATCGCATAAGTTGGAATGCCATGGATAAAGTTCGTGGTACCGTCTAAAGGATCTATGATCCAGTTGAAAACCTCTCCCCTGCTATTGATCGTTTCTTCTTCTGTTGTAAATCCTGCACCGGGAATCAGCTTGGCTAAATTTCGCACCAGTTGCTTCTCCGCCGTTTTATCTACATAGGATACCAGGTCGTTCAGCCCTTTGAATTCTACTGCATTCGCATCAAAATTCATGGACTCCTTGCGGATAAAATTGCCGGTCAGCCGTGTGATGGCAACTACTTTAGAACAGAGTAATTCGTAATTCAAATCTTTGGATATTAATAATTTGCATGCTTTTCTTTATTCTTCACAGAATAGAGCACCAGAAGCAGACCAGACAGGAACAAGATGCTGGAAATTAATTCCGCCTGTGTAAAACGGATTCCGGCAACATTGTATTTGGTATTCACCCTGATCAGTTCCACAAAGAAGCGCTCCAGACCATTCATCATCAGGTAAATCCCGAACATCATGCCCGGCAGTTTAATGCGGTCACGGATCTTCCAGAGAATAAGGAATAAGATAAAGCAGACAATCACCTCATAGATGGGCGTTGGATATACCGGCGCGGCTAACTCATGACAAAATTTGCCGATACAGCCGGGAATAAGATTCCCTTCATTCGCCACATTGTTTGGATAGGTATAGGCCCACATCCAGTCGGGAAGCCAGCTAAAAGGTTTAGGGTTAAGATTGGTAATTCCCCAATCCCCGTCGCCCGACATATGGCATCCGATCCGGCCGACACTGTAAGCCAGCATCATTCCGGGACCACCAATGTCCAGCATGTGTAAGATTTTTACATTGTTCTTTTTGGCGATGTACAATACTGCGGCACCACCACAGATCAAACCACCGTAAAAAGTAAGTCCGCTGAAAGAAAGCAAACTGCCGATCGGGTCCTGAACAAAAGTATCCCAATGCTCCAGGTTATCGAATATTTTAGCGCCTAAAAAGCCCCATACTGCTGCCCAGACAATCATATTGCCCATCAGCTCGTAAGGGTGCTGCGTTACCTCTACTGTTTTAGGAGCAGGTAATTTAGTCCTGTTTTTTTCTTTATGGTCCCAGTAAGCAAAAAGACCCGCAAAGAACAGTCCGCCAAGCAGACTTCCTTTGGTAGACAACAATACCGTTTGGGCATCACTTACAAAAAGTTTATAATTTAATAAAGCGTAAACCAGTTTATAGCCGATCAGGAATCCGAAAATACCATTATAGAGCAGTTCGATGGTTGTTGCAGGTTTACCAATGGTGATCAGCTTTTTTATCGGATGTAAAAGCCCCAGGGCCTCTTTACGTTTAAATTCCTGGGTAAAAGCCCAGTAGCCTGCGATAAAAGCCAGCGCAACAAAAACGCCAAATGTATTAAAAGGAAGGGGTACCTGAACGCCGAAAAGATACTCTATAAAATGAGATACGGTTGGAAACATACGGATAAAAAAGTTTTATGCGAATATAGGATTAATGCGCTAAAACTTCTTCGGTTTCTGCAACTTCTACCTCTCCATCAGCAGTAAGTTCGATCAATTTCACTGTTTTGATCTCATTTACCATCACCGGATCATATTTCGCTTTTACTTTCACATAGTTTTTTGTGAAACCATGCATGAAACCATCTTTCTGGTCATCTTCAAAAAGCACTTCACCTACGGTACCAATCTGCGACTGGTAAAAAGCCCTGCGTTTTTTGTCTGATAAGATGTGCAGCATTTTACTTCGGTCTGCCCTCGTGCTTCCGGCTACACGGCCCTTCATCTCTGCCGCCGCGGTCTGCTCACGCTCAGAATAAGTAAACACGTGTAAATAGGAAATATCCAGTTCATTTAAGAACTGATAGGTATCTAAAAAGTCTTCATGTGTTTCGCCCGGAAAACCAACGATCACATCCACACCGATACAGCAATTTGGAATCAATGCTTTGATCGTGGCTACACGTTCAGTATATAGTTCTCTCTGGTAACGTCTTTTCATCAATCCCAGGATCTTATTGGATCCGGATTGTAATGGAATATGGAAATGAGGTACAAAGCGTTTGGAATGTGCTACAAACTCAATGATTTCATTGCTCAGCAAATTCGGCTCTATGGAAGAGATCCTGATTCGCTCAATGCCTTCCACTTCATCCAGTGCCCTTACCAGGTCGAAGAATTTATCTTCTCTCTTGCCATCCCTGATGCCGAAATCGCCCAGGTTAACCCCGGTAAGCACGATCTCTTTCACACCACTTTCTGCAATTTGCGCTGCGCGGTTGACCACATTTTCTATGGTATCACTGCGGCTTCCGCCACGTGCAAGTGGAATGGTACAATACGTACATGGATAATCACAACCGTCCTGAACCTTTAAGAAAGTCCGGGTTCTGTCGCCGATAGAATAAGCTGCAATAAAGTTGTGGTTAACTTTCTCAATGTTCTGCTGATGAATAACGGCCTTAGGCTGTTTGGTCAGGTCGGAGATGTATTCCACGATGCGGAATTTTTCTGCTGCGCCCAATACCATATCCACACCTTCGATTTCAGCAATTTCTACAGGTTTAAGCTGCGCATAACAACCCACAATAGTGATGTAGGCATTAGGTGCATATTTAAGTGCTTCCTTAACCACCTTGCGGCATTTCTTATCCGCATGTTCCGTTACGGAGCAGGTATTGATCACATATACATCTGCCGCCGCAGTAAAATCCACGACTGCATAACCTGCATCGGTAAATAACCTGCCTATAGTGGAAGTTTCAGAAAAATTTAACTTACAACCCAGTGTATAAAATGCAACCTTCTTCATTAGCCCTGATAAATTTCCTTAGAGAATTTGCAAAGATAAGTTTTTAGATGGGATTATTCCTCATTCCAGCGGAAACTATCCATACTAAGCCCGGCCAGGTCAATCACACGGCTGACCACCGTCTGGGCGACTTCTTCAATGCTCTTTGGAAGGCTGTAAAAAGAAGGACTTGCCGGGCAAATGATTCCGCCAGCTTCCGTTACTGTCTTCATATTATTGATGTGAATGAGGCTGAAAGGCGTATCCCGCACTACGGCGATCAATTTCCGGCGTTCTTTCAGGACCACATCTGCCGCCCGGCTGATGAGGTCATTGGAGATGCCATGCGCGATTCTTCCAAGCGTTCCCATGGAACATGGAATGATAATCATAGTGTCAAATTTTGCAGAGCCCGAAGCGAAAGGCGCATTGAAATCCATTTTCGGATAAAAAGTGAAGGGGTAAAGATCATAGTCTGCATTGCCCAGCTCAAAGCGCCAGACTTCCTTCGCATTGTCGGACATCACCACCCCTACCTTTTCAATCTGGTCAGAGAGCTTCAGCAGGTTATCCAGGAGCAATTTAGCGTAAATGGAACCACTGGCTCCGGTGATGGCAACGACGATTTTTTTCTTATTCATAACGCCGGTAAAGGTACGGAACCCCTATGAACAAAAAAGGGTCGAAAATAAATTTCCGACCCTACATCTACCTATGAAAAACATACCCTCGAAAGGGTAAGCCCAAATGTAATTAACTTTTTGATTAAATGAAAGTTTAAACACTTTTTTTTGCAATCTAAATCTTCTAAATACAAGGCTTAAAGCAAATATTTTACGCAATACAGATTTTTGTTGCTTAACAATGACCAATCAGATCTGCCTTCTTTATACTTCAGCACCAATTCTCCTGTTTCTCCCGCCTTTTTCAAGGCATAAATTTTAACCGGATGGTATCCGGCTTTCAACTTCACTGTTGTAAAAATTTCTTTACCCGACGTATATCCAAAGTCCGCATCCAGTAATTCTGCCTCATGTAACCGTACATAAGCTTTACCTTTCGTCTGAAGAGAGAAAGTATAATTTCCATCCTCAGGCGCTTTAAAATAAGCCTCATACAGGACCATCCCATCCGCAGTACCGGCAAGAACCTGCTTTAACCCTCCGGCTCCTCCTTTTTTCTGCGCCGCTTTCTCTTTTTCGGAAATTACCCATGGAAAGTCACCTTTAAAAAAGCGCCAGTTCAAACCAGGTTTGAGTCCTTTGGAAACAGGCGAAGCAGGAATGGCAGCTCCATCATAAGGACGGGGAGCTTCGGCATCCACCCTCCTTAGCTGCAAGACTTTAGCCTTCATTTTTTCCTGCATCTTCTGATAGGCAGGATCAGCAGCAAGGTTCTTTGTTTCTTTGGGATCGGTAACGACATTATAAATCTCAAAATCATCAGCGGCAGATTTGATCTGGTAACGGACACCCACCAAATCCCCGAAACGAATCATCTGCATCTGATCGCGCTTTCTTCCTCTCCGGCTTTCTTCGAACGATTTAAAATCCGGTGTTCTTCCACCTTCAGTATATTCTACATATACCTGTCCTGCTTCCTGTTTGCCTTTTCCGGTCAGTACAGGCAATAATGAGACCCCATCTGTTCTTGCCGGAACGGAGATCTTTGCTGCGTCAGCAAAAGTCGCCATCCAGTCTGACAACATGCTGGGGCTGCTGATGCTTTTTCCCGGAGCAATATGTCCCGGCCAGCTGGCCAGCGTAGGCATTCTCAGTCCACCTTCCCAGACATCTCTTTTGATCCCGTCGAAAGGGCCAAAACTTCCAAAAAACTCCGGACTGTTAGGGGCAAATCCTTTTGGAAGGTAGGATTCTATGGAAGGGCCATTATCTGATGTAAAAATCACCAGTGTATTTTCTGCGATGTTCAGATCCTGCAGCAGTTGGGTCAGATCCCCAACCGCATCATCAATCCTTCTGTTCGCCGTCGCATATCTTTTATACGTATCCGGCCAGGCAACTTCCGGAGTAGCCGCATTCTGATCGTCGTCATAAGTAGCATTCGCATAATCCGGATGCACATAAGTATCAATCTCTCCTGAAGCCGTATTGATCATATTTCCGCCTTTTCCGGTCCATTGCAATCCGCCTTTAAGACCGCTTCCTTTAGGATAAGCCTGAGTTGGCAATTCCAGTACCGCATGAGGGGCATCGTAGGCCAGAAACATAAAGAAAGGTTTTTTCGCGTCTTTTCCCTGCTCATGATCTACGATCCATTTTTTCGCATAGGCCGTCCACAGATCTGTGGTATAACATTTACTCAGCTCCGCAGCAACATTGGTATAATTGTCCCAGACCTGCTTTTTGCCGCGATATAATCCTTCATAAGGATAATGCTCATGGCCATCGGCATGCCTCATATAACCAAAGAACTGATCAAAGCCTCTTTTTGAAGGATGGGCGGGCCAGTTGGGTTCCTCTTTGGTTTCGCCCTGCAAACCCCATTTTCCAATCGCTGCAGTAGCGTAGCCGCCTGCTTTTAACATCCCCGCAACGGTATGGTTGTTTTCGATCTGTTTGTCGAACTGGTTATCTCTTACACTGGCATTGCCCTGGTTCATTCCCGTCATGAATGAAGCCCTGGAAGGGGCACAAACCGGGGCATTGCTATATTGATTTGTGAATTTGGCACCGGAAGCAGCCATCTGATCCAGATGTGGTGTCAATTGAAAAGGCAGTGCTTTGTTTCCCTTCTGCTGGCGCTGATTTTGAAAGAAAACACCAATATCACCATAGCCCAGATCGTCGGTAAGGATGAAAATGATATTCGGGGCAACTGGTTTTGATTTTTTTACCTGCGCCTGCAGCCTTGCAGGAAGAAAAGCAATGGGGATCAGAAAAACCATTACTGAGGTTTTCCAGGTTCTTTTGGTCATAATTTATTCGGTTTGTGTGTTGTTAAACCAAAGTTATTAGTTTTTATGGAATAGCATAACCGGAATTATTCAGCGAAATCGGCAATTATTAAGCAATATTGGCAGATTTAAGTGTAATTGTTAAATTACAAGGTATTTTTAAAAGATTTTTATACTTTTATCATTACCTAACCAAATATCATGAAGCCACAACTACTCAAAGTTTCAAACAACCTTGTGAATTCATTTAGTGCAAGAAGAGATAAGGTTCCTTACATCAACAACCGCTGGCATTACCATGCCGAGGTTGAACTGATCTATTTTAAAAAGGGCAACGGCACCCAGTTTATCGGAGACAACATCAAGCGTTTCAGATCCGGCGATGTCGTACTTGTAGGTGCACACCTGCCCCATTACTGGAGGTTCGACGACAGCTATTTTAATGAAGATGAGAAGAACAATGCCGATGTAGTGGTAGTCCATTTCAATGAGAACTTCTGGGGAAGCCATTTCCTGAACCTTCCGGAGAATAAAGCCTTAAAGCTGACCCTGGAAAAGGCACAAAGAGGGATTCAGATTCCCGATAAGAATAAAAAAGCCATTGGGGAACTGATCGAGTCTATCCTGCTTTCTGAGGGCTCCAAACGGATCATCTTGTTGATGGAAGCTTTGCTCGCGATTGAAAACTGCACGCCAAACCACCTGCTTTCTTCCATCGGTTTCCGCCACGATTTCGAGGAAATTGAGAACGACCGGATCAATGCCATTTACAATTATTCCCTGGCCAACTTCAAAAGAAAAATCCAGATGGAAGAAATGGCTTCCGTAGCCAATATCAGTCCGAATTCCTTTTGCCGTTATTTTAAATCAAGGACCCGAAAAACCTATACCCAGTTCATCAGTGAAATCAGGGTCGGACATGCCTGCAAACTGCTGATTGAGGACAGCATGAATGTAAAGCAGATCTGTTATGAAAGTGGCTTCCACAACTTCGCCAGTTTTCATAAACATTTCAAAATCATCACAGGAAAGAGTCCTTTAACTTATCAAAAATCCTATTTACAAAAATAAGCCTGCCTACAAACACACACACAAATACAACATTAACAAACGAAACCTACACACAATTCTATGAACAAGAAGACCTTACTGTCTTTTCTGTTTTTGCTGGTGTTCTTTTCAGAGAACAAAGCACAGGAAAGCAAAACCCAGGACAAGAACAATGCTAAAAAAATGGAATGGTTTACCGATGCCAAACTGGGGATATTTATCCATTGGGGCATTTATTCGGTCAACGGAATTTCCGAATCCTGGGCATTTTTCAATAATTACATCAACCATGATAATTATATGAAACAACTGGATGGGTTTAATGCCGCCAGTTACCAACCGGAAGAATGGGTAAAGCTCATTAAAGAAAGTGGTGCCAAATATTCGGTCATTACCACCAAACATCATGATGGAATCTCTTTATGGGATACCAAAGCCCCTAACGCAACAACGACGATCAAACATAGCGCTGCGAAAAAAGACCTCATCAGTCCCTTTGTAAAAGCTTTAAAAGCTTCGGGATTAAAAACAGGATTGTATTTCTCCCTGCCCGACTGGAGTTATCCAGATTATGATGTTTTCACAAGAGAGCATAAAAGATACAAGCTTACAGAAGAGCCTAAGCGATGGAACAAATACCTGAGCTATTACCATAAGCAACTGGACGAACTGTCTTCGAATTTCAAACCAGATCTTTTATGGTTTGATGGAGACTGGGAACATTCAGGAGAAGAATGGCAGGCACAAAAAGTGCTCAAAGGATTGCGCAGCTATAACCCCAACATCATCATCAATTCCAGGCTCAACGGCCATGGCGATTATGAAACACCTGAACAGGGAATTCCGGTGGTAAGACCTGCCGGAGATTACTGGGAACTGTGTTATACGATGAATGATTCCTGGGGTTACCAGCCTTACGATTACAAGTACAAATCCCCGAATATGATTGTAAGAACCCTGGTAGACTGTATCAGTATGGGTGGAAACCTATTACTTGACATCGGCCCTAAAGCAGATGGAACCATCCCTGAACAACAGGTAAAAGTGCTTAAAGGACTGGCCCGCTGGACCCAAAAACATGGAGAAGCAATTTACGGAACCCGTGCAGGAATCCCTGCAGGACATTTCGACGGAAAAACCAGTCTTTCCAAAGACCGCAAAACCTTATATCTATATGCAGACTGGGCACCATATGATGGAATTTTATACCTTAAAGGTATCCAGTCCAAAGTTAAATCTGCTAAAGTTGTGGGCAATAACAATCATGTCGAACTCAGCAAAAACGGAAATGACCTTAGTTTAAAGATCTCTGAAAGCTCGGTTGATGCGGATGTAACCGTACTTGCCCTTCAATTTGATGAACCTTTAAAACTGGAAGAAAAAACCAGTGTCAGCGTAAACCTGACGGAAAAGAAAAAAGAACCTGCAAAACAACAGATCACCGAAATTGCCAATGCACTGCAGGATGGAAACAACCCTTTCTTAAACACCAAACTGGCGGTAGACGGACTGGGATTTGAAACAGAAAAGAAAAACCTGAACCCGGAAGTCTACAACTGGATCACCAAAAATGCAGAAGGCCTGTTCCAAACAGGAAAAGGACTTCCTGAAGGACATTATCAGGGCAACAGTGCCTTATCTGCCGATAAGAAAACCGTTTATCTTTTTGTAGAAGGAAAGCCAACAGGCCCTATTGCCTTAAAAGGAATTAAGAACAAAATCGCGAGGATCAGGATTGTGGGTGAAGGCACAATGATGGAGCCTGAAATCTACAATAAACTGTATTGGAGTGCGATTCCTGGAATCATTTACATTCCGGTTCCACAGGACCGTCTGGACAAGAGCTTAACAGTGATAGCAGTTCTTCTGGATGGAGAGGTAGATTTATACCGGGAAAAAGTAGGCGCAATTGAAAGCAATTTATAGGTTTTCAGCGCCTCCCGGCCGGGACGTTTAAACAACTGATTAAAAAACCATTAGCCGAAAAATAAAATCGTTTAGCTGTAGCGTTTATCCGATGACAACCGTTTAGGAAAAAAACATGTTTTATGAAAAAAGGATTACTCTTATTATTCATCGCCATTTCGGCCCTCTCCTTCTCCTGTAAAAAAGATAAGGCTGCACCACGATCCCTTGAGATTTACGGTAAATGGAAACTGACAGAAACGATGACCGATCCCGGCGACGGAAGCGGCAAATACATGAAGGCAACAGGTGAGCCAAAATACCTCAATTTTAATAAAGATGGCAAATTGGAAGGCAATGCCCTCTCTTTTGATACCTTTCGCTATAAGATCCTGGATAGTACAAAGATGGAAGTCCTGTATAACGTTTACCTTCCGGCACAAATTTTCGGTTATAAACTTAGCGAAGAAAATCTGGAGATCTACCCTCGCTGCATTGAAGGATGCGGACTGCGGTTCGTAAGGCAGTAAAAAACAATATTTAATAAAAAATCGGGTGTGTTTTTTGAAACACACCCGATTTTAATTTTAAAAAACCTGTTACCTGTTTTAAATTAAAACCTTGCTGCCTACTTTAGAAATTTACCGCATGGTCTTCCTCGTAAGCCCCTCCCGACCAGGCTTTTTTTCCTGACCATTCTTCTGCCGGACTTGTCCAGAAAACATCATCCGCAGGCAAGCCTAAAGGCAAAAATCCCACACTACATAAATATAAACTTCCGGTACTGATATAGGTTTCGGCAGCCTGTGGCTGATGGCCGCAGAAGCCCAGCTGTAACCATCCTGTTGTACTAAATGTACCTTTCATTTCGAATTGTCTTTTCATGACTGCCGTGAGTGCAGAACGCACCTGTGCCGGACTGATCATCTTTGGCAACTGGCGGTTCAATGCCAGCTGTGCCAGTGGCTGGAAAGCCCCTACCCGATAAACTACAGACCTGCCGATTGCCGGATAAGTCGCCTCAGGAGAGATCATGCGCTCCTGACAGGCTGCATAACGCTGCATTCTTTTCAGCATCAGCTCATATTCCTCCGACTTCGCCAGTCCTTTTTCCGCCAGCACTTTCAGTATATCCACAAGCATTGGCTGGATCACAAAACCATTGTAATAGTCAAAATGAAACTTCTCTCCGTCACCATACCAACCATCACCTTTGTACCATTCCTTATGTTTGTCAATGGCATAAGTTACCCGTTCCTGCTCCCATTCTGCTCCAACCTTTAACAAAAACACTTCTACCATTGCAGAGAACAACAGCCAGTTGCTTTGTCCGGGTTTAATCCACCTCAGGCTTTTAAAAGCGCTGATGACCTGTTTTTTTCCTTCCTCCGGAAGTGGTTCCCAGAGTTGTAAAGGGGCACGTAAAAGAGCGTGCGACAAAAATGCCGCATCCACCAGCAACTGCGATTCTCCCCTTTTTACAAAATCAGTATAATCCGGAGAGGCAGGATTAACGATATTCAGAATGCTCTTCCTGGCCATCTCCGCAAACTCTGCCCTCTTTTTACCTTCTGCACTTTGATCAGCAGGCAAAGACAGCCATCCTGAAATCCCTGCCAGCGTACGCCCCAATGCTTCAAGATAAGTAACCTCTTCTACCTTCTTTCCATAACCCGCAGGTTTTTCCAGAGGCATATTTTTCTTTAACTCCTCTTTGCTCAGGTTTTTCAATACCGGCTCCGCAATGCGGATCATCAATGACACCCAATATTCCCGGTCCGATTTTGCAGGCATGAAAGTTTCCGGAATGGCAGCAATGGCCTTCCCCGGACTTACAAACCCAAACAATCCGGCTAAAGGGGCAATCTTAAAAAAGTTTCTTCTTTTCATTGGAACTTATTTGGTTGTTTTCGTGTTGTTTATTGATTTTTTTCGATCTTTTATTGTTTTTCAATGGTCCTCAAGAGTCCGCAAGCTCAGTTCAATTACAATTCAGTATTGAAACGTTTAACCCCCTTACCCACTTTTACAGGTTCCGGGTATTTACGACTTTGAAATGGATCATAATAATAAATCCCATCAGCCTCATAAAGTGCCAAATGCCCTTTTAAGCGTTCCATAAACTGCGGAAAATCTTTCTTTCTTCCTACAGACCAGGCGGCTTCTGCAAGCGCCGTAATCCTTGGAAAAAGCAAATAATCCAATCTTTGCTCCGTCTGAACCGTTTCTGTCCATAAGTTCGCCTGAATTCCTAAGATCTGGTTTTTATGAAGGGCCTGGGACTGGTAATCTTCCCCCGAAAAGGCGTATACATTTTCCAGCGCGTTATAAGTTTTATTCCACTTCCTGCCGTAACGGTGGGTGCTGTCCTGAACAAAATCAAAGTACAAAGGCAATCGCGGACATAAAACCGTTTCATAGCCTTTATTCAAGGCTGATTTCAATACCTCCGGCTTATCCTGTCTCCACCAAAAAATAATCGTCTTATCCTTTGGCAATCCTGCATCTGTCATCTCATCCCAAACCAGTAATTTGGCATTCATACGGAATAACGAATCCGCCATGCGTTTCATAAAATAAGTTTCTACCTCTTTTGTTCCGGCAAGATTTTTATCCTTCATTAAAGAAAGAATCTCCGGATCAACGGCCCATTTCTGATTGCCATAGCTCACTTCATCACCACCAAGGTGCACCATTGCAGAAGGGAACAACACATTCGTTTCTTTCAGGATATTGCTCAGGTAAGTGTAAGTCGCTTCTTTTCCAGGGTTAAACGTAAACTCCGGATGTCCCGGAGTGCCGCCACCACTAAATTCCGGATAGGCCTTATTCGCTGCTGTCGCATGTCCCGGCATATCTATTTCCGGAATCACCGTAATAAATCTTGCTGCAGCATAAGCCACCACTTCCTTTATTTGTTCCTGGGTATAATACTGTGCTGGAGCAAACTCATCCACATAATTTCCTATTCCCCCAACCAGGGCAAGCTTTGGATATCTTTTGATCTCGATCCGCCATGCCGGTTCATCGGTCAGGTGCCAGTGCAACTTATTCAACTTATAGAAAGCCATCCAGTCGAGGATGGATTTCAGTTTCTCCATGCCAAAGAAATGTCTGGACTCGTCCAGCATAAAACCTCTCCAGCCATAGCCAGGCTCATCTTCTATTTTCCATCCGGTCAAAGTCAGCAGGCCGGCTTTTGTTCTTTTACTCTGCCTGATTACCTGCAATAAAGAAACCGCAGCATAAAACGCACCCGTACTTTCTTTGGCCGCAATCGTAACCCCATCTCTATTGATCTCCAGACTATAAGCTCCGGCAGGCATTTTCTTTTTGGACGACAGCACAAAGCGGATGGCAGGCCCGCCTGTTGCAGGCTGCATGCTCAATGTCATTTGCTGTGTTTTCAATAATTCTTCCTGCAGGTATTGCGCGATGGGCTTAAACACCACATCTCCCGCTATGATTGGGGTATTTGAATTTAATACAAACCGGGCATCTGTTTTTGCCGCGGTTACCGGGGCCGGAATTACCGGACAGTAGTCCTGCGCGGATGCCATTCCGGAGCCCATGATCAGCAGGGCAAAAGACCATGCTTTAATTTTCAATTTCATCATCAACATTAATTTACTTTTCCTGCCGGCCTTCTGTTCGCACCGATACGTTTGGTCAGGCCATCTCCCAGGTCCTGTCTTGCTTCTTCCGCATATCCTTCGATCTTTTTAACGATCTCCGGGTAGCTTGCCTGTACATCATATTGTTCTCCAGGGTCATGCGAAAGGTTGTACAAAGCCATTTTCACCGGAGCATCAGGCGCAGGTCCCGGATATCCGTTTTTACCCGGCAATCCGGCAGTATATGTTCTGGAACTATGCGGAAATACCAGTTTCCAGTTTTTATAACGCACTGCTTTCAGGTTATTGACATCATAGTAATAGTAAAAAACTTCCCTTGGTCCTTTCTCTGTTTTCCCGGTTAGAAGCGAAGAAAAATCCATTCCATCGATTCTGTTTTTAGGCAAAGCTGCTTTCGTGATGGAAACGATCGTTGGCAATAAATCGATATTGACCATCAGCTGGGAGTTGACAGTTCCTGCAGGAATTTTCCCTGGCCAGCGGATGATACAAGGTACCCTTGTTCCGCCATCCCAGGCCGTTCCTTTTCCTTCTCTTAAGCCACCTGAAGAGCCCGCGTGGTCGCCATAGTTTAACCATGGCCCATTGTCGCTGGTAATGATCAGGATCGTGTTTTCAGACAATTTCAGTTCGTCCAGGCGTTTCATGATCTGCCCTAGCGACCAGTCCAGTTCCATCACCACATCGCCAAACAAACCTTGTTCACTTTTCCCTTTGAACGCAGCAGATGCGGCTAAAGGAACATGTGGCATCGGCTGTGCGAGGTACAGGAAAAAAGGATCTTTTTTATGATTGCTGATAAACTCAACTGCTTTCTTTGTTAAGGTGCCTGTGAGTTTCCCCTGGTCTTCCAGGTTGTCATTATAGGCTACTACTTTATCTCCCTCCAGAATGGGCAAACGGGGGTACTTTCCCCTGTAGGTACTGGAGTCCAGTGCTTTTCCATCGTATCCTACCGGCCACATGTCATGAGAATACGGAAGGCCGTAAAAGCTGTCAAAACCGAAATGCACAGGCAGGTAAGGTGCTTTTGAACCCAGGTGCCATTTGCCCAGCATTCCTGTTTTATATCCTGCCTTTTTCAATACGGAAGCAATTGTTTCTTCTGAAGTACTTAAAGCGGTTTTGGCTTCGGGACTTAAAGCATGGGCCAGGCTCAGTCTGTTTGGGTAACATCCGGTCAGCAATGCGGCCCTGGAAGGACTGCAAACTGCCTGTGCTGCATTAAAATGAGTCAGGCGCATGCCTTCTTTTGCTGCCCGGTTAAAATTCGGCGTTGGAATACCGGTCATCCCGTAGGGTTCCGTATCTCCGTAGCCCATATCGTCCATATTGATGATGATGACATTGGGGCGGTTCGTCTTTTTATCCTGCGCATTTACCGACAGTGTCAGCGCAAGTAATCCTATGATCAGTATCGTTTTTTTCATGCGCTTACCTCCCCATCCATCCGCCGTCTACGGTCATCACAGTTCCATGCATATAGTTCGAAGCTTCAGAAGCCAGGAAAACAGTGGGCCCTTTAAAGTCTTCTGCCTCTCCCCATCTTCCGGCAGGAATGCGTTCCATAATCGAGCGGCTTCTGTTTTCATCGGCCCTTAAAGCCGTCGTATTATCGGTAGAGATATATCCCGGTGCAATGGCATTTACATTCACCCCTTTTGATGCCCATTCATTGGCAAAGGCTTTTGTCAGCTGACCAATCGCACCTTTGCTCGCCGCATATCCCGGAACGGTAATTCCGCCCTGGAAAGTCAGCAATGAAGCCGTAAAGATCACTTTTCCGCTGCCTCTCAAAATCATCTCTTTTCCAATTTCACGGGTCAGGATAAAAGGGGCCGTTTGGTTTACTGCAATCACTTCATCCCAATATTCGTCTGAATGTTCTGCAATCGGCTGTCTCAAAATCGTTCCGGCATTGTTCACCAGGATATCAATCACCGGATGTGCGGCCTTCACCGTTTCGATAAAGCTTTTCAAAGAATTGCGGTCATTGAAATCACATTGATAAGCGGAGAAATTCCTGCCCAATGCTTTTACAGACTGTTCAACAGCACTATTTTCCAGTTCCAGGCTCGCAGATACGCCAATGATGTCGGCTCCTGCTTCGGCAAGGGCTTCGGCCATTGCCTTACCAATTCCGCGTTTACAACCCGTAACCAGGGCTATTTTACCTTTTAAATTAAATAAATTCAATACTGACATATCTCTTAAGTTTATTGAACAGTTACTTTTAAAGGCTGTTCCAGTGCTTGTTTAAAATTGTTCAGGTAGTCAAACCATGCAGCTGCAGTGGTGATTTCCTGTGCTTTGTTCCATGCCGTGCCATTGTAATACACGATCGCTGTTCCGTTTTTTGTACTCGTCTGGGTTAGCAATTGTTCGTTGCTCACCTTCATTTTCAGTTTAGGGTCCGCTACGATGGTACCGACACCGGTGATGCCATCTGCGCCATGCTGAGGTTCCCAATAGCCCATGATTCCCTGTTGCTCATCCAATAAAAGCTTTCCGGGTTCTGCCCTTTTGATGATGCCGACTACAACCGGTAAGTCCTCTGTACCTGCATATTCATAGTTTGCTTCTACCTTATTCAAATGAGAACCGGCATCCAGCGAAATCGTTTTGGTTACTTTTACCGATTTTCCATCCACATCCCAGTTGTCGTAGCTCAGCTGGAAGGTAAAGCGCAAAGGTCCCTGATCCAGGATTTTCCAGTTGCGGTAATTCATCGGGTAATAGATTTTATCCTTCACAACAGGCGCAATGTCGCCTCCACCTAAAGTCAGGCCTACATGGTAATAGTCGTTGCCATCCCCATGGTCGACATGGTATTCCCCTCTTTTATAGCGTTCGTTCAGGATCATCCTTGTGGTCCGTTTGCCCCAGATGTCTACTCCATAAGCCATTTCCTTTGGTGTTGCCTCCAAAGCTTTGCCATACATTCTGAAAGCTACTTTATCATTTTCCCAGGCAAAATCATCTTTACGTTCCGGCACATAACGGCCAAAAGTCTTCTGAACAGCTTTGGCTGCTTTCCCCGGAACAATGGATAGTTTAACCGCAGCATTTGGCGCCACATCCAGCTGAACCAGCAATTGCTGAGGATCGTCCTCTCCTTTATAGATCAGTTGAAAAGGGACTTCCTTGCTTGCGGCATTCAGTACTTTAAAATTTCCGGTATCGATGCCCGGGAATTTAGAAAGGATGCTTTTCCAGGAGATGGCCGTTACGGCTCCCGTTCTTTTTATTTTTGAAGTATTCTGAATGCTGACGATCGCTTTGCCGTTTTTTGTTTGCGCAGAAAGCACAAAAGGCAGGGTCGCGCATGCACACAAAAACAAGATTATTTTCTTCATTGGTTCCTACAGTTTAAGTTGATAAGGCTGCCCGGAACATTCCGGGCAGCCTTACAAATGATTTATCTCAGTTCGGTGATGGCACAGTGGTCCATATCTCCGTAATCCAGGTTCTCTCCCGCCATACCCCAGATAAAGGTATAATTGCTTGTCCCTGCTCCGGAATGGATTGACCAGTTCGGTGAAATGACCGCCTGTTCATTTTGCATCCAGATGTGTCTCGTTTCCTGAGGCTGTCCCAGAAAATGACAAACACTTTGTCCTTGTGGCACTTCAAAATAGAAGTATACTTCCATCCTGCGGTCGTGGGTATGTGCCGGCATGGTGTTCCAGACACTGCCACTTTTCAGTTCCGTCATTCCCATTTGCAGCTGACAGGTAGGCAGCACACTGTTCACGATCAGTTTATTGATCACCCTGTGGTTTGCCGTTTCTGCCGAGCCCAGTTCTACCACTTCCGCTTCTGCTTTAGAAACTTTTTTCGAAGGGTAAGTATGGTGTGCAGGTGCAGAGTTGATGTAGAATTTTGCAGGGGCATTGCCATCGGCCGAGCTAAAACTCACTTCCTTTGTCCCTTTTCCTAAATATAAGGCTTCTTTGAAATCGATTTCATAACTCGTTCCATCAGCAACTACGGTTCCTTTTCCACCAACATTGATGATGCCCAGTTCTCTTCTTTCCAGGAAATAGTTTGCTTTCAGGTTTTCCGGATTGGAAAGTAATACCGTTTCTTTTACCGGCATCACCCCACCGAAAATATAGCGGTCGTAATGAGATAAAGTCAGGTGGATGGCATCCGCTTCGAAAAGTTTTTCCATCAAAAAGTTATCGCGTAAAGCCTGGGTATCTAATTGTTTTCCTTCATTAGGGCTCAGTGCGAACCGGCTTTCAAAATATGTTTGCATCTTATCTTTTTTTTGTTGTTAATATTTTATGATTTTAAGTACCAGTTTTTATAACGGTGTAAAGCTTCCAGGAAGTAGTAATCCGCATAAGTTAAAGGCACATCAATTTCTGATTTATGAGGGATGGAACCTACGCTATGCATCAATAGGAAACCACCATTTTCTCCAAGTTTAGCACGATAAGCATCTGAAGCAAGGGAACGGATCATCTTTTCTGCCACAGCAACGTACATTTTACGGTCCTTTTTATCTGAATACTGCGCCAGTTCCAGTAAAGCAGAAGCATTTACCGCGGCGGCAGAAGCGTCGCGAAGTGCATTTGGAATTTCCGGTGCATCAAAGTCCCAGTAAGGCACCAGGTCTTTCGGCAGGTGCGGATTGGTAAGGATAAATTTGGCGATATTTTTGGCCTGGGTCAGGTAGCGTTTGTCTTTGGTAAAGCGGTACATCATGGTATAACCATATAATCCCCAGCTCTGTCCCCTGCTCCATGCAGATTCATCAGCAGCGCCCTGAGCTGTTTGTTTCTTTACAACTTTACCCGTTTTCATGTCATAATCTACCACATGGTAAGAACTGAAATCCGGACGGAAATGGTTTTTCAGGGTCGAGTTGGCATGGGTAATGGCAATCTCTTTATATTTTTTATCCCCGCCATGGTCGCTCACCCAGCTCAGCAATTCCAGGTTCATCATGTTGTCAATGATCACCGGGCCGCCCCATTTCTTACTCGCATTCCAGGATTGGATCACTTTCGCCGCAGGACGGTACCTTGTGGTTAATGAAGCCGCAGCAGTATCGATTGTGGCTTTATCTTCCGCTTTGTTAAAAAGGCGGTAAGCATTTCCAAAACTGCAATACATCATGAAGCCAAGGTCATGGTTTCCGGTATAATGTTTTTCCTTTTCAAGGATGCCAAGACGGGCATTTGCTTCTTTCAGGATCTCTGCATCTTTGGTATACTCATAGATATACAAAAGGGTTCCGGGATAAAAACCACTGCACCACCATTTGGTATCGCTTGTCTGTACTTTATCTGTCTTGGCATTATAGGTCTGAGGCATCACATCTGCCGGTACATTTTTGGCCAGCACCTTGTATTGCTGCTCCGCAAATTTAAATTGTTCATCAATCAACTGTCCCATTCCAATCTTTCCCTCCTCATTCTGGGCCATTAAGACCATACTGTTCATCATCAAACAGCTAAAAAAAACTACAAGCTTCCGCATAATCAATTATTTATTTCAAGTTTTATATTAAACACAGTATTCATTAACATTTTAAGAGGACATCCTTCTGATCAGGTCTACCGGGATCACGTAAGGCTTCGCCTTCAGTTCCGCGTTTTCATGTCCGTTCTTCAGTAAATCCATCAGTACTTCTACAATCTTTTTACCTACCAGATCCGGATGCTGTTCAATCGTGGACAAGGAAGGGGAAATGATTGAGGTTCTCGGGTCATTGGAATAGCCGGTCATTTTCAGCGCATCCGGCACCACAATTCCATTCTCTTTTGCAAATTCCAAGGCCGCAATTGCCGTGACGTCATTGGCTGCAAACAAAGCATCAGGGACTACCGGTCCTCCGAACATTATGGACATGGCTTCCCTGGCATTTTCATGTGTCAGTTCCTGATGAAATACCCAGTCTTCATTTATTGGAAGCTGGTGCAGTTCCATGGCTTTCCGGTATCCTGCCGTGCGGTCCTGGTAAAGGTTAGAGGTCAGTTTTCCGGAAATATGTGCAATTCTTTTACAGCCCGTTTCAATCAGGTGGGACGTGGCCAGGTAACCGCCCCGGAAATCATCCCCTTTAATAAAAGTAGCATTGTAAGGATCCAACGGAACGCGGTCGTAAAAGATCACCGGAATCCCGCTGTCTACCAACCTGTTGAAATGGCTGAAATCCGTGGTTTGTAAGGTACAGGCCACGATCAATGCATCTACTCTCGAAGAATATAAGATCTCTGCCAGCTCCTGCTCCATCGTCAGGAGGTCATTAGATTGACAAATGATCAGGTTATATCCGTGTTTATGTAAGCTGTTCTGAATCGTGGTGATGACCTCTGCATGGAAAAACATAGAAATGCGGGGAACGATCAGTCCGACGGTATGGGTTTTATTGCTCCTTAATCCGGAAGCCATCTGGTTTCTTCTGTAACCCAGTTGAGCCGCCATCTTCAGGATATCATTTTTCGTTTTCTCTTTGACATGAGGATGGTTATTCAGCGCTCTTGAAATTGTTGCCGGAGAAAGCTTTAAAGCTTCCGCAATGTCAAGAATCGTGTTCTCCTGTGGTTTTTTGTCCTTATTCATTAATTAAATTGAAATTATTGGAAATTAAACAAAGGCAAGCTAGTCATTTCTGCAATAAAATGAAAACGTTTTCAGTAATTTAAAGGTGACAATATCTCCTTCATTATTTTGGCAATATATTAAGCGCAATTGACGCAGAATCCTTAAATCCCTGTTCCCTTAAGATCAGGGCCAGAACGACCATACCAACGTTTTACTAAGGTTTTCATAATTCAATAAAAAAATCTACCTTCCATTTTTTATAGGAATTTCCAAGCTATGCACGTAGGCCTTTTTATCCCCTGTTACATCGACCAGTTTTACCCCAATGCGGCAATTGCCACGTTGAAACTCCTGCAGAAATTAGGCGTTAAGGTGAGTTATCCCATTCATCAGACCTGTTGCGGGCAACCGATGGCCAACTCAGGATTTGAGCACCTTACGACTGGCTGCAATGATCTTTTCATCAAAAACTTTGCGGAGTTTGATTACATCGTTTCTCCTTCCGGGAGCTGCGTTTTACATGTCAAAGAACACCTGCACAGTCAGGAGGAGGAAGAAAAGGCGGTCAATGTCCGTAAAAAAGTATATGAGCTGACAGAATTTCTAACCGATGTCTTAAAGGTGGATAAGCTCAGCGCACGTTTTCCTCATAAAGTAGGTGTGCACCAAAGCTGCCATGGTCAGCGCGGATTAAAGATGTCGCAGATGACTGAGCTTGTTGCCGCTCCATTTTCCAAGCCCATGCAATTGCTGCAAATGGTGCAGGACCTGGAACTGGTAGAATTGAGCCGTCCCGACGAATGCTGTGGTTTTGGAGGTACCTTTTGCGTGGCAGAAGAAGCGATTTCCGTGAAAATGGGGAAAGACCGCGTGGCGGATCATGTGAACCATGGCGCCCAATACATCACCGCTGCAGATATGTCCTGCCTGATGCATATGGAGGGAATTTTACGCCGCCAGAACAGTCAGGTGAAGGTTTTACATATCGCCGAGATCTTAAATGCAGAAGAAGTTTAAACAGATGAACACAGGAACAAAGGACCACGCAGGATTAGCCGATATATTTAACGAAGACGAAGCACGTGTAGACTGGCATGATGAAACCCTTTGGTTTGTTCGTGCCAAACGGGATAAAGCAGCACATACCCTTCCTGAATGGGAAGCGCTCCGCGAAAATGCCTCAAAAATCAAAGACAATGTGCTGTCCAACCTGCATGATTATTTATTGCAGTTTGAAGCCAAAGCCCAGCAGAACGGCATCACCGTACATTGGGCCGCCGATGCAGAAGAGCACAACCAGATTGTCCATTCGATATTAAAAGCACAAGGCGTTAGCCGGATTGTAAAAAGCAAATCCATGCTGACGGAAGAATGTCACCTCAATGAGCACCTGCAAAAGAGCGGCATAGAGGTCATTGATACCGACCTTGGCGAGCGCATCGTGCAGCTCGCGGAGGAACCACCAAGTCATATTGTACTGCCTTGTATTCATAAAAAGAAAGAAGAGATCGGAGAATTGTTCCATGAACACCTGGGCACTCCCAAAGGGGAGTCAGATCCTCAGTTTCTGACTGCCGCGGCAAGGGTTCACCTTCGGGAGAAGTTCCTGACCCGGAAAGCAGCCATCACCGGCGTCAATTTCGCCATTGCGGAAACCGGAGAATTTGTCGTTTGCACCAATGAAGGAAATGCAGATATGGGCGCACACCTTGCCGATGTACACATTGCCTGTATGGGCATTGAAAAGATCATCCCGAAAAGGAAACACCTGTCGGTATTTTTAAGGTTACTTGCCAGAAGTGCCACCGGACAACCGATCACCACTTATTCCAGTCATTTTAACAAACCCAGGGCCGGACAGGAAATGCACCTCATTCTGGTAGACAACGGACGGACCAGACAACTGGGAAGAGCCGATTTCCGCAATTCACTAAAGTGTATCCGTTGCGGCGCCTGTATGAACACCTGCCCCGTTTACCGCAGAAGCGGCGGACACAGCTACCATACCGCCATCGCCGGCCCGATAGGCTCTATCCTTGCGCCTAACCTGGACATGAAGGAATATGCAGATTTACCTTTTGCCTCTACCCTTTGCGGTTCCTGCACCAATGTATGCCCCGTAAAGATCAACATCCATGAGCAATTGTATAAATGGCGGCAAGTCATCGTAAAAGAAGGTTATGCCGACACGAAGAAAGCGCTGGCAATGAAGGCAATGGATTTTACCCTATCCAGTCCTTTTCTCTATAAAACCGCAGGAAAAGCCGGCCGATGGGTCATCAAAAATGCACCTTTCATGGTTAACAATAAGCTCAATGCCTGGTATAAGCAACGCGACATGCCGGAGCCCCCAAAACAGTCATTCAGTGAATGGTACAAGAAAAACAACAATGAATAGCAGAGCAGAGATCCTTTCCCGCATCAAAGAAAACCAACCGGAATTAACCAGCTTACCTGCTGAACTGACAGCCCCGCTGCAATATGCTGATCCGGTTGCCATGTTCAGTACCGTGCTCGGCAACATTGGCGGAACGACCGTTCCGGTAAGCAGCTACGAAGAGATTCAGGACCATATAAAAACACATTTTGCAGATCAGAAAAGGATTGTTTCTACCCTGCCGGAGCTTTCCCAGGTGACAGAAGCAGGATGGGAAGGACAAGATCCGCACAGCTATGAAGACATAGACATTGCCGTAATCAGGGCTCATTTCGGGGTCGCAGAAAATGCTGCACTTTGGGTAACTGAGGAATTAATGCAGCAGAGGGTGATTCCTTTTATTTGTCAGCAGTTAGCAGTGGTGGTTCAGCGCAAAGACATTTATTCCAATATGCATGAGGCCTATGGACAGGTTGCTGATTCCGTTTATGGTTTCGGAACGTTCATTGCAGGTCCTTCAAAAACTGCAGATATTGAGCAATCGCTGGTACTGGGTGCACATGGCCCAAAAAACATGACCGTCTTTATTATGGACCTGAATTAACTGTTTTTAGCATACAGACTGAACCGGCAGACTGAAATAGAAATTACTTCCTACGCCGGGTTCGCTTTTCAGCCCGATCTTCCCGTCATGGCGGGCAATGATGTCTGCGCAAAGGTATAAACCGATCCCAAAGCCGGAAGCATTCTTTACCTGCAGGTCATCTATCCGGTAAAAGCGGTCAAAGATCTTTTGCGTATGGTTGTTGTCAATTCCTATTCCGTGGTCTTCCACAGAAACCAGGACCTCATCACCCTGACGTTTTGCGGTAACAAGTACCTTTCCTCCCTGAGGAGAGTATTTAATCGCATTGCTGATCAGGTTGTCGATCACCTGTGTGATCTTATGGCGGTCTGCATAAATTAAAGGCAATTCTTCCGGATCAAAGCTCACGGGATGGTTTTTCTCCTGAAACAGGTAATCACTCGCCACATCAGCAATGATCTGGTTCAGGTCGATCAATTCTTTTTTCAGTTCCGTTTTATTTGATTCTATTTTAGAAAGGTCCAGGAAGCTATAGACCAGTTTGGTCATCTTATTGATCTGTCCTTCTATCCTCGTTCCAATACTGCTCACAAAAACAGGATCAGCCACCCCTTTCCCTGTTTTAAGTAACTGTGCATAGGCTTTTAAAGAAGTGAGCGGCGTTTTTAACTCATGACTGGCGATGGCAATAAAATCGTTTTTTTGAATTTCCTCATGTTTGCTTTCCGTGATGTCCATGACCGTTCCCAGCATCCTCAATGGCGTTCCTTCTTTGCTGAACAAGACTTTTCCCATCACTTTAATCCAGTAAATCACCTTGTCCGGGCGGATGATTCTGGCCTGATAATTATATTTTCCGGAGATCAGTGCGGTTTGAAAAGCAATTTCTACCGCGCCCGTATCTTCAGGATGGATGACCGCGCGAAGTTGCTCATGACTCAGGTCAGTCACTCCGGGATAACCAAACAAATCGGCCAGGCTGGAAGAATAAATGATGTCCCGCGTTTGAAGGTCCAGGTCCCAGCTTCCGATTCCTGTGGCTTCTGAGGCAAGGCGAAGTCTTTCTTCCGCATTTTCGATATTTTTCCTGGTCAGCACCTGTTCTGTAACTTCATTTGCCAGGGACAGCATGCCTGTAATTTCTTTCTTCGGCCCGTATACCGGTTCGAGGTTCAGGTCAAAATAATACGTTTCCATAACCCCGTTACGGTTGTAGGTCACAGGCGATTCTTTGCTGAGGTAAGGAACACCAGTCTCGACCACCTGCTTGTAGATTTCCCGGTAACCGGCTTCATGTAAGGAAGGGATCAATTCAAAAATAGAATGTCCAAGCACCTCTTCCGGCGCTCCTTTGTTCCACATTTTACAAATGGCCTCATTGGCATATTCGATCACAAAATCATCTTTTGAATACAAAGCCATGCCCATCGGGGCCTTCAAAAACATTTTATTTAAGCGCTGCTGCTGCAAAACCAGGTTCTCTTCTGAAGTAGCGGCCATTTCCTTCAGCATCACCTGGGCAGTCACGTTACTCGTGGTATTCACGATATAGCTCACTTCTCCCGTTTCGTTGAAGATGGGCTGATTGGAGTTGGACCAGTAAAAAGGCTCCATCTTACCGGTTTCACTGGAATAGATGTCGTATTTATAAATAGGAAGGTCTACTTTCTTTTTGGTTTTCATGACCTCCCGGATGGCCGATAATGCACGTTCCTTTCCTGAGGGGTCTTTTGTATTGTCCGGAAAAACATCAAACAGGTTTTGTCCGAGTAATTCAGTCCTGCTTTTCAGCGAGATCTCTACAAAGCGGTCGCTGACTGCAAGAATGGTAAAATGAGGGGCATTGGCCTTAATCACTACAGATTGAGGGGAGTCTTTGAAAAAAGACTGAAACATTACTCCTGTGTATAGAGAATCGTCCAAATCTTTTGAGTAACCATTGTTCATATCTGTTGAAATTAACCTTTAAGCCAGGTCTGGAGAAGTACAATTTTTATGCCCATGTTCTTTCAATGGAAAAATAACAGGTAAGTTTTTTCAATAAAGTCATTTTAGGTTAAGCCTTCCGCTATCGTTAACAATATCATAATCCAGACCTTAAAGCCGGATAACATCCCGGGAGTACTTTTGTCGGATTGGAACCACCATATATTTTACCAACAAGCCACATTAATTAAAAAACCTGCTTTTATGAAAAGAAACTTACTATTTGGTTTAATGCTGCTCGCCTTCCTGGGTTGTAAAAAAGATACCGTCAAGACAGTGGAAGAAACGCCTGAAGTCATCGTCAACGAAGATCCTGCCACATTTGCAGAGATCGGCAGCATTGATGTGGGTGATGAAGGGGCAGCAGAAATTACAGCCTTTGACCCGATCACAAACCGTTTATTTGTGGTAAACAATACCGCAAACAACAACAGGATAGACGTAATTGATTTCAAAGACCCGAAAAACATGACGAAAATCGGGAGCATCAGCATGGCTCCTTATGGCGGTCTGGTGAACAGCTTAAGCGTGTACGATGGAAAGCTCGCTGCAGCCATTGAGGCGGTCAATAAAACAGAAAACGGCAAAGTAGCTGTTTTTAAAACTAGTGATTACAGCGAAATTAAAGTGATCAGTGTAGGTGCGCTTCCGGACATGATCACCTTCTCTCCAGATGGAAAATACATCCTGACAGCGAATGAAGGGGAACCAAGTGCAGACTATACTGTAGACCCTATCGGTACTGTTTCCATCATTTCCGTAAATGAGAATTATGCAGTCAACACCCTTAATTTCGCCGGTTTTGCCGGACAACAAGAGGCATTGACAAAAAAAGGCTTCCGTATTTTTGGTCCGGGTAAAGACCTTCTGAAAGACATCGAACCGGAATACATCACTGTGTCTGAGGATTCCAAAACAGCCTGGGTAACCTTACAGGAAAATAATGCCATCGCTAAGATCAATATTACCACAAAAACCATTACAGACATCTTCCCTTTAGGATTCAAGGACTACAATACAGATGCAAACGGGATCGATCCAAGTGATAAAGACAAGGCGATGATTTTGGGAAAATGGCCGGTAAAAGGCATGTACCTTCCTGATGCGATTGCATTGCTGGAATCCGGGGGCACACCTTACCTGTTCACCGCAAACGAAGGTGACGTGAGGGAATATACCGGCGCCTATGTGGAATCGAAAAGAATTAAAGATGTAAAATTAGACCCGACTGCATTCCCTACAGCCAGCCTGTTACAAAAAGAGGATCAGCTGGGAAGGCTCAACATCACGACCACACTTGGAGATACCAATGGAGACGGCATTTTTAAAGAACTTTATTCTTTTGGAGCACGGTCTTTCAGTGTGTGGAACGGCAATACCGGTGCACAGGTGTATGACAGTAAAAACGAGCTTGAAGTAAAAACCATCGCGGCAAATTTATACGATGACAATAGAAGCGACGACAAAGGTGTGGAACCGGAAGGCATCGCAGTTGGTGCAGTAGGCACTAAAAAATTAGCCTTCATTGGAATGGAAAGAGCAGATGCAGTGGCGATTTATGATGTGACCAATCCTGCTGCCCCGACCTTTCTGCAGGTATTAAAAACCGGAGATGCTCCGGAAGGGGTGCTTTTCATCTCCGCTAAAAACAGCCCTACCAAAAAGAGTTTGCTGCTGATCAGCAGTGAGGGCGACGGGATCATCAAAGTATACACGCCAAAAACAATATAACTAAAACAATTAACGCTCAAGCCGTTGTAACGAAGCACCGTTACAACGGCTTTTTTATGCCCAAACCCCAACCCCGTAAATTCAGAAAGAATTCAGAATTGGCTTCTACCTTCGTCAGATGAAGATTTTGATCATAGAAGACGAGCCTGCTCTTGCAGAAAGCATTTCCCTGTACCTTTCCGGAGAAAGCTATCGTTGTGAGGTTGCCGGCAATTTCGATCAGGCCATGGAAAAAATATCCGGATACACTTACGATTGTATCCTGCTCGACCTGATGCTGCCGGGAGGTGACGGCATCCAGATTTTAGAAATCTTAAAAGCTCAAAACAAACAGGATGGCGTCATCATCATTTCTGCAAAAAATGCGCTGGACGACAAGATCAAAGGCCTTCAGCTTGGTGCTGATGATTACCTGGCCAAACCTTTTCACCTCCCTGAACTCGCCGCCAGGGTGTTTTCCATCATCAGAAGGAAACAATTCAGCAATTCCAATATCATTGAACACCATGAACTCACGCTCGATCTACTGGGAAGAACCGTACAGGTAAACGAAACCCTGCTGGCTTTAACAAGGAAAGAATACACTTTACTGCTTTATTTCATCGGAAATCAAAATCGCGTAATCTCCAAAAATGCATTGGCAGAACACCTTTCCGGAGACATCGCAGATATGCTGGACAGCCATGATTTCATTTATTCTCACATCAAGAACCTGAAAAAGAAACTCCATGAAGCAGGCTGCAGCAATTACTTAAAAACGGTTTACGCGACGGGTTATAAATGGGAAATATGAACAAACTGCTCTACAAAACACTAAAGCCCATTTCCATCTATGCTTTGCTGGTCCTGCTCCTCAGCATTCCAGCCTATTATTTCATTGTAGACCAGATCTGGGTAAATGAACTCGACAAACACCATTATGCCTTACGCGGAAAAATTGAATCCAGGTTTACGAAATTACAGCTCGCCGACAGCACGATTGAGCAGACGATTGACATCTGGAACAAAATAGAACCGGGATCGGTATTCACCCCTCATCCTACAAAGAACATCACCAAAGACAGCAGTTACTCCGTTATCCGCTTCGACGATTACCTGCAGGACAGGGAACAGTTCCGTTGTCTTTCTACCAGCATTCTGATCAATAATAAACACTATCGCCTGCTGCTGGAAACGAACATGGAAGAAATGGACGAGACCGTAATGGCCATATCTGTTGTCGCACTGTTCTTTTTCCTTCTGCTCCTGGCCGGATTTATCTTTCTCCTCAAACGCTTTTCCGGCAAAATCTGGCAGCCATTTTATGCGAGTCTCGATGCGCTCAAAGCTTTCCGGCTGAATAGCGATCAACCGATCCGGTTTGAGCCTACGGCGATCCTGGAATTCAACGAACTCAACCAAAGCCTGCAACGCTTAACCGAGCGGAACATCAACACCTATAAGCAGCAAAAGGAATTTACAGAAAATGCCTCCCACGAGCTGCAAACCCCGCTTGCCATCGTGCAGTCGAAATTAGACCTCCTGCTCCAGGACCAGTCCCTCAGCAAGGGGCAGTCGGCCATTGTCGCAGCCGCAAATTCAGCTTTGGCAAGAATCTCAAGGATCAATAAAAACCTGCTGCTGCTGGCAAAAATCGAAAATCATCAGTTCGAAGATGCGGAACAGCTGGATTTGTCCCTCCTGCTTCAGGAAACGGCAGATATCCTTGCCGAACACCTGGACAGCAAACAGCTGTCTTTTGAAATGAACATCCATCCCGGTGTATCTGTTCATGCCAATGGGGTACTTCTGGAAGTGATGCTCAACAACCTTTTCGTAAACGCCATCCGGCATAGCCCAAGGCATGGCAACATCAGCATCAGCCTGGATGCCGGCGGGCTCAGGATCAGCAATACCGGAACAACAGGACTGGAACCTGAAAAATTATTCAGAAGGTTCAGCAACACCTCTCCCCTGAGTCCGGGGACCGGCCTGGGCTTGTCTATCATCAAAGAAATCTGCGACCGGTACAGCTGGCCACTCAGTTATAGTTTTGAAAAAGATCAGCATACGTTCTTCATCCGTCTTTAGTCCAGAATTTCTCCAAAATCATCCGACAACTTTGTACCATCAGTTCCCCATTTATAAAAAACTATGATGATAAAAATAAAACACCTGATCCTCACATTTCTGTTCCTGCCTTTTGCAGCATGGTCACAACAACATATCGTTACGCTTTCCGGAACCGTAAAAGATGCCAAAGACAAAAGCAGTATCCCCTTTGTCAATGTCTTACTTAAAAATGAGAAAGACAGTACTTTCGTGGCCGGTGGCCTGAGCAATGACAAAGGCTTGTTCAGTATAGAAAACCTGAAAAGCGGCAATTACCTTCTGGTGGTTTCCTATATGGGCTATAAAACCAGGATCCAGCAGGTATTGATCGGCAACCTCAGTAATTTCCAGGACCTCGGAACGATTGCACTGGAAGAAGACGCAAAAGCATTAAAAGAGGTTGTCATCAGCGGGGCACAGGGCGATGGTTTAAATGCGAAAATGGATAAAAAGAGCTTTGCCCTTGCCGGAAATATCAGTCAGGCCGGAGGATCTGTGCTGCAGGCGATGAAGAACTTACCCGGCGTTACCGTTACACCCGATGGGAAACTGGAACTGAGGGGAAGCGACAAAATAGCCGTTTTGATGGATGGAAAACAAACAGCCATGACGGGCTTTGGCGGGCAAACGAGTTTAGACAATATCCCTGCATCTGCCATTGAACGGATCGAAATCATCAACAATCCCTCTGCAAAGTTTGATGCCAATGGCAATGCCGGAATCATCAATATCATTTATAAAAAGAACAAACAGGAAGGTTTTAACGGAAAGATCGGGCTCTCCTCAGGCCTGGGTGCCTTGTGGCAAAGGCAGGAAAACCTGCCCGGCATCCGTCCGCAATACCAGGGTACTCCTAAGTTCAATCCTTCGGTATCCCTCAATTACCGCAAAAATAAAGTCAACACTTTCTTCCAGGGAGACTGGCTTTATACCCGGACGCTGAACAGAAATGAATTTGCGGAAAGGACCTACGACAACGGCGACAGGATCGAACAGCAGGTCAAGAGGAACCGCATCACTACCTATGCAACGGCAAAAACAGGGATAGACTGGACGATTAACGAAAACAATACCTTCAATATCTCCGGTTTGTTTAACCGGGAAAAGATTACCGACCGCGGTGATATCCCCTACTTCAACAGCATCAGCAAGGAAAGGTTAAGGCTCTGGCAGTTCCTGGAAGATGAAGTAAAATATACCGCAACAGCTTCCGCCAACTATTCGCATCATTTCCAGCAACCCGGACATCAGCTCAACGCCAGTTTCAACTATACCTTTCACCGGGAAGATGAGAAATATTTTTTCACCAATATCATGCCTTCCTTTACAGGAGAAGATTCCTTTAAATTACTCTCTGATGAACAGGTATCAGACCTGAACCTGGATTATGTACGTCCTTTAAAATATGGCCGTATTGAGGGGGGATTAAAGTTTCGCCACAGAAGCATTCCGGTAAACATGCAGTTCTTCCCGGGACTGAATTCGCCTTTAGATGTCAATGCCGGTGGCTGGGCAGACTACAGGGAAACCATTCCGGCGCTTTACGGAAACTATGTCCTTGAGCACCATAAATTTGAACTGGAAGCAGGATTAAGGCTAGAATATGTAAAAGTAGATTACAAAGTAAATCCCGGTCACAATACCTACAAAAGTGACGGTTACCAGTACACCAAACCTTATCCGAATTTAAGGCTGGCCTATAAGCTGGACGACAGGAATAAGTTTTCCGTTTTTTACAATTACCGGATCGACAGGCCCAATGAAGTGGACATCCGGATCTTTCCAAAATACGATGAGCCGGAGCTGATCAAAGTAGGAAACCCGGCCCTTCGTCCTCAGTTTACCAGCAGTCTGGAACTGGGCTATAAAAACAATTGGGATAAAGGCTATTTATATGCAGCGCTCTACCAGCGGATTACCGATGGAACCATCACCAGGATAGCCACACCGGCTCCGGGAAGCAATATCCTGTACAACATTTTTCAAAATGCAGGACGAAGCTTTAATTCGGGAATGGAACTGATTTTTCAACAGAAACTCGCAGACTGGTTTTCCCTGAACACCAATGCCAATATTTACCAAAACACGATCAATGCTTTTAGCGTAGAGAATAAATACCCGGTACCCGTAATTTACTCCGCTACAAAGGAGCAATTGATCTCCGGAAATTTGAAGCTGAACGGCATGTTTAAGTTTGCCGGAAAATTTGAGGCACAGCTTACAGCCATCTACCTCGCCCCGGATATCATCCCTCAGGGTAAAATCGATTCCAGGTTTTCAATGGATCTGGGACTGAAGAAAAGTATTCAAAAGGGCGCAGGTGAGTTGTTTTTAAATGCAACAGACCTTTTAAACACCCTTAGTATCCGTAAAAACATCACAGGAAATGGATTCCGGATGCAGAGCAGGGACTATTATGAAACGCAGGTGTTCCGCTTTGGCTACAGCTACAAATTTTAAGATCCGGTTTTATTTAGTTCTTTTTTTGAACCAGGCTCCCTGAGCAAAAACCAATGTACCATCTCTTCTTTGATCACTTTCTGATAAAAGCCCAGACGCTCCAGGGTCTTGGTAGAACCTTCATTCACATGCATACAGCGGGCGGTAATCATTTTCACCTGCTGTTGCCTGAAGGCCCATTTGATCAGTCCGGCCCCGGCTTCAACGGCATAACCTTTACGCCTTGCTGCATCAACAATTCCATAACCAAGGTCTATTGATCCTTCCTGATCCGGCAGCCCTTTAAAACCGATATCCCCGATGATCGCTTTACTCTCTTTTTCAACGATCAGCCAGGATTCAAAACCTGAAGGTTCCTCCACCAGTTCCAGGTTGGTTACAATTCTGGGCAGTGTTTCCATCATGTCTTCATCAGGCCAGCCTTTGCTAAGGTTAAAGCCCATACCTGATAAGATCGTGTACTGCTGATTCAGTACTTCCTGTGCAATGGGAATCGTAAATGGAATTAAGTAAAGACGGTCTGTAGTTATCTTCTTGATTTTCATAGTGATTGAGCGTTCAATATTAAGCATATTTTTCTTCCTTAAACTATAGAATCAAAAACTTATTTACAAATAAAAAACGCCACTCAATTGAAATTACAGAAGATTATGCCGATTTTGGCCAGTAGCGCCATAAAAGAAGAGATATGAAAATTTTTGTAGAAACAGAGCGGATCATTATGCGGGAGCTCCTATTATCTGACAGTCAAAAAATGTTTGAGATGGATTCCGACCCGGAAGTCCATTTGTATTTAGGGAACAAGCCGTACACCCAAATTTCACAAAGCGAAGAAAACATCCTGTTTATCAGAAAGCAATATGAAGAAAACGGCATTGGCCGATGGGCAGTAATCGATAAAGAAAGTAATGAATTTGTAGGCTGGGGTGGTTTAAAGTTTATCACTACAGAAACCAATAACCGCAATCATTTTTATGAAGTAGGTTACCGCTTTCTTAAACAACATTGGGGAAAGGGTTATGCCACAGCATCAGCCAAAGCAGCTTTAAAATATGCTTTTGAAGAACTTCAATTAGCTACTGTCTATGCCATGGCACATGGAGAAAATGCAGGTTCCAGACATGCATTGCAAAAATCCGGATTGAAAATCACGGAACAGTTTGACCATGAAGGTATCAACTGTGACTGGTTTGAAATCACAAAGGAAGAATGGTTAAAAAAACAACATGAAGGACAATAAAACCATCATCGCCGCTGCACAATCCACTTCTAAAAAAGCTGATGTAAGCGCCAATACTGAGCATCACCTGCAACTGATTGCCCGCGCTGCGCAGCATCAGGCAGGGCTCAGATCTTTTTTAAGGCCTGATTTAATTCTTCAATCGCCACCAACACATCCTTTTCCGTCGTTCTCCAGTTCACAAAAGCAGCCCTGATCGCATGCTTCCCGCCGTAAACAGTGGGCGTCATAAAGACCACTCCCTGATCGTTCAGGATCCTCAGAAATTCAAAGGCCTTGTCCCCGGCTCCTTTCAGCGTAAAGCAAACTGTATTTAACCTTACTGGTGCTAAAAGTTCAAAGGCATCCTCTTTTTCAATAAATTCTGCCAGTTCCTTTGCCCTGGCAATACAACCTTCCACGATGTCCTGGTATCCTTTGGCACCATAAGCTTTCAGGGAAAACCAGGCGGGCAAAGCCTTCAAACGTCTGGAATTTTCAGGTAAGAAATTCAGGTAGTTAAAGTTGTCCAGGGGATCTCCGAGATAAGGTGCATTGGAATTCTGAAAACAGGCCATCTGCAACAGCCGGTGTTCTTTCTTAACCAGGAAAAAAGCGTTTTCATAAGGAACATTTAACCATTTATGACAATCGACCGTGATGCTGTCTGCCTGCTCCCATCCTTTTAACAGATGCGCATAAGCCGGGGCACAGGCTGCAAAAGCACCAAAAGCTGCATCAATATGCCACCAGAAATGATAGCGCTCCCTTAATTTAGAGATCGCTTCAAAATCATCAAAATCTACCGTATTTACCGTCCCTGCACTGGAAATCAGAATAAATGGAGCACCTTTTAATTCCAGGATCTGTTGTTCCAGATCGTTCAGATCCATGGCCTCCCTATTGCCGGGCATTACCTTTACTTTGATCAGGTTCTGACTCCCCAATCCCAATAAAGCGAGTGATTTTACCGCAGAAGAATGCGGCATTGCCGATAAGACCTTCAATGTTCCGGAGACTCCTGTTTTAGCGATGTCTTCCCCCTGTTGTGCACCAAGCCATTGTCTGGCGACTGCCAGACAGCTGAAATTAGACATCGTTGCACCGGTTACAAAACCACCAAGGTAGGCATCCTCAGGAAGCCTGAGCAATTGCAGCAGCAAGCGCACAGTTTCCAGTTCAATATTAGCAGAAATGTCTCCCTGTCCTTTAACCGTCTGGGTATTCTGATCGTAAACCGTAGCCAGCCAATCCCCTGCAATGGCTGCGGGAGTTGATCCTCCGGTAACGAAGCCCCAATATCTTGGGCCGGTAGAGGCTACAATAATGTCATCGAAACGGGATTTAAAGGCGGCGAGCGCTGCAAGCGTACCTGAACCTTGTACTTCCAGATCACTGTACTCCATCGGCTGAATGTCTGTACTTGTTCTCCTGTCGTTGATCCCATTTAAAAACTCCAGCCCTTCGGCCTTCACCTGATTTAAAATCAATTCCAGGTCATTCAGGTCCCCTTTTAAAATCTCGTTCATGTTATTTCTTGTTAATCGGCAACACAAATCTTCAACAATAAATCTGCATAAAGACAATGCAGATTTATTTATTTTGAGGGTGACAGATGGAAGAGCCCGGACTAAAAAACGTCGTCTATGATCTGCACTTCGTTCTTTAGGATTTTGGAGATCGGGCAGGATTGCGCAATTTTCAGCAGCCTGTCTTTTTGTTCCGCCTCCATCGGCTGATTGAAAAAGATGGCCCTTTCAATTGTAGTGACCAGTTTTCCTGCTTCAATTCTCTGGAAGAGGTTTGCTTTTACCGTAATTTCAGGAACGCTCCATTCCTTACGGTCTATGTACATGCGAAGGGTAGCGAGGGTACAACTGGCGAGGGAAGACAACAGTAAGGTATAAGGATCAGGCCCAAGGTCCTGTCCGCCTAAGCTTACCGGCTCATCCGAAAGCAATACCCCATTTCTCCATTCTATTGTAGTCTGGTATTTGATCTCAGCAATGCTGGCCACCAAAGGTTCGGTCAGAATATATTTTTTTTCCATTTTTAAAAGCGTCTGTTCGTTTTAATAACACATCGCCTCGACAGGTCTGGTATGCCTGCCGAGGCGATGTGTTGTTTATTTATTGTCGGTGATATTCCGGGTCCAGCTGTTTGCGGTATTCCGGGTGTTTCTTAATAAATCCGGAAACAAAGGGGCAATATACCATCACCAGTTTGTGCTGATCTGCAGCATACTGAAAAGCATACCTTGCCAAAGCAGAGGCAATGCCTTTACCTTCCATTTCTTTAGGCACCGTGGTGTGCATCATTGCAATATCTTTCTTATACAAACGATAAGAGAGGATGGCCTTTTCTCCATCCAGGGCAACTTCAAACTGAAGCTGTTCTTTATTATGGGTAACTTCAATATTGTCAGACATCTGCATTTTTCATTTAAGTGTTAAACCTCTTAATGAGGTTTAACACTTGGGTCTAAAATTCTGTTCCAGTCCGGATGGCGTTTCAGATAAGCCGCTACCAGCGGACAGATGGGAATCAATGTATATCCGTTTTCCTCAATGTAGGCCAGGGTTTTCTCAATTACAGCTGTTGCTGCACCTCTGCCCTGCAGTTCTGCCGGAGCTTCTGTATGGATCAGCCAGATCTTTTTATCATGCTCCTTATAATCGATAAATGCTGTATACCCATCGATCTTCAGTTCAAAACGTTTATCTTCCTGGTTCTTAACCAGGGGGATTGCTACATATTCCTCATTCATATCTTTAAATATTAATTAATCTGCTAATACACCAAATTTACCCATATTGAAATCAACGATGGCCTGACTGATTTCTTCTTCTGTATTCATTACAAAAGGACCATAACTTACAATTGGCTCATTCAAAGGTTCACCACTCAATACCAAGATAACACTTTTCCTGTTGGCCTTGATGTGGATTTCTTCTCCTTCGTTTCTGAACAAGACAAAGCTGTGTTCTCCGGCGATCTCTCCATTAACTTCTACACTGCCATTTACCACCAATAATGCGGTATTGTATCCGGCCTGGATGCTGGTACTTACTTCCCCGCCTTCGTTCAGCTTGATGTCAAATAAATTCACCGGGCTATAAGTTTCTGCAGGGCCTGCAACACCATTAAAGTTTCCTGCAATGACATTCACGATACCTGCATCATCCGGTAATTCTATTTTTCCCATTCCCGCAGCAGTCAACTCCTGATAATGTGGCGTGGTAGATTTGTCTTTTTTAGGAAGATTTACCCACAACTGCACCATTTCAAAAGGACCACCTTTTTTAGAGAAGGCTTCTTCATGGTATTCTTTGTGCAAAATTCCATTTCCTGCGGTCATCCATTGTACGTCTCCGGAATTGATGATTCCTGAAGCTCCGGTACTGTCATGGTGCGCAACCGTTCCTTTATAGGCGATGGTTACCGTTTCAAAACCTTTGTGTGGATGGACACCCACTCCCCTCATGTGATTTGAAGGACCGAAATCATATTCAGGATTAAAGTCCAAAAGTAAAAACGGACTGATTCTCTCCTGAGGAATGCCTGCTCCGGGGATATAATTAAATACCCTGAATCCATCACCAACCATATGTGGTCTGCCAGAATTTGTCACGATTTTTTCAATTAACTTTTTCATTTTGTTTCTCCTTGTTTTTTAGGCAATAACCCAAACCATTTTCTTTGTTTGAATTATTGTATACAAAGATACCCAGGAGCCGCTGCCCCCACATTGATGTAGGATAAGAAGTGACGCCCCTGAAACTACCTCAAACCTTAATCACTGATTAACATCACTTTAATGACAGCTCCGTTTATTTAGGGTAATGCCTTTTTCCATTAACCAAAACGCTAAAACGCTTGAGCACAAGAATTTAATTACCTATCTTAATATTTAAATCAAACCCTAAATCATTATGAAAATCAATTCCCTAAAAGTCCAGCTCATCCTGGCAGCAGCCATTTCTTTTACCGCCTGTAAAAAGCAGAACTCCGAAGATGCACCAATGAGCATCAGATCCGAAAAATCAGCAATGGCCCTTCCCACTGTAACCAGCTTTACCATGAACAACTGGATGGGTGCCTTGTCGGACACAATGAGCCTTGCCCAGCTGTCTATTCCCGGCACCCACGATTCCGGTGCCAGGAACGAGCCCATTTCCGGAACAGCAAAAACACAAAACCTAAGCATTGCAGAACAGCTGAACGCTGGTGTAAGGTACCTGGACATCCGTTGCAGACATATCGGTAACAGCTTCACCATTCACCACGGCGCGATTTATCAGAATTTAAATTTTGACGATGTGCTGAATGCATGTATCAGTTTTCTGAACAGCAACCCCAGTGAAACGATCATCATGAGCGTAAAAGAAGAACATACGCCTACGGATAATACGCGTAGTTTTGAGCAGACCTTTGATGCCTATGTTGCACAGAATGCTTCGAAATGGGATTTAGGAAATGGCATTTCTACTTTAGGATCAGTACGTGGAAAGATCAAACTTCTGAGAAGGTTCAGCACAGGGAATACCAAAGGGATTGATGCCACCAACTGGGCCGACAATACCACCTTTGAGATCAACAACCCTGTTGCAAGTTTAAAGATTCAGGATTACTATAAGGTAGATGACCTGAATGCAAAATGGACAAAGGTGGAAAGCCTTTTAAATGAAGCAAAAAACAGCACCGTTAAAAAATTATATGTGAACTATGGCAGTGGTTACAAACCAGGGATCTTCGGAATTCCGAACATCAATACCGTAGCCAATTCCATTAACCCTAAGATCAATACTTATTTCACCAGTGCTTCCCATGGAAGATATGGAATCATCCCGTTGGATTTCATTGACGCTACCAGAAGCCAGTTGATTGTGAATACCAATTTCTAAACAAACCTGAAATACAAAAAGGCCGGCAAATCTGCCGGCCTTTTTATGGTTAACGCTTTTATCTTTAATGATTCTTTAAATCACTATTTAATCACTTCTGCCAGTTTCTTTTCCAAAGCTTCTCCCCTCAGGTTTTTAGCGATGATCTTGCCACTTGGGTCGATCAGGAAATTAGATGGAATGCTTTTTATCGCATACAGATCTCCGGCCCTTTTTTTATTGCTGCGATCCGAATCAATGAGTTGGGTCCATGGCATGCCATCGTCTTTGATCGCTTTTAACCATTTGTCCTTATCTTTTTCCTGATCCACCGATACGCCCAGCACAGTAAAGTTTTTGTCTTTATAGGCATTATACGCTTTTAATACATTAGGGTTTTCAGCGCGGCAAGGGCCGCACCAGGAAGCCCAAAAGTCCAGCAGAACATACTTCCCTTTAAAATCAGATAGCTTTACAGCCTTATCAACCGTGTCCAGGTGCGTAAAATCAGGTGCTGTCTTTCCGATGGCCGTTGATTTATTCGCGGCGATGGAGGCAGCAAAAGCCTGACCTTCTTTTGAACTGCGCTGGCTTGCAGAAAGTCCGTCAAAAAGGGCTTCCACTTTAGTGATGTCAAAATATGGACCGGCTACTTTTTGCAAAGCTTCGAAACAGAAATAGGAATTCGGATTTTGCTTGATGTAGGCCACCAGGCTTTCCTTCTGACCGGCCTCTGCCTGATCCATCTTGTCTTCTATGGTCTTCACAAGAGCACTGTCTTTTTTCTGCTCCGCAGTAAGGCCATAGTATTCCTTTCTTAAGCCGTTGATCGTCATTTCTGAATGCTTTAGCAGGTCTGAATATTTTTTATAATCAGTGTTGATTACCGACCCCGTAATTGACGCTGTTTTAATAGAGTCGGTTACATTCATTAAAATCAGGCCTTTATCCAGGTACATCGACCTCGAGTCACGACCCCTCGATTTCTTATCTGCAGGGCTGTCTTTGCTCACAAAGGTCATGTAAACCTGCTGAGGACCTTCTGTCGGGCCTTTCAATTCAAAAACACCGTTCTGAACAATTGCGCTGTCTCTTTTGGTTACGCCGTCTTTATAGTAATTCAGGTAGACTTTCCCTCCGGCAGCTGCCGATTTAAACTTACCTTTTAAAGTATAAATATTGCCTTGTGCTATTGCCATTACCGGGGCCAACAGCAGTATTGTGATCCATGTTTTTTTCATCAGTATATCATTGTTTTTTTGATCTTTCTATTGTTTTTTTCGATCTTCTATTGGTTTTCAAGAGCTCGTAAATTCGGTTTAATGGTAATGAAGCGATGATCGTTTCATCACCGGAATATTATAAGCTTAATTTCTTTTTGTAGTAATTGATAAAGTCTTTGTAACCTTCCTCAGTTCCGCCAATCTTTTCGCCTTTTTGGAAAAAGGCCAATGCTTTGTCTTTATTTCCATTGCGCTGATAGGTTAAGGCCAGGCTCATGAGTATGGAAACATCGTTTGATTGTTCGATTCCCGGATAGTTAAGCAGCCAGCCTGCGGCCTTTTGATATACTGCTTCCGGCAGGTTTTCCGTCATCAACATACCCGTAGCAGATTCCAGCCTGATTTCCGGAGTAATGGTTTTCGCGGTATCTAAAAAATTGGTTTTCATGATAAAGAAAGCAGGTTCCCTGGGAATATTAAAAAGATAGGTAGCCTGTTGTGTACCTGCATCGTCAAAGAATTGAGGAATCCGGTTCAATACGGCTACAAATCCAGCCGTACTTTTTGCAGTGATCGCCTTTTGCAGTTCAGGGAAAAGACCATAGGCCATTTTACCTTCAATAGATTTGCCATATTTCTTTTTATAGACCGGGTAATTGTCCATAAAATATTTAAAATATTTCTCCGGCATTTCAAAAGCGTTCATTACAGCCCAGGCACTTTCTCCGGTCAGGTCTTTCTGCTGGTCGAGGTAACTGCGGACAAGATTGCTATCCGCTTTTTTACGGTCTTTCTTTTCGCCAAAAGCCGACAGGTAGAACGAAGGAAAATCCAGGTATTTCTGCTGACTGAAGCCGGGTACCCGCTCTTTCTGATTGGTCGCGGCATCCTTTAGCCAGGCATTGAACTTGTCGGCCGCTTTATACCCGGCTTCTTTCCTCAATACCTTTAATGAAGGATCAAGAATTAAAAAGCTGGGATAGCTGCGCACCATATACCTCGCTGCTAAAACCCGCCCCAGTTCATCGGTTTCAGCATCCAGCTTGAGGAAACGATAGTGCTGCTGAAGCGTTGAAGCCACTGCCTGATCCGGAAAGACCCTCTCGTCCATGGCTTTACATGGGCCACACCAGGAGGTAGAGAAATCGATTAAAATGATTTTATCTTGCTTTTGGGCTTCACTAAGGATCTGATCCCATTGAGCAGCTGCCCCTGCTGAGGGCTGCTGAGCCATTGCCGTAAAACAGCTGAGCAACAGCGTAAAAACTGAAAAAATAACTCTCATAAGATTATAGGTTAGGGTTACGGTAATTGATTTGCAGAATGTTGCCAAAGCCGCCAAATTTCTTGCTATAGGTACCATTCGCTACATCACCGATCGGTAAAAGATCAAGGTAATACAGCTCGCCTTCGGCTCCATTATAGGTTGCCACTACCAGGCGGGTATTATACAGCGGATTCGATTTGCCCCATTCCTGCCCTTTAAACATTTTCAGGTCTTTGATCTGCTGGTTAGCAGGAAAAGTGTAGACCAGTCTAGCTGTTTTGGCGAGCACATCGTAAAGGTAAATTTTGTTGGCAACGGCATAATACAACTGCTTATTGACCTCCGAAGCGGCAAAAAGAACAGCTTTATCGATTTCGGGCGCAGCATCCATTTTGTCCATCACACCTGCCGGCTTTTTGTTATTCGGCAACACCGAGCAGAGGTAATAAGCGCTTGCATCTTTCATCACCAGGAAATATTCCGTATTGGGACCTCTGTCTCCCCCGATCATTGTTTTCCCAACATTACTCATGTCAAACGCAATCCCGGTTTCTGTATTTGCAGGAAACGTACTAAAGGAGCGGCTGGTATAAGTGGCATGCAGGAAACGCTTGCCAATATTATCGTAAAATAAGGTCCAGAACTGGTTTCCACTCATAAAATAAGGGAATACCGAATAGCCTGCAGGTCCGTTAAAACGCTCCGAATACTTTGCAATCCCCTGGTTGGGGGCCAAAGTCCCGTATACATTACCATTGCTGACCACGTACTGGTCAAAATTAACGCTGTTTACTGCATAAGCCGGGTTCACTACCGGGTTGATCGGCTTTTCAAAAAGATCCGGAGATTTGCCCGTAAAAGCAAAATCATTGGCACTGAAGCGGTACATTCCCTGATCGGTAAAAACGTTTACATCTTCCAGTTTGCTTTGAATGCCGGAAAAAGCCGCCAGAGGTTTACCGCTTAAGCTCAGGCCGGGGTTTGAAATACCAATGACATCAGGAAAGACAGTTCCATCCTGGCGTACAAAAGAAAGTTCTGTTTTCCCTGCTTTATCGGCCATGACCAGCCAGCCCTCATAATATTTACCATTTATGGTAAGCGGATAGCGGACCGACTGCCTTAAAGTTGTTTTGGTATCGGTTATTGTGTATTGCAGCAGATAGGTACCCGGGGCCGCCAATGCAGGAACCTTCAGGTTCTTTTCTGTGGAAAGGACCGTTGAAGTGGTCGCAGGATTGATCGGCGTAATCTCCCAGCTGTTCAGATCCTTAGACCGGTAAATTTCCCATTTATAGGTATATGGGCCACTTCCGGACTGCGATTCAGTGATGACAGGATTAACACGAATGGTATCCCGCTGAACAACCAGAATTTCTTCTTTCGGGCCGGTAATGTTCAGCTCATTGACATTGCTGTAATTGTATTTATTGTTGTCCTTTTTACAGGCAAACAGAAGGCTGCAAATGCAGGTCCCCCATATGATTTCTTTGATTCGCATAAAGTTCATTTTTACAATGGAAATTCTACTTTTCCGCCATTTTCATCTAGCAATGGCCCATGCTGACTAACATATTCATCAAGTGCATTCCTTAGCCTCCCTTTGATGTTTACCCATTGGGCATAGCCGATGATCCCGCCCTTGGTATCCGGCCTGAAGTCTGACATCCCAAAAACATCGATCATAAACTGATACCTTACGGCACTGTATTCTCCAATGTAATAGGCGATGTAACTCCAATAATCAGGTTTAATCAAGCGGTTGCTGAAATTGACCTTGAACTGAACGGCATTTACCGTGCTGACGTCTGCCGCCCCTCTTGTTCCCACGACCAGGTCTTCGCTCTCTGCAATCTGCAGAACGAGCCTCACTGCTTTGGTGTTTAAATCATCGCTGCTGAGCAATACCAGCGGATACCTGACCTGAAAAGAGTCGGCCGGAAGAACAAAATCGGGCAATATAAAATGGCTGCCCTGGGTCGCTGTTGTCCCTGCACCTGCAATGACTTTAATTTTCCTTGCTTTCCCGGATAGTTTTCCTACCAGGCGCATTTTGATCCAGACAGTATCCCTTGTTTTTGGAACCTTATTGAACTTGAAAGAGTAACTCACACTGTCCTGTTCTGCACCTGATTTATAGTAAAAAGTAATGCCATCCTTTCCGGAAAACACCGCATCCGGATCCTTTTTACAGGATGCCAACATCATCATCAGCATCACAAATATGATTGATAGGTATTTCATGTCCTTTTGGTTTAGTTGTAATTTGGATTAAATTCGAGCTCATTGTCCGGCACGGGAACGATGTAACTGGCTTCTGTAAGGTTTCTGCTGGAAAACTGCATCCTGTTGGCGACCTTGCGTTTATAATAATAAAACAGCTGTCCTTCAGCATAAAAATCCTTCTGATATTCTTTGGTGATCTCCTCGCTGAGGCGCTGGGCAGTGATACCTGCAGCAATCACCGGAATCACTCTTTTTTCCCGAACCTTATTCAGAAAGACCAGGCCTTCATCCGGAGTAGCAGCAGTTTCTGCGAGGATGTAATACATTTCAGATAAACGCATTAAAGAAACGTTCTGGTCCAGACGGTCATTTTCTACAGTACCTACCCATGTTTGCCAGTACTTGGTACAAAAATAGGTCAGTCCATCGGCCTCGATCAGGTTTGCAAAACGAATATCCGTACCCCCGCCTGCACCGGTCTCGTATAAGGTTTGAAAATCGGTCAGGATCCGGGTCAGGTTCTTTCTGTTGTCGCTCACCGACTTGAAATAAGCATTGTCCGTTTCTACCCAGGTTCTCATGTCTTTTACCCTGATGGCAAAGACCTGTTCTGTGGAAAAGGTACGGTCACGACTGGCTGCAGGTGCAGATACGCTTTTAGGATCGATCAGGGTAAAGATACCGGAATTGACCACTTCATTAGCTGCTGCGGCGGCATTGATTTTATCTCCTCTGAACAGATATACCCGGGCCTGAAGGGCTTTAATGGCATAATAATTCATGCGGAAACGCCTGCTTTTTTCTGTCGCAATGGGCTCCTTGCCTTTCATCAGCGCTTCCGCTGTTTTCAGGTCTGCGAGGATAGCTGCAGAGACCTCATCAACGGTAGATGGCACTTTAGATAATGCGTTCAATTCCGTACGAAAAGGAATGGCTTTTTTACCCGGATTGGTTGCAAAGTTGGCACCGAACAAACGCAACAGGTCGAAATGCAGGTAGGCACGTAAGCCCAGGGCTTCTCCTTTGACCAGTGCATAATGATTGCCCGTAAAAATGCTTTGTTTGTTGTCGATCTTGCTCAGGATATTGTTTGCCGCAGCAATGGTATTGTAACCTTTTGTCCAGATTCCGGAAACCAGCGGCACCGCATCATTGCCTTTAAAATTAAGGGCTACAGTAGTGGGAAAGGAAAAAACACCACTTAAACTCGTGCTATAATTTTGCGCAATTAAGCTGCTGAAGCCCATACTGAGGTTATCACCATATAAATCCCTGCTTGCCATTTGTGAATACAGGCCCGTTAATGCCTGCTGAAAGCCAATTTCTGAGTTAAAGAGTTCCTCTTCACCGATGGTGGATTTGGGATCGACTTCCAGAAATTTTTTACATCCTGTGCCCAGAACCACCAGCAACATGGTCAGTGCAGCAAATATTTTGATTTTTGTTTTCATGTCTATACAGTTCATGTTAAAAGCCTGCCCTTACTGACAAGGAGTATGTCCTTGAAAATGGATTATTTGTACCCCGTTCCAGCTGAACAGAGCTCAGGGTAAACAGGTCATTGGTACTTGCATTAATGGATAAACTACTCAGTCCCATTTTCTTCACGAAGGCATGTTTTTGAAAGTTATAACCGATGGCTGCGGAGTTCAGGTTCAGGGAATTATCGTCCTGTACAAACCTCGAGCTCAGTCTGGTGAATACCGTATTCGTTCCAAATTTGGTAAACATAGATTCATCACCGGGTTTCGTCCAGCCCAGGTCGTAAGCCCTGCGGTCTACATTGTACCTGGTATCCGCGCCCTGCACTTTATCCACGAGTGTCTGGTTATAAATCTGTCCGCCAAAACGGTAGCTAAAAATCAAACTGACCTCCAGCCCTCTGTAGTTCAGATTGGTACCAAACGTACCGTTCCATTTCGGATCGGTTACCCCAACGGCAACCTTGTCGGCCGCACTCCAGGTAAAGGTGGTTGTGCCATCTTTTTTAAGCAGGACCTCTGCTCCGGTTATAGGATCTACTCCCAGTGAGCGCACCACAAACAGGGTGTTGATGGCCTGTCCTTCTTCAAGAATCAGATTGGGTACTTTCTGGTTACTACCTGCATTTGCCTTGGTATTACTGGCCTTCAGTTTATTGGAAAGCTCCTTAAGTATGTTTTTATTCGTTACCGCCGCGACATTTACAGACCAGATCAGTCCTTTTTGCTTGTTGTCAATGATCTTGTAACGTGCAAACAATTCGTATCCTGTATTCTGGATTTTGCCCAGGTTTTCAGAATAATCTGCGAAACCATTGGAAGGTGCGAGTGAAACATTGGTAATGGTATTGTGGGTCAAACTTCTGTAATGTTCAAAACGCATATCCAGGCGTTCTTTAAACAGTGTCACATCCAGACCAAGGTTTAAGGTGCGTACATCCTGCCAGCCCAGTTCCGTATTTCCAAGGCTCATAATGCCCGCTCCCAGATCTCCGTCGTAGACATTTTCAACGCCAAAGGTATAACGGGTCTGCGCACGGTAAGCCGGAATATTCAAAGAGCCCGAAGATCCGTAGCTCGCCCTTAATTTCAAGCGGTTCACATTGGGATTTCTTTTAAAAAAAGCTTCATTGTGAACATTCCAGCCCATCCCTGCAGACCAGAAAGTACCGTAACGCTTATTGGCCCCAAACTGAGAAGAACCATCCCTTCTTACCGAAACATCAGCCAGGTAGCGGTTGTCGTAAGCATAATTGGCATTGAGCAGGAGCCCGAGTCTTCTTACCGTACTTTCATCTCCGGTAGGCCGCGCATCTGGTTTATACTGACTCGCGAAAAGCAGGTTATCCAATTGATCGAAGGGAAAACCTACGGTCGATACGTTGTAGAAATTACTCGAAGCGCTGGCAACATTGAGTCCTAAGGTAGAATAGATCAAATGCCTGCCAATGCTTTTGTTGTAATTGGCGGTCGTTAGACTTTCAAAGCCAAGGGAGTTGTTGTTGCCCACATCATAAGATCCTTTTCTTTTCAGATCTTTCTCATTGTTAAACAAGGAATGCTGAGCCGGAAAAAACCGGTCGGAAGAGCCCGTCTGCTTATTGAGGCTGAATGCAGTCTCTATATAAAGTGCAGGCATCACGTTCCAGCGGACCTGCAGGTTATTGGAAAGGCCAAAATACTGTGATTTATTAATTGTATTTAAGCTGGCATCGTATAGCGGATTGCTAAAAGTTCCGATGCTGTTGCTTTCCATGATCTTTATCGGATTGCCATTTTCGTCGAAGGGTTTCCAGTAAGGGTTCATCAATGCGTATTGAGAGAAAGCGCCATAGGGCGATTCATTGGCTACATTTTGAAACAGGCGGATAGAGTTTCTGAAACGCAGTTTTTTCACGTTGTAGCTCAGGTCGAACTGCCCTGAGTAATTGTTGCGGTTCTGTCCTTTCATCACGCCTTTCTGAAGATCCCCGGTCATCTGCAGGCCATAGCGGATAAACTCATCCCCTCCTTCTACATATACCGAAGTCCTGTTGCTGGTTCCGGTTTGTACGGGGAACGACAACCAGTCGGTATTTACCCCGGAGGCAACGGCCCTTGCCCTGTTGTTGTAAATCTCGTCCAGTATAAATTGCTGATTGGACTGAATTCCGGTATAAAAGCCGACTCTTTTTTCAAAATCCAGTTTTTCTGTGGCATTGAGCAGGTTGTATACCGAAAGATCCGGCCTGGTTAACCTGAAATCATTGTTTACCGTGACCTGGATTTTTCCTGCTTTTGGGGTGATGGTGGTAATGACCAGGACGCCGTTTGCGCCCCTTGAGCCATAGATCGCGGTAGCGGAAGCATCCTTTAAAATCGTCACCGATTTGATCATGTTCATGTCCAGGTCAAAAATCCTTTGGGCACCTACCTGGAAACCATCGAGGATGAATAAAGGTGCGTTTGGATTTTCTGCAAACTCACCTGTCAGGTTGGGCAGTGAATTGGCTCCCCTAAGCTGGATTTCCGGTAATTGGTTGATATTTCCACCCATCACGTTGTTCGGCACCAGTCGCAATGCAGGATCCAGCGCTGCAATGGCAGAAAAAATGCTGTTGGAATTGACCCTCTTCAGGTCCTGTCCCTCTATCGTTCTGGCGGAACCGGTAAAGTTTTCTACCGGGCGTTCAAATACCCCCATTACTACCACATCGCTAAGCGATTGCTGATCTTCGACCAGCCTGATGCTAAACAGGAGGAAGTTCCCCAAAGGAATTTCCTGTGTTTTATAGCCGATAAAACGGACCACAAGTGTTTGTGCCCCTTCGGGAACGTTTAAAGTAAACATTCCTCTTTCATCAGTCTGAACAGCATTTTTTGTGCCCTTAATGAGCACCGTTACTCCCGGTAATGGTTTACCGTCTACATTATCAACCACTTTTCCCCTGATGATCTTTACCGCATTAAAGTCGTTCCTTTCCCGGATTACGATGGTTTTATTTTGTACCTCATAGGTAAATGGCTGATTGGCGAAACATTTGTCCAGCACTTCGGTCAGGGAAGCGTTGCGGGCAAAGACATCTACTTTTCTGGCCAGCTTAAGCTGTGGTGTGGCATAGATAAAATCATATCCGCTTTGCTTTCTGATTTCTTTAAAAACCTCCGTCAGGGAAACATTGGTTTTAGTCAGGTTTATTTTCTGTGCATAACTGCTGGCGCTTACCTGGAGCAAGCAGCTGGTTAACAGGATTACGGTGAGGTTGATTCGCATAATCAGTTTTCTTTGATCTGTATTACGAGCCAGCTGTATTACCGCATCCATAATACACAAAATTGTTTGTGCCACGCAGGCAAAATACCCGCGTTTAAATAGCGCATAAAATTTCATACATTTGAATTTTAGGTCCCTGATTAGGTTTAGGGCGTTGGTTTGGTTCTAGTTAATTATAGTGTGCGAAACATTATTCTAAGTAAATCAAGCCATATGGTCAGGGGTGGGTCCAAGCACTCCTGACCTTTTTTTGATTTACCGTTGTAGTTCAACTACGTTTGTAGATTTACTGCATAACGGTCACCCTCCTTCCTTCAATTTTAAAGTGAATTTGTCCGGTGGTTTCAAAACCTTTCAGGATCTCAGAGAGCTTTTTGGTTCTGGAGATCTCTGCATCGAAACCGTAATCGGGTACTTTACCCTGGTACACCACATCGATATCATACCAGCGTGCGAGTTTGCGCATCACTGTCCTGATGTTTTCATCGTAAAAGTAAAAATTCCCGTTTTTCCAGTCGAGCACCTGGTTTACATCCACTTCGCTAACCATAATCTGGTCGGAAACCGCAGATTGCTGACCTGGTTTAAGTATTCTGGCTTTGCCGGCAGTCGCCACTTTCACACGTCCTTCGAGTAAAGTAGTTTTAATCGCCGCTTCGTCGGCATAACTGTCAATGTTAAAATGCGTCCCGAGAACAATGACTTCCTGTTCCCTGCCCGCCCGGCTGGAGCTCACCACAAAAGGCCTGGAGGCATCTCTGGCAATTTCAAAATAGGCCTCTCCGCTAAGGATTACCTTACGGTCCCTGCCATCAAATGAGGTCGGATATTTTAAAGAAGACATGGCATTGAGCCAGACCTTACTGCCATCAGGAAGGTTAATCTGGTATTGTCCGCCCGCTGGCGTACTGATGGTATTGTATTGTCTTGAAGCGGTAGTATTGTTTTTTTCCGTTTCATACACCAGTTCCCCATCTCTGGTTTTGGTGATGGTAATTCCCGACTGACTCGCCAGTTCTCCATTTCCGGCATCCGTTAAAGAGATTTCCGATCCGTCTGCGAGGGTTAAAACGGCTTTATTACCGCCGGGATTCACATCATTACCCTGATGCTGAGCGGTTAAATACTGGTGTTGATCCCTTTGATCACTGTTCCTGTAAAAATAGAACATGGCTGAAAGCACAAGGACTATTGCCGCCGCATATTTTAAATAAGTATGGATCGGACGAACAATGGATTTCTCCTGAACAGCCGGAACAAGCTTTGGTTTTAGCTGATCATAAATCTTCAACATGCGATCCTCCAGCAAAGCATCCTCTGTTGCTGCTTCCGGACTTTTAACGATTGTATCTCTAGTCATCGGATCTCTGGTCATTTCTGCCGCAATCAAGGCCTTGAGTTCAGCTTCATTTTTCAGTTCACTGAAATGCTGCATCAATAACTTAATTTCAAGAGTACTACAATTGTCGTCCAGATATTTTGTAAAAAGTGCTTTCAACTGATCCATAATTTAACAGGGCCTTTAGGGATGTCCTTATATAAACCAATACGGAGCAAAGCACAAATACATTGATGTCTTTCTTGAAATATTTACAATTATTTAATAAAAAGCTAACAATCAGATAATTAAAATCAAAAAATAAATGCAATCATCCTGAGTGTCTGGTTTATAAAAAAATAATCGATATCATTGAAAATGCTTTATCACGAAAAATGTAATTTAGCATAAGGGGAAAATCAGAATACAAACGTCAATGAAATTTTTGGAAGCACAAGCATTGCAGGCTTTGCTATTGCAATTGAAACAAGGCCATGAACCTGCTTTTAACACGTTGTATCTGGTCTATAGCAAACCGTTATATCAAAAGATCAACCGCGTGGTCAAAGATGAATCTGTTGCAGATGAATTGCTGCAGGATTTATTTTTGAAGGTTTGGAAAATGAGGGAAGACATCAGGCCTGAACAGTCATTTGTTTCTTTTCTGCATACCGTGGCGAAAAACCTTGTTTACGATTATTTTAGAAAGATTTCTAAAGATAAGCGCCTGCATGAACGTTTGCTCCTGAACGCCGTTGACTACTACATGCAAACTGAAGAAGCCCTGATTGGCAAAGAGACTTCGGATATCATTCAGCAGGCCATTTCCCGGCTTTCCGAATCGCGCAGGAAAGTCTTTATACTTTGCAAGATGGAAGGTAAATCCTATCAGGAAGCAGCAGAGATACTTGGGATTACGGTGGCCACAGTAAACAGCCACATGGTCAGTTCCATCCGTTCTATTAAAGAATACCTGCATAAGAACCAGGAAATCGGAACGATCATCATCACACTGGCCTTACTGAGGGAATACAAATAAGTCCATTTGATGTTCAAGGTTAAGAAAAGCCTTTAATTGGGGATAAATTGGCGCTCCGGTAATTTAAAGGGCTCTGGCCTGTCATTTCTTTGAAATGACGGTGAAATCCGGCGAGGCTGGAAAAGCCGCTTTCATAGCTCACCTGTTTCACACTTAACTCCCCTTTTCGCAAAAGCTGACAAGCATATTTAAGCCGTGTTTCTATCAGGAAGCGCATATAGGTATGTCCGGTTTCCGTCTTAAAATACCGGCAAAAGGAATTCGGACTGATATTGGCAATTCTGGCCAGCTCTTCGATTTCTATCTTTCGCTGGAAATTGGCCATAATGTATTCACAGATTCCATGGATGGGTTTATTTCCAACTCCTGGTAAGCCATTCCCGGATCCCGCAGCACAAATCAGGTTTTCATCCGTATAGAGGTCCCCGATGTATAACAAGACATCCATCAGCAGCAGGATCCTCGCTGCCCCCTTAACATGAACAATACGGTGCATTAAATAACCGATATACCGGTTTGTGCTGTCCTGTAGAAAAACGCCGCTTTTTGATTTTTCAAATAAGGTCCTCAGGATGGCATTTTCCGGTAAAAAGAGAAATTCTGTTCCCCAGAAGTTCTCCGAAAAATGAATCACAAAAACCTCTACACCTCCGGCGTTCCCATTTAAAAAAGCCGGATCAAACTTACACCAATGCGGCAAGCCAGGACCAATCAATAAGACATCCCCTTCTGCAAACCGCTGTTCTTCATCTCCTATGATCCAGCTTCCCCTCCCCCGTTTCACATAGACCAGTTCCGATTCCAGGTGGTAATGTAAAAAGCTATTGATGTTCGGGGAACGGTCGAATCGCACATGAAATGAGCTTCCGAAATTATCCGCCAATTTGATTAATTGTGGTTTCATTCTGAATGTGAAATTAAAATATTTGGTTTTCAGGTAACAAAGCCATTACACAGCTTCTAAAGAACAGACCCTATTCCAGGTCAAATTGCCTACAGAGGATAAAAATAGTCTTCTCTTTCTACAAAGCATACCAGATAAGTATACTTTCTATACAAAAGCATATACATTATTTACATAATCAGCAGAACCCATGGAGGAAGTATCCGCTTTAAGTATCTTGAATCCATTAACTAACTTATTCATCCCGTTTATGAAAACAAACCTATTGATCAAATCAGGGGCAATCACCCTGGCTGTAATGCTGGCTGTAACCATTGTCATCAGCTGCAAAAAAAACACGAACAACACTGAGCTCCCTACCGAAACAGGAGCAGTTTTAACCAAAGAAGAACAGGTCAGTATTGCCAAAGCCGGTTTTTCGCCAACAGGCGCTTTTAAAGCCGATGGCGGATATATCGTGGAAGGTGACATCTTCCTGAAGCCGTCCGATCTGGCTATCCAGGCAGGTCTGATTAAAGAACTCGCTTCAGGCAAGCCACGCACCGAGCAGTACAAAACCACTTTCCAGGTTACCGGATTGCCGAGGGTCCTCAAAATAAAAGTGAATGCAGGAGCTGCCCAGAAAGTATTTACAGATGCAACCACAGAAGCCATTAAAAGGTATAATGACCTTGGCCTGAAGTTAAGCCTTACTTTACTCGATTCCGCTTCAGCCACAACCGAAGACATCCTGATCAAAGGAGAAACCTTTAGCGATCCGAGGGTTTTAGGACAATCGGCCGGATTTCCGGATGCCAATGGAAATCCTGCAACCCCTATTAAACTCAGCAATACCCATTACAATAAAGACTTTGCCGATAACAATTTACTGGCCACGGTTGTTGCCCATGAAATCGGACATGCCATTGGTTTCAGACATACCGATTATGCAGACCGGACCTATAGCTGTGGTTTAACGCCATGGGAAGCTTTTTTAAGACAGCTTGGAATCAGTGTGGGCAATGAGGGTGACGGCGGAGTTGGTGCCATTCACATCCCCGGAACACCGGTAGCCGGAGAACCAGGGTCTTGGATGCTGGCTTGTTCTGACGGAACGAACCGCCCTTTCACCGCCAGTGATATTGTTGCCATCAAAGCTTTATATCCGAAAACGAATTAATAATGGTTTCATGTGCATCTTCTGATGCAATTAAAAAAGGAGTTGCCCCTGTTCATCCGTTTTACCTATGGAAGAGCTTGTGGCAACTCCTTTTTGATGGACTTAATCCCTCAATGTCGTCAGGTCAACCGCCGGAGCCGGCAGGTTCAAGGCATTGATTTCGTCATAAACAGATGCATTCACGGTAAATCCCCAGGCCTTAAAAAAGGAAACCAGGTTTTTATTGCTGAGCTTGCTGGCATTGATCATGAACAGGCGTTTCTCTTCCTCATCGTTGGCCACGCTGATTACATTTTCCCGGTAGAATTTATGAACTTTAATAAAGAAAGCATCTCCGAAGGCCAGGTATAATTGCTGAAAAAGACCTAATCTCGTGATCAGACTTGTACTGCTGGCTTCGTAAATCCGGCTGGCTGCCGGCTTGGCTAAAAACGTCGTGACATCATTCCATTGAGCGGTAGTTAATCCCGGTGATCCTGGCTGAACAACCCTTCTCGCTGCCAAAGTATAAATATTCGGCATCACCTCACCTACTACGGAATTCCAGGTCCACTGGTGCATTTGATGCTGATGTCCGAATTCATGCCATACGCCCCAGCCATTGGTTTGGAGGTCTGAAACTTTCAGGATCCTTGAAATAGAAGCAGTCACAATTCGGATGCGGTAAGAAGTGGCATCCATATAACCGGAAGTCCGCTCGGTGACCATAATTTTCAATTTTCGGGAAGCATGGGTAGCCGAACTGTTGTCCATGCCGCTAAAGTCATCTTCAGCTTTTAAAGCCGTATCAATTAAGCGCAGGGCGAGGTCCTGGTCCTCGTTTTTAAACTCCAGCGCTTTGGCTTTAGAAACCACCAGAAAAGCACGGTTTGCCACGAGGATCGCATTTTTAGAGGTGGTATCGGTATCACTGGCCAGGGCATCCAGCCATTCCTGATGTGTGGTCTTTCCCAGCTCATAAAAAGGCATTCCAAGATGCCCGCTGTTAAAGGTAATCTTCAGCTTTCCACCGGAAGGACTGGCAGAAGCATACTTAATGTACAATTCTCCTGCATTTGTCGGACTGATGGAGTTGTTGCCGGGCTGGAGGTTATAAGTCGTTACCGTTCCCCGGTCGTAGGATCCGACCATTAACTGAGGCGATGCCGAAGATGCCGTCAGCACCTCCACATGGATCGACAAGGCCACCCCGCTTTTGACCCTCAGGCCTACGGGATCAAAATCTGCCGCTTTTAAAGAGGTCTTTAAACGGCTCTGCTCTGACTCAGTGGTTGGCTTTTCGTTAAAAATCCATTCTGTCTGAGGATTCAGGATGGAATAAACAGCGTTGCTTTTTAAAACCGCAGCTTTAACTTGCTCTGTTTCCAAAGCGGAAGCAGATTTCTTGCAGGAGAGCATTGTTGCGGATAAAATGACAACAGCCAGCAGTGTTAAACGCTGTTTACAGAATTTTTGTCCGGCATCCCGGCTCTGGTTCATAATTTTTTTCATTTCAGGGTGATTTGGTTAGAATTTTATGGTTTACCGAATCTATCTGAATATCAACCGAAAAAAGATGAAAATTCTAAAGGAATAGATAGAGAAATCCAAAGACATCGTATTTTAGTGTTATTAAACGAAGACATGAAACTATTAGGACTTATTGGCGGAACCAGCTGGGTATCAACGGTAGAATATTATACCCTCATCAACCAGGGAATTAACGAAAAACTGGGAGGATTGAATTTCTCGGAGTGTATGATCTATTCCTTTAATTTTGCAGAGATCAAGAAGAATATTGATGCCGGCGACTGGGATACGATTTTCCAAATGTTTTTAAAAGCCTGCAATGCCTTAACTGCATCCGGAGCAGAAGCCATTGTTCTCTGTGCCGCTACGGCACACAACATCGCAGACAGGCTTCAGAAAGAAACCCATTTGCCGATCCTTCACCTGGCTACTGCAACAGCGCTTGAAATCCAAAAACAAGGCTTAAAAAAGGTGGCTTTACTGGGAACACGGTTCACGATGGAGTTTGATTTCTTCAAGACAAAACTTTCAGATCATGGCATTGAAACGCTGATCCCAAATGCCCGGGACCGGGCATATATCCATGATTCGATTTTTGATGAGCTGGGTCAGGGTATTTTCAAAGCGGAAACAAAAGCCCGTTACTTATCCATTATCCGGAACCTGATCAATGAAGGTGCCGAAGGCATCATACTAGGCTGTACAGAAATCCCCCTGCTCCTGAAACCGGAAGACATCCCTGTCCCTTCATTTGACACGGTACAATTACACACCAAAGCAGCCATAGACTTTTCCCTGTCCTAGATGAACACGACCCCACATTTTTACCGGTATTTTCTGTGCTGTATTTTACTGTCCTTACTGCTGCTGGCCTGCAGCCCGAGGATCAGTCCGGATTCCATACTTCGGGTGGGCACTACCGGTGATTATCCGCCACTGACCAGCTTCGATTCCCTGAGCGGTAAATTTAGCGGAACGGAGATCAGCCTGGCTTTAGCACTGGCCAAACACCTGGGCAAAAAAGCAGTATTCGTAAAAACAAGCTGGAAAACGCTGAGCGAAGACCTGCTGGCCAATAAGTTTGACCTGGCCCTGGGTGGGGTTTCCATCAATGCCGCCAGAGCAAAAATATTTAACTTCTCCAGCCCGCTCCTGCTGGACCGGAAAGTGGCCGTTTTTCGCCTTTCAGATCAATCCAGATTCCGGGACTTCAAGACCATAGACCAGCCAAACGTCAGGGTGATTGAAAACATTGGAGGAACCAATGAAACTTTTGCAAGGTTGCACATCCGACAGGCAAACTTGCGGGTGATTCCGGATAATCAGCAGGTTTTTAAAGCCTTGCTGAATGAAACTGCGGATGTCATGTTTACGGATGAGACGGAAGCAAAATATCAGCAAAAGAAACATCCGGAGCTTTCCTGGCTTCAACTGGATGAAAAGATCAGTCCGGCCTATGCAAAGGCCATTATGTATCAGAAGAAAGATACCCTCTTAATGGAAAAAGTAAACAACTGGTTAAAAATTAAACCCTAGGTTATGGAATACTTATAAGAAAATCATCCTGAGTAAAACCAAAACTTACTCAATTGAAAAGAAATCTAGTTACCACTCTTCTGACATTTATCTCTTTAGCTGCATCTGCACAACATTTAATTAAGGGAAAAGTAATCGACGGCAACAACCGGCCTGTAATTTCTGCCAGTATCCTTCTCAAGAAAAAATCAGAAAAATCCATTGTACAAACCAGCATCACCGACAGCAGTGGCCTCTTTCTGCTGAACCCAAAACAAACCTTACAGCATCAACTGTTCATCAGTGCTATAGGTTTTGAACCTGCGTTTGTAGATTTACCGGATGTCCTTCATCAGGACACCATCCTGCTCGTCAGGCTAAATCTTCAGGGCAGACAGTTGAAGGAGGTCAATATTGAGGCTAAACCAGCACTCATCGTCCGCAAAACCGACCGTATTATATTCAATGTAGAAAATAGCTTGTCGGCCATTGGCGGAGATGGAATCGATGCCCTAAGCAAAGCACCCGGTGTCCGGGTCAATGACAATGGCATCAATATCGTCGGCAAGAGCAGCATCAAAATCATGGTCAATGATAAACTGATCCAGCTTTCCGGTGCCGATCTGATCAACTATGTGAAGTCCATCCCCTCAGCCAATATCAAAAGGGTTGAAATTATCACCAATCCCTCTGCCCGTTATGAAGCAGATGGAAACTCCGGCCTGATCAATATCGTGTTAAAGAAAAACGGGGCTCAGGGCTTCAATGGAATGATCAATACCGGCGGCATTGTTGCCAGCAGATATACCGCAGGCCTGACCGGGATCTTCAATTATAACCTGGATAAACTTCACATCAGCAGTAACCTGAGTGGTGTTTATCAGGAAATCGAATCCAGGTATTTCACTGCTTTTTCCAGTTCAAAAAGCTTGTGGGAGCGACAAAGGGAGGAGCTCACAAAAGGAAAAGGCGGAAGAGGAGACCTCAGGGTTGATTACGATTTAACAGCAAACACCACAATAGGACTGAAATACATGGAGGGCGCACGTCATTTTACCATAGACACAAAGGAGAAAAGCGGGTTTTATACTCCGGCCAGGCTTTTAGATTCGACTTTAATTCTTAGCGGCAGAGACAAGTTGAAATATACGCTCAGAAACTTTGAGTTCTACCTTGATCATAAAATTGATACTGCGGGGAAAAAGATGGAATTTAGCTCCAACTATTTTAGATATGGAACGATGGACGACAACCATTTCCAAAGTATCAGCTATACCCCTCAACAGGAATTGCGGAATCGGTACCAGCCCGTTGGTTTAGCCCAGAATGAGCGTTTTGATATCTTTTCCAGCAAATTAGACTTCAGCCTGCCTTATCAATTCGCCAGTTTGGAGCTGGGGGCTAAAATTTCCAATATCAAAAGTAAAAACAACCTGAGCTACGCGTCTACCTCTGATGCGATCGTGCTAAACAACAATCTGTTCGACTATAAGGAAAACACACAATCGCTCTATGCAACGGCAGATAAGAATTTCAATAAATGGAGTATCAAATTGGGTTTAAGAATGGAAATGACGCAGACTACCGGTCGTTCCCCGCTGCAAACATCCACACAGAAAAACGATTACGTTCAATTGTTTCCTACATTTTATCTGAAGCATAGTCCCAATGAAAACCATGTTTTCTCCTTTACTTATGGCAGGAGAATTAACCGCCCCGGTTACAGTCTGCTGAATCCGGCCCGGTTTTATAGCGCGGTTAACGTTTATGAGGAAGGAAACCCATTCCTGAAACCATCTTTCAGCAATAACTTCGAACTGAATTACAATTATAAAGATTGGCTGAGTACTTCTGTTTACTCCAATTTCGTGTCTAACGGCTTTAGTACCCTTGATTTCTTTGATCCTGAAAGCAACATTCAATCCCGTGTACAACGGAATTACGCAAATTCAGTAAGCATAGGTCTGAGTGAAACGGTGACCATCAATAAAGTGAGCTGGTGGGAGAACAACAATCAGCTCAATGTGTATATGGAAAGGTCTGAATCAAATGGCGCCATTGCGGAAGGAACGTTAAAACAATGGAGCGGTTATGTATCTAGCAATAATACTTTTACCCTCAACACGAAGAAAACATTAATGGCGAATGCCACTTTTTGGTATCAGTTTCCTGAGGTGTCTGACCGGCTGATCAGTGAATCCTATTATGCAGTGGATTTAAGTTTAAGGGCTATGTTTATGCAAAGGAAACTAAGCCTCTCTCTCAATTCATCGGATATTTTTAAGACCAGTCAGCGGAAATACAAAGGGATTGTCAACGGTGTTCATCAGTTCAATACACAGTATAGGGACAATAGAAAAACGATGATCAGTATCCTTTACCGTTTTGGAAACAGTAAAGGCAATAAAGCATCCAGAAAGACGGATGATACAGAAACCAACCGGATAAAGCAGGGAATTTAAGGTCCTGCTGATCAAATTAGTACAGGAGGCTGGTCTGTTTTTAAAACCGACCAGCCTCATTTTCAGTTTAGCCTGGTGGAGACTATCTGTCGCAGTTGCAATTGCCTCTTGCGTCACAATATCCGCTTCCCAGACCATCATTTCCTCTGCATGACAAGTCGCATTCGTGATCCAAACAATAATTAGGTCCCATACCACCTAGTACTGCTTTCAACTCAGCACGGTTCAATTTTCTTAGATTTAATGATTTTTCCATTGTTTTAAGTTTAAATTTGGTTTTGTTTTGATTAGAAAAACAATCTACGAATTAATTACGTAAAAAGAAAATACCACCATCATTCTTTATGATTGCCTATTTTAGAGAAAAATAACCATTGATATGTTTTTTCAGTTTAAGGAACAGTTGCCACACCTTGCAAAGTATTGGGATGCCTTTATGGCGATGCATCAGCGTATTGAAGTTCCTGCAAAAACCATTCTTCTGGCGGAGGGCGAGGTTTCAAAGCAATCTTTCCTGATCGAGAAAGGCTGTTTAAGGGTTTGGTTTAACAACAATGGTAAAGATACCACCTTCCAGTTTTTCTTTGAAAATGAGGGTCTTTCTTCTCTGGAAAGCTTCCGGAAAAACATTCCGGGCATGTTTAGCATAGAAACAGTAGAGCCTTGCGTGCTTCATGTGCTTCAAAAGAAAGATTTTGACCGGATGATGGAAGAACTGGAACAGCAGCCTGCAGTGCTCAAAGAAATGATAAATGTGATGATGGAAAGGCAGCTGCATTACATGAAGGAATTTCTGTCCTTCATCAGAGATAGCCCTCAGGAGCGTTATTTAAACCTGCTCATGCAGAAACCAAAGTTAATTCAGCGGGTTCCGCAACATTATATCGCTTCTTATCTCGGAATTACCTCTGTTCATTTAAGCAGGATTAAAAACAAAATCCTTAAAGAAAAGCAGGTTTGATTTGATAACATATGTTATCGTCCACAATGCCTATTGCCGCTACTTTTGTTAAAAAAAGAACAGATGAAAGCAGCGATATTATACGCCCTTGGCGAAACACCAAAATATGGAGATTTTACAACACCAGTTCCCCAAACCCCAGATCAGTTATTAATCAGCATTAAAGCGGCCTCGGTAAAAAACCTTGATAAAGGCATTGCCAGCGGCGCTCATTATTCCAGCAATACGGGTTCATTTCAACCGATCGTTGTTGGCGTAGACGGAGTTGGTCTATTGGAAGACGGCAGCAGGGTTTATGCCCCTGGCCTTCAGGGCATGATCTCAGAAAAAGCCCTGATTGATAAAAACCGGTTTGTCCGCTTACCTGATCATCTCGATGAAGTGACCGCAGCAGCTTTACCTAATGCCGTTCTCGGCGCTGCCGCAGCATTGCGCTACCGTGCAGAAGTTAAACCCGGAGATACCGTATTGATCAATGGTGCAACAGGGGTTACCGGCAGGATTGCCGTACAGATTGCCAAACATTATGGTGCCAAAAGGGTGATTGCTACCGGTAGAAATGCAGCCTCCCTGGAAAGCCTTAAAGCCCTCGGCGCTGATGAAGTCATCTCCTTAAAAGGAAGTGACGATGAAATCATTCAGGCAATCAAAGCAATCCAGCTCCAGACGCCTGTTGACTCAGTGGTTGACTATCTCTGGGGCCATCCGGCCGAACTGATCCTTAAAGCCCTGGGAGGAAAGGGCAATTTCACACATCCCCTGCGTTTTGTTACTGTTGGTGGTATGGCCGGCGACGAGATCCGGCTGTCGTCGGGAACACTGAGGAGTGCTGACATCAGCTTAATCGGTTCAGGAATCGGGAGCTTATCGGAAGCATTGATGCAAAAGCTCTTCAAAGAGGTTTTACCCGAAATGTTCCTGCTGGCTGCCGATGGGAAGCTGAAAATTGAGACCCTAACCGCTCCGCTTCAAGAGATTGAAAGGGCCTGGAAGGAAGACATCGATTCGGGAAAAAGATTGGTGATCCTGATTTAAAAAACAGTGCCATTCCGGGAATAAAAAAGCAGTTGCGCCGACCAAAACGCAACTGCAACCTAAGGTCATCTCTGGAATGATCTCAATAACCAAAATAGTTATGCAGGTTAAAGAAACCTGAAGGTCTGATGGAGACGGAAAAACACGAAAAATAAGTATCTTGCTTTTCAGAATCCAACAACATGAAAAGATTTCTTCTGCTATTTTTTCTCCTGCCGATCGCATCGGCAGCCATTGCTCAGGTCAGCTCTTTCCAAATTGACAGCAGCAAGTTTGATCAGAAACTGATGCGGACGCTCGACAGCCTTCTGGAGGTCGACCAGTCGATCCGGACAAAATGGATGGACCTGGCTAAGGCTAAAGCAAAACCAGCTACAATTGACAGCATCAAAGCAATAGCGAGACGACAGGATTCCAGCAACCTGGTGAAGGTGAAAGACATCATCAGCCAACATGGATGGCTGGGCCCTCAGGATGTAGGCATGAATGCGAGTCAGGGTTTATTCCTGGTGATTCAGCATGCAGACCTGGCGACTCAGCAAAAATACCTGCCCATGATCCGGCAGGCCGAGAAAGAGGGAAAAACCTTATCCAGTAACCTCGCCATTCTGGAAGATAGAATCGCCATGCGTGAAGGCCGGAAACAATCCTATGGCAGTCAGGGTTTTGCTGATAAGGTAACCGGAGCAAAGTACATTTACCCGATAAGGGATCCTGATCAGCTGGACGCAAGGCGTAAATCCATGGGCATGCCACCGATGAAAGAATATGTTCCCGGCTGGGATTTAGAAAAATATAAAACCTTATTGCCTGAGCTGGAGAAAATCGTAGAGGTACAGGGAATCAGATAACCCTGGTCATTTAATCATGAGCCAGGCCAGCAAAATACTGTAAGATACCCCTGAATGTTTGAAATGCTTTCTCAGGTTCTTAAGTGCTTCCACCAAATGGTTATTCACTGTATGTTTGGACAGCTGAAGTTTTTCTGCAATTTCCTCATGGCTCAAACCTTCATAACGACTGAGTTTAAAAATCAGCTGCTGCTGACTGGATAATTTTGCTACGGCCTGCTCGGTGAGCTCCTGAAGATCTGCGAGCAGGATTGCTTCTTCAGTTTCATTATGGGCTTCATTGAGGTTAAGCCAGAGTTTTTCCCTCGCTTGTCCCGCAGTTGCAGCATTACGCAATGCATTCAGTGTTAACCGCCGGGCAATCGTATACAGATAGGGCCCCAATGGATAGCTGACATCCAGATTAAGCCGGTTTGTCCATAAAATAATGAGTGTTTCCTGAACAATTTCTTCGCACAACACGCTATCTTTCAAAAACCTCCATACAAAACTATACAATTTCGATTTATATTTTTCAAAAACGACAGCAAACACCGGTTCTTCACTATTGCGAAGCCCTTCGATCAGCCCGACTTCGCCATGCACTCCCGTAATCATGTTAAATTCCCCCATCGCAATGTAAAAATTATATGGAAGATTATCCAAAACGTTATAAAAAATAAAAAATAATTGACTGACGACTAGTTATGCTTTCGTTTTGCCGTGTATTAGCTCTTATAACACGGAAAAGTAATGGCAAAAAGAACCGATTACCCCCATATTCAAAAATTACTGACGGATTATGTGAGCAATGTCATTGCACCCGCAGATTATGAGGAATTGATGGATTATATCGAACGTTCCAGAGAAGACCGGGAATTGTATCATTTCATGGACCAGGTTTGGAACAGCCGCCCGGTAACAAAATCATTTACGGCCTTACAATCAGGCCTGTTGTACAAAAACATCATCAATGACCCGCGTTTTTCTGCTCCCCCTGTTCAGAAAAATATCCCCTTCTACAAAAACCGGTATTACATCGCGGCAGCGGCATTGTTGTTCATTTGTCTTAGCGCAGGACTGTTGTTTTTTAACAATTACACGCCCAAACCGCAAACACAACGGGACAACCTGGTTCAGAATAACATAGCCCCTGGCAGCAACAAAGCCACACTTACGCTCGAAGATGGCAGTAAAATTATATTAACTGATGCCATCAATGGCAGGCTCGCCAATCAGGCAGGCGTAAACATCAGCAAAACTGCCGACGGGCAACTGGTGTATAAAATCAGTGATCAGGAAAATAAAAAACTGAGCTACAACAGCATTGAAACACCCCGGGGCGGGCAATACCAGGTTAACCTGCCTGATGGCACCCGGATTTGGATGAATTCAGCCTCTGTTCTTAAATTTCCGACGAGCTTTGCCGCTCAGGCCAGTCGCCGGGTTGAATTAAGCGGCGAAGCTTATTTTGAAGTGGCCCATGATCCGAAACATCCTTTCAGGGTAAAAACGGCCCATCAGGAAGTGGAGGTTTTGGGAACCCATTTCAACATCAACAGCTATGCAGATGAAGCCAGCACGAGAACAACGCTCCTGCAGGGCCGTGTAAAAGTAAACTCCACCCTGCTTAAACCGGGACAGGAATCAGTTTTAACGCCAAACTCCATCCTGGTAAAGCCTGCAGATATTGAAACAACGATGGCCTGGAAAAACGGATATTTCCTGTTTAAAAACGAAGATTTGCCCGGCATTATGCGTAAGATCTCACGCTGGTACGATGTAGAGATTGTTTATCCGGAAAGCCTGGCCGACAAGCATTTTGAGGGTTCCATTTCCCGTTTTAAAAATGTAGCTGAAGTCCTCAGAAAATTCGAATTAACCGGAAACATTCATTTTAAAATCGAAGGAAGGAGGATTACCGCTATGCCTTAATTTCTACCCTCCCAAATTGCGGTAAACTTAGAAACCAGGAGTGATTGCAGTCACTCCCGGAAGATCAGGGTTACCCTTTAAAATTGCGTTCACACAACCTTTCAACTAACCCCATTCAAATGTATGAAATTTTATATTCAACGGTGCGTTATACCTAAACCGATCCTCATGCGTATAAACCTAACCTGTTTATTGCTGCTCATTAGCCTCTTACAGGTCAGTGCTTCCGGTTTTGCCCAGAAGATCAGCCTTTCCAAAAAGAGCATCAGTCTTCAGCACTTCTTTAAGGAAATCAAAGCCCAGAGTGGTTACGATTTTTTATATGAACCACAAGACCTTAAGAACATCAGGCCGATAGATGTCAACCTTTCTGGCATAGACATTAAAGAGGCCCTAAACCGAACCTTTTCCAGCCTGCCCTTAACTTTTTCCATTGACCAGAATACCATTGTCATCAGAAAAAAGGAAGTCCTGCTCTTCGGACCAGTCAGAAGCTTTCTTAACCTGGTCAATATCAGAGGCAGGGTGCTGGATGAAAAAGGGAGCCCGCTCCCCGGTGCCACGATAAAACTAAAAAATGGCACTAAAACAGTCATCACCAATGCCCAGGGTGAGTTTCAAATGAATAATATTGAAGAAAATGCCCTGCTTCAGGTCTCCTTCCTCGGCTATAAAATGAAGGAGTTGAAAGCAGATCCTTCCGGCGATATGACGATCCGTCTGGAAGTCAACCCTGCCGAACTGGAAGTCGTAACTGTAGTCAGCACAGGTTACCAAAACCTGCCTAAAGAACGTGCTACAGGAGCCTTTAATGTGATTTCCAAAGAGCAGCTCGACAAGCCAAGCACCAATATTGCCCAGCGGCTGATTGGAACCACCGCCGGTATGCAGGCCACTATGGATGAAGACGGAAATCCCCGGTTTGAGATCAGGGGTCAGACCAGCTTAAACATCCGGGATAACCAGGGCAAATTAACACAAAATGCCTACCCGCTTGTCGTTGTAGATGGCTTTGCCATCCAGGGTGATTTCAGTACCATCAACCCCAATGATATCGAAAGCATTACCATCCTCAAAGATGCAGCAGCGGCTTCCATCTGGGGGGCAAGATCTGCAAATGGGGTGATCGTAATCGTGACGAAAAAAGGAAAAAAAGGAATCCCTTTAAGGATTAACTTTTCTGCTTTCACGAGGGTCGCCAGCAAACTGGACCTCGACTATGTGAACCCGCTGGCCTCTTCTTCAAAAACAGTAGATTATGAAGTTAAAGCCTTTGGAAACTGGAGTTCGGTAACCAATCCCGGCTCGCTGAACAATTATGACGTGACCTGGTCGCCGGTTGGAACAGCGCTAAATGAGCACCTGCTTGGTTTTATCAGCACTGCAGAAAAAGACGCCCTGCTGGATAAATACAGAAACCTGAGCAATAAAAAACAAATTGCAGATGAGCTGCTCAGCAACCCTTTTACCCAACAGTACAATTTAAACCTTTCCGGTGCTTCAGAAAAGATGAGCAACTCCCTCTCTCTTTTGTATGAGAAGAGCAAAACGAATTTCAAGGGCACCGACAACAGCAAATACATGTTCAATTACAGAGCCAATGCCGATGTTTTTAAATGGCTGGAGTTTAGCTTTTCCGGCATGGTCAATTACAATAAGGCCAATAGAAACGGGATCAGACTTGCTGACATTCAGGAAATATCTCCCTACGAAATGCTGAAAAATGAAGATGGCTCACTGAACAACATTTCGCAATATTATACCCCGGTTTTGCAAAGATTTGTCCCTACCAACCTGTTCCCTTATTCAGACTGGAGCTACAATCCGATTCAGGAAATCTCCAACCGGAAATTCAGCAATGAACAATTAAATACACGTCTTCAGGCGGGTTTAAAATTCAAAATTATTAAAGGCTTATCTGTAGATACAAAAATTCAGTACGAACTGAGCAATACCACCGTTAAAGAATTCAGTAATGAGAAGACCTTTAAAGTAAGGGACTCGGTGAACAGGGCTGCAACCTGGGATCAGGCGACCAATAAAATCACGCTGAACCTGCCTAAAGGAGGGATGTTCAATCAGAGAAGATTAAAAACAGAGACCTATAATTTCAGAAATCAACTGAATTATGACCGTCGCTTTGGCGAAAAACATGAGCTTAACATCGTCGGAGGTTCGGAGATCAACAGCATCGTTACGCAAAGCTTTGGCAATCCAACTACCTATGGCTTTAATGACCAGACCCTGAGTGTGGGGACTTTCCCTAATGGCCCCGGAGGTACCACCTTTCCAATTAAGGACTGGCTTGGAACCAATCAGATCTTCAATTACACCAACAGCTATGGGCATGTAACAGAGCGGTACTTTTCTCTTTTCGGGAATGCGGCCTATACTTACGACAACAAGTACACCTTGTCCGGAAGTATCCGTACAGATGCCTCGAACCTGATTACAGACGATCCCTCCTATCGCTATGCTCCATTCTGGTCGGTTGGTCTGGGCTGGCAGCTGAACAAGGAAAATTTCATTAAGGACCTCAGCTGGGTCAATAGATTGAATTTGAGGGCTACTTATGGTTACAATGGAAATGTAGACCGCAGTACCTCCTTTCGTCCTTTGATCAATATGGCCGCGATTCCAAATCCTTATACCGGAAACCCTACGGCTACCATTTCCAGCTTTGGAAACCCAAGCCTGAGATGGGAAAAGACTGGCACCTGGAATCTGGGAATTGATTACTCGCTCTTCCAGGGCCATTTATATGGCAAGGTCGATGTCTACAACAAATCCGGAAAAGACCTGATTGCCAGCATCTCCATCCCTGCAGTAAACGGAACCACCACCCAAAAGCTGAACAATGCCGAGATCTATAACAGAGGGATAGAAATTGAATTGGGCAGCATGCAAAAAATCTATGGAGATGCCGTGGTATGGCGGGGAAATCTAAATTTCTCTTACAACAAAAACAAAATCACCAGGCTGTTTGTGGCCAATTATGCGGCGAGCACCCTGGTTTCAGGTGGCTCAGCAGCCTATGTAGCTGAACAGGACGCCAATTCTTTATGGCGTTTTCAATACGCAGGAATAGAAAACAAGCAGCCGATGGTTTACGGACTGAATGGCGCTAAATATGATTTCGGAGCATTCACTCCCGGTGATGGCCGCGGATATCTGCTAAACATGGGAACCAGCGTTGCCCCTTATACCTTCGGCTTCGTCAACTCTTTCCAGGTCTATGATTTTAATTTATCTTTTATCATTACCGGAAAATTCGGACATAAGTTTCAACGGATGGGATTCAATTACCCGGATACAAGATACGACCGGGTATTGCCCAATAATAAAATAGATGAAGTCCAGAACGGAGATCCGATGAAAATTGTTCCCTTACCGCTGAACCAGATTGAGCCACGGTATTATTTCTGGGACCGCTTTCATCAAAGCCTGAGCTATCTCATTGAAGATGCCTCACATCTGAGGATGCAGGAAGTAAATTTAAGTTACAATTTCCCTGCCGCGGTATTGTCAAAGTTCAAAATGAGCAGGCTCCAGGTATTTGCACAGGGCAATGACCTGTTTACCCTGGTCGCCAATAATGCGGGCGAAGATCCGGAGTATCCGATGGGCACACTGAAGCCCCAGCCAAGGGTATCATTAGGTCTGAAATGTGAATTTTAAAATTAACGATCATGAACAACATCCATACCTCCATCATAAAAATACTGCCTGTACTGGCCACAATTTTTCTACTGCCTTCCTGTAAAAAATTTCTGGAAGAACCACCTTCAAAGACTTCTGCCCTGGTGGTTAAAACGACGGCGCAGATCGATGCGCTGCTGAATTCACAGAATTCCTTCTTTTCGGAAGTGAACTTAACCAATGTATACAGCACCGATGATTGTGGGATTACCCTCGATCTTTACAATGGAAGAAGGGGTACATTTTCCAGTATGCCAACGATACAGGCGCTGCTATGGGATACAGAAAACCTGCCTGACGCACCAAGGGAATCGTTCTGGAGTGGAGAATACAAAAAGATCTTCACCGCCAACCTCGCCCTCAATTCCCTCTCGTCTGTGACGGGAACGGAGGCCGAAAAGGCAATCATCAAAGCAGACGCCCACTTTATCAGGGCCTACAGTTACTGGGAACTGGCCAATACCTTTTGCCTTCCTTACACGGAACAAAATAAAAATGAGAAAGGCCTGGCCATTAAGCTGAGCACCAGCTTTGATGATCCAATAGAACGCCAGCCGCTGGAAAAAGTATACCAGCAGATTGAAGCTGATCTCGCCGAAGCGCTTAAAATTACAGTTCCATTGGTTCAAAATGGAAGGGCTCGTCATTGGAGGGCAAATAAAGCCGCTGTCAATGCTTTTGCTGCCCGGTACTACCTGAACAGGAACAATAATGCCAAAGCTGTGGAATTTGCGAACGCTGCACTCGCCGAGTACAGTACGCTTGTGAATTACAACACAGAAATGAGGTACGGCAGAGACCAGTCGATCTCCATTGATGCCGGAACCCCTCAGGCCAAAACGGTAGTGCTTAAATATCCCTATACCCATGACAATTCCAGTGATCAGACCGATATGATAGGCTGGAAGGAATTCCTGTACTACAGAATGCTGACCAATGAGTCCTGGTGGTATCAGCCAAGCCTGGAACTTTTAAACCTTTATGATAAGGATCATGACCTCCGGTACCAGTACCATATCGTAGAAGGCTATTCTTACGACAGAGGCATGACCAAACCTTCTTATGATTATCCGGGTTATATCTTCTTTTACAAAGACAAACTCCCTTCTGGTCCGACCGTTGCAGAAGTACTGCTGACCAAGGCAGAGGGCCTGGCAAGATCAGGAGATGCAGCCGGAGCGATGGCGGCCATAAATATCTTAAGGGCAAAAAGAATGAAACCCGGACCATGGGTAGACCTGCAGGCATCCGGAAAGGATGATGCCATTAAAAAGGTAGCCGAAGAAAGAAGAAGAGAAATGCCTTTTGCACAGCGTTGGTTTGACATCAGAAGGTACAATAATAATGACGACCCCAACGATGATGTGCTCCTCAGCAGAACATTTTACCCTTTCAATGCCTCGTCTGTACTCTTCAATGAGCCGGTAAAAACCTATACCTTACCCCTAAAATCCAGGCGTTATGCAACGCCGCTTCCGCGGACTGAGATTATCTCCGGCAATGGAAAAATAGAACAAAACACGTATTAATTTTTAAATTTAGAACGATGAAACTGAACCATAAAAAACTAATCAGCAGCGCTGCATTGACAATTATTTTGAGTCTCGGCTTTAACACCACATTTGCACAGTCGGTGGTTACAGACAAGGCAGTGCTTGCAAAATTGCGTGCTGCTGTAGAAGCAAAACCCGATAGCATTAAAGTACATCAGGCCTATATTAAGGCGGTAGGAACCGAAAAACCTGAACTGGAAAAACAATACACCTTATGGACAAAAAAATATCCAAAATCGGCAATGGTCCCTTATGCGCTGGGGAAAGCCTATGAGAATGAAGAAGATCCGAAAGCGAAACCCTGGTTATTGAAAACGGTGGCCATCGATCCTAAATTTGCGGAAGCATGGAGTGGCTTATCTATAGACGCAGAGCGTTGGGGTGAGTTCAGTGCAGGAAGAGACTACATGGCCAAAGCAGCTGCAGCGGCTCCTTCAAATCCCAGCTATGCATTTTACCATGCCTCCTCTTTCAGCAATATTGACGAAACCAAATACAGGACTTTAAGTATGGAGGTAGCCAAACGTTTTCCTGATCATGAGCGCGGCGCACAGGCCTTATACTGGCTGGGAGTACGTTCAAAAAACGTCGAAGATAAAATGAAATATTTTGAGCTGCTGCATAAAAGTTATGCTCCTGAAAAGTTCAACTGGTCTGCCAGCGGCATGACTTCTTATTATGACCTCCTTTTGAGAGAACAACCGGAGAAAGCCCTGAAACTGGCAGAAGAAATGGCGAATAACCCCAAAGCCGAAAAACAATGGATCAACTTAACGGCCCAGGCAAAACTCATCAATGAAGCTAAAAATTTAGTCGCCTTAAAAAAGGGAGCAGAAGCTTTGGCATTGCTAGGTCAGATCAAATTGCCAAGATATTTTGGCTTTAACAGAATGCTGCCGATCTTAAAAGCAGAAGCAAGTGCTCTGGATGGCAAACCTGATGCGGCCTACGATAGCCTGATCGTTGCTTTTTCTAAAAATCCGGGAGTTAAACTGAAGTCAGTCATCAATACTTACGGAACCCGCCTTGGCAAAGATGCCGCACAAGTGGATGCAGACATCTGGAAACGTTTAGATGCCATTGCCCGCCTGGCAACTCCTTTCACTTTAAAGCGTTACCTGACTCCGGGAAATACTTCGATTACGGATTACAAAGGAAAGGTTGTTTTACTGACCTATTGGTTTCCGGGATGTGGGCCATGCAGAGGTGAATTCCCTCACTTTGAAAATGTAGTAAAAAAATTCAAAGGACAAGACCTTTCCTATGTAGGGATCAATATCGTTTCCAGTCAAAATGACTATGTCATTCCATTTATGAAAGCCAGCGGCTATAGTTTCACACCACTGGAAGATGTAAAAGACAGAGACAAAGGAAATATGGACAACCGCGGAGCTGCTCCGGTAAATTTTCTGCTGGACCGGGAAGGAAGGGTAATCTTTTCTGATTTCAGAACTGATGGAGACAATGAAGACGAATTGGAACTGATGATCAGCACCTTGCTTGCCCGCAAAAAATAACATCATTTTTTAACGCAGAAAGGCCGGTAGGAATACCGGCCTTTCTGCGTTAAAGTGCTTTGGCGAAATAGATCAGTCCGCCAAAATCACTTAATCAATAGACAAAATGATAAACTAAACTAAGCCATAAAATGCGTTCTTTGAAATGACCAAAAATAAATTTCAAAGAAAATCAGATGTCTACCCTGGAAGCAAAGATGAAGATCGATCTTAATGACCAGCAGTCATTATGGATCGGGTTGAGAGCAGGAGAAGAACCTGCACTTTTCAACTTATACAAGCAACTCTACAATCCCCTGTTCAATTATGCTTTTATTCTTTTTAAGGAAAGGGAAAATGTAGAGGATGCCATTAATCAGATGTTTCTGGAACTCTGGGAAAACAGGCTGAGCCTTAAACCCGTGACTAATGTAAAAAGCTATCTGTTTACTTACCTGCGGCGGAAGATCAGCAGGGAAAAAGCAATAGTCAGCAGAACCCAGCTGCCCAGTGTAGAAACCTTTGAAAAATCCATTATGGATTACATCATCGAGTTACAGGTGGAGGAAGAACTCCGGGAAAACATATTTAAGGCAATTAATAAATTAACAGGGCGACAAAAGCAGCTGATCATGCTCCGGTTCTATGAGGACCTGGAATACTCCGAAATTTCAGAAAAAACAGGACTGGCTACCCAAAGCGTTTACAATAACATCCATCAGGCGATAAAGATTCTAAGGGCTGATTTGAAGATCCCGATGTATATCCTGATCTGGCTCCTCAAAAGATAATAGATCCTGTTCATCAGAAGATAATAAATCCTGTTCCTTAAAAGACAAGGAAAGAGGTGGAGGATTAACCCCTGCCCCTTTCCTTGTTTTTGCCGGCAATATGTTTAGGCCGGAAACTAAGGATCAACCAATAGCAAATCCTTTTTTGCCACCCTGAATGTATCGGTCGATAAAGCTTCCGGAAGGTAAAGCCCCTCAAGGGCAAGATAACTTCCTTTTTTAACCCTTTTGACCACCGATTTCAGCTCCGTAGATTTCACAAGAACCCTGTGGGCTATCCCCTCAACATCGGTATAGGTCAGTGCTGTAGCTACATTTCCGCGCTCTGCACTGCCCCAGTTGATCAGGACGGAATCCTTGTTAATCAGCGTAGAAATGATATTCCTGTTTAGAATAGAATTCTGGTAATTGCTGCCATAGGCACTTCCTGCAAGGGTTAAACTAACCGATTTATTCCCGATCCTGTCTTCCGTAAACACTTTAAACAAATAGGATCCTTCAGCCATAGGCTCCAGAAGTCCTTCATATAGCCCATTCGCGGAAGCGGGCAAAATAATCTCTTTTGTATTCCTACCTGCATTCCATTGAATGATGGTTTTAACAGCCGTTTTATTGGGCGGAAGAATCCAGGTCAGCCGGATTCGTTCCCGTCCTCCAATCACCTTCAGGGAATCTACACGGGTTGCGTAAATGAGCTCTCCACTCTTTACATATTCGGCAATGGGATCTCCCATTTTGGAGCAGGAGACCAGCACAACTGCCAGCAGCAATAGGTTGATATATTTCATGATATGTAGTTCTTTAATTGGTTTATAATTCAGGTTGCCCCCAGAACTGTAGTTCCATAATGTGTATAAAGTCGGTATTAGACCAGTTTTGAAGCATTTTAAGACGGATATACCTGACCGGTGGATTATTGATATCGAAATTAAACTCTTCTCCTGCCTGCGCATACTTGATGTCTTCAGATGAATTCTGCCCATTGGGAAGTCCGGAGGGCTTCAAAGACTCATATTCACCCAGTTTAATCCAATTCGTCCAGCTTCCATCCGAAGGAGGATTATTGGATCCCCAGAGTTCAAATTTCCGGACATTGCCATGGTTAAATTCATAGTAGTTTTCTCCGCGCTGATATTCTTTAAAGCGGCTCAATTTCGCTTTCGTTCCAAGATCAAAGGTGAACCAAAGCGGCAGCCCCAGGCCGGGATTGGTATGAAAACCAGTTCCACCGGTAGAATTGTTCCATAGATTTTCCATCACCCAGCCATAACCATCTCCACGATCCGTAGGGAGCTGCACTTTTTGGAATTTCGTACGGTCGAGCCTGATTTCCAGAATGGGTGTAATCTCTTTAAACAAGGTATCAGACAAGTTGCCAAAACGGTCCCTGATATAAGCCCCTACCCGTATCGGTTTTGGCTCATATCCTCTGAGACTAAAATTCCCCAGTTTTGCTTTCGTATAATAAGTATCAATCGCAGCCAGCTCTCCATTTTTATCCGGCATAATCACCACAATGGCAATATCCGATTCGTTTTTGTTTTTAAATGCGACATTCATTCCTCCGAAATCATCTTTCAAAACCAGTTCCTTAAAAGCCTCTGTAAAAGGAGGACTTAATGGATTTACCGTAACCGTTACGGCATCCGACAGGTTCTCTCCTTTATCTACGGCATACAGCTTCACCTCATAAGCTTTGGTCTGTCCGAAACCATCTACAATCAGGGAATCATTGCTGTAAGAAGCTTTTACTTCTCTTTTTACTCCAGGACGGATTTCATATTCTGCCTTGATATAGGAAAGGTCATTGTCTGCCGGAATCTTATAGGTAATCTTTGCAGCCCCATTTTTATTCGTCACCATCACGCTTGTAACCACTCCAGGTTTTTGCCCGTCTTTGTACAAAGGCTTATTCAATCCATTGTCTTCCTTACAACCATACATCATGGCGAATAAAAGCACAGGAACCATTAATTTATATATTTTCATAATGCTGTTTTCTAATGTCTACCAACCAATATTTTGAGCCAGATTTCTGTTGACCGTGATGTTACCTTCCTTGATCGGCCAGAAATAATCTTTCAGGCCGAAGGCCTGTACATACAATGTTTTTTGCCGGTAATATCCTTCAGGTGTAGCCTGTTCCAGATCCCATCCTTTTACCGGTCCGTTGAGCACGGCAGGTGCCTCCTTCCAGCGGCGAAGGTCCCAGAAGCGGCTCCCTTCAAATGCCATTTCAATCAGTCTCTCCTGGTGGATGATTTCTCTTAGTCCGTCTTTTGATCCTGGTTTGGACGGGTTTGTAGAAAAAGTAGTCCAGGACTCGACCACGCCTTTTAAGCCGGCCCTGTTTCTCACCTTATCCAGGTATTGATAGGTTTGCTGTCCGGGGCCATTGAATTCGTTCGAGGCTTCTGCCTGCATCAGATAAAGATCGGCAAGGCGGACAATTGGCCATGGATAATCCAGAACCCTATAATCAGAACCATCGTTAATGACATTTAAATAGCTGACCAGCTTTTTGGGCCAGTATCCCGTTACGGAGTAGAGCTGCGCTCCTTTTCTTGAGGCTGTGCCTCCTGCACGTGCTTCTATAGGCCATACATCGCTTCCGTCTTTAAATTTCCCCAGACCATACCAGATTCCTCCGTCAAAGCCCAGATCGGCGTAAAAACGGGATTCTCTGTCGAAATGCAATTCAACGGTCTGGTAACCCGGTTTGATATAAAATTTCTCATTTGCCGTACCTGTTCTCAGATTCAAGCGGTTGGCATAATTCCAGGTTTTATCTTCTGTAATCGGTACGCCATTACGGGTATAAAACAGCTCTGCAATCTTAATCGGTGGAGCAAGAATAGACTGTACCGTTTCATTCAGGAATTTTGAGGGGTCTAACCTTGCCTGGGCTTTCCTTTGCAGATCGTAGGTACGGCTGTTGGAAGCCCCCCAAATCTGTTCCGTATTCCACCTTTCCGTCACGGCATTCTGGATGCTCAGCGTTCTTAACGTTTCCGGAGAAAGTGCGCCCGTGGTTGCGTTAGGTATAAATTCATATAACTTAACGCCCGCACTTTCTGCTGCAGAAATCGCTTCGTTACAGGCCAATAAAGCGCGTTCCCATTTTTTCTGATCAGGAACCGGGTTAAAAAGTACTGTTCCATCCGGACTCTGTAAGCTGGAGAAATCAGGATTCCCATTAAAAAGAGGGCTGGCCACAAGCACCAGCATCCTTGCTTTTATAGCCAGGGCAATCGGTTTTGTAATCCGTCCAAGATCTGTGGTCGGCTTATCTAATATGCTGGGTAAATCTGCTGCCGCTTCATCCAGCAATCCGGCAAGGTAATCTGCACATTTATCGATGGGCTGCCGAAATACCTTGACCTCTTCAGGCGAAGCCGACACGGGCATATTTTTATCAATGATGGGAATTGGTCCATACATCCTCATGAGGTAGAAATGATAATAGGCTTTTAAAAATTTCACTTCTGCCCTCCACTTTTTCTTCTCAAAATCACTCATATCCAATACTGAATTGATGTTTTCAAGAAAGATATTGCAGTCTCTGATCCCTCTGAACAAAGGCTGTCCCAGATTCTCTCCATCCCAGAAGTTAAGATAAGGGCTTGTGATGCCCTGCTCCCCTTTTGCAATGCGCCAGGCCGTAGGGTCAATATTTTTAATGTTGTCAAAAAACCAGTATTCATCGCCCGCAAGCATGGCCGGGTTTTCACTGGGAGAGCCTTCTCTTGGCAGGTAAGAATAACAGGTAAACAGGAATTTCTCTGCCTGCGACCTCATAGAAAATGCGCTGCCAATAGTGGCAATGTTATCAGGCACAACATCGAGGTATTTCTTACAGGAGTTCAACGTAGAAAGTACGATGATCAGGATTAATATATTTAGTTTCTTCATTTCTTTAATTGTTAAAAGGTCACATTAACACCAAAATTGAATACCCGTTGAACCGGATAATTGAAGGCATTACCGCCCAGCTCCGGGTCCCAGAGTTTGAATTTGCTGAACGTGAGCAAATTGCTACCGTTGGCATAAATCCTGAGTTTCTGAATGTAGAATTTGCTCGTCATTTTGGTAGGAAAGGTATAGCCAAGCTCTACCTGTTTTAACCTGAGCAAAGCGCCGTTACGCATAAACCAGGTACTTGTCTGACTGTTATTGGCAATATTATTGGTCGATAAGCGTGGCCACAGGGCGTATAAATTTCTGTTGTCTTCAGACCAATGGCTGTTCGCATAGGCAGATAGCAAAGCTCGGCTGTCATTGATGAAAGGAGAAGTATCTCCATTTATGGCCAGGTCACCATCCGTCTGATAATTGGTAATCCAGAAAGAGGTACGGCCGAAGCCATTAAAGAAACTCGAAAAATCGAAACCTTTATATCCGACAGAAAAACCAAATCCATAGACAATCTCCGGAGAGGTCGGGAAACCGAGGCCTACCCTGTCGGCGGGCGTAATCTGTCCGTCCCCATTCATGTCCCGGTATTTGATATCGCCGGGCAAATAGGTTCCGAAGGTCTGTACCGGTGAATTTTTAATGTCTGCTTCATCGATAAAAAGGCGTTCGGCAATGTATCCTTCCTGCTGACTCAAAGGGCGGCCCACTAAACTGCGGTAAGCTTCTTCATACTCGGGTTCTTCCACTTTCAGGTAGCTGTTGGTGGCATAGGTAAAGTTTGCTGTGGCACTCACAAAAAAGGAATTGTCGAAGCTCTTCGTATAATTCACAGAAGATTCAAATGCTTTAGACCTCGCCTGCCCCACGTTTGCCCTGACCCCGGCAGACAGGCCCATGGTAGAAGGAATAAAAGCCCTGTTCATCAGGATGCTCTCCCTTTTATCGGTAGAATAATCGGCGGTAATGTTAAAATCTTTGACCTGCAGATCAAAGCCGAGGTTGAGCCTTTTTGCCGTCTCCCAGGTGATGTTCCTGTTGTCGTATCTGTTCACAGACACACCCGGACGGTAATATTCGAAATTCTGCCCGAAGGTAGCGCCTCTGTCGCCGTTGTTCAGGTTCACATCAGAAAGGTAAAAGAAACGGTCATTCTGATCACCGATTGCATCATTTCCGATTAGACCATAAGTGGCACGGAGTTTAAAGCTGGAAACCGTTTTCTTTAATCCGGCCCAGAAAGCTTCATTGGAGATGTTCCATGCAATTCCTGCAGATGGAAAAAAGCCAAACCGTTTGTCCTCAGAAAAACGTTCCGATCCGTTGTAGCCAAAGTTCAGCTCTGCTGTATACCGGCTGTTGTAGCCATAAGAAAAACGTCCCGAAAAGCCCACATTCCGGAAAGGAAGGGAAGCCTGCAGGGAACCGGAGTTCGCAGCAATGCTATTGCGCAGAATGCCGACCAACATCCCGCTGATGGCATGTTTACCACCAAAAACTTCATCATAATTCAATGCCGTCTCCATGTAGGAAGAAGTAGAAATCTCTTTTGAACCTTCCCTATAATCCAGGGTTTCGGTTCCACTGGATTCGTTGAGAACATTCAACACATATTCATTCGTCGTCTTGTCGTAATTGCTTAAATTATAATAGAAAGGATTATACGTTCTTTGAACATCGAAGTAAGACCTTCTTTGTGTGCTGGCCATTAAACGCGCTTTTATTCCGGGGAAAAGTAAACCGGACAGGTCCTGTTTAATCTCGATCTGTGCCAGCATCAACGACCTTGAAGAATCTTTATAGCCTTTTACCATATCTGCATAAGGGTTCAAAAAGCCTCCGGTCTCCGAATTCCCAAACAGAATGTGCTGTGTATGCTGGTGGGCTGCATCCGGCGCATAATAAGGAAGGAACAATACGGGATTCGTATTCATGATTTTCTTATACACCCCTGTTCCACCATCAACCGGACCGGTATAATCGTCGAAATTGCCATAAAGCCTGACCGCCATCTGGGTAGTGGGGGTAATGTTCACATCCACATTCGAGCGCAGGGAATAAGAGCTCAGTTTGATGTTGTTGTTGAAATTATTACGGCTGTCGACCTTCATAATCCCATTGTCCTTATTCATCGTTCCGGTTACAAAGTAGCTGGCTACCTTACCCCCACCTGTAATGCTCAGGTTGCTTCTCTGGTTCTGTGTGGTTTTCATCAACAGCAGGTCCATCCAGTCGGTAGCAGGATAGACAACCGGATTAATTCCCGCAGCCGTGGCATCAATTTTATTTTGCGAATAGAGCAGTTTCCCCAATGGATCTCTGGTAGAAATCGCTTCATTATGCAGCTGCATAAAGGTGATGGGATCGGCGAGTTCAATATTCCGGGTAGGCTGAGATAAAGAGTAATTGTGTTCCAGGTTAATTCTCGCCTTTCCATCGTATCCCCTCTTGGTGGTTACGAGAATAATCCCATTGGCGCCCCTGGCACCATAAACGGCAGCAGAGGTCGCATCTTTAAGGACGGAGAAACTCGCAATATCATTGGGTTGTAAGCGGGCAAGATCTGTTGCTGTCAATTCCAGTCCGTCTATTAAGATAAGGGGTTCTTTTTTATAGCCGAAGGTTGCCGCGCCGCGAATAAAGAACTCTGCATTGTCCTGCCCCGGTTCTCCGCTGCGCTGGTAAGCAATCATTCCGGCTACACGTCCGGACAAGGCAGTGGTGAGGTTACTGGAAGGAACTTTGAGTTCAGAAGGTTTGATGGTGGTGATCGCCCCTACCACACTTTCCTTTTTCTGCGTTCCAAATGCCACCACCTGAACCTCATCGAGTGTAGAATTATCTTCTTTCAGCGAGACATTGACAATGGGCTGATTGGCGGGTTTCTCTACGGAAATGTAACCGACCATTTTGAAAACGAGGATGGAATTTGCAGGTACTTTTATGGAGTAACGCCCGTTCAGGTCTGTACTTGTTCCTACACCCAGCTTGGTTTTTACGTAAACGGAGACTCCAGGAAGCGGTCTTTGCAGGCTATCCAGGACGACACCCTGAATCAGCGTATCCGCTTTTACTTTTTGCACAGGGATGGCTCTTTTCTCCGGCTCAAAGGGAAAATCTTTCCGGGGAAGGACCGCAACCAGGTTCTTTGAAATGTTGAAATTGAGTCCTGATTTGGTACTCAGTTCCTTTAACAGCTGAATGATGTTTCTTTCTTTCTCTGCCATCGTAATCGGGACTACCTTTTTCATGTCGTCCAGGCTATACGAAAACCGTAAGTCGGAAATACGCTCGATTTTGGAGAAAACCTCCAGGATGGGTTCCTTATTAAAGCCGATGGAAAAGACCTCCTTTTTTTTCAATCCTGTTGCCTGTGCAGTTGAGGTGGTCAGTATAGAGGGACCGGTCAGCAACAAGAGTAACAGTAAAAAGGAGAAAAAATCGTCCGCATGAAGTAGCTGCTTTTTTCTCATAGATTAGGTTGATTTGGTTGGTTTATATTTGGTTAATTAGGTTCCTGGGGAGTTGTTATGGTAATGGTTCGAAAATGATGTGCTGCTCTTCATCAATGCGCCAGCTCAGGCGGTTGATGTAAGCAATGGAGCTGAGGATATTGGAAAGCGGCTGACCGGAATAATCTCCTGTGATTTTTTTCAGTTCGCCATGACAGCGGCTGATGTCGATTTCGGCACCATAATAGAGCTCCAGCTTATCGATTACATTGAGGGTATTGCTGTCGTTGAAATAGAGTTTCTGCTCCAGCAGTTCGCTCAGTTCCTGCTTGCTGACGGTTCTTTTCTCCGCAGCCCTGGTTTTGTTGTTGACCAGCATCATCGTTCCTGGCTCCAGAAATTCGACCTGCTTACCTCCCGGTGCCTGTACTTTTACATTGCCGTTGACCAGAATGACCGCGGATTGTGTTGTATTTTTGAAATCCCGGACATAGAAAGCCGTTCCCAATGCGGTAGTGGTTGTATGCTTACTGTAAGCGATGAAAGGTTTGTCTTTCTGAGGAAAAATTTTAAAATAGACCTGCCCGGATACCGCAACTTTTCGGAAACCATCATTGTAATCATCAGCGATGAGCAATTTCGCACCCGGATAAACAATCGCTTCTGTACCATCCGCCAGGGTAATACTTTTTTGACTGCCCTTGCCTGCTTCAATAGATTTTCCTGCTAAATTCTCATAAGTGCTGAGCGGCCGTGTTCTGTTTTTAAAAAGAATGATGCCCATGCAGAATACAATGAAAAGGGAGGCGGCAATTCCTATCCACAGGAATGGAGGGCTTTTTTTAGCCTTTTCCTGCTGTACTTTTCTAAACAATGTAATAAAGTTAAGCTGCTTCGCTTCGATCAGCGCTTCCGGCATTTTTCCTTCCAGCAACGATATACATACTTTTGCTTTTTCAAAAGTCTTTTCGTTCTGAGAATGATCCAGGAGCTGCTGCCGCCATTTGCCGGGAACCTGCCTGCTTTCCGTTAAACAGTAATCTATAAATTCAGGATCGTTCAGTAATTCTTCAATAGTAAGTTCAGGCTGTTTCATTAAATCATGTCGTTGGTATTTTGATAGTGCAGAAATGAGCTTTGTTCTACTCGTTTTTTTTTATAAAAAACACAAACGACTGATAATGAGATATTTTATTTTAAAAATCCACCAGTAAAGCAGATCTTACCATACCTCAAGATCAGTGTGATTTATCTTCCTTACGTTTGTATGTGCCGGGTGTTGAAGCGCTAAATATTTAGGAAGCACATCAGAAAAAATTAATTTTCAAAAAAAGACAGCAATTAAAACGAGGTTTGATATGGAATTAGGAATAGATAGTTTTGCAGCGAAGTTTAATATAGACGGGCCGGATGCCCTGACCGACGCAACAGCAATTGCGCAGTTACTGGAGAGGATTGAATATGCCGATCAATCGGGAATTCATGTTTTCGGAATCGGGGAACACCACAGGCGTGAGTTTCTGGATTCAGCTCCAAGTAACATCCTTGCTGCCGCAGCTGGCAGAACGAAGAACATCAGGTTAACCAGTGCGGTAACGGTTTTGAGTGCCGCTGATCCGGTACGGGCCTTTCAGGATTTTGCTACCCTGGATCTGATTTCTCAGGGTCGTGCAGAAATGGTCGTTGGCCGCGGTTCATTTACAGATGCCTTCCCCTTATTTGGTTATAAACTTCAGGATTACGACCAGCTGTTTACCGAAAAGCTCGATTTGTTATTGCAGATCCGTGACCATGAAAAAGTAACCTGGTCCGGTCAGTTTCGCCCGGCTTTAGTAAACCAGTCGGTCTATCCAAGACCAGTTCAGGAGAAATTGCCGATCTGGCTTGGTGTTGGTGGTACGCCACAATCTTTTGCCCGTGCCGGAATGCTCGGATTACCTTTGATGGTGGCCATTATCGGGGGCCAGACACACCAGTTCCGCCCGCTGGTAGATTTATACCGTAAAGCAGGAAAAGAAGCCGGTTTTTCAGAAGATCAGCTGAAAGTGGGTGTCCACTCCCTTGGATATGTGGCCGAAGGAAGTCAGCAGGCACAGGATGAATTCTATCCCGGATATGCTAAATCCATGACCAATATCGGTAAGGAACGCGGATGGCCACCGATGACCAGGGATCGTTTTGAATCTCAGTTGGGCCCTCAAGGTGCACTTTTAGTGGGTAGTCCCGAAGAAATAGCCTCAAAAATCCTCAGGCATTCGGAAGCACTCGGTGGTATATCGAGGTTTACTTTCCAAATGGATACCGGAAATTTATCCCATGAGCAACAACTAAAATCCATCAATCTGATCGGTACAGCATTAGCACCTTTGTTAAAAAAATAATCAAAGGCGCAGAGCGCTTAAATAACAGGGCCGGGCTGTTCAGAAAAATGCTGCTGCTGAAGTCAGAAATTAAGTAGCATATGCAGTTGATTTGCGCTTTGTTGCTTTTCATCATCCATTGGGGAATGAAACAGGGTTTAGCTCCCTGAGAACAATCAGGGAGCAATCCTCCTATTAAAGAGGAGTCATCGTTCAATTGAAAGTAAAAGGAAACAAAGCGCAAATACAACGAATTTTAAGCAGGCAGGGAAAAAAAGTTAAACTCTTTTTCCCTGCTTTTAAACCAGCTTTAATTTTGTTTAATCTGTGCATACGACTATATTTGAGCTCCAACGCATAGGTTGTTGTTAAATTAATTCCCGATATGGAGCTTCTTGAATCTATTAAACTCGTTGATACCAGTTCTCTTGTTGATCGTGTAGAGGCCAATTTAGTTCAGCTGCTACAGGTAAAGAAACTAAAAATCGGCGACAGTATTCCAACGGAAATGGAACTTTGTACTTCCCTTGGCGTGAGCCGGACAGTAGTAAGGGAAGCCCTTTTACGATTAAGGATGATGGGATTAATTGAATCTAAAAAAAAACGGGGAATGATCATCACCAGCCCCGATCTGTTTGGGATCCTCAGAAAAAGCATGAACCCTCACATCCTGGATGAGGAAACTTTAAAGGAAATTTTTGAAATCCGCCTGGTTTTAGAAATAGGGATGGCTGATTTCTTATTTAACCGCATCACTGCCGATGACATTAAAGATCTGAAAGAAATCATTGAAAAACAACCTGAAGCACCGAAGGATTACATTTTCGAAATAGAGCATGAGATCACTTTTCATGGAAAACTATATGAGATCGCAGGGAACAAAACATTAAAGAATTTCCAGAAAATGCTGTTGCCCATCTTTGATTATGTACACAATAGCGGTCTGCTCAAAGAATCTGTGAGCATTTCTAAGTTTGTATCTCACAAAGGCCTGGTCGACATTCTGGAAAACGGTTCTCCTGAATTGTTCAGAAATGCCATGCGCAACCACCTGGAAACTCATTTCCAGCGCTTGTTCTAAATTAGCAATCCCATTCCATCAGTTCTATCGGCAGCTTCAGTTAGGCTCTGGTAGTTTTTGTTATTTTTTCAGGCTGATGCGGCTACTGATAAATTTCCCCAAACGCTCGTATCCGTTCTCATTTGGATGTAAACCATCGCTAAATAGAGCTTCATCAAGCTGCTGATTTGATTTTAAAAAGAGTGTTCCTGCGTCTGCATATGGAATTCCCTTCTTCTTAGCCATCAGTGCAATTTTTTTATTGAGATTTGAAACCCTGAGTTCCATCCCCCGGCGGGGCAGGATTCCCATACATAACATTCCTGATCCAGGTTGTCTGGAACGAATGGCCTGCGACAGAAAATCCAGTCCTGCTACGATCTCTTCGTCGGTATTGACCTCCAGGTTATTGGTGCCGATCATCAGCACGATCTGCTGAGCAGAAAAACCGTCCAGTTCGCCATGGTAAATCCGCCATAAAACATTTTCAATGCGGTCCCAGCCAAAGCCCATATTCACGGTCTTAAGCCGGCCGAAATAGGTGGACCATGATTTTTTCCCCCTTGCAGCAGGTCCTTCGGGCAATCCTCCCCAGAAATGAGTGATGGAATTTCCGATGAGCACAATTTCCGGCTGCTGTGCCGCCGTATATTTTAGTACCTCCCGATGACGTGTCTCCCAATCGTAGGTAGCTGCATCTCTTCTTTGAGTACGGGGAATTGTGATGGAATTTCCCCCTTCAGTTTCTTTAAAAATGAATTTAATTTTCTTTTCATAGGCATTTGCATAATTCATCATGCCCAGATCATTCGGATGCACCCCATCCACCATGCTCTCTATATCCTGTCCGATTTCCGCTTTTGAAAGCAGATAGATCTGCTTTACTCCTGCTTTTTTCAGCGAATCAACCGTCAGATCCATCAGGAGGTTCACCCTTTCATATTCCTTTTTCTTCACCGGCTGCATTTCTGCTTCCGAATATCCATCATGTTCCGTTAAGAGGATCGGGACTCCCGGCCTTTTGAGCTGAATGCTGGCCACTGCATTTGCAATTCTCTTCCTGATCGTCGCATCAGTCATCGTCGGAGCAGTCATATTCGGCAGGCAATCCAGCACATATAACCGGGCATCTATCTGTGTGATGTAGTCCAGCACTTCTGGTTCCAGCATTCCATTTCCGGAAAAGCCCAGATTGACCATCTGCCGGTCCAGTTTCCTACCTAATATAGAAGTCCAGGCCATCCCCGGACGCGAAGCACATGCCCCCTGGGCGATGGAAGTCCCATAAACCACAATTGGTTGCTCCGGATTGGCAGGCAGTGCTTTAAAATCACTTGCTTTCGGCACTTCAATTTGCAGCCAGCGGACACTATTGTATAAAGGCAGATACAAGGTATACTCCCTGTCTTTCAGATGCTGGTCATTTCCGGAAATCTGGTTGAAGCGGTAACTGATGGTATCACCGAAGGAAAATCTCCCCGCACACCAAAGCCATTTCCCATTCAGGTCTTTGGCGTACAAATCCACCCCACTTACTCCTGTAGCAGGCATATGAGGCATTTGAAGCGCCCCTTTAACTGCAAATTTAACGACGATATTTTCGGCGTTTGTCCTAAACCTTAAGGTCAGTCCGGCACTGTTTTCAGCCAGATTCCAGACTGCTTTCCGAACCTGCTTTTCTGCGCTGGCGGGTAAGCGGTCGTAATCACTTTTAAACCCTTTGGACCAGCCCCTTCCCTGGATCACATTCAATGTATCATTTACAGGATTCCATGATTTGAAATCGCTGTTGTTTTGTGCAGCACAAAAGCCACAGGAAATCATTGTGAGGGTCAGGATCAAAAAGTATCTTTTCATTTTTAAGGAGTTATGGCGGACAAGGTGTACTAAGATAAAAGAAAGATTTCACATCAATAAGGTACCATTGTAAACATCCATTTTTGGGGATTTTTCCAGTCAGCTCCTTTAAAGGAGCCTATAGGCAGTTTGATCAGCACTTCGTTCCAGCCTTTTTTTAACCTTACTTTTGTGGGCTTCCGGAATTCGTATCCCTCATCAGTTAGTGGAATTTCCAGATTTCCTTTTAATCCCGATTGGGCCCAGTCTGGCGGCGCGATTGGCACTCCGTTTACCTGAATACCACTTTTACGACCGTCCCAGGTTCCTTTTTCCGGTGAATCGGAAGCATAAGAACGCGACAGGTTATTGAATCCAATCCAAAAATCTTTGCTTCCCTCCTGATCGGCCCATAATTTCGTATAGGCATACCAGGTGGTATTTTCCTGAGGATTTTCCAGCTCCGCTTTAACCTCTGGTGCCCACCAATGTCTCAGGATGATCGTTCCGCCAACCGCTTCGAAAGCGACAGGAAGCTGGTCTCTATCCAGTCCCTGATGCTCCGGTATAAAGGAGGCAGAAAGGTCTCCTGCATTGGCAAAGGGACCAAAAAATTTCCATTTCATCCCCGACTGGCGGACATAGGGAAATGGAAGTTTGGAAAAATACCGTTCCTTGTGGACTAATAAACGGTTTTCAAAGGCGGCAAAGCGGGTTGCATCATCGGATTCTACCCGGCCAATATTGGCGATCCAGCCTGGCTTTCCGCCGCCTCTCCAGCTGCGTTCTGCAAAAGCCAGCATTGCCGGATAAACCGGATTCTGGATCAAGGCATCTTCCGCTTTGGCTACCCTTCGGTCGGGCCAGTTGCAAATAATCCCACCCAGCGCATTTTCATTTCCCTGATCCAGGTTGGCAATTTTTCTGTTAAAAATGGTGACGACGCTTTCCAAAGGGTCCATGTGGTTCAGGTAAAGGTGTCTGGAATCAATGTACTGGATATTTTTATTCCGGCTTACTTTAGTTGCCTCCTCCATCCAGAGCTGACGGATCGTGCCTTCTGTAAAGTTTCCGCCAGGTTCCCATCCAATGATCTTCTTATTCAGTTTTTCAAGGGTTGCAGTGACCTCCGGGAGAAAATTGGCATTCGTGATCCTGACCTCATCCGCACCAATGTGCAGGTAAGGAAGGTCATAAGTCTGACAAAATTCAGTAATGATATTTTTAACGATGTGCAGTCCGGTATCGCTTTGCATCTCTGTTTTCATTGCTCTTCTGAAAGCGGCACTATGTCCGGGCATGTCAATTTCAGGAATCAGCTGAATATGCCGCGCTTTACAAAAAGCAATCAACTCCTTCATATCTGCCTCAGTATAATAATTCCCTTTGTTTCGAAGCATATTTTCAGGTGCATTGAGCTTCGGATAAAGTTTACTTTCCAGTCTCCAGGCGATATCTTCTGTGAGATGAAAATGAAAGACATTTAGTTTATAAGCCGCCATGACCTGGATCTGTTGTTTTAACAAAGCAACAGGCTGGAAGTTCCGGCCCACATCTGCCATATAACCCCTCCAGGAAAAAGCGGGCCAATCGACGATTGTACAGGCAGGAACACTTTGGTCTTTAGCAAGCAATTGCCCCAAAGTTTGAAAACTATAAAACAAGCCTTTTCTATTGAATCCAAGAAGTCTGATTTTCTTTGCATCCACCTGGATCTGATAGGATTCTTCCGGAAAGGTTGCATTTTCTACCCTTCCGGTATCCAGCAGAATAAAGGGTGATCCCTGAACGGGGCCTGTACTGATTTTCAGATTTAATCCAAGGTTGGCCAGCATCTTTTTCAGGATGCCAGCTTCCTTCACCAGGCTTTTGTGCTTCAGTACGATAAACTTACAAGTCTTCAGGTCAAATCTACCTTTTTCCCATTTCAACTGTTGAGGCAATGGGATTAAGGCAGGCCGCTCTGCCTCTTTCCACATGGTCTGTGCAACTGAAACATTAGCTAAAAAAGCCAAAAGTCCAAAGATTACAAATTTTCGGAACATCATACCCGGGACTCTTTCTGCAGGTATTCTTCCAGTAGTGTCGTACAATACCATTCCTGTCTTGGCAGGTGAAAAGGCCCTTTAAACAGGTTTCCTTTGGCGGTCTGGGCCAAAGTTCCATCTTTATGCAGGTACCCAAACCATTCCCCGTTTTCTTTATCGTGGAAATGTGCATAGGAATAATCGTGCACCATTTTATGCCATTTCGCGTACTTTTCATTTCCGGTCATGGTATAGGCCAGCAAGGTGGCGATGATCACCTCATTGTGTGGCCACCAGAATTTCATATCCTGCCAGTATTCCTGTACCGGTTTATCGTAAACGTCTCTGAAATACAGGATTCCTCCATGTTCTTTGTCCCATCCCCGCTCCCACATATAGTCCAGCATCCGGCAGCCAAGGTCGATCAGGCGGGGATCATTGTCCCTGTATTTGGCTTCATGGAGAATGAACCAGGCGCCTTCTATCGCATGGCCAGGATTTAATGTTCTTCCGTCAATATGGTCGATGATGCTTCCGTCCGGCGCCACCTGTTCCATCACACAACGGATGTCGTCCTTTACAAAAAAGGTTTCAATTTCGTTGATCCAATAGTCGATCCATTCGTCACATCTGGGATCACCAATGGTTTCCCTCAGCTGTTGTGCGGTATTCATCATGATCATGGGCACACCAATTCCTTTGGCAGGTCTGGTATCCGTAAACTTGGGCGGAAGCAGTCCTTTTTTGCTGGAGTATTCAATACATTTCCCGAACAGGTAGCGTGCTTTTTCGGCGGCTTCGGGATCTCCGCTTGCCTTTGCATAAGCGGCATTGGCAATTACGGCAAAGGTTTCTGAAAAGTAATATCGCCGCTTACGGATCGGTTTACCATCCCTTGTGACATGGAAAAACATCTGTCCATCCGTATCAAAGCAATATTTATTGAGAAAATCTATTCCTGATTTGGCGGCTGTTAACCATTCGGCTTTGGCTTCAAAAGTATTGTACAAGGTAGAAAGCAACCAGGCTGCCCTACCCTGGATCCATACGGCTTTATCGTCGTCGATCAATGTTCCATCCTGATCACGCATCAGGAGATAGCCCCCAAATTCGGTATCCACAGATCTGGGAAACCAGAAGGGAACCGTATCATTTAATAATTGGTGTTTATAGAATTGACAAAGCTCCTCTAAGTTCTCTTTGGTATAGTTCATTTTTGTAAGTTTAATTGATGGGGACGGACATGGTAAATGTGGAGGCAGGTAATCCGGATTTGCCGGTCAGGTTTGCCCTGTTGAAGGGTCGCCAGCCATAGCGGACCGCTTTTACTTCCTTCCCAGCTGGCAACCGCAGCTGAACCTTATTGTCAATTATTGTTCCCGGTACGGGCAGTGTTTCTCCTTTTGTGGTATACAATTCAAAACCTGTTAAAGGTTCCTTATTTTTCGTACTGAGCATTGTGCCCGGTGCAAATGAAATCAACAGGGTTTCTTTGTATTTTCGGACAGCAATGGCGATGGGGCCTTTTGCAATCACCGGTTTATGATAGGTATTTTTCAGGGCGAGTAAAGCCAGCCGCATTCCGATTTCTTTCTTTTTCTTCGGATGGACATCCAGGGAATCTCCAAGATCGGAGCTTACCGCCATGCCGCTATGGACAATGGATTTTTCCAGTCTTTGCTGCACTGCCCTGAACTCCGGCCAGGCCGGATTGTCGAGCGCAGAAAGCTGGACATAGTAAACCGGAAAATCGTAACCCCATTTCTTTCGCCAGCTATTCAGCAGGACGGGAAAGCTATGTGCATACAGTTCCGGGTTGTGCACATTGCTCTCTCCCTGATACCAGATCAGGCCTCTGATTGGAAATTCAATCAATTGAGAAATTCCGGATTCATAATTATAGGCGGGCTCATAAGGATGTCGTTGTCTGGCTTTAGCACTATTTTTAAGGTTGACATCCACCCTTCCCCTGGCCCATTCCATCATAAAGTCAGACTTCCGCCAGTTGGCCAGGACATCCACCAACTGCGCATCCTGTTCCAGGGTACTGCGGTCTATCCAGGATTCTATCGTCGATCCCCCAACTGCCAGCTGGATCAGTCCGACAGGAACATTTTCGGACTTCCCGATTTCCTTTCCAAAATAATAAGCGATGGCAGAAAAATCGGCTGCATTGTCTGCATTGCACAGCTTCCAGTCGGCGGAGAAATAGTTCAGCTGGTTGGTTTTCTCCAGGGTCAGGCTATCCCAGGCTGAGTTATTGGTTTCGGCAATGGGTTTAAACTGCATCAGGCGCATGTTTTTATGTTCCGATAGTCCGCTCAGTTCTGCTTTTCCCGTTTCCGCATTCCGAAGTGGAAAAACCATATTTGACTGGCCTGAACAGAGCCATACCTCCCCCATTAGAATATCCTTCAGGGTGATGCTTCTTTTAGCGGTTGTTACCCTGAGTTCGTATGGTCCTCCCGCAGGCATTGCCGGAAACCATACTTTCCATTTCCCATCCTTTCCCGCAGCAGTAATTTGTTTTCGATGATTGAAAACAACCTCTACCCTTTCAGCGGCATCTGCCATTCCGAATACGGGAACCGGTTGGTTCCTTTGCAATACCATATGATCGGCAAATACTACCGGGAGATTTAACCCTCCCAAATTTCCACACAGGTTTTGGAAGACCGTTTGCGCAATGATCGCTGCCCCTTCTTTGTCCGGATGAAGGTTGTCGGCAAATAAATCCGGCCTGCGGTGCAGCGGGGTATTGAGGTCGATCAGTTCCGTATGATTTGCTTTGGAAATGACCGGAATGAGTTCCTGAATCTGTCCGTACCATTCCCTCGTACCCGATTTAAACCTGGGATGTTCGCTAAAAATGGGCGTTAACCGGCAGATGTACAGCTTAATTTTAGGATTACTATGTTTAAGTGTATCCAGCAACCAGGCGTAGTCCTTTTCAAAATCATTCCGGTATTGCGGCCAGTTCCTCGGATCAGTATCGTTTAATCCAAGATGGACAACCGCTATATCGGCTTTGAAATCAATTGCCTTGGCGAATACTTTTGTTTGAGCATAAGGCTTATGCCCTTTTTTTAACAATGTCGCACCGCTAAAACCAAAGTTTTGAACGTCATAATCCTTTCCCAGTAAATTTTGTAATACCGAAGGATAGGCTTCCTGATCAGGTGCTTTTAATCCATAACCGGCGGTTACAGAATTGCCGATACAGGCTATTTTTATCTTTGCGTTTTGTGCCCATACCTTGCTGTGGAAACACAGCAGGCACAGGCAATAGCATCCTGTTTTTTTCAAAAGGTTGTTCAGACTGATCATTTGATGTCATTTGATGGAATGATCTTGTTTATTTGATGATCTCCTTCACGGGAATGCGGACAAAATAAAGGTCCCGGATTCCTTCGTATAAAATCCCCAGGGTATGGTCGTCGATCTTTGTCAGCGCCGAATAACCAAAAGAACCTCTTTCATCAACAAGCAGTTGATTTGCATCCATCCAGGTTTCTCCCAGATCCAGACTTGCTTTTATCGTCAGGTCTTTACGTTCGGAAGATGAATTCGGATTGCTGAAAAAAAGTACTTCTCTCATTACGCCCTTCACTTTGACCTTTGCTTTGATCAGACTGCCCATACAAACCGGATCTGCAAGGGTATGTCCGGAGGTCGGGTGACTGTTCCAGCTTTGGCCCATATCGGTGGTTGTGGCCACACTTCTGAACTTGCCTCGGTTATCTCTCATATTTAACATGATCGTTCCCGGACGGGTTTCTACCAACTGACTTTCGGTGGTATTCGATTTCGCACCCAGGCCTGCTTTCCAGGTTTTACCATGGTCATCACTATAGATCAAAGTGGAATGTGGCATTTTCTTTTCATCCCAGTATTGTGCAGGAAAAACGAGCTTTCCATCTGCCATGGCAATCCCATTTCCCGGCCCCGGAAAGAACAATCTCCATAAAGGGTTTTTCACCTGAGCAGTGATGCTGTAAGGTTTAGCCCAGGTCAGGCCATCATCGCTGCTGCTGGTCACTGCAAATTGCCCGGTCTCGTCTTCTGATAAACCCGGGCCGGAACCGGCAATCGAGCGGTTTCCTTTGCTCCATAATGCAGCAACCCAGATTTTCTTAGTTACAGGGTCAAATAAAACGGAGGGGTCTCCTACGCCATTGTTTTCGTGGGGAGCACCCATATCCATGATCACTTTCATCGCTTCCCAGGTTTTCCCTCCATCTTTGCTCCTGCTCATTGCCACATCAATATTTCCCGGCAAGTCAGCGCTGTTTTTATAACGGGCATCATATACGGAGATCAGGGTTCCCTGATCTGTGGAAACAATACCTGGGATCCGGTAAGAGTTTACGTCGTCATCATTTGGCTTTCTCAGGGCAATTCCGATTCTGCTGTCGCGAAAATGCGGATTGCTGATCTGATGGGATTTATTTGCATCATCAAGGATGCTCAACAGCTTAATGGCCACCTGATGATCCAGATCAGCCGTTTCTTTTATACCTGCACTGATCCATAACAGGTGTTTACCTGGTTTCAGTTTCAAGGGCAATTCCATTTGGAAATTTTGCGATGACAAGCTGAGCCTGCTCAGTAAATTCCGGGAATCCAGTTCCTGTTTTTCATTGCTGCCATATATTTCCAGGCGCTGAACGTCTTGTAATGTTTCTTTACTGATCGCAGCACGGATCGATTTAAATGAGGTTTCTCCGGCAGCTTCGGGAATATCCAGAGTGATGCTGAGCAAAGGATTTATGGCATTCCTTGTCAGAATTGGATGAACCGGAGTACGCGTGGTAATTTTGATCCGGCCGGCAAGTTGCTGCTCCGTAATTAATTTTTGGCTGCAGCTGCTCAGTCCGACCGTAATCGAGAGCATGGAAAAAAGGAAATATTTATATTGTTGTGAAATCATTTCTTTCAATTTTAATTTAAGACACTAATTTTCTGCAAAGTCGTTGACTTTGGGACGAAGGAAATAGAGTTGTACGATCAGGGCAAGAAGGACGATAACCGCCAGCATGGCAAAGTCTTTCCCCAGGCTACCGGCATCCGATGATTTACCCAGCAGATCGGTAATAAAAGCCCCAAAGAATACGCCCGTCATGTTCATCAGCCCATAGGCTGTTGCCCTATATTTTGCAGAAACAAACTGACAAAGAATGGGCATATTATTGGCATCAAACATACCGAAGCCCAGGCCAAAGCAAAGTGCAGCACCAACCACATGAAAAAGGGAATGGCCAAAACCTAAAAACAAGAGCGAGGGGATCGTTAGTCCCAGGCCGATGGCACTGGTATAAATTCTTCCCCTAATGTTTTTCTGAACCCATTTGTCGGACAATATTCCACCGAATATCACGCCGATAAATGAAGAGGCGGCGATCGTGATGGTAGACAAAGGACCAGCGGTAGCCATAGGAATATCCAGGTTTTGCGCAAAAAGCGTGGGCAACCAGTTCTTTGCTGCCCATCCGGGAAGGCTTGGGATGGCAAAATAAAACAGGATGATCCAAAAGGAGATGTTGGTAAACAAGATGGCAAAACCTTTAAACAGCGAAGGTTTCATGACCTTCTGCAAGTTCAACTTTATACCATCGTCAGAGGCATTAGGGACATCCTCCTGATCCGTAGCTTTCTTTTCTCTCAGAAAGAAAACCAGAATCAGGGAATAAACTACTCCAATAATTCCAAACGAGTGGAAAGTGGCCTGCCATGAGAATCTATCGGCGATAGTCGCCCCAAATCCACCCAGCGCCTGGCCCATATATAAACCCGTCATATGGATTCCAATCGCCAGAGACCTGGTTTTCGAAGAATGGAAATCAGCAATCAGCGACAGTCCGGCGGGAATGTACAAAGCTTCGCTTACGCCCATTAAAGCCCTGAGCCAATAGATTTGATTGAAGGTGGTTGCATATCCCATCAGATAGGTAACCAAAGACCAGACGAACAGACTTCCTACAATCAGCCATTTCCGGTTAAACCGGTCTGCAATAATTCCGGAAACCGGGCTCATGAAACCATAAATCCACAGAAAAATTGCCATCAGATAACCAAAATTGGTGGCCGACTGCAATTCTGCGATGTCCATTTGCATGGCTGGTTTCATCGTAGACAACATTTGTCTATCCATATAATTTAATAAAGCCACTACCCATAGCAATCCGACAACTACCCAGGCATATCTCTTTGAGTTCTTCATTTCTTATTTGTTATTTTCCCCGACATGATATTGGGTGTCCGGACTCCTGGTTTAATTTCTCCGCTGGACAGCATCATCTTCCCCTCCCATTTTACAGCGCTGGCGGTTACCTGCGCAGGAAAAGGTAATTCACCTATTTTTGTCCAGGTATTTGTGCTGATCCGGTATTGCAATATCCCCCGGTAAAAACCCTGATGCTGCGTACTCAGCTTATTTTTTTCTGTAGTTAAGCTCGCCCGTTCTGTGGCATCCTCACATTTTGAAATCTTAGAAAGATAGGTTTCAATCTGATGAAAGACCTTTCCATTATCGCCACCAAGAAGAAGGATCTGGTCCTGACCGGCCATGATCCCCGCTCCGGCAGAGAAATTAAGCGATTTTTCACCCTCTGAAATGTCCGCAAGCCGGGTCCAGCTTTGTTTAAGGGTATCATAGACAAAGGTACTGGAGTTTAAGCCACTGATTCCCGAAGGATTTTTTGTTCTTCCACCGATCACATAAATCATTGTTTTTCCATCTGTAACCACCACTGCATTGGCCAGCGAAACCGGAAGGTTGGGATGTGCTTTCCATTGTGCAGCCGGTGCTTCCAGATCCAGGCTAAAAATTGCATCTGAGGAATGGGTAAGCCCATCTCCGCCAACGGCATAAACAACCTTTCCAATGGCAGTCAGGGCCAGATTGGTCAGTGCTAAAGGCAGGTTTGGTAAAGGTTTTACTTCGATCTTATCAGCTGAGGAATTCCAGTTGAGCAGGAAAGCCTTATCGGACAGTCCCTGTTCATTTTCTCCTCCTGCATAAACCAGTCCCGCTTTCGTCGAGGTATTTCCGCAATACGCAATCGCCTCCGGCAACTGTCCGGCCGGCTTTTTCCATGTGAAACTAAGGCCTGATTTTTCCAGGATATGGATTTCTTTTGAATACTGTTTCCTGCCACCTTCCCAGGGCATTTTATCCGGAAAGTTAGCACCACCGGCAATGATCAGCTGATCGGCCAATACGGCATTGATCGCTCCTGCAAAACCAATAGAGGTGCTTCCATCCTCATTTTGCAGTTTGGCTGCAACAGACCATTCGATTTGTTGCAAGGGAGTTTTCTGAGCGAAAACAGCTGTTGTCGTCAACATAAGGGAGATCGATAGGTAAGATAAGTAATTACGCATTTGATTTGAAAGTATCGAAGCCAAGTGCTTCTACCTCATTTTTGAAACCCATGAACTGTTCTTCAGTCATATTTTTTACCGGCAGCCTGAAGCCGCCACAATCCAGCCCTACGACTTTCATATAGGCCTTACCGGTAGCAATTCCTCCATATTTACCTAATAATCTGATCATATCAATTGATTTTTGCTGGAGCAGTTGTGCTCGTTTAAGGTCGTTATTTTCAAAGGCGGCGATCATATCGTAATACAATGGCGCGGCATAATTGAAGGTACTTCCTACTGCGGCTTTAGTACCTAAGACCAATGCCGACAGCATATTTTCATCACGCCCCCAAAGCATGTCGTATTTACCATCGTTGAAATGTATACAAGATAAGAAATCCATAAAATCTTCGTGGGTATATTTTACCCCTGCAAAATTAGGGACCCTTCTATCCACTGCCTGAAGCAGATCGTACATGGCAAAGCCCACGCCTGTCAGCACAGGAATATGGTAATAATAAAAAGGCATTTGTGGCACTACCGCAGCGATCTCTGCGCAAATATCTGCCAGGACCTGCACGTTTGCCGGTTTAAAATAAAACGGAGCCGTAAAAGAAATGGCGTATAAACCGATTTGCTCGGCATATAACGCCAGATCCTTACAGTCAGCAACGCTGGTTCCCCCCAGAAACATCATTACCTTAAAGTCTGTATCTTGTGTCGTACAATCGGCCCATGCCTTTGCCACCTGTTTCTTTTCAGTCATACTGAGCGAAACCCCTTCTCCTGTGGAACCATAGATGAAAGCTCCGGTTACCTGATTTGATTTTAAAAACTGATAATATTTGGGAATCAGGTCCAGGTTAACTGCGCCATTTTCGTGCATTGGGGTAAAAGGGGCGGCAATCAGGCCTTGTAGATGTTGAATTGTCATTCTATATAATTTTAGCGTTCAAAATGTATTTTCTTTCAGGAATGGCCTGAACTTAGCGTTCCGCCATTCCTAAGGTATGGCTGCAATAAAAAGATTAAAACTGCGGATAACCCTCCGTCTGAGTCAAGGCCCTGTTATTGGTTAATGAGGCCCTGTCTACCGGCCAAAGTAATTTATAGGCCTGTGCGGACGACAGTGCGGTATTGGCAAAAACAAAGCTATCGCCCATGCGTCTGAGGTCATACCAGCGCTTTCCTTCTCCAATAAATTCGAAAAAGCGTTCTTTCAAAATGGCTTGTTTGACATCGGCATCGCCTGGCATATTGGGGAAGCCCTGAACAGCGGCGCTGTAATTCGCGCCATAAGCTCTGGCCCTGATTTCGTTTATTTCTGAAGCCGGGCTCTCTCCCAATACCTCTTTCGCTTCTGCCAGCAATAAGAGCAGATCTGCATACCGGTAGATTGGAAAATCATCCGTATACTTTCTGTTTCCTGCATCCTGCTGTCCCTGATATTTTCTTAGGAAACATCCTGCAATCTTATACGTTCCCGCCGCAGGCAAGGTATAAGCCGCCTGAATAGAAACATCCCTTCTTGTATCCTTTTCATTGAATTTACGGTAAGTAGCGATTTTTACCGGAGCACGTAACAGTCCTCCATAGTTTTCGGCCGTTACCGTGAATTTCCTGTTCGCTAAAGAGTCATAAAAATTGGCGATCAGTCCGCCCTGAGGAGTGAATGCAGCGGGGATGAAAGTCATTTCTGCTTCGTTCAAGGCATTACGGCTGGCCAGAATAATTTCCTTATTTCCTTTATTTGTTCCGGAAAAAACTTCTGCATAAGGTTTGTTCAAAGGATTGGCAGAGGTGGTCAATAATCCCAAACCCGCTACTTTCGACTGGATGTCCGTCAACGCTGTTTTTGCAATCAGCGCATCGGCAGCTCCACCAGCTCTATGCGCAGTCCATAAATAAACATCAGCTTTTAACATCAGTGTGGCTGCTTTAGACCAGTATCCTTTATTTCTCTTAATGGTATAATCTGTTCCGAAATTATCCTCAGAGCGGGTTATGTCCTCCTTAATGAGTTTCATGACCTCTGTTTCAGGCGATGCTGCTTTGGCAAGGTTAAACAAATCCAGAGAACCCGCATCCACGAACTCGGTTTGAATCACTGTTTTACCCCAACTGCGGTACAGCTGATAGTAGTATTGTGCACGCATGCCATAAGCAATGCCCAGGTAATATTTCTTATTTGTTTCAGTAACGACACTACCGGTATTGAGTTTATTGATAAAGAGGTTCAACTGGTTAATGTTCGTATAAAAACCGCCGAAATTACTCACCCCGGGAATATCCAGGTTCAGATCATGGAGCCACATGCGCTCCAGTCCCTGGGAAGCTTCCCCGGTAAAAGAACCCGTAGTTCCCGGATCATTTCCATAGATATCCGACCTGAGTTCTCCCAGGAACATAAAGCTGGAATTGTGGCCGCGGAATTTACTATGCATCCCCGAAAGAAATGCATCGTACTGATCGGCTGTTTTCCAGAAGTTCTCATCACTCAGGTTACTCACCGGTGCTAAGGCCAGGTCTTTTTTACAGGCACCTAAGGTGACCATCAGCAGGCCTGCAGCTGCTATTAAATTTCTATAATACTTTTTCATGAGCTGTAATGATTAAAAAGAGACTTCCAGTCCGAATACAAATGATCTTGCTGTTGGGTAAGTTCCGGTATAAATACCAGTCATATTGTTGTTGGCATCTATCGGTGCTTCCGGTGTCGGTCCGCTAAACTTTGTTATATAGAACAAGTTGGTTCCCGTCGCATAGATTCTGGAATTGGCCAGAATTTTTGTCTTTTCCATCCATGCTTTAGGCAAGGTATACGATAGCGTCACTTCCCTTAGCGCCAGGTAATCTCCTTTTTCATAGAACCTGGAATTGTTGCCGTTTAAGACTGAACCTGCATTATTTGCTCTTGTATAATTTTGTTTTGAGCCGACTACCTGATCTGCGAAATACACTTTAGGGATATCTGTATCAGTATTCGTTGGTGTCCATGATTGTTTCATCAGGTCGATGTAATTGAATGTCCCCTGATAGTTCCCCATCGTTCTTGCAACCAGGTCATTGTAAATCGTATGTCCTAAGGCGAACTCAAATCTGGTATATAAAGAGATTCCTTTATAGCCTGCATTGATGTTAAAGCCACCCGTCCATTTCGGCATGATATTTCCCAGATATACCTGATCACGGGAGTCAATGATGTTATCCCCATTTACATCTTCCCAGTTTACATCTCCAGGCGTAATCTTCCCCCCTGTTCCTGCCGGAAGGTTTGGACCGGTAATGTTGGCAATGGCGTCCGTTCTGTTTCCTGCTATCCTGGCAACTTCCGCTGCATCCTTAAATATAGAGAGCTGTCTGAAGCCATAAATGTCGCCTATGGCATGTCCTTCCTGAATTCCACCCACCCAGATCAGCTGACCGGATTTCTGATCAAAAACCTGTAAACCACCTTGTCTGTTGTTTTCATTTCCATTAAAAGGGAGTTGCAATACTTTGTTCTTTACGAAACTGGCATTTGCGCCCAGGCTCAGGTTAAACCCACTTTCTGTACTCAGCACCCTTGCATTTACGGCAAATTCATAACCTTTATTCTGAAGTGTTCCTGAATTTGTTTTTAGTGGCGGATAGCCGATATAGCTTGGCAAAAGAAGGTCCGTGAGCAGGTCAGAAGTCCTTCGGTCATAATAGTCGAACAATAAGGTAACCCTGTCGTTCAGCAAACCGATGTCGATTCCTGCTCCGGTAGTTTTGCTTTTTTCCCACCTCAGATCCTGATTGGGCAGTTTATCATGGAAAAATCCACCAACCCCATCGTAATTTGCAGGGGAAGTATAGACGCCCTGAACTTCATAGCGGCCAAGGCCGGCAATGTTACCGTTTACACCATAGCTCAGGCGGGGCTTTAGGGTAGACACATATTTATTCAGGCCTGATTTACTAAAGAATTCTTCTTTATGTACATTCCACCCCGCAGAAATTCCGGGAAAATAACCCCATCTGTTTTGTTCCGGCAAACTCGATACCCCATCCGCTCTGAACACTGCTGTAAACAGGTATTTTTGATCGTAATCATACACAAACCTGCTGAATACCGAATTGATCTGGTATTGAGATTTTTCACTATAATTCACTTTTTCCCCGTTCAATGTAGCAGGGAATACCGTAGAAGCATTGATGGTAGGAATCTCATCTGTAGGTGCATTTTGACCATACAACTGTGAATTTGTGGTCTTCACTAAAAATGTTTCCAGTCCTCCCATGACATTAAAACTGTGCTTGCTGACTGTTTTATTGTAATTTAAGATTCCGTTAAATTGTGTCTGAAAATCTCTTTTTAAGGTAGTCTTAGCATCTCTGCTGCTGCTGGCAATTGACTGGGGATTAGCAAAGATATTGGTGTAAAGCTGGGTTGATTTCTGAAAAGATTCATCCCTGCGGTCCAGTAAATAGGCATTTCCTGTTCCTTTAAAATATAAGCCAGGTAAAAGGTCCCATTTTACAGAAGCATTTGCCACCACTTTATTCACTTCATTGCTGCGTTTTAAGCGGCCCAGCCAATACAAAGGATTTCCATCACTCACGCCGTTTCCCGGATTGGGTTGGGTCCTGGCTTCATCTATCCATGGATTAAAAGTAGGCCATATGGCCATGCTCCGGTACAGGGAATTCACTTCACCACCCACGGTTCCAATTTGTGAAGAGGTAGAAAGCGTTACGCCTCCGGCAACTTCAACCGTTGGTTTCACTTTATAGGATCCGTTTATATCACCCGTATAACGTTTATATTTAGAGCCGACAATCACGCCATCTTCGTTGTAGGCATCAAAAGCGGCGAAAAACTTGCCTTTATCGTTCCCACCCATGGCATTGATGTAATGGTCTTTGGTATAGGTATTTTGGAATACCAGGTTTTCAATTTCCCCGCCATGATCTTTATACATGATCTGACCACCATAAGGATCATCCATAACATCCCATCCGGAAGGGAGTTGTGTTGTTCCCGGAACATAAGTACGGATGTCGAAACTCGCCAGGTTGGCCACATCAGTGAGCAGGCCCAGGCCTCTTGAACTGTTGACCTGAGCCAGGGTTCTGTTGGCATTCAGATAACCCTGACGGGTATAATAGATATAATCTTTTGCCCCTAAATATTGGTAACCTTCCCGGTTTTGGTTGTATCCGCCTGTAAATTTATAAGAGAGCTGCGCGGCACCTGTTTTACCGGTTTTGGTGGTGATTAAAATCACCCCATTATTGGCCCTCGCTCCATAAATTGCAGTAGCAGAAGCATCTTTCAGGACTTCCATAGAAGCAATGTTTTCAGAAGAAATGTCATTGTAATCCCTGATCACTCCATCTACGATCACCAAAGGTGAACCCGGACTATTGATGGAGGCCCCACCCCTGAGGAACACAACTGGCCCGGCACCGGGCTGTCCTGTTTTGTTAATGACCTGCAGACCGGATATGGTTCCCTGCAAAGCACTCCCGACATTTGAGCGTGGCGCGTTGGCCAGTACCTCTTTATCCAGCTTTGCAATAGAACTCGTTACACTGCGCCTGTTTTGCGTACCGTATCCCACCACCACCACCTCATCCAGATTTGCGGATGCAGGTTTCAATACTACTTTTAAATTGTTTACGCTCCCGACCTTAACTTCCTGAGTCAGGTAACCGATATAAGTAAAGACCAATACATCGTTTAAGGAAGCTTCTATGCTAAAGTTTCCACGGAGGTCCGTTTGTGTACCTGACTTTGTTCCTTTCAGGGAAACACTTACACTGGGAATGGACTGCCCATCATCCTCTCCGGTAACCGTTCCGGTTACCTTTTTGCTCTGTGCGAATACGGCCGTCGAAAACAGCAGGCCGCAGATCAGAACAATTGGTTTTAAGTAAAACTGGTTCATACTATTGGTTTATGGTTAGCATTATGTTATACATAATAGTACTAATATGAGGGTTATATTTATTGAATGCAAGAAATATTTAAAGAAAAAATCTCTTAATATTGATAAAACGCCTTAATTATACTATTTTAGGGTATTATTCAATCACCTTATTGTTATACATAATAATGAAAACCGAGACACATACGTTTAGCCAACTGGACACCAGCAGTTTGGTGGATAAGGTGGAAGCCAATCTTGTACAATTACTGGTCGATCAGAAGCTAAAAATTGGCGATGTGATCCCTACAGAAATCGAATTGTCCAAAAACCTGGGGGTAAGCCGGACAGTGACCAGGGAAGCCCTCCTGCGGTTAAGGATGCGGGGGCTGATTGAAACAAAAAAGAAAAAAGGCTCGGTGATCACCAGTCCGGACATTTTTGGCATCATCGGAAAGACCATGGATCCACATTTACTGGACCAGGAAACTTTAAAGGAAATTTTCGAGCTCCGGCTTGTGTTGGAAATCGGAATGGCAGATTTCCTGTTTCAGAAAATTACCGCAGCTCATATCCGGGAGCTGAAAGCGATTGTAAAAAATGAACCCGATACTTCCGAAGATTATGTGTTTCATATCGAACATGAAATTGCTTTTCATGGGAAGCTTTATGAAATTACCGGTAACCAAACCCTTAAAAAGTTTCAGAAAATGCTCTTACCGGTATTTGACTATGTGCACAATAGTGGTCTGCTGAAGAAGCCGGCGACCATAAAGAAATTTGTTTCCCACAAAGGATTGATTGATATCCTGGAAAACGGATCCCCTGAACTGTTCAGGAATGGAATGAGAAACCACCTTGAAAATCATTTTCTAAGGATCTTCAGTTAGCATATCAGCTGGAAGGACAACAATTAAAGTGGCAGAAAAATAGAGAAGGAAGTTCCGTTTTTTCCGTCACTTTCCACCTGAATACTGCCATCATGCAGTTCTACAATTCTTTTGGTCAGATACATCCCTAAGCCCGTAGTAGGTTCACCTGCGGTTCCCGGTCTTTTGGCGCGGGTAAATTTATCAAAAATCTGTCCCTGAATATTTTCGGGAATACCGATCCCATTGTCCTTTACGACCAGTTTCAGCATATTGTCGGTAATGACCGTAGACAGCTCAATTTTCCCATGCTGATTGGTAAACTTAATGCTGTTGGAAATCAGGTTGTAAATTGCCCTTTTAAATTTGGGCCGGTCCATTTTAACCGATTTGCCAAATTTCAGATTCGTTTGCAACACCAATTGCTTTTTTTCCAGTTCCGTAGAAAGACCAGCCGCACATTCTTCCACCAGTTCATCGAAATTCTCTATCGAATAATTCACCATTTCTTCGAAAGTCTGCTCTGTCAGCAGGATATCCTCTATTATTTTCTGCGCAAAGTCACAGCTTTGGTTTAAATAATCCACCAGTTGTTTATTTTCAACCAGGATCAGGTTCTCCTGCAGCATATTCCCCAGCATTTTAATCGAAGCGATCGGACTCCTCAGGTCATGGGCCACCGACTGCAGCGAAAGCCGCTGACGGTTAAGGTTAGCATGCAGGTGATTGAGGATGTCATGCTGGGAAATGGTACCCAAAAAAACCTGCTGGTCATAGACCATCAAAACATCATGCCCGCTCCCTTTCATCACATCCAGCACCTTACTGATCTTGTCTGCTTTATCTACAGTTGGTTTCGGACTTAAACAGTCCATAATGATCATGTGGTGTTTTCTGGCCAGGTCTACCGAGGTCAATACCCCAACAGGGATGTTTTCATCCAAGACAACAAGGCCATTTGCGATGGCCATATGCCCCCTTGCAATGTGCACTCCCTGGTAACCATCAAGACTCGCATAATCATATCTAATGAGAGAAGCTATATTCATAAATCCGAATCTTTAAAGACGATATCTTTCACTGAAATATTTACTTTGAAATTCACACTAATGAGCTCTCCTTCTGAGATAAAAGGGAACACATTATTTTGCAGAATCTGTATCACTTTTTCTTTTGAGATCTTAGCAAGGATATTCCTATGGACAAAAATGGTTTCTATCATGCCATCATTGATGTCAATGATCTCGAAACCATTTGGCACGAGCAATTCAAATGATTTAGAAAGTCCTATTTTCCCCTGTACCGAGTTTTTCGCAAGCACCAGAATATCCTGAAATGGCGGGAGCTTTATTTCCTCGAAACTTAAATTAATATTATAGGTCCTATCCACTTCATTCATAAAACGATTTTTTAATTAATTATTGAATCAAATATACATTTATCTACCAAAAAACAGACACTTCGCGACCGACTGTCGCCTTTTCTTTTTCCTATTTCTTAATCATATTCCCGAACAGTTTCACATTCAAACCTTTATAAATCCGGGCAACATCCCCTTTTTATCCCTTCTGTTTTATGGAATTCGTAACCGATAGGTGTAGATTTATCCTCAGGCAAAACGCAGAATGTATGGGAAAGGTTTAGTTTATTTTTTATTTCGGAAAGCAAGAATCTCCGGAGCATTTGCTTCTGCCCAGCCAATGATTCCCGACAACTGCTGCATCAGGCTATGTCCCAGTGCAGTTAGTTCATAATCCACCCTTGGAGGGACCTCTGCATGAACCGTTCTTTTGATAAAGCCATCCCTTTCCAGATTTCTAAGCGTCACGGTCAGCATTCGGTGGGAAATGCCATCAATCTTTTGAATCAGCTCACTGAAGCGAAGTTTCCCGTAAGCACCCAGGGCATAGATGGACAAAATGCTCCACTTATCGCTGATCCTGGCAATGACATCCCTCACGGGGCAAATCTCATTGGCAGTGGTATTCGCATTCTGAAAAATTTCCTGTAACTTTCTACTGTCCTTAAGCCCTTCATTCCCAGCAATAGTTACACTGGTGTTCTTAGGTAACGTCGCTGTACCTTCTTGTTTATCCATTGGTTACCTCTTATTATTGTATTACTAAAAGTAACTATTGAAGCCGTCATGATCTTACAAATCACATAACAAAATGATTATCAGGATCATGTCCACTTCATAAGCTTTAGAAAACAAATATATTCCGATGAAAATAAAATACAGAAAAAATGGCAAATAAAATTTTAGTAACAGGTGCTACAGGCGCAATTGGCAAAGCACTCATCAAAGACCTTCAGGCAAAAAACATCCCCTTTCTTGCAGCGACCAGGAATGTAGAAGAATCGAAGGCAAAGCTTGGCTTATCAGATGAACTGGTTCATTTCTCTTTTGATGATCCGTCGACTTTTGAAGCGGCGACCGCCGGAGTAGATAAAGTTTTCCTGCTTGGCCCTGCAATGGTCCTGGAAATGGACCAGCTGATCAATCCTTTCCTTGATTTCCTGAAATCAAAAGGGATCTTAAGGGTAGTTTATTTATCTGCCTTAAAATCGGAAGAGATGGGTGAACGCGTGTCCTTTCATCTAAAAACAGAAGCCAGGCTGGCACAAGAAGGCTTTGATTATACCATTCTGAAGGCTTCATTCTTTGCACAGAACTTCAAAAATTACGAATGGGAAAACATCACACAAAGAGGAATTACCTTTGCTACTGCCGGTGATGGTAAAGTAGGTTTTATCGACGTCGCAGACATCGCCGCTACGGCTGCAGCTGTACTGACTCAGGAAGGCCATAGCGGAAAAACCTATGAACTAACCGGTCCGGAGCCTTTAACTTATTTTGATGCAGCGGCAATCCTTACCGCGGCAACCGGTAAAACAGTGGTTTATCCTCAACCTAGTCCGGAACAATACATCGCTGTGCTTAAAGAAGCAGGTGCCCCTGATTTCGTGGCACATTATATGAATTCCGTATACTCTGTGATTGCAAATCACCATGTCGGCTTTACGACCGATGATGTAGAAAAGGTAACCGGAAAGAAACCAAACACATTGAAATCAGTCATCAGCAACGATTTCTCTCATTAGTTATTTCTACAGATATCCCCGTTTAAGTCTGAACAGGGAAACACCCTACAAAAGTGCCCGGTTGAGCAAAGTCTCCCCGGGCGCTTTTGCATTCTCCTTTTTTACCGGTGGAAAATTATAAAGGCGATTAGAATTCCATATCTTTAAGTAAATTTAACTATCAAAACGCCGCTCCTCCACCTCGCCTTTTTATGTTGTTTTTGTATCCTTACAAAAGCACAGCCCTACTTTAAATTAAATGCACTCAGTACAAATGAAGGTTTGCCAAGTAATCATATTTACGACATTGTGGAAGACAATAAAGGTTTTCTATGGCTGGCAACGGACAATGGGGTTTCCCGTTTTGACGGCAGGTATTTTCAGAATTTCTCCGTCCGGGATGGCCTGCCATCGAATGATGTTTTACAGGTTCTGAAGTCTGCGGACGGGACCATTTGGGTAAATGCCTACAAACAAACTCCTGCTTATTTTGATGAGATCAACAACAAGTTCATCAGTTATCAAGGCAGTCAGCAATTAATAGGGATGGCAAAATCCCTGCTCGGAATGACAGGGATGGCAGATGGTACGATCCGGTTTCATAATGATTTGGGCATTGTATTCATAAAGAACAAACAGGTAACACAGCAGCGCATTAAAGATGAAGGCTTTTATGCCATCCGCGTTAACCATGAAACCGTCGATTTTACAGCTACAGAGGTTTTTCTAAAAAATAAAGGGCGTTGTACAAGGATCGGTTTTAGTCAGAAAGGCAAAGAAACAGCGCATACATTGATTCCCACAGGCCCGGGGATTATTCCGAGAACATTGGGGAATAACGACATCTACCTGTTTTCTGACGAGAATGTTTACAAGATTTCTGTTCAAAGTATCCAACCACTGGCGTATACCCTGGACTCCGTTACCAAACTGGGCCCGAATTACTGGCATAAGTTTTCAGGGCAGAACCTGAATGTGATCAACAATAAAGGAATTATCTTTATTATGGATCGAAAAACACTGACTTTGCGCCATACCATTCCCAGCCGGTTTGCCGTAAATTGCGCTTATATCGATCGCCACAAAAACCTCTGGGTAGCCACGCTGGATCAGGGACTTTTATATTACAGTCAAAATGGAATCCGGAAAATCACGAGCAATCCCGACTTTGTAAACCCCAATTTTTTAAGTCTTGCAGTAAACGCAGATGGGGAGATCTTTGCCGGCAATTATTATGGTCAGGTTTTACAGGTAAAGAACGGGCTATACCTGAAACACGACATTGCCGTTAACACGCTTTTTCCCTGGCACAGAAAAATCATCAATATTGGAAAGGACATCGTCACCATCAGCGATGCAGGTTATAGCCTCAATTTCCGGAAGTATGTTAACGTATTGAATGTGAAAGGCGTTCGTGCTTCCTTAAAGACAGCCATTGCGCTCAACGATAGCCTCATTATTCTGGGCAGTACTGCCGGATTAATCGAATTAAACCTGCGCACAAAAAAAACCAGAGCACTAAACAGCACTTACGACAGGACCTTAAACCTTGTTAAAGCCGGCGAAAATGTGATTTATTACATTGGGTCGAAGGGTTTGTATAAGTACCGTCATGACCTCAATGTCTCGGAATTCATTCCTTTTAAAGGTTTCTCTGAAAAAAAACTGACCTCTTTAACCTATGCTGCAGATGGTACTTTGTGGGCAAGTACAACCAGCGGCAGTCTCGTTATTTTTAAAGATGACCAGGAGATCGCCAGCATCAGTGAAGACATTGGCTTGCCCGGAAACATCACCAGAATGCTCGCTGCCGGAAACAAACTCTGGATAGGCAGTAAGAACGGAATCAGCATTCTGGAATATGCCGGAACTGCGCCGAACTTCCGGTACTCTTTAAAGAATTTATCAAAAACCGATGGCCTGCCATCCAATATCGTCAATGACCTGGCCCTCCACCGGGATACATTATATGCAGCAACCGAAAATGGAATCGCCAAAATTCCGGCAAGTTATCGGAATCCCGGTTTCGAAGTGATTCCTGCACTAACGGGTGTCAAAATAAATCAGGTTAAAACTGCCATCAGCGATGATTATACGCTGGAAAGCCATCAAAACAACATTACGCTTCAGTTTGCGGGGATAGAACCCAGCGGGCATTTCAAGAACCTTCAATATGCCTTAAATGGTCCGCATCACTGGAACAAGATGGAGGGAAATATCTTGAATATCCAGCTCAACAGCGGCGACAATGATTTATACGTCCGCGCAGTAGATGTCAACAATCACATCAGTAAGCAACAGCTGAAAATTCATTTCTACCTGAAGACCCCCTTTTATATGGCTAAATGGTTTTGGATATTGATGGTTTTTCTTGGCACAGGTCTGATCTTTTGGTGGCTCAACCTGAGAAAATTAAACCGTCAGAAGATCGCTTTCGAACAGCAATTTGCATTGGAGCAGCAGCGCAATAAGATTACGGCCGACCTGCATGACGATATCGGTGCATCACTCAGCAGCTTACAGGTCAACAGTGCTGTAGCCAATCACCTCCTGAATAAAGATCCGAAACAGGCGAGAAAGATCCTGGAAAAGATCGAAGACCAAAGCAAGAACCTTGCAGACAAAATCGGGGATATCATCTGGAGTATGAAACCCGGGAAAGACGAATTTATGACCATGAGCAGCAGGATAAAGAACTTTGCCAATGACATCTTAAGTGCAACCGAGATCGACTATAAGATTAAAATAGCGACAGAAATAGACAAAACCGTTCAGGACATCACCCTCCGGAAGAACATCGTCCTGATTACCAAGGAAGCCATCAACAATGCGGCAAAATACAGCAAGGCCAGCCAGCTAAACATACGCATGGAAATGGCAGAGCAGCAGATTAAACTGAACATCACGGATAATGGAATTGGATTTGATGCGGGTGCACACCAGGGAAATGGCTTAGCCAATATGCGAAAACGAACGGAGGAATTACATGGGCTTTTCCTGATCAGCTCTGAGCTGAATAAGGGCACCAGCATATCGGTCAGTATTCCCCTTGTCCCTTAAATTAATTACAGCTTAGTGCAGGATCTGCTTTGTATATTTGAATTATGAGTATTCGCATTTTTATATACGATGATAATGCCGACAGACGAGATAGCCTCAGGGCTTTATTAAGTCTGAATGATCATTTTCTATATGTAGGTGAAGCATTGAACTGCAAAAATGTGCTGGCAGATATAGAACAGTTTTATCCGGATGTGGTGCTCATGGACATCAATATGCCCGAGGTAGATGGCCTGGAGGGATTGAGGTTAATCAAGAGCAAGTATCCTGAGGTAAAGGTGTTGATGCAAACTGCCTATGATGACAATGAAAAAATCTTTACCAGTATAAAAAATGGTGCCAGCGGTTATATTTTAAAGAATGATAAGCCTCAGCGGATCTTACAGGCCATAGAAGAAGTAAATGAGGGTGGTGCTGCAATGAATCCCGCAATCGCACAAAGGGTGCTCGACTATTTTAAGCCTTCGGATAAAAAGTCTCCATTAAGTCCGAAGGAAAATGAGGTTTTGTGTTTACTGGCTGAAGGACTGAGTTATAAAATGGTTGCCGCAGAGCTTGGACTAAGTTTTCATACCATCAATACCCATACTAAACGTATTTACGAGAAGCTGCACATTTCATCCCTGGGTCAGGCGATTGCTTATTATTATAAGAACCTTAAGTCTTAACCGCTTTCCGGCCGGGCACCTATATTTAGGGAGTTGTTCCTGTTATTTTTCTCCCCTGATCATCCAATCCGGATTCTTTCTCCAGTATCCGGAACTTAAGCTCGTTATCTTCCTTAAAAAAACGGTAAATCACCGAATGAGGAAGGCCGCTATCGATAAACAACCGATTTCCGATTGGAATTAACTCCGAAATATCCAGGGGGTCAGCCAAATCCAGCTGAACATACAGTTTCCCATCTGCTACGGACAGGATCCGATCCTCACCGGAGCCCATTTTATATTTCCCTGAATAGCTCTTTAATGCGTTCGGATCAATGGGAACCCTCGCCGGGATAGGCCTGTTGTACAATATGTTCCGGGTATTTTTAACAGGAATACTCACTTCATCATAGTTTTGAAGTACGATGATGGTCTTATCCCGGTCCAAATGTCTTTCAATATACGTGATGTAACCTGCCCATCCCCCACTGTGTGAGGCAATCTTGCCATAAACTTTGTTGTCTTCCAGGGCCCAGCCGTAGCCATAATTGGTCTCTGTTCCGGTATTGGTCTTACCCGAGCTGAAGATCTTCTTTTTATCTTCCGCATTAATCAACTGATCGGTATATAATGCCCGGTCCCATTTTAACAGGTCTTCCAGTGTGGAGTTGACCATTCCATCTCCTACAATTCCGTCCAGGTAATGGGTATAATATGTTTTGCCCATCTCGTCCGGAAGGATCTTTCCTTTAACAGGATCCAGCGTATAACCCTTCGCATAGTTTTTTATCGGCTGTGGCTGATACCTGCTCCGGTATACCAGGGAATTTTTCATCTTCAATGGGATAAAAATATTTTCCTTTAAAAAATCGGCAAAGGATTTTTTCGACACCCTTTCAATGATGCTCGCCAGTAAAAGATAACCCGTGTTGCTGTATTCCCATTTTTCATTGGGTGCAAAATCAGCTTTAGGCTTTAGTTGCTGAAACAGGTCGATGACATCCTGATTCACCGCAATCTTTGACTTATCACCCTTCTCTTCAAACAATTGCATATAATCAGGCAGGCCAGCCGTATGCTGCAGCAAATGCAGGATGGTGACTCCTTTATAGCTGTTTAATTCAGGAATGTATAAGGCGAGTTCATCCTCATATTTCAGTTTTCCCTGTTTTTCCAGCAATACGATTCCCATTGCGGTAAATTGCTTGGAAACCGAGGCGAGTTCAAATACAGTATTGCGGTTTATTTTTCTTCCGGTCTTAAAGTCTGCAAAGCCGAAACTCTTTTCATAAATGATCTTTCCTTTCTCAGCGATGAGGACATTGCCATTGAATTTATTTGCCTTAAACAGGCTGAGGTATAAACTATCAAATCTGGTGGTTTTCTGTGCAAAGCTGAAGTTAAGGGAGAGCAGGAGCGGCAATAATGTTAATCTTTTCATCTGAAAATTTAAAAGTGGGTACGCGACCAAACGCACCCACAACCTAAACTACCATAGCGACCAAGCCATGATATTTCCTTTATAATTCCATTACGATCAGCCAATCCTAATGATTTAATCCTTTAAAAGGGTAGAGATAATAAATAAGGACGAAAGTAATGATTTTCTTTAAATAATCTTATTATAATTTCATGAAAAATATTTGTGCATATTTACAATAAAATGACGATTAGAACAAAAACACACAGAATTCCAATGCGGATAATGTAAATTTAATGTAGCAAAACAGCAAAATGGTCTGAACTTTAATTAATTTTACCTTAAAAAATGAATAAGTTATTATTTACGTTCCTCTTATTTTTCCCGATAGCTATGAATGCCCAACAAAAAAGCAATCCCGTAAAGTTCTTTAATTCTCCCGCAGTTGCTCCCCCTAAAGGGTATTCCCAGGCAGTTGAAATTGACTTAGGCAATAGCCGTATGATTCTTCTCTCCGGGCAGGTTCCACTGGATGTTAAGGGGAATCTGGTTGGAAATGGCGATGTCAGCAAACAAACGGAACAAATATTTGAAAACATAAAAAAAATAATAGCTGAAGCCGGCGGAACCATGAATGATCTTGTAAAGATTGCCATTTATATGACTGATATCTCTCAGGTTCAAAAGTTCCGTGATGTCAGAGATCAGTACATTAATTTAAAGCAACCACCAACCAGTACTCTGGTAGAAGTGACTAAGCTTTTCCGGGAAGATGTGCATATTGAAATTGAAGCGACTGCAATCATCAAAAAATAAAAGAGTTGCCGATATTGACCGCAATGCGGTGTTTATCAATAGCTAACATGCTGCGAATATAAGAAAACTTGGTCAACAGGAATATAATTGTAACTTTGTTGCATTAATGAACTTTAAACCGAGATATCTATCTGTCATCCTCCCTCAGGCAGGGGCGGTTTTCCTGTTGCTTATTTTTCTCAGTACCTTGCTGATTTCTGCCTTGCACCATCATGAAGACTTCTCTTCCCCTGTTGGCAAACATCAAAAGGAACAACTCAAAACCTTTTATTCTGCCTGTAAAACCTGTGACCTGATTAAACATCAATCTACGGATCTGAATTATACCGCCCCTCAAGCCTTCAGTTTTACCCCTCCCCCATTGCAAAGTAGAAGAACATTCCTGATTCCTCAGCTCAGGTCCAGCTTTATACTGAAATGCAGTAATAAAGGTCCGCCGGTCCTGCACTCCTAATGCTTTAGGCTTCCTGTTTCTGACAGTTTGCCACCTTTCTATTCCTGAATTACCATTCCATTGCCTTGTCTTTCCAGGTAATGCATTTCTATATATGCTAATTTTTAAAAAAAATGCTTCAAGCCATCTCCTTATCTAAACATTACCAGTCCCATGTTGCACTGGACAACCTTAATCTCGAAGTTAAGGCAGGTGAAATCTTTTGTCTTCTGGGTCAGAATGGCGCAGGCAAGACGACCACCATCAATCTTTTCCTGGGATTTACAGCCGCCAGTTCCGGGAAAGCGCTCATCAACAGCAAAGAAGTCCGGGCCGGATCCGAGGAGACGCGGAAGCACCTCGCTTATATTCCCGAAGTAGTGATGCTTTATGTCCAGCTTACAGCATTAGAGAACCTGGATTATTTCAGCATGCTTGCAGGTTTCAGCTACGACAAAGAAAGTTTATCCTCCTTTCTTTCCCAATGCGGTCTGCAGGAATCGGCACATTACAAACCACTTTCCGGATTTAGTAAAGGCATGCGCCAGAAGGTAGGCATTGCCATTGCCCTGGCAAAAAATGCGGCTGTCATCCTTATGGATGAGCCAACCAGCGGACTTGATCCAAAAGCGACCGACGAATTTACCGAGCTCGTAAAAGTACTCGGAGCGAAAGGCAAATCCATACTCATGGCTACTCACGACATCTTTAATGCGGTTAACATTGGCAGCCACATCGGAATTATGCGCCAGGGAAAACTGGTTCACACCCTTAAAGCTTCAGACATCAATGCCAATGACCTTCAGAAATTATACTTAGAAACCATCTAGATGACCTTCCGTTATATCAAATTCATTTTAATACTGCTCCTGCCTCATCTTTTCTCTCGCTCTGTCCAGGCACAGACAAAAGTAAGCGGAACGGTCACCGATCAGCAAAACCGTCCCATCAGACAGGTAACCCTGAAATTCAGAAATGGAAAAGACCTGTTAAATACTTCCAGTGATTCCAGTGGTCGTTTTCAATTTATATTGCCTAAGGCCGGTGATTATATACTCAGGGCCAGTGCTGTTGGCTTTACAGTCTTCCAGCAGGTCTATCAGATTCGGAAAAGGCAAGAACTGCAAATAGATACCATCAGGCTTTCCCCTTCCAATGAAGAACTACAAACTGTAGAAGTCATCGGTACCAGCGCAAAGAAATACTATGGAGATTACTCTTTTTCCGCCACTAAAACGGCTTCCTTAAATAAAGATATCCCACAGGCAATCTCTTCTGTATCCAAGGAACTCATTGCCGACCGTCAGGCTTTCAGCCTCGCAGATGCGATAAAAAATGTTCCGGCGGTTACACAAAACAGCTTCTACAACCAGTTTTCCATTCGGGGAATTAACCAGAATGAAGAAGGGGCTATTATTAACGGCATGCGAACCAGACAACATTACTTCCTCCAGCCATTGACGAGTAATATTGAGCGGATAGAAGTGATTAAAGGACCTGCAAGCGCTTCTTTTTCCAGCTCCGATCCGGGTGGAACCATTAATCTTGTGACCAAAAAACCACTCAGCGAAGATAGAAAACAGGTGAGCATTTCTGCGGGAAGCTTCAGCACCATCCGGGGCGCCCTGGATTTTACCGGACCGCTCAATAAGGAAAAATCCTTGCTTTACCGTTTAAATATCGGTTATGAAGACAGCAAAAGCTTTCGGGACCTTCAATATAAAAAGGCCTACCTCATCTCTCCATCTTTCTCTTACATCCCCAATGAGCAAACCGCTTTGAATGTGGAACTTGTTTTAAACAACAACAAAACAAGGTTAGACCGCGGACAAGCGATCTTTGGCGCCATTGCCGGTCAGACTGACCTTAAAAGTACTCCCATTACCTTCAATATGGGGGCCAGTAACGACCGTTACCGAACGAGCGACATCATGCTCATGAGTAATTTATCGCATGCCTTTACCAAAGACATCATCTTTAACATCGCTTATATGAAGCAGACCTGGGATGAAGACCTGCTCGAGCACCGCACCACCAATGTATACGGTGTGGATGAGGCCGGAAATGCCATCCCTACCCTTGCAGGCCTCAGGGCCATTCAAAGACAGCAAAGTTTAAATACCGATAACATCAGCAGTTATTTCGCGATCAATACCGCAACAGGGCCACTGCAACATAAGATCGTTGTTGGATACGATCGCATTACTGTTCAGAAATACCGGGGGGCTGCAGAAAGTTCGGCTCAGGGTTACCGCTTGAAAAGTGGCGGAATTGCTCCAAAATATGATCCTTTAAAGAAAGACCTCTATGTCTTTCAAACAGTTAACGGGATGAACATTCCCGTTCCAAACGTTGCACATTTTAACCTTGCCAAACCGCTCTATACCCTCCGGGATCTGAGTGAATATGTTTTTACACAAAACGAGATCTCTCCTGCATATGCGCTGGCGAACGGCATTTATATTCAGGACCAGATTAAATACAACAAATTAACGTTTTTGCTCGGATTGAGGCAGGAATGGCATGACGACTACAGCAATTATAAAGTCGGCAATGAGAAAAAGAGCTCCAGAAAAAAAGTATTGCCAAGATTTGGGATCACTTATGAGCTTAACCCGAATATCAATCTTTACGGGACTTACCTTCAGGGTTATCAGCCACAGGGCAATACTTCGAATTTAGTGGTCGTCCCTCCACCTGCAGGAACAAATTACAAACCATTAATGAGCGACCTGAAAGAGATTGGTGCCAAATCAGAATGGATGAACCGCACATTGATGGTCAACATTTCCGTTTTTGAAATTAACCAGAAAAACCTGTTGATGAATGCAAATGATCCGGTTGACCCGAACTTATTGATTGAACGTGGTGCACAGCGCAGTCGCGGAATTGAATTAGAAGCCTCTGGTTTTATCTTACGAAACTGGCAGTTTAATGCAGGCTATAGTTATGTAGATGCCCTGATTACACAGGATTACAACCCCATCTTAAATGGTCAGCGCGTACAGAATACGCCTCAGCACAGCGGAAGCCTCTGGACAAGATACGACCTTAATGACAACCAGATTTTAAAAGGCATCGGAATTGGTGCCGGGATTCAATACAGCGGAGATAAACTACCCTGGTATACCAGGGATTTTACCCTTCCGGCCTATACTCTTGTTGATGCGGCATTGTATTATTCACCTCCTAAATCAAAGGTTCAGCTCGCCATGAATGTCAATAACCTATTCAACCAGACTTATTGGGTAGGCGCACAAACTTACCTGAGGTTATTTCCCGGAACACCGAGAAATGTGATGTTCAATGCTACTTACCGATTCTGATCCTTTTATATAAAATCTATGAAAACGATATTTATCATTGCCAGGAGAACCTGGAAAACTGCCTTCAGCAATCCCGCCACTCTAGCACTTACGCTCATTCTGGGTCTGGCGCTATGCCTGGCTACTTTTATTGGCTGGCAAAATTTTAAGACTCAGAACGCTCAGCGTTTAAAATATAAGGAGCTTGTGCGCGAAAAATGGCTGGCAAAGCCAGATAAGCATCCCCATCGGATGGCCCATTACGGCTATCTTGCTTTCCGGGACAAGCATGAACTCAGCTTTTTTGACTTCGGTATAGAAAGCTTTGCCGGGGTCTCCATTTTTCTGGAGGCCCATAAGCAAAACACTGTTAACTTCAGCGAAGCTGGTTTTTCTAATGGCATGCTTAGGTTTGGGGAGATGAGTGTAGCCATGGTGCTTCAGCTGCTTGTTCCTTTATTGATTTTTTTTCTGGGTTACAGCAGCATATCATCCGAAAGGGAGGCAGGAACACTCAAGATCATCCTCTGTCAGGGTGTGAGCTGGCGACAACTCCTGTTCGGCAAAACGCTGGGCATCATCAGCCTGAGCTTCAGCCTGTTTATCCCCATCATCCTGTTAACGGTGCTGTTATGGGCCATGCTGAGCGACTGGCAGGTGAGTGCTGATTCTTCCCTGCGCCTTGTCTTCCTTGTGCTAAGCTATACCATTTACTTTATCATCTGCGCAGGTATTGCAGTGCTCGTTTCCGCCTTTCACCGAAGTTCAAAAGCGGCTTTAACCAGCCTGCTCGTTTTATGGGTTTTCTTTGCCATTGTCATGCCCCGCATTACCCAGGCCCTGGGCGTAATCTTATACCCCGCACCATCAAAAATGGAATTTGCTGCCGCCATCGGATCGGATCTTCATGAGCAGGGAGACAGCCATGATCCGGACGATCCTCATTACGCGCAGTTAAAAGCAGCCGTGTTAAAGAAGTACAAGGTAGACGATGTTAAAAAACTGCCTTTCAACTATGGCGGTTATGTCATGGCCGAAGGCGAAAAGATCTCCGCAGGGATTTACAACCAGCATCAGCAGAAACTCAATCAGAACTTTGAACAACAAAACAGTTTCAGCGTAGCCGCCAGCTACCTGAATCCCTTTTTGGCCATTAAAAACTTATCCATGGCATTGACTGCCGCTGATTTCAAAACCTATATTGATTTTCAGGCTCAGGCAGAAGCTTACCGATATGGTCTCGCGCAACGCATGAACAAACTTCAGATTGAAAAAATCAGCAATATTGCGCCCGGAGAAAAAGAGAAGCCACTATCGATCAGCCGTTCCAACTGGGCAGAACAACCAGACTTCCAATACCGGTTCAAACCCGTCAGCAGCGTAATTTCAAACCATATCTGGAGCATTGTATCGCTTTTCTGCTGGTTTTGTGCTGTATTGATCGTCCTGGGTTTTTCATCACGCTGGGTAAAAACATTATAAAAGTAATATGAATCCAACAATATATCGATTAGAATTTAAACTGTTCTTTAGAAATAAAGCGGCCTTGTCCGGCATCCTGATCCTTCTGATCAGTGGATTTGCCGGCTTATACTTCGGAAAGAAATTTATCCATCAACAGGACCAGGTGATTGAAAAGGCCAGCAGAATGCAACAGGAGCAAACGGGTACAAATATCAAACACTTTGGCAAAGACCCTGGCTTATTGCTGTACCACAACAAGTTCTCCATGGTTAATGTTCCTGACCGCTGGGCCGCGTTTGCAAACGGGCAGAGAGACATCAATCCTTACCTCCTTTCCGTGACGATGCTTGCGGTGGAGGGGCAGATCTACGACACCGACCTCAGCAACCCTTCTACCCTCTTACTGGGAAATATGGACCTTGCTTTTGTCTTCATCTTTCTGTTCCCGCTGGTGATCATTGCCTTTACTTATTCCCTGCTTTCTTCAGATCAGGAATCGGGTATCTGGGCACTCGTTAAATCACAATCCGGAAGCCTGATGCAGGTCCTCTGGCGCAAGCTTTCAATCAGGATCATCAGCATCTTTGCTGTAGCGGTAGTATTGATGATCAGTGCCATTTTTTACCTCCATTTACCTGTGGACCTTCGTTTTCTGCTGATCTTCCTGCTGCTCAGTCTCTATCTGCTCTTCTGGTTTTCTTTATCCTTCTGGGTGATTTCTCTGGGCAGGTCATCAAATTACAATGCGGTGCTCCTGATTTCGTTCTGGGTGGTCCTGAACGTCATTGCTCCTGCAATGCTGAACGTTTGGCTCACACAAAGATATCCCGTTCCTGAAGCATTGGAAACACTGGTAAAACAAAGGGAAGGATATCACGAAAAGTGGGACATCGATAAAAGCAAGACCATGGATAAATTCTATCAGCACTATCCTCAGTTTAAACAATACCCTTTTCCCGCAGAATTGAGTTTCAGCTGGTACTGGTATTATGCCATGCAGCAAATGGGCGATGATGAAGCCTTGGCGGGCGCAATATCTATGTCAGAAAAGCTGGTCAAAAGGCATCAGTTTACAAACCTGACTGCCCTGTTCTTACCTGGAATCCAGACACAACTGAGGCTCAACGAAATGGCTGGCTCCGATCTGGAAAACCACCTCAATTTCCAGAAAGCTGTAAAGACCTATCATGAAAAGATCCGCTTGTATTTTTATCCATTGATCTTTCAAAACAAAACCATTGAAAACGTTCAGTGGGACAAATTTAAAGTAGCTACATACCAGGGATATGCGACAGGAAATGTCTGGCAACATATTTTGTCTGTTGGCATTTTAATACTGTTATTTATGCTTCCGGCCATTTACAATTTCAGAAAAAGGATCAGCTTGTTTTAGCCTTTTCTTAAAAATTAATCTCTGGCATTCTTAAAATTGCCAGAGATTAATTTGCTTTTTATTTTATAAATTAACCTCATGAATTCATCACGCAGACATTTCATCAAGAACATCTCCTTTGCGACTGCTCTACTTGTGGGAGGTGGTGTTAAATATTTAAGCGCATCGGAAGTCCATGAACTGAAGCCAGATGTCAGGCTTCGCTTCGTTGTCGCCTCCGATGGTCATTACGGACAACCAAAAACCCAGTTCGATGAATCCTTCGCTGCCATTACACAACACATTAATCAGTTTCATGAGGAACATCCACTCGATTTCTGCGTCATCAACGGTGACATCATCCATGATGATAAAGATTTGCTGCTGACTGCCAAGCAGAAACTGGATCATCTGACCATGAAGTATTATGTCACCAGGGGGAATCACGATAAAGTGACGCCTGCCCATTGGGAATCCGTTTGGAACACGCCCTTAAATCATGACTTCGTCGTTAAAAAAAATGCAGTCCTGCTTGGGGATACCTCTAATGAGAAAGGAGAATACCTGCCACCGGACCTGAAATGGATGGAGACGAAACTAGAAGCCCATAAAAACCTGGAGCATACCTTTATCTTCCTTCACATCCCACAAGCCAAATGGACTGCCAATGCCATTGACACCCCCGCTTTCTTCGAATTGCTAAAAAAACACCCGAATGTTAAAGCCGTTTTTCACGGTCACGAGCACGATCAGGATGGTGTTAAAATGAAGGACAACATTCCTTTTTTATTTGACAGTCATTTTGGTGGCAACTGGGGAACAAATTATAAGGGCTTCCGGGTGGTGGAATTGCTAAAAAACCATTCGATGCTGACCTATCTGATGAATCCTACAGAAAAAATTAACCAGAATACTTATTAGTTGTATTTTTATCGAAAGATATCAAACCATATGGCCTTACCAAACATTTTCAGTCAGCCCGTTGCTGACTACACCATTCAACGCATCAATACCCTCCGTTCGGATACTCCTGCACAATGGGGAAAGATGAATGTTTCCCAAATGCTTGCACATTGCTGTGTAACATATGAATTGGTCTATGAGGACAAACATCCGAAACCGGGTGCCTTTATGAAGCTGATCCTGAAATTACTTGCCAGAAACAAGGTGGTTAGTGAAGCACCTTTCAAACAAGGTGGTCCAACGGCACCTGCATTTATTATAAAAGATCAAAAGGATTTTGAACTGGAAAAAAGCCGGTTAATTGCATTTATTCAAAAGACACAACAATTGGGCGAAGCTGAGTTTGACGGAAAGGAATCGCATTCCTTTGGAATCCTGAATAAGACAGAATGGAACAACATGTTTTATAAGCATCTCAACCACCATTTGACTCAGTTTGGTGCCTAAAAATTGGCAGAAATAGTAGCGCTCTGCTGAGCGAAGCAGGTTTACTATTTCTGCCTGATCAGTAAATAGCCTGAAAAGCTAACCGAGCCATCCTTTCTTGCTCCCTCTTTAACATCTTCAAACAGCCTGATAGAAGAGGCCACAAAGGTCAGTTCATAATGCTCAAGCTGCCTGGTGATGCTCATGGATTCCTGGGGTAAACTGTACCTATCTTCAAGCCCCCTTAGCGGCTTAAATTTTCCATCCCCAGATCGCTTATATTCAGCGATTAAAGCTTTTCCCAGTAGAAAAAAATCAAAATCAGCCTCCACATTTTCAGCTATTTTCACTTTCAGTACCGCATCTGAGATTTGTCGCTCGATAAGGAGTGGCTTTCCGTTCAATATCTTTTCCAGCTTTCCCTGATAGAGACCAATCTCAATTACATAATCATAACCTTTTACTGACACCAGCTTCTCTTCCGCGGTAACAAAAGTGATAAACCTTCTTTCCATCGCAGACAATTCTTTGTCAATTTTAAGCAGCGCAAGCGCTGTATCTCGTTTATCATATTTTAAACTGTAGAAATCATTCCTCTTTCTTTTCCGGTCCATCCTGGCTTCCAGCTCTTTCAGGTTTACTTTTGTAAAGGGTTGTATGGCAGTTAATCCATGCCGATCTACCAGATACTTCACCACTTCCTCCCGTTGCAGGACATCTTTCTGAACCTTAGAAGCAAACAGTTTTTTCAATCTGCTGACCTGTGCATATTTCGATACCGAAGAAGCACTTTGAGGGCCATAAATGGCCAATGCGCTAAGGATACACAGACTGATCGGGATCAGCTTTATGTTTTGAGCTTTGACCAGCAGGAAATACCCTGTCATAAACAACAACCAAAGGGAAAGCACAATTAAGACATACCTGGATTCCGTAATTCCATAGTTCCCTACCCTTTTCCAGATCGCCAGCAGCAATAAGATCACCAAAGGGATCATCATGACATAGAAAAACTTTGAAAACAGCTTGATCCATCCGTTCCCTGCTTTCTCCCGGATGGGATAAATCAGTAACAAGGACAAGATTCCAAATATAGCATAACCTAAGATCAGCGAAGAGACCAGTCCTTTGGGAAGCTCCCAGTTGATGATGATTTTAGCTTCATAAACCAGCAGGATCAACAAATAAACTGTCATTAAAGGGATCAGTACATACTGCGTAAATATTTTAAGCCCCTTGGGGTAAAATTCCTCTTTGTCCAGCGCCTCGAAATCTTTTGGCACACCGGCCAGGAAAAAGACGGTCATAAACCCGGAAAAAACAACCGACATTAACCTGATATAGGTAGCACCTTCAATCTGTACGTTGAACAATCCATTAATAGAGACCAGGGCAATAGCCAGGCCGGCATACAATACGGATGCATATAAAGCAGAGGTTAAAAATCTTAGAAATAAGGTCTTGTTAAACTGCCAGAAACCGTTTAGGTTTCCCTTCCTGATGAAGGGTGCAAAAGCGACGAGCAGATGTCCGGTAAGGGCAAGAAAGGCCACACGATATAGGTCTGAAGTGAAGCGTATGGGGTGCAAGGCAAAATACAGGCCTGTACAAAGCAGCAAAATCAATAACCGAAATCCCCATTTCCTTTTAACATCAAAGCCGTTCGCTTCTGCATACAGATCGGCCGACAGTAAGAACGTTAAAGCTAAATTGCAAATCAGGATGATCTTGGACAGGTATTCTTCTTCGATGGCCCCTTTATGAGAATCGGCGAGGTAACAACAAATTCCCGTTGCAATCACCGCAGCAAGCACCTGAAGGGGAAAACGAAGCACAACCTGTTTTGCACTTAACCAAAGAGAATAAATTGAAGGAAGTTTCATATTATGATTTATAAATGCAAAGATGTAATTTACAAATTAATTATTATACCATTAAGGATGGTCACCTTCCTCTATTGATAACAAGGAAGCAAATAAGCTCTTTTATGGCAACAACAGCATTATCCAAAACAAGACTTAAATTAACAATTGATATTTACCATTACGCTATTATGAAAAACACGCTGATCCTTTTGTGTCTTTTCCTGCTTACCGCCTGTAAGAAGGACAAACAGGACGCAAATTTTAATGTCCAGGCCAATATCGATATTGCGGTTTTTGATCCCTCAGGAAATGATCATCTTAAAAAGATCGGAGAAGAAAGCATTTCGAAGATCAGGTTATATTACCTTATAGATGGAAAAAAGGTATTGTTTAACCGTTCAAATCTTGATGCACCTTATGGATTCTTAACCTTTAAACCTGAAAAAGAAGGAGATCGTTACTGGTTAAGGTTATTTTTGTACAATACGGAGAAAAATGGTTCAGCGGTAAAATCAACTACTTACCTGCGTTGGGAAGACGGCAGGGAGGATGAAATTATCGCCGAATTTAACAACAGGTCGAATTCCAGGGTACTTGTAAAATTCTGGTACAACAAAAAGGAGATCAACCGCACAGAAAACCAGCGCTATTTTCAGATCACATCTGAATAAGAAACAGACAATTGATGACCAGCAAATAAAAGCTTTTTATAAATTCCCATACAGAGCCGGTATTCACCATTATTCATAAGGGAGAATAAAAATCATTTTTATTAACCAACAACTTAACTTGTTAACAGGTATTCATAAATACCTGTCCATTAAGGGCAACCTTTGGCATTAATTTTGTCATTACAGATCTTTTCTTTGATAGAAAGGAATATATTTTAACAATCATATATTTTATTATTCTAAAATTTAATCTTAAACGTTTAACCATTTCCCTATGAACAATTACAAATACTTTGAACAAGAAGGCAACAAATATCACCTGAAGACACAATTCGTTTTTATCGGATTTATTGGCGGGCTGTTCTTACTCGGCGGACTTGCATTGATTTTCACTAAAGGAATGACAGACAAAGCGAACATGTGGATCGGCATAGGTATGGCGGTATTAGGAGCCTTGTCCTTACTTCGCCTTACGGCAAAAACAACCATAGACATGCAGTCTAACCAGATCCTCATGAAAAAGAACTTTTTCTCTTCTGAAGTGGCCTATAGCTTAGACAATTTTGAAACCTTTCTTGTTTCCCGGACAGTTTCGCTATTTGGCCTGACGATGAATGGTGCAGGAAGTATGGTACTCAACATCAACGGCAAAGAAAAAATCCTGTTGCTGAACCATTCCGTTTTCACAATAAAACCATTAAACAATATGGTTAATGAAGCGTTGCATATCATGAAAATTGAGGACTAATTATGGCGCTCTATAATTTAGAATATTCGGGCAACAGGATGAGCTTCCAACCCAACCTGAGTATATATACTAAAATAAAGGCATTCTTATTCGCTATTGTCCTCTGCTTTGCGGTTGTCCCCTTCTTACCGATCGGGTTCGATGTAAAGCGGATCGTTTACCTGATTGGGGCAGGTTTATGCGGCTATGTGGTATATGATTTTGTCTTCATAGCCCGGGTTACCATGATTTTCGACAAAAACACCCGCAAGGTGTCTAAGAAAATACCAGGCATCTACACCAAAACATTGATGGACTTTGATGAATTAAGATTGGTCAATGATACCAGTTATGGGACATTGATGTATACGATTGGTGCAAAAAACACCCGTTTTGTAAAAAACTATCCGATTAGTGATAATTTTTCAGACAACAAAAAAGGCATCAAAAAGCAGGAGGAATTTGAAGTAACGATTCTGGAGCCTTTACTGGAATTCATCAAATAAGTTTAGTCCTGTGAATGAAGCGGCAGCTGAAAAGAAAAGGTTGAGCCATTCCCAGGACTGCTCTCCACCCAGATTTTCCCCTGATGGCGATCAATAATTTCTTTGCTGATGTACAATCCAATTCCCAAGCCTGATGCATTGCCGTTAGGCTTTTTTATTTGATAGAACCTGGAAAAGATATGTTCCTGCTCCGGCAGGTCTATTCCCGGTCCGAAGTCCTGCACAGACAGTTGCAGGTGCTCCTGAACATTCAGCACCCCGATCTTCATTTTATTTGTGTTGGGCGCGTATTTGATGGCATTGGAAACGAGGTTAATGATCACCTGTTCCAGGCGTTGTTTATCTGCATATACGTTTAGTATTCCGGCCGGATGATTCAGGTTGATCTCATGACCGGGATGGTTCTGCTGCATTACTTCGATCACTTCTTTTAATAAGTCGTTAAAATCAAAACTGGTAAAGGTATAGGCTAATTTCCCGGTCTGGATCTTCGTCACGTCCAACAGATCGGAGATCAGGGAAATCAATTTTGCAACCTGATTTCTGGCCTTCAAAACCAGCTCTTTATCTTTATCTTCTAGCTTGAGTGAACGCTGTACCAGTTGCAGGAAAGCATCGATACTCGTTACCGGTGTTTTCAATTCATGGCTGGCCATCCCAATGAATTCGTCTTTTCGGGAGTTCATGGTCTGAATGTCATCGTATAACTTTTGCAGCTGCGCTTCTGATTGCTTCTGGATACTGATGTCGCGCGCAATTTTAGAAGCTCCGATAATCCGCCCCTTTTGGTCCCTTATTGGGGATACCGTCAGGGAAATCGGCACAGAGGCCCCATTTTTTGTGATGCGAACGGTTTCAAAATGTTCGACGGTCTTATTGTTACGAACGCGGTCAATAATCAGGTTTTCTTCATCGAGGCGATCTTTAGGTATCAGTAGAGAGATGTGCCGCCCCAGAACTTCCTTTTCTGTATAACCGAATAGCTTCTCTGCGCCCTGGTTCCAACTGGTTATTAAACCATCCAGCCCTTTGCTCACAATCGCATCTTCAGAGCATTCAATGATTGCCGCCAGCATGGCCTGTTTCTTCTCCCCTTGTCGCTGTTCTGTAATGTCCAGCAGTGTATTTACAGCACCCCGCAATACGCCTGATTCGTCAAACAAGGGAACCGGGTTTGGCAATACATTTTTCATCGTTCCATCGGGACATTGAATCATGATCTCTTCCTCTATCACAGGCATCCCTTCTTTCAGGGTACGGGCCATAGGACAGGTATCCGGTGCCATCGGGGTTCCATCCGGCCAGAAAATCTTCCAGGAACCGCACCAAAGATCTTTCCCCAGTTCAGGCTCCCTCCCCCATAAATTTGCGGCAGCTTTATTGTAAAAAGTCAGATATCCCAAATGATCACACACATATACCGCCACAGGCATACAATCAAATAATTCAACAGGCAACAATCCTGAACTTGGGTTAGCGGGAATTTTCGTTATCATTTGTCTGATCCGGTCTCATTAGGTTATCCTAAGAACAAGTTAAACAGTTTTTTTCTGAAAACGTTTAATCAGCGGGAAATTATGGAGGTTCGCAAACAAAAAAACAGGCTTTCTATGTAAGAATCAGACTTGTACAGACTACCAGAAGCCTGTATAACATAGCAAAAGGGGCTGAACTTCGTGATTAAAGTTCAGCCCCTCAGTTTTACCGGTCTTCGATTTTGATAACTTCCTTTATAAAAGATAAATCAAAGCGTGCTTGTTATCATAACAGAGGCCACTAAAACAAAAGGAATAATCAACAAAAATAATGGCACTCATTATTTTCATTACCCCAGGGTTTAATTGAAATTCTTATATTCTCCGGTGATGTATTCTTTTCCTGTTTTATCGTAGGAAGCTACTTTAATGGTCACATTCGTACCGTTTCTAATCACCTCATTGATGACGAAATACGGCGTTTTAATGCTTTTAACGAATTTGGCATTACTGGTCGAAGAACTCGCATTTCCGCTAAAAGGAAGGTAACACAGGGCATTGTAGCCCTGTCTTGCCACTGGAGTATCTTCATAAACGGTCTGAATGGTTCCGGTGTTGCTGTAATTCACAGGATTAAAGAAAATATAAAACTTATCGAATACATTTGCAGAAGCATTGTTATAAAAAGGATCTACTGCCTGCCAGGCCGCAAGGTTACTGTCAAAACTATTCCTAAAACTGAAACCCAGATTTACCTTTTTAGAAGTTGGAATATAATTAAGGGTTAAAATGCCATTTACATTGTTTAGACCTACTTTTGCTTCAGCAGTTTTCATGTCCAGTAAGGTCACATCATCGGCCCATTTCCAGCTGTCCGGTCTTTTAAACAAGGTATAAACCTGTCCCCCTTCCTGTTTATATGCTTCACCACTTTTCAAACATTGGATTTTAATCGCGTCAGAACTAACTGCCAACACTTTAAAGACATAATCGGTCACATCTCCGTAGCTTCGATCCATCCGCATCAAGGAGGAAACGATCGAACCGCCCGAAAAATTAAGCAAAATTCCAGAGACTCCTTTATTGATTAAATAGGTAGATTTATTGTTCGGCGTTGTACCATAAACGCTTTTCATTTTCACCATATTTTTAGTGGTATCAAATTGCATTACCACCGGAATACAGGCGGTATCTGCCAGGGTGCTTTTGACCATCATCACCCAACCGTTCGGCGATTTACCCAAGACTTGTTTCAAATCTGTTTCCATTTGTTTTTCTGTACCCACCAATTCTTCCACTGTAGTGGTGATGTTGTCTTTTTCGCAGGAAGCAAAAAGCAAAAGCAACAAAGACAGGAAACCTGATATTTTTAGTATATTTTTCATATCTATAAAGATTTATAATGATTAATTTTTGTAGATAAGGTCATAGATAACGCTCTGTAGCTTATGCAGGTCCATACCTTTATCCAAATAGAACTTAGTGATCAGGTTATATTTTCTTTTCAGCTTTTCGTTTGAATTGATCAGTGTCAGCACATCATTCTTTGGAAACCTGGTCAGGTGTTCTACTGTAGTCGCAAAATCCTCTTCAGGTGCAAACCCACCATATTTTCTAAAAAACCCATCAGCCACTGCCTGAGCTTCCGTTTTAGTGTTCCATGCTTCTTTATAATAAGTACCTACGGAAATCCGGTCAAAAATCTCTCCTCTTCCATACTTAACATCCTGGTTATGCGCGTGCTCATGCCATAAAATTACAACGTGATCATGAACAGCTGCTTTATTGGACAAGTCAAGGTTATTGATTCCTCCCATCCCCAGCCTATAGAATTGCCCGTTAAAACCTGCACCTGCTGCTATCGCCGTATTGGTTGGATGCCCATGGTAAAAGCCTCCCATGAGGATAAATTCTATAGGCGTTTCCTTTTTAAAATAATCAGGGAAGTTTTTCTTCAATGGCTCCAGCCACAATGTTTTCATGACCTTTCTGGTATAGGCTAAAGCCTTATCATAAGCAGGAGGATAATAGAAGTCGTTGGGCCTGATCATCTGAGGCGTATATTCATACACAATTTTCACCCCGTAATCCCGGTAAAGTGTATCACACAAAGAATCCAGGGCATTCCATTTTTCCTTTGGTTTATTCGTGATCGCAAAATAATCCAGGTTTTCCTTTTCCAGGCTCACTTTTTCTTCTTTGCTGCAGGATACGAAGGCGCTCATGCCTGCTAAAATCAGTAAAGTATATATAAATAACTTTTTCATCTTATCTGGGATTTAATTGATTTTCTAAAACCGGATTTCCAACCCTTGCATTCACCGGGATTTGCAATGCAGATCGTTTATCATTTGGGAGCAAAGTAGCATCGATCACACTGGAATTCTGATCCATCTTATGTGCTACACTGAGCCCAAGACGTTTAATGTCATACCATCTTAATCCTTCGGTCAGGAATTCAACACGACGCTCTTTATACACCTCTGTAAGCAACTCAGCATTGCTCATGGCACCAGTATTTAATGCGGTGTAATTTATCAGTCTTACTTTTCTAAGTTCTTCCAGATCAAGGACTGCATTGGCAGGATTTGGTGCAGTTCCCCTGAGGTTGCCTTCTGCCCGGTTGAGCAATACTTCTTCCATATTAAAATACACATACCTCGAAGTCTGCCAGCCTGTATTATTTTTAATGATAAATGTGGCATTATCAATCACAGTACCTGCATTTGAGGCAATGCTTCTTCTGTAATCGTTGTTTGCAATTTGGGTCAACACCTCCGGTGCCAGATAAAATCCGCCCCAGTTGTTACCAAAAGGATGATGTACATATTCGGACTGTACCGCCATGATGATGTTTGGATGCGCCGAGGGATCATTAAACTGCTGTGCAAAGAATTCCCAACCTGATTTCAGCAATACATCGTAATCCGTTTTAAGGGTTCTCAATACCCTTCCTTTCTGTCCGATTGCTTTATCTGCATAAAGCACCGTTTTAGCAAAATCGCTTTTGTATAAGTTCAGTCTCGTCGCAAATGCATAGGCCGCTCCCAGAGAGAAACGATAAGGATTTGTCGGAACAACTGCAGGGTTTTTCTCGTAAATTTCAATTGCCTTATACAAATCTGCTTCTACCTGATCATAGACTTCTTTCACTGTTGATCTGGAGTAAGAGGGCCTGTTTTCCTTATTCACTTCCAGAATCAGCGGCACAGCCAAATCAGTACCAGAGGTGGCCGGGTTATAATGCATGCCAAAGAGGTTGGTCAATATGAAATAACAATACGATCTTACCAATAACGCTTCGGCCAGGACTGCATCTTTTTCCGCTGTTCCTCCCTGGCTGCTCAGTACCCCATCTATGACCAAATTGGCCATATAAATCTTGTTGTAGAAATGGCTGTAAGCCGTTGCCGGAGAAGTATAGCCCAGGGTATGCTGATAATCGTCCTTAAACATATAAATCGGGATGTATAAAGGTTTCCATGCATCCTGCATCAGGTTTGGTACAAGCTTAAAGTTATCCGTCAGGACCTCATTGAACAGGTCGAACCGTGTAGGGTATGACTTTTTAACTACCCCTGCATAATCTTCAATATTTTTGAGCTCCAGTCTGTTATCGAATGGCTCATTCAGAAACTTTTTACAAGAGCTGAGTGTAGCGGTACATATCAAAAATATGAAGACACTAAATAAATATTTTTTCATAGTTATATAATTAAAAACCAACGCTTAAACGGAATGAATAGGTTCTGGGATTCGGTAAATTCACCCCGGTGATATAGGTATCAGGATCGACACCTCTTAGCCTTTTACTTCCCCAAAACGCAATATTGTTAGCAGACACGGAGAAACGGGCACTTTTCAAAGCAGGCATTCCTGCCAGCATTTTCGGACTTAACCGATAGCTCAGCATCAGTTCACTTAGCCTGAAATGACTCGCATCCACCACACGTTCTGTGCTTCTGTTATAAGCCAGGTCATCTATGGCAAAAAATGTAGAAATATAACTCTGCTGAACTGTAGTCAATAATCCGGGAATATTCGTCTGAGCTTCATTTCCAGGTGTTCTCCACATGTAATTTAAATCAGCACTCTTAGAACTATTGTCATCATACCCCAGTCTGGCAATCGGATCCTTGAAAACTTTATGGCCTAAAGCATAGGTTACAAAAGCCCTGAACTCTAACTGCTTGTAGGAGAAATTTGTAGAGAAGGAGCCCGTTGTTGTCGGGGTCCGGGATCCCACATACTGGATCAGGGACCGGTCTCTTTCAGAAGGTAAAATGTCTTTGACTACTTTATCCCCTTTGAGGAAAGTAGGCCTTCCCAATTCATTCAAACCTGCAAATCTAAACGCATAAAGTCCTTCTAACGGATAGCCATTAAGCCCATATCCGTTGGGTCTGGTAATCGTGGTTAAATTGATAGAGGCCAGCTCACCATCAACAATTTTATTCTTTACATAACCAAAGATCAGGTTAAATCCCCATCTGAAATCCTTGCTTTTTAATACGTTCACGATGCCAACGGTTACATCGATTCCTCTATTCTTCATGCTCGCCCAGTTGATCTGCTTGGTCGTAAATCCTTCTTCCAGGGAGGTATTAAAGCCTGTAATTAAATCTTTGTTATTTCTGTTATAGACCTCGATAGAGCCCATTACATTGTTATCAAACAAACCAAAATCCAACCCTAAATTGGTCACATAATCACGTTCCCAGTTCAGGTTAAACAACTCAGGAGAAAGCACGTTTACCCCGATATCATTATTTTGAGTATCATAGCGAACCAAGTTCGAATAATTGGCATTTAACATTGGTGAGGTCTGGAAGGTATTTCCACGCAATCCATAACTGGTTCTGAACTTCAGGGCGCTTACCGTTTTACTGATGCCACTGTTTTTGAAGAAGCCTTCCTGATCTATATTCCAGGAAAATCCAAAGGAATAGTTTGGTAAAAACTTGGTCCGTACATTTCTCCCGAAGATATTACTGCCATCCAAACGTCCGGCCACTTCCAGGTTGTATCTGGAATCGAAACTATATTGATGGGCCATATACATCCCCACCACATTTTCGCGGTTAAATCCTTCCACATGCAGCAATTCATTTTCATTCACTGCCCTGATATAAGCCAGCCTTGAGGGAGAGGTTGTTCCTCCGCCATATTGCAGGAATCCGTAAGCTTTGTTGTATTCATTGTTCGTCTCATCAGAACGAACCTCCATCCCGACCATTGAATTCAGGAAATGTTTCTTCCAGCTGTTGTTGTAGGTCAGCTGATTTCTGACATTATAAAACTGACTCGTGGAGTTGTTTGTGGTCCTGATTCCTCCAACCGGCAAAATGGTTGCCTTTATTGCATTCGGATCATTTGGATCCAGGTATAATAAATCATTTGCCTGCCTTAAGCTATTGTTATAATCCACACGGTAAGCATTCGCAAGGTTCGACCTTTCCGTCGCCGTTTGGGTCCTGTTATTTATCGTAGCACGGATAGACCCTGTAAATTCATACGTAAGATGCGGGGTAATTTTGACCGTTGGCTTCACCATTAAACGAAATTCCTGAGCCTTTAAGTCCGCAAAGTTCTCCTGCAGTTCTTTCACAATATTAAATGGTGCAAGGTTATTTAAGTAAAATTTAAGGCTTCCATCTTCATTGTAAGGATACATTGCCCTACTGGTAGAGGTGGCATAAGAACCGGGATTGATCTCAAACTTCCTGGTCAGATCTCCATAAGTCGTTGTTGCATTCTGAGTTCCCGGCGTATTCTGATCTCTGCGTACATAATTGGCATTGATATCAATACTGAGGGCTTTATTGATATTTAAGATCTGTCTGAAATCCGTGGTATACCTTGTGTTTTTGAAACCCATAGACTGACCATTATCATGCACATAACTTCCCGAGATGTAATAAGTGCTCTTTTCGCTTCCTCCGGAGAAAGATAAATTATGTTCCTGCACCAGGTTATTTCTGAACAATACATCAAACCAGTTGGTATTGATGGTTGCCGACTTATCCAATTCCCGGTAAGATTCTGCCAAAGTTGTTTCTCTCAGCCCATACCTTCTGAAGGCCTCCGTTAAAGAACCCGTTCTTGCCGGCCAGTTGGCATTTGAAAAGTAACCTGCATCATAAAGACGTTTGTATAAATTCATCTCTTCCGCAGAGTTCATCAGGTTATAATTATTGATATCAGGCTTAAGGCCAACATTAAAGGCACTGTTATAGTTAACGCTCATCCTTCCTGCCTGCCCTTTTTTGGTGGTGATAGAAACCACTCCATTTGCAGCACGTGTTCCATATAATGAGGTTGCAGCACCATCTTTTAAGATCGAGATGTCTTCAATATCCTGTGCATTTAATCCGGCGATAGCAGATCCCAGTAATGCCGCCGCATCACCGGAGTACAGCTGACTGGCGCTAATATTGGAGGGAGAAGAAATTGGAATTCCGTTTAACACATACAAGGGCTCCTGATTGGCAGAAATAGAGGCATTTCCACGGATCCTGATCTTCGGGGAAGTTCCAAAAGTTCCCGATACGTTCTGAACTGAAACCCCTGCCGCAGCACCCTGCAGCATTCTCGAAACGTCGATATAGCCCGTCCTGTCGAACACCTGTTTATCGATCTGTACTACAGAGCCTGTAAATTTTCTTTTATCGATCTTCTGGAAACCGGTAATAACGATTTCGTCCAGTTTCTGATCATTGGCCTGTAATACCACTTTCATGGCATTATTGCTGGCAGGCAGTTCCCGCGACATATAGCCCACGTAACTGAACACCAGGGTTACGTTTTCCTGTGCAACTTTAAGGCTAAAATCTCCATTGCCATCCGTGATCGCGTAGTTTTTGGTTCCCTTTTCCGTTACGGTAGCACCGGGCAGAGGAAGCCCCTTATCATCCGTGATCCGTCCTTTTACAATGATGACCGCCAGCTCAGTGCTTACTTTTAACGCTGCAGACTCTTCTTTCGGGAGAATGAAAACTGTTTTATTTTTGATGACATAAGTCAGCTTCCTTGCAGACAGCAGCCGGCCAAGTGCAACTTCCAGCGGCACATTGACGAGGTTCACATCCAGACGGCTTTCAGCATTGACTTTTTCAGGCTGCCACATCACATCGTAGCTGGTTTGTTTTCTGATTTCGGAGAAGACCTCTTTTAGGGTAATGTTCCCCTTTTTGAGGGTTAAATTCTGAGAAAATCCCGCTGCGCTGACCTGCATTATAACGGCCACTGTGAGTATGAAGACTAATCGCATAACTAGCAGAATTTTAGGGACGTACTTTCTCCGTACGTCCAATTTGGTCATAGAAATTTTATACATTTGTTTGGTTTTGGTTATCAGTTGATATTAGAGCAAATTATATTGGTATGGTACCAGAATCCGGTCAGTGGTGTTAGCGCACTGCTGACCTTCGTTCTTCATCCAGGAGTAATTATTTGGTCACGATGATCCTCCTTTCTTCCAGGATAAACCGGACTTCTTTACTTAATTCTAAAATTTCCAGGATTTTCGAAACATTGGAATACCGGGATACTGTTCCGCTAAAGCTGAGCTTTTCGAGCCGCGGATCTTTGTAAACGATTTCGACATCATACCACCTTGATATGTTGCGCATAATGCTGCGTAAATCCTTTTTATCAAACCTGAAATAACCCTCCTTCCAGGAGATGGCCTCTTCCACATCAACCTGTTTCAGCAATAAAGAGCCGGATTCAAGGTAACTGGATTGTTCGCCTGGCTTAAGGACAGTATGCTTGTTTATTTTTACAGAGCCTTCCAGCAAAGTTGTTTTGATGCTGTGCTCATCGGCATAGGCATTCACATTGAAATGTGTCCCAAGAACTTCTATTTCCTGTGCTCCGCTACTCACGACAAAAGTATGGCTCTGATCTTTCTTTACTTCAAAATACCCCTCCCCCGTCAATTCCACTCTTCTTTGTGCAAGCCCTGAAAATGAGGATGGAAATTTTAAAGAAGAAGCGGCATTTAACCAGACACTCGTTCCATCGGGCAACAATAACCGGTATTGCTCCCCATTGGCCGTAGATAAGGTATTCATTTCTGTAGAAGAACCAGCCTGCTGGTCCCTGATTTCATAGATCAGCTGCCCCTCGGCGGTTTTCGTGATGACCACCCCGGATTCCTTTGCGAGTTCTCCGTTTACTGCATTGGAAAGCAATATCTTTTTCCCGTTGGCTAAAGTTAAAGTTGCCGTATTCTTCCCGGGAGCTATGTCCTTTACCTGAGCAGCGATCAATTGGTCAGTTTGCCCGGATTTCCTGATATTGAGGTATAAAAAGGTGCTGAGGCCGATTACAATTGCTGCCGCAGCAGCAATTCTGGGCCATTTCCAATGTTTAACACGTGGTTCGGAATGAAGTTGCTCCAGGGCTAAAATTTCATGAAGTCCTTTCTCCTTTTTTGCCAGCAGGTCCTGAGGATAATCCAGTTCCGTATTTTGATGTGCGTTTTGAGTATACCAGGATTCGAGCATTCCTGTTTCTTCCGGACTTGCATTTCCAGCCAGGTATTTATCTATCAGTCGTTGTACGTCTTTATCCGTCATGTTAAAAGCCAATAAGGGTTTTATAACACTATGGAACTTCAGGAAGACCTATAGGGGACAAGAATAAAAAAAATATTTATTTATTTCTCCGGCGCAAGGATTTGGAAGGATTAATGGAGCAAATACAACAGAATATAAAGTAAGGAATAAGGATCCTCAACCTTTACCCTCAGTACTTTCAGGGCCCTTTTCACCTGTTCCCGAACTGTGCTTTCAGAGATTGCCAGCTGCATGGCAATTTCTTTGTGAGACAGATGTTCTTTTCGGCTGAGGTTAAATATCTCCCGCATTCGCGGAGGCATCCTGTCGATTTCGGATTCAATGGTCCGCATCAATTCTTTATAACGCAGGGCTTCATCTACATGGTAGTTACCTTCTTCGATAAACGCAGCGATGTCTTTAAAGTAGTTTGCTTTTATCTTATGATGACGGATGAGGTTGAAGACTTTATTACGGACAGAAGTATACAAATAAGATGAAATCGTGCTGTTAAAGTCAAGCGTAGGCGCATGTTGCCAAACCCAGGTAAAAACTTCCTGAACCACATCCCCTGCGAGATCCTCGTCTTTTACCATTCGCTGAACGTGAAGAAACAGCAATGGCCAGTAACGGTTGTAGATTTCGGTGAAAGCAGCGTGGTCACCTGCCTTTACCATCACGACAAGCTCGTCATCAATTCGTGTGCTGTATGCTCCCATCTAGTTGTATCCCAGACTGCAACATACAGAAATTTTACATTAAAATAAAGATCATTTAACAGAAATACGTTGATTTCCGCATTTCTATCGGTTCAGAAAAATTCAGATCAGTTGAATCAGTCCATTTACATCAGAAGAAAACAACCGTTTAAAATCTTGTTCAATCAGTTCTTATTTTTTCGATAAGGCTACTTTTAATCCAAGAAGAATAAACACAACTCCAGTAGTTTTATTCATTATCGCCTCTGCTTTTTTATGTCTATTAAAAAAAACAGCCACTTTACCTCCCAATAAGGCGAGTATGATACACCAAACCAGGGTGAAAAAAAAGATAATGGAGCCGAGCAATAAATAAGGCATTGGATGATTAATTGCCGAAGGATTGATAAACTGCGGTAAAAAAGCCAAAAAGAAAATGGCAATCTTTGGATTTAAAACATCGCTTAAAAATGCAGTAAACAACATTTTACCATTTCCGGCCGGTTTTGCCTCTGCAGAGGTCATTTCAGTTTGAGACGTTTTGGCAGTGAGGGATTTATATCCGATATAGATCAGATAGGCAGCACCCAGGTATTTAATCAGGCTGTAAGCAAATGCAGATTTTGCAAGTATTACGGATAGTCCAAAGGTAGCCGCGCAGGTATGTACCAGCAGGCCTAAACTCACTCCGATTGCAGAATACAAACCTGCAGTTTTGCCCTGAGAAATGCTTCTCGTTAATACCATGATCGTGTCTATTCCAGGAGTGATGACCACTATAATTGCTGCCAGAATAAAAGCAGGAAGATTCTCTATACCATACATAATGATTCGCTTTTAAGCTAAAATAGCATTTTCATTGCGAATAAAGAAACTACAACATGAAAGCTAAAAAAATAAACCTTCCTGTTAACTGTTAAATTGTCGAAGGTGGTGATCCGTATGTTTATACACCAATATCCCAACTTGCTCTTTTGTTAATTTTCCGAAAAATGAATGTTCAATATCAGTACATGCGGTATTGGGATACTCTTCCAGCAAAGCAACCCATTTTGTTCTCTCTGCAGTTACATCTCCATGAGCGGCTTTTACTTTAAGTTCAGGAAGTGTGGGTACGTTGCGTTTGATCAGGCTTTCGTCCTGTGTAAATTCTTTCAAGGCCATTTTACCAAACAAACGACCTATGAATGCGCGTTTATACCTATTCTTCCCCAGCATCATTTCTTCATAGACGGTACAATGTTTCAGCATCTGATAGATGTTCATTTTCCCCCAACTGGAAGTACTGTTTTCGTTCAGGGTATTGATCCGTTCAATCAAACCCGCCCTCGTTGTGCTGTCAAATATCGATTTCATCTTTTCTACGTTTATAGCTAAAAGTTCACTGAACACCAGCCCATAGCTGCATCTATCAGGCATTAAACAAATGTATGGTCAATCTCCCGAACTTAAGAGGTGCAAGATTGCCATTTACAGGTGTTGTTCAGGACAATCATTTACAAACCATTTCAGAATGGCCATGGGTAATTTTACGAGCTCAGCTGGCAATTTCCTTATCAGACGGGCTTTTTCTTTGAAATAAAATGCTTTTATTTATCTTCGAATTGAATTTATAAGATATTCGGCAGCTGCCATAGCATAAGATCTATATGACTAAAGTCAAAATTTCAGGAATGGTGATAATTGCTATGGCAAGCTTGACGGTTGCCTGCACATCACCTGATCAAACACCGAAAGAAGCTGTAAAGAAAGCTTCACTGACTGCTGACACACTCAAATCTGCAATTAAAACAGATAGCCTGACTGCCAAACAGCTGACGCTGGATCAGTTGATCGCCTTATTTCAAAAAAAACCTTCTTTCCCCGTACTTGATTCGATTGAAAATGCCATACAAATACAACTTCCGGGGCTTGCTATAGAACAGCGGTATAAATTATTAGACCAATGGCAAAAAGTATTTAGCCCGAACATCAACCGTCTGGATCCGGGGCAAACGAAGCTGCTCCCCCTTTTTGACCAGTTGGAGGTCAGCTGGATTGATGGAGAAAGTGCCAATAACCGCAGGAAAAGAGTGGAAACGAAATTCCAGAAAGGCTTGTCTCCGGAACAAAAAACACTTTTTCAGCAACTCCTCAACCACCACATTGAAATCAAGCATGAAGAAGAAACAGGCGCCATTTTCCACCTTAGCCCCAGTTACTGGAAATCGTTATTTGCCTCAAATCTACTGAAGGACGACCGTAAGTTCTGGGACCAGACCGCCCTGGAAAATGACCCTGTAATTGATTATGATGCCGGTTTAGCGATAGATAGGGTAACGCTTGGCGACTGGGCCTTTTACTGGGAGCAGTTCTTAAAGCAATATCCAAAGAGCCATTATAAAAAGGAAGCACAACGGAACTATCAGAGCTACCTGAGCCATCTGTTGGTTGGCCTGGAAAACACCCCTACTACAGAAGACAATTCCAATAAGGTCTTAGCGGAAGTAGCGCAGGATTTTGATAAGATCAGCAAACGTCATCCCGGCAGTGATGTTGCCCTTTCAATTCTCGCTTTTAGAAAGACATTAGCGGCATCTCCTGAAAAAATCGACCTCTATAACCTGAGTAAGTCGTCAATTATAACTGCAACTAAATAATGATCAGGACCCTTCGCCAATTCTTCAGCTACTGATTGCCATGAGCAACTAACAGGATCAAAACCATCATCTCATCGCCCAGCTTTTTTCATGATAGCATGCTACACATTTTTCCAGGAAAAAAAATAGTCCTCAAACAACAGCAGATCAACTGACCTTAAGGTCCTCACGTTTTATACCTACAAATCTTACTACAGCACCTTTCCCATTGTGATACTTTCCCTCATTTAAGAGGATTTCCTCTTCGCACAGCATTAAGAGGTCGTAGTTTTCAAAGTCAGCTATGATTTCTTCCTTAGAAAGCAGCATATCGAGTTCCGCAGGGCCGCCAACTTTAGGGTCAAGCGCCTTTAATTTCAGGTGTTCCTTGCAGAAGGCTTCCAGGATAATGAGCCCGCCAGGTTTGAGGTATTCGTTTAATTTCTGATGAAATAAAGATTTCTGATCCGCAGCAAAATGGGCATAGATCAGGCCAATGGCATCAAATGAGGCCGGTTCAAACGTTAACTGGTCCAGATCTCCAACGATATAAGAAATGGCAACGCCTTCCGCAGTGGCGAGTTGTAATGCCTTTGACTGCCCTTCCACACTCAGGTCAAAGGAGGTCACCTCCCATCCAAGTGCTGCAGCGAAAACGCCATTCCGTCCTTCACCATCGGCCGGCATCAATACCGATCCGGGTTTAAATTTCTCAATCCATTCTTTAAAAAATAGATTTGGCCCTTTTCCGTAGGCATATTCTTCCTCTTTATAGCGCTCGTCCCACCTATTTTTATATTCCTCATTCCAGGATTTATTCATGTCTGTTCGTTTTAAATGTTTAATAATAATTTTATAGTTTGTTATTCCCCGGCATTGTTTTGCCCGGGGCTCATCCTGTCCTAAGCTCAAACTGCCGTCAAACCTTGTCGGACATAAATCTTCCGGCTTTTGTGCTTATTCAACAAAAGTAAGATCAGCACTGTGCTGAAGCGTAGGACAAAAATTCAGTTGTATAGGATTTATCTAAAGTTTTGCCTGAAGGCCTCCGGAGAATGTCCTGTATACTTTTTGAAGAACCTGATAAAATAGGAAACATCTTCGTAGCCCAAACTGTAAGCAATCTGATTGACCTGATTCGATGTTGCCAAAAGGTGTCTTTTGGCTTCCAGTATCAGGTATTCATTGATCAGCTCCGAACAGGTTTTCCCCAATGTTGTCTTCGCGATTGCATTCAGCTGATAGGTAGAAAGGTTCAACATCTGCGCATATTCCGCTACTTGCTTATGACTAAAAACATGACGCTCTAAAAGCGACAGGAACTTTTCCAGACCCTCCTGATTATAAAGGCTCACCTGATCAGCAGGATTGTGCTGCTGTGCCCTGAGCAACTCGATAAAGAAGATTCCCATATTTGCTTTAATCACCTCCTGATAGCACTCCTGCTTATCGGTATACTCCTCAAAAACAGCAAGCAGCACCCGCATCAGCTTCGGAAACTGATCCGCATTCAGCCCGTAATGGTTCAGCTGACTTAACTTCCGCAGCAGCTGGCCGGCATGCTGATCATGAGGCAAATAGAATTCATCTCTGAAATGGATCAGATACCCTGTGCTACCCGCATTTAGCTCAATCTGATGTACCTGACCGGGCCGCATAAAGAAAACAGTATGGTCAGTAATGGGGTAAGACCTGAAATCTATTTCATGCTGTCCTTTCCCATTTTCTATCACCAGAATATAGAAGAAATCATGCCTGTGAAGCTCCTGCAGCATGTCTTTTCCGTCAAGTAAATCAACAATCTTCCGGATCCCGAAGTTTCCAAAAAGATCTGGTTCTGCCTGTGTGCTACTGAGATGTCTGATCGGGATTCTTTCCATTTAAATCATTGTGCTGAAATAGCGGATATAGCGCTTAAGCTAATGTTTAGCCAAATGTAACGACATTTGGCTAAACATTTCAGCGGAATTAATTCTTTGCTTTCAGCGATGCCATATCGATCACAAAGCGGTATTTCACCTCTCCTTTTAACAAACGCTCATAAGCATCGTTCACGTCATCCACACCGATCAGCTCAATGTCGGAAACAATATTGTGTTCCGAGCAGAAGTCCAGCATTTCCTGTGTTTCTGCAATACCGCCGATCATTGATCCGGCAAAGCTTCTTCTTCCTAAGATCAGGCTAAAAGAAGTCACAGGAAGTGGTTCCATTGGGGCACCAACCAATGCCAGGGCGCCATCAACTTTGAGCAGGTTAAGGTAAGCGTCCATATCGTGTTGCGCAGATACACAATCTAAAATAAAATGCAGGCTTTTCGAGTACCTGGCCATTTGTTCCGGGTCGGTGGACAAAACAACTTCGTCCGCACCCAGACGTTTTGCATCTTCCTGTTTAGACAATGAAGTGGTGAAAACCACCACATGAGCACCCATCGCTTTCGCGATTTTAATCCCCATATGTCCAAGACCACCGATACCTACAATTCCTACTTTTTTCCCAGGGCCAACGTTCCAGTGCCTTAACGGCGAATAGGTCGTGATCCCCGCACAAAGTAAGGGTGCTGTTGCGGCAAGGTCCAGGTTTTCCGGTACCCGTAAAACATAGTTTTCATCTACCACTACACTTTCGGCGTATCCGCCAAAGGTTTGTCCGCCAAGATGTTTGTCAGCTGAGTTAAAGGTTAAGGTACTTCCCGGTTCACAAAATTGCTCCAGACCTTCCCTGCAATATTCACATTCCCTGCAGGAATCTACCATACAACCTACTGCCGCCAGGTCCCCTATTTTAAACCTGGTTACATGTGGCCCTACATTTGTAACCCTTCCCACTATCTCATGGCCGGGAACTATGGGATAAATGGTATTGTGCCATTCATTTTTTGCAGAATGTAAATCTGAGTGACAGATGCCGCAAAACAGGATTTCAATCTCCACATCATGTGCAGTGACAGTTCTACGTTGTATGTTCAGTACTTTTAGAGAATCAGTGGCCGCAGCCGCGCCAAAGGCTTTGATATTATTTACTGTGCTATTTCCGTTCATGATCTTTTTATTTTGATCCCACAAAGGTCTGCGGAAAGCAGGCCGTTCACAAATAGATTTCAAACAGAAAAGTAAGAATTTCAAACAATTTAAGCACGAAGTGATTTGGGAATTGTCCCGGTGATCCTTTTAAAGAAATTATTGAAATAGGTGGGATATTCAAAACCGAGCGCATATCCGATGTCTGCGATGCTCCAGTCTGTATGGATCAGCAGGGCTTTTGCTTCGCTGATCACCCTTTCAGAAACATGGGTAGTCGTGGATTTCCCAGTCACTTCTTTCACTGATCTGTTGAGGTGATTCACATGTACCGCCAATCCATTGGCATAATCCTGCGCTGTTCTTAAGCCCAGAGGTTGCTTCGGACTTTCTATTGGAAACTGTCGTTCCAGCAATTCAAGAAATAGGGAGGTGATGCGGGCCGAGGCATTTTTATGCTTAAAGAAATTCTCCGTCGGCTGCATTTTTAATGCTTCATGGATCAGACTCCTTCCGGTATTGATACAGATTTTATAAAAATCCCTTCTGTTATAAGTCGGCACCGCACTAACGCCGGTCCCCACTTCATATACTTTAAAGCCTTTTAGTTTCAGTTCGCCCGCATTACAATCAGCTGTCCCGGAAGAGATCTTCTTATCCATAACACAAAGTTAAGAAAATCAAACGCAAATGCCGGTCATCAGGAAGACAAGACTTCCATACAAACCCTCCATTTGCAATTGGTTAAGCCGGAAACAGGCAATCCGGGGTTATTGTCTGTAGCATATAAAATTCCTATAGGTTGAACAGAGAAATCAACAACGAATTTTATTAGCGTAATAAATGATCTTATCGAAGATTTTACAAAACAATTTGCTTTTTGTTGTTTTATTTAGAATGATTATAAACAAAGATCCTATCTTTGAACCGGTACAATATAGTCAGGCGCACAACTCAAAAAGGGAACATGGATCACAGCAGTTTTGAAAACACATATAATTTGTATTGGGAGGAATTGTATGGTTATTGTCTTCATCATTGTAAAGACAATTATCGGGCTGAGGAAATTGTACAGGATGTGTTTTTATCACTTTGGGAGCGGCAGCATCAGCTTTTGATGGAGGGCAGCATCAAGTCCTACCTGTATAAGGCAGTCAAAAACAAAGTATTTGACTTTTACCGGGAGCAGGCAAAAAAGAACACCTTGCTCGCCGAACTGCGGTTAAAACTCTGTGATGATACCTGTCTCACCGAAAATGAGGTGTACTTCAACGATCTGAACTCAAACCTGGGTAAGGCCATAGACAGCCTTCCATGTCGCTGCCGTGAAGTGTACCAGCTCAGCCGGGAAGGCGGACTGAACAATAAAGAAATTGCCATTCAGCTCTCCATATCTGAAAAAACAGTTGAACAGCACATGACCAAAGCATTACGTTCTATTCGAAAAAAAATAGATTCACACGCTTAAGCATAAAAATAAAACAACTGATTTACAGATAATTAAATAAAACTTCATTTTTAAACTAAGGGTAAAGCAGCGATTTTACGATTAAGGTATGTATAAAGCAAAAAAACAATGCAGATCAGCCCACAACTACTTGAAAAATATCATCTGGACCTATGTACGCCACATGAGAAAGAAGTAGTAATGGCCTGGCTTGACAATGATGATGTATTGGGTGACTTTGAAAAAGACAGCCCGCTGCATCAGTCAAAAGGACAAGCCAATACCAATATGCGTCGTTTTCTGGCCGAAAAAACCGGTGTAGACCTTTCCGCTGCCAGGTCTTATGACCACAAAAAACAAGTGTTCCCTACCCTGCGAATTGCAGCCACCGCTTTATTGTTTGGTCTTTTTGCAGGCATCTGGTTTCATTACCAGTCTTCTGCCAAACCAAAGCTTTCTGCGATGAAAGACATCAGGATCCCTTTTGGAAAGAAAGGCAAGGTTACCCTTTCTGATGGCACCGATATCTATTTAAATTCAGGTACGGTATTGTCTTATCCGGAAAGATTTGACGACAGTACCCGTCAGGTTATCCTCACCGGTGAAGCTTTTTTTAAGGTAGCACCTGATGCCAGACATCCTTTCATTGTAAAAAGCAGTCACCATACACAGGTAAGCGTACTTGGGACTGCATTTAATATCCGTGCCTATGGCAACGAAAATCAGGTAGAAGTAAGTGTAGAAGAAGGAAAGGTAAAATTCCTCAATGCAGCCATGCAGTCGGAGCACCTGTTACTCAGTGCCGGTCAGTCTGCAAGTTATTCCGTACAAACCGGAAAGATGAAACGCAGCTCTGTTGAAACAACTGCAGTTACCTCTTCCTGGAAAAACAATCAATTGAGTTTTCAGGGAGAAAGGATGAAAGATGTAGTGAAAAAGCTGGAACGATGGTACAACATAAAGATAAAAATTGACCATGAACAGTTGCCGGGAATGAGGTATTCAGGCAGTTATTCCAACCCGGAACTCTATCAGTTGCTAAAGAGCATGGGTTTTGTAATGGGATTTAAATATAAGGTAAACGAAACAGACACACTAATCACGATATATTAAGGATAAAAAAAGCCACGGTGCTCGTCGCTAAACATCACCGTGGCGAAATGAAACACAGTTAAATCATAAATATGAATCATTTTGACAAATGTAGGAAATCTACATTGGTTAGGGAATGTACTGTCCAAAAAATAATTGGACAGTCCTTCAGACTAACGCTTTGCCTGGCTTTATTCCTGCTGGGCAGTTTATCTCTTTTCTCTCAGCAATCGGCCTTGCTGGAGCAAAAAATCAGTATAAAAACAGGCAGAATCAGTAAGGCAAAAGCGCTTGCTGAACTTGGCCGCAATGCGAATTGTACTTTTTCTTATGCCAATGACCTCATTCAAAGTGAAGCCCTGGTCCAACTGGATTATAAAAATACAGCACTCAAAACCATTCTTAAAAAATTGCTTGGCGTTGGGCCGGATCTGCTCCAGGTTCAGGGCAATACCATACACATCAAGGCTGTAAAACCAGCCCGGGTTAAAGCGAAAGTCCTGGTTAAGAAAGACTCCGCAAGCCTGTCCGGCAACTTCGACCTCAACCCGGTAGTCATCACCGGTCAGTACCGTCCTCAGGCACTGAACAAGTCCATATATCGTGTTGAAGTGATTGGCAAGGCACAAATCCGGAATATGGCAGTAAGTAATGTTGCGGAGCTGCTCAAGCAGCAATTGAACATTGAGATTGAAAATCAATCGGGAATGGGCCGCTCCAAGATCAGGGTCCTCGGACTGAACAGCCAATATACCAAAATCCTGATGGACAATATCCCCATTGCCGGCGACGAGAATATGGGTAGCGATGTCGACCTGAGTACCATCAGTCTTGACGACGTAGAAAGGGTGGAAATCATCAAAGGTGCCATGGGCGTAGAATACGGGGCAAACAGCGTTGCCGGAGTCATCAATATCATTACGAAGAAAAATTCAGAACAAAAGACAGACCTCAGCCTCGAAATTCAGGAAGAGAGCATCAGAAATGAATACAACCTCCAGACTTCTGATAAAGCCAAGGGCAGGCATATCCAGAGAATCAGCGCGAGTCATAATTTAACCGGGCAGCTGTCTTTTGGAGGATCAGTTTCCAGAGATCAGTTCAACGGATACTGGGGAAGCTATACCGGGGCTGGTATCAGCAAAGAAATCACCGAAAAAAGAGGCTATGAATGGTCGCCCAAAACCTCCTGGAACGGCAATGTATACCTTTCTTATACCCGCAAAAATTTCTCGGCCTTTTATAAGTTCAATTATTTCAGTTCCGACCTCACCAATTACGGGCATTTTGCAAATGGCTTTTTATTAAAAGATGAACAGATCTACGTCAATGCCTCAGTAAATAATGATTATCACAATGAACGCTATAATCATCACCTGAACCTCCGGGGTGATTTCTGGAAAGATGCTTATTATAGCCTGGATGCTTCCTATCAGAAAAACGGACTGGAACACCGCAGGCAAGCCATCAACCTGCAGGACAACTCCGTAATCGATAAAGCCAATGGCATTCCCGGAAGCGAGAAACTCCAGGCCACCGACTGGCAGAAATATTATCAGTCTGCCGGCTTTTATGCCAAAGGCACTTTTCTAAAACCCATCCTCCATAAAAAACTCGATTTTAATGCTGGTTTTGAAATGGACCACACCAAAGGCAACCAGGGTTACACCAATTTCTTCAACGACGTATCCCTGAGCAGCCCTATTGAGAACACCCTTTTTACCGGTTCCGGTTATACCTCATTTGAGTGGAATGTTTCACCTAAAGTCATGATTCGTCCCGGTTTCAGGTTCAATTACAGCAATAAGCTCAAAATGAGAACCAACCAGTCGGTAACAACGAGGTACAGGCTAAACGAGCAGAACGATGTCAGACTGATCATAGGTACCTCTACCCGCTTCCCCAATTACGAGGAATTGTACTCCTGGTTTGTCAACAGCATCCATGATTACCGGGGCAATCCGAATTTAAAGCCTGAATATGGCAAGTCTGCCGAGTTTCAATGGTCATTCAAAAAGAAATTACCCGGGGCCATTCACCTGGAGACCAATCTGAGTTCCATGTTCCAGCACATTACCGACCGGATCGTCAATACCGTTTACCGGGTTGAGGGAGAAAATACACTGACAGGCAGAAATACCTATGCCAATGAGAACAAATACTATGGTTTACTCAACCAGGTAGACCTTAACCTCGTCTCAGATCAGTTTCATTTTTCCCTGGGCGCTTCTTTACATGGCTATAAAGGAAATGATGGTGCTTCAGTCGATGCCTACAAAAAGTTCTTATGGAATACCCAGATCAACGCGCAGCTCAGCTATGTGCTTCCGGCAGGCATCAGAACAGCACTTTTTTTCAGACATGTGGGCAGACAGCCGCTATACGAGATCGTGTCGACCGGCAGGGGTTCCGACCTTCAGCCTACCGGATTTATAACGATCCTGAATAAAACAGATGCCTATCAAAACCTGGATTTCAGCCTGGCAAAATCCTTCCTGAACAAAAAGGTGGACCTGCGACTGGGTGTCAAAAACCTCTTTGACGTGACCGATATCAAATACAAGTCCGTCAACAAACCAGACAACATTTACTATACCCTCAGAACGCTAAGGCTTTATTACGGCCGGAGTTACTTCCTGAGACTTTCCTACAAAATTTAAAAAACAAAAAATTAAACATCATGAAACAGCAACATTTATTTTCCATATTTCTCCTCTGTATCACCCTTCTTTTTGCCTGTAAAAAGGACAAAAGCACTGAAGAGCGCATTGACTACAATACCCTTACCGAAAAGAGGATCATTGAAGTCTCAGAGCAGGAAATCATTAAAGACGAAGACCTTCCTCCACTGGAACGCCTTCTTGAAAAAGTAACGCAGAAGGAAACAAAAGACAAATTGACCCTGTTACTGGCTGATGTAAAACAAGTCAAAGAGATCCTTCCGGCTATGGTACAGCTGCGTACCAATCCTGAGATTGATTTCGAGGGAAAATATAAAGAAATTCAGGCATTGCTGAATCAGATCAGTAACGGGTTGCCACGGAAGGCGAGATTGCAAAAGGACCTGGAAGATGCCAAGGGCTCCTACAACACAGAGGAAGTGGAGTTTGATAATACCAAAATACCAGGATCAGAACCCTTTGTAGATTACATCACCAAATTCCTTGAAAAGACTTACAAAATCAAACCCATTGCCGGCAAACCAAACCGTTTCCTTCGTTCAGACATTGAAAAAGTAGACAGCCTGGCATCTCCGATGACCCTATTGAACAACATCAAAAAATTCAAAGGTTTGAAATACCTTTCCGTTGCCATTGTCCAGGGCCCTGCAGATTTTAACAGCCTGATCCATCTGGAGACCGTTAAAATAGGCTGCGACCAGGAAGTCAAAATCGATCAGCTTCAAAAACTAAAACACCTGGAAATTTCCCAAAGCAGTCAGGTGAGCTGGGACTTCAGCGGCAAAACCCCGCTACTGGAAAGCCTGACCATAGGCGAAGGCCTTTCCAATAAAATCACTACCCTGCTCCTGCCAAATCAGAAAAATCTGAAATCACTGCATATCGGGACTTATTTAAATCCGCCAAAAAAATTGACCAGACTGGTCGTTACCGGCAATGGGAATACATCTGTGTCCGGACTACTTTTTGAATCAGAGCTGGAGGAGCTCAGACTCTCGGGCATCACCGGGATGCTGGGCATAAACGGCAACAGACCCAACAATGCTCCGCTGAAGATTAAAAACTTTGAGCTAACCGCTTCCCCAAATATAGAGCGATTGGATATCGGAGGACTTGATTTACCAAAGGCACCAGACCTTAGTCAGTTCACAAAACTAAAAATCATCACCATCCGCCCTATTTCTATCAGTTCAAAAGAGCTCGAACTCAATGAATTACTGAGCCTGATGAACCTGAAAAATCAGCAGCCTTCCCTGGAACAATTCAGTGCTGATTTTATCCGGATTTCAAATGGCAGCTTAGACCTGGGGAAATTCAGTAAGCTGAAAACAGTGACCATCTCTTCAAATACACAGGCACCATTGCGCAAGCTCATCCTGAACAGGGCCATCTCCAAAATGGTAGATCCCGGCGATGGCAGCTGTGACGACTGCGGGGGCATTTACCTGGATGGAAATGCAGAAATTATATTCACCGACTAAATAAGAAACACAAGGATAGCATCAATATAAATCAATAGTTAAACTTTTAAAATTAAGAAACATGAAAAAAAACAGTTTTTATGTATTGGCATGGGCATGCCTGATATTTGGCGCCAGCTGCAAAAAACAAGACAACCCGGCAATGGATAAATTGAGCCTCAATAACGGCGCAATAGCCTTCACACCGGTCACGGAGCCCATCACCACCAGAAGCATTGGCCCCTCTAATCTGTCCAATATCGTTTCCAGCGATCAGGTTGCAGCAACGATAGACAATTCACAGGCCTGGTTTGATTTTACCAGCTCTGCTTTTGCAGCAGCTTCAAAGCGTGACTCCTGGCACCTCGGCTTCTGGAATGGCAATGGCCTGAACAGGGTGATCCTGAATTATTCGGTCACCACTCAGGCGTCATTAATCACTGGTGCCAGCACACTTAATGCGGCAAGAGCAAATACCACTCAAATGGAGTCTGCTTATGGTTTAATTAATGGGGGTACAATGGGAATGGGTGACCTGAATACTTTTGACTTCCATCGTGAAGGCCAGTTTGTGATCGGCAGCCCTGCCGCTACCAACAAAGTTTACCTGATCAAAACGCCACCTGTGCAGGTACATCCGGACACTGCCGGAGTTGCACCAGTATCGGTTTCTTACTGGCTGGCAGCAGTGCAATACAATGGTACCACATACGGACTAAACTATCAGCCGGTAACCCGCAACGCATCAGGTACCTGGAGTTTTGTTTCCAACAACCCTACCCCTGTTTCTATTGCAAAAAACACAACCCACCAATATCAGTTTATCAAATTTGGCGTAGCAGGTACGGCTACGGTGCAGCCAGCACAAAGCGAATGGAACCTGGGGCTAAGTGCAGTAACACTTAAACGTTACATGAGCACAGGTGATGCTTATCCATTTGCATTAAAAGGTCTGGTGTTAAACAACAATCCTGGTGTATCTATATATAGGGTACAAACTACAGGAAGTACCGCAGGCGCACCGGGTCCGTACGATCCGAATTATACCTGGTCAAATGATCCTGCATTAAATTCAGGCAACTCCATTGAAAGCCAGTTTGCGGCCTTCAATTCAGGTAATATCGACAACACCAAATTCAGCAATACCAGTCAGGAGGAAATCGGACAATACTGGAGACACCTGGATATGGGCAATTACAAAATATTTGTAGACCGTTTCTATGTGATCAAATTGCCAAATGGCGACGTCTATAAATTTAAATTTGATAACCTGTCTGCCACCAGCACGAGCAATCCTGTAAATAACGGAATCAAGTTTAAATATGCTAAAATAGCCACTACCCCATAATTTCAAATCTTAGTCCTTGCGTTCAATCCTTATCCGGACAGTTGTGTAAAAATGACTGTCCGGATTTGATGTTTTTTTATAATGATGATGTTCAAAAAGATACAATGTGTTTTTGCCTGCTTATGGATCTGTTCACAGCTTCCGTTATTGGCCCAGGAAGTCTATAAAAGAGAAAGCCCGCTGACTTTCTCCAGCGTAAAAAAGATAGACAAAGAAAGTATCCGTCAAATGGCGGCCAATAACCTTGCGGAAGTGCTGAAATATCAGCTGAATATAGAAATTGAAAACTCTCCTGACCTGGGTGGATCACGGATCAGAACGGCCGACCTGAACAGCCGGCATTTTAAGATTCTGGTGGATGGCATTCCTTTAAGCAGTCCGGATATGTTCGGCAGCCATACTGACCTGAGCAGCATCCCGATGCATGATGTTGATTTTATAGAGATTTTTCAGGGTGCCAAAGGAACGGAATATGGCAGTGGCAGTTTCGCAGGTCTGGTCAATGTGGTCAGGACTAAGATCCAGGATAAAAACGCGATCCGCTTTTCCCTTCAGGAAGAAAGCACAGGCAATGAATATAATTTAAAGTCCGGAAACGGAGCCAAAGGAAGACACCTGCAAAACCTGGGTATCCATTATTCTTTACTGAAGAACTTACAGCTGGGCATAAATATCAGCAGGGATCAGTTTCAGGGATACCAGGGCAAATACAAAGGCCCGGGTTACCTTGCAGAAAGCAGCTACCAGAGAGGCTATGAATGGTCGCCGAGAACTTCCCGCAACATCACAGGTCAACTGAATTATCAAACAAAAAACATGAGGGCCTTTTATCAGTTCAGCACATTCAAAGCAGACCTTACCTTCTATGGCCACAATGCAGAGCAGGAGTTCCGGGACAATGTACTTTTACCTTTATTTACTGCCGAAGACTTCAGCTATCTAAACAACAGCTCAAAACACCAACTCAACTTCAAAGGTACTTTCCGGGGAAATGCAACCTATTCTTTAGACCTTTCTTTACAGGAAGCAGCCAGCAAGAGAAACATCAGAAAAGTAAATACTGCCAGTCATGAAGCATTAACACAAACCGGCTTAAGAAAGCTATACGCCAGTAATACTTTTTATTCGAGGGCAATGATCAGCAAGCCATTGTTACCAGATAAACTGAGATGGGAACTTGGATACGAAATGGACCATACCAGGGGAAATATCGCTGTAGAGCCCGGCACCTATCTGAGCTCCTGGATCAATAAAGGCCTGCTTTCTTTGTCGGTATTCACGCAATTCCAGTGGCATTTATCAGAAAAACTGGCCATCCAGCCCGGCCTGCGACTGAGCCGTTATCATCAGCCCAAAATCTTCGCCGCTCCAGCTTTAAGCCTGAATTACAACTTAAACGAACACAACAACCTTAAGCTCATCCTGGAAAAAACAGACCGGTCGCCAAACCACAGAGAACTTTTCAGCTACCTTGAAAACGAATTTAACCTTCTTGAGGGAAACCCCGATTTAAAACCTGAAACAGGAAAATCAGTTTTACTCTCCTGGCAGAACACTTTGAAAAACACAGGAGAAATTGCGATAAAGACTACACTCAGTTCCAGCTTTAAACAACTCAGGAACAGAATCATCATCAGCCCTGCGACGCTTAAAATACCGACACAGGATGCCTACAGGTATACCAACCTTAACGAATATTATGGCTGGTTAAACCAGATTGATATCGACCTTTCTTCCGATCGGATCAAAGCAAACCTGGGCATTTCTCTATTGGGCACCAGGGGTGATGATGTTGGCAGCAGCAAGGCATACGACCGGTACCTCTTCCACCTGGAAAGCAATTCCAGCATTGCTTATCACTTTAAAAACAATTACCGGATCAATGCGAACTATCGTTTTATAGGTAAACAATCTATCTATTCATTTGAACGCGATGGTTATAGCATGGTAAAAAACCGGGTATTGAACCATATGCCCGCTGCACATCTTCTGGATGTACATACCGGAATTTCCTTTTTTGCCAAACGCCTGGATGCCGCTATCGGGGTAAAGAATCTTTTGAATACCACTGCGCTGAATTATACCGCTGCCGATGGACAGGAGCATTACAGGGGCGATTTAAGACCACAATACATTGGCTATGGGAGGAGCGTTTACCTGGGTTTAACCTATCGCATCAGTCATTGATTTTAGCCATCGTAATCAATATCCAGCTGAAATTGGTAAAGCAATCCGGCCAGGTTCAATGCCGAAAATTTCGCCTGTTTTACTTTATTCATCGCCGGGTCCAGACTAAAGCTCCTGGCCGTCCGGAAATCGGTCTTCTCCAAAACGCACCTTACAAAACTGGCGCCCGATAAGTCACAATTGTGAAAAACAGCAGAGGTTAAATCTGCCTCTTCAAAATCGGTTTCTTTAAGCGAGCAATCCGTAAACTTAGTCTTCCGGAGTTTAGCGCCATAAAAGATCGAGTAATCCAGGTGACACTGCTCAAAATGGAAAGAAAACAAGAACTTATTGCAGGTAGAAAAATTGATGCCCAGAATTTTACAGCCTGTAAACCGGGCATCTTTAAATCCGGTGCCTTTAACAATGGTCATGGAGAAATTGCATTGTTTAAAATTACACTCCATGAAATCGTTATGACTTAAGTCGCTCCTGGAGAAATCGCAGTTGATAAATTCACATCTGATAAACTCCCGGTTTTCCAGACGCTTTTCCGCATAATTAACTCCGGTAAATGTTTTGTCCTCGTGGACGATAGTTTCTTCAAATCCCATGATGATCTATTGTTAAGGGTATGTTTATTTAAGGTTTTATAAGGTCAATAATTTATCGATGATCTGCATTTTCTTTTCCTCGCTGAGATGATACATGCCAAGATTGTCTGCAAACCAAAGGCCATCGGCCACCAGCATAATGATCAAACTATTGACAGGTTGATCCTCCACAATACCAGCGGTAATGTGCTCCGTAAACCAATTGTCCCACATGGTCCTGTAAGCTTCATTGACCAGTGCTGCCTGTAAAATTACTTTCATCGTTCTCCGGTAATGCAGGTCGCCGCTCTTTTTGACTACAAAGCGAAGGAATGCCATAGGAGCCACCTCAATGCCAGAGGTTTTCTTTTCTTCTGTAATCCATTCCGTCAGTTCAATGAGGCTTTGCCGCAGCAATTCTGCAAGTAGCTCTTCCTTGTTGCGGAAATGGTGCATAATGCCACCTTTACTCAATCCGATTTTATCTACGATGGCCTGGAAAGTCACCTGATGCCAACCGGCTGTGGCTCCGATTTCGGCAGCAGCTTCAAGGATCAGCTGTTTATTAACCTCTGGTTCTTTCTTTCTTTTATATGGGTTTTCCATTCAGCAAAGATACCGTATGGTTTGTTTGTTTGCAAAAATATGATACATTTGCTGCCTCAGTTCTGCATATTCATTTAACTTCAGTTATGTCCAAGCACATCATCATCCTATCCACTACAGTCAACAACTCCGTTGATTTACAACAGGTTTCCCAGGTCATCTCAGGCTTTCCGGAGATCGGTGAATGGTCTGTTGATCTTGAAGATTGTGATAAAATATTACGGGTAGTTTGCGGCAATAATATCGGAGATAAACTGGTAAAACAGTTTGCTGTACTCGGAATGTATGCAGAAGTGCTTGAAGTTTTTAATGAAAATGGCAGGTCCTTAAGCCGGAATCCGGATATGCTTGCGGAAAAAAATCTTTGAAACCATTACCTGGAGATGCCAGACAGGAGTCTTTCATCCATTCCCCTTGTCTTTAACCCCTTTTTCTTTCTCTGAGGTAACGGAATACGCCGGTAGACCACAATGCCCAGATGATCAGCAAGGGCTGGAAAAACAATCGAATAAGGCGAAGCTTATCGGAATTCAGTCCAAAGGCATCCGTTCCGTTCAGGTACTGGGCAATGTTTCCGGGGAAGATCAATAAGAAAAATGTGGCTAGGGCAAGACCAATTCTTAATTTTTGGTTTGTCAGGAATACCATTCCAAGGCCTAGTAATACTTCAAACACGCCCGATAAAATCACCACCAGATCTTTACTCAGCGGAATCCAATCAGGTACCTGTGCCTGAAAATCTGTTCTTTGATAAGTAAAATGACCAAAGGCTGCAAAAATCATCAAAAAGCCTAAAACCAACCTCATCACATTTTGAATTAAGCTTGTCTGAACATTTTTCATCTTTGATTTATTTAATAATTATTCAAATTCAATCCATTTCTTATCTATAAATACCTTGCCCAAAATCGCTTTCTCCTTCTCCACGTTCACTTCTATGAACTTGTCCCCGTCCAAAACAAACCTAAGCTCCAGGCCATCCATTTCATTGGTTTCATAGAACGAACCATATGGACACCGGTATGGGTTTCCCTTTACATCGCTGGTGAAGATCGACAATAAAATCATCTTCCTGGAATTGGTATCCGGCTTTTCATAGCCAAAGATTCTATGGTCAAGTCTCATATTTGCGGATAACCGGACCAGGCTATCCCTCATAGAAACTTCCGCTTTGTTCAGCTGGTCTTCGCTAATGGCTTCCTTAGACCCAATAATCGCCGTATCGGCAGGAACCCTTGTCATTTCCGAAGTACCTTTATTTGCAGCCGCTTTCTTTACTCCCGCAGTATCGGCAGTGGCATCCCCCCTCTGCACCTGATTGGTTTCAGCCCGATCATTGCAGCTCAAAAAAAGCAGTGAAAGGAGTATTGTTGTCAGTTGTATTTTCATTGTTTAAATGTAATTTAAAGAAAAAGTTATCGAATGGAAAAAAGCAAAATAAATAAAATCGCAGTTATTATTTTTTTCAGCAGCCTTGTATTGATCATCATATCCCGTCTGATCATTGAATTGCTGTTAAGGGATTATTTTTCTGATCATGCAGGCGAGCTCATCTATTCAATATGCTATGTGGTCATCTATGCCGCGCTGTTTCTTTCCTTAATATCTTTCATTATACTCCTTGTTCAATTTCTAAGAAGGCCGAAGTAAAAAACGCTGCTCTCCCTAAAAAACTGGTCCATTGTTAAAACTGTTTTAATATTTGACCATAAACCGTTTATGCTGCAGTTAAAAGATAAGATTCCTGAATTTCAGTTTATGCTGATTTAAATTTTCATAAACAAAGTATAAAACTAAACTGTTATATAGGATCAAAAGAATCACTAATTAAAAATACCATGCCACAAGGAACAGTAAAATTTTTCAATGAAACAAAAGGATTTGGTTTTATCGTACCTGACAACGGGGATCCTGAACTATTTGTTCACGTTTCGGGATTAACGACCCCGGTAAGAGAAAACGACAAGGTTAGCTATGAAGTTGAAAACGGAAAAAAGGGGCTTAATGCAACCCAGGTAAAGAAAATCTGATCGCCTAAAGATCAGTCTGGAGCATCCCTGAAAAGGGATGCTTTTTTTGTGCCTAAAAAGTCAGGCACCGGCAGCTCCCATCTTTTATTTTGATCAAAAATAATATTTATGTACGTTAGTATATCCAAACAAAATGTACTACAAAAGCCGTAATGATCAGGAATTAGCAGATTTACTTAAGTCTGATGACAAATTAGCTTATGCCGAAATTTATAATCGTTATCATGCTGCCTTATACATTCATGCTTATAAAAGACTTCAGTTAAGGGAAGAATGCAAAGATCTGGTTCATGAGCTGTTCACCACCCTATGGCACAAACGTCAGGAGATTACTTTTAAAACAAGCCTGTCTGCCTATCTCTATACTTCGGTTAGAAATAAAATATTTGACCTCCTTGCAAAGCAGAAGCTGAAAACATCCTATACCGAGTCTATTCAGTCTTTTGCAGAAACCGGAGTCGTAACCACAGATTACCTCGCCAGACAAAACCAGCTTACTGCCCTGATTGATCAGGAAATCGCAAACCTTCCGGAGCGGGCACGTCAGATATTCGAGCTGAGCAGGAAGAAATTCCTCAGCCATCAGGAAATTGCAAAAGAACTTAACCTATCTGAACAATCCGTAAAAAGTGCCGTAAATGGTGCATTAAGGATTCTTCGCATTAAGTTTGGCTCCATGCTCTTCCTCTCCTTATAATTTTTTTTATTTTCTTTACCCCCCAAGGCCATTCTGCTTCGTCTCTACTCTCTAAATACGGAAGGTACGCTCCTTCCCTAACCAAGAATGATGCAACAAGAGGAAATAGATCAGCTTTTAGAAAAAAAACATGCAGGCAACTGTACACCTGAAGAAATCGCTTTTTTAGAGAGTTGGTATGTCCAGTGGAACAGAGACCTTCCGCTGGGCTTAACTGCAGAAGAGCTGCATGAGGACCTGCTCGACATCAAGACGATGAACACCATCCTTCCTTCAGAAAGCAAGTCCAAAAAATTAAAACAAGGCTTATTGATTGCCGCATCGCTCTTCCTGATCCTGAGCACCGGCCTGTTCTTTTACCTGCAAAGCCAAACCATGAAGAACGGTACCGATCAGCTGGCGCTTCATGATATTGACCCCGGAAGCAACAAAGCAACCGTCACCCTGGCAAATGGACGGAAGCTGCATTTAAATGACCTTAAAGGTGGCATCATGATCGGCAACTCCGGCCTCGCATATAACGATGGAACGGACATCAGCCAGCTCTCCCCCGCTCCTAAAGGAACAATACAGCAGCTAACACTGGCTACCCCCAAAGGAGGCCAGTACCAGATCACCCTGTCTGATGGCACCAGGGTATGGTTAAATGCAGCATCAGCTTTAAAATTCCCCTCCAGCTTTGCCGGACTTAAAGAACGCAGGGTTGAGTTAACCGGAGAAGCCTATTTCGAAGTCACTCACAACGGCAGACAGCCATTCCGCGTCCAGACGGCAACACAGATTGCAGAGGACCTTGGAACATCATTTAACATCAATAGCTATAGCGATGAAACCACCGCCAGAACGACACTGATAGCTGGTGCCATGCAAGTTCAAAGTTTGAAAGACCTTCAAGGTAAAAAACAAGCCCCACAGGTATTGATCCCTGGTCAGCAGGCTTCCATTGCCCCGGGTGGGACTATCAGCCTGCGGTCGGTAAATACCGCTGAAGCCCTGGGCTGGAAAAACGGGGATTTCGTATTCGATGGTGAGAATTTGAAATCTGCCATGCGCAAGATTGCCAGGTGGTATGACCTGGAAATTGTTTATGAAGCCGGCGAAAAGACCAGCTCAGCACTGATTCTGGATGGATTGGTATCCAGGAAAAGCAAATTATCAGAAGTACTGAAATGGATAGAAACCGTAGGCAATGTTCGTTTCAAAATAGAAGGAAGGAGGGTAACTGTGACGGAATAACTACCACCTGTAAATGCCAAATCACCAGGGGTGCTGGAAACACCCCCGATAATTAGCTGGCATCTGTTAATAAAATAATTCTACTAACCGAACCTGCAGTTGCCGAACAATTCGACCTGAGCGGCCGCTGCACAACCAAATATAACAAAATGTATAGATTTTATGCCAGCAAGCCGGGTATAACAGACCGTTATATCCGTAAAATATGGATGATTATGCGCCTAACCACCACCGTGCTCCTATTCACATTAATGCAGGTCAGTGCGGCTACCTTCGGGCAACGCATTACCCTTAATGAACATCGGGTTTCCTTAAAAAATGCATTGGAAAAGATCCGCAATCAAAGCGGGTACAATTTTCTGTTTGACAGAAAAGTCATCAACGGAATCGACCCCATTACTATTTTCGTGAAAAACGAAGAACTGGAAGTCGCCCTGAAAAAAATCCTGAACGACCTTCCCCTGACCTATGTCATAGACGGAAAAACCATTTTGATTAAACCCAAAGAAAGCTCAGTGCTGGATAAGGCCGTAGACAAACTGGTGGACCTCTTCACAACGCAGGAAATCCGGGGTCAGGTAACCGATGCTAAAGGTATGCCCATTCCCGGCGCAACAGTGTCGGTTAAAGGAAGCAAAAAAGCAACTTCTACAGATTCCAATGGAAATTTTAAAATCCAGGTAGATCCGAAAGACATCCTCCTGGTCCAAATGGTAGGATTTATAACCAAAGAAATCCCTCAAAATGGCCGTACGGAAATCAACATTACCCTTACTGAGGAAGACAAAGCACTGGATGAGGTGGTGGTGGTCGGTTATGGTAAACAGAAAAAAGTAACCATCACCGGAGCGGTCAGCACCATCAACATGACAGATATGCTCACGCCTAACCGCTCTCTTTCTAATGCACTTGCCGGTAAAGTAGCTGGGGTCATCTCTATGCAGAGAAGCGGGGAACCCGGATATGACAACGCTTCTTTCACCATCAGGGGGATCGGGACTTTCACCGGTAATGCTGAACCCCTGATTATTATTGACGGAGTACAGCGGGATGATGTAAACAGTAATTTTGGCGGTTCCTATAACAACATAGATCCGGAAGACATTCAAAGCATTTCCTTACTAAAAGATGCATCCGCAACGGCTGTATATGGCGCCAGAGGTGCCAATGGCGTCCTGATCATCACCACCAAACGTGGCGTTGCAGGTAAACCACAGATTTCCATTAAAACAGAAGCCTCCATGTCTGGTCTCACCAAAACGCCAAAAATGCTGGACGGTGTTTCCTGGATGCGGTTATACAACGAAGCCACTGTAAACGATGGCAACCAGCCTGTATATTCTGAAGAAATCATCCAAAAAACAGCCAGTGGCCTGGATCCATACCTCTATCCAAATGTGAACTGGATAAAATCTACCTATAAAGACTGGGCACCGGGTTTCAATACCAATTTAAATGTAAATGGCGGATCCGAAAATGTAAGGTATTATGTTTCTGCTTCTTTTTACAATCAGGATGGCAGTTATAAAGTCAGCAAACAAAACGGCTACGACCCGAATTTAAACTTTAAAAGATATGATTTCAGGACCAACCTCGATATCGATCTAAGCCCTACCACGCTGTTGTCGATGAACCTGGATGCCATGCTCGTCAGTAGCAGATACCCTGGCCTGTCTGCCAGTAAAATCTGGTACAATGCCTATTTAACCCCACCCATTGCCTTTCCGATCCAGTATCCTGACGGCTCATGGGCAGGCCCTTTTAACAATGGAGGCACCAACCCACTCAACGAAATCCAGAATTCCGGTTATGCAGCCGAGTTCCGGCCAACCATACAGTCTATTTTCTCCGTTAACCAGAAACTAGACCGCCTTACAAAAGGATTAAGTGCCATGGCCAGGTTCTCTTTTGATTCCTACAGTGAAAATGACAATAGAAGATCAGGAAGAAACAACCTTTTTCTCGCTACGGCAAGAGATGCTGAAGGCAACCTGATCCTGAACCAATCCAGGGTTGGAGATCAGTTCCTGGGCTATTCCCAGGCCTCACAGGCAGAAAAAAAGATGTACCTGGAAACCAATATCAATTACGACCGCAGCTTTGGCAATCACCATTTCGGAGGTTTGTTTTTATACAATATGCGCTCAAGGGTAGTGAGTTCCGCAGGAGATGTCATTTCTTCCATTCCTTACAAAAACCAGGGCATGGCATTCCGGGCGACTTATGCCTATGCAGATCGATATATGGTAGAATTTGATGCAGGTTATACCGGCTCGGAAAACTTTGAACCGGGTAAAAGGTTTGGTTTTTTCCCTTCCTTTTCTGCGGGCTGGGTGATCTCCAAAGAGCCCTTTTTCAACAAACTATCTTCCAGCATGAACCTCCTGAAAATCAGAGGCTCTCATGGTATTGTCGGAAATGACCAAATCGGAAACACGCAGGGTCTGAAAAGATTCCCTTACCTCAATCAGTTTGGTCCGGGCCGTTCTATAGGCCTGGGCTATAACGGTGCCATTTTTAACGGGGTGACCGAAAGTGTGATCGGCGTAGAAAACCTCACCTGGGAAAAAGCCACCAAAGACAATATCGGGATAGAAATCGGTTTGTTCAATAAACTGAACCTGACGATAGACCTTTACAAGGAAAGAAGAAAGAACATTTTAATTTCCCGCAGTTCCCTCTCCGGAATCCTCGGCGTAACCGGAACTGTATATGCCAATTTAGGCGAAATGAACAACCACGGTATCGATGCGAATCTGGAGTATAATGAAAACATCGGCAATGTATCTCTTCGTCTCTACGGCAATTTCACCTATAACAACAATAAAATCATCCAGCGGGACGAGCCAAGACAACTGTATGCTTATCAACAGGCGACCGGACAAAAGTTAGGCGACAACCTGATGTACGTTGCCGAAGGCTTATTTACCTCCGCAGCGCAAATTGCAGGCAGTCCTGGCCAGTTTGGTGCAGCATTGAGACCGGGCGACATCAAGTACAAAGACGTGAACGGCGATGGCGTGATCAACCCTTTCGACCGGGTATATACCGGCAAATCAGACATTCCAACCATCTTGTATGGTTCAGGATTTACAGTAGGCTATAAAGGCGTAGACCTGTCCCTTTTCTTTCAGGGAATTTCAAATGCCACCTTTATGGCCAATGGCGCTGCTGTGACAGGTGATGGGGCAAGCGGAGCCGGTATTGTCCCTTTTACCGGGATGGGCCAATATCCTTCGGGAATGCTGGCCAGTCTGGAAAACAGATGGACCGTTGAAAGTCCGAGACAGGACGCCTATTACCCAAGATTAGGGATCGCCAACCAAAACAGCAATAACTACCAACCCAGCACCTGGTGGTCTAAAGACGGCAGCTTCGTTCGTTTAAAACAGGCCACTTTAGGGTATAAATTTTCAGATGCCTTTCTTACCAAATCCGGTATTAAATCGGTCTACTTTTACCTGACCGGCCAAAACCTGCTCACCTTCTCTAAATTTAAATTGTGGGATCCGGAACTCGGTGCCAATGCCTCAGGTTATCCGCCTTTAAGAACATTTGCCCTCGGACTAAAAGTATCGTTTTAACAAGAACCATTGATCAATTACAAGCATTAAAAAATATTCCGATGAAACAGAAAAATATATCTCTATTCATTATCGCCGTAGGATCATTGTTTTTAACAAGCATTTTATCCTCCTGCAAACACCTGGACGAAAAACCGGATAACTTACTGACCTCAGACATCCTCTGGAGCAACCGGGCCAACGCAGAATCTTACTTATACAACATCTATGGTGCAGTACTTGAAATAGACTATGCACATATTGGGATCAGTGATGAGGCCTCGGTTTCCATCCCAGGCACCAATATCCGCCAGATGGTGGCCGGAAACTGGAGCTCCGTAAATGCCTATTACGACCATTGGGACAATTATTACACCGCGATCCGCTCCTCCTTTATCTTTGAAGCCAATGTAGACAGGGTACCGGATGCTCAACTTGGTTCAGATCTGAAAGCCCAGTATAAAGCAGAGTCTAAATTTTTAAGAGGCTGGTTTTACTGGCAGCTGATCAAACAATACGGGCCGGTTGTGAAACTAACAGGTCCCCTTGCTTTAGACGAAGACTTCAATAAATATCCAAGGGCTACGTTCGACGAATGTAAAAACTACGTTAACCAGCTAATGGATGAGGCAGCAGTTGATTTACCTGTCAGCTGGGCTTCTTCCAGCAATTATGGCCGCCCTTCAAAAGGATCTTGTCTGGCCGTTAAATCGCAACTCGCACTTTGGGCGGCCAGTCCATTATGGAATGGAAACCCTGCATTCAGTTCCCTCAAAAATCAGGACGGCACAGCACTCGCTCCCGCCACATACGATGTCAACAAATGGAAAATTGCGGCAGATGCGGCAAAAGCGGTGATAGACCTCAATGCCTATAAACTATTTACCAACCTGGACAATGGCGGAACCACCTTTGATCCCTATCTTTCCGTACGGGACCTTTTCCTGACCAACTGGAACAAGGAAATCCTGTTCTCCAGAAATTCCTGGAACTATTGGGGATATACCAAAGCCTCCTCTCCCAATCCCGGAGGGATTAACCTGTACAATGCCACTCAAAACGTAGTCGATGCCTTTTACATGGGCAACGGACGCAGCATTGAAGATCCTTCTTCCGGTTACGACGAAACAGGTTTTGCGGAAAACAACAGCAGTCAGTACTGGGCACATAAAAAAGGACAGTGGAATATGTATGCCAACCGTGAACCTCGTTTTTATGCTTACATTCAATACAATGGCCGCCCGGTATTACCTGCGCCGACCATCGATGATAAAAATTACTACTCTTCAGCAGCCAATGTAGATGGTACAGGCCGCGTGGAATTTTATTACAGCGGCAAAGCCGGAGCCAAAGCGACGGGAATTACCAATACCATTACCGGTTACAATTTCCTGAAAAATGTAAGTCCGGCGGATAACATCAGACAGGATGCCACCAATTACAGACCCTTTATCCTCATGCGCTTTGCGGAGATCCTCCTGAATTATGCAGAAGCGCTGAATGAATACGCGCCTTCCAATCCGGATGTGGTCAACACGCTGAACCTTATCCGCTCCAGAGCCGGACTGCCGGGAATAGAAACCGTTTATCCCGCCGCAGTGGGCAACAGGGAACTGATGAGAAAATACATCCTGAAAGAAAGACAAGTGGAGCTCTGTTTTGAAGGAGACCGGTACTATACCCTCATCAGAAGGTTACAGCTGGGCGCTGCAGAAAATCAAACCATCTATGCGATGAATGTGAATGAAGACGATGGAGGTCAGGGATTTGGTTTTACCCGCTTTTATAACCGGACATTCTTTCAAAAAAGAGTATGGGCCGATAAGATGTACCTTTTCCCTATTTCCCAATACCAGCTGGACCGCGACAGGGCCCTGGTACAGAATCCAGGTTGGTAACACCGAAGTATCATTATGTATTTTAAAAAGCAATCCATGAAAACATTCATCAATATAAAGGAAGCGCACATGCCTGTCTTCTGCGGCATCGCGCTCCTGCTCCTCTTTTTTACAACTTGTAAAAAAGACAAAACCACAGGGTATAATCCTTCCTCTCCCATCAGCATTTCGGATTTCATTCCTAAAAAAGGTGGAGGTGGCACAGAAGTACTCATTACCGGAAGTAATTTTTCTCCCGACCTTTCCAAAATCGCTGTGACCCTGAACGGCATGCCCCTGAAAGTAATCGGTGCCAGTGCCACACAGGTAATGGTCGTGATTCCTAAAAAATCAAAGTCAGGACCAATCAGCATAAAAATAGAAAACGGAGAAGCCTCCAGTCAGGCCATTTTCAATTATGAGTATACCCGGACGGTGAGCACCCTTGCCGGCTCAGGCGCTGCAGGATTTGCCAATGGTAAAGGAACAGATGCCTCATTTAACCTGAACGGTCAGAACTGGTACCGGAGTTCAGGCATTGTAGTCGACGAACAGCTCAATGTCTATGTAGCCGATCCGGGCAACCACTGCATCCGGAAAATTGATCCTGAAGGAAATGTAAGCACTTTCGCCGGCAATCCCAATCTTGCAGGTTATGCAGATGGCAAAGGCACAGCGGCAAATTTCTCTTTGCCTTATGACCTGGCTATAGATGGACAGGGAAATCTGTATTGTGTAGACCCTGGCAACTGGGACATCAGAATGATCACGCCAGACGGACAGGCCAAAACCTGGGGCTTTGGAAGCCAGGAACCATGGAGCGTGGCTTTCGACAAGGTGGCTGGAAAGCTTTATTATTCCAGTTGTTCCAGTCCTGGAAATATCTACGAGATCAATGCCCAGGGAACCAGTAACGCAATCATTTCCGGCCTTAACTATCCCGCAGGGATTAAATTCGACAATAAAGGCAATTTATTTGTCAGCGGACATGGCGATCAGGTAATCAGGAAGTTTAGCGCAGGTACCTGGCAGGGCAGCATTGTTGCCGGTCAGCAGGGAAATGTCGGTTATATAAATGGACCGGCTACGGCTGCGCAGTTCGCCTATCCATGGGGGATTGCCATAGACAACAACAATAACATCTATGTGGCCGGTAACGGAACCGGCGGCGGAAGTACCAGTAATCCGGACCAAAGCATCCGTTACCTGCAGGCTAATACTTATGAAGTCGGCACATTTGCCGGAAGCAGCAAAGCAGGTTATACCGATGGATTTGGCGGACTGGCCTCTTTTAGTGCACCCGGCGGAGTTGCCGTAGACAAAAACGGAACGGTGTACGTACTGGACAAAAACAACAACAGGATCAGGAAAATCATTTCTGAATAACACAATCTTAATCAGCACATGAAACCATACGCTTTTTTAAGCCTGGTTTTAGTTGTACAAACGCTCGTTTGTACAACTAAAACCTTTGCGGCTATACCCAGTCCCCGCAAGTATTATGTAGCCATAAATGGCTCGGATAACAATCCCGGAAGTATCAGCGCGCCTTTCCAAACGATAAATATTGCCTTAGGTCATGCTGTCCCCGGCGATCAGGTCATCGTCAGGGCCGGGACTTACCATCAGGAGGTCAAATTCCCCAAATCCGGTGAACCCGGAAAAACCATCAGCCTGCAAGGCTACCCGGGAGAAAAACCAGTGATCGACGGCAGCAGGATTACCGTTGCCGGATGGCAGGCCCTGGTTACGGTCAATAACGTAAGCTATGTCACCATCGATGGCTTTGACATTTGTAACCTCCACAGTTCTGCGGTGAATACCGATCCCCAGGGCATGGCGATTATCGGCAGCGGACAACACATCACGGTTAAAAACTGCAATATTTACAACATCAAAAACAATACGACACTGGCGCAGGGACGAAGCGGACATGCCATACTCGCCATTGGAACCGGAAAAACGCCGATCTCAAACCTCTTGATTACCGGCTGTACTGTTCACGACACCCAAACCGGAACAAGTGAAAACGTAACCCTTGCGGGAAATATTGATGGTTTTATCTTCAGTCACAATCAGGTATACGATACAGAGAACATAGGTGTAATTGTTGCTGGCGGCGACGGACTGAATCCTCATGGTGCTGTCGAAAGCAATTATGCACGTAACGGTGTGATCAGGGACAATATTTTTCACCACAACACCATGACCAGAACACCGGAAACATGGGGCCCCGACCGCTTTGGTGCAATTTCGATTTATGTTTGCGGAGGGGCAAATACCCTCATCGAAAGAAACATTGTTTATGAGAGCGACAGGGGAATTGGCCTGGTCAGTGAAAGCAAGATCTACCCTACAAGAACCACTACGGTAAAAAACAACCTTGTTTACAACTGCTACCGGGCAGGCATTTACATGGGTGATTATTTAAATTACACCATCGCCGGAACTAAAAATTGTGCGGTGCTGGACAACACCCTATTTCAGAACAACCGCGTTCCCGGCGCATTTGGAGAAATCGAAGGAGAGATCCGGCTTACCGAACACTGCGACAGCAATGTGGTTCAGCACAACAGCATCTATGCCGGTCCTAAAGATGTCCTGGTTCATAAATACACCTTAACCGGAAGCCATAACCTCATCAACCACAACCGTTACTTTAGTACAGGTCAACCGCAATGGATCTGGAACAGTACCAATGGCGCTCCCATTACCGACTTCCAGACCTGGAAAAAAATCAGCGGTCAGGATGCCGGTTCCAGTCATGAAACAGTGAGCCCAAAGTTTTATTCTAACCTCCTCAGAAAATGGAAAAGATCCCTACAATCAAAGATATAGCCAGACAACTGAAACTGGATCCCTCTACCGTTTCCCGGGCATTGCGCGGACATCCCAGCATCGGACTGGTCACGACCATGAGGGTCAATAAAATGGCCAAAGAGTTAAACTTCCAACCCAACCAAAACGCGGTCTTCCTGAAGCAGGGCAAGACCTTTACCATAGGTGTGGTTTTACCCGACATCGGAGAAACTTTTTACTCTTCCCTGCTCAGTAAAATCGAGCGTTATTCCCACAGCAAGAATTACAATGTAATCTTTGGCCAGTCATTTGAAAAACAGGAGCGGGAGAAACAGGTTCTGGACAATATGAAGAACCTGAGGGTAGATGGAATTCTGATTGCAGCAGGCAAAGCCACAGTACCTTCCGAGCAGATTGAACAGCTCAGAAGGTACAATATTCCTGTGGTTATGCTGGAGCAAAAGAATACGGACCAATCTTATCAGGCTATTGAACATTTGTTTTCAATGCTGGAATTTCAGCAATCATCTGATCCAAAGGCTTCGCAGAACTTTCCGGTTTAATCTCCATATTTCGCTCTACCCATGCACGCTCCCACCAAAAAATTCGGGAGCCTTTCCGGGCTCCCGCTGCATGGCGTTTTGTAGAGGACTGATGTACAGTTTGTGCAATAAAGTCATCATCAGATTTCAACCCTTGATTCACATTAATTGTGATTTTCAGTAAGTTTTCTGATTTGATAAAAGAACCGTTCAATTAATCTTAAATCTTGTGTTACAATTTCTGCGTTGCCTTTTAATTCTTTGTCAAAAATCAGGGTTTTGTGGTATGAGGTGGTTAACCCTTTGGGTAAATTAACATCTACATAATAATTTCCTTTTTCATCCGGAGTGAAGGAAATATTTTGTACCCGGCCTTCTACAATTCCATATTCTTGAAAACGATAATTATCCAGTTTGATCAGCACTTTTTCGCCGCGTGCTATTTTACCCGAGTTGGCTGCAGGAACGATCATTCTGCCAATTAAAGCTTTTTTGTTGTCTGGCAGTATGGTTAAAATAGCATCACCGCTTTTTAAAAATTGATTTTCACCCCAAAATTGCTGAAAACTTGCCAAACCATCTGTTGAAGAGATGATTAAATAATTTTGTTCCCATTGTCTTAAAGACCTTTTCAATTGTTCAAACAATTGTAAGGTTTGCAAAGCAAAATTGCTTTTGTCCTTCTCATGATTAATGTTTGTTCCGCTTCTTGTTTTATTGAGATTTGCAATCGCCTCCTGGGTTTGAGACAAGGAAATTTCTATATTTTCCAAGCTCTGCTCCGCCTGTATAAATTTAATTTTTTCACTCTCAAATTCGGAAGTCGAAATTACTTTTTGGCTTACGAGTTGCACCGTCCGCTGATAGTTTTTCTTAATTAGCTCGAATTTCGCCAATTCCAGTTTTTTTTGCTGCTTTAAGGCGACTATCCTGTTTTTACTGGCATCGATATTTTGCTCAGTGGCCTTGTTTTCCGGTTCATAGGGTTTTAGGCTGACAAACAATTTCTCGTCTTGAAATGCCTTTGCAAAATTATTATAGTCAGCCTGAAGCTCACCTAATTTAAAAGTTGATATTTTATGAACAGGAAAAGAGGACATATGAGCTGGTGATATTGAATCAATTACTTCTTTAAGCTGTAAAATGTCTTTATAATTAGCGGTAGACTGTAAAACCATTAAAACCTGGTTTTTTTTAACTTGTTGATGGTCTTTGATAAAAATCTTTTCCAGTTTAGAATTTATTCGTGCTTCTAGTTTTTCCGGAGGGTTTTGCGAGGTTACGATAATAGTTGCAGGCACAAATTCTGGATATTTGATGAAATAGCTCATCATAAAGATCATTAACAGAATCGCCAAAATCACCACATTGCCCCAGCGGAACATCCAATGTGGTGGCTCTGCCAAAACATCCTGCACACTCTCCGAGCGAAGATTGATCTCGTCTAATTTATCTTTTTTAGTTTCCAAGTTCGAGCTGATTTTTAATTAGTCTGTAATATTCTCCCTTTTGGGCCACCAAATCCTGGTGATTGCCCTCTTCGATAACCTTTCCCTTATCCAGTACAATAATTTTATCGGCATGTTTAACGGTAGATAGCCTGTGCGCAATAACGATAGCCGTTTTACCTTTAAAAAACTGTTCCAGGTTTTCGATGATGATCTTTTCGTTGTTGGCATCCAGGGCGCTGGTGGCTTCATCGAAAAAAATATATTCGGGCGACTTGTAAACTGCCCTGGCAATGAACAAGCGCTGTTTCTGACCGCCGCTTATCCCGACGCCCTCATTCCCGATTTTAGTATTGTAACTTAGCGGCAAACTTTCTATAAAGCCCTGTATGTTGGCAATTTCGATTGCTTTTCTCAGTTTTTGCTTGTCAATGGTATCTTCGCCAATGGCGATGTTGTTGGCGATGGTATCGTTAAATACATAACTTTCCTGCATCACCACCCCACAGTGATCCCGCCAAAATCTGGGCGAAATATTCTTCATCTCGGTACTGCCAATTTTGATATCACCCTGGTTAGGTTCGTAAAATTTAGTGATGAGTTTTAAAAGCGTTGTTTTACCACTACCACTGGCCCCGACTATGGCCGTGGTTTTTTGATAGGGTATAACCAGGTTTAAGTCCTGAAAAACAAAAGCATCAGAACCCGTATATCTAAACGAAATATTGGTTAACTCGATATCTTTTTGTGGAATTTCAGAGGCATACTGTTCATCACTGCTTTCCTCGTCTTTTTTATCATGTATTTCGCCCAGACGTTCAAGCGATATTTTAGCATCCTGCGTTTGTTTAATAAAATCTATTAATTGCAGTAAAGGACTATTGAGCTGCCCGATAATATACTGCACAGAAAGCATCATCCCAAGGGTGAGGTTTCCACTTAATACCAGTTTTGCGGCCAGGAAACTTACCAGAATATCTTTAATCTGGTTAATGAAACCTCCACCAACAGATTGCCATTGCTCTAAAGAAAGCGCCTTTATTTTGATTTTAAATAACTTTACCTGTAAAAACTCCCAGCCCCAGCGCTTCTGTTTTTCAGCATTGTGCATTTTTATCTCCTGCATACCGTTAATGAGTTCGATTACGGTACTTTGCTCTTGCGCTACCTGCGAGAACATTTTATAGTCCAATTCTTTCCTCTTTTTAAGAAAAAAGCTGATCCAGACAATGTAAAGTATTGCACCAATTAAATAAACCACAAACAGACGGTAATCGTATACCAAAAGCACAATGCTAAAAATGATGAGATTAACCATGGAGAATAACGTATTTAACGAGGAGCTGGTTAATAATTGCTCAATCCTGTGATGATCGTTAATGCGTTGCATGATGTCTCCTGTCATTCTGGTATCAAAGAAACTGATGGGAAGTCTCATTAATTTGATAAAGAAATCTGATATGATGGAGATGTTAATCCGGGTCGAAAGGTGCAGTAAAATCCAGCTTCTGATAATATCAATGCCCATTTTGCCCATAAAAAGCATCACCTGAGCCAATAAAATTAAATAGATGAAATTAATATCCTGATTTTGTATTCCAACGTCTACAATACTTTGGGTTAGAAAAGGGAAAATAAGTGACAATAAACTTCCTGCCAGCAGTCCGATTGCCAACTGGATAACAAGTGATTTATATTTAATCAAATATCTGGATAGGAATGAGAAACTTGTTTTTTTCTCCTCCTCCTCAAATTCGTTTTTATAAAATGATGGACTGGTTTCTAAAATTAGCGCAATACCTTCTTCGGTTTTTTCATTCGCATTTTCGCCGATCCAATGTTTAATGAATTCTTCTTTTGGGTAGGTGATTAAGCCATAACTGGGGTCTGAAATATAAACCTTTTCGGCTTTATCAATTTTATAAACCACCACATAGTGGTTTTTGTTCCAATGTACAATACAAGGCAATGGCGCATCTGCAACCAAGGTATCAAAATCTATTTTAACCCCTAAAGTTCTAAAACCTAAATTCTCTGCGGCGTTGCTAAGCCCGAACAAACCACTTCCTTCTCTGGTAGTTTCAGATAGTGTTCGTAAATGCTGAAGCGGAATACTTTTTTTATGGTATTTTGCTATAATACGCAAGCAGGTAGGACCACAGTCTTTTGCGTCTGGTTGTTTATAAAAGGGGAATTTTTTCATTCTATTCTGACCAGATTTTATTAAAGGTTTCGGATAATTTGTCTTCATTTATAGCACAACCTGATGCAGATACAGTTATCCCGGATTCATTTAAATCAAGGTAACCTTCTTCATAGTTCCACCTGGAAATAAAAGGGTTATAAGCACATTCAAAATGATGAAACCAGTATTCGGCTCCCTTGTCAGGCACGCGTATATCGGTACACATATATCTAAATTCGCAGTGTTGGCAAACAAGGGTTTGATTCTTGTTGAGGTTGCCAAGCTCCAAAAATTGATTGCTATTGATGGTTTGATGAAATTCATCATAGCTCATGGAAGTAATGTTGCCGAAACTTTGTGTATTATTAAGTCCGTTCTTAATATTGCCACTTTGGTCAATATAAATTTTGCCGTTGTAATACGAGTGTTTGTTATAAGCTTCCAGAAAAAAATCCTGATTTACAAACAATTTATCTACGGTAAGCAGCTGTTGGTAGTCTCCAAAACTTTCAGTAAAAAAGTTGTAGTAAATGTTGTCTTTCAGTTTGGTGTGCGCCTTATCTGTCCCAAAAAAATTAACTGAAAATATAGCAGGCTGCCGAGCCAATTCCCGCTCATATTCGTCAAGTTTTTCTGCATCAAATCTTTCAATATAAAGATATATACCATCAATTTCCAGATAGGCAAATGACTCAATCAAATTGATTAGTTTATCGTCTATTTGCGCGGAAATTATACTTAAGTTTTGAAGGTGATTCTGACTTATAAAATCTATAAATTTGTTGCTCACATCGACATGTACTACAGCATGCGTTAGCTGGTTAGTATGATGTAAGGCTCTGGATATTTTCGGAAATCTTTTCTCTTCCTGAGCAGATGCAACCTCAAAAATAACCTCTAAATTTAAAAGAAACTTTATCAGTTCGCTACGCTCAGATTGATCAGAAATCCTATCAAAATTTATAAAGCCATCGGTGTTTAAAATATGGTAATGCTCGATTGAAATAAAATGATAGTCTTTGCGACCCAAATCGTAAATTATAGCCCTGTTAAACCCAATTACCGGAATGCACAGTTGGTTTCGAAGATATAATTTCATCATATCGGGGATTTAAAGTATAGGTCAAGCTGTAAGCAATTGGTATGATAGATTTTAGAAACCCTCGTTTTAATAAGGTAGGTAGGTTTAGGCTTTTTTACCAATGATTTTATGTGCAATGGTGCTTGCCCGGTATCTATTAGGTCTTTTATTTTTTTCATAGGTTTTATCGATAGGGATTAATCAAATCAGATTGGGTAAAAATTAAAGTGCCAGTGCAATCTCTTTCTCCAAATTGTAATTACAAGGGCTTGATACCATACCAAACTGGCCAACTGGATTTAAGTCTAAAAAATAATATTCAGCATCATCACCAGAGTAAATCACATCAAACGACGCACAGTTAAGTCCGTATGCATCAAGCATCTTTTTTAGTTTTTTTTCATATGTTTTTTCTAAGCTGTACGGTGCAACCCTGTTTGGTTTATCTCTATCATAATTCCTGAAATCGACATTGGTATTGCTATTGTTTTGGGAGAATATGGCCATGGCGTAAAATTTACCATTTAGGTAAAAAACCCTGATCTCATAAGCTTTAGGAATGGCCTGCTGAAAAAAAGTGGGCACAAATTGGTTTGGGAGGGCATCAATATCTTCACGGTTAACCATTAAGGTATAGGCCATATGTGAGAAATCTTCCTCGTCTTGTAACGAAAACGGCGTGCTAATGGGCTTAGAAATAATACGCTTTTCTTGCTCGAAAAATTCAGCAACTGTGTTTTTGCAGCCCGTAACTAAGTATTTAGGAGCTAAAACACCGTATTGCTGACAAAGATCCATTAAATATAGTTTGTTGATATCGCTGTTTTTGAATCTATTTACCGAAGGGATTTTATCCAGCCTATGATAAAAATATTCTATCAGGGCGGTATGCTCAGTACGCAGGTAGTCTTTAATTAAAACGTTCTTAAATTTGGCAAAGAGATCCAATCCGCCCCTGCGGTACCACATTTTGGTAATTTGGCTGCTCAAAACTGTTTCCCCATTTATGGCGATGGCAAAATCTGAAGAGGTAAGCCAAAGAAGTTCCAATATGGTATCTTCATTGATTCGGATAAACGGCTTTTTGAGCCGTATAAGCCAGCTGATTACAGAACTGGTAGAATAATCACTGTTAATTGAAAATATTAATATCACGTAACTCGATTTTATAAGTTTTAATAGCCAGTTTATCCAGCCACCTATGTTTTGCCTTTTATTAATGAAACCACCAGGCTTATTATTGCCCGGTGGTTAATTGAACTAGTCAATTATGTTTGCCATGATGAAGTAGCGGGAGAGCCAATTGTTTGGCCCTGATCGTTGTACATTGTTGTTGTTTTATCGGCACAATGGTCACCGTAGCTATATTGGCTGCATACAGCGTGGCTTCCCATAGCAAGGCCACCGTTAACCCGGCAGTTATCCAGCTCTATTTTTTTCTTCAACAATTTTTTGCTGTTTTTCATATTTTATAGATTAAGGTTGTTTAATGGATGGTGATTATGGGCAATTTGAGAAAAAGCACTCTTCAACGAGTTGATTCCCATCTGTCCGTACTTCTGCTACTGTTAAAGTACAACCGTTAGGGTATGTATGGGTTGTGTTTACGTTTTTGTAAGTTCCAGCCGCCGCCAGTCCACCACTAATTTGACTATTCTTCAGTTCGATTTTTTTCTCGAACAATTTGTTGCTGTTTTTCATTTTTTTCTGATTAAGTTTCGTACTTCATTATTCATTCGATTGACAACTTTTAAATGTTTGAAACTTTAAAGATTATCCTGATAGCTTTGACATATTTTGCCGCCATCGCTAGACCAATTGATAATCAAGAGATCAAATTTTAAAAGTTTAGAATAAGCAGTGACTAGTTTCCTGTTAAGGCAGTGTTGTAACCAATTGGCAGGTTAGTCCCAGGTTGGTCAAAGCCAATGTCTGTACAAGTATCAGGGTTCTCTCTTGTTCCTGTTTCTGCTACAGATAATTGATTGCTGAATCCAAGTTTGCCGCCGTTGATTTGGCAGTCTTTTAATTCGATTCTTTTTTCGAATAAGCTTTTGTTTGTTTTCATAATAAAACTTGAGTTTAATAATTAGATCGCCAACGTACCCTGGCGTTTGGGTTTTTGCTGATCAGCCATTTATAACTGCGTGTTTTGTACGTCTACAAGCACATGATATAAATTGCATATTTAGGTTGCAATTAAATCCCGAACCAAGGGTTACACGTTTAATTACATCTTAAAATTCGGCACAAACCATTAATAACACAAGTGAGAGTTATTATGTGAGGGCTTTGAACCCATATTCGTAAAGTATCTGAGAATATTCGCTAAGGAAATTGCTGAAGCATCCTTTTATTTCTTAATATGTAATTAAATATAACATAAAATGAATTTGAATACACCTAAGCGCAATTAAATGCATTTCATGTAAAAAAACAAAACCTTAACCATTGAACTGGTTTTGCCTGATATCCGAGAAACTTTTTACCATTCCATCCTCCGTAAGATAGAAAGCTATTCCCGCAACAAGAACTATAACGTAATTTTTGGCCAGTCATTTGAGAACCCGGAGCGGGAAAGACAAATCCTGGACAACATGACGAACCTCAGCGTGGATGGTGTTCTGATATGTTCAATGATTAATCCTGCAAGGTTATTGAACAGCTGTTTTTCATTTTAGAATTTCAGCAGTTACCTGATCTAAAGGCTTAACCGGGTTTTCTTTTTTGAGCTCCATATTTTGTTCTACCCATGCCCGTTCCCACCAAAAAAAGTCGGGAGCCTGAGTGGGCTTCCCCTGCAGGGTATTTTGCAAATGGGTGATGTACATCTCCCAGCGTACCAGGTAATAGTCTTTCATTAGTCCTCCCCATTCTTTATAGGCATATTCATGGAGATTATCTTCTGCCGGAATGTTTTCTCCCCAGTAGGTGATCAGCATCATGGCATTTTTGATGTTGAGTTTTTTCTCTTCTTCCGTCTTTCCTAAACTTAAGGCCTGGGTTTTGTAAGTATTTAACCGGTAATAAGGATGGACAGACAGCAGCTCATCTGTAAGACGGATCAGGTCCAGAAACTGAGCAGATATTTTGCTAAACTGTTCCGTGTTTTTCTCATTGTAGGCCTTTACCATCGCTTCAAATACCTGTTCCCCATCATTGGCTAAAACCTGTCTTAACACATTGATGAGGTCAATCTGATAAGTATCGGAGTTTTTAAATTCAGGTGCTGCTTTTGCAAACTCCATGGCCGCTGCTTTAAATTTTACCAGATCATAAGTCCTTACACGGGTTCCCCAGCGGGAGGCCGGTTTGGAATCCAGCGCAGGGCGGATACAAAACACCGATTCACTTGCCCCCTCCTGATAACCTGGAATACTTTGATAAATGGTTTCCAGGAATCCCTGCCATGCCAGATCAATATGAGGATTTGAACTTCCATAACGATATTTAGCATAGCCATTCAGCCATTCTTTCACATCCACATGGTCTTTTCTCCAGCCCAGCTCCAACATCAGATCGTATACCGGAGGATTGTTGTTGAGCCCTTCGGGCATAATCCCTACCCCTTTTAACACATCTTTATACGGGCCTTTTCTGATCCGGTCTACTTCATCTGCAAAGCGTTGCAGCTTACCATACAAACCTGGTCTTTCACCGAAATTGTTTACCACACCCCAGATAAAGGGTGTAGAATCATAACCCTTTCTTTTCTCCCAGTTATTGGTGAACTCACCAAACAGTTCCTGTACCAGCACATGTGATTTATCCAGGCCATCCAGCATTTGTTGTTTAGGATTGTCCTGCCAGCCCTGTAGCACCCATGTTGATCCGGGAAAGCTCTTTTGCATCTCTGTCTGAATTGATTTCCCTGCCGCCTTTAAATCTATACCAGCTGTAATCCCACCTTCATGAAAAGGATCTCCCGCAAAAAAACGATTGTTTTTGCCATATGCTTTTTGTAATTCCTTATAATATATTCCCGCTATTCTGGAAAATTCAGGACGGTCAGGAACTAAAATATCCGGACGTTTAAATGCACCCCAGGTTTTCTGGTCAATGATCTGCGCCTTGCTCTTTTCTTTTAAAGATCCTGGCACCATACCATAGAAACCTTGCAATACCGGCTCTATCCCCAGTTCTCTCATCCGTCCCATCATCTTTTGCTGTAAGGCTTTCCGGCCATCAATCTGGCTCTGAGGCATCGGGCCTCCCCAGCTTTGTATATTACCCATCAGCCACCATGCCGTATATGCCGGGCCAACTAAAAAATCATTTACTTCCTGATCAGTGTATCCAATCTGTTTCAGTGTATTTTGCCATACGGCTTCCATCCCATTTACAGTGAGCATCAGGTTTACCCCATTTAAGGCCATCCAGTCCAGCTCATGCTCCCACTCTTTCCAATCGTAAAAGCTCATGGTATAGTTATAGGTACAATAGTTTAAGGCATAACGGTATTTGGCCGGAGCCTCCACACGTACTTTTTCTTTAACTACAGGAATTGGATAAACCGGAGCAAGATTATCTCCCATGTGCGACATGGAGCGGTTACAATAGTATTTTAAATACCAGTTCAATCCCACTGCTGCTGCATTTGGTCCGGAAGCACTGATGACCAGTTTATCTCCTGAACTCTGCAATTCAAACAGGTCTTTCTGATCGTCTTTCAGCAGTTTAAACACCACCTGATCTGCCAGCCAGGGCGTTCTTCGTTTCAACAGTTCCTGCACCGGTTTAAATTGCTGCGCCAAAAGGTTCAAAGGGAGTAAAAACAACAGCACACAGCTAAATTTTCGCATAAAAAAGTTTGATTTTCTACTTTAAAAAGACCGAAACTAATTAAAATATACGGCAATAAAATCCCGAAAAAAGCCCTTTAATCCAGGTAAAAACTACACAATCGATTGTTCTGTATCGTGCAATCGTTTGTGTAATTTTTCAAATTTTATTTCTTATTTTTTTGCTTAGCATTGTAATAAATGTCCTTGATTTCACCATTACTCTTTATATGAAGAAGCAACTAACCGGTTTATTATTTTTTATACTATCTGCATCCTGCTTTCAACCTGCTGTTGCCCAACAAGCGCAGGATGCACCTTTTAAGATTAGTACAGAATCCTTTGTTTTAAATGGTAAACCTTATGTGATCCGTTGCGGTGAATTACACTTCGCCAGAATCCCAAAAGCCTACTGGAGACAGCGTTTAAAAATGGTCAAGGCCGTTGGTTTAAATACCGTTTGCGCTTATCTGTTTTGGAATTTCCATGAAACCAGTCCCGGAAAATTCAATTGGGAAGGACAGGCCGATGCGGCCGAGTTTTGCAGAATCGCACAGGAGGAAGGATTGTATGTGATCCTGCGTCCGGGCCCCTATTCCTGTGCCGAATGGGAGTTTGGCGGTTTCCCATGGTGGCTGCTGCAAAAGAAAGACCTCAAACTACGGACCCAGGACCCTTATTATATGGAACGCAGCCGCCAGTATTTAAAAGAAGTTGGCCGGGTGCTGGGTCCTTTGCAAATTACCCATGGTGGCCCGATCCTGATGGTACAGGTAGAGAACGAATACGGAAGCTATGGCACAGATAAAGATTACCTGTTAAAGCTCAGGGATTACCTGAAAGAAGCCAATTTTGATGTTCCTTTTTTCACCTGTGATGGCGTAGTCCAGCTAAAAAACGATGTCCAGAAAGACCTTTTTGCAGTGGTCAATTTCGGTAGTAATCCGGAAGCGGGCTTCAAAGCTTTACGCGAAGTACAGCCCGAAGGGCCTTTAATGTGTGGCGAATACTACCCCGGATGGTTTGATTCCTGGGGCAATGCCCATCATACCGGCTCCAGCGACCGCATGGTCAAAGAGCTCGACTGGATGCTGGAACAGAAAGCCTCTTTCAGCATTTACATGATCCATGGAGGAACCTCTTTCGGTTTATGGGCCGGTGCCAATTGCCAGCCCTATTTGCCCGAAACTTCCAGCTATGATTACGATGCCCCAATCAGTGAAAACGGATCGGCTAACCCTAAATTTTACGCCTTGCGGGACATGCTCAAAAAGCATCTTCAGCCAGGAGAACATCTGCCAGAGGTACCCGCAGCCATACCTGTTCAGAAGATCGCAGCATTTAACCTGACTTCAGTAGCTCCGGTACTATCGCAATTGGGTAAGCCTGTACTTTCTGATACCACGCTGTATATGGAAGACCTGGGACAAGGATATGGAATGATGGCCTACGAAACCACGCTTCCGGCCGGAGCGAAAAGCACCCTTGATTTTACAGCAGTCCATGACTATGCCGAAATATATCTGGACCAGAAACTCATTGGCGTATTGAACAGAATGAAAAATGAGCATAGCATCGTTATTCCTGCACTGTCAAAAAACACCAGACTCCGCGTATTGGTAGAAGCCATGGGCCGTGTGAACTATGGTGATTACATGCACGACCGCAAGGGACTACAAGCTGAGGTTTACCGCATTTCCAATACCGGAAAATTGCAGCTCAAAGGATGGAAACACTATTCCATTCCCTTAGGAGAAGGCAATCCGGCTTTCAAATATCAAAGCATAACAACGGCCGGAAAACTTAACGAACCAGCATTTTATAAAGGTAGTTTCAGCGCCAGACATAACAATGATTTTTACCTGGACATGCGCTGGTTCAAAAAAGGCGTGGTCTGGATCAATGGACATTGCCTTGGCCGCTACTGGAATATTGGCCCTACCCAAACCATGTATGTTCCAGGGGTATGGTTAAATGCAGGAAAGAATGAAGTGGTGGTACTTGACCTTCACCGCCCTGTTGCCCCACGTTTACAAGGCCTGGAAAAACCAATTCTCGATAGCCTTACGGAGGTAAAAGCCATGAGCAGCAACCATCGCAAAGCCGGTCAACAGTTTGGCAACAATACGGGCAGTATGATCTATAGCGGAACAATGGAAAATTCTGCCAAATGGCAAAACTTTACTTTTCCTTTGAAGACGGGCAGGTACATCGCCATAGCAGCATTGAACAACTTTGCTGAAGATGCCTATACGTCAATGGCCGAGCTGGAATTACTGGATGAGAACGGCAAGCAAATTCCAAGGAATTTATGGAAGGTAGTGTATGTAGACAGCGAGGAGCTGAAAAGCCAGGATGGTAAATCTGAAAATGTTTTTGACCTCCAATACACCAGCATCTGGCATAGCCAGTGGAAAGACAACAGCCCTAAACATCCTCATCAGATCGTGATTGATTTAGGTGCACAAACCAGTATTAGCGGGATTAAAGTGTTGCCCCGCCAGGACATGGAAACAGGGAGAATCAAAGACTTCAGACTTTACCTGTCCGGCAAACCGTTTAAAGGCTTATAAATTGTTAATGCAATTACAAGTCCGGGAATTCTTTTTCAGGATTCCCGATGCTCTCTCTTTCCTCCTGATCATCGGATTCTATTTTTCTTTTCTTCAGATAGAGATATTGGGTGGTTTTAGGAATAGCATATAGCCTTTGTGTGTGTATGTTTGATCATCTGACAATTTCAGATATCAGCTAAATCACCACGAATATCCATTCATACATCCCGGAAATCAATTTCATGTTTATCGCCAGACAATAAACACATAAGTTAGCACCAATAGTCTAATTGCAAAAATAAATTTCCTGAATATTTGTCTTTGATGAAGCAGCAATTGCTCTGAATGCGAATAATGAAAAATCGTTAAAGAAACCTCATTTGTTTCTTCAAAAGCTTGCTATTTTTACACTTGAAATAATTTAACAGATCGCCTTTGCAACAACTCAAATAACTAATACCCCATTGATGAATATAAGAATTGTTTTTGCTTTATTTTTTATTTTATCGCTGCTAATGGCTTCGTCTTGCAGGCAACAAGAGCAATCTAAGACTGATCAGGAGACTTCACTTAAACCTAATCCTAAAACAGATTACCTGGCCCTTGCCATTTCTCTGGATACCTTATCCCGTGCTGAATATAGAAAGCGCATTAACGAGGAAGAACATCTGCTTCGCTCCGCTTCAGATGCTCATGGCAAAGCATTTTATCATTATTTCAAAGGCCTAAAGTATGAAACGGAAAAGCAATTGGATAGTGCCCGCATAGAATATGAAAAAATGGCTGCAACTCAGCCCGGAGATGAAATCGATCTGCTCAAAAGCTATAAATTGCTCGACCTGAGCACCAACTATGGTGTGATTGTGGAATTTCCGGTAATGAACAAAATACTTGCGCTCCTTAAAAAGGCAGAACAGGCTGATAGCAGGATTACTTACCACCTTTACGACCTACTGGCCAAAGCGTACTTTCAGAACGACAATGATAAAGAGTCCCTAAAATATGCCGAACACTATTATAGTAGTCATCCTTACAAATTTCATCCGGAAATCAAACAAAGGTATTACGACATCTCATACCTTCTTGCTTACAGAATAAAGGATTATGAGAAAATGATGTCTTACAATGTGATGGCACGTAACCTTGCCTTAAGTCTGCATGACAGTCTGGCCATAGCCCGTACTTATGACAATGAAGCGCAAATATATGACAGCAAAGGGCAATTTGGAAAAGCACTAGCCTCCAGCAGGGCCTATGTGAATTACCTGAAAAAGACCAACAACCTCAACGACATCGCTTATAGTAATCTTGCCACCAGCTTTATTCATAATCAGATGATGGATTCTGCGATTTACTACTTTAAGAAAGCAATCGTACTCTCAGAAAAAAATCCAAAAGGCAGAAAAAAACCGACTTATTTCAACGGACTTATAGAGGCATACAAGGCAAAAGGTGCATATGCTGAAGCCCTGGATGCCGCAGAATCTGCTTCCAGGCTGCAAATCCGGGACCTTTTAGAAAGGGACGCCGTAAAGGTGGCAGAAATACATGAAAAATATAATACAGAAAAGAAAGACAGGAACATTGATGACCTAAGGAAGCGGAATGAACTTAGTGAAAAGATTATCCTTCAGCAAAGATGGACTATGGGCCTGGCTTTGCTCGTTTTTGTGGGACTGCTCTTATTTTTCTATATTTTACACAGGCAATACCGCTTAAAGGAAAAGAATCAGCTGCTACAGTCGGAAAATAAGAGGCTAAACATTGAGCAAAAACTCCTGCAGGTACAGCTAAACCCACACTTCATTTTTAATTCCATCGCCAATCTTCAAAGTTTGGTTGCAACAGGCGACAGAGATGAAGCAGGACGTTACCTGACCGTTTTCTCGGGACTCCTGAGGAACATTTTAGAACAAAACCGTAAAGATTTTATCAGTCTGGAAGAAGAGATCTCATCGTTGGATAACTACCTCTTGCTACAACAAATGCGCTTTCCAGGTCTTTTTGAGTATCAAATCATCCTGGATGAAAACATCTATGCTCCGGACCTTCTCATCCCACCCATGCTGTTACAACCATTTGTTGAAAATGCAATAGAACATGGCTTTAGGAATATTGATTACAAAGGGCTTTTGTCCATATCATTCCGTATTGAGAATGGAGTAATGAACATTATGGTAGACGACGATGGGATAGGCTTGATCAATAAAGATATTCCTAGCCCTAAGAAACAGTCGCTGGCAAGTATTATCCTAAAAGAAAGGCTGGACCTGCTTTTTACATCCCCGGGTCAGGAAGCAAAATTTGAGATTGAAGATAAAAAACATAAAAAGGAACATGGTGTTACCGTACACATCATCATCCCTGAAATAAAAGAATAAACCTGAAAACTGAAGCACATGAAACTTTATCTTCTTGAAGATGAAACCCGTATCCTGGAACATCTGTTACATATTCTGAGCAAAATCTCTTACATACAAGTGATCGGATCAGCAGCAGAAGTAGCAAAGGCCTCCAAAGAAATACCGGAATTAAAACCCGATCTGATCCTGGCAGACATCCGCCTAAAAGATGGCGACAGCTTTCGTTTGTTTGATGAACTGGGAGCTGAAGATTTTCAGGTCATCTTTCTTACCGCATATGATCAGTATGCCATCCAGGCGTTAAATATGGGCTCCTTTGGCTACCTGCTAAAGCCAATAGATGAAAAAGCTTTGACCACCATGCTGGACAAATGTTTTCATCACCGTAAACAAGAAGCCTTTGACCGGCAACAACTCGCCGTTGCCAGAGACCAGTACCTTGCACAAGGTATAGGCGCAAGCAAACGCATTGCATTGAAAAGCCTTGAATATATAGAGATTGTAGCTATGGAAGACATCATCTATTGTAAAAGTGACCGGGGATATACCACGTTCTACCTGAACAATAAGCGTGAGATCCTCGTATCTAAAGGCTTGAAAGAATACGAAAGCTTATTGACTGCCTTCGGCTTTTTACGATGTCATCAGTCCTATATGGTGAATTTTCAATATGTGATCAGATATTACAGAGAAGGTTATTTACAAATGCAGACTAAGGAACAGATTCCTGTTTCCAGTCGCAAAAAGGAAGAAGTACTCCGATATCTGGAAAATATTGCCTAGTCGGCCAAACCACCAAAAGTCCTGATGCAAGCCCCAAAAGTGTCATTATGATGCGCAGTCTGCCATCTAATAGCGGAGTTAAATACTGCCCCGTCAGGATATAGAAAGCGGATGGATTAAAGATTTCAAACTTTACCTGTCCGCCAAACTGCTTAAAGGGTTATAAATTGCATCCCTGATCAAATTTCCGGTCGCAAGAACCCTGGATATTAAGCGTTTACAGATGCTACTTAATTCCGGAATATCCAGGGTTAAGTTCTGTAACAGCGGGAGCTTTCGTTTTCTGATCTAACTGTTTAAGTAATTCCAGCAGTTCTTTTGTTTTTCCCGGAAATTTTTCCGCGACATTGTTTCGCTCTCCGACATCGTCTTTCAGGTTATACAACTGTAATGAATTGTCTTCAAAATAATGATGCAGCTTCCAGTTCCCTTTACGCAATGCTTCTCCGGGCCTGGTCCTGAAAACAGGATCATTGCTTTCCTGATTTCCGCCTTCCAGATAAATGGGAAAATACCAGTACAAGGGCCTGTCGGCCAAAGCCGCTTCCGGCTTTTGGGTTTGTAAATAGGCATACAGGCTATGACCATCCAGCTCTTCCGTTGTACTTGCCTTTGCGACTTCCATTAAGGTTGGATAAAAGTCCAGATTCGTGACCGGCAGATCAGAATGAGTTCCTGCTTTAACCTTTCCTTTCCATATAAAAGCGGTAGGTACCCTGATGCCGCCCTCAAAATAACTCCCTTTACCGGCACGTAGCGGATGTTGAAAGGTAACCTGATTCAGTCCGCCATTGTCTGAAGTAAAAATGATAAACGTATTGTCCAACTCTCCTTTGGCTTTTAATGCGCTTAATAAGCGACCAATATTCTGATCTTCATTCTTCAGCATAGTCGCATAAGCTTTATTGGATTGCCCCTCCCAGGCCTTTTTGTTTTCAAATCTGTATAGGAGGCTATCGATCTTTTGTATAGGTGTATGCACCGCATAACTCGCGTAGTACAAGAAAAAGGGTTTATCTCCGGATACATTTTTAACATAATCGACGGTTTTATCCATCACCAGATCGGTAAGATACCTGTTATCCGGACCAGTCAGTTTGATGTTTTTATAGGGTGGATAGTAACTCGCCGGACTCCCAGCATGTGAACCGCCGATATTTACCTCAAAGCCATACTGTACAGGATCATCACTCAAATGCCATTTGCCTGCCAGACAGGTGTTGTAACCATTTTCTTTTAAAGATTGCGCCAATGTTTTAAACTTAGGATCCAGGGTCAGCGTATTCACAACCGGTACTAGTTTTCGATCTGCAGACTTTCCCCTGTCTGAATTTCCAACCGTATAGATTCCATGTCTCGGCATCCATTTGCCGGACATCAGGCTGGCACGGCTTGGCGCACAGTTCGCTGCTGAAGCATAACTATTCGTAAACACCATCCCCTGCCTAACCAATGAATCAATTACCGGTGTTTCATAAAACTCAGAGCCCATAAATCCGGCATCACGCCAACCCATATCATCAACGAGAATAATTAGAATATTGGGACGTTTATGCTGAGCTACAGCAAGGTTGAACGCAAAACATAAGATAACAACAATTTTTAACCCGAGTTTCATAGCTGATTTTAAATATCATCCGGCAGGCAAATTAGATCAACCCGCTCTTTTGACTCAACCAAGATAATGAATCCTGATATAATGTCTCCAAAAATCCATCCTCCGCCCGGGCATATCGAACCAGTAAGCTATATTTACAGTTTTAATAGCTAAGCTTAAAAGAATACACACCCATGAAAAACAAAATTCTGATCCTTCTCCTTATTTTACTTGCAGGCTGTAAGAAAAACAACAATACCAGCCAGCCGGCAGTCGCAGAAGTGGTCACAACAGAACTTTCATTTGACAATGACAGCAACTCCAAACTCATGTTTCAGGATGGCGAATCTACCGCATTGTTAACAGCCGAAGCGCGCAGGTATGAAATTGGCAAAGTTTTACGGGTAAAAGCAATAGATGAAACCACTATTGAGGTCGCCAATTTTGCGCCTGTTGACATCGAAAATGCAACCATTTTACTCCGCATCGAAGGATCCGCAAAACCGGTCAGGCTTTTTAAAATAAAGAAAATCAGGGCACATGCCGTACAGGAAATAAAGTACCCTTTTATTAACGGGACCTCCCAATTTCTCGACATCGACCATGCGCCTGTAGACTTATCGGCTTACAAAACTACCGGCTTAGTCCCCGGAAAAGTAAGTTTTGATTTCAGCGGAGAAACCGAGCTGATTGTCAAATTAAAAAAACTGGCAAAACTAAAATGGAAAGTGAAATATCATGATTTTGATTCCAATGATAATACGGAAGACAATTGGAAAGAGAATATCGATGCAAAAGATGTAAGAAGGTTTTCAGGATTTATCATCAACCTGGCTTACCTGCTTCAGGCAAATGAAACCAGGACTTCCTATGTTGCAGAACCGATTACCGGCAATGACGGTGTGACCTTCCTCAGCACAGCCGAAAAGGAAACCGCATTCCAAAAAATGATAGATATCCCGCAGTTTAATTGTGGCGTGGTGGTAAACGTTTCAGGTTTGGGTGGCGGCTATACATTTGGTGTAGCCAATCACATACTTAACGATTACCTGAACAAAGATGTATGTTTCATCGTCGTGCACGAAGTGAGCCACATGATCGGTTACAACCATGATTCTACCATGACCTATCCAAAAAATGGAAAAGGGGCTACAGAGGCCTGTTCCAGAGTCTATAAGCAGCTGTTATCCGCGAATGAATTTCCAATAAAAAAAGCAGCCTATTATAAACAAAGTGATTTATAAACTCACTTAAAAAGCCTCTTGTCAAATTTTCAGGATCCCGGCAAAACAGCTACCGGACTTTTGAGTAATAAGTACGAAATTCATCCAGCGAAACTTTAAATGTTTTAAACGTATTGTCCTCAGCCATTACAAAAACATGGTAATAATAATCATTCAGGCTTTTGGAAACCCGGATACAAGCAGCAGCTTTCCATTTATCATTACCTCCGGCAAGTTTATCAATGAGCAATTCATATGATCTGTTTTCCAATGGATCTTTACCGAAATTTTTTGAGAATGTATTGTACACTCCGGATTCGAAAAACCTATTGTGAAAAACAAAGTCGCCCACAGCATTTCCATACGAACTATAGGTGCTAGTGAGGTCCAGGTAACTAAAGCCCTCCTCTATCTTTACAGGACTAAATTTTTTCGATGCTACATTGTATAATTTGAAAGATTCAAATCGTTTTTCTCCATCCTTTATGTAGGAATCACAAGGCAGATACCCTATTAAAAACCAATTTTCATAAAAATGTTCTATATAGTGTATGGATTTATCTTTAAAAAGAGGATTAAGATCATGATCTACAATATCATAATACCTTAGGTACCATCCCTTACAATATTCTGATGTTCTATATAAGATCACACCAGTTTCAGCAGGATGTAAATATCGTGCAACCGGCTTATCATCCAGTTTCCAGGTACCATAGGCCCTATCAATTTCAATCTGAGACGCATTAGGCCCGGGGCTAATCTTACCTTGTTCGTTGTAAAAATAATTTCCACCCCCACCGCCAGACATAAACCGCTCGCTTTTAATCGCATTTGGTTCAATTTTCTTCGGGGTAGTATTGTTTTTAACCACAGTGCGCGTCGGAATGCTGACGGAGACTTCAGTTACCTTATTCTTTTTCGCTATTTCTTCCTTGTTTTTCTTAAAAGCAACAACACTCTCCTTCTTTAACTTTTCATTGTTCAATCTGTTCGCCTTATCCGCTGCCTGATCATCTGCTATCTTCTTTTTTCTGGCATCATCATCTTCTTTCTGACAGGCAGGGCACATCAATTTACCTTCACTATTGTTGGAACCTTTTGGGGCAAACCTACAGTTAAACCGTGGATATTCACTTTTTGAAACGTGAGACTGGGCATTTACCCCCAGCACGAAAAAAAACAGTAAAATGGTCATCGCTAAACGCTTCATCTGATTTGATTTAAATTCATTTAAAACTATGGAAAAGCGAAACAGGTGCATATACCTACAGATAGGTATATTCTTCCTTTAAAATTATGTTCTTCATGCTGAATATAAAAGCGATGCTAAAAACATTAGAGCTAAAAAAAGCCAACAGGCTAATAATGAAATGACAGCGCAATATGATTTTATCAGTAAATACAGATTTCCTACATATTGTGTTCGTATTATGCGAATGATATGTTAATCAGGAGATAATAAACCCAATTGTGATCAAGCAACGCATTTTTAACCTTTGGCCAAGAGTAAGTTTTTTTATTCTACTAATGATCCCTTTTTGGTTCAGCGCCTCCCTATTGCTTATTCATCTGGGCTATATTGGCAGTTTTCTCTTTTTAAATCAGTACCATCCGGAGGTCCTGGACAATTTTATGCTTCAGGTTACGCGCTTTGGCGATGGAGCCTTTCTGATTCCTCTTTTTACCTTCATTTTATTATGGAAAAAACCAGGGGTTATCATTACCATGATTATTGCTGCGCTTGTTTCCGGTATAGTCACCTATTCTTTAAAGACCTTTCTGTTTTCCTGCTGGAATCGTCCGCTATTAGTGGTCCGGAATCCCGAAATCATCCATACAGTTAACCATTATCTGCTCTACAGGCATAGCTTTCCATCTGGCCACAGCATATGTATAGCGACGATTATAACCGCGTTGGCAGTACCATTTTACAGATCTAAACCTACGGTCTTTATCCTCAGCATGTTCATGCTTCTGGTATCCTATTCGAGAATATACCTGGGGGTTCATTTTCTGGCCGATGTATTGGCTGGTAACCTGATCGGGATCACGATCTCATTAACGGTTATCCTGCTTTGGTCAGAACAAATAAACAACTGGATAAACAGGCTGGATTCATCAAAAGCGTCTTTTGTCAAAATAATTATTCTGGTTTTATCAGTCATCACACTACTTGTAAATACCTGGTACGGATAGATCACAGCAAGTGTATGGTTGTTTATAAACGATCGCTGTTAATAGTATGGTTCTCCCGTCGGTAGAAAGTTTATTATTTCCTAATTTAGCGGAAAAATTAACGCAATGAAAAAGCTCCTTTTATTATTTTCGCTTCTTGTATCTTTCAGCTATGGTTTTAGCCAGCATGCTGTAAATGTAAAGAAGTCGGCATCGGCCATGCTCCAGGCAGATGAGCAGAAAGACTACGATACTTATGTGAGCTATTTTTATCCATCAGAACTAAAACGCAGAGGAGGTAAAGCGACCTTTATTCAACAAATCCAAACCAATGAAAGACAAGCAAAGCCAATTGGCTTTAGCCCGGGTAAGCAAACGCTTGGGAAGGTATCAAAAATCTATAAAGCCGGCAAAGAGCTACATTGTACAATAGAATGGATCAGGAGGACTAAAGGCCCGGAAGGAACGCTTGTGAACAGATCGCATTTCCTAGCCATTAGTGCTGACCAGGGTACAACCTGGAAGTTCATTATGACCGGCGGTAAGACCCCGGCTGAAGTCCGGGCTATGGTTCCAAAATTTAATGAAGGCCTGACCTGGGTAGATACTTATGAATAGAATAAAATGCCCCCGGAATAGATATTCAATTCCATCACTCAGTCGACATTAAAAAAAAAAGCGTCTAATGGCGCATAAAGTTTTGTAAGTCCCCAAGCACTGACCAATTTGAAATTTTTGCACAGACTCAGCTCCTCCGAACCAATACTCTGAAAATCAATACTATAACAAATATTCTCTACCGAATTCCAATTTGAAATCCCTTTGAATTTGTGCACAGAATGCCCTAAGTACAAAACCTTCAGCCGTTCCATCTTCGGAGCCTGTACAAATAGTTCAACATCAAAATATTCTGTAATACAAAGGACACGAAGGTTCTGAAATCGACTTAAAGGATAAGCCTCCTTCAATCCACTACATCCCAGGACAAGACATCTTAAATTTAGAATCTCATTTACGACTTCTTCGGTAACTATAAATTCATCTAACCTTTGTCTTATTCTTTTATTAAATGTAGCGCAATAGGCAGAATATATTCCTGGGCTACGTATGGTGTCGAATATCCTGCAATAGTCCTTACCAAACTTCTTGCTAAAATCCAGATTTGCTAAAAGATTCTTTTTCCAATTGTGATTTAATCCTTTCCACCAATCGATGGTACTTCCGGTCAAATTGTTAAATATCTGATCTTCCTGATCCGCTTTGTCAATGTTTTGCATACCTACAGTTATGTTTTAATCGTTTGTTTATTTTTCAAACGTACAGCACTGTTGCGTAACCTATTTGCGTACCCATTAGATTGCCTGTTATTATTCGATTTATTGTGCTTTGGCCAGTATCGATAATTTACAGGCCAAAGCAGTCAAATAAGATCCTGACGCTACTGAGAATTTATACTGATTTCCTGTACCCTCTTCCTGCCAAAGGTGACAAAGCTTAACAGAGATAAGATCCAAACACCAATACCGCCATATAACAAGATCCAGTCAAAGCCTTGCACAAGTGCTGCATGTACCACAGTTCCGGAGGGATCTAAAACAGACAATTTTGGAAAATCGCGTTTAAGTATATCAAAGCTTCCGGAGGCTATTTTTTCGGCCAGAGAGCGCAATGGCAATCTATGGAGAGACTCCTGCGCAAATGCAGTTTTCAAATGAGACAAAATTCCTTCTACCAGAATAAATCCCATAAGCGCAATATTAACGGCCAATGTAATTAACCTCGCACTCATATCTATTCCAGAAGCCATTCCCGCCCGATTACTGGAAACAGAACCCGTCGTGGTGTTGGTTACAGGTGTATTAGTTAAGCCCAATCCAATACCAGCCAACAGAGAACCTGGGAGCATCGTGAGCCAGCTGGGCTGATCAGCAAGACTTCCATACCTCATCACAATAAATCCCAGGCCAATCGTAAACAGCCCGAAAGGAATAACAATACCAGGGCGATACCGAGCAGAAAGACGCTCGGCTAAAGGAGGTATAACCAAGGTAGGAAGTGTATAGGCCAGCAAAGAAAGCCCCACAGTGATTACATCGTAACCCAAACAGCCCTGAAAATAAATAGGCAGGTAAATGATGAATGGCCAAAAGCTAAAATTCATGCCGATAGAACCAAAAATGGCCCCAGAAAAATTACGAATCTTAAATACCGAAAAATCGAACATTGGGTGCTCATTGTTTTTTTCAGCCCATACAAAAATGATAAAGCTTATCGCGGTAGCAATGAGGATACCGATTGCAATGGGGCTGGTAAAACCAATATCACCTCCCTGAGTGATAAAATAGGTTAAGCCAAAAACGGATAGGGATAAAGTAACCATTCCTAAAATATCTAGCCTTTTTGCGTCGGGATCTTTGGATTCGACCACATTGCCATAAACAAGAACTGAAGCAAGAACGGCGATTGGCGTGTGTATCAGGAACACCCATTTCCAGGATAGTAAACCGACAATTCCGCTACCTATAATCGGCCCGAAACCCAGACCTAGTCCGAGGATGATGCCCCAGATACCAAAAGCCCGACTGCGCTCTTTTCCTTCCTGAAATTGGTGCGAAAGCGCTGATATCTGACAAATCAACATAGCACCCCCACTTATTCCCTGAAAAAAACGGCTTACAATCAATACAGATGTACTTTGTGCAAAGCCACAAACCAAAGAAGCAATACCAAACAAAATCAGGGTAATCAGGAGTATTCGCTTACGGCCATACTTATCAGCCAGCGTCCCTGCCGCCATTAACACTGTTGTACAACCAATCGTATAAATATTCATGATCCATTGCATGTCTTTAAGATTTGCCCCTAATACCTTCTCAAGGGTAGGGAGTATGACCGGGACACTGGAAATTTCTAACGAAAACATTAGTGTAGCCATACAAATAGCAATCAGAGCAATGTTGTTATTACTCAGGTAGTTTTGATTTTTCATTTTTACATTCATCATATGAAGCAAAAATAAACTGAATATAACCAAAACGTCAGTACATTTCAATGATAAAGAGGTAATTTTACCTTATGAAAAAAAATAGCGATGTGCTGTTATCTTTCAATCTCTCTTAACAAAACCTCCCAAATCCTAGCTCTTGATGGCTCCTGAAAGATCCCGAAATGCCCTATTCTCTCCATCCCAAAGTCAACAGGTATCAGGTGGATCCTTTTAACTTCTGCCCCGCTATATTGCTCCGTTAACCAGTCCACATTTTGTATAGGCGCAAAGGTATCATCGGCTATACTGATGGAGGTTAATGGCGCAGTTATATTTTTAAAATACAAATCGGCTTCCGGGATACTTCCAAAAAGGTACTCCGGATCCATACACCATTTGCACCATTGTCTGGCCACATGTTTTGGCAGGTTCTCCATACCCATTAGTTTCTTCGAAGGCATATAGCCAAAAGTATAGACCAGTGCAGGAAAAAGAATATTCCAGTTGGCCCACATCCTGTACCTTCTGAAACCGGTCCAGAATTTCCAGTAGCCCGTTTGAGCGGCGACAAGAATAATTTTGCTGGCATCAACAGCAGATTTTGAAAGACCAATAAGCTGTCCGCCAATACTATGCCCGATAATGTTGATTCTTGATTCCGGATAATGTTCTTTTACATATTGAAGCATCGCCTCCAGGTCTATCCTTCCCCAATCCGATGCCTGGTTGTTATTTTCCTTAATGGCTCCTGTTAAAGAATGTCCAATTCCTGAATAGTCGAACGTAATTACCGTTATTCCGCTGGCAGCAACGTATTCCGAAAATCGTTTGTAATAAGATTGCTTTACGCCTGTGGCGGAGGAGATCAGCAGGATTGTCCGGCTTCCTTTCGCCTCAAAGATATTTGCGGTAATAAAATATCCCTTTTCCGTTTTAATTTGCTCCATGGTCATAGCTTCGACAACACCTTATGTGATAAAGTTATAAGAATTAATTAAGCGTTTTCTATAATAGAATAAACTTTCATGAGATTGACAGATCTATGAAACTGTGTTTCTATATTTAGCCAAAACTACCTGTGAAGCTATTAGCCTGCATATTGTCCTTAATGATCATTGGCCTGACTTTCATGCCATGTGAGGATGAGCAGTTGAGCAAATTATCTTCAAAATCGGTGATCAGCAAATCTGACACCCATGATCAGAACGATCCTTTAAAAGACGGTTGTCCTCCTTTTTGCATTTGTTCCTGCTGCAATATTATGGCCATCCTGAAAGAGGAAGTCATCACTTTAAGTGTCCCCTTTAAGCAATGCACCCCCAATTCAGCTGCCTACCCCGGCGACATTACCCATGCAAATTTTTCCATCTGGCAACCGCCTAAGTTCAGCTAGACCGAAACTCAAAACCCCGTTCTTTTTTCACCGCAAAGGCTGAATGATGACCTCTTACCATCGGTTTTGAGCAGCTATTCCATTGCTTAACATTAACTAACAGACAAATGAAACTGTCATAATCTTACAGATCATACTATGAAATGAATGGTGTGAAGATCATGATCACTTCATAACGTTTAAAAAACAATATACACTAATGAAAAATTACTTCTCATACTCAGCAACGGTGTTGCTGATCATCTGGACGACCACAATATTTGGTCAGGATGCATCTCCTCTTCTTTCGACAAAAACAGACACCTTAGCTCAACATAAACAATTACCAGGACAAGGTTTTAAAAATACCATTCCCTTATCTGCAACGATCATCCCAACAGTAGCACTGGCCTATGGCTTTGTCAAGCTGAACAACAATGCCCTGACCAACCTTGATGAAAAAGCCAAACGGGAATTCTACAGCGAACATCCTCACCGCAAATTCAGAGTGGATGACTACCTGCAGTTTGCTCCCGGAGCAGCAGTCTTTGCTTTAAACGGCCTGGGCATTAAAGGGAAAAACAGCCTGCTCGATCAAAGCGGAGTTTACCTGCTCTCCAACATCATTCTCAATTCCACGACTCAAAGTCTTAAAAGAATAACGAATGTAACCCGTCCCGACGGTACCTCCAATGCTTTTCCTTCAGGTCATGCCGCAGAAGCTTTTGCTTCGGCAGAATTTCTCCGGCAAGAATATGGTGATGTCTCTGTCTGGTATACGGTTTCCGGATATTCTGCCGCTTTTGCTGTGGGCTATTTAAGGATGTACAACAACAAACACTGGCTCAGCGATGTCATTGCAGGAGCTGGTCTTGGTGTCTTGTCTACTCAGGCTTCCTATTGGTTATATCCCAAAATCAAAAGGATGTTTTTTAAGAAATCCAAAAATAATACCCTCATTATGCCCTCCTATAACCGTGGCACTTTTGGTGCAGGGATGATAAAAGTCTTTTAACAAGAAAGCCAATTGTAAAGAAATTAATATAAATCGTAATTATCTGACACATTTTCCTTTCAATCTCAAGATAAATGGTTTCATTTACGTTACACACAAATAAAATCATAATAATGAAAAAATCATTTAAACTATTATCACTTGCAGTGGTGATTGCTACAGGAATTGCGGCCTGTAAAAAAGACAATCCCCCGGAGGAGAAAAAGAAACCACAGCCGAAGCATTTAATAATGAAGAGCCTGACCTTCAAGAATGAAATAAGGGTTTATACAAAAGATGGACAAATTACCGACCCTGCAATTGTCGCCAAAGCCATTGCAGCTTCCGGAATGAACTCCATTGTTCATAAACTCTATGAAAAAGGCCCGCTTATTTTCATCGATCAAAACACCTTAAAAATGGCCAGCTATGCCTATGCCATTAAGAAGAATGAGGATCAGTTTTTATTTACGATGGCAGATACACTGTCCATCCCGACAAATGACCTCAATCTGATAGCAGCACCGTTTTTTAAGTTCAAAGGACTCGGTAAAGCAGGTACTAATGGAAAAACAGCCTACAATAAACAGTTTGTAGCTTATGGTGATCAGAATGAGATTAAACTTAGTGCAGTAGACATCTATCATTTAAGAAAATTCGACAATACACCAAGAACTGAAAGCTGGCTGGCAGAATCCGCCCTGAACGAATTTGATGTTAAAGGGATCTCAACACTGGGTTTGAGAGATACACTGACCGTTAGAGAGTATAGCTATAACTATTCGAAATAATTTCCAGTGCCGTTGAGCAAATGCTCAGCGGCGCTATTTTTATATGATAAATACAGTACTATTGAAAATGAAATCAGCACAAATTATTAAACATTACCTGATCCTATTATTATTCCCACTGATCATTTCCTGTCAAAATCCGGGTAGAACCGATTACAAATACACCGAACAGGAAACCGCAGCATTCCTGAATGATATTACCAAATATGCAGGCGCCAGCATCAGCAGTTACACCGAATCCAAAAAAGCGCTTACCAACGAATTCTATATTACGACCAGGTATCCACTCTCTAAACCTCAACTGGAAGAATACAAAAAAAACAATGGTACAGTTCACAACAAGACAGACGACATTTCAGATTTCACCTCTTATACCGTTAAGGACTACGAATTGCTCAATGAGAAGAATGAAAAGCTTCAGTTTGCAGACAACGGACAGGCTACCTATCTCCAGGAAATGAACTTAGTAGAATATGATAAAATCCTGTTCCAGAACCTGGGAATCGAAGTCAAGCTGAACAAGCAGTTTGAAAAACTGAAAGGAAGCATCACTGTAGAATTTGAAATGCCCGGAAACATCAGGCGTACCGCCAAAATACCGGTAAACATTTCGATTTACGACGAAGCACCTGAATCCTTCTGATCCTGCTCTTCATCATCGTATTCTTCGTCATCTTCGTCCTCATCAGAGGTATAAGACCAATCTATATCCAGGCGCTCTAAGATTTCACCAAAGCGCTCCCGGTCGGCAGTTCCTATAAAGGCGGCGGTACAATTTTGCTGTTCATCAAAGCAGAGACTGATGATTTCGTAAAAGTCATCTGTATAGACACGTTGCTTTTCCCAGCTTATTTCCGGTACTTCCGCCCAGTTTTGTTTGATATAGCTGACAACGCTTTCATCAATTTCAGTAAAGGAATTTGCATGGTGTTTCAATCCGCCCATCGTTCCGTTATATGCCGCCATCAGCAGGAAAAAGATGCCTGTTGTCTTCGCTTCCATCACCCAATCCGGATTTTCATCTGTACCATAATTTCCCCAAACCGGAGGATCAGGGAGTTTTAAATCCTCTTCTTTAATCCCCCAATAGGCTACAGTCTGATTTTCTTCATAAAAAACCAGATAGCGATCCTCAGAAAAATCGATTTCCTGATCTGGTTTCAGAAGCCTGTTGTGTACATAATTAATCTGTCCGTTCTTTCCTAAAGTAAGGTAATAGTCTTTTAGTTTTTCCGGAAGCTGCACATTTAACCTCGTTTCAAGCCTGGCGATTTCGTCGTCTGAGAAACCATAATTATGATCTTCGGATAAAGAATAAAGTCGTTTTATCTGCTGTAATGTTGTCATTAATCCTCTTTTTCTTTCTTAATCTAAGCACATAGACTTTCGGCTATACCTTCCGATCCATAAGCGTCCGGTCTGTTTTGATCGCCTTGCCAGGTAGATACTATTTTGGATTCCATGCTGTGTTCTTTAAAAGTAAATGTCTGTAATATCTGTTTTTAAAACAACAGACACTACAGACATTTATTATCCCTCTACCTGAGTTTTCCTCGAGGCATTCAGCGGAATCCAGGCACTCAGCAATATGATCGTCGCTATTCCGGCCACCATCCCTGTCCCTTTAGCCGTAAAGGCACAAAGCACATATAACATCAGCGCAATAAAACCCAGTGAAAAGGAAATGACCTGTAAACCAAACTTATTTTGTCTTTTGATTTCAGCGGCTTCTTTTTCATCAACAACGATCACCTTCGCATTTCGCGAAGCTTTACGCACCTGTAATTGCAGGTATTCTGAACTCGTTAAGCCTTTTGAACCAGCGTACAGTTCATAGGCCAGTAACAATAGAAAAGGAAGCAATACCCCCAGCAACATTTCATTTGCACGGCTCAGTTTATCATCTGTGATAAGTGGCAGTATGATCTTAAAGACCAGGTTCACCGCCAAGCTGATCATGGTAATCCAAATGGTCGCTTTACCCGTGATCCGTTTTGAAAACAAAGCCCAGATCGGCGGCGCAAGCAAAGGCCCGCCAGTAATCGCGCCTACGCTCAGCGTAAACTCCACAATCCCCCCGATATAGGGCACAATCAGCGCAATCAAAATCATCCCGAAACCAAAACACCAGGAGGATGCACGTGCTACTTTCATCAGCTTTTCATCGGATGCCCCGGGGTTAATCGTGCCTTTGTAGACATCATTGGTAAACACTGCAGAAACTACATTTAAAGCAGTATTTGCAGAAGCTGAGGTAGAAAAATACATCCCTGTCAGGATCAAGCCCATCAGGCCTGCCGGAAGCACCTGCTTACAAACCATTAAATAGGCATTTTCTGTTTCCAGTCCCGTTAAGCCTGGATTAATCGTTTGATAAATCATTGGCGGAAGCATCCACAAAACCGGACTTACAATATACAATCCCGCAAAAAGGAAGGCCACTTTAGAAGCTGATTTCGGGGTATCCACACTCGTGTACCTTTGTACAAAGGTCCAGTTTCCACCGATATAAAAGATATGGTAAAGTGCAAAAGCACCGATAAAACCCCAGGTATACTCGCCATTAACGACATTAAAAAAGTTATCAGGAACCCTGGATACAAAGGAATGGATCCCTCCTGCTTCTGTAAATGCCAATGGAATAATGAGCAGCACTGCGGTTGTTAAAATCGCAAACTGTAAAATATCCGTCACCATTACGGCCCATAAACCACCCACAGCAGTATAAGCAATCATAAAGATCCCCAGCACGAGGGTCACCGGGATCAGCGGAAACTCCAGCGAGGAGCCGACCAGTTTAGAGACAGAATAAAGCACTGAACCTTTAATGAACAGCGACACCAGCATAAAAATATAGATGAAACTCTTTTGAACGTTTTCTCCCAGCCTGTCCTTAATAAATTCCGCAGCGGTCAGGCTCCCTGTTGCTTTCCATTTAGGGGCAATGTACAATCCGGTTACCAATCCTCCTATACACATCGTCCATTGAATGGTAACTGCTACCCAGCCGTATTTATAGGCAATTGATCCCCAGGCCACAAAAGTACCTGCAGAGAAAAAACTCATAAACAGCGACAAACCTCCGATAAACCAGGGCACCGCCTCACCACCTGCAAAAAAAGACTTAAGGTTCCGCCCTGTACGTGAAAACAGTAAACCTATAATCATAATGAATACTGAAAATACAACGATAACTGTGGTGTCTATTACTGAGTTCATATTTTTCTATTTATAAATCCTTAACTGTTTTTGCCGCAACACTTCTTAAATATGCAGCAAATCCTGCAGGAACTTCCTTGGGTACGTATTGTATTTTTTCAGGCGACTCCTTAAATAAAAGCGCATACCAGATTAAAGAACCCAGATATCTCCCTGCTTCATTGGCATGATTGGGATCAAATACCAGGGCATTGTCTTTCCAGTAATAGCCCATATTTAAGGAATTGGTCTGAACCGGAAGATTTGGAGAAACCGGATGATCATAATCAAAATTCATATCTTTCGTAAAGCGGTATTCACTACCCGTAGCGACTGTATTAAAAGCATCTCCCACAGGGATCAGACCCACTTTCAACTGCTTTGCTATTGCATGATAGGCAGCCCTTGATTTCTGCCACATTTCGCCCTGTGTTTTAGCGGGCTGTTCAGGAGCAACACGACCAAATTTCTTTGCGTCCGAGCGGTATGCCCATCCCTGATGCAAAAGAACCTTTGCATTTGGCTGCAATGATTTAATGTAATCGTAAAGCTTTTGGGCATAAGGGCTGTAACTGTCCACATCTGCCGACAAATAAGAAAACTGCTGCATCGTTACCACATCCCAGGTACCTGCTGATAACAGCATCCGCAATGATTTTCCATTGTAGGGCTTACCTTTAGGGTCTTCAGGATTGGCTTCCGCAGCTTCCACATATTCCCAGTGCTGCTGTAAAGAGTGACCGCCAAGTTCAGCACGGCCAATCACCAGTTGCTGGTTATTTTCCTTTACCAGTTTAGGCAAATAGGCCGTTGCATTTTGCGAAAAACTGTTGCCGATAATAAACAACCTCAAGGCTTTTTCGGCGACCTGTCCGAATGAAACATGGCTGATCAACAGCAAAGAGAGCAATAAGGTTTTTTTTAAGTATTTCATCTTTATATATTCTGGTTTTAATTCTCAATATTTTTCATGACTGTTCAGCCCTTCCTCTTCCGGCGTTATTTCTTATCAATATCAAATACCACCTCTACCTGCTGAACCTCTGTACTTCCTTTAGTTTTCAGCTTTAAGCTAATAGAAGCAGGTTTAGCAGGGTCTATCCGGGGGAAAGACCATTCAAAAGGATAGCCCACACGCTTCACAACAGTAGCCGCATCTTCATTCAACTCCATCTCCGCCTCTGCTCCTGTCAGCGCCGGCGTACTCAGGTAGGCATAGATAGAATCCCAGCCAAAAGGCGAGCGGATCCTAAACGCATGGAGCTTGCCCCATGGTGCCCCAATATTAACTTCCTGCATCCCGTTTTTAACCGGCAGCAATACCTTCTCTGCCCCAGGCTGTTGAAGCGGAAAGGAATAGGCGGTTAGCCCTTTACCTGCAATAACAGATTTCATTTTCTTTCCGGAAAGCACCGTGCTTTCTGGCTTAGCAGCTGTCCCCTTGTAAAATTTAACCCCGGTACTTTTAAGCGCGAGTTGATCCGGATCCAGTCCGATTTCAAACTCCTGCTCCTGCTGGGCTTCATTTAACAGGACCAGCCAAAAACGATCATCAGAAATCCCTGTAAGATAATTAATCGCAGGATTATCGATCGTAACCAGGCCTTTCTTTAGCCAGAGTTTTACACGGCTATCGTCAAAAATAGTTCCTTTACCAGCCCCATAAACGCGGTTGTTAAACCAGACAAAGCCTTCCTGTTTCCCCCATGGGAAACTGATGTTCCCCTTAGACCGCTGAATTGCCTCTGTAACCAGAAAATCAAGGGTAAAAGCCAGGTGCGGCGAAATGTGGTGGTAATAAATAGAATTGATATCCGGCCCTTTATAAGGGTAATCTTTCTGGTAGGTCAGGTCGGTATATCCTGTAGCATAATACCCCGGATAGTTGGAGAAACGGCCAATGATGGAATTCCTCGCATAGATTTCAAAAATATCCTTGTTGCTTTCCGCAGACAAGCGCAGTAAATGTGGCGCCCAGGTCGACATGAAGATATGGCGTACATTTTTATTGGGAAGGAAAAAGGTGACAGGTTGTTCCAGGCCCAATCCTACCGGAGAGACCAGCGATTGAGGAACTTCCTTTTCTGTGACATCCCCATCTACGCGTGGAAATCCTAAACGGAATTTCTCTCCGTCTTTCCACCACAAATTCGTATTGCCCTCATAGCGCCCTCCCTCATGAATCCGTTGCTTTTGATTTTGAACAAGCGGATAGGAACGGATCCCCGCGATGGTAAAAAATGAGGCATATTTAGCGGCATCTAAAAAGGTTTTGTCTTTATTGATTTCATACAAATCCATCAGGTCCCACCAATAGGGATAAAATGAAGTATTGTAAAATGGCTGTGCCGTTAACAACTGTGTCTTTTGCCCGTAAACTTCTTTTTGTACAAATTCTTTCGCATGTAAAACTGCTTTATCGAGCCATTGTTTATCCCTGGTAAGCCGGTAGGCCGCCAATTCCTGCGTCCATGCCGGAAGGTTTACACTATAGCCAGATAATTTTCTGGGCTGCTGATCCGGCATCCCTACCTGAACCAGCCATGGGTTCTTCTGATCCAGCAACTGGTTTAACGCATCAAAATAGGCCGTATTGAACTGTACGTTTTTATAAGGATCCAATACCAGTGAAGCCTCTTTGAGGTTGTATGGCGCACCAACCGCCTTAGCCCATCTGAACGCACTTCTAGATAACGTATACTCTATGGTAGGCAAAGCCCGGCTTAAATAAAGTTCTTCATCCCGGCCCATTACCGCTGCAGAGATCACCGCCAGTGGGGCCGACTGTGCAACTGTGGGTGCGATCTTCGGGTCTGCTTCTATATCGTAAAAGCCTTTCAACTGTGCGTTCCATCCCGAAGCATTATCATTCCTGATCAGATCGATCATGTTAAACGCCGCATTGGTTAAAGAGCTGGAGTCCTGAGCACGGTAGTCCTTTACCTGATAAATAGCATTCGAGATGTACTCCAATGCCCCGTTCCAGTTTTCAGGTAGGGCTCCGAGATTGAATGTTCTTTTTAAAGACTGACCTGCTTTTAGTTTCGAATCTTCCAGGCCCAGAACAGGGGCAAATGCAACAGGCTGAACCTTATTAAACGCATTTTTAAGGGAGAAACCAAAGCGGGAGGTATTGTCCTTGCCCCAGTCTAACGGAAAATCAGTTAAAGAACCCGTTACAAAAAAGCTCAGTGGCCTGTTACTCCGGCCAAGCTCCACGATCGCCAGGGGCTGGGGAGTCATGGCTCCCGGAATCAGGATCGGGTCTGTTGGTAAACGTTTATAATTAAACATCGGGGGAAGCTGTACCTGGGTTACCTCCTGCTCAGCAACATCCTGGAAGGCCGAAACCACAAAGCTGTAAAAACCGGGTTCTTTGGCCGAATAGCTTAAACTCAGCTCATAATGCGATGCACCGGGTTTAAGTTTCCAGATTCCTTTAACCTCCTGACCCTGATCGGTCAGGTATGTTACCCAAAGCTCTTCAGGGGAAACCTGTTTCACCGCTGAAGGATGACAAGCCGAAATTTCTCCCGACAGAAAAGGATTCTTCGCCCCGTTCTGGTCCATAGGCTTATAGGTTTTACCTTTCACCACAAACTCCGTTAAGCTGACAGAATTCTTCCAGGAAGCAAAATAGGCCCCAAATTCTATTTGAGATTTTTTAGCACTCAACAGGAAAATCCGGTTTTCTTCTATCCCTGCTTTCAATGTCGCCCATCGTTTATCCTGAAAGATGGCTGTCGTTGCCACAATCTGAGCTTTTCCCGTTTTATCGTTCAGCACCTTTTCAAAACTCAACCTGAGCTGATCATTGGAAAGTGTACCCAGGAGCTTTTCCTTTTTTGTAAAAGAGGCTGCTTCGTTGATCGTCAACACTGCCGGAGTTTCCTTTACCCGGGTTGGTTTTATTGCATAGGCAGTGAGTGCCACACCTTCCTTACCCGGGTTAAAAGCCTCGTCGGTGCTGAGCAATATGGCATCACAACGCACAAAATTCCTGCTCGTATTTTTCAGTTGCAATACATTTTCACCAGCATCAAGATCAATGCGACCTACCTTTTCCCATGCATATCCTTCTCCAAGATGTGTCCCCGACTCCCGGCTCATATCCTGCTCATTTACCGATAAAATGTATTTCCTCGTTCCCGGTTTATTCTCCGCATAATCCCTGGACCTCGTCCATACAAAAAAGCTGCCTTTCGTTTTAACAGAGATCACGGTCATTGCATCAGGAACCGGATCCTTAGATGATCCTGCAAATAAGGCCCCTTTGCCGGAAACATTTGTCCCTGCTTCCTTACTAAAGACCCAACCTGCCGGAAACTGGAAATCCTCTGCTTCTATAAAATAAGTACTTTGTGCCTGTCCATATACTTTACCCGAGGTAAAAACACAACAGGAAAATACCACATATCCCAAATAATAGCCGTAGCCCAGGTTGTTTGTCTTCTTTATGATCTTTTTCAATAACATACTTCTATTACTTTTAAGCCAAAAGGGGCTAATTCAATATTCAGGGAATTGGAATTGCTGCTCAATACCGTTCGTTTGCCGGTTGCATCCATTAGGGCAGGTTCTTTTGACAAGGCCCCGGAAAAGCCCGGAATTTTCCCCGGATTCAACAATACCTGTGTCTTCAGGGGCTGCTCACTGTTGTTCATCAGGACCACAAAACACTTGCGTTGATCTGCATTAAGGGCCGTTACATATTCTATATAAGGACTTTCGGCCTTAACCAGGCCTTCCCTTAAAATTAAGGAAGCGGTTGTCCCGTATACTTTACCCGGAGCGAAACCATAAGTCTGATGCGGACCTACTTTAGGGGTAATGAATCCCCGCGGAAAAGAGATCTGCCCCTGCGAGCGAAGGTTTACCTCTGACAGTAAATAATCCATGATCCAGCCAATCTGCCACCAGGCATGATGCGGAAATGGCCCGGCTCCCTTATCCATTGCATCCCAATAATAAGAAGCCACTCCTGTTTTTTGATCCACAAAAGCATCTCTGCCCCATGCTGCAGCTCTGGACATCGTTAGGAATAAGGAATCTTTGGTAATGGAAAACATCCGCAGAAACATTCCCGCATGACTCGCCAACAGAATCGGCCCATGGTGATTTGCAGATCCAAGGATCCCTCCATGCTCAAAACTCAATCCCGCCTGACTGATTTCCCAGTCGGCCCTCTTAACTCCATTCACCTCTTTTTGAGCCAGGGAAGGAATGGGATGGGTATAAACAGATGCGGTATAAATTTTAGCTGCAGCAATTGCCGCATTTTGATATTTGGGTGCTTTAACCACCTCGTAAAGATCCAGCAAAGCCTGCACGCTCTGTGCAGTTGCAAAGTCGGGCGCAAACCTGGTATCCCCGCAAACACCGATAAATGATCCTTTACTGATGGCCTGTTCGATATACCAATCCGCTCCTTTTTGTGCGGCTTCCAGGTATTTTTTATCTCCTAATAATTTGTAGGCGATGAACAAGCCATAAAAGGTAGGCCTCAGGTCTAAAACATCCTTAAACATCGCTTCATGGGTCTTATTGTCGTAGGCAACTTCCCAGCTTCCATCAGGTTTCATCCAGGACAATAATTTCTCTGCCGCCAGCTTTAGTTCCGCACGCAAACTTGCGTCCTCCGGATTAAACAACAACATGTTTCCTATGTCCATCATCAGGTAATAGGTACTTCCGATAGGCTCTGTATAAGGTCCCCACTCTTCCGTAAATTTCCCGCTGTTTTGTAAAAAGTATTGCCCTTCCGAAGCACCATAGAAAAAACCTTTATCGGAATTCTGTTGTGCCAGTTTAAAGTTCCGGGCATAAGGAAGGCGGCTCCTGATCAGTTTCTCATTGCCTGTCAATTTCGCCAGCATCCACATCGCCCCATAGTCTGAATTTTTAACCGCATCTTTTTCGGAGCCATACACCCCACCCAGATATTTCTGAGCACCGATTTCCAGATTCTTGTAGGGCGACAACTGCCACATGGAAAGGCTGTCGTCCACTACATAGTTGGCCATTCTCAGGACGCGGTTCGTCAAAGACGAAGCTGTTTTCTTCAGGACAAGCACCTCTTTAAACCGATAGACATCATTTGCGGCATGTTTCATCACCGCAAACCAGTCCTCCGCCTGGATGGTGTACCGAAAAGAAAAGCTAAGCGAATCGTTTTTCGCGAGGTAAGAATTTGCCTGTCCCAACACAGGGTGATAGACTGTTGGCATCATATTGCCCTTTCTGTTCAATACCGATAAGCCAATATTCCAGTTTCCCTGAGTTTTGCGATCAAATGCCCAGGGATCCCTTCCGGTCCCAGGTTCCGGAATTACCGCCATGGTGATGTTTTGGCTGTTTTGCACCAGGGGCGATAATGTTGAAGCCGTACGCTCTCTCACCATAACCGGCACATCAGGGATCCCCTGCCCGTAGGCATAGGCATTGATAAAACTGGTATTCAACTGATTCCCCTGGAAAACTCCCGGAACAGTAGCCCATTTAAAATTACTTTTATCAAAAAGAGCCAGCTCCGGCGAAGCAATGGAATAATAACCAGCCTTTTTGGCCTTCAATTTCACGGTCACTTTCAGGTCGTTCGGATGTTGCGCGTCAAAGGCCCATAAAGAGCTGAGCGAAAACAGCTCATGTTCTTTCTGAAAAACCAGTTGCCCTTTGATTTCCTTTTTCCTGTCAGGATAAAAGTCGATTGCTTTTCCGGCCTGATTCATCTGAACAGGAGAAATCGCCTGCTTCCAGATCGGAATGATGTAACGGTAAATAGATTCCGGAAAATCAGCCCCCTTTGTTACAGGTTTTACCTCCTTCAGCGACAGCGTGTCCGCAGCATACAGGACAGAAAACTGCCCTGAGGTTTTTGCCGACAAATCCATCCATGATCCTTTATTCAGGACCGATATTTTATTCAGGTGATACCCTTTTGCAGAATTCAGCCATTCTAAATGCAACTGGCCATTAGCAAGCGAAGGCCCTTTGGACTGTGCAAAAACGGAAAACGGGAAAAGGCATATCAGCCATCTTAATCTACCAGCCATTGTTTTGTTTGATCAGCTTGTTTACAGTTAATTCGGTAGTAGGGATTGGAAAGAACAGATCTCTTTCCGTCGTATTTTTACCGGCATTTGCAGCATATTTATAAGTTGAGGGCGCTGTAGCGGTGATGCTTGTCCCTAAATCGTTCATTGTTTTCACATAGATGCCCCATCTGATCAGGTCATGCTTACGAATTCCTTCAAAACACAATTCTCTCAAACGTTCGTCCTGAATGGTCGCTAAAAACTGTGTTTTGCTTTGACCTGCCGGGATATCACAAATCGCATTGGCCGTACCCAAAGGCTTGTTAAAAGCCCTTCTTCTCACATTATTGATCGCATCATAAGCAGCCTGTGTAGGGCCACCATTGACTTCGTTTTCCGCTTCTGCTTTCATCAGCAGGACATCCGAATAACGGATCACCGGGAAATTAGTAGAGGTAAAGCTGCGCGCTTTGGATCCGGTTTCGTACTCTCTTCTCCATTTACCGGGATTGCGGTCGTAGATCTGCGTTGCGGTAAAATTAGACTTTACCGTATTCCCTCCGGAGGCTACAAAGCGGTACGGTGCGATGCTCCAGTTTCTCCTTGCCGTATCTGCCGTACCAAAAAGCTGATACAGTTTGGCCGTGATCTTCATCGCACCTCCCGAATAGCCTATGGCTTCGCTTGGACACTCAATCCCGTTTTCTACGCCCATAGATCCTGCAAGGTCTACCGTTCCTACTTTATTGCCATACATTCCGATTTCCCAGATGCATTCTTTCTTCTCGTTGATGTCCTGGGTATGGTTGATGAAAATCTGTTTATAGTTCAGATTAAGCGCATGTTTATTCGATGCGATCACTTTGTCTGCATATTCCAGCGCATCTTTATAACGGCTCGGCTCATTTAAAGGTGCTCCTGCCATTTTCAAAAACACCCTTGCCAGGATCGCCTGTACACCTGTTTTGGAGATGCGCTCATTATAGGAGAAGTAATCGATATCATTCACCAGCTTTTCTGCCTGCTGCATGTCATTCACAACTGAAGCATATACTTCCGCCAATGGGGCACGGGGAAGGTATGGATCGTTGGGCGATTTGGTGGAACTCAGTTTTAAGGGAACAGGGCCAAAAAGATCCGCGAGGAGGTAATAATAATAGCCCCTTAAAAACAAGGTTTCCCCTTTAATCGCATCCCTTTGTTTCGGGTCCATGTTCACGTCATCTACCTGTTCCAATAGTAAATTTGCGCGGTTTACTCCTTCGTATAAAACTTCCCAAAGCCTTCCGATATCCAGATGGCTTGCATCCATCACCATTACGCGGATGTTGTTGATGGAAATGCCTTTAAAAAACGCTTCATCGCTCACTACAAAATAGCTGTACAATCCACGTCCATACATCCTTCCGTTAGGATCAATTAACCTGTTATACACCCCGTTCAGGCCATTTCTCAGGTCTTCTTCCGTGTTATAATAAGTATCCGGCGTTACAAAATCAGGATCCTTGTTCAGCAGTTTGGAGCAGGAAAGCATCATGATACTCATCAGCAGTACTAATATTTTTGTTTTCATCTGTATATAATTGCTTTTTAATGGTGATGAAGTGATCATCAGCATGGTCGTTACTTTTTGTAAATGGTATGCTGATGATGGTTTCATATCTCTATTATTTTCTTTGATGATTGCTCTTGTTTAAAAATTGGCGTTCAATCCTATCGTGACCGACCGCGGTCTTGGATATGGCGACCAGTCGAATCCCGGAGTCAGGGCAGTATGTCTCGTCGAAACCTCCGGATCCAGACCGGAATACTTGGTCCAGGTGATGAGGTTCTGAGCAGACACAGAAAACCGCAGGCTCTTCATTTTTAAAGATTTCATTACCGATACCGGTAATTTATAGCCAAGAGACACCGTTTTTAACCGGATAAAAGAGCCGTCTTCTATCGTACGGGAAGAATAATAGGCCGGGCCTTGTCCGCCTAACCGGTATAAATCATTCGTCTGATTTTCAGGGGTCCATCGATTTGCAAAGGAAGCAAACATGTTCAGCAGGTTTCTCTGGGTAGGATCTCCCCCCTCAAACTCTATGCGATTGGCATTTAAGATGTCATTGCCATAGCTCCATTGCAGGAAAACATTCAGGTCAAAATTACCATAGCTGAAGTTGTTGCTAAAACCGCCGATATGAACAGGATTTGGATCCCCTATTACACTGCGGTCTGCATCATCGATCTGGCCATCCCCATTAATGTCCTTAAACCTGATGTCGCCGGGAAGGATATTCGCCCTTGGATTTCCATTGTTTGGCACATTTGGCTTCAATACATAACTTCCATTTGGCTGAACATCAAAATCGCTATACTGATAAACACCATCGAACTTCATCCCATAAAACTGGGCAATGGGCTTTCCCGGAACAGCAATGTATGGGAAGGCATTGTTAAAGTTCCCCCAGGTTACTCTCGATAGCAGGTTTGGCTCGTCGTCATTCAGGGCAAGCACTTTGTTTCTGTTAAAGGCAATGTTGAAACTGGAACTCCAGGAGAACTTCTCTCCCTTAATGTTATTCGTGGTAATGCTCAGCTCAATACCACTGTTGGAGACCTTACCTACATTTTTAAATGCGGTTAAGAAACCCATACTTGGTGGCAAGGTGGCATTCAACAACAGGTCATGTGTTTTTTTATGGTAGTAATCAGCAGTTAGGGAGATTCTGTCTTTAAAGAAACTCAGGTCGATCCCAACATTAGATTGCACCGTTGTTTCCCATTTCAACTTTGTATTTCCAAGGTTCACCGGCACGATTCCTTTTCCCGGAACATTTCCTGAAGGATATCCCGATGAAGGCAACATTTTCAAAGCGGTAAGGGCAGCATAGTCATCCACCCGGTTATTCCCGGTATGTCCATATCCTATCCTCAGTTTTCCATCACTTAAAAAGCCGAGTTTCTTCATAAATGGCTCGTCGGTAAAGCGCCAGGCAAATGCTCCTGAAGGAAAATAGGCCCATCTGTTTTCTGTCGGAAACCTGGACGACCCATCAGAGCGGAAAGACACCGTAATTAAATATTTCGATTTATAATTGTAGTCTATTCTTCCAAGGTAGGACAGCAAACCGTTCCTCAGGTCTGAAGTTGGTGCCACCGTAATCTGCCCCTCGCCTATTCCATTCATGCCCAGCGATTCGTTGGGAATCAGAATGGAAGAAAAGCCGTTGGAATAGTTCCGGACATCCTGCATCGTTAAACCGGCAAGCACCTTTAAGGAATGTCCTCCTTTAAATTTGGTTTGATAGGTCAGTGTATTTTCATTCAGAAGGTTTGTGATGTCGGTATTGTTAACCGAACCGTTTACTTTATTATTGTTGTTTGGATTTCCAAGACGGGAGGAAGAATTATTAAAAATCTCCTGTCTGATGTTTGCCTTGTTCAGTCCGCCGGTAATTCTTAACGACAGGTTTTTCAAGATTTTATAATCCAGGTAAGAATTGATCACCAGGGTATTATTGAAAAGCGGCTTATACTCGTTCTGCGCAGCAAGGAGTGGATTGATCCGGTAATCGGCAGTCGCGCTTAAATCCGGGTCATAAAGCTCATCGATCATATTGGCATCGAAATCAATATTTCCCGTCACCGGACGAAAGCCCCAGGCGCTATACATTAAACTGGCAGTAGGACTGGTTTGCGACTCTGCCACCACTGTTCCGAATTTCTTTGAGGACACATAGTTCAGGTTTACGCCTGCTTTCAGCTTTTTATTGACCACCTGATCCAGCACGATACGCCCCTGGTAACGGCGAAATCCGCTATTGATAATGAGCCCCGGTTGTTCTAACACCGATCCCGAAAGCGCATATTTCGTTTGTTCTGTCCCTCCGCGTAAGGAAAGGCTATGGTTCTGAATATGGGCATTGCGAAAAATCTGATCCTGCCAGTTGATCCCTTTCCGGTCTCTGTAGCTTTCGAGTGTTTGCCCGTTTTTAAGGTAAATGTCCCCGTACAATTCCGGGTTTAATTCCAGCTGATATTTCACAAACTCGTAAGGGCTCAATACGGCTTGTTGTTTGATGATGGAATTGATTCCTGCCCAGCCGTCATAGCTGATTTGCGGCTCGCCGGCTTTTCCTTTTTTGGTCGTGATCAATATAACGCCGTTGGCACCACGTGCCCCGTAAATGGCAGTCGCCGAAGCGTCTTTCAGAACTTCAATAGATTCAATTTCTTCGCTGTTGATGCTGTTGGCCACAGCACTTTCCGTAGGAAAACCATCGATGACATATAAAGGTGCATTGTCCTGGGTAACAGAATTGGCTCCCCGAATCACGATATTGAGTTCATTTCCCGGTTGCCCGTCAGTAGAAGACACCTGGACCCCGGCAATTCTACCTGCCAGAGCTTCGGTAAAAGTACCCACAGGGGCTTTGTTCATGTCTTTTATGTTTGCTGAACCCACCGAGCCGGTCAGGTCCCGTTTTGCAGCGGTACCGTAGCCAATCACGATCACTTCATTCAATCCTTTGGGATCTTCATTTAGCTTCACATTATAGGTGCTTCCTGCTGCTAAAGTGAGCTCTTTTGCCACAAAGCCGACATAGGAGAACACCAAAATTCCTTTCCCACCGGGAACGCCAATTCTATAGACACCATTGTTATCGGAAGAAACGACCGTTGTTTTCCCCTTTAACTGGACGCTAACACCAATAAGGGGCTTTCCTTCCTCATCGGATATTGTTCCGGTGATCAGTTTGACAGGTAAACCTGACTGTCCGTAGAGCAATTGCAGGGACATACAGAGGACCATTGATAACAATAGCCTTGTTCCAAAAATCGGGTAAATTTTTCTCATGCACTTAGTTTATATTTGGTTATTTGGTTCAGGATCATTGGATCCGGGGTTTTATCTTCCCCGGATCTCTGGCGGTTTATGCCGAAAATAGCAAAACAAGGTTATCTAAAGGATAACAAATGCTTTACGCAGGTTCATAAAAACCTAACTATAGCATCGGATTGCAAATAATGCAGCCGGAATCTCCGCCGATGGATGTTCAAATTGCAAAGTCAGTTCATCGGTTAACAGGGTCTCTTTCAGCTCAATAATATTGATGGATTGGTAATTGTCTTTTTTCACAAAGAGCTGATTTCCGTTCCCATCTGTGATGGTATAATTTCTAATACAAAAAGGCATTGTTCTTTCCGGATGAGTCATCAGCACGGATTCCATAGGATGATCGTAATCGGTATCAAAACAAAGTTCTATTCTGTTGATGCTCCTTTGATCCGCCCATTTTAAAGAGATCTCCGGTTTTTCATCACTGATGCTTGATACCCAGGCATTGGGTTCAGTGACCGGCCTGCCGATTCCATTTTTTAATTGCTCAACTGTGAAGGGATGTAATGGCGGATCTATTTTTAAGGCGATATTATGTCCTTCAGGCCTGCGTTGCGGGCACCAGAATTCAAACTCGTCTACGCCAATATCTTCTGTTGGTTTTTGACTGCCGAAATTTGAAACTGCTTTATTTACGGAGTTGAAAACAGACAACACGCCTGTGATGCGGGTATTGGAGAAGCCGAGTTTAACCGCAGGATTTTTCCGGAAACAAAGGTATACATAGGCATTTTCGTTCAGCTTGCTACCAAAGGTTGTACTTAATACCTGCCTGCCTGTTTTTACCGGAATTTGCTGGATTTCTAACAATTCATCCGGACTAAAGTTCCCGGATTTAGCACTGATTCTGAGTTCTACCTGTAAGGTAGTTTCTTCCGATGATTCCAGTTTAAAGGTAAAGGAAGGAATTTTACCAGCCTGCAAAGGGATCATTTGTCCGGCCGAGATGTCGAGGTTCTTCATGAAATCAAAAGGAATTTCATCGAGCTGCATTTCAGTGGAAGCGGTAATACTTGCGGATTGAACCAGGTCTGTTGCATCAATTAATGTTAATCCCGGAATGTGCTGACCGCTCTTCATCAGTTCGAGCTGCAGGGATTTCATGATTCCCTGTTCATTAAGTTCTCTGGGTTGCAGCTTGTTTTTCTTTGCAATAAAGGCGGCCATGCCAACGGCTTGTCCGAGGTACGCTCCTGTTGCCATTACCCTCGAAGAGGCAAAAGCGACATGGCTTGCACTGATGATCCGGCCGGTAAGGAAGAGGTTCTTGATGTTTCTGCTGTAAAGACACCTGTAAGGAATCTGATAAATGCCCTTGCTATGCCATTGATTGCAGCCTGGTTTATTGCTAAACACCCCATCTGCCGGATGCAGGTCAATAGACCAGCCCCCATATCCGATGGCATCTTCGTGCAAATGCTGGGAAACGATATCCTGCTGATTGAGCATGTAATCGCCTTCAAATCTCCGGCTTTCTCTTTTTCCGGGGATGCTTCCCACCCATTCCAAAGTCATGGTTTCTGCCTCAGGAAATTCGCCAGAATTTTTAATGTAATTCCATACGCCGTATACGACCTTCCAAAGCTCCTGTTTGATGTTTTCACTTTCATGAACGGTATCCATACGTCCGCCATATTCCAGCCACCAGAGTTTGCATCCAAACTCTTTGGCATTGAAACTTTTGAACCTTGGGATCTTGGTAATGTCGGCCAATGCAAAGGAAGGTGCGATGTACCTGACAGGTTTTCCGGTGTCTTTGCTGTAGAAATAAATGCTATGTCCCAGCAGTTCTCCGTATTCCTGGTCAGGCGCAAACTTCTCTCCGAATTCATCTTTATTCTCTGCACCCATTCTAAATGCAGCACCTGCTAAAAAGCCTAAGATGCCATCGCCTGAAGCGTCACAAAAGAGATTGGCAGTTAAGATGTATTCGGTTGAATTCTGACTGCAGAAACATTTCACGGAAGAAATTTCATCGGCATCAGATTTTTCAAGATCATAGACCACTGTATTTAAAAGCAGTTTAATATTGGGTTCCTGATATATTTTATCGAGTAATACGGTATCAAAAATTACGGGGTTACCTTCGGGATTACGTTGCATATTTTCGAGGAGGATTTCATCAACCACTCCTCCTTCTCTGGCCCAGCGGTTGTTGTTTCCCATATGGGATGTTGCGCCCAGGATCCATAACCTCACTTCACTTGAGGAGTTGCCGCCTAAAACCGGCCTGTCCTGTACAAGCGCTACTTTGAGTCCTTTTCGTGCAGCGGTGATGGCACAGCATACACCGGATAAACCTCCTCCTACAACTACCAGGTCATAGCCGGCAGATGCTGATTTAACAGTTCTTTTCTTTTGAGATTCTTCCCTGATCATTTAGAAATATATTTGGTATTGGATTCAAATGTATCCGGTACCTGATAATTACGTATTGAAAATCAGGGCAAAATAAATTGGGAGCGCTCCCAATTTTAGGGACCGCTCCCATGAAACAGATTTTATGATATATTTGATTTACATGAAAAATCATCAAATCACCATATTTGACCTGGCCAGAGAGCTGAACATCTCTAAATCAACGGTATCGAGGGTATTGACGGGTCATCCAAACGTACACCCGGACACCAGGAAAAGGGTGCTGGACCTGGCGGAGAAACTGGATTACCAGCGCAATATGATTGCGATACAATTGGCGACGCAACAAAGCAAGACCATTGGGATTATCATTCCCGAGATTTTGAGTTCGTACTTTCCACATGTAATTGCCGCGATTCAGGAGGAAGCACGAAATGAAGGATACAATGTGATCATCAGTCAGTCTAATGAGTCGTATGAGACGGAAGTAACAAATGCGAAGGTCATGCTGGATAACCGGGTGGACGGGGTGATTGTGTCTATTACTAAGGAAACATTGAACTTCGATCATTTGAAAGTGTTTCAGAAAAAAGGAATCCCGATCGTGTTTTTTAACAGGGTGTGTAATGAGATGGTGGTACCGAAGGTGATTGTGGATGATTATGAAGGGGCATTCGGCGCAGTGGAACATTTGATCTTGTCGGGCAGAAAAAGGATAGCCCATTTGTCCGGCCCCTCATCATTGGCGATCAGCGTAAAAAGATTGAATGGTTATCTCGCGGCCCTGAAGAAACACAATATTCCGGCAGATCCGGAACTGATCATATCTTATGATTTCAGTAAGGAAAAAATAGCCATCTATGTGAATCATCTGATTAATTTAGCCAATCCACCAGATGCAATTTTTGCCATCAATGATCCTACTGCGATTGATACAATTCAGATTATTAAAAAGAATGGTTTGAGCGTCCCGGAAGACATTGCTGTTGTTGGATTTAGTGATGATTATGTTTCTGCACTGATTGAACCACCGTTGACTACGGTTGCGCAGCCGGTGCGAGAGATTGGGATCACTGCAGCCCAGTTGTTGTTTGATCAGATCAAAAAGGATTCTTCGCAATGGAAGACGCCGGTTAAGGTGCTGAAGACGAAGTTAATTATTAGAAAATCATCATAAACCGATTACTTATCAACCATCATGTTACGCATATGATCATGAAAATCAAACAGCTCTCCATCGTCATCTTTACCCTATTCCTTTTCAGTTGCGAAGGCGGATTTGACAAATCATTGATTTCAAATACTGAAAAACTCATTTCTCCCAATGGAGAATATACACTTTGCAGTTATCATGTCGCTAGCCCAATGGCATTTGGTTCAGGCCTCTCCGTTATCAATATATTTAAATCTGATGAAAAATTTGACTTTACAGACCGTGACATTTTAAGATTTGGAAAAGCACTTCCATTTTGGATAAAATGGAAAGACAATAAGACTTTAACTGTTAAATGCTTAATGGCAGGCGATGGATTACAAAAACATCAACCTTATAAAACCGACGTTATAGCCTGGAAAGAATGGATTTTTGAAGTTGAATATTATAGCATGTATTCTTCCGGTGCCACAGGATACTTTTCATTTGAAGACTATTCAATTGATAAAAACAAAATAAAGTTCAAATCAAAAAGTGATTCGCTGGTATTTAATAAAGATGAGGTACAATTTTCATTGGACAGCAACCACATATATGTAAAAGAATTTAAAACCGTTGGTTTTAATAATAAACTGGGACTTTCATTTAGTCATTATGATTTAACCGCAAAAGGAAGTTTTAATCAGAAATTCATTCAGGGAGAACAACCATTTGTAAGAATAAAACCTTAACAGACGTTTTGATTACAGTGTTCCTGAAAGTTTTAGCATTTCGAACTTCTTTAACTTGAGATTTCGTATAAACAGCGTTTAAAAAGCCTTGCTTTCTGTTTAACAAATACTGATACTCCAGTTAATGAATAAAAGTAAGTAGCAGGTTAAACAAAAGAGCCCTGCTTCTTATCGAAAAACGTTTTTTTTGTTTGTGAACCCAACCAGGCGTTTCCCGAACCATTTCCTAACTGATTTGCATTTAACCGGGGTTTCCCCCCCTGCTGCTTTCCTTTCATTCATTACTGCAATACTCAGGCAGGCCTACAACGCTTTAAAATGGCAAAGACGCATCTTGCCGATGCATTTAAACCTCAATAAATGCCATTTACGTTTAATAAAATACTTATATAATTGATTAAATAAATCATAATAAATTATTGATAATTTAAATTAAATCATAAAATTTATATCATGTGATTGGCCGATTCACAAACTAACCATTTGTAAACCATAATTTTAAATTCATTCCTAATGAAAGTTAAATATTTAAGCCTATTGCTTACGGGACTTATTTTTAGTTCTTGTGAAAAAAGTATTCAAAATTCCCAAAATCCGGCATTCCAGGAGTTAGCCACTAAAACCAAATCTGATATTTCCATCGCAGCAACCGGTGTGACTTTAAATGCCGATGGCCCGGGAAATACCTATAGTTTAATCAATAGTGTACTGGGCGGAACAGCCTATGAGGTACCTGATTGCGGACATGCCCAGAACCACATCAGTGAGGTTTTTGATCCCGTACTCAATACCAATGTATTTGTATTTTCCGCACATGTTGCATTGGACGATGACAGATGTCAGGCCACCGATCGTCAGCGTACGGAAATTAAAACTTATGGCCCTTCTCCGGCGAACCTTAAAGCCACTAATGGTGAAACCGTTACGTATCGCTGGAAATTTAAGATAGATGCGGGTTTTAAGGCTTCTTCCAGCTTTACCCATCTTCACCAGATCAAGGCCGGTGATGGTGATGATGCCGGCGCTCCACTGATTACCATTACACCACGTTATGGGGCTAATAATACGGACAAAATGGAGCTGATTCACGTCAACTCTTCAGGTACAAGCACTAAAGTTAAGATTGTTAACCTGGCACCTTTCAAAGGCAATTGGGTAGAAGTTGTAGAAACAATTAAATTTGGTTCCTCCGGGACCTATAACATCGCGATCAATAAAGTAAGTGATGGAACAAGTTTGCTATCCTATAGCAGTTCCAATATAGATTTGTGGAGATCAGGTACAACTTTTTGCCGGCCAAAATGGGGAATTTACCGCAGTCTGAATAATCCTTCCCAATTGAGGGATGAAGACGTTCGTTTTGCTAATTTTTGCATTGCAGAAGGAAGCGCTACCTGCCAGTAGTTTTGCCTGCAGAAATCCCAAAGCACCTATCTTATCGTCTCGATACTAAAGATCATCTTTAATCAGATAAAATTTTCAGCAAACAATTGCTTATTAAAATTTAAAAACCGTTTTTCTTTTAGGAAAACGGCTTTTTAAGCTTGGGCCTAACCACGCGTTTCCCGAACCATTTCCCATCTGGTTTACGTTTTATTGCAGAGTTGATAAGAAAAAATGGTGAATCCAATGATATGCTTCCCAGGGACTCATCGATATAAAATGACGCGTCTCTGCGAATAAAACATCAACTATCTTTAATAAAGTAACGTGAAGCGACATTTTAATCTCTGAAAACTTGTTTCTATGAAAATTTTAGAATGGTTTTAGTATATTTTGGGTAAATCTTCAATGATGTACTTCATTCTTTGAGGAGCAACTTCAAATACGTAAAAATCCTCCCACTGTGCTCCGCTTCGTGATAGTTAGCGGCTTGTAATGCCTGAACATGATTTTTCACCTGAAATCCTATGGGTAACTCAAAGGGCGTATAGCTGACAAATAATCCGGATTCCAGATCTGATTCAAGGTAGTCAACTGTATCAATCAATAAATGTTTCACCTCATTAACATCCGGAGTAATTTTCCAGGAAGCCGGAGACGATCCAATTTTGAAGGACTCCATGAATTCTTTAGAGATATACATTGGCAATCCGCTACGCATATACATATGTCTCTGTTGAGAAGTAATACAATGACCAATTTGCCAAATTATATTATTGTTAAAGCCCTCTGGAATTTTAAACAACATTTCGTAACTACTCGTTTCCATTAATTGCAATAGCCTGGTCCTGCTAGCTCTTAAAATTTCACATTCGAAACGTTCATTAATCATTTAAATTGGTCTAAGTTCTTAATAACGGAAGAAGCCGTAATGTTCTCTAAAGTAAGCTTTTCGCACTAAAGTTCAAACCTTACCTCCTTTTAGGAATCTATGTGCAGATTATACTGACTGATCGTCTATGATACGCTTCACAAAGCCGGGCAAGGCTATTTTAAAGGCATACCGTTCTATAGTATGAAGTAATATGAATACACAAGTGTTTCGTGTTCTATCAAAAACGGTCATTTTCTGATGTACACTTTTGTATTTTCTCAAATGATTACTACTTCAGACCATAACGTTTACATAACATCGTTCTCTTATGCTCCTACTCAAATTCAAACACATCATAATCTTAATTCTTACTCATACTTAAGTGCTTCTACGGGATTAGCATTCGCAGCTTTATAAGCTTGAAAACTAACAGTAAGAAATGCGATCGTGGCAGTCCCTACTATTGATATTAATATAACCAAAAACGATATATTTGTTCGGAATTCAAAATTAGTGAGCCACTTGTTCATCAGATAATAAGCCAAAGGAACGCCAATACAGGCTGCTACAAATACCATTTTAAGGAACGAAACTGACAGCAATCTCATGATATTGCTCACTGAAGCGCCCAACACACGACGCACACCAAATTCCTTCGTTCGCTGTTCCGCGCTGTAAGCCACCAGACCATAAAGCCCCAAGCAAGAAATAAAAATAGCGATGCCGCCAAACAGGTTAGCCAATATGCCCAGTATCTTTTCGGACTGTAATTTTTGGGCGTAAAGATGGTCCACAAACTTAATATCAACTGGATAGGCCGGATTCAGTCGTTTTGTCACGGCTGAAATCAGTTCGACATTCCGACTCAAACTGTTGGCAGGATTAAGACGCATATTGATATTATAGCCTGCGTGCCTGTTAAAATTGATAACCATTGGTTTTCCAGCCTGGTATGGCGAATCCCAAATGAAATCTTTGAAGACCCCAATTACCTTCAAATCGTTGCCATGTAGCTTAACTATAGTGCCAAGGGGACTTTGAAGATTCATCACTTTCACTGCCGAGCTACTCAGCAGAATCCCTGCAGTGTCCGAGGCAAAGTCTTTGGAAAAATCACGCCCTGCGACGAGCTCCACCCCACTAGTCTTGACCAAATCATAAGTAGTTTCCAAGCGGTTGAAAACAACATCCTGTCCTCCCAGAGCCATGTTGGGCCATTCGAATCCCGTAAACCAGTTACTTACGCTTGAAAAACTGCCCGAGGATTGGTTAACGGCGATGACCCCACCAGTTTTGAGGACCTCTGATTTGAAGACCTCATATTTGTGGGAAAGCTCGCCCTCCTGCGGCATTTCTGCCAATAGTTTTGCGTTGTATCCAATCGGCCTGTCCTTGATAAAGCTGATCTGTTTATATATTACCAAGGTAGCTATGATCAGCATAATAGCGAAGCAAAACTGCCCCACAACCAATATCTGCCTCAAATTCACAGGGATTGCCTTTGCCCTTGCGGCCTTTCTTTTTAAATTTGAAACCGGATTGAAAGAAGAGAGGAACAGTGCAGGATATAATCCTGAAAGTAATCCGGTTAACACTACCACACCGAAAATTACCAACCAATCCCAGATATTGCCATAGCCTACGGAAATCTCTATATCTAACAAATTGTTGAACATAGGCAAGGTCAGCTCTACAATGGTTATCGCCACTAACACACTCCCCAATGTCAGTATCATCGCTTCGGTAAGGAATTGTATAACGAGTGAAGTCCTTGTGGCGCCAATAGCTTTCTTGATGCCCACTTCTTTTGCCCTGCGTTCGGATTTGGCAGTCGCCATATTCATAAAATTGATGCAGGCGATAAACAGGATACCAAAGGCCAGACCAATAAATAAATAAATTTTTTCTATGTCACCGCCAGCATTTGTTCCGTTGACGAATTTACCATAGAGGTGCATTTTATTAAATGGAAATATGAAATTTTCCCCTTTCGTATCTTGGCTTCTTTCATTAAATAATCCTTTTATCTTACTGTTGATCAATTCGACTTTTGAAGGGTCGTTTACTTTTACCATCACTGGCCAGCTAAAGCTGCCCCAACTCCAAATTCGGGCATTTTCATTTATCGACTCAAAGAAAGACCAAGGCAATACATAATCGAATTTAAGGGTAGCATTGCCAGGAAAGTTTTTGATCACACCAGTGATGGTAAGGTATCTTTCATTTTTGTATTTGATACTTTTGTTAAGCACATTGACCCCGCCAAACAATAGCTTTGCCGTTTGTTCCGTTACAATAACAGAATTGGGTGCATCAAGTGCAGTAGCGGGATTACCAGCAGAAAATTCGAAATTGAAGATCTTCAGTAGCTCAGGATCTGCAAATACTACCTCCTTTTTGAAGCCTATTCTGCCATTGGCAATGAGAGTCTCCCCACCTCCGGCTATGCGAGCAACCGCATCAACTTCTGGGACACGTTTTCTGATCGCTCCGTCTATGCCATTCCCTGGAGCACCATACGTACTGGTGACTTTTCCTGATGCATCCTGGAAATTGATCATTACCTGATAAACCTTGTCGGAATCTTTGAATCCCTTATCGTAATTCCATTCGTAGTTCACATACAAGAGCAATAAAAGGCATGAGGACAGTCCTATTGCCAGGCCAATAATATTAATTAAAGAAGAAGTCTTATTTCTCCAAAGGTTTCGCAAAGTTATTTTTAAATTCAGGCTGAACATGGGGGCAAAGGTTTATCGGTTAAAGATAAGGTTGAACTATAGTTTACCAAGTTTGTGCCAATAATAATGATGTAGTGTGAAGTGTTTTGGGGACTGATTTGGCAATAAGCAATTAGCAGAAGTGTTCAATATCGAACAGCGGATGAACGATGGCGGACAGTTGGTATAAAACAAAAAATCTCACACCCTACCTAAGAGACCACCGAAGATACTCGATTAAAATATCTAGACATCTCAACTTACTAACTTACAGAAGGCAACTAAAGTACTATCAAAAAACGGTGATTTTCTGATAGTCATCTTTGTATTAATTCATAAACTAAACTTAAATAGAATCGAGTTTAAGAATCAGTTTGTTCCTAGGTAGTCAAACCAGATTCAGTAACCTTTTTAAAATCCTGAAAGCTCATTTCAAAAATTCTTAATTCAATCACCCTAACACACACACAAATGCAATTACACGATTTTCTTTCCACCATCATTACCCTCCTTAAGGAACACAGTTCCCTATTCAAACAATTAGCAGACCGGCAAAACAACAGCCCACAACCGCTCCAGCTGATCTCTCCTCCAAAAGACGAAATTCTCGACCTTAAACAATTCAGGGACCTCATGAACATCGGACCTTCTACCTACAGGCGAAGAATACTGGATGGCACCTTTGTGCCTAAATTAATAGGCGGAAAAAAGTACTTTCTCAAATCGGAGATAGAACACCTCATCCGGCATAAGGAAAACAAGAAACCTAAAAAACCAAAGTAACACCATGAACAACAGCAGCCCACTTGATAAATCAGCAGGCGAAAAACCTGCTGATTTATCCCTTAACATTACTTTAACAAATGTTTATTACCTTGCCCCAACCAAACACAAATGGCAAACCAAATAAATCACCGGTCATGAGCAAAGCTTTATGCAGACTTGTATAAAAGAAATCGATTACGGACAACTTGTGGCCGAACATACCGGCAGGTTACTCAGCATTGCTTATGGCAAACTTGGCGACCGTGACGATGCTGCCGACATTGTTCAGGAATTGCTCATCCACATCTGGGTAAAAAGAGACAAACTGGTAATCACCGGTTCTTTATCTGCCTATTTGAATACCGCCCTTAAAAACAGGATCCTCAACCACCTCTCCAGGGTAGACCTCCACCAGCGGGCAGTAGAGAAGATGATGATGACCACACGGAAAATGGAATCCCCGGTCCTCGATTTATTAATAGAAAAAGAACTCAATACGAGTCTTTCCGAAATCATCTCTGCCTTACCTGAAAACATGCAAAAGATTTATGCCATGCGCAACGAAGACTTCTCCCTCAGGGAAATTGCAGAAGCCCTAGGCCTGGCAGAACAAACGGTAAAAGGCTACAGTGTAGAAATGTTCCGGAGGATTAAATTATCGCTCCGCCAAAGACATCCGGACATAAACCACCCACTCTGCATCACTTTATTTGCCTTACTGATAGACAATTAAAAGATTTTTTAAATTTCTTACATACCTCGCGCCATTTCTAATTGTCTTAGGGTTAGATAATGCCAGAGGCGATGGAATTTAAAGATTTACAAAAACTCATACAGAAATACCAGAACGGAACAGCTACACCTGCGGAACGCTTCATTGTGGATGTATGGTATCAGTCTTTAGATGAGGAAGAAGCTGAAAGCCCGGATGCAATCACACCGGAATTTATTTCAGAAACGGAACAGCGTATTCTTTCGCAAACAGTCCTGGCGACGAAAAAACCAATCATCAAACGCTTGTTCCGGAGCTGGGCCGCCGCAGCAGCATTGCTCCCTCTTCTGGCCCTTTCTTATTACCTGTGGTTTAAACCCGATCCCATAACAACCGCATTCGACAAGGTACAGAGGCAGATCGCAAAGACCTACCAAACCGGACCAATGGAACAAAAAACGATCCTGCTGGCCGATAGCACCATAGTCCAGCTCAATGCCAATACGAAATTACAGGTCCTGGATGGTTACGAGCAGGAGATCAGAGGGGTAATTTTAACCGGTGAGGCCTTTTTCGACGTAAAAAAAGACCCTCATCACCCTTTTGTGATCCGTGGCGGAGAACTGGATGTGCGCGTTCTGGGAACCAGCTTTAATGTTCAGGCCTACCCCGGCCTGAAAAATACAAACGTCATGGTGCACAGCGGAAAAGTACAGGTTTCCAGCAAAGACAAGGTGCTTTCGGAACTTAGCCCTAATAAGGAACTCCGGTTTGACCGGAATGCAGGAACTTACCGGTTAATGGACAATGCCACGCCTGTCAGCGATTCCTGGATTTCTGGTGTTGTAATCCTGGACAGGGCCACTTTCCAGGAACTGAGCCAGACCTTTTACAATATGTACGGCCGTCAGCTGATCACAAAAGACAAAGGTTTACTTAAAGACCGGTACAACATTACTTTCCGGAAATCAATTCAGCTCAATGATATGCTGGAGCAAATCCTCAGGCTAACGGAAAAAAATTACACCAAAAAAAGGGAGGACAGCATTCAGATAGTACTCTACTAAGCCAAACAAACAAGGCTGCATAGTGCAGCCCTGTTATGAATTTTATACCACCTGAAGGAAAGCTTCTGACCCTTTCCAACAGATCTGTTTACGTCAACCTTTAAACGTCTTGTAAAACAACTCAAAGTTAGCAAATGCAACGCATCAAATTAAGAAAAAAATTAAAAGAGCCCGGCGGCCCTTCGGCGCTGTCTGTTGCGCTCAGTTTACTCCTTGTTTTTTTCATGACCATGCCGGCAATGGCGCAATCTCTGGAAAAACGATTGAACTTAGTCTACAGAAATACAACAATCCATGAGGTCATTGTTGACCTGCAAAAGAAAACCGGAGTAGACATTGCCTTTACAGAAAAGCTGGGGCTTAAAAACAGAAAGGTCGACAAGCTGCTGATCAAAGACGAATCCCTGGAACAGGTCCTTCACCGGATTCTGGATCCGCTGGAGGTGAAGATCATCAAAGGAACAAATGGCCTCGTGCTCATCAAAAAAGACCAGGAAAAAGCCCCCGGAATACTCAGCGGAAAGGTCCTTGATTCGGATGGAGCAGGCATCCCCGGAGCAAGTTTAAGGTTGAAACAAGGGAAAGTTTCGGCGGTGTCCGACAGCAACGGGGCTTTTCGCATCTCCGCTCCCTCAGCTCAGGATACCTTACTGATCAGCTATCTCGGATATGCGACTGAAGAACTTGCCATCAACCCATCATCTGAAAACCTGAACATCATCCTGTCCACAGCAAAAGCCAATACGCTAACCGAATTAGTGGTGGTTGGATATGGTACACAAAAGAAAGCCAATCTGACCGGATCAGTGGAAGTCATTGATGCCGGCAAACTGAAAAACCGCCCGGTGGTCAATGTCAGCCAGGCCATGCAGGGAACTGTTTCCGGCGTACAGTTCAATTATGGTTCCATGGGATATGAACCTGGCGCAAAAATGGGCATTCAAATCCGCGGACAAGGATCACCATTTGTAGTCATAGATGGTACCGTTGGCGACCTGAACGATGTCGATCCGAACGACATCGAAAGCATCTCCGTGTTGAAAGACGCTGCAGCATCAGCAATTTATGGAGCGAGAGCGCCTTACGGAGTCGTTTTGATCACCACCAAATCCGGAAGCCTGGGAAAAAAGGTGGCGGTAAATTTTTCGACCAACAGCGCCTTGTCTACCCCAATTGATAAACCCCATACCTTAGATGCCTATACCTTTGTGAAGGCCATGAACGAAATGCATGACAACCAGAGTGTGGCCAGGTTATTTACCGAGGAAACGGTAGACCGCATTATCAAATACATGAAAGACCCCAGCGGCCCGCAAACCATTCCGGATCCGGGGAATCCGAAGAACTGGGCCACCTACCTCCTTTCCAACGGGAATAACGACTGGATGGACATTCATTTTGGAAATGGAAATCGAACTCAGCAAAACCTCTCGGTTGCCGGAGGAGGAGACAACAGCTCCTACTTCATATCTGCCGGACATACGTATGAAAAAGGGATCATGAAATTCGGCAAAGACGATTACAGAAGGATCAACCTCAATTCCAAACTGGAGGTTAAACTTAGCGACTGGTGGAAATTCAGCTCCAACACCCGGCTGGTACAATCCGACCGGAACAAACCAGGCATTGATGGCGATTATGCCCTCGCCCTGCACCATGTCCTGCGTACCCATCCCAATCAATGGCTCGTTTCGCCAAATGGACACTACTCCAACCTATCCAGAATTCCGGCCATGCTGGCTTCATCGGAAGGAACGACAGAAAGAAGTCTGACACAACGTTTTGCCACAGAATTTAAACCGCTGAAAAACTGGGACATCAATGTAGATTACTCGATTGACCTTCCCTATACGGATTATGAAAAACGCTACCTGACGGCTTATGAAGACCGGGTAGACGGCTCTATGTCGGCAATACAGGCCACTGTACCTTCTTACATCACCAAAGAAAAATCAAACACCTTTTACAATTCCCTGAATGTCTACACAACCTACAGGTACGACCTGAAAGAGGACCACCATTTCTCCCTGATGGCCGGATATCAGCAGGAATCCAGCCGGCGGGATTTGCTGGGAGGATTAAAGAGAGAACTCATCGCCCCTTCCGTTCCTTCAATGACCACCGCTATTGGCGAAATGCGTGCCTATGATGAAATGAGCCATTGGGCAACAATGGGCTACTTTGCCCGCTTCAATTACAGCTACCGCGATAAATACCTTTTGGAAATCAATGGCCGTAACGACGGGACTTCCATCTTCGCGAAAAAGAAACGCTGGGGCTATTTCCCTTCCCTTTCTGCAGGTTGGAACCTCCATAAGGAGAACTTCTGGACAAGGGTAAGCCCTTATGTAAACACCATGAAAATCAGGGCCTCCTGGGGAAGACTGGGCAACCAGCGGGTAGCTGCTTATCAGGACCTGCCACTGTTGGCGATAGAACCTTCCCTAAACTGGATCCTGAACGGAGGAAGGCCTGCCTATACCACCGGCCCCAATCTGATCAATCCAAACCTGACCTGGGAGTCTTCGGAATCTACAGACCTGGGGATAGAGATGAGCTTTTTGAAACAACGCCTGAACTTTGTGCTGGATGTATACCAGCGAATGACCTTCAACCGCCTTGGCCCGGCAAAAGCTTTACCTGCCGTACTTGGAGCCACGGTACCAAAAGAAAACAATTCAGAACTGAGAACAAGGGGATGGGATCTATCATTATCCTGGAAAGATAAGATTGGTGATTTCTCTTATGGCATCAGTGCCTTACTGTCGGACTACCAGTCTGTAGTCACGAAATATAATAACCCGACAGGCATCCTCAGCACGGATTATGTTGGCAAAAATATCGGAGAGATCTGGGGATATGAAACCGTAGGCCTGATCCGTACTGCCGAAGATGCAGACCGCATCAACAAAAGCAAATCTCAAAGTTTCATTAGTGCACAGACCTGGCGCACCGGAGATGTGGAATACCGCGACCTCAATGGCGATGGAAAAGTGAACCAGGGAATGGGAACCTTAACAGATCCCGGCGACCGCAGGATTATCGGGAACTCTACCCCCCGCTATCAGTATGCCTTAAACCTGAATGCCAGCTATAAGAACTTTGACATCTCTGTATTTTTTCAGGGGATTGGAAAAAGAGACTACTGGCTGTCAGGAAACATGTTCTGGGGCTTTAATGCCTGGAATCAAACCTCTTTATTTCCTCATCATTTAGATTATTACCGGGATACTGAAGGTTCTACCTATTCCGGACTGGGAATCAATACCGATGCTTATTATCCACGCCCATATAGCGACAATGCGCAGTACCGGAAAAATCAGCAGAACCAGACGCGTTACCTGCAAAGCGGGGCATACATCAGGTTGAAGAACCTGCAGCTCGGATACTCGCTTCCAAAAACCTGGATCAGCAAAATCGGCCTTCAGAAAGCAAGGATCTTCATTTCAGGAGAGAACTTGTGGACAAAATCGTCGATTACCAAAGGTTTTGATCCGGAAACAGCCTCCTTAGGGGAATATGGCAGTGGCAAGAACATGTTTGTACAGGCGGTTTATGCCGCCGGACTAAACGTCTCATTTTAAGCATCTAATTCTAAAAAGCGATGAAAACAAATATATACGCATACTGGGTTTTCCTTCTTTTCACAGTAACTGCGCTCTCTTCCTGCAAAAAAGACTACCTGGAAAGAAATCCCTTAACCCAGATATCAAATGATGAATACTGGAAAACTGCTACAGATCTGGACAAGTATATCCTTCAGTTCTACACGACCTTTCCGGTGATTGAATCCGTAGGCACTTATACCGGTCTCACGAGCTGGGATGCCGTCAGAGGTGCAGACACACAGATTTCAGGTACCGCGAGCACCATGTGGAATGGCGCCAGGACACCGGTAACCTCAGGAGGAAACTGGACCTGGACAGACATCCGGAATGTGAATGTCTTCTTTGAAAACTACCGGAAATGTAAAGACCCTTTTCACCGCTATCAACAGTATGTTGGCGAAGCGCATTTCTTTAAAGCCAAGTTCTATTTCGACAAGGTCTTGACCTACGGGGACGTTCCCTGGTACAACAAACCGCTGAGCATGGATTCAGAAGAGCTTTATAAAGCCCGTGATTCAAGAAGTCTGGTAGTGGATTCCATCTTATCGAACCTTGATCAGGCCGTCACTCATTTGAGTTCTTTGAAAACAGTAGCCGGAGGATCCAACCGATTAAGCAAGGAAGCTGCACTGTTGTTTAAATCAAGAGTGGCGCTTTTCGAAGGAAGCTGGCAGAAGTACCATAGGGGAACTGAATTTGCAACTGCCGGAGCCGATCCGAATAAATATTTCAGGATTGCGAAACAGGCGGCGGAAGAGCTGATGAAACCGGAGTACAAAACAGGAATTTACAACAACTCCGCACCAAATGAAGATTACAACAGGATGTTCTCTTTATCAGATCAAAGTGCCAACCCGGAGGTCTTGTTATGGAAAAAGTTTGACCGCACGCAGAACCTGTCGCACAGCTATCAGATTTATGTATCGGACCGTACGGCAGGGATTTCGGTAACGATGGAGCAAATCCAGCAGTACCTGGATAAAACCGGCGCTCCCTACGATTACCTGACCCTGGCAAAAACTGTAAAAGGAAATAAGTTCCTGACAAAGATTGCGCAGGACTGCGATCCAAGGTTATCCCAGCTCATCTGGATTCCCAATATGCTGATGTGGGACAACAGTTATGGCAAAGGTACATTTGGCAAACCCTTTCTGGACAAATCCGGGGAATACCTCAACAACACAGGTTTTCAGATTAAAAAAGGAAATGACCCCAAAGACCCGCAGGCAGGAAGTGGAGTGGCCTGGAACACGAACAGCATCACGAGTTCCATCATTTTCAGGTACGCAGAAGTATTGCTGAACTATGCGGAAGCGACAGCCGAACTCGGCGAAACGGTGGATTATGAGCGCTCGATCAACTTGTTACGCCGGCGCTCAGGAATGCCAGCCTTTGTCGCCAATACCGATCCCTATAAAAACCGATACGCGGATTATGGCTATACCATCTCCAATGAGCTTCATGAAATCCGCAGGGAACGCGCCGTAGAATTGGCGGCAGAAGGCTTCCGCTATGATGATTTAAGACGTTGGGCCGCCCATAAGTTAATGCTCGGTAAACGACCAAAGGGCTATCCCCTGGATCAATCAGAATGGACAGGACAAAAGATCAACTACCAGGTAGACAACGATGGCCTGATTGATCCCTATGTAAAACAGCTGCCTTCGGGATATCAGTTCAATCCCCGCCGCGATTACCTGGAATGTATTCCGACAAACGAAATCACCTTAAATACAAACCTTAAACAAAACCCCGGATGGTAAAAACAAATTGCTATAGCATTCTGATATGCTTTCTATTGCTTGTTCATGGAACGGCTCAGGGACAGAAGTCGAAACCGATCCTGCGTTTTGGCGTACTTGCCGATATTCAATATGCAGATAAAGACACTTATGGAAGCCGGTTTTACAGGAATTCCCTGGAGAAAATGGGCAGCTGCATTGCCAACTTAAATCAGGAAAAACTGGCCTTCAATGTGGTATTCGGTGATCTGGTAGACCAGGGGCCTAAAGACCTGCAGCCGGTTATGGATCAGCTTAAAACATTGAAGGCACCATATCGCAACGTGCTGGGCAATCACGATTATGTGGAGGTCACAGACAGAGAACAGCTCTACAGGCAGTTTAATATGCCTGCGCCCTATTATGCTTTTGAAAAAGCCAGCTGGATGTTCATCGTGCTCAACACGAATGAAGTTTCTGAATATGGTTCTAAAGCGGGCTCCTCATTTCAAAAAGAATGGACAGTCCTTGCCGACAGCTTAAAAAAGGCTGGCAGGAAAAACGTACTTCCCTGGAATGGAGGAATCAGCGGGCAGCAGCTGATCTGGTTAGAAAAACAATTAAAGAAAGCACAGAAAACAAAGAAAAACGTGCTGGTGTTTAGTCACCATCCCCTATTCCCCGAAACCGGATATGAAGCCCTCAATAACCGGGAGATCCTGAACATCATCGAAAAATATCCGAATGTGAAAGGCCTCCTGTCCGGACATCACCATACAGGCAATTTTGCTTATTACCATAAAATCCCTTCGATTACGCTGGAAGGAATGATCGAAACTTCTAAAGAAAATGCCTACGGGGTGATCGAACTCTACCCGGATAAAATTGTCCTGATCGGTCGCGGCAGGATGACCTCAAGAACGCTTAATTTTTAAATCAAAATCCCTATAAACAATGAAACCATTAAAAACCAATTTCCCCCCAATGAAAACAACAGTAAAAACCCCTAAAAGACTACAGACCGCTGTAGTCGCGATGTTAATGATTTGTACCGGCCTGATGAGCTGTTCCAAACAATCCAATGTAGATGAGCTCCCTGCAGGAGCTACAAAAAGCAATGCAAAAAGCAGTGCGGCGAACACCCTGCTCAGCGGACCGATTGTGGCGGCGCACCGCGCAAACAACCTGATCAAAGTAGATGAGATTATCGCTGCAGGTGTCAAAAGTCTGGAAGTAGACATTTTTGTGGGTACCAGAAACAACAAACCGACCCTTCTGGTGGGACATGAAGCAGCTACGGCAACAGGACAGACTTTAGAAGAGTATTTCGCAAACCTAAACCAGAAAATGCCAAACTTCGAGTACCTGTGGTTAGATTGTAAAGACCTGAATGGTGCGGCCAACGAGCAGGTATTCATGACAACCTTAAACAAAATGGACAGCTTGTATTCAATCAAAAGCAGGGTTTTGGTAGAGAGTCAGTACATTTCGTACCTGGTAAATTTCAAACAGCAGAACTGGAATGTAAGTTACTACTGTAACTGGTCCTCTTTAAGCGGAAAAACTTCAGCTCAGCAGTTAACGATCCTGAACGGATGGCATGCAAGCATGACGACTTACGGTATTGACGGCATCAGCTATGATGCGACTGTGGATACGCCGATGAAAAACTACTTTATCAATAAAACAGTAGGAACTCAACCGGTGAGAATGTACGCATGGGCATTGTCAAGATATTATGGAGAGGCAAACCTGGCCACAAAACTGGCGGTTTATAATCACCTGAGCGTACTTTTAATCACTTTCAAAAGCAATAACAACACCTAAACACAACTCCCCCCCCTTAGTTGGGCCCCGGAACTGGTATAGTTTCGGGGCTTTTTTTATTCGTATTTCAGGGCTTCAACAGGATTGGCTTTTGCTGCTTTATAAGCTTGAAAGCTGACGGTCAAAAAGGCGATGATGACCGTTCCGGTGATGGAGACCAATACAATTGGCCAGGATATCGTGGTTCTGAACTCGAAACCTGTGAGCCACTTGTTCATGAAGTAATAAGCCAGAGGTACACCAATACAGGCGGCAATAAATACCATTTTCAGAAAGGAAACCGAGAGCAATCTCATGATATTGCCAACGGAAGCGCCCAATACGCGACGTACCCCAAACTCTTTGGTACGCTGCTCTGCACTGTAAGCAACGAGGCCATAAAGGCCCAGACAAGAAATGAGTATCGCGATGCCGCCAAACAGATTGGCCAGAATGCCCAGGATCTTTTCCGACTGTAGCTTTTTCGAAAAAAGGTCATTGACAAACTTGATTTCCACCGGGTATTCCGGATTTATCTTTTTGGTAATGGCCGAAATCAGCTCCACATTCTTACTTACACTGTTGGCAGGATTTAAGCGCATATTAATACGTCCTCCCGGGTTTTTATTAAAAATGATCACCATCGGATTTCCGGAGCGATAAGGAGAAGACCAGATAAAATCTTTAAAAACGCCAATCACCTTCAGCTGATTTCCGAAGAGATTTACATTTATTCCTAAGGGATTTTTAAGCTTCATCATCTTTACCGCTGTACTGCTCAGCATAATTCCGGCACTATCTGAGGCGAAATCCCTGGAGAAATCGCGACCGGCCAGCATTTCTACACCGTTGGTCTTTACGAAATCATATTGGGTCTCCAAACGGTTAAAAACAATCTCCTTCCCCTTTTCTTCCATTCCTGGCCATTGGAAACCATAAAACCAGCTGCCTACATTGGTCATGCCCCTGGAAGATTTGTTGAGGGTAGTAACTGCTCCGCTTTTTAGCAATTGTGATTTTAATAGCTCAAACTTAGGGTTCAATTCCCCATCCTGAGGCATCTCTGCCAGCAGATTGGTGTTATAACCTATCGGTCTGTTCTTGATAAACTGCATCTGTTTATAGATCACCAGCGTAGCGATGATGAGTATAATGGCAAAACAAAACTGTACCACCACCAGCACTTGCCTGATGTTGAAAGGAATGAGTTTGGCCCTTGCCGTTTTCTTTTTTAACGTCTGAATCGGGTTAAAGGAAGAGAGGAACAATGCCGGATAAGTTCCGGATAAAAGACCGGTCAGCAATGCTACAGTCAGGATGCCCAGCCAATAGCCGGTATTGGTATAACCAATTGCAATGTCCGTCCCCAGTAGGTCATTAAATAAGGGCAAAGTAACCTCCACAATGGTCACCGCAATTAAGACCGCTAATGCAGTGAGGACCATCGCTTCGGTGAGGAACTGAATCACCAAAGAAACCCTGGTTGCGCCGATGGTCTTCTTGATCCCTACTTCCTTCGCCCTGCGCTCTGATTTAGCGGTGGCCATGTTCATGAAATTGATGCAGGCGACAAGCAAAATACCAAAGGCCAATGCAACAAAAAGATAAATACGTTCTATATCCCCACCTACACTTTTGCCGTTCAGAAATTCGCCATGCAAATGGTTATCGGCTAAAGGGAATAAGAAATTCTCGTTCTTTTGAGCGGTATAGTTTTCATTGAACAGCTTCTTCACTTTAGAATTAATCAGGTCGATATTGGCCGGATCATTGACTTTGACCATTACAGGAAAGTTGAAATCTCCCCATTTCATGTTTTTAACATAGTCGTTTATGCTTTCAAAAAAAGACCAGGACATCAGATAATCAAACCGTAGGGAGACATTGAGCGGCAAGTCTTTAATGACACCGCTAACCTTTAAATCATTCCTATTTTGATACCTGACCGTTTTGTTCAGCACATCAGTACTGCCAAATAAAAGTTTCGCGGTAGTCTCCGTCAATATTATAGCATCAGGCGAATTCAGTGCAGTGACTGGATTGCCTGTAATGAACTCATAATTGAAAACTTTCAGAATCTCCGGATCGCCAAAGAGATCCACTTTTTTAAACACTTTGTCCTTATTGGCAATGAGCGATTCATCATTACCAGCAATCCGGGTGACCTCGTCTACCTCTGGAATTTTGGTTTTAATGGCCATGGCGATTCCATTTCCCGGCACCCCTCCCGTACTTGTGATCTTTCCGTTAGCATCCTGAAAATTGGTCATCACCTGATAGACTTTATCCGAATCCTTAAAGTGACGGTCGAAGTTCATTTCGTAATTGACATATAACAACAACAGCAGACAGGCAGACAGACCAACTGCCAAACCAACAATATTAATAACGGAAGAAGTCTTGTTTCTCCAGAGATTACGCAAGGCGATTTTTAAATTGAGTCTGAACATGGCAGCAATTGGTTTGTCAATTAAACAAATACGATTGACCTGCAATTTACTAAGTTTATGCCAAGAGTGAACTAGATTTCAAACAACTGAAAAACAACCACTTAATTGTTTTCGTTTTATCAAACCGTTCATTATCGAACGGTAAGCGTACACTGTCGGACAGTGGAGATTTAAATACCCATCCAGAATCACACATCTTTATATATCTTTAGAAAATCACGATACTGAAATGATTGAAACCCTCTCCGCCTACTGGAAATTTCTAAAATACCCTCGCTTACCCCGACAGCTCGCAGACAAAAAAGCAGTCTGGAAAGAACTGTTATGGCTCCTTATTTTAGACCTGGCATTTGCCCTCCTCATTGTCCTGACGTATTACACGCTCCTGAAATTCCAATTAATTGTGAAATATGAGGATCCGGATCTCTTTAAATATGGGTTTCCTGCAGCTATGCTTTTGGCAGTGGTATTAGCACCTTTTTTTGAGGAGCTTGTCTTTAGATGGCAACTTAGAAAACCTAAGGTAAGCATCTGGTTTGTGGGGATCTCAGCTGCGCTGGTTACCGGCTCTTTCATTAAAAATGACAACGTGCTATTCGCTATATATATCGCCTTTTTTATCGCTACGCTAACAGCAACTATACTGACGGACAAACTGAAGCGATTGAAAGCTGTTCATGTATTCCGAAACTATTATGTATTCCTGTTTTACTATACGGCAATTATTTTTGGTTATGTACACATGAGTAACATCAAGGGCCTAACCTTGTCTGATCCTTCTTTTATACTGTATATTGGTTCTCAGATATTCGGTGGTTTAACTATGGGATATATCCGGGTCAAATATGGCTTAAAGTATAGCATGTTGCTCCACGCAGTTTTCAACGCAATCATGGTCCCTCTAGCCTGGCTCAGCATGTAAATAAATTAATTTATTAATATAGATATTTCCGCTTATTTATTTAATAGAAGTAGCTTTACGAAAAAAACCGGAATGAAAAACGCTCGAACAAAAATGATATTTATGGCTTTGGCCAGCCTTTTTTTTGTTTCTTCCTGTAAAAAAAAGAATGATCCAAAACCAGCTTTTACCGAAACGAAGATCAGTTTAACCACCCACAAACTGGCCTCATTCTCCGCAATAAAAAACTCGAAGTATCTGGTTGTTTTTGAATCCGGATTAGGCAACGACCATACCGTATGGAGCAACAATGCTTTTGCTTCACAAATAAGCAGCATTACTGATATACTCATGTACGACCGGGCAGGATATGGAAAATCAGAAAATGGTCCGGGCCCAAGAAATATCGACCGGTTACGAAGCGAATTGGAAAACGTTATCGATAAGTTTTCAAACGGAAGAAAGGTCATATTGATCGGACATTCATTGGGCGGTATGATCATCAGAGACTATGCGATAAAAAACCCGTTCAAAACGGCAGCACTATTGTTTGTTGATCCTTCACATGAATTTTACAACCATCCAACTCAAGCTGAGGAAGATGCACTTTATGAGGCTTCCAAAAATGCCAGTGGTGCAAATTTCGGAGGAACACTTGAAGCCAGGGAATTCATAGAAGACTTACAATACACGGGCACATTACCTTCTTTGCCAGACGTACCGGTAGTTGTGCTAACCAGCATGAAGGTAGATGCCAGCACTTCATCATCAATCAGGCAAACCTGGTATAATGCACACGAATTATTAAAAAACGGGGTAACCGATTTCACTCATATTGGCACCACCAATTCGGGACACTTTATCATGATTGACGAACCGGGTCTGGTGGTTAACAATTTAAAATTATTGATTTCAAAATTGCCATAAAATAATGAGTGCAGGTCTGATCAATTAGAGGAACCTTCTTTAGGTGTTCTATTTAAAATTCTGCTTAAATCCGAATTGCTGTTCAAACCGATATAAGGATCTGTTAATACCAGCCTTTGCTTTAGATGAGGCGGCAATTCATTTAGCGATTTATCATCGTCAATAATGACAATTTCCTCCGGGCTAAGCTTACTTTCATTCAGCCAATTCAGGATTTCGGTCTTTCTATTGGACTTATATTCAAGTGGCAGATTCAAGATGGAGAGTTTATTGATGGTTATTCCTCTACTCAGGAAAATTGCTTTCCATTGTGGGATATCAAATCGAAACCTATGGGAAGTTGACAATATGAGTTCGTCTTCAATCTCGTCTATCATCGAATTCAGGACTTCGACGGCCAGCGGATTAAACTTATAAAATCCATCTTCCTCCAGTGCTACAGGTCTGTGTGGATTGGCATGAACCATCACTCCGTCTATATCTAAGAAGATCTTCATCTGGATTTAAAAATTGGCTGTCCTTTTCGCAACATTGCGCAAGTTAGTTCAAAATTGAATCCGTATTCTTTCAGGTATTCGTTGGGGTCGTTTAAAAAACCGGCTGAGAATTGCATTTCGACTGCTTCCCAGGGAACAATATTATAGGTCTCCCCTTCCGGCTCCTTCCCTTCATTGGATAGCAAAGTCGCCGATGTTTTCAAATATCTGGCGTATTCGGATTCAGTTATAGAAATGTATCCCTGTTTTAATAAGCGCTCAAGAAAGCCAACAGACATTTTTTCATCTTTCTCCCAGATTTCAAGTATACCTGATGTGGTCCGGAATCCATTCATCTGAAGATTTAATTTCCCATCGATGGTATCTGAGGCAGCTACAAGTCGTATTTCGACTGGTGTCTGAAGAATGAAGTATTTCATATAAAAGTAAATGGTTAACCACTTCGTGTCGTGGGTAAGGAATATGCTTTAATCAAATATATTACTAATCGGAAGAAGTTTAGGCGATCGTTAAAGCAGAACGTTAAAAATCAACAACAAAGACTTATTAATAACCTTTAAAGAAATATAATGTATTTATTATTTTAATTATTTATATATTTGTTTAATGCTAAAGCAAAACAACAATAGAAGACAGGGTAGTCAATACGACAAAATCATCAGGGAGAATCTTGAAGTTACGCTTCCGATGATTGTCCGTGATGTGCTGAATCTGAATGTTTTGGTCAGTGAAGAATTGCCTGATGACATACAACATACTAAAGAGAGAAAACCGGACTCACTTAAAAAAATAACTGATACTGAAGGTAATACGTATGTATTACAGGTAGAATTCCAGCTTGAAGATGAAAAAGAAATGGTTTATCGGATGGCAGAATATAACATTATGCTAATGCGTAAATATCGGCTCCCCATCAAACAATATGTGATCTTTTTAAAAGAGAAGAAACCAGGCATGCCGACTTTCCTGGATACACCAAATCATAAATACAACTACAACCTTATTTTGATTACAGAAATAGATTACAAACTATTTATAAAATCAGACGATATAGAAGTGAAAATGTTAGGTATTTTAGCTAATTTTGGAAAACAAAATAATTTTTATGCAATAAATTACATAATAAAGGAATTAAAACACCTTTCAAAGGAAGATTTTGCAACAAGTAGATATTATAAACAATTGCGTATTCTCGCAAAATTACGCAGAAGTATTAAACTAGAAATTGAAGAAGCTATGCAGTCAGTAAGTACATTTTTCAAGGAAGAAGAAGATTTCCTTTATCAAAGAGGTGAAAAAAAAGCTAAAGAAACGAGGAATCATGAAGTAGCAAAGAGCCTCATACTGGAACTTGATTTGTCTGATGAACAAACAGCCCGTATTGCGAAAGTCGATGTGAGCTTCGTTAAAAAGCTCCGTTCTGAATTGAATAACAAATAAAAACTCCCATAAATTTGAAAATACTATGCAGTCAGTAAGTACATTTTTCAAGGAAGAAGAAGATTTCCTTTATCAAAGAGGTGAAAAAAAAGCTAAAGAAAAAATGAGCCATGCTTTTGTAAAAAGTCTCATATTGGAGTCTGATTTATCTGATGATCAAATAGGGCGTATTGTAAAAGTCGAGGTGGATTTTGTTAAAGAACGTCGTGCCGAATTGAATAACAAATAAAAGCTCTCGTAAATTTGAAAACACTATGCAGTCAATAAGTACATTTTTTAAGGAAGAAGACGACTTCTTTTGTTGCAAAGTTGAAAGAGAGACTAAAGAAAAGAGGAATCATGAAATAGCAAAGAGCCTGATATTGGAACTTGATTTGTCTGATGAACAAACAGCCCGTATTGCGAAAGTCGATGTAGACTTTGTTAAAAAAATCCGCGCTGAAATGGGAAACAAATAAGGCTCCTATATACCATTACTAATCATCTATGCCTTTTCCATTGAGGATCTGCGGCATATACTTTTCAACTCTCGACTCCCGGGTTTTCGATTGTTTGGCGGCAGAAAAGTGCAACAGATACCCTCTTTGCCTTCCCGGCGTCAATGCCTCAAAAGCAACTTTTAAGGCAGGAATCTGATCTAATTTGCACTGAAATTCAGGAGACATCTGAAATTCAGTCGTCTTTTTAAAATTAACTTTCAAACCTGCCTTCTCTACTTCGATAGCTTCCTGAATATAGGCTTTTAAGGTCGCCTTCATTGCCACTACTTCCAGCACATTGCTGAACCGAACTTGCCGTGTTGCCTGTGTATTTTCTGATTGCCGGACCAAAATACCGCCAGCATCACTTAACAAGGCGCCTTTGAAAAACAAAAGCGCACAATACTCTTTAAACACATGTATTAAAACAATGTTGTCTCCCTTAAAGGTATAACAGGGAGAACCCCACTTCAATTCTTCAGTGAGTCCACAATCCAGAACGATCAATCTCAATTCTTCTATTGCTTTCTGCCACTTATTGGCTTCCTTAAAATAAAAATCTGCTTTAGGGTTCATATGATTTATGGATTAAGATTAACGGAAACAACTTTCCTGTCCGCAGGCCTGAAATACCAGGATACTACAGTAAGCGTTAGCAATAACAACGAAGGCAATATTTCATTTATCGGATTACCAGATGCAATATGCGAACATATCGCCCCGGACATGGCAAAGAAAAAGCCTGCATAAGCCCATTCCTTTACCAAAGGAAATTTAGGAATAAGGACTGCGATAACTCCTAAAAATTTCCAAATACCCAATATGGTTAAAAAATAGACCGGATAGCCCAAATGTGTAATCGCATCTACTTCCGTTTTCACCTTGAATAGCTGTACACCGCCGGTTGATAGCATTCCCAATGCAAGCCAAAGGGTAGAAATCCAATAGATAATTTTGTTTCTCTTTGTCATAATCTGTTATTTTAGTTTGTTAACGATATCCTGCAATCTGTTGTGTGCCATATTGAGGCCCGGTGCAAAACCCATTTTTATCATTTGATCTCTGAGTTCAGCAGACCTGTACACAATATGCATATTGAGTTTACTGGTGTCTTCTGTCAATGGTTCAAATGCTAAGAACTCCAGTTGGACAGCAAAAGCAGAATTCTCTATCTCAAATGTCCTTGTAATTTTCTCTTTCGGAACGAACTCATGAATTACCCCATTGAACCCATGTTTGTTTCCTTTAGGATCTGTCGTTTCAAATTGGTAACTGCCGTGTATTTTACTCTCGAGTTTCAACACTTTAGTCCCCATCCATTGCTCCACAATTTCGGATTCTACATATGCTTTGAAAAGTAACTCCACCGGTAAGTCAAATTCCCTGGTAATCGTTAACTCCTGTCTGCCCTCTTCGGCCTTGATTTTTGTTTTCATTTCCATATCGCTCTATTTTTTCTTGTAGTTTTTCATGATGGCTTCCAATTTGTTAAACCGCTCATCCCACATTTCGCGGAATGGCTCGATAAAGTCTGCTATTTCTATCATTTTCTTTGCGTTGATGTGGTAGAAAACTTCCCTCCCGTTTTGCTCTTGTTTTAGCAATTCGCACTCGGTAAGTATTTGTAAGTGCTTTGAAACGGTTGGCCTGGCGGTGTCAAAATTTGAGGCAATTGCTCCTGCGGTGAGGGATTGCGAAGCAACCAATAACAAGATGGCCCTTCTTGTCGGATCGGCGATGGCTTGAAATACGTCTCTTCTTAAATTCATTATGTAGTTATTTGACTACAAATATACATGTAGTCATTTAACTACGCAAATTTTTATTCATTTTTTTTAGAGAACTAAAAATGCAGCCCCAGATTTCACACTGGAATAATCCGGAAACAGGGCTTGATATTGATAAAAAGACATCATTTAATGGCAAAAAAGCATTATATATTGACAAAAAAACATCATTAATATCCAGTCAAGTTTAGGAACTTGGCCCATTAAAATCATTAAAAATTAAGTATAAACGGTAACGCATGAATTGCAAAAGTTCTTTTTTCAGAGTTGTATTTCTCTTATTCATATTTGGTACAACGGGTTTCAGGCAGGTAATTGCACAAAGTAAGTCTATCCTAAGAATGGGTTCATTGAATACCGCCTCATTTGACCAGGGATGGTCATTCGCCCGTTACGGCTTACAGCCGGATGGAACAAGGAAAGCGGAACCCGAATCTATGGAAGCCCCGGCATATCATGATGCTACCTGGCAAAAACTGCGACTTCCGCACGACTGGGCCATTACCGGTCCATTCAGAATTGAACTGGAAGGCTCAACCGGTAAATTGCCCTGGAAAGGAATTGGTTGGTACCGAAAACATTTTAATGTACCGCAAACAGATGCAGGCAAGCAAATTTTCGTAGACTTTGATGGCGCAATGGCCAATGCAAAAATCTGGCTCAATGGAAAATATGTTGGCACATGGCCCTATGGCTACACTTCTTTCCGCATGGACCTGACGCCCTATATCCAGCCAGGAAAAGAAAATGTGCTGGCTGTTCGTCTTGATACAGAAAACTGGGATTCACGATGGTATCCCGGAGCAGGTATTTACCGTCATGTATGGTTGGTAAAAACAAATGCGGTGCATGTAGATCATTGGGGAACATACATTACCACACCAGAAATAACTGCTCAAAAAGCTGCAGTAAATATTGCCGTAACGGTAAACAATCAATCGAAAAAAAACGTCAGGGCTATCGTACGCACGACCTTATTTGAATTGGATGCTAACAATAAGCCAGTCACAAAAATAACAACCATGAAAGATGCTGTTATTGTCCTAAAAGCCGGCGAAAAGACAGTTACTGAATCAAGGACAAACATCAGCAATCCAAAACGTTGGGATATTGAAACGCCAAACCGGTATGTGGCACAAACAAATATCATTGTAAATGGCAAAATTATAGACACTTATCATACTCCTTTTGGCATACGTACCATAGAATTTACTGCCCGAAATGGCTTTTTATTAAATGGCAAACGACTGGAAATTCAGGGCACCTGTAATCACCATGACCTGGGCGCATTGGGCGCAGCGATGAACCTAAGTGCATTAAAACGCCAGTTAAAAATGCTGAAAGAAATGGGGTGTAATTCGTTGCGGACCTCACACAACCCGCCTGCACCAGAATTACTGGAGTTGGCTGATAAAATGGGATTTCTCGTTTGGGATGAGGCTTTTGATGCCTGGAAAAAAGGAAAACGTAAAAACGATTACAACAAATTGTTTGACGAATGGCATGATAAAGACCTTACCGCGTTAATCCGTCGTGACCGCAATCATCCTTCTGTTTTTATCTGGTCGATTGGCAATGAGGTAATGGAGCAACAGGATGTTCAACTCACCAAACATCTGGTAGACATTATGCACAGGGAAGATCCTACACGTCCGGTCTCTAATGGTTATAACGATCCGGATGGAGGTCGTAATTCAGGCGCTGCAGTAGCATTGGACATCATGGGTGTGAATTACTTCTTTAATCAGCAACCAAAATGGGATGCTGATCCCCGTTATGCCAACAAACCTACGCTTGGCAGCGAAACTTCTTCTTGTGTGACTTCCCGCGGAGAATATTTCTTTGGAGGAGAGGAATACAAGAACTGGCAGATTTCCTCTTATGATTATGCAAAACCAGGCTGGGGCTGTTCGCCTGATGAACAATTCAGAACACAAGCAAAATACCCACATTTGCTGGGTGAATATGTATGGACTGGTTTTGATTATCTGGGAGAACCAACACCCTATAACTCGGATGAAACCAATTTGCTTAATTTCAGAACAGATCCGAACAAACAAGCCGAACTGGAAAAACAACTGAAACTGATCTCTGAAAAAAGCCCGCCTTCAAGAAGCAGCTATTTTGGTATTATTGATTTAGCGGGATTTAAGAAGGACCGCTTTTATAGCTACCAGTCCCACTGGCGCCCTGATTTCCCGGTTGCACATATCTTTCCTCACTGGAACTGGCCGGAACGCATCGATTCCATCACCCCTGTGCATGTGTATACCTCAGGGGATGAAGCTGAATTGTTTTTGAATGGAAAAAGCCTCGGTCGTAAAACAAAAATTGCCGGTCAGGATTTCCGGCTGATTTGGGACCAGGTAAAATACAGCCCCGGCGAACTCAAAGTGGTTTGTTATAAAAATGGAAAGCAATGGGCAACAGATGTGGTAAAAACAACTGAAGAAATGGCAAAGCTTAAACTTTCCAACGATCGTTCTATGATTAAAGCCAATGAAGATGAGTTTTGCTTTGTTACGCTGAAAGTAACAGACAAAAATGGATTAATGGTACCGCGTTCCAATCCTGTGATACATTTTTCGGTTGAAGGAGATGGAGAAATCGTAGCAACAGATAACGGAGATGCCACCAGCTTTGTTTCTTTTCAAAGTCATGATCGTCCTGCATTTAACGGTATGGCATTGGTCATCGTAAAAGCGAAACAGGGTGCCAAAGGTACGATCACCGTTAAGGCCATGAGCAATGGTTTAACAGCAGCGAGTACCAGAATACAAGTTCAATAAACAAACTACATTAGAGAAGGCCCTGTCACAAAACGATGTGATAGGGCCTTTCTCATTTAGCACGAATTGTTCAAAGACGACTATTTTCGTTCAAACCCATCCAAATTAGTTCACAACATACAGACATACAAATAGTTAATATTATCGACTTATGTTTGTCGTGTAATAGTTCAGCGATGATTTAAATCTTCCTGTCGGCGGGAAAGGATAAAGAAAAGCAGCTTGCAAGCGAACTTACAATAAACAGAATTTTTAACATTTTAAATATTACCGTAATGGGAAAATATAAAAAAGGGATCCTCGGCCCTTTCCGCGGAATTATCGGAACTGTTGTGGGCAGTATCTGGAATGGGATGCAATACATGAGAAGTTTACCAGAAACAAGCAGTAATACCCCATCTACCGAACAGTTGAACATCAGGTTTCGCTTTAGTTTAATCGGATCCTTCGTAAAAGTAATGCAAAACCGCATTGCAGTGGGTTATCAATCCTTTAAAGATGGAATGACACCTGCCAATGTGGCAACTGGTTATCATCTGAAAAATGCAATAACAGGTATTGCACCGGATTATAAAATTGACTTCTCAAAAGTGATTTTGAGCGTAGGTAAGCTGAACGAAGCCAATAAGAGTAAAGCCGTTCCAGCTGCCAACGTAGAGATCAACTGTGAATGGGAAGCCAGCAGTTCAACCGAGTACAATGACAAGCTGGACCTGGCTACCATTGTAGTGTAGCATCCGGAACGAAATTTGATTTTGCCGGAGATGAGGTCCATTGCTGGATCTACTTTGTATCTCCAACAGGTAAAGCATTAAGTAACAGTAGTTATCTCGGAAAACACACTGTATTGTAATACCTCAAAAATCCCCTGCTAAAGCAGGGATTTTATTTCAGTTTTTAAACTTGGACGCGCAGCTTTGATTCTTATTATAATTTTACCGGGTACTCGAACTGATAGGTTCCCGAGCCAATATTGAACTGGAGATCCTTACCTTGACTGGAAATCTTAGCAAATCCTTTAACCGCGTTTAATACCTTTCCACTTTCAGTAACAACCGCATTGGCAGCACCCGGTAGTCTGACCTCTCCGCTCGTATTTGCAGGAATCACCACTTTCAATTTAAAAATCCCCTTTTCTATCTTCCAGTCGCTCACAGCCAGGCCATATAACGTTTCAAGTTCTGCCGCAGCATGGCTGATGTCTCCACCTGGCCTGGGTGAGATGATTATTTTTTTGTAGCCCGGTGCGGACTCATCGGTATCCAGACCTGCCATCACCCTATACATCCAGTCACCGATTGCACCATAAGCATAATGGTTAAACGAATTCATATCGGTAGTTTGGAAACTGCCGTCCTGTTTGATCCCATCCCAGCGCTCCCAAATGGTAGTTGCCCCCATTTTAACAGGGTACAACCAGGAAGGATAACTTTCCTGCAGCAAAAGCCGGTAAGCCACATCCGTACGACCGAAACGGCTCAACACATGACAAAGATAGGGAGTGCCCAAAAAGCCCGTTGTTAAATGGTTGCCGTAGCTTTCTATATTTCTGACCAGGAAATCTACCGCCTGGGCTCTTAAATTTTCCGGCAGCATATCAAAATTCAGGGCAAGAACATAGGCGGTCTGAGATCCTGATACCATCCGGCCATTGGGCGTAATGTATTCTTTCAGGAATGCCTTTTTAACGCGTTCCAATAATTCGGTATACTTCTCTTCGTCTGATTTTTTGCCCAGGACCTTTGCCGTATTCAGTAGTAGCTGAGTAGAGTGCGCATAAAAAGCCTGTGCAATCAGGTATTTATCGGTAATTGCCGAACGACCGTCATTGTCGTCATTCGGGCGGTAAAACAACCAGTCGCCAAAATGAAAACCTGTATTCCAAAGGTCATCTTTACTTTTACTGGTCATAAAATCAACCCAGCCCTTCATACTTGGATACTGCGTTTTTAAGATTTCTTTATCCCCATAGGCGATATACATATTCCATGGAATGATCGTCGCCACATCCCCCCAACCTGTTGAACCGGCATCGTTACTGCCAAGTACATTGGGCACGACAAAAGGGATACTTCCATTGCTCAGCTGGTCTGAAGCCACATCTTTCATCCATTTGGTAAAGAAACCGGCTACATCCATATTAAAAGCCGCAGTACGGAAAAAGACTTGCGCATCGCCCGTCCATCCCAGGCGTTCATCACGCTGAGGACAATCTGTCGGCACGTCCATAAAATTACCTTTCTGACCCCATTGGATATTGTGCTGTAATTGATTTAGCAAAGGATTTGAAGTATTAAATGTCCCTGTCGGAGCCATATCGGAATACACAGCGATCGCCTTAAAAGACGAAGGATCAATCTGAGTAAGATTGCCCGTTACCTTTACATAACGGAATCCCTGATAGGTAAAATGGGGTTCATAACTTTCCGGACCGCCCCCTTTAAAAATATATTTCACATGCTGTTTGGCATGTCTGAGATTGGCGTCGTAAAAATTGCCTGCTTTATCCAGCACTTCGCCGTGTTCCAGCTGAATCCAGGCGCCCGCTTTCGCAGTCAGCTTAAAGGAGACCCAGCCTACCAGATTTTGTCCAAAGTCGAGCACGGTCTCTCCTTTCGGTGTTTTGATGATTTTAACGACATTAAATTGTTCATGTTTTTGGGCAAGCGGACTGATGCTGCTCTCCAGCACGTCTTTATCCGACTGGATGGTCAGGGCTTTTTTCCAGCCTGCATCGTCATAATCCGGGTTTGTCCAATCTCCCTTTTCCAATCTCGCATCGTAAATTTCCCCATTGTACAAGTCTGAGAAAAGAATCGGTCCTGTACTGTATTTCCAGCTGTCGTCGCTATTGATCGTTTCCTTTGTCCCATTCGTATATTCAATCTCCAGTTGTACCAGAGCGCTCAGTCGCTTACCATAAAAGTCACGTCTGCGGTCAAAGGCCAGATACCCGCGGTACCATCCATCACCCAGGCTAAACCCTATGGCATTCTGCCCCTTGTTTAACAGGGAAGTCACGTCATAGCTTTGGTACAGCAGGCGTTTATGATAACTCGTCCATCCGGGGGCGAGCTGATCATTCCCGATCCGCTTTCCGTTTAAATGTGCCTCGTATAAACCATGTGCGGTGATATAAAGGACCGCAGATTTCACCTTTGCACCAGTAGCAAAGACCTTTCTAAAAAAAGGACTTGGGCCAGCAACTGTATCTGCAAGAGCAGTTGTGATCCATTGAGCAGACCATTCCGCAGCGCTCCGCAGACCAGTATGCCATGAATTGATGGCGCTCCATGCCGAGCTATTTTCCTGATTGTCTTTTATTCTTACCTGCCAGTAATAGCGGATACCGGATTTTAAAAGTGCCCCTCCATAACGCACAAAAACAGAAGCATCACTTTTCTGATTTCCGGTATCCCACACAACAGCTTTGCCGGCAGATAAGCCTGCAGAATCTGTACCTACCCTGATCTGATAGGCACTTTGCAACACATTACGCTGTGAAGAGATGACCTTCCAGCTCAAACGAGGTTCAGCGGCAGTGATCCCCATTGGGTTTTTACGATATTCCGTTCTTAAACCATTAACGCTTAACGGTTGTGCAAAACCTGGTAAATTAAGCATCGCGCAAAATAGTACAATTCCTATCCGGTAATTTCTCATAGCTGTTTGTTGAATATTTGGTGTTCAGGGTTCATTTCTTTTAAGGAAACAACCGAAGATAAACCAATGATTTACAGTCGGCAACCTGCACCATCCTGTACACAGTTTTATTGAATATCCTCCTAAAATAACGCAATATTCTCCGTTGATCCCGCAGATTTGACTCAATATTTCAGCATTTTGTCTCAATCTCTCTGAGATACTAAAAGCAATGTTATCTTTAATATATTTGAACAACGAGCCAAATAACTTTGAAAATAACCGCCTTCATTTTTTTGCTGCTATTCGCGGAAATCTTACACGCGCAACCCTATTATTTTAAACACTATCAGGTAGAAAACGGGCTGTCCAACAACAGTGTTTTTGCCAGTGTTCAGGATGATAAAGGTTTCATGTGGTTTGGTACAAAAGACGGGCTGAACAGGTTCGACGGCTATTCATTCAAAACGTATCGTCATGATCCGGCAGATCCGGAAAGTCTGGGAAATGACAAGATCTATTCCCTGCTGAGCGACAAAACTGCGGGGCTCTGGGTTGGTACAGACCTCGGGCTTTACCAGTACCATCCTGAAAAAGAAACCTTCAGCGCCGTAAAGGAGACCCTGCGCATTGGCATTCGCAGCATACACATTGACAAGACCGGTAACCTGTGGCTCCTTTCCAACAGCAAGGTCTATCGCTATAACCCGGTAAAAAAAGAGTTTTCAGGAGTGCCCATTGACGACTCGTTTGAGGTTGGTTCTATCTATTGTCAGTCGGACGGGGCAATTCTGATCACAAGTTCTGATGGTAAGATTGCAGTCTATAACCCGCTCAGCAGGTCTTTTAAGACCCGTTATCAAATGAATAAAAAAGGCGCTGTTAACATTGGCTGGGTGCCCGTATTTACAGAAACCAGGGACCATCAGCTTTTGCTTGGTTCCAGTAGTCAGGGCATCAAGCTGTTTAACCCTAAAACAAATGTATTAAAGGACCTCATTACCCAGAACAAGGATAAAACACACATTTATGTAAGAGACATCCAATCTATAAATGAAGATGAATTCTGGATCGGTACCGAGTCGGGACTATACATCTATAACCATCGGGATGGCCGTATTTCCCATCAGCAAAAACAGTACAGCAATCCTTACACCCTTTCAGACAATGCCATTTACTCGGTATGCAGGGACAGGGACGGGGGCATGTGGATGGGAACCTATTTTGGCGGGACAAACTATTACGCACCCTCCTCTTCTATTTTCAGTAAATACTTTCCGGAACAGCAGCAGCACGCCATCAGCGGAAGCGATGTCCGTGAAATCTGTAAAGATAAAAACGGCAACTTCTGGATTGGTACTGAGGATGCCGGCCTGAATAAACTGGATCCAAAAACAGGCCGCTTTACCTCCTTTTTCCCTACCGGAAACAAGACCACCATTGCACATTCCAATATTCATGGTTTAGTGATCGACGACAACCACCTGTGGATCGGGACCTTCGAGCATGGCCTGGATGTGATGGACATCAACACAGGCATCGTCATCAAACATTATATCCCCGGAAAAGGAAATTTATTAAGGTCCAGTTTTGTGCTGAGTATGTTTAAGACCAGGACCGGCGATATACTCCTGGCAACGACAGTAGGGCTCTATAAGTACAACCGCAAGAAAGATGACTTTGATCCGATTCCCGGCATTCCTTTTTATTTCTACAACAATATACTCGAAGATAGCGAAGGCAACATATGGGCCGGAACCTACGACAAAGGGCTTTTTCGCTTCAGGCTGGGCGAGAACAAGTATACTAATTTCGAACACGAACAAGGCAATCAAAACAGCCTGAGCAGCAATACCATCAACGGCATCTTTGAGGACAGCAGGAAGAACATCTGGATCGTCACCGATGGAGGTGGTTTATCCCTGCTGGACAAGAAAAAATCAAGCTTTAAATCTTACAATACCAACCAGGGGCTTCCGAGTAATTTTCTTTTCAGAATTCTGGAAGACCATGACCATAAACTCTGGATCAGCAGTACGCGGGGGCTGTTCCGCTTTGATCCGCAGACGGCTGAAGTGAAAACCTATACCAGGGCGGATGGCCTGCTCACCGATCAGTTCAATTACAATTCTTCGTATAAAGATACGGATGGCAGGATGTATTTCGGGAGCCTGAAGGGAATGATCAGTTTCCTCCCGGAGCAACTCAATACGACCTCTAAAACAGCCCCTGTATTTCTAACCGGTTTTCAGATTGACAATACAGAAAGTACGGATCCCACAGCGGATAAGATCCTGAGCAAATCTGTTCTTTATACAGATCAGATTACTTTAAAGCACAACCAATCTTCCTTTAGTATAGATTTCGCCGGACTCAGCTATGCTTCCCCGGTAACGACGGAGTACGCTTATAAGATGACCGGACTATACAACAGCTGGGAATACCTAAAGACCAACAGAAAGGTGTATTTTACCAAGCTTGCACCAGGGACCTATGTTTTTGAGGCCAAGGCGATGATTAACGGAAGCAACGAATGGAGTAAAAACAACATCAAATTACGCATCGTGATTCTGCCCCCTTTCTGGAAAACCTCATTGGCCTATGCGCTCTATTCCATTCTGTTTTTAGGGATAATTACAGCCGCAATCCTACAGTATCATCAAAGAACAGACCTTAAAAACAAAAGAAGGATGAAGCTCTTTGAGCATCAGAAAGAAAAGGAGATCTATCAGGCGAAGATTGAGTTTTTCACCAATGTAGCGCATGAGATCCGGACACCCCTCACACTGATCAAAGGGCCGATGGAAAAGATCATGAAACTTTCAAAAGAGGTCCCTGTCATTGAGAAGAATCTGAAAACGATGAACAGAAATACGGATCGTTTACTGAACCTCACCAATCAGTTGCTGGACTTCAGAAAAACAGAGGTTCAGGGCTATTCTTTAAATTTTGTGAAAGTCGACATCTCTGAACTTATCGAGGACATCAAAATGCAGTTTCAGGATGCTGCCGAAAGCAAACAGATCAGTTTTGAAACACAATTGCCTTCCGTACATTTTTTCGCTTATGTAGATACGGAGGCTTTATACAAGATCATGAGTAATCTGGTAGACAATGCCATCAAGTATGGTAAATCAAAAGTAAAGATCGTACTTAGTATAGATCCCGGGGAAGACCAGTTCAGCATTCAGACCTTTAACGACGGGCTTAAGATTGCCCCGGAGATAAAGAATAAAATTTTTGAGCCTTTTTTCAGGTCCAGGGAAACAGAAATGCAGCGGGGTACCGGCATTGGCCTATCCATATCCAGGTCACTGGCAGAGTTGCACCAGGGCCGCCTGTATCTGGAAGAAAGTGGCCCGGAAGGCAATGTATTTATAGCAGTATTCCCGATTCATCAGGCAATGGAATTTAATTTAGACGGAAAATGGAAAAAGAGATAACGATCTTACTCGTAGACGACAACGAAGAAATTTTAGAGTTCATCGCTGATGACCTGGGCGAAAAGTTTCAGATCCTCACGGCAACGAACGGCCTGGAAGCCCTTGCCATTTTGGAAACAGCGCTGGTCCATTTAATCATCAGCGACATCATGATGCCAGAAATGGATGGTTTTGAGTTTTGTATGAAGGTGAAGTCGAGCATTGAATTTAGCCATATCCCCTTAATTCTTTTGACAGCAAAGGATACCCTGGACTCCAAAATCCAGGGACTGGAACTGGGTGCCGATGTCTACGTTGAAAAACCGTTTTCTCCGGAGTTCCTGCAGGTACAGGTAAGCAGTCTGATCGCTAACAGGAATAAGATCAAAGCTTATTTCTCCAGCTCGCCACTGCTGCACCTGAAAGGAATTGCCCATTCCAAAGCGGACGAACAATTCCTGGAGAAGATCCAGTACATCATTGACAAAGACATCAGCAACCCTGATCTGGATGTGGAGCATCTGGCCAATCACATGAACATGAGCAGGCCTACTTTGTATAGAAAAATTAAATCTATTTCCAATCTCAGTCCCAATGAACTGATCAATATCTCCCGTTTAAAAAGGGGTGCAGAGCTCTTGCAACAGGGTGCCTTAAAGATCTACGAGATTTCCGAATTGGTTGGATACAGCTCTCAAACTCATTTTGGGAGAGTTTTCTCCAAGCAATTCGGAATGTCGCCTACTGAATATGCAAATCATAAATCATGACATCTGCTTTATTTACCCATGCCTGAACCAGCACCGCTGCTTAAAGAAAATGGCTGATCTGCTTCGGCCAGCCCTCTGCTCCGTTCCGGCTGGTCTGACATTTCCAGTTTTAAGACTCCACCTTTTAAAATGTCGCTGTGGCGGATAAAATTGGCGTCGTATTTCTTCCCGTTTAAGGTGGCAGATTTGATATATACATTTTTTGGGCTGTTCGCCGGCGCATCTATAATGAACTGTTTTCCGTTCTCCAGATTGATGGTCGTTTTCTTAAACACCGGACTGCCCATCACATACTGATCTGTACCGGGAGTGACACTATAGAATCCCAGGGCACTCAACACATACCATGAAGAGGTTTGGCCCTGATCTTCATCTCCGGGATAACCGTTTTCTGTTGCATCATAGAGTTTGCTCATCACATTCCTTGCATGAAACTGAGATTTCCAGGGTTGGCCCCCATAATTATAAAGATAAACCATATGCTGAATGGGTTGGTTGCCATGTGCATATTGCCCCATGTTTGCCATCACCATTTCCGTCATCTCATGAATCATTCCACCATAGGTACCTACATTCACGGTATTGGGTTCAGAAAACACAGAATCCAGTTTGGCCGTAAAGTTTTGCTTCCCCCCCATTAAACCGATCAGGCCATTGATGTCCTGAAAGACCGACCATTGATAATGCCAGGCATTCCCTTCCGTGTATGGGCCTCCCCATTCAAAAGGATCAAACTTTGGTGTCCATTGTCCTTCGGCATTCTTTCCCCTCATAAATTTTGTTGAAGGATCGTATACATTTTTATAATTGTACATCTGTCTTTCGAAAATTCCGGCATAAAAATCGTTTCCGGTCATTTTTGCCAGGGTCCATGCGCAATAATCATCATAGGCATATTCCAGCGTTTTTGCAGTCGCCTCTCGGTACTTAGGATAAGGCACATAGCCCAGTTCAAAGTATTCTTTCCAGCCATCTCTGCCATTTGCAGGACCCCATGGGCCCTTATTGGTGGCTTCATGTAAATAAGCGGTCAGGGCTTCTTTAGGGTCAAATGTACGGATGCCTTTTGCCCATGCATCTGCAAGCAGCGAAATCGCGTGGTTCCCGATCATGCTCCCGGCCTCACTTGGAAAAGACCAGGAGGGCAGCCAGCCACATTGTTTGTAAGCATCGATTAAAGCCTGCATGTAACGGCCATGCATCTCCGGATGCATGAGGGTATTTAAAGGGAACTGGGCACGGAAAGTATCCCAGAAACCGGTATCGGTAAACATATAGCCCGGATGCACTTTTCCATCATAGGGACTGAAATAATAAGGCTGTCCTTTTGCATCGAGTTCATAGAATTTCCTCGAGAAAATACTCGCCCTGAAAAAGCAGGAATAAAAGGTCGCTTTATCCGCTTCGCTTCCACCCTCCACCATCACTTTCGACAAGGATTTGTTCCATACTTCAGCCGCTTTGGCTTTGGTCTGTTCCAGATTTTTATCCCCGCCCAGTTCCCTGCTCAGGTTCAGCTCTGCCTGTTCCATGCTGATGTAAGAAGAGGCGGTTTTAACCTGAACCTTTGCCCCCTCTTTAAACTGAACATAGGCACCCTTGCCTATACCTTCTGCTTCCCGTTCATCTTTGTTAATGGTGTTATTTTTATTTTCCCAGGTACCGTAAGCGGTAAAGGGCTGGTCAAAACGGATGACAAAGAAACTCCTGAAACCTTCTTTGAATCCCTCGCCGTTGTTCACAAAACCGGTGATCTTGTTTTCCTTCGGATAAATTTTAACCCCGCTGATCCCGGTATATCCATCCAGAACCAGGAAGCTTTTCTTACCTGCCGGATAGCTGAACCGCAAATGAGCACCCCGTTCTGAAGGGGAGATCTCCGTACTGATCTGGTTTTCAAACTGAACTTTGTAGTAATTGGGTTTGGCAATTTCATTGCTATGGCTAAACTTCGTTTCCCTGTCATTTTCATTGACGACCAGATGGTCTGTCATGGGCATCAAAGAGAATACCGCATAGTCCCTGGACCAGGAACTGCATTGATGCGCCTGTTGAAATCCCCTGATTTTATCTTTAAAATACTGGTACTTCCAGCCATCTCCGTTTCTTCCGGTTTGAGGTGTCCAGGTGTGCATTCCAAAGGGCAAAGCGGTGGTGGGATAGGTATTTCCTCTGGTCAGTTCATGTTTTGAATTGGTTCCCTGCAAGGTATTTACATATTTTACGAGGTCGGCCTGTTGGGCCGAACCTCGCATACTTACCTGCAGGGAAATCAAAAAAATAATCAATCTGAGTTTCATTTGTTGTGCTGAAAATTTAGGGTAAAATGATCGTTCCCTGCTGATCCTCATCAGGGATTAAAGTATTTCTTTTCCTTTCCAGCACCATTGATCCGACAAAGCGGTAATCAATGGGAAATGCCGGATTCGAAATGTCGCTATATTGATATTCCAGCACAACGGTGGTATAGGTACGCTCCAGATAGGGCAGCACGCCATCCTTTTCTTTCTTGACAGAGAAAGTCCCGCGTTGCTGGCTAAATTTAATGGCCGGATTTTCCGAGCTTAAGGTAACGGTTTTATTGTCCGCATTAAAGGAAGCCTTGATCTTATATTCCCGGCGGTCCAGTGCTTCTTCTTCCGTTACCCCTGCAAAGAAAAAGACGGTTTTTTCATCTACCACATAAGCATTTCTGTTGGGTACTGTCAATGGTTTTTGCTCATTCTGAGGGCGGTTCCTGTCCCATACCTCGCCGGCAATGGAATACCGTCCCGAATAATCATTAAATGGAACGATCCGCATCAGGGATTTTTTATAGCCCCTGCCTGTAGCGATGGCCAATGACGAGGTGGAAATGATCTGCACAGGTAAAATGTACTTGTTGCTAAAATCCAAACCTGCCAATTTCAGGTTCAGGTTAAAAGAACCCATATTACTACCCGCCGGGATTGTGGCATTCATGGAGCTAAATTGATAATATTCTTTGGGAAGCTCATTGAAATACAAATCATTCCTCAACCTGAACCGTTCGAAATTAAGGTTTTTAAGGGTATCCACATCCGTATTTATCGTCACCGTTACATCGCCGCTGTTCTCTGTAGAGCCGCTCACAATGACCGGAACCTTAACCGGGATGGAACCACCTGTAGCATTATATTTCACATGGACTTCCACCACTCCGTTATTCACGAAAGACACCGATTTCCGGAACAGTTCTTCCTTCCACTCTTTATTACAGGAGCTGATGAGCATGCAGCCGATTAAGGCCAATATATATCCTCTTTTCATAAAATTTTAGTTAAAAGTAGTCCAACCTGGGTTTTGGGTCAATTTTCTGTTTTTTCTCAGTTCGCTATGGGAGATGGGCCATAAGTACATTTTATCGACAAAAATGGTGGGCAGGGAAGGGATTGGCACCGGCGTATCAAATAGCTCCCGCTGGCTTTCCGTCATGTTCATATTGCAGCCTACCACCGGGGTTGCTTCTTCTACCGGAGCATCTTTCCAGCGTCTAAGGTCAAAATAACGCTGCCCTTCCGCGAACAATTCAATCTGCCGCTCTCTTTTTAAAGTCTTTCTTAGCAGCTCCGGACTTCCATACACCTCATTTCCATAATCAGGCACACCGGCCCGGATGCGTACTTCGCTGATGTATTTACTCATTTCCAGCAGGTCTCTGCTTACGGTAATCGTCTCTGTGCCGGTATAGCTCGGGATGGAATAACTACCCGTCAGTTCGTTCAGGGCTTCGGCATAAATCAGTAAAATATCTGCATACCTCATTGCCGGCTCCACCTTTGGCACAATAAAACCGCCCTCCATATAGGAATCAATAGGGTTGTAATATTTCTTGATGCCCAAACCAGTCCTGATGTAGAAATCCGGTGAAGAAGCCTGTTTTCCATTGGAATGATCCCGATAGTAAAACACCTGTATGTGGCGGTCGTCCGGCCTCAAAGCACTGATGTTCTCCCAGATACTTCCATTATAGGCCACCGAAGCATAAAAACGGGGTTCTCTCTCGGCATACTGCAAAGAGACTTTGGCAGGTAATGGTAAATGAGAACTCGCATCGGTGGTATAGCCCTGGCGGCGGGGAGATGTGGCGATATTCGTTCCGTCGTTCATGTAATAGGCATCCGCTTGTTTCTGTGTGATGCCATGGGTATTCCATCCTTTCATAGAAAAGGGCATCTGGTGCAGGACCATTTGATCGATCCCTTCGCTGCTTTGTTCTGTAACCCTGGAAAAGATCAGTTCCGGGTTGTCTGAATAAGAAATGGCGCCATTGAACAACTGGCGGTAAGATTCAAAAGGATCGATATTTTTCCATCCCATCGGGAAGTTCTGATCAGAATACTTTGCATTGTAGGGAGGCACAATAGTTTTAGCCTGTCCTGGCCCCTGATCTGCAGCTTTAAAAGGAGCAGTGAAAAGGCGGTATACGTTCATATTGATCACATCCTTTGCCGCTGCTGCTGCCCTCGCCCATTTTTCATTGCTATACTGTTGTGACACCAGTTGCCTGCCTTCATGATCAACCAATCCGGCAAGCCCCAGGTTACCGTTAAATAAAGGACTGGCGGCAAAAAGATAAACTTTTGCCCTTGCTGCCAGCGCCGCACCTCTGGATGCACGTCCTTTATCGCGGTTGGTATTGGAGAGCGGGAGATATTTTGCAGCTTCCGCAAACTCGGAAGTGATGAATGCCACACATTCATCATAAGAGCTTCTCGGTCTTGCGATCTCCTGATAACTTTTGGTATAGTCTTCCCCTTCATCAGGCAACAGTGGAACCGGCCCATATTTCCTCAGCAGTAGCCAGTAATAATAAGCCCTGAGAAAACGTGCCTGTGCTTTCGTGTCGGCCACTTCATTGGCCGTCATTTCCTTGTTCAGGTCTATGTTATGGATAAAGATTGAAGCATTACGGATTCCCTCGTAGCAGGATCCCCAGCTCCCCTGTTCATCTCCTTCGGTATACTCTCCATTTTTAAAGGTTTTGTATTTATTACTCCGGTCGCCAAAGAACATGTCATCAGAGATGAAATTAAATGGGGTAAGCCCCTTACTGGCCACTTCTGCATTTGACCCCCTAAGGTTCGTATAGACATCGGCAAGCCACTGATTGGAATACACTTTACTCGTAAATACCTTGTCCAGGTTCAGGCGGTCATCTTTAAAATAATGTTCTGTGTTGAGGTATTTTTTGCATGCGCCCAATGACAGCAGTAAAGCTGCGAGCGTCACTATATAAATATATCTTTTCATAAGTTTATATTGTTCTTTAAAGGTGATGAAGCTATCCTGAGCGCATTGATAGCAATTGTAAGATGGTATGCTTTGGATGCTTTCATTTCTAAATTTTCTAGAAGTTTACATTTAGTCCCAGGGTGATTGTTTTCGAGATCGGATATTTCATCCCATCACCGCTCCCCAATTCCGGGTCCCAGATTTTCAGGCTGTCCCAAACGGCAAGGTTATAGCCCATAACATATACCCTGGCCTTATTGACATGAATGGAAGACATCAGTTTTGAAGGCAAGGTATAGCCCAGCTCCACATTTTTCAGTCGCAGGTAAGCACCATCTCTGAGCCAGTAGGTAGAGGTCCTGTAGTTGTTGCCGCTTCCACCATAACTTAGTCGCGGGTACTTGGCATTGGGATTTTCTGTTGCCGGGTTACCTGAAATCTCTTTCGAAATCCAGCGGTTTTTAGGATCGCCAAGGTCGGTCAGTACATTTCCCCAGGCGCCATCTGCGAAGGGATAAACACTTGGCCCATTAATGAAATAAGAAGAGCTTCCGGCACCTTGTAAATGAACGTTGATGTCAAAGCCTTTCCATACGACAGAAAAACCAAATCCATAGATCATGCTCGGCACCCTTGATGCCCCAATGGGCACCACATCGTCATCGTTGATGATCCCGTCGCCGTTCACATCTTTGTATTTGACATCGCCCGGCATGTATTCGCCAAACATCTGTTTAGGGCTGTTTCTGATTTCTTCATAAGATTGAAATAAACCTAAGTCGATCAGTCCCCTCGCCTGTTCATAACGGAATCCCTGTGTCATGCGATAAGGTAAGTTGTTGGCCTCTTCATCAAATTCCAGCACTTTATTTTTGGAGTAAGTGACCGTACCACGCAAAGTAAAATCGACTTTATTCATGCGTTTGAAAAAATTAAACTGTCCGTCGAAACCTCTGGACTCCATCTTTCCAACATTTGCCCAGGGCCTGCTTGGCACGCCTACCATTTCCGACAAATGGTCCCTTCTTTTGAAGATTTTCTCCCGGGTATCTTTAAACACATCTAACCTGAAAGAGAACAGGTTGCCCAGCACGTTCATGTCAACACCTAAATTGTGTTTTTTGGCTACTTCCCATGTCAGCTGATCAGATGCGACCTGGGCGTAATATAGTCCTGCGTAATAATTAGGGCTGATGCTCTCTCCGAAATTGTATCCTCCTCTTTCTTTGATCTCACTCAGGTAAGGAAAACGAATGGGACCAAAATTATCGTTGCCGACTTCCCCATAAGAATAACGCACTTTAAAAAGGTCCAGCCATTTTGCATTTTTCTTCAGAAAGGCTTCTTCAGAGATGTTCCATCCTACAGAAACAGCAGGGAAGAATCCAAACTGGTGTCCTGCTTTAAAGTTCTCTGAACCGGTATAACCGAAGTTAAACTCGGCCATATAGCGGTCGCGGTAACCATACATCAGTCGGCCGGATACGCCCATATTACGTCTGGCGATCCCCTTGATGATGTCTCCGCCAACGTTGGAGGTTTCCCTTTGTTCGCGTTGGTTGTACTTGATTAAAGCACCTATATTGTGTCTTTCATTGATTACGGTATTGTAGATCAGGTCAGTTTCAAGTACATTGATCCTTTCGCCCCAGGCATTTGATTCCTGGAACATCAGTCTTTCCGGCGTGATGCGTTTCATGATCAGGTTTCCATCTCTGTCCCTTCTCCGTTCTACATTGTATTGTTCCGGCCATTTTAAGCGGTTGATGTTATTGTCGTTATTGGTATCATAGGCAAAACGGCCAATTGCCTGCAAACCTTTGGTGATAAAATCCAGCTTTTGCTCCAGGGTAACATTGATCTCATTTTTATTTTTCCAAAACTCCCGGTATCCGGTTTGTGTGGCCATCACCCATGGATTGGTGCGGTCGCCGGTACCATATGCGGGAACCAGTCCATTGGAGTACAAAATCGGTGTGGATATCGGCGACTGCCCTATCAATGATTTCCAGATGTCAGCAGTGAGCCCCGGAAAATTCTGCTTTTCCAGAAATCCGGAAACACCGAGTTTCAACAGGGTGGTTTTGGTGATGTCCATATCGATATTGGCCCTGTAATTTGACCTCGTCATATTCGCATTGGTATTGTAGTCTTTCAATGACTGGTCTGATTTATACATCCCTCCTTCGTTGAAATAACTGCCCGACACATAATAGCGCACTGTTGATCCCCCACCGTCCAGGTTGACTGCGGCACGATAGGTATTGGCCCCATCGCGCAACATCACGTCCTGCCAGTTTACATTCGGATATAGATCAGGGTCAAGACCGCTTTTAAAAAGCTTCAGCTCGATGTCTGAATACATTGGTTCCTGGTTCCGGGTGGTCTTTGCCTCATTCACCAGGGCCGCATAGGTTGGTCCATCCACAAATTCGGGTGTCCTCGTCCGGGTCATGTAACCGAATTCGGATTTGCCATTGATGTTTATTTTCCCGGCATGTCCTTTCTTGGTGGTAATGAGCACCACTCCGTTTGCCCCTTTTGAACCATAAATTGCGGTTGCAGAAGCATCCTTAAGAATGGAAAAGGACTCGATATCCTCGACATTAATTTCATTAAATGCCCGTTCAAATCCGTCCACTAAAACCAGGGCGGCCGTATTGGCACCAAAGGTGGAAATTCCGCGGATCCAGAATTCGGACCTGTTGTTTCCCGGTTCTCCAGATCCCTGCATGGCGATCACACCGGCCACATTTCCGGCCAGTGCATTGGTGATATTCCCTGTTGGTGTGCGGAGGTCTTTCACGTTCACTGTGGTAATTGCTCCGGTTACCGTTACCTTTTTCTGGATTCCCGTACCGGTCACCACCACATCTGTCAGGACATTGGCTTCGCTCTCTTTTAGCAGGATTGAAATGACGGTTTTTCCTGCCACCTGAACTTCCTGTTTTTCGAAACCCAGATAAGAAAAAATCAGGGTGCTGTACATTCCGGTTTTGATTTTATATTTCCCGGTTTCGGTAGTCATTGTTCCCAATCCGGGACGGTCTTTTACGACTACCGTTACGCCCGGAATAGGTTTATTGTTGAGGTCTCTTACGGTTCCTGTGACCTCTATGTCGCCCTGCGCATAAGAGCCGATGCCGCAGAATAGCAGCAGTAATGTGATATAATATAGTTTCATTTTAAGGCGTTTTTAGGTTATTCGATGGAAATGGTTCGTATGCGACGGTTAACGAGATCAGCAACATAGAAGGTCCCTGTTGCAGAATCGTAGATGATCCCATAGGGCTGATCAAATTGTGCATCTCTAAGTGCCCCATCTGCATAACCTGCACTCCGTGGCCTGCCCGCAAAAGTGCTGACCACCCCCTCCGGGGTTATTTTACGGATACACTGGTTAAAAATATCGGCCACATAGAAATTGTCATTTTCATCGAATGCGCCCTGATGGGGCTGATCGAACCTGGCATCTGTTCCCACACCATCATTGTGCCCCGGACGTCCTCTGCCCCCCACAAAATGTACGGGAGCTTCCAGCTTTCTCGTCTGGCGGTTGTACCTTGATTTCAGGATGTAATTTTGATTGACCACAACGATATAGGCAAAATCCCCGCTTGGTGCGAACTGGATATTAAACTCCCAGTTATTGTCGTCCACCCGGAACAACAACTCCGAAGAATTGCCTTCTTTGTTCCATTTAAAGACCTCGCCTTTGACATAGCTGTTGTAAAAATAATCACCGGTCTGCGGGTGCGCAGCACCTCCATTGGTGGTTCTGTTATAAATCAGGGAGTTCCATTCGGTAAAACCGGTAGCGGGCGTCAAAGCAGCGGTGCTCAGGCCCCTTTCATCCCACTGGTCGTTGGTCACATATAAGGTATTCCAATCCGGGCTGAAGGAAAGTGTTCTGGGGCGGTCCATTCCTTTACCCGTCCTGAACAAGGTTTTCACCTGCTTCTTTGCCATATCGATGAAACGCAGTCCCCTGCGCTGTTCCAGCAGATAGATGTTTTTGTTCTGATCAAAGGTCATCCAGTAAGGTTCTTCAAACTGGGCTTTATCAAAAGGCCCGTCTACAATTGCAGTCCTTCCATCTTTATCTGTAAAGCCAACCAGGGTGCTTACCGCTGGTCTGAAAAGGTATTTGAATTGATTCTTTGAAATGCTTTCCTTCATCTGATCTCCCTTACCCACCTGTACTTTTACAAGGCCATTGTTGGCACGGGAAGGAACCAGCACGTACAACGCGGAATTACTGGCACCCACCAATGCAGCGCGCTTATTGTTGACAAACACTTTAATCATCGAGGTATCGTTTCCGAAATTGCTTCCTTCGATCAGCATTTGTGTCCCCACTCCTCCGCTGTCCGGGAGAAACCGCGTCATTTCAATGGGTTTATTCGGATCGTAGACCTGTTTGGTCTGTCCGGTTTCTTTCTTGCATCCCCAGAGGAAAAAAAGGAATGCAAGAAAAAAAATGCATATCCTGATATGCACTTTTAGGCAGGTAAAATTTTTATTCATAATTGTTTATTTGGTTAGTGATTTAGCTCGTCAACTGACGACCCATTCAAGCTCAGATTTTGTGCAATACAATCCCTGGCAACCCGAAAAAGGTCGTCGGTTAAACATTTAATAAAAACGTGCAGAAGCTTTTCTGCAGGAGTTAACGAAGGGTTAACCTGCTAAGTTGAGTTCCCGAAATAACAGTTGCTGTTCATGGTTTGGCTTGGTTTAATATATTGGGGTTATTCTTTTGAATTCAACTTAATTTTTCTCAACACAAGGGCTAAACTTCTTCCGTTTCATCACCTCATTTAAACAATTATGAATTGGAGCAGCTTTTCAGGGCTACTTCTTTGTATTGGTATTTCCTTCTTTATGCTGGTTCCATTTACTTTCCAGCAGTTTTATAAAATATCCGCCTACCACACTCCTTGCAGTAAAATTCTGACGAACCGCATCTTTTGTTTCATGCCAGTCGCTGATGGGCGAACGGGATGGTGTTTCTATGGCATATAAATAAATCGGATCTATAAAGGCATCGAAATCTGCGCGGTTGTCTGCCAGTACTGAAGTCCAGAGGACCCAATCCGATTTGGTATAGGATTTACGGCTGTCCAGGGGTAAGCCATATTTATTCTGTTTACCTAAATAATACTTCACTTCTTTATCATAAACCGTTTTAGTAAACAGTCCAAGATTTAGCAGTTTATCCCATACCAGATTATACTTCTGGCTCCATGTTCCTTTCTGACCGAAAGCCAGGCTATAATGATCGCCATCATCCGCCAGTTCCGCCCATTTCTTAGCCATTTCTTTCGCCATATTGGTATACTTTGCAGCGGTTTCTGTTTCTCCAAGTTGGGCTGCCATCCAGCCATAGGCACCCAGTGCAACAATCGCTTTTACGGATAGATTGGCATTTCTGTTCAGGTGTCCGGCAAAATCATCGGTACACAATTGATTTCCGGGATCAAATCCCTCTTTGCTCAGGTATTCCGCCCATGTAGTTAAGGTAGACCAGTGTTTTTTAGCATAAGCCGCATTGCCTTCTGCTTTGACCGTTGCCGCGGTAGTGATGATCATATTTCCCGATTCCTCTACCGGCATATCTTCTCCGTAAGTCTGTCCGTTTGCGACAGGATACGTTCCCAAATCATGGGCTGGATATGGCTTTTTCCATCTTCCACTTTCACTGTACTCGAATATTCCGTTCATCAGGCCTTTCACCAGTTCGGGGTTATAAGCCAGGAACAGCGGAGCAGATGGATAGGTGATATCTACGGTATGGATCGAGCCGTTGCTATAGTTCTCTTTCGACATAAACAGCAATTCTCCTTTTGGGCTCTTCACTAATTTATGCGCAGAAATGGCCTGTCTGTAAGCGATGACACATAAACCTGCGTATTTCTTTCCTCCGGACTGTACCGCAGCAGCATACATTTGGGCATCGAAAGCATTACATTTTTCGATGATCTGAGGGTATTCCTCCGCAGCTTGCTGCAGCAGGGAGCTAAAGGTTCTTGTGCCGCCATTGGTCCACCAGGCTTTCAGGTTTTCACCAAAGTATTGTATAGATTCCAGGTCCTCATAAGCCAGCATCACGAACTGCTGTTTGGTCTTATCGCCTACCTGACCAAAGTCCAGTAGGGTATTCAGGGCGTATTTTGTTCCTTTAGCTTTTCCAGTGTTTATTTCTCCGGCCTGAGCGGTATTTTTTTCTTTGGCATTATTTATTCCTTTATCAGTTTTCAGCCTCTTATTTCCCGATCGGAACAGTGCCGGACTGATGCTTGCTGCTGCAATAAACTGGGAGCTTTGTGCTGATTTCGGCACCGCTACATAGGCATATCCCCAATCTATACGCACATTGTCGCCGGTTTTTTGCAGGATCGGCTGGGCAGTTGTTCCGGCTTTTAAGACCGACAACCCCGGCACATTTACCGGTTCTGCTACAATTTCCTGAGTAGGTGTATTTACAGCGAGATCCGATGAGGCATTAAAAAGAATGCTGACCTGGTGTTTCCTTTTATCATTGGATTTAACCTGATAAGTAAGGTAAGAAACAGGCCTGGAAATGAGCTCCAGGTCATTCATCAGCAAAGGAGAAGTAAAAGTAAGTGCCAGATCAATACCTCCGCATTTAAATGAATAATCCGTCTGCGTCGCCTTGATCATCCGGCTGGTCTGCACTGCCTGGGCAATTTTGCCGTTATTTTCGGGATCATCTGTCACCAAACCTGCATCCAGCCACTGGCCGCCGCCGGTATTTTCAATATGAATGGCCAGGACATTATTTCCTTTTTTCAGGCTTTTCAGGGCCGCTCCTTTTATTGGAACATAATCGTATTTATGTTCGGTGAATCCTTTTTTACTCAGAATCTGCAGGCCGTTTAAATACACCTGAACATTGTCGTCATGACTGATCTTAAGGTATAAAACCTCCGGAATCCGGTCATTCAGCTGAAAACTTCTGATGGCCCAAAGCTGTTTGCTTTTCCACTCTGTGCCCGCCTGAGCCCAGAGATCGCCAAAAGGTGCAGCTCCTGATTTCCATGCAGAAGCATTAAAATCAAGCGCATGCCATTCCTGTTTTGGAGCGGTCTCTGTAAAGCGGAACTGATAGGCTTTTTCATCTGCAGCAGGCAATATGGTTTTATACACCTGCTCAGACTGTCCCATGAACCGGTACGTTTTGCCATCGACCTGGATCAATCCGTTCATTGCCTGTTCCGCACCCGTCCAGTGTGTGGTTGCCGATTGGTTCAACTGATCTGTATTTGACCAGATGCTGAAGTAAGGGTCATGTGTAATTAATGGATATGAGGGCGCTTTACTTTGCTGTGCCTGAGCAGACAACAGTCCAAGTCCTACACCAATATAGGTTAAAATTTGACGGATCATATTTCTAGGGAATCTTTTCAATGGTTATTTGGCTACTGAAAATTTATAAATAGACTGGCTCTGATAAGACGCCCCTTTTTTTAGTACCGTAGTTGGAAAGGACGGTTGATTTGGACTATCAGGGAAATGCTGGGTTTCCAAAGCAAAAGCAGTCCTGAAATCATCTTTATGATTTCCTTTCATGGTATTTTTACTTTGCATAAAGTTGCCGCTGTAAAACTGCAGCCCGGGCTGATCGGTATAAACGCTCATCACGATTCCGGTTTGATCACCGGTAACGATGGCCACCGCATCATCGGCCTGATGTGGATTTAACACGAAATTATGGTCATACCCCTTTCCGTTGTCCAATTGCAGATTCTTGACTTCAATATCCTTTCCTATCGTTTTGGCCTGGGTAAAATCAAAAGGCGTTTCCTTTACCCCTTCCAGCTTACCGGATGGAATTAAGGTCGAGTCGACAGGCGTATATTGATCTGCTTTGATTTGAACCAAATGGTTTAAGATGCTTCCGCTTTGCGATCCGTTGAGATTAAAAAAAGCATGGTTTGTTAAATTTACCACCGTGTTTTTATCGGTCGTCGCTTTGTAAGTGATTTTTAAGGCATTGTTGTCGGTTAAGGTATAGGTGACGGTCACATTGAGGTTTCCGGGAAAGCCTTCTTCCATATCTTTGGAGAAGTAACGCAATTCCAGGGTTTGTGCATCCAGTTGTGTCGCATCCCAAACGACATCCTGATAGCCTTTTTTTCCACCATGAAGCATATTCAGCCCATTATTGGTGAAAATCTGGTAAGTTTTACCATCCAGGGTAAAGCGTCCTTTGGCAATGCGGTTTCCGTAGCGGCCGATCGTTGCGCCAAAATAAGGCTCTGTAGATTTCTGATAGCCTTCAATGCTGTCAAATCCGGCTACGACATCGACCAGCTTACCTTCTTTATCCGGGACAAATAATCCAACCAGACGGCCACCAAAATTGCTGACCAATGCTTTGGATCCGGATTTATTTTTAAGGCTGAACAGGTGGACCGGTTTACCGTCTATTTCTTTCTCAAAGGCTTTAGCTGAAATACCGGTGGTATCTGAAACACCCTGAGCAGATTTTTGCGTGGTAGAATTACAGGCAACTGCGAAGAGCATTGCTCCTGCTGCCAGAGCTGGAATACTTTGTTTTAAATATGCTTTCATTACCTTTTATTTAACATATAATCCAATAATTTAATAGAATACCCGCCCACAACACTACGTGCCTGGAAACCGGATTGTTTTCCATTCGTTGTCTCATGCCAGTCGCTCAAAGGGACCCTGTCCTCTGTTTCGACGGCGAATTTATACACCGGGTTTACCAGTTTATCAAAATCGGCACGGTTCTCTGTCAGCGTTGCCGTCCAGATGATCCAGTCGGATTTGGTATAGGTCCGGCGACTGTCTAAAGGCAAACCAAATGCATTTTGTTTATTCAGGTAAAACTTAATTTCTTTCTGGTAAACGGCCTTAGGGAAAATGTCCAGATTCAATACCTTATCCCATACCAGGTTGTATTTCTGGCTCCAGGTATCTTTATGGTCAAAAGTCAGGGCGAAATGGTCTCCTGCATCTGCCATCTGAATCCATTTTTGCGCCATTTCTTTCGCCATATTTTTATATTTTTCTGCGATCTCCGTTTTACCCAATTGTTCAGCCAACATGCCGTAGCTGCCCAGGGCAACGATCGCTTTAACCGATAAATTGGTATTACGGGCCAGGTGACCTGCAAAATCATCTGTACAAAGCTGGTTGGCAGGATCAAATCCTTCTTTGCTCAGGTAATCGGCCCAGATGCTCAAGGTTTCCCAATGTTTTCTGGCATATTCTGCATTTCCTTCCACCTTCGCGATGGCTGCTGTTAAAATGATCATGTTTCCTGACTCTTCAACCGGCATATCTTCACCATAAGTTTGTCCGTTTGCCAAAGGATAGGTCCCCAGATCGTGCGCTGCAAAAGGCTTTTTCCAGCGGCCGCTTTCACTATAATAGAAGATTCCGTTTAACATGCCTTTCAGCAGGTCCGGATTGTAAGCAAGAAACAAAGGCGCAGAAGGATAAGTGACATCTACGGTATTGATCGATCCGTTACTGAAGTTTTCTTTGGAAAGGAACAGCAAATCGCCCTCCGGGCTTTTCACCAGTTTATGCGCGGAAATGGCTTGTCTGTATCCAAGTACACATAACTTCGCGTATTTTTCGCCTCCGGCTTCCACTGCAGTTTTGTACATCGCCGCATCAAAATCATCACATTTTTTCAGGATGGATTTGTATTGCATTGCTGCACTGCTCAATTCATTTTCAAAAGATTTGTCGCCATTGGTGTTCCAGTATGCTTTCAGATTTTTTCCAAAATATTGAACCGACTCCAGGTCATCATATCCCAGCATCAGGTATTGCTGTTTGGCGCTGCTCCCCACCTGTCCGAACGACAAAATGGTACTTAGGGACAATTTGGTCCCGGTAGCATTGGTTTGTCTCGCCGCTTTATTTGGTTTCACAAAGTCGTTAACTACATTTTTTAATGAAACAACATATTGGTTTGCCGAAGCTGAAGCAGGGGTTGCCACATAAAAATACCCCCAGTCTATCCTCAGGTCATCTCCGGATTTCTTCATGACCTGCTGGTCAACAGTACCTGCTTTCAGTACTGCCAGACCTTTTGCATTTGCTTTTTCCACTTTCACACGTTGTCCGGTGGTATTCACTGCAATGTTTGTGGAAGCATTAAAAAGTACCTCCACCTGATGTTGTTTTTTATCGTTGGCAAGAACCTGATAGGTCACATAAGAAATTGGTCTGGAGACCAGGTTCAGGTTGTCCATTAATAAGGGAGAGCAGAAGGTTAAGGAAAGGTCTACCCCTCCTGCTTTAAATTCATAACTGGTTTGTGTTGCGGTGATCTTAACCCGCTTTTGCTGCGCCAGGGCAATGTCCTTTACAGCTGCTGCGCTGGAAATTAATCCCGCATCAAGCCATGCATTGCCGATGGTATTTTTGATGTGAATAGCCAGCACATTTTTACCTTTTTTAAGGTTTTTCAATACGGCATCTTTTAGCGGAATATAAGAAAAACGGTTACTCGTCCATCCGATAAAGCTGTAGACCAGGTCGCCATTCAGGAAAACCTCCACATTATCATCGTGGTTTAGTTTTAGCGTGAGGTCTTTTAGTGCAGGGTTGCTCAGCTCAAAAGTTCTCCTAACCCAAAGTTCTTTTGAAGTCCATGCTGTACCTGCACCGTTGACCAGGTCGCCGAAGGGGGCGGCATTAGATTTCCATCCTGATGCATTAAAATCGATGCTGTTCCAATCTGCTGCCGGGGCAGATTCCGTATAACTGAACTGGTAATCTTCATCGTCTGATGTTGGCAGCACATTGGTATAAGGTTTTGAGGTTGCCCCTAAAAAACGGTAAGGGACACCATCCACTTTAATAATGCCTGTTAAGGGCTGTTCTGCACCCGTCCAGTGTTTGGTTTGGGATTTATTCAGCTGATCTGTGGCAGACCAGATGCTGAAATAAGGATCGTGTGTAATTAAAGGATATGAGGGTGCAATGCGTTCCTGAGCGGAAGCATTCCACAGCATAGCCGATAAACCTAAAGTTATCAATAAACGTTTCATATGTGTTTTGGTTGTGTGTTTCAATAAAAATTACGGAGTGACCAGGTACAATCTGTCGTTCGCCGCTTTCAGTTTTGCTTCCGGCAGTTTCAGGACCCTGTCGTAAGTCATGAGTCCATTCGTTTCCTGCTCTACGTCTGTTGTCTGTGTGTATACTGCTGCAGACAACCCCTTTTTGATCAAGCCTTCGATGCTCCGGATAAAGGAATCATACTTATCGAAAAGTTCGTTAGCAGTTTTGAAAGACTGGTATCCCCAATTGTCTTTTTCTTTCCAGGTATGTCCGGGTACCGGCAGGCCTAATCCGCCGAATTCTCCTAAAACAATGGCATGTGTAGGACCAAAAAGATCCGGTCTTGGCATCTTTGGCTCCGGATAATGGTGCAAATCCACAATATCTCCCGTGATCACATGATTGCCACCACTAGCACTGTTAACCAGTCGGGAAGGATCTTTTTCCTTAGTCCATTCTGCGATCTCTTTGGTTTTGAATTGTCCCCAGGCTTCGTTAAAAGGAGTCCAGACTACTATCGATGGGAAATTATGAAGGTCGTCCATGATTTTGCTCCATTCTTTGCGGTACATGGCTTCTGATTCCGGGCTCCGGTTTTTGTCCGTACCACCCATTGTGCCCAGGTTGGGTTCCCAATGGTTCCCAAGGTCGCCGCTAGGCATATCCTGCCATACCAGCATCCCGAGTTTATCACATTCGTAATACCATCTTGCCGGTTCTACTTTAATGTGTTTACGGATCATGTTAAAACCCATTTCTTTGGTCTTGATGATGTCAAAAGTCATCGCTTCTTCTGTAGGCGCGGTATATAAACCATCCGGCCACCAGCCCTGGTCTAAGGGACCATACTGAAAGACAAATTCATTGTTCAGCAGCATTCTCTGGATGCCGTTCTGATCTTTGGCCATGGAGGATTTACGCATGGCGAAATAGCTGCCGGCCTGATCGATGACCTTTCCTTTGCGTAACAATTCAATTTTCAGGTCATATAAGAAAGGGCTTTTTGCGGACCATAGTTTTGGGTTTTCTATGGATAGAGCAACCTGCTCAGTAAGTGCCGCTTCCTTTTGGGAAATTTGATTTTTCCCATCAAATGCAGTGATTCTAACCTGATCTCCAGGCTGAGCAGATTCCACATTTACGCTTACGGTAAGTGTTTTTGCATCGATATCCGGTGTCTGTTTGCTCGCTAGAATATGTGTTTTGGGTACTCCTTCCAGCCAAACCGTCTGCCAGATGCCGGTAACAGGTGTATACCAGATGCCTTCCGGTTTTCTTTGCTGCTTGCCCCTTGGCTGTGGTCCTTCATCCGTCGGGTCCCAGACCCTCACTTTAATTTCCTGTGTTCCTGTTTTTTTAAGCAGGCTGCTGATGTTAAAGCTAAAGGGATCAAAACCTCCTTCATGCCGACCGGCGCTTTTGCCGTTCACGAAGATTTCCGCCTGCCAGTCTACTGCACCAAAATGCAACAGCACTTCCTGATTTTTCATAGAAGCAGGAATGGTGATGTTATTTTTATACCATAATACACTATCCTTACCCACCGTTTTACCGACACCGGATAAGGCCGATTCTACGGCAAAAGGAACCAGGATACTCCCCTGATAACTGGTAGGTTCGTTTTGATTTTTAGGGGTAATCGCATAACTCCACAAACCATTCAGGTTTTTCCAGTTCTCTGAACGAACGAGTTGTGGACGCGGATATTCCGGCAATGGGGCTTTAGGGTTTACCTTAGCGGCCCATGAGGTTACAATTCTGTCTTTAATTAGCGCCCATTTTTTTTCCTGCGCATGTAATGAGGAGTAACTGAGCACAAAAAGCAGTGCAACAGATCGCATTTTGTTCATAAAATTTAATATTTGGTTTCAGGTCTTTAAAGCAATTAGAATCACCTTGTTTGATCAGTTCCAAATATTGGACTTTTAGCGTAAGGTCATTCTATAGTTTTGTATCATAATTTCTTCATTTCGTCTCTATTTAATTAACAATGAGCGGGTAAAAAAATAATCCTTAAGCTTTGTTAAAAAGTGTTTAACAAGGCTTAAGGATTAAGGCGGTCAATTCTGAAATACCGGAATCTGTTTTTTTGCGGGTAATGGCTTGTGTGTTACTTTCCCTGTTTTTCTATCTGTATCAAACGGGCATAGATTTCCATCATTGCTGCCTGATCGATCAGAGACTTCTCTTTATTCTTTCCCAGCAGGTGTTCGGCATCATTTTCTTCTTTCCAGATCCGCTGTGCCTCATTTCTAAAAATATCAATCCAGTCCTTATTCCTGTCAATTTGATACAATTCGATACAGCCTCTCAGCAATACGGCATTAAACCAATAATGTCCGGGCAAGCGATTGTCTTTAAAAAAATAAGCTTTTGATGCTTTCGCTATCTGTTGTGCTTCCTGTAAATACTTTTTATCTCTGGTGATGTCATACAATAAAGCATTGGCCTGAAGCATCGCACCAGCATTGTAAGTATAAAACTTACGGTCGATCTCTCCACCGGGAATTTTCACATTGTCATAGAAGAGGCCTTCCGGGGAGCGCAGTGTTTTATTGGTCCAGTCGTAGACCGCCAAAGCCGTTTCCAGATACTTCTTTTCTTTTGTAGCTTTATACAACTGCAAAGCCACCAATACCGCCGGTGCATTGGAACAGGTATTCTTGGTACTGAAATCGCCCTCCTTCCAATACAAACCTCCACCAGCTTTATTATCCATTCCGGTGATCATATAATCATAGACCATGATGGCGTTCTTCAGGTAATGTTGCTCCCTGGTCCGGTTATAGGCATCCAGATAAGCAATCGCAACCCATTGGTTATCGTCATAAAAACGGGAGCTTAGCCTTTCCGCAGTTACATAATCCTGATAAGCCACCGGTGCCTTTTCACTATAATACTGGTCAATGGCTTTCACTACAGGTTTGAGGTGTTGCTGTTTAGGATACAATACATCCATTTCATTGGCCGCCTGTACCAGTGCACAGAGTGGCCATAGCCAGGAATGTGGGTTCTCTTTTTGTACAGCTGCCGTGGTTTCAAAATACAGGCCTGTTTTTGTGTCTTTCAGCCGGAGGTTGATGTTCTTACTGATGGCTGAAACGTATTGCTCAAAGGTAGCTTTTTGGGCAGACTTTTCTTCATTTTTTGGTGCGGGCTTTTGAGCAGACTTTTGCGCGAAAGCAATTGGTGTCAGGGCTCCTGCCATGAACACCACAACGGTAAATATAATTTTTCTTCTATGCATCATTACTTCAAAATTCCGGCTGCACTGAATTGTGCGGCCGTTTCTATTAACATCATTCCGCTCAATTGCGTGGTCAGGTCTGTTTTGCTTTGCGGGGCTTTATTCCAGGCCGGACTGATCATCAATCCGGGTCTGCTGATCCCCTGCTTATACAAAGTCTGTGCATTATATTTCAGAAATTTAATCAGCTTCTCTTTCTCCGCTGCCGGAACGTCCGGTTCATTGACCAGTAAACTCAGGTAGCGAACCCATACCCCTTTAAACAAACCTCCGTCTCCCTGTCCTTCATCCTTCATCAATCCTCCCGGAGCCAACTCTACATCATTGATGCCCGCAATTGCTGTTTTAACCGCATCATCAAGGTAGGTTTTCTCTTTGGTTGTTTTATACAACTCCAATCCGGCACCGATAAACAAGCCCACATTATAGGTATACTTATTTTTCGAAATCACCCCCGTACCGTCGTAATTGATGCCATCCCAAACGGTAAAGGTAACCGGCTCCACTAAAGTGCTTTTAAGCCAGGTATACAATGTTTTGGCAGTTTGCAGGTCTTCCGCTTTATTCTGTAAGCGGTACAGACGGGCTGCCAGGATAATTGCGGGACCATTGGCCGGTGTATTTTTGAAGTTTGGTTTCCCTTTGCTCCATCCCATTCCTCCACCCTGTACATCGGTAATTCCCTTTTTCATATCCGTCCACAAAATATCTGTAGCCTGTACATAGGTTTCATCTTTAGTCGCATCGTAAGCCCTCAGGGCCGATAATGCCAGCCAGCCCATATCGTCATAAAAATCATTCGGAAAAACATTGCCATTTTGCAGTTTAATGCCATTTAGCAAAGCCTTCATTTTTGTCACATAGACCTGATCTTTAGTCCTTAGAAAGCCATCTGCAAAGATATCCAGCACATGCGCATTGGGCCAGTAATGAAAGGTCGTATTACCCTGATTGTCCTGTATCAGGTAATTTTCATTGGAGGACAGGTAAGTGCTATAAAGTTGTTTTTGCAAGGAATCTGCCAGTCCGCTGTAATTGTAATTCGTGACCACAATCTCCTCATTGTATAGCGGAAACACGTCCTTTTCGCATGAATTCAGCGACATGGAGCCGGCAAATGTGCCGGCTACCATGATCAGTTGGGTTAATCTTCTCATCTTATTTCACAGTAATGGTATGGATATAGGCTGAAGTGGCATTGAGTTTTAAATTCACATCCACCTTCTTATTGTCGGCAGCCTTGATGAATTTGAATGCAAAATCATATTGGGAATTGTTTACCGGGAAAATGTAAAAATACGGAGCCGGAGTATCGGCTGTAGGTGGTTGGTTATCGCTGTTGACGCTGCCCAGCCATTCCGTAGCACTGTTTCCATCTCCGTTTTTCACTTTTACCTGAAATTTATAACGTTCATCCCTGCCCCATGATTCCTGTTTAAAGGCTACCGGCGCATCTGTAGCGGCAAATTGTCCGTTGTTGGTGTAAGGAAGGTCGATGATCACCTTATTGTCGCCACTCAGGAATAAGCCAACTGAAGTAATTTCGGTATAAGTCACCGAAGCGCTGTTAAAATCGACTTTAATCCGGTAAACCTTTGTTCCCCCGGTAGCGGTAATCTGTCCCAGGTTTTTAAGGTTTCCATTCTCTGCAGAAAAAGTTTTGGGCGTACCGCTGTTGCGCTCTGCGAAATTATAGGTACCGTCTTTGATCCTGCTGTAGATCTCAAATACACCCGTCGCGGTTTTCTTAAACTGCCTGGCATTGGAGAGCTCGGTGCCTGTTTCAGTAGCCGATCCCGTTAAGTAAAGATCTGCCGGGATTTCCGAAAAGCCGGCCGGACGTTCCAATTCTATGGTCCTTACCTGTGCGGATTGCTGAACATTGATTCCCTTGGACGAACGCACCGTCCACTTGACCTTTCCGCTGCTGAGCGGTTCGATACCTCCGCTGGCTGCGATCTTATTCAATTCTGCATGAGAAAGACTGAGCTTATTGTATAAGCCATTCCCTTCCGAAGCATAGCTGAATAAAGGATTGGAAAAATCACCCGTCAGTTTATCAAAAACCACTTCGTATAACACGACGCCATTGTCTGCAGCCCTGGCCTGTTCCCATTGGAAATCCATGGTACCAGCTTTGGGATCTAATTTTACGAATACATTATTTACCGGAGCAAAAAGTGTGTTTACTGCGGAAACCTGAGTGTGGTCAAGGCCTTTATCTTTTTTACATCCTGTGATGACAGCGAAGATCAGCAGGCCTATGAAGGAAACTTTATATATGAAGTGTTGCATGTGATGTTGAATTAGTTAAGGTGAATAAATTACCAGCCCGGGTTTTGAGAAAGGTTCGCATTTAAAGCTCTTTCATCTCTTGGAACAGGCCATAAATAGTGTTTATTGACATCAAAGACCCTTTGATTTGCGCGGATATATCCTCCATCAATTGAAGCAGGCCCATATTTGGCACCATGCGCCCATCCGTTCAGCACCTGATCTGCGGTTTTCCATCTTCTGATATCGAAAATACGGAGTCCCTCCATGGCAAGTTCTGATCTCCTTTCTGCGCGAATGGCGGTCCGGAGTCCTGTTTGTCCCAGTCCCGCATTGAAATTAAGTGCTGCAGGATCTACAAATCCGGCCCTGTTGCGCAAAGCTGTTATCGTCTTAGCCCATACACTGCCATCCATTTGATTCAGTTCATTTTTCGCCTCTGCATACATCAGCAATACGTCGGCATAACGGATCAGAATCAGGTTTAATCCGGATACGAAATTCGCCAGCGAAGTCGGATCGTAATATTTACGCAGGTAATAGCCTGTTGGGGAACTCACTCCACCGGCCGCATATTCGTCCATCTTCTGACTCTGATCCGGATCTGTTCCGGGTTTGATATAAATCGTTTTGATGCTCCCATCCGGGTTCTTCCATTTGTAATTGTGGTAAACCAGGGTATAGGTCAGTCTGGGATCCCGGTTCGCATAAGGATTCTCCGCATCATAACCAGAACCGGCTTCAGTAATCGATTTGCCATTGCTCATCAGGTAATTGTCTACCAGTTCCTGTGTAGCCGACATCGCATTCAACCTTGCACCCACAGAGATAGGGGCAAAATCGAACAGGTTATTATAGGTTCTGTCTACCGGAACATACTGCAAATCCAGCAATACTTCTTTATTGTATTCGTTGGCCGGGAGAAAAAGACCCTCGTAAGAAGGAAATAAGCCATAGGTTCCATTGTTGCCATTCATGATGGCCTCACAGGTATTGGCCAGTTCCTGCCAGCGGCCTTCATACAGTAAGACCCTCGCTTTAAGCCCTAAAGCAGCCCCTTTACTAACTCTTCCTTTGTCTGCATCAGCGTATGCGGTATTTAAAGGCAGTACAGCGATGGCTTCATCCAATTCTTTAAGAATAAATTCCAGGACCTGCGCACGGGGCGTTCTTCCGATTTTAAGCGATTCTTCCAGGCTGATGTCTTTATCAAACAGTGGTACATCTCCATACCAGGTCATCAGTTGAAAATACTGGAACGCCCTGAGAAAACGGGTTTCCGCTTTCATTCTTGCTTTCAATACAGGATCCATTCCGGGGACCTTATCTACATTGTCCATAAAGAGATTACAGGTTTTAATTCCGGTATAATGATCGTTCCATTCATTTTTAATGCGTCCAAGCGAAGCATCATAGGTTCCCGCGGCAATAGAAGCCACACCTTCCCCATCACCCCTGCCGCTATAAGCGTTATCCGACAGTGCTTCATTCAGAAAAAACCGGTTGTTGTTGAACATCTGGGAATAGGCCGTGTTGAGGACACCATTCGCCTTTTCTTCGGTAGTCCAATAGTTGAGGTCCGTAAAACGATCTGCAGGCACGAGGTCCAGCTTCTTACAGGAAGAAAGGAGACCTCCCAGAAACAGTACGGATAAGCTTATTTTTATGATAAATAATTTCATATCGATTCGATTAAAAAGTAACATCAAGCCCCATTCCTACATATACAGGAGTCGGATAGGCTCTGGCGCTGTTGGCACCACTACTGGATAAATTATTGCTAAACTCCGTGTTCTCCGGATCCAGGAATTTCAGTTTGGAAAGCGTCAGCAGGTTTTGACCCGTCGCATAAATCCTCAGCTTCTGCATGCCCATCTTTTTAGCGAGTCCCGGAGATAAAGAATAGCCGACCTGTACATTTTTAAGCCTCGCATAAGCTGCATCGTATAAATAGGCATCCGATCCTCTTCTAAAATTATTGGTATTCGACTGACTGCCATTGGCGGCTAATCTTGGATATCGGGCATTGGGATTCACCGGTGTCCAATAATCCAGCTGGTGCTGATACATCACCTGTCCGTAGTTATAATGGAAGGGTTCTACCATCTCCCCGCGAATAAATGCGTTCCGTTTACCTACCCCCTGAATAAAGACACTTAAATCAAAGTTTTGATAACTCACTGCGTAAGTAATGCCAAAGGTGTACCTCGGAAAAGCATTCCCCAAAACAAAACGGTCCCTGTCGTTGATCACCCCATCTTTATTGACATCCACATAGCGAATATCTCCGGGAACGACCGTTAAACCTTCAGGTACCGGACCTCTGTTTACTTCGTCGATGTTCTGGAAGTATCCATCCGTTTTCAGTCCGACATAAGAGTTGTAAGGCAATCCTTCACGAATGATGTATTGCATCTCGTCTGAGCTGGAGATTTTCTCCCTCCCTTCGTACCCGAGCACCTTGTTTTTGGAGTCGCCGATGTTAAATCCGATCTGGTGTTTAAAATGTTCAGCGCTGATGTGATAGTTCACACTAATTTCCCAGCCCTTGTTCTGCATTTTGGCCGCATTAAAATCCGGCAATGAAGTTCCGAAGAGGCCCGGCACTGTTGGCGGCACAAGGATATCCCTGGTTATTTTATTAAAGTAGTCAAAAGAGACCGTCAGGTTATTTTTAAAGAAAGAAGCGTCAACACCAATGTTAAAAGTGGCTGCTCTTTCCCAGCGGATGTCGGGATTTGCAAAGGTAAAGCCTGTACCACTAACGGATTTATTACCGAAACTATACGCATTGGGGAAACTAAAATAGGTGGTCTGAAATTGATAATTACCTACATTCTGGTTCCCCAGAATCCCATAGGATCCCCTGATCTTCAGGTCACCAAAGCGGTTGCGGTAAGCCTGCATAAAATCTTCCTGACTCAAGCGGTATCCCGCAGAGATCGCCGGAAAAAATCCCCACCGGTTTTGTTTACTGAATTTGGAAGATCCATCCACCCTGAAATTGATTTCTGCGTAATACTTATCCTTATAGGCATAGTTTGCACGGCCAAATAATGAATTCAGGCTACTTTCCGAAGTCCGTTGATTGCTATTTGTGGAAGTTGCATTGATCACCGTTTCTGAAGTTGGGGTCCCCAACTCCGGATCCGTAAATTTCCTGTAAATGGCATTGCTTTTATTATCCGCAGATTCATTAGAAATCCCCACAAGGGCTGTCACCTGATGGTCTTTGTTAAAAGTTTTATTGAACTCAGCCATAAACTGAGTGTTGATGAACAGGTTCTTATCATTTACATCATCGGTATTCCGGTCTGAACCGGAAATGCCTTTTGGAAAATAGTTCACCTGCATTGTCCTTGCAAACAAATGGTTTGCCGTTAACGTTCCGCCAATTACTGCCCTTAATTTAAGGTAGTCTGTTGCGGCAAACTCGGCGTTCAGGCTTCCAAAAAGATTGTCATTGTCGTATTTACGGTACCCTCCATTTCTTAAAATCCCCAGAGGATTAAATTCCGACAGGACTTCATTGGTCAGGTATCTGCCCTGCTCATCCTGGAGTTTATAAATCGTAGGAACCCTTCCCGCATCTACAATTAGCGTAGAAGTACTGGAAGCATGATCTTTAATCTGAGATTTCACATAAGATAAGATCGAATTGAGTTTAAATTTACCATATTCATTATTTAGGTTAATCCGGTAGTTGTATCTTTTTAAGCCGTAATCAGGGCCAACGAGGTTACTCCGCTGATCTACATAGCCCATAGAAACAAGGTAGGTCGACTGGCTCGTTCCACCTGATACGCTGACATTGTGATTTTGTTGAAGGGAATTTTTCAGGATAGAATTTAAAAACCATTCCTCATCTCCCCTTTCCTGAAAGTCCCTGATCTGAGCCGCATTGTAAATGGGGGTCAAACCTGCATTTACATTGGCTTCATTTCTGAGAATGGCATTTTCATATCCTTTAACCGGCTTATACAAAATGTGCGGCACCTGTACCCCGGCCATACCATTTAAGACGATTTTCATTCCCGAATCCTTTTTCCCTTGTTTAGTGGTGATCAGGATCACCCCGTTGGAGGATCTGGAACCATAAATCGCTGCACTTCCCGCATCCTTTAATACAGAAACGCTTTCAATATCTGAGGGGTTCAGGAGGTTGATGTCGCCACCAACCAAACCGTCGATGACCACTAAAGGGCTATTGTCGCCCATGGTACCGACCCCTCTGATGTTCAGGTTCATTGCGCCTCCTGGTTCGGCATTACGCTGCTGAACGATCAGGTTGGGAGAAACGCCTTGCAAGGCCTGAGTTACATTCATGACCGGTTTTCCTTCAATCGCCGCAGCGTTAATCCGGTCCACCGCACCGGTCAGGCTCGATCTTTTCTGCGTTCCATAACCGACAACCACCACATCATTCAATGATTGAATATTTTCAATCAGGATGATGTTCAGTTCATTTTGGTTATTTACCGGCTTGTCCTGGCTCTCAAAGCCCAGGTAGCTGAATGATAATGTTCCGGAACCGTCAGGAAGACTGAGGTTAAAACGTCCGTTCTGATCGGTCACTGCTCCTATGTTCGTGCCTTTCAACCTGACATTAACGCCGGGCAATGGCGTACCTTTGGTATCACTTACTTTACCTTTCACCGGAAATACCACAGGATCACCGGTTTTTCCAGTTAAGGGTGTAATCGTGACGGTTTTTTTATTGATCTGATAGCTGAAGGGCTGCCCTTTCATACAGCTTTTTAATGCCTCTTCGATGGAAGCATCTTTTAGCGATAAGGAAACTGGCTTTGCGGTCTTTAGCAACTGTATCCCATAAAGGAAGTCATAACCACTCTGTTGCCTGATGGTCTGCAGGACTTCTTCCATTTGGGCATGCTCAAAATGGAGACTGATCTTCTGTGCGTAAGTCGATGCATTCACTTGTAAAACTGCAAGGAAAAATATAACACACACCAGTTTGATCATACGGATAATTTTGAGCTTTACACAGGAATCCCACCTGCTTGATGCAGTAAATTTTTTATACATTTGGTCGTTAAGTTTAATTTATATTTGGTTGTTCGCGCAATCTTTAAGTTATCTTACACAATTGATATGGACCATACTGCGGCAAACGGTATGGTCTTTTTTTGTCAGGATAACTGTAATCGTTTAGTCCATTACAATAATCCTCCTTCCTTCAATTTTATAATGAATCATTCCTGTTAATTCCAGTCCTTTCATCAATTCATGAATGTCTTTATCCATGGAATAGGTTCCACCAAACTGCTTATTGCTCAGGTTGCCACGGTATTCCACCTCAAGGTCATACCATCTGCTCACCTGCTTCATAATGTCTTCAATCGTATCACCAGTAAACATAAAATAACCGTTTTTCCAGGCTACAGACTTGTTTTTTACTGCAGTAGTAATTCGGATGTGTTGATTTTCTCTATTCAGATCTGCCTGCTGTCCAGGGTATAATAAGGTTTGTCTGTGATTGGCGGCCACTTTTACAGCGCCTTCCAGCAAGGTGGTTCTGATGATTTTTTCGTCGTCATAAGCCATGACGTTGAAATGGGTGCCCAATACTTCAATTTCCTGAAAAGCGGTTTTTACTTTGAAAGGCAGGCGTTCATTTCTGGCGACTTCAAAATAGGCTTCTCCATTTAGTTCTACCTTCCTGCTGTCCTTTGCAGTAAAGGAGACCGGGTAAGTCAGTTTAGAAGCTGCGTTTAACCAGACTTTAGTTCCGTCCGGCAAGAGGACCTGATAACGTCCGCCTTTGGGTGTTTCGATTGTATTGATCAGGGTCTGGTCTGAGGCCAGCTGGTCTTTGATGGAATATACCAGTTGACCGTCCCCGGTTTTACGGATCTCTACGCCGGCTTCTTTAGCCAGTTGTCCGCGCGAAGCATCGTTAAGTTCAATGCGTTTGCCATTCCCCAGTGTTAAGTAAGCTTTGTTTCCACCTGGAACAATCGTCACTTTTTTAGCAGTCTCATTTTCTTTAACAAGAAGATGGAGATGCGGATAAAGAAAGGTGCCAACGGCAATCAATACCAGCGCTGCAATGGCAATCTTAAAAATGAGTGGCCTTAGAGACAAGGTTGGTTTTGTACGAATCTGCTCAAATACCAATTGATCCAGTTTCAATTTGAGCTCCTGCTGTTGCCCCATTTCAGATGCTTCCCATTCCTCAGATTTCTGGTAGGCATGGAAATATCGGTTGTACAAAGCGAGCTCGTTATCAGTCGCCGTTCCATCCGACACTTTATGTATCAGCTGTTGGTATTCTTCCCTATTCATACTTGGTATATATGATGTAAGGCACTTGCCGGAACGTCAGCACCCACGCTGATTTAAAATATTTTTTTTTATTTTGATAAAACGTTTTTTCAATTCCTGCAAAAAAAGCTAAAGGCTCAGGAAGACAGAAAACTTACCGAGGTTGGTTTTCAGTTTTTTAATCGCTTTATTGATCTGGTTCTCCACTGTTTTTTCGGTGATTCCCAGTCGCTCTGCGATTTCCTTATTCGTTAGGTATTCCTGTCGGCTAAGCCGGAACACTTCTTTACAACGGTCGGGAAGTTCTTCTGTAAAATGGCGGATCATCGCACTCAGCTCTTTGACCTCTAATGCTTCATTCGGAAAAGCCGAATCCAGATCTACCTTAGGAATTCCTTCATAAAAAGAAGCACGTACTTTCCCACTCCTGATATAATTGGCGACTTTATATTTTACTGCGGTGAGTAAATACGCTTTAATGGAACTGAGCTCCAGTTTTTCCCGGTGTTCCCAAAACCAGATAAAGACCTCCTGTACCACATCCAAACTGCCTGCTTCTTCTCTAAGTACGTTATAGGCGGAACGATAGAGTACCGCCCAATGTCGCTCATAGATTTCTTCAAAGGCGGCCTGATTCCCCGATTTCATAGAGACGATCAATTCCTGATCCGTAAATACTTCGTATGAATTCATGATGGTTATCTTATGAGAATGTTTGTGACGGTCTGTACAATTTTAAATAATTATTTTCACATTTTACCGCGGAATTAATCCTGTTTGCCAATATATGGAATCTTACTGAGGGTAATTCCTTTACCGCCTATCCGGGGAACACCTTATTATCTACCAAATGACTTCTGCTGATTTTCGCTGAAATTCAATAGAGGAGTTAAGCGATTTGTATCAAAATTCTTCAGATCGTATCAATCTGTCGCTCTGCCATAAGATATCCGGTATTTTACAATAAACTTGTGCTGTAAACCAATATAAACAAGCATTTATAAAATTATGAGCGTCAGGAAATCTATGATTTTGGCCCTGGCTCTGGTTCCATCATGGCTGTTTGCCCGCCAGGAACCCGGCGGCCCCTACGTATTTAACCGAAGCCCACTATATGCTGCTGCTAATGTGCAATTGCCATTAGGCAGTATCAAAGCCAAAGGATGGTTGCTAAAGCAACTTGAACTGCAAAAAGATGGTGCTACAGGAAATGCGGAAGCACTTTATCCGGAAAGCGGGAACCTTGGAGCTGATTCCGACTGGCTGGGTGGAACCGGTGAAAGCTGGGAACGTGCTCCTTACTACGTAAAGGGACTTGTTGCGCTGGCTTATACACTGGGAGATCCGGGACTGAAAGCCAAATCAGAGAAGTGGATCAACCGGACCTTGGACCAGCAACGGCCTGATGGTTCATTCGGGCCAGTCAAAATGAAGGACTGGTGGCCGAGAATGCCCATGATGTATGCAATACAAAGTTATTATGAAGCTACGGGCGACAAGCGCGTGATTGATTTTTTCAGCAGGTACTTTAAATACCAGCTGGACAACCTGGATCAGCAACCTTTATCTGAATGGAGCAAATCCAGAACGGCAGACAATATAGAGATCGTCTTATGGCTGTACAACAGAACCGGAGAAAAATCGCTCCTGCAGCTGGCAGAAAAGTTAAAATCTCAGGCCTATCCATGGACAGATATCTTTACCGGCAATCAATTTTATCATTATGGAGATGATTTCCATCCCAAACATAGCGTTAGTGTAGGACAGGCACTTAAGTTTCCTGCAATCTACTCACAACTGAATAACAGCCCGTTTTACAGGGATGCTACTCAGAAAGGGATTGATCATTTGATAAGGGACCACGGGCAGTCGACAGGAATCGCTTCCGGTACCGAGTTTCTTGCGGGAAGAAGTTCCTTTCAGGGTACCGAAACCTGTACGGTAGTAGAATGGATGCAAAGTCTGGAAACCGCAGCCAGAATAATCCAGGATGTGAAGCTTGGAGACCGGCTTGAAAAAATAGCCTTCAATACCCTACCGGCACAGTTTAGCCGGGACATTAAATCTCATTTATATTACACGCAACCGAACCAGGTATATTGCAAACATGGCAATTCGGGCTTTGATGAAGACTATGATGGTGCTTTGCTGCTCAGCCCTTATTCCGGAATGGGTTGCTGCAGGTTCAATATGCATATGGGCTGGCCCTATTTTGTTAAAAACAGCTGGGTAGCAACACCGGATAAAGGCCTCGCAGTAATTGCCTATGCTCCGGTTGAACTGAGTGCTTTTGTAGCAGAAAGCGTCCCTGTAAAACTTCAGGTGATGACCAATTATCCGTTCGAAGAAGAGATCCGGATTAAGGTATTGTTAGAAAAGCCAAGCTCCTTTCCCTTAAAACTGCGCATTCCGGAATGGTGCAGGAATCCACAGATTTCCATTGATGGTAAAGTATTGCCAGGTGTTAAAACCGGTCAGATCTATACCATTAACAGGCCATGGAATACCAGTAACCTGGTGCTGATCAACTTTCCTATGGAAGTAAAACTCAGCAATCAGGTCAACAATTCGGTAACCGTAGAACGCGGACCAATTGTATACGGACTTAAAATGGATGCGAAATACAGCATCAGCAAAAAACATCCTGTTGAGGGCTTTTTCGACTATGAGGTTTCCCCATCCGCTGCCTGGAACTATGGATTGGTTTTAAGCGGCAGGGACCTAACCGGAACGATTAGAGTTCAGCGTACTGCCATGCCTGAAAATCCGTTTATACAGGCCGGCACTCCGGTTAAACTAAGGGTTACCGCAAAGAAAATACCTTCCTGGACTTCAGCATATAACCAGATGCATGCCCTTGAAGTGCCCCGCAGTCCTGTGGCTTCATCCGCAGAGACAGAGGAAATCATACTGACACCATTTGGATCAGAAAACATCAGGATCAGTAATTTCCCCGTCATTGGTGTTCCGGAAACCGCGGGAAAAATATATCAGGAAAATTTCAGTCAGGCCACGCTTAAAGACTGGCTTTTATATGGTGGCAGCTGGTTCATAAAAGATGGCGCCATCCATGCTGCGTCTAACAAAGGCTCCTGGGGACATGGCATCCATGGATCTAAGGCCATTGCCGCCAACACCCTTTTTGATGACCTCAGCTATGAAGCAACGGTCCAGCTGAACTCGAAAGGGGATGCCGGATTGATCTTTAGGGTTACAGATCATGTGATCGGAGCTGAGGCTTACAATGGCTACTATTTAGGCATCAACGCAGATTCCGGTCAGATCCAACTGGGCAAATCCTCCCGTCAAAAATGGGTGGTTCTTGCTACAGCACAACAAAAGCTGGAACTTGGCAAAGTTTATCAGGTTAGAATAGAGGCCAAAGGTGCTGAGATCAAAGTCTATTTTAACAAGGGGCTAAAACCTATATTTACGGTGACCGATGATGAGTTTAAAGTTGGATCGATTGGGGTAAGGGCTTATGATGCGCTGGCCAGTATTGATAACTTAAGGGCCAGATCACTCAAATGACAGCAGTCTTTTATCTATATTAGGAGGACCGATATTATACGCCTGAAAAATGAACGTTACTGCCTTCGCTACCTTTATTATTGTCACCTTTCTGGTTGCATTGATTTCCTGGTTTAAGACCCGAAGGCATAAAATAACCACCTCAGCAGGGCTTTTTTTGGCGAACCGCAAGCTCAGCTTTACGGCGGTTGGGACGGCCCTGTTTTTCACCAATATCAGTGCGGCAGAATTTGTAGGTAACAGCGAATCTGTATACCTTAACAACATGACGGTCATGGCCTGGGGAGTGAGTTCTGTATTCGCCATGCTGATTGTTTCTGAATTTGTGATCCCCGTTTATTTGAAGGGCGCCATGTCTACCACCCCTGATTTCCTGGAAAACAGGTATGATCCGCAAACCAAGAAACTCGTGTCTCTTGTTTTCCTGATCGGCTACATGGTTAACCTCTTGCCTATTGTCCTGTACACCGGTGCCATCGCCTTAAATGGCCTGTTTCATTTTTCAGACATCTGGGACATCAGTTATGGCAGCAGCATCTGGATCCTGGTTTGGTGCATTGGACTGATCGGGAGTTTGTACTCGATCCTCGGCGGACTAAAAGCGATCGTAATTTCGGACCTCGTTTTGGGCATCTGCATGTTCACCGGTGCTTTATTACTCGCCTACTTCGGACTGAGACACGTTGGGAACGGCGACTTCCAGCAGGGCATACACACCATCCTTTCTTCAAAAACGGAACATTTCAATTCCATAGGAACAGCGGCCGATGCCGTTCCATTCTCTACCATTTTCACGGGGATGATCTTAATGAACCTGTTTTACTGGGGCACGGAACAAGTCATCGTGCAACAGGCCCTGGCCTCTTCCAATCTTGAAGCCAGTCAGAAAGGTATAGCCCTGGCCTGCGCAGGAAAACTGCTTGGCCCCTTACTTTTTATTTTACCGGGAATTATTGCCGTACATATGTACAGCAACATGCAAAACACGACCGAAGTATTTTCCAGGGTGGTCAGTGACGTATCTCCGCCCATACTCAGCGGCTTTATTGCTGCCGTTATTTTTGGCGCGGCAATTACCTCCTACTCGCCGGGCCTGAACAGCGCAAGCACCCTGTTTATCTTAAACCTCTACAAGCCTTTTAAAGAAAAAAAAGGCATTCCGGTTACCGAAAAGAATTTGCTCAGGACCTCCAAACGGTTTGAAATGTTTGCTTCCTTACTGGCCATGCTCATTGCCCCGTTGTTTCTTTTTTCAAGCGATAGCTTTTACACCTTTATGCAGAAAATCAATGCCGCATTCAGTATCCCCATTTTCACCATTATGTTTGTGGGATTTGTCACCAAAAAGGTCCCGCCAATTGCGGCAAAAATAGGGCTGGCATTTTGCCTTACCGGATATATACTTACACAAATGGTATTTGATACCGGCATCCATTTTCTGCACGTACTTGCGATTCTTTTTGTCCTCACTTCGGCCATAATGCTGATCATCGGAAAACTATATCCTATGGAAAGGGCCTACATCGCGCAGGACAAGCCGATTGTTGACCTAAAGCCCTGGAAGAACCGCCATTGGGTAAATGGCCTCCTGTTGCTCATCATGATCCTTTTGTTCCTGCTCTTTTCCCCTCTTTATCTTGCCTCGGCCGGGTAATTACTTTGTGCTATCGGCCCATTGATCTGTCCGGAACGGGGATGCAGGAAGTCCGGAAGCATTGACCAGGTTACAAACCGGGTTATTGCCCCAGGCGTATCTTACCGCAACCGGATTAGTTACCTCAGTACTACTGACCACAATCTGATTTCCCTTTATTTCTGCTTTCGCCCAATGAAATTTCTGATCCGATCCGGCAATGGCAAAACCTTTCAACTCTGCACCATCACTGCTTTTTAAACCTTCGGCAGCAGTAAAGCTCAATTTAATAGTCCCGGATTCTGTTTTAGCAGATTGATATACAGGGCCTGTATAAGGAACATTAACCCCATAGGTTTTTGCAAGCGCAATAAAAGCCAGTCTTTTACCGACATCCTGTTTGTTTTTCGGATGGATATCTGCTGCATCACCTAGATCGATAGCCACCGCCATTCCGGTATTTGCCAGAGCAAGTGTTCCGCGTTGTGCATCTCTCAGTTCTGCCCATGCAGAAGCAGCTGGCGGAGTGGCATCAACCTGCATAAAGTTAGCCAGCTGCACAAAATAGAAAGGGAAATTTCCAAGTCCCCATTGTTTTCTCCAGTCTGTAATCATTGCAGGAAAAAGCGTACGGTATTGATTCGCGCGATCAGCATTGCTCTCCCCCTGATACCAGATCGCCCCTTTAATTGGAAATTGCAGGAAGGGATGAATCATAGCATTGTACAATACCGTCGTGCGGTTAGGACCATCATTTGAGGTTGGCGCTTTCGCAATATCTTTCAGGCTCATGCCCACTTTATAGTGCCATTCTCCATCCAGGGAAAAATGTGCTCCGCCTTCAGAAACAAGGGACATCCCCTCTTTATTGCCATATATTCCACCACCACCGGCACCATCAAAGACCCTAACAACCAATGCAAAGGTTCCTGCTTTTACTTTATCTCCCGGAATGGTATAGCTACGTGGTTTGTTGTAACCTTCCGTTTCTCCTATTTTTTGACCATCTAAAAACGTGATGTCATTGTCGTCAATAGTCCCCAGGTTAATGGTCAGTTCTTTTCCCTCCCAGGCCTGGGGAATGGTAATGTTTTTTCTAAACCAAACTACGCCGTCAAATTCGGGCATTCCTGCCTGTTCCCATACCGTTGGCAACGACATCGTTTTCCAGGAAGAAACATCCACTGAGTTGGCAACCCAGGCTGGTTTACCTGCAACCATACCTGCATCTTTTGCAAGCACCAACTGTTGCCAGCTGGACAGTTGCTGTTCAAAGCTGGAACCGCTTTTACCCTTTTCCACATTTTCAATTTTGTTGACCGCCTCCACAAAATCAGGCATTGTTTTAAGCGTGGCAGCACTGGTCCATGCTTCGGCAATCGTGCCACCCCATGAGGTATGGATTAATCCAATCGGGATTTTAGTTTTATTATAGATCTCTCTGGCAAAAAAATAAGCCACAGCCGAAAATTCAGGAACAAACTGAGGGATGCAAAGCTTCCATCCCGAATTGGCCACCTTAGCATCATCCAAAGGAACATTACTGGTCACATGATCCACCTGCAATATCCTGATCTCCGGATATCTGGCAGCTGCAATTTCCTGCTCATAATCGTTCACCTTTCCCCATCCTGCCAAAGGCATCTCCATATTAGATTGTCCGGAACAAACCCATACTTCACCAATCATGATATTCATTAAGATCAATGGATCCCCATCAGAGATCGTCATGGCATAAGGCCCTCCATAAGATGGGGTAGCCACCAGAATCTTCCAGTTTCCATGTTCGTCAGCTTTTGACGTATAATGCGCCCGGCTCCAGGTGGTACTGATGCTGATCGTTTTTCCCGGATCAGCTTTACCCCAAACCGCAGCCTTTGTCTTTTGCTGGAAAACCATGTAATCGCTAAATATAGCAGGCAGCTTTACTTTTGCATGAACAAAACTGCTGATACAAAGCATTACAGAAAATAGGGTAAGAGCTAAAAGCTTTTGCTGGGTTTTCTTTTGAAGATTCATGGTCATGATTGGTTGTTAACAGGGCTTAATTTACGGCTTCAATTTTTAAAACCACACTTGTTCTTGATGAATTTACATCGGGATTAAATCCTGCTTTCATCAGGAAGTCGCCGGTATAAGTTGTTTCCCCTTTAATGCTCGATTTGGTACCGGGATAAAGGTTTATTTCCTGGATCCTGTATTTCTTTGCAGGGTCAAGTCCCTTTAACAGAATAGGTGAACTGCTGTTTACCGCATATCTATAATTAACCAGGTAATTGAAGATAACTCCTGATGATTTGTTTTCATCAAGATAAAGCATGGAAGCGACGCTTGATTCTGTTGGGTTAGACAAGCGGTATTGATTTCCCTGCCAGATGATCCCTTTCAATGCATCGTAATTTTTTATCGCATCCCGGCAATATTTAAGTTCATCTGCACTAAGTTTGCTCACTACAATATCAAAACCCAGTTTACCCATCATGGCAACGTCTGTACGGAATTTTATCGGTTGTTTACCCCAGTCCGTCACATGGTTGGAAGTGGCGATTGCCGGATAAAAGTAGGAATATTCCCATTGCATAAAAATACGTTCCAGGGGATCTGTATTGTCACTCGGCCAGAATTCGGTGAAATACTGCAGTGCTGCGTAATCGACCCTGCCACCACCACCGGAGCAAAGCATCATCGGTACTTTAGGATATTTTGCCCTGATGCGTTCCAACACTTTGTATAAGCCTTTTACATATTCTATATAAAAATGATTCTGATTTTTGATCGTCGCCGAATGCGCATTATAAATTACCGCATTACAATCCCATTTAATATAGGCCAGATCGGGATTTTTGGTAAAAAGTCCATCCACCACACCATAAACAAAGTCCTGCACTTTTGGATTGCTGAGGTCCAGCGCCAGTTGGTTCCTGAAGTAATGCTCTTCTCTTTGCGGCTGTTTCACCACCCAGTCCGGATGTTTTTCGTACAATTCGCTTTTTGGATTCACCATTTCAGGCTCTATCCAGATTCCGAATTTCACCTGATTATTCTGCGCCTCTTTCACCAGGGAAGAGATGCCGTTTGGCAATTTCTTTTTATTTTCCTGCCAGTCGCCCAGTCCTGCCACATCACCATTACGGGGATATTTGTTGGCAAACCATCCATCATCCAGCAGGAAAAGATCTACCCCCAGTTTCTTAGTGTCTTTTAACAGACCGGCAAGCTTGCTTTCATTAAAATCGAAATAAGTGGCTTCCCAATTGTTTAAAAGCGTTAAGCGGGTTCCTTTTCCATCTAACAATTTATAGTTCCTCGCCCATTGCTGCAGGTTTCTGCTGGCCAGACCTTTTCCGGCTGCAGACAAAGTATATAAGAATACCGGCGTTACAAAAGCTTCATTTGGCTTTAAGGTATAGGTTGAAGCATAGTTGTTGATGCCGGAAACAATTCTGAGGTTGTCCTGAAAATCGACTTCCAGATCGGTGCGGAAATTACCGCTCCACTCCAATGAACCAAATAAAACAGTTCCTTCATCTTCTGTTGCAGGCTTCCCTAAGGAGACCATAAACACCGGTGGCTGAAATAAATTGGCTCTTGTACCCAATTTGCTGTCCAGCGTTTTTATGCCATGGGTAAGCTTCGATTCTTCTGCCTGCATCTCTTTGGCCCAATCTCCATGGTATTGATTTAACCAATAACCACCACTTTTTAGATACAGGTTTGCGGAAGCAAATTTATGTAAGGTCACCCCGCCTTTTTCCTGGTGCTGAATGGAGCTCCATTGTTCTACTACATCTTCTTTAAAATAAGTCTTGTAGTAAAGTGTGACTGAGAAATTGTACACCGGATCTTTTAAAACAATGCTGAGCAGGGAGACATTATTGTCAATTTGCTTTAAATCATGACTGACATACCTGAGGTCCAGGGAATTGTTGCCATCTGCATGCGTCACGCTGATGGCCGGTTCGACCAGATTCCTTGAACCGGATGAGGTATAGGCAGAATTGAGGACCCCTGTATAATCCGGGGTTTGCTTATATAAAGCCGGAACCTGTAAATATTCCTTGCTGCTTGTTAATTTCTTACCGAAATAAATGGTTCCCAGATGTTTACTGGTATCTGTCTGCAGGACCAGTGCATTATTTTGTGTTTCAATGGGGATGATCACTGATTGTGCCGCAGACCTGAGCGGAATGGAGGCAGAGCAAAGCAGTAGTAAACAGAAAGGGAGGAAAGTAGTATTCAATGGGACTTTAAACATTATCAAAGGTTTTATAGCTTATATAATTATTTCGTTATTTTAATCAGTGTGGCATCACCAGCAGGCAATACAAATTCGGCAGTGTTAAGCGAAGCCCCGGATTTATGGGTAAAAAGATCTTCCAGCTGGTATCCGCTAAAGGTATTTAAGCCAAGGGTGGCGGCGTTGATCACAAACTTCTTTTCTTTATCTCCATAATTGAAAATAGCCAGGTAACGTGTATGACCTGTTTGTTTAACAAACATTTCTGAGGCTTCTTTATCCGCTTCAAGGGGCTGGAAGGACTTTCCATCCTTAATGACGGTCAGCAATGCCTGGTTTTGGAACAGTTCTGCCGCGCGCGTGGTCCATGGGCCTTTCGCTGAAAAATCATCACCAACAATAAAAGAACCCGTCACAATTGCAGAAAGCGTTCTCGCACGGTTGGCCCCCATCTCTTCAGTTCCAAGCACCACATGGTCTGCATCCATATAATCATACAAATGGGTTTGCCACCAGCCATAACTAAGGCTGTTGAGCGTGTATTTCGTGTCTCTTATCGATTTAAAGGCATCGCAGGCAATCCTTCTCACATGAATGTACCTACCCGAGGCCATGGTTGGGGAAATGGCGGCATAGACCAGCATTTTACCATCCAGTTGTTTCAGCAAAAAAGACATTCCCTGGTCATAAGCCTGCATTCCTGTGCTCACTTTTGGATCATAAAAATGATCAGATTCTATGGCTGCATGTCCCAGGAAATCAATTTTAATCATTTCATAACCACATTCTTTGAGCTTCCCGATCACGAGGGCGATTCTTTGCTGAGTGCCCGGATGTGTTGGATCTAATGCCCTGGCACCATCGATATCATGATAACCCGAGCCTACTTTGGTCCAGAGTTCTCCAAATTTATAGTTCCCGCCTTCTGCCCTTCTATCGCCGCCCGACTTAAAGCCCCAGTCTGTAAAAGGAGCCCAGTAAATACCCGGTTTTAATCCCCGCTTTTTAACGTAATCTGCAAATTCTTTTAGCTTTGAATAATCCCCTTCCAGTCCGCCTTTCAGCATATTGTCCCAAAAGGAATCCAGGTCAACATATAAGGTGCCCTCACTTCTGAAAGCCTTCAGGCTGTCGGCAAAGAAATCCGTAACCTTAACAATTTTATCAAAGGAAATTTTCTCCTGCATCACGCCCCAGCTGTTCCATCCCAAAGGGGTTGGACGCTTCCATTTGAATACAATCGGGGGTTCTTCAGTTCGGTTAGCCTTTGCATACGCCTCCATACCCATTCTCCAGTCGTCAAATAAGCCATAAAATACCTTCGGAGATTTAACCACATTGCCCCTTAATGTACCATGAGCAATGGTATCCCTGGTGATGCTTTTTTCGGTAAAACCAGCCTGGATCCTGATAAAGGTATTGCCTGTGCTGTCGATACCGGTAAACGTACCTGTTTTCCAAACCCTATGGTTTACTGATCCGGAGATCAGGCCTTTGAATGAACTGTTGTCGTAAATAGCGGCGACCTCTGAACTGACCTGTTGCTCATTTTTCGACAACTGCTTTGAATTATAGCTGATAAAAGTATCGTTATCGAAAGGAACAAATACACTCCTTAGTGCTGTGATGCCATTCAAAACAGGAATAAGGCCCTGAACAGGAGTCATCTCATTGCTGCTGACACCCGCTCCTGAAACTTCGATTTCCACAAAAAAATAAGGCAGCTGATCGTAAGTATAAAAGATCTGCCTCATATCCGGCTTTCCGGCCGCACTAAGGTTAATGGTATGTCTTACCCCTTTTCCAAACTGATCTGAAATCTGAATACTCGTATAGTTCCTTGTTAAATAATCTTTTGAACTATAGACCTTTCCATTTTCTTTAAGGGTTGAAAATCCGCTTTTTAAGAACTCATCAGCATTCTGGTAGACATTAAAAGTTCCTGATTTCAGGTCGTAGACAATTTTCCCTGCCCTGCCAAATTTAAACGTAAGGGCATTGGCCTGGCTCAGAAAAAAGACCAGGAAGAACAAACATGCAAGTATTTTATTTTTCATTGTAATATATTTTTAGCAGCGATGAGGCTGTCATCAGCAGTCCATTGCTTTTTGTAAGCGGCATGCTGATGATGGTTTTATCAATTTGTGTGTATTGAAAAGATCTCCAGCAGAATATCTTTGTTTTTCATTGATTATCAATGGTTCTGTTCTGTTAAAGACGCTGAGCTAGCACCTCTTTTAGTTCGCCGTTTACTTTTATCTTTACTTTTTTGGCCATTGGCGATGCAATCCTGTAATTGATAATTTTGCCGTCTTTCCAGCTCATGTCAATACTGAAGTTGCCCCTGGCTTTAAAGCCTTTAATATTTCCGTACTTTTTCCAGGCATCTGGCAATGCAGGCAGAAGTTCGATAAAACCGTCGTGACTTTGCAAAAGCATTTCTGCAATACCGGCAGTGGCACCAAAATTACCATCAATTTGAAAAGGAGGTCCTGCCGACAAAAGATTGGGATACACCCCTCCCCCTGCACCGTAATTGATATCCGTCCTCAATGTTGGTTTTAAGATCTCCTTCAGTAGTTTAAATGCACGGTTCCCATCCTGTAGCCTCGCCCAGAACAGGAGCTTATAGGCTATCGTCCAGCTCGGGCCATCGTCGCCCCGCACTTCCAGCGTTTTCTTTGCTGCAGCGGCCAGTTCAGGGGTAGAAAACGGGCTGATCAGGGATGCCGGATATAAACCATATAAATGAGAAATATGCCGGTGCTGAAGATCCGTTTCTTTATAATCTTCCAGCCATTCCTGGATGCGTCCGTCTTTACTGATGACACCGGCAGGTGGCACAGATTTTAGCGTTTCCCTTAACTCCGCTCTAAATGTTGCGTCGGTATTTAACAGCGTCGAAGCTTTGATGACATTGCCAAAGAGTTCTCTTACAATCTGGTTGTCTATCGTTGGTCCCATAGAAATGGCAGCGGTTTTCCCATTGGGAAGATAAAACGAGTTTTCGGGAGATACGGAAGGTGAGGTAACCAGCCATCCTGATTTTGGATCTTTGATCTGCGCACTTTTGTAAAACTCCGCAGAGCCCTTTAATATCGGATAGATGCTTTTCAGGTATTTTAAATCCTGGCTAAACTCATAATGTTCCCACAGGTTGTTACAGAGCCATCCCGATCCGGCATTGGAAGCACCCCAGGAAGCACTTTCTCCCGGTTCCGTAAAGCCCCAGACATTGGTGATCACATGTGCAATCCAGCCATTCGCATTGTAATAGGCTTTGGCGGTTTTCTCACCCGGTTTTACCAGTCCCCTCACCAGTTCCGACAAGGGCAGGTTCAGTTCAGAAAGATTGGCAACTTCGACCGGCCAATGGTTCATCTGCACATTGACATCGAGGTGGTAATCACTGTTCCAGGGAGTATTTATTTCTTTGGCCCATAGGCCCTGAAGGTTAGGCGGAAGTAAGCCTACCCTGGTGCTGCTGATGCTGAGATACCTTCCAAACTGAAAGAATAAAGCCGCAAGAGAAGGGTCTGCATCAAAGTTTTTATAAAAGCCATCTAACCTAAGATTGGTCGGAAGCTTTGCCGACGCCCCTTCTCCAAGGTCGATGCTCAGTCTGTTAAAAAGCTTGCCATAATTGGCGATATGTGTGCTTCTTTGCAATTCATATGGCTTTTTAAGTGCGGCTGCAAGCACCTGTTTTGTTTTTTCCTTAAAAGGAAAACTTCTGAAATCTGTTGCTGCAGCAATGTAAATAGTCACTTCTGTGGCATCCTTAATGATCAGCGAATTTTGATCAGCGCTAAGCGTTCCACCTTTCAGTCTGGCACCAACCCTGGCCATGTACTGCATCCCTTTGCCATCAGTACCATTGTCCAGCTGCCCGGTCATCTGCAATTCATTTCCCGCTGTTTGTACTGCATATCGTTCGGGTCTGTTCATCCGGATGCTGAGGTTAAGCTGGCCAGGCTGATCAGCCGTTAACCGGATCACACTGACATCGTCATCAAAGCTGGTAAAGTAGGCTCTTTTATAGTTTACACCATTTACATTAAAACTGCAACTGGCCATCGCCTGTTCCAAAGACAACTCCCGCTGGTATTCTTTCACTTCGGGTTGTGCAGTGCCGGTTCCCTTGTAACTGAATTCCAGTTCCAAAGCGCCAAGGGTTTGATACTTTCCCCATTGCGGGCCACCGGAACCAGGGCCCTTGCAGACAAAATCCCTGTTGACCAGGTCCTGAGCTTCTTCATTTTTCCCTTCCAGAATGAGCTGTCTTATTTTAGGCAGGCTTTTATAAGCGTCATAATTATTGGCATCCTGCGGTCCACCAGACCAGAGGGTAATGTCGTTGAGGACTATTTTCTCTTTGGAAATGCCCCCATCGGGAGTCATCCCCAAACGACCATTTCCTAAGGGGAGTGTTTCCTCCCACTGGGCAGCCGGCTGACTATAGCGTAGCTTTAAATTTTTGTTCTGGCCAAAACCGAGTAAAGCAGCAGCGATACATCCGGTTGTGAGCAGGCATTTTTTGTTTAGGTTCATTGTTTCAATTTGTGTGTGTGGTTCAATATTTTTGTGGTTCAATAAAAAATCACCTATCGGTCAATTTAACGAATCGATAGGTGATCAGGCAACAATTATAAGGCGTATAACCTTAAACTTCTGATTTTCATATAATGATCTGTATTAAAAGACAGCACCATTCCCAGGGAAACTACAGTCGTCTGCTTTAACTCAAATTCAAAGCGGTTATTTTTAACTGCAGTACTGCCGAGTGCTGTTCCCAGGTCCGTTACATTTGGAATTCCCACTCCCGCAGCCGCTACGATATAGGCAGGTGGATTACCGTCGTAATTGTTATCAGACAGCTCACTGGTAAATGAATATCTGCCTGGTGGTAAGGTAATGGTCTGATAAATTTTGCCGTTAGTGATGGCACTGGAGCCCCAACCGGCTTCAATGTTTATGATTCCATCATTATCACTGGCGTATCCACCCATGCCATTGTGGTTCTTCATGGCGCTATTGGTTACCCAGTCGGCCAGGTCTCCCCATCTGTTATTGTCGTAAGCTGATCTCTTAAAAGGTACCATGTTATTTTTTAAATATATGGCACTTATTTCTCCTTTTAAAGAAAGTGTTTCATAGTTCGAGTAGAACTTATCTATGCTCAAAGGATCAGGTTTATTAATGATCCGGTACTCGATCGGATTACTTTTAAACTTAGGCAGGGTCACGACCTGATCTCTAAGCTGGGCAACAACTACGGTATCATGAATGGAATTGTCCATGTGTTTGTAGCGGATCTGCATCCCAACCGTACCACTTGCAGCGCTAATGTCCTGGAATTTAAGTTTTGCTTCCCCCTGGGTATTAAATTCGGTACTTAGAATTGCCCTGTTGTTCAGTGCCGAACGGTAACGTTCACCGTAAACATTTCCCACCACATTCATAGGTACAGAAACATGACCTTCTGAGTCGTAAGTGCGAACCTCAAAGCTCAGCGGGCCTTCCTCCAGGTTAGCAATCACGTAGTTCACACTGTCTACTCCACCTGTACGTTTAACCGATACCTCAACAGAATCAAGTTTGCTGTTCCAGAATACCCTGAACCGGACCACCTTTGGATCCGGATTTAAAGCACCTGATACTTTAACCCGGCCATTTCCGGACAGGATTCTTAAAGAATCAATTTTAGCAGGATAAACGACTTCACCATGCTCTGTAAATTTTTTATACTCATCTTTTTTCTGGCATGCAGAGAACATTAAAGCAAGCCCCAGTATTCCGATGATGTTATTTATATTTTTCATATTTTCTATGCTAAAATCAATTAATATACGCCCCAGATAGACACCTGAGCTATTTCCATAAAATAACTGCTTCGCCAGTTCTTCAGATTTTTGATCCTTAAATATTTGAATTTAGGTGCATCTTCAGGAAAATCAAATGACCAGCCTGCTTTGCCATAGGCTTCATCCGCACCGGTATCGGTACCAAGCGGTGACCCGGAAGGTTTTAGCACGTTACAGGTCATCAGTTTGGTCCAGCTCGCCCAGCTTCCATCCTGACTTGGATTATTGGATCCCCAGACCTCAAAATCTTTAAGATTTCCTTTATCATAATAACCCGCTTCTCTTCTTGGATAGATCACAATCCTGCTCAGCTTTGCTTCCCTGCCTATGCTAAAGCTTACCGTTTGCGGACTCCCTGCACTTTCCTGAGTATACATACAAGGCCACTGCCCATAGTCTGTTCTTTTATCCCAGATCAGGTTCAAAGTGGTGTTGTACATGTACTCAGCATCTCCTGCCAGCCTTACTTCCTGAAAAAGATCTTTGTTCAACAGGTTCTCTTCGAGTGGTGTCAGGTCAATCAACAAGGTATCAGAACGGTTTAGCCACCTGTCGCGCACATAAAAAGCGAATTTCCCCCGCTTTGGTTTCAGCCCTCTGATGCTTGCGCTGATCACAGAATCCTGCGTGTATACATTCTCCAGATTGGCCCAGTCTCCGTTACCTAAAGAGTCCAGTAAAGGCACAATCGCCACTGTTGCTTTGTACTTGTTAATTGCATTTACCCTAACCCCGCCAAACGTAGCACTGGCCTTTAAGGCATTAAATATCAGCCTAAACGGAGCAATCAAAGGGGTAACGGTAACAGCAACCGGTTCAGAAGCTTTTTCACTTTTGTTTACTGCATATAATTTGATTTCATGCGGATTGGTATCTGCAAATCCATCTACAATCAACGTATTGGTATAGCCTGAAGCCAGTACCTCTCTTTGCTGTCCGCTGGCGATGCTGTACACTGCTTTAACATACAACAGGTCTTTATTATCCGGCAGGTTATAGCTGATTTTTGCCTGGCCATTCTGGTTTTCCACACGCACATTGCTCACTTGTCCAGGTGCAGTTTTACTGTTTTCCAAAATCCCGTTGATCTCTGCTTTGTTGCAGGAAACCAGTACAAACAGTATATGCAAAATACCGAGTGTCATATATTTATTTCTTTTCATTTTAAAATCAATTTGAGGTGTATCGTCATTTAATTACCATCCCGGGTTTTGAACCAGGTTCGGATTGACCAGTAAATTGTTCTCTCTGATCGGCCATAAATAGTCCCTTGGCGCGATGAAACGCTGCGTGTAAATATTAGTCAGCCTGTAAAATAACTCCGGATGGTCTTTATCCTGATCCCTGTCCCAGCCTGTGATATTTTTATTCAGCTCCTGCGCTGCCAGTTTCCAGCGGCGAAGATCCCAGAACCTGCTCCCTTCAAAAGACATTTCAATGTTACGTTCCCTTCGGATGATGGACTGCAGGCCCAGCTGAGTACCCGGCTTGCCTGGATTAACCGAATATTTGCTCCATGAATCCACAACGCCTTCCAATCCGGCACGTTCCCTTACTTTGTCCAGGTAGGTATATACTTCGGAAGAGGGGCCATCCGCTTCGTTTAAAGCTTCGGCGTACATTAGATAAAGATCCGCCAGCCTGATCATTGGAAAAGGATACTCTTCGATGTGATTGCTGTTCCCTTCTTTAAAAGCGAATTTCCAGTTGACCAGTTTTTTGGGGTAATAGGTCGTCACGGTAATCGATAAACCGCTGCCGTACTGTCCAAGTTTAAGCTGGGCAGAAAAAGCATTGTCATCACTCCTGTTGCTTTCCATATACCACTTACCGCCATCAAATCCCAGGTCTGCATAAAACCTCGGCTCTCTGTCGAAATTGATCCTTGCCGTCTGGTAATTTTCAACGATGTAATAGCGTTCGCTGCTTGTTCCGGTACGCAGTTGTGCTTTATTGGAGAAATCCAGTGTTTTATCTTCATCTATTGGAACACCATTTTTAGTATAAAACTGCTCCACAATTTTCATTGGCGGGGCCAGCGTTCCATGTACACTGTTGTTCCCGGAGAAAGAGGGATCAATATGGGCCATAGAAGAATACTGTAACTGCCATGTCCTTGAATTGGGGTTCCCCCAGATGATTTCCGTATTCCATTTCTCTGTCACCGCATTTCTAATGCTCATTTCTCTCATGGTCGTGCTGGAAAGCGGGAAGGTAGTACCAGGAAAAGTATACAGCTTAATTCCCGCAGTTTCCGAAGCGACAATTGCCTCCTTAGCGGCATTCGCAGCCTTTTTCCATTTATCGGTACTTACCGTCTGATTGAACAGCAGCTGTCCGTCAGGGTTCTTAAAATTGGTATAATCCTTATTGCCATTAAACAGCGGACTTGCTGCGTACAGCAACACTTTAGCCTTTATGCTCAAAGCGATTGGTTTGGTAATGTGACCGAGATCTGTTGCCGGAATCATCACATTGTTTGGCAGTTTTGCGGCAGCCTGATCCAGTAATTTCACGATATAGTTTACCACAGAATCAACCGGCTGGCGTTTCACCTTGGTTTGTTCAATCGGGGCATTTACCGGAAGGTTCACATCAACAACCGGGATTGGCCCATAATGTCTGAAAAGCAGAAAATGGTAATAGGCTTTCAAAAATTCAACTTCTCCAATCCAGCGGTTGCGTTCATCAATACTCATGTCACGCACCTTGCTCAGGTCACGTACATTTTCCAGGAAAATATTGCAGTCACGAATGGCATTGAACATCCCTCCATCCCAGTAATTGACCAAAGGGTTTACGACACTCTGGTTTCCCCTGGCCATCGCCCAGTTTGTGGCATTGATACTTCTCGAAGGGAAGTCCAGCCAGAATTCATCTCCGCCCATATAGGCTATATTTTGGGTAGGTTCCCCATCGTTTGGCAGGTAAGAATAACAGGTAGCCAGGTATTTGATCGCTTCATTGCGCATGGTAAAAGCATTGTCTAATGTGGGCACGTTGTCTGGCACTACATCAAGGAAGCTTTTTTTACAGGCATTCAGGCTAAATAAAAGCACTAAAACCGGTATGATATATATTTTCGTTTTCATGATTTATCTTTAATTAAAATCCAACATTCAGACCTATATTGTATACTGCCTGAACAGGATATCCAAGACCTTTCGATCCCATTTCCGGATCCCATAATTTAAAGGGGCTGAACACAGCGAGGTTGGAACCATTTAAGTACAATCTTAAACTGGAGAGCCTAAAACGGCTCAATGCTTTTTTCGGCAAATTGTAACCAATTTCAACAGACTTTAAGCGCAGGAAGCTGCCATCACGCTGCCACCAGGTCGAAAACTGGTTATTGTTGTTATTGAAACCGTCGGTAAGTCTTGGCCATAGCGCATGTAAATTCCGGTTATCTTCCGACCAGTGGTCGTCAGCAATCGCTTTCAGCAAGCCATTCTGGAAAGAGCCATTCAATGCAAAAGGCGTAATATTTCCCGGATCAATAAAGAAGGAAGATCTTGCAGAGCCCTGGAAGAAAGTGCTCACATCAAAGCCTTTAAATCCTAAGGAGAATCCAAAACCATAGATAATCTCCGGATCTGTAGACAAGCCAATCGGTACTTTATCCTTATCGGTGATCTGGCCATCTCCATTAATGTCACGGTATTTGATATCTCCACCCATGGTAGGGATCAGTCCTCCAAAATTCTGTGTCGGCGAGTTTCGGGCCTCTATGTCGTCCACAAACAGACGCTCTGCAATCAAGCCGTATTTTTGTTCAAAAGGATAACCTAATCTCGACAGATGTTTCAGTCCATCGGGATAATCGGGCTCTTCGTTCACCATGACTTCATTCTTTGCATAGGTAAAGTTACCTCTCGCCTGAATCCACCAGTTGGAACCAAATGTTTTACTGTAGTCCAGTGCCAGGTCAAAGCCTTCATTTTTTGCTTTACCAACATTGGCCTGTACCGTGGTATTAAAGCCCATTGTACTTGGAATATTAGTCCTGCCCATCAGGATGTTGCTCCGAATGGATTTGTAATAATCAAACACCATTGAGAACCCATTTTTGAAGTTCAGGTCAAAGCCCAGGTCTGTTGTCGTGGCCTTCTCCCAGGTAATGTCGTAGTTCTCATACCTGCTCACATAATAACCAGGTCTGTAAAAATCCCATTTATCGCCCCAGGTATATCCCCGGCCGGCACTGTTGGGATCGACATTGGAAAGGTAAAAGAAGCGGTCCTCTGACCTTCCGATCTGGTCATTTCCAACCAAACCATAGGTACCTCTAAGCTTAAACCTTGTGATTACCGATTTAAGCGGTTCAAAAAAGTTCTCCTCAGAAACATTCCATCCTACACCCGCCGAAGGGAAAAACCCAAAGCGGTGGTTGGCCGCAAAACGCTCAGAACCATTGTAGCCAAAGTTACCTTCGAAAAGATAACGGTTATCATAAGCATAGGTTAACCTTCCTGAAACACCTAAATTCCTTGAGGGCAATGAAGCCTGCAGATCGCCTCCGTTTGCGGTAAGGTAATTTCTAAGGATCCCGATGAGCATCCCTGTAACCGCATGTTTTTCTTTAAATGTCCTGCTGTAGTTAACCGCAAGTTCTCCGTATGTAGTGGTATTCTGATTTCTGTTTCCCTGATTATAACTCAGAAATTCAGTCCCTCCCAGGGGATTTAAAGGAGAAAGAATGCGCTCCGTGCTGCCCGGAATAACGGTCAGGTTATAGAAAAACGGGTTAAAACTACGGGCTACATCAAAGTAGGAATAGCGTTGGGTATAAGCCATTAACCTCGTCGAAAGGCCTTCTGTAATCGCCTTCAGGTCCTGTTTCAGTTCCAGCTGAACGTTTACCGTTGAGGTATTGTACTGCTGATACCCGGAAACCATCCTCGCATAAGGGTTGATGTACATGTTTTGTGAATCGCCAATGAAAGCATTTCCAAACAAAGGGTGTTTTGAAAATGGCGAATATTCTGCCGGATACACCGCGGGGAACATCACTGGATTAGACCACAGTGCAGTTTGAAATACCGCCGCACCGCCATTGATCAGATTGCCCCATTCATCGCGTCCGCCAATGGGACCAGTATAATCGTCAAACTGAGCAGAAGTTCTGACGATAGCTTCTGTGGTCGGTGTAAGCTTTAAATTTACGTTAGAGCGCACCGCATAGTTCTTAATTTTAATGTTGTTATCTAAATTGTTTTTCTTGTCCGTTCTTAAGATGCCATTATCTACATTATAAGTTCCGGCCACATAATAGCGCGCCGTATTTCCTCCGCCGCTTACATTCATATTGAAACGCTGGTTATTGGTATAATCTTTAATCAGCTGCTCTATCCAGTTATTATTTGGATACAGTAATGGATTGTCTCCCGCTGCCGTATGGTCAATTTTGTTGGGGAGATAAGGAAGGCTTTTCTTAGGATCTCTTGTTAAAACTGCTTCATTTGCCAGATTCATATAGGTAATGTTATCTGCAAATTTGAAATTTCTGGTGTTGGACGACAGTGAGTTTTCGAAACGGACATTAAATCTCGCTGCACCAATTTCCCCCTGTTTGGTTGTCACCAATACCACCCCATTTGCGCCCCTTGCGCCGTATAACGAAGAAGCCGCCGCATCTTTAAGTACCGAGAAACCGGCGATATCATCTGGCTGTAACCTCGCAAGGTCTGTTCCTGTCGATTCCATTCCATCAATCAATATCAAAGGGTCTTTCTTTCCGGCACCAAAACTACCTACCCCCCTGATAAAGAAGGAGGCATTGTCCATACCAGGCTCACCGCTTCGCTGATAGGCCACCATCCCGGCAATACGCCCGGCCAGCATTGTGGTCAGATTTGAAGTGGGTCCCTTTAGTTCTTTTGGATCTATAGTGGTGATCGAAGCCACCATGCTGCTTTTCTTCTGTGTGCCATAAGCCACAATTGCCACCTCTTCCAGGCGATCCTGTGCAGATACCATCCTTACCGTTACCGGTTTCCCTTTCTGAACATACAACTCCCTTGGTTTGTAACTCACGAAAGAAAAAATCAATGTTGCCCCCTCTCCGGAAACATCCAGGGTAAATCTTCCCATATTGTCCGTCTGAGTACCCTGCTTCGTTCCTTTTATCATTACAGAAGCGTTTGGAATGGGCGCTTTGTCGACGCTGTCGATGACGAGCCCCGTAAGCCGTTGCCCGGTTGTTTGAGCATTAAGCGAAGTTGCAGTACCAATGCAAACCAGCAGCAATAGCCAACAGCTGTACATTGAAAAAAATCTGGTAAAATTATATTTCATATTGATTTAGTTTGGTTCAGAGAAGAAAAATAAACCAGACGAATAGAGGCAGTTAGATCCCATAGATGCAGCATGCGTTCATAATTTATATTTGGTTGGCTCGTTGGTTTGTTCGGGTAGTTCATCTACACTATACTACACTACACTAGTGCCAAGGTTGTAAAAATATTTTACATTCCAAAATTTATTTTTCAGAAGGTATTTTGAACAAACAGAATTAGGAGGCAGCGGGCACCTGACCCGGTAAAAGAATGAAAATCAATACCATACAGATATAAACTATAAAGAATTTCTTCTGATTAGCGTGCTCTTCATGATGTGTTGTATCGGTTTTCTGAATAGTACAAACTCTGCGGCCATTTCGCCCATTTGAGCAAAATCAATAGAGAATGTGGTAATTCCATCAAAGATTATTTCTTTTATATTATCATCATTATGAGATAATATGCCTAAATCTTTTCCTGGTTTCAATCCTTTAATTTTAGAGTCTTTAAGGATTTCCCATAATTCCAGATTATGGATGGTAAAGTATACTTTATTTGGCGCGATGCTGCCTAGTTCATATTTACTTTTGATAACGCCATTGATGTGATAGTCCTTGATAAAGCGTTGAAACGAGTCCATAACATCATTTGGCTCCGCAGATTTCTGCTTAAAAAAGAAAACAAACTCGTCGAATTCTTTAATGCGGTCTGCTAATTCTACAAAGGCGCTATAGGAGGATTCCTTAAATTCCTGTACGATATAGGAATGTTCTTCATTCAGGTTCAACTGTCTGTCGACAATCAGCAGCTTATTCATCGGAAATTGCGCCACCAGTGGAATGGACTCAGGAAGGTCGATCGGAGCGATCACATACATGCCGTACTTGCCTTTGATGTTATTGATGGTGTTCTCAAATACAGCAAAGTTATTGTGGTGAAAGAAAAGATCCAATTGAATGTTTTCACCTAATTTATTTCTGAAACTCTGGTAAAATGTTTCCTGGAAGGTATCAAATGCATATAATAACAAACAGACCCTTAAATGCTGCTCCGTATCTTCTGTCGCCACAAAATATCCCTTTCTGTTTTTGGATTCCAGAATTCCCCTGCTCACCAGTTCCTTATAGGCTTTTGCAATCGTTTCACCTGCAAAACCAATTTCCCTGATCATCCGGTTTACTGAAGGTAAAGCATCTCCCCTGACCAATATTTTCTGATCCAGGGCATTGATAATTCCCTGAACCAATTGTTCATGTTTCGAAAATGTGGATACATCTTCCAGTGCTTTAATTTCTGTAATTAATTGATATAGCTTCATGCAGAAATGCGATAAACAGCAAAGATTAATATTGGCCGTTAATAATTATATTCTGCGGTGAAGATATAAAAGTTTTTAGATTTTTAGGATTCCGGAGATTTTTCTCATTCCATAGTACACTATTTGGCATTCCACACCAGGACATCTTTGTGATGTAAAAAATGAATACAGTGCAGCTTTATTCACTGATGTACATTCTACTTCTCCCACACTATTCTCATTGTGATCCTATCTTTGCCTTAAATAAAAAATTACAACATTATATATAAAAGAAAATAAAAACAGAGTTAATCAGGTTTTTAACCAAATAATATTTAAAATCGCTTAACGACAAGAGAAAAAAATGTTCAACACCCCTTTACCCTATAAACTCGTACAGGTAAAATCAAATAAGTATATCTCTACTGAGAGTTATTCCAATGAGATGATATTTAGATTTTATAGACACAATGAAAAATGTTGCATTAAATATATCGTGTCAGTAAAAAGCTATGACAATTCCTTCCTGACATTAGACTTCTATCCAAAAATCAATCTTAGTCCCAAACGGCACTATTCCGATTCTATTCAGGATTTAAGATATAGAATGTTAACCGGACAAAACTCCTTTGGTTATATAGGAGGAACGATATTAGATATTATGAATTATATTCAACAGCAAACAAACAAACAAACATACGCACCTGGGGATTTCTAGCCGCGAATCTTCCAAATGAATTTACGAACTATAATAATAAGCGCTTTAACGTATATAAGGAAGTATTAAGGAGAACTTTTATCCGTCACCAGACCGTTTTTGGGAATAAAGACAAAAGCGCTATTTTTGTAATACCAAATAACAAACTGAAAAACAAAGATTTAATAACAAAAAACTATGAGCAGATCTTTTCAGAAACAAATTAAATGTACAGGACCAGTAGAACTATCGGCTGATGTAGCACGTTCGATAGCAAATCTTCGGCTTCTGTCTGGATCTAAAGGAAAATGGTCTTCAACAGCTAAGGAAAACAAATTTAAAGGAATGGCTGAAAACATTGAAATTGTCCAACCTTTAATCATTCCAGGATATAAAATCCGGGGGTAAACCCTATTTTTCACTTTTAGATACCACCAATGCAGCCACGCTATGCCCTATTGTGTTCGTGATCGCCCTTGCTTCACTCATAAAACGGTCGATGCTTAGCAGTACAGCCAGGCCCTCTACCGGAATCTTATGAATACTGCCAACTGTGGTCACTAAAGCGAGAAAACCGGTTCCCGGGATCCCGGAAGCACCCTTTGAAGTCAGCAAAACAATCATCACAATGTTGCATAGTTCAGAAAATGAAAAGCTGATGTTGTTGAGCTGTGCCAGAAATATGACCGACATTCCCAGATAAATGCAGGTTCCGTTCAGGTTCAGGGAGTTACCGGTTACTGTCACAAGCCTCACTACCGGTTGTTTCAAGCCAAGCCCTTCCAGTCTTTCCATCAATAGCGGAATAACAGAACTGGACGAAGAGGTACCAAGTGCATATAGAAGCTCATTTTTAATGTTCCCCAGGAATGTAAAAACATTCACCTTAAAAGCAGCGAGCAGGCTTCCAAGTACGATGAGTACGAAAAGGAACATCGCGATGTAAGTCCCCGCCATCATCTTGCCTATAGGAACCAGGGTATCCAGTCCATAACGGCCAACCGTATAAGCAATCCCACAGAAGGTAACAATTGGGGCCAGCAGAAAAATATACCTTAACAGCCTCAGCAAGGTGAATTTTAATTGGTCAATAACCCTGATCACCTCATTCCTGTATTTATACTGATTGACAAACAGGCCAATTGCGATGGCCAAAACAAGGATGATGAGCATACTGTTTTGCAGGACCACGTTCAACCATTCATGATAATTGCTTTCTTCTACCTTTGGAGGAGAGATTATGCCTAAAAAGCTTTTGTCTATTCGCCCGGGCTTAATCAGCAGGGCACTGCAGATCCCAAAAACAATTGCCATGGAACTTACAACAACGAAATAAACAAGGGCTTTAACCGTAATCCTTCCGGCAAGCCTCAAATTTTCCAAACTGCCAAACAAGCTCACAATACTCAGGAAAATGATTGGTGGCACAAAGGGCTCAATAACGGTCACAAATGAGGTACCCACCCATTGCATTTGTAAAGCAGCTTTCGGAAAATAAACGCCGCACAAAGTTCCCATCACTATGGCACTGAGTATCTGTAAGCTTAAATAACGATTCAGCTTATTCGGGTTCAGGTTTGTTTTTGTCAGGATGCTCAAATCGTTTAGCTATGGTATTTGCTTCTTGATGAAGATACTTAAAACCATCAATTAACCAAGAATCAATGGCACTCCGTTTTTAATTCATGAAATGTTGCCCTTGTATTCATTTGATTCAGTTAATGTTCGCTAATTTTCCCTTTTCAATTTCAGTCCCTCCAAGGCTCCAATCCTGTTCTTCTTCGCTTTCTATTACCGGATTGAACTCTTTCTCGCTCTTGGCGATCACGATCGTCGCCACACCGTTACCAATGATATTGGTCAGCGCACGGGCCTCGCTCATAAACTTATCTACGCCGAGCAGAAAGGCCAGTCCTTCGATCGGTATTTTGTGCAAGGCGGCCAGGGTAGAGGCCAGTACGATAAACCCGCTCCCGGTAACCCCCGCAGCTCCTTTTGAAGTGATCATCAATATTCCAATAATGCTGAGCATCTCCAGTACTGAAAGTTCAACCCCATACAACTGGGCGAGGAAAATCACCGACATCGAAAGGTAGATCGACGTTCCGTCCAGGTTAAAGGAATAGCCTGTTGGAATAACCAGTCCGACTACAGACTTGCTGCAACCCATTTTTTCGAGCTTCTGCATAATCGATGGAAGTGCCGATTCTGAAGAGGAGGTACCCAGTACCAGCAGCAATTCTTCTTTTATATATTTAATGAATTTCCAGATGCTCATTTGATAATATTTCATAATCCCGCCGAGAACGAGAAAGATGAAAATCCCCATGGTCAGGTATACCGTACCCATAAGTTTTGCCAATGGAACGAGGGTATGAAGTCCGAATTTACCTACTGTGTAAGCCATGCCACCAAAAGCACCCAGGGGCGCCAGGTACATCACATACTTTAGCCCGAGAAAGACGATTTTAGACAGACGACCTAAACCTTTTACCGCTTTTTCACGGTGTCTGGAGTAATTGAGAATAATCCCTGCAATAATCGCCACCACCAATACCTGAATGGTCACGTTGTTCATAAAGAAATGTACCCAGTCAAAATCCTTTGCAGGTCCGGAAGTGTATTTCGAGGCATCGCCGATTTGAAGCTTAGACTTATCAATATTTCCGGGCTTCAACAAAACCGCCATGACAATCCCGATGGCCAGAGAGAAAGTAGATACGATTTCAAAATATAAAAGCGACTTCAGGCCTATCCTGCCCACCTTTTTCAGGTCTCCCATACCGCTGATTCCCAAAACGATGGTTAAAAAGATAATGGGCGCGATAAAGAGCTTGATGATGTCGATAAAGGTCTTTCCTATAATTTCCATTTTCACGGCAGTTGCAGGTGCATAACTGCCCAGCACTACACCGGCGATAATGGCGATGAGTACCCAGAAAGTTAGGTTGGCGAGGATCCGCAGCCATATACTTGCTGTTTTTTTGTTCTGCTGAAAAGCAGGTTGAGGTGATTTTTCGATTAACATGTGGCTCTTTTTTATTAGTCTATATTGATATGGTACATCAGAACAAACATCATTTTCCTGTCGGTAACTTTGAGTGCTGTTCCTTGAGTAGTATAAATTGGTCTGCTCTGGGCATTGAAAACGAATTTGGAGGAGTGGTCTTTTAACAGCAGGCTCAGTCCGAGGTCGTAACTAAACATAGGGTCAGATAAGCGCTCAAATCGGGAATACTGGACTCCAAAAGCGGGCATTAGCCGGGTTTTCTTAGTCCGGCGGTTAAAATATGGCAGGGTAACCCCCGACTGCAGAATCAGGCTTTTTCCCGTTCCAACTACAGGATAGGCATTTCCGGCTCCATTAAAGGCCGCTATTTTACTTTCGATACCATTCGCCATATTGTTTATCCCCAGGTTGCGAATATAACCAGGTCCGTAATCATGGAGAAATGCAGCTGCATAAATATTCAGGGAAGTGCCGCTTTCTTTATTCAGCGGCGCATCAAAAAAGACATCTGCGCTGAAGAGTTTCATGCTATTTAAAACCGTATCGCCGGAACTGAGGCTCCACAGCAGGTCTTTTTGATACTCTGCACCAATCCCTATTGCCAGCACTTTTTTCCTGCCCAGGTAAGTTCCGGCAGAGATTGGAGAAACATTGCTTTCACTTTCAAAAAACTGCCATTTTACATAAGCAGAGAGGTTAGGTTTGACCTTCAGGTTATTGAAGTTGGAAATTCCTTCCTGAGGTTTCGCCGTTACAGGGATATAAGGTTTTGAAATGATCAGTCTATAGTCTAATGGCCCAAGCTGTCCTTTTGCAAACAGATTCAGGTTTCGAAGGGTAAGGTCAGTACGGTTCACATTTCCAAGGATCAGGAATGGAACATCATATAACAAAGTGGATCCGGGCCCCGCGGCAAATCTGGTCAGCCCTTTCCAGTTCGAACGCCCTCCGCCAAGGCTCAGCATTTGATTAAACTGGTATTCCCCGTAAGCATCCAGCAGTTCAACCGGGCTTTCATTGTGGGAAAGAGAGGTAAGATTGGTGGTACCGGCCTGAACTACAAACATCAGGTGATCAATTGGATTGGCCGTTACTTTTACCCTGAATCTTCTTAGGGACAGGTCTGCAGTATTGGCCACCTGACTTTCGTTGATCCTGCTGCCCGGGTTCATCATGGTATACCTTGCCCAGAATTGCGCATAGGCAGAAAACCGAATCCGTTTATCCTGCTTTTTCTCCTGGCTAAAAGAAGGGTCAGGAAAAAAAAGGGCAATTCCCAGTGCCAGGATCATTCCTAAAAAAAGAAGTCCTGTATTTCTGATCACCGAAAAAATAGAGATATTAGCCCTCATCTATCTTAAGTTTTATATTTGGTTGTTTCCCCACAGCAAATAGCTGCACCCGGAAATTAAATATGAGTATAAGGACTGTTGAAAAGGATTTATATCAATAAACGACAGAATAAATAAACGAACAACCAGAACTGAAAAATCACGATGAACAAATGATCCTGCTATTAAACCTTGTCTTTTTGATTTTAATCCTGAGGTTATCTTTCGAAAAAAAGGTAATGAACCTCCTGCTGAACGGAAAGTGGCCAGGTGTCATTTATATGCAGCATGTCCTGTTCTGGCTTGGATTTATTGGCCTGAGTGCTTACATCTACCTCAGTTTGTTTGGCTTTCCCGGCGCTTTGTATCGCTTGCTGTTTATGCTGGCCATCAATATCCCGCTGTACCTTTTATGCTTCAAAAGACTCGTTCCTCAATATTACCAGACCAAAAGATATGGGGAATATGTATTGTACACTGCAGGTGTTTTTGTGCTCTCCAGTCTGATCAGAATCCTGCTTGAACCTGAACTTTTCGACAATGGGATCGCGGCAGAAGGAAAATACATTTTCATGATCTACCTCACGCAGCTCATCATTATACTCGTTCCTTCCATGCAGGGTATCTCCAGATATAAGCTTATCGTGGAACAGGAGCTTGCCGAACTTCTGATCAGGAAAAAAGAAGCAGATCTGGAACTGGTAAAATCAAAGATCAACCCACATTTTCTCTTCAATACGCTGAACAATATTTATTCCTACAGTTATGCAACGGACAGCATTTCGGCAAACCTGATCAAACAGCTCAGCCTCTTAATGCAATACACTACTTATGAGGTGGAGAAAAAAACGATCCCCATAGAACGGGAAATTCAAATGATCACCGCATTGGCTACGCTCTACCAGTTAAAAAGTAAAAGCAAGCTGGATATGGAACTCGACTTCGAAGCGAATGAGCTTTTTAATATAGTAGAAATCCCTCCAACCATCTACCTCACCCTTTTCGAAAATGCAGTCAAGTATTCTGTCATAGGACAGGATGAAAAGGCCTATATCAGGCTTAAATTGTCACTTCAGAACGCCGTGGCGGAGTTTAGGATTTCAAATTCTATAGCTGATAAAAAGACATCCGACAATTCACCATCCTATAGAGGGGCGGGAATCAAAGTATTAAAAATGATCCTGGACAGCCAATATGGGGAGAACTATAATTTGGAATCTGTGCAGAAGGGCGTAGATTACAGCACTGTATTAACCATCAGAATATGACCGCAATCAAAGCCATTTATGTTGATGATGAGTCTCCTGCACTGGAGCTCATTCGTAAATACTGTGCCGACCTTCCTGAGATCGAACTTATGGCCTGTTTCCTGAATCCCCTGGAAGCACTGAATTACAGTCGTCTTGATGAGGTGGAGTTGTTCATCCTGGACATTGAAATGCCCGGACTTTCCGGAACAGAGATGCTGGCCCTGATTCCTAAAGGAAAACTGGGCATTTTTATTACTGCAGATCCGACCCATGCAGCAAAGGCATATGACCTGGATGTCATCGATTATCTCGTTAAACCGGTATTTCCAGAGCGCTTTCTGAAGGCAGTTCAAAAGGCAATTGACTATAGAAAGCTGACTGACCCTGAGGTCGAAAAAGAATTCCTGACTTTCAGGTCAGATTATATGTTAAATAAGGTCCCCCTGAGCGAGATCCAATGGATCGAGGGATTTGGAGAGTACCTAAAAGTCATCACGAGGTATAAACAATACCTGGTTTTACAACGGTTTTCTGATTTCATTGAAAAGAATGTAAAGCTTGGCTTTGTCAGGATTCATAAATCCTACATCGTTCAGAAAGCACATATATTGTCCCATAACTCACAGTTTGTGGTACTGAAAGACGGCAAGCAGCTTCCGGTAGGAAGGACGTATAAAGATGCGCTTAAATAAGAAAAGCCTCTTGCACCTTCAAATTTCAGAATCGTTATAACAGGATCATTTGCCGGAACGTAATTATAAAATCCGACAGCTATCTTTGCCTTCTTTGCCAAATGCAACAAAGTGTTAACAAATGTTAAATTCGGCCAAAAACCGCCTTTGAATGATATATTTGTGGCACATACAAATACTTTCTACCATGAAAAAAATATTATTTATCGTAATGCTGTTTCCTTCATTACCCCTGTTTTCTCAAAGGAAAATAGCAGACTTAAAAAAGGAGGATTTCATTTCCGACTTTGATTTATCCGTCAACATCATCAGGAAACAGCACCCCAATCCTTTCAAATTTATTAAAGAAGAGGCTTTTAACCATAAAGTGGATTCACTCCGCAAATCTTTGGTTTCAAATCCGGACATCTATAACTTCATATCCTCTTCTCCACTGCGATTAATAAAAGATGTCCATACTTCAGGAACAGTGGCAGAAGATCTGTCAATTGAATTGTATAAATCTGTCTCTTATTTCCCATATCCCGTCATCGTAGAAAAAGGAAGGGTATTTGTGAATATCATGAACAAAGAAATACCTTTTGGATCCGAAATAACAACGATCAATAAGGTACCGGTAAAGAAAATATTGACGGAAATTGCCTCCAATGTTGATGGTAACATTCAAACAGGTACTGACCGGAATGGAAATGATTTTGCGAGGTATTACAGTTTCAGGTACAGGAACCATGAAAATTATACGATAGCATTTGTTAAGCCGGGGAAAACAGAAACAGCGTCCATCACAGTCAGCCCGATCTCCGCATCTGATTATTCTTACAGGAGTGCCAAATGTGTTTTACCTTTTAACCTGTTACAGCAGAGCTATAGCATTTACAGTGACCTTAATGATCAAAAACAAACGGGCATCTTAACAGTAGGCACTTTTAACCTTTCAGAAGATTATGCCTACAAGGAATTCAGCAATTTTTTTAAAGAAGTCAATCAGAAAAAATATACCAATGTAATTATTGATATACGCCGTAACTCAGGTGGAAATCCAGCCATTGCGGCGCTCTTGTATTCCTTCATCACGAAAAACTCATTTGCAAACACCTATACCTACAAGACTAAAAACATCACGCTGGCTTATCCGCAGTATGTAGTAGACGGGAATATGAGGACCTACTCCGACGAAGATATCCGCAGTCAGAATAATTACTTATATCAGCGCTTTGATAAAAATGATACGACCGGATGGTATACCGGAAACACCAGATTAATGGAGGGTTTACTGACGAATTTCCCTAAAGATAAAGACGCTTTTTCAGGGAACGTAAAAGTGTTGGTCGGTGCAGAGACAATTTCAGCGGCTACCTATTTCGCCTCTTTGGTGAAGGTAAATAACAGAGGGTTAATTATCGGAAAAGAGACTGCCAGTGGAGTAGATGCGACAACCGCAGCCTGGTTTGCCAGCTATCAGCTTCCGGCTACTAAAAGTGTTTTGACAATTCCGCTTACAGAGATTTATTTCTTTAACGCAACAAAAGACAAGGGGCGTGGATTAATGCCTGATAAAGAATTACCAATCGAATTGTTTATTAAATATGCACTTGAAAACAAAGACCCTGAAATGACTTACGCCATGGGAGAAGGATAAAAAACAAAGGCCTATCTCCTGCAAAACAGTGAGGTAGGCCCTTTAGGTCATTAATTAACTGGTTGTACTTTTTTAATGATTAACCTGCCATTCTTTTTAACCATATCAACGTTATTTAATTTCGCTTTATCGAGGATACCTGCCTCACATGGCTCTTTTGATGGCTTAAGGGTGAAACTGAAAACATCTGCAGCCTCCTTTCCTCCCGATATCGGTAATTTCATCAGGAGTGTATCTACAGATTCGGCGCCAAGAATGACTGTGAAATACCTTGCTGTACCGGATCCGATAACCTCCGGCTTCCAGCCTTCTTTAAAAAGCTTATCATTTTTTTTAAAAAAGCCAATCTGGTCCGGGGTATATTTTGGATTGTCCGAGAAGAATAAATCTTTCCCTGTACTTGCATCTACAACATTAAAGTTCATGCTGGAATACTTGATCTGCATTGAACAAAAAGTAACTGGATCAGATTTCCTGCAGCCCGATCCGATAACAACAAGAAGGAGCGCGATAAAAAAGGATTTTGTTTGGTTTGTCATGATTTTTGGTTAGTGGTGATCAATCAAAGAATACTCGATTATCCCATAAACGAGTAAAATATGAATTTCGCTACACCACTGTTGTTATGCCCGCTTATTCAGGCTTTCCAGCAACTGCTCATATAAATCATCGCTAACGGACTTTTGAGGCTTAATCTTTTTAACTGTCGCACGTTTCCCTTTGGCTTTAGATTTTATAATCTTTAACAGTTCTTTAGAATAATCATTTTTAAAAGCGGTAATATTAAACGATCCTGAATATTGCCTGATCAAGGCCAGTCCAACCTCCAGTTCCTTCGGCTTAATGGTAATTTCTTCTTTCAGCTGAACCTCCCTGGTACTGCGGATCTCTTCCTGAAAGCGGATCTTTGTAATGACAATAATGCCATCCAGCGGATGAATAACGCAAAGATGTTCCTGATTTCTCAGTACAAAACGCGCTACCCCTGCTTTTTTAGATTTCAGCAAGGCCTGAAGTAGCAAAGCATAAGCTTTCTTTCCCTGATTTTCGGGTTGGGTATAGTATGAAGTTTCGTAATAAATCGCATTGATTTCCCTGATGTCGACGAAGTTTTCTATTTCTATGACTTTTGTTTTTTCAGGTTTTACCTCTTCAAAATCATGATCGTCCAGCACAATATACCGGTCTTTCAGAAAATAACCTTTCACAATATTTTCAAAAGGCACTTCTTTCTGCGTCTTCTCATTTATTCTCTTGAATTTGATGTTGGAATGGTCCCGTTCATCGAGCATATCCAAATCAAGATTACTGCTGGTCACTCCGGAAAACAGTTTCACAGGAATATTCACCAAACCAAATCCAATAGCACCTTTCCAGATAGATCTCATAATTAAATTGTTTAGGTTAGCGGTTTCTTTTAATAACGGCGGCAAGATTGATGCCTTTGCCCAGCACCGGTTTAAACAGGTCGCCCATTTCATTTGCCCGGGAGACCGCATTATAAATGTTAAAGTCCTTCATTTGAAGCCCTTTTTTTACCTCATCCCAATGCAAGGGCATGGAAACTGTAGCTCCGGGCTTAGGGCGTAAAGAGTAAGGAGCAGCAATGGTAGCCTGAGCCCTATTTTGGAGGAAATCCAGATAGATCTTTCCTTTACGGTCGGCCACCACCCGTTCCATACTGGTTGTTTTCGGCAGCTCACGGTTAACAAGCGTGACGATAATTTTGGCAAACTCCTTACTCTGGTCATAGGTGTATTTGTTTCCCAGAGGAATGTAAATGTGCAGGCCTGTAGATCCACTGGTTTTACAATAGCCCGGAACACCCATATCATCCAAAATAGCTTTGGTTACCTGTGCCACTTCAATAGTCTGATCAAATGCTTGTTTATCCGGATCCAGATCAAGGATGCACCAGGTTGGATGGTCTGGTTTCTTAATCTTGCTGCTCCATGGATGTATTTCGATGCAGCCCAGATTGGCCATGTACAATAGTGTTGCCTTATCCTTTCCTACCAGAAAATGTTTATCGGTATCGTCTCCTTCTGCATGATACAGATATGTTTTAATCCAGTCGGGCACTTTTCCGGTCACGTCTTTCTGGTAAAAATTTTGACCGGTAATCCCATCAGGAAAACGGTTCAAAGACTGCGGACGGTCTTTCAGATAAGGTAAAATAAAACCGGAGATCTGATCATAATAATTGATCAGGTCACGTTTACTTATTTTTTCAACCGGCCAGTATATTTTGTCCGGATTACTGAATGTTAACTCATGTCCGTTTACTTTTTTCAGCTGTGTTTCTCCCTCTTTTGTAATTAACATGTCTTTAGGATTAATGGATTTCGGGACAACTTTATCAATTTCTACCGCCCTTTCCAGCGTTACTTCTTTTGCCTTTTTATCTTCCCTCATTCCCTTAAAAGATGGATGTCTCATTAACCCATCTTTGGTCATTTCTGCAAAATTCACCTCGCAGATCAGTTCGGGCTTTAACCAGGTTGCTTTCGCCTGGGGGGTATTGAACCTAAACCGGTTAGGTTTATTGACATCCGGTTCTTCAGAAAACGGGATTTTATCTGTAATCAGTGGTTCGAACTGCCTGAGCAGTTCTTTTTGGGTACTCAAACTAAAGCCTGTCCCGATCTTTCCGGTATATATCAATTTCCCCTTTTTGAATAAGCCTGCCAGTAGCGAACTAAAAGGTTTCGGGCTCCCTGCAATTTTGGTGAAGCCACCAATCACCACTTCCTGACCTTTGCTGGTCTTTATTTTTAACCAATCATTTGTCCGGTTCCCAATATGGTAAATACTGTCGGCCCGCTTCGCCATGATTCCTTCCAAACCAATGCGTTTTGTTGCATTAAGAAATTCGGTCCCGGAAGTTTCAAAGGCTTTACTGAACCGGATAGGAGATTCATCGGGAACGAGCGCTGCAAGAATTGCTTTTCGATCAAGCAAGGGCAAATGGCAAAGGTCATAGCCATTGTACCACAGGATATCAAAAACATAGTACAGCAGTTCTCCGTCGGCATCGCTATTCCAGTTTTGCAGGGCTCCAAAATTAGCATCCCCCTTTTTATTCACCACGACTACCTCCCCGTCTATAATTGCATTAATCTTCCAGTCTTTCAATTGCTTATAGATGGGATAATACTTCTGATCATAGGGTTTATCATTACGGGATTTGAACGCGACCTTTCCTTTATTCATAAAAGCTACTGCACGATACCCATCCCATTTGATTTCATATACCCAGCCCGGTTCATCAAAAGGCTCAGCGGCCAAAGTCGCCAGCATAGGTTTAACCTGATCGTAAAAAGTCTTTTTTACTGCTTTTTTAAGCAGTTCTTCTAACCTGCCAGCCACAGGTACTCTGGCTTTACCCTGCTTTTCCATCACTCTAATTGCTTTTCGGGCCTTTTGATCGGGATTATGATCAGGCTTTTTTTCCATTTGTGCAATGGTTTTCCTGGAAATAACAGATTTGTCCTTTAAAAGAATGTCCCGGTCTTCTGCATACTGATCTTTGAGTTTCATGAGCAGCCAACCGTTATCTCCCCTGCCATGAGCTTTAACCAATGCATAAGCCCCTTTGAGTTTCTTTCCCTTCAAAATGACTTTAAGCTTTCCCGCTTTCAGCTGATCAAGCAACTGTTTTTCCTGTTGTCGAAGATCACCGGATTCAGGCTCGAAGGGCTTGTACGTACCTTCGTCCCATACAATTACGGTACCTCCTCCATATTCCTTTTCGGGAATGATGCCTTCAAAACTCCGGTAATCGTAGGGATGATCTTCCACCATCATCGCCAGACGCTTAATTTCGGGATTGGTAGATGGCCCCTTTGGGACTGCCCAGCTTTTTAATACACCATCCATTTCCAAACGAAAATCATAATGCAAATGAGTAGCATCATGTTTCTGAATAACAAAACGCAATTCATTTCCGGTTCCCTTCCCCCCTTCGGGCTCAGGTGTTTTCTTAAAGGAACGTTTCTTTTTATATTCAGTAAGACTCATTGGAAATCATGTTGAAGCCTGAGGGCAAATTGAAAAATAAATGACTCGGGTATAAAACAAGCATAGGGGCAGAAAGTTTAGGGGAAGGTTGCGCTGGTTTGGCATTCCTGATATTTAACTCTTTTTAACATACAGTTGTTGCAACTATGTTGTATATTTAAATATAATTTAATTAGGGATGATTAAATTAGTTGATTATGGCCGGTAGCAGTTTGGTAGCTGCTACCACTTTTTCTATCTTCGGGATATGAAATACATCGTCATCATGGCTTTCGTTTTAACGACGTTGAATGCCATTGCTCAGCAACCGACTTATAAATGGGAAGATGAGCTTTGCCTATATGAAGGTACATACGACACCAAAAAAGTCACAAAGGCTCAGCTCAAAGCCTGTTATCGCCTTGCCTTACAGAACGATTTCGATATCAATACCTCCCCGATGGTCTTTAAACCGGAAGACATTCAAAGCCGTCTGCAACCGGAAAAACTGGAAGAAGAATTCAGTACTAAAAATGAGGCGCTAAAAAAGCTCATAGTCCCCCAAACCCCTTTCTGGAAAGGGTTTAAAGCAGCAAAACTGAAAGAGCAGCAGCAGCGCTATGCCTTTAACCGCGCAGCTTTTAAGGCTTATAAAGACGTCAATGCTTTAAAAGAATACCAGTCAAAAAATGAAGCTGCACAACGCTATACGACAATATTATTGGCCGGCGGTAATACCCTGCTGGAGGAATGGAAGGAATTGAGAAAAAAAATGGCGGCAAGAAACGGTGATCCCGACCGGATTACCCGCGAGTATGAAGCCCGTCTTGCATCTCCCGAAAGATTGAATTACGCTTTTGTAGATGTGATGACTTTTGGATGGTTCAACAGTGCCAATGAAGGAATTGAACTCGCTGCCGATATTTACCCTCAGGAACTGGTAAATAAAGAATGGAAAAAGCTATTCATCAAAACAAAAACCATTCATTGTGATGAACCGTAATTATAAATGGTAAAATCAGAATAGAATTTCATTCTCGACTTCCAGCTGATCTTCAAAGAGTTTGCCAAGCTCAACAAGGTATTCGGTATCAAAAACGTCCGCCTGGCTGAGATTCTTTGCAAACAGGATACGGTCTAAGACGCTGACGGCACCATTTACCGGAAAAACCAATACCCTGCAGCCAAGGGCTTCAATTATTGAAGAAGCTTTGCTCCCTGATAAAATAGGATTCATTTCATACCCCCTGCCTGCACCCATCGCGATCAGTTCTATATTCCCATTCTTCAGCAGATCAACCACATGACCAGTTAAATCTCCCTGGCTAACCATACTGAAAACTATTGGTTTACGCTGATCCGTATCTATTAATGAAAACAACCTGCTGAGATGATGTTTAATTTTATTCATTTCCCCCTCGCAATGATCTTTCCAGGAATGATCCCCTTCTCCATGAAAAATACCCGGATAAAAAGTACTTACCGGAATGCCATAATCAGTGTAGAACAACAATATATTCACATGGAGTTTTACAGCCAACAGTGCGGCCTCCTCTGCTGCAATCAACGCATTTTTCGAAAAATCTGTCAATACAAGAATCGTTTTCATGGTCACAAACGTTAATTTTACACCTGGCAATTTCTTCAGAAAACAACCTCATTTTTATGTCTCCTACTGGACAAATCAGTGATGAAGATCATTGTTTAATCCCCACTTATTCACTAAATTGTAGTCATCCAATAAATCTTATACAAGATGGACAAATCCAATAGAATATCAAGAGCTTTTTACCAGCAATTAGCAAGACTATTTTATGCCATTGCGGCAACTGACGGCAAGGTAAGAAAAGAAGAGGAGGAGGAGCTGAAGAAAATTGTAAAAAATGAATGGCTCAGCTTTGACGCTTCCTTTGATGAGTATGGAATTGATTTTGTCTGCTACATTTCAATCACGTTCGACTGGTTACAGGAAAATGACTGGGGCATTAAACGGGCCATCTCCGACTTCAAAACTTACAGAGAAAGCAATAAAAATCTGTTTACCGATCCCATCAATCAACTGATCCTGAAAACAAGTGCAGCAATTACTTCGGCATTTGCAACGCAAAATAAATCTGAACTTGTATTGCTAAATAAGCTGAATATGGTACTGAATAACTAAAATGATAAAGGCAGGTACGCCGACCAAAACGCACCTGCCCTTATTTTCTTATTCTATGAGTACCCAGGTATAACTTTCCGGCTCCAGCGTACAGGTATATTCAATTTCATAATTCCTGTTCAGGGTATAGCTTTTTGCAGCCTTTCCCTTTTCCATCAGCTTTGCGACCGAAGTTAAACCAGTATAATAAAGCGGAACCTTGATGGTCCTGGTAATTTTCTCTTTTAATGGATTGTACAACATCAACATCCCTTTGTTTTTCAGCTTAGGGTTTACATGCAGTAAACCATCCCAATCTCTTCCATCTGCCCTGCGTAAATGGATAATCTCTGAATTCAGAATGTCACGGTATTTCTTATACCAGTCTATCACCCTGACTACGGTCAGCCTTGTATTTTCCGTATCGTACAACCTTGGGCCGCGGTAGCAGGCCTGAACGCCGGCACCATAGTACTGCATCATCAATTGCTCGTAGTCTTTAAGGTGGTCTTTTAAGGGTTCCAATACCGCCTCAGGTCCTCCGCCCTGATATTTAGTAAGGGGAACAAAGCCCCAGCTCATGGAAGCGGTCTTTTCCCAGGTGCCGTCAAAGATATTCTGACGGTTCAGGATCAGTTGGTTTTCTCTTGGCAAAGAGAAATTCACTTCCCGGTAGCCAATTCCGATTTTATGCGTCCCATCGAGAAAGTACCAGTCGGGCGCATTGATATAGACCCCTTTCCCATTTAACCAGTGGTATAATTCTTTCTGAATCGTGATCTGCTTCCATTGAGAATCTTCCAATCCCTGGTGTCCCGGATGACTGGTAGAAGCGCAGACATCACCGGGATAGGGCCCGTCATTTTCCCAAATATCAAAACCTGTTTTCGAATAAAAGGCCTTGATCTTATCCCGGTATCCCAATCCCCACTTACTGCCAAAACATGGTGCATTGCCAAAAAAGGCACCTCCGGGTTTACCTGTTTTGGGATTAATGACATCATCTTCATCACTGATCCTGCGGGAGCTGAAAAGGGAATAACTGCCGATAAAAACCTTTTTCTGATGTGCATAGTCGGCAAGGTCTTTCCATCGCTTAATGTTTGTAGCGCTGGTATCTTCCACATTACAATGACTGCCAAAACTCAGGATGAGTGCTTCGTAACCTGTTGCCGCACACTGGTCTACGGCACTCCGTACTTCGTCATCGTTCTTGCTCACCAGGTGCATAAATATCGGGTTTGCTGTTGTCCAGGGTGCAATGGTATTGTACATTTTTCGGATAGCAAGGCCTCTCCGCTCCCGGTCATAGCTGTCCATCAATAGTTCACAACTGCGTATAGATTGATAAGTTTCTCCTTTTTTCAAATCGATTCCAGATACCTTATCAGGATAGATTTCCAGCAAACAAGGTGTTTGATAATCGTAATTGACCTGTGAGGTGTAGGTAGAATCTACTTTCCAATGGGTGGTCTGATCACTCAGGTCATACCTCATGGCATTGTTAAACGCATAGTTACTTTCCACATAAATGCCCTGAGGGTTTGCCATTTTATCGACTCCTCCCACTACTGCACTTTGTTCCTCTACCATGCCCAGGATTTCGTTCACCACACGGTTTACTTTAAAAGTCTGATCTCCGGTATTATGAATAGAAAGCGATTTTACAATTAAAGGAAGGCCATCATACAGCTCATAGTTTACGCTGATTTCCAAACCGGACAATTGAGCCGCAACGGCACGGTAATGAAAGGAAAGCACTTTCCCGCTGGCCTGCTTATGATTTGATGCCCAGAATTTACTCTTCCAGTTTAACTGTGAACGGATTGGATTGACTTCAAAATTAATCATCTTAAAATCCTGATCACCCGGAGTAAAACGGTCCAGCCATTCCGGTAAGATGTAAGCGTTCTCTTTCTGCCCGATCAGGCCACCAATGTGGTAATCTTTTCCATTGATGTTGATCCTCGCTTCTGGTTTTACTGACCTCAGCAATTGCTGCCCGTTTACCTGGTTCAGGTAATCAATACAGACTACATTGGGTTCAATTCTGAATGTACGCTTCACAAGACCATTGTCAAGCGTGACTTCTTTCTTTGTGTCCTTTACTTTAACAGTTGCGGTATACTCAGTTGCGTTTAACAACCAATCTTTTTTTACCACTTTCTGCGCCAGCAAAACTGAAGTAGAGCTGATCATACCAAAACCGATCAGGGATAAACCAAGCCGGATCTGTTTAATGTTGATTTTTTTCATTCGTGTTTATTTGTGTGTTTGTTGGTTAAGCAGCTGGCATAGCTATACGCCAGCTGCTGTGGTTTCTTGTTTTAAAAATAATACTTTTTAACTACTGGACGGTAATGTCCCTGCTTAAACTCTTATCGGCTACAGTTACCGTAACCTTAGCATTGGTATTGCCGAATTTGATGGTCACCTTTGATGTTCCTTGTCCACCTGATATCGTGGCATCTCCGGTTACCTCCCATACATAAGTACCATTGATGTAATAGGTAGCAAAATCAACACTGTTATTTTTCTTTACTTCTGCCGGACCTGATATGACAAGTGTCTTAGGCGCTTCGTATCCGCCTTCTTCATAATTTTTTTTACAGGCTCCCAGACTTAGGGTCACCAGGAGTAACATTGCTATGAATAGATTTTTCATGAGTTGTTTAGTTTATACAAATAATCGTTTAATAACCAGCATTTTGAGTCAGATTCTTATTCAAATCCCTTTCCTGTTGGGGAATCGGCCACAGGTATCTGAATTCTCCCCAATTACTGATGATCCAGTTGACACCAGGATTGCCAAGGTGTTTGTTTTCCAATGCGGATTTCAACGTCTTCCAGCGTAACAGATCTTCGAACCTTACCGACTCTCCGGCCAGCTCTACCCTGCGTTCATGACGGATTTTATTCCTCATTTCTTCTTTTGTTAAACCAGCAGGAAGGTCAGGATTGCTGATCCCTGCACGCCTGCGGATTTCTTTGATCGCTGCATATACGGACGGGTCCGGGCCAACGGCCTCATTTTGTGCTTCCGCATAGGATAAATAAGCTTCTGCATTTCTGAGTACGATCCAGTTATAAGGAATCGTTCCTTTTGGCAACGTATTGAGGACGGCACTTGAAATGGTATATTTCTTCCAGCCATACATCGTTGCCGTCCAGGTCCTTTTCCATGGGATTCCAAAATAATCAGAACCTTCATAATTGATAGTGGCCGCCAAGCGGGGATCTCTGTTCTGATACTGTGTCAGGTCTGTCCTCACATCTCTGGCTCCGAGTACAAAAGGAGTACCATCGGCATTGTCATATTCATTGACAAGGTTTTGCAGGACCTGGCCCCAGTTCCAGCCTCCGGGAGCAGTGGTGGCTTCACCATTATCCGTATATCTGGTATTGATTTGAGAACCAAAATCTCCCGCACTGTTGCCCCATTGAATCTCAAACAGGGATTCTCCCAGATTTTCGGTCCCCGGCTTATTAAAGAGGTCGCTATAGCTGTTATTCAATCCATAATTCAGGTCTAAACAGGCTCTTGCCGATGCTGCAGCGGCGGTCCACATTTGATTGGACATTTCTACCCTCGCCTTTAACACCAATGCTGCACCTTTCTTTACCCGCCCAATATCTACTCCCGTATATTCTTTTGGAAGATACTGTGCAGCAAAGTTCAGGTCATCAAAAACAACCTTTAAGACCTCTGCTTTATTCGATCTTGAGGGCAGGAGCACATCTTCCGAAGGTAATTTCAGCATGAGTGGAACATCCCCGTACCGCATCAGCAAACGCTGGTACATAAAAGCCCGGAAAAAGCGGCATTCTGCCAGCAACCTGTTCTTCAAAGTTTCATCCATCTCAATGGCCGGGATTTTTGCAATAGCAACATTTGCCCTGGCAATGGTCGCATAGGAAGCGTTCCAGACCCTTCTCACATAACTGTTGCTGCCCAATGCCGTTTCAATCCCACTGGCCACTCCACCGTATAGTGCTGGTGAGCCTTCGCTATCCCATCTTTCGTCGTCTGTCAATACACTTTCCCAGATATACACCCAGCCAAAGTTATCTTTACGATACATGGTGCCATACACCGAGTTGGTGCCTAAAACAGCATCATTAGCCGTTTTATAGAAATTCTCCTCATTAACATTGTTCGGATCCTTTACATTAAGCAGGTCCTTTTTACATCCCCAGGAATTGACTGCAAGGATGATGAGTAATATGTTGATATAGTAAGTTTTCATCTGTTTCTGATTATTTTTAGCGGTAATGAAGCTTGCGGTGCAGGTTTCATCTTCAATAGTTTTTTCCCTTAATTCCATTAAAAAGTAACATTCAAGCCCAGCGTATACGTTCTTGCCTGGGGATAGTTGATCGTCTCCCTGCCAAAAGCCCCGCTTTGTTCAGGATCAAGCCCATAGTATTTGGTAAAAGTCAGCAGGTTATCCGCTCCCGCATAAACCCTTAAAGCTGAAATCTTCAGCTTACCAAGCAAAGATGAGGGAAGGGTATATCCAAGTTCCACATGCCTTAACCGGATGTAGGAAGCATTCTGCACGTAATAAGAAGAAACCGTATTGGCCAGGTATTCACTTCCTGCAATTAGCCTTGGGTGCTGGTTAGAAGTCCCCTCCCCATGCCACCTGTTCAGTGCATAGGCATAATTGTTATTGTTCTGCAGGTAGTACTCAAAGTAACCATAGCCATACTGCAGGAAATCCTTTTTCAGGTCTCCCTGAAATAAGAAGTTGAAGTCAAAGTTTTTGTAGTTCAATCCGCCAGACAAGCCCAAAGTATACTTTGGAATGCTGTTACCGAGAATGGTACGGTCGTTTTCATCGACCTTTCCGTCACCGTCGGTATCCAGAAACCTGAGATCGCCGGGCTGGTCATTGATCCGGTGCGGGTTAGCGGCAATTTCAGCAGCATTCTGCCAGACCCCGATGGCTTTAAATCCGTAAATGGAATTAAAGGATTCGCCAATCTGATTTACGGCCTCTCCTGCTCCTCCGACAATCTGTTTATCGGTCAATCCATTAAATCTCAGCAATTCGTTTTTATTGTAAGAACCGCTAAAGCTGAGGTTATAGCCCAGGTCCGTATTGATCTTATCTTTCCAGCTGACAAACAATTCCAGTCCCCCGTTTTTCAGAATTCCGACATTTTGCACCTGTGTTCCCAGAATCCCCTGATCATCAGAAATCCCTGTGGTGGCTGGGATACTCACCTGTGTCAACAGGTCTTCAGATTTTCTTTGGTACGCATCAACCGTAACATTTAAACGCTGGTTAAACAGGGCCAGGTCCAATCCGATGTTCAGGAGCTTATTGGTCTCCCATCTGATGTTCTTATTGGGCAAAGAATTTAAAGAGCCGATCTGTGCTGCATTGTTATTAAACACATATCCATCTTCAATGATGACATTGGAATTGTAGGTAAAATCAGGAATAACACTGTTTCCGGTCAGGCCATAGCTGGCCCTTAACTTCAAATCGTCAACTATTGTTTTCAACGGACTGAAGAAATCCTCTGCCGAGATTCGCCATCCCAGGGAAGCAGAAGGGAAAAATCCCCATCGGTTACTGGGAGCAAATTTTGAAGAGCCGTCTCTTCTCGCTACAGCCTCTATCAGGTATTTCCCTTTGTAATCGTAATTAACACGTCCAAAAAAAGAACGTATGGCATTGATTCCCGGAACATTCCCACCTGCATCCCGATGAGAAACGGTCACTCCTGTAGTTGCATTTACCCCGATATTCAGAAAATCATTGGTAGGATATCCCCCTACACGTGTGGTATAAAGCACATCTGATTTTTTCTGCTGTTCTTCATATCCCAGAACTGCCTTAATAGTATGGTCTTCGTTTAAGGTTTTGTTAAATTCCAGCGTATTGGTGATCAGGTAGCGGTCACTCTCTCTGTAAGTTTCCCTAAAGGTTCTGTTGGCTGGTAAACGGCCGGCAGAAGGAACAAGTTCCCCCTCATAATTCCTAAACTCATAACTTGGATCAAAAGTCTTATTCAGGAAAGTGGAGCGCTCATAAGTGACATTGGAACGGAGCTTTAGAGAAGGTAAAAACTTATATTCTGCATAGGCAGTGGCCAGGAGAAAGTTGGTCGGTGCATTATTGGTATAACCAAGGCTAAGTTCCCGCTCCGCAACAGGATTCAATCCCGTAGTTACCGAGCCGGAAGGATCGTTTTTACTGTACACGCCCGGCCTGCCGTCGGGAGTCTTAAAAGGGATCGTTGGAGAGAAGACGGTGGCATTGGTAAAACTGGCACCCCCCTGATTTTTACTGAAGGTATACTGTGCCTGCATTCCCATACTGAATTTCTCGCCAACCTGGGCGTCCAGTTTTGTTCTCAGGTTTAACCTTTTATACCAGGAATGGATCGCAATTCCTTTCTCGTCCAGGTAATTGGCAGAAACCAGGTAATTTACTTTCGGAGCACCGCCTGAAACGCCAATATAATGTTCCTGGCGGATTCCTGTCTGCAGTATTTTATCCCTCCAGTCTGTTCCTTCTCCCATGTTCCGGATCTGATCATCACTAAACAAGGGCATTCTTCCGGAGTTAATTCTGGCTTCATTCTGCAGTAAAGCGTATTCCTTTGCATTTAGCAATCTGGGCATATTGGCCGCCTCGTTAAAGCCCGATTTATAGGAATAATTGAGTCTGGCCTCTCCTTTTTTTCCGCTTTTAGTGGTGACCATAATCACGCCATTGGCCCCATTGGAGCCGTAAATCGCGGCAGCAGAGGCATCTTTTAAGATCGTAACCGTTTCTACTTCATCGGGGCTGATTAAATCAAGACTTCCTGCAGGTACACCGTCAATCACAATTAGAGGAGCGTTGTCGATGAAGGAGCCAACACCACGGATATTAATGGAAACCTTTGCTCCCGGCGCACCACCATCTCTATAAATCTGGACCCCGGCTGCGCGTCCCTGTATTGCCTGACCAATCCCGGTACTGCTCTGCCCCTTAAAATCTTTTGCGTCAATTTGCGTCACGGCAGCCGTCAGGTTTGCCCTTTTCTGAGCGCCATACCCCACCACAACCAGCTGTGCAAGCTCTGCCACATTTTCTTTGAGTTCTGCGTTTACAGCCAGTTGTTGTCCGGAACCGACCGTAATCTCCTTTATTAACTTTTCAAACCCTATGCTGCTAAAAGAAATTTTATAATTCCCTTCGGGTACCGCAGGGAAACGGTAATTCCCGTTATTGTCTGTGATCAGGGTTTTAGACCAGGTTCCATTTTCTATTTTGATGGTTACCCCTGGTAAGGGCTCTCCTTTTTTGGGTTCTTTGACTTGCCCGAAAACACTACCATCGGCATATCCGGTAAAAGACAATTTGATCGGCTCTTTAGGTTTCACAATGATCGTCCTGTCGGTGATGCTATAAGTTAAGGCCCGTCCTTCCAGACATTTACCCATTACTTCATCCAGCGAAGTATTGGAAAAGTCCACACTAATCTTCGTGGAGGTATTGAGCATCTTCCCGGAAACAAGAATGTTGTACCCCGTCTGACGCGTGATTTCCCGGAACACCCGTTCCAAAGAAGTATTCCGTTCTTTAAAAGACACCCTTTGGGCCTTCCCCGAAATGGCACTCACTTGCATAATAACAGCAATCAATAAAATAGCTGTAAGTTTCATAACCAGCAGAAATTTAGTCATGTAGGTGGAACACCCACAATATTTTTTAGTATAATTTTTATACATTTGATTGTTTGGTTTAAGTTGATGGAATTGTTCGTACAATAAGAAATTGATTATAACCAGGCATTTACAGGACCAGGAGGGCAATCCGGGTTCTGTTTTTTTTGTTATAACCAGGCTTAAAATCAGGGTGATCTTTCGTGGTTCATATCCGGTTTTTTATTTGGTTAAATATTTGGTTTTGTTTGGTTGATTCGAATTGATAGTGCGGAGGAACTATGGCATCGCCGTGACGACATTTCCCTCTATCCTGAAATGTATATCCCCTGTCGTCTCCAGCATTTTGAGCAATTTGGAAATCTTTTCAGTTCTTGATATCGTTCCCCAGTAGGTATTCTTTTTTAGGTCTTCGTTTGCATACCGGACTTCTACGTTATACCATCTCGACACTTTTTTCATAATACTTTCCAGCGCTTCGTTGTTAAACATAAATTTGCCTTCTTTCCAGGCGACGACATCACTGGTTTCCACAGGGATCACACTGAGTTCTTCTCCGGAAAGCACTGATTGCTGATTAGGCTTAAGTATCCGTGATGCAGGATGTGCAGCGCTTTTATCTTCTTTAGCCAGTGGCGAAACCGAAACCGCCCCTTCCAGCAAAGTAGTTTTAACGCTAGCTTCATCGGCATAGGCATTCACATCGAAGTGAGTACCCAATACTTCTACGGTTTGTCTGTTGGTTTTTACGATAAAAGGTTTGGCTTTATTCCTCGCGACTTCAAAATAAGCCTGTCCGCTGAGTACCACCATACGTTGGTTGGCCTCATCAAATGATACGGGAAACTTAATCGATGAGGAAGCGTTTAACCAGACTTTAGAACCATCCTGAAGTATGATTTGGTGTTGTCCTCCGCGAGGGGTTTCTACGGTATTATACGTGGAAATACCTGCAGTGGAAAGAGCGGGATCAAGCACCTTATACACCAGTTGTCCGTCGGCAGTTTTAGCAATACTGATTCCGGTTTGTTTGGCCAGTTCTCCATCGGAAACATCTGTCAAACTGATTTTCTTTCCGTTTGCTAAAGTCAGGATTGCCTTATTGTTTCCCGGGAGTACATCCTGCGCATAGGCGGCAGCTTCATGTTTTAAAGAATTTCTGTTTTTCAGATGATAAAATAATCCGGCGCTGCAGACAAGGAGCACAGAAGCGGCAACGGCAATACGTTGCCACAACACACGTCGTTTATTTTTTTCCAGTGCTGATTTTTGTGTTTTGATTTTTGTCAGGATCTCATTTCTGGTCTGCGCGTAGTCCGGCATCGGGGGTTCTTCCAGCGCTTTAAACTCCTGGTTATACCAGCTTTCGAATTGCGCAGTCTCTTCGGCAGAGCATGTTCCTGCCAGGTATTTATTCCATAAATCACGCGCCTGCTGATTGTCCATAAAGATTGGGTATTTTGGTCTTATGGTTAAGACAGGTCAGCGAACAATAAGTACCATGCGGATTGAAAAAAAATCAGGGATGGAGAAAAAGATAGATCAGAGCCAGTCCGCCGAACTTTAGTTTAAGGATTTTTAAAGCCTTGCTGATTTGATTTTTTACGGTACTATCGGCCAGGCCCAGCTGTTCCCCAATCTCTTTATAGGAGAGGTTTGACTTTCTGCTCAGTTCAAATACTTCCCGCATTTTCTCGGGTAAAGCGGCGATTTCTTTTTCAATCAATGCGGCAAGCTCGTTTTCCCGGACACGGTTGTCGGTGGTATACTCGCCATTGCGCAGAAAATTTCCAAGAGAAGAAATGTATTTTTCTTTAATCTTCCCATGATCCAGGTAATTCAGGATTCGGTTACGGACCGCAGCATACAGGTAAGCAGATAGTGAAGAGCTGAGTTCCAGCTCAGCACCTTTTGTCCACAGGTTAACGAATATTTCCTGTATAATGTCACTTACCTCATCGTCATTATACAGAATTTTACGGGCATGGCGGTATAAAATACCCCAGTACCGATCGTAGATCTCCGTAAATGCATCGTCATTCCCCGACTTCAAAAGGGAGATCAGTTGCTGATCTGTGCAAGACTGGTATATTGACATTTTAAATTCCCCATGATAAATGTATTGATTATATCATAAAAAACAAGAATAGCCCCCACAGGAGTACCGCTTAGATATAAAATCTGTTTTTTTATGTACTGAATTGCAAAAGACAGGGTACTTTTGCAGCTGAGGTATAAAGTAATCAGGTTATGATAGAAGAAGTGATACTGGTAAACACCAGCGATGAGGTGATAGGAACGATGCCAAAACTGGAAGCACACCTGCATGGCAAACTTCACAGGGCATTTTCTATTTTCATTTTTAACACGTCAAGGCAACTGTTATTACAGCAACGTGCTTTTGACAAATACCATTCTCCAGGCGAATGGACCAATACCTGCTGTAGTCACCCCAGGCCGGGAGAGGAAACTGCTGACGCAACTGTAAGGAGGTTACAGGAAGAAATGGGGATGGAATGTAAAATGGAACCGGTTTTTAGCTTCCATTATAGAGCTGAAGTTGGGGATGGCCTGATAGAAAATGAATATGATCATGTGTACTTCGGAACAAGCGACATCCTGCCACAGCCCAATTCGGAAGAGGTCAGTGCTTTCAGATATGTAGATATGGATGAATTAAAAGCCGACCTGACTGAACATCCTGAAAACTATACCGCATGGCTAAAAATATCTTTTGAACAGGTCCTGTTTCATTACCATAAAATGTTTGCTAAGGAATTTTAGTAGATTTGTTCCTATAAAAAGCGCTCCATGCACAAAATCTGGTTTACTTCTGATCACCACTTCGGACATAACGGAATCATTCAATATGCTGGAAGGCCATTTGAAAGTGTAGAGGAAATGGATGAAACCATGATCCGCAAATGGAATGAAAAAGTGAGCGATAAAGATGCAGTCTTTTACCTTGGGGATCTTGCACTCAACCGCCCCGAACGGCTAAAAGAAATTCTTAAACGCTTAAACGGAAGCATTTACCTCATCACCGGTAATCACGAAGTCTCCGCCCTTTCCTGTAAGAAGAGGTTCGAATGGGTAAAAGATTATTATGAACTGAAAGTGAATGACGATACCGTAAAAGGTGGAAAACAAAAAATCGTGCTGTTTCATTATTCCATTAGAAACTGGAATGGCAAAGGAAAAGGAAGCTTCCATTTATACGGTCACTCCCATGGAACACTGGAAGAAGATATGAATTCATTATCCTTTGATATTGGCGTAGACAACCATGATTTTTACCCACTTGAATATCAGGAAGTGAAGGCCATCATGTTAAAAAAGGAATCGGCGCTTCAAATCCTCAGACGGGATCCTGCAGACAGTAATTCCATAGAAAATCTACTGTAAACGATTGAATTTACAGCGCTGATTTAAATGAACGTGGACTTTCCCCAACCTGTTTCTTAAAGAAATTATTGAAATTCTGTGGGTGCTCAAAGCCCAGGCTATAGCTGATTTCTGCAATCCCCCAGTTGGTATACCTCAACAGGTTTTTAGCTTCTTTAATGATCTTTTCCTGAATAATCTTTGAGGTAGGTTTTCCGGTGTAGCTCTTAACGCTGCTGTTGAGGTGATTTACATGGACATAGAGCTGCTTTGCAAAATCAGCAGGGGTTTTAAGACTTAAGGCCATCCCGGGCGCATCTATAGGAAACTGATTATCCAGCAGGTCCAGAAACCGGTTCACTAACCTGTTGGGCTGGGCCGTTTTAACAGAGGGACATACATCTGACTGGATTTTTATACTGCTATAAATGATGAGCTTCAGCGCAGTTTCAATCATTTTATTTTTATGCTCAAAATCCTGATGGTACTCGGTATGCATCAATTGAAAGTAATGCAGGTAGGCCTCAAACTGTGTCTCATTCAAAAGAATAAAAGGATAAGGACTGCTTTGAAAACTGGCATATAAAGTATCCAGTTCTCTTTTGAGTTCTGTGCAGAGGTATTGTTCATTAAACAGGCATACATAACCTCCCTGTTGTTCAGAAACGTTTTCCCAGCCAAACTTCAGACTTGGGTTTGAAAAGAAAAGCGCGGGCTGGTTAACGTCTAAATCACCATTCTCTGTATTTAAGACGGCATGTCCGGTAGTCAGGCAGATCTTATAATAATCCTTTCTGTTAAACGGAATACTTACGGAACAGTGATCGCGCTTCAGTACATTAAAGTGGCTGGTGGTACCATTTGAACGCAATAAATCAAAAGGCAATTCCCTGTTCGTAGTCTGGTAATAATGTATAAGGGTTTCTTGCTTATCCATAATGACCAAAATTACATATTTATAGCTGTTGGCGATGCGAATTTCATCAAATCTGTATAAAAATATATTGAGCAATATCATTTTTATACCTGCTTAAAGGCATTTTTATCCTTGGTATACCTCAATAGATTTGCTTCAAATAAATATTACTGATATGAAAAAGTTAATTGTATCCATGGCGCTGTTGATGGCCGGACTTTACGTTTACCCTCAATCCTCCCAAACCGGAGAACAGTGGAGAGTCAGACTTAGGGGAGTCGCGGTTATCCCTCAGGAAAGTGCTTCAATCGGAGTGATAGGTGGTGATGCTAAGATTTCAAATTCCTTTATTCCGGAACTGGATTTCACGTATTTCTTTAACAAACACTTTGCAGCAGAACTGATTCTTGGAACAACCAGGCATAAAGTGAATACGGTTGGGTCTGATCTAAGTGCAATAGGTGCAGCAAGCTCGGCAAAAGTAGATCTGGGCAAGGTATGGTTACTCCCACCCACGCTGACCTTACAATATCATTACCCTGTTGGAAAGTTTAATCCTTACCTGGGTGCGGGTGTCAACTACACCATTTTTTACAGTGCCGATGAAGGTCCGGTAGTCAAAGGAATAAAGTATAAGGACAAGTTTGCTTTTGCCGCACAGGCTGGTTTTGATTATGACATCAGCAAAAGGTTGTTTGTCAATGTGGACCTAAAGAAAATCTTTCTGTCTACCACTGCTACTGTTGATGCTTCGAACCTTACCCCATCAGGAAGTCCACAACTGGCTCCGGTGTTGAGCAATATTGAGGCAGATGTAAAAATCAGGCCCTGGTTATTGGGTGTAGGTATTGGCTGCAAGTTTTAGCCATTTGAATCTCTTTGAAAACTATGTTACTTGGCCTTTCCGGAATGATTTCGGAAAGGTCATATCTGCCCGTATAATGTGGCAATTCCTTCTTCTTTTTTTGCCAATTGAAGCAGTTCTTTCTGAAAACGATCAATCGCAGCCGGCTCCATAATAATTTCCAGCTTGAGCTTGTCTTTTTCCTCTTCCCGGTATTCGGTACATACATTAGCTTCCAGATGTACTTCTACACCCGCAATTCCATTTACCCCAACAGGATAGTATTTCATAGAAAAATAAGCGTAGCTATCTTTCTCCCCTGCTTCATAAAATAAAACCTCGCTGCTTTTTGGATAATCAATTAAAGACTTCGCAAAGGCTGATAAAGGCTTAGATTGTTCATATACTTCAGTACTGCCATAAAAGCGACCGTTAAAAGCACTGACAGACATTTCAAACATATCGTCATCTTTCCAAATCACTTTTACTTCAAGAAATGGTTTTTGCAGGCTTAAATTCATTTTGATAGTTTAAGGAGCAAACCTATCATTTCATTTGATTAATTACTACGAAATGATCATAAAAAAGGAGTGGTTATCACTAACCACTCCTACCAATCTAAAATTAACTAATGGAGAACGCTAATTGAGTTTCGCTGCGGGGATACTTTTAGTCATTTTCTCGAATCCGGCAATATAGCTGTCGAACTCAGCGGTCAGCTGACTAACCATCGCCTTCTTTCCCTCTTCATTTCCTTTGACCACTGCCCCCCACTGGACACTGGTTTTTTCCCCTTTTTCTTTTGTAAATATGGTAATCTCTGCAGAAGTGACTCCCTTTGGAAGGGACTCTTTATTGATCACTATGTTCATGAACTTATATTGCTGATCCAGTTGGGTAATGCTTTCTGAACGTTTCGTTCCATCAGAGAACACAATATCTCTTCCCACCGGAAAAGCAGGATCACTGATCTTGATCGAACTCAGGTATCCGTTCGCTGCAATCTTAAGCAAATCAACACTATTGAGAATTTCCCAGGCCCTGTGTTGATCCATATTAAATGCTACTTCTTTATTCACATCCCATTTTATTGGCGTAGCGGCTCCCATTTGAGCATAAGCGCTACTTCCTCCCAATACACCCAGTACCAGGAATAAAGACCATATTATTTTTCTCATTTATAACCAGGATTAATTACCAAAAATCTCTTTTAATTTTTTATCAAGGCTTTCTCCGCGAAGGTTCTTCTCAATAATGTTTCCTTCTTTATCTACGACTACCAGGTAAGGAATTCCGCTGAACAAATAGGATGACATCACCTCTTTTGATTCCTTAGCATTTACCTGTGGCCAGGCCATTTTTTCTTCATTCATCGCTTTCTTCCAATCGTTCTCCTTGGCATCGACAGAAACCGCCAGAATTTCCAATCCCTTGCTTTGATATTTCTTATACACTTCTTTCAAATGAGGAATTTCCTGGCGACAAGGTCCGCACCATGAGGCCCAGAAATCAACAATCAGGTATTTACCCTTAAAATCTTTAGGACTCCATTTTTTGCCATTCACATCCGGAAAAGCGAAGTCCGGCGCTTTTTTACCATTTGCAATCTTCGCCGTTTGCGCCATATTCTCCAGAATCTCCTTTTTCTTCTCCTTCGCTTGTGTTAACCAGGGATATTTTTTGGTCAGGTTATCCAGTGTAGACATCAGCAATTCCCCATCTCTCTTCCAGCTTAAAGAATTCAAAGCATACAATACAGCGGGTTGATCTTTGTATTTATTCACGAGGTACTTGATGCGGAAGGTCATGTCAGTATTGATCTTATCGAAACCATCTTTCACATAGTTGATCCATAAACTATCCTTCGAAAGACCAGCCTTCCATTGCTCCTGTCCTACTGCAATCATTTGCTGATAGTTGAGGTAGTTCACCAGGTTAACATCATTAATCAGGTCATTATCTGCAGAAGTATTCTCCATATAGATATATGGCGGATTCTTGATTTTCATCTTCGCCGTATCAATCCCCCTCACGTTGACATGGATATTGTCCTTATCGGCCCAGAAATCTATACGGTCAAAATAATAAACCCTAACCTGATAAAAATCAGGCTTCTCCGCATTTACTTTGAAGGAGAAACTGTTATTGGCATCCAACTTTGTACTGTCCAGCGCTTTAAATGCCCTTTTAAATCCTTCTCCTTCGTATTTACCAAGGTAAATCCAATATTTATCTTCTGTATCAGGAAATTTCACCTTACCGGTAAAAGTCACCTGTTTTCCTTTTTGTGCAAAGCTGCTGCATACCATCATTAAGGCCGCAACGGCTAGTATCAATCCTTTTTTCATTTTTTTTATTTGCTTTATTTAGTTTTGGTTATTAATCTTTCATCATTGGAGGCGTCATCTGCCCCTTTTCACTGGCTTCTTTTCTAAGGGCCATCGCTTCTAAAGCCATACTTTCTGCATCTGCAGTTTTACCCTGCTTTTTTAAGATTCTTTTCTTCAGATCGGCTACCTGTATCTTGGTAAACAAGTCCGGATTTGCTTCCGAAATCTTTACCGCCCAGTTCAAAGCCTCCGGATAGTATTTTGCAGGCGCCCGACTGACCATATCATTGGCAGCAGTAACAACAACAGAAATCTTTTGTGGAAAGCTATCGTCGTTCCAGATCTTATTCAATCTTGCGGAGAACTTGTCCCATTGATTTGAAGCGGCATATTCGGTCAGGTCCAGCTGACTTAACATCGGCTTTGAACTAACAGGTTCATCAGCTAAAAGCTTCCTTATCGCCGCAGCACGCTCCGCTGCATCCTTTAATTCCGTTTTTTGCTCATAGGCTCTCTTAATAGAATACACCGATCTGTTGAAAGTCTGCTGGAAATAGGAATCCACGTTAGCCTTTCCATAGGCAGTGGCAAGCGATCCTTTATTTGCATATAAATAAGCAAAAGCGCTGGAAGAAGGGGTATTCAGATATTTTAAGATCAGCCTCCAGTTGTGCGCTTCCAGCAATGAAGTTTTAGGAAGTTTATCAAAATAAACCTTCGCCACCCTGCCCATTTTATCTGATTCGTAAGCCTTGTCCAGCCCTTCCAGATAAGCCAATGCCGTGGCTTCAGAATGGTCTCCGCCATTAAACTTTTTGGCCAGTCCGAATACCGTACTTTCCGGCTTTAAAGCTTTAACAGCCTCCCCCATAAATTCAGCAGCAGGCGCACTTCCCACAATCTTGTGCACCACCTCTCCATCTCCATTGATGAACAAATAGGTTGGGAATGCATTGACACCAAATTTGTCTTTCAATGCAATCCCTTCCCCCTTCTCCATATCATACTTGACATTGATGAAAGTCTGATTAAACAGATCAGCAACACTGTCTTTGGTAAAAACATCTTTTGCCATCATTTTACAAGGCCCGCACCAGCTGGTATAAGCATCAAAAAAGATGAGTTTATTTTCTTTCTTTGCATTCGCCAGCTGTGTTTTCCAATCGGCTTCTTTAAACACAATCTCCCGGTGCTGTCCGGCGGCAGACAGCGCAACCAAACAGCCCAGTCCGACCATTAGTCTTTTCATTGTTCTCATATTTATACTTGTTTAGGGGTTTTGTTCAAGGTTTGGATTTAACTGCATCTCCAGTGGTGGCAATGGGTAAACCACACGTTTATCCGTAGCTTCAATCGTTAAACTGGCAGCGCTATAATCGCTGTAGTTCCTGATCACAGGTAATCCATTGCGGAAATTATCAAAAGAAGAATGTCCTTCCCAGGCCAGCTCCAGCCTCCGCTCATTCAGCACGACTTCGAACATGGTTTTTCCCGCCAGCGCCATCGTTGCAGTGGTCCATGCCGGAGCATTTGCTCTTGTTCTGATCGTATTAACTGCAATCAGTGCATCAGAATTATTGCCTAATTTAGCCAGGGCTTCCGCCTTGTTGAGGTAAACTTCCGCCAGTCTAAGATAAGGGGTAGCGCTTCTGGTTTGCGAACTGAATTCGAAACCTCCCGGTGGAAAAACCTGCTGAAAGTTGAACTTATTTACCGAGTTTCTGCTTTTGTCGGTTCCGGCAATCCGCTTATCGTTTTCAACGGTAATAAAGCCCTTTCTCAGGTCTGCAGCATTTTGATTAAGAATGGCCATATAGTCTGGGGAAGCAGCGTATTCTCCCTGATAAGGAAACCCAAATACATCTCTTAAAATCAGAAATTCATTTATTCTGTTTCCGTTCACATCATCGTGTCTGAAGCTGAAAATAAGTTCTTTATTGCTTTTTCCATCTATAGCAAATGAATTGCTGTAGGCTGCTCCCTGTAAAAGGCTGTACTTGTTGGCCGCGATCACTTTATCGGCATACTCCACTGCCTTCGTATTAAACTCGTTTTGAGGAGCAGAGGGTGTTCCTCCCATATACAGGTAAACCCTGGACAACAATGCCCATGCGGCCTCTTTCGAGGCATAATAATTTCCGCGCGTTTGTGTCATCAGTGCTGCCGCTTTTTCCAGATCTGCAATGACGCTGGCATATACTTCTTTGACAGTGTTACGCTTAGGTTTATAGTCCTTATCCACTGCTGAGTTTAAGGAAAGCGGAACTGCCAGGTTATTTCCATTGTTCTCATAATATGGTCTTCCATAAACCCGAAGCAAATTGAAGTAAGCCATTGCCCTGAGGAAATAGTTTTCTCCTTTGATCTGGTCAAATCCAGCTCCCTGTCCGTCGGAAATGGCATCTATCACTTTGTTCGCACCAAAAACAATCCGGTAAGAACAACGCCAGAAAGAGGAAGTCATCCCCTGAGTGGGAGAGTTTACATAGGTGTAGCTATCGCTTCTGCTTTGCGGAAAGGGCTGACTCGTGGCCAATAGGTTATTGCCCTTTAATTCACTTAAATTATACCAGCTCAGCGCATACGAAGCATCACCCGCAGCTCCGGTAACCAATAACGCATAATTGCCATTAGTCGCTACAGTAAGGCCATCTAAATTGGTAAGCAGTTCGGTATCGGCCTTATCATTTGAAGGCCTGATGTTCTCATTTATTGATTTCTTGCAGCCAAATAGTAAAATCGCTGCGAGACAGATATATAAGGATTGGATATACTTAGTCATGGGGTATAGGATTAAAATGTTAACTGTAAACCAAGCAGGTATTTCCGACTGGCGCCATATCCTGCACTTACGCCATAATTGTTCTCATTACCTGCCAGAACACCTTCGGGATCAGCTCCATAAAAGGTCTTTTTGGTAAAGACAAAAAGGTTATCACCACTCAGATAGATATTCGCTCTTTTTAGCTTAACCGCACTGATCAGCTTTTCCGGCAGGCTATAGGCGAGGCGAACATTCCGAACCCTGATGTGACTGGCGTCTTCCCATAACCTGGAACTGGAGCCATCAGCACCGTCTGTACGCGTCCGAAAAAGCATTGGCTCTGTCGCCTGGTCTCCTGGCTTTTCCCAGATCACCTGACCGCTACCTGGCTTGATCTGATTGTTTTTCAGGATGTTATTTCCCTCCGAAGAAAAGTAGGAATTTCTCGAGTTGTTAAAAACCAGATAATTGGCAGAGAAATTCAGCAATACAGAAAGCTCAAAGCCATTGTAGGAAAAGGTATTCAGTAAGCCGCCGTAATATTTGGGTGTCATGTTCCCTACAAACTGGTACTGAGCACTGTAAGCATCGCCGCTTAGTCCGGCAAGAACTTCATCTAAGGTGTTCACGATCGTCCGGCCGGTAACGTTACCCTGCCCGTCTATCGCTACCCGTTCAAATTGAGGCTTTCCTGTTTGAGCATCAACCCCAAGCCATTTAATGTCATGTACACTGGAAATGTCATCACCCTCTTTTATCATACCCGAATTTCCACGCGAAAGCGTACCGTTGTATAATTTCTCTACTTTATTGGTATTGAAAGTGATGTTAAAACCAGTTTCCCACTTGAACTTACCAGTCAGGTTTTTACTGTTCAACAGGAGTTCTACCCCACGGTTTAGCATCTGAGCGATATTCTGGTATTGACTAGGCACACCAAGTAAGGCAGAAGTTCCAACCCTTTGAATCAGGTCCGTAGTCCTTTTACGGTAAAAATCAGCACTGATGGAGAGCCTGTTGAACAAACCAAGATCCAGCCCAAGGTTTGCTACATAAGCTTTTTCCCAGGTAATGTTACGGTTTCCGAGTTGGTTGATCACTGCTGCAGGATCCCCTCCATACTGGTAGCCGAAATTATAAAAGCTTTCCGTCAGGAAGTCCTCCCCTGCCACTTTTCCATTTGTACCATAACTCGCCCTCAATTTTAAATTACTGATGTATTTATGGTCTTTCAACAGATCCTCGTTGGAAGCCAGCCAGGCACCACTCACAGAGTAGAAATGACCATCCCGTTTATCTATCCCAAAATTTGCAGAATAATCCATCCGGTAAGAAGAATTTAGAAAATACCGTTCCTGGTAATTATAGCCTCCCTCTGCAAACAGAGAATAAGATCCGCGTGCAAATTTCTCTCCCCGGAAAGCTTTACCACTACCAGTGTTCCATACTTCAGCTGCTGCAGATGCAACTTTGATACCGGTAGGCATATTCTTCACCGATAAACTATTGTACTCAGAATTACTTCTGTTGTATTCAAAACCGCCTAAACCATTGATGCTATGGGAGCCAAACTGCTTACGTGCAGAAATCAGGTTCGAGGTCATAAACGAGTTTGTATTTGTTTTCTGCTGCACCAGACTTCCTTTATTCGTAGCCCCGGATAAAGACAAACGGTCCTGATAGGCCTCATAATTTATAAAAGAAGTATTATAGGAATTGTTGGAAGTCAGCGTAAGCCAATTGTTCAACTTATATTTCGCAGAAAGGACTCCCAACACCTGTTGAGTTTTGGTGATGGTGCTGTTATAAGGTAAATCGTATAGCGGATTCTGAGTGGTATTGCCCAAAGCATCAACGCCAAGAATCTTTTTAGGGCTCCCATCCTCATTGTTCGGCACATACCACGGTAAAGTTAAAGCACCGGTAAGTCCTCCGATCGGACTGGCATTGCCTTTATCAAAAATGGTACTTAGGTTCGCATTTAAACTTAGCTTACTGGTAATATTATGATCGAGATTTAATTTGAAGCTGGATCTCGTAAGGTCATTCCCTTTTAGTGCACCTTGCTCATTGTAGTTGTTGGCGCCAAAGTAATAACGTGTTTTCTCCGTTCCGCCAGAGAGCGAGAGGTCTACTGTTTTTGTCAGACCATCTCTGTACAACTCCCGGTTCCAATCGGTGTAACTACCAGTCACCGAAGCCGGAGGAAGGTATTTGTTCAGGTAAGCATCCTGCGTTAATCCTTCATTACTCACAGAGAAAGAGTTCAGCAACATTTTACGCTGGTAATCATAGAGTTCCTGACTGTTCATAAACTCAATTTTACCCAGGTATCTTTTGCTGACCCCAAAACTGCTGTTCAGGTTCAACTGCGTGTTGCCTGCCACTCCTCTTTTAGTCGTGATCACCAATACCCCCTGACTGGCCCTGGAGCCGAAGATGGCAGTAGATGCTGCATCTTTCAATAAGGTAACGGTTTCAATGTCTGTAGAAGAGACGATGTCACTTGGATAAGCAACATCAGGATAGATGATACCATCCACCACGATGAGCGGATTCAGGTTGTTTGTTACCCTTAAATTGTCTGTAATCGGCAAAGTACCCTGCCCCCGCACTACAAAACTGGCTTTATTATTTGGGTCGCCGGAAGGTTCAGTGATGTACATCCCGGCTATTTTTCCTTTCAGCTGGGAAATCAGGTTCGAAGTGGTTACTCCCTCCAGCTGACGCGCAGAAAAGGTTTGCAATGACCCGGTAATTTCGCTGGCCTTCTTTATGCTGTACCCGACCACCAGTGCTTCCTGGAGCTGGATTAATGCAGGCACGAGGGTTACATTTATGGGCTCGTCACTGTCGTTGGAAACCACTTTCTCTATCCGTTTGCTCTCATAACCTACGGAACTAAACACCAAACGGTACTTTCCAGGAGAGAGATTGATGGTAAAGCTCCCGTTTAAATCGGTCACAGTGCTAAGATTGGTGCCATCTACTCTGACGGATACGCCGGAGATCGGACCTTTTCCGTCGGTTACTTTTCCGCGAACCGGCTTTTTAATTTCCGGCACTGATTTATTTTCAGTCGCCCTGGATTTTGGTTTTATGATAACGGTATTGTTTACAATTACAAATTCTAAAGGTTGGTTGACCAGGGTTTCCTCAAGAGCCTTCTCAACCGTCACGTTTTTTAATGACAAGTTGATTTTCGAAGGATTTTTCCTGAGCAGGTCAATATTGTAAAAAAGAGAATAGCCTCCTTGACTGGCAATCTTCTTTACAACGCTTTCTATGCTTGCATTTTTTTCGGCTAAATTGATAGACTGGCTGAATGCAACTGCATTTGCCTGGAAACTGAGAATCAATAAGCATATAATTAATTTCATGACTCTTAATGCGTCTAGAATTTTATTCATATTTTTGTTCGGTTTAGTCGTAGGCAGCCGCTTTCCTTTTTTAAGGAATCATGGATGCCAAACGATTTGGGTTGATAATTTGATGAGATCTGTCAGGATTGATTTTATGTTTAACCCGGAACTTTTGTCCGGAGGTGGTCGAAACACCTCCGGCTTTTTTATTCCTTGTTAAAATCCGGTTCGTTAAGATTTTACAATAAGCGTTCTCCCTTCTATTTTAAAGTTTATACCATTTGTTGCTAAGATTTTTAAGACGTCTGATAAGGCCAGTCTCCTTGGAATTTTAAGCAGGAATAATTCCTGTGAAGGCTTTCCTTCAAAGACCACATCAATGTCGTACCAACGGGAAAGCTGTTTCATGATGTTGACCAGATTTTCTTCGTTGAACTGGAAATATCCGTTTTTCCAGGCAAGGGCCTCGTCCAGGTCAACAGCGTTAACGTTGAGGCGGTTATTTTCAACGGTAGATTGTTGTCCTGGTACCAGGACTTGTGTATTTACTGATTTTAGCGCCTGCTTCTCAGCTAAGGAAACACGAACAGACCCCTCAAAAAGCGTAGTTTTAGTTTTGACCTCATCTGCATAGGCATTGATATTGAAATGCGTTCCCAATACCGCCACTTCCTGAAGGGCAGTTTTGACAAGGAAAGGAATTTTCTTTTTGGCCACTTCAAAGTAAGCCTCTCCGGATAACTCCACTTTACGTTCCTGTCCGTTAAAAACGGCCGGATATTTTAAGGAGGAGGCCGCATTTAGCCATACCATCGTACCATCTGGCAAGTTGACCTGATAGAGCCCTCCCCTGGGTGTAGTGATTGTATTAAATCCGGCCGCAGCTACGGAAGTCTTCGAGATTTCATAGACCAGTTTCCCATCCCCTGTTTTTGTAACGGTAAGGCCTGATTGTTCTGCGATTTCTCCCTTGCTGGCTTTATCAAGATTGATCGTTGATCCGTTGGCCAGGGTTAAGGTCGCTTTATTGCTGGCAGCTGGGATGGAACTGACATAGACCGCATCCTGTTGCTTTTTAAGATCAGAATGATGATTGAGGCTATATAAATAGAGTCCGGCAGATACCGTAACAAAGGCCAGTCCAGCCGCGGCATAACGGTACCAGGAAATTTTCCGGACAACAGGTTGGTGATGATGATGGCTTAGAATGTGATCTAAAATATGGTTGGCTTTTTCCTCACTTAATCCTTTTCCCTTTTCTACTGTGGCCCAGGTATGGTCCATCAGATCGTTCATCTGTTCAGTTTTTTGATCTGCCATTAGCAGAGAAAAAAACTCTTCCCGCTCTTCGGCAGTACAGATTTCATCAATGTATCGCTGGTATAAATAAGCTAGCCTTGTATTCATCGCGTTGAGTTTGTTCTCCCTTTTCTTATAATGACCCCTAAGAAAGAAGACAGGAGTAACGGAGAATAAAAAAAATGTATTAATTCTTTTTATTCAGAATTTCCATCACAATGATGAATACAGCAATGTCGGTATGACTGCTGATATAATTGCGCAGAAAGCGCAAGGCATGCTGCATATGGGTTTTTACAGTAAGTTTAGAGATGTTGAGCCGATCGGCAACCTCTTCATATTTTAAACCTTCCTGATGACAAAGACAATAAACCAGCTTTTGCTGCGCAGGAAGCTTTTCGATCCCCTCATTTAAGATCTTTTCAGAGTCTTTGAAAATAATGTATTCTTCGGTATCATTATGATCTTCCCTATAGCTGCTGCTGCTCATTTTGCTCGTTTTGAACTCAAGAGCCATCCTGCGTAAGACTTTAAGGGTATGGTTTCTGGTCACAGTACGAAGAAAGCCGTCAAAGTTCTCGATCTCAGTTAAGGTTTCCCCAAGACTCCAGATTTTAACGAATACTTCCTGAACAATTTCTTCGGCAATCGATTCGGCTTTTACAATTCTAAAAGCATAAGCGTAAACTTTTGCCTGATATCGATGAAAAACAGTACTGAATGCCCGTGCATCACCAGCCGAGACGCGTTGTAAAAGCATCTTTTCATCGATAAAAACTTCTGTATGCATTGTTTTGTAACCGGGTTTAAAGTAGTAGCCCGGAAGATTCCCCTAAAGTAAATTTAGGAATTACAATTTCATTGTTAACAATTATTTCACAAAAAGTTTAAACCTGCAATTCAAAAACCTGTTGAGGACCAGCGAATAATAGGACCACAGCTTAGTTATCGCCCTGAACTTTTCACAAAATCCAGGTATTTCCGGATATCATGTTCCAGCTGTGCCGGATAAGGATACTGCAGTTTAAGCGCCAGTTCTGTTCCCAGTTCATGTACCAGATCAGCATAAGCAATTAATGCCCTCCAGTTGTCCCCGATGTCACTTCCCGAAAATGTAGCTTCAACTTTTTGCCACATTTCCGCCGACAGGTATTTCTTAAATAAGCGACCATGTTTATTGGTCGTCACCTTCCAGTCATGATCAATGGCGATATACCACTCAATAACCGGAACCAGATAATCTGTGCGCATATTGTTTTCGGACATAAATTTTGCATAGAAAATATCGTCCCTGGCCAGGCATTTGATCACATAGGTCATGTCCCACCAAAAGTCATTTAGTTTCTGTTCAAATGCTGCTGCCGAAGGTTTCCTGATTAGGCTAACCTGATGTGTGGCTGGTTTTAACTGATGTGTAAGCCCATCTTTATCCAAAAGTATTTTGTAGCCTATATCCCAGTCTTCCTGCAGTTCCTCTGCCTTCACCTCTTCCAAAAACCGGGCAACACTGTACAGCTTAAAGTCAACTTTTTCATAATCGTCATACAGCACCATCCGCATTGCATGCCTCCCCTCAAACACTTCTTCCCTTTCCGATATCTTCGCGATTACCTGACCAAATTCAGAAAGCCAAAGGTCATCAGCCAGAACCTTTGGCAGATCGGCAAACACCAGCTCTACATCCAGATCACTGAATTGATCCACGGGAGCAAGGGGATTAACGAGGGAGCTGGTTAACAATACCGCCCTTACATTGTCATTCTGACCTGCCCAATCTATGATCTGCTGAAGTTTTTGAGCGCTGTTATTCATGTGCTGATGGATCTTTTATAATTCCGAAAAAAAAACCGGAGCCCGGGGATCTCCCCAGGCTCCGGTTTTGATCTGCTATGAGCAGCAAGTTATAAATTTTCCAATGCTTTTTTTACGCCTTCACCTACTGCTTTGGCAGATTGTGGATTTTGTCCGGTTACCAGTCGCTGGTCCGTTACCACATGTTCCTGCCATGGAGCTGATTTTTCATAAATCCCGCCACGTTTTTTCAATTGATCTTCCAGTAAAAATGGAACCACATTTTCCAGCTTAACAGCTTTCTCTTCTTCATTCGTGAAACCGCTTACTTTCTTACCATCAATCAGGAATTTCCCATTGCTCAGTTTGATGTTTACCAATCCGGCTGGTCCGTGACAAACGGCACTAACCACCCCATTGTTTTCATAAATCCTGCTGGCAATTCCCGCGATCTCCTGATTATCCGGAAGGTCCCAGACTGCTCCATGCCCCCCGGCATAGTATATCGCTGCATAATCTTCTGCTTTTACTTCCGAAGGTTTATGGCTGTTACTGATCTTTTGATGATACACCTGATCTTCCCAAAACTCTTTGTTTACTGCATCCGAAAGATCGAATCCATCGACCGGCGGATTGCCACCTTTAGGACTTACAAAATCTATTTCATAACCGGCTTCTTTTAATACTTTCCAGGCGTGACTCACCTCTCCGAGGTAATAACCTGTAGCTTCTCCGGTACTTCCTTTTTTGTCATGGCTGGTCACCACAAATAAGATTTTCTTTTTCATCTGATTAGATTTGAGGGTTTGCGCATTTGCTGTATTTACAGAGGAGAAAATGGCGCAACATGCAAGAACCATCATTCCCTTTTTAATCATCTTCATAGTATTGAATTTAAACACCTCCATTATTACAATGGACAAGGGCACAAAGTTTCAATAAAAATAGAAGCGCTGAAAGGAAGCTGGTCACAAAATTTATGTGATTACAATCACACTAAGGATGGCTGAGCCGACTCAATGTTTCTCTTGATACGCCTATATAGGCAGCAAGCAGGGTTTTTGGTAAACGTTGCAAGAGCTTGGGATTCAATTTCAAAAACCGGTTGTACCGTTCCTGCGGATTTTTGTTCAGCAGGAACAAAATGCGTTGTTGTAAGGCCACATAACCTGCATGGGATTTCTTACGGAAAAAATTGGCCATGCCCTTGATCTCATTGCAAAGTAACTCCCTGTCTTCCGCAGAGATCACCAACAGCTCGCTGTCTTCAATACAGTCGATATTGATGCTTGCCGGAGTATGGTATACCAAAGATTGATAGTCTGAAATCCACCAGTCTTCCATGGCAAACTGAAGGATGTGGATCTTTCCATCCTCATCGGTATGATAGGCTTTGAGCAGCCCTTTGACTACCCAGTAATCATGAAGCACTGCTGAACCTTCCTGCACCAGAAACTGATGTTTTTTGAGCTTCTTAACACTAAATTTAGAAAGCACCTCATCAAACTCTGCATCTGTTAATGTGGTCATTTTCTCTATATGTTGACGGAAGGCTAGGCTCATCTTCAAATCTATTCAATTTTTCAAAATAGAAGTACACCATAAGTTTACTTTATTCCAGCGCTTGCAAGCCCTTCAGGATCTCTTTTGTGATCTCCTTTCTCCATTTACCGAAATTAGCATTCGGTTTTCCCAGCGCTTGTGTCAACCGTGTGGCAAAGAAATAAGGTCGGTCTTTGTTGACCAAATAGCCAACCCACCAGCCAATATCCTGCCCTTCTGTTCGTGTCCAGCCCGTTTTCGACCTCAAAATGTAATTTCCGCTCTTTTCAGTAACCATTACATTTTTAAGAATTTCGGTATTTCGTTTGGAAAATGGTGTCTTGCCCTCATATAACTTAACCAAAAATCTGATCTGGTTTTCAGGACTTATTTTCATAGGACCAAAATTCCAAAAGTCCGCCCCTTTTTCCGAAAGGTCTAAATTGCCGTACCCTGATCGTTTTAAATAATCCAGATATACCGGCCGCTTAATCCTTTTGGCAATTTCAATAAATGCCCAGCCTGCAGAAACCTCGAACGCTTGCTTCACCGACAGGTCTTTATAGATCTCCGGGCGGTATCCATACAAGGTGGTATCCGTCTTTCCTGGCCATGGGATAATTTCCTGTTCATCTTTAATCGCTCCGCTTTCCAATGCGATCAGCAAATTGATGATTTTAAAGGTTGAAGCCGGTTGCATGGCGATTTTTGCATCGGCAGCATCACTATACAGCCATTTTTTGTTTTTGTAATCGAATATCGTGGTACTGCCCCCGGCTCCATATTTGCGAAAAGTACTGCTCAATGTTTCCTGAGCGTAACCTGCGACAACAAAATAAAAGGCGATAATAAGGGAAAGAAGTATCTTTTTAAACATTGGTTTCTTTATTAAAATAAACAGGCCCCTCTTGAATAAACTAAAATGGGAATTTACTGATGTTGCTTTTTACAAATTGGTAGAGTGTATCTATAAGTAACGGTCTTTGTATTTCAAACAAATCGCTTTGTGCGGTAAGTTCGGCTGTCTGGCCTACAAAGCCATCCCTTTCCAAAGAAACTTTCTGCTGAGGGGCCTGAACAATAGCAATTGCCTGGGCTTCTTTTAAAGTCTCCGCTATTTCAGGCAGCAAAAGTTGCCGATCGATCAGATCACTGATCACATCCAAATGAAAATATAACGCTGTTTCAAAATCCTCCCAACCGGCAAAACCAAGCCACTCCATCAGCATGACCAGACAAAACACTTCCGGTTGAAGCCGGCTTAAAGCATCAGGATGCAGCCAGTATTCCCGGATCAAACCCTCCTTCTCTACTACCGCCCCGGCGATTTTCTCAAGCGCCTCTTCCTTATCTTTATTTCTTCTGATGATCAGTTCAGTAAGGCTAAAGCGCGCTTCGTCAATGTATTTTAAGGTCGCAGCAATATCAAAGTTGTACTTCAATAAATGTACCGAGGCCTCCTGTTCCGAAATACCAGTCTTCTGTACAATTAAGTCCCTACATTCCTGCCTGAAATAGCCTGCAGCCTCTTCCACATTTCCTCCCGCCTTTTCAAGGAGATTAAGTCCATAACGCAGTCCTATAGGGAGCTGCTGCCTTAAATTTTCCAGTTTATGTTTATCAGTTTCGTCCACAGTTCGAGTTAAAGCAGATCATGCCAAGTTTACCAATCAAAAAAAGCTTTGCGCTAAGATAATTATTATTGACCTATATGAACAAACGTTTCCTTTTTTCATTATTTTGGGCATTATGGCATTGGATTTTCACCGGCTCGATAACAGCGATTACTTATTTGGACTCGACACTGCTAAGTACAACATGCTTGAAGAGATATTTGAAACCTTTAAACATTGGACGGGCCTGGCAATTGACCCATATACAGACAACCGGCTGTCAGTGGACCATCAAAAAATACTCCTCAGAATAATTGATGACTATGTGGCTATAACAGACCTCAAAAGAGATAAATCAAAAACAACGGCGATTTTGGAATTCAGGGGATTATTAACCTATTTATCAACTAACAATTGGGATATAGAACTCCTGGGAGATTAAAAAACCTGTTTAAACCAACAAACACCACGACGCATCAACAGATCCTGGCTAAGGTGGCCAATAAGTAAACCTTTAAACCAGGATTAATCCTGGTACAGGTCTTTTAACTGAAGGCTGATCAGCCGATACCCCATTATTTTCATTGCTGAGCCCAATTGCAATTTCAGCGCCTCACTAAGGTCTTCATAATCACTAAGGGCAATCGACTTACTTCTGTTAAAAAAGAAACCGGCTACCTTTATTTTTATAATTTCAGAAAGTGCTTCTTTTCTTTTGATACTATCCTTGAATTGATAGGCTACTTTCTTAATATTTTCTGTCCCGGTATTAAGGAGCTCCCAATTGAGGAAAAGGGTAACATGCAGCACTTCCTTAGCCTCCGTCGGTATATCCAGCTTAAAGGTATCACTTTCAGTTAAAGTGGAAATCAGGCCATTGACCTGGTCAATTACAGGAATCTTAAAATAAGTCCCCCCGGAAACCGCACGATGGAACTTCCCTATTCTTTCAATAATCAGAATGGTATTCGGCGGAACGCGAAGCCTGCTAAAAAAAACAAGAGCGGTAATGATAAGAATACAGATGGCGAACAGGTTGATCAGCGAATTCATACGTTCAGTTTTTTTAATAACAGATTTGCCCAATCTAAGCATTAATAAACTTCCGCATTAAATTTTGGGACGAATTGCCCTATTTAGCGGCAAGAGAACTTCGTAAATTTAACGATTAAGGGACATGCCGAAAACCCTGAAAGTAGTAGGCAAAAACTAGAGTTTTATTCTTTTTGATCTATAAAAGAAACGCAATAAACAATTCTGCTGATCCATGGATCAGCAGGTTGTTAATTGCGGCAGTTTTATCGCTTATAACTTGACTTTCACAAAATATAACCTGTTCTTGTCTACAGCTTTGGTGAAGGGCAAAATTTTCTGTGCAAAAGTTCCACCTGGCCCTGGAATTACCCCAAAATCATCATCGTTGGAGATAACCAGTATATTTCCGTTGATCAGGGCCAAACCTTCTGCTTTATCATGAGGGTAAACCGCAGGTAAATCCTTTAGCAGATCCAGGACAAGCGACTTACTAACGGGAACAATACCAGCAGTACTCAAACCTGTCTGATCTTTCAGTTCTTCTGCAGTCTTACCGGAAAACAGCTTACCATTAGCTGAGTTCGCAGGATCAGAAATCTCAGTTGCTCCCGAAAGATCAATCTTAAAGACCTTTTTAAAGGTCGCCGGCGAACTCGCTGCCCCACCATAGCCCCCGTCTCTTTCGAGTGTCAGAAAGGTCGTTGCGTTAACGGCCAAAATTTCACTTACCCCGGTTAAAGATGGGTTCTCCATTAAATAAACATATTGTTTTGTAGCTGCTGTAGCGATGTCAAAAGTAAGAATCCGCAATACGACAGAATTTGTTGCCGCAGCAGCACTGGGATTAGACATCGGCGACTGCATAATGCCAACCAGTGTTTTTCCATCCGGAGTAATGGCAAGTCCTTCCATTCCACGGTTTGCTTTACGTTTCGCAAAAACAGCAGGAATACTCCTGCCACCTGTGCCATTACCAAAAGGATTGATCCTTTCAATTGTACGGCCATTCGCATCCACATGCAGAATATGAGGACCATATTCGTCACTGATCCAGAAACTGCCATCTGATGCCCTTACAAGTCCTTCAGAATCTATACCATCGATACTTGGACTAAGGGTCTTCCCTGTCAGGTCGATCGCTGTTTCACCAGTGGAACCTGATCCGACCGGATTCGGCAATCCGTTTAAGTTTTGTCCGAGGGCATTTTTTAACATGATGGTTTGCTCCAGGACTAGCTTTCCGTCTTTTAGTCTGAATTTACCAATCTGAGGCGTAAAATCAGCCTTTCCGAAGATTTTAATATCTGAAGTAGCCCCTTCAGCATTCGGTCCGCGATCCGTTAAAAGGTAAAATACATCGGGCGCATTGGGATCGGCTGCCACTGCAGAACCGAATCCACCGTTGTACACTTTCACGCCATTGGAGGCTTCAAATAACAATGCAGGATCTGAGGCCTCGGCCATATCAGGATAAGTGATCTGCGCGGTACGGTCATTGTTCTTTTTGCAGGAAGCAAAAAGTACCGCAAGGGCCACAGAAGAAAGGAGTAATGTTCTTTTCATATAAGATGCTTATGTTTTTACAAAAAGAGCATCAGACTATGAACAAATTGTTAAGCCCCGGATAAGTTCCTGAATTTCTATTATTCTGAAAAAAATCAGCGGAATGCCGCAAATGCTGATATATTTACAACATCAGGCGAAATGAGATTGATAACGAACACGGCACCTGATTAAGAAAGAACAACAATACATGAATACTGAAATCGTAAAACTGCATACCGCAGGACTTGTTGTCCTGAAAGACGGAAAACTACTCCTGGCTTTTAGCAAAAATAAAAAAGCATGGTATCTGCCGGGAGGAAAAATAGATGCAGGAGAAACCGCCCTTCAAGCCATCATCAGGGAGGTTAAAGAAGAACTTAACCTTGACCTCAATAGCAAAAAACTGATACTTTATAAACACATTACTGCAGCGGCCTATGGTGAACATAGCCATATCCAAATGGAACAGGACTGCTTCATGTACAACCTGACAGAAAAAATAGCACCCGGCAATGAAATTGAAGAAGTACGCTATTTTGATCTGGAAAGCTATCTGCAGGAACCTGCTCAGGTTCCCGGTGTTTTAATGCTTTTCAAAAGCCTTGAAAAAGACGGAATATTGCCTATTCATATTTAAGGGCATCTATCGTATTTGCAACAGCGGTTTTGTAAGACTTTAGACTAACGGTAATCAGGGTGATGGTCATAGAAATCAAAAATGCCAGCAGGAATGGCCAGATACTAAGGTCTATTCTATAAACAAACCCTGATAACCAATGCGAAACAAAGAGATATGCCAATGGCCATGCGATCAGGTTGGCCATAAAGACCATGATCAAAAAAGAACCATTAAGCATTTTAACCAGTTCCAACGTAGAAGCACCCAGGACTTTTCTAATGGCAACCTCACGTGTGCGCTGAGCAGCAATAAAAGAGATTAACCCAAACAAGCCAATAAAGGAAATGAAAATAATCACTCCGGAAGCAATATTAAAAAGTACCCCGGTTACCCGCTCATTTTCGTAGTATTCATTAATGTCGTCATTTAGAAAATTAGCGTCGTAAACATAACTTGGATAGGTACTATTCCATAAAGCTTCTACCTTTTTCATAGCAGACATGAGCTTTCTGCTATCCAGTTTAATGGCCAGTTTAAAGTACCCTTCTTTCTGAGGATAAATCACAAGGGCCGAAATATTATCCTTCAGAGAGAGGTCATTGTAATCTTTCACCACGCCGGTAATGGTCATCTGAAATCCGTTGGTTCTTAAGGATTTGCCAATAACCTCCTGAGGATTTGAAATGTTCATCTTTTTCAGAAAAGTTTCATTTACCACACAGCCGTTCACAGTGTCACTTTTTATAAAGGCCTTCCCGGCAACAAGCTTCAAATCAAACAATTTAAAATAATCCTCATCAGCTTTTGAATTTCTCAATTCAAAATCAACATTTCTTTTACCGTTGTAATGAAAATCAGAAGAAGTGATGTCACTGGAAGAAGGAGCAGTCTGACAAAAACTAAGCGCTTCTATTCCCGGGATTTGAGAGGCCCTTTCCTTAAACGTACTGTATTTACGCTGGCTTAAGCTATCGGCTGGCATACCAACCATAGCAACGGCATCTTTGTTAAATCCAAGTGGCTTTTCCCTTAAATACTCCATTTGTTTCATAATCACCAGTGTGCCGATAATCAGCCCGATAGTAATGGTAAATTGTACCACAACGAGGACCTTCCGTAAACTCAGCCCGCTGGCATTCATCGCTACCTTATTTTTTATTGCTAAAACAGGACTAAAACCAGACATCACCATGGCAGGATAAAAACCTGCCAAAAAGCTCACCAGAACAATCATGATCCCCATGAACAGGAAGATCACCGGTTCTCCGAACAAACTCAATACGACCTGTTCTTTGAGCAAAGAACGCATCCCGGGAAGTGCCATCTCTGTCAGCACACAGGCAATGAGCATGGCGATCGTGGTGACGACAAAAGTTTCCATCAGAAATTGCACTACAAGCTCCTTACGCTGACCGCCGATGACCTTGCGCACACCAACTTCTTTAGAGCGGTTAACAGACTGTGCAGTAGCCAGATTCACGAAATTAATACAGGCCGTAAGAATTAAAAACAAACCAATAATACCCAATCCGTAAATTTCCTTTTTACTGATAGAGACATCCGCAAAGCTGCCATACCTTTCGTTAAAATGAATGTCACTTAACGGCTGTAATGCATTGGATTGATTCCCCAAAGCTTTTTTGTCCGGATAATATTTGTCGTTAAATTGTGCCAGTGGTTTTTCTAAATCGGCCAGCCCCAGTCCCTTTTTCAATAAGACATAACACTCCATTCCTGAACTTACACTTTCCCAGTTTACATATTTCTTACTGTTAAAAGTCTGATAACTCACTACAATTTTTAAAGGAAAACTGCTGTTTTGAGGTCTGTCCTTAAATACACCGGTGACCTTTAAATTCATCTGATTGGCAAATAAAAAGCTTTTCCCAATCGCCCCTTCCGTACTGCCAAAAAATCGTTTTGCAGTGCTTTCTGATAAGGCTACCGTATTGGGCGCTGATAAAGCCTGCCGAGGGTTCCCCGATAACCATGGCATATCAAAAATCTCAAAAAAGTCCGGCTCAGCATAATAAACGGGTTCATGAACCTTTATAAAGTCCTGTCCTTTTTCGTCCTTTACATGAATAATTCCCCACTTTTTAATGATGGCCGCAACTTTCTCCAAACCGGCAAATTCATTCCTCGCCGCCGGAACCAGTGGCAGTGGAATGCCTTTTGAATAATCATCATAAGTAGCATATTTCCAGTTGGTGACAAAACGATAAATCCGGTCTTCATTTTTATATCCTTTATCAAAACCCAGCTGGTAATTGATAAATATAAAAATGAGCAGACATGCCGCAATCCCAATAGATAAACCAGCAATATTGATGAAGGTATATCCTTTATTTTTCCAGAGGTTGCGCCAGGCAATTTTAAAGTTCAGAAGAAACATAAGGTCAATTTCTATAAAAATAACCATTGCTGTGCCAGAAAGAAATCAGGCCATAAACTCCTATTCAACAGCGAATTAACAAGTTGCCTTGTTTTAAATTGTTCATTTCTGAACAATTGCTGAACGATAGCGTACAACATCACCGGGTTATTTCCTGAGGAAGAGCGCTCATAACAATGCTAATATCGCTTTTTTCCAACCGCATTCTTTTAACACATTTTAACTTTTCTTTAACACTAATTAACGCAACATAGTTGTATCTTTAAACCTATCAAAGTTGGTTAACTTTGATAGTTGAAAATAGCCTGAAGGTAACTGCCTGGTCGCGTTTACTAAAAAGCTATAACAATCAGGAAGCCCCCCTCCTTGATTGTTTTATCGTTAATCCAGGTAGTTAGACGGATGTCTTTCTACCTGGATTTTTTTAATACCAGGTAAATGTGATGCTTCTTCATTTCCGGTACGATGTAGATTCAAAACAGAAGAATAAAAAATATCAAATAGAAAACATTTTTCCAACATTCATCTTAAATTAAATAAATCATTAATTTTGAAATACTTAAAATAGATTAGATGTTAAATAAAATAGCAACGGTACTACTCTGCATTACTTCAATCTCCTTATCCGCTCAGGAAAAGATAACCGCTGCCGATTTGGCCCGCTTTAACCATTATTTTGAAATTAAAAATGATAAACTAACGGGTGAGGGCGCTCAATTGTTACTCAGCAGGATGGCGGAAAGCCAATTTACGATGCTTGGTGAACAACACGCTATTGCGGAAATATCCCAGTTGACAAACGCCCTGCTCCCACATTTATCAATGCAGGGATATAAAAATTTTGTAGTCGAGGCCGGTCCGAAAAGTGTAGAACGGATGACCACTGAAATTAAAGAAAAAGGACAGCTCTACGATTTTAATTCAAAATACTTTAAGGAAACATGGGGTGTTCCTTTTGTCTTTTTTGATGGTAAAGAGGATGAAACCTTTTTAAAAACAGCAATAAAAAACAACTTTAAACTTTGGGGCATTGATCAGGAATTCCTTTATTCCTATTCATTTTTATTTGATCAGATGTATGAGCTTTCTAAAAACAAAGCACAGATAAGCCCATTTTACAAGACTGCCAAAAGCTTTTTGCTGGGAGAATTTAAAAAATCTGCAGCATCCGATGACTATAAAATGTTCGATCGCCTGTTAAATAATCAGGAAATAAAGGCATTCTTTGAAAAAGCAGGCTCCGGCAATGCAGCAATCAAAACCATCATCGCATCGATCATCAAATCCTGGGAGATCTATGCCTTATATGATAATGGAAAGTACGCGATGAGCAACTCCGGCAGGATCGCATATATGAAGTCCAATTTTGGAAAGAATTACAGAGAGATGGAAAGTAAAAATAAAATGCCAAAAGTCTTCTTTAAAATGGGAGCTGTTCACCTGTCGCTTGGAATAAACAGCCTTGGACTCTATGATATGGGAAACATGATCAAAGAACTCTCAAACCTCAATGATACCAAAGCCCTTTCGATCATCTGCGCGCCAAGATTTCAATACGAGAAAGATGGTACCATCACTGACAACATCAATGAAGAAGAACCGGAATTAATCCCGGTTTATCAAAATGCGGCCAAAGAGCGATGGACTCTGGTAGACAATAAAAGCATTGAAAATTATTACAAAGGACGTAAAGTCAAGTTGAGTGAAGCATTAAAAAATCAAATTTCAAAATATGATTTCACACTCATCCCCCCTGCTTCCCATAACACGCAACCGAATTATAAAACTCAGGACTAATTATCCATTCCCATCTGTGCTCAATACTTCGCTCATATAATCGAAAAACGGACGCATTTCCAGGAAGGTTCGTCCTGCCTCTTTTAAGAAATCTTCACTAAGCACCTCTTCATCTGAAAACGGCCTGATGAGCAGAAACTGCTTGTACCTCAACAGATCAATCGCTTCGTGTTCCAGATCAAATCCCTTAGGTTTTGTTTTCAGCTGATCCCCCTTTAATCCACCGAAGCAGGAGATAAACGAAGGGCTGCTGATGATCTTTCTCAAAGGCGCATCGTCAAAAGAGATGTCATCTCTGATGAGTTTTAAATCTGCCGATGAGGGTCCCCAGAAACCTCCGGCAATAAAACTCCTGCCTTGTTCAAGATGGAAATAATACCCACCTCTGCGAAAACTGGTAGCGCGGGTAAAGCTTCCGCCCCAGTAGGTCTGGTAAGGCGTCTTGTCATGGGAAAAACGGACATCCCTGTAGATGCGGTATAATGCCCGTTTTCCAGACGCTGTTTCAATCACATCATGGGTCCGGAGTCCGGCCAGCAAAGCTTCTGCAAATCCTTCCATGAGGATTTTTTCCTGTTCAAATTCAGGTTTATGCTGGTTGAACCAATCTCTGTTATTGTTGTTTTTTAACTGATTTAGAAAGTCAAAACCAGATTGATGTACTCGTAACGTTTTTTCAGGATAATTTGCCATGGGGCGTATAGAATGTATTTTATGTTTATGCTTTAGCAAGCAGTTTAATATCTGTTACTTCGAGAATTTGTTTTGGATAGCCTTTTAATACACTGTTGATCATGGCCAGGCCTACTTCTTGCATGGTGCTGACCCGATCCGGCATCAAAATTTTCAATAAAGGATAAAACCAGCTGATCACTTTATAAAAACTTTTAACATTCTGCTGTCCTGCTGTAGGTTTCATAAAACCCGGGCGGAAATTATACACCTTTTTGAAAGGCAAACGCATCAATGCATTTTCAATTTTTCCTTTTACCCTGGCCCACATGATGTTTCCCTTTTCCGAACTGTCGCTATGACTTCCCGACACATGACTAAAGACCATTTGCGGGTTAAGGCTTAACAATTTCTCTGCAAAACCGAGAGTCGTATCATAAGTAATATGACTATAATCAGACTCATTCATACCATTTGAACTGATGCCTGCACAATAAAAACAAGCGTCATAACCGGTTAACTGCTCCGAAAATTCATCCGGATTCAGAAAGGAAGGAATGATACATTCTTTCAGCCGGGGATCCTTTAGCGCATTGGATTTGCGGTTTACCATCAGTACTTCCTTTACCAGAGGGTGTTCCAGGCAGGCCAGCAGGACACCTTCCCCCACCAAACCGGTAGCACCTGTTAGGATTACTTTTATTTCCATGATTCAATATACAAATATGATGGTAAACCTATAAATATTACAAACCAGATCCTGATCCGGAAGATTTATTTAGTAATATTGAATAAACACATCATTTCGAAACCTTTTTATTTCTCAAACATGAAAATTACACTAGACCTTAAATCAATTATGATTGGATTTCTGGGGACTGCTTTGCTGGTCTCTATCATTAGTTTCAAAAACAACAGCGATGAAAATGAGGGCAAATTTAAGACGGTCATTGGAGAACAGGGCATTGTGATCCTGGATTCACAAACAGGAGCCTATATCATTGCCCCAATCATGCGGGAAGCAGGTAAGGTCCAATGGATCAAAGGGGATTTTTACAACACCCATAAAACAGGGAAAGACAATAAAAAAGAAAACTAAATAGTAAATCCCCTGCCTTTTAACAGTAAGACAGGGGATTTATTTAATGTAAAAATGGATTTAAAACCGCAATTCTACTATAACAACGCTTTCAGCTTCTCATCAATATCTTTCTCTTCTCCTGAACGAACAAGAATCTTTCCGTCCTTATCCAGCAAAATGTAAAAGGGCAAAAAAGGAGCTTCATACTGAGAGATAACCCTGGCCGTTCTGTTTTTTACGGGAAATTCATCTGTAACCTGAATCCATGGCATCTTTTCCTGATCCAAAGCCTTAATCCAATCCGATCTCCGGCTATCGTTGGTAATACTAACCATTTCAAATCCCTTATTCTGATATTCCTGATAGACCTTTTTCCAGTGAGGGATCCCTTCCCGGCATGGCTTGCACCAGCTGGCCCAGAAATCAAGCATCACATATTTTCCTTTTAAGGAAGAAAGCTTAAATATAGTGCTATCCCTCTTTAAGAGCTGAAAGTCCGGCGCATCTTTCCCAACCATCACTGCCTTCCGGGAATTGACACTCTTCAGGATTCCCCGGTAATAAACCGATTGCTTTGCCGCTCCATCTATTTTACCCAACAGTGCATCTATTTCAGGAATGGCCATATCTGAATTCATCCGGTAATAATTAGATAAGATATACGCGGCTGCAACCGATGACGGCTGCTTAACAAGGTATCCATTAATCCATTTCAACTGCCATGCACTACTCAGTTTACCCAAAGAATCAAATTTCAGTTTCATTTTTTCCTTTTGCTTCGGATCTTTCTCTACATCATACGCTTTATTCAATCCTGCAAATGCCTCCATAAATTTCAGCTGCTGAGGGTCCTTGTCGAAGGTCTGATAAGTATCCTGATTGCCGGACCCCGTAATGACCGGATCTTTTAGATTCGCTCCCTTGTCGCCTCCATATCCGGTATAATCGTAATGGACGGCTCCCGCAGTATCCGATGCAAAGGTGATATCGCTGTTTTCTACAAAAACATTCGCCACCCAATTACCGGGCTTAACGATAATGGTCATCATTTCCGGATTTTCGGCCTTCCCTTTCAATTCAAAGGTCCCGTTTTTAAAAACAACGCTGTCCAGCACTTTCTTCGTTCGCTCCTCCTCATCAAACTGCTGAAGAACGACCACTCCGCTATCGACTCCCTTTATGGTTCCTTTAATGCTAAAATGATCTGATGCAGAGGGTTTACAACCCGCTCCCAGTAGCAACATCAAGCCACCGGAAAGCATTATTGAGGTATATTTCATGTACAGTTTAAAGATTAATTGAACAATTCAGCCAGTTTTTTTGTCAGCGCTAAACCACGCAGGTCTTTGGCAATAATTTTTCCCTGAGGATCAATCAGCAAGGTGCTTGGAATTCCCATAATGCCATAATAGGTAGAGACTTCATTTTTCCAGCCCTTCAGATCTGAAACCTGTGTCCATGGCATATTGTCGTCCTTAATTGCCTTTTTCCAGTTTTCCCCTTTATCGTCAAGGGAAACCCCTACAACAGTGAAATTTTTGTCTTTGTACTCATTGTAAAGCTTCAGGACATTAGGATTTTCAGCACGACAAGGTCCGCACCAGCTCGCCCAGAAGTCTACCAGCACATATTTACCTTTGAATGCAGAAAACTGCACAGGCTTACCCTCAGTATCATTCTGTTTGAAATCCAGCATCGGTTCTCCAATGGCGCTCCGCTTTAAGACAGCAAGGCGCTCAGAAATACGCTTTCCCTCCCCGCTTTGCTGTGCCGATGGAGCCAGTTTTTCAAAGGCCAATGCCACCTCATCATAACTTCCCATCATTGCCTTTTCTGAAACCATACTAATGCTTAAAGGACTTGCAGGGTGTGCAGCAATGTAATTATTGTTCCGCTCCCTCCGCTGTTTCCTTAAGTCATCGACCTTTTCTTCCAATGCAATCTGCTCATCCTTACTTACCTTACCCCATTTTTCATACAAAGGGGATTCCTGATCATCAAGGTATTTCAAGGTTTTATCATAAGCCTCGTACTCGTCCTGCGACTTAGATCCGGTAATCTTTATATCCTCAGTACGCTTTCCTCCACTGATCTTAATGTTTCCACTTTCCACAAAAAACTGATAATACCTACCAAAAAGCATCGTACCTACCTTCTGTGGTTCAGCCATTTTCGTCACCCATTTAAACTGGCCATTATTGACCTTTACGGTATCTGTTACCGCCTTGCCATCCTTAAAGTAATAGATGGAGATTTCTTTCTCTTTCAGGCCCTCGAGCTTACCAGATACGTTTGCCGTTTGTGCGTAAACCGTAATGCCGCAGCACAACAGGGCTGGCATGATTAATTTTAATTTCTTTATCATCTTTGATTATTTTAATAGTTCTGCTAATTTTTTATCGAGATCCTCATCAGAACCACCATTGTTATCTCCGTACCGGCCGATGATCTTTCCCGATGGATCGATCAGGATTTTTGTAGGTAAAGAATGAATGCCGTACTTCTCAGAAATGTCATCCGGATTGGGTAGATTTTTCATCCTCAGATCCATATCCAGACCACGCAAAACGTGATGCCAGATGCCTATTTTATCCTGATTCACCGCCTTTTTCCAGGCTTCATGATTGCGGTCATCATCAGAAACACCGATAATCTCCAGCCCCTTCTCATGGTAAGTATTGTAGACATTAATCAGGTGTGGATTTCCTTTGCGACAAGGGACACACCAACTCGCCCAAAAATCAATGATCACATATTTGCCTTTAAAATCTGAAAGTGACAGCGGCTGATCGTTGAGGTCTTTCGCTGTAAAATTTGCAGCCACACTTCCAGGCATTCCGGATTCAATTTTGCGGATTTCCTTATATAGCTCTTGTACCGCTTTATCCTTTTTCATCGTCGCATTAAAGTTATTGTACACCCTTTTCGTCGAATCAAGCCCCATCTGCGCAAGGTAAAACCGCATCATATCTGCAGTCACATAAGAATTGGGATGGGCGATAAAAAAATCATAGGTGATCTTTTTTATCCTGTCATTATAAGGTCCCAGCTGATCCCGGATTTCTGAAGCTTTTTCATGATCTTTTTCTTTTTCTAAAGCATCAATCACGGGCTGCATTTCTTTTCGGATCCCGGCAATACTTCCATGAAGTTCATTCAACTCCAGCTGGGTTTTCGAACCGGTAATTTTGAAGTTCTTTGGCTCGCTGGAAACACCGGAAATCATTAGGGTTCCAGGCTCCAGATATATTTCCGTCATTCTTTCCCAAAACTGCTGGCGGGGAATCACCTCGTCTTTCTTTTTAAACAGAATTCTGGCGCCCACAGGCTTATTGATTTTGCCGCTAAGGCTAAATTTACCGTTCACAACAGGTTTGGATACCTGAACCTGTTTTCCCGTAGCATCTGCATAATAAAGCAGGACAGAATCGGCAGCACTTACATTTCCATTAAGCTGGAACTGATTTTTTGTTTGCCCCGACTGGGCAAAAGAAGCTTGCCCCTGATAAAAAAGAAAGGGTAGCAATAAAAGGTGACTTATTTTCATGATTTAGGGTTTTTACAGTTGATAAAAAGTATTTTAATTTTTGCTATAGCCTGGGTTCTGATCACCGATCATTGGATTCTTATCAAACTCCTCCTTGGGAATTGGAAGAATAAAATGATTCTTGTCTGTGATCGCAGGTTTTACCGCCAATACAAAAGACATTGGCATTCTCAATAATGCAGACCAGTCCTGCCCATCTTCAAAAGACAGGTTCCTGGCAGTTTCATTATAGAGCTGAATCAATAGCGCATCCGGGGTATTTGCATTGTCAATTGCAGAAAAATCACTGACACCTGCATGTGACAACACTGTTTTAAGCAGCGTTCTTGCTGCATTGAGATCCCCACCAGAGCGAACGATTCCTTCGGCCTGAAGTAAGTAAACTTCAGTGAGCCTCAGGGCATAGGAAACCTCCACCTTTGGACCTTTGTATTTAAGAATTCCGTCAGGTTCTGTCCCCACCACACCAATCATCCAGCTGTTTCTCGGATCAGTTGCAAAGAGCGCTTTGAACGATGGTGTAGCGGTATAGCCCGGACTGTTTCTATAAAAATAAGTATCAAACTTACTCACCTGATTCACTTTTGGAAACAGTCCAAGCATCACTTCTTTACTCTCCAGTCCCTTGGAACTAAAGATGTCCTGAAGCTGAGGTTCCAGTACATAGGGAGAATTCCGGATGATATCATCCGTTAAAGCAACTGCCTGGGCATAATCACCGGCAGCCCCCCTGATCATAAGGATCCTTGCTTTAAGGGCTTTGGCAACCCAGCGGTTGGTATAGTAGTTTACACTGCTCAGCGGTCCATGTGCAATCGCGTCATCCAGGTCGGCCAGAATAAAATCGTAACTTTCTTTAACAGAACTCCGCTTTTGAGCAATGTTATTAGTGGTGACAAATTCCTTCCTCAGCAATACGCCATAACTGCTGTTGAGGTCATGAAATTCCGCGAAATACCGCAGCAATCCCTGATGACCATAAGCCCTTAAAAGCCTCGCTTCTGCGAGAATCTCCAGCTTCCTGCTTCCGGAAAACTGTTGGTCCTGAAGTTTGGAAACCTGTTCAATGACCCCATTTGCTGCATTCAGCAGGCTATAATAGGTTCCCCATAACCGGGCAACAGCATAATCCGTTGCGGAAATGAGGTTGTTCTCATCCAGTGATGATCCCCCATGCGGATAAGTAATATAACCCGCCAGATAAGTCGGGGTAATTTCATGGTTCCCCGACCACAATATGCTGGGTGTCCCACGATCATCCCCACCTTCAGCTAACCGAAGGTAGACACCGTTTAAAGCCACTTCCGCACTCTTTTGATCAATGATCGCATTTCCTTCCACTTTAGACTGGGTAGGCAATGCATTTAGTTCCTTCTTGCAGGATACAGAAATCCCCAGTGCAAAAAAGCACATGCTATATATCAGAATTAATTTCTTCATCGCTTTAATATTTTATGATTAAAATCCCATACGAACACCAAAGGTGTATGACTTCACTGTTGGATAACTACTCACATCACGCCCGCCTCCGATCACACTTCCAGGATCGTCACTCACCTCAGGATCAGGCCCCGGATAATGAGTTACCGTGAAGATATTGGTCCCTGTAGCGTATACAGACAGGTTATTCATCCTCAGTTTCTTTAAAATCTTTTGGGAAACATTATAGGCCAGCGTAAGCGATTTAAGCTTTAGATAAGAAGCATCGTACACATTTAAATTGGTCAGCATTGGCGTGTCATCAAACATGTATCTTGGTCGTTCTGATCCGGTATTCGATTCACTATAATGTTCCAGCGCCCTGATCCCTTTATTGGGCAGGCTGTTGAATCCCATATCGCTCACATCCTTCTGATAAATCAGGTCACCGCCATAAGAAAAAGTAAACAGGGAAATCAGGCTGAAATTCTTATAACTAAGCGTATTGGTATAGCCACCAAAGAATTTAGGAGCCGCACGCCCAATAATGTCCTGCTTCCAGAAACTATTTTCAATTTCATAAGACATGTCGCCAATGTTCAGTAAAGGATCAAAAATGCTCCAGTAGGGAAAGGCCTTCTTGTAATCTTCCAGCTGTTGTGGGGTCTTGATCACGCCGTTTGCAACCCTACCGTACAACAAACCCAAAGGCTCGCCTTCTTTCACAATACTGGTGCCCAGGTTCAATGCATTCCGGTCATTTGGATTAGAAAAAGGACCGCCGTCAATATTGATTACTTTGGAAATGTTTCTTGAAATGTTAATGGCACCATTCCAGCTGAAACCTTTACTCCGGACAAAATCACCATGCAGGTCCAGCTCTAAGCCTCTGTTTCTGATTTTGGCAATGTTGTATATCACACTGCTGTAAGAAGAGCTGGGTGCAGGTGTAAGGTTTAAAAGTGCGCCATCGGTTACTTTGTTGTAATAGCCAAAAGTACCACCTAACCTGCCTTTAAAGAAGGAAAAGTCCAGCCCAAGGTCCTGCTGACTGGTCGCTTCCCATTTGATGTTTACGTTGCCCAGCTGGTTGGGTACCAGTGCATTTTTATCCGCATAAGCGTCGGGAGCATACAAAGTCCGCCACATATGGTCGCCAATACTTTGGGTTCCTGTTTTACCCATACTGGCCCTGATCTTAATCTCATCTATCCATTTCACACCTTTCAGGAAGTTCTCCTGAGAGACTCTCCATCCTATCGCTCCGGAAGGAAAATAGCCGACCTGATTGGAGGGTGAAAACTTGGATGAAGCATCAGACCTGCCGGTAAAAGTGAAGAGGTATTTATCCTTAAACACATAGTTCGCCCGGATGTAAAAAGACAAAAGGGAGCTCTGGCTCGCAGGGTTTGCGCCTTTTACCGATACTGCCGTTGCGGCAGAGCCCAGGTTATTGAGGATAAAATCATCGGGAAAACCCCTTCCCGTAGCGGAAAAGAAATCGGCTTTATTGTTCTCCCAGGATGTCCCGGCCAGAACGTTCAAACGATGGTCATCATTAAATTCTTTATTCCAGGTCAGCGTATTTTCAATAAAACTACTCAAAGAGTTAGAACTGGCCTGAGTACCTAAACCTCCCTGAGAATCTTCACGACCGTAAAAACCGCCAATCTCTACAAAACTTGGAACATAGTTTAACTGGTTATAAGCGCCATAGTTAACCGATAGCGTACTCTTAAATTTCAGGTCTTTCAGGATATCATATTCCGCGGAAACAGAGCCCATCAAAGTATAATCTTTCGCTCTGTTGGTTCCTGCAATTACGGCGAGTGGGTTTTGATAACCTCTGTAATCTGAACTGAGCAGGCCCAGTTCGGAGTAAGAACCATCACTGTTGTAAGGAGAAAATGTGGGTGGCGCAGTGAGTGCCTGGCCATAAACTCCGTTCGTAATGTTGTTTTTCGTATAACCAAAATTCAGGTTAGTGATCAGACGCAGGCGTTTGGAGATTTCGCTGTCCAGGTTTATTTTTCCGGAAAGACGGGTAAAATCAGTGCCTTTTATCGTTCCATTCTGATTGGTATAGTTAAGCGAAGTATAATACCTCGATCCGATCCCGCCTCCACTTAAAGCAAAGTCTGCATTCTGGGTAACGCCGGTTCTTAAAATCAGATCCAGCCAGTCGGTATCGGCATTTCCAAAAAATGAAGGATCATTCAGGATGCTTAAAGCTTGTTTTGCCGTCCCCGTTGTCAGGCTCAGGTTCAAACGTTTACGCTCATTGATGTAGTTATTGGCGCCTTCTCTAAGCCCGGCTTTATATTGCTCAGCATTCAACACCTTTTCTTTAATCGGTTTGTTAAAGCCCACATAATAATTGGCGCTAAGGAGTGGTTTAGAGTTCAGCTTTCCCTTTTTCGTGGTAATGATCACCACACCATTCGCCGCTTTCGAGCCATAAATCGCCGTAGCAGAAGCGTCTTTGAGGATGTCAATACTCTCGATATCGGAAATGTTCAGCCCCGCAAGATTGTTGAGCCCCCTGGAGAATGCTCCGGAAACACTGTTGTTAAAATCTTCACCATAATTGGCCGCCTCTACCGGATTCACGATGTCCGACTGCCCGTTGATGTAATTATTAGAGATCACGGTAGGAATTCCATCAATCACATACAGGGGATCATTTGTTCCAAGAAGGGAGGCCCCTCCACGAATTCTGATCCTTACCGCACCCCCCGGAGATCCGTCTGCTTTGGTTACCTGTACACCAGGCGTCTTTCCGGCAAGTGCATTGTCGATACTCATAAAAGGAACATCTCTGACTTCATTCACATTTACGGAAGAAACAGATCCTGTCAGGTCCTTTCTTCTGGTGCTTCCATAGCCCACCACGACCATTTCGTTGAGTTTGTTTAGTTCCGGCTCCATCTGCACCACCATCCCTTGTTTTGCGGGCAGTTCTTTAGTGACAAAACCTACACAGGAAAAAACAAGAATCGTATTTTCATCAGGTGCATTGATCGAAAACTGACCTTCTATATTGGTGGCAGTCGTTTTATTCCCGCCTTTAATTCTCACGCTCACCAGGTTAAGTGGGTTTCCATTGAGGTCTTTAACGGTACCATTGATGATCATCACCACCTTACTTTCTGTGCGAAAGTTCTGCTCTTTGAGCTTTTCCTTCACGAGAATGGTTTTGTCAAAGATGCTGAAGGTAAAGGGCTGCTGACTGAAGATCTGTTCCAGTGCAAAGGCAATCGGAACATTCGTTAGCGTTAAGGTTACAGGACTCGATTTCTCAATGAGCTGTGCATCGTACAGCAACTGATATCCGCTGAGCTTCCTGAGCTTTTGTAAAACATTTTTTAGTGGGGTATTCTTCTCCGTTAAAATGATCTGCTGGGAATACCCGGATGCTGAAACATGAAGACAGCAGATCAGGACGATAATTGCAGTCAATTTCATAATTAAAATTAATTTAGATTTTAAATCGAAGAATGAAGGGAGACCTTTTTTAGGGCAATAGGGTTCCTTGTATTGAATTTTGAAATTCATACATTTGTTTAGTTAAGGTTGTGGTTCGTTGATTGAGTTATTTTTTTACGGCTGTGCCTTAATAGAACCAGATGCGGTGCAACGCATCTGGTTTAATTTTTCCAGGCGGTGTATAAATGACTACATAGGCATTGTTTTTAGGTTAATATTTAGTGTTTTAAGTTGATCACTTTAATGGTCTTTTCGTCAATTTCAAACTGTATTCCTCCCGCTATTTCCAACATCTCAAGCACTTTTGAAAGGTTGACACTTCTGGAAATAAATCCCATAAAAAATCTGTTTTCCGGAACGTGGCTATAATCGACCTCTACATCATACCATCTGGAGAGCTGTCGTAAAATACTTTTCAGGTCCAACTCCTTAAAAAGGAAGTTTCCCTCTTTCCAGGCTGTAGCCATTTCAATATCTGCTGGACCGGTCTGAATGCTTTTCCGAAGTGTCGCCTGCTGACCAGGTTTTAGTACTGCAAAATCTTTTCCCTCAACAGGGTTTACAATGTCCCCGAGACGGCGAATGAGTACAGCTCCCTGAAGCAAAGTCGTTTTCGTGACGTCCTCGTCAGCATAGCTGCTCAGGTTAAAATGAGTTCCCAATACCGACAGCTCCTGGCGGGCCGTTTTGACGATAAAAGGTTGCTTTTTATTATGGGCAACTTCAAAATAGGCTTCTCCGTTTAATTCAACTTCCCGTGTTTTCAAATTTGTAAACATGGCTGGAAAACGGAGTGAGGAAGCGGAATTCAGCCAGACTTTCGTCCCATCCGGCAAAACAACCTGGTATTGCCCTCCTTTTGGCGTTTCAATCTTATTGTATCTCGGCTGGGTAATTTGAGCTGTACCCTGATCAGAAAGGGTATAGATCAGCTGCCCATCTGCCGACTTACTAATGGCTACCCCGGTCTCCTTAGCCAGTTGTCCGTTCGCGGCATCGTTCAATACAATTCGTTTTCCATCCGCAAGGGTCAAATAAGCTTTATTACCTCCGGCAGGAACGTCCTGTTTTGCAATCATTGCAGGAGTTGATCCGCCACGATGGAAATAAAAGAACAAAGCGCTGCTCAGGGCAATCAGAATCACAGCCGCAGCTGCAAAGCGCGGCCATAAACGCAACGGCGTTTTTTGAACTTCCGGCTCCTCATCGAGCCTGCTCCAGATATGATCTATGCGTTGTTCAGCTTCTGCATCGGCAAGATCAATCTCTTCATCTGTTCTCCATTGCAAATACCAGCTTTCCAGCATGCCAACCTCTTCCGCAGTACAATGTCCTGCGTCGAATTTTTCAAGTAATGATTTTAGTTCTTCTTTGTTCATCTTCTGAGGGCACTAATGATCTGGGTTTAAAGATATAGACCATCAACTCCCGCCGAACAGGTAGATTATTTTAAAAAAAATTGTCAGGGCTTGATAAAGAAGGCCAGAAAGGTCAAAAACCAGAGTTTTGCCCGCAGAATTCTCAGTGCATTGGTCACTTGTTTGGAAACCGTTTGCTCAGAAAGCTGTAACTGATCGGCTATTTCTTTATGAGACAGGTGATGTTTTCGGCTCAGCTCAAATATTTCTCTCATTTTTGAGGGAAGCGCAGCAATCTCTTTCTCAATGAGTATGGTCATCTGATGCTCGCGGACAAGATGGTCTGTAATGTTAACGGCACTTTTTGCCGTTTCAAAAAAGGAAGTAATGTAGGCAGATTCGATGTCTTTATGCGCCATGAATTTAAAGACCCGGTTCCGCACCGCGGTATATAAATACCCCGATAAGTGCGTTTTTAAAACAAAGCTCTCCCTGTTGTTCCATAACACTGCAAAAAGATCATGGATGATGTCTTCTGCTTCATCAGCATTCCTTAAACGTTTGTAAACATGCAGGTATAAAAGATATTTGTACCTGTTGTAAATTTCCGTAAAAGCAGCCCGGTCTCCCTGCTGCAATAAAATAGCCAATTCACCGTCGCTAAGACCAGTATAAGTTATCATCCCCATTTTCCCCTTAACATAAAGGTAACAAACACCTGTCAATGTTGATTAAACAATTTTGAATTTTGAGGGCATTCCTTTTTTTTAAAACCACTTCAGTTCATGAAAGTTCTGGTTAAAAAACCCGGTTAAAGTGCTTTAAAAACGAGGATGTAATTTCCTAATAGTAAAATAACAAATAATTACAGAAATTAACAATACCACTGCTGCCAATTAAAAATATTTATTTTATAAATTAGCAAACAATTTAAACAACAAAACGTTATAAGGGGTATAACTATCTAAAATATAAGCCAATGAACCCATTTGACATTGAAGTAACAGTGAGCAACAAAAAAGAAAAGCTACAAGTTGTTCCTTTTGAGAAAGAAAACAAGTACAAACTGCTTAATGGAGAGAGAGAAGTAGGAACAGTATGGCCTGCCAACGGAGAAAATGGCGGTTTATGGAAGTCAGATGTATTCATGACCCACCAGCAGCTGATTGAAATCGGTCAGAAAATTGCACAGCGTAACCAGTATGTATAATACATACCGGTTACCTCTTTAAAGCGGATGTCAAATGTTATTTCTTTTCTACAGGCAAATCCTTTGGAAGAACGAGGTCCTCTTCCTTTACCGGAACATAATCAATTGAAGTTGCATAAGCTTTACCTGTTTTCATATCAAGCCCAAGAATAGCACCCTCTTTAGAAAACAGCCCAAAAGGCCCGATTCTAAATGGCAGCTCTTTACAGATCCATAGTGTAACATCCCCTGATACCACACCCTGGCAGCTAAAACCTAAAATCTCTCTGGTTTTAGCAGGCTTATTCTCTTTGCTGCCCTCTTTTTTACCAACCTTATCGGCCATCGCCTGTAAGGATCTCTTTCCCTCTTTGTCAATCAGATAATAGGTACCTTCCACAGTCCCATCACTGTACATTCCCCGTCTGCCTCCCTCAAAATCCATCTTTACCTTTACGCCATCTTCACCTTCCTGTTCATCGGGGTTTATACGTTCAATTTTTGCCAGATTTCCTTTAAAATAAAGAATTTCCTGAGAGGTCGAGAATTCAGGGATCATATCCTTGAATTGTAACTGATCCGGTTTTAAGGAAGCGTGTAAATTTATACTCACTTCATAATTCACTTTACCCTGGGTCTTGTCCTGAGCACTTAAATTAAAGCCGATACCAAAGGTGACCAGCAATAACATGATTTTTGTTTTCATATGATTCTATTTTTTATTTGATTTTGGAAAATGTCTGAACTTGTAAACTGCAGAAATCTGAAAAAATCTGCCCAATGCATTGTTTCTTTTGTCTTCGATATAACCGTTCCCTGTAATCCTGCTGATGCTTTGATTCCGGTTTAACAGGTCTCTTGCCTCAGCTTTTATGGAGAACTGTTTCCCGATTTCTTTATTCAATCCACCATTTAATAATATCACACTGGTATTATAACCCTCACTCAGACCCGGCGTGCTAAATCCATCCATACTGCCTTCCAAAGACATTTTAAAAGGAAGGATCACTATACTTTCCAAACTATAGCTGAGCAGCCAGTTTTGCTCTGGTAAACGACTTGGCCCTGAAAATTTACGGTCGTTCCAGGAGGCACTGCCACGTCCGTTAAGGCTGATTTTATTCCCGAAATAGTAATTAAAGGACAGCTCCGGACTGATAGAAAATGTTTTAATGCTGTTCAACAGATAATTGTTCATGAGGCTGCTTTTTGAATAGCCGGCATTAATTTCAGCGGTCAGAGAAGATCCGCCCTTATCCAGTCTGGCTGTTTTGCCAATGTTTAGCGCATACCTGTAATTACCACTTACATTAATCGGGGTAATCAACTGTTTTCCGGTCGTTTCATCAGTAATGGTATGATCTGCAATCTGCCGGTTATACCAGTTCAGGTTAAAAGAAGCGTAAACAGAATTTCCGGAGCTCAGCTTAAAAGAGTTAAAAGCCAAAGATAAACGCTGACTTTTTTCCTGTTCCAGGTCCGGGTTTCCTTTACGGGTAAATAATGGATCAATATTGTCCTCTATTGGCTGCAGATTACTTACGGAAGGCATGTTGGCCTCCATCGCATAATTCAGCACCAATTTATAAGAACCAGACATTTTATAGCTCGCATATGCCGAAGGCAGCCATGCCTGGTAACGTTTATCTACCTGATAATTTCTAAGCACTGAATTTCCGTTCACGGAACTCTGTTTAAAGCTCCCGCCGGCTGTATAATTAAACCGTTTATAATTTCCGGAGATAGAAAGTTTGCTATTGTACTCCATCCTGTTCGAGGAGTAATTATCTGACAGAGCAGCAACAGGAAGGTCATAGTCACCATTCAGCGTATTTTTATTCTTCACCTGGCGAAGGTATTTCCCATGACTATAATAGAATTGCTGTCCTGCCTGTAAAAGGTAATGGGAAGAAAGTGGCTCAGTATAGACCAGATTGCTGTTAAGGTTAAAAATATCACCAGTATTCAGCGTTTGCTGATCGGTGTTTTCTGTGGTTTTCCCGGTTGCCTGATAGGTATTGTTGCTGGATTGATTAACAAAATCACTATTGCTCTGAAAAGATTCCGGACTAATCTCAAAAACCAATGTACGTCCGGGTTTTGTTAGCCGGTGCCTGAACATCGTATTGCCGCTAAACAGGTTGTTCCTCGACTTGCTGTTAAACAATTGCGTTCCGTCATTTATCGACATAGCCTGCATTCCTGCCGTAACTGAACGGTAAGTCTGATCGGAGTTTCTGTCGGAACTGCTTAAATTAATCCGGGGACTGATTTTAAGAGAACTGCGGTTGCTCAGTTTAACATCAGCGCTCAGATCTATACGCTGATTATTCGTACGGTCTGTTTTTGTCCCTGACTGGAAATAATTATAGGGCGACTGCAAAAGCAGGTATTGCCGCGCATTGTCGAACTGATCGAGGGTGCTGTTATCGTTAAAAAAATAACTGCTGCGAAACTTAAAGCGGTCAGACCAGTCATTGTTAAAGTTTAAACCACCATATTTTGTATTTGTTAATCCCGAAGGCCGGGCCATCTCCGCAAGTGCTTCACTGCTTCCTTCGATCTTGACAGATTTCATCTTCATCAGTTCCGACAATGCAGATGGAGGCAGACTGTTGAACATCTCCGGATTTTGACTCAGTAACCTGATCAGTTCAGTTGCACTGAAACCCGATTTATTGACATTATTGCCCTTAAGGAGTAAAGACAGCTGTGCTTCATTCACAAAACTATTGACATTCGCTCCCGCCTCATAACGACCGGCATCCCCAATCCCGGCATTTAGGTTTCCAAAATACCCCCGTTTTCTGTCTTTCTTCGTAATCAGATTGATGGTCTTCATTTGTTTCCCATCCGGAACTCCGGTAAACTCGGCCATGTCACTGTTCTTATCCAAAACCTGCACTTTCTGGATCATATCAGCAGGCAGGTTACGCGTTGCCACTGAAGGATCACTGCCAAAGAACTCTTTTCCATCTACCAATACCCGCTGGACTACCTCCCCCTGAGCTTTAATCGTTCCGCTTTTGTCTATATTCACTCCCGGAAGTTTCCTCAGCAGGTCTTCAACAACAGCATTGTCCTTAGTTTTGAATTTCGTTGCATTGTATTCGATGGTATCTCCCTTCATCCCTACAGCCGGTCCATCGTCTTTAATGACGACTTCTTTTAACTGAATTCCCCGGTCGGGCCGGAGATATATGTTACCTGGAAAGGTCTTGAACTTACCTGCAGGAATACTGAAATGAATCAATGTGTCTGTGTAGCCGATGGCATGGATCTGCAGGTTATAATCTCCTTTTTGAAGCCGGTCGAAAATAATCAGGCCCTGGGCATCAGTTGCCCCCGACTTTTTAACGGTAGTATCCTTTTGATGCTGCACCTTAACCGAAACATTCGTTAAGGCTGCTCCCGTATTGGCATCAATGATTAAAGACCTGAACTGTTGCTGTGAAAATGCCGGGCTGGTCCATCCCAACAGGATCAAAGCCATCAGCCCGAAAAACTTATTGTTACTCCTCATCATGTCACAAAACTAATGTGACAATTTCCCAACCTGAGTTAACGAACGTTGATATAACCTTAACAAAGGTTAGAAAAAAAACCGAAGCTTATACGATGAGCTTATACCCTCTCCCCCGAACGTTCACGATCTGAACATTTACATCCTGCGACAGGTATTTGCGGATCCTGGTGATGTACACATCCATACTACGGGTATTGAAAAAACTATCGTCTCCCCAAAGCTCAATGAGCATCTCTTTTCTTGAAGTAATCTCGTTTAAATGATTGGCCAGGCTCTTTAGGATTTCAGCTTCCCGCTGAGACATCCGCTGAACTTCACCACCAAAATGCAATTCCTGGCGATTGGGATCAAAGATATAGTTGCCAAGATAATAAAGATCCGGATTTGTATTCCCGCTGGCCCTGCTTCTTTTAAGCAGTACCTGAATGCGCATCAGCAATTCTTCTACACTAAAAGGCTTCTTCATATAATCGTCGGCCCCGGCATGAAAACCTTTTAATACATCCTGAATTTCACTTTTTGCAGTGAGTATGATCAATGGAATATGTTTATCCCTGCTCCTGATTTCTTCAATCAGCGATAAACCATCTTTCTGCGGCATCATGATATCGATAATGCATAAATCCGGATTAAAATGCTGAAAATGATCTAGACCTTCCAGACCATTGCTGGCATGGCTTACCTTAAAACCTTTCATTTCCAGGGTTTCTTTCACTACTCCTGCGAGTATCGGCTCATCTTCGACCAATAATAACTTTACTTCATCATTCATTTCTTATTCAATTGGACGGTAAATACTGATCCTTTTTTCAACTGACTAACCACACTAATTTCTCCACCCATCTTTTCGATCAGGCTTTTCACATGACTAAGTCCCAGGCCATAGCCTTTAACCTCATGAATATTTCCCTGTGGAACACGGTAAAATTTATCGAAGACATAGGCTTGATGCTCCTCACTAATCCCTATTCCAAAATCAGTAATGCTGAAAAAATAATGCTTTGAATCCTGTGTAACAGCAAGTCTGATCAATTTGTCGTTTCCGGGAGTATATTTAATCGCATTATCCAGAAGATTGGAAAGTACTGTTTTTAAGGCCTCCGGCCAGGTATTGACCAGATAGTTATTGACCTGAAGATCAAGCTCGATTGTTACGCCCTTCAACTCCATAAAACGGGAAGCAACTACTTTTAGCAAATCATGAAGGTAAATCATTTCCGGCTTTCCAAGCCCATGATCCCCATGGTCCATTTTGCTGAGGGAAAGTATGCCGTCAATCAACCCCTGTAATTTATAGAGCTCATCTTTGCTTAACCTCAGGTAACGCTCTGTTTTTTCCTGATCTTTTAAGCCGTCAAAATTCAATAAAACATCATTGGTTGTACTTAGAATGGCCAGAGGTGTTTTAAGTTCATGACTGATATTACTAATGAAATCATTTTTCATGTTCTCCAGTTTTTTTTGCCGGTAAATGATCCTGGCCAAAAGAGCGATGCATCCCGTAATCAGCACCACCAATAAAAAAGAAAGTACAATGGGCCACAATATTTTAATTAACAACAGCTTACTCACTCCTGAAAATTCAGCGGCGACCAACTGTTTATTGTTTTTCAGCTGAACAAGAATGGTTCCCGAACGGGGATTGATTTTAGTTCCTTTCTTAAGTACAGATAACCTGAAAGGAAGGGTAATTTTTCGGATTTTAAGTTCTTCCCGATAGCTTTTATTTAATACTGCAGGGTTCAATTGAGAAAAGGAGCTCATGGAAAGCACTTCAGACAAGAAACTGTTCATGCTTTCAGTTGGTTCCTTAACGGTAAATACCGTATCCTGATTAGTCGGATTTGATGGCATAATCAGCTTTTGCAGACTTTCGGCATCAAGGTTTTCTAAATCCAGCTTTGCAGATAATTTAACAGACCTCTTTTCTCCGAGGGTAACCACCTTACCCGGCAGGGAATTTATAACGGCCTGGTCATAGGCTTTTTGTAAAGCATCAGTCGCCAGCTGTTCAAAGCTGACTTGTTGATTTACATAAGTAATGCGTAACCAGTACAACTGAAACACCAAAACTGCCATTGCAGTCGGGATAGTGATATACCAGATGCGCTTAATAATAAAGTCCATTGACAAATATAAGTCAATGGACTTTAAACTGTTAACGCAATTAACATTCGTTAACAAAACTGCAACTATCTTTAACTTAAGGCCAAAAGCATAGTCTTTATAAATCTATTTTGCTGGTGTGATCACAATTTTCCTGAATTCAATCGGTCCATGATCTCCCTGAATATAGATCGGTCCGGCTTCTCCCTCGTTGCTGTCCAGTGCACCGCCGGTAATTCCCGGAATCTCCTGATTGCTGATCACCGTTTTTCCGTTTGCAACGACTGTTACCAACCGGCCAACCAGCGTAATATCATAGCTTTGCCATTTGTCTGGACCTAAAGCAGCAATTTCATTGGGTGGTAAGAAACCATATATCCCGCTAAACAATACGCTTGAAGGGTGTGCATCTTTTGGACTGTCTTCGATTTGTGTTTCATAACGTCCTCTTAAATACACCCCGCTATTGCTGCCTTTCTGATACCTGAATTCTACATGTAACTTAAAATCATTAAACTTTTGATCAGAAATCAAATTGGCACCAGACTGCGGACTTGTCAATACACCATTTTTAACCAGCCACTGATTTTTACCCAGTGCTTTCCAGCCCTTCAGGTCTTTTCCATTGAACAAAGCAATTGGCTTAGCCCAGGCGGTTACTGTTCTTTTTAATGCGGGTGCCTTTACGCCTTTCCAGGTATATTTTTTCCCTTCACTACTAACGAGGGTACCATGAATTTCAGTTCCCGATACCTCTCCTTCAATCACTACATCCTGAGTACCTTGCTCCCATTGTGGTGGAATCGCAAAGCTGAACTTGCCTTTGTCAAAGTTTACTTTTGCAATGGGACGTGCACTGCCCGATACGCCGACAAAATAACCAACCAATGTGCGGTAACCGGAAAGCTTAACCTCCAGCCAGGAAGGGACAGACTTTCCATCCTCGTCCATGGTAATGTCCCAGCGACCGATTAAGTCTTTTGCAGTTACTTCCTGCTTAACCTTAGCGGATGGGAAATGGTCTGCTGCAAATAGTGTATTTGCCGCCCCAAATGTTAACAGGCTGCTTAGCCCCAATAAGAGAAATTTTTTATTCATATGTGGTTCGAATGATAATAATTAGGTATCGTAAGATAGGATTTATTCCGCAATTGCGGTAACAGCTATTTCTTCATAAGCAACCTCAAATCGGTCAGATTTTTCTTTAAGCCAATGATCAGCTCCGTCAATAATTCTACCGTATGGTCGTCATGATTCAACAAGCGGAAACTTTCCTCATTTGGAAGGACAAAACGCCTTTTCAATACCAATGGAATCTTATAACTCTCCGCTGTCAATACACAGGCATAGAAGTACAGGCTCTCAATAAACTCCGATAAGGAGCGCTCATAATAAAGCTTTAACTTTTTATAACTTTTGGATCTTTTAAAGACCAGGATATATGGCCTGTAACGTAAGGCCTGAATCACAAGTAAAGGGTCTTCCAAATCCTCTACCTCATCAATTCCAAACCTTAAGGTCAGTTCTCCCTTACAATGGATCAGCTTCAGCTGGGCGTCAAAGCAATTTTGAACGAAAGGATCTTCAATTTTTTCAAAGAAACCCAGGTCTTCGATGCTTTGTTCGTATGGATCATTGAAATCTTTAGCATAAGATTTCATCGACTTTTTAAAAGTCAGAAAGTAGGTATACTCATAAAGGTCGGAATGCATCTGTGTCAGCAACACACCTAAACCCCTGATACACAAATTAGAATCGTAAGGATCATTTCTTGAAATTTTCATACTGCCTCTATTTTCTTAATCGCCCAAAAGCAGGGATTCAGCTTGGTTTTAAACTTAAAAATAAAAACGCAGACTTAATAACTTAATGTAATTCCGCCGCCATAGCCCATATCGCTGTCGTAATGCGTGGACAAAGAGAAATATTTGGTAACGATATACCGGAAACCAGTCATATATTCTTTATCTGTATTTGCAGAAAAACTAAACCTTAACCTGTTCGTAACCGGAACATCTTCACGTTTCAACTGAAAACGCAGCTTGCCCTTGCTATCCACCCTTGCTTCGGCAACAATCAGCATGGGCAAGGTGTATTGGATACCCGCAGTTATTGCCTTTCTGTTCTTTTGATTGCTCAGCTGTCCGAACATATTCTTTTCGCTTTCATTTCTGACCGGGTTATAATGATAATCGAAACCTATAAAAGGAAACAGCCATTGGGTCTTACCCAAATACCTGCCGAAATAGGTCTCACTTTCCATACCATGGTGCGCTTTGAAGCCTAATCTCCATTCCGTAGAAAGACGGTAACGGGTATTGGATAACATCAGCTGTCCATCGCTTCCATTGCTTTCCAGTCCGGCCATTCCCATCAGGTGAAACTTCCTGTCGTCGCTGTTTAACATACGTTGCGCATACTTAGGATTCGGAATTTCAGGATTTGGAGGGGAATTTTCATAGCTGAAGACCCTTCCCATCCCACTCATCATGTGGTAAAGGATATGGCAGTGAAAAAACCAATCGCCACTTTCAGTCGCCGCAAATTCAAGGGTATCAGTTTCCATAGGCAGGATATCCAGTACATTCTTTAGTGGCGCATATTCTCCCTGTCCGTTTAATACCCTAAAATCATGCCCATGTAAATGCATCGGATGACGCATCATAGAGTTGTTATAGAGGATAATTTTTACATTCTCTCCTTTTTTAATCAGGATTCGATCTGATTCAGAAACAGTTTTATTGTCCAGGGTCCAGACATAGCGGTCCATATTTCCGGTCAGCTCAAACTTCAGCAACCTTTCCGGTCCTTTCCTAAGTGTCGTCTTCTCCGTAGCACGCAGCATTCCGTAATTTAGGGTTACGATTTCGGAATCAGCTCCCCCCATCTCCATGCCTTCCATATTGCCCATGGTTTTCTTATGATCCATGGTTTTCTTATCATGGCCTTTCTTTTCCACTTTCTTCGTTGTTTTTCCCGCTTCGGCTCCTGTAATCTCCGGATACATGACATTGTTCATATCCATTTGCTGATTGCTCATTTCCATCCCTTCCATTGGCGCCATGCTTCCATCCATTTTCATCATGTCGTTCATCATCTTCATCCCTTCAAAGTATTTCAGCTTGCCTAAAGGTTTTGCCGGCATCTTCATCCCCGCCCCCAGCCAGATTGAAGTTGAATTGGTCCGGTCTTCTGCGGTCGACAAAAACTCATACTGCATATTTTGCGGGATGGTGACAACCACATCGTAGGTTTCTGAAGGAGCAATGATCAGCCGGTCTACTTCCACAGGCTCCACATCATTGCCATCGTTGCCGACCACAGTAATTTTTCCTCCTGAATAACTGAGCCAGAAATAAGTAGAGGCTCCTCCATTGACCATCCTCAGCCTCACCTTATCCCCCGCCTTAAACTGAGCATAGCTGAGTTCAGGTTTCCCATTGCTGAGAAACTTTTCATAATAGACATCACTCACATCCATCGCACTCATCCGCTTCCATTCATTGGTCAGCTTGGTTTTAAAATGTCCTTTTTGTATCGCTTCAGCATAACTTTGGGTTGTTCCTTTTTTAATGGCAAACCAATCGTTCGCTGTATGTAAAAAGCGGTCTGCCTCCATCGGGTTCATATCCGTCCAGTCGCTCAATACCACAGGAATGGTCGGAATCTCCGGTTCATTCACCTTATTAAAAATCAGCGCTCCGTACATTCCGCTTTGCTCCTGCATTTCTGTATGACTATGGTACCAATAGGTACCGTTCTGGATAACCGGAAATTTGTAAACAAAAGTAGCATGAGGCTTAATCGGCATCTGTGTCAGATAGGGAACACCATCATAACGGTTGGGCAGAAAAACACCATGCCAGTGGATCGAGGTCTCCATATGCATGAGGTTGTGTACATATACCACCGCCGTATCTCCTTCGGTAAAGGTCAGCACAGGTCCGGGAATACTGCCATTAATGGCAATCGCCTTTTTCTCTTTTCCCGAATAATTAACCGTTGTATCCTTAATGTATAAGTCGTAACGTACTGATTTAGGCTGCGCTTTTACTTTCAAACTGCTTTTCTCCAATACAACCGGCTTTCCTGAAACGGCTTTCTTCGGTTGCCCCACCGGCATTTGATGCCCTTCATGTTGTGCAAGGACCATTTGCGAAAAGCCAAACAACAGTACCATTATTAATGTCCTTTTCATAGGTTATTTGTTTAATGAAATGCGGTCCCTTGTGCTGTTCAGCCAAGCTATAATCAGGGCTTTATCACTTGAGGACAACTTTGCATTTTTGTGAATCAGGATATAAGAAGACAAAGGCATGCTGTTGTCTTCTATACTACCTGCAATAGATTTTAATTTACTTTTTTGCTTGCGCAGAGAGTAAGTTCCAAACTCGTTAAAATTCAATTCTTCTTTCCCTTCCCGGATGTGCTCTGCCAGCCACCAACCCAGAGGTTGGATATTTGCGTACCAGGGATAAATGGTGCTGTTGCTATGACAGTCATAACAAGCCCTTTTAAAAATCCCATGTACCTGCTCCGGCATCCCATAAAGACTGCTGATATCAGCTTCAGGAGCCTGCCCGCGTTCATTGCGGACAGGTCTGATCAACTGAATAATTAGAAATAAAGCGAATAAGGTCAATAGCACCACCTTTGTCCTTTTCATGAATATCGTCTAATTAAGTTCTTCCTTCAGCGATCCACAGTCAGGCATTGACTTTCCTAAATATGGATTTTTGATTTCCTTTGTTTCGCTGAGCCAATTCGCTCCTTTTTTACCGTTATACATTGGACAATGGTCAAAATATAACTTCTGACCAGTTCCTACAGCTTTTGCCAGGTCATAGATATCCTGACTTAAACTTTCAAAATGTTCCCTTTGATGGTGAATATTACCGACATTCTCTCCGATATGTTCCGCATGTTCTTTTACAGCACCTTCTATGTCCCCATAGATTTTGGCCTGCTCAGCACTTAACGTTGTTTTATCAAATGCCGCCATAGCTTTCATCATTGCATTTCCAGCCTCCGCAGCCGCTTTATCATCATCTGCCACCAACGCATTTTTCAGTTGCAGGTAGCCATTAATGATTCCATCTGCCGGAGCAGGTTTTGTTTTTTCTGATGAAGTTAGGGATGCCGTAGTATCTGTATTTTGTGTTGAATCCGATGGACTGGTCGTAGAACTGCTGTTGCTGCACGCAGCAAGAAATAAAGTAGAAAGCAGTGTACTAAAGATGAATAGTTTCATTTTATTAGATTAAGATAAGTTAATTTTTTAAGATTATTTAAGTGTTTCCGTTACTTTGCCGCAAGTCAGCATGGCAGTTCCGTAGTAAGGATTTTTGATCGCTGATTCTTTACTGAGCCAGTTGACCTTTTTCATCGGGCAATAGATCTTATAAATCGGATCAGAGCTCAGCTTTACAGACTTTGCGAGCGCAAACATGTGCTCGGAAAACTCCGCAAGATAAACGCGTTGTTCTTTCAGATCTTTTGTAGCAGAAATGGAGGAAGCATCTTTAAGAAGTGCTTTACGGTCAGCCTCAGGAAGGCCTTTTGCCACTAAGGCTGATTTTGAAAATGCTTCGGCCGTATTGGCTGCCAGCGTAGGGTTTCCTTTTACCAGGGCATCCTTGATCTGATAATATAAATCGAGTAACTGATCCGGTTTCGAATCATGAGTAGGGTCCTGTGCAAAACCATTTTGCACAAAGAAGGTTGCAACGAAGGCAACGATAAGAAATATCTTTTTCATTTTGATTGAATTGATGTTAAAAGCAAATGGGATTAGCGCAATGCTAACCTGAAAAACGCTGTTAAAACATCATCTCAAATCTGAAAACTTTGCAGGGCAATCCTGATGTCAGGAATGGGGGGATGTTCATCCCGAACAAAATATTTGGGACGAAGGGTGTACAATGAAGACACAGAGGCCTCCAAAAGGACGTAATTTGGAAATATAAGGGTATAAAATGGCTGATAAGTACTGAACTCCAAAACCGGAGGACTCAGCTTATCGGTCTTTTCGATTTTTTGGACCTGATCTGTACAACAGTCCCCGTTTGTTTTTTTCTCCTTGGAGGAATGATGGTGATCTCCTTTCGATGCATGGTGATCGTGTTCGCCTTTATGGTGATGATGGTCTGCTTTCGATTCCCTGGCATCGTGATGATGGGCTTTAACGGCCCCCATTCCCATACCTACCGAGCAGGCAAAACCAACCACCGTATTCAAAAGGAATACGATCAGGAGGAAAACTGCTTTTCGGGATATGGCGGACTTTCTGTTCATCAGACACAAAGTTAATTCAGTTATCCTACAACAATTTATATAATTCTGTGAAATTTTTATAAGATACGGTCAGGACAAAAGGGCTGACAAACAAGCGCTTATTGAAAACTACGAAATTCCTTTTTACAGACCTGGGATTTGCATCTTTCTGAGCGGTATCTTTGCTCCCGTTAATACCATTGATTATGCTAAAAAGAATCTCCTGTATTTTATCCTTCGTACTCCTTAGCGGACTCAGCTCCTTTGCGCAGCAAACGAACACGTCCTTTAAGATCGTTCCCCTTGGCGTTAAAGGTGGTGATGATGAAAGTAATCTCTCAGCCTACCTCCTTGCCCCTCTTCAGAGCGACAACTATATCGCCCTTGACGCAGGAACCATTCATGCAGGCATTCAAAAAGCAATTCAACGTGGCATCTTTAAAGGCTCTACTCAGGAGGTCCTGAAAAAACAGGTGAAAGGCTATTTAATATCCCATGCCCATCTGGATCACCTGGCGGGCCTGATCATCAATTCTCCGGCAGATAGTTCCAAAAATATATATTCAATGCCAAAAGTGTTAAACATCATCAGGGATAAATACTTTACCTGGGATGCCTGGGCAAACTTTGCAAATGAAGGAGAAAAACCTCAATTGAAAAAATACACCTATACCCCACTTGAAGAAGACAAGTCTCAGGCTTTGGATGGAACAGAGATGACGGTTCAGGCTTATACTTTGAGTCATGGCAACCCTTATCAAAGCACTGCCTTTCTGCTGAAAGCCAATGAAAGTTATGTTTTGTATTTGGGAGATACCGGAGCTGACGAGATCGAAAAGTCCGACCGCTTAAAGAAATTATGGCAAAAAGTAGCGCCATTGGTAAATTCAGGCCAGTTAAAGGCGATATTCTTAGAAGTATCTTTCCCGAATGAGCAGCCCGAAAACCAACTCTTCGGACACCTGACCCCAAAACTCTTTTTTAAAGAACTTCAGCAATTACAACAACTAACTGAAACCGCAGCTTTCAGAAAACTCTCCTTTATCGTCACACATCGGAAACCGCCAATTTATAAAGAAGAAAGAATCAAAAAACAACTCAAAGCCGCAAACAACTTAAATTTAAAGTTAATTTTTCCGGAGCAAGGACGGATGTTAATAATAAATTAACACAACACTATCATAAAGACTGCTTTCAAGAAGTAATTTTGCAGAAAAAAACTTCATGAAAAAACATCTATTCCTATTTCTACTGACTACTTTTTTGATGCTCGGCGGACAATTGGTCCGGGCACAAAATGAAACTACCGCTTCCATCAATGGTTTGGTTGCAGACGCAGGAGGCCCGATTGCGGGCGCATCTGTGATTGCAGTTCATGAGCCTTCAGGGACAAGATATGCCACATCAACCCGGTCAGATGGCCGATACAATATTCCGGCGATGCGAATCGGCGGTCCTTATTCCATCACAGTATCCTTTGTAGGTTACAAAAGCAATACCGACCGCATAGAAAAACTGGCCCTGAGTCAGAATGCAACTTTAAATGTGAAGCTGAGCGAAGATGCCAATAACCTGTCGGAAGTTACGGTGACCGCTACACAAAGCAAGGTCTTTAATTCCGGCAGAACGGGTGCCGCACAAAACATTTCCAGAACCGCAATTCAGAACTTACCTACCTTAAACAGAAGTTTTACAGATTTCGTGAAACTTACACCGCAGTTTTCGGTGCAGTTCGGCAGTCCGAGCTTTGCAGGAAGAAGCAATGTAGGTAATAACTTCACAGTCGATGGTGCCTTGTTTAACAATGCTTTTGGTTTACAGGGAACGATTGGCAGCCAGACTGGCTCTCAGCCGATCAACATGGATGCTTTTGAAGAGATCAATGTCAATATCGCACCTTACGACATCCGCCAAAGCGGATTTACAGGAGCTGCAATCAATGCAGTAACGAAAAGTGGAACGAACGAATTTCAGGGAACCCTAAACAGTTACTTCCGAAACCAGGACCTCGTTAATGATTACAACTATGCCGGACTGAAAGCACCGGTTACGAATTTTAACCTGAAAGGATATGGATTGACCCTGGGTGGTCCGATCATCAAAAACAAATTGTTCTTCTTCTTAAGCGGAGAACTCGAAAGACGTACTGATCCGGGAACCGGTTTTGTGGCTTCCCGTGATGGCAGCACCGGACCAAATGTCTCTCAGGTGAAAGCAGAAAACCTGGACGCATTGAGTACCTATCTGCAGGGATTGGGATATAATCCAGGTCCATATCAAAACTATGCCCTCAATACCAGAAGTGATAAATTATCTGCCAAAGTGGATTACAACATTGACGATAAAAACACTTTAAGTTTAAAATACTTCTATTTCAGGTCTTATAAAGACATCCTGCCCAGCAACAGTGGTGCACCGGCAAACAACCGTCAGCCATCCAGACAAGGACTTCCATTCCAGTCTGCCGGTTACGGAATCAATAACAACATGGACAACCTGAACCTGGAATTCAGAACCCGGATCAGCAACACCATCTCCAATCAGCTGACAGTTGGATTCAACAACATGAACGATTTCAGAGAGTCTAAAGGTGGTAAACCATTCCCGCTGGTAGACATCATGAATTCCGATGGGACCTCCTCCACGGCTTTCGGTTATGAACCGTTCACTGCTTTCAACACCCTGAAAACAAAAGTTTATCAGGTAACAGATAACTTAAACATCTATGCAGGCCGTCATGAAATCACCCTTGGTTTCAACTATGAAGGCTATAGAACCTTAAACGGTTTTGCCCCGAATTACTATGGCGCCTATTCTTTCAAAAGCCTGGATGATTTTTACAGCAGTGCGAAAAACGGGGTCTCTAACGCCGCCAATTACAGCATTCAGTATTCTGTAATGCCTGACGGATCTTTTCCTTATGCCAAAACACAATCCAATATCTATGGTTTGTATGTACAGGATGCCTTTACCATCAGCGATCAGTTTAAGTTAACCGCCGGACTCCGTGCCGACTTAACCGACATCTCCTCTTCTTCAACCCTGAGGAACGAGAATGTAGAGAATCTGAGCTTTGTGAACGGAGAGAAAATCGATGTCAGCAGATACCCAAAAACCGCGATATTATGGTCGCCGAGACTGGGCTTTAACTGGAATGTAAACAACGAAGGTAAAACACAGGTTCGCGGTGGAACCGGACTATTCACGGGCCGCCCGCCATTGGTATGGATCTCTAACCAATCGAGCAATAACGGGGTTCAGTTTGGATCAGAATCCATCGCAAACCCAACAAACCGTCCTTTTACCCCGGATGTTGACGCTTATAGAAATGTAAACAAATCTACAGCATCGAGCAATACCGCTTACAACCTGGCGGTAACCGCACCTGATTTCAAGTTTATGCAGGTATGGCGCTCCAACCTGGCGGTAGACCAGAAACTTCCGGGAGGAATCAACGGAACGATTGAAGCTTTATATTCAAAAGACATCAATTCCGTTTATTTCAGGAATGTGAACCTGAATACCAACGACTCCAGCCCATTAGTCGGTGCAGACAACCGCCCGGTTTATAAAAGCTCCAGAATCTATGGTCCGGGTACACCAACACCTGCAAAACCAAACATTTCTGACGCGATAGTGATGACAAATACCAACAAAGGATACAGCTTATCCTTAACAGGAACACTCTCGAAAGAATTTAAAGGAGGCTTTTTCGCAACCGCAGGTTATACCTATACCGATTCCCGCTCTGTAAATGATGGAGGAACGATTGCACAATCCATGTGGAGAGACAGACAGGTTTCCGGAGATCCCAACTCGGATGCCATGTCGTACTCTACTTATATGGTGAAAAGCCGTTTTATCGCTTCACTGGTTTACAGAAAAGAATACTTCAATCACCTTGGAACCACGGTCTCGATGTTCTATCAGTTACAGGATGGACTTAGATATTCTTACACTTATGGTGGCGACCTTAACAATGACGGCCTGAAAGGCAATGACCTGATTTATGTGCCGAGAAATAAATCTGAAATCATACTGGTACCGGAAATCACTGATAAAACCACCGATTTGCGGACACCTGATCAAATCTGGGCCCAGCTGGACAGCTATATCAGCCAGGACAACTACCTGAACAAAAGAAGAGGTACCTATGCGCAAAGAAACGGTCTGGTAGGAAATATGGTCGGTACATTAGACCTGCGTATTGCACAGGATTTATTCACCAGTGTAAGCAACAAAAAACACTCTTTACAAATTACATTTGACGTTTTCAATTTCGGAAACCTGCTCAACAAAACATGGGGAGTGCCTAAATTTGCCAACAGGGCCAATGGACTATTGAACTATAAAGGAATAGATCCGCTGACCAATAAACCAAGTTTCTCTTTCCCTTACATGGATGCAACGAATGCTTCACCAATGGTGAATTCGTTTTCCAGCAGTATTGATGAAACTGCAAGGTGGAGAATGCAGTTCGGCGTAAAATACCGCTTTAACTAATAAAAGATACCAGTAAATAAAAAAGGTGATGCAGGTGAAATGTCCTGCATCACCTTTTTTTGTTTATCCACCGGCAATTCCACGGTTAAACTGCTTTCTTCTCCGGCAACAAAAGCTGTCTGATCGAGCTCAGCTGAGCAAACAATACAAGCGGAACAATAAAAGTGGGTAACCAATGAAAAGGGAAATAAAGAATGGCAATATTAGGTTGGTCAAAAGCCAGTTTCTGGAATGGAGATGGAGCAGATAAAAGGGCATGAACTACGATATTGATCAAAAGCCCAAGACAGACAAAGTTCCAGATCAATATAAAACTTCTGCTTAATTTCCCTTTTCTGAATCCAAACCAGGCAATCAGGGGAGCGGTAATTCCCGAAAGAACATCAAAATTCCTTCCTTCAAAGGTCATCAGTTCAGGCACAAGCTTATAAATAAACAACAAAAACAGCACAAGCTCTACGGGGACCCTCACTACATTGATCCAGATGAGTCTTTCCAGTGGCAAAGCATCAATAAAGTACCTTCCTTTTACCGTCAAAAACAGCAATAAGACCAATAGCATTGCCGGGCCAATCCCAAATAAAATGATCTTCGGGGGAATGGCACCTGGATCTGAGTAATATACATTCCTAAAGGCCAGTATAGCCTGAAAACCTAACCAGAGGATCAGTCCAAAGGAGATTACATTTGCTTTGTTCCTGACCTTTTCCAGGCCAGAACCCTTTATCGTCCAATATAAAAGTAAAAGTGCCGCTATAGTCGTCAGGACAAATAAAATGGGTACATAAACAGGTAGATTTTCCATCTTTAGATTTTATGAGTAAATTTTGCTTTCAGCTGACGGGCCGCCTGGGTATAACCTCCCTCCGCCCCGTCTACGAAATGAATATGCCCGTCTTTAAGGTCCCGGACGTAGCAGGACATCACCGAATCTCCGCTAACATGTACGCCATATAAAATCTCCCCGGCTTTTTCCAGTTTATCCAAAGCCTTCAACAATTGAAAACGCTCTGCCTGGTTACCGGAAATCACGGTATTGATTCTCCCGTCCATGACCAGTGTATCTGACATTTCGACCAGGCGGTTGAGGTAATTCTTCCCGCTTTCCGTTTGAAAATAAATATAACCATACAGGTTGATCAGCCAGCTCTTCAGAAGTTCAAAAAAACGGATCTTTCCAATCCTGGCACGCATCTCCACACTGAGCCGGTCGAAGCTGGATTTCAGCTTAAGCTTGGCCACGGAAATGGGTTGCCTTTTTTGCGGTGGCCCGTAAATCTCGTCAATGTGCCGGATCACTTTACTAAAAACCAATGCCGGGGAAACAGAACCAACAGCCATAACCAGCAGGGTAACAATCTCCTGGCTGTTCTCCGGCGGATCAATTTTATCCCAGCGGCATTGCATTCCGCTGAGGTCGAGTTCTGCTGCAGGTTCCAGTTCCGAAGCAAACAGGTAATCTTCGGCTTTGATCAACTGCTCTGCAAAGCTTAAACCTTTACCAAGTATCACAGGAATGGAAAAAGCCTCAGAGAGGCTGAATTTGCTGATGTTCAGCTCATGTCCCTCCCGATAAATTTCCTGCACCGGAACAATGCCGACACGCAGTTCCAGGCTAAAATTCTCAGAGGTATTGAACTGATACAACAATAAGCCTTGCATGGCCTGATCTGCAATAGACGGAGGAACAATAAATGTAGCCCCATCCCCTCCAAAGAAGAATGGAACAGTAATCCCTGCTCTGAAAGCCAGGTTCAACACCGTTACAATACTTCCTGTAGCGATCAGGTTTACGGTCTCATGAAGACCAGACTGTACCGCCTGCGTTGATCCTTTAATGTCCGTGATGATCACATGCCAGTCGGCAGGAACGGGATGAAATAATGTTGTTTTTAATAAAAGATCAGCAAGTGCCATTCGGGTGGCAGGCAGGTCATTATAAAACTGATCCGTAGATTGAGGCATCCATAAAAATAACCATCATCTTTGTAATTACGTTATTTAATTAAGGAAGATTTACAGCAGGAGGCCGAATAACACCGCGTCCTGCTGTGAATACTATCTGGTGGTATAACCACCATTTGCAAAAATGGTCTGTCCGGTGATCCACCAGCCATCCGTTACCAGGAATTCCACCAATGGTGCAATGTCTTTGATATTTGTTAAACCACCCAAAGCAGAGGCTGATTGGTGATAGGCCACCGCCTCCGGAGATTCCTGTCCATAAAAAAATGGCGTATCCATGGGTCCGGGAGCAACAGCCGTAACTGAAATCCCACGTTCCCCGAACTCTTTGGAAGCCGCACGGGTAAAATGTTCTACCGGTGCTTTCGCTCCCGCATAGGTGGAATACAAACCGGTATAAGCAGCGAGCAATGAAGTCACAATGGTACAGATTCTGCCATGGTCATTTATTTTCTTCCCTGCTTCCTGAAGGAAGAAATAGGCAGATTTGGAATTTATACCAAACATGGTGTCGTATTCCGCTTCAGTAGTTTCCGCAAAAGGCTTTTTAAGTACCATCCCCACCGTATTTATGGCGATATCAATGCCTCCAAACCTTGCAATGGCCGCATCAAAAAGCTGGGTTACATTGGCAGGGACCGTCAGGTCACCTTGTATAATTATCGCTTCGGCCCCAATGGCCTCAATTTCCGAAAGTGTTTTTTCGGCATCCGCTTTGGTACTGTCGCTGTTATAATGGACTACCACTTTAGCTCCTTGCTTAGCAAAATCAAGGCTCAGTAAGCCACCCAGGTTTTTAGCACCTCCCGCAATCAGGACCACTTTTTCTTTTAAATCTTTTCCAGACATCATGTTTTTTTAAGTTAAGACTGACGTAAAGGTCTGGAGAAGAAAGTGCTACATTATGGTGAACTTTTCGGTTTTTTAAGGCCGCTGCTTTTTTCTGAATTGTCCCGGCGTCTCTCCGGAATATTTTTTGAAAAACTTGGAGAAATTGGATGGATCGTAGGTCAGGCGTCTGGCAATCTCGGCAACGGGTAAACTGGTCTCCTTAAGTAAAGCCTGCGCAACTGCCAGGATTTTAAAATCGTAAAAATGGCAGGGGTGATTGCCGCTGCTTTGCTGAATCACGGCAATCAGGTGCTGATGAGAAACGCAAAGTTCCTTAGAGATCTCACTTAATTCCAGCATTTCAGTAGCCTCACCGGCAACCAGCTCAGACAAATGTTTGTCCAGAAAGGCAAAATAAGCAGTAGTCAGTTCGGCTACCCTGGGAGATTGTTTCTTCAAATCCAAGCGATCGGTCATAGGCTCATTTCTTTAATTACTCAATACAAATCTTACCGGGAGGTTACAGAACGTATCCTCTGCAATCCCTCTGTAATATCCGGGTTTCCAGGGAGCAAATAGTCTAACCACCCTCAAAGCCTCCGCATTCAGGTCCGGATGAATCGACTTCAGCACTGAAATATTGCGAATCTCCCCAGTCTTAAGCACCGTAAATTTAAGAAACACAGTGCCCTCAATTCCTGCCTCCTGGCATTTTTCCGGATACCTGATGTGAGTCCCCAGAAATTTGGACAGCGCTGCATGACCGCCAACAAATTCAGGATCTGTAACCAGCTTTGTATAAGCATAAATCTTCCCCTTTTCATCAGTGCTCTTTCCGGACAGGAATTTTCCTTTATCATAACTTTCAGCATAACTGAATTGTCTTTTAAGATTCTTTCCCGTCCAAAGACCATCATTCAAACCCTCCTTCACATTCCCCTGATCTGTTACCTGCTTAAAATCTTCATCATAAATAACATATTTACCATTGCCATTCCGCACAAGATTTTTTCCTTTCAGGTCTTTGACGGTCTTTATATAGACAGACTGCTGCGCCGGCGTTCCTTCCTTGCTGTAGACTTTAGTCACATATAGCTTACCGTCCGGATAGTAAGTATGCTGCTCCCCCTCTAACTCATCATTGACATAATTACCCCTCTGTTGCTGGTTCCCGTTCTTGTACCAGGTCACATAAGGACCTTCATAAACCATACGTTTATTCATGATGGCCTGAGCAGTACGCTTCTTATTTCCATTCAAATAAAAATCATTGATCTGATAAACACTACTCCCCGCAACCGGGTCCGTCACTGTACGTGTATAATCAGCACTATCTTTATCCTTCACATAAACACCGCTATTTTTAAGAAAATAGATCTTCTGAGTTTCGGTTTGTGCGGTAGTATGAAGCCCCGCAAACAACAGGAATAAAAAGGAAAGATGAAGTTGTTTCATGAAGGTAGATAGCATTTATTAATTCCTGCTAATTTAAGCCAATTTATTCTCTTTATGATAAATTAAGGCACGAATGAAACCTCCATAGTAAAACTGACTGTCGGTTATCCTATAATTTGCACGTTTAAAATAAGGCTCCATATCAATCAGTTCCGATGCCTCCACTATCCTGATGAGCTTAAAAAAAACATACATCACCTGGAGGAATATAGATTTCCACCATTTCCCCTGCTCTCCATTCAAACTAAAATCTACAAAAAACCAATGTCCGTCTTCTTTAAGCAGGTCATCCAGCTGTTCAAAAATCAGCCATGCCCTCCGTTCCGAAAAATTATCAAACAAAAACGGACTGGAAATCACATCAAAACTTAAAGAAGAAGAGAAGTCTTCTATGCCCATGTTAACAAATTCAACGGTATTGGCGCCTACATTCCTGACTTTAGAAAGTGCGATCATCTTTGCTGATATTTCCACATATACAATATGCAGGCCTGCCGGATGAACTTTTGCGAGTTCTTCCAGAATCCAGCCCGTTCCACCACCTACAATTAACACCCTGCTATTTTCCGGAATGTATTTCAGTTGATGAATCTGGGCATTTACCTGAGATTTAAAAAATACCAGACGACTCAGTCTGTCATAATAATTCGCTATTTTATCGTAGTTATTGATCATAAAACCATGAATTGCATGGCAATGATGCCACAAATAGCTTTAAACAAAATCAATCCGTCGATCACCATCAGGTAATATAAGATGTTCTTTCTCCGGCGCATGGAATAGGCAATGTAAATTGTCAGGATAAAAGGCAGGATATTGAGTGCCGTTGGGATTGGACCGAAGCCTTTATAGCCCGCAAAGATGAACAGAGAGATCATCCCTATCACCAGTAATGGAATGAGGATATAAAATATGGTTCGTCTTAAACCAAAGCTGACGACAAATGTCTTGAGGTGTTTATTGGCATCCGTAGGATAATCCTTGATGTCGAATAAGATCGCATTAACGGTACAGAACATCCAGTTCTTGATGAACAGCCAGGTCCATAACAGTGGATCGTGATAACCAACCCCGGTTTCTATTTTGAGCATAATCAGCGGCAGAACATTTGCACAACAGGCCCATACAAAGCCGATCACAAAAGCCTTTAACCATCCGGTATTCCGTAAGTCGAAGTTCAGGAAAGACCTGGGCAAAAGCCGGTAATATAGCCCTCCTGCCAGAACAATAACGGCAATAGCGATCCAATAACTCAGAGGCAGGTTCAAAATATTACTGTAATTCAGGTAGAGCAGCCGGAAAGCCAAAGCCAGGCATAGGCTAAAAAGAATCCCCTGACTCCAGCTGATAAAAACCCGGTGTTTCGCATACCACTGACTGCGGGGATTATTCGAAGCAGGCTGAGCCGAGAGCTTATGATAAGCGTAGGTATAATAAATGGTCGGGGCCAAAAACAGCAGCAAATAATAATTCAGGGAATTATAGGGGAGCCGAAGCTGCTGCGTCGCTTCTACTGTAAGCGCAACCGCAAGCAAGCCCACAAAGTAATTACCGAAGAAAACGAACCTGACGATTTTGTTGCCCATTAATCATTTAATAACAAAGCGATGTGCAGGCCAATTTCGGATATAAAATGAATATTCTTACTATAAATCATGGGTTTATTCTTGGTCAAGCAGATAAAGGTAGGGTGGAAAAGAATGATGAATCATGATATCCTTACCCTCATTTGGAAACTTCAGCGCATAACCGGAATCAGGATACAAAACAATTGATGTTCCCGTCCGTACATAATTACTGCTGTTATAATAAGCCGGGGCCTTATAATCTGGCAAATAGGTCTTTATTCTTTTTGCCATCTCCTCTCCCAGCAGCTTTTGATAGCGCTTCACAACTTTACGCGATGGGTTCCGCACTTTATTATACATCATATTGAGGAATATCCGCTTAAAAAAAGACTGCTTTTTGATGAGCCCTTCGATCAATGGTACCGGGCTTACCTCCGGCAGGTCATCCAGCATTTGTACTGAAAAGGGAGTTTGAGGCACCCAGTCGGCCGCATTGATCACATTGTAGGCCCAGCCATTTTGAGTGGCAGCTTCATAACTATAAGCGAAATACAGATTTCCCGGTTTAGGCGCTGCACTGCAATAGGTCTTAAAACGAATGTCCTTAGCCAAACGGCCCTGCTTTTGCAGATGGTACAAATGAGCAGTTAACAAATAGCTGATTGCTCCGCCCTGACTATGTCCCATGATGATAAAATCACGGATCCCGGATTGGTAACAGGAATCTATTTTTGGCAGCATATCTTCCGCTATAAATGCGGTGCTGATCAGGAAACCGGCATGAACAGCAGCCTTTGGGTCTGAAGACAACTCATATTCGAAAGTATGCGCTTTATCAATATTAAGGGTTCCTTTTGCCGGAACCATCGCTGCATACAGGTTTGCCAGCCAGCTTTCACTTTTTGCGGTAGAACCTCTGATCCCCAAAATGGCAGTCGAATGGTCTTTAATCCATAATTCCCATGCATTATCTAAGCCAATGGATTTACTCTGGTATGCCAGTTTAGAATGCTCAGGTTTAGGAATCAGCTTGGCCTTCTCTGGAAATTCAAATGATGTTGCCGACAAATAAATCAGTTCTCTGTACTCTGCTTTATCGAATCCGGGTTTTAGCTGTTGCGACCTTGCAGCGAAACTATAACACAATAGAAAAAGCGATATGCCTGTTAGTTTCAGAAATTTCATAGAAAAAAACGTATAAACGATGAATCACTAAAACTAATAAAAAAGAATGCTACTAAAATATAATTTACGCCTTCTGATAAATCCATCCTGAATAAAGTAAAGTCAGGATTCAATGATAAAATAGTATCAAAATATTGATGTTGTTGACAAAAAAATATCACCATCATCACAATGTATCAAAAAAATTACCATATATTGGATTTAGTATCTACCGAGAAACTAACTAATTTATGAAAATCACAAAAAACCTATTGTTCATTGCAGTTACGCTTTTAATCATGGCAGGCTGTAAGAAAAACACCGACAATTCATCCCAGGAAGAAGCACCTGTATCAAAATCAGAATCCAGTGTTCCTTTCTCTTGTGAAATGAAAGTCGATTCACCTGATGGTAAAACACCGGGCACAGAATCGAACGGACCGGCCAATAAAATCTGGCCTAATGGAAGTACGATCAAAGTTAGGTTTAGCGGAGGAAGTGCTTATGTAAGATCAAAAGTTCAGCAGTATGCCAAAAGCTGGGAAACTTATGCCAACCTTACTTTTCAGTTTGTAGCAGACAATGCAGCAGCAGACATTAAGGTTGCTTTTGATGCAGGAGGATCCTGGTCTTACATCGGAACGGACACCAAAAACAAAACAGTTTCTATGAACTATGGCTGGTTCAATAACAACACCAGCGATACAGAGTTCAGAAGAACAGTAACTCATGAGTTTGGCCATGCCCTGGGTTTGAACCACGAACAGTCGCATCCTGATGCCAACATCCCATGGAATACTCAAGCCGTTTACAATTACTATATGGGTGCACCAAATTATTGGACAAAAGCACAGATAGATTTCAATGTACTTGCGGTTTCCTCCAGAACCGGATTGAACTACACTGCTTACGATAAAGCTTCCATCATGCACTACCCTGTTCAGGCTCAGTTTACAACGAACAATGTAACCATTGCAGCCAATAACACCACTATTTCAGCAAACGATGCATTATACATGACCAGCATTTATCCTGGCAGATAATCATCATTAAACGCGCCCTCATAACTCATCCTAAAAATTCATTCGGGCAGATACTGAACCTTCGGAAGCAAAGCTTCTGAAGGTTTTTTTATCCATTATAAATCCAGAGCAATACGGGTTTCTTCTTTTTCCTAAGCAGCTGGTCCACCTTCCGCATCACCTCATCTGCAAGTACCGGACATCCCGCACTTTGTCCGAACAAGGTGTTTGGATAAATCTCATGGTTCTGAACGGGTGAATAGGAATGCAACACAATGATCCGCGCATAAGCATTGTCATTGCTTTTTTCCAGGCCGTGCATCTTGTAATTTACATGGATCCCCCAATTGCTGTAACCACGTTTTCCAATCCTGTATTTTCCCAGCGCCGTACAATTGCTCCCAATGGTATTGCTAAATACCGGCTTAGTCGCCGTACTCCCCCCGCCTACACCATGTGCACAAAGACCACTGATCAACACTTTCTTTTCCTTAAAATCCCATACAAATATTCTGTTTTTACCAGAATGGATGCGCATGTCTACCAGAATGCAGACCGAGGCATCCATATTTTTCTTTTTGACAAAAACTTCCGCTTCTGCTATTGGCAACCTGGCGGTCAGACCAGACTCCTGAGTAAAACCAGAAAAAGAGAACAGGAAACAAAAGCTGATCAGGAGCAATATTTTACGCGTCATAGGTATAGAGGAAAGACCTATAACGACAATACATGTTTTTAATTGTAAATCCTTGGTCATCATTGATCAATTGGTTTTTCTTCCTGTTTATAAGTGATAAATTTAGTAATGAAACAATTATTCTCCTCCCTGTCTGATCAATCGAAACAAATAGAAAATGTACTCCTGTTATTTAAACAGGAACAATTACCCTGGACTCCCGAATCATGGGATGGAATTCCCGGAGAAAGGTTTTCTGCAATTGAACAGATCTGCCATATCAGGGATATAGAAACAGATGGATACCATCATCGCATTCAGAGGATACTGAAGGAGCACAACCCGACTTTAGCCCCGGTAGAAGGATATGAGCTGGCCATACAAAGGGATTATAAAAACGCAGATTTACAGGAAACAATTGCTGCCTTTCTCGAAGCAAGGAAAAAGACGGTCGCAATGATTGGAGAAATTGAAGATACGCAATGGGACAGACCTGCCTATTTTGAAGGGTATGGGAACATTACCCTTCGGTCCCTAATTCATTTTCTCTGCAGCCATGATTTGGAACACCTGGCCTCCTTACGCTGGCTTCTTGGAAAAATGGGTTAATGAAAAAGACCAGGAGCATTCAGATTTCTGAGAATGCTGCTGGTCCTGGTCCCTGTGGGTACTAAAAATTAAAACCGATCCTTGCAAAAATGCGCCTTCCGTTTCCACCCATCTGAACCGCATCAAATGGCCCGGCAGGTTCATTATTATAAGCCCAGCCTTTTGCACCCTGAATATAGCCAAGATCAGGATGGACGTTCAATACATTATCTGCACCCAGTGAGATCCTGGCGTATTTATTCAGTTTATAAGATAAATACACATCACTCACCAGCTTTCCGCTATAGTTATACAGGTCTGCTACTGAACCGGAACCATCATCTTTTGGAACCACAGGAGAAGTCCCTGTTCCGTCACCATATCCATAGATCTCTACTTTTCCGAAATAGGTAAAACGCAGACCAACAGTCAGGTCCTGATGTCCATATTCAGGGTTCAAAGAAAACTTTACTTTCGGCGCAGAAGCCAAAATGAATTTCTTCTCCCTTGAGCTCAGGAAGGTCTCTTTTAAGGCATCAGTTTTACCCAGGATAGTCGGATAGTTCACTTTGTCAATGTCCATGCTTTGGAAATTCCCGGTAAACAAAATCCGGTAACGGTTGTCCCCGATTGTCTTGTTATAATCCAGTACCACATCCAATCCCCGGTTGGTGGTGTTCACTGCATTGGCAAAGAACTGTGCCGTACCTACCCTAAGTGCTTTTAAAGCATCTGTAAACGAAGGGTCCAATGTCGCATCATCTGCGCTAAACTGCCCCGACAGCACCACACGGTCTTTTACATTGATGATATAACCGTCTACGGTAATGCTAAATTCAGGAACAGGTTTAAAGGTAAAGCCTAAACCTGCATTTTTCGAGGTTTCCTGTTTCAGGTTCGGAATTCCCGCAGCCTTGGTAATCGGACTGGTATTGGGTGCGATCTTTACTTCGGAAATGATAGATCCCTGCACATTGGTAAAGGTAGAACTGTAATTGATCTGCTGTAAAGAAGGCGCACGGAAACCTGTACCTACCGAGCCACGGATGTTAAAATTATCGGCAATTTTATAACGTGTGGCAAACTTGGTACTGAAGTTATAACCGAAATCACTGTAATGTTCCAGCCGGTTCGCAAAATTGATCAGCCATTTGTCGGTCGCATCCAGCTCAAAATCAACAAAGCCTCCAAACACAGAGCGGTTGGAATTCGCGGCATCACCCGGCTGAAAACCAGGAAACCCCTGTGATCCTGCAGCCTTAATCCCGGCAGGATCGTAATTCTTATAGGAAGCTTCCTCACCTGCAGAAATTTTATAACGTTCATAACGGTATTCGGCACCGAAACCAAGGTTAAATCCGGAAAGGACTTTATCAAAACGTTTACTAAAGTTCAGGTTTGTGGTGTTCTGTAAAAATTCGGAACCTCCATCATCGAAAGAAGTTTTATCTGCACCAAGAGAAGCATTGAACGTCTTTTTTCCATAAAAATGAAAATCATTGTTTCCGGTATTGTTGCTCAGGTCCCAGTTCCAGGCCTCCCCAAAAACGCCTTTAATCCCCGCAGCAAAGCCCAGGTCTTTAATCTTTGTTTCGATGAGCGGATTGTAATAGGATTCCCCGTCAGGTGTCTTTACGATAATGCCATCCACGGGAATGATATTCGCACCATTGGTAGGGAAACGTTCCGGTCTGGAAGAGAAGTTCCGCGTAAAAGCGTAAGCATCCGAGCCTTTATAACTGTAACCACCAAAGCTGTAAAAGGTGGTCTTTGTACTTACAGGAATTTCACTGTTAAAAAAGATCGTCCCTCCTTCTGAGGATCCATCGCCATTGGCCCGTCTTGGGGTATTTAAAGGCAATGCCTTAGGATTTGCAGTTGCCGTATCCTTTGTCTGACGGTAAGTTTTTCCGTTTTTAGAATAGTCGGCAGTCAGGTTAAGAAAACCAGCTTTGCCGATTTTCAGGCCATAATTCGCATCAAAGGTAAAGGCATTGCCATCAATAGTACCACCATGCGGATACTGGGCCGCGGCCACGCTTTTTTTGCTGTTAAAGGCAGGATCATAATATCCCGAATAGCCTGCATTCGCGGTAAACTCATCGACACTCTTTTTAAGTACCAGGTTAATTACACCCGCTATTGCATCAGAGCCGTATTGTGCCGAAGCACCGTCACGCAGGATTTCGACCCGCTCAATTGCGGCGGTAGGAATGGTACTTAAATCCACACCGGAATTTCCCCGGCCTCTGGTTCCAAATACAGAAACAAAGGCAGTGGAATGCCGGCGTTTACCATTTACAAGTACCAGAGTTTGATCCGGGCCCAACCCTCTCAGCGTTCCCAGCTCCACATGATCTGCCCCATCAGAACCCGACTGCTTGTTGTAATTAAAGGAGGGTGCTGCATAATTTAAGATATCGGTTAACTCCAGTCGTCCGGTCGTAGCAGCAGTCTTGCTGACATTCACAATATCCACAGGCACTGCCGTTTCCAGCTTTACCCTTCCTGCAGAACGTGTACCGATCAACACCACTTCATCTAACTGAGCAGTATTGCTCTCCAAACTGATTTGAAAGCTGGTATTCGCAGCAACCAATTGGATAACCGGCTTATACCCGGTATAGCTGAACACGAGTTGATCAGTTGAAACAGCCTCAATAGAGAACTGTCCGCTGGCATTGGTACTTGTCCCTTGTTTACTTCCTTTGATGTATACAGATACACCAATTAAAGTTTCTTTGGTCGCGGCATCGGTTACCGTTCCGGTAATGGTCTTTTTTTGTGCAAATGTCAGTTCCGAGCTCAGAAACAGCAGCACAATAAGGAGTAATAATGTTTTTTTCATAGTGGTTAAGATGATTGAAGTTCAGGTTTAGGTTTTCTAACATAAAATACCAATTATTATCAACAATACCATACACAATATCACTAAGACACAGATATTTAAAACAAAATTCCAAAATACTACCAAACAACATTTTTTGTTTCGACAGATCAATTATTTGCCCCATTTTGAACAAAATTGGACTTTAACAAATTATAAAGTATCTTAGGTAATGGCCTTCAGCCACATAAACCAAATATTGCACCTATAAAAGGCAAATTTTAGCCTGGGTAAAACACCATTAATTTCCTGCCATAAAACCCTATTTACTAACCATACCTAATCAATTATGACAAGCAATTTTTTACTCAGAAATGCCGGAGTCGTTTTTAGAAACAGACCCGATGCAAAAACGCTGCAAAAAACAGCAATGTCCCTCTTCATCTTACTCCTATCCTGTTTTACCGCCTATGCCCAATCGGTTGTTACGGGAACAGTTACAGATAAGGAGAATACCACCCTCATTGGCGTAACCGTTTCCGTTGAAGGAAAAAGCGTCAGAACGCTGACCGATGCCAATGGGAAATATGCCATCAATGTGCCTGCAGATGGAAAAAAACTAACCTTCAGCTATGTAGGCATGCAAACCCTAACCCTGGACATTGAGGGAAAGAAAATCCTGAATGCCGTAATGGGATCAGCAAACGAACTCACAGAAGTTACCGTGGTCGGTTATGGTTCTGTAAAGAAAAATGACCTTACCGGTGCTGTAGCTACCCTCTCGGCCAAAGATTTCAATAAAGGCCCGCTCATCGCGCCCGATCAATTGCTACAGGGAAAGGTTGCCGGTGTACAAATGATCAACAACAGCGGACAACCGGGAGGTGCCACGACCGTAAGAATCCGTGGAAATGCGGCCGTTACCGGTACCGGACAACCCCTGTATGTAGTGGATGGAGTTGCGCTGACCAGCAATTCGGCAAGACCAAGTGCCAGCCCCAGTTCTGTAGGTGGTGTTAAAGCCACTCCGGGAGGAGGTTTAGGAAGCGCTCCTGGTGGAAATCCGCTCAACTTCATCAATCCCAGTGATATCGCAAGCATGGAAATCCTGAAAGATGCCTCCGCAACGGCCATTTATGGATCAAGAGCTGCTTATGGTGTGGTACTGATCACCACAAAAAGAGGTGCCAGCGGAGCGACGAAATTGGATGTAAATGCTTCCACAGGGGTTAGTAACCTCATGAATCAGCTGGAAGTATTAGATGGTAATCAATACCGCTCGGCTTTGAATAAATACGGACTTACTGCAGGTGATTATGGAGGTAATGTAGATGCCATGAAGGCCATTACAAGAACGGCTTACAATCAGAATTATTCTGTTGGGATCAGTGGCGGGAACGATGCCAGTACTTACCGTGCCTCCTTCGGCTATCAGGACCAACAGGGAATTATCAGAAAAACGGACTTAAAAAAATATACTGCTGCTTTTAATGGCAATTTCAAATTCCTGGACAGCAAAAAGCTGGGCATGGACGTGAGTTTGATCAGCAGTCAGTATAACGAAAACATTGCGCCCATCACCAATGATGCGGGATTTACAGGAAGTCTGATCAGTCAGGCCCTATCCTGGAACCCAACCAGGCCTTTAAGAAATACCGATGGCTCCCTGTTCATCGAAAATGGCCGGATCATCAATCCCCTGGCCATGTCGGAAGCCTACAGCGATAAATCTAAAGTATCTTCTATTTTAGGAAGCGTCTCTCCTTATTATAAAATCACCCCATGGCTGGAATACCGGATGCTGGTGAGTCTCAACTACAGTTCCGGTGTCAGGAGAAATTCTACCCGCAGCTTCATTAACATTGAAGGGGTTCAGGCCAAACCTGCCGATAATTTTCTGGGTGGATATGCCAGTTATTCAAATAGTGAACTGCTGACCCAGCAATTCACAAACACGCTGACCTTTAACAAGGAAATCGCTACAAAACTAAACCTGAACGCGGTAGTTGGTTATGAATACACCAATTACATCAACAAGGGAACCAATATGAATGCCAGTGGCTTTGGCGATATTCCTGTAGATTACACCGATGCGCTGCAGGCAACTCCTCCAAATAACAGAAGGATGAGCTCGTTTAGCGATCCGACCACAGAGCTGCAATCTTATTTTGCACGTGCGATTTTCAACTATGCAGGTAAATACCTTTTAACCGCCACCATCAGGGCAGATGGATCTACCCGTTTCGGTTCCGATAATAAATACGGTTATTTCCCCTCTTTCTCTGCCGCATGGAACATTAAAAATGAAGAGTTCCTTGCCGGTACAGAATGGCTGGACCAGTTAAAGATCAGGGCCGGATACGGACGGACAGGTAATCAGGAGTTCCCTTCCGGATCCTCTCAAAAACGCTTTGCTTTCGGTTATGATTCCGGAGGCCCAACCTTAACCGGAGTAAACAATGAGAATAAAAAGCTGAAATGGCAAGCCGATGAACAAATCAATATTGGTGCCGATTTCGGCTTTCTGAAAAGCAGGCTGACGGGATCAATCGACTTTTTCAGAAAGACCACAACCGATCTTTTATTCCCTCAAATTCCGTTCTACCCTTCTGCTGCCGGAGCTTCGGTAACCTGGGTAAACTTACCCGGAAAGATCATCAATAAAGGAGTGGAATTAACCTTAAACGGCAGCATTATCGACCGGACAGATTTCTCCTGGTCCCTGGGTGGAAATGCGACCTTTCTGGACAACAAAGTAAAGGATATTGCAGGTATCATCAATACCGGAACTTTAAATGGTCAGGGCTTGAGTGATGTTACCCTGGAGGTCATTCAAAGTGGATTGCCACTCTTTGCTATGGTAACCCGACGTTATGAAGGCCTGGATGCAGGTGGGTTTTCTAAATATACAGACGACGGATACACCCTTTACTATGTGGGAAATCCCAATCCAAGCGTTATCCTGGGCATCAGCACGGATTTCAGGTACAAAAAACTCTCGCTGGGCCTAAACTTTAACGGCTCATTCGGACAGGACATCTACAACAATACCGCCAATTCTGTATTGCCGATTACCAATCTCGGAACGAGAAATGTCGCCGCTCCGCTCCTGAATTCAGCGATTCAGGAATCGCTGGCCAACCCAATCTCTGCCTCTTCCCGTTATATTGAAAAGGGAAATTACCTGAAACTGGCCAATGCCACCCTGAACTACAATGTCGGCAACCTCGGAAAAACCATCAAAGGACTAAATGTCTATGTGAATGGGCAGAACCTCTTTGTGATCACCAAATATACCGGCTTTGATCCGGAGGTGAATGTCGACAAAAGTATCAACGGCGTTCCATCAGCCGGAATAGAATATGTTCCTTATCCAACGGCAAGGACCTTCAATTTCGGAGTTAATTTTTCCCTTTAATTTAAATATTCTGAACATGAAAACTAGATATATAACCGCTGTAATCGTTGCTTTTCTCTCCTTTACGGCATGTACCAAACTAGATGAAAAACTAAACGGCCAGATCAATGATGCCGGTGTAGGCTCCGGCAATGTCGCGGCAGTACTCAACTCCGCTTACAACGCCATGCGCGCACCTTATCAGGGGCCCTATGGCTGGTGGGCTTTACAGGAATTCCCAAGTGATGAAGCCATTGTACCTACCCGTGGTGGCGACTGGGATGACAATGGCGCATGGCGAGCTTTACACCTGCATCGCTGGGCATCAGACCATACCCGGATCCATTCCGTTTACCGGGACCTGAACAGCGTAAGCTATGTGGCAACGAGTGTATTGCAATTCAGTCCAACACCACAACAGGCGGCTGAAGCCCGCTTTTTACGCGCTTTTGCCCAATTCTCTATCCTCGACGGCTGGAACCAGGTCCCTTACCGTGATCCTGGTGAAGATGTTACACTGCCTTCAAGGGTGAGAAAAAATACCGAAGCCATTGCCTACATCATCGCAGAGCTGACCGAAATTCTACCCGCACTGCCAACCAGCCCAAATACCGGCGCGACCAAAGATGCGGCAAAAATGCTGCTGATGAAATGTTACCTGAATAAAGGCGCTTTCCTGAACCGTGCAGCCCCAACTTTCGATCCGGCAGATATGGCCAAAGTGATCGGCCTGGCAGATGAAATCATCACCGGAGGTGCTTATACCCTGACCCCCAATTATTTCGACAATTTTGCACCAAAGAATGACCTTCTTGCCAAAGAAAATGTCTTTACCGGTAAAAACAGTGGTGGCGTAGATGCCGGTGGATTAAATGCCATGTGGGTAGCCCCACTGCATTACAACCAAAGCCCAAGTGGAAATAACGGCTTTTGTACCCTTTCCGACTTCTACAATAAGTTCGAAGCTTCGGATTCCAGACGAGGTGGAGCTTATACAGGCGTTACAGATGTATCGGGTGTCCGGGTAGGTTTTCTCGTAGGTCAGCAGGTCAATCAAACCGGCGCACTGATCAAAAACAGACTTGGGGAGAACCTGATTTTTACACCTGAAGTGAACATCATTGAGCGTGATCCGAAAAGGCTGGAAAATGCAGGAATCCGGGTCATTAAATACCCTGTTGATTATGCAAACGGCTCTTCCGGATTTCCGGATAACGACTGGGTTTACTATAGGTACTCAGATGTGTTACTGATGAAAGCTGAAGCCTTGCTAAGGACTGGACAAGGCCCTCTAGCGCTACCTTTGGTGAACCTGGTACGGACTACCCGCGGGGCTTCCATCTGGGGAAGTGTATCACTGGACCAGTTGCTGGACGAACGCGGTCGCGAGTTCTTCTGGGAAGGGGTAAGGAGACAGGACCTGATCCGCTTTGGTAAGTTTTTAACACCATGGCAGGAAAAACCAAGTGATGATCCGAAATACCTGATTTTCCCGATTCCGGCCAATCAAATGGCAAACCCTAATTACACTCAGAATCCAGGGTATTAACACTACAAAAAGACGTTAGTCCATACGAAAAAACCCCTGTTTTGAAATTCAAAACAGGGGTTTTTCATGAGGTTCCATAATATTTTTATCCATCAAGCCTAAAAAACAAGCTGATTAAAAAGCTTCGCCCAGACTAAAGGTAAAGCTATTGTACCCCTTGCTCGTTCCATAATCAACACCAATATTGGTATTAGAGCTCTTATTGAATTTTACCCGGAGTCCGGTACCGACGGCAGGTTTCCAGGAGCTAAACATCGCATTAGAACCACTCACGGTATTGACATTTGCAAACACCACAAAACCTAACAAACCATTATTGGTAATGTCCCTCCGGTATTCGCTTTCCAGATAAAACAGGGACTTTCCGCGATAACGGTTCTGGTCGATTCCCCTCCCCGATCGGTTTGCAGGGTCCCAACCGATACTGGGTAAATCAAGGTAAGGAGTTTTATTGCCCAGGCTTGTCCAGAGGTAAGTCCAGAAAGCCAATGTATTTTGCTGATCAGGTTTGGATGGATTCATGGATATATATTTTCTGACATCCAGGTACAAAGAGCTCCAGGAATCATTGCTTCCTAAAAATTTAGGATTCACCCGATAAACCAGGTTGCCATACATCCCCGGAAGTGGATTAATCGAATTGCTCCGGGTATCGTACAGCAAATTGAAAGTAATCCCCGAAGAAAAAGAGTTTTTGGCAGTCCCGTATTCATAGTTTGTATACTGTTTCAGGTCCACATTCGGATCTTCACTTTTTATATTAAAATGGTAATCAAGGTTATAACCCAATCCTGCAAAGAAATAGGGTTTGATCCGTTTCAATGCACTTTGGTAAAAGCGGATATACTTGTAATCTACCAGTATCGGCTCGGGCCTTACCGCATTGCTTCCCAGTCCCCAGGTGTATTGCGGATAAACCAGAAAACGCGTATCTCCCTGGATTACCCATTTATTATCAGGAAGCCATACGGTGCTGCGCAGAGGCAAACCAAAGCGGTTACCTAAATTCCAGTAGGGAGTGAAGGTCACGGAAGAAAGGTTTGTGGTCTTCCTTGGCCCAAGGTACATGGCTGCAGTGGTGCTTGTCACCAATGCACGGCCACTTCCGCCAGGAACAGTACTGCTCACCGGAAGTATAGAGAAATATACTTTTTTACCCCGTTCTGCTTTGATTTCCTTCGGTTTTATCTTAAACAATGACTTGGCCACATCGATCAGATCTTTCTGAGCTGAGGTGTCCGTTTCGACCGTTTGCTGCGTAGCGATATTGCTCACATTCTGGGCATATAAGCCACAGGGAAATAGCAACAAGAAAAATAAACCTGCTTTTACTGGAAATCCTTGCATAAGAAATAACTGAATCATTAGTTATTCAATAAACGTGCCTGTAATTAGGGATGGTTCCCGTTTAGGGTTTATATATTTCAAAAGTATTGCCAATAAGTTCATGAATGATCAGTGTCTGTGGCAGAATTACCTGGTTCCTGTAGGTAAAAGGAACCCTGCCGAAATTAGCGATCACCTCCATCTTATCGCCAAATGTGGTTTTCTGAACCTGATGGTCTTTGCTCAGCCAGTCAAATGCTGTCATTTCCAATTTCACGGCTTGTTCATGTGTTTTCGAGAAAACTTTTACATGCCTGGAAATGACCTCATTAAACTTCAGCCAGCTTTCATCATTAAGATGATACAATGGAGGAACATTAAATAAGATTTCCTTCAATTCCGTCTGCCTCAGCTCAGAAGGCACTTTCAAACTCCCCCACTCCCAATGATGAGAAGTGATCACGGCATTGTTATAGACCAGTTGAAATAAGGGAATGTTAAAACGGCTGTCATAATACAGATAACGGTATTCGTCTTTTAGTGCAGCCTGCAGGCCATACCTGTCCGGAACCCCTCCATTATTAGAGAAATATCCTCCGATATAGTATTTTGATGTTTTGTTTTTCCTCATGTCCGGGTCATTCCAGGCAATCACAGGAGTTGTCATTCCATGACCATACGCAATGACCTCCGCAGCAAAATCATTTCCAACTTCCGAACCGACAACCAGTTTATAGGTGTCCCTGATCCAGGCCATTCTTTGCAAACGCGCTTTGATGTCATCCTCCTGACTGCTCATTCTTCCGGGCGTATAATCATCCAGACTCTCCCCAGTGGCATCACAATCAATAAACCAGGAGTTGAATACCTTCCCTGTATTGGCCATCACCTCTGCCATCCTGCTTTTTACTGCAGGCATCGATAAAGCAGGGTTGAGCTTACGGCCCTTGCCTAGAAAACCCAAAGACGGCTTTCCGTTTTTATTCATCACAAAGGCGCTGGTAAACAATGTGGTATCGGAAAATTTCGCAGTGATCCAGCCTTCTTTTCCGGGTTGATGAATGCTGTGATAGGAATCATAGGGACCGATTAAATAGCCTTTTGCTACCGCCTTGCCAACAAACTCCGGATGAATCTCGGCAGGCATCCAGTCGTTTAAACCGAGCCATGCTTTTTTTATTCCTGCGCTCTGCATTTCATCCAGCATTTTGGGTGCTGCACCTCCCCAGTCTGCTGCCGGACTAAAGACCTCCGGATATGCGGCCCTCAGCAACAGTTGATTTAAGCGGTAAAGTTCCATGGCATTCAGCCGGTCAATACCTTTACCGATCAGACTTAAAGCGTCTTTACCCGGATTTACATTGCTCCAGGCCAGTTTATTATAAAAATCCTTCCTCAGCAGCACTTCATTGATCCCCTGGATCAACCCATTCTTCTGGTACTTCGTGATAAAGTCGTCCTTAACAAAATCGTCCAGCTGTTTTTGAAACTCCCTCCCCGATTCTCCTCCTGAAAACTGTCTGAACATATTTTTTGTAGGGTTCATTGCCCTATCTTTCAATTGTTCCAGGATCATTTTTTTAAACAGCTTCCAGTTGAGCACATCATTTGATACCAGGAATTTATCATTCCAGATATAGATATGAGGAGCACCATATAATTTCCGGATATTAGGATTATCTGCAGCTTTTTGCTCCAGCGTAATGATCTTCCCTTTTTCTTCCCGATATTTTTTATAGGTCTTTGCAATGGTTGTTATACTGTTTGCGGTCAGGTAAATTCTGAAACCATATTGCTTATCGGAAACGGTAGCAGGAAATTCATGATTAAAACTCAATCCCAGTATGCCATTATTGTTTGCAAAGTTCAGCTTGTTATTGAACATATTCCGGATCACATAAACCAGCGCTTTATCTCCGGTGCCTGCAGCAAAAAACTGCATAGACAAATCCTGAGCGCCACTCAAAGGACCGCTTTTGGTCAGATGGCTGATCCATGCGGTATCCCTGGCCGGAATGTATTTCCCCTGATGTAAAGGAATCGTGAGGGCATCTATCTTTCCATTCAAAACAGGCCAGGTAAAGTCCGTTGTTTTACCGGCTTTGATGTTTACCTCTAAAAAATCAGGATGCAATTCCAGCGATACCTGAATCCCTTTTTCAGGATAGTTCCATGAAGCGCTCTTTTCCGCAAATACCAATCCGCTTAAGGCTTCTTTTTGAAGCGGGGCCGAAACCGGATACCGCTTTCCATCTGCATCTACGGCCGTAACTGAAAACAATTCCGGATTAACCTCCATCTTCTGCGTACCGTTTACCAGGTACAGCAGTTCCTGCTGATTTACATGCTGTCCAAAAGTATCCAGTACAGCAAACAACAGGACCAGCACCATGCTTTTCCTTCCCAGCCTCTTCAATTTTCTCAATATTTTTTCTTTAGTTATTGTCAAACACTCCACACCAGATTTCGTAATGCTTACCTGCCCATTTCTTCATTTTTGGGAAGTACCATTTTGCGGCACCCTGTGCCAAACAGAATCCTTTATCATCATCAACGATTCCTTCCTCCTCAAAATTGCTCAGGGCATGATGTAATGCGGCACTGCAGAGCAGAAATTGCGCAAAATTATCTGCAATTACATCTCCGTAATCCCAATTTCCGGCTCCGTGTTCCAATCTTAAAATACCATTTTCCGGCGCATCCATATTTATAAGGATGGGGTCTGCTCCTTCGTCGGCAAAAAGGAAAGAGCCTTTATCCCAATCTTCCAGTTCTGATTTCGCAGCCGAATCATAATTGTATCCATCCTGAACATACTTTAAGTTGTCAATGCCATATACCACTATTGGGTTTCCGGCAGTCAGGAAATAAAAATCCTCAGCAGGTGTATAGCTGCTGATGTATTTTCTTAAGTCTTCCGGCAATGTGCGGCCAAACTCTTTTTCCAGTCTTTCGATATGCTCAGCATGATCTGATAGCCCAAAAGGCAATTCCTCTTCATCGTTCCAGAACTTTTTTATTTCTTCAATAGCAGCTTCTATAGTCATATTAAATTTATTTTCATAGGTTTCTATACCCGACAAACATACATTATTCAGAAAAACATATTACTATATTTACCCAAAGGTTAATTTAATGAAGGAAGTTATTCACCAGTATGGGGTAGAATTGGATTGGGTAGCAGGTCTTGCTGCTCAGCTGAATGGCCATGTGGAAGGAAACCGCATCATCATTCCCGATGAGGTCCATCCGGGAAACCGCTATGTACTTCCCATTAATGAATCTTTAACCGCCTTTATTATTGATGTCAGGTACCGGCAGGATGTTGTCTTTAAATTAAGAAACACCAGGAGTGATTTTGTTGGCCTCTATTTCAACCTCACTGAAGGAGACTCCATTCATATCCTTGATGAGGTGTCCAGAACTGCCGGACGATGGGGCTATAACCTGGCCATATTTGATGCAGAGATGCAGGGCGATTTCCAGGTTAAAGCGGACTGTATCACCTATATGATTGCCATTTTTATCAAAAAAACGGCTTTAAAGCAATACGTTTCAAATATTCCTCAACATCAGCAGCTGGTAGAATCCATATTTAACCCGAAACTCAATACCATTGTGCGTTTTGACCGCATGAGCAATCAGGCCTGGTGGCTGATGAATGAATTGCGAAAAGCCTCACCGGAAGGCCCTTTATACGATGTTTTTGTCACAGGAACAGTCTATGGTTTAATTGGGGATTATATGGATCAGCTCATTAGCCAGGAAATCATCATCGAACAGGTGATTGCAGAAGATGTAGTGAATATCGTTAATTCACAGGCTTTTTTAATCGAAAACATTGAAAACGCTTTCCCCGGAATAGCAGAGCTCTCGTCTAAGGCAATGATGTCGGAAACAAAGTATAAAAAGCTCTTTAAAAAGATGACTGGCGTAAGTCCCAATGCCTTTTTCCTGAGCAACAAGCTTTCTTTTGCGAAAGAAGTGCTGGAAACAGGCAATTATACCATTGCAGAAATCGCAGACCGGTTTAACTTTTTCGGTGCTTCACACTTCATTGAACAATTTAAAAACTCCTATGGTGTTCCTCCGAAGGAGTACCTGACCCAATTATAACCATGACGACCGAAAGAATCGAGTTTTTCTACCACTATACGATGGGCCCGGAATGGCAGCAACAGATCGTTGATCAGTTGGGTGCAAGCCTGACCGACAATAAGATCATGATCATGCCGGAAGGGATCGCATCGGGAGGTTCCATCTTTCTGGAAGTATTGCCAGGCTTATCCGTACTGCTGCTGGACATGACCTTTCGGGTTCCCGTAGCCATTACCAGGGTTCCAACGGACCACAACTATTACATGGTCTATTTTGATATTGGCGATGAGATCACCACTCATATCGTAGAGGATAGCATTCATAAAGCCGGATACCATTCGAAGTTGGGCATGAGTTTCATGGATGCCAGTTCAAAAGGAACGATCATGCCACCGGTTGGAGAACGTTCTTATAGTTTAAGGTTATTTATCGCGAAGCATTATTTAAAAGAACTGGGCGCTTCTACAAGAGAGCTTTCGGTCAACAATCAATTATTTGACGAGACAAAAAACACCTTATTCTTCTATAGTCACATTGACAGCAGAAGTAAAGTACTTTTAAACAACCTGAAAGAGCAGCCTTTTACCAATCCGTCTTTCGAACTAAAACTGAAAAGCACGGCCTTATACCTGTTGGGTTATCTGGTAGAGCGGGTCAGTCGGTTTGAGCCTATCATCAATAAACTCTCCCAACAGGACATCGACAATGTGCTGAAAACCTCCCAATACCTGCTGGATCACCTGCTCGATGAATTTCCGGGATTACAGAAAATGGCAGATCTCGCGGGAATGTCTGTTTCTAAATATAAAATACTGTTTAAGAAAATGCTCAAGGAAAGCCCGAACAACTTTTTCTTAAATGAGAAACTGCTGCTGGCCCAAAAGCTATTGCAAAGCGGCGACTTTAACAGCGTTCAGGAAATTGCCTACGAACTGGGATACAGCAGTCCGAATTACTTTGCCAAAGTATATAAGAAGATGTTTGGACTTTTACCCGCTGAAGTTTTGGTAAAAGCAGCATTGATGGGATAATCCGGATTGGCTTATAAAGAAGAAGCAGGCATGCCCTAAGGCATAACCTGCAATCCCCCCTCTACTAATCGATAAAGAAACCCCTATAGGTTATTTTTGCATGCTGAATACCAGGTAACCTTTATCTTTGGTATGGATAATTACGTTTCTACCTTTGTTTTCAAACTGTTGTCCAAGTTCTAAAAACTGAACAACCTTCATATCATTCTCTCCCGGGGCAATTTTAGAGGTAGAGATTTTTACATCCTTCAATCCATCCTTATCGCTTACGGTATAACTTCCGCTCAATTGAATATTTTCAGGTTTACCTGAGACGTTTGCAGTTTGTTTTGCCTGATCAAACGTAAGGCTTAGACCACTTACCGGAAATTCAACCGTTGCGGAATCTTTTCCCTGAGCATTAAGCTGATGCATTTCAATTAAACGGTATTGTCCTTTTGGAAGTGCTGCGCCATCTCCCGGATTTTGATCATTGTCTTTTTTACATGCGGTAAATGCTGCTGCTATAACTACTAGTGTTGCTAAAAATTGGGTTTTCATAATGTTCTTTTTTTAAATTATTTATTGTTTATATATCAGTTGTGTGTTGTGTTTCATTTTTCATACCTGCCGGAGTTTACTCCAGGCCGAGGTAGTTTGCTATCAATTGCTGATCAGTTTCCGGTTTGCTTGAAATGGATAAGGAGGTACTCTCTCCAATACAAATCACCCGCTTCCTTCCTTTTTCTTTAACCACGACAAAAAAACCGGCACTCTCTACTTCGTTGTCTTTTCCCGCCACCTCTGCATGAATGAGCTCAGATGGAAATAAAATGGGGTTTCCTTTAACGACGATATACTTTCTTAGTGACAACATATTTTGTTTCAATTATTTATGATACAAAAGTACGGTCGGCCCTGATCAGCAAGGGGTAGGATCAGACATTTAACTATTAAAATAAGACCAAATGAGATCTTATCTTTGTGTTTATGAAGAACGCAGCAGCATGTGAAAACATGGAAGAAATCCGCGGGGAGATTGATCAGCTAGACAAACAGGTGATCCATCTGATAGGCCAGCGCTATAAATATGTGCAGGCGGCCGCAAAGTTTAAAAAGGATGAAAACTCAGTAAAAGCACCGGAAAGGTTTAAAAGCATGCTGGAGAAAAGAAGAGAATGGGCGATACAGGAAGGCCTTTCTCCTGATGCCATAGAAAAGATGTTCCGCGATCTGGTCAACTATTTCATTTCCGAAGAACTGAAAACCTGGAAAAAAGAAGGGTCTTCCTGATGATTGCTAAAAACCGCTCATTGAAGACCAAAGTAGGGATTGCGCTTTGCTTTGTATTGCTGTCCGGCTGCTTTCTCCTAAATGCCAATGCAGTTGCCAACCTATGGTCAGTTGCCACAGGGAGAGGTTACCTCATTCCCGAAGAAAGTTCCATGACCAGGTTCAGGGTTACTCAAATGAACAGAGGATCCGGAGAATACTGGCTTTACGCAGAAGATGAAAACAACTATTATACGATGATGGAAAAATCAGGCACAAAGCCTTACCTGTCCTTCTCTAAAGAGAAAGCTGCAAACTGCCTTCATTTCGACAAGTTTGAGGTTAAAACCTGGTGCAACTAAAAAAATTAAAAGAAATTCAGGAAGGGGCCTTTCTGTTCTTTAGTGCTTCCAGAAACCAAAGTCTGTTCCGTTCATGTGTAATCTTTGGCGCTGGAATTATGGGTTCTTCCCGGTTTTCCGATCCTTTAGAAATGGGTATACTTTTTCTTTCTACTGTTGTTTTCTCTTCGGCAGGCTGTTGATTTTCAGTCTCAATTTCCGGGGATTTCTGAACAACCGCAGCGATCGAGCCTACATATACACTGTCTGATACTTTTGTTCCTACAGCATTAACAAAGGAAATATAGGCTTCCATATGTGCATCTTTAAAACTCCATTCAATAGGTAACAGGTCTCTGCCGTCACTGCGCTTTGATCCACTTGGATGATAGCTCATTTCGCCCAGTTCAGGGAAACAAACCAATAACATTACACGATCGTGTTTCTGTTCGTTGGATACGCAGGAGGGGTCCCATGTAAATAAGAGTCCCTCCTCAGTTCTTTCCATCTGAGGTTGTTTCGCAACCGCGAGGTTTCCCTTGCTGACCAATACCTTACTGTAATCCATACTGATGTCTGGATATTCTCCCTTAAGGGCATTCATTTTATTATAAGAAACCGCCTCATTATAGGCATTTCTATTTGTCCCTGCCACCTCAAACCGAAACCCTACCTGAATAAAAGGGAGTGCCGGCTGCAAAAACCGGTTCACAACCGTCATCTTTTCACAGTTTGCTTTCCTTGCCGGGGTTAAGGGTTTCTCGCTCTTGCCAATCTGCCTCATGACGTTCTGTCCTTTGAGTACATAGCCTACCAAATTTCCGACCCTTCCATGGAGCACTCCAAAGGGGCCACCTATTAATTTTCCCATAATTTTGTTTTTTAATTCGTTAATAAAAATTATTTTACTGAATATACGAAATCAATACCACATCCGGTTAATTTGAGTTAGCCTCCCCGGCACCCGCCAATAGGGATCAACAGACCATCCACAGATCCTCAGAACCAATCAAGGATCAATCAACCCCCTATTACCGGTCTATTGTAAATCAATTGGAGGTAAACGCACGGTAAAAGCAATTGAAGGACACCCATCTCTGGAAAATCCGACAAAAAACTACCATATAAGTATAATAAAGTTGTTTTACCAGAGATTTTTGTATCTAAGCGGCTGAACCCTGAAAATTCGTGTAATTTTTTTGTTATATTGCTATATAAACCTACAACCTTATGAAAAAAAATTTACACACCACCATTTTTCTGGTCTTTTTTCTCCTTGCCTCCGGACAATTATTTGCCCAGGGTTTAAAAGGAAAAGTCACCGATTCTACCGGTTCCGTTATCCCGGGCGCCACCATTCAGGTGATCGGCGCTAAAATCGGAACTTCAACAGATGCCAATGGCCAATATGCCCTAAAATTTCCGGCAGCCGGAGCCTATAGGGTAAAAGTTTCCTTTACCGGATATGAAACTTCAGAAACTGAAGTTCAGATCGAAAATACGGTAAAAATACAGGATTTCACACTTAGAGATGCGAAGCAACTCCTGCTGGACGTGATTGTAGTGGGCTCTAGATCCTCCGTACCGAGAACCAATATTCAAAGTTTAGTTCCTGTAGATTTAATTACCAGTAAAGATGTCCGGACTTTTGCCCAGGTAGACATTACGCAAATCTTAAACTATGTAGCCCCTTCCTTTAACTCCAACAGACAAACGGTTGCTGATGGAACAGATCATATCGACCCGGCCTCTCTACGCGGTCTGGGCCCGGATCAGGTTCTGGTATTGGTTAATGGTAAACGCAGGCATACCACTGCCCTAGTGAACATCAACGGTACTTTCGGCCGCGGTACCGTAGGAACAGACATGAACTCCATCCCAGTTGCGGCCATCGAGCGCATCGAGGTTTTACGTGATGGGGCCGCCGCACAGTACGGCTCTGATGCCATCGCCGGAGTCATTAACGTCGTCTTAAAAAAAGTTACTCCCTATAGTTTTTCCACCTCCTTTGGCCAGTCTGATACCAAAGCCTTAGGCCGTGAGTTTAATGATGGCCGTACCTTCCAGGTCGATTTCAGCAAAGGATGGGCTTTTAAGAACGACAGGGGCTTTATCAATTTCGCCGGACAATATTTACAACGCGGTTTTACCAACCGTGGTGGTTTAGATACCCGTCCTTTATTGTATTCTGCATCACCAACCAAAGGCCCTACAGAAACTGAAGCCGCTTTTCAGGCCAGATTTGCCAGCCTGAAAGCAGCAGATGATGCCAGGGCCGCAGCAAACGGGCTCGACAGAAACAACATGCGTGTAGGAAATTCAGATTCCAAAAACGGTGGTTTCTTCCTGAACGGACAATACAACTTCTCTGACGCCGCGGAGCTTTATTTCGCAGGAGGCTATACCCATAAAACCGGAAGTGCTGCAGGTTTCTTCCGCCTGCCTACACAGACCACTCAGATCGATCTGAGCATATATCCCAACGGGTTCCTGCCGCTTATCGATACCAAAATCAATGACCTCTCCTTTTCTGCCGGACTGAAAGGCAAACTGGGCGGATGGAATTACGACCTGAGCAATACCAGCGGAGAAAATAACATTGCATTCGACATTAACAATACGGTAAATGCCTCACTCCCGACAGGCACGAGCCCGACCTCCTTTTATGCAGGTAAATTGTTTTTCAGACAAAATACGACCAATCTGGACCTGGATAAAAAGTACAGCTTTGATGGTGGTTTTCTGACTTCATTAAATACGGCTTTCGGCGGGGAATTCAGAATAGACAATTATCAGATCAAACCAGGAGAAGAGCTGTCTTATTCTTATGGTCAGCCTTCGAAAAATATTCCCGGCCGAATGGTAGGATCTTCATTTACGGCAGCTGGTGCACAGGTATTCCCGGGTTTCAAGCCTGCGAATGCACTTGATAAATCCAGACATAATACCAGTGCTTACCTCGATTTGGAAGCTGAATTCGGCTCAAGAGTCATGCTGGAAGCAGCCGGACGCTATGAAAATTACAGTGATTTCGGCTCCAATTTCTCCTATAAATTTGCAGGCAGAATAAAACTATTCGGGGACATTTCCCTGCGTGGTGCTTATGCAACCGGCTTCCGGGCACCTTCTTTACATCAACGCTTTTTCAATAATGAGAGTACTCAGTTTGTTGCCGGAAATCCCACTCAGGTGCTAACGGTAAACAACGACAATCCCATTGTTGCCCAGTTTGGTGTAGGCTCCTTAAAACCGGAAATTTCCAGGTCAGGAAGTTTAGGCCTTGCAGGAAGAATTGCCAAAACATTTACGTTTACCATTGATGCTTACAACATTGATATTGACGACCGCATCGTTTTCTCCAGTCAATATGCCCGGGAACGTGGTGCCGGTGGGGTACTCATCCCAACGGGTGTGGTAAACCAGATCTTAAATACGGTAGATCCAAATGCACAGGTAAATAGTGTTCAGTTTTTCACGAATGCCATTAAAACAAATACTGCCGGTTTAGATGTCGTACTGACCAACAGGTTTACTTTAGGCACTTCCAGCAGTTTGTTATTGAGCGTAGCCGGAAACCTGAACAAAACGATTGTAAGGAGTGTTCAGGGTTCTGCAAAAATAGAAAGTGACCCAACATTGAAAGCCAAGCTGTTTGACCGTTTGGAGCGTTCCCGTTTTGAAAGCTCTGTTCCTAAAAACAAACTGAACATCACGGCCAATTACACGATAGATAAATTAAGCTTTGTAGCCCGGACCGTTCGTTTTGGTGAGGTGACCTTTTTAAATGCAATAGATCCCAACGTTCCGGCCAATGGTTTACCGGTACAACTGGATCAGACCTTCGCTCCAAAATGGGTAACCGATTTCTCGGTAAGTTATGCACCAAGCAAAGCATTAACGCTAACGGTAGGTGCCAACAATATATTTGATGTATACCCTGATAAGTTATATATCGACCCCCGGAATAATGAAAACAATTTGAGTGGTGTTGCTACGACGAACTATTCAGGCGGCTTAGACAATACCTCTAATGGCAGGTTTCTATTCCCAAGGGCGATCAGTCAGTTTGGCTTTAGCGGCCGCTATGTATATGGCAAAATCGCCTGTACTTTCTAGCATCCCGCCTTAGCCCCTTACCTTAGCTTTTAGCTTCACAAACAGAAAGCCGGTCAATATGACCGGCTTTCTGTTTTAAAAATTCGGATTATACTTTCCTGGCGAATAACCATAACATTGCCTGAATGCCCGTATAAATGCGGAATCTGAAGCATAACCGATTACTGCTGCAACCTCCCCAACAGTAAAGCCCCCACTGGCAAGCAGTACCTGCGCATGATTTAACCTGAGCTGCTGGATATAGCCAAAAACCGTTGTTCCAAATAATTTTTTAAAGCCTCTTTTCAGCTTGAACTCATTTAACATAAAGTTCCTGCTAATTTCTTCCAAGGTCAACTGATCTAGAAAATTTTCAGACAGATAGGCTTTACAACTCATCAGCCGTTCTGCATCTGTGCCTGAAATGTCATCCGTTTTATCCTTCTTGTTTTGCGGATCATGGTTTAGTGTCAAAAGAACCAGTTCTTTTACTTTCGAAGTAATATAGCTTGCTTTTAAAGTATCCGCAACCGGCGGAGCACTAATCAGACCAAGCGTCATATTTTGCCAATGGTCCATCCTTTTGCTCTGACTAAATAAGGAAAAAGATTCTGCTCTTGTGCTTCGGTCAAAAATCTCCTGAAAACCGGGCCCGCATTCCGCAAGTATTTGTCTGAAGAATGTTGGTTTCAGTCCCAGGCATATATATTCGTATTTCTGTTGCTCAGGGAAAGTAAAGGTACTTACAGGATCGATACAATTCATTACATTAAAATGGCCTTTTTCCATAGACAGCACTTCTTTGAATCCTGTAATCGAGGCATCCGATCTGCCCGAAAGTTCAAAATGAAAACTGACATGCGTCGTGTCCTCCATTCTGTTAACCCTGACCGTCTTCTTAAAATCCGCATAAAAATGCAAAATATCAAAATGCGCATTACGAAGACTTTTTGTCTGACATTCGAACCTATCCTTTAAGGTTACCGATGTTTCTTCAGCTTGAAACCCGGCAACAAACTCCCTTTTCATCAATGTTGCGAATTCTTTTCCTTCGATTTGATACATAATCCGTTTCGGTCAATTTTAAATCCTTTCCTGCATATTATAAAATCTAATGATCTTGCAATTTGCGCAGATGAAAGACATGAACAAATCTATAATAGATATTACAACCTGGAAAAGAAAAGACCATTATTATTTCTTTAAGGAATTTGAACAACCATTTTATGGAATCACGACAGATCTGAATTGTACGGAAGCATATCATTATTGCAAAGCTTATGAGATTCCTTTCTTCTTGTTTTACCTCTATAAATCGCTTAAAGCTGTTCAGCAAATCAATGAGCTTAAATACCGGATGGAACAGGATCAGGTATTTGAATACCGGCAAATTTCCGGATCGGTAACCGTCCTGAGGAATGATGAGACCTTCGGCTTTGCCTATTTCGACTACCATGAGGATTTTACGCAGTTTATGGAGCAGACAAAAATCGCCATGGCGGAAGTAAAAGCGGCAAAAGGCTTGCAAATAAGACCCGAATTAAACAGCGTCATTCATTATACCGTTCTTCCGGGGATAAAATTCTCCAGTATGCAGCATGTGCATTCAACATCTGTAAAGGACTGTGTTCCAAAAATCGCCTTCGGAAAGCTGACTTTCCTGAATGGTCAGGTTTTACTGCCGGTTTCCATCCATGTACACCATTCCCTTTGTGATGGCTTACACCTGGCAAAATACATTACCTGTTACCAGCAGGAACTGGAACTTCATTAACGCCTTCCTGTATTCCTAAAACACTGCGGCAGCATCAGTTGCCGTAAAAAACACTACGTTTGGCAGCGCTCTTTCTTCCGGAGGCACAAGCGCATATCCCCGAACTCGTTTCCGGAAAAAAAACAGATTTTACACGCCCCGGACCGCGGCTCAATTGCCGGTTGGAGGTCAATCTTTATTTGGTCGTTTTTTCAGAAAAGATACCAGATTCCCTCTTCTGAGTACAGAAACAAAAGCCCTCTTCATCGTGACCAGCTATTTTACATAGATTAATTTTATTTTTCAATACAGCAATTTAATTTGCACGAACAGGAATATTATTTGCTATGATCATATTAATTTATATATATTTAAAATACTAAGGAAAGGACTGCCTGCAATCGCTAATTGCAGATTAATCCTAAAGATTTTAAACATCATAAATGCTGTAGCTCTTGAAAAAATTTCCATTTTATAAACAACCGGACCAGATGGACTGTGGTCCAACCTGTTTACGTATGATCTCCAAACACTATGGCCGCAACTATAGTTTGCAGCGCCTGCGTGAAATTTCCGGAATCAATAGAGAGGGGGTTTCCCTTTTGGGAATCAGTGAGGCTGCTGAAAAAATTGGCTTCCGGACTACCGGTGTGCGGATTGACCTGGAGATGCTGCTGGAAGTGGAAATGCCCTGCATCTTACACTGGAGCCAGAACCACTTTGTGGTCTTGTATAAAGTTCCTTCAAAAACCAATTTAAAAGGAAAGAATTATTTAATCGCAGATCCCGCAAAAGGGCTTATTGCTTATACAGAACAGGAATTAAAAAGACATTGGATCAGCACACAGAATGATGGACAGGGAGAAGGTGTGCTCCTGATGCTTTCTCCGGCCCCGGATTTTTATGCTCAGGGCGGCGACCCGGATAAGGGATTAAATTTATCTTATCTGCTAAGCTATTTACTCAAGTATAAAAAGCTGCTTTTACAGTTATTTGTTGGATTGGGTGTAGGCAGTATCCTGCAATTGATCTTACCTTTTCTAACACAATCACTCGTTGATATCGGGATAAATTCTCGGAACCTGAACTTCGTTTACATCATTGTGATTGCACAGACCATGCTCTTTCTGGGCAGACTGAGTATCGATTTCATCCGTTCCTGGATTTTACTGCACATCAGTACCAGGATCAACATTTCCATCCTGACGGACTTCCTGATCAAGATCATGAAACTCCCGATGAGTTTCTTTGATACGAAGATGACAGGAGATATCATGCAGCGGATGAGCGACCAGGGAAGGATTCAGAGTTTCCTGACTGGTTCCTCCTTAAACACCATTTTCTCCCTCTTTAACCTCATCGTATTTGCCTTTGTACTGATGTATTACAATGTGACCATCTTTATCATATTTTTGGTGAGTAGTGTCATATACACCCTCTGGGTGGTGTTCTTCCTAAAAAAAAGAAGAGAACTTGATTTTAAGCGCTTTGACATTTCCTCTAAAAACCAAAGTAACATTGTCCAGCTCATCAGCGGAATGCAGGAAATTAAACTGAACAATTGTGAGCAGCAGAAAAGATGGGAATGGGAAAGGATTCAGGCTTCTTTGTTCAAATTTAGCGTGAAGAGCCTTGCATTGGGCCAGTATCAGCAGGTTGGAACTTTCTTTATCAATGAGGGCAAGAACATTCTGATCACTTTCATTGTGACCAAAGCTGTGATCGACGGACAGCTCACCCTGGGTGCCATGATGGCCATTCAGTACATCGTTGGCCAGCTGAACAGCCCCATTGAGCAATTGCTGGGTTTCTTACAACAATTCCAGGATGCAAAGATCAGTTTGGAACGCTTAAATGAGATCCATGAACTTCAGGACGAAGAGCCACTGGACAAATCTTTCATGACCGAACTGCCTTTAAATAAAAGCGTTTCTTTTCAAAACTTAACGTTCAGCTACCCTGGAGCAGGAAACGAGCCTGTTTTACAAGACATTTCCCTGAACATTCCGGAAGGAAAAACGACCGCCATTGTGGGCATGAGCGGCAGCGGGAAGACCACTATTTTAAAACTGCTGCTCCGGTTTTATGAACCCCAAAAGGGCGATATTAAAGTGGGCAGCACCTATTTAAATCAGATTGGTTACCGGTACTGGAGGGGCAAATGTGGGATTGTGATGCAGGATGGCTTTATCTTCTCCGACACGATTGCCAGAAATATCGCCGTTGGCGATGAATATCCGGACATGCCGAAATTACTTCATGCGATAAAAATCGCCAATATCAGTGATTTTATTGAAGAGCTTCCTTTGGGACTCAACACCAAAATCGGCGCTGCAGGGAATGGCATTAGTCAGGGTCAGCGGCAACGCATGCTGATTGCCCGTGCGGTATATAAAAACCCGGAATACATCTTTTTTGATGAGGCCACCAATGCCCTGGATGCAAATAATGAAAAAACGATCATGGAAAACCTGGAAACCTTTTTCAAAGGCAGGACGGTAGTTGTAGTTGCCCACCGCCTGAGTACGGTGAGAAATGCAGACAACATCATCGTACTGGATAAAGGCTCCATCATTGAACAGGGAACGCATCAGGAGCTGACCAATAATAAAGGCGAATACTATGAACTTGTAAGAAACCAATTGGAACTGGGCGCGTAATACCGTCTGTGCAATAGATCAAACACCATGGCTAAAAAAAACATTGAAGAAATAGAAGAAGAAGAGGCAATTACGGGATACGAGATCAATAGTGAAGAGGTTCAGGAAATTATCACCGCGGTCCCCTCCTGGATCTTGCGGAGCGGAAGTACGGCAATCTTTCTCATCCTGTTCTCTATTGTCCTGGCATCTGCATTTATACAATATCCTGATGTGGTTAAAACCCGCTTAAAGGTCAATTCCCTGAATGCCCCAAAGCTGGTTTATGTAAAACAAACAGGCAAGATTGTATCGCTTCTGATCAAGGAAGGCGCTCAGGTAAAGCAAAATCAACCTCTGGCATTTATGGAGAGTACCGCCAGTCATCAGGACGTACTTAAATTACATGAAGCCTTGGCCCAAATCACGGAACAATTGAACAAAACGGGTATGGCGAAGGTAGTGGTAATGGAAAATTTACGCCTCGGTGAATTACAGTCGGCCTATCAGAATTTCTATCAGCAATACCTGCAGTTCATCTCCACACAAAACGGTGGTTATTATCTGAACAGAAAAAAATACCTGCAGCAGGACCTCCTGGAAATTGAGAAGTTAAAGAACCAGATCATCATTCAGAAAAAGATCCAGGATAAAGAATATGCCAATGTGGAGCAGGAATTTGAAGCGTATAAAAAGCTGCATCAAAAAGGGGTGATTTCCGTTAATGAGTTTAAACAACAGGAAAACAAATACCTCGCGGGCAAATATCCGCTGGAGCAGACGGTTACCTCACTCATCAACAACAATACCACCTATGCCGCCAAGCAAAAGGAAATACTGGACGTAGACCATACCATTCAGGAAGAGAAAGCAAAGTTCATCCAATCGCTGAGCAATATGGTCACAGAAACCGATGCCTGGCTCAAGCTATATGTACTGAGTGCCCCGGTGGCAGGAATTGTGAGTTATGCCGGGATCGTACAGGAAAACCAGACGATGAATGCCAACCAGGAATTGTTTGTCATCAACCCGGCGAACACGAATTTCTTTGGCGAGGTCTATATCCCACAGGACAATATGGGCAAGATAAAAGTCGGCCAGCGGACACTGGTAAAAATGCGAAGCTTTCCTTTTGAGCAGTACGGACTGATCCGCGGCAATGTCAATTACATCTCAGACGTGGCTTTTAAAGACAGTGTATTTATTGCCAAGATCGCTTTCGACCAATTTGAGAATAAAGATCCGGAGCATAAAATCGTACTGAAAAATGGCATGCAGGCAGAAGTTGAAATTATTACGGAGGAAAGCTCCCTGCTGCGCAGGTTTACCCGGAACATTACCAAAATGCTGAACAACAATTAAAAATAGGTAGAGATTCCAAACTGCAGGGCAGCACTTCTTACCGAAGGGTTGCCCAGAAGGTCTTTTTGCCCCTGAGCCCGGTAATTCAACCTCAGCACCGTTTGTGCTTTTGGTCTGAAACTGATTCCCGGCATTATACTCCAGAGTTCATCTGCAATGTTCCCGCCTGTTTCTCTAAATTTACCCACGTTCCAATCCACATATTCCAAACGACAGGCCAGGTTTAAGGTTGCATTTTGCCAACCCAGGATATTTCTTTTTAAAACCGGCTGAACGATATCTACAAAACCGCCTTGCTGTCTGGAACCAAACTGCTGTGTATAGGTTTTCGGAACATCGACATTTACCCAGGCCCATTCTCCGGTAATGAAAGTATTGAGCACCGGGATGCTGGTATTAAAATCGATGGCAAAAACCCTCAGCGCCCTTTTATCGTCTATAACTATTCCGTCGTCCTTCCATTTATTGTAGATGCCGCCCATATAAGACAAGCCTATTTCTCCTATTTTCTGATGCCTGAATGCAATTTTCCCCGTGATCAACGGCTCGCCGCTTGCAATCTCTTCAAAGCGTTCTGCATTCGCTTTCGATGCAGGCAGAAAGGTTTTGTTCTCCTTATTTGTGATAATTGAATTGTCAAAACCACTGGAAGCATACAATTCATAACCAAACATCCAGTCTTTCTGGTAGTACTTTCCATAAATCCCAAATCCGGCATTACTCCAGGTAGCGGGCAACATTTGCGTCATGGCGATGGGGCGGTCTGTGAATTCCCATTTCGGGCCATCATGATTTTGGTTAAATGCCCCGATCGGGTTTACAATCATCCCTCCCCTCAGGTTCAATAAGGGATGCAGCTCAAAATCCAGTGCAGCGAACTCCACGGCAATCTCTTTTTCTGCCGGTTCAAATTCAATTTCCGACAGGAATTTGATCTTTTTACCAATCGCAGAGGCGACAAATAAGGTCATGCGCCTGAATTGAAACTGATGGCCCTCAGACACCCCCTCCTTACCCATGTATTGCCAGTTTGCTTCCATGTAACCTCCCAGGGCTACCGGCAATTTACCCACTGCAGTAAATGGCCTGCTGTAGATCGCATCCATATTCAGTGCTTGTTTGCCGGTATCTGCAACCTTAGTCTTTAAAAGCAGCGGATCAATCTGGGCCTTTGCCAGATGGGCTGATGCCAGGATGATCAGGCCGAGTGTATAGATCTTTTTCATACTGCTTTAAGGGATATTTTGATTTGATTTTGTTCGATGATGACCGGAAAGGTTCGTAAATCGGTATCTGCCGGTCCATTTTGCATCAACCCTTTATTGTTAAATTCGCTGCCATGCGCAGGACATTGCAGTTTGTCCCCAAATACCTGTAATTCTGCCCCAAGATGGGTACAGGCCATCCATAATGCGCTATAATTCTGTTCGTCAAACCGATAGACACAAATTGGATATTTCAATTGCTCATGGTTCAGAATGAGGTACTTTTTAAAATACTTCTTTCCTCCCCCACTCGTTTCAAAATCAGTTAAAGGAACCACAAGATCAGTCCCCATAATGGTTCCGGAACCTGTTTTTAAGGTACTGCAGCTCTCCAGAAATGCTGCCATACCAATCCCGCCCAGGCAGGCAAAGCCGCAGGTTTTTATAAAATCTTTTCTTTCCATTGTTACAGTGATTTTAAGAACTTAAGGATGGCCTTTTTGTCTGCATCCGAAAGTTTAACAAATTCATTCCTGGCGCGACTGCCTTCTCCTCCATGCAGCAATATCGCTTCTTCAATACTTTTGGCCCTGCCATCATGCATCAGATGGTAAGTTCCGCCCTGCGAGTTTGGCGAAAGCCCGAGACCCCATAATGGCGGCGTCCTCCATTCAAAGGTCTTAGCTGAGCCTTCTGTATAACCATCGTCCAAACCAGGCCCCATATCGTGTAATAACAAATCGGTATAAGGATGAAAAACCTGATGTGATAAAGCCCCAACCGGAGAAAAGCCTGTTTTCAAATCCGGGCGGTGACAGCCTCCGCAGTTGATCTGATCAAACAGGAGCCGTCCTTTTTGTACTTCCGCATCATTCGGATTGCGTGGGATCGGCGCTTTAAGCGTCTGTAAATAAAACACCACATTGTTTACCGTTTGCGTGGAGATTTCCGGATCAATCACCAGCCGGCTATAGGCATCAACAGGGTCAAAGCTGGAGGTAATCCCGATATCCTGGTTGTAAGCATTCACCGTTTGATGAAGCAGGTTATACGCAGCCGCTTTTTTACCAAAACGATGAATATATTTTCCGTTTTTCGGAATTGCATGGTTAAAAGGAAGGACATAAGCGGGAAAATTTGCATAATTCGGAACTCCGGAAATGCCATCCTTATCGAGGTCCTCAGGATCAGACATTGCCAGAAGGTCTTCATCAGTCACCAGCTCCAGAAAGCCCAGACCTGTATTTGCCGGAGGTGTAAATTTCGAAAAGGTAGCCCCTGCCGGGATTTGTTCCGGCAGAAATCCGGGAATCGCCCTGTTTTGCAATTGCGGGCCTCCCTGCTCTAAAAATTTATTGCCGGTTTCATCAGTCTGTCCAAAACGGGTAAGCGTGGTAAAAGGATGTCCTTTTCCGTCTCCCGCATGGCAACTGCCACAACTGGTGGCTACAAAAGCGGGGCCGAGGCCTTTTTCCGGAGTGAAAATCTCATCATTAAAAGCAACGTCCCCGGATAGAAACCTTTGGCTTTGCTCATAGTTCAGGCCCGCCACGGGCCCATCCAGCAATTGATCATCTGCAGGTGCAGGAGGCAGGACCTTTTCACAGGATACCATCATCATTGCGCTGGCAATGATAGAAGTAGATAAAAAAAATAGTCTGGTTGGCATTTTGGTTGTTTGATTATTTCACAAATCTAATTATATAGTTAGATTTTCAAAATAAAATTGTTAGATAAACCTAACAATAATTAAAAGGCAAGACATAAACCCAGTCTACGATCATAAAAATAAGGAATCAGCATCCGATATATTCAGATAATATCCGGCAGTTATAGAGAAATTGATTAAAGAAAATACTACATTGAATCATAAAATCTGACAATGGAACCTACAGACGTAAAAATATCCCGTAAGAAACCGGTTTTCCCGGTTTCCGCTGCTTTGCAGAAATATCTGAAAAGCTATCAGCGGGATTCCAAACTTCCGATCACGTATAATGATTTGCTGATGTTTAACGAGTCTTACCCCATTATGGATAAAAATGGCAAAGACACACTCTGGGAAGGTCCGATATATCCCTCCGATCAGCTGGAAAACCTGCACAATGGTTTAAAAGTGATTTATGCCAATCTAAAGGCCTCTGGAAACCTGCGGATCGTTCAGCATAAGTATATTGATAAGATTGAATATTGCACTTTTGGGAATACCCATCCTTTCCGTGTCAGGATAGTAAACCGCTTAAATGATGTATACGATTATTTTTATGTTAAAAAAGCAGATGCTTCCAGAATTTACGGACTTGAGATGGAAGAGATCCTTTCTCCGAACCAGGTCAATTATCTGGTAGACCGGGAAACCCTGATTGAAGAGCACATTGCCGGAATCCCTGGTGATGTTTTTGCAAAAACATACCTGTATAACCCGGAGTATAACCAGACCAGGATTGCCAAAGAGTTTGTGAAATTTAACGAACGTTGCCTCGTGATGTTGCTGGGCGACATGAGGGCCTACAATTTTGTGGTACAGATCACGCCGGATTTCGACGATATTCAATTCAGGATCAGGGCCATTGATTTTGATCAGCAGTTTTACGAAGGCAATGTAAAAGTATATTTACCCCAGTTTTTCAAGGAAAATTTCCCTTATGTCAAACTGTGTATGGAAGAACTGACAGACAAGACTTTCCTGCAATATCAGCAGGAGGAAAAATCGTCCATACTACATCGTGTACGAAGTGAAAGACACCGGCTGGCTGATTTAAGAGATGTATCCAATGCCGATGTCTTAACAACTGCAGAAAATACAAATACCTTAAAAATAGGCATGGCGGAACATTTTGCAGATCCGAATTACCTGGAATGTAAAACGATGACAGACATTATTGAGCTAAATGTTAAAAACATCATCCGGCAGGTAAAGCTATAATTCGGGTTTGTAAACCTGACTACACAAACGTTTGCGTAGTCAGCAGTCAGAATTTCACTATAAACGCCTGATATCCTGACAAAAAGCAATTTTAAAGAAAAGGAAAATATCTGGCAGAAATCCCTGCATTCATGTCCTGATCATGGCCAATAGTGGTCAATTCCATCATTTCCGCAGCCTTTCAGACTGCTCTTCAGACCTTCCATCCCTCTGGTATCTAACTGGTGATCAAGTGCTCATGCAAACGTTTGCGCTAAGCTTTCGCCCGGTCTTTAAAGACATTATTTGTAAATTCTATCAGCACTAATCCCGCTGTCCTCAGAGACCGGGGAAGAAGTCAATACCTTAAACTGACCATTTAAAACCGCAGGTATGAAATAAGGACAACCTATTAACCATTAAAACCTAACCTAATCAATCCCAACCAACATGAATTTAAAACCTCTAAACTTTCTCAGTGCCATCATCGTATGTATGGTGCTTTCCAGTGGATGCAAACAACAAAAAATACTCCCTGAACAAAACACGACCGCCCATGATAAAACCGCGGCGAACAGCAATAACCCCAATATCAATACGACCATTGGAACCAATATTCAGGTCTTCAATGAATTAAAATCGGGTACAGCCGAAGGCACCCGCCTGAACATCACCCCCTGGTCTGATTTCGACGCAACCGGTTTTTACCTCGCACCCAATGCAACCTTACAGGTCACGGTGGATCAACTTACCGGAACTGCAAAGCCAAAGATCCTGATCGGGACCTATTCCAGGTATGAAGTAAAAAATAATCCTCAGGAATTTGCTTTAACTACCGGAACGAACAACATCACTGCCGATCAGTATGGAGGCCTGATCTGGGTTCGTTTTGGCACCTCAGGCACACCTTCATCCAGCGCAAGGATCACTTTTGTAAGCGGTCATCAAAGGGTACCGGTGTATATTAAAAATCAAACCACTCCTGCCGACTGGGCCAATCAGCTTTCTACCTATACCAGTTCGCCTGATGTGATTCTTATGGGGGATCGCGTGTATCAGGTATATTCCAGAACAAGAGCGGTAAATACACAAAGCCAGGACAATAATTATGTGCTGAGCAAAGCCGATCAGACGATGGAAGTCGAGGATGCTTTTAGTGGAATGGATGGTTCTGCTCCCCAGCATCAGTTAAATGTGAATCAGCGCATGCTGATGACCGAGAACGATGGTTCAGGCTGGATGTTTGCTACCTGGTATCGCACGGCTTATGTTACCGCAGCGGCACCTGCAGCCTTTACCGCCAGTATTGGCAGCGTTGACGGATGGGGCCCATGGCATGAACTGGGCCATATGCACCAGCAGGCTGCCTGGAAATGGAGTACCCTGGGTGAAGTCACCGTAAACATCTACAGTCTGGCTGTGGAACGTGCCATGGGCGTCAGTCCTTCGAGGCTTAAACGCGATAATGTATGGCCTGCCGTTGCCACTTACCTGGCGAATACCAGTCCCTCCAAAGATTTTAACAGCGATGCCATTATGACCAATGGCACCTGGGTAAGACTGGCGATGTTCCAGCAGCTATGGATGGCTTTCGGTGATAATTTTTACAAGGACCTGCACAAAATAACCCGTGTTGAACTGCCCAATGTGAGCACTAACGCCGAAAAAATGCGCTACTTTATGCTCAAATCCTGCAGTGTATCAGGCCGGAACCTGAGCAATTTCTTCAGAAAATGGGGTTTTCTGGTCAACGAAAGTGTATACACCGAAATTGCAGGTCTAGGTTTACCTCAGCCGCTCGTAGAGCCGAGTACCTTAAGCGAAGACAATACCGGTATTGAATCCGGCGCAACTTATAAACTCATCTCCGCGGTAAACAACACCAGTCTGGTTGATGTTTCAGGAAGTGGTACTGCCAATGGCACATTGGTGGCACTTTGGAGCAATAATAACCCCAGTACGCTGAACCAGCAATGGAAAGTAACCAGTGTTGGCAGTGGCTATTACAAATTACAGCCTTTACATGCCCTGACTAAAGTAATGGATGTTACCGGAGGAGTCAGTACCAATGGCACACAGATCCAACTCTATAACGATGCAGGTACAGATGGACAAAAATGGCAGATCAAGGATGTAGGAGCAGGTTATTACAGCCTTGTTCCTGCCTGTGCGCCATTGTCTCAACTGGACGTTAACGGAGGTTTTACGGCAGGAGGAACCAAAATTCAAATATGGACCGCAAGCTCCGGGAACTCACAAAAATTCAAATTTGTGAAACAATAATTAAAGCTCCCTTATTTCGGTTTAAATGGAAAAGCATCAGGAAATCCTGGTGCTTTTTTTATATCACCCAAAAACAACACAACACACTGTTTGTAATTAATCTAAATAAAGACTTACTTTGTGCCTAAATATTATTTAAACCATAAAAATATACGCGTATATGAAATTTTTACGAATCCTGTTGTTATTGAGTATCAGCTTTAATCTTGCCATGGCACAACAAAGTGCGGGGATAAAGGGAAGGGTGACGACCGCTGATGGACATGGGGCAGGTTATGTTTCTGTTAAATTATTGGGAAAACCGTTTGGGGCAACCACAGATAAAAATGGTGATTATACCATAGAGAAGGTAACTCCGGGAAAATATACCATTAAGGTCAGCGCAATTGGCTTATCTTCACAAACAAGGTCGATAGAGATAAGTCCTTCTGTTGTCATCACTGCTGATTTCATCCTGAATGAAAAGCTAAGTACCCTTACTGAGGTCAACATTTCTACCAACAAAAGGAAATATAAAACCGATAAGGTTTCTACTTCCTTAAGGTTAGCGGCACCATTGCTGGAAATCCCACAAAATATTCAGGTGGTCACTTCCGCAGCATTGGCAGATCAGCAGATCATCAGTATGAGCGATGGTTTGATCCGAAATGTGAGCGGCGCAGTAAGACTGGAACACTGGGGTGATTTATATGCCAATATCCTGATGCGTGGATCACAAATCCAGGCGTTTAGAAATGGCTTTAACGTAGTGAGCTCTTTTTGGGGGCCACTTACCGAAGACATGAGTTCTGTAGACCATATTGAATTTGTAAAAGGCCCTGCAGGATTTATGCTGGCCAATGGTGATCCGAGCGGTCTGTATAACGTAGTGACTAAAAAGCCTACGGGAGAAACCAAAGGAGAAGTCACCATGACTTTAGGAAGTTACGATCTATACCGCACAGCTGTAGACCTGGACGGAAAATTAAGTACGGACGGGCGTTTATTGTATCGCCTGAATGCAGCCGGACAGAACAAAAAATCACATCGTGCCAATGAATTCAACAACAGGTATAGCTTTGCTCCTGTAATTTCTTACCAGTTGGACGAGAAGACTAAAATCACTGCAGAGTATACACTTCAATATGCAAAAATGAGTGACGTCGGTTCTTACTACGCCTTCTCCCCTTTTGGATACGGGACCTTACCTGTTAATTACACCGCAATGCCTCCGGGGCTGAGCCCGACAAGAATCAATGACCACAGCGCTTTTCTGAGTCTGGAACATCAGTTGAATGACCAATGGAAATTAACCGCTCAGGGATCTTATTTCAACTATTCACAAAGCGGAACAAGCATGTGGCCATCTGACGTAAATGCCCAGGGAAAAATGATCAGAGCTATAGGCATTTGGGATGCTAAAAGCGAAATGACAATGGGTCAGGTGTTCCTGAATGGCTCGGTTAAAACCGGTAGTGTTCAACACCGCATCCTTGCCGGACTGGACGTTGGTACGAAAGATTATATGGCAGATTGGGCACAAAACCATAAACTGGATACTGTTGGCGGAGAATTTGACCCCTTAAACCCGGTATACGGAGCACCTGCAAACGGTTACCCTCAGTATGACCGTACATTGGATTTACCAGCAAGAGCTGTTAAAGCAGGTGGAATAATGGATCAGAGATACAGTGGAATTTATGTTCAGGACGAACTTGGTTTTCTTGAAAACAGGATCCGCCTTACCCTTGCGGGAAGGTATACCTATGTGACGCAATCACAATGGGGCGGAGACCAAACCAAAGCAAAACACTTTAGCCCGCGCATAGGCCTAAGTGTGTCTGTAGATAAAAATTTATCCGTATATGGTTTATACGATCAGGCATTTATCCCGCAGGGTGGAAAATTAGCTGGTGGGGGAAACATAAAACCGGTAACCGGAAACAATATGGAAATCGGCGTAAAGAAGGATTGGTTTGATGGCAAATGGAATACCACCATTTCTGCTTACCGGATCATCAAGAAAAACGAGCTAACCGGAGATCCGAACAGTGCGCCAAACTCAGGATTGAGTGTGGTGCTTGGAGAAAAGACATCACAGGGGATAGAATTTGATTTAAAAGGAGAAGTCCTGACCGGATTAAATGCTATGGTTAACTATGCCTATACTGATTCAAAAGTTACGGAAGCAACTGCCGGAACGAGCTTTATCAAAGGACAGCTGACTCCTGGTTTTGCCAAACATACCATCAACTCCTGGCTGGAATATAAAGTTCAGGATGGAGCATTAAAAGGAACAGGACTTTCAGGGAGCTTTACTTACCTGATTGACCGGGCAACAGCAAACTATAGCACTACCAACCCGGAACAAAATTTACCGGATTACTTTAAATTGAATGCAGGTGCATTCTGGGAAAAAGACAAGATTAAGCTAACGCTGAATGTGTTCAATCTCTTAGATAAATATTTATACAGCGGAAGTTATTATACCAATTATTTCTCCTCGCCAGCCTATTCATGGCAAACAGAAGCACCAAGAAATTACAGGTTAACCCTCGCTTATAAATTCTAAAGACCTTTCTACCTATGAAAAGCGAATTAACTCCAGCAAGCCAGCCTATGCCGCTGATGCTTGCTGGATTAATCGTTAGCTGCTATAAAATAAACCTCCTCTTAAAACAGAAAGCTTCCGTCTTCAGGGACAAAACACCTTTCAGACAAGCCTTGTTCTGCTAAAGCGGCTTTAATAAAAGTCCTTGATTCGCTGGCATGACTTACCGCCTCCAGATGGACCACATAAATTTTTGAAGCAGGCATATAGGCTGCAACCTTTAAAATATCTTTGGTATCCATCACTATCGGTTCACCTGCGACAAACCTGGCCGCCCCTCCATTGAGGACAATACTATCCGGCTGGTACTGATCCAGGGCCGCTTTTACTTTTTCACACCAAATCGTATCCCCCGCGATGTACAGGACTTCCTGCTCATGACGGATCACATAACCGGAAACGATGCCCATCATTTTGCCTATTTCTCCAACACCATGTTGTCCGCCTGTACGGCTGATCCTGACCTCATTCCAGACGAGATCTTCTTCGATCACCTGTGCATTGGTAAATCCCGCCTGGCGGATCGCTTCTATATCTGCAGGCTGACAAAACAAAGTCATGTCCTTTGGTAAAAGTGCTTTTGCCAGGTCGTCCCAATGGTCAAGATGGAGATGTGTCAGCAAAACGGCATCTGTCTTCGAGATCAGCAAGTTTAGTTCTTCAGTACCGATGGGCAAATCTACCGTTGGAATTCTGACCTCCGTTCCCGTCCGTTCAAAGGGAGGATAGAAATGCTGAGGTGCCAGCATCGGATCAATCAGGATGTTTTTTCCGTTTACCCGGAGTATCTGCGTTGCATTGCGCAATAGTTGTAAGTTCATCTGTTAATATTTAAATTTGATCCTGCAAAGATTAAGCTATCTTTTCATAACGCCCAGAAGTTCACCTTTTAGTAACCTGCTCACCATTTGGTAACCATGAATTATAAACAGTTTAGACATTGCGGCCTTGATGTGGCATTGACCATGTTATCAGGAAAATGGAAGCCCATCATTCTGTATCATTTATTTCATCAGGAACAGATTCGTTTTACAGACCTCTGGCGCATTATCCCTAAAGTGGCCAAGAAAGTATTGCTGGACCACCTGAAACAAATGGAAGGTCATGGCCTGATTGTGCGTACAGAAAAAAACACCTTCCCACCTGAAGTTTATTATCAGATCTCGGAAAAAGGAAGAGCGATGGGCCCGGCATTGACTGCACTGGAATTGTGGGCCAATGAATATGCAGCTGATGAGGTAAAAATCCTTCAGGAAGATAAAAAGAAGAAATATTTAATGACCCCATAAGCCCCATATGTTTAGCGAAATCAGTGATCCGTTAAAAAAAAGAATGCAGGATCTGGAAGAAATAGACCTCAGAGACCGGAAAGATGGAACGCCCAGAAGCCAAAGGCTTCGGCAGATCAATGCAGATACCGGAAAATTCCTGTCTCTTCTGGCTGTTAATTTACCGGAAGGAGAAATCATTGAAATCGGAACCAGTGCCGGTTACTCTACCCTATGGCTGGCTTTTGCTGCCAAAGAGCGGGGAAGGAAGGTCAGGACTTTTGAGATTGACGAAGAAAAAGTGAAACTCGCAAGGGAAACTTTCCGGATTGCCGGACTGGAAGCTGATATTGAGCTCATTCATGGAGACTTTTTAGTCCATGCTCCGCAGCTCGGCCCCATCGCTTTTTGCTTTATGGATGCAGAAAAAGAAATCTATAAAAATTGCTTCGAAGCCATTGCTGCTAAAATGGTCCCGAACGGACTGATCGTTGCCGACAATGCCATAGATCAATATGAAGGTATTAAGCCTATGATAGACCAGGTACTTAAAGACGAACGCTTTGATGCTTTAACCGTTCCCATTGGCAATGGAGAATTTATTTGTAGAAGGAAGGCTTAACCGCTTTAATCACTTCTCCTTTTTTATTCAGCAAGACCTGGATCTTTGTATTTTTAAACCTGGTGGTCTTACACTTTCCTTTGAATGAGCTGACTTCAGCAAACCTTTGTCCTGATCTGTTGATGTACCCGATCTCATAACCGCCATCCCGGGAGTACTGTCCGGCAGTCATCACCTGTTTTTCAGCGCGTGCAGATTGAGCGGCAATGACACTTAACAGCATCATTACCAAGAGCATTAACGTTTTCATAGCGGTAAAGTTATCATTATTTACATTAATCCAGCGACTTCGTTTAGGTTCTTAATTTTTTCTGATCATCACCACACCATTGCTGTCGTTGCTAACGTCCCCGCGTACTTTTGCTTTGATGCTGAAAGCAGCACCGGTTTCATAGTTACTGACCTCAAACTTATACTCATTGTCTTTCCTCGATCCGCCGGTAAATCCTTCATGTACATCCTCAGCAATCTTCTGTCCGTTCTTAAAGACCTCTACACTTTGGATATCCAATCTGGATGCTCCTTCGGTAAACCAGAAAGAAAGCGTGTAAGATCCATTTGCATTGATCTTTCCGGAGCCGTTCATTTCGAAAACAGCGAAGTCTTTACCTTTTACTTTCGAAGGGTTCCAGTCTGCCACAAATTCCCCGTATTTCTTAAACTTCTCATATTTCTCAGGGAAGTAGAGCGGAAGAGAGTACTGGTTGCTGTTCATGACGGTAATTGCATAAAAATCATTCAGTTTCGCCACCGTTACAGCTTCGTTGTATACCGCAGAATGAACATTTGGAAGTGTTCCATTGGTTGTATACCTGATTTTTGCACCCTTTACTGTATTTTCCAGCTTCAGGGTATATCCCTGATCTCCTTTTTGATTACTGATCAGTTTAGGCTGAGGAAGGCGGTAACCATAACCTGCCTGATCATAACGGTTGTAATGGGTACTCTGGCGTTGCTCAAAAGCGGTCCAGCTTTGTCTTGCAACCGGTGTCCAGCATACTTCCGCCAATGCCGACATCCTTGGAAAGGTCAGGTAATCAAAATATTTTTCAGAACGATCCTCATTGATCTGTGGAAGCTCCTGAAGTATGGTTCCATGGATAAACTGGTCTGACCATAAGGTTGCTGATGCCCCTAGGATCAGCGGGCGGTATTTTTCGTCCATACCTTTCAGCATGGGGTTCAGCTGATAGACCTTCTCTAAAGAAATTGGCGGAAGCCATCCTGCAGCTTTAATTTCACCGGGAATACTGCTTTCCGCAACGTCAAAATAGCAATATCCGGTCAGCGACATTACGGAATAATGTCCTGCTTCTGCAGCCTTAAATGCTTTTTTCTCATCGTGCCAAACCATTCCGACCGCTTTCTCTTTTAAGCCGTCTTCGATGATCTCATCCCAGCCAACAATGGTCTTTCCATATTTCTTAACCATGGTTTGAACCCTTTGGTTAAAGTATACCTGCAGTTCTTTCTCGGTTTTCAGTCCCAGTTCTTTCTTTTTCTTCTGGCAATGCGGGCATTCTTTCCAGCGGTCATATACCGCTTCATCACCGCCAATATGAATATATTTAGAAGGGAATATTTCGAATGTTTCTTTAAATACGTCTGCTAAAAAATCGAAAGTCGATTCTCTGCCTACACAATAGATGTCTTTACTGATGAAATGCTGGGCAGGAACCTCATGTTGTGCTCCTGTGCAACTCAGAAACGGGTAAGCAGCGATGGAAGCCAGCGCATGTGCCGGCAATTCAATTTCCGGAATGATGTCTACGTTTCTCAATGTCGCATAGGCCACCATTTCCTTCATGTCTTCCTGAGTATAATAACCTCCCGTTCTTTCCGGGCCCACGCCTCTCCAGGCTCCTATTGAAGTTAATTTTGGATATTTTTTGATCTCCATACGCCATCCTGCATCGTCGGTCAGGTGCAGGTGAAGGGTATTCATTTTGTACATGGCCATCATATCAATGAACCTCAGCACATATTCTTTTCCGAAAAAATAGCGGGATACATCCAGCATCATTCCTCTCCATGGATAAAGCGGGGCATCTTCGATTAAGGCACCCTTAACCTCCCAGTTCACTGATTTTTGGCGTTGCTTGTTATAGATTTCCACAGGCAGCATTTGCAGTAAAGTCTGGATGCCATAAAAAACACCCGCACTGCTCTGACCGTTGATCTGAATCAGGTCTTTGTTTACGCTTAAACGATAGCTTTCTTTATTGGCGGAGCCCGAATTTCCGGTCCTCAAAACAATTCCTTTACCTGCAGTTTTCGCTTCTTCCAGTACAAAGTCAAAGCCCGTAGCCGGAGATAATGCTGCAGCGAGTAATTCTGCCTGAGGCTTCAAACCTTTTTCAAACCAGATTTTAGTCTGGTTCCTGATCACAAACGGGTTTCCCCGTTCTTCTACCTTTTGAGGAAGTGGAATAATGTTCAGTTGTGCCAAAACCGGAGCGCTTACAAATAGTATTGCAGCCATTAGCAGGAACCCATGGAGTTTATTTTTCATCACCGTCGTTGTTATCGTCAATCACAATTTTAGTGAAATAATAACCAAAAACAGTGGTTGAAAAACCAGAACCTGCACACAAACGATTGCATTTTACATTTCAATCGTTTGCGTAATTTTACAATTACTGATCGGCAGGCTTAAAAAATCAAAATTAGCTGATGTAATCCAGTATTTTTTCCATCAATTCTGTTTCCGTAAACGGTTTAATGATGTAATCATTAAGCCCTGCAGAAATATAGCGGTCGTGGGATTCACTGGTGATTTGTCCGGTGATGGCAATAACAGGCAACTGCGCCTTGGTCGGATCTTCGAGTGCACGGATTCTTTTGGTCAGTTCAATACCATCCATTTCGGGCATCTGGATATCAGTAAGGACCATATCATAACGCTTCTCCTCCAGGAAGGCTAAGGCTTCCTGTCCGTCATTTGCGGTATCAAAGCTGATTCCCAGTTTCTTAAAGATCATTTTTATGACCAGCAGGTTCATTTCTGAATCGTCTACCACCAGAAGGTGAAGGTTTTTGAAACGGTCGCTATTGATGACCGGAGATTTCTCTCCTGCACGGTCTTCTGTATCTTTCGGGGCAATGGCATAAGGGATTTCCAGGATAAAAGTAGAACCCTTGCCCAGACTGCTTTCCACAGAGATCTTTCCTCTATGCAATTCCACCAGTTTCTTACTAATGGGCAGGCCTAGTCCCGAGCCCTTTTGCCAGTCGCTGCGTTTGGAATTGATGACTTGTGAAAACTCATTGAAAATCAAAGGAAGGTTCTCATTTGAAATGCCTATTCCCGTATCTATGACTTTAATTAATAAAGTAGCTTGTTTTTCATCTGCCTTTTTAACACTCACATCAATGCTCACCTTTCCTTTGTCCGTAAACTTGATGGCATTGGCCGTCAGGTTCATAACAATTTGCTTCAGGCGGTAAGGATCTCCATCCAGCAACAGGTCCGGAGCCGCGCCCTGTACCAGTTCCAGGACCAAACCTTTCTGATCTGCCAGGACCCTTGCTGTTTCTGCGATTTCTTTGAGGATTCTTTTATACCGGAAAGATGTTTTTGCCAGGGATAACTTTCCTGTTTCCAGCCTTGAGAAATCCAGCACTTCATTTACCGCCGATAATAACATGGAAGAAGAGTTGTCCAGCAGTTTGGACATCGAGCGCTGGTCTTCATTCAATGGTGTCGATTTCAACTGCTCTGACACCCCTATTATCGCATTTAAAGGTGTTCTCATCTCATGACTGATGCTCGTAAAGAACCTCGATTTGATGACTACCTGTTCTGCAGCCAGCTGGTTTGCTTTAACCGTCTTATCATAGGCATTGTAGAGCTTCCACATCAAGAGAATGATGGCGAGGTAAGACAAGATGCTGATTCCAAAATTGATCTGTCCTGATCTGCCTATGGCCTGAACAGAGTTGTTGGCCCTGTCTTTTAAAGAAGCTTTTTTCGCTTCAGAATTGATGTTCTCTTCATTTCTGAATTCCCGGAACAGCTGTTTTATGTTTTGAAAGATCTTTTCATTCAGCTTCAAAATAGCCTCTTCTTTTTGGCTCAGCTTTTTGCGGTTGTTTTTTAAATCGTCATACAGGCCTGCATAGAAACGTTCAATCCGTTCCAACTGCTTTTTGTTATATTCATCTACGTTCGAAGGCCCTTGTTCGTAGGTTACTTCTGTTTTGAGTGTTTTAACGGAATCTTTTTGTACTTCCTTATTCAGGATTGCATTTTTCAGGCGCTTAAAGAACTTCTCCTTTTTTACTTCAGGGGCAGCTTTTACCTGTTCCACCTTGGTTGTTTTTTTCAGCGTGGCCTTAGGAAAGGGCCTTAACTTCGGCACATCCCCGGTGATCTTGAGCAGTTCAACTTCGACATTGACATTGTTCAGAGAATCCGTAAGCCGCTTGATTTCGCCATACCGCACCATTTGCCCTTTTTTACTCTTCAGGTCGCCGACAATATTACCGGAGATATTACTGCTGTCTGCTACGGTCAGATCTTCCAGTAAACCGGAGATCAAAAGCACTTCTTTGGTATATTTTTTAAAGTAGACGGTATCCCAAAGGGTGGTGTACATCCTGAAATTGTTTTCTGCAGTCTGCAGACTCATGGTAATGGTATCCAGTTTAGAGATCTGCCGGCTATTTCCTTCTAATTCTTTCAGACTTGATAACAATACCCGCTGTTCTGATCGCTGAACTATGGAGTTGCGAAAAAGAAAAGCGATAAATAAAAGTATGATTACCGATATGATCAGAAAAGAGCGCTGCTTGTTTTTCATTGATGAGAAAAGTGGACCTGTAAAATTTTCAGTAAGACCTTTGGGCGTTTAGGTTACAAAATTCAAAGTTAAACATAATTTATAAGAACGCTAAAACAAGATACTAATTATGGGCCTGTACGGACCTACTGTATCGGATTGTTTACACCACAGAGCATGTAGCCCAATAGCGGCTGACATTTCTCGGCACAGGAGGTATAAAAAAAGCCTTCCCTGCGGTGCCCCGAGGCGGTTTCCCTGCCCCAGAAAAATTCAGCCATGCTAATGGGTTTCAAATGATGAATTGCCGCATAATTCAACAATTTAGGTGCACAGCAATCCCCCGTCCCTACAGGAATGCCCTTCTCCAGGTTAAAAGCAGCTTCCAATGAACGTTTCTCCTGCCTGAAATTGTGGATTTCATACAAGGCATTGAGTTTCGCGAGGATCCCATGAGAAACGATTCTTCTTTCTGCAATCTTTAAATACCATTCTTTAGATTCTTTTGGCAAAGTGGCAATCAGGTCTGTCAGCGGATGAATGTCGAGGTTTCCAAGTTCAACTTCAGCCACAAAACGATGTTCGTCTACCAATGGCGGAACCCATCCCGGAACATTCCAGACCCCATTGTGCCGGGAGGAAAAAGCACGAAGGACAACTTCTTTTCCTGCTGCATCCTGACAAACCAGGATCCCAAACATTCTGCCCCTCATGGCAGTATACAATCCGTCTGTAGACAAACGCGGATCAGCATCCTCCGGCGCGAGATCAAAGTCGATCCTCCGGTGTTCCGAAAGCTGCTCCATCAAGGCATAACAATGAGGAACCGCAAGTTCCGATGGCAACTCATGCATTTTTCCGCAATCCTTACAATATCCAAAACAGGAAATTGCAGCTATATTTTCTTTCCCTTCCCTTGTTACCATATCTTCCCTTAAACCCGACATTTCAACAAAGATAAGTAAAAAAACAAAATCAGTTTGGATATATGTAGTCAACTACGTAGTTTTGAATAACAATAAAATAAATGACAAATGGAAGTTCTAATCGTACCCATCAAAAATGAATCTTCGGCAGCAGTGATCGACATCATCCTGCCGATTCAGCAAATAGAATTTAACGTTCCGATTACTTTAAATGATCAACCCGATTTACTAGACATCGAAAATGTCTACTACCAGACCGGCGGCGGTTTCTGGGGTGCAAAGGTGAATGAAGAACTGGCCGGAACGATTGCCTTGTTAAAGTTCGATCATAGTTCAGCTGCCATAAGAAAAATGTTTGTAAAGAAAGACTTCAGGGGAAAAGAGCTGGGCCTGGCACAACACCTGCTGGAAACACTGATTGATTACTGCAAAGACAATCACATTCAACACCTTTACCTTGGAACAGTTTCTGTATTACAGGCGGCCATGCGCTTTTACGAAAGGAACGGATTTGAGCAAATTGAGAAATCGGCACTTCCGAAATTATTCCCGTTAATGAGTGCAGATAATGTTTTTTACCACCTAACCATAAAATAATGAGCGTTATCGATGAATCTGGTATTCTTGCCATCTCTACAAGGCTCCTTAGGTTGAGCGATCAGTTCAGGAAGGATGGGGCATTGATTTATAAGAGTTACGACATAGACTTTGAACCCAAATGGTTTGCGATTATCTATACCCTTCACCACAAAGGCATTTTGGGTGTGGTAGATCTTGCTTCGGAAATCGGGTATACGCATCCCTCCACCATCAGCCTGCTCAAAGAACTGGAAAAGCAAAAGCTGATCCGCTCAAAAAAGGATAAAAATGATGAACGGAAGCGCCTGATCCAGCTCAGCAGCAAAGGAGAAGAACTGATTGTAAGGATGCAACCCGTATGGAATTTAATGGTGAACGTCTTTGAAGAGGTCACCGATACAGAGAATAACCTGCTCAAAGCCATTACCGAGGTAGAGGAAAAGCTGAAACAGCAAAGTTTTCTGCAAAGGGCATTACAGGCGGCGGCTAAGTAAGCATCCGCTTTCCAGTTAACTGATCATTGTAAACAGTACTTTCCCGCTCATGAAGGTCATGATCAAGACGACCAATACCCCAAAGCAAGTGAGCCAGACCGGGTGTTTGTAATCTCCAACGATGCGGGTCTTATAAGCTGCAAAAAGAATCGTGGCCAGCGTAACCGGCAGGATAAAACCATTCACTACTCCCGCAAGGATCAGGAGTTTTACCGGTTTCCCAACCAGGATAAAAATGACCGTCGAAACCAGGATAAAGGCAATGATCACTTTGTTCTCATTTTTAGCAATTTTAGGACTGAAAGATTTCACAAAGGACACAGAAGTATAGGCAGAGCCGATCACAGAAGTTACAGCAGCAGAAAACATCACCAGACCAAACAACCGATAGCCGATTTGGCCCGCAGCCAGCTGAAAGACAGAAGCTGTAGGATTACCTGCATCAATTGCCAGTCCCTTACTGATCACACCCAGTGAAGCCAGGAACAGAAAGATGCGAACCAGCGAGGCTACAGAAATGCCCATAACGGCACTCGTACTCACTTCCTTCAATGCGGATTTCCCTTTAATTCCCGCATCCAGCAAACGGTGGCCCCCGGAGAAGGTGATGTAACCTCCAACTGTGCCTCCAACTAAAGTCACAATCGTAGCCAGGTCTATTTTTAAGGGAATGAAAGTCCGCAGCACCGCCTCTCCTACCGGAGGGGCTGAAGTGATGGCGATGTAAATGATCACGATGATCATGATGAAGCCCATCGCCTGAGCGAAACGGTCCATGGCTTTTCCAGCTTCCCTGATCAGGAAAATGGCAATAGCCAGCGCAGCAGAAATCACCGATCCTGTAACTACAGAAACACCCAGCAGCGCCTGCAAGCCTAGTCCGGCACCCGCAATGTTGCCAATATTAAAAGCCAGTCCGCCTAAAACAATCAGCAGGGAAATGAAGCCTCCCAATCCGGGAAGCAAGATATTTGCAATGTCCTGAGCCCTTTTTTCGGAGACAGCGATCACCCTCCAGATGTTCAGCTGAACCCCAATATCAATAATGATAGAAGTGAGGATAACAAATCCGAAGCTTGCGCCCAATGATTGTGTAAAGACTGTGGTCTGTGTTAAAAAGCCCGGGCCAATGGCAGAGGTTGCCATTAGGAATGCGGCCCCCATAAGGACACTTCTGTTTTTCATGATCTTCATTCAGCGGAATTATTAGCAGTTTTGCGCGTTTGATTTGCTGAAGATAAGGTAATCCCTTCCTTCCTAAAAGCAGCATAAATACCTTCGGCAAATGCTACAGCCGAACGCCCATCTCCATGAATGCAAATGGTATCCGCTTTAATGCTTACCGGGCTTCCCTGTTGAGAAAGCACCTCTCCTTTTTTGATCATTTTAATGACCTGAGCGATCGCCAGCCCGTGATCGGTGATCAAAGCATCGGGTTGTTTTCTGGAAGTCAGGCTGCCGTCCTGCTGATAGGTCCGGTCTGCAAAAACCTCGTTGGCAACCCCTAAACCAATTGCGTTTCCTGCATTGATCAGCTCGGAACCGGAAAGTCCATATAAAATAAGTTCCGGATCAACCTTATATACTGCTTCTGCGATGGCCGTAGCAAGGCCTTTATTTGCGGCGGCCATATTATACAATGCACCGTGAGGTTTCACATGCTGCATCGATCCTCCTTCGGATTTTACGAAAGCAGCCAGGGCACCGATCTGATAAACCACCATATCATAGGCTTCTTCGGGACTGATTGCCATTTCCCTTCTTCCGAAGCCCTGCAAATCGGGCAATCCCGGATGCGCGCCAATAGCGACACCATGCTTCAATGCCAGGCGAACAGTCTTTTTCATTACTGCCGGATCTCCTGCATGAAAACCACAGGCAATGTTGGCAGAAGAAACGAAAGGCAATATGGACTCGTCATTTCCGATATCGAAAGCACCAAAGCCTTCCCCCATATCGCAATTCAGATCAGCGGTATAATGGTTAACCATTGATGGGATATTTAAAAGTTAATGTTTGATGAAGTTGTCTGAGTTCCTGTTCTTCGGAAACCGCAAGGACCTGTGCCTGAGCTAAGGTAATTAATTCAAAGCTTAAAAGATCGCCACTTTGAAACTGGGCCAGTTTGCCTAAGTCGACACTGGCTACCTGTAAGATTCTGGGATAGCCGCCGGTGGTCTGATGATCGGCCATTAAGACAATCGGATTTCCTTCCGCAGTTACCTGAACCGTTCCGAAAGCTACCGCAGAGGATAACATTTCTTTCTTTTTCAGCAATTTTAATGCGGTACCCTCCAGGCGATAGCCCATCCGGTCTGCTTCCTTACTGATCTTAAATTTCTCTGTAAGTATGGCAGCCATGCTCTTTTCATGGAAATCTTCAAATTCAGGTCCTCTGATCACTCTGATCAGCTCATCCTGCCTGCGCTGGTACATTTTTGGACTCAGCGACCAGTTGAATGCGCCCGGCAGATCCGGAGCAGCAGATTTGAAAGGAATCAGGTCTCCGGTTTTTAAGGCCCTGCCTTCCAGTCCGCCAAAACCGGCACGAAGGTAAGTGGAATTACTACCCAATACCGGAGGCAGGTCGAAACCTCCATGAACAGCCAGGTATGTACGGCATCCGGAGCGGGCCTGACCGAAAGAAAGGATCGCTCCTTTTTGTATATGTATTGGACGCCACATCGGAACAGGGACACCATCAACTTCAGCTGAAAGATCGGCACCGGTAATGGCAATCAGCTGATCTTGTTCAAAAAGAAGAAAAGGCCCCATTAATGTGCATTCTATTCCGGCTTCTCCAGCTGTGTTTCCAACCAGCATATTGCCTAATTTCCAGGCATGGGCATCCATCGCACCAGCAAGTATGATTCCGTCTTTACGGTACCCATAACGTCCGGCATCCTGAACGGTCGTTAACAAGCCTGCTTTAAGCACCTTAATCCCCATTTTTAATCCTCCTTATTTTCTTAAATTCCTTTTCAGAAATCTCGACAAAGCGAAGCCTGTCGCCCGCTTTCAGAAATGCAGGAACTTCCCTGTCGAGGTCAAAAAGATCAATCGGGCTTCTGCCGATGATCTGCCAGCCTCCCGGAGTTTCAATGGGATAAATTCCTGTTTGCTCTCCTGCGATGCCTACTGATCCAGCAGCAATCTTCATTCTTGGGGTATCTTTTCTTGGGGCAGCAATCAATTTATTCATTCCACCGAGATAAGGAAAGCCGGGAGCAAAACCAATCATATACACCAGGTATTCCGGAGCCGTATGAAGTGCAATTACTTCTGCAGTACTGATCTTATTGTGACTGGCTACGAAGTCCAGGTCCGGCCCCCATTCTCCGCCATATAATACGGGAATTTCCAATACCGGACCGGAAGAAACCTCTTCCTCTTCCAACACTTCATTTGCCATTTCCTGGAGAAGTGGCAGCAATTTACTATAGTTGATAACCCAGGGCTCATAATATAATGTCACCGTGGTAAATGCAGGTACATATTCGACAAACCCTTCAAAGCTATATTCATCAAGGTAAGCACAAATAGCGCGTACCCTTGCGTTGATGGCAGGACTAATCTGATCACCAAGCTGGATCACAATAGCCGCATCACCAAGTGGATAGCATTTAAAAGAATTTGTTTTTTGTGTCATTTAAAGATCGCCTCAAAACAAATATAATGATATAATACCGGCGATTTCCGTTGCGGGTTAAAATCTTAATACCGAGCCTGGCTCCAGTTCATAAGGCGCCATCCGTTGCCTGAATATGCGGGAAGGCTTGTTTCCTGCCGTGGTTACCTCTTCTCCCTGAACGCGGATCCAGCTTCCTTCCCTGAGCCCAACTACCGGAGTGTCATTGAAGACATGAAATTCTTTGATCCGGGTTTCTCTCGTTTCGCCGTTATGTGTACTGTTTGGATCAGGGTCAAGGTAATGTGCATTAATGTTAAAAGGAACAAGTCCCATTGTAGTAAAGTCAGGAGGATATACAATGGGCATATCGTTTGTGTTCTTCATGTTGAGGCCACCGATATTACTGCCTGCGCTCGTGCCCAGGTAAGGGGTCCCGGCTTCCACGGCCATTTTCAGGTCTTCCATCAGGTTGAGCTGATGCAGCTGCTGTACCAATAAAAAGGTATTTCCTCCTCCTGTGAAAAAACCTTCCGCCTGTTGGATGGCTTCCACAGGATCAGAAAAAGTATGAACTCCGTTCACTTGAATGTTTATGGAATGAAATGCCTCCCTTACCTTTTCCGTATACTCGTCATGACTGATTCCTCCCGGACGTGCAAAAGGAATAAATACAATTTCAGAAACGTCTTTGAAGAAAGACTTCAATTCGGGCAGGAGATAAGCCAGGTACTCTTCTCCAAACATGGTAGAAGTACTTGCCAGCAGTATATTTTTCATCATTATCGGATTAATTGTATGCAATATTAAACACTTAGGCGGAGCTATAAAATTTATTCCTCCATTAATTGGTAAAAGTTTAGGTTTCCCTGCACTTGTTGTTAGACATCAGATATGTCTAAGAAATTTTATCAACCCTATAACCAACCAAAAATGAAAAAAATCTATGTTATGGCAATGCTTGCCATCGTCTTCTTCTCCTGTAAGAAAGACTCAAATGCTGAAGACCCAGGTCGTTCCAAATCAGAAAAAGTAAATTCAAAATCGGCTGTTATCCCTGTTCCCGGGGCAACCATTATCAATTTCAGTGGTTATACCTGGCAGGTTAAAAATGTGACAGATTTAGCTGTAGGTGGCCCCGGACCAAATTACTGGGCCAACAGCAGTGTATGGGTAGATGCTCAGGGCCTGCTTCATTTAAGGATCAAAAGAGATCCAGCTACCGGAAGGTGGAATTGCGCTGAGGTCAGTTCTCTGCAGGAGTTCGGTTATGGTTCTTATGTGTGGAAAGTAGAAGGCGCCGTAGATCAGCTCGACAAGAACGTGATTTTAGGTTTGTTCAACTACAAATCCGGGGATGACGGACATCATGAAGTGGACATCGAATTTGCAAGATGGGGCAATTCGGCATGGCCCAATTTCAACTACACCGTTTATCCGGCCTATGGAGATCCTGCGACACGTAAATTCAACACCTATGAGCTCGCATTAAACGGCACCTACTCTACCTATAAATTTCAGCGAAACAGTCAGAAGGTGACTTACAAAGCTTACCACGGACACAATGAGCTGGAAGGTAATTCCTTCTTTCCATGGAGCACTCCGGATACAGGTTTTCCTGTAAGTACGGAAGCGTTGCCGGTACACATGAATTTATGGTTATTCAATGGTCTGGCACCTTCAAATGCGCAGGAAGTGGAGATCATCATCCATTCTTTCCAGTTTACTCCTGCTTAATTCTAAAATTAAAAATTCCCCGGTATAAAAAGAGCAGCCTTTTGGGCTGCTCTTTTGTAATGATTGATCTTTTAGAATCCTATTATTTACTGGTATTTTCCAACCATTTTCTTGCATTTACAAAAGCTTCCATCCATGGAGTTACTTCGTCTTTACGTCCCTGAGGATAGTTTGCCCAATGCCACTGGAATAAAGAGCGCTCGATATGGGGCATCATTACCAGATGTCTTCCCGACTGATCACATAACATTGCAGTATTGTAATCTGATCCGTTTGGATTGGCAGGATAGCTTTCGTAACCGTATTTAGCAACGATACCATACTGATCTTCCGCATATGGCAACTGGAATTTACCTTCACCATGAGATACCCATACGCCCAAAGTACTTCCGGCAAGACTCGATAACATCACAGAATTGTTTTCCTGTATCGTTAATGAAGTAAAAATACTCTCGTGCTTCTGACTTTCGTTGTGCAGCATTTTAGGTTTTTCTTCATGGTCTTTATTGATCAGGCCTAATTCTACGAATAGCTGACAACCATTACAAATGCCCACCGAAAGGGTATCTTCACGTTTGAAGAAATTCTCCAACGCTACCCTTGCTTTTTCATTGTATAAAAATGCACCTGCCCAGCCTTTAGCTGAACCCAGTACGTCTGAGTTAGAGAAACCTCCTACTGCACCGATGAACTGGATGTCTTCCAGTGTTTCACGGCCGGAGATTAAATCGGTCATGTGTACATCTTTTACATCAAAACCTGCAAGGAACATCGCATTGGCCAGTTCACGCTCCGAGTTACTTCCTTTTTCTCTAAGGACCGCAGCTTTAGGCCTTGGTTTAGATTCGTCAATAACCGGTTTTTTACCATCAAACTGCAATGGGAAAGTATAGTTCAGGACATGGTTTTTATAGTTGTCAAATCTTTCTTTAGCTTTAACAGGACCAGCTTGTTTCTGATCTAACAGGTAAGAAGTTTTGAACCACACATCACGTAGGTGATCGATATCAAAAGTATGACTTGCTGCTGCATTTTTAACCGTTAAGGTAGCCTCGCTTTTTACTTCACCAATTTTATGGTAAGCAACACCTGCTGCTGTCAGTAGTCCCTCTACACTTGCATCTGCCTGGAATACAATTCCGATATTTTCTGCGAAAAGCACTTTGATCAGGTCTTCATTTCCTAAAGCGGAAAGGTCGATTTCTGCACCAAGGTTTCTGTCGGCAAAGCAAAGCTCTAATAAGGTAGTGATCAAACCACCACTGCCGATGTCATGACCTGCCTGGATTTTTCCGGCTTTGATCAGTTCCTGAACTGTATTGAAAGCGGTTTTAAATGCTGCTGCATCTTTTACATCCGGAGTTTCATTGCCAATCCTGTTTAGGGTTTGTGCAAAAGAAGATCCTCCAAGTTTATAGGCATCACCGGAAAGGTTGATGTAATAAACTGACCCGCCATTTTTCTGAAGAACAGGTTCTACCACAGCGGTAATGTCATCACAATGACCACCTGCAGAAATGATAACTGTACCTGGGGCAATCACCTCGCCATCGGGATATTTTTGTTTCATCGACAGGGAGTCTTTACCTGTCGGGATGTTAATTCCTAAATCGATTGCAAATTCCGAGCATGCTTTTACCGCTTCATATAAACGGGCATCTTCTCCTTCGTTTTTACAAGCCCACATCCAGTTGGCAGAAAGTGAAACACTTTCCAATCCATCTTTTAAAGGTGCCCATACGATATTTGAAAGTGATTCTGCAATGGCATTGCGACTTCCTGCTGCTGCGTCGATCAGTGCAGATAATGGTGCATGTCCTACAGAAGTAGCGATACCATCTTTTCCCTGAAAATCAAGTGCCATGACACCACAGTTATTTAAAGGCAACTGTAATGGTCCTGCGCATTGTTGTTTGGCTACTCTTCCACCTACACAACGGTCAACTTTGTTTGTTAACCAATCTTTGGAAGCCACTGCTTCCAGCTGTAATACCTGCTCCAGGTAATTGTCCAGCTGATTGATATCATAAGTTACCGCTTCGTATTTCCTGTCGACAGTTTTATCTTCCATCACCACTTTCGGTGAGCTTCCGAACATATCTTTCAACTCCAGGTCCATTGGTTTTAAGCCAGTGGTTTTAGAAGCAAAAGTAAAACGATGATCGCCGGTTACTTCTCCAACGGTATACATTGGGCTGCGTTCACGTTCTGCAATTTTATGTAAAGTATCGATATGGTCTTTACCAATCACCAATCCCATACGTTCCTGAGATTCGTTTCCGATGATTTCCTTTGCGGAAAGTGTGGGATCGCCAACAGGCAGTTTATCCAGGTCAATCAGACCACCAGTTTCTTCTACAAGTTCAGAAAGACAGTTTAAGTGTCCACCGGCACCGTGATCATGAATCGAAACAATCGCATTCACATCACTTTCCACCATTCCACGAACGGTATTTGCCGCTCTTTTTTGCATCTCCGGATTGGAGCGCTGGATGGCATTCAGCTCAATGCTGGAACCCAGTGCACCGGTATCTGCTGAAGATACTGCTGCACCTCCCATACCAATGCGGTAATTTTCACCACCCAGGATCACAATCTGATCTCCTGTTGATGGTTTATGTTTTTGTGCCTGATCCGCTTTTCCGTAGCCTACGCCACCTGCAAGCATGATCACTTTATCGTATCCTAATTTACGGCCTTCTTCTTCATGTTCGAAGGTCAGTACCGATCCTGTGATCAGGGGTTGTCCGAATTTATTTCCAAAATCAGAAGCACCATTTGAGGCTTTGATCAGGATGTCCATTGGGGTTTGATACAACCATTTTCTTTCTTCTACGCCTTTTTCCCAGGGGCGGTCTTCGGTAAGTCTGGATAATGCAGTCATATATACCGCTGTACCTGCAAGAGGCAAGGATCCTTGTCCACCAGCAAGTCTATCTCTGATCTCCCCACCTGATCCTGTTGCCGCTCCGTTGAAAGGTTCAACAGTGGTCGGGAAATTATGGGTTTCCGCTTTTATAGAGATTACAGAATCAAAATCTTTCAATTGATAGTATTCAGGTAGGTCTGCTCTTTTAGGGGCAAACTGCTGTACTCTTGGTCCTTTAACAAAGGCCACATTATCTTTATAGGCAGAAACAATTCCGTTAGGATTTAATTCTGAGGTTTTGCGGATCAGTTTAAACAGAGAAGAAGGTTGTTCCTCGCCATCAATCACAAAAGTTCCGTTAAAGATTTTATGACGGCAATGTTCAGAGTTGACCTGAGAAAAACCGAATACTTCTGAATCCGTTAATTTACGGCCCAGGTTTTCGGCTAGTTTATTTAGGTAATCAACTTCTTCGTCACTTAGGGATAGTCCTTCCTGTTTATTGAATACAGCAATGTCGCTGATTTCCAGGATTGGCTCCGGCTGAACATTAGTTGTGAATACATCCTGTCCCAGTCCGTCGTATTTTTGAAACAACATGTGGTCGTAATTCGAAGCATCAGCAGTTGATTGCTCAAACTCTTCAATACGGATAATGCCCTGAAGGTCCATATTCTGGGTAATTTCCACGGCATTGGTACTCCATGGGGTCACCATTGCTGCCCTGGGGCCAACAAAGAATCCACTTAAAGATGTTTCCGATTTAACTTTTGCGCCTCCAAACAGCCAACTTAATTTTGAAATATCAGATGGTGTAAGGCTCCGGTTTATTTGCAAGACATAAATCTTGGCAGATGGGGTTTCGAAGAAAAAGATCATATTCATAAAGTGATGCAAAGATACTTTAAAAAGTAATAATGATGCAATTGAAAAGCAATGAAAATAACGGTAGTCCGGAGCTTTGGCGCGATGGTACAAAAAAGACAACCACTATAGATTGTCTTTTTTGCATCAATAGTAATATATTTAAGCATTTTCCATTCAGAACACCGGATCCTGCTTTGATCGAATTAAAAAACAGTTTATCATTAATTAAACAAAATGGCAATAGGACTCAGGGTTGGCCCGATATTTTATAAAATAGGAACAGGAAGTCTCCTGCATTCCTTCTTTTCCAACATCGCCTATCACCTCGAGGATCATAAATGGGGCTCAAAATACCCGTTCCTGATGAAAGAACTCTATCAGGGCGAATTGTCTTTAGCAAACCTTTCTAAAGTTAAAGAGGAGCTCAATGAAATCAGAGCGGCATTCAAAGGATATGCTCCCGATCGTGTAATATGGGATATTGATGATTTAAAGCAGGCCCCTCCCTGGGGAACGCACATTGCAGAAACGATCACCAGTCTGTCAAACTATTTTGTGACCAGTGATGGAAAACAATTTTTTGATGTTTTCGACCAAGCATTGCAGGCAGGTATAGAAATCAGGAAACCGATCAAATTACAATCGCTTTAATATTTATTTATCAGCCGATCATTTCATAATGCCCCATCATATGCTTCAGGTGTTCTTTCATTTGAACAACAAGCACTTCAGGGCTCAGGACTTTCACCTTAGCACCGAAGCCCAGCAGCTCGCGCTCCAGTTCAAAATTTAGCACCACCTGAATGCTAAAAATTTTGCCATCGTTCTCTTCCCTGATTAATCGCTGGGAACGATGTAAAGGCTTGGTCATCATATACGGCGCATTGTCCTGGTCCGACCAGAATATCACCTCAGTATCTTTCTGGTGCGGATATTTGGAAACTCCGATTACATTATGATAGAAATTGGCAAAATCATCAATATTGTTCTCCTGATATTCAGCAGCCCCCTCAGTGATGGACTGGATTCTGTCTAATGCCAGGTTATATAACAATGCATTACTTCCCTGAACCACCCCTATGACAAACCATCTGTTGCGGTATTCCTTTAATAAATAAGGACTAAAGTTAAGCGCATTGGCCTTTTTAGCTTTAAAAGACTGGTAAGTGATGCCCAATGTCCGTTTGGCGACAATCGCTTTACGGATCACCTCAATATATTCCAGTCCTTTCAGGTCGTCATTCTTTTCAAAATCGATCAGTGGCTGCGTTTGCATTTCCTGAGCATATATCTTATCCTCCAGTTTGCTTAACATTTCATTAAGGTCTGCAAAATGACTAAAGCCTTTAAACTGGCTCAGCAAATGAGAAACCTCATTCAGCACCTGCATATCCTGCTGGTTCAGGGGACTATTGGTAATGCTGTAATCCTTATCCGCATAGGTATAGTATTTTCGATCCACCACCACTATAGGTGCTTCATAGCCCAGTTTATTGCTGCGCATCATTTCAAGATCTGCCTGTATTGACCTGCGGCTTACCCCGGTATCAATTCCCTGATATTCATATAAAGCATCCGAACAGGCGGTAATCAAATCTTCCAGGCTCCACTTTCTCCTCCGGTTTTGCAGGCATTGATCAATGGTCCGGTAACGAAGGAGTGCATTGCGGTTTACGGGCATAATTAAATATTTTTCGAAATTTATAAAAATAAATTACACTGCGCAAATAGACTGCGCAAGGCCTCCCAATCTTTGTTTCAACAAATAAAGAAAGGGAGGTTCCCAATGAAATTTAACAGATTAATTCAGCACATATTAGGCGTAACAAATCATGAAGGCGAATATGCCTTTCGACTGGATCGGGCGACGGAACTTTATACCGCTGTAGTGACCTGGAACCTCAATGATTCTTTCTATGAGAAAAACACCACACGTTTGAGTCGTGTGAAGGCACTCATTGCAAAGAATGACCCGGTGTTTGTTGGTAAACTCGCAGTTTATGCCCGAACCAAAATGCACCTGCGTTCTGCACCACTGGTCTTGTTAACCGAGCTTGCGAAACTGCATTCCGGAGACAATCTGGTTTCCCGTGTAACAGAAAAAGTAGTAATCCGTGCAGATGAGATCACAGAATTGCTGGCTTGTTACGAGTTACTGAATGATCGTAATCGTAAGAAAAAACTAAACCGGTTGTCAAAGCAGCTACAAAAAGGCCTTCAATCTGCGTTTAACCGTTTCGACGAATACCAGTTTGCAAAGTACAACCGGAATACCGGCATCAGGTTACGTGATGCTTTATTCCTTGTTCACCCAAAAGCAAAAGATGATGCTCAGCAAAACATCTTCAATAAAATTGCGGCTGGTGCCATGCAAACACCTTACACCTGGGAAACAGAGCTTTCCGCCTTAGGAAAAAGGAGTTTTGACGGAAAATTAGCAAGGGCAAATGCTTTGAGGCAGAAATGGGAAGAGTTGATTGACAGTGGCAGAATAGGCTATATGGCCTTATTGCGAAACCTTAGAAATATATATGAAGCAACAGTGAGTGAAGAACACCTGGAAAAGGTTTGTACGATGTTAACCTCCGCGGAAAATATAGCCAGGGCTAAACAATTTCCATTCCGCTATCTGGCGGCCTACCGGGAACTGTCGTCCAGACTCACAAGAGCAGATTGGTCATTACGATCGAACAACTCAGGTACAGCTGTTAAATCGGCTAAAGAAAAACTATGCGATGCTTTAGAGGAAGCAGTATCCATTAGCGCGGCTAATATTAAAGGATTTAATGGAAAAACCAGGGTATTGATTGCCTGTGATGTTTCCGGATCCATGCAAACACCAATATCCGAAAAATCTACCATCAGGCTTTACGATATCGGTTTAATGCTGGCTATGCTGTTACAGTCCAGATGTGCAAATGTACGAACTGGTATATTCGGAGATTCCTGGAAAGTGATCAATATGCCCAAACACCATATCCTGCATAATGTAGAGGAATTTTACAAACGTGAAGGCGAGGTCGGTTATGCGACCAATGGCTATCTGGTGATCAAAGAATTGCTTTCAGACCGGATAAAAATGGATAAAGTAATGATCTTCACAGACGGACAGCTTTGGGACAGCTATGGCTATGGCGGAAACATTAATGAATTATGGAAACTATACACTAGAAGTGTTGCTCCTGAAGCCAGGCTGTATCTGTTCGATTTAAAAGGTCATAGCACGACTCCTTTAAAAGTGCTAAACAATAATGTTTACCTCATCGCAGGCTGGAGTGATAAGATTTTTGAAATACTCGATGCTATGGAAAATGGCAGGTCTGCATTGAATGAGATTCACCAAATTGTAATATAGCGCAGCCGATATATAAAGAACTTAAAAGAAGGTGTCGTAGATAAGTGTTACTTCGCACTTCCCCAGCTGCCGGTGCAAATCCGGCCCTTGACCTGAAAACCGAGGTAGTGTAAGTAGCAGCACGGGGGGAAAATTTCACTTGCCGCCAGTTACCCTTCTTTTAACAACATTCAATGATGCACATCGCAATTGTGGCTAAGCCGCAGTTGCGATGAATATCAAACAGTTAAAAAAAATAAAATTAAAAAGCAGGAATACCCTATATATAAGAGCCTAAAAGAAGGTGTCGTAGATAAGTGTTACTTCGTCCAAGGTCCAGATACCGGTTCAAATCCGGTCTTTGACTTAAAGGTCAAAGTAGTTTAATTGGTAGAACGGGAAATAGTCACTTATCGCCAGTTACCCTTCTTTTACTAAAATTCAATGATGTACATCGCAGTTGAGACGTCCCATAACCTCAACTGCGTTTATACATTTTAATAAGGAACATATCCCTGCCACTTCCATGGAATACAAGTCTTACCAACAAGGGTTTCTATAAGTTCCTGAAATATCTTTTCACCGTTTTCACTATTGGCCATAATGATGATGGAAATGCCCCGATCCATAAAATTAATGTTGTAATTTCTCCAGGCACCACCGTTCCCTTCTTTAAAGAATGCTTTACCATATCCCGGGCAGTTCAAGAGCCCCCAGCCAAGTCCATACGATAAATTGATATCGTCATTTTCAGTTGTAACTTCGGCTGTTATAGGCGGGAACTGTGTTTTTGAATGGATGGCAATCTGTGGGGAGAGCATCTCCAGCCAGGCTTTCCTGCCCAGGCCTTTCTGCTGCATCACATTTTCTATAAATCTCGTATAATCTGCAATGGTTGTGACCAGAGAACCTCCGGCTACGGCTTCAGTACGTTTTCTTTTGATATCTATATCACCATTATCCATGTGTCCTACGGCCACATTACCATCCCCAAATGATTCATGCCAGATATAACCAGTCCTGGTCATTCCCAATGGTTTAAATACCTTTTCCTGCGCCAGTTCCTCTGTAGTTTTATGGGTAATTTCTTCTATCGTCAATTGCAGCAGTTTAAAACCTTCTCCGGAATACGCATACTTTTGGCCTGGTTTAAAATAAATTCTGATCCTGCCTGCCGAATCCCTTTCACTTGTTACCGGATTAAACCACCTTACATTTGGCAAGCCTGTAGTATGAGTTAAGCACATCCGGGCAGTGATTAGTTTCCAGCGGTCGTCATTCTTTAAGTCGGAAAAATACGGATATTCCGAAATTGGTTTTTCCAGGTACCGATACAGAGGTTTGTCCAGATCAAGTATTTTTTCTTCCACTAATTTCATCATCAGGTATCCAAAAACAGCTTTACTATATGAGGCTCCGTAAACAATAGTAGCGGTATCTAACATGGTGTTCGCCGGCTTGTTCTTAAAACCATAAGATTTAACCAATACCGCTTTACTATCGTTTAATACCGCAAGGTTCAATCCCTGAACATTCGCAGCATCCATTATCTTTTTTACGGTCCGGTCAATTTCTGAAACGGAAATTTTGCTGCCATCAAGTCTTACAATTTGTTGGTCTTGCCCGAATGTTGGCCTGAAGCTAAGCAACAGTGCGACCAATGTAATGGCCGGAAAAGAAAGTGTGAAAGGTTTCATATCCAATTATTTGTTGAACAAATATCGAATAGAATGGCCATCGGGGCAACGACATCTCCCTGTCAGTTAGCCGACATTTGCGGGATTTTTAATAAAAGGAATGGCAAAAGGGTATTTTGGCTGTTCATTTCCAAGTACCCTAATCAGGTTTCTTATGCAGACTAAAATACCTGTTGCATAACTTGCGATCAACAGGAAGAAACCCACAGGCATATAAAAAACAAGAACCGGAATGCTCAGACAGGCCGCTAAAGTTATGGTCAATTGAAAGTTAACCGCAGCTCTTCCATCAATGTCAAACCGGGGATGTACATCTCGTTTAACAATCCAAAGGATCAAAGGCAAAATGACATTTGTAAATGGCAATATGATTCCCAAAAGAGGCAGCGCATGATAAAGCAGTAAAAAATCGGTTTTTAATTCATTGGTCCCGGATTTCTCCGGAGCTACTCCAACAACGATGTCATTTGGTTCAACGCCGAGTACGTCTGCGATCAGTTTCAATGTCTGATGCTGAGGGATAACATCGCCCGCTTCAATACGCTGAATCGTACGGACGGTAACTCCCGATAACCCGGACAGTGTTTCCTGGGTAAACCCTTTTTCATTGCGAATACGGGAAAGGTTATTGTTCTGATTCTTCTTCATCGATTGAAGTAAATGACCTGCACAGCCAGATAACCTGTATAAAACTCAAGCGCTCAGTTATCCCTGGTTGAGATATCAGGATGTAAAGTAGTGGCTAATATATCCAAAATTTGGATGACACTTCGTTAATAAAAAGATATTTTAATCCTGGTGCTGAAGACTTTACAAATCACCCGGTTCTTTCAGACAGATTCCAAGACTTCGGCAGGGTCTGCACAGGTGGCAGAACAATCATTAGATTTGAATGATAGATTAAGGTTTGAATTACAGCATTATGTGTTACCAGATTAATCTCGAACAAAGACCAAATGTAAGGTATTTACAAGTTAGGGGTATCAGAAGGTTTCTGAACCCGTATCTTTGCAAAAATTTTTTTAATATAATGTCTGAAATTAACCAATACGCAGCACTGGAATATCTTGTAGGTGTACTGCAAAAGGCCATCATTGGCTCCAAAGTCAAACAAATCACCACTGATGAATCTGCCATTATTGATGGCAATGCATCAATAAGACTAAAATTACTGCCTGAAAACAATGGAAATCCTGCCTCAATTTTTATTAGGGACGAAAAGGAAATTCTGTATAGCGAAGAATTGTTAGAGGAAGTATACAAAACTCATGAGAGAACAGATCATCCTGCCTTGGCTCCTGCCAATATCATGATCAATGGTCTAAATATAGAGGCAGAGTTGATATTTCATGCGGTAAGAGATCAATTCTATACGCTGAGCGGCAGTTACGAATTTAAGAAGTTTATCGAGCGGAACAACCAGCAGGTAAGGTTCAGCATGACCTTTGGAGATGAGCTTACATTTGAGTTCATTATTTCTAATGAGTCAGATTTGGTAACTATTGAAGCCCTGATCGCGGAATCAGCACCAGCTGCTTTAAAAGCCGTGATCAATACAGATGTGGAAACCGTAAGCCAGGAAATCAATAAGCAATTTAAAAAAGGATAAGATTTAGGAAAAGTCAATGGACTTTAAACTAAAGAATTATTAAAAACATAAGCCCTGTTGTGAAACAGGGCTTATGTTTTATTCGGGTATGCCTGTTTGATACTGTGAGCCTATTCGACATACTTTTGATCTCGAAAAACGCTGCCTGATCTAAATTCCACCTGACTGAGAAATTCTGCCTGATCCTTGAAAAGCTTTATAAACAAAAAAAGCAGTCTTTTCAGACTGCTTTCAAAACTGGGGTGGAATATGGGGCTCGAACCCACGACCCTCGGTACCACAAACCGATGCTCTAACCAACTGAGCTAAAACCACCATGTTTTTTTCAACGTCACAAAAGTACGATTAAAAACATTTTAATCAAATAATTTTAACATTTAGGTCACACTTTTCTTTTAATTCCCTCTATTTCAGCAATTTTATTTTTCATAAAAATATTAATTGGTCTTCACAAATTGCATTTAGAGCTTAAAAACATAGATTTGTCCGTATATGATTGAAATTTTTACTGACGGAGCAGCAAGTGGAAATCCCGGACCAGGAGGTTACGGTGTTATTTTACGTTCAGGCAACCACTATAAGGAGTTGAGTGGCGGCTTCCGCATGACTACCAACAACAGAATGGAACTCCTGGCGGTTATAGAGGGCTTAAATGCTTTAAAAACACCTGGACAGACTGTGACTGTGGTTTCAGATTCTAAATACGTGGTGGACTCTGTAGAGAAGAAATGGGTATTTGGATGGGTAAAGACTGGCTTTAAAGGAAAGAAGAACAAGGACCTCTGGATTCGTTTCCTGAATGTATATAAGTTACACAGCGTAAAATTCGTATGGATCAAAGGTCATAACGCCCATCCGGAGAATGAGCGTTGCGATGTATTGGCAGTAGCCGCTGGTAAGAACCGCGCTGCACTTGCTATTGACTTTGAATTTGAAAAAGAAAGAGATAAGCCAACCTTATTATAGACTGGCTTATCTCTTTTATTATCCTGCCTGATCTAATTTTGCAGGAGCCACGGCATTTACATTCTTTTCTGCCGAAAATTCGGTCATCATGTCTTCCGCCATATTGACCATTTCTTTGGACCCTATAAAGATCGAACTGCGTTGATGCAATTCTGTAGGCTCTATATCCAGGATTCTGTTAAAACCATCTGAAGCTACACCACCGGCCTGCTCAACGATGAAAGCCATTGGATTACATTCATACAATAACCTCAACTTTCCTTTTGGAGAGCTGGCCGTAGTCGGATAGATATAGATTCCGCCTTTAATCAGATTTCTATGAATGTCACCAACCATAGAACCAATATACCTTGAGGTATAAGGTCTGTTTGTCGCTTCATCATGAACCTGTACATATTTTAAGTATTTCTTTACACCTTCCGGGAAGTGAACATAGTTACCCTCGTTTAAGGAATAGATGTTACCGCCATCGGGAATTCTCATATTTGGATGAGATAAACAAAACTCCCCTATAGAAGGATCTAAAGTAAAGCCATTCACCCCTTTTCCTGTCGTATACACCAACATGGTTGAGGAACCGTAGATCACGTAACCTGCAGCCACCTGTTGTGTACCTTTCTGTAATACATCTGCCAGGGTAGCCTCTCCTTCCACAGATTTCCTGCGATAAATGGAGAAGATCGTTCCAACTGCCACATTACAATCGATATTTGAAGAGCCATCCAGGGGATCAATACAGACAATATACTTCGCATTTTTCGACACCGGAGAGTCAATACGCACAAAATCATCCTCTTCTTCCGTCGCTACAATACAGCATTCTCCACCACTGGTAAGGGCGCTGATGAATTGAATATTCGCAAATACATCCAGTTTTTTCTGTCCTTCGCCCTGAATATTAACCGTTCCGGCATCGCCTAGAATATCCACCAAACCGGCTTTATTCACCTCTCGGTTTACGATTTTCGAGGCAATTCCTATGTCCCTCAGCAATCTGGAGAGCTCTCCTTTTGCATAGGAGAAGTCTGCTTGTTTTTCAATTATAAATTGGCCTAGTGTTTTAATGCCCGACATATTACTTAGTGTATTTTATACGTTATCTATTTCCTATTTCTATGGCCTCTAAGGTATGGATTTTTTCCTCCGAAATACAAAATCTAATTAATGTTTTCACCCGGTGCCATCCCGAATTTCCCGCTGCACCGGGATTTATATGCAAACAATTAATCTTTTTATCAAACATCACTTTTAGTATATGAGAGTGTCCTGTAATGAACAACATCGGGGGCTTAGTGTATATTTCACCCTTTATATTAGGCGCATATTTCCCCGGATATCCGCCGATATGGGTCATCCAGACATCGACCTTTTCGCAGTTAAAACGCAGGTGTTCGGGGAATTCTGAACGGATTTCTTTTCCATCAATATTCCCGTAAACCCCTTTAAGTGGTTTAAAGGCAGCTAAGCGATCTGCAACGTCGGGTCCGAAGTCGCCCGCATGCCATATTTCATCACATTCATCAAAGTGTTTAAAAACCGCATCGTCAAGAAAACCGTGCGTATCGGAAATGAGTCCTATTTTTTTCAAAGTATAGCTTTTTTGTTGGTTAGACAAAGCTATGGATATTGAGATCAGAAGGCAAGAAAGAAATCTTTTAACAGCAAGCGGTAAGCATTTGTATACACTCCCTTCGACTCATAGATGTAAAAAGTTTCTCTTTCGGTTATCTCTTTTAGTGCAGAAAGACAAATGATCTGACGGATAACCGGCTTGCTCTGGTCGGAACAAATGTCAATCTGTTTGAGAAGCGACAGGTTAAAAGCAGCTGCACTTTGCACCAGCAATTCCGCCTGCTTAACGGGTAAAATCACCCAGAAAAAACCTTCCTCGGTTAGTATCTCAGAAACCTTAGTTAGCAAGGATTCAAAAAACTGTGCATCCGCATGCCTTGCAATGCCCTTTCTCAGTTCGGGGTTTTTGAGATCGTTCACAAAATATGGAGGGTTGGAAACAATCAGGTCGTACTTTCGCTCGGTGACGTAATCTTCTATAGCACCGAAATGAGCCCTGGTACGTTCAGAAAAGCTGGATCTTGCAAAATTTCCTATCGCGGCATTTGCAGCGGATTCGTCAATTTCCACCGCATCTACATTGGCATCAGGAAATCGTTGCGCCAACATTAAGGCAATCACTCCGGTACCTGTACCGATATCGAGTACAAAACGCGGATTGGCATGCCACACAACCGCAGCCAGCAATACACCGTCCGTATTGATTTTCATCGCACACCCAGATTGGTCTACCTCAAATTTTTTAAACCTAAAAACACTCCCCATGATGGTATCCGAAGTTTTGTATACTATATATAATATATAGCCTGTTGTCTATGGAACGGGGACAAAGGTAAAAAACAACCATCAGGATCTTAGTTCGGGGAGGAAATAAAATTCCTGATGGTCATTAAAGATATAGCAGGCTCCGCGTTACCAACGCCGGAAATTTAGTCCTGCTATGATAAAGAATGTGTTCATGAGGTCTGGGATCTCCCATCACGCTCAGATCAGCATTCACAATTGCCCGAAAAGGTGCTACACCACCCAGACAGGCAAACATCCATATCAATATGATTAGGGGTCACATCAAAAAGGGTTGTTTCTCTTTCCTTTCGCAATACTAAGATCACGATGTTTTCATTAATTACCGACCTCCCTTTATTATCCGTCGGGATCGCGCTTGTATTTGTATGAGTTGTCTTATTATTTGTTTTTTACATTATATATAAGGAATACGGCATTATTGCAGCATGGTAAAAGAGATCGGAATTCCGGAAGGTTCTGACCTTAATATATATGCCCCATAACTTTCGTTTCTCTTTTCAAACACAACATCAAGCCAATCAGACTGGTATAGATCAAAAGAAGAATTCATCATGACTTAAGAGGTTAATTCAATGACATGATGTAAAGATTACTCACATTCCATAAGCAGAAGGCAGATAATCTCAAAATATTCAAAAAACAGCAAAAACATCAAACAAGCTGCAGAATAAGCCTATTTTTCAAAACCCTTCCCATAAAATATCCAAAAACATCAAATATTTCTTTGATTATTTCCTGACATTCGTATTTTTACAAACAATTCACAGAAAATACCAAACAAAAATTATATTTTTGATCAAATTTTAAACAAATAAATGAAAAGCTTAAGAACAATTGCATTAAAAGAGGCGCAATCAAGAATTTCACCGGAAGTAAAGTCTCCTTCGACTAAGATTTCTGAGTTTTTTGGCGTTAATGTTTTCGATAAGAAAAAAATGAAAGATTTCTTATCAAAAGAGGTGTTTGAGAAATTGATTTCGTCCATTGACCAGGGCGAGTTAATTAACCATGAGGATGCCAATCACATCGCTACAGCAATGAAAAGCTGGGCAATGGCGAAAGGTGCGACACATTATACTCACTGGTTTCAGCCACTAACAGGATCTACTGCCGAAAAACATGACGCTTTCTTTGAGCCAAGTAAAGATGGTGCAATTGAAGTATTCGCAGGAAGTGCATTGGTTCAGCAAGAGCCGGATGCATCCAGCTTCCCTAACGGAGGAATCCGTAATACTTTCGAGGCCCGTGGATATACTGCATGGGATCCTTCTTCTCCAGCTTTCATTATGGAAAGCAAAGCCGGTAAAACGCTTTGTATTCCTACCGTATTTGTTGCCTATACCGGTGAAGCTTTAGATTACAAAGCACCACTATTAAAAGCGCTTTCTGCTTTAGATAAAGCAGCAGTTGATGTTTGTCAGTATTTCGATAAAAGCATCACTAAAGTAAACGCATCTTTAGGTATTGAGCAGGAATATTTCCTGGTTGACCTTGCATTATACAATGCACGTCCGGATCTTGCCTTAACAGGTCGTGCGCTATTTGGACACATGTCTGCAAAAGGACAACAATTAGAAGATCATTATTTCGGATCAATTCCTGAGCGTGTATTTACTTATATGGTTGATTTTGAAAACGAAGCCCTGAAATTAGGTATTCCTTTGAAAACACGCCACAATGAGGTAGCTCCATCTCAGTTTGAATGTGCTCCGATCTACGAAGAAATCAACCTTGCGATTGACCACAATCAGTTGTTGATGGACTTAATGGAAAAAGTTGCCTTAAGACATAACTTCAAAGTTTTATTACATGAGAAACCATATGCAGGTATCAACGGATCAGGTAAACACAACAACTGGTCATTGATCACCGATACTGGTAAAAACTTATTATCACCAGGAAAAACACCTAAAAACAACCTGATGTTTTTAACGTTCTTCGTAAATACCATCAAAGCAGTTCACGAACACGCAGATTTACTAAGAGCAAGTATCGCTTCAGTAAGTAATGATCACCGTCTGGGCGCTAACGAAGCACCACCGGCAATCATTTCCATCTTCCTGGGTTCACAACTTGCGGATGTATTAGATGAGATCGAATCTTCACGCAGCATCATCAAAAAAGTGAAAAGCGAAGATTCATTATGGTTAGGTATTCCTAAGATCCCACAGATCTCTTTCGACACCACCGACCGTAACCGTACTTCTCCGTTTGCTTTCACAGGAAACAAATTTGAGCTTAGAGCCGTAGGTTCTTCTGAAAACTCTTCTGCTCCAATGACGGTTTTAAATGCAATCGTTGCTGATCAGCTGACTAAATTCAAAGTTGAAGTAGATAAACTGATCAAAAAAGGAGAGAAAAAAGATGTGGCTTTATTAACCATCATCAAAAAATACCTTAAAGAATCTAAAGACATCCGTTTCGAAGGAAATGGTTACAGTCAGGAGTGGGAAGAAGAAGCTGCAAGACGTGGTCTTTCAAACATCAAAACTACACCTAAAGCTTTAGATGCTTACCTGACAGAAAAAACAGCTGAGCTATTCACGAATACCAATGTATTCAGCACACGTGAGTTACATGCACGTCATGAGATCTTACTGGAAAGCTATTTCAAAAAACTTCAGATCGAAGCAAGGGTAATTGGTGAGGTAGCAAACAGCATGATCATTCCTGCAACAATTGCTTACCAAAACACTTTAATCGAGAATGCAAGAGGATTGAAAGACCTTGGCCTGGGTAAAGATGCTTTGGAGACTCCATTAGCGATCATTAACAAAGTTTCAGAGCATTTGGGAATCCTTAAAACCAATATCGACAAGATGCTGGAAGAACGTAAGAAAACCAATGCAATCGAAGACTCACGCGATAAAGCAATCGGTTATGATGAGAATGTTAAATCTTACTTTGACACCATCCGTTATCATACAGATAAGTTAGAACAAATTGTGGATGACAGCGTTTGGCCTCTGCCTAAGTTCAGAGAATTGTTGTTTTTAAAATAAACCAAACCTCCATAAACCAACTATTTTAGTTTTGTAACCCTTCAATTAATTTTGAAGGGTTATTTTTTTACGGTTAAGGCTTTAACATTCGGGCGTTTCCCTATCTTTGCAGCAACATGAGTGATAACAGGTACAACCAACGTGGCGTTTCTGCGTCAAAAGAAGATGTGCACCAAGCCATCAAGAATATAGATAAAGGTATTTTTCCGCAAGCCTTCTGTAAAATCATCCCCGATATACTGGGAAATGATGAAGCATTTTGCAACATTATGCATGCAGACGGAGCAGGCACAAAATCATCTCTGGCCTATGTTTACTGGAAAGAAACAGGCGACCTTTCTGTATGGAAAGGAATTGCTCAGGATGCCATCATTATGAATATTGATGACCTCATCTGTGTAGGTGCAACAGACCAGATCCTTTTATCCTCTACTATTGGCCGCAACAAGAACCTGATTCCGGGAGAAGTGATCGCAGCAATTATCAATGGTACAGAAGAAATCCTGGCAGAATTAAGGGCAATGGGCATCTCCATTTACTCTACCGGTGGTGAAACGGCTGATGTTGGCGACCTTGTTCGTACCATCATTGTCGACTCTACGGTAACCTGCAGAATTGAAAGAGACAAAATCATCAGCAATGATAAAATTCAGGCAGGCGATGTCATCGTAGGACTTTCTTCTTACGGACAGGCCAGCTATGAAACGGAATACAATGGCGGAATGGGTTCCAATGGACTAACCTCTGCCAGACATGATGTTTTCGAAAAATCTATCGCGAATAACTATCCTGAAAGTTTTGATCCATCCGTTCCTTTTGACCTGGTATTTTCAGGAGGCAAAAAACTAACTGATCTTGTTAAGATTGATGAAGAGACGGAAATTACAGCAGGGAAGTTAGTACTTTCCCCTACCCGTACCTATGCTCCTGTTATTAAAAAAGTATTGGAAGCACACAGAGATCAGATTCATGGTATTGTACATTGCAGTGGTGGTGCTCAGACTAAGGTCCTTCACTTTGTAAATGATGATGTGCATGTGATTAAAGATAATCTATTTCCTATTCCTCCGTTGTTCCAGTTGATTCAGGAGCAGTCTGGCACAGATTGGAAAGAAATGTATAAGGTATTTAATATGGGTCATAGAATGGAGTTATATGTCCCTGAAGCTATTGCACAGGAGATTATAGCTATATCTGAAAGCTTTAATATTGAGGCACAGATCATTGGCCGTGTGGAATCGTCTGCACAGAAACAAGTAACGATTGAAAGCGAAAAAGGTACGTTTATATATAATTAAGTAACCTGTTTACTAAAGGAACCGGCAGTATTTTTTAATTGCCGGTTTTTTTTATGGTTTTTTGGGGTTCCCTCTCGTTAAATTTTGCTGTTAAAAAAGAAGCATTACTCTTCAAAGGCTGAAAACCTTGCGCTGAAGGGCGCAAAGCCTTCTATGCCTTTTCTGAGAACGCATTCTTTTTTATAATAATATTGCTCATTCCCACCATGCTTTATAAGCAGGATGCCGATACTCGCTAAACAAAAAAGGATCAAGCGTTATGCTCAATCCTTTTTCTGTTTATAGTCATCTGGCTTTAGTTACTCCAGTTTCAATATGGCACCATTGTCTATTTTTTTCAGTTCGGTTGCACTTAAGATTTCAAATTTATAAGTGTTTTTATCTTCTTGAACAACCAGAGAAGAACCGTCGATTTTATAAGTCCCCTGACGCATGATATCACCACCAGTCAAAATTCCCGCCTTTCCATCCGGACGAAGGTTTAGAATAAATTTATTACCCATCATTGGATTATCAGGTGGCTTAACGTTAGTCTCCACAAAGGTCTTGTCGACATCAACCTTTAACAATTCCTGTTTACATGCAGTCACTCCGATGCAAAATAGCAACAGCAGTGATAAATAGATCTTTTTCATAAGTAGATAGATTAGTCTTTCTACCTAAGTTAAACAATTACAGACAGAGCGCAAAACAAAGCAGGCTTAATACAAAACAATCCCAATCCATAACCTTGAACAGCGCATAAAAAAAATGCCTCCTATTGGAGGCATTGATTATTTAACATTCAGTAAGACTCAAGTAATCTAAAAGTCTGCAATAGAACCCTGCAAACCCTTAATTTGGAGGAGAATTTTCCTTTTCCCCAAAAAAATTGTTCCTCTTTGAAGGCCTTAGGAGATTTGCCCTTCAGCAAAGATCCGAGCCTGAAAAGAGGAATAATTTTTTACTTTTACTTCTTAGCAGCAGCTTTCTTAGGAGCTACTCCATCTTTTCTGATATCCAATTCGTCGATAATATTTTTCGCACCACCCAGTACATCAATACACCACAATACATAGCGTACATCCACACAGATCGTTCTTTTAAATTTCTTATCAAAAGCGATATCACCGCTCATTGCTTCCCAGTTACCATCGAAAGCAAGACCGATCAGTTCACCGTTACCATTGATCACAGGAGAACCGGAGTTACCACCAGTAATGTCATTATTGGTAATGAATCCTACGGTTAAAGTACCATCGTTACCATATTGTCCGAAGTTCTTTTTATTGTAGTTTTCGATCAGGTTTGCAGGAAGGTCAAACTCACTGTCGCCGGGAACATATTTCTGCATGATTCCTTCGATTGTGGTCGTTGTTTTATACGACATACCATCTTTTGGAGAGTAGTCCTGTACATTTCCGTACGACAACCTCATGGTAGAGTTTGCGTCAGGATACATGATTTTCCCTGCATTTTTCTCCAGGATTGCTTTCAGGTAAAGGTTATCCAGTTCTGCTTTTTTAGTTTCAAAATCAGCCACTAAAGAACCGAAGTTTGCTTTTACATAATCTGCAGGAAGCAGGTTTACGGCATATTTATATCCCGGATCTGCTGTGATCGCATCAAGACTTGGGTTTGAAGCGATAAATTTCTTCAGTTTCTCAGGTTTGATGAAATTACTATTTTCCCACAGGTAATCTGCGTACTTCTCGAAAGTTGTTTCCGGGTTTCCTGTCCAGTATTTCTCTGCGATTTCTGCGAAGAATTTAGGTTGTGATTTTACAGGAACATCATTGTAGAAAGAAGCAAGGATCTTAGCAAAGATCTTTTTATCGGCAGCTTCCACATAGGTTTCTTCATAACCAGCGATGGTGGTGTTGATTCCTGACTTTACTTTTTCAGCAAAGGCAGCGTCTCCCTTTTTCTGATCCATGGCAGACCATGCGCGACCGATACCAATTGCAGTTGGCACCCATCCTGAAGCCATAAAGCCTTCATTGATGTAAGTACGTTGTACAGAGATCGGGTCGATGTCTTTATAGATCTGAGCATATTGGTCCATCAGGCCGGCAAATTCAGTTTTCTGAGCTGCCCATTCGGTAAATGCTTTTTCTTCTTTTCTTTTGGAGTCAGCAACTTTTAGTCTTTTCAACTGCTCTGTCTGACCAATAAAGTATTTCCAGTAATTCGCGATGTTTGCATACTGTGAAGACAATTTAAGACGGGTATCTACGCTTTTATCCATTTCCTGTTTCCAGGCTTTCAGGCGGATATCACGCAGCTTAACGATCGTAGGACTTACTTTTTCAGTAGCCAGATCTACACCATAAGAAGTCAGGTATCTGTCTGTACGTCCAGGGTAACCATAAACGATAGAGAAGTCACCATTTTTCACTCCTTTGATCGACACCGGAAGGTATTTTTTAGGTGCATAAGGAACGTTTTCAGTGCTGTATTTTACCGGTTTATTGTCTTTACCCGCATATACTCTGAACACAGAGAAGTCGCCGGTTTGACGAGGCCATTCCCAGTTGTCTGTATCGCCACCAAATTTACCAATGTTTTGAGGAGGTGCTCCTACCAAACGAACATCATCAAAGCGTTCGTAAACAAACAGGATAAACTGGTTTGATTTATAAAAATCTTTCACGTTTGCTTCAATTGTTGGGCCGGTTACCGCAGCTTTAGCGATTGCAGTAAATGCTTCGGTCATTTTTGAAGCTTTCTCTGCACCTTTCAGTCCTTTGGTTGCAGCTTCTACTTTATCCGTTACATCTTCCATTTTCAGCAGGAAACGTACAAATAAGCCGTCAATAGGTTTTTCTTCACCATAGTTCTTTGCGTAGAACCCATTGTCAAGAATGTTGTTTTGAGCGGTAGAGTTAGAGGCAATGGCATCATATCCACAGTGGTGATTGGTAAAGATCAGTCCTTTATCAGAAACGATCTCACCGGTACAGAAACCACCGAAATGAACGATGGCATCTTTCAGACTGGAACCATTTGCATTGTACAGGTCTTTTGCGGTTAGCTTAAAGCCTTGTTTCTTCATTTGCTCATAGTTCTTTCCTATCAGCATCGGGAGCCACATCCCTTCATCTGCTTTAGCTGTATTCGCAAAGGAGAACACCAATGCACACAGCAACAGATAAACTGTTTTTTTCATAATATAAATAAATTAGTTAGTGTTCCCCCAAAGTTAAGTAATTGGGATCAGTAATAGGGCAGGATTTACAGGCTAACCGTCTTTCTTTGGGAATATTTGCTCCTGTAAATGATAAATGCGATTGTCGCCGTAATACCGATCGTTCCTTCGATAAAGATTGCAGGTCTGGGGCCAATCAGGTTTGCTGCCCAACCGATCAGCAGGCTTCCGATCGGGATAATACCCTGGTATGCCATCACATAATAGCTGATTGCCCTGCCACGCATCTCCGGAATGGAATGTGTCTGTATATAAGTATTGATTGCCGAAGTCTGTGCCATCATCCCTACCCCAGCCAGCGTCATGAAGAACAAAGCGAATGGCAGCTGAGGGGCATAGGCCAGAAACAGCAGGCTTCCACCCAGGATTACTCCTGCGATGGCCACCATTTTGATCAGGCCGTTGCTGTTTTTAAGGTTGGCCAGATAGATGGCACTCAGAATAGAGCCCAGTCCTGCCGCGCTTTCAAACCAGCTAAAAGTCCTGGCATCGCCATTAAAAATATCTTTTGCGAACATCGGCATCAAGGTATTGAAAGGCATGACGAACAGACTGCTCATGCCCAGTACAAGGATCATACTGCTGAGGTCTTTATCTCCGGATACATATTTAAACCCTTCTTCGAGCTCTGCCCAGATGCTTTTCTCAGATTTATGGATCACAGTAACCTCGAGTTTCATCATAAACAAACAGATCAGTACAGGAATATAGCTCAGGAAGTTTCCTATGAAACAGAAATCCGTACCGAAAGCACTCAGGATAATTCCAGCTACTGCTGGTCCGGCGATGCGGGCAAAGTTCACCATTGTAGAATTTAGTGCGATGGCGTTTGGAAGGTCTTCCTTATCATCCACCATTTCCACCATCAGCGATTGGCGGCAGGTCATGTCAAAGGCATTGATGATTCCCTGGATCAGGCTCAGCAGGATGATTAACAATATATTATGGTAGCCAAAAAAGATGATCCCTGCCAATGCCCCTGCCTGCATCATCGAGGCAATCTGAGTAATCACCAGGATGCGGTAGCGGTTATGTCGGTCTACCAGGCTTCCTGCATAAGGAGAAAGCAATAAGGAAGGGATCAGGCTCACGAAGCCCACTACGCCTAACAACAATGCAGATCCTGTAAGCTGATACACCAGCCAGCTCACCGCCGTCTTCTGCATCCATGTTCCAATCAGGGAAATGGATTGCCCGTAAAAAAACAGTTTGAAGTTGCGGGATTTGAGGGATCTGAATAATGCCATAGGATTTATTGATGTGATGGCTCAAATTTCGGCATTAACTATATATTTGTAAAATTGATAGTTTTAATGATATTGATTAGTTTAAACGATTGATTTATGGAATTTAGGCAACTGAATTATTTCATTAAGGCAGCAGAGCTGCTTCATTTCACCGATGCTGCAGCCGCATGCTTTGTCACACAGTCGACTTTATCGCAGCAGATCAAACAGCTGGAAGAAGAACTCGGGATGCCCCTCTTCGACCGGATTGGCAAGCATGTCCAGCTGAGTGAAGCTGGAAAACTGTTTTTAAACCATGCCAGAGAGATCCTGCTGGAAGTTAAAAAGTCAAAGCAAGCCATATTTGAATTAAACAACCTGTTGAACGGCGAACTCAGGATTGGGGTTACTTACGCTTTCAGCTCCCTGTTGCTCCCCTTCCTCACCCCTTTTTCCAGGAAATATCCAGGTATCAAGCTCCATATAGAATCCGGTATTGCCGGCGAGCTGGAGGTCAGGCTAAAAAATGCAGACCTGGACTTCATCCTTGCTTTTCATGAACAATCCGACAATGAAGGATTAGACATGCAGTTGTTGTTTACCTCAAGAATTAAGATGGTCACCTCTAAGGATAATCCCATGGCAAAGCTTGACAAAATATCTTTAAAGGAGCTCGGACAAACGGAGATGGTATTGGCCAACAAAGGATTTAGCTCCAGAGATATGCTCGATCAGATCTTTAAAAAGAACAACATCGTGCCCAATATCAAAATCGAGATGAACGACACCCATTCCTTATTGTCGCTGGTAGATACCGGCAGTTGGGTAACCATCATCAGCGAGAAAGCCATTAGCGGCTGGAAAAACCTTGTCGCCATTCCAATCATCGGAAAGGAGCTGCATAAAGAGGCATTCATCATGTGGCAGAAGGGGGCATTTAGAAAAAAATCAGCAACTCTTTTTGTAGAAGAGCTGCTGAAGATTATGTAGGAGAACGTATTGATCCGGTTTTCCTTTCATTTGTTACATTAAAAATAAGGTTATTATTTCTGTAATACAATAATTAAATCAATAATTAACGCAAAAAAAGCTGCCCAAAAGATTTTTCTTCTTTTGGGCAGCTTTTTTATAATCGTCAAATCGACTATTTATTCCTTCGGTAATGGCTGTTTATTTCCACTGGTATTGATCTTATACCAGGTTTTATTTTCAAACAACGCGCCTTCATGTTTACCATTATGCTGGTCGACATCTATTCCCAGAACTTTTCCTTTATAATAAAAACCTACATTGGATTCAGTAATGGTATGGCCAACGATAATCGTTTTCACCTTATACAGTGCGAGTGTTTGATCCACTTCAGCTTCCGTAGCTTTTGGTTCTACAAAATATCCCCGGTACCAGAATAAGGAAGAACGCGTGCCGTCAAAGAATGTTCTGACTAAGGTATCTGTAAAAAGCTTTTTATCTTTTGCTTTGTCATAATATGGCCGGCATCTGGTATTGATCTCCTGAAGTCCCATTGCCAGGGTATTGATCACCGGGGCAACTCCCGCATGCATACAAAGGTTATCGCCAATCTTTTCGATCAGGTTTTTACTCCTTAACCAGCGTCCAAGCTCGGTATCCGGACCATATAATACTTTATAATCCAGGCCCATCAGCTTTGCATTTTCAAAATATTTCGGCTTCACATAACGCAGGTCGCCACTCAGGTTCATGATGTCATGGTTTCCGAGAATCGTATGCAGGTATCCTCCCTTTGCTTTCGCATCCTGCTCCAGCTTATAGAGCAGCCAGATCGTTGCCGATACTTCCTGACCACGGTCGAACAGGTCACCGCAGATCACGAGATGTCCTTTACCAAAAATCCAGTTGTACTGTTCATCAATGACTTTATTGGCCAGCAACAGCTTTCTGAAAGCTTCAAACTCCCCTTCAATATCCGAAAGTGCCAGTAATTTATCCGGTTGCTTAAATTCTGAAGGTTCATTTTTAAGCTCAGTCTGCATTTTTACAGAGAAATCCCATTCGGGATGATCCGAAAACTGCACTTTCAAGGGAACAGCGGATTTCTCTTTAAGTGTAAAGGTCTCGACCTTTACACTTCGTACACTATCTTTTGATACAATATTCCTGACGACGATCTGATCCTTCTGATACGACACATAAGGTCCGTCATTTTCATTTCTTTTCTTTTCTTCCTTAGGATCAGCCTGAAATACAAGGCCATTGATCAGAAGGGGCAATACCATCGTCAGTAGTTTCATATCTTATTTGTTATTTTATATAACCTTCATTTTGTTCCATATTTGGATTTGCGTTCATTTCCGACAATGGGATCGGCAGAACGGTTCTTAATGAAGTACTGGGAACCGCTATGGTCAGTCCGCCTGTACGGTATTTGGTGAACGCCAGTTTATGACGGGTAAGGTCGAACAAACGGTGTCCTTCAAAAGCAAACTCCTTACGGTTTTCAAGAAGGATCAGGTCTTGTAAAGCCTGTCCGGTTGCCGTAGTTGTTACTGCCGTGGCATCTGCACGTTTTGCTACCACATCTAAATCCGCTGCTGCGAGCGCATCTTTTCCACCTTGTTTAGCTCTCGCTTCTGCACGAATTAAATAGACTTCGGATAAGCGGATGACTTTAACACCTTCTTCATAAGTCGTGATGTTGTTGTATTTCGTAATCACGAAAGCAGGATCTTCTCCCCCGCTGCTGCTTCTTTTACTCTTAGCCATAAATCCCCTGCGTACATCTGTGCTCTTGTACAGGTTGTACAGGTCATCTGTAGCCAGACCATCGCCATAACTTGCACCTTGCAACAGAAAGCTCGACAAAGCATTTTGTGCCAGGTTATTGGTCGCTGTATATTGTACTTCAAAAATAGCTTCCGGATTGTTTTGAGTCCTGAAACCCGGCGCACCACCTGCATAATTAGCATTGGTCGATAAAGTATACTTATTGCTCGCGATTACATCTGTTGCCATTGCTTCTGCATTTACCCAATCACCCATATACAAATATACTCTTGCCAAAAGGGCTTTTGCCGCATAATGCGAGATATGCCCTCTGTTTGAAGCGGTAAATCCTACCGGAGCTGTTGCCGGAAGAATGGTAATTGCTTTTTGCAGGTCAGCTACAATCTGGGTATATCCTTCTTTCACGGTATTGCGCTTAGGAGAGATCACTTCTTCTTTACTCGTTCCGCTTTTGACCACTACCGGTACACCAAGATGACTGGCGTCAGCCGTTGCATTATAGGGTGCCGCAAATAAACGCAACAAGTCAAAATGTGCCAATGCCCTTAAGGTATAGGCTTCACCGATCAGGTGCTTCATTTCTGCTGTCTGAGTCTCAGGAACCACCAGTTGTTCTCCTTTGGCAATAATGATATTGCTGTTTACCACCGTCTGATATCCACGTTCCCAGGCACCTGAAGCACTGCCATCATTGGTGAGTGTAATGTATTGATCATAACTGGTATACCTGTTGGAATTCCTTCTGCTGATATACATATTGTCGGCGAGCAGATCTGGCAGCACCGTAAAAGTACGGCCATAATAATCAACACTTTGCAGGAGTCCATAAGTCCCCATTACCGCAGCTTTTGTAGTCGGCAAATCAATTACCACCAAATCCACTGCAGTTTGCTGTTGCGGATCAATTTCAAGAAACTCCTTTTTACAAGAACCAAAGGATAAGGCCACCATCAGTAATGGTAATATTTTATATGAATGTTTCATCGTTTTCTGCTTAACTGTTTAAAATTTAAGATCAAGACCCAGGAGCGCCGTTTTATAAACCGGTACATTTTTATCGGCAAGACCGTCTATTCCTACCTCCGGATCAAAGCTGATTCGTTTATCCTTGATATAAGTGTACAGATTGTTCGCTCTGAAATAAATCCTTGCACTGGAAAGCTTCGCATGTTTGATCCAGCTCATTGGCAACTGATAGCCCAGAGACACATCGCGAAGGCGGATATAATCGCCATCATAAAGGAAACGGGAAGAAGTCTGACCTGAAGCGCCTGACTGTGTACCCAGGAATACCATTTTAGGCTGATCTGTAATATCTCCCACATTACGCCACCTGTTTTCATAAGCATAACGCGTCATCTTTGTAGTAGGTGTAAAACCTCCTGAACCATCAGAAGCACTGGTTCCGCCATAATTGTCGTACACCTTATTTCCGAAGTTAAAGTTCAGCTGGAAGCTCAGGGAGAAACCTTTATAAGTAAAGGTATTTGTTAAACCACCAAAGAAATCAGGCAATGCACTTCCCTGATTGAACTGAGTAGCGGATCCATATACATTTGTGGTTTGGGTTTTAGTACCATCAGTATACCATAAGGCATCTCCGTTTGCAGGATCAACACCTGCGTAACCAACCATGTATAACTGATAGAAATCTCCACCTTCAAAACGGTTGTACACCCCTGAAACAATAGGACTGCTTAACGTGGTAATCTTATTCTTTATCGTAGAAATATTGAAACTGGTTGTCCATCCGAAACCATTATTTTCAGGCTTGAAGTTGATGCTGTTTAATTCCAGCTCCAGTCCTGTATTTTTCATCGCGCCAATATTGTCCGTATAGGTTCTCAATCCGTTTGTGGCCGATATTGGTCTGTTTAACAATAAATCTGAGGTAGCACGTGTATAATATTCAAAAGTACCTGACAACCTATTGTTGAGCACACCAAAATCCACGGCGATATTAAAAGGCTTGTTCTTCTCCCAGGTCAACAGGTTATTTCCATAGTTAGAGAAAACCAGACCCGGTGCATTGTCATAGCTTGAACTGCTATATAAAGCACGGGAAACAAAATTATCAATATCCTGGTTTCCATTCACCCCATAACTCGTTCTCAGACGCAAATCAGAAACGACGTCTTGTGCTGCCATAAAGCTTTCTCTGCTCAGGTTCCATGAAGCACCAAGAGACCAGAAATTACCCCATCTTTTTGCAGAACCAAATCGGGAAGAACCATCACGACGTGCAGAGGCACTTAAATAGTATTTCGACTTATAATCTGCTGAAGCATTTAAGAATACCGAATTCAGCGCATTGGCTGTGCCGAAAGATCCTCCTTCCGATAATATCGAAGCATTATCTAAAGTATACGTGTTTGGCAGGAAATTCTTTTTAGTCAGGTTATTACCTACGTTCACTACTTTTTGTGCTTCATAACCAATATAGGTTTTTAGGCCAAATTCGCCAAAAGTCTCATTAAAACGAAGAATCGTGGTATTTACCCAGTTCGTTGCACGGGCCGTTGAAGAGGTTGCCCTTCCACCATCTGTACGCGAGGTACCCACACCAGATTTATTATATTCCAGACGTTCATCATAACCGAAACTGATATTTGATTGGTTTTCGACAGACAAAGATGGGATAATCTGATATTTTGCCAGGAAATTACCCAGCATTCCATAAGCATCTCTCTTATCAAAACTCTCCAGCACCTGGGCCATCGGGTTGTAACGGTTAAAATAACTGAAATCATAAGTACCATCATCATTGTATGCCTTTAACCAGGGCTGATAAATGGTGTACATACGAACAGGGTTTCCAAAGGTTCCTCCATCAGCCTGACCTTCGGTATGGCGATAGTTGATTTGAAGGCCTCCGTTAAATGAAAGGTTTTCTGTAGCCTGGTTGCTCAGTCTCAGGTTACCGGTACTTCTGGTAAATTCACTACCCAATAAAGCTGCTTTAGCAACATAATGACTTCCGGAAACATAAAACTTAGTTTTCTCCGTACCGCCGCTTGCAGAAAGATCCAATTGCGTATGGTTTCCTGTACGGGTGAGCAGATCGAACCAGTTGGTATTCACGTTAGGATCAACTGCATTGTCTGCCAAAGCTTTATCGAAAAGTGCAGGATCATTGTCTTTTGGCTTATTGCCCCATCCTTCTCTCAGCAACTCCAGCATCTCAGTCGTGTTCAAAGGCTTATGACCTTTAATATTCGTCACATTATTTGCACCTGTTTGTGCAGAGGCCGTAATCACAGTTTTACCTGACACACCTGCTTTCGTGGTGATTAAGATCACCCCATTTGCCGCTCTTGATCCATAGATCGAAGCTGCAGAAGCATCTTTCAAAACCGTTACATTTTCGATATCGAAACTGTTCAGACTATTGATTTGTCCGGATTCCAAAGGAATTCCATCCACCACATACAGCGGACCACTTCCGGCGTTTACCGAACCAATACCACGGATCCTTACATTAGGAACCGCTCCCGGCTGACCAGAACCATTTGAAGAAACCAAACCCGCAACATTTCCCTGCAAAGTTTCCTGAATGCTGGCTCTTGGACTACCACCCAAAACATCAGATTTCAGTGTTTTTGCAGATCCTGTAAAGGAAGCTTTAGTCTGTGTACCATAAGCAACGACCATTACCTCAGCAAGGTCCTGATTGGAAGGCACTAAAGAAATGTTCTTCAATACATCCCCTTTTGAGACCTCTACAACAACGGTTTGTTTTTCATAACCTATAAATGTAGCCGTCAGCTGATATTTACCAGCTTTTGAAAGGTTAAACGCATATTCTCCCGATGAATTTGTCTGGGTGCTTTGTTTAAAACCTTCCGCATGCAACTGGATGCTCACCCCTGGAAGTGGCAGCCCCGTCTCATCGATTACCTTTCCTTTTAATACCATCGTCTGGGCGGCACCTTCAGATTTGATCAGTTCCAGCTCTTTTCTTCTTAGCAGGACATTATTTCCAACGATCTTAAAAGTTAGCGGAAGCACCTTTGAACATTCGTTTAAAACAGATTCCAGGGAGGCGTTTCGTACTTCGATAGAAATTCTGGTCTGGCGGATATCATGATTGTCGTAAAAAAAGACATATCCGGTTTGTCTTTTTATGGATTCCAAAATCCTTTCTAAAGGCGCATTTTTTTCCTTCAGGCTGATTTGGCTGTATCCTTTTGCACTGGCCTGCATCAGGGCCAGGAACAATAAGATGGAAGTCAACTTCATAATAAGTAGCAATTTAGGAGGTAGCCATGTCTTGGACATAGCTATAGTAATAGCATTAAAATTCATACTTTTGTAATGTTTGGGTTAATACAGTAAATAGTTCGCAAGATTGTTTTGTCCCGGATTTTACCGGGAAAGGTTAACTCAGATATTCCGCAGTTGTGCTCGAACACTTCTGCGGTTTTTTATCAGCAGATGCTTCCTTTGGGAAACACCGCTCTTTGTTGAATTACCCTGATCTGGGATCAGTCTTTTCGTAGTTTTCTTTCCATTTCTTTTTTTGTTTGTTTGGTGAGTATGGTTTGGTATTTATAAGTTGGTCTATTTTGTGACAGTGATGGTCTTGCCATCTACTCTGAAATGCACTTTAAAGAAGCTCAGGATGTCCAGTACTTCCGATAAGTTGATATTGCGGTGGATCTCCCCGGAAAATTGCCTTGCCGGCAGTGTTCCTTCGTAATTGACCTGTACATCATACCATCTGGCAACGGAGCGCATGACCGTTTGCAGGTCTGCATCTCTAAACCTGAACATGCCATTTTTCCATGCCATAACTTCTTCTTCATTCACTTCTGCTACATTCAGCTGTGCGCCACGTAATGCCGATTGCTGTCCCGGTTTCAGGATCAATTCTTTTACCGCAGCTGAAGGGCTGATCACTTTAACCGCCCCTTCCAGTAAAGTTGTTTTTACTGCAGACTCATCGGTATAAGAATTGATATTAAAATGAGTCCCCAGCACTTCTACCGTCTGCGTTGTTGTGGACACTTTGAAAGGCATTTCCGGGCGTACTTTAGCCACTTCAAAATACGCTTCTCCCGTTAAACTGACCTGACGGACCCCGGCAGTGAATACCGCAGGATAACGCAATGAAGAGGCAGCATTGAGCCATACTTTTGTTCCATCGGGCAGGTTAACCTGGTATTGTCCGCCTTTGGGGGTAGCGATCATGTTCATTGCCGGTCCTTTAGCCGCAACTGCCGAAGGGGAAAGGGTATACACCAGCTGCCCATCTTTAGTTTTGGTAATCGTGATACCAGCCTGTTCTGCCAGCTTCCCATTTCCGGCTTCATCAAGCGTAATTTGTTTGCCATCCGCAAGTGTTAGTACCGCCTTATTGCCCCCGGGAAGAATTACCGGCTGCGTTTCCGGCTTTACTTTGGACAACTGTTGCTTTGAAGAAGCTAATGGGGAAGGACTGAAGAAATCCAAAGCCAGGGACCCCAGCAATACCACTGCTGCTGCTGTCCCAATTGCGGGCCAAAGGTTACGCCTAACTGGTTTTACCTCTTCTACACCATGAATTGGCATCCTGTTCCAGATCCGGTCAGTGGCATCCGTAATTTGAGTATCGGAAAGCAAATTGCCTTCCTCCTGTTCAAACTTCAGATACCATGTTTCTACAATTGCTTTTTCTGCATCCGTACAATTTCCTGTCCTGTATTTCTCTAGTAATTCTTTTGCCTCCATGAGCTTTATCCGCTAATTAGAGTATAGACGGTTAGCCCGGGCTTAGGGCGTAAAAGAAAATGAAAATATTTTCAATTATTTAATGATGTCCCAGATAAAGCAGAAAGCTGATCAGGCCAAACTTGCTTCTAAGGATCTTCAACGCATTGTTGACATGCTTTTTAACCGTCATTTCTGACAGTTCCAGTTTGCCGGCGATTTCTTTATGGGAAAGGTTCGCTTTCCTGCTCAGCTCAAAAACCTCCCTCATCTTGGCCGGCAAGGCGCTGATCTCTTTTTCGATCAGGGCGCTCAATTCATTTTCTCTCACCAGGTGATCGGTAACCGCTTCGCTATGGTCAATGAAATGCTGAAGGGAGACCATGTATGCTGATGCTACTTTTTTATGGGAGATCACATCGATGATCCTGTTTCGGATCGCCTGATAAAGGTATCCGGAGAGGTTTGTCTTTAAAAAAAGTTCTTCTCTTTTGGTCCAGAGGGAAGTGAAAAGCTCATGTACCACATCGTCTGCTTCCTCTTGATTTCTCAGCCTGTTATAGGCGTGGATATACAATAAGCCTTTATATCGATTGTAAATTTCGGTAAAAGCAGTTTTGTCACCATCCTTCAGAAATGTAACTAAATCATGATCGGTTAAAGTCGTGTACAAGGTCATACTTTGGAATCTGCCCCCCTTTTATGAAGATTCCGCTCAATATTAATTAAATTTTCTGTAAAACCTTTAAAAGGTCAATGTAATCAAATTGTTAAGTACCACACAAAACACTGATTTATAATCACATTAGCTTCATTTCCTTTTTCCATTTGCGAAGGCGTCCTCTGGCATTCACATATGGGGAGGAGGTATTAAACTGGACCATCCTCCCCATTGTCCATTTGTCATACCAGGCAAGGCCATAAAGTGCCTCATTACTTTTTTCTTCCAGTACAGACAGGATCTGTTGTACGGCCTGTTCCAGTTTCCCGCTAATCGTTTCCAGGCTGTCCCCTTCATAATCTTTATAAAATTTCTGCGCCAGTTTCCCCAGCTCATTCCATTTATATCCGGTTTCCGGAAAATCTACCGGTAAAGCAAGCGCTTTTCGCTCCTGCCATTTCAAGACCAGTTCCGCCCATCCGCAGAGGTAAGACAGCAAGTTGACCACCGTCATTTTGGTATCTTTTGCATGTCCCTCCAGTTCGGGAAGCTGTGCCTGATTTTCTGAAATGCCTGCGATCTCTGCTTTTAACTTCTGATAGCTTGTCCGGATTGCGGTTAAAAGTTCTTCCTTATTTTGGGGGACTGCCATATGATGCTCTTCCTGTTGATGGATGCTATTTTTCTGATGCGGTAAAGTCGCGGGTAGCTCCTCCTAAATCATAGACCGGAATTTTCGCACCCAGTTCCGCAGCGATGATACTGCTTCCTGCAGCACTTCTGCTTCCGCCGGCACAGTGTACCACAATTGGTTTTCCTGCCGGAACTTCTTTAATGCGCTCCCTTAATTCTCCAAGCGGGATGTTCAGCGAATCTGCGAAGATGGTTTTCTTTTTCACCTCATTTTCATTTCTGATGTCAATAATGGTAAAATCGTCCGGATTACTGATAAAATATTCCAAAGGCATCACCGGCATGATCACATCTCCTGTATAGGTTACAAATGCAGCTTCGATCAAATCTTCATAGCCAATGCTTGCTGTTCTCCGGACCAGTTCGGTTAATTGTTCCTGATCGGCAGCTGTCAGGTAGAATTTCTCTCCCGGCCTTACAATACTTCCCAACCAGGTTTCAAATTTCTTACCATAGACGATGTTGATCGCTCCCGGTAAATGTCCTTCCTTAAAAAGGTTTTCGGGACGGGCATCGACTACTAAAATATCTTCATGAAGTGCTTCGGCATCAGGATGATTTAAAATCTTCACTTTTTCCATTTGCGGTAGAAACGCAGCAGCACCTTTACGGTTCAGGTCTACATCAAAGCCGAAATATTTAGGAATGAACGGCTGATCGGCGATGAGTTCCTGTACGAAGTCATCTTCCTTCATTTCCTGTAAAGACCAGTTGCTCAGCTTCTCTGCCCCTATCGTGCTTGAGTTGGCGCTGCTCAATGCTTTACCACACAAGGTTCCTGAACCATGTGCCGGATAAACCAGAACCTCATCCGCTAATTTCATCATTTTATCCCTCAGCGAATGGTACATTTTCCGGGCCAGTTCTTCTCTTTTCGCCTGCAGGTTTCCTACAGATTCCCTTAAATCCGGCCGGCCACAATCCCCGATAAATAAGGTATCGCCTGTAAACACTGCTTTATCGCGTCCATCATGTTCCAGTACAATGGAAATGCTGTCGGGAGAATGCCCCGGAGTATGCAGGCTTTTCAATTTTATTTTACCGAAACTGATCTCCCCGCCTTCATCAAAAGGCCTGAACGGATAAGATACTCCTGTTAAACTGTGTGCATATATTGTTGCCCCGGTATCCTGATGAATCTGCAAATGACTGCTCACAAAATCCGCATGGGGATGCGTTTCGATCACACCGATGATCGTTGCTTCAAATTGCTTCGCAAACTCATAATAAGGTTCCGGATTACGGGAAGGATCGATCAGTATGATCTTTTGTTCACATTCGCTGACTATTGCATAGCTGTAATGGGCTAAAAATTCATCTTTAAATTGTTCTATAATCATCTTTATTGTTTTTAACGTAAAACCCTTTGTCCCTACAAATTTGGGCATTATGGACTACTTTTTTAGTGATGAAAGTCACACATTGTTTAATGAGGCAATTTATCTTTGATCAGTCCGTAAAGAAATGTTCCCAGGAGCGCACCTATAATGACGATCGCCATTGTCAGATAGCCATAGCCCAGGTTTACAAACATTGGCCCCGGACAGGCACCGGTCAAAGCCCATCCCAAACCAAAGATCGTTCCTCCGATCAGGTATCTGGTATACGGACGTTCTTTATCTTTGAATACGATCGGAAGTTGGGAAGCATCTTTCCAATTCATTTTTTTAATCAGAAATACCGAGATCGCGCCCAGAACAACTGCTGTTCCGATGATGCCATACATTTGAAAAGACTGGAAGCGGAACATCTCGTAAATCCGGAACCAGGATACCGCTTCCGATTTGATCATGACAATGCCAAAAAGAATTCCGGCAAGGATATATTTTATTGATTTCATGTGTTGCAGATTTATAGTTACAGAATAAAAGGAAGAATCAGCCAGGTCATCAGTAATCCGCCGATAAAAAAGCCAATTACGGCAATCAGCGAAGGAAGCTGTAAATTCGACAAGCCCGAAATCGCATGACCAGAAGTACAGCCACCTGCATATCTTGAACCGAACCCAACCAGAATTCCCCCTGCCAGCAATAACAACCAGGTCTTAGGACTGGACAATGCGCCAAGGGAAAACAACTCGTCCGGGTTAAGTGCCCCGTTAAAATGAATGCCAAGTCCTTTCAGCTCTGCGACCGTATTTGCCGACAATTGCAGTTCATTCGGATTGCTCAGAAACTGAGCCGAGATCCAGCCTCCGATGATGGAACCCAATAAAAACAAGAGGTTCCATTGCTGTGCTTTCCAGTTAAAATCAAAGAATTTCACTTTCTTCCCTGCACCTGCCATACTGCAAATGGTCCTTAAATTGGAAGAGAAGCCGAATGATTTGCCCCAGAAAATCAGCATAAGCATGATCAGTACGATCATAAAACCTGAGAAATACCAGGGCCAGGGTTGTCTGATGAAGTCTATCATAATGTTAAAGAATTTCTTTTAAGAGGATATAGCTCCCCATTAATAATACAAACCAGCCAAAACCGGTTTTTAATTTTTTACTATCTACTTTCGCACTCATTTTACCTCCGACAAAAATTCCGGTCACTGCGATAGCGGTAATCTTTAGCAGAAATAACCAGTCGATCTCGAAATGGCCAAAGTCGCCGGAAAAACCGATCAAAGAGTTGAGCGCGATGATAAAAAGAGAAGTACCAATCGCTTCTTTCATCGGAAGGCCCACCAATACCACCAGGGTTGGAATCAGCAGGAATCCACCTCCGGCACCCAACAATCCGGTTGTTAAACCAATTCCTACCCCATAACACAGCAGTTTAGGCAAATTCAGTTGTTCCTCTGCTTTGTTGCAAACTTCTGCCGTCTTCCCATTTCTGATCATGGCAATTGCTGCAGTGAGCATCAAAATGGCAAACAATACCATCATCAGCATTCTTTCTGTCAGCTCAAAATGGTCGAATGTTGCAATGTGCTGAGGGATTGCCGGAATCAGAAACTTCCTCGTCAGCCATACCGTACTGATCGAGCTGATTCCGAATAAAAAAGCTGTTTTCACCTGAACCAGGCCATTTCTATAGTTCTGCCAGGCGCCAACCAGACTGGTACATCCTACAATGAATAAAGAATAAGAGGTAGACAGCAAAGGCGGGACTCCAAAAAGATAAACCAGCACAGGAACGGTCAGAATCGATCCGCCCCCTCCTACCAATCCCAAAGAAATACCAATCAGCGCTGAGGCCAGGTATGCAACAACTTCCATAAATCAATTTAAATAATAAGCTTAGGACAAATATGTAGATTCTTCCGCTGACATCAGGTGACTTTTGTCACCGGCCATCAGTTTAACAATGCGATATAATTTCTATATAGCTGGATCTCCCCTCTTTGTTCCATCTTTTTCAGTAACCTGGAGATGACTTCCCTTGAAGAGTTCAGGTCTGTGGCAATCTCCTGATGGGTTAAGTTCAGTTGTTTAGTACCCAGATGTTCACCTTGTTTTTTAAGGTAAAAACCCAAACGCTCATCCAGTCCGTTAAAGGCAATGCTATCGATAACCAGCAAGAGCTCTTCAAATCTGGAGCGGTAAGTTTCCATCACAAAGTAGTACCAGCTGGGATACCGCTTCATCAATTCGTCCATCAGTGCAATGGGAACCATTAAAATCGTACTGTCCTCAATCGCTTTCCCCATGATTTTACTCGATTCCTGCTTTGCAGCGCAGATCATAGAAAGGGCACATGCATCTCCCGGCTGAAGGTAATACATAAAAAACTCGTTGCCATCTGTACCCTCCCGGTAGAGTTTCACCCGTCCTTTTACAATCAGAACGGTAGACCTGAAATACTGTCCCGTTTGCATCAGCAGCTCAGTAGCTTTAAAGCTTTTCATGGTCACATGTGCGATTAGTTTTTCCTTTAATACAGGTTCAAACTGAGGAAATAATTCATGGATGTAATCACTGATGCTGTTTTGAGTCATGTTTTACGATATTTTAGGTGTTTCCAGCCTTAAATGTATGATTAATTCTAAATTTGAAACGATGGCCAGTTTTGTCGCTAAAAAATATTCCTCCGCCTCCGGAGATTGTATGTTGTCTCTTCAGGAAACAGATGCCGGGCTGTTGGCGCATCCCAGTCAACATTCACGTTATACCATTCTGTTTATTAAAGAGGGAAAAGGCGTTTTTCAGGCAGACTTTGGAAGTTTCTCATTTGAAGGACCTGTCATCTTTTTTGCCACCCCTTATCAGGCCATTCATTTTAAGGAAGCTCCTTTATCCAGGGTCCGGATGCTCCAGTTTCACGGTGACTTCTATTGTATAGAATACCATAAGGCCGAAGTGGCTTGTAATGGACTGCTGTTTAACAACATCTTTCTCGAGCCTTCGATTGCATTGCTTCCGGAAGAGTCTGTTTCATTTTCAGAACTCATGACGCAGCTGGATGCAGAACTTTCCAGGGAGGAACCCAATGAAGCCGTTCTTACCGCTTATTTACAGTTGTACCTCGCGAAGGCGAGCCAGATCAAGTTAAAGTCTGCTCCGGCTAAACTTCAAAAAAACGATTCCCTGCTGGAAGATTTCAAAATTGCACTGGAGACGAACTTCCTCCGGATGCGTAAGCCCGCGGATTATGCCGCTTTGCTCCACCTCAGTCCAAATGCGTTGGCCAAACGCTGCAGCCGTTATTTCGGTAAATCTCCTTCCAGATTAATTCAGGAACGTATCGTGTTAGAAGCTAAAAAGAAGCTGCACCTGAGCAGACAAAGCATTAAAGAAATCGCTTATTCACTCAATTTTGAAGACGAATATTATTTTAGCCGTTTCTTTAAAAAGCTGACAAAAGTCTCTCCACAGACCTTCCGTGAGAAAACAGGCATTTCTATTATGGCTGATTTGTCCATCTGATATCCTTTATTGTCCATGGCAGCAGCCGGACACAGCCGGTAAATTTGCAGGATAACAAATCTATCATGTCCAATAAATTTTCTTCCTTAGCCCATTCCCTTGCCGGTTTATCCGGTTTAAGCATTCGTCTGATCCGCATCTCCATTGCCATTGTCCTGATCTGGATCGGCGGTTTAAAAGTATACCACTATGAGGCCGAAGGCATTGTGCCTTTTGTGGCCAATTCTCCTTTTATGTCGTTCTTTTACGCACATCCTGAGGACTACAAGGCACATATGCAAAAAGAAGGAGAAGCCAATCCCGACAAGATTGCCTGGCATGAAGCCAACCATACCTATCTTTTTTCCTACGGATTGGGCAGTGTGCTCGTTGTCCTTGGTTTCTTATTACTGGCCAACAGATACCATCCGGGAATCGGAATGACCGGGGCCGGCCTGGTCATGATCATGTCTGTCGTCACCTTATCTTTTCTCCTGACCACCAAAGATTCCTGGGTTCCTGCTTTAGGGGATCCTGACCATGGTTTCCCATTGCTTTCTGCCAGAGGCAGATTGGTGATTAAAGACCTGATTATGATGGCAGGAGCTTTTACAGCACTTTGTGATTCGGCAAAACAATACCTGAATTCTAAGGCTTTGAAATAAGGCAAACCCTGGCATAGCCTTTACACAAACGATTGCGTTGATTTATTTTCCGCGGCAGGGTAAATAACTGCTAATTTTAAATATAAATCAACATAACCGTTCGTATGAAAAAATACCTTGTACCATTTGTTTTAATCTTTCTTGGCGGTACTGCTACTGCCCAGGAATTAAAATACACCAATGGGAATGATGCCTGGAACCCCGACTCTCTGGGCAATCATCGTGTGGTCCTTAATGTCAGCAGTAGCGGGAAGGTTGCCAAAGCAGTCATCCCATGGAGAAGAAAGGACCTCCAGCCGGAACAAAAAGAACTCTGGGTGGTAGACGCGAAAAGCAATCAGAGAATTGCCCATGTGAAAATTGCCGGCATCAGCAGAGAGCAGGGGACCATTTACTTTGAACCGACCTCCGGAGCCGGAACGTATTACGTTTATTATATGCCTTATAAAGTAGATGGCCGTTCCAATTACCCCAACGCAAGTTATCTCAAAAGACCCGCCACGACTGATGCAAGCTGGCCGGGCGCGACAGATAAAGCTGCCCTGGTGAAGGTGCAGGAAATCCAATCGGTAAACGCCATCAACAGCAATTACCCGATGGAGGTGATTGCCACAGCACAGGAGACGGAAAACCTGATCAGACAGCATCCGGATAAATCTTACTTTGTTTTTCCTGAAGATCGCCTGAACCCCATAAAGATGAGCACAGACCTGCCACAGCGCTGGATCCTGAAAGGTTTAAAAAACAGCTTTTCAGCCACTGCTGCAAAGGGAGAAAACTTCGCTTTCCAATTTGGGATCTATGCGGCTAAAAAAGAGCTCAACAATGTTGAAGTTAAGTTTACCGACCTTAAAAGTAAAAGCGGAGGACGCATCCCTGCCGGTCTGCTTTCCTGTCTGAATACCGATGGTACAAACTGGAATACGCTTCCTTTACATAAAACCGTAAATGTTGCTAAAGGCAAGGTTCAGGCCCTTTGGGTCCTGGCTAACCTGCCCAAAGATGCAGCTGCAGGAACCTATACCGGAACAGCTACCGTTTCTGCCAAAGGCGAAGCAAAGACGACCATTCAAATCAGCATACAGCTGAGCAATCAGCTTGCCGTAGAAGGCGGAATTAACGAGCCCTGGAAACAAACCCGGTTAACCTGGCTTAACTCTACCCTGGCACAAAAGAATGAAGTCATTGCGCCTTATATTCCTTTAGTGGTAAAGGAGCAGACCATCTCCTTACTAGGCAGAAAAATCGCGCTAAACAAAGATGGCTTACCTGCACAGATCCAGACCTTCTTTACACCGGAAATGACAGAATTGTCTGCGACTCCAAAGGACATCCTGACCGAACCGATCCACTTCCACGTAACCGGTGCCGATCATAAAGACATCAGCTGGAAAAACGGTCCGGTAACCTTTACAGAAAAACAACCCGGAACGGTACAATGGAATACCACCAATACTTCCGACAAGTTAACCATGCAGGTAAATGGCGCTGTTGAATTCGACGGTTTTCTTTCTTATACCGTTCAGCTGATTGCGCAACAGGACATCAGTCTGGACGATGTCCGCTTACACATTCCATTTACCGAAGCCGCATCAAAATACATGATGGGCCTGGGGCTTAAAGGTGGAAACAGACCGGATACGCTGAAATGGAAATGGGACGTAGCGAACAAAAACCAGGACGGTGCCTGGATCGGAGATGTGAATGCAGGTTTACAATATTCTTTGAGAGATCAGCATTATGTACGCCCGCTGAATACGAATTTTTACCTGCAGAAACCATTGATCCTTCCTTCTTCCTGGGGAAATGAAGGCAAAGGCGGAATCCAGGTTTTTAAAAAGGGAAAAGCAATCCTGTCCGATAATTACAGCGGAGCAAGGATGATGAAAAAGGGAGATACCTTGTATTACAATTTCACCTTGCTCATCACGCCTTTCCATCCGATCAATACGGATTTTCAATGGAGCAACAGGTTTTATCATAAATATGATAACCTGGATACGATCAAGGCAACGGGGGCAACACTGATCAATATTCACCACGCAACCCCGATCAATCCATTTATCAATTACCCTTTCATTGCCCATAAAGAGATGAAATCTTATATCAATGAGGCACATTTGAAGGGACTGAAAGTGAAAATTTACAATACGGTACGTGAGCTATCCAACAGTGCCTACGAGACCTTCCCTTTGCGAAGCCTTGGCCATGAAATCTATTCTCCCGGAAAAGGTGGCGGTTACTCCTGGTTACAGGAACACCTGGGTGAAGATTATATCGCCGCCTGGTATGTTCCGGAAATCAAAGATGCGGCCGTGGTAAACAGCGGAATGAGCAGATGGCATAACTATTACGTGGAAGGCATGAACTGGCTGGTAAAGAACGTAGGTATTGATGGCATCTATCTGGATGATGTTGCCTTCGACCGGACGACCATGAAACGCATAAAAAGGGTCTTGACAAAAGATGGTCATCCTGGAATTATTGACCTTCACTCGGCCAATCAATACAATAAGAGCGATGGTTTTAACAACAGTGCCAACCTTTATATGGAGCACTTCCCCTACCTGAACCGGCTGTGGTTTGGTGAGTATTTTTACTATGACAAAAACAGTCCTGATTTCTTCCTTACGGAAGTCTCAGGGATTCCTTTCGGACTGATGGGCGAAATGTTGCAGGATGGTGGAAATGCCTGGAGAGGGATGGTTTATGGCATGACGAACAGGATGCCATGGAGTGATGGTGCTGATCCACGTCCGATCTGGAAAGCATGGGATAATTTTGGCATGCAGGGCAGCAAAATGATCGGCTACTGGGTAGAAGACAATCCGGTGAAGAGCAACCATGCAAATGTGCCTGTAACCATTTACAGAAAAGATAAAAGTGTTTTAGTGGCCCTGGCCAGCTGGGCAAATGAGGATGTTAAAATTAAGTTGAACATCGACTGGAAAGCTTTAGGCATTGACGCGGCTAAGGCGACCATCACTGCGGCAGAGGTGAAGAACTTCCAGCCAGCGGCAAGCTTTAGGGATCAGGAAGAAATTACTGTGCCGAAAGGAAAAGGCTGGATGCTGGTGATTAAGGAGTAGCCTGAACTACATCCAATAAAAAATCCCCGCTCCTTTATCAGGAACGGGGATTTTTTATGTGATATTGAATTGGTATTAGTTAAATAAATATCTCACACCAATTTGTGCTTGCCATCTTGAATCAAATTGAGATACATTGTATGGTAGGTCACCTGCAGGAGCTTTGAAGTTGAAACCTCTGTCGCTTGACTGCGTAGTATTGTAGTTAATGATAGTGTTTGCACCGTTAGTTACAAAGTATTTTCTACCCCAGTCCTTGTTTAACAAGTTACCAAAGTTGATGATGTCAAGAGACAATTGTAATCTGTTTTTAGTGCTTCCGATCATACCACCAAGATCTTGCATTACACGTAGATCAAACTGATGTTCCCAAGGCATTTTAGCAGTATTACGTTCTGCATATTCACCTCTGTGTTTGCTTAGGTAAGGATCGTTCGAGATAAATTTATCAAGTGCAGTCCATTGCTCTGCAGGAGTAGCTGAACCAGCAGCAATCACCACCTGGTTTGAAGCATTTCTGGTATAGAAAGGAACCAGTTTAACTTCGCTTGCAGTTCTTGGAATATAGATTAAGTCATTCGCATTAGCGCCATCACCGTTAAGATCACCATTATAAAGGTAAGTAAACGGAGAACCTGATCTACCAACATAGATCATTGAAATTGACGTTCCGAAAGTTTTGTTTTTACCATAGTTCACACCATAGCTTAAGCTGCTGACAATGCGATGTCTAAGGTCAAAGTTTGAGAAAGACAATGGTGGGTTGTTGGCATCATTAACGATCTGGTTAAACTGCCAGTTAGAGAAAGCAGTACTGTTTGCTGCACTGTTCACATCTTCTGATTTACCATAAGTATAGGCTCCCATTAAGCTCAAACCGAAGTCAAATGATTTCGACAACTGACCTGTTAAAGTATAAGAAGATCCTTTGTTGGTGTTTTGCAATAAAAGTACGTTTGTGAAAGTTGAACTTACTTTACCAGAATAAGCAGGTCTTGTATCCTGTCCACCTGAAAGGTTAGCAGGGATTACACCTGATTGACCTTTAACATTGATGTTCTGATAAACCACGTTGTTTACTGTTTTAGAGTAAAGGGCGTCAACAGTTGCTAAAATACCACCTGGTAATTTAATGTCCGCACCTAAGCTATAACGTAAAGTTTGTGGAAGTCTGAATTTATCAGCTAATAAATTCACTTCGTATGTTTTACCCTGAGTACCGGCAGTGCTTTGTTTGTTAGGATCTGGCTGGAACGTAAGTGGAACTGCTGTACTTGCAGTCTGATCTACGCTACCATACAACATACCACTGTTTGTGAACTGATTCGCCATCCATACAAAAGGAACACGACCTGTAAACAAACCAATACCACCTCTGATCTGTGCTGACCTGTCGCCATTCACATCCCAGTTAAATCCGATTCTTGGAGAAACCAGGATTTGTCCGCTAGGCAATTTATTAGTGTATAAACCCGGGAAAGTTGAAGTAACCAATGGGTTATCCAATGGCTTATCAAAGAACAAAGGAACATCTACTCTTAAACCTGCAGTTAACTTAAAGTTTTCAGCAGCTTCGATCTCATCCTGGAAATAGAAACCAAGTTGAGCAGCAGAGAATGCAGCAGCAGGGCGGTTATCACCAGGAACGATTGAATAAGCAGCCTGAACCCTGTTTGGTTTGTTAGCTGTTAAATAATCATCCAGGTTATTATATTGCCAGTAACCACCAACGTTATTGATGAACAAGTTTCTGAACTTGAAGAATTCGTTATGTGTACCTAAAGTAAAGGTATGTTTACCTGCAAATAGTTTCAGGTTGTTTGTAAATTCAAAGATATCCTGATCTAATTCGTTCGCACCAGAACTTCTCTCTGTACCAAAATTCACAGACTGACCAGGGATACCGTTCATGTTGTTGATCTGGATGTGTGGGAAAAATGTTCCGGCCGGATCTCTCTTATCTCTGATTCTTGAATAACCAATGATTAAGTTATTTGAAAGGTTTTGATTAAAACGGCTTCTTAACTCTAAAACAGATACGTTTTGAGTGTTGCTGAATTTGAAAGCATTGTTACCAAAACGGAATGATGTACCGCTTCTTGAAATGTTGTCATCATAAGCATCAATATAGTTGTGACGAAGTGTCAATTGATGTTTATCGCTGATGTTCCAGTCTAAACGGGCTAAAACTTTATTACTTTGAGTTTGAGTCTGAGTTTCACCGAAAGAACCTACATCATAGTTATACTTGCTCTTTGTGAAATCTGCAATCTTCTGTGCGTCGTCTTTGCTCAAAACTGACAAAGGATCACCTGCGTTAAACGACGTTGGTTGTTTAATACGGGTCATCTCACCACTCACGAAGAAAAACAATTTGTTTTTTACGATTGGGAATCCAAGACGTGCACCATAAGTAGTGTTGTAAAATTCACTTGCTTTAGTGTTTAAACCATCTACACTTTTACCAACAGTATTTTGATTTCTGCCAAAGAAATAAGCAGATCCTTCTACTGTATTTGTACCTGAACGGGTAATCGCATTGATACCACCACCAGTAAAGTTACCCTGAGTAACATCATAAGGAGCAACCACTACCTGAATCTCCTGAATTGCATCCAGAGAAATTGGTTGTGTACCTGCCGGCCCACCCGGAGTACCATTTGAAGACAAACCGAAAACATCATTATTAACCGCACCATCGATGGTGATGTTGTTAAAACGGTTGTTGGCACCAGCAAAACTGCTACCGTTAACCTGTGGTGTTAAACGGGTGAAATCCTGAAGACTTCTGCTTAAAGAAGGTAAGCCTTCAATCTGTTCTTTAGAAACAGTTGTTGAAGCACCTGTTCTTTTACTGTTCAATACGGTGCTGTTTTTTCCAATCACCTGTACTTCCTGTAAATCCTGGCCACCTTCTTTCATGTTAATTTTAAGGGCGAAAGTCTCACCTAATTTAAGGTAAATGCCTTCTACTTTTTCTGCTTTATAGCCAACATAACTTACAGAGATGGTATATGGTCCACCTGTGTTAATGTTCACGAAGTTATATCTACCTTCACCACTGGTGGTAGCAGTATACCTTGTTCCTGTTGGATTATGGACAGCGATAACAGTTGCTCCGGGCATACCACCTTTTGCATCGTTAACAACCCCACTTAAATTGGATGTGGTAACCTGAGCCATTGCTGCAGAGAACGTTCCCGCAAAGACTAAGATCATGACCACGAATTTAATTAGTAATGATTTCTTCATACTTTTTTTAATTACTTTTCGTTTTTTTATGATATTCCAATATTAAATATCGCGACAAAGGTAAATATTAATTTATCCTACACCTTGATTTCAATGTTAAATTATTATTAAATATCACAATATTTTTCAACATTTAACATCTTATTTAACATATCTAACTTTCAGTTTACCAGCAAATTGTTTTTTCTTCAAAAACAGATCTCCCTCATAAAAATGTAACATCTTCAAATTATATCGCCTAAAACGTCTTTACAAAAATCTTAGAAGCGGTATTAATGAACAATTTTTTTAATTTTGGCAATTACTTAAGTTAAAATTCCTTTATATAAGATATGAACTACGATGTAATTGTAATAGGCAGCGGTCCTGGTGGATATGTAGCTGCAATAAGAGCTTCTCAGTTAGGTTTGAAAACTGCAGTAGTAGAACGCGAATCTTTAGGCGGAATCTGCCTTAACTGGGGTTGTATCCCTACCAAAGCCTTGTTAAAAAGTGCACAGGTTTTTGAATACATCAACCATGCAGCTGAATACGGAATCAAAACTGCGGCAGCTGAAGCTGATTTTGCTGCTGTAATTAAACGCAGCCGTGGTGTTGCCGATGGCATGAGCAAAGGTGTTCAATTCTTAATGAAGAAGAACAAAATTGATGTGATCATGGGTACCGGTAAAGCAAAACCCGGAAACAAGGTAGAGGTTAAAGCTGCTGACGGAACACAGAAAGAATATACTGCAACCAGTATTATATTGGCTACAGGTGGCAGATCAAGAGAATTGCCTAACTTAAAACAAGACGGTAAAAAAATCATCGGTTACAGACAGGCGATGGTCCTTCCTGAGCAGCCAAAATCTATGGTTGTTGTAGGTTCAGGTGCTATCGGTGTGGAATTTGCATATTTCTATGCAACTTTAGGTACGAAAGTAACCGTGGTTGAATTCATGGAAAACATCGTTCCTGTAGAAGACGAAGACATTTCAAAACAATTGTTGCGCAGCTTCAAAAAAGCAGGTATAGAAGTGATGACTTCTTCCAGCGTAGAATCTGTTGATACCAGCGGTACAGGTTGTAAAGTTCAGGTAAAAACAGCTTCAGGCATGCAGACTTTAGAATGTGACATCGTTCTTTCTGCTGCTGGTGTGGTTGCCAACATAGAAAACATAGGTTTAGAAGAAACCGGCATCAAAACTGAAAAAGGTAAAGTTGTTGTGGATGAATTCTACAATACCAACGTAAAAGGTTATTATGCAATCGGTGATATCGTTTCCGGTCAGGCTTTAGCGCATGTCGCTTCTGCAGAAGGAATCATCTGTGTAGAGAAAATTGCTGGTCATAAACCAGAGCCTTTAGATTACAACAACATCCCGGGATGTACTTACTGCAGCCCTGAGATCGCTTCTGTTGGTTATACCGAGAAAGCAGCAAAAGCTGCCGGATATGAGTTGAAGATTGGTAAATTCCCTTTCTCTGCTTCAGGTAAAGCCAGCGCTGCCGGTGCTAAAGATGGTTTTGTAAAAGTAATCTACGACGCCAAATACGGAGAATTGCTTGGTGCACACATGATCGGTGCAAATGTTACAGAAATGATCGCTGAGATCGTAGTGGCCCGTAAACTGGAAACTACAGGTCATGAAATGCTGAAATCTGTACATCCTCACCCAACCATGAGTGAAGCGATTATGGAAGCAACTGCTGATGCTTACGGTGAAGTTATTCACTTGTAACCCATAAATAAACGATAAAAAAACCTGTTGAGCTTTCAACAGGTTTTTTTTTACTTTTATATTTTCCTTAACCGAATGCAATATGAACTTACATACGATTGATACCGGATTATTTAAATTAGACGGAGGTGCCATGTTTGGTGTCGTTCCAAAAGCTATCTGGCAGAAAAGCACCCCTGCTGATGCAAATAACATGTGTACCTGGGCCATGCGCTGCCTGCTGGTTGAAGACGGAGACCGGCTGATTTTAATCGATAACGGTATTGGCGACAAACAGGATGAGAAATTCATGGGGCATTATTACCTTCATGGAGAAGATACCTTAGACAAATCCCTGGCTGCAAAAGGCTTCTCCCGGGACGACATTACCGACGTCTTTTTAACGCATTTACATTTCGATCATTGCGGAGGTTCCATTGTCCGCCAGGGAGATAAACTTCGCCCTGCGTTTAAAAATGCCTTTTACTGGAGCAATGCCAAACACTGGGACTGGGCAGTAAATCCCAACGACAGAGAAAAAGCTTCTTTCCTGAAAGAGAACATCCTGCCCATCCAGGAAAGCGGGCAATTGCGTTTCGTAGAAGACGTGGAAGGCGTTTCCTTTCATGAGGGCATCAATATTCGTTTCGCTTACGGCCATACCGATGCAATGATGCTTCCCCAAATTCAATATAAAGGTAAAACCCTGGTCTATATGGCAGACCTGCTTCCCTCAGTTGGACACATTCCTTTACCTTACGTCATGGCTTACGATATGTTTCCTTTAACCACCCTGACCGAGAAGAAATCTTTCCTTCAGGAAGCCGCAGAGAAAGAATATATCCTGGTGCTGGAACATGACGCAGTTAATGAATGTTGTACGCTGCAACAGACAGAAAAAGGCATCAGGCTGAACCGTACGTTTGACCTGGCGAGTATATAATCATGTTAAAGCCTTTACTGAAGGATGTTTATTAAGTACAACAGTAACTACTTGTTATATACAACAGCAGCCTGGCGTATAGCTTATCGCAGTATGACAGGGGGCACAATCCCCTCTTGCTGAACCTTTAACAGAAAAATAATAGGATCGCTTTTTGTTTAACCTTTGTTTTTTTATAAATTGGATTATTAATAATCAACCTAGAAAACCAAAAAAAAAACGATTATGGGAAAATTCGAGATCAAAACACGAAAAAACAACGAATTTCAGTTCGATCTGAAAGCAGGCAATGGCCAGGTCATCTTAACAAGTGAAGGTTATACCACCAAGAGTAACTGCATCAATGGAATTGAATCCGTTAAAAAGAACTCAAAAGACGACAGCAAGTTTGACAGAAAAACTTCGACAAACGGAAAGCCGTACTTTAATTTAAAAGCCACCAACGGACAAGTGATCGGAACAAGTGAAATGTATGAGTCGGAAGCAAGCCGCGATAACGGAATTGAATCTGTGAAAAAGAACGCACCAGAGGCCGAGATTTCAGACCTTACTTAATCCTTATAAAAAGATATGGACATTCCGGAGTACAGCGTTATGATTCAACGGCACTGTACTCCAGAATATCTCCAGGCTGACAGTCCAGTACTTCACAGATGGCATTCAGCGTCTCCAGCCTTATCGCCTTTGCTTTACCCGTCTTCAGGATGGAAAGGTTTGACATCGTAATCCCTACCCGCTCGCTTAACGCGGTAAGGGACATCTTCCTCCTCGCGAGCATCACATCCAGATTTACAATTATTGCCATATTTACACGATTAATTCCAGTTATTCATTCCAATGATGCCCTGTTTTAAATACATCAGCAATGCCATTCCTATAAATGTTCGTCAAAAAGCACTATTTTCAATTCTTTTCATTTTATGTCAGGATGACTTGTCCTGCACTTGTCAGAATAAAAATTTCAGCTTTAGGTAATTTTTACTTTCTGACTTCTGCAAGACAAAGCATATTTCTATGCAAACATAAGGCATTTGTTATTACTAATCATCATATAAATATTGATTTACAATAAATACATGTCAACAATCAATAAGGGCTCAAAATACTGACAAAAGTATTTTGGAATAATTATTGCTGTTAAAATATTGTAGAAATAACAGTTGTAAACTGTAACATTTTCAGGAATTTATGTTTTCAAATTACCTTTAAATTCTTACTTTTGCACGTTCAAACACATAACGAGTACCAAAGCATATAAATGAGACAACTCAAAATCACGCAATCCATTACCAATCGCGAAAGTCAATCTTTAGACAAATACCTTCACGAAATTGGTAAAGTAGATTTAATCACCGCCGAAGAAGAAGTAATATTAGCAAGAAAAATACGCGAGGGAGATCAGGCCGCATTAGAACGTTTAACAAAGACTAACCTACGTTTCGTGGTTTCCGTGGCAAAACAATACCAAAATCAAGGTTTAACGTTAGGAGATTTAATTAATGAGGGTAACCTTGGTTTAATTAAAGCTGCAAAGCGTTTTGATGAGACCAAAGGTTTTAAGTTTATCTCTTATGCGGTTTGGTGGATCCGTCAGTCTATATTGCAGGCTATTGCAGAGCAAAGCCGTATCGTTCGTTTGCCATTAAACCAGGTTGGTTCCCTAAGTAAAATCAGTAAAGCCTTCTCTAAATTAGAACAGGAATATGAGCGTGAGCCTTCTCCGGAAGAATTGGCAGATATCCTGGAAACTACGGTAGATAAGATCTCCGATACTTTAAGTAACTCAGGACGTCATGTATCTATGGATGCCCCATTTGTTCAGGGTGAAGAAAATACATTATTAGATGTATTGGAAAACCATGAGCCAAATACAGACAGCAGCCTGATCAATGAATCTCTTTCTGAAGAGATCAAACGTTCACTCTCTACACTAACAGAACGTGAGCGTGAAATCATCGTTCTTTTCTTTGGATTAAGTACCAACCACCCCCTATCTCTTGAAGAGATCGGAGAGAAATTTAACTTAACCCGTGAACGTGTTCGTCAGATCAAAGACAAAGCTTTACAACGTCTTCGTCATACTTCCAGAAGTAAAATATTAAAATCATACCTGGGATAAGCAAAATTCAGCTGAGCCAGCCAGGGCGATAAATTATATAAGTAAAAAAGATTGGGTACTCGCTCAATCTTTTTTACTTTTGTGCCATTCTAACCAAAAATATTCCACGCATGCTAAAGAAATACCAATCCGAATTCCAGAGTTGGATTGAAAAAGAGAAAAAAGCGATTGAATTGATTAACGTTGTTGGCCAATTGTGGTTCGACAGATCTATTGAACTGGTACTATTCCGTAAACCTTTATTTGATGTTGGAAGCAGTGAAATACTTGCGCATCACCAATATGCAAAAGAAGTAAGCGGCAAAGACATCAGCATTTACGAAACACTGGAACTTGCCGTTACCATTTCTAAATGTAACCTCGCCCCATCACGTGTTGACATTGGCAGACTAGCTTCAGAATGGCTGGAAGACAACAACAATTATCCTACAATGCACGACTTTGTAGTGAGCAAACTCAGCAAACACATCGGTAAAGACAAAATCAGCTTAAAACCTAAAGACGTTGTTCTTTTTGGTTTTGGACGTATTGGACGTATCGCCGCACGTGAACTGATCCTTCAGGCCGGTAAAGGAGAACAATTGCGCTTAAGGGCTATTGTTACCAGAAGCTATAGCGATGAAGAACTGATCAAAAGAGCAGAGTTACTACGCACAGATTCCATCCACGGTCCTTTCAACGGAACGATTGTAGAGGACTTTGAAAACAAAGCACTGATCATCAATGGTCAGACGATCTTTTTCATCGAAGCAAAACAGCCTGATGAAGTTGATTATACGCTTTATGACATCCATGATGCCCTGCTGATTGACAATACAGGGATTTTCCGCGACCGTGAAAGCCTGGGCAGACACCTGACTGCCAAAGGAATCAGCAAGGTATTACTGACTGCACCCGCTAAAGGAGACATTCCTAATGTGGTGGCAGGAATCAATGATGCCCATATTGATTATGCAAATGAAACGATTTTATCCAATGCATCCTGTACCACCAATGCCATTGTACCGGTATTGAAGTTAATTGATGATGCTTTTGGAATCGAAAAAGGACATATTGAAACGGTTCATTCTTATACGAATGACCAGAACCTGTTAGACAATTACCATAAAAAATATAGAAGAGGCAGGGCTGCTGCATTGAACCTGGTGATCACTGAAACCGGTGCAGATAAAGCAGTAGCAAAAGTCATCCCTCACCTGGGTGGCAAGCTGACCGGAAATGCCGTGCGTGTTCCTACACCAAACGTTTCCCTGGCAATCCTGAACTTATCGTTAAACAAAGTGACTTCCAAAGAAGAAGTAAGCGAGATCTTAAGACAAGCTTCCCTTTTCGGCGACCTCTCTGAGCAAATCGAATACTCCATCTCCAATGAGCTGGTAAGTACCGATTTAATCGGAAACAGTCATGCTTCCATCGTTGATGGCCCGGCAACGATTATGGCGAAAGACAATAAATCAGTGGTACTTTATACCTGGTACGACAATGAATATGGCTATACCAGACAGGTGATCCGCCTGGCTAAAAAATTAGCTGGAGTAGTGAGGTTAACTTATTACTAATCGCTTTAAAAGCAATAAAAAAGGCCGGTGTTTTGTTCAAACACCGGCCTTTTTCTTTAACCTGCTGATTTTAAAACTGAGGCAAATGTGGCTTGGTTTGCATGATCTCTTCTATGCTTGTCAAAACCTCTTCCGTTAACAAAGGAAGCACCTCCAGGGTAGTCAGATTTTCTTTCAGCTGTGCAGTCTTAGAAGCACCCAGAATTACGGTACTTACATTTGGATTTTTAAGACACCAGGCCAATGACAACTTCGCCAATGGAATGTTTAACCCGTCGGCCAGCCCCTGCAGTTTTTCCGCCTTTTTAAGCTTCTCTTCATTTAAAACGGCATCTTTCAACCACTCCATCCCTTTCAGTTCCAGACGGGTATCCTTCGTATTTCCTGAAGTATATTTACCGGACAATAATCCTGAGGCCAACGGCGACCAGATCGTGGTGCCCAGCCCGTATTCCCTGAACAGCAAGAGGTATTCGTTCTCCATCTTATTCCGCTCCAACAGGTTGTATTGAGGTTGTTCCATCGTTGGGCCAATCAAATTGTATTGCTTTGCAACCCTGATCGCTTCCATGATCTCCGAAGCACTCCATTCAGAAGTTCCCCAGTACAGAATTTTCCCTTGTTGCAGTAAGGTATTCATTGCCCATACCGTCTCTTCAATTGGCGTATGCTTATCCGGCCTGTGACAGAAATACAGGTCGAGGTAATCTACCTGCAAACGTCTCAACGCAGCGTTACAGGCTTCTATCACGTGCTTGCGCGATAAACCAACCCTGTTCGGCCCCTTATTCTCTGTCCCAAAAAATACTTTACTGGACACGACAAAGGATTCCCGCTCCCATTTACGGGATTTCAGGATTTTCCCCATCACCTCTTCCGATTTCCCTTCCGCATACCCTTCTGCATTGTCGAAAAAGTTAACCCCGGCATCGTAAGCAATTCCCATTAACTCATCTGCAGTTTTATCGCTGATCTGTTGTCCGAACGTAAGCCAGCTTCCTAAAGAAAGTGCACTTACCTGTAATCCTGACTTACCTAAACGTCTATATTCCATTGATCTTTTATTTTTAATGATGTACTGAATTTTTAATGATGTACTGAGCTGAAATTACCTCATAATATCAAAACATTCCACACTGGTTTAAGTTTTGACAATCAGATGTCGGAGGAGATGTCAGCTAATATAATTACCTTTAGCTTACCTAGAACCAGATCAAAAGATGAAAGTATACCTGCTATTACCATTCGTTGTGTTGTTGAGTTGCAATTCCGTAAAGAAACCCGTACAGGCACAAACTGCAACCCATTTCTCAAAAGCAGAACAGCAACTGCTTAAAGATGTGGAGGTACTCTCTTCGGATGCTTATGAAGGACGTAAGACCGGCACCAAAGGCGCAGAAATGGCAAGGGCATACATAAACACCAGATTCAAGCAAATCGGCTTAAAACCGATCCCTTTACTTTCCGGATATGAGCAGGTCTTCTCTTTCAGAAACAACAAAGGGGTAGAGATCTTTGGAAAGAACCTGCTGGCCTGCATTCCCGGAAAAAATGAAGATGTGATTGTGATCTCGGCTCATTATGACCATGTTGGCATTATGAATAATGAGGTGTACAACGGAGCAGATGATAACGCATCGGGTGTCGCAGCCTTGTTAAAATTTGCGGAATACTATAAAAATAACAAACCCAACTATACGTTAATTTTCGCTGCTTTTGATGCAGAGGAAATGGGCTTAAGGGGCTCAAAGGCATTTGTAGAAAAACCGCCGGTAGCATTGGAAAAAATTAAGCTAAACATCAATATGGACATGATCAGCCACAATGACAAAGGCGAACTGTATGCCTGCGGAACTTACAAGTATCCGGAATTAAAGAAATATTTTATCAGCACAGATCCCCGGATCAAGGTGTTGCTGGGACATGACGATCCTAAAACAGGTCATGAAGACTGGACGGATCAAAGTGACCAGGGTTCATTTAATGCAAAAGATATTCCTTTTATCTACTTCGGTGTGGAAGACCATAAAGATTACCATAAGGCCACAGACGAATACCAGAACATCAACAAAAAGTTCTTTATCGATGCTGCCGCTTCCATTCTGGAAATCATCAACAACATCGATAAAGAACGTAATTTAAAATCCATCTTCAGAGAAAAGCTTCGGATGAAAAAGCAATAAGCCTTAAAATTCTATCGCCAGCAAACTGCTCAAAGGAATGTGAATTCCGTTTTTCAGCTGAATGTATTTTTCTGTCACTGACCAAACGGTCGTAGAAACCGTTCGTGGCCCTTCCTTGGTATTGAAGGAGATATCTGCCTTAGACTTAAACTCATTTCCAAGTCGCTGTGCAGAGTTCAGCTTATCTCTCAATTCTTCTGTATGGTTTTGTTCAGCAGGTATGATCTGACTGATGTCTATTGACTCTTTTTCGATTAATTCCCCTATCATAATATAATGCCTTAATTCTAATTAAATATGCGTTTAAACAATTAAAATCGCAATAAAAACAGATACTTCAAAGTCATTTTTACATAATTGTGTAAATAGGCTTTTACATTCAAAAAAATCAACTGACTAACAGCAGCTTAAGCGTTACTGTCTTCTTCCCGGAGTTTTAATCATTCCTATAAACTCTGTATTTCTATCCCTGGATACCAGGATCATTGGCGGAACAGCAGTCGTCGTGTTACTTTCCTCCCTAACGCTCATTCTTGCGCTTTTAGCTGAAGCCAATGCAGAAGATCCAGCAGTCCCGGGAATGGCAGCTACCGCCTTCGCGAGGTACCCTTCTTTTACATCTCCGAATTCATAAAGGGGATTGTCAAAAAAAGTAGCTTCAGTCGATGTCGCGGCATCGTAATCAGGAACGATTCCATTGAAATAGCCTCCCTCGCCATTCGCATTTTTAGTTTCAAACATCGCATAGAAAACATCATATCGGTTTTCAATCCTTATTGGAAAGAAACCTACAGGTTTTCCATAAGTGGTTTCACCAACCAATTTAACATTTACAAAAGGTTTTAAACTATTAATCACGAGTTCGCTTGCGGAAGCAGTTCTGTCAGACACAATAAAAACGACATTAGTTACCCCCGTCAATGCTCCTTTTTTACTAAATGAAGTAGATTGAGCTTCAGGGCTGTAATCGTCATCTGCCTGAGTCAGGTTTCTTCCAAGCGTCCTGTCATATATTAATTTGCCATTGACGTCGGTAACCGGCTGATTGATCAGGATTCCTGCCTTTCTACTGCGCATGGTATTGTTATAATATTCCCTGAACATCACTTTTCCATTGAGACCAGAAGGGGCAATCAGATTGATCAGGTATTCTGCGGTGTTGATGTATCCACCTCCATTATAACGAAGGTCGATCACGAGGTCTTTAACTCCCCTTGTAGAGAAATCAGCGAAAGCGGCATCCAAGTCTCCTTTTGTAGTATTGTCCAAAGTCGAAAACCTGGCGAAAGCCAGATAACCAATCTTCTTTGTTCCAGCCGTAAGCGTAATCGCTTTATAAATCGGACTGCTTTTATAACTTTTCTTGGTTAGGGTCAATGCAAAGTCGTTCAGCTTTGTTCCTCCGGTATATACGGTCCCTGTTATTGCTAAACTTGCACCCTCAAATGCATTAATGGCAGCATTATACTCCGTATTGATGTTGGCTCCAAAAGACTGACCATTAACAGTTCTGATTACCCATCCCCGCTTCACACCGGCAGCCTCCGCCGGAGAACCGGGATAAACTGCAGTCACAATTAAACTATAGGTCAGCGGATTATTTGCATCGGTTCTGTAGGCATCAATTCTGATCCCCACATCATTCCCATTACCTTCTGAATCTACAGAAGCCAGTGAATTAGGTATGCTCGCCTGAGGGTTAGCCGCGGTTGCGTCCTCTATGAAAGAGTATTTTAAGGAAGAATAACCCTGTCTGTAATCAACAGATGCGGAAATCTTACCTATATTAAAAAGATTATTTTTATACTTATCCAGATTAGCAGCGCCATTTGTATATTTCCTGGGCAGATATTCATCATAGGTCGGCAATGCTTCATTCCAGTAATAGACTTCTTTGGCATAAAGGAACAAAGAGTCATTCGTGAGCTGAACTCTATCCGTCGTAGGTGTTTGCTGAGTATTTCCGGTAGCCGGATCGCTCGTCTGTGGTTTTTTCTCCGGTGTCGGTTCTACTTTGTTCTTTTTACAGGCTGTAAATCCCAGAGCAAGCACTATGACGGCCAGTGCAGCATAACGTCCGGAGGGCATATGTTTTATCATCGATATAGAGTTAGATTATAACAAATTTAAGATAATTAAACAGCATTACCGCAGGTTGTTATGGGAATACTAACGTAATTAATCCTCCAATAGTTTATCTGCAGCTAAAAAATCAATTTTTGCATTCAAGGCGCATTCCCTGTCCAGCCCTTCCTTACCAATAAACAACAGCTCCTCCCCTTTTAAACCATGTTTCTCCAGGATCAATTCCAATCCGGCAGCAAATGGTTTTTCGGCGATTTCTGCGGCAAAATAGACCACCAGGTTCTGCTCCAGACCATTCCATTCAATCTGTCTGATTTTATTCAACTGCATCGCCGGATCGCCGGATACAAATAAAAATACCTGCTTTCCTTTAGCTACAATTTCCTGTAAAGAATTCAGCATTTTATTAAAGATCAACAGTTTTAAAGGAAGCCTTGCATTTTGAAGCAGCAGATCAAAGTTAACCTGGTATTTCAATGGAATATTAAATTTAGCAGCAGTTTCAGTAAAGATCTCTTCGGGTCCGTCTGCAAGGTATTTCTCCTGCATAAACTGAAGGATTTCTGTGGCATTCAACTGCTCCCCATATTCAATAAACTGTGCAAACAGGTAATATACCTGGAGTAAGTAATCTTTTTCGGGATAAAGAACATCGTCAAGTTCAAAAACAAAAGCTTGTTTTTCTTCTAAGAGTTTTTCAGATACCATGAATATATAGAATGATGGGGTATTAATTGATTGTAAATAAAATAGGCTCCAGTCCTTCGGTACCGGCGATGATGTAGAAAGCGCCGTTTAAGCCTGCTTCTTTTTCAGGCTTTAGCTGCTCATCAGAAGGGCTTGAAGAGAACAAGAGGGTCCCATCCCGATAAATAGCCCAATTACCCGATTGCTTTTCTGTGCTCAGGTATTGATCCAGTTTACTGATTTCCGGGAGCAATACAGAGATTCCAAATTCTTCGAACAGGACGATAGACCTGGAAACCGCTTCTATTTCAAAAGGATGGAGTGGCAGAATCATTTCCACTCCTTCGTCCAGACAGTTATTTAATAAATTATGCGCTGTAGTATCGTCATTCCGCGTTCCTAAAGAATGCATCTGATAGGCTGCAGAGCTGAATGAAGGCATATCGCCATAGTCTGCCAGTAATATATGGTCATCGGAAAATGCTTTCAGCAGTTTTAGTGTTGCTGCAGATTTACCTCCTGTAATTAATATCTTCAAAATGTTATATGATTAATCCGTCTTTCATGGTGACTACCCTGTCACTGATTTTTGCCAGCCCTTCATTGTGTGTCACAATGACGAAGGTCTGTTTAAAATTGTCCCTGAGGGTGATAAAGAATTCATGCAAAGCATTGGCATTGGCAGAGTCCAGATTTCCTGAAGGCTCATCGGCCAATATAATTGAGGGCCTGTTCACCAATGCCCTAGCTACGGCAATCCGTTGTTGTTCTCCTCCGGAAAGCTCGTTGGGTTTATGGCTTGCCCGGTCTTTGAGGCCTAAAAGGTCTAACAGCTCCATGGCACGTTGTTCGGCTTCCTTTTTACCTGTTTTAGCAATAAAAGCAGGAATACAGATGTTCTCCATTGCGCTGAATTCGGGCAGCAGGTGATGGAATTGAAAAACAAAGCCTATATTTTTGTTACGAAAGAGACTTAACAGCTCACCGGAAAGCAGATTCACTTTGGCGCCGTTCAGTTCGACCGTGCCCTGATCAGGCTTATCTAAAGTCCCCAATATATGCAACAATGTGCTTTTCCCTGCTCCGGAAGCACCGATGATACTTACAATTTCTCCTTTTGCCACTTCAAAATCCACCCCTTTCAGGATGGGTAAATTTCCATAAGCTTTCTTTATACCTGTAGCTTTTAGCATAAATGCAAACTTACTGTTTTTAAAACCAATCTGAAATTGTAGATTTGGACAAATTTTTTCAGCAAATGAATATCCACGAATATCAAGGTAAAGAAATACTTAAAAGTTTTGGTGTAGCCGTACAAGAAGGCATTGTTGCCGACACGGTTGAGCAGGCTGTAGAAGCTGCTAAAAAAATGAAAACTGACTTCAATTCTGATTGGGTTGTGATTAAAGCACAAATCCATGCAGGCGGAAGAGGTAAAGGCGGAGGTGTAAAACTGGCCAAAAACCTTGACGAGGTTAAAGAGAGAGCTGCTGCAATCCTGGGCATGCAATTGGTAACCCCACAAACTGGCCCTGAAGGTAAGAAAGTAAACAAAATTTTAGTTGCACAGGATGTATATTATCCCGGAGCTTCAGAAACTAAAGAGTTCTATGTAGGCGTATTGCTAAACCGTGCAACGGGCAAGAACATCATTATGTATTCTACCGAAGGTGGAATGGATATTGAAGAAGTAGCAGAAAAAACACCTCATCTAATATTCAAAGAAGAGATTGACCCTAAAGTTGGTCTTCAAGGATTCCAGGCCCGTAAGGTTGCCTTCAATCTTGGATTGAGCGGAGCTGCTTTTAAAGAGATGGTGAAATTTGTTACTGCGCTTTACAAAGCCTATGACAGCATTGACTCTGCTATGTTTGAGATCAACCCGGTATTAAAAACTTCTGATGACAAAATCATCGCAGTAGATGCTAAAGTTGATTTAGATGAAAACGCTTTGTTCCGTCATCCTGATTATGCAGCAATGCGTGATAAACTGGAAGAAGATCCAACAGATGTTGAAGCCAGCGAATCAAACTTAAACTATGTAAAATTAGATGGTAATGTTGGCTGTATGGTTAACGGTGCTGGTTTAGCTATGGCGACCATGGACATCATCAAAATTGCTGGTGGTGAGCCTGCCAACTTCCTTGACGTTGGTGGAACTGCAAATGCACAAACTGTAAAAGCAGGTTTTAACATCATCCTTAAGGATCCTAATGTTAAAGCAATCCTAATCAATATCTTTGGTGGTATCGTTCGTTGTGACCGTGTAGCTCAAGGTGTAATTGATGCTTACAAAGAAATCGGAGATATTCCTGTTCCAATCATCTGTCGTTTACAAGGTACCAATGCCGCAGAAGCGAAACAGTTAATTGATGAGTCAGGATTAAAAGTATATTCAGCAATCGCATTGAAAGATGCAGCTGCTTTAGTTACTAAAGTACTTTCATAGTATCAGGTAATTACCTATCATAAAAAAAGGTCAATTGTTCATTCAATTGACCTTTTTTTATGACCTATATTTTCGATACTTCTGGTTTCCATTGTTTTCATCAACAAACAGCGCAGGTGCGGATCAATTCCCAACCCGGCCAAAATGCCATGATGATTTTATTCATTTCCCCATTGCCAGCATGATTTCCTATTGTCAGCATGATTCCCCCATTGCCAACAACATTTTATTATTCCCGTCAACATTTTTCCTATTCCCGGCAGGTTACAAAAATAAGAAGCCTCCAGTCATCCAACGGGAGGCTTCTTTAACCAAATATAAATTAAACGAGCTGACACAAATATATAACTTAAAGACAAAAAACACAATTTATTTCAACAAAAAATCATAAAATCACCAAAAAGACCAAAATAAAAGACAACAAAACAAATTAAAACACACAAAAATCAACAAAACACACAAAAATAATCCAAACAATCACCATAAAAATTCAAATTTTAGCTAAAAACAAAAATAAAATGACTAAAAACACAAAAACACTAACAATAAAATCAAATTAAGAATAAAAAATGCTCATAAAATCAAAAAACACCAAAAACAAACCACTAAACAGCTCCTAATTTAAAGGAAACATAAAAAACAGTGCCTTTATCTTCCTTACTCTCAAACCAGATTTTACCTTGCTGCTGTTCCGTGAACTCTTTACATAACAACAGTCCCAATCCGATTCCTTTTTCATTGTTGGTGCCATAGGTGGCGGAAGCATTAAGATGAAACAGGTTTTCCTGCTTATCATCGGAAATCCCGATTCCATTGTCGGAAATAATAATCATACCCTCATTATCGCGATACCTGGTAGATACAATAATCTCTCCTCCAGCCGGCGTAAACTTCAGCGCATTGGACACCAGATTCCTGATCACCAGATGCAGCATATCATGATCCGCCATTAAGTTCAATTGTCCGGCCGTTAAAACATTCAGGCGAATCCCTTTCTTATCAGCTATTGACTTTTCAATTTTCAGCCAGTTCTTCAGCGCCTCGTTCACATCCAGAGACTTCAACTGAACATTGGTTCCCATCAGCTGAGTTCTTGACCAGGAAAGCAGGTTCATGAGCATCTCAGAAGTATCTCTGGTGATTTCCAGCAATTGCTCTTCTATAAAAGACTTTTCCCCTTCCTCCAGTCCTACTGCATTCAGCAACTCCAGATATCCCTGTATAGAGCTCAATGGCATCCTTACATCATGCGCCACAATGGAAAGCAACCTGTCCTTTTCCCGGTTCAGGTATTCCAGCTCCTGCTTTTGAAAAAGAATCTCTTCATTCTGCACTTCGATCGCCCTGTTCCGCTCCTCAACAGAAGACCTTTCATGGTCATAATTCTTTCGCATATAGCTGATAGAAAAGAAAATCAGGGTAGTGGCGACGATGTAAGTCACCCCAAAATCGATCGTTCTCACCGCATTATTGAGGTATAAGTTTGGTGCTAAATGCGGCCAGTAAAGTTCTACAACCAACACCGCAAGCACTACGAGCAGGTTGAGCGGCACCCAAAACACATACTGCTGCTTGGGAATAATGGTAATGATGATAAAAAAAGAAAGCGCAAAGAGCAAAATATTCGGGCCAAGAATCCCTGAATTATAGAAATAACAGAAAATAAAAGCAATGTTACAAGCCAGGCAAAAAAACATAATGCACAAGGAAGACTTCCGCTTCACCCTCGACCCATAGTATAAGGCCAGGATAAACAACATACATACACAACAAAGCCATGCCAGTGCTTTCAGGTTCACGACATAGTTATAGGGAGCTTCCACTGCCATAGCAAAGAAAGCAAAGATGCACATGGTATTAAAAATACGTTCTTCTAGAGAAAAGTTATAGACATCACCAATGGCATTTTGCCAGAAGGAAAGTTTAAGATTTGGTTGCACGTTAATATGATTGAGAATGAAACGCAAACTTAATATATTAAGAAACATAAAAAAAATCATTATACAATTGAATATAAGCAACCTATTCCCTCTTATTTATTGAATGAAATCCTTATTTTTGACGCTCTCCACAATAAAATCATGATAAAACGAGAAAAAGTAAAAAGCCTGTTAGAGACAGAGCAGTTCGACAGAGAAGTGACCGTTATGGGTTGGGTTCGTACCTTCCGTAACAATCAGTTTATAGCTATAAATGATGGTTCCTGCATGGGAAATATCCAGATCGTTGTCGACTTCAATAATACCCCTGAAGATTTATTAAAACGCATTACTACCGGAGCTGCAATATCCGTTACAGGAATTATTGTGGAATCCGTTGGTAAAGGCCAGAGAGTTGATATAAAAGCAAATTCCATTGAAATATTAGGCGATAGTGATCCGGAAAAATTCCCGTTACAGCCTAAGAAACACAGTTTAGAATTCCTGAGAGAAATTGCGCATCTGCGCTTCCGTACCAATACTTTCAACGCCGTTTTCAAATTGCGTCATGCCCTGGCTTTTGCCATTCATCAGTTTTATAACGACAGAGGCTTTGTGTATATGCATACCCCTGTAATTACAGCTTCCGATGCTGAAGGTGCCGGTGAAATGTTCAAAGTAACCACTCTGGACTTTGACAATACCCCACGTACCGAAGACGGTAAAGTAGATTTCTCACAAGATTTCTTTGCCCGTGCCACCAACCTTACCGTATCGGGACAACTGGAAGGTGAGCTTGCAGCAATGGCATTTGGACAGATTTATACATTCGGTCCTACCTTCAGAGCTGAAAATTCAAATACAACCCGTCACCTTGCAGAATTCTGGATGATTGAACCTGAGGTTGCTTTCGCAGACCTTGAAGACAACATGCAGCTGGCAGAAGACATGATGAAGTATGTCATCGACTATGCCTTGAAAAACTGCCCTGAAGAAATAGAGTTCCTGAACAACCGTTTACTGGAGGAGGAAAAAACCAAACCACAGAATGAACGCAGTGAGCTTTCTTTAATAGAGAAGCTTAACTTCTGTCTGAACAATGACTTTGAGCGCCTGACTTATACAGAAGCCATCGCCATCCTGAGGTCTTCCAAACCAAATCAAAAGAAACAATTCAAATACCTTATTGATGAATGGGGAGCAGACCTTCAGTCGGAACACGAACGCTATCTGGTAGAAAAACATTTCAAAAAACCGGTGATCTTAACAGACTACCCGGCAGATATCAAATCATTCTACATGCGTCAGAATGAGCCTGATGCTCAGGGCAGAAAAACAGTTGCCGCCATGGACATCCTTTTCCCTGGAATCGGAGAAATGGTAGGTGGTTCTGCAAGAGAAGAACGTATGGATAAACTCGTTCAAAGAATGGAAGAGCTGAACATCCCACAGGAAGAATTGTGGTGGTATTTAGACACCAGACGTTTTGGAACAGCTCCACATGCAGGATTCGGATTAGGTTTCGAAAGACTGGTACTTTTTGTGAGCGGAATGACGAATATCAGAGACGTGATTGCTTTTCCACGTTTCCCGAGAAACGCTGAGTTTTAATCTTTATAAAACAAAAAAGCTGGTTTCATTTGAATGGAACCGGCTTTTTTGTTTTTTGGTTGGGGAAATTAAGTGTTACAAAAATATCCCATCTCCTTTTCATCCCCGAATCTTTGCTGAAGGGCAAATATTCGAATGTCTTCAAAGCAGAGGGACATTTTTGTTTAAAAAATTTTGCTCCTTCGCATGATGCAATTGAACGTCCCACCTGAACTTAATTAAACATCTTATATTTCTATTTCAATAATTCAATCGAATATTCTATTCTACATACCGTTCAATTGAACTGCCTACTCTGATATAGCTCAATTAAACATCCCAACCTCTATATCGCCTAACTGAACTCCCTACTTAGTCATACAATTAACCATCCAATAACTCAATCAAACATTCTATTCTTCATACCGCCCAATAGAACTTACCTTCCACACCATCTAATCCCCTCCCTAAATAACACTATTAAAATAATACCCGGGTCGAGGTTTAGCTTGTGGAGCGAACCTTAATTCTATGCAGGATTTCTCCAATAAATGTGGAGTTCAGAAAAGGCATAGAAAGATTTGCGCCCTTCAGCGCAAAAGATTTCAGCCTTTGAGGAATCTCTACATTTATTGAGCGCAGAAAGCCTGAGATACTAAGCATGAGCGGAACTACCCTCCAGGCGTCAAATTGTCATTAAAAGAATTTGCATGCGCATAATCTACAATAGAAACCTTGTAATCCGTAGGTGTAAAACTAGCAGAAGTACTCAATGCCATTCCCAGCTCAAACCTCAAAGGGTAAGGTGTTCTCAATAAGCTACCTTCCGGAATATAAGGGAAACTCTCCATGTACGACTGCATCACATTGGGAGCAATCCTTCTGTTGATATAAGCTCTTGTCAACTGATATGTGTGGTGTAATCCCGCGGCGCCGAGCAGCTCAACGGCACTTTCTACCGTCAGCTTATGAAAGTTAAACACCCGGACTCTTTTATCTTCTACAACGAGTCCTTTCATCAGGCTGGCATCTTGCGTAGCCACTCCTGTCGGACAAGTATTGCTGTTACATTCCAAAGCCTGTATGCAACCCAGTGCAAACATCATTCCTCTAGCAGAGTTACACAGATCTGCCCCTAAAGCAATGTTTTTTACCAGGTCAAATCCCGAAGAGATTTTTCCGGAAGCGATGATCTTGATGTGTTGTTTCAGGTTAAAACCACTCAGTACATCATATACAAAAGCCACCCCTTCTCTCAAGGGCATACCTACCGCATTAGAAAATTCCTGAGGTGATGCACCCGTACCACCTTCACCTCCATCAACTGTGATAAAGTCGACATAACTTCCTGTTTCTGACATTGCTTTACAAATGGCAAAAAATTCGCTTCTGCGACCAATACACAATTTTATTCCGATGGGTTTACCGCCCGACAACTCCCTTAATTTTTGCACAAAAGCCACCAGCTCCAAGGGTGTTTTAAAAGCGGCATGTGCAGGTGGGGAGATCACATCAAAGCCTTCTTTCACCAGCCTGATCCTTGCAATTTCGGGAGTTACTTTTTTGGCTGGCAAAATCCCTCCATGTCCTGGCTTCGCACCCTGGGAAAGTTTAATCTCAATCATCTTCACCTGTTCAGACTGTGATCGTTCTGCGAAGGCATCATAATTAAAACTACCATCGTGATGGCGACAACCGAAATAACCTGTTCCGATTTGCCAAATGAGATCTCCTCCAGGATTGGCATGGTAATCACTGATTCCGCCTTCTCCTGTATTATGGGCAAAGTTCCCTAGTTTGGCTCCTCCGTTTAAGGCAAGAATCGCATTCTGACTCAATGAACCGAAACTCATGGCCGATATATTGTAGATACTTGCAGAGTATGGCTTTTTACAACCAGGACCGCCGACAAGCACTCTTGGATCTTCATCCAGTTCCGTATGACTGATCGCGGCAATGCTGTGACTCAGCCATTCATATCCGTTTTCATAAACATCCAGCTGTGTACCAAATGGAATCGTATCGTTCTCTTTTTTTGCTCTTTGATAAATCAGCGAGCGGTTCAACCTGCTGAATGGTTTCCCATTCGTATCACTTTCCACAAAATACTGATAGACTTTTGGACGCAGGTCTTCCATAAAATACCTTAAGCGGCCAACCACGGGATAATTCCTGACGATACTGTGTTTGGGCTGGTAAAGGTCGTAAACCCCTAATATGATAATTGGTCCGATAAAGATAAAAGCCCAGTAGAATGGTGGCCAGGCCAGGCTGATCATGACCGTTGCGGTCACCAGAAATGCAGCAATTGCGATAAAAGCTTTTCTCATATGGTTTAATTTAATAAAAACATACTAATAGAACAATAATAAGCATAATAAGGTATAAAGATTTTGTAATTTTACATATGCTTATCAAAATCTATCCTGAAAATCCGAATCCTAAAGCAATAGAACAAGCGGTGGAAGTCTTAAAAAAAGGAGGCATCATCATTTATCCTACCGATACCGTTTACGGGTTGGGTTGCGATATTACCAACCAGAAAGCCATAGAAAAGATTTGCCGGCTGAGGGGAATCAAACCAGAAAAGGCCAACTTCTCCTTCATCTGTTCTGACCTCAGACACATTTCAGACTATATTAAACCCATTGATACCACTACATTCAGGGTATTGAAAAAAGCATTACCTGGTCCGTTCACCTTTATATTCAATGCGAACAACAATGTACCAAAACTGTTGAGCTCCAATAAAAAAACAGTAGGTATCCGTGTTCCTGACAATGCCATTGCCCGTGAAATTGTCATGTTGCTTGGCAATCCGATCCTATCGACTTCCATAAAAGATGACGATGAGTTGATTGAATATTCTACAGATCCGGAATTGATCCACGAGAAGTACGAAGATAAAGTAGACCTGGTAATTGACGGCGGATACGGTGACAATGAGCCTTCTACCGTTGTAGATTGTACTTCCGGAGAATTCGAAATCATTCGTGAGGGTAAGGGCGATCTGGAAAGTTTCCTTTAATTTGTTGCCTAACTCCCCCTTGAATGGTATCTTTAACACATGTCGAAACTATTCAATTTACAAGCGTTCAGAGATTTTATTCGTTCAGGACAAATCGGGGGCATCATCCTCATGGTTTGTGTTGCCATCTCTTTATTTATTGCAAATTCCTCCTATAGTGAAGGATTCGCCAATCTTTTAGCCACAGATTTAGGGATTACCTTTGGCGGCAGCAGCTATTCTTTTACCGTTTCTGCCTGGATCAATGATGCCCTGATGGCCGTATTTTTCCTGTTGGTAGGACTGGAAATTAAAAGGGAAATGCTGGAGGGAGAGTTATCCTCGCTCAAGAAGGCCTCCTTACCGGTAATTGCGGCATTGGGTGGAATGCTCGTTCCTGCACTGATCTATTTTGCTTTTAACCACAATACGCCGACAGCTTCGGGATGGGGAATCCCAATGGCAACTGATATCGCTTTTGCACTCGCCATCATTTCCATGTTAGGCAAAAGTGTCCCTACTTCCTTAAAGATCTTTATGGCTGCACTGGCCATTGTTGACGACCTTGGTGCGATCCTCGTGATTGCCGTATTTTACACCAATGAAGTTCATTTTGACTACCTGTTAATGGCTGCAGGCGTCCTGGCATTGCTGTTTGTATTTAATTTCTTCAATATAAAGCCATTATTTTTCTACCTGATCCCGGGAATCTTTTTATGGTACTTCATCCACCATTCGGGAATCCACGCTACGATTGCAGGTGTATTGCTGGCCTTTACTATCCCTTGTAATGCCACCAATGTAGAATCACCGCTGGAAAAACTGGAACACCTGCTGAACGGACCGGTAAACTATTTTATCATGCCCATCTTTGCTTTGGCAAATACCAATATCACCTTTCAGAAAGAGATGCTTGGTGGCCTGGTTTCCCCCTTGGGAGCAGGGATTATTCTAGGTCTCTTTGCCGGAAAAACAATAGGGGTTACGCTATTTTCATGGCTGGCAGTGAAGCTAAAGCTAGGCACCTTACCTTCAAGGTCCGGCTGGAAACACATCATTGGATTGGGGATGCTTGCCGGAATTGGATTCACCATGTCTATTTTTATTTCCCTATTGTCTTTCAGCGACGAGATGCATGTAACGGAGGCTAAATTCGCCATCCTTTGCGCTTCTATCATTGCCGGATTAATTGGCTTTATCTACCTTAAATCCATCAAAAACACGAAAGAAGAAGTTACGGCTTAAAGGTTTTCATAAAATCCTTCACGCTGTCGGTTACCTTACCTGATTTCAGGCTTTTCACAAAGGCACTGCCGATAATGGCACCATTTGCATACTGACAAGCCTTATCAAAGGTCTCCTTACTGCTGATGCCAAAGCCGATCATCGTTGGGTTATTGAGCTTCATCTCCGCGATTCTCGAGAAATAGGCCTCTGTATTTTCCGATACCTGCAGGTTTTGTCCCGTAGTGGCCGAAGAAGAAAGCAGATAAATGAAGCCATTGCTGAGTCCGTCGATCTTACGGATCCTCTCCGTAGAAGTCTGCGGGGTCACGAGGAAGATATTGGTCAGTCCATTTGCTTCAAATACGCCACTGTACAACTCTTCATACTCAACCATTGGAAGATCCGGAACGATACATCCATCTACGCCCACTTCCGCGCATGACTTACAAAAATTCTCAACCCCATATTGCAACATCGGGTTTACGTAGCCCATTAGCAATACCGGAATGTTCACTGTTTTACGAAGGTCTTTCAATTGCTCAAACAGCAGTTTAAGCGTCATTCCTCCATCCAGGGCAGTCTTGCTGCTCGCCTGAATCACCGGGCCATCCGCTACCGGATCAGAATACGGAAAACCGATTTCCAGTAAGTCTGCGCCCGACCTCTCCAACTCTTCTGCAATCGCTACGGTATCACCTAAGTTTGGGTATCCTGCAGTATAATAGATGGATAATATATTTTTTTTCTCCTGAAATAACTTATTAATTCTGTTCATTGCTCTTCTTATAAACCAAAATACTTCATATAGGTATCCATGTCTTTATCTCCCCTTCCGGACAAACAAACGACTACATTTTCCTTACCTGTAAACTTCATTTTCTCTAAATACGCCAGGGCGTGCGCGCTTTCAATCGCCGGGATAATTCCTTCCAGCTGTGTCAGCAGCAAGCCTGCCTGTAAAGACTCATCGTCCGTTACCGATACATACTCCCCTCTTAAAGTCTTAAACAAATGTGCATGCTGAGGGCCTATTCCAGGGTAATCCAGACCTGCGGAGACCGAATAAGGTTCAATCACCTGTCCATCTTCCGTTTGCATCAGGATGCTTCTGCTGCCGTGTAAAACACCTTCTTTTCCTAATGAAGTTGTTGCGGCAGAATGTCCGCTGTCTACGCCTTTTCCTGCCGCCTCTACAGCAACCAGTTTCACGTTTTCATCATTAATAAAATGATAGAACATTCCCATGGCATTACTTCCGCCACCCACACAGGCCAGCACATAATCAGGCTGGTCATTTCCGGTCTGCTCAATTAATTGTTTTTTTGTTTCCTCGGAAATGATCGATTGAAACAGGGCTACCATATCCGGATAGGGATGCGGGCCTACCACAGAACCGATAATGTAATGGGTATCGATGGGATTATTGATCCAGTCGCGCATGGCTTCATTGGTCGCATCTTTCAGTGTTTTACTGCCTGAGGTTGCAGGAACCACCGTAGCACCGAGCATTTTCATTCTCGCTACATTGGGCGCCTGACGCTGAATGTCGATCTCTCCCATATACACCACACATTCCAGGCCACGCAAGGCACAAACCGTAGCTGTTGCCACCCCATGCTGTCCTGCTCCTGTTTCTGCAATGATGCGTTTTTTTCCCAATCGTTCTGCCAGTAAAATCTGACCGATGGTATTGTTGATCTTATGTGCACCGGTATGGTTCAGGTCTTCTCTTTTCAGGAAGATGTTTGCATTGTAGCGCTGCGATAAACGCTTTGCCAGATACAAAGGAGAAGGCCTTCCGACATAGTCCTTCAGCAGCTGATGAAACTCCTTTTGAAAGTCTTCATCTTCAATAATTTTCAGATAATTGGTTCTCAGTTCTTCCACATTGGGATATAACATCTCGGGAATGTACGCTCCTCCGAAATCTCCAAAATAACCCTTCTCATTTACAAAATAGTTCATAATCCTGTTCTTATTTCTTTAGTATTCCGTTATCCATGGCAGCTAATAACGCTTTTCTGTTCCTTAATATTCCCTGAATTGCCATCGGGCATCAGGACAACTTGTGTTTAAATTCTTTCAATTTACCCGCATCTTTCAATCCCGGCTCCAGTTCAAACCTGCTGTTGATGTCGATCGCAGACAGTCGCGGGTCGCTGATCTCATTCAAGGCTTCTGCACTTTCCGGTCCGATTCCCCCACTCAAAAAATAAGGGACATCGAGCTTATATTTGTCCAGCAGGCTCCAATCGAACTTCTTCCCTGAGCCCCCATGATCGGGTGTTTGGGTATCAAACAAAAAGTAATCTACCACTCCCAGATAGGCCTCCAGTTGCCGGAAATCAAAATCGACATTGATGCCAAAAGATTTGATCACTTTAAACTCCGGTTGCTTGTCTTTAACATATTGAGCGACCTCCCTGCAATACTCCGGACTTTCGGCCCCGTGCAGCTGCACTGCATTCAGTCCGTATTGAAAAACCAGCTCCAGTACTACCTGCGCATCTTCATTTACAAAAACGCCAGTCCTCCGGATCTGTTCAGGCAAGGCTTTAACCACTTCCGGATCTAACTCACCGGCATATCTTTTGGAGCCTTTAAAAAAAATAAAGCCCAGATAATCCGGTTCCAGTGCCGCCACTTCCGCAATGTTTTCCGGATGCAGCATACCACATATTTTCAATTGTACCTGCTTCATCAGGACAACAAACTTTTAAAAGTATTCAATGCCCTCTTGCTGAATAAAGATTCCTCCGCTTCATAGAAGCAATCTGCAAAGGTTTTACTGCTGTCTATCGTTTGGATCGCCAATGCCGCATTACACAATACCACATTATTCTGCTCATTCTCTCCTTCCCCGTTCAGGACTTTCATAAATATCTCTGCGGAAGAAGCTACCGTATCTCCACCTTTAATCAATTGCTCGTCAATCTCTTCAAAGCCAAGGTCAGATACCTTTCTCAAGGCTTCCCCGTTTTTGCTGAAGGTCTTAAAATCGCAGGTTAAAGAAACCTCATCAAAGCCATCTACCGCATGAAGAATTGTGTAATTCTTATCTGTATCCTGATACAGGTAGGCATACAAACGTGCAAGCTCCAGACTAAACACCCCAACCAACTGGTTTTTCGGTTGTGCCGGATTACACATTGGGCCCAGCATATTGAAGAAGGTTTTCACTCCCAGTTCCTTACGGATCGGCGCTACCGTTTTCATCGCCGGGTTAAACAAAGGCGCATGGATAAAGCAAATCCCCGATTTGTCAAGGCTTCTTTTCAGCACATCCTGATCACTTGTAAACTGATAACCCAGATACTCCATTACATTGGAAGATCCGCAGCCCGAAGAAACACCATAGTTACCATGCTTGGCCACTTTATGTCCTGATCCCGCCACCACAAAGGAAGCCAGTGTAGAAATGTTAAAAGTATCTTTTCCATCACCACCTGTTCCACACAGATCGATCAGTTCATGATTGGAGAAATCCAGCTTTACGCATAAGTCCAGCATGGCATCACGGAAGCCTTGTAACTCTTCCACCGTAATGTTACGCATCCCGTAAACTGTAATAAAAGCAGCGATCTGGGAGGTATTAAACTCACCCAAAGCAATGGAAGTCAGAATTCGCTGTGCTTCAGCTCTGCTGAAGGTCTTGTTTTCAAATAAGTGGTTGAGTATTTTCTTCATGGGTATAAAACAAAAAAGGTTGCCCTAAGCAACCCTCAAAATATTTTTATGTAAAATAAAACGTTCCAAATAGGGGTTACACTACGCTAATGCGTTGTGCCACCACCAAAGATTAAGTCCGTTTGTTTGTATCATCTAAGCAAAGATGGAATAGTTTTTAATAATTGCAAAATTTTTCTTGAAATTAGTAAGAAATTATGGCATTATTTAAACGGAAATCACAGATAGATGATGATTTAGGCTTTGGTACACAACCTGTTAGCGAGAATCAAAGATTAATGAATGCTGATGGTTCTTCCAACGTCCGGCGGACCGGCCTTCCCATTTTCAGAAGTTCCGACACTTATAACTGGCTGATTTCCATGTCCTGGAAGAAATTCCTGTTCATCATCTTCCTGGCCTACCTCGTTGTGAATACCCTCTTTGCCACTTTGTATGTATCCATTGGAATTGAACACCTTAAAGGAGCCGACGGCATCAGTCCCAGAGATCATTTCTTTGACGCTTTCTTCTTTTCAGCTCAAACCATTTCTACCGTAGGCTATGGCCATATCAGCCCGGATGGCTTTGCCACGAGTTGCCTTGCCGCTTTTGAATCTATGCTCGGCCTGCTTGCATTTGCCCTGGCCACAGGTTTATTGTATGGCCGCTTTTCAAGGCCTACCGCAAAAGTAGTTTACAGCCCAAACATGGTTATCGCCCCTTATAAAGGAATTAAAGGACTGATGTTCAGACTTGCCAATCTAAGAAACAACCAGCTTATAGAGATTGAGGTTCAGGTTGTAATGTCTTATAATGAGCTGGTTGAGGAAAAAAAGATCAGGAGGTTTTACCCCTTAGACCTGGAAAGATCAAAAATCGGATTGCTGAGTTTAAGCTGGACCGTTGTTCATCCCATTGACGAGCACAGTCCCATTTTTGAAAAAACAGCAGAAGAGCTTGCCGATGCAGAAGTAGAAATTCTGGTCTTGTTAAAGGCTTTCGACGACACCTTCTCTCAAACGGTACATACCAGAACCTCCTACCGCGATGAGGACATTATACACAATGCTAAGTTCTCCAGTATTTTCTCCAGAGACAACAGCGGACGGACCACGCTTGATCTTTCCAGAATCGGCAAGACAGAAATGATTGAGGTTTCTGCTTCCACTTAAGGTTATTTGGCTGATTCAAGGCCAGAGAAATTAAGTGCTACAAAAATATCCCATCTCCTTTTCATCCCCGAATCTTTGCTGAAGGGCAAATATTCGAATGTCTTCAAAGCAGAGGGACATTTTTGTTTAAAAAATTTTGCTCCTTCGCATGATGCAATTGAGCGACTTACCCTTCACAACGCTCAATTATGCAACCTGTTAATCAATCAATCAATCAATCAATCAATCAATCAAAGGCCCTATTCTCCAGATCATCCAACTGAAATTCATATTCAACAGCAACGTTTAACAGATCGATTGAATGAAAATTCTCCAGATCATCCAATTGAAATCCATATCCAACCGATACGCTCCTGAAATAATACCCGGGTCGAGGTTTAGCCTATGGAGCGAACCTTAATTCTGTGCAGGATTTCTCCAATAAATGTGGAGTTCAGAAAAGGCATAGAAAGATTTGCGCCCTTCAGCGCAAAGATTTCTGCCTTTGAGGAATCTCTACATTTATTGATACAGAAAAGACTGAGATATTAAGCAAGAGCGGAATCCCTGTTGGTAGAGAAAGACCTTGGACACTAATGCCCTGCTATAAAAGTCAGAATGGTCTTATAAAGTGGATTACTTCCGAAAATCATCTGACTGATCATACCGACATGCTTTTTTTTACTAATCAGGTGTAGTTCAAAGAATACCTGTCGTTTGGTTAGCTGATTACACAATAGATTTGACTGGTCCCAGATCGCGGGATAAGTTTTCTCCCCACATAAGATCAAATGAGGGTTATGAATGTTTTCCTTATAATTTAACGGAGAAGCCTTAGTCCATACCTCAGGATTACTGGTAAAGGTGCGGAGGAAATTGTGGTAATTATCATCATGCACTGCTTTACTCAGGTATTCGTTCATATCCAGGCCAAAAGCATCATTTAAAATCACCCCACTGATCTTTCCTTTAAACCCGGCGTTCTTTAAGTATTGCGGATCGGCATTGATCAATTCTGCCAGGTGCCCACCTGCAGAATGCCCCATCAGAAAGATGCGTTCGGGATTTCCGCCATAATCGGCGATATGATCCGACACCCATTTCACTGCATTGGCACAATCTGCGGCCATTTGCCCATATTGCTGATCCGGTGCCAGGCCATAATTAATGACCACCGTCACCAGGCCTTTTCTTGCGAAGTTCCGTCCCAGCCACCAATAGGTCTCTTTCTTTCCGCTGCTCCAGGAACCGCCATGAATAAAGATCAGTACATCTTTCATTTTTTCCGGACCTGCCGAATAATAGACATTGAGTTGATTGCTGATTTTTCCCTTATCAGAACCGTAGTCAATATCCTTTGCCACTTTAACCTTTGCAGACAAAGTGAATATCGAGGAAGTAAAAGCGAGTAACGTCAGTAACAACCTGGTTTTCATTTTCTATTTAATCAATGCGTTCTTTTCTTTTGTAAAGTGGTTAAACACCAGTTTATCCGCCAATGCAGGTAACAATTTATTGATCCACACCGTTAATTTTCCCTGGCCTGTCATGATCAAAGTGCGTTTTCTTCCTGCAATTCCATCTACAATACGGCCGGCAACCTCATCGGCGGTCATCATTTTCCCTTCTTCCATACTCGTTTCCCCATGTGAAGAGCCATCTTTAGCTAAAGCAGTCACACGGATATTTGAAGCGGTAAATCCGGGGCAAGCCACCATCACATGCACTCCTGTTTTTAAAAGTTCGGTCCTCAGTGCTTCCATAAAGCCATTCATGGCAAATTTAGAGGCGGAGTAACCTGTTCTTCCGGGTAATCCACGATAACCTGCAATGGAAGATACGCCAATTATACTGCCTTTGGTTTTCAGAATTTCCGGTAAAGCATATTTTGTACAATATACTGTGCCCCAGAAATTCACATCCATCAGGTTTTTCAGGACAGAAAGGTCCAGGTCATCGAATAAGGCACGCATGGATAATCCCGCATTGTTGACCAGGATATCGATTTTATCGAAAGTGACCAGGGCCTGTTTGATCAGTACTTCACAATCGTGTTCTTTGCTCACATCAGCCTGTACTGCCACTGCACGGATGCCATACCTGTTTTCCAGGTCGGCAGTAATTTCGCAGAGGGTTACATATTGTCTGGCAGCGAGCACCAGATGGGCACCGCGTTTTGCAAATTCTTCGGCACAAGCCTTTCCTATACCGGAAGATGCACCGGTAATGATGACTACCTTATTCTTAAAATCCATGTAGGTTATTTGATTAATGAGTTTTCATAAGGCACCCTGGTTACGATAGAGCGGCCTAAAGTGATTTCATCTGCATACTCGAGTTCACCGCCAAAAGCAATTCCACGTGCAATCGTTGTGATTGGAATCTGGAAATCTTTAAGGCGTTTGTATAAATAAAAGAGCGTGGTATCTCCTTCCATCGTTGCACTCAGGGCCAGGATCACCTCTTTTACCGGCGTGGTCGCAACGCGCTGCACCAGAGAGTCAATAAAAAGATCGGAGGGTCCTATGCCGTCCATTGGAGAGATCAGGCCCCCCAGCACATGGTAAACCCCAAAATACTGACCTGTATTCTCTACTGCCATGACATCACGGGTATCTTCCACCACACAGATCACTTCTTTGTCCCGCTTATTGGCAGTACAGATCTCGCAAATGTGCTGATCAGAGATATTATGACAAACGGTACAGTGTTTAATCTCCTGACGGAGTCTGATAATGGCATTTCCGAAGTTCGAGACCTCTTCCTGCTCCTTATTCAATAAATGCAATACTAAGCGTAATGCGGTCTTTTGTCCAACTCCTGGCAACTTTGAAAATTCATTGACAGCGTCTTCAAGAAGTTTAGAAGAAAAGTTCATCTTACAAATTTATATTTATCTTCCGTTATTTGATTTTTAAAATTTGATTTTCTTACATTTAGCTGCTAAAAACATACTATGAGCCCAGCTATACTTCTGTCTTTTTTAATTGGTTACTTTCTGATCCTGATCATTATTGCGTTTGCAACATCGAAGAAATCATCTGATAACGCTACATTTTTCATTGCAAACAGAAACTCAAAATGGTACCTCGTAGCCTTTGGAATGATTGGAACCGCATTATCCGGTGTAACTTTCATTTCCGTTCCCGGAGAAGTTGGTGCCCCCTCAGGGAACCAGTTTCAATATTTCCAGTTTGTGCTCGGCAATGCCATTGGTTTTATCATTATCGCAACCGTACTCCTGCCCCTCTATTACCGGATGAGGCTCACTTCGATTTACAGTTATATCGAACAAAGGCTGGGTTTCTACAGTTATAAAACCGCAGCTTCTATTTTCCTGATCTCCAGAACCATAGGCTCCGCTTTCCGTTTATACCTCGTAGTCATTGTATTACAACGTTTTATATTTGACAGTTACGGCATTCCTTTCTGGGCAACCGTACTGATTTCGCTGGGACTGATCTGGTCATATACCTTCAAAGGCGGACTAAAAACCATCATCATTACCGATACCCTGCAAACGTTCTTCCTGGTATTATCCGTATTTCTGACGCTGTATTTCATTTGCAGCAGCCTGAATATGGACATTCCTACGGCCTTTGAATCGATAAAAAACAGCGGTTATTCCAAAATCTTTTTCTACGAAAACTTCCTCACCAGCGATTTCTATTTCAGTAAACAGCTGATTGGCGGGATATTCGTCACCATTGCCATGACCGGGCTGGATCAGGACCTGATGCAGAAAAACCTGAGCATGAAAACGATTGGCGAAGCTCAGAAAAACATGTTCACCTTTACCGGAGTCTTCGTTGTACTGAATATCTTCTTTTTATCAGTAGGTGCTTTACTTTATATATACGCCACTAAAAACGGAATTGAAATTCCTTTGGACCATGTTACCGGCAAACCAAGAACGGACTTTCTTTTTCCTGAAATTGCATTAAACCACCTGAGTGTGATCCCCGCAATCGTTTTTATGCTGGGCTTAACTGCGGCGACTTTTGCGACAACAGACTCGGCATTAACAGCATTAACTACCTCATTCTGTGTAGATTTTCTCCACATGGATAAAGAAAGTGCTCCTGTTGTTTCCGAAAACACAAAAGCAGAATCAAGTGTTGCCTCAGATCGCCTGCTTAAAGAGGCGGCGGAGAAGAAATCCAAAGCGGCAGTCAGCAAAAGACATATGGTCCATGTTGCTTTTTCATTATTAATGTTTGTTGTGATCATTATATTCAATGCATTTAATGATGAATCGGTAGTAAAAGGCATCTTTAAAGTTGCATCCTATACTTATGGCCCACTTCTTGGTCTGTATAGCTTTGGTCTTTTTGTTCGAAAAAGAGGACTTCATGATAAATTAGTACCTTTAATATGTATCATTTCACCAGCGTTATGTTACCTCCTGAATGCAAACTCCGCTACCTTACTGGGAGGATACAAGTTCAGTGTCGAGCTGATTCTGGTTAATGGGCTTATCACCTTTATCGGGCTGTTACTGATCAGCAAAAAAACAGATTTACAAACTAAATTTTAATACCTTAAATATCTATAGAATGACAAGTGAAGAGAAAATAAGAAGTGCGTTTGAGAATAAAAACTGGCAGGAGATAAAAGTTACTGACTCTTGGCAGATCTTTAAAATAATGGCCGAATTCGTAGACGGCTTCGAGAAATTAGCAAAAATAGGCCCTTGTGTATCCATCTTCGGATCGGCAAGAACAGCAGAAACAAATAAGTATTATGAGATCGCGGTAGAATGTGGCAGGTTATTAACTGAGCGTGGTTACGGTGTCATCACTGGTGGTGGTCCCGGCATTATGGAAGCAGGAAATAAAGGTGCACACATGAACGGTGGAAAGTCAGTAGGCTTAAACATCGACCTTCCATTTGAGCAGTTTCACAATAAATATATTGACCACAATAAGTTATTGGAGTTTGATTACTTCTTTATCAGAAAGGTCATGTTTATGAAGTATTCTCAGGGATTTGTCGTTTTACCGGGTGGTATGGGAACAATGGATGAGCTTTTCGAGGCGATTACGCTGATTCAAACCGGAAAGATTGCCAGGTTCCCGATCGTATTGGTGGGTAAGGATTACTGGGGTGGCCTGGTAGACTGGATCAAAAACACCATGCTACAGAAAGAACACAATATCCATGCTGAAGATTTAAACCTGTTCAGGTTAGTGGATACTGCTGAAGAAGCAGCAGAACATATTTTCAGGTTCTATGATAAGTATGTCCTGAAACCGAATTTTTAATCTTTCGGGGAGGCTTTATTTTATTTGTAACGCTTTACTTAGGTAAGGCGTTTTTTATTTGGCGCATATAGAGGGCTTAATCCGGAATTAAGGTCCAACAAAAAAGATATAATTATTCGTCTCCTCAAATCTTTTGCTGAAGGGCAAAACATTTGAATGTCGCCTCATAACCATATCCTTTTTGTTTTGTTTAATCTCCCTTGGAATATGACTAACAGCCGCCTGAAATACCCCGTCTTATCGCATCAGCAGCATTCCAGTAGATTTTTAGGGCTTCTTTAATGCGTAATGGTCAGGAGCTTTATTTTGGAACTTAATTTAAAATAAAAGCCATGTGGTTATGAGACGACATACAAATATTTTGCCCTTCAGCAAAAGATTTGAGGAGACGAATAACTATATGGTTTTTATCTGATTGTACTTAATTATCATTAGGCTGCGTTTAATGACAGCTTAGAGATCTAGAAATGACTAACGCCCCCTGAAACCACCAGCTTCATTGCATCGGCAGCACTCATATTGAGCGGTTTTATCTTTTCATTTTTCACTACGTATACCTGACCGGCAAAAGAATAAGAGAATGGGAAATACACCACAGCTTCTCCGGGAAGGCCGATATTTGTAAGGTCACTTTGGGTAAGGAAGCCGATCCGTTTCAGGTCACCTTCTACTTCTACCAGCACTGGGTTATTGAATTTTTTCTCATCACCTACGAAGGCTTCAGTCAGGTCTTTTATCGACGAATAGATGAATTTCAGGATGGGAAGTCTGTCCAGTATTTTTGTAAACCAATTGTACATTGGTTCAGTTACGAAATTGGTGACAAAGATTCCGGCGATGAGTGTAATGGAGATCACGAGCAGCAGTCCTAATCCGGGGATATTTCTGCTGGCTCCGGTTCTTGGGTCAACACCTAAAATATTGTTCACATTCAACCAGCTGTCTACTGTGGTGACAGCCCAGATTACAATAAAAATACTAAGCGCAATAGGCAATACGATAAGGAGCCCTTTAATCAGGTACCTTAAAAAAGCCCTACCAATTCTGTTCATGCTGCAAAACTACTCATAAAAATAGACCCGTTTCACCCTTTGTGAAATATTTGTTAAGATCTCATAAGGGATGGTTTCTATTTGTTCTGCCAGGTCGGCGATGGTCAGCTCTCCGTTGAAAACGATCACCTCATCCCCTGTTTTTACGGTGATTCCGGTCACGTCTAACATACACATGTCCATGCAGATGCTGCCAATTGTAGGCACCAGCTTTCCGTTAATCAGCATTTTACCTCTGCCGTTTCCAAATCTTCGGTTATAGCCATCTGCATACCCGATTTTTACCGTCGCCGTTGTTCCTCCATTGGGCAGAATCCCATTTCGCCCGTATCCGATGGTTTCATTTGGCTTGACCTCTATCACCTGTGTGACGGTAGTTTTCAGCACAACGGCGGTTTGTAACCCATGATTTTTTGGGAGCCCTCCGTCATAGCCATAAAGTCCTATTCCTAACCTCACCATATCCATCTGAGCTTCCGGATGACGGGTAATCCCCGAGGTGTTGGAGATGTGCCAGATGAATTTATACCCCAGACCTTCCGAAATCTGTTGCGCAAATGCACTAAATCTTTCAATCTGGTGTTTCGTAAATGCATCGTGATGTTCATCCTCACTTCCAACAAGATGGGAGAATGCCGAAACCACTTTGACTTTTCTGCTGTTATTGATGTTTTCCAACAGCTCGCCCAGGTCTGCTTCTTTGAAGCCTAAACGATGCATTCCGGTATCTATTTTCAGGTGAATCGGGTAATCATACCTATCGGCAGGAAGGAAACCGATGAAGCTGTTTAAAATGTCCAGGTTGTATATCTCGGGTTCCAGTTTATATTTTACGATGGCATCAAAAGCCGATGGCTCCGGGCTCATCACCATAATTGGCATCGTGATCCCTGCTTTTCTTAAGGCCACACCTTCATCGGTGTAGGCCACAGCAAGGTAATCGACTTTATGGTACTGCAGTACATTTGCGATTTCAAAACTGCCGCTTCCATAGGAGAAGGCTTTCACCATTGCCATTATTTTCACCTTTGGTTTCAGCTTATTTCTGTAAAACTGAAGGTTACCGGCAAGCGCATTCAGGTCAATTTCCAGCACTGTATCATGTACTTTCTGAGTGATCAGCTTACTGATCCGCTCAAATTCAAATTTCCTCGCCCCCTTTACCAGGATGGTTTCATTGCTGAAATGAACCGCGGGAAAATGATCTATAAAATCCTGTGTACTTTCAAAGAAAGCCGTCTCCATATCAAACAGTGCTGCTGATGCAGAGATATGAGGGCCGATTCCGATGAGCCGGTTCAGGTTCTTCTGTTTTAACAAAGCCGCAATTTCAGTATAAAGCTCGACTTCATTTCTGCCTGTTTCATGTAAGTCAGACAGGATTAATGTTTTCTTTGGGTGTTGATTTTGCAGGTTAAGGAAATCCAGTGCAATCGCCAGTGAAGAGGTATCAGCACTATAGGAATCGTCGATCACAGAACATTGATTGATGCCATTTTTCAATTCCAGCCGCATTCCCACCCGGGTTAGTTTCTCTAAACGTGCATCAGCTTCTTCCGGAGTGTAGCCCATAGACAATAAGCTGGCCCAGCAGATAATTCCGTTTTCAACCGAAGCCCTGTCGGAGAAGGGAATCAAACACTCGATCTCTGTTCCCTTAAAAATCGCCCTGATATAGTTGCGGTCTTCAATTGGCTCAATAAAAGAAATTTGAAGGTCTGCCTTCTGCTTCATGCTCCAGGAAAATTTTGTCTTCCCCGGCAATTCCGATGTGGGAAGGCCAAGGGTATAATCCGGGGAGTAAATGAATACTTCGGCATCTTTAAAAAGCTTTAACTTTTCCAGGAGCTTGTCTTTCTGAGAAGCAAAACCTTCCGCATGTGCCTCTCCCAGGTTCGTTAAAATCCCTATTGTGGGACGAATGATTTTCTGAAGCGCCTCCATCTCGTTTTCTTTGGAGATTCCAGCCTCGAAAATCCCTAATGTATGTTCTTCAGTGATGTTCCATACAGATAAAGGCACCCCAATCTGAGAATTAAAGCTTTTCGGACTTCTGACAATATTGAAATCTGCTGCCAGCAATTGATACAACCATTCTTTAACCACGGTTTTTCCGTTACTTCCCGTGATGGCCATCACCTTCAAATCATACTGCTCCCGATGGGTTATGGCCAGGCTTTGCAATGCAGCAAGCACATCCGCCACCAGTAAAATATTGGCATCAGTAAAGGTTTTCAGATAGGCCGGGTCACTGATGACAAAGCTTCTGATCCCATTTGCGTAAGCATCTTCCAGATATTCATGACCATCGCGTTTTGCATTCAACGCAAAGAACAAGGAGCTTTCCGGATCTATGACACTTCTGCTGTCAATTACCAGTCTGGTAATTTTAAGTTCCGGATTAGAAATATAGGATTTTGCATCAAGAATTTTCGCAAAATGATCAATCGTGTAGATGACATTACTCATGTTTCAAAATTAAAGCATTTATATTAAAAATCTAAGGTATCCGGAGATCTCCAATCATTTATTTAAAAATCAGAAAGATAGATTTCAAAGTCAAACCAGCAGCGCATTTTTGATTTTACAAATCCATTCATCAAAACTGAAAATTCCGCTCAGAACCGGACATACAACGGAACAGGCGAACCTTAAACAGGGAATCCTCAAGAAAAGATGGAAGGCTGAAAAGTATAAACAAAGAAAAATCAAACTTGTATAAGCCCATCGGGAATAACAATTTTGTGTGTATAGTCAATTTAAAATTAATCCTATAATCTGTATGGCCATACACCGGTAAAACAAGGTTCGGAACCGCCCCGGAACAGCTTCCGGCTATACAGGCTCTAACCACGCTCTATACTCGGTCTATACTCGGTGCAAGCCCCTTAAAAGCCTGTTAAAGGCGGGTAAGCAACGAGGTAAAACCGGGTGAATATAGAGGCGTACTGCAAGCTGTTTCCTGCCTGACTCAAAGCATGTAAAAATCTTAAAACATGAAGTTCCCTCAGCTCCCCTTTAAGGAGAAATATATAATTTAGCCAGCAACACGGAAACACAGATCATATGCTAAAATATAAAACTCTGGAAAACATATCTCCTGAGGTTCTACTGGAAACCTTTAATGAATCTTTTTCAGATTATTTCGTCAAACTACAGCTAACCAAAGAACAATTAGAGCGGAAATTAATCTCTGATTCTATAGACCTCAGTCTTTCAGCCGGGGCTTTTGAGTCCGAAAGACTAATCGGCTTTATCTTACATGGGATTGCGCCTGTAGATGGAGAAAAGGCAGCCTACAATGCCGGAACGGGGGTTATCCCATCGAAAAGAGGTCAGCAGCTTACTAAATTAATGTACCAGTTTATACAACCTTTCCTTGAGGCAGCCGGAGTAAAGAACTGCTATCTTGAAGTGCTGGAACAAAATATTCCTGCCATAAAAAGCTATGAATCCGTTGGCTATACACTCAATAGAACATTGATCTGTTTTAAAGGTATTCCGCAAATCCGGGAGGATAGAAAACAATATGCCGTCCTTGCGCTGAAAGAAATGGACTGGGACAAATGGGCATCTTTCTGGGATTGGCAACCCTCCTGGCAAAATGCCATCACTGCCTTAAAAAATATTGGCAGCGGAAACAACAGCATTGGGATTCATCTGGATGAAAAACTGGTTGCCTATGCCAGCTACAACCCACAAAACAACCGGATCTCCCAGTTCGCTGTGGCAAAAGAATGTAGAAATCAGGGATTGGGCAGCGCCCTGTTTCAATACATCTTTAATGAAAATAAGGCAGAGGTCTCTTTGATAAATATAGATGCTAATGCAGCCGGGACCATCAGCTTCTTAAAATCTATTGGCCTCGCAGCTTTTGTGAATCAATATGAGATGAAAAAGTAAAGCTGCTAATCTGAAAGGATAAGAACCACTACAGATACAATTTGATTACATTTGATCAATACAGTTATCTGAGATGAATATAAAAAGCAAGCCGTTTTTATACCTGAAAATTGCTGACAGGCTGGAAAAACAAATCATAGATGAGGTTTTGAAGGCAGGTGATAAACTGCCTTCCGTAAGAATGCTCTGCAGGGAACAGGGATTGAGCATGAACACGGTGACACAGGCTTACTATGAGCTGGAAAGCAGATCCTTAATTGAAACCCGTCCCCGTTCCGGGTACTATGTCTGTATTCCACCCATAAAGCGGCTGGCCATCCCTGAAACGAGCAACCCATCTGCATTAAATGGGTTGCTGACGCCGGACGACCTGGTGAACAAGGTTTATCTGGACCGGGAAGACCCTAAAAACACCCTTTTTTCACTGGGGATGCCACATGACGACTTTTTACCCATTGCCAGGCTAAATAAAGGGCTCATGCAGGCGATGCGCAGCTTACCCGCCAGTGGTACAAGCTATGAACCGACTCAGGGAAATGAAGACCTGAGAAGGGAAATCGCGAAATGGTCCTTTGGCTGGGGTGCCGACCTTACAGAAAAAGACCTGATCACTACTGCAGGCTGCATCAACGCCATTTCCTATGCCCTGATGGCAGTGAGCAATCCCGGCGATACCATTGCTATAGAAAGTCCGGCTTATTTTGGGATCTTACAGCTGGCAAAAAACCTCGGCCTGAACGTACTGGAACTCCCTACCAATGCCATTACCGGAATTGAAATCGAAGCTTTAAAAAAAGCACTGGACAGCAATAAAATCAAAGTATGTCTTTTTGTAAGCAATTTTAACAATCCCTGTGGCTCCTCCATGCCGGATGAACATAAGAAAGAAGTGGTCAGGCTACTCGAACATTACCATGTTCCGCTGATAGAAGACGACATTCATGGCGACCTCTATTTTAGCAACAACAGGCCAACAACCTGTAAAACATACGATGAAAGCGGCCTCGTCCTCTATTGCAATTCCATTTCCAAAACACTGGCCCCCGGCTACCGGGTAGGCTGGATCGCTCCGGGAAAGTTCAAAGAGCAGGTGATGAAACTTAAAAGATACCATGCACTCTCCTCTGCTCCCCTGACCTCAGAAGTGGTTTCCATCTTTCTCAAAAATGGGCGTTATGAAAATCACCTGAGAAAATTACGTCAGTCCCTATACCATAACAGCAGGAAATATATTGGCGCCATCGCCGATTATTTTCCGGAAGGCACCAGGGTGAGCCAGCCTCAGGGAGGTTATTTCTTATGGGTTGAACTGGATAAGGCAGTTAACACTGTTGACCTATACCAGCAGGCGATGAAACAGCACATCAGTATCGCTCCGGGAAGGATGTTCACACTTCAGGCTCAGTTTGACCATTGTATGCGACTGAGTTTTGGCTTGCCATGGACCTCCGCTTTGGAGAAGAAGCTTCAGCAATTGGGGAAACTGGCCACCAACATTCAAAGGTCATCACTGGCATTGGTTTAAATTTTACTCAAAAACAACTCAGTTCATGCTCCTGCTTGCTGCTGATTATGTAATATTGTAAGCATTGGAAACATCAGATAAAAAAACCGTCAGACTGGATAAGAAGACCGCTTTGTTTAAGGCCGAGCATTATTGTGCCTATCAGGAGCGCGCGCAGCAGGAAGTTCGTGACAAGCTTTATGAATTCGGGTTACACAAAGATGAGGTGGAAGAATTGATCTCCGAACTCATCAGCACCAACTTTTTGAACGAAGAAAGGTTTGCCCAGGCCTATGTTTCCGGAAAGTTTAACATCAAAAAATGGGGTAAGATCAAAATCAAACAGGCGCTGAAACTGAAAAAAGTTCCGGAGAAAATGATTTTGAAAGCATTAAATAAGATAGATTATGATGAATATTTGAATGCTATCCTCGTTTCTGCGGAGAAAAAGTCAGCATCAATCACTGAAAAAGATCCCTACAAAAGACGAAATAAGCTCATTACCCACCTCATGAGCAAAGGTTTTGAAAATAATTTGATCATGGAAGTATTGAAGTCCAACGACTTATACTAAACATGCAAATTATTTATAAAAAAAACTTGACAGGAAAATAAAAGTGTCTATATTTGCATTCCCAAACGAAACAAAGGGTATTACAAAATACACTTTACTAGAATGGCAACATCGGATGATGTTAAAACCAAAATCATGCGAAAGTAGCTCAGTTGGTAGAGCACGACCTTGCCAAGGTCGGGGTCGCGAGTTCGAATCTCGTCTTTCGCTCTAAATGCCTTCATTACATGAAGGCATTTAATTTAAAAGGTTAACACCTGCTCAGATGGTGGAACTGGTAGACACGCAGGACTTAAAATCCTGTGACCTTAAAAGTCGTGCGGGTTCGATTCCCGCTCTGAGTACACGAAAGGTTTAAACACCTTGCAAAACCTAACAGTCAACCTGTTAGGTTTTTTCTTTTTCAGGGCAGGCGACAACCAGACCATATCCGGTCAATATCAGAAGGCTTTCTTTGAAATATTCAGGATCATTGATGGTGCCGGAAACCTTCTTAAGCATTTCATCAAAATAGCTGTTGATCTGTTCGGGGAATTATAACCGTATAGTCCCGGCTGAAGGCTGATAAATGATTTTTTAATCAATTCAACTTCCTGTCTTCGTTGATCAGCTGATATTTTATGCTGAATTTGCTGCGCCGTCACTTTTAATCCGACAACAAGCAAAACAACCACAAGAGCTGTTTTTCTCCAGGCTATTTTTGGATGTATAAAAGCATAAATTATTTCCACATTCATCTGATTAACTATCGCTTACCCCAATACAAACAAACTATCTAATGAATAAAATCATAAAGAAATTTCAGAAATTAAGCAATCACTTCAGGATATTTAACCGCATATTCAAATCATATTGCCACTATCACATTACGGTAAGCCTCAACCCTATTGACAATCCCATTTCAGCCGGTTCGCTTCTACATGACAACTTACGATAACATGCACATGGACAATAAGCGCTAAGGGATAGCTTAGCAACAGGTACTGTTAAATTAATAATTTGATAATATATACCCGACAGTGCATTATTAGATGTTGTTCAACTTTGTCTTCGCATAAGATGACAGACTATAGCAGTTATACTGACACCGACCTGGCCTCGCTTTTAAAAGAGGGTGACCATCAGGCTTATACTTTCATTTATGACCGGTATAAATTCTTGTTGTATGCCCATGCCTACAAGAAATTGGCAGACCGGGAGGAGGCACGCGATGTGGTTCAGGAGGTTTTTGTTACGCTATGGAACAAGAGAGAACGTATAGACGCGCAATCAAATCTGGCCGGCTACCTCTACACCGCGCTTCGCAATGCGATCCTGAATCTCTTTGCCCGCAAGGAAGTCCGGACACGCTACACTGACGCTATGGCTGCGCACTACAGGGATGACTATGCGCCTACCGATCACGGTATACGCAGTCAGCAATTATCCGAGCTGATCGACAGGGAAATAGAAGCCCTACCTTCAAAAATGCAGGAAGTATTTGTACTCAGCCGCAAGGCCCACCTGAACAGGAAAGAAATTTCACTACAATTGGGCATATCCGAAGCGACAGTAGACCGACAGATTGCCAATGCCCTGAAAATATTGAGGGCGCGTTTAACCCTTGTTGCCTACCTGCTGGTTTTCTTCAATATCTAAGGCATCGTAATTTTTTTTCATTTTCATCTGCATGGTCCGGCCGACTTATCTGTATTGATGATGTATTCAATGGAATCAAATGGCTGCTATGGAAAAACCCGACTTCGATCTACTGCTCGAAAAATACCGAAAAGGAGAATGTACACCACAGGAACTGGATTTTATCGGGAGCTGGTACCTGCAGTATCAGAAAGATGCTGAGCCGCTATCACAGGCTGAGCTGGAAACTGAAGTCGCCAGGATGACCGAAAACATTGCGCTGAAAATAGCTCCTCCAACCAACCAGACTCCCCTATTCCGACGCTTGCGCTTACCACTCGGTATTGCCGCTTCTATCTTAGTCATTTTCAGCATTGGCTATCTCCTTTTACCTGCACGACGAAAAGAACCGGAAATTGCCAGGCAACAGCAAGCGATCAGTCCGGGCAGACAGGCAGCAAGCCTGACCTTAGCCAATGGTAAAAAAATCTTCCTTTCAGATCAGCAGGCAGGTCAAGTGGTACAGGAAGCGGGCCTAAGCATTTCCAAAACCAGCAATGGCGAACTGGTCTACGAGGTCATGGGTTCAAAGGATCAGGCACACGGATTCCATACACTTACAACCAGCAACGGGGAAACCTACCGCGTCAGATTGCCCGACGGCTCAACGGTATGGCTGAATGCCGCGTCTTCGCTGAAATATCCCGTCTCCTTCAAAAACAGCAGTACCAGGATAGTTCAGCTTTCCGGAGAAGCCTATTTTGAAATTTACAAAGACCGCAGGCATGCTTTCATCGTCAGGTCCCGAGGGCAAGAGGTTGAAGTATTGGGTACTCATTTCAATATCAATGCTTATCATGACGAAACCGGTATAAAAACCACTTTACTGGAAGGAAGTGTGCGCTTAAAATCAGAACGTGGAGCAAGCAGGATGTTAAAGCCCGGCCAGCAGGCAGAATTAACAGATGGGAAAATCAAAATTCTGCCGGCCGATACCCGTTCTGTTACGGCCTGGAAAGACGGTTATTTTCGCTTCAGGAATGAAAGCCTGAAAAGCGTGATGCGGAAGATCTCACGCTGGTACAATGTCGAAGTCGTTTTTGAAAAAGGCCTGCCGGAAGATACCTACAGCGGCGCGGTAGCGCGCCACGACAACCTCAGCCAGATACTGGAGATTATGGAAGGATCGAATAACATCCATTTTAGCATTAAAGGAAGGAGGATCATCGTCAGTAAATAAAACCCACCCGACGGTCATCTAAAAAAAAAGCCACCTCAGTTCGCGCTGAGATGGGCTTAACACATGATGACAAATAATTATAAAACTATTTGATAACCCGCAGACACCCCCTTATCCTTGAAAACGAGTGGGTGCCCCGCAAATAACATGTATTGCAAATGTACGGTTTTTACCAAAACAAACCTGTATGGCCATCGCGTCATGCCACTAAAATACTACTGATGATAAAATTGACCACGCTGCTGTTCTTCATCACCATACTGCAAATCAGCGCGGCTACTTTTGCGCAAAAGGTCAGCCTGAATGTAACAAACGAACCATTAGAGCGGGTATTTGACCGTATCCGCGACCAGAGCGGTGTCGACTTCTTTTTCTCCGCTTCGCTCATTGCCAGCGCAAAACCGGTGAGCATCCATGTCAAAGACCTGGAACTGAATGTTGCCCTGGCAGAAATATTCAGGGGCCAGCCACTCCGCTATGTACTCAGTAACAATGCAGTAAAGGTCATGGCAAAAGAATATAACAAATTAGTAAAACCCGGCCGGATCTCCGGAAAAATTGCAGATGAAAAAGGCCAGCCTCTTCCGGGAGCAAATGTTAAGGTAGTCGAAACAGGTGCAGGTACCCAGGCTGCTGCCGATGGCGCCTACATCTTAAACCTGCCACCCGGCACTTATACACTGGAGTTTAGCTATGTCTCTTTCGCTACACAGCGGGTAACAGGTATCGTGGTAACAGAGGGTAAAAACACGCCGCTTGACCTCTCTATGAAAACAGCTTCAACAGGATTGAAAGAAGTGGCAGTCACCTCCGGTTATAAAAAGGCATCGGCCGAAGGCCTGTTGGTTAAACAGAAAAACGCATCAGAAATCAGCAATGGAATCAGCGCTGAGCAAATTGCACGTACGCCCGACAAAAATATCGGAGAAAGCTTAAAACGCATCAGCGGCGTAAATACGGTTGACAACAAATTTGTATTGGTACGCGGCATTGGCGAGCGTTATAACTCAGCTATGCTGGACGGTGTTATCCTGCCAAGCACAGAAGCGCAAACGCGTAATTTCTCCTTTGATCTGATTCCGGCCAATCTGGTGGACAATGTGGTGGTGAGCAAGACGGTAACCCCCGATATGAATGCCAGTTTCGGCGGAGGCCTGATACAAATCAACACTAAAGACATTCCGTCTGAAAATTTCATGGGCTTTACCGCAGGGACTTCCTATAATGACCAGTCTACGGGTAAAGATTTCTTTAGTCACGAACGGGGCAAATATGATTACTTTGGTTTTGACGATGGCCGGCGAAAATTCCCGGAAGGTTTAGTACATACCGATAAAGGGGTTGCACCAAATACCACATTAACTGATTCGGAATTTCAGCAAAAAGTAGATCAGCAAAGCCAGAAATTTAAGACCGATAATTTCACCCTTTATAAGTACAGGGCAGCTCCTTCCCAAAACTACCAGTTTACCATCGGGCAGTTAATTGCAATCGATACTGCCAACCAGAACAAATTAGGCTTTACCGCTGCGCTCAGTTATCGCAACACACAATCTATCGCCAACTTTGACCAGCAGCGAAGAAACGGATGGGAGCCTACTTTTAACAATTATGGCGCAACGTATAACTTCAACACCACCCTGGGAGCTTTATTAAATGTTGGGCTTCAATTGGGAAGCAACCGTTTCAGCCTGCGTAATACCTATACTCATTTGTATGACAATGCCTTGATCAGAACCACAGGTTATGATTTGGATAATGGCGTTGTTGACCTGGCAAGCGGTGTCCCCCCAAATCAGATACAGGAAGCAGATGATCCGACATTTACCAATTTACTGCAAAATAAATTAAGCGGACAACATCAGTTGTCTAAACTGAAGATAGAATGGAATTTTGCCAGAACGGGTATCGACCGTAAAGAAAAAGACTTAGGCATTGCCACGAGCATGCCTGTGCTGATCGGTAAAGAATATCGCTATTTTTATATTGCCTCTCCGCAAATCCAGGCACAGATCGTCCCGATGTCCCGTCATAATTACCACAATCAGGAAACCAATTATTCCTGGCAGTTAGATGCCAGCACTCCTTTTACCTTAGGCAGCCTGCGCAATACGATAAAAGCCGGCTATTTTGGGATTACCAGAAGAGCTAAGTTCAACTGGCAAATTGCATCTTTTATTTATAGTGCCAACCGGGATGAAAGTTTAAGATATCTACCGCTGAACGAAATGGTGAATCCTGCCAATTTTGGAGCAAACGGGTACAATTATGCCATTACCCAATATTACCTGGATAATTACGATGGCAAGAGCATTACTCATGCCGGTTATTTAATGTTTGATACCAGGTTTATGGAAAAGCTGCGCCTGATATGGGGGCTCAGAGCAGAGCATTACAAATATACTGAAATCAAAAACGGGCAATTTTTAAGAGGAAAAAGTGAGTTTAAGCTGCCATCCGAAAAGACATGGCAATTTTTGCCTTCTGCAAACCTGACCTATAGTCCTCTTAGTCAGATTAACTTCAGGGCTGCGATTTCCAGTAGTGTGGTCAGGCCTGAATTGATGGACAACAGCCAGTTTTTTAAATTCAGTCCCATACTTAACGCACAGTTTGGTAACCAGGGTTTATCCAGTACCCGGATCAACAGCTATGACCTGAAGGCCGAATGGTTCCCCGGCCTTGGTGAAATTATTTCTGCCGGTGCATTTTATAAAAACTTTGATAAGCCTGCCGAACTTACCTTCAGTATTGCAACCGGTAACATCAGCTATTACCTGGAAAATGCTTCAAAAGCCCGGGTTTACGGTCTGGAATTTGAATTGAGAAAGAATCTTGCCTTCATACACCCCAATAAAATTTTAAGCAACATTACGTTGTATGGTAACCTTACCTTGCAAAAATCGAGTGTATTTGGAAGTTACAGGGTAAAAAACCCAGACCCTAAAACCGACGGAGATATCAGGGTGGCTGTTAAGCAGGAAAGGTCAATGTACGGACAGGCGCCTTACCTGGTCAATGCAGGGCTTCAATACACAGGCGAGCAATTTGGTATAAACGTAGCTTATAATAAATCGGGGTACAAAACCTATATCGTCAGTTTCTACACTAACCAAATTGAATACGAAATGCCACGTGAACAAATCGATGCGCAAATCAGCTATAAGTTTCTCCGGAAAAGGTTTGAAGTGAAACTGAATGCCGGAAACCTGCTCAACAGTGCCTCTACATTCTTTGTCAATACAGGTAGTTATGACCATGTACCTTTTACTCCTGGAACCGGTGATAACGGACTTAGGTTAAAAGAAGGATTTACAGATAAATATGAAGAAGGCGATCAAATACGGCTTAAACAAAAATTTGGACGAACCTATAGCACATCGCTTAGCTATAACTTTTAAAGCATTTGAAAATGAAAGCAAATTTATTAAAACTATACATGGCCGGTGTGATGCTCATTGCACTTTACACTGCCTGCAATAAAAAAGAACTGGCCAGCCCCGACCATGGCCGGGTCGTTAAGTTGACGATAGCAGGAAGTTCTACCGAACAATTAGAGTTTGTATACAAAAATGAGGTCATTGCTGCAATGACAAATCCTGGACAGATATCCATCAATGCCATGTTATCCGTTAGCGGACAGGATGCGGAAGTTGAAATCAGAAAGAAAGGGACAACAGACATTCTTCAGCGCAAAAAGATTACCGATGCTCCCTTCGCACAACATGTAAATATTTACTACGACGGCAGTAAATTATATGAAAATGCGGTATCACTCCTGATAAAAGGATATGCCATTTCGGGCGAACTGGAATTTTTGATTGATGGCAAACTGGCGGCTGAAGGTTCTGCAAAGATTGAAAACAGGTTAACCTTCCTGATGGATAAAGACGGTACCAGAGCGCTAACCATACGTAAAAAAGGAGAAACTGCCGTGTTGTTTACAAAAACAATCCAGGTAAGCCCTGAAAACCAGTCGCTGGTGTTTCTTTTTGACGGGACAAGTATTGTCGGAAATATACAGCTTGACCCACCTGCAAATCCACAAAATATGATGATCAGGGCAAGATTTCAAACCATCTTTCCACTTCAGTTCAAGAATGTTGATGTGGACCTGGTATTCTACACCAGGCTTGCCTCTGCTGCGAATACCGTTACAGGTACAAAAGTGAGCCCGGAACTGAGGTTTAAGCTCCCGAAAGACGGTTCTTTCCAAACACTGGAATTACCACCCTTGCCGGGATCAAATTATATCTACAATTTTGATATCGTAGAAAGCGGAACGAATTCAGATCCTTACAACCCTGGGAGCCCTTTAGTGCTGAATGGCTACACCATCAGGCCTAATGAAGGCCGTGCTACTTCACAATATGTTACAGATCCCATAAAATTCGAAGCCGGAAAATCAAAATTACTCGTTATAACCGATCAGAGGACCCTGGCACCCGCCTCAAAAACAGTATACATATCGGGCGGCAAAACAACCGACCTATCCGAATACTTTCAATAAACAGAGCTGCTGTTTGACTTTCAGGATTTAGACCTTGTAAGACTAAAACCGTAAAAAACAGATGGTCTCAGAATAGATTGCACTATTTTGAGACCATCTGTTAAAACAAAGAGTCCACATTCAGTAAAATGCTGCGAATCGCTGCCAGATGATGGTCATCATGTTCAGCCACAAAATAAGCATGATCCACAATACGCATTGGTATCTTCATTCGTGGATGTAATGCAGAGTTAAACAACTGCTGATCCGGCAAACGGTCAAGACGGTCTACAAGCCTTGCCCTTTCTTCACGGAACTGCCCTGTCAGCAGTTTTATATCCTTTGCATTGTGATTTGCTTCATGAGTTTTGCGATTGGTTAAATCTGCCATTCTCAGTTCCAGCTCATTGTTGATCACATCTTCTATCCTGCCGAACCATAAAGGCTCCATATCCAGGAGGTGTCCTACTTCTTCCTTTATGCTCCAATGCCCTTCTGGTTTTAATTCCAGTACAGCTGTGTTCAGCCCTCCTACCAATTCATCGATCCTCGCTGCCGTTCCAGCCAGACGCCCTGTAATACCAGGCATTAAACCATTGTCTTCGATTACGGGAAATTTACGATCAAACCATTCTGTTCTTTTCATATGGATATAAAATTAATGAATTACGGATCAATTCCCGTTCTTTTGATAAACGGCAGGTGTTGTTCCTGTCCAGCGCTTAAATGTACGGCTGAACGCGGTAATTTCATTATATCCCAGCATATGGGAAATCTGTTTCAAAGGATACGATCCTGATTTCAGGTAATTTATGGCCAGGGCTTTCCGCGCATCATCCGCCAGTTGCTGAAAGCTGGTCCCCTCTTCCTTCAGCTTGCGTTGTAAAGTCCGGGTGCTGATATTGAAGTTTGAAGCAATTTGTTCCTGAGAGATGATCCCCAAATAGGCATTGCTCATCAGGTAGTTGTAAACCCTGGTCTGCAGGGTCATGGTATCCCCTATATTTCCGCTGAAAGGCTTTATCTTTTCTACCAGCATTCTTTGCAACTCAAAATTGGCAGAAAGAATAGGTTCCTTCCAATACTTCAGATCGAAAGTAATGGCATTCTCCAACTGATTGAACTCCACCCCGCAACGCATCACCCTTTCATATTCCTTCTGGTGATTTGCATTTGCAGTATATTTAACAGCAATCGGCCTGACCTTCTTTAAAAGCAATCCGTCCAGTTCATGGATCACAAAGACCATTAAAAGGTCTAGTGTCTGAACTAAGGCAGGAGATTGCTCCCATCCCTCCTGCTGGGGTACAAATTTTACCGTAAAAGTATTTTCCTCCTCCAGTACAGCCAAACAGAAAGCATTGGTAACCAATGGTGTCAATGATGCAGCGATTGTCAGTGCTGCGCCAACCGTATCACTGGCCTTTATGATTTCGCCTACAATTCCTAATGCCGATAATTGCAGGGACTCTCCAAAATGCAGACCAAAGCAGTCGTCCTTTGTTAAATGCACTGCATTGAGCCAGACATCATTCAGCTGTTTCGCAGAAAGGGGCACTTTTCCTTCCTTCAGTTCGGCAATGCTCACATTTGACAAACGACACAATACCTCGGCCGACAGGTCACGCTGTACCACATATGCCAGCATGCTCAATACCAGTTTCTTTACCTGATCTTCCATTTCCTCAATTTATAACCTGAAGATAAGGAAGTCAGCAGGACAAAAACGAGATATGGCGTAAAATGGTAATCCTATGTCGCCAAAAGGTATCAGGCCAGCCGCTCCTGTTGCAGACCTTTGTTTCAACAACAACAAGAAAACAAACCCTCATTTAAAAATAAAAAAACATGAAAAACGAAGCAAAACGCGTAGTTAGCGCATTCTTAACAGCAGTACAGAACGGTGATAATGAAAAACTGGCCAGCTTGTTACATCCATCGGTTAGCTGGAACCAACCGGGAGAAAATCAAATTTCAGGGATAAAGAAATCAAATGCGGAGGTCTTTCAGATGGTAGGAAAAATGTTTGAACTTTCGGCCGGTTCCCTCCGTTTAACTGACATCACCATGATCGCTGCAAATGGCAATAAAGCATCCTGTGTACTGCGCTGGACCGCCAGTCAGCCTAACGGGAATGCGATGGAAGTAGACAACATTGATGTCTATACCGTAGAAAACGGACAAATCATTCAGGCAGAAATCTTTTCCGCAGATCTGGAAAAGGAAAACGAGTTTTGGGCTTGATCAATTAAACACGGTTACCAGCCTTTTCCGGTTATCCCATAAAAAACTGGTTATGCGGTTATCCCGAACTAAACACCTTTAGGCCATTTTAAAGGTGTTTAGTCATTTCCAGAAGGTTTGCTAAAATAAATCAATTGGCATCACCCTTTTTTCCGCTTGAGTTGTCATGATCACAAACAGCGAACAATATGAAAAAACTAATACTCCTCGCATTGAGCAGCATTCCGGTATGGGCATGGGGGCAAACTTCATTTCACATCAAGGGTAACTTTAAAGATTCCGGAACCACAGGAACCGTTTACCTGATGTACCAGAAGCAAGGCAGGAACAATGTAGACAGTTTGCCGGTTACTGCCGGAAAATTTGAATTCTCCGGACAGGTTACAGAACTGCAGCCAGCGCTACTGACCTTCAAGGCTAAAAACACCTCAGGCCTGGCGCAAAAAGAGCAGCCTGATGAAAGAAGAATCTTCCTTAATGAGGAAAAACTGACCATAGTGATCAAAGATTCGATCAAAACCGCAGCGCTCAAAGGTTCTTCTGTTAACCAGGAAATGGTCAGGTACGAACAATTTATGGCCAGGCCGGATGCAGCCTTGAATGCGCTTGATCTTAGTTATCAGAAAGCATCGGCAGCACAGAGAAAAGACTCCGCTTTTAGGGCAGCAATGGAAGAAAAGAGGAGTATTGCGCTCAAAGCGCAGGAAATGCTGCAGAGAAAATACATCAAACAAAACCCGGATTCGTACTTCAGCCTTCTTTCGCTCTATGATATTGCGGGAAGTGAGATTGATCCGGTACAGGTTGCCCCTTTATTTGACCTGCTGTCTGCAAGGCAAAAAAACAGCAAACACGGAAAACTTTTAAGTGAAAACATCGCGGCCGCGCGTACCATCATGATTGGGGCAACTGCTCCGGATTTTATTCAGAACAACACAGACAACCAACCGGTAAAACTTTCTTCTTTCAGAGGAAAATACCTGCTCCTTGATTTCTGGGCATCCTGGTGCCGTCCCTGCAGGGCAGAGAACCCAAATCTCGTTAAAGCCTATGCACAGTTTAAAGACAAAAACTTCAGTATCCTCGGAGTCTCTGTAGATGCCGAAAAAGACCGGGAAAAATGGCTTGCCGCGATTGAAAAAGATGGCCTGAGCTGGACTCAGGTGATCGCGCCGAGTTCGGAAAAAGGCAATGCCGGAAAGCTATATTCCATCAAAAGTATCCCTTCAAACTTCCTGATTGACCCTCAGGGAAAAATAATTGCTAAAAATTTGAGGGGAAAAGAACTGGAAAAGGTGCTTGCAGATTTAATTGGAAAGATATAGCCCGCTAAACGATTCACAAAGCAATTGTAATTTTACCTTTATTTTTTTAAAAGAAGTATTAAATAAGCATCATTGAGTATTTATCAGCCCCTCAATAATGTCTTTAAAAGATAGATCTCCTCTGGTCAATTTTGCGAAGAAGGGTTCCGTTATACATCGTATAGCGGAATTTTTTGCGTAAATTAATGCTATCCCAACTTATTAGGCCGAGCCATTATGTACGTGCAGTTTGAACAACTTTTCCGTGACCACTATAAAACACTTTGTTATTATGCCAATATCGTTACTAAAGATATGGAGGTTGCAGAGGATGTGGTTCAGGATGTTTTTGTCAAATGCTGGTCGGCCATTCAAAATGAAAAACTGGAAATTCAGCAGGAACATTATCTGTACCGTTCCGTTAAGAATGCAGCATTGAACTATATCAAATCAAAAAACATCAGACAGAATTATGCGAATGCACAGGAAGCAGGGCATACCGAGGCATCGACAGACAGCGACACTTTAGTAGCTGCAGAAACCAGGGAACGCATTATGGAAGCCATAGACCAGCTCCCTCCTCAATGCAGGAAAGTACTGATCCTTTGCGTGCTGGAAGACAAGAGTTATAAAGAGGCCGCCGCTGCGCTGGGAATTTCTGTAAACACCGTTAAATCACAAATGACCAAGGCTTTTTCTATCCTTAGACCCCGCTTAAAAGACCTCACCGTCCTCATTTACTTCCTTTAAATTATTCTGTAAAAAAAAATTAAATCTGACATCACCCTTTTTTCCGGCTGAGTTGTCAAGGTAGTATATGAAGGATATGAACGCGGAAGAAAAGGCAAAAATGCAGGATTTAATGATCAGAAGTATCACTGCTGATCCTCTGACTGTGCAGGAGCAAAAGGAATTGTCGGACTGGTTAAACCTGGAGCCAGGGAACAGGCAGGAATACGATGACCTTTTAACTTTCCGCAGCCTGATTAAACAGGAACAGGTAAATGCTCCTGATGTAGACCAGGCATGGGGAAAGGTCTCGCAAAGGATTGGTGCCCCTCTCCGGTCTCCGTTAAAAATCTCCTTATTCTCTGGCTGGCTAAAATATGCAGCCATTTTGGTGCTCCTCTCTACTGTCGGCCTGCTGGTATCCCGCAACTTCTATTCCGGACCAGGCAGTAAGCCTGAGCAGACACTTGCTGCGGTAAAGCCGGGTAGCCACCATGCAGAACTGATTCTTCCCAATGGTGAACACGTAAAACTACAGGACCAGGCACCTTTAAACATTTCGGGAGATCAAAATGCACTCGTTGCCAGAAACAAGGGGAATATCTTAGTCTACGCAACAGGTGTTGGTCAGGAGGGTTATCATAAACTAATTGTACCTGAAGGGGCCCAATATGAGATCATCCTTCCTGATAAAAGTCATGCCTGGGTGAATTCGGGCTCTGAACTGACCTACCGGATTGATTTCAACAATTCGGCTATCCGGGAAGTGAAGCTTGTTGGAGAAGCCTATTTTAAAGTCGCCAAGGATAAAAAACATCCTTTTATTGTGAAAACAGACCATATGGATGTGGAAGCAGTAGGTACCGCTTTCAATGTCATCGCCTATAAAGGAGCGGATTACACAGAAACCGCACTCGTTGAAGGAATTGTCAATGTGACCGATAAACAAGGAAACAAGCAACGCATGCTTGCGGGTTCTAAGATCAGGATCAGTAATAAAAAGATCAACACCTTACCGGGACTGGAAAAAACAAGCCTTGCTTACGATGACTACGCCTGGAAAGATGGTGTTTTCGTCTTTGACAACATGCCTTTGGAACAAATCTGCGAGCAGATCAGCCGTTGGTACCGCGTTAAAATCGTCTTCAGCAATGATGGGGCGAGGAAACTCCACTTTACCGGCTCCATGCAAAAAGACAAACCATTGTCTACAGTGCTCAGGTTTATCAGCACCTCTACAAACGTAAAATTCGAATTCAAAAACAGTACGCTCTATATCACGAAACCCTAATACCTAAACCACCTAACCACCAAACTATGAACCAAACCTTTACCAGAAAAAGGCCTTTACGCCGTTTATTGCCACTTTTTAAATTTATTTTTTTCTTTTACCTTATTTTCATCTGCATCTTCCCTGCCAGTGCCTATGCACAGGGCATGAAGTTTAGCATCTCTGCCAAACGCATCACTGTACTGGAAGTATTCAGGATCATGAAGCTGCAGCACCAGGAACTGGGCTTCTTTTACAACAACGATCTTTTTGACCCGACCAGAAGAGTAGACGTAAATGTAGCCGATGCTTCACTCGATGAGCTCATGGCCATTGTACTTGGCGGAAAGTACGGTTATGAACTTGTAGAAGACCATGTGGTCATTAAGCCATTGCAAAAAAACAATGTACCGCAGCAGGTTTCCAGGCAGACTGTAACAGGTATCGTAGTAGACAAAGATGGGATTCCATTGTCTCAGGTATTGATCAGGGCATTACAGGCAAAAACCAGCGCAACCACAGATGTTAGCGGAAGGTTTATCATCAGAACCAATGAGGATGACGTTTTATCATTCAATTACCTTGGGTGTAAGAAACAGGAAGTCAGTGTAAAAGGCAAAAACAACCTGAACATCACCATGCAGGAAGATGTCTCCTTTTTAACAGAAGTATTGGTTACCGGATATCAGACTTTATCCCGTAAAAATGCGCCGGGATCTTATGTTATCGTGGATAGAAAAGAACTGGAAGTCAGAAACAACAGAACCATTGAAGGCATGCTGGAAGGCCTGGTTCCGGGACTAAGCGTTTATAAGGGTGGCAACGGATTAAACGACCTGCGCATCCGCGGAGGAAGTTCTTTGCGTGCAGGAACACAACCGCTGATTGTGATCGACGGATTTGTGAGCACCATCTTTCCGGACATCAACGAAATAGATAATGTATCGGTACTTAAAGATGCTGCTGCATCTGCGGTATGGGGTTCGCAGGCAGCGAATGGGGTGATTGTCATCACCACTAAGAAAGGCAAAACCGGCAATGTACAGATCAACTATTCCGGCAATGCCCGCATGATGAACCAACCGGATTACGACAAACTACACCGTGCAGATGCCGCCGCTTTAATCGATTATCAGAAGGAACAATACGACAGAGGTTATATCGAAGCTCAGATCTTTGATGGCTCAAAATCGGGCTATTCTCCTTCCATCGGAATTTTCAACGACTATAACCGTGCTGGAGGAATCAGCCTGGAAGAACGTGACAGAAGGCTGGCTGCCCTCGCTGGCCTGTCCAATAAAGATCAGATCGACAATTTGCTGTTGCGCCCTAGCCTTAGTCAAAGCCATTTTCTTTCCTTTTCAGGAGGATCAGACAAGATGCAGTATTTTCTGTCCGGGAACTATAAAAACGAGCAGGCAGGAACAGTTGGCACCGGCTCAGATGCCTTGACCTTAAATTCAAGAAACACCTATAAACTGGCTACTTTCCTCGATCTGCGTACCGACCTTTCGGCCAATTATATTTCTGCTAAAACAGGATATCCTGACATAGATGGCAAGATCAGGGCATTGATGCCTTATCAGATGTTACAGGATCCTCAGGGCAATTATATTTATGATTATAGCGGTTTTAATAAAATAGAAAACGACAGACTTAAAGCCTCCGGCTACCTGGACAACGGTTTTAACCTTCTGGAAGAAAATCGCAAGGCCAGGAATAATGCATCCGGATGGGGACTAAGAACCAGGGTTGGTGCCGACTGGAAAATCCTTAAAGGATTGAGTCTTTCCAATGATTTCATGTACGAAAAAACGACCAACGACAGCAGAAATTTAATGGCGGAAAACGGATATGACGTACGTAGCCTGGTGAATCGCCTTACTTCTACAGATGCCAATGGCAAACTGGTTTTCAATATCCCTAAGGGTGATGTATTGGATTTCAGGAATTCAGCTTACAGCAATTATGCTTTACGTAACCAATTCAACTATACGAATACCTTTAAAGAAAAACACTACCTCAATGTCATCGGTGGATTTGATTTGCGAAAATCGGTAAATCAGAGCAACAAAAACCGCCGTCTTGGCTATAACGATGAACTATTGACCGGTCAAAACATTGATGCTAAACTTTTAGCCGCCCAGGGGATTATCTGGTGGAACGGAGAACGCAATAAGTATGATCCGGCCACATACGAAGGATTTGAATTCAGGGATACCCGGGAATATTCCTTCTACTCCACGCTGGCTTATACCTATGATGACCGCTATACCCTGAGCGGAAGTTACAGGACAGATCACTCCAACTTATTCGGCGCAGATCCGAAGTTCAGAAAAACACCACTATGGTCTGTTGGCGGAAGCTGGAACATCAGTAATGAACATTTCTTCCATAATCATATCCAAAGCATTTCTAACCTGCGTTTACGTGGAAGCTACGGTTTAACGGGAAATTTCGACCGGAGCAATTCTACGACGACCTTCCTCGTTGCCAACCGTTTTTTTAATACCATTGCCAATGACTACGTTGCCCGTCTGCAAACCCCTCCTAATCCTAAATTACGCTGGGAACGTTCAGAAACTTTTAACCTGGGTGCAGATATCGGATTGTTAAATAACCGTTTCTCTCTTTCCTTAGACTATTACCGGAAATTCAGTTACGACCTGCTGGGAAGTCAGGATCTTGATCCTACTGTTGGTCTGACCACAGCAACGATCAATGCGGCCAGCATGATTAACCGGGGAATTGAACTGAACTTAAAGGCTGATGTATTTAGCGCTGGTGATTTTAAATGGAACAGTGCATTTAACCTGGCCTACAATAAAAACAGAATCACGGAAAACAACCTGATCGAAAGCAGTGCCTCCATTTCAAGAACCAGTGGCAGAGACATCTTCCTTAAAGGCTATGAACGGGAGTCGGTATGGAGTTACAAATGGGCCGGGCTGGACAATACCGGAAGACCGCAAACGTATGACGCAAACGGAAACAAAATATACATTCCAAATATAGGTTCTCTTGAGTACAGCGGCACATACAGACCTAAAGTAAGCGGCGGCTGGACCAATAGCTTTAGCTATAAAGGATTTGAGGCGATGATTTTCCTGGCATTTAACTATGGCCATGTGACCCGTCGGGAGATGCCAAATATGTATGGATACGATTGGAGCGGCAGCTACAATGACCAGATCAGCAACAGGTGGCGCAAACCTGGAGATGAACAGTTTACCGAAATACCTGCAATTCCGGGATTTGAAAACCTGAGTGATGATTATTCCAGAGTTGCGACCTTATCCAGCAACAGCATCATTAATGCTTCATTCGTCAGGTTGCGGGAAGTACAGTTCGGTTATCGTTTAAATCCAGGAATGTTAAAAAGGACTCCTTTTAAAGCGGTCAGAGTGGTCGCTCAAATGAACAACCTGTATCTGTTCAAGGCCAACAAGTATGGCATTGATCCTGAAGCCGTAAGAATGGGTTCAGGAGGTTACACTTATGCCTTGCCAGAGCCCATCATTACTACTATCGGTCTTAACATTAGTCTTTAAATCATTAAATCAACCACAAGATGAAAGCATCAAACTATTTACTGATGAAACCATACTGCTTCCTGATCTTACTTGCTTTAAGCCTTAGTGGCTGCAAGAAGTTCCTGGACGTTACCCCCAAAGGAAAGTTTATTCCCAAATACATCAAAGACTATGAGGAGCTGGCCGCCAACCCCTCATTTGCCTCCAACAGCAATGCGCTTTTAGAGCGGTTATCAGACAACACCTACCTCAGCGATGCCAGGATATTGGCTTCGCTGACTTCCAACACCACGAAAGCTTATAAATGGCTGCCTGAATTATATATAGAAACAGAAACCGATGGTGGCTGGGATCCGATGTACAACAACATTTATAACGCCAATATCATCCTTCAGGATGTCGAAAAACTCGAAGATGGCACAGCAACCCAGCGCAATGAAGTACTTGGGGATGCCCATTTTAACCGCGCTTATGCCTACTGGAGCCTGATTAACATCTATGCCAAAGATTATGAAGCATCAACAGCAGGGACTGATCCGGGGGTTCCGCTCCTGACGGTTCCGGACCTGGAAGCCAAGCCAAAAAGGGCTACTGTTGCTGCAGTCTATGAACTCATTCTAAAAGATTTGCTGCTGGCAAAAGATCAGCTTCCTGAGGTTGCAAAAAATGTATACAGGAATGATAAAACTGCAGCACTGGCACTCCTGGCAAGGGTATACCAGAGTATGGACAACTATAGGGAAGCAACACAATATGCCAGACTTACTTTACAGAAAAAGAACACCTTACTGGATTTCAACACACTCAGCTTTAAAGATCCATTGAAACCATATGGCGGGATTAACGGCATGTCTGTTGTATACCTCTTCCCGGAAATGATCTCTTATAAAGTTACCGGTTTCGGAACTATTCTGACAAGATCATCGATTTCCCCGGATTTTTTAAGCATCCTCGGCACTAAAGATTTGCGCTATGTGTTCAACTTCACAAAGCTGGAAACCAACGGAAAACCGACTACTGAACCCTACCCTTTATACCTGAATACCGAGCTCTCTTTCAATATCGGTGTTCCGGAAATGATGCTCATCGCCGCAGAAGGCGAAGCCCGGGGTGGCCAGATTGCTCCGGCATTAAGCTTACTGAATGATTTAAGAAAGAAAAGGTTTAAGCCTGCCGACTATGCAGACCTGACTGCTGCAACCGCCGATGAGGCCCTGAAACTCGTGATCGACGAACGCAGAAGAGAGCTTTTTGGTAAAGGACTGCGCTGGTTTGACATGAGGCGGCTAGACAACGACAGTCGCTTTAAACGGAATTACACCAGGGGGAATACTGCCGAGACCTATCAATTACTTGCCGGTTCTAAGAATTTTGTACAGCAGATCCCACCTAAAGTATTGTTACTGAACCCGAATATTGAACGTAATCCAAGATAAGACCAGAGATGAAGAACATTCCAATCCTTAGAAGTACAATGCTGGCAGGACTAATGATCCTGATGGCAAAAAATCAGGTATGCGCACAAACAGGTTACCATATTAATGGAAGAATTGCAGACTTTGATCAGCCTTCAGTTGCCTACCTCTATAAATTTACAGAGAAAGGCCGCGAACTGATTGACAGTACGACCGTAATTAACGGGACCTTCAAATTTAAAGGCGTAGTCGAGCATCCGCTTTCTGCATCTGTTCAAATCAGGAAGATACGGAGGTCTTTAAGCTTGCTTCTGGAAAATGAAAACTATCAGCTGCTGATGCAAAGCGACTGGAAAAACAAGGAAGAGATCCATGGTGGAACTCAAATGGGAATCAAAGACAGTTATGAGGCTGAAACGGCCTCCCTATCCGCGCAGATGAGGGAGATTGCAACGCGTTATGAAAAACTGCCAAAGGAAGATCGCATTAAAGAAGGAGAAGAATTGAATACATTAAATGCCAAAGAAATGGACATTAAGTATAAATACATTCGTAAATATCCTTCTTCTCTGGCTGTCCTGCACATCATGAGACCACAATTTGAAGTGATGAACCTGAAAGAACTTCAGGAGATGAAATCTTTGTTTTCTCCGGAGCTCAGCTACGCTCCTGAATACCAAAAATTACTCCGGCTGTATGATCAGAAAGCTGCAGCCTCTTTGGTTGGACAGCAGGCACCGGATTTCAGCATTTCTACCCTGGCCGGAAAATCCTTTAACCTATCTGCACTGAAAGGAAAATATGTAGTCCTGGATTTCTGGGCCTCCTGGTGTACCCCTTGCCGCGCGGCAAACCAAAAGATAAAACCCATTTACGAACACTATAAAAACAAAGGTTTTGAAATGGTTTCGGTTTCTATGGACGACAAAAGGAATCTTTGGGAAAATGCCGTAAAAAAAGATGGGCTTCCATGGATCCAGGTATCAGAACTCAGCGGAATAAAGGATTCGGCACTGGCTCAAAAATATGGTGTGGTCAGCTTACCCACCGTATTCCTTCTCGATAAAACCGGAAAAGTCATTGCACAGAACATCTCAGAAAAAGAACTGGAAGAATTACTGAATCACAATTTGAAAAAATAATGAATAAACTGAGAATAATCCTAATGCTCTGCGTTTTACCCCTGAGTATTTTTGCACAGAAAAGACAGCAGACAGGTCCAAAGAAAACGGAAAAAACGATTTTAAAAAATGGAACTGTCATCGATGGAACACTCCATTCGCCGGCGATGATTGCGGATGTATATCTGGAAGACAGCCTCATTACCGCGATCCTTCCGAAAGGGCAGCCGCAGAAAGCAGGATATGAAGAAGCAAAAATAATGGACCTGAACGGAAAATTTATTCTGCCCGGCTTAATTGATACCCATGTCCATTTGGGGACGATGACGGAAGGCAGCATCGAGGAGCTGAATAAAAGAACGCATCATGACCTGGAACGCGTATTGATTGGCGGCATTACCACGGTGAGAGATATGGGTGGTGATGGTCGTTTAATGGCCGGTTACCAGCGCTCCGCAAATCTGGATCAGATTCCTTCGCCAGACATCTTTTATGTTGCTTTTCTGGCTGGTCCGAACTACATGAAAATGATGGGCGACAGAGAAATATTAGGGCTGCAAAATCAGTCCATTGGCTGGCGACAAACAGTTCATGAGCAGGACAATGCCCATGACATCATTGCCATGGCCAAAGGAAGTGGTGCAACAGGAATAAAGATTTATTCGGATATCTCCGGAGCGATGGTAAAAAAGCTGGCAAGGGAAGCCACATTACAAAAGATGCAGGTTTGGTCTCATGCTACGGTCATGCCTGCCATTCCTTCGGAAGCGGTTAATGCCGGGGTAAAAGTCATTTCTCATGCCCATGATGTGCCCTGGGAGCAGGTAGGAAAGAATGGAAAAATGGTCAATGACCACAATGGATATTCCGCATTAAAAATGGATTTCCCTCAGCTGGCTCCTTTAATGGCATTGATGAAAAAGAACAATGTGATTCTGGATGCGACGATTTATTTATCCTCCTTAAATAAAGGATATGATGTCAATGCCTTTTACATTACCAAAAGCATGCATAAGGCCGGTGTAAAAGTATCTGTAGGAACAGACTGGATGATTCCTGAAGGTACCGCTCTTCCTAATATTCATGAAGAAATGGCATTGATGGTGAGTAAATGCGGATTCACAACCCGGGAGGTGATCCATGCGGCCACCATGATCGGGGCAGAAGCAACGGGACTTTCCGACAGAGGACAGATTAAGGAAGGTAAAAGAGCTGATATCCTCATCCTGAACAGCAATCCACTGGAAAACATTTCTGCGACCAAAGACATCTTTGGAGTGATCAAAAATGGTAAAGTTTATCCAAAGTCCTAAAGTTTACCGCTTAAAAGTAAAAGGTGCCCTTCAATCCAGCGGCACCTTTTTTTGTTTTATGGTCATTTTATGGCAGGAAGGTTTCGTGCAGATTCCACCATTGCAGCTGTTCCTTTTCGTTCTGCACAAATAAAGCTGTTGAAATCCGTGTATTGTCCATACCTCCTCCACTTTGTATCTCTACATATTCCATCAATAGTGCTCCTGCCTGTTCAAAACGCAAGCTGATGTTTTTTACTTCCAGCACTATGCCAGGCTTTGCACCATAAACCGAAGGCAGCCAATCTGCCAGGCCAGTACGGCTCTTGCACGCTCCTGTAGGACTGATCATCTTAAAGTCTGCATGAAAACCGGGCAATGCCAGCATTTCTTCTTTTTCTTTTGGGCTCATCTCTCCACGAAACCATTTTCCAATCTGCTCATGGAAATGAACAATTTCACGGCTCGCCAATTCTTTTAAATTCATATGATTAATAGTTATTCTTTTTCAACTTTATTCCATAGTACAATGCGATTAATTCCAGTGATCCCAATACAAGGAGCGCAATCATAAAAGCATTCGTATAACTGCCAACAAGCGGAAGGATGCTGAAGAATAATGTCCCTATGACCGCAACTCCCAGGGCACTGCCCAACTGGATGGCTGTACTTACAATACCAGCGGCCAGGCCTGTGGTGGCGACAGGCGTATCTGCCAGCACCAGCCTCACCACAACCGGCATCACAATACCATGACCTATACCAGCACATAATAATGCACCGTATAAAAATGCGCCCGGTAGTGGATCATACCACAATACTCCAGCCGACAGGATAAATCCGGTGCTCAATAGGGACAGTCCGATGGTCAGTACCTGATGCTTATATTTCTTAGCCAATATTGCACTAAGCAGCGGTCCTATAAAGAATCCGGCCGCATAAGGCAATACCGCCAGACCTGCAGACCATACCGTCCAGTGAAAGCCGCTTTGCAAATAAACCGGATAGATCATAAAAAAGGAAGCGCTATTGTTAAAAAGAAAAATAACTGCCAGTCCTGTGACAAATCTCTTGTCCTTAAACAGCTTTAAATAGATCAGAGGGTCGCGCCCCCGGGCAGTAAGGCCTTGTTCGGTACGTATAAACCATAGTCCAAAAGGTAAAGACACCGCCATGCAAATGAATACCCAAAGTGGCCAGCCAGCCTCCCTCCCCTTGATGAGCGGATAGATAAACAGGAACAAAGTAATAGAAATGAGGAGCACTCCGGCTATATCGAGCCGGGGTCTTTTTTCCGGCCTGTTTTCCGGAATAAGGAGGAAAGCGAGCACAATGGCGATAAGGCCAATTGGAACATTAATCAGGAAAACCGTTTCCCAGCTTAATCCAAAAGGTTGCCATTCCAGTAACATTCCGCCACAAAGCTGTCCGGCGATAGCCGCCAGTCCAAAGGTAGCGCCAAACAACCCCATCGCCTTTGGTTGTTCTATTGCCGGAAAGATTACCCTGATGGAGGAGAGCACTTGTGGTGCCAGCATTGCCGCGGCCAGGCCCTGTAAGATCCTTGCAGCGATCAGTACTTCCGCATTTGGGGCCATTGCACAAACAGCAGAGGTCAGGGTAAAGAGGCACATTCCAGTCATAAAGATGCGCTTTCGGCCATATATATCTCCTAAACGCCCGCCGGTGACCACAAAGACCGCATAAGCAGCGCCATATCCGGTAACGATAAACTGCAGCTCAGAACTGTTGGCATGTAAATCCAGTTGCATCGCCGGTAAGGCTACATTTACGATAAAGAAATCCAGGGGGGATAAAAAGGCACCCATTAATAGTACCGCTAAGGCCTGCCAGCGGGCAGGATAAGGGATTGTGCTGTTCATTTCTGCCATATCAATTCATTCAGGGCACAAAGGAAGCACTAATGTCCGGGAGATAAATTGGACTTTAAAAGGATTATCCTGTACATTTGCGGAGATGTATACCAAGGAAAAAAAGCAGCCTTTTGACCTGTTTCTGCTGGAAACAGAAGTCTGGAAGGGCCCTGCGGCACACCAGGTGTTTGAACTGGTCTATGTCATCTCCGGATCGGGAAAGGCATTGATCAATGGCAATACCCACGATTATTCCGATGGCAAAATATTTCTGCTCAGCCCGGAAGACAAATACTCCTTTGCGCTGCAACGCAAGACCGGTTTCCTTTTTATCCGCTTCAATGACTTATCCTTTTCTCAGTTTAGAAATGAAGTAGAGGCATTGGAATTCTGCGACTGGACAAAGAAAGCGCAATACCTCTTCAACAACCTCCATGCGAAGGCAGGATGTGTATACCGCAATCCGGACGATGAACAGTTTGGGAAAGTACTCCTTTCGGCCGTCATCCGGGAATACCAGCAGAAAGAAGCCGGTTACCTGCTCGTTATCCGTCAATCTGTCTCCACCCTGGTGAATCTCCTTGCCCGCAACATTTCCTTGGCGGAGCCTCTGAAATTGCGCAGGAAGACACCAAAGAACGACATCATCCAGATCGTTGCCTATTTACAGCAATACATTGCCGAGCCTGAACGTCTGCGGATCAGGGCCATTGCCGCTCATTTTAATTTCTCTCCAAATTACCTTGGGGAACTTTTCCGGGAGCGCACCGGAGAAAGCATCCAGGAATATGTGATCAACTACAGGCTAAAGCTGGTAGAAACCAGACTTGCCCATAGCAATATGAGGATTAGTGAGATCGCAGAAGAGCTCAATTTTACGGATGAAAGCTATTTATCGCGGTTATTCAAAAAGCACAGGGGAATGACTCCGGGTGCTTACCGAAAACAATTGCTTTAATTTTTCACCCTGCTCTGTTCCGTTTCTGCACCTCCGTTGTTTCGTCGGTTGTTCTTCCCGGCTGTTCCAAAGCTATAAGTAAAGCCAAGGGTAAAAGCCTGGGCATTAAACCGGTTTCTAAAAGTGGAATAGACATTAGGAATGAAGTTGGTGAGCCCATCCGCTTTATAGGTATTAAAAACATCCCTGACATTGAATTTGAGGGCTGCCTTATTCTGCATCAGTTTCTTTTGAACCCCTGCATTGAACTGTCCAAAGGGATCGATCAATGCCTGTCCCTTAGCCTGTTTGCCTACATAAAAAAAGCTGAGTTCAGCGCTCCATCCTTTGGGAAGGCTAAACTGATTGGAGGTATTCGTCTCAAAATAAGTAGAAGACTGATCGAGAATGCCGGAAAACAGTTGTCCTTTATATTGATTGTGAACAACCTGCATGTAAGAATTGATCGTCCACCAGGAAAAAGGAGAAAGTGCCAGGTTTAGGGAAGCACCCAGATAATCGGCAGTCCCGATATTTCCTGTTCCATCGATAAAAATGTTCCCATCCTGCCGGACCACTTCATGTTGAAGATCAGAAATACGCGTATAAAATACAGCCGCGCTCAGCAATTGCTTATAGTGATAGGCCAATTTATAATAATCTGCAAATTGTGGCCTTAGAAATGGGTTTCCAGCAGTATAGGTGAATTTATCTGAGGGCTGCACGAAGGGGTTCAGGTCCTTATAGTAAGGTCTTCCGGTCCTTCGCCCGTAAGAAGCGACAAGGAGATGCGTTCCCGAAGTATCCAGCTTATAAGATAAATACGTAGTTGGGAAAAGGTTGGTATAATGGTTTACAAAAGAAGAATCAGGGTGTGAAACATTGCCAACCTGCTTTCCTTTTGCATTGGTATTTTCCAGTCGGAGTCCGGCCTGAAATTCAAACCTTTTTATCGTCTTCCTGAAATTCAGGTAGGCTGCGTTGATGTTCTCTTTATAAATAAACTGATTGGAAAAATTGTAATTAGGACTGCTGCGTCCATCAAGTACATTAAAATAACTTGCTTCATTGTCTGTATTTACATAACTGCTTTTAAATCCCGTTTCGAATTTAGCCCCGGCTTTTAAAGGATGTGTATAGTCGGCTTTTATGGAATAGATACTGATGTCGGAGGGCAAATTGCTGGTCATCATTTGCTGCGCAACCAGGGTTCCTTGCGGCAGGTAAGTGGAATTCAGGAACTGCTCTTTGTTACCGGCATTATATTTCAGGTAATCCAGGTCAAATGATAAGACTTTTCCCTTGCTTTCAAATTCGTGATTGTAATTCAAACTGAGCCCGGCTTTGTTAAAATTACTTTTACCGGTATTGTCGGCCACTACCGTAGAATCCAATTCTCCCTGGCCGTTATACAGGTAATTCGAGGAAGGGAGTTTCAAACTTCCCGGAGAAAAGCTCCCGTTAAATACGATGCCCCAGGTGGTACCTGGCGAAAGCTGGTAATCCATTCCCAGCTTTAAATTGGTATTGTTGTTCTTCGGTTTAATGAGCAGGTTTTGCCTGAACACCGAACTCAGGTTACCATGATCATCAGAGATCTCCCGCAGCAATTCTGTTTGCCGGAAACCCTGGCTCAGCCCGTAACTCGCATTGGCAAAAAGATTTACTTTATTTCTCCGGTAATTCAGGTTAAGGCTCTCCGAGGTTTGTCCGTAATGTGCAAGGCCATAACTTGCAGAAAGGGTACCATTGAAACCTTCGGCCCTGGATTTTTTAGTTTTGATATTGATCATTCCCCCATCACCTGCTGCATCATATTTTGCCGGTGGATTGTCCATGAGTTCAATCTGATCTAACATTGCGGAAGGGATCGACCTCAGGTATCCGGCCAGCTGACTGCCGGAAAGATAAGTCAGCTTACCATCCATCAGGACCGTCACCCCCGGTTTTCCTTTGAAACTGATTTTTCCATTTGCATCTACACTTACCCCTGGAGATTTCTCTAAAACCTCCAGGGCATTTGCGCCCTCGTTAGAGATCAGTGCGCCTACATTCACAATGGTCCGGTCGATCTTTTGTTCGATAAAGGCCTTTTTACCGGTAATGTTCACTTCCTTTAAGCGGTTTGGTTTAGTGGTCAGGATCAGGTCCGGCAGTTGGACAAGGGGTTTGTGCTCAAGTCTGAAAGCAATGGACAGGGAATCCATGCCTACCGCAGAAACCAATAACAGATAAGCGCCACTTTCCTTAATATTCAATTGAAAATAACCTCCGGTATCGGTCAGTTTAGTCTGGATGATTTTATTTTGCTGAACATCTTTCAGGCTGAGCGTAGCGAGACTGACACCTGCATGTTCCGGGTCTGTTAATCTTCCTCTGACCTGGAATGAAAGCACTTTATTCCATTCCAGAAGGATGTGCTGATCTACCTGACGAAAGGAAAAGAACGTATTTTGAAACATGAGCTTTAATGTTTCTTCCACTGTTCTTTTTTCAGAAGGGAAGTAAAGGTGCTCCAGGGATTTGAGTTCTGCACTTCGATAGTAAAACCGGCAGTTCGTCTCCGCTTCTATTTTTTTAATGGCATCAATTGCGCTTTCGTCTTTAAGTCCGAGGCTGATGCTTTCTTTGGTCATGTCCTGCGCTTTTGCAGCGTTGAAAAACAGCAGCAAGCTGAACAGGATGGTCAGGGTCAGGTTAGTTTTCACAGCCCTCCCCCTTGATCAAAATACCACCATCTGCCTGAGTCTGGTAACTGGCATTGTTAAAAGAACAGATGACCTTTAAGATCTGATCCAGGTCCTCCCCTGTTAAAGCCCTTCCGGTAAACCTGCAGGCACTTATCTTTTTGTTTTCAAAACTGATCTTTACTTTAAAGCGCTGCTCCAGTATAGCTACTGCATCTGCAAAACTAATGTCATCAAAATAAAGGTCCTTTTTCTGCCATTCGATGGCCTTTTGTGCATTGACATTGGCTAAAGCATAGGTATTGTTCCTTGTATTAAAACTGATCTGCTGATTTGGCGTAACGATCCCCAGCAGTTCCTTACCATTGGCTACACTTACTTTTCCCTGGGTTACGGTAACTGTGATCCGGTCAGATCCGGGATCCTCTTTGATGTTGAATGCGGTGCCCAGAACAGTGGTCCGCACTTTTCCGGTATGGATGATAAAAGGTTTGGAAGGATCCTGCTTAATGTCAAAATAAGCTTCTCCACTCAGGTAAACTTCCCTTGTTTTCCCATCAAACTGTTTCGGGTACGATACTTTCGATCCTGCATTGATCCAAATGGTACTTCCATCGGCTAAAGTCAGCTGACGCTGCTGATGAGCAGGTACCTTTAAGGCAATCAGCTGAGCTGAGCCGCTTTGTTTTCCAAAATAGGGTGAATACAGGTAAAGCAACACTCCGATCAGTAAAACTGCGGCAGCGGCTACCGGTCTGATCTGTGACCATAGCCTGCGTTTATGAACCACTGGAACCTCATTATCGACAGGCAGCTGATGAATGACAGGAGTATATAACGGCAGACCTTCCGCGATGTAAAGCAGGTCTTCCTTAAATTCGGTTTCATTGAGTGTGGCAATTCCGTTAACGTCCCTGTTTTCATACCAGCGGTTCAGAAAAGCAAGTTCATGCTCAGAACATTTCTTTTCCCGGTATTTTTCCAATAAGACAAGCACTTCAGTATTTTTCATCATGAGGACTATGTTTTTTGTTCCGCTTCTACAACTAAAAGCTTCCCGTTTACATTAGAGTCGGACAAGTTTCCCTCAGGGCGTAGAAAAAAGATAAAAATCTTTCGGTTATAAAATAAAAGCGGTAAATAGGGCCGTTCCAAGTTTCTTTCTCAGGATCTTAAGCGAGTTGTTGATTTGTTTTTTAACCGTCTTTTCGGAGAGCGCCAATTCTGCAGCAATTTCCTTATGGCTTAAATTCCCATTCCTGCTCATCTCGAAAATTTCCCTCATCTTTTTAGGCAAGGCTGCGATTTCCTGTTCGATAATGGCAAGAAACTGCTTTTCCCTGATGGCATGATCGGTAATGCCACCCTCCTGTTCCGAAAATCTGGAAACCGATTCCACATAGCGGGAGGCAACTTCACGGTGCGAGATCAAGTCAAAAACCTTATACCTCACCGCAGTATACAAATAAGAAGAAAGCGTTGTTTTTAAGACCAGCTTCTCCCGGTTGTTCCAGAGGCTGATAAAAAGATCGTGTACAATATCCCGGGAATCTTCCCTATGACGGAGTTTGTTAAAAACATGAATATATAGCAACCCATGGTACCTGTTGTAAATCTCCGTATAAGCGATTTCATCCCCCTCTGATAAGAGGTTGCTGAGTTCCAGATCGCTTAATTGAATATATTCGGGCTTTACTTCCATATTTTCTCCGAGCGAATTTAGAATAATAACTTTGGAAACAAAGATTATTCAATAGAAGACAAAAATCAACCAGATTGATAGTAAACCTTCAGCCAGATTGATTATGACTGTTCAACCAGGTTAATCATGACACTTAAAAACAGGGATCTGCTGTGGTAGGGGCCTAAGAAATAAAAACCTGATCATAAGCCATTAACCTCAGGTTGTTTCCGACAAGGGGTGTTGTAAATAGATGATCAACAGGTTCAAAGCTAAAAACGGCAACTCAATAGCAGCTCCTTTCAGATCCTTATGAAACAACTCCAGGCAGAGGATCATCAAAATCCCTGCGGCCATCAGAAAATTACCCAAAAGGAAGGTCCTTGGAAAAAGAATAAGTATGGCACTGAGCATGGTAATTGATCCGTTGATCATTACTGCAGTCTTACTGAAATTCCATTTCCCAAACATTTCCAGCATTTCCGGTTTGGCACTGGCCATTGCCCAGCCTTGCTTTAGGCCCATAAAGACTGCAAATAAGATCAGTACCGCATTGATAATTTTAATGACCATTGTCGTAGATTTAGATAGATGTTGAATAAATCTACATAAAAAGCAAGAATTTATCATCGCTGATATTCTTCCTGATTTCAGTAATTTTGTTTGCAGCAGTTTACGGATCAGCCCTAATCCAGGGGAAGATAAAATGCCAGGCAGTATGGAGGAAAAGCATTTTGATTCCAATTTATTTGAAGTTGAAGCACCACTCGATGGGGTTTTAAGTCATTTTTATCATTTTCAAACTTCCGCAACAGCAGAAACCATAACCAAACACCTTTCTCCGAACTTTGAGATGTTATTGATTTTCAATTTCGGCAGTCCCATCCGTTTTTCATTTAATCAGGAGGAAATTGGAACAGGGTGCATTTTGCGTACCGCAGCAATAGGCCCGCTAAGAAAGCTGTTGAATTATGAATTGGCAGCCGGCACTCAGGCAATTGTAGCAAATTTCACCCTTAACGGATTTTACAGGCTCTTTAAAATTCCTATGAATGCGCTCGGAACAAGGGAAGTCTTTGATCCGGATGTCCTGATTGATAAAACCTGTTTCCAGGAGCTTTGGGAAAAGCTGGCAGCTTTAAAAGACCTGAGGGAACGGATTCAGCTCCTCAGTGCTTATACGGCTCAGTTTATTGAACCGAATGATGCTGCATCGCAACCTTTACTGGAAGCGGCCCCCTATTTTCACAATCCAATGGTTCAGCCTGTGAAAGCAATCGCATCTGAAACCAAGCTGACAGAGCGAAGTATTCAGCTCCGCTTTCAAAAATATGTAGGTTATTCACCGAAAGAACTCCTCAGGTTTTTGAGATTTAAAGATGTCATCCATCAGATGATGAACCAGGGAAACGAAAAAATCAATTTATTTGACCTGATTCATACCCATGGCTACCATGATCAGAGCCATCTCATCAAGGATTTTCAGCATTATTTGGGGACTACACCACAGAAATTCTTGAAAGAAATGCTCGGAAAAGGATTTTGTGTCCCAAAAAGTGACGGTCATCCACCGGGATGAAATGCCCAATTGAGGCTAAATGGTCTTAAAGACCTTTAAAAAGGGGCATTCAGAAAAAAAATATTAATTTTTATTGCTTGAAATCCAGTCCATTCGGTAAAATCTTGAAAAGAGAGTATGGAAAAATGAAAAGTATATCTATCTTCGTGACGTCATCAACGCGAAAGTAGCTCAGTTGGTAGAGCACGACCTTGCCAAGGTCGGGGTCGCGAGTTCGAATCTCGTCTTTCGCTCTAAATGCCTTCATCACATGAAGGCATTTATTTTTAAAAGGTTAATCACCTGCTCAGATGGTGGAACTGGTAGACACGCAGGACTTAAAATCCTGTGACCTTAAAAGTCGTGCGGGTTCGATTCCCGCTCTGAGTACTAAAGAGGTTTAAACACCTCCTAAAAGCTAACAACATGATTGTTAGCTTTTTTTTTGCGCCAAAATCTAATTACTAATTCAATCCCCCTCTTACGCTGAATCCACATCATTCATTTAAAACGGATATGGCATTGCCCGGTTTTTAGTCCTGCTATCCGATGAGTTGTTTTGCGTAAATCCGCACAAAACATTGCCATTTAAAAGATGACCAAATAAATCGTATCTTAACTTTTAATCAGCACGATGACAAATAAATCCGGTTTGATCATTTTACAGTATACCCGCATAATCATAATAAAGAACGACATGAATTCACAGGAGAAAGTATTAAGCTGTTACAATAAGGTAGCCGACGACTATGCCGCTGATCGTTGGGACGAACTCTCCAGGAAAAACCTTGACCGCTTGTTATTGACAGAATTTGCGGCTGTGAACAAAGACAAAGGGCAATGTGCCGATTTTGGCTGTGGTCCCGGACAAACTACAAAATTCCTATACGAGAATGGTCTGAAAGACATCGTCGGAATTGACTTGTCGCCAGCCATGGTTAACGCTGCCCGAAAGCTCAGTCCCGGGGTTAAATTTGAGACCGGCGATATGCTGAACATCGCTTATTCCTCAGCATATTTTGAAAGTGTGCTTGCCTTCTATTCCATCGTACATTTCGATAATGACCAGGTCAGGAAGTGTTTCGGAGAAATAAACCGGGTATTGAAAACCGGAGGGAATTTTTTATTTTCCTTTCATGCAGGAGATCAAATCGTTCATTTTGACAAAGCTCATGACAAAGAAATCGATATTGATCTGTATTTTTTTAAAACAGATGACATCATAGAATTGCTCTCCGAAACAGGTTTTAAGATCATTGATGCCATAGAGCGGCGTCCGCATGAAAGCATGGAATACCCCACCAGAAGAGCCTATATCTGGGCTGAGAAAATTTAACAGCCTTTGTCAGCACCTTAGTTTCCTTCATCCTAAAGTACAGATTTAAAATATTTTACCTAAACACTTTGAAATGCAAAGTACTTTTATTTAACTTTGTTACGCAAAGTACTTTTATGCAAACTGTAGGGAGAATAAAAATTCACAAGTACCGGAGAAAGTAGAAAACGCAGCAAAGGAACGCGATAAGAAAACTTAATAATCCATAAAACTAAACATCATGACCCAGAGAAAAAATTTAACAGCTCAGTCAGTCCATCCGGTTTCATTAGGCGGCCGGCTCCTGCTCGGTGCAGGAATTGCTTTCATCATCATTACCGTTTTTCTACTGCAGGTTAGGAAAGCAAATCCCGAATGGGGGGAATTATGGATGCTCAGGCCCTTGATTATCGTCCCCATAGCAGGCGCAATGGGTGCTGCATTTTATTTCTTTATGGACCATCTGCGTGATGAGGGCGGTTGGAAAAAAATATTTGCCAATGCATTAAGCCTGCTTGTATACATCATCGCCTTATGGCTGGGTACCGTTCTCGGATTAGCAGGCACTTTGTGGAATTAAAAAAAAGCATACCATCATGAAAGACGAAATAATCAACCACTTAAACGAACCCGGACAACTGGAAAAGATGTACCGTGGCAACAAGCTGACTTTTAAAAGAGAGTTCGGCTTACTATATCCGGAACTTAAAGGCAATGCTATCGCTGATTTCTGGAATGAAAGACTCAATTACAAAAGTGATGAAAGCTATAAAGACACAGGAAAGGATTTATTATTTATCATCATTGCTGCACTGATTGCAGGCCTTATTGCAAAGCTGCCGGCATTTTTCGCTTTAAATCAGGAATCTTTTTATCAAAGAAACATCGGTTTTATCATTTTTCCGGTGTTATCCGCGTACTTTGCCTGGAAGAACAAATTATCAACCGGAAAAATCGCCTTTATTGCCGTCACCATCCTTGCCGGGATCTTATTTATCAATTTCCTGCCTCAGATTAAGAAAAGCGATACCCTAATTTTATCCTGTATTCATTTGCTCCTGTTCTTATGGGCAATATTGGGCTTTGCCTTTGCGGCAGAGCATAGAAATAACGACGAGAAGCGGCTCAGCTATTTAAGATACAACGGGGATCTTGTGGTCATGACCACACTAATTCTGATCGCAGGTGGCCTGATGACCGCCATAACCATTGGTCTTTTCTCCCTGATTGGCCTTAACATCGAAAAGTATTATTTTGATTATGTGGGGATTTTCGGGCTTACCGCCGCACCAATTGTAGGCACTTATCTTGTCCAGACCAATCCACAGCTGGTGGGCAAGGTTTCACCTGTAATTGCCAGACTATTCAGTCCATTGGTATTGGTAATGCTTGTCATTTATCTGCTCGCTATCGTCTATTCAGGTAAAAGTCCTTATACCGACCGGGAGTTCCTGCGGATTTTTAATGCATTATTAATTGGTGTTATGGCCATCATTTTCTTTTCCATTGCCGAAACAGCTAAGAACACTACGAATTCTACGGAAACCTGGGTGCTCTTTCTGCTATCCATCGTCACGATCGTACTCAACGGCATTGCACTTTCTGCGATTGTATTCCGGATTTCCGAATGGGGAATCACTCCAAACAGAGCGGCAGTGCTGGGTGGCAATGTTTTAATTCTGATCAATCTGATCCTGGTAACAGTACAGCTTTCCAAGGTGCTTTCAAAAAAAGCTGAGCTCAATGGTGTAGGAAAAGTAATTGCTGCTTACCTGCCTGTTTACATTGCATGGACCATTATTGTCACCTTTATCTTCCCTTTTATATTTGGCTATAAATAAGGTTGTAGCGGAAAGGAGCAAAAGCACCACACTGACCGTTATCTTCTCCAATTCGTCCGGATCAGGATCTTAAGCAACCTGATCCGATGTATTCCAATCTCATCTGTTCTTCGGTTAGTTCAAAAATATTTCATCGACAAATAACCATGCGGGCTCCCCTTTTCCGGGATGCCACTGTGGAAGTACTTTCAGGTTTTTGGCCACGATCTTCAGATAAGAAATACTTTGGGCTTTAAATTTCGCTTCTACTTTAATGAGTGCGCGTTCCGCTCCATTTTTGATTGCTTCCGGTTTTACTTTGCTCAACAGGCGAAGTTTATTCTTATCTGAACCTCCCCAGACCTCTACCTCTACGGGTGGGAAAATATAAGTTGGTACCAGCCTCATTACATTTAACACCACCGATTGCATCATTACCGGCTGCCTGAAAAACATCAAAGTCTCCATGTTGTTCTTTCTGAAACCCACCCATTTTCCGGAATTGATCTCATAATCTCCTAACTGGTGATCTGAGAGGACTTTGGATGCCCCGGCACTATACTTATCCTCCGGCGGCAATAGAAACTGGATTGTATCTGCCTGATAACTGCTCTTATAGAAATTAGCGCTGAATGTCTCACTTCCATACCAGCCTGTTTTATAGGCTTTCGCTTTTAAGGTTGTATTTCCTTTAATCAGAAGCGACTGATCAAACAACCTCGATTTCAGGCTATCCGGCTCCGTTCCATCTGTAGTATATCGGATTTGAACGCCATTGATCGGATGCTTCATCTGCAAAGCCAGCGATGTTTTAAAAACGGCAACATCCGTACTGATGCGTGGCTGATTTAAGCGGATCGGATGTTTACCATCATCTTTAAAACCGGAAATCAGCGCAATTTTGGGATTCGATTTCTGCAACTGCTGCAGATCAGATTCGCTCAGGCCGGTATTCCATAATATCAGTTTTTGAAGGCTTTTGATCTTGCCAATTTGTTTGACAAAGTCATAATTCAGCTTCGTTCCTGAGATCGACAGCGTACTTAAATATTTTAAGGCCTGCAGCTCTTTTAACCCCGCCCCATTGATATTGGTAAAATTAAGGTTCAGCTCTCTCAGGTTTTCAAAACGCGCAATTGTTTTCAACTCTTCGTCATGCACCGGCAGTCCTTTCAGGTCCAGGGAAACAATTTGTTGCTTAACCGCTTCCAGTTCTTTTACTGCCTCCGGTTTATATTCGCTTTTGTTATAAATATTCACTGCCAATGCCGGCGATTCCTTCGCCACTGCGTATACAATCCGGTAATTGTTGTTCAGTTTTTTAACCGCACTTTCGTCCGCAGCTGCAAAAGCATATTTTTCTTCAGCGGCTGCTGATGGTGCGAGGAAGGTGCTGGCGAGGAGCCTTAAAGAATCGTTTACAGGCAAATCAACGACCTTTTTCTTCAGCTCTGCATTTCCTTTAACCCATAAGCGCAAAAGCGCGATTTCTTCATTGCTCAGCTGGTCCTTTCCTTTCGGAGGCATGTGTTTCTTGTCGTCCATAGGCAGGTGGATCCGATCCAGCAGCAAGCTGATTTCGGGTTTTCCCGGGACAAACAACTTCCCGCTTTTCCCTCCTTTAAGCAATGCGGTTACATTGTGCATCATCAAACTTCCCTTTGCCTTTTCCAGATTATGACAACTGAGACATTTTTGAGAAAAGACAGGCAGGATGACATCTTCAAATATCCTCGCCTCTGCTACCGGGACTTTAGGCAAAGCCTTCGCTCCTGTTACAGATTCCAATACGAAATTATCCCCATGGGTTAAAGACGCCCCATAATGGCCTGCAAGAATGATGCATAAGGTAGTTGCAACCGCTCCTATCCTTGCCAGCTTAACCCTATACCAGGAAGTATTTCTACACCAGTAAATGATAGAAGCCACAAAAACGATGCTTACGCCCGTCCATTTATGCCATTGCAGCAGGCTTCCGGAATAGCCCTCTTCTTTCGAAAGGAACAAGCCCATGATTACGGTCAGCGCCGAAAAAAGTGTTCCGGAAAGCAATAGTCCTGAAGTAAAATTCTGATACAGCGGCTCCTTAAGATAGGTTTCTTTAAACCGGAAAGACTCCAGTAACATCGCCAGCATCAGGATCACAATCGGAAAATGCAGGATCATCGGATGCATCCTTCCGAAAGGCTGCAACCAATAGGGAATTCCTATTTTATCCTCAAAAGCAAGTAAAAAGACAATAAAGACATTAGCTGCAAACAAGATATGCTCTGCAAAACCTTTAAAAGTAATCCTCATAAATAAAAATTATACCCTTGTAAATTTATAGGGATAGACTTTTCCTGAAGCCCATTGTGCGACATACAGGTTTTCATCATTGTCAACGCATACATCATGCGGGTTTAATAAAATCTTTTCTGCCTGCGACATCGGTTGTAATACCCCGTCTTTATATACCGGTTCGGTTCCGCCCAGATTGGAAACTACTTTATTGTTTTTATCCAGGATCGTCGTAAAACCGCTTCCTTCTTTATTCAGGTCCGGCGAACGCAGCACTGCGGCATAGAGATGGTCATTTTTAATTACCGCTCTACAAACGCAGGCGCCCGGAAGCTGGATGATTTCCTGCAGGTTGCCCTGCAGATCAAAACGCTTGAAACAATTCCTCGTCCGATCCGTCACCAACAGGGAAGGCGTTCCCTGACGCTTGTCGATGCATACGCCATGGGCATTGTCCAGGTGTTTTGTTTCCGACCCTCTGCCACCAAAATAGCTGAGTAATTTTCCATCAGCACTGTAATGAAAAACATATTGCAGGCCATAGCCATCGGCAATAAAGAAATCCCCGTTGTCGGCCACCGCAGTCTCGGTTGGCACAAACTCTTCCTTCTTCTTGTACAAACCGGTTTCCATGGGACAGTCAATCGTCATCAGGATTTTTCCGTCCAGGCTTGTTTTATACACCTGATGTCTGTTCGTATCCGTGATAAAAAGAGCGTCCCTGCCATTCTCTTTTGCCAGGCTAAGTCCGTGTGCTCCCGGAAATTCATGTCCCCAGGAATCCAGCAATTTGCCTGATTTATTATAGATTAGTACATTATTTTTGGTCTCATTGGTCAATAAAATAATTCTTCCTTTTGAGTCCTGAACCATCTCATGACAATCATTTACCGGATTTTTCAAAGGGTTGAGTTGTCCCCATTTCGTATCCAGTCTGTAGCGCATGTCGTTATGCCCATAGACAGGGCCTCCCGGCTTTGCAAACAGGTCCTTTGCAATAAAAAAGCTCGCTGAAATCACAGCAGTATGTTTTATAAATGTTCTTCTTTCCATAAAATATTTTAGATTAAAATGTCTTTTACCACCTTGCCCGAAACATCCGTCAACCGGTAACGGCGGCCCAGATGTTTAAAAGTCAGTTTTTCATGATTCAGCCCCAGCTGGTGGAGAACGGTAGCCTGGAAATCATGTACATGCACAGGATTTGAAATGACGTTATAACCAAATTCATCCGATTCTCCGTATACAATGCCCGGTTTTACGCCTCCTCCGGCCATCCAGATGCTAAAGCAACGCGGATGGTGGTCTCTTCCGTAATTGTCTTTGGTCATCTTCCCCTGACTGTAATTGGTGCGGCCAAACTCGCCACCCCAGATCACGAGTGTTTCATCCAGTAATCCCCTTTGTTTCAAATCGGTAATCAAGGCCGCTGAAGCCTGATCCACATCCTTTGCCTGTCCTGCCATTTCTGAGGGAAGGTTTCCATGCTGGTCCCATCCCTGGTGGTACAGCTGAACAAAGCGCACCCCGTTTTCACTTAATTTTCTGGCCAGCAAACAATTGGCAGCAAAAGTACCCGGCACCAGGCAATCAGGTCCATACAGTTTAATGATGTCATCAGGTTCTTTGCTCAGGTCTGTAATTTCCGGCACTGCAGTTTGCATTCTATAGGCCATCTCATACTGCTGCACTTTCGCACTGATTTCCGGATCACCAAATTCCTGGTAAGAAATCTCGTTTAGTTTAGCCAGATGATCCAGCATCTTTCTTCTTTCAAACCTGTTTAATCCTTCGGGATCTTTCAGGTAGAGTACAGGATCTTCGCCACTGCTAAACTGGACGCCCTGATGGGTTGAATCCAGGAAGCCATTGGTCCAGAGTTTGGAATACACTCCCTGACCATTGCCTTTACCCCTGGAAAGCAATACTGTAAAAGCAGGCAGGTTTTTATTTTCACTGCCCAGGCCATAACTCAGCCATGCGCCCATACTTGGTCTGTTGCCCTGCTGTGCACCCGTTTGGAAAAAGGTCAATGCCGGATCATGGTTGATGGCCTCGGTATGCATGGATTTGATGATACAAATGTCGTCCACCACCTTCGCGGTATAAGGGAAAAGGTCACTTACCCATGCCCTGGAATCACCATATTGTTTGAAATCATAATAAGACCCAACCAGGGGGAAAGAGGCCTGATTGGCTGTCATTCCCGTAAGGCGCTGCCCTGCACGGATAGAAGCAGGAAGTTCCTGTCCCATCATTTCCCGCAGCTTCGGTTTATAATCAAAAGACTCCAGCTGCGAGGGTGCCCCGTTCTGAAACAGGTAAATCACTCTTTTCGCTTTGGGTGCAAAATCAGGAATTCCCGGAGGAAGGCTGCTTTCGTCCATCCCGCCTGTAAAAAGATCAGGGATCAGTAATGATCCCAAAGCCACACTGCCAAGGCCTAAACTTAGCTTGGACAAGAAACGGCGCCTGTTAAAGTTAAGGCCATGTTCTAAAAAATCCTTTTCCATATCTCAGGTTTTTGTAATCGTTTCTTCTAAATTGTAAATGGTTGTCATGACTTCCATCATTGCCGCCAGATTGCTTTTATTGATTTTCTCCGGAACCGGGTATTCCCCTACCGCCAATACCTTTTCGGCCTTTGATTTTTGTGCAAAGACTTTTAACTGATCTGTATAATAGGAACTCAGCAATTTGATTTCCTTTTCATTGGGGTTCCGGCATACGATCAGTCGAAATGCTTTGATCACTTTCGCCTCCACTGCTGTGTTTTCCTGCAATAGTTTCGCCGCCAATACACGGGAGGCTTCCAGTACGGTCGGGTCGTTTAACATCACCAATGCCTGTAGCGGGGTATTCGTATTTAAGCGTTTCACCTCACACTGATCCCTGTTGCTTGCGTCAAAAATGGCCATTGTTGGCGGGGGCACAGTACGTTTGATAAAGGTATACATGCCTCTGCGGTATAAGCTCTGGCCATGGTCTTGTTTGTAATTGGCCAGGATTCCGCGTCCTGAAGTGGCTGCTTCCCAAAGTCCGCCGGGCTGGTAAGGTTTGACACTTGGCCCGCCAATGGTTTTCACCAGCAGTCCGCTGCTTGCCAATACTACATCTCTAACCGATTCGGCCGGGATCCGGTAACGTGGGGCCCTTGCCAGCAGGATATTTTCCGGATCTGTTCTTAATTTTTCCGCGGATACGACAGCGGATTGACGGTAAGTTGAGGAGCTGACGATTTGTTTCACCAGACGTTTGATGTTCCAGCCATGGTTCATAAAATCTACCGCCAGCCAGTCCAGCAATTCCGGATGGGAAGGTAACTCGCCCTGCATTCCGAAATCACCTGAAGTTTTCACCAGACCACGTCCAAAAAACTCCTGCCAGACCTGGTTCACAAAGACCCTGGAGGTCAATGGATTTTGTTTATCGAATAACCATTTAGACAAGCCAAGTCTGTTTTTAGCATATTGATTGCCAAAAGGCAAAACCGATTTAGGTGTTCCAGCCTCAACTTCCTCGCCATGAGCATCATAGACTCCCCGGTTTAGGATGTATGTTTTTCTCAGGGTATCCCTATCTCCCATCACAGAAACGATCAGACGGCTTGTATCCTGTTTGTTGACGAAGGTCAGGATCTTTTTAACGTCCTCATTGCTGATTTCCATCAGCGGCTTTTTGGCATAGGTTTCCGGTCCTCCGACGCTTGATTCCAGTCCTACTTCCTTTACGTTATTGAAGAAAGCAAATACCTGATAATATTCCTTTTGAGAGAAGGGGTCATATTTATGATCATGGCAATGTGCACATTCCAGAGTAACCCCCAGTAATGCTTTACCAAAGGCATTGGTGCGATCGGTTACATATTCTACCCGGTATTCTTCGTCGATTACGCCTCCCTCTTCCGTAATTTTATGGTTGCGGTTAAAACCGGTAGCGAGCAATTGTTCTTTGGTTGCATCCGGCATGAGGTCGCCGGCCAGCTGCCAGGTAATGAACTGGTCGTAAGGCATATTTTTATTGAAAGCATGAATCACCCAGTCTCTCCAGGGCCACTGAGAACGGTAGTTGTCGTCCTGATACCCATGAGAATCTGCATAACGGGAAACATCCAGCCAGTGAAGGGCCATTTTCTCTCCATAAGCCGGACTTTGCAACAACGATTCTACCACTTTAGCGTAGGCATTATTGCTGCCATCGGCGAGGAATTTATCCATCATTGCGATATCGGGAGGTAAGCCGGTCAGGTCCAGACTGAGCCGCTTCAACAGCCTTTCTTTATCTGCTTCTGCATTGGGTTTTACCCCTTTCTGCTCCAGCTTTGCCAGGATAAAATGATCGATTTCATTCTTTGCCCAGTCTTCCGTTTTCACTTTAGGTATAGCCGGAGCTTTGGGAGGGTTAAAAGCCCAGTGTCGTTCATATTTAGCGCCCTGTTTGATCCATTTCTCAATCATAGCAATTTCATGGGCAGTTAGCTTCAGGTTTGAAGATTTTGGGGGCATCATCAGTGCAGAATCGGTTGAAGAAATGCGAAGAAAAACTTCAGAGGCTTCTGGTTTAAAAGGAACAAGCGCATGTGCGGAAGGATTTTCCTTTAGTGCTTTATAGGCTTCTTCCGCAATGTCAAGCCTTAGTCCTGCCTCCCGTTTATTGGCATCTGGCCCATGACAGGCGAAACACTTATCCGATAAAATTGGCCTGACATGAAAATTGTAACTGACCTGATCCGGTATCTGCTCCTCAACAACCTGACTGGCCGACGAGTTGCAGGCCTGTATCGCATATACGACCGCCGCAAACGCCAGCATTAAATAAAAAAGCCTGCGATACATACAAAGATTTATTTGGTTTCTCGTGTTGATCAATTAAATTCCCAACCCTATTCGTAAATTTAGAACAAAAGGGTTAACAATTTCATGGATTTTCCGAGGAAAAGGATGGACTATACTTTGATTTCTTTTACTTTCTTAATCGGAAGGCGCTTGCCATAACTTAGCTGACGCCAGATCCATTCCACGGGACCGTAGTTATAATGGCTGAGCCACCATTTGCTTATAAAGATCTGAGCTACAAAGACCAATACTGCCGCTAAAACATAAAACCAGTAGGGCTTGGTATTAAACCATCCGAATCCAACATTTAAAAACAGAAAGGTTGCGATCACATTTTGCAGCATATAATTGGTCAGGGTCATTTTACCCATGAATTGTAATCCGGAAAAAACACCTTTCAGCTTACCATTGAGATAGAGCCAGCAAATGCCGGACATGATGCTGAGCATGGTACTCAAAATCACCCAATACCCGGGTCTAAAGAATTTCAACAGGTTCAGTTCATGCCTAACTGCCATCTTTAAGGCGATATTAAAGATAATGGCTGCTGCCAGGCTAATCCAAAACAAGGTTTTCAATTGCTTTTTAAATTCAGGCAGCTTTTCAAAAAAAGCAATCCGCTGTGCAGCGAAACCAAACAACATGCAGGCAAACATCACAATGTGAACAGTTATCGCATATTGGGGATTGACGATTTCCAGGAAATAAGTTCCCTTGAGGTTCATTACAAAGACATCAATCCAGTTGTGACTATAATAAAGTGGCAAAATTTTCGCCATCTCCTTGCCGTAGTCATAATGAGAAACAGCCGTCAGCCAGGGCGACACAAAGGGAACGATGAGCAACAGCAAAATACCAGTCCTAAAGGCTGTCTTTGCAGAAGCCTGATAGAACAACAGCAATACCAGGCCTAAAAAAGCGTAGTCTTTTAAAATGTCACCAAACCAGAAAGCAGAATTTATGAAGGCAAGAATAAAGAGCCAGAACATGCGTTTAGAAAAAAATAAGAATGGATTTTTCCCTTTCTGTGCGATGTTGTTCATTAAAACGGCAAAACCATAGCCAAACAATACGCTGAGTAATGTCCATGATTTCGCCGCAAAGAAATACTGATTGACCAGGGCCAGGACATCAGACACTTTATCCGGAGCATGTTTTACCGGCTTCCCGACCCCAAAATAATCCACGTAATTTCCGATGGCCACACCAAGCAGGGCCCATGCCCGTAGAATGTCTACGATCACTGTTCTTTCCTTAGACTTAACAGGCTGAATGATTGCACTTTCCATCATCCTTAAATATAAAAATATTTAAACCATTATTCTACGGGGAAATATTATTTTTTTCGGATTGAATCCAGTTATTCATCGCCCATTCGCCGCTGCAACATTTAAATGGTCCTTCTATTCTTTTGATCTGTCTTGCGGCCTGCTGTAAGATGAAATAGGTTCTTTTGGTCATGCAACCTAGGCTTCCTGTTGCCCTTTACGGTAAGCTACAGGAGAAAGTCCGGTATGTTTTTTAAAGTAATTGCTGAAATGGGCAGATTCAGAAAAGCCCAAAAGAAAGGCAATCTCTTTGATGGACGCCGCCGACTGCTGCAGCAATGATTTTGCTTCCGCAATTGTTTTTTCTGCAATCCAGGTACCGATGGATTTTCCTGTTTTGCTTTTCAGCACATTGCTTAAATAGTTTGGATGCAGGTTTTGAGCGTCTGCATATTCCTGAACACGAAAAACCTGGGCTACCTTTCCTGCACTCAAATCCCGGTAATGTTTTTCAAGGTTCCGTTTGAAACTTTTAACGATCTGAGAACTTCGGCTCCCTTCATAAATCGGGTTATAATCTTTCCAGAAGTATTCTTTTATTTTCAATAACAACACCACAAACAGGTTCCCGATGATCCTGTTCCGGTAGGGAGAAGCTGCTACATATTCCTTTCGGATCTGCAGGTATAATTGTTCAAATTCCGAGAATGCTTCCGGGGCCAGCAGTCTTGGCAAAACTGTTTCCGCCAGGAGAAAAGGAAACTCTTCGAAAACATCAGGATGCACATTTTCCTTTAAAAAAGACTCACTTAGAGTAATCAGACAGACCTCCTGCAGGTCCTTCCATTCATGGGATTTATAATGACCGGGATTGGTAAAATAAATCGTTCCGGGCAAGGTATCAAAAACAAGTTCGTCGGTGGTATATTGACCATGTCCGTCTTTAACGAAAACAAAAGAGAAAAAGTTGGCCCTGTAAACCGGAGACATAAAAGGGAGATCCAGGTGAATGTCCTGCAAATGATGAACGGTAAAATCGATTTTCTCATCAATAACACCTACCGGCAATCCAAAATGAAGGTACTGTTCTAATAAGGAGTTAAAGACTGGTTTCTTTTCTGTTTCTTTCATTTGAGCTTTCCGGACCAGGTCATTCATCCCTGATCCAGCCTTAAAAGTAACAACAAATTCCCGGAATAGCTGTTCCGCTAAGCCGGAAAAATCTTCCTGCTTATAGGCTGAAAAGCTCTTTGATCCGGTAAACCTGTCTGCGCGAAACTTCGACGGTATCACCTGTACTCAGCGTTAGTTTAAGTCCGCCACTAAACCATTCTGCGACATCGGCGATAAACCTGACATTCACAATCTGCTGACGATTTATACGAATAAACTGCTGATCATCCAGGGTTTCTTCCACCTGTTGTAAAGAGCGGAGTACCAGCGGAGAATTGTTGTCGAAATGAACCTGTGTATAATTTCCTTTCGATTCAAAAAAACGCACCTCATTTAAGGTGACAAACCAACATTTAGGGCCATCTTTCACAAAGATCCTGTCGTTGACCGTCAGCTTCTCTCTTTTTAATGTCACTTTCGATTTAGCCAGCTGTCCCTCTACTTTTAAGAGGGCCTGTACTAACCTTTCAGGGGCAATGGGTTTCAGCAAATAGTCTATCGTATTGTATTCAAAAGCCTGAAGGGCATACTGATCAAAAGCGGTCGTGAATATTACCATGGGAACCCGGTCCAGTTCCTGAAGAATTTCAAATCCACTCTTTCCCGGAAGATGAATATCTAAAAAGATTAACTCAGGGCTCAGCTGCCTGATCATTCCCAGCGCATCCTCCGCATTCCCGGCTTCTCCCAGCAATTCTATCTGCGGGAAGTCTTTCAACAGCTCTTTCAGCTCTTTGCGTGCAAGCCGGGAATCCTCTATGATTACTGCTTTGATCATATTTTTCTCTTGATATTTATCACCACCACCACATCAGGCCCTTCTTCTCTAATAGAGATTCCCGCAGTATCATCATAAATCAGTTTTAAACGTTCTATAATATTTTTCAATCCCAGTCCGAGGTTATTTTCCAGCTCAGTTTTACGCTTTAAAGTCCCGGTATTGCTAACGGTTAACAGGGTTTCCTCATTTAGCCTGCTCACCTGAACATCAATTTTCCCTCCCTGCGGCCTGGCAGAAATGCCATGTTTAACCGCGTTTTCTACCAGGAGTTGTAATACCATTGGCGGAATCTTTTCCTGCAGCAGTCTTTCCTCCACAGAGATACTAAAAGTTAAGCGTTCTTCATACTGGATCTTGACCAGTTCGAGGTACTGCCTTAACATGCCGATTTCTTCAGCAATGGTAATCTCCATATCTTCGGCATGCAGCAAGCCATAGCGGAGGACTTCAGAAAATTTAGTCAGCATTTGTCTGGCCAGCTGATGATCTTCCAGAATCAGGGCCCTGATGTTATTGAGGGCATTAAAAATAAAATGAGGGTTTACCTGTGCTTTTAAATTCTCCAGCTGGATGTGCCTGACCTCTGCTTCCATTTTCCATTTCCCGATCTCATGGTGGTGATACTTTTTCATCAAATGATAACCAAGATAGCATAAAGTCCAAATCGAGAGGACTGCAGTTGTAGGAAAGATATTGTACAAACCATTTCTTAAATTAAAACGATACTGATCTGAAAAAGAAAAAAAGAAGAGTGCCATCAGGCCCAGCCAGAGTATGGTAAGCAATGCGGTCGCAATCAATAAATTGCCAATGAAAGATTTCATTGACAATTTAAAGCTGATTTTCTTCTTTTTTAAGTAATAGCGGTATAAAGTGGTCAGCAGAAAGCCTCCTACCCCGATAGAAATGAAGTTCCGCCAGACTACCGGCCGGGGCACATCCGAGGCAAAGTATTGTATGGCAAAATTCAGAACTCCGATCAGGGCCCAGGCGCTGATTTGAATTGTCCAAAACCAGGAACGTGCTTTCTCCTTCACTATAAATGATTGATCCAATTGCTGACTTTAGTTAAAGCTTCAGGGTTAAAAGTTTCCGTCAGCACCGCATATTCTTCAAAACTCCCGGTAACTGCTTTTTGAAAAAAGTGGTTTAAATCAGGCATGGGTACAATTTCAAAGTTCTTGTTACCTGCTTTTTTTAGTGCTGATTTTATTCCGGCGAGATTAGGTTCAGCTTTTACCTGAAGGTCCAGTGTCCCGTTTAATGCCAGTGTCGGACATTTCACTTTCGCAATATAATCAGCAGCATTAAACTTAGCAAAATAACGAAACCATGGCCCCAGGGCACGTTTGCTCGCTTTTAAAATGATGGCATCAGCTAACTTACGGTCGTTATTTTTCAAATAAGGTTCCAGTCCTTTATTAAAGGTGCTGTCTATCTTTTGCTGCAAGGCCGGTGTAGGTAAATCAGGATTATCCAATATTGCAGAAAACACCACGCTATTGACATAACCGCCTAAGATGATCGCACTATCAGAATTTTTGGTTACATTTTTCATGTCCTCACTTTGTTGTTTCATCACCTGACTGGAGGGAATACCAGGCCCTGCAAGTAACACCATAAATTTAACGGCTTTGTTTCTGGCGGCCACCATCGGGGCGATCATTCCGCCTTCGCTATGGCCAATAAGGCCAAGGCTTAACTTTTTCAAGTCAGGTCTGGAACCGATATAATTTACCGCAGCTTCCACATCATCTGCAAAATCAGCAGTTGTCGCTTCAAAGAAATTTCCTGTAGATTTTGCCGTTCCCCGATCGTCATATCTTAAGACCGCAATTCCGTTTCTTGTTAACCAATCGCTCAGCACGAGGAAAGGACGGTGGTTGAACTCTGCAATCTCTTCGTCCCGGTTCTGTGCGCCGGAGCCGGTAATCAACACCACAATTTTGCTGGCTTTTCCATCGGCAGGAAGCGTCAGTGTCCCGGCCAGTTGATGGCCACCTTTAGGGTTACTAAACACAACTTCTTCCCTTAGATACGGAAAATCCTTAGGGTCCTGTGGCCTGGTTTTATTCCGGGCTTTTATCAGGGACCGGTCTTTACCCAGGGACAGTGGAAATTGTACTCCTCCCTGATGAAAGCTGCCGGATATTTTACTGCTGTCTGCATTGTAGGTTGCTTCATACTTCATGCCCAACGCGCCTGAACTGATCAGTAAACGACGGTTTGAGAACTCAACTTTGTCTGTCGGCATTCCCATGGCATTCTGATCCGGACTGTCCATCGTAGCGGTATATCCGGCATCTGACTTTTTAAGATGAAAGACCACAGTTAAAGATGTTCCCGGGACTTTTAACGATCCATACCAATCTCCTTCAATATCTTGTGCAAATGAAAAAGAAACGAATAAAATAAGACTTAGGGTAGCGATAATTCTTTTCATATTTTTTGAGTTATATCTTCAAATATTGACATAAGAAAGGAACCAGCTTCCTGAATTGTGACGAACGGCTTTATTGGAGGAGGAGTGGTAAAGGTCTTATTTTCTGTAACGAATTTAGGAAATAGTCAGGATTAAAAAAAAGACCGCCTGAAGATAATGCTCCAGACGGTCAGTTTCAACAATTTATTTATACGTTATGCCACTGCATCAATCGCTTCACGTAAGCCTTTTGCCGCAGCTGCAGGATCTTCTGCGCCATAAATGGCTGCACCAGCTACTGCTACGATTGCCCCGGCTTTAATTACCGCAGTCACGTTATTGATGTTTACGCCACCTGCAATAGAAACCGGAACACCTGCTTTTGCAGCTTCATCGATCAGCACCTGGATGGAATATCCTTCGGTCCATTGTTCATCTAAACCAGCATGTAATTCTACAAACTCAGCACCTAATGCGATTGCTTCCTGAGCACGTTTAACACGGTCAGCCACACCAATGGTATCTACAACCACACCTTTGCCATGTGCTTTTCCTGCCTTAATTGCCCCTGCGATGGTGGCATCACCTGCGGCACCCAAAACAGTTACCAGATCTGCGCCTGCTTTAAACGCGATATCTGCTTCCAGCTCTCCTGCATCCATGGTTTTCAGGTCAGCAAAAACCAGTTTATCCGGATAGGCCGCTTTCATCGCTGTCACCACAGCTAAACCTTCTTTTTTAATCAGAGGGGTCCCTAATTCAATGATATCAATATAGGGCGCAATTTTGGCCACCAATGCCAATGCCTCTGTCGTACTTAATAAATCTATTGCTACTTGTAATTTTGCCATAATATGATTTGTTTTATTTCTGTTCGTATTCTTTATTGTTTATTCCAGGTTCGCATGTCTTTTCCAAAGCACTTCTGCAGGGATGTCTTTTTCTGCCCACATCGTTTGAAAGATCGCATCCGTGAGCAGCCATAATCCCTGTTCAAATAAGCTTCCTGCATATTGTTCGGAAATGCTTTTGCCATGGTCTTCTTTCTGTGCTGCCGGAAGAATGATCGTATGGGCAGCTAATTTTGCCAGGGGCGAATCCAAAGTGGTAGAAAATGAAAGCACCTTCGCTCCTGCCTTTACCGCCTTTTCTGCAGCGGTCAAAATGGAGGAAGTGGTTCCTGAACCGGATGCTGCAATCAAAAGATCTCCTGCGCCAATTGCGGGAGTGGTAATTTCACCTGCTACAAAAACCTGGAGTCCGAAATGCATTAAGCGCATTGCCGCAGCCTTCAAAGCAAGCCCGGAACGTCCGGCAGCAATTAAAAACAGTCGATCCGCGCTATATACATAAGGAATAAAAGCAGCGACCTGCGCAAAATCTATCTTTGCCGACAAGCTGAGCTGTTCCTTTAAAATCAAGTCCATATTCGCCCTGATTGCTGTTGAAAATTTCTGTTCTTTCATGATTTCCCCGATCTTTATGGCGCAAAGGTATCTTCAGCAAATCCCTCAGTCCTTATACATTCTGCGCATTATATTGGATTATCTGGAAAAAAGACAGCTCCATAATCATGGAAATGCCATAAAAAAAAGCGCTTTAGAAATAAGTCCACCTGAATGTCCGGATTGTCCAATGCGGCAATTGAGGATACCTTATATTTGTATCCTCAATGAAAGAACAGACCGTACTTGGATTAGAAAAATCCCTGATCTATATCAGGAACCTGGAAAATTGTCCACCCAGCTACCTCAATGATCCGGGGAGAAAGGATTTCTTTGAAATCGTCTGGTTAAAAAATGAATATCCTTTACACGCCACTAAGGAAGGGGAAGAACTGGGAAACTGGATCTATCTGATCCCTCCTTACCGGGTACATCAATTGAACAAAGCCGGAAAAAACGGTGTTTTACTTTCTTTCAAACGAGATTTTCTTGGAGAAGAAGATAAAGAGTTTTACCTCGATATCTTTAAGATTTTCAATATCCAGGGAGAGTTCTCTTTTTTACCGCTGCAGCTGGAAAATGCAGGGGAACTGGAAAAGATCTATGCCCTGATGGAAGAAGAATACCTGCTTCAGCAAAATAATTTTTCCATCCTGAAGGCCATGCTAAAAGTCTTCCTGCTGAAACTCATCCGCATTAAGGAACATGTTTTTACCAGTCAGGACCTCAATCAGAAACGGGTCTATGAGTTTATGCTTTTACTGGAAGACAATTACCTTCAGGAACGCAATGCGGATTTCTATGCTGCAGCATTGAATCTGAGTTCAAAACGCCTGAATCAGGTGCTGAAGGAGAAACTCCATAAAACCAGCATGCAACTGATCCACGACCGGATCATCTTAGAGGCCAAAAGAAAGATCATTCACAGCGAGCAGTCGTTAAAGCAAATTGCCTACGACCTGAATTTCACAGACCGGCCCTATTTCAGCAGGTTTTTCAAGAAACAAACCGCACAATCTCCTGAAGAGTTTCAGAAACATGCCAGAAATCACATTGCATCAAAATTCAATACCCTGGTCTGAGGCCTGCTCATCCACCTGCTTTCTTAGCCTGTTGATCAATTGCGGACTAACACCAAGATAGCTGGCCACATCATTCAGAGGAACCCGCAAGGCGATATCGGGCTGGTCATTTATAAATTCTTCATAACGAAGCGGGGGTTCCATTTCAAGGTAAGCATTCCTGATCTGGTTTTTCTCCATCAGAGACCGCTGAATAATTTCATCAATCAATACCTTTAAGTAAGGCAAACGCTGATACAAGCTGATCAGGTTCTTTTTAGAAATCACCAGGACCTGAACATTGCAGAGCGCCTGAATTTGTTCGGGAGCAGGAGCCTCATGGTTAAAGCTGTTTAAAAGCGTACAAAACTGATCTTCGGACAATAAATAACGGGTCTGCTCCTTCCCCTCTTTCTGTTGTACAAGAATCCGGAGAATCCCGTCACAGATAAAGAAAAGCTCCGAACAGACCTTCATTCCTTCAAAGAGATAACTGCCTTCGGGAAAGGTTTTAGACTCAAATTCAGCGGAAATCAATTCCTGATCTGCCTCCGGAAGAGATTTATACAATTGGAGAAAAGAGATCAGCTGGTTCGACATCAATTCAAATATCTATTTTTTTATGCTAAAACCATAATCTGTAAATCTTACATTTCACTGTTTATACTATTTTGTATAAATAGTGAAAGAGCCGTACCTTTGTCAGGTAAATTATTGCGATTATAATAGTTAAAAGACCGATATCATGAATGAAGATTTAAATATGCTTGAGCAAACCGCACTAAATGAATACAAGTACGGCTTTGTTACAGATATTGATACGGATATTATTCCCAAAGGACTAAATGAGGATGTTGTAACGCTCATTTCAAAGAAGAAGAACGAGCCGGAATGGATGCTGAACTGGCGACTGAAAGCTTATGCACACTGGCTGAAGCTGGAGGAACCCAAATGGCCCAATGTGAAATACCCACCTATCAATTACCAGGATATCATTTATTATGCTGCGCCGAAAAAGAAAGAGCAGCTCAATAGCCTCGATGAGGTAGATCCTGAATTGCTCCGTACTTTTGAGAAGCTGGGCATCTCATTAAATGAACAAAAAAGGCTGACTGGTGTTGCGGTCGACGTTGTAATGGACAGCGTTTCCATTGCCACTTCTTTTAAAGAGCAGCTTTCTGAAATAGGCGTTATTTTCTGCTCCATCAGTGAGGCGATCCAAAAACATCCGGACCTGGTAAAAAAACACCTCGGCTCGGTAGTTCCGATGACCGACAATTACTTTGCGGCTTTAAATTCGGCAGTTTTCACCGACGGATCCTTCTGCTATATCCCTAAAGGGGTACGCTGCCCAATGGAACTTTCTACGTATTTCCGCATCAATGCAGAAAACTCCGGTCAGTTTGAACGGACCCTGATCATTGCAGAAGAAGAAAGTTATGTCAGCTATCTGGAGGGATGTACGGCCCCAATGAGGGACGAGAATCAGCTGCATGCGGCTGTCGTTGAACTGGTAGCGATGAAAAAGGCGGAGATCAAATACTCTACCGTTCAGAACTGGTATCCTGGTGACAAGGACGGGAATGGCGGAATTTATAATTTCGTCACCAAACGTGGCATGTGTCAGGGTGAACATTCTAAAATCTCCTGGACACAGGTAGAAACCGGATCGGCCATCACCTGGAAATACCCAAGTGTCATTCTTAAAGGGGATTATTCTATCGGTGAATTTTATTCAGTCGCTTTTACCAACCATCACCAGCAGGCAGATACCGGAACGAAAATGATCCACCTCGGGAAAAATACCCGCAGCAGGATTGTTTCCAAAGGCATCTCTGCCGGGCAAAGTCAGAACAGTTACCGGGGTTTGGTTCGTGCGGCTAAAGGGGCTACCAACGCCAGAAATTATTCACAATGTGACTCCCTTCTGCTGGGCGATAAATGCGGTGCCCATACCTTCCCTTATATAGAAGTAAAAAACAAGACAGCCATCGTAGAGCATGAAGCAACGACCTCCAAAATCGGAGAAGATCAATTGTTCTATTGCAGACAGCGGGGAATCGACGCGGAAACAGCCGTAGCCCTGATTGTCAATGGATTTGCCAAAGAAGTGATGAACCAGTTGCCTATGGAGTTTGCCATAGAGGCCCAAAAACTACTTGCCATCAGTATGGAAGGCAGTGTAGGTTAATTTAAGTACCCATAAAAATTTACAAGACATGTTATCAATTAAAAATATACACGCAAATATTGAAGGTAAGGAAATCCTGAAAGGAATTAATCTCGAAATTAAAGCGGGAGAAGTTCATGCCATCATGGGACCCAATGGTTCCGGAAAAAGCACCCTTGCCTCCGTACTTGCCGGAAGAGAAGAATATGAAGTAACTGAAGGTGAAGTAACCTTCCTCGAAAAAGACTTATTGGAGCTTTCTACAGAAGACAGGGCACGTGAAGGCCTCTTTCTTGCCTTTCAGTATCCTGTGGAAATCCCGGGAGTAAGTACCACCAATTTCATCAAGGCTGCCGTAAATGAAAAACGCAAGTATCAGGGTGAAGAACTCCTGGATGCAGTGGCCTTCTTAAAAATGATGAAGCAAAAGATGGCTTTAGTGGAAATCGATCAGTCCCTGCTTAGCCGTTCCATCAACGAAGGTTTCTCTGGTGGAGAAAAGAAAAGAAATGAAGTTTTTCAGATGGCGATGCTGGAACCTAAACTGGCCATCCTTGATGAAACAGACTCAGGCCTGGACATTGATGCTTTACGCATCGTGGCAAATGGGATTAACAAGCTGAGAAACGAAAATCGTGCCATATTGCTCATCACCCATTATCAACGCCTGCTGGATTATATTCAACCTGATTTTGTGCATGTCCTTTACAACGGAAAAATTGTGAAATCCGGAACGAAAGAACTGGCATTGGAACTGGAAGATAAAGGATACGATTTTATTACGGATGAAGCAGATTTAGCAGCCAGTCTGTAAGCAGATCATCATCAAAACAGAAAGATAATGACGAATGTAAATTATTTTAAAGATCAGTTTGAGCAACTTCAGGACTCCGGTCCTGCAACTGCCATCGCTGAACTCAGGACAGATGGTTTCAATACCTTTAACAAATCAGGCTTACCGACGTACAAGTTGGAAGAATGGAAATACACCAATATCAGCAGTTTATTTGACAAAGAATATCAGTTTGCAAATACAGCTCCTGCAATTCAGCTTTCGGATATAGATGCCATTCGTTTAGCAGGCCATGAGCAGGCCAATGAACTGGTTTTTGTAAACGGACGATTTATCCCGGCCCTGTCGACCATCCGTTCTACTGCATCCCAGCTGGTCATCTTAGCTTTGGAAGAAGCTGCAAAAGGGAAATACGAGCAGCTTGTTAAAGCACACCTCGGACAAAGCAGTGAATACCTGAAGGACGGAATCCATGCACTGAATACCTCTTTTATACAGGACGGCCTGTTCCTTCTGGTCCCTAAAGGACAGCAATTAACAGAACCGGTCTATATCTACCATATTTCGGACGCAAGGCAACAAAATACCCTTTCCCAGCCAAGAAGCCTGATCTTTGTAGAAGAAAATGCAAAATTACAGCTAACGGAAACTTATACCACATTAGGTACATCAGAAAGCTTTACCAATGAGGTCCTGGAAGTAGTGGTGAAAGAAAATGCTTTTGTAGAATATTATAAAATCCAGCACGACGGCTTAAATGCCAGTCAGGTAGGCAGCACGCATATTCACCAGATTGGCAGAAGCCACGTACACACGGTAGTGGTTTCTCTGAACGGTGGCGTCATTCGCAACAACCTGAACCTGGTACTGGATGCAGCAGGCAATGAAACCCATCTTTATGGACTCTACCTCCTAAAAGGGAAGAGCCATGTGGACAACCATACTTTAGTAGACAATAAACAGCCAAACTGTTTTAGTAACCAGCTCTATAAAGGAATTGCAGGTGATGCTTCAACAGGTGTTTTCAGCGGAAGAATCATTGTACAACCTGATGCACAAAAGACAAATGCCTACCAATCCAACAAAAACATCATCTTATCCGATCAGGCGACCATCAATACCAAACCGCAACTCGAGATTTTTGCAGATGATGTGAAATGTTCGCACGGCTGTACCGTGGGTCAGCTGGATGAAGAAGCTTTGTTCTATCTAAGGGCAAGGGGAATTCCCAAGGAAGCGGCAGAGGTATTATTATTGGAGGCTTATGCAGCTGACATCCTGGTACAGATTAAACCGGAGCCTTTACGCAATCATGTAGCAGAACTGATTTACGAACACTTATCTATATCATAAAATGACACAGATAGATTCCATATCCCTGGATTTAGACCTGCAAGCGATCAGGTCCCAGTTTCCCATTCTCAGCAGAACGGTAAATGATAAACCATTGGTTTACCTGGACAATGCAGCGACCTCCCAAAAGCCACAATGCGTGATTGATGCGCTGAGTGATTATTATGGCCGCTACAACGCGAACATTCACCGTGGCATCCATACCCTCGCCGAAGAAGCAACTTTGGCCTATGAGGCTACGCGTTTTGCAGTACAGGAGTTTATTGGAGCAGCATCGGCTGAGGAAATTATCTTCAGCAGAGGAACAACGGAAGGAATCAATCTTGTAGCCTATACCTGGGGTCGTCAGCACATTAAAGCGGGTGATGAAATCCTGATCTCCGGAATGGAACACCATTCGAATATCGTCCCATGGCAAATCCTTTGTCAGGAGAAAAATGCGGTATTAAAGGTGATTCCGGTGAGCGAAGAAGGGGAACTCTCTATGGAGGACTACAAAAGCCTGCTGACAGAAAAAACCAAACTGGTTTCCATTGTTCAGGTTTCCAATGCCCTGGGAACAGTGAATCCCGTAAAAGAAATGATTGATGCTGCACATGCCATAGGTGCAAAAGTATTGGTAGACGGTGCACAATCTGCTGTACACCTGGACATTGATGTTCAGGCTCTGGATTGTGACTTTTTTGCCTTTTCGGGCCATAAAGTATATGCGCCTACAGGGATTGGTGTACTTTACGGAAAAAAGGAATTGCTGGAAAGCATGCCGGTATTCCATGGTGGCGGAGAAATGATTAAGGAAGTCACTTTTGAACAGACGACCTATAATGACCTTCCCTATAAGTATGAAGCAGGTACTCCAAACATTGCCGATACCATTGCTTTAAAAGCAGCATTGGACTACGTTCAAAATATAGGTAAAGCGACCATCAGAAAACATGAAAACGAGCTGCTGGCATATGCAACTGCACAGTTGGAAAGTATTCCGGGTTTGAGTATCATTGGAAAAGCCAAAGAGAAGGTAAGCTTGGTTTCTTTCATCGTCAAAGGCATTCACCCTCAGGACATCGGCATTTTGCTGGATAACCTCGGGATTGCAGTAAGGACAGGACACCATTGTACACAGCCCTTAATGAAACGTTTTGGCATCCCGGGAACCGTTAGGGCTTCCTTTGCACTTTACAATACCAAAGAAGAAATAGATATCCTGATTGCAGGCATGCACAAATCCATTAAAATGTTATCCTGATGAGTCAGCAACCAATTCTTGAAATAGAGAAAGAGATTATAGAAGATTTCGCACTGTTCGACAGCTGGGAAGATAAATATGAATACATTATTGATCTGGGAAAGAAACTCCCTGCACTGGAAGAAGAACACAAGATAGCAGACAATAAAATTAAGGGTTGCCAGTCTACGGTCTGGCTGGCCGCATCTCATGAAGATGGCAGGGTATTTTTTAAAGCAGATAGCGATGCGGTGATCGTAAAAGGTCTGGTGAGCATGCTCATCAAAGTATTGTCCGGGCATCGCCCTGAAGAAATTCTGGAAGCTAAGCTGGACTTTATCCGGGAAATCGGAATGATGACCCACCTGGCACAAACCCGTTCCAACGGACTGCTTTCAATGATTAAACAAATGAAAAATTATGCCTTGGCTTACCAAACCATTCAGGGATTAGAAAAGAAATAGATCATGGATAAAGAGGAATTAAAACAAAAAGTAATTGACTGCCTGCAAACGATATATGACCCTGAAATACCGGTTAGCATATATGAACTTGGGCTGATCTATGAAACTGAAGTGATGACACCGTTTAACAACGTACAGATTGTCATGACCCTCACCGCTCCGGGCTGCCCGGCCGCGCAGGACATTCCGGTTGAAGTGGAACAGAAAGTAAGACAAATTGAAGGCGTAAACGAAGTATCTGTAGAAGTGACCTGGACACCACCATGGAACAAGGACATGATGTCTGAGGCTGCCCGCCTGGAATTGGGAATGATGTAAAGAGGAATAAATAAGACAAAAAATAGATACTGATGAAAATTACAGCCCAGGAAGAATATGGATTAAGGGTACTCCTTCGCATCGCCAGGCATGAAAACGGGGAAGGCATCAGCATTCCTGCCCTCAGCGAAGCAGAAGGCCTGTCTACTGCTTATGTGGCTAAGCTAACGAGAATGCTGCGCATCTCGGGATACATCAATAGCACCCCGGGATACAAGGGAGGGTATGTACTTGCGCAACCTGCAGATCAGGTCAACATCAATAAGGTGTTGAAAGTGCTTGGCGGTGCCCTGTTCAATAAAGCTTTTTGTGAAGAATATCCTGGAGCAGTAAAGCTCTGCACCAATTCTATCGACTGCTCCGTTCGTTCTTTATGGCAAATGATCCAGCTAACTGTAGATCAGCTGTTAGATAAAGTTTCGCTTCAGGACCTGATTAATCCGGAGCAGGAATCGAGCTTTTTGCTGGAATCTATCTTAAAACAAAACGCGAAATAAGCCTTATCTGATGCTAAAAATAATACCGGCTCCTATTCCCTTTACTTTCCTCAGGGCTCCGTTGAAGCGGGATTCCCGTTCCTGCCCATCTGCCAGGAAGAGCTGATCGATTCCTTTTCCCGTTTCAGCATAACGGTATTCCCCCCTTAAATAAACAGCGCAGAAGGAGTTGATGTTGAAGTTCAGGCGCAATAAGACCTGACTTTCAAAACCTCTCGCAGTATGTTTGAAACTCAGTGGATGGTTAAAGGCATCAATCAGGTTCCAATCAGCAAGGCCGGTATAACGGAGTTGCTGATAACTGAATCCTGCATTCAAACTAATTCTTCGCAGCCTTGCGACCTGCAGATCGATACCCGCAAGGGGACCATTCCAATCGGTCTGGTAACTGCTGTTTAGTTGCTTCCCTCCTTTATCTTCTTCAAAATTCTTCAGCGAGAGTACCTGCCTGTTGTTCGCATATCCGGCATAAGGCATCACAGTAAACAGCTCATGGAGCTTGAGCTCATAGGCCAAAGCGATTGAATAACGGGAAGTATGTCCCTCATTGCTCTTTAAAAACGCAGCGTATGTAGGCTGAGTTCGGTTATCTGCTGCATAATCATGATCCGTAGCAGTTCCGCTTCGGATAAAAGCTTTGTGGTAACTGCCTTTAAAGAAAATATGGGACCAGATGTTTAAATCTACATCCAGTCCCACACCCGCTCCCTTCAATTTCGTCCAGATCACTTCTGATAAAACATCAGGATTTTGTCCATTGCTGTTTCCGGCAATTGACCATTGAAAATTCTCGGAGCTGTCGTCACCATAAAAAGCAAAAGTCCAGCTTTTTCCCTGTTCCTGCATTGACTGTCCATAGACAGAAAAGCAGCAAAACATCAGCAGCACATAGCTCAGGTATCTTTTCATGGTGACCGACATTATAAACTAAAGGCTTCCCATCCGGAGATGGTCGTTCTGTTACAGGTCATCGCTGCGGTACCGTTCTCAGAAGAGATATAACGGCCATTGTTACCTCTAAGGGATATTTTTCCATCAGCATTGACGATCCAATCGAACTTTTCCCAATCACTGACCGTTGTTCTGCTACAGGTAATGGGTGCTGTTCCGTTTTCAGAGGAAACATATTTATTCATGCTTCTCAAAGCCACTTTACCCCCTCCGGCATCTACCACTGTAAATTTCTCCCAGTCTTGTGAAGTTGGCCGGTCGCAAATCATCGGGCCTGTTCCATTTAATCCGGTCACAAACAGGTTATTGATCCCTTTCAGGGAAATGGTCTGACCTATAGGCGGATTCGCAGAACTTTCGGTCAGCTGATATACCTTTACATAATCCACATACATGCTTGCAGGCAGCCGGCTTTCGTCAATGTTCTGACCCGGCAGGTTTCCTCCGACAGCCAGGTTAAAGAGTAAAAAGAAGGGATCATGAAATTCTTCTGTTCCATTGATGTTGTTTTCAATATTGGCAACATGGAACTGAACATTGTCTACAAACCAGGTAATGGAGGCTGGTGTCCAGTCTACCCGGTACACATGGTAATTGGTAGGTGTGGTCGTCGTATTTCCTCCATAATAAGTATACTGGTTACTGAACCAATGCATTGTTCCCAATACTGTATTTGAAGTATTGGTATTTTCCATGATGTCAATCTCACCACATTTAGGCCATGGATTGGTTCCGATATTGGCACCCAGCATCCAGAATGCAGGCCACTGTCCCTGCCCCTGGGGCAATTTAATGCGGGCCTCGAACCGTCCGTACTTAAATTCCCGTTTTCCCCGGCTGATCAAACGTGCAGAGGTATAAGGCAAGCCGCCAACACTTTGTTTCCTCGCAGTGATCACGAGGTTTCCACCGGAAACAGTCGCATTTTCTGCCTGATAAAATTGTTTTTCATTATTGCCCCATCCACCGCCACCGGTTTCAAAGCTCCAGTTATTCATGTTCACTGCATTTCCGTCGAATTCATCCGACCAGACCTGCTGATAGGTTAAGGCCCTTGGAGCAGTAAGTTGATCATTTTCTGCTCCGGCAGTTTTAAGGTCCTTTTTACAGGCTGGAAGAATTTGTGAAACTGCCAGCAGGCAGATCACGAGGTTTAGTTTTTTCATTGTTTTAGGGTTTGATGATTAGATTTGGTTATGATTAGTTTAGACTAAATGCTTCCCATCCTGAAATTGAGGGCCTGGTACAAGTCATTGCGTTGGCACCGTTTTCAGAAGAAACGTAAAGGCCGTTGTTTCCACGGAGGGATATTTTCCCATCTGCATTAACAACCCAGTCGAATTTTTCCCAGTCTTCGATTGTAGCCCTGCTACAGGTTAAAGGCGCAGCCCCATTTTCTGAGGAAACGTATTTATTCATGCTTCTTAGTGCAATTTTTCCTCCTCCTGCATCGACTACTGTGAATTTCTCCCAATCGCCGGCACTTGCCCTGTTACACCACATTGGAGATGTTCCGTTCCCGGAACTCACAAATTGGTTGTTGATTCCTTTAAGCGAAATCACCTGGCCTATAGGTGCAGTTACCGGGTTTCCGGAACCATTACCCGACCATTTGAAAGTTGCGACCGCTCCTGCGGGAAGAGTATAGCTAAAAGACTGGCCAGCCCACTTCACTTTAAAAGTACCACTGCCAGTTCCGCTGTTGGACACAATCAGCACCTTGGTTCCATCTGCATTTTTAAAAGCGACATTCTGGAAGCTGCCTGCAATGTTAGAACTAATTCTTGTTGCTCCGGGTCTGGCAAACTTCGAGGCATGGGCAATGATGTAATAAGACACATTTCTGGATACGTTGCTCCCGTTAATCGTTAAAGCTCCTTCGCAGGTGCTGCAACCGCCGTTGGTATGTGGGCCATAATTTTGATCAGCGGCAAGATTCCACTCCAGCACGTTGCGGCTCCAGTTCCTGGTTGCACCGATAATCAGGGTGTTTACATGCCACTGCAAATCGCCAGCGAAATTACTGGGCCCTCCCACCCATTGCTCCGTGAAATAGATATTTTTATTGGGATAGGCATTATGCACTTCTGTCAATGCGCTAATATTTCCACCGTAAAGATGAAAAGCAGAACCATCTACATAATTTCTTGCTGCCGCATCGTTTAAAATGGCAATTGGATAATCCGGGCGATCTGCATTATGGTCGTAGGAAATGATCTTTGTGCTGATGTTACTGGCACTAAACTGTGGTCCCAGATTGTTCTTAATAAATGTGGCCTGCTCTGAAGCCTGCATAAGCATACTTGGGTTATTGTAGGGATTTAAGGGTTCATTTTGAGGGGTAATCGCATCGATGGTAATTCCCTGGGCGCGCATGGCAAGAATGTATTTAACGAAATACCTGGCATAGGCATCGTAGTATGCAGGATTCAGGCTTCCTCCAACATAATTGCCATTGGTTTTCATCCACCTTGGAGCAGTCCAGGGGCTTCCGAGAATTTTAATGGAAGGGTTGATGGCAATGATACTTTTTAATACCGGAACCAGGTCAGTCATTTCGGGAGCAATGCTAAAATTATTGAGGTTGTTGTCCGTTTGTCCTGCAGCCAGCTCATTATAAGTAAAAGGACTGGCACTGAGATCAGATGCCCCGATTGTAATCCTCAGGTAGCTGATTCCGATATTATTCCCGGAGGTAGCAAATAGTTCCTGCAGTAAATTGTTCCTTTGTGCTGCGCCAAGGCCATTGATGAGAGTGGCACTTGCACCAGTCAGCGTAAAGCCAAAACCATCGATTCCCTGGTAGCTTGTGTTTTCCTCAACCACAATCGTATTTGGATTTGTTCCTGCATCTGCCCCAAAGGTGACATTGTTCTGGGATTGCAGTAATTTACTTTTGTCTGTCGTGGTCATCCAGATGCTGACAGATTCATTTGCCCGGACGGTTGTGGTTTCATTTTGATCTGGATTGGAATTGGACCGGAGTTCCTTCTTACAGGAGAACAGGACTGCACAAAGCATGGCGCAGCCTGCTAAAATCAGAATTTTTTTCATGGGGATGAGTATATTTGGTTACTCAAATCTATATCAGCCGAAAAAAAAATGTACATATTGCCGGGCCTACACAGCCACTACAAAAAGGATCAAAACATCAGATTTCAAGATTCAAAGGGCCTACTTACCTACTACAAACAAAACACAACAAACTCATAAACAAAGTCTTACATCCAGGTAGATTGAATTGTAACCTATTAATTACCAATCCATTCAGTTTACAAAGATCCGCCTTCATTTTTACCAGACTAAGAAAATCAAAATAAAGTCTACTAATTTAGTATACTTTATATATATTTGCTGCTGTAAATCATGGAATACATCATATAGTCATGTGGCCGAGTGGTTAGGTATGGGTCTGCAAAACCTTCAACGGCGGTTCGAATCCGCCCATGACGTCATCAAAAGCCTGCCTTGCGGCGGGCTTTTATTTTGGGCATAAAAAAACGGGGATACAGCTTCCAGCCACATCCCCGTCATCTAAATTAACGCTCTCATATATATAGACGCCTGAATCTCAGGTTTATTATATATCTGCTAAAAATTATTTTTCATAGAACTCTATTGGTAAATGATCAGGATCACTGATAAATGTAAATCGCTTTCCGGTAAACTCGTCAATCCGGATGGGTTCTGCCAGCACTTCCTTTTGCTGCAAAGTCTCCACTACCAGGTCCAGGTCATCAACCTGAAAAGCCAGGTGTCTTAAACCGGCAGCTTCGGGCCTCGATGGACGTTCCGGTGGATCCGGGAAAGAGAAAAGTTCTATAATGTACTCGCCATTAAGGGCAAGGTCCAGCTTATAGGAAGCCCTTTCTTCCCGATAAACTTCTCTGATAACCCTAAGGCCTAAAACATCTGTATAAAAGGCTTTTGAAACATTATAGTCTCTGCAAATAATTGCGATATGGTGAACTTTACTTAACATAGCCTTATTTTGCAGTGATGACCAGCTGATAAATCTGCCCTTTATTTCCGGCGAGCAGAATCAGATCGCCCTTTTTTGATTTCTGAACGACATTCAAATTCATTCCGGAGATGTTATACCAGTATTTGCCCCCATCAGAAGAAACATCTATTCCTGAAGTTCCCGCAGCAATTAAGGTCTTTTCGCTGATATAAGTTACACCAGAACGATAGCCATCTACCGGTTTTGCAGGTTTGGTCCATGTTTTACCTCCATTATTCGTCAGTAAAACATTGTTTTCATTCTCCTTATCTTTCAGGTAATTTCCACCAACAACCACACCTTTATCTTCATCAAAGAAAGACATAGAAAAGGGCCCTGTACTGCTTTCTCCCTGTAAAATCGGGCATTCAAAGATCTGCCAGGTAGAACCAAAATTACTCGAGTAATAGATATTAGAAACCTTTCCTCCGGTGGCAATCCAGACCTTTCCATTTCCTTTGGTCTGAATGGTAGATCCGCTGGCAGCAAAAGCAGCTTCTCCGACACCCATTTTTGCCTGTAAATTATCAGAAATATCATTCCAGGATGCACCTCCGTCAATCGTTCTTAAAAGCTGCATTTTATTATTGATGGGATCACCAAAGACAATTCCACGCTGATCATTCCAAAAATCCATTCCATCTAAAAATATGGCGGTATCCAGATTTTTGTAACTCTCTTTCCAGGTTTTACCACCATCGATGGTCATCAGGATATAAGCAGGCGAACCTGCATTCACTGCAACCGCTTTATCTGCATCAAAGGCTTCAATATCTCTGAAATCAAGTTTCTCATAACCTGCAGGCTTAATCCAGTCCCAGGTTTTACCTCCGTCTGTTGTTTTGCCGATATGACCATTACTTCCACTCACCCATGCCACCTGATCAGACACAATACTCATTCCCCTTAAACTGGTATTTGCTCCTGAGGTCAATGGAATCAGGTCGTAAGTTTGTGCAAAACCGAATAACGGGAAGAATAGCAAACAATAAATTAGTCTCTTCATCTATTTAGCTCTTTTCCAGGTGTCAGATCTACCTATCAATGAGATGCCAATATATCCTCTTACATTTAAGTCTCCATTGGCTTTAATGTTCATATTACAGCTGTATGTTTTTCCGGTTTTTGGATCATAGATTTTTCCATCTACCCATTTACCGTCATCGTAAACAAAGTCCTTTAACATTTCAAGGCCCAGAATTGGTCTTGTTTTTAAGCTTGCATCCGGATTTTTCACATCCAGTTTAGCCTGCCCTTTTTCATCTTTAGGTGCTTTCAACCATACAATTTTACCGAAAAACTTATCTCCTTTTTTGGAAATGTCTATGTGCGCTTCACCCGAAGAATTGATCCATTTTCCTATAATAGCATCGCTTGTTTGGGAAAACCCGGAAAAGGAAATCGCTGTGAAAAGAAGTAATAACGAAATGTATCTCATATCTCATGTTTTAAATGTACCTAAAGTTACTAATTACCCGATAGAATAAGAAGCATCAGAAAAATTACTCATATTTTAATGCGGCTATAGGATTCCGTCTGGTGGCACCATAAGACCTTAAACTGACAGTTAAAAATGTAATTAACACAGAAAGCAACATTGCAAACGCAAATGGCCAGACACTCAGCTCGATACGATACACAAAACCAGATAACCACTTAGAAATGAAAATATAAGCCAAAGGCCAGGACAGCAAATTTGCCAGCAAGACCATTTTCAAAAAAGCGCTGTTCAGCAAGCCGATCAGTGTGATCGTCTCCGCACCAAGGACTTTACGAATGGCAATTTCCTTTGTACGCTGTGCAACAATAAAAGAAACCAGGCCAAATAAACCAATAAAAGAAATGAATATGATGAGGCCGGAGCATATTTTAAACAAGAGCCCCATGCGCTGCTCTGTCTGATAATAATTGTTGATTTCATCGTTTAAAAAAGTAGCGCCATAAACATGATCCGGCAGGATTTCATTCCATTCTTTCTCAATTAATTTCATGGTATTCAACATAGATTTGGTTTCCAGCCGAACTGCCAGGGCCGTGTACTGTGGCTTTTGCGAAAAAAGGGCTATGGGCGATACGGCTTCATGAAAAGATCCGTTGATAAAATCTTTCATCACGCCCACAATAGGAGCCGCATTGCCATCTACGGTCAGCTGTTTTCCTATGGCCGATGCAGGGTTTGAAATGTTCAGTTTTTTCAATAAAGTCTCGTTCACTACATATTCTTTCAAGGTATCACTCTTTGACAACATCCTTCCGGCAAGCATCTTCAGGTCAAATACCTTAGCGTAATTCTCGTCGGCAAATTTGGTGTTCACTGTAAAATCAGCCTTAGGACGATGGTCGTAAGACAGGTCAGTATCGTGGTTAATGACCGAAGAAGGAGCAGCCATACAAAAGCTGCTGAGCTGAACTCCCGAGATGGCGGATAAACGGCGCTGCAGCAAGGGGTACTTTGACCTGCTCAAACTATCAGAAGGAACATCTATCATCGCTATGGCCTTACTCCTGAAACCAAGTGGCTTTTCCTGAATATATTTCATCTGCCGGAGTACCACCAGGGTTCCTATGATCAGTAAGGTTGTTATTCCAAATTGTGCAACCACCAGCACCTTTCTCAGCTCAAGACCTGAACTTCCGGTTCCGGAAAGTCCTTTGTTCTTTATCGCCAGGGCCGGACTAAATCCAGACATCACCATTGCCGGATAAAAACCGGCCAAAAAGGCAACAACAATCAGTAATGCCGGCACAAAAAGCAGCACATCAGGCTGACTAAAGAAACTTAAACTGATCTCAGCTCCCATCAGGTTAGAAATTGTAGGTAAAAACAACTCCGTTAGCACACAGGCCAGCAACATGGCGATGGCGGTGATCAGCATCGTTTCGCTGAGGAATTGCCAGGTCAACTGATCCCTGGAGCTTCCCATCACTTTGCGAACACCCACTTCTTTAGCTCTTCCAACCGACTGAGCAGTGGCCATATTGATAAAATTAATGCAGGCCGTAAGCAATATGAAAAGGCCGATAATCCCCAGGCCAAAGATGGATTCCATAGCAACTACCTTATCCCTGAAATTTTGTGTGCGCCCGTCAAAATGAATCTGCTGCAATGGCTGAAGCAAATGTGCCCTTGTTCCTGTCATATCTACACCGGCGTAATGTTTTTTGGAAAACTCAGCCAGAGCCACATCAAAGGCCTTCGGATCGACACCTTTCTTCAATAAAAGGAATCCGTTTGAATTTGTTCTTAATGAGCTCCATTTGGAATTCCCACCGGAATAGGTCAGATAGCTTAATACGATCTTTAGCGGAAAGCTACTATTGTCTGCCGCATCTTCTATAATTCCTGTAACCTTTAAATTCAGTCTGTTCTGAAAACGAATGTTTTTCCCAACTGCCTTCTTCCAGCTTCCAAAATATTGAATAGCAGTTTTTTTAGAGAGCACAACGGTATTGGGTGCCGACAATGCAGTAGCAGGTTTACCGGTAATCCATCTGGTATCAAAAATCTCAAAAAACTCCGGTTCAGCATAATAGACCTCTTCCGCAATTTTTATGATTTCTTTTCCGCTATCATCATTGATCTTAATAATTCCACCACTCCTTTGTATGGCCCCAACCTTTTCAATCTGTGGCAATTCGTTCCTTAAGGTTGGCACAAGCGCTAATGGAATTCCACCTGAATATTCTGTGGTTCCGGAGTAATTCAATAAAGTAATGACCCGGTAAATGCGATCCTTATTGGAAAAGAAACGATCAAAACTCAGCTGATAACTGATAAATACAAAGATCAGCAGACAGCTCGCCATTCCGATAGACAAGCCGGCGATATTGATAAAAGCGTAGCCTTTATTTTTATAAAGGTTTCTCAAAGCGATCTTCAGGTTGAGCTTAAACATGTCGGTTAAATTTAGGAATAAACAGGCGAAACACCACCTAACCACCTATTTACCAAACCAATGCCAAAACACAAACAGACTCAAATTGTCCTCAAAACAAAGCTTCGAATTTTAAACCTTACAGAATTGTTCATAAGCGAACATTTCTTGTCCGTAAATGAACATCGGAAAATTACTCCGTTTTCTGATAAGGAAGATCAAATTTAAAATGGCATCCTTTTCCAGCTTCACTTTCCACGCTGATATGGCCATTCTGAATGTCGATCAGCTGACGGCAGATGTATAAGCCCAATCCTGTTCCCGGCTTACCTGCGGAACGGTTCGCCTGGTAATACCTCGTAAATAACTTTCCCTGCTGTTCTTTAGGAATGCCTATTCCCGTATCAATGATACTGACCTTTAAACTTTCGGTATGTTCATCTATGCTATTTAAATCTACTTTAACCACTACACCACCCTGATCTGTATATTTCACCGCATTATTCAGCAGGTTGATCATGATTTGTTTCAAACGGAAGGGATCTCCTTTCACCATTGTCTCTTCGTTTCCGGTAAACTCTGCAGTCAGCGAGATCTGTTTCCGTTCTGCGGTAAAGCTCATGGCGGCAATGGTATCTTTGATTTCAACACAAGGCTGAAAAGAAACAATATTCAGCGCGCCTTCCTGCTGATTGTCAATCTTGCTGACATCAAGAATATCATTTACGGTATTGATCAGCATGCTCGACGATGAGTTAATCGAGTTCAGTTTCTTTTTCTGGTCATCTGTAAGTGGGGTACGGTTCAGCAAATAGATAATCCCTGTAATCGTGGTGAGCGGGTTCCGGATTTCATGACTCATGATCGCCAGCATTTCAGATTTCTGTTCTGCAAGGGCAACCGCTCTTTCATTTTCCCGGATATAATTATCCTCCGACATTCCTGCTTTACGGATATATACAATCAGTAAAACAATAAAGATCAATACCATTAACACTGCAATTCCTGTGAAATTATTCATGTCTTTGGTGGCTGATTGATATTGATTCAGCATTTCAGTTCTTGTCTTTTCCCAATCGTTGAGGTGAATATCTTTCAATTCCTGAACGAGCTGATGCAATTGAATAACCAGGCTTAGATTGGCAGAGATGAGCTGCTGATTTGATTTCGCCAGTCGCCCGTTCTCTTCATTTAATTTTCTAAGTAAATTCTCCTGCGAATTGTTTTGCTTCTTAATCACAGAACGGCTAATCGAATCGCGAATTTGCTTTTCCCTGTTGACCGTCACGACTTTAATGGATTGTGCATTTTCCTGCTTGTTCACAATCGCATCCTGTAAGCGCTTGAAAAGCCCTTTTTTGCTAGCCTGAGGTTTGATCACACGTACCGAAGTATCCGCTTTTCCCGTGCTTCTCTTTACCGTACTTTTCAATTGATATTTTTCGATGATATCATTTGAAGCTTTCCCGGTAATGCTCTCAATATTGGTAATCCGCAATAAGGAATCAAAATTATGTTTCAATCCAAAGACTTCATTGGAGATCAGCAATTTTTCTTCAAAAGATTTTCCTATTTTTTCCTTGCTCCCCGACAAATTCCTGGTACTGTCCAGGTCGTATTTCTTCAGAATGGCTTCAATCTGAAGAAAGGTATTATTAAGCTTTGATTTATAGTCTTCTAATTTTTCATTCTGTCCATACAAAATGGCCTGTTGAAAATCACTTTCCGCACCATTCAGGTCCAATAAAATATTACTGATCTCCTGCGCCTGTGAATGCCCCCTTAATTTCTCACTTAACGTATCCAGTTTTTGGAAGATAGAGTGTCTGAGTAATAAAGAACCTGCAGCAATGAGAAAGGTAAAGATCAGGAATAGGATAAAAAGTTTACGGAGATTCTTTGAGGTTTCACCGGATTTATTGACAAACATAGATTTCATTAAATTTTCCTCCAAAAATATGATGGAGTGCAAATTTATCAATAATTATCATGTATAAAGGAAGAAACATCAGGAAATCAATAGAATGGCCATCAGAAAGATGGCGCTTGTCCTTCCAGCCAGCTCTTAAAACTACTGACCCTTTCCCTGCTGATGACAGCCTCTGAATCCATTGCAGGAAACAACTGAATCACCAACCGGCTATTGTAATAAGTCGTAATCTTTTTAATCGCATCGATGTGAACGATTAATTGCCTGTTGATTCGGAAAAACAAGTTTTTATCCAGTAATTTTTCAATTTGGTCCAATGAATAATCCAGTGGTGTCTTTTGGTTGTTCAGCGTAGTCGCCCAGGTCAGTCCATCAGAAAAATGGAGATAAGCAATATCTTTAGCCTTCACATAAACCAGCTGGTTGTTAATCTTCCCCATAAACCGGGTATGCTCCCTTTTAAAAAACTCTTCCGCAATTCTGGAGATGTTGATAGCCGGTTCGGGTGGCAGCTTAAAATATTCATATTTCTCCAATGCCCTTTTCAGATCCTTCAAATCTATAGGTTTCATCAGATAATCCACGCTATAGACCTTAAACGCCTGAAGGGCAAAGCTGTCATATGCAGTGGTAAATATGATCGGAATTCTGATGTCCACCTGCTCAAACATTTCAAAACAATTGCCATCGGAGAGCTGGATGTCCATAAAGATCAGGTCCGCCTGGCCAACAGCGGTATTAAACCACTTCACACCTTCTTCAACCGATTCCATAACAGCAATGACCTCTAAAACAGGAACACATTGCTGCAGCAAATGAATCAACCTCTCCGCATTGTGTTTTTCATCCTCAAATATGATAATCTTCATGAGTAGTTATGATAGGGATTTTGACAATAAACAAGGTTTTCGTTTCTATGACTTCTATTCTTTTTTCACCGGTTAACTCATACCTCTTCCCGATATTATCCAGGCCCAATCCTATCGAATTCTGAACGACCGCTCTTTTCCGGAGGTCATTTGTCACGATTAAAAAGCTGCCCTCATCTCTGATGCGGATGTGAAGTGGATCATTGGCAGAAAAACGATTGTGCTTAACGGCATTTTCCACCAGCATTTGCAAGGTTGCCGGAGGAATCAGACCAATATACTTTATATTTTCATTGATCTGAATATCAAATTCTATACTGCTTTGATGCCTGATCCGAATGAGAAAAGAATAGGATTCCAGAAATTCCAGTTCCGTCTGGATTGAAACAAGGTTTTCAAATTTCTTATCCAGAATATAGCGGTAACTCTTGGCCAGCTGAGTGATGTACTCTGCAGAGAGATCCGGGCTTTTATAAACCAGATTGGTAAGAACACTCAGGGAATTAAAAAAGAAATGAGGATCGATCTGGCTTTTTAATACGTCATACTTGGCCTGAATATTCTCGCGCATCAACCTTTCTGTATTCAGCTGTGATTCCTTCCAGTTTTTATAATAGAAAGCGATTCCGTTATATCCCAGCAATAAGAGATAGAACATAAAGATCCCAAAATAAAGGTCGTAACTGAGGGAGCTGAAACTTTCCCAGGCATCGTACCGATGAAATAAGACGATATCGAAAACGGAATAACATAGGCCAAACAGAAAGGAAACAATCAATCCGTAAACCAGCAGTGACAAGCACAACAGCAATAAACGTCTGGAAACATTTTCTTTTGAGGTATTGCGCTCCATCCATCGGGAAAGCAAGATTGCCCCTTCCCAAACCAGCAATCCAAAGAGCACATACATCAGGCTAAATGCTTGTCCCCTGAATAGAAAAGTACTGAAATTATGAGGAAAAGTCAGGTCAAAAGACTTAAAGACCACACTGAACAGGTATAGGATCAGGATTCTCAGTCCATAAACAAACCATTTACTTTGGAAAACAGATTCCACTTTTGCTGTATTCATCTTTAAAAACAGAACATGATTAATTTATCCATATCATCGCTTAACAATAATCATTTTCACGGAACCATTTTAAGGCCTTGTCTATTGCAATTTCTACAGGGGTATATTTCAGGAGCAACTCTCTTTCAGACTTCTTTCCGGAATAGTAATTATATATACACAGCATATAGGCAGCGGAATAGTTCAATTTTCGGGATACCGGACTAAATATACCAGACAATGTACCTATTATTCCTCCAATTTTTAAAACAAATCCGGGGATTTTAACCATTATCGGCTCCTGACCAGAGGCCTTATTCAACAGCCGGAAAAACTCCTTATAGGAAAGGTTTTCTCCGGCCATCAAATAGCAATCCCCAATCTTTCCGATTTCCAATGCGCTGGCAATCCCTGCACATACATCACCGATGTATACAAAGTTCTTACCACCCGGCGGATAAAAAACCAACCGCTTATTCATGCCATGCAGGATCAGTTTACCAGAACTGGGTTTTGCGTCGTATGGTCCGATCATAAAGGTCGGATTAATGACGATCGCAGGTAATTTTGACCGTTCCACCTGCTCCAGAACATATTGTTGCGCAATATATTTACTGTTAATGTATCCGGAATTTACATGGAGTAAAGCAAAAGAATTGAGCTCATTACCTGGTTTACTTTTATTTCCAGGACCAATGGTATTCGCGGTACTGATGTGAATTAAGCGCTCCACCTGATGCGCCAGACAGGCATTAACAACATTTTTTGTTCCGGTTACATTCACCTGTCCGTATGTTTTAAAGGTAACATCCCATTGCGCGGTGACCGATGCCGTATGAACCACAAAACTGCAGCCTTCTACGGCCTTCATCACATCAGCTTCATTACTGATATCTCCGTAAAAGACCTCCGAAGGAACATCCGCAATCACCGAAACATCTGCCGAAGGCCGGATCATCAATTTCAATTCATATCCCCGCCTATACAAATCCCTTGCAACATTAGACCCTAAAAAACCGTTAGCCCCGGTAATTAATACTTTCTTTATTTTCTGCTGCATCTATCTAATTGCCATTTCTTTTTTCACTGCACCTGATACGATTCTAAGTTTTATTTCTGTGGGAAGCAGACTCATCAAACGATGATTAATGCGGTTCCAAAAGCCCGGAATGATGACTCCCTTACCTGCAAGGGCCTGCCTGAGCGCGATGCCTGCAATCTCCTTTGTGCTCAGCAGCCCTACCCTGCCTTTCATTCCCTGCTCCACAATTCGGGCAGAAACACCTGAATTGGTCATAATTGGCCCCGGATAAACTACACTCACCGAAACGCCTGTCCCTTGCAACTCTTCTCTAAGCCCTAAAAAAAAGGAAGAAATGAAGGCTTTGGAAGCGGGATATACTGTTTTATAGGCGATTGGCGTAAAGGCTGCCATACTGGAGATGTTCAAAATATGGCTTTCCTTCTGCTTTAGGAGATGGGGTAATAAAGTCTGGGTCACCAACACTGTCCCCCGGATATTGAGCTGGATAATTTTATCAATAGATTCGATGGAACTTTCCATAATCGAAACCGTTCCGCCAATTCCTGCATTATTAATCAAAAAATTGATTTCAAAGCCATTCATCAGCTCATTTAATGTTTTGACCAGCAAACTGCTATCTGTCAGGTCAAATTCGAAGGCCTGAACATCAACCTCATACTCTATTATTAATTGGGCTGCCAACGAAAAAGTATTACTTCCGGGAAGTCCAATCATCATGACATTCATCCCCATCGAGGCACACTGGATAGAGAACTCCCTTCCCAATCCGGAACTGGCACCTGTAATTAGTGTATATGCGTTATTATTCATATCATGAGTTTAAATCCTGACAAACAATCCGGCGATTACAGGAATCAAATAACCGGTCATGGTTTGGAGCGACATTGCCTCTGATTGCTCCTGTGTATGGTTACTATAGCACCTGAAATCCTGTATAAAACGCTTAATTCCGGAGGACTCCATGCTTTTATGAATGCGTTCCCTGATCGTCCATACTTCCTGCTGATCCCTATTGGAGCAGGCCCTTTTAGCAAGATATTCCAGCAAATAAATATTAACTTCATCCAGCTCATTTACCATCAGGAAAGCAGAAAACTCCCTTAATATGCTACTCAGTACCAGGACTTCCATTGGGGAGGTTTCAAAACTATAGTAATTGACTTCCGCCTTACCATAAACTGAATTTCTTTCCGGATTTCCAGCCAGCCATGCAGATTCCGTTTTTTGAGAAAAATGAGTAAGCAACAGAAAGAGGTCAGAGTCCTCCAGCTTATAACCCGCAACCAGTGAGCTTACCTTGTATACTGTTTTTTGCAGCTCTGCCAAATCCAGGGCATCCCCCATGATTCGCACATTTGTCTTATTTTCAAAATTACCTGTCAACATAATCCTTTGTATAAATGGGTTTAACCATGTTACAAATCTGGATATCTGCCGAGCTAAAAAAGACAAATAACTGATGAAGTGTAGGTATTTCAGACTGAACTGTATGAATTTAGAATCCTACCGGTTAAGCAGCATCACTACGCCGGCTATAGAACAGACAATGATATCATAACAATTACTTAACACCAAAAGATCTTTAAACCAACGACTTATATGGTTATTTGAATGTAATTCAATTAACCGCATATCTGCAAGATGATCATCGTAAACATTATGCCTGTACTTCTTAATATGACCATTCCATTCTTAGGCGCTATTGATTTAAGCATTCCGCTCTTCCTGGTTTTTATCGTCTGTTTACTGGCTGTTATCGGCTTTGAGTTTGTGAATGGCTTTCACGATACCGCCAATGCGGTAGCAACAGTAATTTATACCAAAGCATTAAAACCGGTCATTGCAATTCCATGGTCTGGATTCTGGAATTTCCTGGGCGTTTTCAGCGGAGGTATTGCGGTGGCAATGGGCATTTTAAAGCTCGTCCCCCTGGATAGCCTGATGACGCTCCCTATTGCTGTTGGCGCCTGCCTGGTGCTTTCTATTTTACTCGCGTCCATTGCCTGGAACCTGGGCACCTGGTACCTTGGTATTCCCTGCTCCAGCTCACATACCATGATTGGTGCAATGATTGGTGCCGGGCTGGCTTTTACCTGGTATTATGGCGGTGCAGGAGTAAACTGGGGCAAAGCAGAAGAAATAGGGCTGTCATTGATTCTCTCTCCCCTTGTTGGCTTTGGTTTCGCCGTTTTGCTCATGTATTTCTTCAAACATGTAATCAAATACAATGCATTGTTTCACATTCCTACCGGTGAAGATGACCGGCCTCCGGTACTGATCAGAATACTGTTGATCATCACCTGTACGCTGGTTAGCTTTTTTCATGGAAGCAATGACGGACAGAAAGGAGTTGGCTTATTTATGTTGATTTTAATTGCTTTTGTACCTGCAAAATTCGCGGTCAACCATACCATTTCAAACGACAAAGTATTGCTTGAATTAAATCAGGCGGAACAGGTTCTGAAAAATGCCTCGGGAATAACGGCAGCCCAGACAGAAACCTTTCATAAATTAATCACAGACATCGAAAATACAAAACTGCACCTCGCCCTGAAAAATGAGCAGGATAAAGAAAAGACCTATCGTTTTAGAAAGGAAGTAGAAAATGTTGTTCATTCTTTAAAGATCATCAATGCCGACAAATCCATTGCGCTCTCTAAAGAAGCGAAAGATACCTTATCTGAATCTTCGATCGGTTTAACCAAGCTGACAGATTTCGCTCCCATCTGGGTAATTGCCATTATATCCGTCTCTCTGGGACTTGGAACCATGATTGGCTGGAAAAGAATCGTCGTAACCATTGGAGAAAAAATCGGAAACGAGCATTTAAACTACGCACAAGGTGTTACTTCCGAAATTGTTGCTGCTTCCACCATAGGGCTCAGCACCGGATTAGGCCTCCCTGTCAGCACGACACATGTATTGTCCAGTGGGATTGCAGGTGCCATGGTAGCCTCTGGTGGCAAAGGCAACCTGAATAGCAATACGCTAAAAAACATTGGTCTCGCCTGGGTGCTCACCCTTCCTGTATCCATTGCCTTATCTCTTTTGTTATTTATGTTTTTCCACCTGTTTATTTAGTCCTGTTGGGCTATATTTAATGACCTCTTAACCTGAAAAAAATGAAACAAATACTTGTTGCCACAGATTTTTCAAATAGCGCCAGCAACGCGATGGCCTATGCCATGACCCTGGCTAAAATCCTGCAGATGGAAATCGTTGCCATACATGCCATCCACCCCACCGAAGGTATAAATAACAGCACTTACAATGCCATTTTTATCGAAGACTATTATCAGAATAAGAGGGATGCTTTAAAAGACTGGGCCGCTACTTTCAGTAAGGATAAAGCCAATGCAGGGGTAAATGTAAGCAGCATTTGTGATGTCGGTTTTTTAAAAACAGTAATTGGCAAACACGTGAAGAATAATGCGGTTGAATTATTGGTCATGGGAATTACCGGATCAACAGGAATCAGCGGAATTGTAGGTAGCAATGCCAGCATGATCGTCACCAAGTTAAAAGTCCCGACACTGATTATTCCTCTTGAGAGCATATTTCCTACTGAGCCGTTGATTACACTGGCCACAGACTATGAAACAAGATTATCTCCAAAAGATGTAAATGCACTCAATGAAATGATCAAAGGATTCAATTCCAAAAAAATACAGGTAGTCTATGTGGCCGAAAAATCCGATCAGGCGCATATCAAAACAGGAGAACGCAGAATCAGAAAATTGATTGATCAAAACACAGATATTCATTTCAATTACATTAGCGATAGCAGTGCAAGCCATGGAATTATGGAATTCATCACAGAAAGCCATACGGATATCCTATGCCTCGTTAAACATCACCACAATATTTTGTACCGCCTGTTTACCCGGAGCACTGTTAACCAGGTTATGAACAAGTCGGTTAAGGCCATTCTGGTATTACATGAGTAACCGGAATATATTCCGGTTACTCTACCAATCTGATGATCAACATTTTCTCTTTGGCTGTAACTGTCACATAATGTGCGGGTATAAAACCTAAATCACTAAGCCATTTACCACTGAGTTTAATCTCCGGAATCGTTTTTTGACTCAAACGGTTCTGCCGGATTTGAGGTTGAATTTTCAAGCTTCTTGTTTTTTGACTTTCTGTATCATTTTCCCTTGCTGCCATGGTTATTCTTTATACTGATGAAGTTATAGCCTAATCTAACAAAAAACAACGAACATTATTTAATTTAAAATATAAAATATTTAACATTAATTTCCTTAGCGCTCTTTACTATTGAGCCTAAGCTTTTTTTAAACTCATTTACCACCAATACAATCTATCGTTTAACTATAATAAAAAATCCAGTAATCAAGTAGATTATTTTCATTTCTTATCATAGATCAATGATTTAACAATGGTAATTCGTTCAATTTGCATCAAAATATTAAATAAGGCCTGAATCTGTTTCGATAATTCAAAAGAACAGCTGATGGCGATACCCCAACTCAAAAAATAAAAGATTATGAAAAAGTTATTCTTATTGGCTGCAGTTTTAAGTACTGCCCTTTTTGCTTTCAAAGCCGTTGCCCCTGCTACATGGGAAGCTGACACTGCACATTCAAAATTAGGATTTGTAGTTACCCATTTACTGATCACTGATGTAGAAGGATCTTTCAAAGATTTCCAGTCGACCATCACGGCCTCAAAACCAGACTTTTCTGATGCTGTAGTTGAATTAACTGCAGATGTAAATTCAGTAAATACAGACAACGATAAAAGAGATGAGCATTTGAAAGGTGCAGATTTCTTTGACGCGGCAAAATTCCCAAAATTGTCTTTTAAAAGCACCTCAGTGAAGAAAGTTTCTGCCAATAAATTCAAAGTAAACGGAAACTTAACCTTTCACGGTGTAACAAAACCAATCACTTTAGACGCAACATTAAGAGGTGTAACCACCAACCCTATGTCTAAAAAAGCAACTGCTGGTTTCAAAGTTACCGGAACAATCAAAAGAGCTGATTTCGGATTCGGAACTAAATATGCAAATGCCATGCTGAGCGATGAAGTAACATTAAATGCAAACACAGAGTTTGTAAAAAAATAATCAAGCCATCCTGAGCAATTCAGGCGGTAATTAAAAGGAGGAAATTTTAAGATTTCCTCCTTTTTTATTTAACAGAAAAATATTCATCCAGACTCCATTTATACCCTGGAATGGTACTTAGCAAAAGACTAGCCGCACTCACTGCAAATACAGAATAATTTAAGGGCGCCTTAAACCCTAAAAACACCGCCATACACAATGCAAAGCTCAAGGTAAGTAAGAAACTGCCAAAAGCAACGACACGGATTTTCAAGCCAATGATGAGCATAATTCCAAAGAGGATCTCAGCCAATGTCGCAATTAGCGCCATCACATTAGCTGCCGGTCGCCCCAGAAAGGGAAGCAAGGTATTCGTATAAGCCACAAAGTTATCCCAGTTTCCCCAGCCAATATTTAGGCTTCCCGCGGGGCCCAGCCAGCCAATACGGTCAAATACAGGAATGATAAAACCAATACCTACAGCGATTCTCAGGTATAATTGCGGAAGTTGATTGTAATTCTTCATAGTTCTTTATTGATTCACATTTAGCATAAACTTTTTGAGCTCCTCGGGAGCCGATATAAAGATACCTGGAGATTTCACCTAAAAACTTAATCTGGGTTAAGAAATGAATATCAAGGACATCTTATCTAAGAAAAAAAATATTTATCAATTAAACATTTTAAATACTAATGATTATTTTATTTCACCTGCTTACTGTATCTTGTTACAAACCAATAAAAAAACTATATATGACAACAAAATCAAACATTTCTCTAAGCAGGGATCAAATGAAAAACATCACAGGTGGCAAGCTTTACAGACCAATATGCCCGCTATGTTATTATCCTTCAAGTCCACCAAGCTGGTGCGATTTCATCCCTTGTCCGACAGAAGTTGTGCCAGACCCCGTATTAGAACCTATAACTGCGGATCCTGACCTTATTAAACCTTAAGAGCTGAACCATTTGCTGGTATTGAACAGCATTTAATCGCACTCAGATGAAATGATTTAAAATGGCCTGTGCTTTATATACAGGCCATTTTTTTTTATTCACGCTTGCTAATTTTCACAACTCATCTATGAAGGCGACATAATCCCCGGCACTTTTTTGTATTCTCTCTGCCGTGGCATTATGCTCTGCACCATAAAAGGCGAAGAGTGGCTTGTAATCCGCTTTTACATAATCAAAAGTGATCTCAAACGGAGCCGTCAATTGTTCCAATGTATATTTATACCGGCCTGACGCATCATAATCTTCTTTATTAATGCCAGCTGCAATCGCTAATGCAATCTTCTTCCCCTTCAATTTATAACCGCTCCCCTTCCCATATGCCCATCCATGACTGAGTACTTCATCCAGCCACTTTTTAAAAAAAGGCGGGCAATTAAACCAGTAAAATGGAAACTGGAATACAATCTTGTCGTAGACCTCCAGCAATTGCTGCTCTGCCTCCACATCAATTCTTTCGTCCGGATATAAGCTATGCAATTCATGTATGGCATACTTACCTGGGTATTTCTTTAATTCTTCTATCCACCTTTTATTGATCACTGAATTTTCGAGATCAGAATGAATGACAATTACCAGCGTTTTCATCTTATAATATTTATGGGTAATTCCTTTAAATTTGCTGGCACAAAGATGGAGCGCTTAAACTTCGGGAACAATAAGAGGCAAATTAATCCCTTGGTGATAATTTTATCACCATCCATTAACAGATCCGTTTCTTTACTTTTGTTCATCTAAACAGAGAAACTAAACATATGTATCAGCGAAAAATTCCAATTGATTATGATTGTGGCCTCAGCGTTGCCATGGAAGTGGTGGGTTCTAAATGGAAGTTTTGTATTCTGGATGAGATTTCAAAAGGAATAAAACGCCCTAAAGATCTGGTCAATTTCATCAGCGGCATCACGAAAAGAGTATTACAAAAGCAACTCAAAGAACTGGAATTACATGGCCTGCTGGAAAAAACAATCTACACTGAAGTTCCCTTACGCGTGGAATATAACCTGACCACATCAGGAAAATCGCTCTTGCCTTTAATTTCTGCTGTTGACCAGTGGGGAATGGGATTTTCATCTCAATTGAAAACTATCCTGGAGACAGAAGCTTAACAACCTTCACTTTCTTTGTTATGCTTCGCTGGTTCAAAAAAACTAAGCGACGAAAATACCTATGAGCAAAAAAAGCTCAATTCATGCCTGCATTTTTCATCAAAAATGGATTGCGATTTCTCAATTAATAATTAATTTATCTAACTATACTTAACAAGAAAATACGGAGAATATTTCCCCTGTACACCTCAAAATGTGATGATTATTTATAAAATAAAATTCAAAAACCTTATTTTATTAACCAAAAAACCACCACAATAGGCCTTTTTTCACACAAAATCGTAAATATTCATTTTTTTTCTGCAATACACATGAATTAATAAAAAAAATGTAATTTTATATAAATCAATTACTTAATAGATTAACGTAAATTTCATAACAACCAAACAATCAATCATCCACTAACCAACCAAACCATTATGAAACAAACAAACATCATTGTTCTCTCATTTATTTTTCTCTTCCTCTACTCTTGTAAAAAGGGAGAAAACACCATTAAAACCACACAGGAAGAAACCAAGAGCATCCACTTAAGTCCGGAGGAATACCAGAGCATCGCTTTTGATCATCAGAAAAAATTAAGTGATCAGGAAACTCATAACATCGTAGAAAAATTCATAACCAATCGAAAAATACACAAATCTGACTCAAAGTACAAAATAACCATATCGGAGAGAAATTCTGTAACTTTAGAGAAATCAACTTCTGATACAGAAATCCTGTCTGCAGAAAACAACATCCCTGTCTATAAAGTTGCTATTGAAAAAGACAAGTTAAACGATGTGGCAATTGTATCGGCAGATGAACGATATCCCGTTGTCATCGCTTATTACACTGAACATCCAGACGATAAGGCGGAAAATATCGGCAACAAAATGCTGATAGATGCTTCTATTGAATTGCTAAGAAATAACATCAAAAAAATCGAGCAGAACAGAACAGCTCTGAGAGATATCACACTTGAAAAAATATCCAATCAATTGTCTGTTAAAAAAGAGGAGCTGAATTTTGATAACATTAAAAACAAGATTGCGATACACCAGCAGCCTGAGACAAAATCTACTATCATTACGGATCCTTCAACGCTAGGCGCTCCGGTTGCCAGCTATGGTCCTTATTTACCTACCGCATGGAGTATCGGAATGCCCTATAACAGACTAATGGCACAGTCATGTCCTAACAACTGGCTATGGGACAACAGGTATGCAATCAGCTCAGCAGTGGTTGCAACAGCTCAGGTACTTGCGGCTTATCAACCATCAGGATCGATAGGCGGTCAGGCTATGAACTGGTCATATCTGACCGTAAACAAAGAAATCCATGAGGATTCCGATTATTTTGGCAGCTATGTTCAGGATCCGATCGAACGCAGGAATATGGTTGCTACGCTTTTGAAAGGTATCGGAGAATCTTGTTCTGTGAGCTATACCTGTACCGGATCAAGCGTTAATTTCAACAATATCAGAAACTTTCTTAGTGCTCGTGGAATTCAAACAGGGACTCAGCAAGCCCTAAATGTTCCGGTCATAAAAACTTCTATTGAGAACCTTAAACCGGTAATCATGTATGGTCAGACGAGCAGCAACCAGGGACACTGGTGGGTTGTAGACGGGACCTATATTACCACAGGTACACAATCCTACCTGCCAGGTTTCAACTTTTACATCCATGCGAATATGGGTCAGGGCAAATCCTATCTGGGTTACTATTTAGTTGGAACAGATAAATCTGTCACTTTTGACACCTCATTTGCCCATTTCACCACTAATTTCCAAATGTATCCCATTACAACATCCCTTTAATCCCTGGAAAACCTCATTCATATGAAAAGTATAAGAACACTAAAAATCCTGTTTCTTGTGGTTATGGTAACCTTAGCAGGTTCATGTAGCAAAAAACTGGATTTAGACCATAAAGACCTTGCTCAGAATGAAAAAGAGCAAATCGTACTCAGTCCGGAAGAGATTATCAGTATCGCTTATGAGCATCCAAAAGAGCTTGAAGAATCGGAAATTATTGAAATAGCAAAGGATTTTCCACTGGAATTAAGACCCGGAACTAAAAGCAACAATGACAGGGCTGTTTATGCGATAAACAAAAAGATGTATTTAGGTAAAAACGGAGAACTGACCAATGACCGGATAGGCCTGAAAGGTACAGATCAAATTTCCCTGCCTATTTACGATGTTGACATTTCCAATGGATCTTCCAAAATGAAGGCGTACATCTGTGCTGATGAACGCTTCCCTGAAGTAATCGCTTATGTACCCAGTACTCTCGACAGCAAATTTATCATCACAGATCACCCGATGTATGCTTATTCACTTGGAATTGTAGTAAACAGGATCAATTACTATAATAAGTTAAAAGACTCCTTAAGAAACAAAACCGTAGAAAAAATAAAGGATAAGATCGGAACATTACCAGAAAAAGATCTTTTTAAATCTGTAAAGCACTTAATTAAGTCGAATCAATCGGTTGGAACAAAAAGTCTGGTAATTGGCAGTTTCCCTACCACAGTAATTAATAAAATCGGACCATTTACGACAACCCTTTGGGATCAGGGCTGGGATTTCTACGCAAACGCCTATAACCATAAAATGCCGGCGATAACATGCGAAGGTTCAGCGCTAAATGCACCAGCCGGATGTGTAACAGTAGCGGTGGCACAAATGTTAGCACTGCATACGCCAAACATGTCAGTTCCGAAATACACGGACAATTCAACACTTAATGTAGACTGGGCTTTATTGAAACAAAGTCCGACGGTGGATGACTGGGGCGGGGCCAGATACGACCTGATGGGCTCTCTGATGAGAAGTGTAGCTGATGGCCTGCAATCTACTTCAGCCTGCAGTGGCAGCTCTTCATTGACTAGTGCAAACATGACCAATGCGATTAATTACTCGAGACAGTTTGTAAACATCAATAACCTACAGAATTTCAGTGTTCAAACGTGTAAAGCATCATTAGATAATCAAAAGATCATCCTGGCCTCCGGCAGCAGATCTACGGTTACAGGTACCGGTAAAATCGGTCATGCATGGCTCGTTGATGGATATGCGGTATGCAGAAAGGGCACTGTCAACGGAAACAATGGCTCAAATGAGATCGTAAACAAATATGATTTTTATCTGCACTGTAATTTAGGATGGGGCGCTTCATCAGCAACAGGCTGGTACCTGGTGAACAATGACTGGTCGGTATCTTTTGATACCGGTTCAGGAAGCGGAGATGAAAAACAGCACTATCGTCTTGACCTTAAGTGTGCACCTTATGTCGCAGCGAAATAACTAATGATCTAATTTCTTTTTTTATGCAAAAGCCATTTAACACCATTTTATTGTATACAGCTGTGATCCTGACATTATCGGCATGTAGCAAAAAAAAACCAGGGGATTTAAAACCTACAGACAAAATTCATAAGGTTGGTCTGCAAAAGGTTAGTGCTTCACTAAAGAATATAGACCTTAGAAACAGAGCCGACTGGCAGCTATTTATTGGATCACAAGCATATAATGCTTCCATAAAAGACAACAATAATCTTGTCGGTATGCCGGTCAAAGATTCATTCCACTTCGAATACCAGGGCAATATTACGGATGCCCCCGTTTCAACGCTCTTTGTATATTATTCTTCCAGCAAATATGGCAGCAAATTTGGTCCGACTTTTAAAGAGTCCGGACCAAATTTCACCCCGCCAAATATTTTCGATCAGTCCTCGGTTGATGATTTAATGAAGGCCGACTTACTGATCGGGGAATATAAGGGATCAATAACATCAGAAATTTCAAATCTACAGCTGACCCACGCAAATGCATTACTTGAATTCAGCATAAGTGGGCTTACAAATTCAGACACCGTTTATGTGAATGACCTTAAGACGTCATTTCGTCCGTATGATGAGGGCAATGGCCAATACAAATCTATTGTCACAGGCAATTGGATTGGAATAGAAAAAGGTTCAGCTAATAATTTGCCTCCGGTTTTGATAGAAGTAAGGTCCCCTAACCGAAAAGTGACCACCTCTTTGTCTGGTACATTTTATCCCATAAAAGGGAACACCAAGTACAAGTTCAATTTAGCCATAGCCGCCGACATGCTGGTGATCAGCAATCAGCAGACATCTGCCTGGGACAATGAAGTTTTTCCATTTAAAAATTAAACTCTAAAAGTCAATGCGTATCATTTGCTTCATTTTAATATTCTTCAGCCTGACGGGATGTAAGAAGGACAAAAATTCAAGTCCTGAAATTTCGAATAAAATGATATTGGTATATATCGCGGCAAACAATAACCTTCAAAACGAAGCCATAAACAGCATCAAAAAAATGCAGGCAGGCTTAACTAAAACCAATGGAGGGACATTATTGGTCTTTGCAAAAACCTCTTCTCAAAATTCTTATTTACTGAAAATTAAACACAGTACAGCCAATCGGATCGTCAGTGATACCTTAAAAACATACAAAAATGAGAACTCCTCAGATCCTGTCTTTTTTCAAAGAGTTATTGCCGATTCCAGGGCATTATATCCAGCAAATTCTTATGGGCTAATTCTCTGGTCTCATGCAACTTCCTGGGCTCCGCCTGCAAATAAGAGGATAAGTACAGAATCTTTTGGATCTGATGATGAAAATGAGATGGACATCAGAGATTTAAACAAAGCTTTACCAGACGATCTCGAGTACCTGATGTTCGACGCATGCTCAATGGCAAGCATGGAGGTTTGCTTTGAGCTCAAAGAAAAAGCAAAATACATTTTAGCCTCTCCTGCGGAAGTGCTGAGTACCAGCTTTCCTTACGATCAAATTACAAATCACCTTTTCGAAGGGCGGGATGGCCTGAATATGGTTGCACAAAAATTCATCAGTTTTTACCGGTCCATGGAAGGATTGCATTCATCCGCTACAATTTCTTTAATTGATACAAAGCTGATGGATTCCATTGCCCATGAATCCAACTTATTATTATCACAAAAAATCCCAAAAATACCTTTTAATAAAGCAAAGATTCAGCACCTGGATTTTGAGAATGGTTCGGGCGTTCCGGCTTACGACTTCCTTAGCTATTTAAAAAACAATTACGAGCCAACCGAATATGACCGTTTGAAAAAACAGATTGAAAAAGCTGTCATTTTCAAAGGGAATACTGAAGGGTTCCTGGGGATTCCCATCAGGGAATTTTGTGGGTTGAGCATCTATCTTCCGGAGGCCAATGATCCTTATAAAAGCTATTACAGTAATCTGGGCTGGGGCACAAAAGCCGGATGGAACAAGCTATTTCCTTAACACAATAAATAACTTAAATTAATGCCTATGGTCATAATCCAAAGAAACAACGTGTACAACCTTTAAAACGCATAAACTCGGGGATATAAGACAAAGAGTATTTATGTGGTTGAGCACTAATTTCCATCCCGGCAATTCATACTAAATTAGAAAAGCTTATGCGTACATTTTCAAAAATTGTTTTAGGTCTGATCGGATTGATCACCCTACTGTCCTTTTCCTGCAAAGAAACAAGGAGCATTCCTGATGCCAATCAGGGAAAAAAAATCATCTTCCTTGGCTATTATTCACCGCAAAAGGTGGATGACCCCAAAGCAGGAGTCGTAATGGTTGGCTTTCTACAATCCGCCCGTCCTTTCACACTAAATTTGAAAATCCCAAAAGCACATAAGTATATAGACCTGTTAAAGCTTGCCTTAAAAGATAACCTGCCTTTAAAAGTATATGTATTTGAAAATTCAACTGAAATCGCCGAATTGCAAAAGGCACCGGCTGAAATCGTTAAAGCATTTAAAAAATCAATATTCTAGCTAAGGAGGCAATTATGAGATAAGCAATACATTGGCTAAACACGCGCGCTCAATTTAGTTTGATAGTTACAATTCAAAATCAATCAAACCACTTAATCAGAACCTATTATGAAAATTAACAAATGGATACTATCCTTAGTATTCGCTCTCCCATTATTTCTATTTTTTGCCTGTAATAAGGGAAATCATCCCGATCCGTTAAAAGAAAACAAACAAAATAAAGTCGCATTAGGAGAATTTGCCCCTCAAATGGTAGAAGCTCCAAAGGACGGCATTGCAAAAGTCGGCTTTATGCAATCTGCACGAGTGTTTACTTTAGATATGAACGCTAAAAACAGCACTGAATACCTTAAATCACTTCAATCAGCATTAGAAAACGAAGTACCGGTATTGGTACATGTTTATGAAGGAACAACAGAGATTGCAGAAGTCGCTGCTGCCAGCAAAGCCGGAACAGAACAATATAAAAAATCAATATCGGGTTCCGCCACTCCTGTAACTAAAGAAACGCTTCCCATCATTCCAAGTCAGGCGGCATTGAACAGTCTTTTTGCAGCAGTCAACACTTCTTCTATCCCATTTTCTTATGCTGTAGACGGATGTTATGCCAGAGCACATAAAATGAGACAGATCATCATCGCTAATGGCTACGAATGCGCCAAACAATTCGTTTATGGCTCAAACCTTGCAGCAAGAACTCCAAGTGGCTGCTGCGTGCAATGGTCTTATCATGTTGCCCCGCTTGTTCGTTTCAAAAATGCTGCGGGAGCTGTTGAACTAAGCATACTGGATCCTTCTTTATTCTCTGGCCCCGTTCCGTTAAACACCTGGCTAAATAAGGTTAAAGACGCAACATGCGTGTCCTCGGCAAATGTAACATCAACGGCACTGGCCTACGGAAACGTCTATATTCGTGGTGCGAATGGATCAGTAATGTATGACGATAACCTTGCTAAAACAAACTGCATTATTTCCAGCTATAGTGGCCTAAGCGGTTGTTCAACCAACCCGCCGGCAAGTTCAGGCAATTGCTGGCCACCTTATACTCCATAATAAAACGATCCCGCTGTTTTAATTGCTAAAGAATAGACAAAAAGAAGACAGTGAAGATCACAAAAAAACAGCCTGTAAATCATTTATTTACAGGCTGTTTTATAAAATATGTACCCAAGAGGAGATTCGAACTCCCACACCGTTGCCGGCGCCAGCCCCTCAAGCTGGTGCGTCTACCAATTTCGCCACCTGGGTATTTGTTCTGCAAATATATATTTATTCGCAGAATATACTCAAACCATCGTAAGCTAATTTTATATTTTCCGGTAATTCTTTTTCCACCTCTTCATGAAGGCCTAAGTTATGACTGATATGCGTCAGGTAAGTCATCTCTGCTCCGATCTTCTTTGCAAAATCAACGGCTTCCTGCAAAGTAAAATGAGAAATATGCTCTTCATGCTGTAAAGCATTGATCACCAAAACCTTCGTCCCTCTGACTTTAGCGATCGTCTCTTCAGAAATTGTCTTTGCATCCGTGATATAAGTAAAATCATGTACCCTGAAACCCAATATCGGCAATTTGTAATGCATGATATTCAGCGGAATGATCTCCGTCTTTCCAATCTTAAAAACTTCATCAGAAATGGTGTGCATATCAATTTGCGGTAATCCGGGATAATGCACCTCCGCGAAAATATAAGAAAACTCCCGTCTTAGCGCCTGCTGAACACGCTCCGTTGCATAGATGTCAATGTTCTTCTTCAGCAGATAATTAAAGGGCCTGATGTCATCTAAACCAGCCACATGATCCTTATGTTCGTGGGTATATAAGATGGCATCCAGGTCTTTTACATTTGCCCGCAACATCTGGTACCTGAAATCAGGACCACTATCAATCACGATCGTCTTATCTCCCATTTCGAGCAAAACTGAAACCCTTAAACGCTTGTTCCGATGATCTGCAGACTGGCAAACCACACAATTGCAAGTGATCACAGGAATGCCCTGGGAAGTGCCTGTTCCTAAAAATGTAACTTTCAAAATAAATGAGTTGGGACCATATTGTCAAAAATAACAAAAAAAGGGTTTAAACAAATTGCTTAAACCCTTTTTAAAATTTTAATCGTTATCCGATTATCTTAAGTCCACAACTTCTACTCCCGGATACTTCTTAGTATCAAAAGCAAAGGTACTTTCAGGTACTTTAACGTTAGGAATTATCTTTTTCACGTTGTAGGTATACTTATTTCCGCTTTTATCAAAAATCACCACACTTCCAATCTGTTTTGCCGTTTTATCGATACCCAGACGAATTTTAAAATAGGATTTAGTGACATCTATCGGTGCCAGGTCAATCATTTGATAAACCTTTCCTCCCACTTTAGACTCACCGGTATACGTATATTTAAATCCCTTTTCATAAACCGTAAATATCTTGGCAGGATTTAAAGCGTCTCCATTGTTATCTGCATTGGTAACCTGAACTTCTTTATCTTCTTTCAAATAAGTCCATTGGCTTTTGCCATCACTAATCAGTTCCTGGTTAGTCATGGTCACCCGATACTTGTTTGTTGTCGCTTTTACAATCAGGGTTCCCTGCTGGGTTTCTTTAATCTTTGCCTGCGGATTATCTAAAATAAAAGTAAAATCTGTTTTCACAACATCATAGGAACGATACTTCTTACTTACATCGGCTAATATGGCTTTGGCTTTAGCATCTGTCTGTGCATAAGACGCACTTACAAAACCTGCTGCAACCAACAATGACAATACTATCTTTTTCATCTTTTTCTCTAATTACGTGTTAATCGTTATTGAGATTATTCAAGAACTGTTCCAAAGCATAATCATCAGGAATGAGTACTTCCCTGGCTTTACTACCTTCAAACGGGCCTACTACACCTGCAGCTTCCAGCTGATCGATGATTCTTCCTGCTCTATTGTAACCCAACTTCAACTTCCTCTGGATCAAAGAAGTAGAACCCTGCTGATGCATCACAATTAAACGCGCAGCATCCTCAAACATCGCATCACGATCATGTGGATCGAAGTCCATTTTCGCAGATTCTGCAGCTTCATCAATGTATTCAGGAAGCTGATAAGCCTCAGGATAGCCCCTTTGGTTACCGATAAATTCGGAAATACGGTCTACTTCAGGTGTATCAACGAAAGCACACTGCAACCTGATCAGGTCATTTCCGGTCGACAATAACATATCTCCCCTACCAATCAGCTGATCAGCACCTCCACTATCAAGGATCGTTCTGGAGTCAATTTTCGACAATACCCTGAAGGCAAGCCTGGCCGGGAAGTTGGCTTTAATCGTACCGGTAATAATGTTCACTGAAGGCCTTTGCGTTGCCAGTACCAGGTGAATCCCCACAGCACGCGCCAACTGTGCCAAACGGGCAATTGGTGTTTCCACTTCCTTACCTGCAGTCATCATTAAATCGGCAAACTCGTCCACAATCAATACAATATATGGAAGGAATCTATGCGAATTGTTTGGGTTTAGTTTTCTCTTGATAAACTTCTCATTGTACTCTTTCAGGTTTCTCACCTGCGCATCTTTTAACAGATCATAACGCTGATCCATTTCAATACAAAGAGAGTTTAAGGTATTGATTACTTTCTTGGTATCTGTAATGATCGCATCTGCTTCTCCCGGCAGTTTGGCCAGGAAGTGACGCTCGATTTTATTAAATAGCGTTAACTCAACCTTTTTAGGATCGACCAAAACAAATTTCAGTTGTGAAGGGTGTTTCTTATAAAGCAGGGAAACCAGAATAGAGTTAATCCCCACCGATTTACCTTGCCCTGTAGCCCCCGCCACCAATAAATGGGGCATTTTCGACAAATCTCCGATATAAACTTCATTGGAAATTGTTTTACCCATCGCAATCGGTAGGTCCATTGTTGTGGTCTGGAATTTCTCTGTTGCAAGGATGCTGCGCATAGAAACCATTTCGGGATGCAGGTTAGGCACCTCAATACCGATCGTTCCTTTTCCTGGCATCGGCGCAATAATCCTGATTCCCAATGCCGCTAAACTTAAGGCAATATCATCTTCAAGGTTCTTAATTTTCGAAATCCTTACTCCCGGAGCAGGAATGATCTCATATAAGGTAACCGTCGGCCCTATCGTCGCTTTAATTTTATCAATTTCTATATTGTAGTGATTCAGGGTCTCTACAATTTTATTCTTGTTCGCTTCCAGCTCATCCGCATTTACGGAGATTTTATTAGAGCCGTAGTTCTCTAACAAGTCCAGTGTCGGATACTTATAGCTGGAAAGGTCAAGTGTCGGATCGTAATTCCCGAACTGTTCAACCAACTCATCGGATTTAATCTCCTCTTCCGATTTCTCAATCACCAGTTCCAGTTCAGGTTCTTCTTCCTGCACTGGCGTAATCTCCATTGGAAGAGAAACGGCCACGGGAGCAGGTGGAACTACGACTGCAGGAGGGGGAGTAACATTCATTACGTTAACCGGAGGTGCTACCGGCACAACTTCAGGAATGATTTCTTTTTCCAACTCACGTTCCTGTCTATCTTCGAATCTTGGAGAAGGATTCAGGACTATGTTTTGCTCCTTCTTCCGGTCTCTGGCCAGGCGTTCGTTTACTGTAAACTCAACCGGTTCGGAACGAATTTCATTTTCTATTTCTACATCTTCAGGAACATCTGGGATGAAAGCTTCTTCCTTTTTCCTTTGTGGTAATTTAAAATCAATATTATAGGCAATGATAAGGATAGAAAGTCCCAGAAATACAATTAACCCTGCTACTCCGGCCTTACCAATCTGGGCGGTCAGCAACTTATTGGTCCAGAACCCGAATTCCCCTTCCATGAAATGTGGTGCATCACTGATAAAGGAATGTGCAAAACCAAGCGTCAAAGAGATAAATAGCAAAAAGAATAAGCTATAGCCTAAGGTTTTTTCAATGGAGAATATCTTCACCTTGAACAACAAGCGGTAACCAATTACAAAGAATACAAAAATGAATAAGAAGGAAGCTAATCCAAACCACTCATAAATGAACTGATGAGAAAGCAAAGCACCTATTTTACCCAGCCAGTTAGACACTACCGGAGTAATATTGACCTGTTGAAGTTCTTCGTATGTTTTAAAAAGATTGCCCCATCCCCCATTCGCATCAATCACATAACTATGGTCTTCCTGCCAGGTAAAAAGGTAGGAAGTAAAGGCGATCAGAAAATATAAGGCCATGATGACAAATACCAACCCAATGATCTTGAACAGCCTGCCATTCTGAAAATCAAGACGCGGCATAATGTTAAATCTCTCTCTGGCTGGTCCGGCTGCTGATGACTTTGAACTTTCCTTCTCCCCGGACTCGTTTTTAAATGAATTTGACCTGAATTGATTTCCCCTTACCGACATTTTTCGCGACTAATATTATAATCAACAAATATAAAACATATAGTTGTATGTACTAAGTTATTATAAATACATTTAAACCTGAACATATTAAACAATTTTTATTGCCTGCATAAATAGATACACAAATTTATTTTCACATCCCGGTTAAACCTTATAAAACCATTGTAGTCATATACATAGCGTTTGAGTTTTAATTAGAAATAAGTTTTGTTTTAAGGTACTCCCGCCAGATATTTTTATCTGACGGGATTTTTTTTGCCCTCATATCATTTTAAATTTGTTATTTTATTTCTGTATTTTAAGACATCTAAACCTAACAATGGACATCTCTCAGCTTGAAACATTAATAGAAACAGATAAGAAACAAGAAATTTCAGACTTGTTAAGCAGACATCCTGAATTGACAACAAAAGAAACCAGTCATGGGGTATCTCCTGTTTTATTGGCCTGTTATTATAAAAAACCGGTCATCGCTGGCTTAATTGCTGGTTTTTCCAAGCACATTACCATTTTTGAAGCCTGCGCCTTAGGCAAATTTCAAGAAACGGCTGACCTGATTAACGAGAATCCGGAACTAATCAATTCTTTCTCCAGAGATGGCTTTACCCCTCTTGGATTAGCGGCCTATTTTGGTCATGAAGAGATCAGCAGATTACTCATTTCAAAAGGCGCTTCCGTAAATACGGCAGCCAATAATGGATTTAATGTATTCCCGATTCATTCTGCTGTTGCAGCCAGAAGTTACAACATTACCAAAATGCTATTGGAAGCAGGGGCCGAAGTAAACGTGAAGCAACAAGCCGGTTTTACAGCCTTACATGCAGCTGCACAAACTGGTAATATAGAGCTGATCGTGCTGTTACTGGAATATGCGGCCGATTTAAACGTACGAATGGAAGGCGGAAAACTCCCTGCAGACCTTGCGGAAGAAAAGGGTTTTGCGGAAATTGCGGCTATTCTTAAAATTTAATCGGCATCCCAGAAACGCAACCTGATTTTTTTTATGTAGTGCCTCACATCAAGAACCAGTGCGGCAAGGATATAAAATATGATGGGAAAGCCTACTGCTAAAAACGAAGAGTATATAAAAAACAACCTGATTTTGCTGATCGACATATCGAGCCGCTCTGCCAGGTAGGTACAAACCCCAAAACTCTGTTTTTCAAAAAATGTAATGATTCGCTGGAACATGTTATTTGTTTAATATCTTAATTCCGATACCACAATTTAAGCATTTTTTTTGAGCACAATAGTATTTATTTAATTGGAGCAGTGCCTGAGAAAAAAAAGCACTTTCAACGATAAGGCCTGAATCTCTGTACCAGCCGATAATTACATTATTTTCTGCAGGTATCTGCTCTAAAAATTTTATGGCCCGACTGACCAGTTGCGGCTGATCCGCATACTTACCGTAAGAAAACAGAAAAAGAGAAATGACATTAATAATCAAATGATAGACAGATCTTTTTCCCAGCTGCAATTTCACTTTTTCCGTCTCTTTCTGGAAATGATAATGGTTAAGCCAGTAAGGATTAACCGGGAGTTTTTCCAAATGCTTAACCAGATCCGGTAGCTCCCTGATCTCCAGTACCCTCGAAAATAAACGATCAGAAATCACCATAAGCCCACAGAATTGCGCCAGTCTAAGTGTAGGAAAGTTCTGCGGCCGCATTCTTAGAAAGCGCCAGGCACCTAACCCGATCGGCTTCAACGCGTATTTCTTTTGCAGGAAAAGGTATTCTTTTTTTAGTTTCCGGGGATATTCATCTTTGAAAGATCCCGACAAAAATCCCGCCTGTCCAAAAATCAGCGCTTCTACTTGCAATGCATTATCCAGGTGTTTTCTGAGAATCTGAAGCGGCAGCGCGTCTGCAAGGAGCTCGAAAGGGATTTCGTTGACCTTAAATCCAAAGCTTTTGGCCATAAAATGATAAAAAGTACACTCCCAATCGCCCCTTAACCGGATTAATTTGTCCAGTACCAATGCCGATTTCTGTTCCAGGCGTTCCACCATCATCCTTGATAAAAATCCATTGACAATTAAGGGCTCTACTTCCCGGATTTGTTTTTCACAAGGAAAGCGGCTGACTACATTCATCAGTTGATGATAATGAACCAAAAGATGTTCCGGAAGCAGGTGTTCCAGAATAAGTACCGGAATCTGACTGCCGTCCTTTCTGTAAATTGGTCGGTCATATTGATAAACCACATGCAAAATCACCGCATCGTAAGCCGGATCATCCTGATGGCCGTGCAGAAACCAATCCGAAGATTTGATATGAATTTCTATATCGCCAACCCAGGTTATCTCCCCTATTGATAGTTTGGCATAGTTAAAGTCAGGTCCTGCATTTTTATTGTACATACCCGGATTCAATATCCGCAAAGGCTCTCCTGCGATACAAAACAAGTCTAATGTCTTGTATAGCCTGAATTGCCAGATAAAATGTAGGAAATTTTCGGAAAAGCTCATTGAGCCTAATTTAACTATAAAGAATTAAATTATCACAAAATGAGCTACACTTTTTGTCTTTTGTAATTTGTAATAAATACGCCGAGGATAATCAGCACCGTAGCAATCAGAATGTCAATTGTGATCACCTCATCAAGAATCAGCCATCCCAGGAACAAAGCGATCACGGTGTTAAAATAGGTTAAGATCGAAACCTCTGTCGCCGTTACTCTTTTCAAGGCATAATGGTAGCAGAAAAAGGTAAACACTGAGCCAAAAACAGCGAGATAGGTCACCGCCATCAGACTACGTCCGGTCCAGTTCTCCAGTGCAATGCTGTCGGAAAACAGGAAAGCCAGAATAAATTGAACCACTGCAGAGAAGACAAACTGGTAAAACAGATCCAGGAAGATATGATCTGATTTATGGTTGTTCTTTTTTACGTAAACTGTACCGATGGTCCATCCACTGATGGCAAAGCAAAGGAACATGATTCCTGTTTTATAATTCGGGTCCAGCAATTCGCTGATCCCTTCTCTAAAAATAAAAGCGACCCCCAGAAAGCCAATTATCACGCCTAAAAACCCTTTCCAGGAAGGTTTCTGCAGGCCAACCAATACGCAGGCAATAAACACAAACAAGGGGTTTAATGCATTTAGCAATGAGGTTAATCCACTGGGAATGGTTTGTTCGGCTACGGTAGTCATCCCGTTTGCCATCACAATCATCAATGTAGACAAGATCATTTGACGCCTGAAATAAGGCCAGCCTTTCCAGACCAGTTCCTTTTTCCGGATCAAAATGACCAGTAAAATAAGGGAAGCAATGGTTTGCCGCATGGCAGCTACAAACCAGGGTGGAATGGTTTCCACTGCCACCCTGATTCCAAGATAAGTCGTTCCCCAGACAATGGCAACGACTAATAACGCACCAATAAGCTTTAAATCGGTTTTTTGGGTCATATCAATTTCGCAGATGCTAAAATCTGCTCCATCTCCTGTTGTAATTTAAGTGCCTCTGCTCTGGCGCGTTCGGCAAAATCTTCTCCATTACTGGCGTAGATGATTCCTCTTGCTGAATTCACCAATAGTCCGCATTCCTTATTCAGTCCATATTCGCAAACATCTGCAAGACTTCCTCCCTGTGCACCAACACCTGGCACCAACAGGAAATTATCCGGAGCCAGCCTTCTGATGTTTTCAAATTCCGCTCCCCGTGTTGCTCCAACTACATACATCAGTTGCTCACTATCTGCCCATTGGGAAGAAATACGGATCACTTCTTCATACAGTTTTCCTTCAGGAGTCTGGTGCAGCTGGAAATCACTATGACCTGCATTAGAGGTCAGCGCCAGCAGGATCACCCATTTATCTTTATGGTTGAGGAAGGGCCCTACTGAATCTTTGCCCATATATGGTGCAACCGTAATCGCATCAAAACTCATATCAGACTTCGCTTCATTGAAAAAAGCATCAGCATACATGGCCGAAGTATTTCCGATATCTCCCCTTTTTGCATCCGCAATGGTAAAGATATCTTTAGGAATATATTGCCAGGTTTTGATCAGTGTTTCCCATCCTTTCAATCCCATAGATTCAAAGAAAGCAGTGTTAGGTTTATAAGCCACACATAGATCTTTAGTTGCATCAATGATCTGCTTATTAAATTCTAAAACCGGATTTTCATATTTTAAGAGGTGTTTAGGGATATTCTCCAATACTGGATCCAAGCCAACACACAAAAAAGATTTTTTTAATTGAATCTGCTCAAATAGCTGTTTTTTATTCATCTATGGGTAATTTTGTGTGCAAAGATGCCAAATTTCAGCTTGATATAAGGCTTCTTTTTAAACTTTTAAATGTAATTTTTATAAACATTTTTAACTTTTCCTTGGAGATTAATTTACAAATACATACAATTGTAGCGTAATTCCCTAAAGTTTATCTGACCATTCCAGAAAATCTCAATAAAATTTTGTTCCATACCATCTTTTATAAACGCATTTTTTGCTCTGTTCATTGGATAAATACTTTTTTTTAAAAAATTCTCTACACCTATATAATGTTTAATAAAACAGAATTAAATGAAAAACTCACCGCCGAATTGCGTGAGATTGCTAAAACTCAAGGTATCCTAAATGCTGATGAGTTGCGTAAAGCTGAACTGGTTGAAATTATCGCTCAAATCACCGAACAGCAGCAAAGTGTTGAATCCATTGAAGGCGAAGTGCCTGCAAAAGTGACAAAAACAAAAGCTGTAAAGGAAAATGCTGCTGAAAAAACAACCAGAAAAAGGATCAGAATAACGCCTAAAGAGGAAGAAGAAAGCAAGAACAACAACTTTAACAGGGCATCATTATTTGACGATCAGCCAGCTCAGGCAGCACCTGCTAAAGAAGAGAAAAAAATATCGGCTCAAGCCAAAGTGGTGGCAGAAGCTCCGGAAACTGCTACAGAAGTCCTTTCTGAACCGAAAGAAGAAGCTGTTGCTGCTCCGGCACCGGAGATCAAAAAACACCGTCCCGTAAGAGACGAAAACAGGGCTCCTAAAAACCCGAATAACAATAACAACAACACCGGAAATAACAACGGTGGAAATCAAAAACAAAACGAAAACAGCTACTCCAACCTGGATTTCGACAATACCATCACCAATGAAGGGGTATTAGAGATCATGCCAGACGGATATGGCTTTTTAAGGTCTGCTGATTACAATTACCTGTCTTCACCGGATGATATTTATGTGTCTCAGTCACAAATCAAATTATTTGGTTTAAAAACCGGTGATACAGTAAAAGGAAGCATCAGACCTCCGAAAGAAGGTGAAAAATATTTCCCATTGGTAAGGGTAGAAACCATCAACGGACGTTTACCTGCTGATGTAAGGGACCGTGTTCCTTTTGACTACCTGACGCCTTTGTTCCCAACTGAAAGGTTAAATCTTTTCACAGAAAGCAATAACTACTCGACCAGGATTATCGATCTATTTACCCCAATAGGTAAAGGACAACGTGGTCTGATTGTGGCACAGCCTAAAACCGGTAAAACGAATTTATTAAAAGAAGTAGCCAATGCCATTGCCAAAAATCACCCTGAAGTTTACCTGATCATTCTATTGATTGATGAGCGTCCGGAAGAGGTAACAGATATGGCAAGAAGCGTAAGAGCAGAAGTAATTGCTTCTACTTTTGATGAGCCGGCAGAAAGACATGTAAAGATTGCCAACATTGTACTTGAAAAAGCAAAACGTCTGGTAGAATGTGGTCATGATGTAGTGATTCTTTTAGATTCCATTACCAGATTAGCCAGAGCTTACAATACGACTGCCCCTGCTTCAGGAAAAATACTATCAGGTGGTGTGGATGCAAATGCATTGCACAAGCCTAAACGTTTCTTCGGTGCGGCACGTAACATCGAAAGAGGTGGTTCCTTAACCATTCTTGCAACTGCTTTAACAGATACAGGATCTAAAATGGATGAGGTGATCTTTGAAGAATTTAAAGGTACCGGTAACATGGAGCTTCAACTGGATCGTAAACTATCGAACAAACGGATCTTCCCTGCGATTGACATCACTGCTTCAAGTACACGTAGAGATGATTTACTGCACGACAGAGACACGTTACAACGTGTTTGGATCTTGCGTAACCACCTTGCAGACATGAATGCTCAGGAAGCGATGGAATTTGTACAGCAACAAATCAGAAATACGAAGACCAACGAAGAGTTCTTAATTTCCATGAATAGCTAATTCATCAGAAAAGCTTTTAAATGATAATTAAACAGATCCCCAATGCCATTACTTCCGCGAACCTGTTCACCGGATGTATTGGTATTGTTTTCGCTTTTAACCAGGATTTAAGGTCTGCTGCTTTGTGCATCCTTATTTCCCTGATCATCGACTTTTTTGATGGCTTTGCCGCCCGCCTGCTGAACGTAAGCGGGCCTATGGGTAAAGAACTGGATTCCCTGGCAGATATGGTGAGCTTTGGGGTATTGCCTTCGGTGATCCTCTTTCATATGGCTCCAAAGTCCTTTTTCGGTTATACAGAATTCCCTATACTTTCCTATCTCGCATTTTTTGTAGCGGTATTTTCGGCTTACCGCCTCGCAAAATTCAACCTTGACACGCGTCAAACTGATAAATTCATAGGCGTTCCAACGCCTGCAATTTCCGCAGTAATTGCCTCCGTACCATTCATTTACGAAAGTGACACTTTTTATTTTGACAGCTCGACGCTTACAGTAGTGTTATACCTGGCATTTATTCCTCTGGTATGTTACCTGCTGATCAGCGAGCTTCCATTGATTGCACTAAAGTTTAAAAGCTTTGGTTTTGCAGAAAACAAATTCAGGTATATTCTAATGTTATCAGCAGTTGTATTACTGCTGATCTTTAAGTTTGCGGGGATCCCGCTGATTCTGCTGCTCTATATCCTGTTATCCATCATAGAACAAAAAACGGCTAAAATTTAAAGCCGTTTTTCCAGTTCTGCCTTGGACTGATCCAGTTGTTTATATAAAATTTCCACGAAATCACAGACTTCCCTGAAGGCCTTTGGCAACTCGTCCACACGGGTCAGTTCTCTTGCATTCCGCTCCATCATTTGCATATGCTCTCTGGCATCATTACGCCCCACATACGCAAACGTAGGTTTTATTTTATGTGCACAGCTTGACGCCCTTGCCCAATCCTTATCTGCAATGGCCTTTCCTAAGTCCGCCACATAGGCAGGAGTCTGAGCCTTAAACAGGTCAAGCATTTCTATAATAAATTCAGCACTATCTCCGGACATATCCCTCAGGTACGAGAGATCCAGAGGTTCGTTATTTTTAATTGGGTCGATCATCAAACAAAACTAATAAATTAAATTTTTGTTACAGTTAAATTATCATCTAAGATACCTAATATTTCTGATACAGTCTTCTTAAGAATGGGATGAATTACTTCTCCTGCAATCTCCGTTAATGGTTCGAGAACAAATCTTCTGTATTGCATCTGAGGATGAGGGATTTGAAGTTCGGCACCAAGATTTACAATCTGGTCGGCAAACAGGATTACATCAATATCAATTAAGCGGGAACCCCATTTCTCTTTTCGGATCCTCCCCAGCTCCGCTTCAATTCTCAACACTTCCTGCAATACTTGCAGTGGCGATAAAGTCGTATTTACACCTACCGCCATGTTCAGGAACGAAGGCTGATCGGCCTTTCCCCAGGCGGCAGTTTCATAAACCGAAGACCTGGAAAACACAGCACCTACCTTATTTTCAATTTGTTCAACCGCCTCTGTCAGCAGCATTTCCCGATCCCCTAAATTACTTCCCAGTAACAAATAAACATTTTTACTATCCAACTGCATATAAAAGCCTCAGGCATTTTTTTACCTATATTTACAAATTAAATATTTAACCGTCAAATGAAAGAATTTTTTAAGTATGTTTTTGCAACTGTCGTAGGCGTAGTATTGTCCATAGGCTTGCTTCTCGTTCTCTTTGTTGTTCTTATTGTGGGCATCGTTTCTTCCATAGGTGAAGATAAAAGCGTGGTCGTAGACAGCAATACCGTACTCTACCTTAATCTGGATCAGTCCGTAACAGAACGCACCTTCAATGATCCCCTATCCGATCTTCCAATTGTAGGAGATGAAGGACAAAAAAGTATCGGTTTTACCGATATCATCAAAGCCCTGAAAGAAGCTAAAACAGACGACAATATAAAATGTATTTACCTGAATGTAACTTCTCCGAATGCCGGATTTGCCAATATGAAAGAAATCAGAGAAGCACTTCTCGACTTTAAAACCAGCAAAAAGAAAATCATTGCTTATAGCGAAGTGTATACTCAGGGAGCGTATTATCTGGCTTCGGCAGCAGATAAAGTATATTTAAACCCTGAGGGAGCCCTGGAATTTAAAGGACTGAGCTCTCAACTGGTTTTCTTTAAAGGTGCCCTGGACAAATTAGGGATAGAAGCACAAATCATCAGAGTGGGTACCTACAAAAGTGCCGTTGAGCCTTTTATCACTGATAAAATGAGTGATAAAAACCGGGAACAGGTAACCGCTTACCTGAATGGTTTATATGCAACCTTCCTTGGCGACATTTCCAAAAGCAGAAACATCAACAAGGACAGTCTTTTCAAGATCGCTGATCAGTATAAAATTCAGCAGCCAAAAGATGCGGAAAAATACAAAATGGTGGATGGCTTAAAATACAAAGACGAAATCCTTGATGAACTGAAATCCCTGAGCGGAACAGATAAAAAAAGCAACCTTTCTACCGTATCCATTAATGATTACGCAAAAAATGTAGTCATGTCCGGTAAAGGAAATACCAATAAAACCAAGATTGCGATCATTTATGCCAACGGCGACATTATGGGCGGAGAAGGCAATAACGATCAGATTGGCTCGGAAAGAATTTCCAGGGCGATCAGAAAAGCCAGAACGGATACGAACATTAAAGCCATCGTTTTAAGGGTCAACTCACCAGGTGGCAGTGCATTGGCATCGGACGTGATCTGGAGAGAAGTGGTATTGACGAAAAAGGTAAAACCTGTGATTGCTTCATTTGGTAATGTGGCTGCTTCAGGAGGGTATTATATTGCCTGTGGTGCCGACTCTATCTTTGTTCAGCCAAATACCATTACAGGTTCAATCGGTGTTTTCGGGATGATCCCTAACTTTCAGAAGCTGATGAATAAGGAACTCGGCATTACTTTCGATGGGGTGAAAACCGGACAATATGCAGACATCATGAGCGTCAACCGCCCGATGACTCCGGGAGAAAGACTGATCGTTCAGAATGGTGTAAACCGCACTTACGATGCCTTTATCAGCCGCGTAGCTGATGGCCGTAAGAAAAGTAAAACCTATATCGACAGCATTGCAGGCGGACGTGTATGGGTTGGAACGGATGCCGTTAGAATCGGACTGGCAGACAGAACAGGCAGTTTCCAGGATGCCATCACTGCAGCAGCAAAAAAAGCAAAGATCCAGGAATACAGAATTGTAGAATATCCGGAAATGCTGGACCCGATCCGCTCCCTGCTTGAAAACTCTACAGACAAAATAAAAACCCATTATGCCAAACAGGAACTGGGTGCCAATTACCTGATTTATCAGCAGATCAAAGCTGCGATTTCCAAGTCAGGAATACAGGCAAGAATGCCTTTTGACATTACGGTACAGTAAGTTAAAACCGTCAAAAAGGTGTCTGAAAAAT
>NZ_QAJL01000001.1:1625267-2344526 GCF_003852525.1 Pedobacter sp. KBW06
ATTTTTCAGACACCTTTTTGCGTTCCCGAGAAAAAACAGAAAGGACATGTCCGCTGTAAATAATCGGAAAACCGGGGCTTTTTATTTAATTTAGCCCTCCCATGGAAAATAAGACCATTGCACGCAACTTGCGCCTGCTTTCTCAATTGATGGAATTGCACAATGAGAACCCTTTTAAAATTAAATCAGTAGCGAATGCTGCTTTCAAAGTAGATAAACTGCCATATGCTGTTCAGGGCAAAAGTCTGGAAGAAATTGCACAGATCGACGGACTCGGAAAGAGCATTTCTTCTAAGGTCTGGGAGTTGCTGGAAACAGGAACGATGGCTGATTTAAAAGACATCATTGCTGAAACTCCGGAAGGTATCGTAGAAATGCTGGGCATCAAAGGCATTGGCCCTAAAAAGATAGGCGTCATCTGGAAAGACCTTGGTATTGAAAATATCGGGGAACTCTATTATGCCTGCAACGAAAACCGTCTTATTGAAGCCAAAGGTTTCGGCTTAAAAACCCAGGACGAGATCAAAAAGATCATTGAATTCAGAATGGCCGGACAGGGAAAATTCCTGTATGCCCATGCGGAGAGTTTGGTAAATACCCTATATTCCGAATTGGCCGTTTGGTTAAATGCCATCAGCGGAGAACCCCTGTTGGGAATTGCGGGTGAATACCGTCGTTGTATGGAAATCATAGAAGATGTTCCCTTCCTGATTGGCGCAGATCAGATTGCTGAAATTCAAGATAAAATTGCCTCATTTGAAACGATCGCTTTCGAAGAACAGGCTGATGGTTCTTATGCTGCAACCGCCACCTCCGGACTAAAAGTACAGTTACACCTTGTTCAAAAAGAAGATTTTTACCTGAACTGGTTTAAGCTCACCGGGAATGAACAGCATGTAAATGAAGTTCTTGCCTTAGCAGGAAACGGACCTTTTGAAGATGAACAGGCAATTTATAAAGCTGCAGGTCTGGCTTTCGTAGCTCCTGAGCTGCGCGAAGGGCTCAATGAGGTTGAACTGGCGAAAGAGAACAAGCTGCCCGAACTGATCACTTATGAAGACCTGAAAGGCAGTTTGCATAACCACTCTACCTGGAGCGATGGTGTGCATACGTTGGAACAAATGGCTATTTATTGCAAAGACAACCTGAAAATGGAATACTTTGGAATCTGTGACCACTCTAAATCGGCATTTTATGCCAATGGCTTGAATGAACAGCGCTTATATGCCCAGCACCAGGAAATTGATGCTTTAAATGCGAAGCTCGCGCCATTCAAAATTTTCAAAGGAATTGAAAGCGACATCTTAAACGACGGTTCTCTGGACTATAGTGATGATATCCTGAAAACCTTCGACTTTGTCGTAGCTTCCGTACACAGCAATCTACGCATGGATGAAGAAAAGGCTACAGCGCGACTAATTAAAGCGATTGAGAACCCTTATACGACCATCCTTGGCCATCCTACCGGAAGATTGTTACTGAGCAGAAAAGGATATCCGATTGATTTTGCAAAAGTAATCGATGCCTGTGCGGCAAATCAGGTCGTAATAGAGATCAATGCCAACCCTTTACGTTTAGACCTGGACTGGCGCTGGCACCGTTATGCCTTAGAAAAAGGCGTATTGCTTTCCATCAATCCGGATGCACACCGCATGGAAGGATTTTACGATATGCATTATGGTACCCTGATCGGAAGAAAAGGCAGCTTAACCGCCGCACAATGTCTCAATGCCATGTCACTTCAAGATATCTCAGAATACTTCAGCAATAAAAAATAGTTATCCTTACCTTTGATTCATGATTAGTAAGCTTTGCAATAAAATATTTCAGGACGCGATTAATGATTATCACCTCCACAACAACATTGACCAACCGATTCACAATACCTACAAAATAAGCACTATTGAACACCTGCTTTATTTGAAATGCTGGATTGATACGGTACAATGGCATATGGAAGATGTGGTTCGTAATCCTGAAATAAACCCGGTAGAGGGCTTGCAATGGAAACGCCGCATAGATGCTTCCAATCAGGAACGTACAGATGTAGTGGAATATATTGACAGTTACTTCCTGGAAGAGTTTAAAGATATCGTCCCTTCAGCTACGGCAAAGATCAATTCTGAAAGCCCGGCATGGGTAATCGACAGATTGTCCATTCTTGCTTTAAAGGTATATCATATGGGAGAAGAGAGTCAGCGCAGCGATGCTTCTGAAGAGCATAAACAGAATTGTACGGCTAAACTTAACATTCTGTTAAACCAACAGACCGATCTTTCTGCTAGCTTAGATGACTTAATGGCTGACATTAAGAGCGGTGCAAAATACATGAAGGTTTACAAACAAATGAAAATGTATAATGACCCGAGTCTTAATCCGGTACTCTACAACCCGAAATAACTAATGCCTAAAGAAACTGCTAAAATATTAGTAATCCGTTTCTCCGCAATGGGGGATGTAGCCATGACGGCCCCCATTTTAAAAGAGTTCAATCAACATTACCCTGATACACAAATCCTTTTCAGCAGCCGGGAGTTTTTCCGGCCTTTCTTCCAGGGCGTAGAGAACCTGACCTTCATTCCTTTTGATCCTTCAAAAAGGCATAAAGGTTTTTTCGGCATCATCAGGCTTTTTCTGGAGTTAAGGAAACACAAAGTCACGGCCGTAGCCGATCTTCACCAAAATCTGAGAAGCAGGATCCTGAGTTTACTGTTCTTCTTCCAGGGTGTGAAACGGGTAACGATCAATAAAGGAAGAAAAGAAAAGTCCCTGCTGACCCGAAAAAAAGACAAGGTCTTTGTCCCGCTTCAGCAAACCGTAGAAAGATATGCTGAGGTGTTTCAAAAACTGGGTTATCCTTTCCCCCTTTCCAATACCTTAAAACCGGTTTTGCCGGCAGTACTGAACCGGGAGATATTTCCTCCTAAAACAGAAAAATGGATTGGAGTAAGCCCCTTTGCCCAACACCTGCAAAAAGTCTATCCCCTGCATAAAATGGAAGGTGTGGTTTATGCGCTGGCCAACCTGGGACATCAGCTGTTTATTCTTGGCGGAACTCCCGAAGAAGAAGAAATCGCAGACAGCTGGGCCTCAAAGCACAAAAATGTGCGTTCCCTGGTCAGAAAGATTAAACTGGAGGAAGAATTGCAGTTTATTTCCAACCTGGATGTCATGCTGAGCATGGATTCTTCAGGAATGCACCTCGCTTCTTTAAAAAATATCCCTGTAGTTTCTGTATGGGGCGCTACCCATCCTTATGCCGGATTTTTAGGCTATGGACAATCTCTTGCCGATGCGGTTCAGGTTGACCTTTACTGCAGACCATGTTCAGTCTATGGAAATGTTCCTTGTTATCGGGGAGATTTCGCCTGTATGAACAATTTAGCCGAATCAACTGTTGTTAATAGTGTAATAAATAAACTCAATAATGGCGAAGCAACTTCTCTTAGTACGGCACGGAAAATCTGAATGGGGCAATAGCCACCTTTCTGATTTCGACAGGCCATTAAATTCCAGGGGCTTAAGAAATGCTCCGGAAATGGCAACCCGGATTCTTCATAAAGATTTAGTCCCGCAGCTGGTGGTCAGCAGTCCGGCTTTACGTGCACTCACTACCGCTAAAAATTTTGCAGAGGTATGGAACAAGCCTTTGAGCCAGATCCAGGAAGAAACTTCCATCTATGAAGCCAATGTAACGGCCATGTTAAAGATCGTCAATAAGCTGAGTGATAAATACGAAAGGGTGGCTTTGTTTGGTCACAATCCAGGGCTTACAGATTTCGCCAATTACCTGAGTAATGCGAATATCTATAACGTCCCTACATGTGGTACAGTGCTTATGGAGTTTCCATTTGAGAAATGGGAACAACTAAGCCACCATACCGGAAATTTATTAGAATTTGATTATCCTAAAAGTGCAGATGAAGATTAAAAGTGCAAATGTTTCACTGTTAATCCATTATTAATCAACTGTTTTAAGGAATCTATTCCTATTTTCAAGTGTGTTTCCACATACGTGCTGGTTACATTGCTATCGCTTTCTGCGGTTTTTACACCTTCAGGAATCATCGGCTGATCAGAAACCAGTAACAATGCACCTGTTGGAATCTTATTCGCAAATCCTGTGGTAAAGATCGTTGCAGTTTCCATATCTACCGCCATAGCGCGCAGGCTTTTCAGGTATTTTTTAAAGTTCTTATCGTGCTCCCAAACCCTGCGGTTGGTCGTATAACAAGTTCCTGTCCAGTAATCTCTGGAATGGTCACGGATGGTGGTAGAGATTGCTTTTTGTAAAGCGAAGGCCGGTAATGCTGGCACTTCAGCAGGGAAGTAATCATTGGAGGTACCTTCTCCCCTGATTGCTGCGATAGGAAGGATCAGATCGCCAAGTTGGTTTTTCTTCTTCAATCCACCACATTTTCCAAGAAACAATACTGCTTTCGGACTGATTGCAGTAAGCAGGTCCATCATCGTTGCTGCCATCGGGCTTCCCATACCAAAGTTGATAATGGTGATTCCGTTAGCCGTTACACTTTGCATTGGTTTATCCAGACCTACGATAGGCGCATCGTCATGCCATTCTGAGAACATCTGAACATATTTACTGAAATTTGTCAACAGGATATATTGTCCGAATTCCTCAAGTGGCCGGCCTGTATATCTTGGCAACCAGTTCTTAACGATGTCAGCTTTAGATTTTAAACCTGATTTTACCGGAGATTCTACTTCTTTAGCTTTCTTTCCTTTTTTCTCATTTCCGTCTTTGTTTACTTCTAATTCTTCATTCATATATTTTCTCCTTTTTTATTATTCATTATTGTTGCTGTTTTATACAGCTTCCGCTCTATCGAAGATCAGAGGGTGGTTCCTGGGGAATCCGGAGGATTTAGCAGGACAAATCCTGATATAACAAGTTAAAAAAAATCCCCGTAAAACGGGGATTAAATTTTTTAAGCTGCTTTTAACTTTTTAAAGTCGGCCTTTTCGAATTTCTCTACCGCGTAGTCGAGCGTAATGCTCAGCTCCTTTATGGTCGGATCGGAAGGGATGTCAAACATGGCATCCAGCATAATCGCTTCGCAGATGGAGCGTAAGCCCCTTGCTCCCAGTTTGTATTCCATTGCTTTGTCGACAATAAAATCCAATACCTCGTCTTCAAAAACCAATTTCACCCCTTCGAATTCAAACAATTTCACATACTGACGGAATAAAGAATTCTTAGGTTCTGTCAGGATATTGCGCAATGCCTGTTTATCCAACGGGTTAAGATGTGTTAATACCGGTACACGACCAATCAGCTCAGGGATCAAACCAAAAGATTTTAAATCCTGAGGGGTAATGTATTTGTACAGGTTTTTAAGATCAAGCTCCGCATCATCTTTTTTCACTTTATAACCAACGGCCTGCGTACGTAGTCTGTTCGCAATCTTACGTTCAATACCATCAAATGCGCCACCGCAGATGAAGAGGATATTATTCGTATTTACCGGGATCATTTTCTGATCAGGATGTTTACGTCCGCCCTGAGGTGGAACATTTACTACCGTTCCCTCTAAGATCTTCAGCAAGGCCTGTTGTACGCCTTCTCCCGATACATCTCTGGTGATGGAAGGGTTATCACTTTTACGCGCTACTTTATCCACCTCATCGATGTAAACGATTCCGCGTTCTGCCGAAGCCACATCATAATCCGCAGCCTGAAGCAGACGGGTCAGAATGCTCTCCACATCTTCTCCTACATAACCAGCTTCGGTCAGTACCGTCGCATCGCAAATGCAGAAAGGAACATGGAGGATCTTAGCGATCGTCTTGGCCAATAAGGTTTTTCCGGTCCCGGTTTCCCCTACCAGCATGATGTTCGATTTCTCAATCTCCACTTCGTCCTCCTGGTTTACCTTTTGACCTAATCTCTTATAGTGGTTATAAACCGCTACAGAAAGGACTTTCTTGGCATCATCCTGACCAATTACGTACTGGTCAATATGTGCTTTGATTTCCATAGGTTTCAATAAGGTAACTGAAGAGTCTAAAGATTTCGCTTTCTTACTCCCAAGCTCCTGTACCAGGAGTTGATTGGCCTGAGTCACACATTTATCGCAAATGTAGGCATCCAGACCTTCAATAAGCATTAATGTATCCTGCTTACCTGAGCCACAAAAAGAGCAACGAGATTCTTTATTTTGTTTAGCCATTATTTTCTTTGTTATTCGCTCCCAGCACTTCATCAATCATTCCAAAGCTTTTCGCCTCGTCTGCTTTCATCCAGTAATCACGGTCTGAAGCTTTCTCTACCCATTCGTACGATTGTCCGGAGTGGTTTGAAATGATGTCATACAATTCTTTCTTTAATTTCAGCATCTCTCTTAAGTTGATCTCCATATCTGAAGCAACTCCCTGCGCGCCACCTGAAGGTTGGTGAATCATCACACGTGAGTGTGGCAATGCGGCACGTTTTCCTTTAGCACCTGCTACCAATAATACTGCTCCCATAGAAGCTGCCATACCGGTACAGATCGTAGCCACATCTGGTGTGATGTATTGCATGGTATCATAGATACCTAATCCTGCATATACAGAACCACCTGGTGAGTTGATATAGATCTGAATATCTCTGTTGTTATCTGTAGATTGTAAAAACAACAACTGAGCCTGTATAATGTTCGCGTTACCATCATAAATGGCATCACCTAAAAAGATGATACGGTCCATCATTAAACGCGAGAACACATCCATTTGTGCCACGTTAAGCTGACGCTCTTCAATGATGTAAGGAGTCATGCTTTTTGGAGAGTTATTGGTTGCACCAATAAAACGATCCACGTTTAAACCATTAATACGATGGTGTTTAACTGCGTATTTTCTAAATTCGTCTTTGTCTATTTTCATCAGTATATCTATTTTTCTTTTAATTGTGATGAAGCTTGCTTCGCAGGTTTTGCTACACAGGTTTCATCAGTATATTTATTTTTTCCTTATCAATTTTACCAAATTAATTAAACTAAATTGGTTATTTATTGTGGTATTGTAAAATTCTCGAATCTCTTTATATAAACAAGGCGGCCTTAATAAAGCCGCCTTATCTGTAATTATAAACTAAAAGTATTGGGTTTTCCCTGGATTACTTCAATTCTATAAATTTATTATAAGCTATTTCTTTTTGGTCTAAAGTGGCAACAGATTGAATATATTCAAAAACTTTAATTGCTTTTACTTCATCAAAAATGCGGTTTGCATTGTCTTTCTCTTTCAGGAAAGTAGCTGTGTATTGCGCCAATTGATCTTCCGGCATCGGGCTTGGGCTGTACATTCTGAACTGTGCATCTAAACGTTGTTTAGCAGTTGCGAATACATCCTCATATTTAATTTCGATGCTATTGTCTTTAATCAGTTTGTTCTCGATTAAAGTCCATTTAAGGTTTTTAGCGAAATCTTCATATCCTTCTGCAAGCTCAGCCTCAGTTAGTTTTTCGTTTGTAGCTTTTAACCACTTACGTAAAAACTCATCAGGCAATTCCATTTTCACACTTTCAATTAGTTTAGTGTACATGTCGTTCTGCAGTTTGCGGTCTGCATCCTGTTTGAACATGCTTTCAACTTCCTCAGTGATTTTAGCGGTAAAACCAGCTTCGTCAGTCACTACACCTTCACCAAATAATTTATCAAAGAACTCCTGGTTTAAATCAGATTCCTCTAAACGGTTTACATTTTTAACCGTTACCTGGAATTTCGATTGTAATTCTTTTGCATCTTCTTCAGCAATGTTTAACAATTTGGCGATGATCACCTCATTCTTATCAAAAGCTTTTTGAACATCAAGTTCAACTACATCATCCTTTTTTAAACCGATTAAAGATTTTAAGATCTTTTTATCAGCTACCTGATCTAAACGAATAGAACCTGTACTGTTGATGCCACCTTCAAAAATTGAACCATCAGCAGAAAGTTGTGCTAATTCGGCATAAAGGACGTCATCTTCTGCCGAAACTTCAGGGTTTGTCATTTTGCCATAGCTTCTTCTGATGTTTTTGATACGGGAAGCTAAAGTTTCTTCGTCTGCTTTAACGTTGAATTGAGTGAATTTATCTTTGGCAGTGATTTTCACATCTACCTCAGGTGCAAGACCTAATTCGTAATCAAACTCAAATTCATCTGTATTGTCCCATTTGAATTCTTTAGTATCGTCCATCACCGGTAAAGGCTGGCCAAGGATTTCTACTTTATTATCAGTAAGGTGTTTGCTTAATGTTTCGCTCAACAGGGTATTGATTTCTTCCACCAAAATGCTTCTGCCATACATCTTCTTGATGTGTGCTGCAGGAACCATTCCTTTACGAAAACCAGGAAGGTTTGCTTTTTTAGCTTGCTCTCTTATAGATTTATCAACCTTTTCAGTATAATCTTCAGGTGAAATCTTAATCTTTACAACTGCATTTAAGTCGTTAATTTTTTCCTGTGTAATGTTCATCTTTCTGAATCAATAATTATTAGTGTCTTTATACAAAAAATCCTCCGGGTTGCGGAGGAAATTTATTGCGGAAGAATTGACTTCCAATCCATCGCTCAAATTTCCCTTTCGAGGGCGCAAATATATTCTTTTTTGTTGATTTCAAAGTGTATAATTTAAAAAATTATGTCTGCAGATTGTCTGAATCTCATGGACCTACACTAAAAAAAAGAAGCTGATTTCTGCACGTTCAGGACCAGCTGAATTTTGCGGTATAAAAGAAAAACAGTCCTTTTGAGACTGTTTTTCAATTGTTGTGCGGAAGAAGGGACTCGAACCCCCACGCCGTGAAGCGCCAGATCCTAAGTCTGGTGCGGCTACCAATTACGCCACTTCCGCAGTTAGGATTTATTTATTTCGGATTGCAAAGATAGAATAGTTTTTTAGAAATCCCAATAAAATTGAAATATTATGCATTTTTATTAAAAGCCCTGCGTATTTGATTAACACAAGGGATTTCCATCTGGCCTTTACCTGAGACGACACACCCCAAACCGGAAAGACAACCTTGATTTCCCTTGTAAACTTATCGTATTATATTTGAATAGCCTCCGTCCCTGAACAGGGGTTGCTGAGGGGTTGACGAGGGGTTGCTGAGGTATCTGGCCTTACCAACCGTTACCAACCCCTCGTCAACCCTACGTCAACCCCTCAGCAACCCCGAAGTCTATACAACCTTATTTCGGACCAGATCTTTATCCAACTGTCATTGTTTTTATAGAAATTCACCATCATTCTTTAACTTTAAATCAAGCTAAAATGAAAACAGAAGAAGAATTGATTCAATTTGAAAAACAGTGGAATAAAGCACTGGAAAACAACGATGCGGATGAAATCTCTAAATTCATGTCGCCAGACTGGATCATTGTCGGCTCCGACGGCATCACGACTAAATCTGCCTTTCTGGAATCAGTAAGAACAGGAATACTCATACACAACAGAATGGATTCAGACAAGATGACTGCTAAAATTTATGGAAACACCGGCATCATCATCAGCCGGGGAACAAGTGCCGGGACTTACAACGGTCAGGCTTTCCAGTTATACGAATGGTCCAGCAGTACCTATATAAAAAAATACCGGAAATGGCAATGTGTATCTACAATGGTTACACCGGCAAATCAGCCCTGAATAAGGAACCGCGATTTCGGGCATACAACCTTTTATTCCGGGATAAAAAAGACTTAAAATAGAAAACCCGATCGGATGGATCGGGTTTAGTTTTGTGCGGAAGAAGGGACTCGAACCCCCACGCCGTGAAGCGCCAGATCCTAAGTCTGGTGCGGCTACCAATTACGCCACTTCCGCAGTTAGGATGTCATTGTTTTGGATTGCAAAGATAGATATTGTTTCTAAATCTCAAAACTCTTTTCCAATTAATTTCGGCGTTTAAAGCTAACATATTGATCTTATACGCTTTAAATTTCAATCTTTTTTTTCTTTTCTCAGCTGCAGACATTCAGTCAGGCAAAACTCAATACAATTCCTTCTGAAACTGGAAAAAATATTGAACTGCCTTTACCAGCCGGCTTCCGTACCAGGAAAACATTTCGCCGTCAACCAGCAGCACTTTCGCTTCCGGCAGGACTGCCCTGATTTCTTCCAGGTGTTTTTCCTTAAAGGGATAAGGTTCTGAAGACAGAAACACCAGCTCCGGCTTCAACAGGCGAAGGTCTTCGAGGTCTATTTCCGGATAGCGGCTTTCTTTGACCACATTATTAAGCCCGTTTACAGCCAGCAGATGGTTGATAAAAGTATTTCTTCCGGCAAACATATACGGGTTTTTCCAGATCAGATAAGCCACACTTTTGTTCAGGTTATTTTGCAGCGCCAGGGTTTGCAGGTCATTAAACCCCGCATTGATCAAATGATTCAGGTAAGCTGCTTCTGGTTCCCGGTCTACCAGGGCCCCGATTTGACTGATGGTTTTCTTCGCATCTTCCAGGTCATAAATATCGCTCATCCAAACCGGAAACTCTTCCATAAGCGATTCGATCTGCGCTTGCTCATTTTCTTCTTTATTGCCAATGATGAGGTCAGGCTTTAAGCTTCGGATCAGGTCCAGGTTTAATTTCTTCGTCCCTCCTATTTTGGTCTTTTCCTTAAATTTTGATTCCGGATGAACACAAAATTTAGTAATTCCAATCAGCTCCGCATCCAGCCCCAGATCAAACAGCAGTTCTGTTTGAGAGGGAACCAGAGAAATGATTCTTTTTGGCGGATAACTGATGTTTATCGTACGGTTAAGCTGATCTGTAAAACTGCGCTGCATTTTACAAAGATAAGCTACTCGTACTTTAATGCATCCACAGGATTTGATTTTGCAGCGCGATAGGCCTGCCAGCTCACCGTCAGAAAGGCAATCATCACCGTTGATACCCCCGTGATCAGGAATACCTGCCAGCCTATGGAAATATGGTAGTCAAATTTATCCAGCCATTTCTTCATCAGCAGGTAGGCAACCGGCATCGCAACAAAGAGGGCGATCAAAACTGTTTTCACAAAATTAACGGACAATAACTGCACGATTCCCGATACCGAAGCGCCCAGGACTTTACGGACCCCGATTTCCTTTGTGCGCTGTTCTGCGCTGAAAGCAGATAAGCCAAACAAGCCCAGGCAGGAAATAAATATCGCAAGGCCTCCAAACAGATTCGACAACAGCCCTAAGGTCGCTTCATTCTTCATCTTCTCTGCAACAAGCTGGTCCAGGAACCGGATATCTATCGGAAAATCAGGATTGATCTCCCGGGTGATCCGGCCAATCGTTTCCAGGTTCTCTTTAAGGTCTTTTTCCGTATTTAACCGCATCGTAATTACATCACTGTTTTCCTGATTAAAAGCAATAATCATCGGTTTCTCTTTTGTAGTCAACGATCCCCAGATGATGTCTTTAAAAACACCAACTATAGTTCTTTTAACCCCCTGAAATATCACATCTTTCCCAACAGGGTTAACCAGCCCCATCCGTTTTATTGCGGACTCGCTTAACATTACAGCAACACTATCTGAAGCCAGGCCTTTTTTAAAATCCCTACCCTCCAAAAGTTCAACCCCGTTTGTTTTCACAAAATCATAACCAGTATAAATCTGGTTCACAGACATCTTCTTATCTGCTTCAGACATCCCCTGCCACTCCATCCCGGTACTGTTGGAATTTTGCTGTGAAATACTTCCTGAAGAATGACACATCGCGCTGACAGCGCCGGAAGACAACAGCCTTTCCTTCAAAAGGTCGTACTTCAGATACAGATTACCTTCATGGGGCATCTCCACCAATGCCTTTGTCTGGTAGCCCAATGGCTTATTTTTGAGGTACTGCAATTGCTCATAAATGATCAGGGTAGCAACGATCAGAATCACAGCAAAGCTAAACTGAACGATCACCAGTATTTGTCTGAAATTCAAAGAAAAGCTGCTTTTGAGTTTCACCGTTTTCTTTAAAGTCTGTACCGGGTTAAAAGAAGAAAGGAAAAAGGCAGGATAACTTCCGGCGAGAATTCCGGTAAAAAAGATCAGTGCAATTACGCCCAGCCAATTTAAAGGATGAGCATAAGCGATTTTCAGTTTAATATCCAGCAAATGATTGAATTTGGGCAGGCAAAGCTCCACCAATACAACCGCTATAACGACACTTACAAAAGTCAGCATCAGTGATTCCATAAGAAACTGGGAAATCAGGGATTTTCTTGATGCCCCGATTGTCTTTTTTATCCCTACTTCTTTTGCCCTTTTCTGTGACCTTGCGGTAGAAAGGTTCATAAAATTGATGCAGGCAATGATCAAAATACTCAATGCCAATATAGTAAAGATCCTCAATTGCTCGATCTGCCCCCCTGCAGGTTTACCGTTAATAAACCTTCCATAAAGATGAAGGTCTGCCAAAGGGTAAACAAAGGGCTCTGAATCGGTGGAGACACTGGCCGCATGTTTTCGGCTCATGTTCTTTATCTTCTCATTAAAAGCAGGAATGTCGGTTCCCTGTTTAAAGGTCACCAAAGTATAAAAGGAATAGTTATGCCAATTTGGGTCCACCACCCAGCTATTCAGCTGTTCGAAGAGCTTCCAGGAATTCAGACAATCAAAATTATAACTCACATTTGGAGGCAGGTCTTTGATTACTGCAGTCACTTTCAGATCAACCTGATTCTCAAAGCGGAGTACTTTATTCAACACGTCCATACGTCCAAACAAACGTTGCGCAGTACTGGCAGTCAACACGATGGAATTCGCGTCATTGAGGGCATGATCCAGATTTCCATAAAGGACCTGAAAATCAAAAATCTTTAAGATTTCCGGGTCCGCATAACGTCCTTCTACTTTAAAAGAATTCTTTCCATCTGCCAATAAACGTTTCACCGGCCATAAGATTCTGCTGATGTGTTCCACTTCAGGCATCTCTTCCTTCAACGCTCCCGCAATCGTATTCGGCGACTGGTCGCCGGTAGCCCTGATATTTTTATCAGCTCCATAAAAATTAAACATCACCTGATGAATACGGTCTGCATTTTTAAAGCCTTTATCGTAATTCCACTCGTAAGAAACATACAGCAACAGCATCAGACAAGCAGCCAAGCCAATTGCCAGACCACTGATATTGATCAGAGATGCCGTTTTATTCCTTAACAGATTCCTTAAAGCAATCTTTAAATTGAGAATATACATTTTAATTCTAATGGTTGATGTTGATTAAAAATCCCCTACACGCCCTGCGGTACGGCAAGGTCTTCCTTGATCACTCCGTCCAGCAAATGCAAGATCCGGCTTCCATAAGCTGCATTGACTTCCGAATGTGTCACCTGAATGATGGTAATATTCTCTTCCTCATTCAGTTTCTTAAACAACTCCATAATTTGAAGAGCCTGTGGAGATTGCAGGTTCCCTGTTGGTTCATCTGCCAGGATAATGGAGGGTTGTGCCACTAAAGCTCTGGCGATCCCCACCAACTGCTGTTGTCCGCCGGAAAGCTGATTGGGAAACAGGTCCTTTTTAGCGACCATATTAAAACGGTCAAGAACATCTGCCACCCTGCTTTTACGCTCTGGCCCGCTCACTTTTTTATAAAGTAAAGGGGCTTCAATATTCTCTGCAACGGTCATCTCATCGATGAGGTGATATGCCTGAAACACAAAACCAATATGGTTCCGGTACAGCTCAATCCGTTTCCGCTCATTCAGGGAAACCACGTCCTCCCCCATAAATTCATAGGCCCCATAAGTTGGCTCTTCCAGCATCCCCAGGATATTCAGAAGGGTAGATTTTCCTGCACCCGACGGTCCCATGATCGAAATAAATTCACCCTGTTTAATGCTCGTCGTCACATGGCGCAGGATATAACTTTTTACTCCTTTATTCGCGTAATACTTCTCTATATTTTTAAGCTCTATCATCTTTGTATGTTTTAATATTTAATTTTTCTCAGGATAAGTTTATTCGTATTTGAGGGCATCTATCGGGTTCGTACTCGCCGCTTTAAAAGACCGCAGACTCACCGTAACCAAGGTAATGATTACCGATAACACCATCGCAATCATGAATGGCCAAATGCTGATTTCTATGCGGTAAACGAAGCCATTCAACCATTTGGAAACAAAAATATAAGCCAATGGCCAGGCCACCAGGTTGGCGATCAGCACCATCCATAAAAAGGACCGGTTGAGCATTTTAACCAATTCTAAAGTCGAGGCACCAAGCACCTTACGGATCGCAATTTCACGTGTTTTCTGCGCAGCGATAAATGATACCAATCCGAATAAGCCGATAAAGGAAATGAAGATCACAACCCCGGCAAAAACTTTGAAAAGTACACCCATTACCTGCTCTGTTCTATAAAATCCAAGGATGTTGTCGTCCAGAAACTCAGCTTCATACACATGATCAGGAAAGGTGTTATTCCATTCTGTTTCTACTATTTTCATCGTCGCCACCATGTCCTTAGTATCTATCTTTACCGCCATTGCATTATAGTCTCTTTTATCAGAATAAATGGCAATCGGAGAGATGGCACTCTTAAAGGTCAGGTTGTTAAAGTCTTTCACGACGCCCACAATGCTCCCTCCCCTTCCCCCTACATTCATTGTCTTTCCTATGGCATCTGCAGGATTTCTGATGCCCAAAGATTTCAACAATTGCTCGTTAACCACAAATTCCTTAAGTGTATCACTTTTCGACAAGCCTCTACCTGCAATCAGTGGTAAATTGAAAGTTTTCAGATAATGTTCATCGGCTTTTTTCAGGTTTAATTGAATCTTTTCATCATCAGCACGATGATCATAGCGGAAACTTGAAGTCATATTATCTGTAGAAACCGGCGCAGCATTGGCAAAACTAATTTCCCTTACACCTGGTTTTTGCATTAATCTTTCCCTCAATCCTTCATATTTTAACCTGCTAAGGCTATCTCCGGGAATGTTGACTATTGATACCGCTTTCGTATCAAAGCCCAGCGATTTCTCCCTCATATATCCCATTTGCCTCACCACAACCAGAGTGGCGATGATCAACACCGCAGTAATGGCAAATTGTGCAACGACCAGAATTTTCCTCAATCCCAACCCACCGGCATTGGCCGAGCTGATCTTATTCTTGATGGCCAGTGCCGGACTGAACCCGGACATCACCAATGCAGGATAGAGCCCCGCAAGGAAACTCACGACCAGAATTAAAATCAGCATGAATATAAAAACAACCGGCTCAGAGAACAGCTGAAAAGAAACATTCGCCTCCATCAGGCTTTCCATTTTCGGAATGCCCAGTTCTGTCAATACACAGGCAAAGCCTAAAGAAATAACCGTTATTAAAGCGGTTTCACTTAGAAACTGCCAGATCAGTTGCTTACGACGGCTTCCCATTACTTTTCGGATGCCCACCTCCTTAGAACGACTGATGGCTTGCGCTGTTGCCAGATTAATAAAATTGATACATGCCGTAATCAACAAAAAGAGGCCAATTACAGAAAGGCCAATCAGCTCTCTGTAAGGCATGGTTTTATACCGGAAATTCCCAAACCTGGAGTCGTGATGGACCTCAGAAAGCGGCTGGAAATAATGTTTTTCCTGGGCCGGGCCTTTCTCTACATAATATTTAGTGATGAATTGTTTCAAAGGCTTTTCAAGATCCGCAGCCTGAAGTCCTTCTTTCAGCAGCACGTAACATTCCGACCGGTTCGTTACCCAGCCCCAGGCTTTACTATCCTTCTCTGCAAATGAAGCATAAGAAAACACCACCTCGAAAGGAAAGCTGCTGTTCTCGGGGAAGTCTTTAAAAACCCCGGTTACCTTATAATCCGCCTTATTGTTGTACAGGATACTTTTACCGATTGCATTTTTCCAGCTTCCAAAATACTTTACCGCTGTTTTTTCCGAAAGCGTCACCATATTAGGCTGTGATAAGGCCTGCTCCGGGTTTCCGGAAAGCCATTCAATTTTGAAAATCTCAAAAAACTGAGGCTCCACATAGAAAATATCCTGCTTTAATTTCAGATCTGCCTTTCCTCCCTCATTTTTCACTTTGAGAATTCCCCCACCCTGACGAACTGCAGCCACTTTTTCAAATTCTGAAAAATCATTGCGCATTGCCGGAGCCAATGGAACCGGAACCCCACTGGTAAAAAATTCCTCCTCAGGATAAATCCAGGAAGACACGACCCGGTAAATCCGATCCTTCTTCTCCTCGCTTTTATCGAAGCTCAGCTGAAATTTCAGAAAAATAAAGATCAGCAGACAACCTGCCAGTCCGATAGACAATCCAATGATATTGATGGCGGTGTAGCCCTTATACTTCCATAGGTTCCGCAGGGCGATCTTAAGGTTTAGTCTGAACATATCTCTTTAATATTTAATTACATTATTCATATTTTAAAGCATCAACAGGGTTTGCTTTTACGGCTTTTTCCGCCTGAATGCTTACGGTAAGAACCGTAAGAACCATACTGATCAGTCCGGCAAGCAGGAATGGCAATAGGGGAACATCTATTCTATAAGCAAACGTATCCAGCCATCTTGTAGCCACGATATAGGCGATTGGCCAGCCGATCAGATTGGCAGTTAAAACCACCCAAATGAAAAAACTGTTTAACAGACGGAGTACCTGAACATCGGTTGCCCCTAAAATCTTTCTGACTGCAATTTCTTTTCTTCGGCTATTGGTACTAAATGCAGAGAAAGCAAAAAGCCCCAAAACAGCGATAAAGATCGTCAGCACCGCTGCCCCGTAAAACACCGATTGAAGCTGCTCCTGTTTCTTAAATAAGCGGCCATACAACTCATCCAGAAATTCATACCTGAAATCATCTCCATCCAGCTGATTCCAGTCCTTCCAATTTGTTTTCAGGCTTGCAAGAACGGCAGCCATCTTTGCCTGATCAATATTTACCATCAGCATAGACTTTTCGCTGAGGTTACCACATGGATTTTTTATAGCATAAACCGTCGGTTCTACGGCCGTTTCAAATCCCTGCGCTTTAACATCCCTGACTACGCCTACAATCCTGTAATCCATATCACACCCCCTGATCGTCTTTCCGACAGGATTACTCATTCCATAAGCAGCGACAGCACTTTCATTCAATACAATTGAATTCAGCGTATCTGTGTTAAACCTTTTGGAAAAGAAACGACCTTCTTTAAGTTTCAAATGAAGGGTTTCGAAATAATCGAAATCAACATGAATGATGTCCAGGCCCTGCTCTTTTCCTTCAAAAGAATAGTTGTTCTTCTGTGCCTTGGAACCATCCGGAACAATAGTGGCTACCGTAAAGGCATTTACCCCGGGAATTCCGTTCACCTTCGCCTTCAATTGCTCAAAATTATCGCGTTTAAACCACACCGTATTTTGGATAGAAACCACTTGTGCAGGTTTAAAGCCGGTATCTTCGGTTTTCATGTATTTCAACTGAGTGCTCACAATCAAGAGACCCGCGATAAAGACAATCGCTACACTAAACTGTATCACGAGCAACGCATTTCTCAACCAAAGGGTCTTATAACTCGTTTGCAGGTTTCCTTTTAAAACATCGGCAGGCCTGAAGCCGGACAACACCAATGCCGGGTAAACGCCCGAAATCAGTGTAATCACGATCAAAATACCAGGCAGCTGCCAGAACAACGCTCCATTGCCTTTCCATAAGGATAAGGAAGTTTCAAATAAGCCATTAAAATAAGGGAGTAACAATTCCGACAATGCCAATCCGATTACCAATGCTAAAAGACACTGCATCAGAATTTCGATCAAAAACTGAAAGATCAGGTTCATCCGGTAAGCACCGAGTACCTTTTTAACCCCGACCTCTTTTGCCCTCCTGTTTGTTTGTGCAATGGTGAGGTTGGTAAAATTGATGCAGGCAATCACCAGCACGAGCAAACCCAGTATTCCCAGTGCAAGGACAATTTTATAATTGGTATTGTTTCCGGCAACAGGCTTCAAATGCAGGTTATCCAGGGGATCTAAAAAGATCACCGACCTTCCGGAAATCATCTTGTCACCGGCACTCATCCCATTTTTAATCATTTCCTTTTTAAACAGGCCATCTATCTTATGTTCAAGCTGAGCCACATCTGCGCCTGCTTTAACTTCAATATAGGTCTGGTAATTCAAAGCATTGGGGTCCTGATTGGCAGCAACATCATTTGAAATCACCATCGCATCAAATTTCAAATTGGAATGGTCGGTACGGTAGTTGATAATACCCTGGATGTTTGCCGATTGTCCAGCGTTCCTGGGACCAAGGGTCACCAGGCGGGGATACGTCAGATTCTTGCGGGGGAACAAGACATCGGCAAACTCCTGAGGTACATATAAATCAAAACCTTCCGCAGCCGGCTTTTTTAATCCGCCATCTGGCCGCAAATGGAACATTTTTGCCATTTCATAATCTACAGAGAGTACATTTTTACCGTAGATCCTACCCTCGTCGGTACTAAAAGCAAACTCAAATCCGGTTTTTTTACTTCTTCCGACATTCTCAATCTCCGGAAAAGCAGCTTTCATTGATGGTGCAAGCGAGGCGGGGGTATAATTTGTCTTCCCCTCAGGCAGACTTCTTCCCACCAGATAAATGCGGTTGTGGTTCGGAATATGATGGTCGAACGTGGTTTCAAAACCGACATACATCACGACCATAATAAAAGCCGAAAGTGCAATGGCCAGCCCACCAATATTAATTGCCGTATATCCCTTATTCTTCCAAAGGTTCCGCAAAGCGATTTTAAGATTTAACCTGAACATTCTTTTCTATATTTTCAAATACCTATTCATATTTTAACCCATCCACAGGGTTGGATTTCAAGACCTTTGCCGATTGTACACTGAGGGTAAGGATCGCGATGATCAGGGATAAACCCAAAGCCATTGCAAAAGGCAAAATGGAAATCCCCACCCGAAACTCATAGGCCGACAACCATTTCGTCATGATGACATACGCCAATGGAAATCCAATCAGATTGGCAATCCCCACGAGCTTCATAAAATCTTTATTCAACAAGGAAAGCACATCAATTGCACTGGCCCCTAAAACCTTGCGGATACTGATTTCCTTCTTGCGCTGCTCTGCCATATATAAGGTCAGTCCCAGCAGACCCAGACAGGAGATAAAGATGGCAAAACCACCAAACCAATTCGCCAGAGTTCCCAGGAGCTGCTCGTTCTGGAATTTTAGTTTAAAGTCCTCATCCACAAAGCTTCTTTCCATAGGAAAGTCCGGGTTTAACCTTTTCATCACTTCGTCAATTCTCTGAACAGAGCTGCTGACATTCATTGCAGGGTTCAAGCGAACAAGGGCGAAATTAAAATTCACATTCCAATCGTAAATCACCATCGGTGCTGCCTGCTGATAAGGTGATCCTACCACAAAGTCTTTGATCACACCTATAATCTTCACCTGATCCTGTCCCATGCTAATCACAGTACCAATCGGGTCTTTCAGTCCCATCACCCTGACGGCCGATTCATTCACGATCACATTGGTGCTGTCCTTGTATCGGGCAGAAAACTCCCTTCCCGATATCATTTTACTCCCAATAGTCTTTACGAAATCATAACCTGCACAGCGGTAATTGAAATAAACCAACTCCTTTTTACTTTTACCCGGCCAGTTCATGTCAAATGTCCGGTGCCCGTCCCAGTTCATGCTGGAACTGAAAAAGCTGACACTATTCACAGCCCCTGATTTGATCAGTTCATCTTTTAAGACATCCAGATTTTCTTTACCGCCCAAACCTTTCCCCAGGGTTCCCTGAAGTGGAATCTCAATCAGGCCAGCCTTTTCATAACCAATAGATTTATCCTTAATATAATTCAGCTGCTGGTACACGACGATCGTGCAAATCATCAAACATACAGCAAAAACAAACTGAAAAACAACGAGCACCTTTCTGATCGAAACAGAGGAATTCCCTCCGATACTGAGGCTTTTTAGAACTTTAACAGGCTCAAATGAAGACAGGTAAAATGCAGGATAACTCCCTGCAACAAAACCGGTAAACAGTGTCAGAGCGAAGAGCACCAGCCAGAATTCCCAATTGCTATAATTGATCACAAGCTCGATATGGAGCAATCCATTAAAGTAAGGCAGGCTGATTTCCATTAAAACAAAAGCAAGCAGCATCCCCAGAAAAGAAAACAACACAGATTCTACCAAAAACTGGCTGATGAGTGATTTTCTGGAAGAACCAATAGCTTTACGTACCCCAACCTCCTTTGCCCGTTTCTGAGACCTCGCCGTAGAAAGGTTCATAAAATTGACACAGGCAATCAACAGGATACAAAAGGCAATACCCACAAAAATTTTAACCTGATCAATTTTGCCGCCTACTGATTTTCCATTCTCAAAACGACTGTATAAATGCCATTTGGAAAAGGGATGAATCATCGCCTCTGCCAGCGTTCCTTTTTCATGGCGCTTAAAGATTCCTTTAATTTCTTTGCTCACCTGATCAAAAAAACGGTTGTCCTCCAGCTGAACGAGCGTCAGGGCATAATGACTTCCCCATCCTGCATCTTTAGACCATGGATATTGTTTCTCGTAAGCTGCCCAGGGCATCAGGTAATCAAACCGGATCGTATTTGTCTCCGGAATATCGGCAATCACAGCCTCGACTTTTAACAGCTGTGAATTCTCCAGTTTTAATGTTTTATTGATCGGATCTTCATCTCCAAACAAACTTTTCGCAGTACTCTCTGTCAGGATTATACCGTTTACCGCTGCCAAAGCCTTTTCCGGATTCCCCTTAATAAACTTGTAATCCAATATTTTCAGAAAATCCTGATCTGCAAAGACCGCTTGTTTTTTAAAACCCCTTTGCCCGTTCGCGATTAATAACGGTGCTGGATTGGTCGAACAGGAAGCCCTGGATACTCCTGAAATCTGCTGTCCCACTTCCTTTGCCATCACCGACGGTGTCCATGGCCAGCTTAATACTTCATTTGGCGTTTTTGTATTGTTATATACGACATACGTCTTATCATAGTTACTGAACTGCCTGTTATAGCTCCATTCATGTGCAACATACAATAACAACAACATACAGCTGGCCAGGCCAATCGCTACCCCCCCCACATTTATCAGGGTATATCCTTTGTTTTTCCAAAGGTTTCGCAAAGCGATTTTAAGGTGTTGTCTGAACATGTTGCTGTACCGTTATTTATGATGTCTATTCGTATTTTAATGCATCAATCGGATTGGATTTTGCCACTTTCACCGATTGTGCACTCACCGTTAGAAATGCGATGAGCAGGGATAAGCCGATCGCAATTGCAAAAGGAATAAAGGAAATACTGATCCTGAATTCAAATGCAGACAACCATTGGCTAATCATAATATAAGCCAGCGGGAAAGCGATCAGGTTCGCGATCGCCACGAGTTTTACAAAATCTTTATTCAGCAAGGTTAAAATATTCATCATACTTGCGCCGAGCACCTTACGGATACTGATTTCTTTCCTGCGTTGTTCTGCCATGAATAAACTCAAGCCCAACAGCCCCAAACAGGAAATAAAAATCGAGAAACCACCAAACCAGTTTGCCAGGATACCGAGTACCTTTTCATTCTGAAACTTGGCTTCAAAGCTATCGCTCAAAAATGTTGCATCTACAGGAAAATCAGGATTCATCTCTTTTACCAGTGTGGTAATCTGTTGCATAGAAGCACTGATACTTTGTGTTGGGTTCAGGCGCATCACCAGGACCCCTTCTCCATCTCCGGTTGAATTAACCATCATGATCATCGGTGTTACGGTCTGATAAGGGGTTTCCATCACAAAATCCTTCACTACACCGATGACAGTCAGTTTTTCACCTCCCCAGGTAATCACCTTACCCACCGGATTTGACAAACTCATCACTTTGACCGCGGTTTCATTGATGATGACCTTTCCACTGTCTGCATACTGAGGCGAAAACTCCCTGCCCATCACCATTTTCGTTCCAAGGGTGGCCGCGAAATCATAGTGAGCGAACCTAAAGTTAACCAGGACATCTACTTTTGGGTTTTTACCCGGCCAGCTCACCCCGGAGGTATTGTTTCCTCCCCGGCTTAAACTGGTACTGAACATGCTGGCATTGGTCACTGCCCCCGACTTGAGCAACTGTTCCCTGAGCAGTTTCATTTTTCCGCCGATGAGTAATCTGCCTTCAACCGGAATTTCGACCAATCCGGCCCTATTGTATCCAACAGGCTTATTCTTGACATAATTCAGTTGCTGATAGATCACTACAGTACATATAATTAAACAAACTGCAAATACAAACTGGAACACCACCAACACCTTTCTGATAGATAAGGAAGAATTCCCCGGCAGGTTAAATCCTTTCAATACCCTTACCGGATTAAAAGAAGAGAGGTAAAAAGCCGGATAACTACCCGCAACCAAACCGGTAAATAAAGTCAGCGTGATCAAAACCGACCAAAACTCCCAGTCCTTATAATTAATGGTCAGATTTGTATTTAAAATGCTATTAAAGTAAGGAAGGCTGATCTCCATCAGCATAAAAGCCACCACCATCCCAAAAAAGGCCAGCAATACAGACTCCATCATAAACTGAGCAATCAATGACTTTCTGGCTGCTCCAATTGCTTTACGGACTCCTACTTCTTTTGCACGTTTTTCAGACCTTGCCGTAGAAAGGTTCATAAAATTGATGCAGGCAATTAATAAAATACAAAAGGCCAGCAACAGGAAAATCCTGAGGCTATCTATTTTTCCGCCAACTGATTTTCCATTTTCAAATTTATTGTACAGGTGCCATTTTGATATGGGGTGGATCGAGGCAAAATTCCTGTTTTCCTTTTGGTTCCGCTGATAAACCCCCTTGATTTCTGCAGTTACCCTTTCAAAAAAGCTATTGTCCTGAATCTGCAGTACCGTAAGGCAATAATTATTACCCCAGTTTTTTTCGTTCTCCTGTGCCCATACATTTTGCTTTAAAAACATCGCCCATGAGCCCAGGTAATCAAACTGAATACTACTGGTAACAGGCACATCTTCGATCACCCCTTCTACAATCAGGTCTTCTTTGCCATCTATTTTAACCGTTTTATTGATTGGGTTCTCGTTTCCGAACAAGATTTTCGCCATACGCTGCGTCAACACTACAGCGTTTGGATTTTTCAGCATCTGATCTCTGTTTCCCTGTAAAACTTTATAATCAAATATTTTAAGAAAAGCAGTATCTGTAAACACCGCCTTTTTCTTAAAGTTCTGATGGTTATAGCTAATCAGGTGTTCAGCAGGATAAGTTGATTTTGAGGCCCTGGTGATTCCCGGTATTTTTGTCCGCAGCTCATCAGCCAGCACCCCTGGTGTCCAGGGAAAATTCACAGTATGATCCCCGTTTTTCTGATTGTTGTAAACGACATAGGTACGTTCGTATCCGCTGGTTTGTTTGTCGAAGCTCCATTCGTAAGCCACATACAGCAGCAGAATCATGCAGCTGGCCAAACCTATCGCCAGTCCGCCGACATTGATCAAAGTATATCCCTTGTTTTTCCAAAGGTTTCGCAAAGCGATTTTTAAGTTAAGTCTGAACATATTATATAATTTGACTATTCGTATTTAAGTGCATCAACAGGCTTCGCATTAGCTGTTTTAAAGGTCTGAAGACTTACCGTGAGCACCGTGATTAACACAGAAATAATGCTTGCAAAAACAAATGGCCATACCGTAATGGTGGTCCGGTACGCAAAACCGGAAAGCCAGTTACTGGATAAAATATAGGCAACCGGAATTGCAATGAGGTTCGCGATCAGAACGAGTGCTAAAAAGCCCTTATTGATCAGCCTCAGGATATCCGTTGTCTCTGCTCCCAAAACCTTTCTTACCCCGATTTCCCTGGTACGTTCCTGAACGGAGAAGGATGCCAGTGCAAATAAGCCCAATACAGCAATCGCCAGGGTCACATAGGTGAATATATTGAAAAGCTTATCCAGCCTCACATACTGTACATAAACCTGTGCAAAACTCTGATCCAGCCAGGTGTATTGAAAAGGAAATGGCTCCACAGCTGTCCATACTTCTTTAAGTGCTTCAAGGCTCTCCTGTGTATTCCCCCCATCCATTTTTAAAATCACATGATCAGCGGAATTTGTTCCTCGTCCTTCCACCACAAATGCGGTAGGTTCAGCGGCAGTTTCCATCCCTTTCTGAACATGGTCCTTAACCACACCAATGATCACCCTGTCGTTAATCCATTTGCTTCCGATCAGCTTTTGTAAACCATATTTTTTTACCGCAGATTCATTCACCACAATAGCACTGCTATCGGTAGCAAACTTATCCGAGAACACCCGTCCCTTTTGAGCAGGCATCCCCATCACTTTGAAATAATCAAAATCCACGGTAATGGTACTTAGATTGGAGACCTTTCCTCCATTAAAATCACGGTCAATCACCTGCATGGCTTTTACGCCCGGGTAGTAATTCACACGGCTCACCGCATTTATTCCTGGTACTTTGAGCAGTCGCTGTTTAATCTGGCTGAAATTTCTTCTGGTGTCACCTTTCCTGACCTTAAATACCAGCACATGATCCTTCCTGAAGCCCACATCCTGATTTTTGATGTAAGTCACCTGCTGGCGGATGATCATCAAAGCGACCATAAACACCGTCGCCACAATAAACTGGATTGAAATCAATGTTTTACGCATCCATAAACTGCCAATTCCTCTGGAGAAGTTTCCTTTCAAAACTTTTACAGGCTCATAATTCGACAGAAAAAACGCTGCGTATCCACCCGCAAGAATGATGACCAATGTCATCACCAGCGAGAGCTGAATGATCAGCTGCCCCGGGTTTGAATAGCTCAAGAGAGAGAGTTTTACGTCCATCAGCTGGTTCAAAACAGGCATTCCGACCTCCGCAATGGTCAGGGCCAGCAACAAGGCCAACAGACATTGTATTCCTGTTTCTGTCAGGAAGTAAGTGATCAGGTTGCTTCTCAAAGCTCCCAGAACTTTTCGGACCCCGGTTTCTTTGGCCCGCTTCACAGATTGTGCAATAGATAAGTTGGTAAAATTGATACAGGCAATGATCAGTAACAAAGAAGAAAAGAGCACCAAAATCGTCACAATTTTAGCATTGCCCCTTTTGGCAGGATCCTGTGCACTGCTGGCATGCAGGTAAATATCGGGCACTGAGGTAAGAAACAATTCTACGTCTTTTAATCCCTGATCTTCCTTTACCACCGGAAGTTTTTTAAAAGCCTCGTTTAGTTTTTTAACGAAAGCCGCTTTGTCTGTTCCTGCTTTCAATTTTAAGTAGGTGTAATAATTGCCGTTACCCCAGCCATCACCTGGTGATGACATTTTTACGAAACCATCATGTTCCAGGTGTTCCGGTGTATTGGGTTCCTCATATACGCCACTTACTACATAACGGTCTTTGGTATTGATCAGCAAAGACTGCCCTACAGGATTCGTTTTTCCAAAAAACAATTCACTCGTCTTTTGACTTAAAACAATCTGATTGTTCGATAAAATGGCTTTTTTTGCATCACCATAGATAAATTTATAGGGAAACAGTTTAAACCAGGAGCTGTCTACCCCCATGATATGGTCTACAAAACTTTCATTTTTATCCTTATTTATCAGGCGCTGTCTCATGTCCCAGACATAAAAACGACCGTAATCGGCAATTTCCGGTAATACTTCTTTTAAAGCAGGAGCCAGTTCCGCAGGGCTTGAAGAATATTCTTCCTGTCCAGGTCCCCATTTGATAGAAATCCTGTAAATGTCTTTTGCATCCGAATTCCAGGTATCATAGCTCCGTTCATGATTGGCAAATAACAGGATCATAATGAAACCTGCCAATCCAATAGAGAGTCCAAAAATATTTAAAGTAGAATAACCTTTGTTTTTCCAAAGGTTCCGTAACGCTATTTTTAGATTGAGTCTGAACATGATATTACTTATATAAGTTCTTCTGTACGGTTCTTATTGATCTTTTCAGAGATGACGTGTCCATCTTTTAAGTTGATGATCCGGTTAGAAAAACTGGCATCATGAGAAGAGTGGGTCACCATGACAATCGTGGTTCCTGTTTCATTCAGTTCACAAAGCAACTCCATGACTTCATTACCGTGGGAACTGTCCAGGTTTCCTGTAGGCTCATCCGCCAATACCAGTTTTGGCTTGGTTACCAATGCCCTGGCAACAGCCACACGTTGCTGCTGTCCACCTGAAAGCTGCTGAGGAAAGTGTCCGCTCCTATTCACAATGTTCATCCTTTCGATGATCTCATTGACCAGCCTTTTACGCTCTGTAGCCGGGATTTTGTTATAGATCAACGGAAGTTCGATGTTTTCAAAAACGGTCAGCTCATCGATCAAATTGAAATTCTGGAACACAAATCCCATATTACGTTTCCTGAAGTTGGAACGTTCCTTGTCATTGAGCTTCAATAATTCCGTGTCAATGAATTTATAACTGCCACTTTCAGGCTTATCCAATAAGCCCATTACATTTAGCAAAGTAGATTTACCGCAGCCCGAAGGCCCCATAATAGAGACAAATTCGCCTTCTTTAACATGAAGGTTTATCCCATTTAAAGCAGTAGTCTCAATTTCTTCAGTTTTATAAACTTTTTCCAGGTTTTCTATTTTTATCATGGCTATATTTTTATCCGTTTAAGCGTTTTTTAGAAAGGCTAGCGCCCGGATCAACGCAATAATCCTGGGCACACTAACCTAAATTTATGTCTTTAATGCACTATTTGCTAATTTCTATAATATCATACTGGTTGAACTGATCGTAAGATGAAGTAATCACTTCCTCTTCTTTTTGTAAGCCTTCCAATACTTCATAGTACAGGTAGTTTTTACGACCAATCTTCACGTTTCTTTTCGTGGCTTTTCCATTTTTCACCACAAATACCCAGGTGCCGCCGGTACTTTGGAAAAACTGTCCCTGTGAGATCAGCAGAGATTTGCTGTTGTCCGACAAGGTAAGTTTCACCTGCATAGACAGACCTCTTCTCAGCTCATCCGGAGATTTTCCTTCGAATACCAACTCCACCTGAAACTGCCCTGCGGTAACCTCCGGAATCACTTTTCTGACCGATAGCTTATACGTATTGCCGTTAAACTCTACGTTCGCACTTTGTCCTTCTTTCACCCTGTTGATGTAATACTCATCTACTGCTGCCTGCAATTTATACCCTTGCAGTACATCGATCTTACCCAACATTTCATTCGGGGCATAAGACTTACCTGTTACCGGATCATAAGAAGATAAACGTCCGGCCACAGGTGCCTTGATGGTCATATTCTCAATATTCTGTCTGATGGTTTCCAGGCTTTCATTCATCCTGCCGATGGAAATGTCAATCTGTTTAAGCTGCATTACCCTCCCCTGATTCTCCTGTTTTACCGCTTGTTTCAAAATGTTCTTTCTACCTTGAAAATATTCGTAATCCTGACTTGAAATGTTAAACTCTTCACGTGTGATGACATTCTTAGCGAATAAGGTGCTGTCAATTTTATATTTTCTGCTCGCCGTTCTCAAACTGTTTTCAATCACCATCATATCCTGGCTCATCACCCTTTGATTTTGTTCCAGATCCAGACGCAGCTTTCTCAATTGATTGATCTGCTCGGTAATACTCGTTTCGCTGGAAGTATAATTAGATAAGGCATTCGGATTGGTAATCCTCAATAATGGCGTTCCTTTAACTACCGAAGCTCCGTTTTCTGTAAAGATCTCGGCTACAGTACCACCTTCCGGTGAACTTACAATTACCGAGGTTAAGGGAACCACGCTTGCATTGAGCAATACGACATCCTCGAAGTCGCCATACTGAACTTTGCTCACTGTAATCTTCTCTGCATCTGCTTTATATACCTTGTTTAAGGAAAGGCTGTATCCATAAGCCACAAGGCCCACTAAAGCTATAGCCCCTGCAATGGTTATTATTGTTTTTTTACTGAACCTTTTTTTCTCTATGATCTTATCCATTTTTGTATTACGCTTAGTGATTAGCCATAAGCCAAGGGTATGCCAATCAAAAAAAATATATTTATATCACTAATTATCAACTAGTTAAATCAAACATCAATCAAAAAGCGTTCATAATCGGACACTAGCTGTACAGCATCGAACAGTTTCTGCTATTTTTGAGCGTTGCTTCGGCTTTACCTTTATCAGAAGCGCAACCTTACCTGATGCCGCTTCGGAAAGTCAGGATGAAGGCCATTTATACCTGATACACGATAACGAATAATAAGGAAACCAAACCGTACAGTTAAATTCATAAAAATGATAGATGCAAATGTTTTAGTAATCGATGACGATGACGACATCTTATTGAGTGCACGCTTATTCTTAAAACAACATTTCAATCAGGTTGTGACCTGTAAATCTCCAAAGGAAATCAATGTACTGCTCAGTCATAATGAGATAGACATTATCCTGCTGGACATGAATTATCAGAAGGGAGCCAGTAACGGACGCGAGGGATTGTACTGGCTGGAGCATATCCTCTCCATTGATAAAGATTATGTCGTGATCTTAATGACTGCTTATGGAAATGTGGAGCTGGCTGTTCAGGCGATTAAAAAGGGTGCTACAGACTTTATTCTTAAGCCCTGGGAAAATGAAAAACTATTCGCGACCCTGTCGGCGGCATCCCGTTTAAGGCAGTCCAACAAAAAAGTAAAGAAACTGGAAAAGATCCATTCTTCTTTACAAAAGGACCAGGCCAGACAGTTCGAGCATATCGTTGGAAATTCAGCACCCATTAAACACCTGCAGAATACCCTCATTAAAGTGGCACCAACAGATGCCAATGTCCTGATTCTTGGAGAAAACGGAACAGGAAAACAGGTTTTCGCCTATGAACTGCACAAGCATTCCCTGCGAAAGAACCACATCTTTATGCATGTAGATCTGGGTTCCCTGAATGAAAATCTTTTTGAAAGCGAGCTTTTTGGTTATGCCAAAGGAGCATTTACAGATGCCAAAGACGATAAACCAGGCAGGTTTGAGCTTGCAGATGGAGGAACCATATTTTTAGATGAGATTGGAAACCTGTCTCAGCCGCTCCAGGCAAAACTATTAAGTGTACTGCAAAACAGAACGGTGACCCGCCTGGGAGAGAGCAAAGAGCGCAAAGTCAATGTCCGCCTGATTACGGCCACCAATATGCCACTCAATGAAATGGTGAACAAAGGAACTTTCAGACAGGATTTGTTGTTCCGGATCAATACGGTAGAGCTATTGCTGCCAGGCCTTGCCCAACGTGGTGAAGACATCATCCTGCTGGCAAACCACTTCCTGCAGAGTTTCAGCACAAAATACCATAAAAGCCTGTATAAATTCGAGGCAAAAGCCGAGAGTTTGTTATTAGGTTACCATTGGCCAGGAAACGTACGCGAACTGCAACATGTAATTGAACGCGCAGTGATCATGGCCGATGGCATGGAAATCAGTGCAGGAGATCTACAACTGAGCCCACAGAAGTTCGGTGGAAATACCCTGATCCAGCCGGAAATGGGACTGGAAGAAATGGAAAAGCTTATGGTTCAGAAAGCAATAGACAAACATAAAGGCAATATCTCCAGGGCTGCCCTAGAACTTGGCCTCACCCGTGCTGCACTTTACAGGCGCATAGAAAAATTTGACCTATGACCTTTTATAACCGCTTCACTTTCCGCTTAATCAGTCGCCTGGTATTGATCAATGCACTGGGAATCTTGCTGTATTACCTGATCAGGAAAACAGAACTCTGGTTTACCATTTCCGGATTAGGCATCCTGCTGATCTCCGCCCTGCTGAATTTATACTTTTACATCAACCAGATCAGGGAAGACATCAAGCGTTTTATCCTGGCGGTAAAAACCCGCGACAGTACCCTGAACTTTAGAAATAAGGCTACAAAGGGCAGTTTTCCTGAACTTTATGAATCTTTCAACGACATCATACAAACCCAGAAAGACATACAGCTGGAGAAGGATTCCATGTTTCAACTCATTAAGACTATTCTGGAGCAGGTTCCTGTGGGTGTAATTGTGATCAAAGACAATGTGCAGGATGCCCGGCAAACAGAAATTGTATTTTTCAACCAGGCGGCAACGAGTTTATTAGGCATTCCAACCTATAAATACTGGCACCGTGTGGCACAGCATAGCCCCGATTTCTCAAAAGAAATCGAAGCGATTGGCAAGGGTGGGAAGCGTTTTATGGAACTGAAAATTCAGGACAAACTCATCCAGCTCTCTACCGAAGTGATCCCCCTTAATCTGTACATGACAGACTATACGATCATCTCTTTTCAGAACATCAAGGACGAGATCGAACAAAAAGAAAGCGAAGCATGGAACAGGTTGATTGGTGTCATCTCTCATGAGATCTTAAATTCCATTACGCCGATCAGCTCTTTATCCGACACAGTGAACAGCATGATCTCCAATAAGGAAACCTTAAATCATGAGGACCTTGAAGATTTAAAACCAGCCATAAAAACGATCAAAAGGAGATCCGAGGGATTACTGGATTTCGTAAAGGATTACCGCCTGATCGCAGAACTCCCTACGCCCGATCTGGAATACCATACCATAGGAGAAATCCTGCAACACATCAAAGTATTGATGCAGCCTTTTGCCAATGGCAGGAACATCATGCTTAAAGTGGAGCAAACTTCTTCGAAAATCACGATACAGATGGACTTGAAACTCGTGGAACAGGCCTTGATTAACCTCGTTACCAATAGCATTTATGCTTTGGATGAAGCCGAGCACCCCGTGATCGAGATCAACTACCGGCTCGATCAGAACAAGTTATACCTGGAAGTAACGGATAATGGCAAAGGAATCGATGCAGAACTGATTGAGAAAATCTTTGTCCCTTTCTTTACGACCAGAAAAAATGGTTCGGGTATTGGCCTGACCATTACCCGAAACATTATGAAGATGCACCATGGAAGCCTTGAAGTGAATTCTATTCCTTTTGAAAAAACAGTGTTCTCATTGGTCTTCCGGTATCAATAACGATTATTTAATAAATGATTATTTAATGATCGTTCCATCAGGAATAATGGCTCCTTTTTTCACGACAACAATACCATCCTTTACGGTATAAAGTGCATGATCGCTGTCAGGAAGGTGTGCCCCGCCAATGATCTGAACGTCATTTCCAATCCTGCAGTTTTTATCTAAGATGGCATTGGTGATGATACACCTGTCGCCGATGCCGATCCATGGCTTTTTATTTTGCAGATCGACCTCCATCTCTTCCAGAACCTGGTATTTATCACTGCCCATAATATAGCAGCTGTCAACAGTAGTCTCTTTTCCAATCCGTGCACGAATACCGATCACAGAATGCCTGATGCTTTCCGCATGTAAAATACAGCCTTCAGCAATGATCGCCTTATCCAGCGTTGTTCCCAGAATCTTGGAAGGTGGCAACATCCGCGGGCGGGTAAAAATGCTGTGGTGACTGTCGAACAGGTTAAACTTAGGCAGGTCATCGGTCAGTCCAAGATTGGCTTCAAAGAAAGAAGAGATGTTTCCAATATCTGTCCAATACCCCTCATACTGAAAGCTCAGCACATCATAGGTATTTAACATTCTTGGGATAATTTCCTTTCCAAAATCCTTCTCATCTGCATTTTCAGCAAATATTTTAATCAGTAAGTCTCTGTTAAAAATATAAATCCCCATCGATGCCAGGTGCTCACGACCTTCGGCACGCATCTCTTCTCCGGTATCAGAAGTCCAGTCGGCCAGTAACGAAGCCGCAGGTTTCTCGATAAATGACGTGATGATGTTCTGCTCATTGGATTTAAGGATCCCAAATTCCGGTGCTTCTTTTTCAGTTACCGGAATCGTTGCGAGTGTAATCTGTACGCCGCTTTCAATGTGCGCATTCACCATCTTGTTGAAATCCATCTGATACAGCTGATCTCCCGATAAAATGAGTACGTACTCAAATTCATGGTTTAACAAATGGTGCATGGTTTGCCTTACCGCATCCGCAGTTCCCTGAAACCAGGTTGGGTTATCAGGCGTTTGCTCTGCCGCAAGAATGTCTACAAAAGCAGCACTGAAATGGCTAAAATGATAGGTGTTCTTAATGTGCTTATTCAGCGAGGCTGAATTAAATTGCGTAAGAACGAACATGCGGTGTATGCCTGAGTTTAAGCAGTTTGAAATCGGAATATCAACCAGCCGGTACTTTCCGGCTATAGGAACCGCTGGTTTAGAGCGCGTTTGTGTAAGTGGGGACAACCTCGATCCCTGGCCACCACCAAGGATGACCGCCAATACTTTATCAGTCATAGCTATTCAGTTTATTATATTTGGTACAAGTCAATGTATTGTTGTGCCGCTCTATCCCATGAGTGGTCTAATTGCATCATATATTTACGGATCTCCTTCAGGTGTTTTTCATCATGGTAAAGCTCATAAGCCCTTCCTATCGCATGGCCAACATCCCAAACACTGGTCTGATCATGACAAACTCCAAAACCACCATCCCCAATGTCAACCACCGTATCCTTTAATCCTCCTACCCTCCGTACAATCGGAACCGTCCCATAACGCAGTGCATACATCTGGTTTAATCCACATGGCTCCACCCTGCTTGGCATCAGCAGAAAGTCTGCCCCTGCATAAATCTGATGGGACAGCTGTTCATTATAGCCAATATAAGCGTTGTAGTTTCCCGGGAAAGCTTCCTTCAACTGCATTAGTCTCCCTTCTACCTGGGGATCTCCGGATCCTAAAACCAACACATTTATTCCTCCGTTAGCCTGTAACAAAGCATTATAAAATATATCCGGTAAGAGGTCGGCTCCCTTTTCTCCGACTAATCGTCCTATGAAAGTAAAGAGTGGTTTCAGAGGATCTAAGTTGAAAACACGACATAAGGCTTCTTTGTTTGCCTTTTTTCCATTTTCTACCGTACGAATGGCATATTTTTTTTCGAGCATCGGATCATTTTGCGGATCCCAGACCTCATTGTCTATTCCGTTCAGAATTCCAACCGACTTAGCCCGCTCCTGTGCAAGTAAATCTTCTAAGCCATTTGCCTTAAAGCTAATCTCTTCCAGATAACTTGGTGATACCGTAGTTACCTTCCAGGCACATTTTATCGCCGAAGCCAAGGGGTTGATGGAACCTTTCCAGTCCAGCTGACCGGATTTCCATAAGTCAAAAGGAGGAATATAATGAAGCTTATCCCAGCCAAACTGCCCCTGATATTGCGCATTGTGTATGGTCAGTATCGAAGGTACCGTACTCAATTTCTTAAACTGATGACAATAAGCCATCATAAAAGGAACCAAACCGGTATGGTGATCGTGACAATGAATCACATCAGGGCGGTGTTCCCATTGGGTGATCCAGTCGAGCACCGCAATCTGATAGGCAAGAAAACGCTCGGTATCGTCGTCGTAACCGTAAACATTCGGCCGGTCCAGCAATCCGGAAATGTGGACAAGGTAAAGGTCGAAGCCTAACTTATTCGTTTTTTCCCTGAAGATGCGCACAGGAAAATTGTGGAAACCTAACTTTCCCCATCCGTCGTAAACCACCTCAAACTCGTTTTCCTGCATGAATTTAGTCTGGTAAGCAGGCATTACCACCTTCGCTACATGGCCAAGCTTGTTCTGGTATTTTGGCAGTGCGCCAACAACATCGCCCAGTCCACCTACTTTCGCAATAGGATAACATTCCGCACTCAGGTGTATAATCTCCATAGTTTTATTTGGGGGGTTAAAAAGTATCTTAAATTAGGGAATAACAGGTAGAATGGCAATTATTACAGGAAATTATTTCTTAAAAAAGATATGCTATTCAAAGACTGAAATCTTTTGCAGCGAAGAGCTGCAAAATTTTCTAGGTCTTTTCACAGCACAATCTTTTTTAAGGAATAAATATTTACTCGGAATAAAGCTGGGAAGAGGGAAAAGCAGGATGCAGAGCAGGGTTTTATAGCAATTGTTTTGGAGGCAGATATGGGTAGGTTATTGCGTAGATTTTGGAGGCAGGGGCATTAGAAGGAGGCTTTATTGCAGGCATTCGGAGGCAAATATTCATTGCAAGGGATTAAAGACCGGATTTTTATTACAGAACTGAGAGATGAAAGGCATTAGTGAAAAGGTCCGTATTTGGCAGAAATGCACGTAAACTTGTCATTGCAGACGAACTCTCCTGACCTTACCTTTGTCGGGTAATATAAAGATCAATGGAGAAGCGATTAGTTGTTATTGTTGCCATGCCTGATGCCTTAACACTTGACATTATAGGTCCTGCCGATGTATTTACGGGTGCGAATCATTTTTATCCTTCGGAAACCTTAAAAAAAATAGATGTGGAGTACGAGGTGCTTACCGTATCTGCTACGGAAGATCTTGATGTCAGTACCAGAAGCGGCATTGTGATCAGGACCAATAGCAATATTTATACGATCGACAAAAAGATTGATACGTTACTCATCGCCGGATTTCCCAGTCATATGGAATGGAAAAGCTATCCCAGACTGGTGGAATGGGTAAAGACAAAGGCACCTGAGATTCGAAGAGTAGGCTCTGTATGTATTGGTGCATTTGTATTAGCAGAAGCCGGTTTGTTAAAGAATAAAGGAGCAACCACACATTGGATGAACTGCCAGGAGTTACACAGTTCATATGAAGATATCCGCGTTAATCCTGATCCGATTTTTGTTAAGGATGGCAACATCTATACTTCTGCCGGAGCCTCAGCGGGAATTGACCTTGCGCTGGCTATGGTAGAAGAGGATCACGGTCCGGAGCTGGCTTTAACCATTGCCAGGTACCTAGTTTTGTACCTCCGCAGACCAGGCAACCAATCCCAGTTTAGTAACCTGCTCAGCCAGCAACTCTCCAGTAAAAAGCCAATCCGGGACCTGCAATTATGGATCGCCAAACACCTGCAGGAAGACCTGAACGTAGAGCGCTTATCTGGTCGTATGGCAATGAGCCCCAGAAATTTTGCCAGAGTATTTCATATAGAAACCGGATTCACTCCAGCCCGGTATATCGAAAAGCTACGTGTAGAATCCGGACGCAGATTCCTGGAAGAAACCAGACTATCCCTGGATGAGATCGCTGAAAAATGTGGCTTCGGTAGTTCAGATACCATGAGAAAAGCATTTCTACGTCACCTGGATACCAGCCCCTCGTATTACCGGAATCTGTTTGGTTCCTCCTAAAACAACTTAATTCCAAACTGCTTTAAACAGCTTAAACGATCGTTTTAAACCATTGTATGGCTACTGCATTGCTTAATATTTCACATCATAATTCAAAAAACATGAAATCAGTTAAATTCTTAATTGCCATCACTTCAATTATCGTCAACACTATCGCCGCTCAGGCACAACAGACAAAACAGATGCAACAGACACCGCACACACAACAGACAAAACAGATACGACAGACACAACAACCAAAAAATCAGCTGCTTGAACTGAAAAAAGAAAAAAAGAAAATCAATGTCGCCTTTCTAATCTACGATCAGGTGGAAGCGATGGACCTGAATGGTCCGGTAGACGTCTTTACAAAAGCAAATGCAATGGACCCCACATATTACCTTTACACCGTCTCTGCATCCAGCAAAAAACTTGTCCCTTCAGAAGGAGGTACAATAGTGATGCAATCTACTTACGGTTTTGAAAATGCTCCTCAGGCAGATATCCTGATTGTTCCGGGCGCTGCGCCAGAAGTAATCAAAAGTACCTCCGACAGTCAACCTGAACTCCTGAAATGGATCAGCAACCAAAATAAAAATACAAAGCTAACCATGTCTGTATGCACCGGATCTTTACTATTGTCAAAAGCGGGAGTGCTGGATGGAAATAAAGCCACTACCCATTACCTCGCCCTGAACCTGCTTAAACAAAACAAAAAAATAGAAACTCTTGAAAAGGTCCGCTTTGTGGAAGATGGAAAACTGATAACCACCGCAGGAATCACCTCAGGATTAGACGGCTCCCTTCATGTAGTAGAACTGATCAACGGAAAAGAAATAGCAGATCAAATCGGAAAAATTATGGTCTACAACAGGAATGGCGACCTGTCTTTCATGGAATAATTATCAAAAAAAAAGAAGCGTTCTAAGAAAAGGCATAGGAAGATTTGCGCCCCTTCAGCGCAAAAGATTCCAGCCTTTGATTAGTAATGCTTCTTTTTTTAAAGTAATATTTCTAAAAATAATACTGCTAAATAACGCTGCTAAAAATTAACAATCCTAAAAAATTACGCTGCTAAAAACCAATATCACGACTAAATAACATTGCTGAAAAGTAACAATCCAAAAAAGTAACACCGCTAAAAACCAATATTACCAAAAAGCAATACACCTTAGTCCGCTACTGCCCTGAACATCAGCGCCGCAACCGTCAAATTCGTTCTGCTGTCAATCAAAATCGCCGCGCCATTCGCCTTATTGTCAGTATAAAGATCAAAAGCAAGCTCGTCAGCAGTTTTAACCACTACACGCCCTATATCATTGAGCTTAAAATCAACTGCATTTTCCTTTTCCAAAGTATTGATATCAACCTTGTAAATGATCTCATTGATCTTCGCCTTAGTCACCTTACTATTGTGTTGCAACAGGTAAGTAATGCTTTCATCCAAAGGGCGCGTATCCATCCAGCAAACATCTGCTTCGATAAGTTTAGAGTTCTGCGGCAAATGATCTGCATTGACCAATACATCGCCCCTGCTGATGTCTACATTGTCTTTCAGGTGAAGTGTAACCGATTGTCCGGCATGCACCTCTTCCGGTCGCTGGTCAAAGATTTCAATTCGCTCAATTACAGAACTGCTTCCTGATGGCAATACCGTTACCTTATCATTTACTTTAAAGGAACCGCTCAGCACTCTTCCGGCATAACCTCTGTAATCGTGAAGCTCATCAGTTTGTGGACGCACCACCCACTGAACAGGCATCCTCGCGAGGTTATAGCTTTGCTGATCTTCTACATCTACAGTCTCGAGGAAGTGCAATAAACTACGTCCCTGATACCAGTCCATATGTTTAGATTCATGAACAATGTTATCCCCTTTTAAGGCACTTACCGGGATAAAGGTCACTTCTTTTAATTTCAGGTCGGCAGCAAGCGTTTTATATTTTTCAGTGATGGCATTGAATACCGTTTCACTGTAATCTACCATGTCCATTTTATTCAGGGCCACTACAACATGTTCAATGCCAAGCAAGGAAACAAGATAGGAATGTCTGATGGTTTGCTCTACAACTCCATTTCTGGCATCAATTAAGATGATGGCCAGTTTAGCAGTAGACGCACCAGTAACCATATTTCGGGTATACTGAATATGGCCCGGGGTATCAGCGATGATAAACTTACGCTTGTCAGTCTGGAAATATTTGTAAGCCACATCAATGGTAATTCCCTGTTCTCTCTCTGCTCTTAGCCCATCTGTTAAAATGGCAAGGTCAATTGTTCCATCGTCATTTTTGCGGTTGGATTGCTGTAAGGCTTCCAGCTGATCGGCTAAAATAGAATCCGTATCGTAAAGCAATCTTCCGATAAGCGTGCTCTTTCCGTCGTCCACACTTCCTGCGGTAAAAAATTTCAATAAATTCATTAAAAATACCCTCCTTTTTTGCGGTCTTCCATAGCAGCTTCGGATACTTTATCGTCCATGCGGGCTCCACGTTCACTAATTTTTGATGCACTGATCTCGGCAATGATATCTCCTATTTCGTCTGCTTCAGATTCTACTGCTGCAGTACAGCTCATATCTCCTACCGTACGGAAACGGACTTTCTTATTTTCGACAATATCTTCTTCGTCCATATTCAGGAATGGAGAGGCTGCCATGAGTTGTCCGTTTCTGGTGATACAATCCCTGTAATGGGCAAAATAGATGGAAGGAAGGTCGATGTTTTCTCTTTTCACATAGTTCCATACATCCAGTTCTGTCCAGTTGCTGATTGGGAATACCCTCACGTTTTCGCCTTTATGGATCTTCCCGTTATAGATGTTCCAAAGCTCCGGGCGCTGACGCTTAGGATCCCATTGTCCGAATTCATCCCTTACCGAGAAGATTCTTTCTTTGGCTCTTGCTTTTTCCTCGTCCCTTCTTGCACCACCGATGCAGGCATCAAAGCCATGTTTGGCAATGGTATCCAGAAGCGTTACCGTTTGCAATGCATTTCTGCTGGCATTTTTTCCTGTTTGCTCTACCACTTTCCCCTGGTCAATAGATTCCTGAACATGGCCAACAATCAGTTTTTCGCCCAGTCGCGCTACCATTTTATCACGGTAATCGATGGTTTCTTCAAAGTTATGTCCGGTATCGATATGCACCAATGGAAAAGGAAACTTTCCCGGACGGAATGCTTTTTCAGCAAGCCTCACCAGGGTGATGGAATCTTTACCTCCGGAGAATAACAATGCTGGCTTTTCAAATTGCCCTGCTACTTCACGTAAGATGTGAATCGCCTCGGCCTCCAGTTCGTCTAAATAATCTAAATTATACTTACTCATTTTCGTTTAATTACGAAGTGGCATGTAAACCACATTCTTTCTTTGATTGATCTTCCCACCACCAGCGTCCGGCTCTGAAATCTTCGCCTTCCCGTACCGCTCTCGTACAAGGGGCACATCCGATACTCGGAAATCCTTTATCGTGCAAGGTGTTGTATACGATATTGTGTTTTTTAATGTACGCTTTTATTTCTTCCAGCGACCAGAAGAAGATGGGATGGAACTTTAACAACTCATTTTGTGCATCCCATTCTATATTGGCCATATCATGTCTGTTTAGGGACTGCTCGGACCGGATTCCGGTAATCCAGCAATCCTTACCACTAAGTGCTCGTTTTAATGGCTCCAATTTACGGATATGGCAACACTCTTTTCTATTTTCTACACTTTCATAAAAGCTGCTTGGTCCTTTGGCATTGACCATTTCCTGCAAGGCTTCTGCCTGAGGATGGTAGGCCAGGATCGGTTTTTTATAATTCTCCAGGGTCCGGTTCCATACATAATAGGTTTCGGGAAACAGCCTGCCGGTTTCCAGCGTAAACACTTCGATGGGAATATCATTCGAAAAGATCATGTGTGTAATCACCTGATCTTCCCATCCGAAACTGGTAGAGAAAACAATTTTTCCAGGGTAAGTACCGGCAAAATACCTCAGCGCTTCCACAGGATCTTTATCTTTTATTTGTGCTGCTATTTCTGCTAAATCTACTTTCATGACTATACGAGTTTAAGGATAAAATTGATGATGCTGCGAAGGCTGACTAAAACCACCAGCACGCCTACCGACACCATGATCGTCTTCACGGAGATCTTATTGGAAACCCTTGCCGCAATCGGCGATGCCAAAGCACTCCCGATCACCAAACCTGCAACCGCTTCCCAATGCGCGCCGTTCAACATCGTGATAAAGGTCAGCGAGCTCATCAGGGCGATGAAGAAACGGGTAATCTTTACCGTTCCAAGAGAGAATCTTGGGTTTCTTCCTCCTGCAATTAAGCTCGACAACACGATGGATCCCCATCCACCACCACCAACAGCGTCAATAAATCCACCAAACAATCCCAATAAAGAGATCTTTTTAATTTTACCCTTCGGGTCTTTATGTTTACGGTTTACCTTAAACGCTTTGGAAAGAATTACCCCTCCCAAAATCAGCGTATATAAGGAAACCAATGGTTTGGTATAATGACTGTAATGCTCCAGGGAAGACAGTAAATAAGCTCCTGTCACTGCCCCGATGATTCCTGGAACCAATAAAATTCGAAATAGTTTCCAGTTTACATTTCCAAAACGGTAATGCATCCATCCGGCGATTCCGTTACTTAATATTTCTGATAAATGGACTCCCATACTGGCCGAGGCAGGTGGAACACCCATGGCCAGAGAGAAGGAAGTAGAGGTCACCCCGTACGACATTCCAATGGCACCATCGATCATTGCAAAGATAAAGCCACCAATCAGGAACCAGTAAAACATAGGGTTCAGTTGCGATATATAGGCCTGAAATTCAGGCTCTTTATTCCAGAAAGCAGCGATGACAATTGCAAAAGAAAAGACAATCGAAGTCCAGATCAGCCATTTGAAGTTTTTCTTTACTTTATCTTCTCCTTTCTGTTTTACCAGGATGGCCGTCACCTCGTTCAGCTTTTTAACTTTCGAGCTGAAGTTCCCGTTCAGCGTATTTCTCAATGCCTGCATTTGCTGCAGCGTATCGTTCAGTTCTTCCGGCAAGTTATCATTCAGCACCTCTTTCAATCGTTTTGCAATGGTTGGCGATTTTCCGTTGGTGGAGATCGCAATTTTCAGGTCGCCCTTTTTTACGATGGAGCCCAGGTAAAAGTTGCAGAGCTCAGGCTTATCTGCAAAGTTCACCAGGAGGTTCCGCTGGTCTGCTTCTGCCCTGATTTGCTGGTTGAGTGCATCATTATTTGTTGCCGCAACCACCAGGTCTGCCTCATCCAGATCTGCAGGCTCAAATGCCCTTTGGAATAGCTTTACTTTTTCATAACCTTTGGCCAGCTCCTGCAATTCGGGTAAGATCTCCAGCGCAATCACCGTAACCCTCGCTTCCGGACTATTCGTTAATATGGCCGACAATTTCTCCAGTCCCACCGGTCCGGCACCAATCAGCAACGTATGTATCGTATTCAACTTGATGAAGACAGGAAATAATTGGTTGCCTTCCATATGGTTTATTGTTCCTCTTTAAGCGCGTTGAAAAATTCCCTGATTGGCTGAAAAGAAGGATGTAGCGATACTACTTCTCCAAAAATCAGCAATGCAGGAGCTTCAATCCCTTTTTCTTCCACTACTTCCACAATGGTATCGACAATGCCGATGGCCAGTTTCTCATTTTCCGTCGACCCGCTTTGAATCGCCGCAACAGGAAGCTGACCTTTCCCTTCGTTTTGGAAAAGCTTCACAATCTCTTTCAGCTTGCCCAGCCCCATCAGCACCACTACTGTTGCTTTAGACCTCGCCGCCTCATATAGGTCGTTGGAGATCTTTCCTGAAGTCGTGGTTCCTGTCACCACCCAGAAGCTTTCACTCAGGCCCCTGTGTGTTACCGGAATTTGCTGTAAACCGGGTACCGAGATCGAGCTCGATAAGCCTGGAACAACACTTACCGGAATGCTGTAACCTGCCGCGAAATCCAGTTCTTCATATCCCCTGCCAAAGACAAAGGGATCACCCCCTTTTAAGCGCACCACATGTCCGTAGTTAATGGCGTAATCGACCATCAGCTTATTGATCGCATCCTGGGCATAAGAATGTTCCCCCGAGCGCTTCCCTACATAGACCTTGATCGCATCCGGATTTGCATAGTCCAGGATCCCTTCATTCACTAAGGCATCGTAGAGTACAACATCTGCAGATTTCAAGGCATTGGCACCCCTCATCGTGATCAGTTCAGGATCACCAGGTCCGGCACCTACCAGGGTAATCCTGGGTTCTTTAGGGTTTATATTTTGAGTGATCATTAGATTTTCTCCTCTCTTTTTGCTGTAATCTGTTTATAAAAATTCTCCACTTCATTTAAATAAGCCGCAGCAAATTCTTCTGAGGGCTCGTTCTTGTTGATCTGCAGGACAAGTTCATTAAAGGTACTTTTCAGTTCAACCTCTCCTGTTTCCACATAATTTGTATCAAACTCACGGATCACACCGATCTGTGTGCTGCTGCTGACTCCTTTATCCAGTAACATCGCCTTAGCGCTGTTTACAAAGACGGCATAGGTATGGTAGATCGCATCAGACCATGCCTCTGCAGCATAAGAGGCCCTTGCCCACTCCAGCTTTTCACCTGCCTCTAACAACAAAGTCGCAACAAGGTCAATCACCACTCCGGCACATTCTCCTACTCCGATAGCAGTATTAAAGATCTCTTCATGTCCCCAGTCTACATATTCTTCATCTTTCAGGTTGGTCAGGTCTGCCAGTGGTTTTAACAACTGATAGAAATAATCCTTCCCTTGTCTGTCGTAATAATGGTGGAAGCTTTCGCTTGCTTCCCCATTATCGGCATAATCATTCAGAATAGTTCTCAGCACCGCTGTTGCACGTTTTGAAGGCGCTTTAATCACCCGCTCCGCCACTCTTCCAATCCCGTCACCTACGGTACCACCACCAAGCATCACCTGCACTGCAGGCACTACTTTTCCGTTGGCTTTTACCGAGCTGCCATGAAATCCGATATGTGCCAGTCCATGCTGACCACAGGAGTTCATACATCCGCTGATCTTAATCTTGATTTCTTTATCATAAATCAGTTCCGGGAATTCTTCATAGATCACTTCTTCCAGCGCAACCGATAGCGACATGCTGTTGGAAATCCCAAGGTTACAGGTATCTGTTCCCGGGCAGGTGGTCACATCACCGATGCTGTCAAATCCCGGGGTTGCAAAATCCAATGCTTTCAGTGCTAAATATAAAGAAGGTAAAGCACCTTCTCTAACAAATTTCAATAATAAACCCTGGTTCTGGGTGATGCGGATTTCGTCGGCAACGTAAGGGGAAATTCCTTCCACCAGCTTACGCGCACGGTCCGTTTTGATGTCTCCGATCGGAACCTTAACATATACGCCATAAAAGCCTTTTTGCTTTTGCTCCACCACATTTGTCGCACGCCAGTGCTGGTAATCCAGGGTCTCGATCACATCCAGATAAGGATATTCCAGCAAGGCCGGAGGTTCCGGTAAAGGAACCGCATCTCTGTCGATCGGATAAGACTTGGATTTATTGGCAATTCTTTCTTCGTCAATTAAACGCAATAGTTCTTCCAGACCAAGTTTCTGAACCAGGTATTTAAGACGTGCTTTATTGCGGTTGCTCCGTTCTCCATAACGGTCAAATACCCTCAATACAGATTCTGCATAAGGAATGATCTGATCTTCCGGAAGGAAATCGTGTACAAAGCTGGCCAGAAAAGGTTGTGCACCCAGTCCGCCACCCAGCATCACTTTAAAACCGCGTTCTCCTTTTTCGTTTATTTTAGGAATAAAACCAAGATCATGAATGTAACTGTATGCCGTATCTTTTTCATCAGAAGAGAAAGAAAACTTAATCTTTCTCCCCATCTCCTGGCAAATCGGATTTCTCAGGAAGTAAGTGAAGAAAGCATGGGCATAAGGAGAAACGTCGAACAACTCGTTCGGGTTAATTCCGGAATCCGGCGAAGAGGTTACATTTCTGACCGTATTTCCGCAAGCTTCCCGGATCGTTACATCGTCGCGCTCCAGCTCCTGCCATAATTGAGGCGTTCTGTCCAGGCTCACGTAATGAATCTGAATGTCCTGTCTGGTGGTTAAGTGCAAGTTTCCACTTCCATACTCATCAGAAACATCAGCAATGCGTAAGAGTTGTTTAAAAGTTACTTTTCCAAAGGGCAGTTTAATGCGCACCATTTGCACACCCGGCTGTCTTTGTCCGTAAACACCGCGGGCTAAACGCAGGCTTCTAAATTTCTCCTCATGGATTTTCCCTTCGCGGAAGTCCCTGATCTTTTTCTCCAGATCAATGATATCCTTTTCTACGACAGGATTTTCTAACTCTGTTCTAAAACTTTGCATAGTACGTTTGGTCTTATTTGAAAAAAGCTCCTTCTGTCTGGGAGACTGAAGAAGCTTTTAAATATTTTTATTCTCTACAGCCAAAATCATTACCTACACATGCAGTGGGTAAACATCAGATTTCCGTTGTAAATTGTTTGGTTCATACAGCAAATATATAAAGTATATAGGTTTAGTAGTACATTGCTTTTGTAAAAAATATGCAATAAACTGTATTACAACAAGTTAATTTACTTCCAGCGCAAACAAAAAGCAGTCATTTTTCCTTATTAAGCCTTGACTGGTACGAACTTAGCCTCAGTTCAATCCTCCTGGCAATGTAAAATTGGCGCCCCGCTGCATTAAATCAATGATGATGCAGTACATTTATTTAGTTTTAAATTTCTATGAAGAGAAAAATCAATCTTTTACCCTTTGCAATTATCACTGCATTCGTCTTTCTGCTCAACTGGTATGTGCTCTCCGGAATCCAGACCTTAACCCTCAGCAGCTGGCTCAGCCCTGTTTTTTGGGGCTTTATCATTTTCATTACTGTTGCCCTCGCCTACTCCATTCAGAGGATGCGGGACAATGGAATGGACATCTTCTTTAAAATCACCACCCATACCTTTTTGGTTTTACTGGCCAGTGAACTCGTCTTTATCATTGTCTTATTCCTTGGGGATGGCTACCGCCTGATTACCGGAGGAGCAAGAAATGTCTACTGGGTGGAGTTTGGCCTGCTCCTCTTTGGGATCACAGTACTCATTTTCCTGTATGGCATCATTAAAGGAAAATATGCTTACCGGGTAATTAAACATACTTTATACTTCGAAGACCTGCCGGAAAATTTTGATGGTTTCCGCATTACACAGATTTCAGATGTACACGCAGGCAGCTTTAAGAATGCCAGAGCGGTGCAAAAAGGGATCGACCTGATTAAGGCACAAAACTCAGATTTATTTGTATTTACCGGAGACCTGGTGAATAATAAAGCGGAAGAAATTTTGCCATGGATGGGACATTTTTCACAGGTAAAAGCACCATATGGGCAGTTTTCCATCCTTGGAAATCACGATTATGGAGATTATGTGAAATGGGAAAACGATTCCGTTAAACAAGCCAACCTGCAGGATTTAAAAAGACATCATGGAGAAATGGGCTACCGCCTCTTGCTGGATGAGCATGTGGAACTCGAAAAGGATGGCCAAAAGATCATTCTTGCAGGGGTTGAAAACTGGGGGATTGGATTTGGCGAACGTGGGGACCTTAAAAAGGCACTTCAGGGCGTTGATCCACAAAGTTTTAAAGTATTGCTTTCTCACGATCCGACACACTGGGATGCGGAAGTAAAAAAATGGCCTTCAAAAATCCACCTCACCTTATCCGGTCATACGCATGGAATGCAGTTCGGGATGGAAGCCTTTGGGATCAAATGGAGCCCTGTAAAATACAGATATGCGCATTGGGCAGGCATTGCCTCAGAAAATGGCAGATACCTGAACATCAACAGAGGTTTCGGCTTTCTGGGTTTCTCCGGAAGGGTCGGCATCTGGCCGGAGATTACCGTAATCGAATTAAAAAAAGCGAGGTAAAAAATTCAGACCATTGCCCCCAAAATTCAATTATTTTTTGGGAGCAACAGTCAGTCCTTTCTCTACAAATATGCTTCAGCCCTTTCCAGCGATGACTCCCTGACATACAGGCCAGCCAATTTTTCAACGGCATAGTCGATTTCTTCTTCCGTATTGTAACGGCTAAAGGAGAAACGGAGGGTTGGTCTGCTGAAATCATAACCCAGGGCAGAAAGCACATGTGATCCCGCACCGGAATGACTGTTACAGGCACTGCCTCCGGAGGCAGAGATCTGATGCTGATCGAGGTAATGAAGCGGACTGATCCCACTTTGCAAATCCGGAAGAGACACGCTCAGGACACTATTTAATGTTCCATGATTTTGTGCTGAATTCCCATTAAAGGAAATTCCCTGAATTTTATCTGTCAGCTTAAAAATCATTCTTTCCTTCAGTTTGATTAAATGTTTTTGGCTGGCCGACTGGTTCCGGTAGGCAATTTCCAATGCTTTCGCTAATCCCACAATTCCGGTTACATTTTCTGTTCCTGCACGTTGCTTATATTCCTGAGCACCTCCATGGATCAATGGCTGTAATTCATGAGCGGTATTCCGGTACAGGAAACCGATTCCTTTCGGTCCATGAAACTTATGTGCAGACCCAACCAGAAAATCAACATTTAAAGAGGAGGTATCGTACCGGTACTGGCCCATAGACTGAACAGTATCTGAGTGAAAAACAGCCCGGTACGTTCTACAGACCGAAGCAATAGATTCGATATCATTGAGGTTTCCAATCTCATTGTTTCCATGCATCACCGAAACAAAGGCCCTTTCATTGGCTGCAATCAGCTGTTCGAGATGAGACAGGGAAATATTCCCTCTTTCATCGTGTTTCAAATAAACGATCCGGATTTCTCCGTTCTTCTCCAATGCTTTCAGGGTATGAAGTACCGCATGATGCTCAAAAGGAGTAGTGATCGCCAGCCGGATGTTATTGGCACGGATGCCCGAAAGAATGGCGGTATTGTCTGCCTCAGAGCCTCCTGAGGTAAAAACGATGTGGCGCGGCGTCGCGTTTAACAAATCTGCAATGATCCCCCTGGATTGCTCAATGGCAACTCTTGCTTCCCTCCCATGGAAATGAGAAGAAGAAGGATTACCGAAGTTTTCAAATAAGTAAGGCTCCATGGCCAAAAATACTTCTCTGTTTAAAGGTGTTGTTGCAGCGTTGTCTAGATAAATTCTCATGTTAATGGGTTTAATAGATTAATAAAAATCTACTTAATCAGCTTCGAGAAATAAGGCAATGGATGAGTCTAAGAGAAACCACAAGCATGGGTTTCAAACAACTTATCTCTTCCGCAATCTTGCGGACAGGAATTAGCACCTTATTATTCAACAGGTTGCTAAGACATCACAGGGCCTTTCCCTCAGTCTTTCTGGATAAGTAAATAAATGTAAGAACAGTTACTGTCAGCAAAGATATAATAAAGACTACTAATTTCATAGACTTTATGAAAAAAAATTACAAATCGAAGAATTTCAGTCATGCAATTGCTACTTCTACCTAACATTTAACTTTTTTTTCCTTTAAGTCAGGATTCATTTACATATTTTTGCGGGATATTCAAAAAGAATATTTTTATAAAGCCTGAATGGAAGAAAACAAGTTGAGAGAAGAAGTGCGCCCGGTAACCGGCGACAACAGTATTTTAAAAAGAATATTCCAGGATAGAAAGAGAACTAATATATTAAGCGGTGTAGAGCAAAGCACCATTTCCTATCTCGTGAAACGGGTTCCTTCCTTTATTACTTCAGATATGCTCACCTTTATAGGTACTGCAGGTTCGGTATTGGTGCTGACCGGGTTTATCCTTGCCACTTATCTCAGCAGAGAATACCTGTTGCTTGGTGTGTTGGGCCTGGCCATTAACTGGTTTGGTGATTCACTGGACGGCAGGATCGCCTATTACAGAAATATCCCCCGCAAATGGTATGGATTTTCATTAGACATCATCATGGACTGGGTCAGTACAGTGCTGATTGGCTTAGGCTACCTTGTTTATGCGAGAAATGAATATGAACTCATTGCCTTTATTTTTGTGGTCCTTTACGGATGGGCGATGATCATTTCGCAACTCCGCTACAAAATCACCGATATTTATAGCATTGATGCAGGCCTGGTTGGCCCTACCGAGATCAGGATCATCCTCGCATTGATCATTATTATGGAAGTCTTCTTCGGCCATTTAATAGAATATTTTGCCGCGATCATCTGTATTACCTTATTTATCATTAATTTCATCGATACCCGGAAGTTATTAAAGCTTGGCGACATCAGGGATAAGGCCGAGCGGGAAGCAAAGAAAAAAGCCAGCTAATGAGCATCATGAAATCTGTATATGTTTTTGCCAAAGCACAGGTTTCGGCATTTTCCGGTGGCATGCTGGACTATGGCACCATGATCCTCTGTACAGAGCTCCTGCACATCCATTATACCATTTCCATCGCCATTGGCGGGATTATAGGGGCCATTGCAAACTTCTCCATCAACCGCTACTGGACCTTTAATGCCGATAAAGCACATACCTCTCCTGTGGGCGATCAGCTGACAAAGTTCATTTTCGTGGTGGCCGGAAGTATCGCCCTGAAATCTTCGGGCACCTGGCTTTTTACCAACTGGCTCCATCTCGATTACAAGATCACAAGAATCATGGTAGATATCATCGTTTCTTTGAGTTTCAACTATGTTTTACAAAAGTACTGGGTATTTAAAAAAACGGCTCCGGAATTAAAAACACCACAAAAGGAGGAGATAAAGGCCTAATCTGAGCGATCCGACAAGAGCAACAGAAAACAAATCAGTAAATAGTACCATTTTATAAAGAATTAATACCGCTTATAAATCAGGGGGAAGAAGTATCTTTGTATATGAAAAATGACATCCCTGTTTACGACATCAGTACTTTTGAGGAATACAAAAATGCCGGTATCCTTGTCAGCAGATTTGGGCATTATTCTAAACAGTATTTACACTTACATTCCGCACACCGCCACTCTTTTTACCATTTGGTTTATTTTACCAGTGGCAGCGGAACACAAACTATAGATTTTCAGAATTACCCGGTCATGCCCGGTTTGATTTACTTTATGACCCCGGGACAGGTACACAGCTGGTCTTTTAACACGGAAGTAGAAGGTTATATCATCAATTTTTCTGAAGATTACTTCAAATCCTTTTTATACAACCCCTTATACCTGGAGAACTTCAGCTTTTTTGATGAACATTCCGGAGATGCAGTATTGGTATTGCCCAATGAAGCAAGGGAGAAAGTTGCGGCCCTCTTTGAAGAGATCCTCAATGAAGGAAAGGAAGCGCGTGCCTTCGATGCTGACCTGGTCAGGATCCTAATGTTAAACATCTTTATTCAGGTATCCAGGGGCCTCAGCTTAAAGCAGCAGACCCAAACCAATTCCTACAACCAAACCCTGTTGAAGAGCTTTAAAAAATTAATCGAAACCAATTTTATTGAATTGAGGTTTCCTAAACAATATGCGGAGTTACTATACATTACCCCGAACCATTTAAATGCTTTATGCAACGACCTTCTGGGTGTTCCTGCAGGGCAGCTGATTCGCGACAGGGTAATTTTAGAAGCCAAGCGACTATTGATCAACATGGAACTCTCTATCGCTGAAATATCGGAGAAACTCGCTTTTAGTGACCACTCCTACTTCATCAAATTCTTTAAAAAACAGGTTGGAGCAACACCGGATAAATTCAGAAAACAAGACAATTAAAACACACAGATATGAGCAGCACAGATCAATTAAATCATACACCACACGTTTCTCAATGGTATGGCATTACACATTCCAAATGCCCGAGATGTAGAGAAGGTAATGTTTTCACCGGAGCAACTTATGGCTTCAAAGTGCAGAAAATGAACGAACGTTGTCCGCATTGCGACCTGAAGTTCGAACGTGAACCCGGATACTTTTATGTAGCCATGTTCGTAAGCTATGCCATGAATGTTGCAGAAATGATCTCCATGAGCGTTGCCGCTTACGTGTTAGGCTTACCACTGACTTATGAAAACCTATGGTATTATGTCGGCATTCTATTGATAGGGGTATTTCTTTTCTCTCCTTTCAATTACCGCTATTCCAGAATGGTACTTTTATACTGGCTCTCCCCGGGATTAAATTACGATCCTTCGAAAGTCAATAAACCAGCTGTACCGGCTAAATAATTCAACAACTCTCCTCATAAAAGGGTTGAGCGGAAATTTCCGCTCAACCCTTTTTTTATTTGCACCGCATCCCGGCCATTTTTTACCGCTTCCCCGCCATGACTGGCAAGGGGCATCAAAATGTAGCTTAAGACACCATCATTTCCTGTGGACGAAGGCCCAGCACTTTATAAAAGGTATTGCTAAAGGTAGAAACACTGTCATACCCAACCTTCATCGCGACACTCTTTACGTTCTCTCCCGATACAGAAAGCAATTCTACCGCTTTTATCACTTTATACAATTTGATATATCCGGCCACGGTGATTCCAATATCCTGCTTAAAAAGCCGCTCCATTGTTCTTGCAGAAAGGTTAAACCGCTTTGCAACCTCCGGTATTTTGAGCTCGTTTGCCATGTCCCCTCCGCTTTCCACACAGTCTGTCAGGTAATCAATCATACTGGCAATCCGTGGGTCCCGGGGAACCGGAAGCACCAAAGGCAGGGCAGCATTGAAGGTTAAGGGTAAAATCCCAATCAATGCCTTCAGGAAATCCAGTTCCAGCACATCCTCTTCTTCCAAACGGGACCATTGCTCGGTAAAAAGAATCATTTCCCGCAATACCTTAGAGGTATGAAAGATATTGAGTTCCTGGAAAAAAGGGTCATTTGCTGTTTTACTCAAAAAGATACAACGCAGATAAACCTGCTTCACAGGGCTGGATGTCCGGTGGACCAGCCCGGGAGGAATCCAGGCACAATGATGTGTAGGCAGCAGATAAGTCCTTTCCGCAGTATGCAGGTATTGCACGCCTTTTTCTACAAAGATCAGCTGCCCCATGTGATGGGCATGCCATTCGTCGGAAAACTTCCAATCGGCCTCATGCCATACATAAGCCTCTTTTTGTACCGCATCAACGGTTAAGTGACAAAACCTCGCTCTATCCATTTGTCGTATATTAACATGTTATTGGCAAATATAGACATTTAAAGACAGCTGCATTTCCGGACCTTTGTGCTTATAAATATTAAATCAATAATCACATGGATTCTGTAAACTCAATGCGCATCAAAACAGGCATTTTAATATTCCTGTCACTGTTTAGCTGTTCATTATTAAAAGCACAAAGCAAAATGACCAATCATAACTCAGAAACAAAGGTCCTCGTCCTGTTCAATACAGAAAGCGGTGGAACCTATAAAATGGCGAGAGAGATCGCCGCCGGAATAGAAAAGCTTCCCGGAGCCAAAGCCATATTGAAACAGGTTCCCAGAATTAAGCCATTGGAGAACGAAGCAAAACAAGTCTTTGGCAACATTCCGTATGCCAACATCAATGAACTGGCCGAATATGATGGGATCGCCTTTGGCTCTGCTGTTCATTTCGGAAACATGTCTGCAGACATGCGTTACTTCCTGGACCAGTCGGTTGGGCTTTGGACCGCCCATAAGCTGGAAGGAAAACCAGCCACGGTATTTATGTCTGCAGGAAGCGGCGCAGGCAGAGAAGGCGCGATACTGTCTTTCTGGAATACCCTTGCGGTACATGGAATGACGATTGTATCTCCGGGAATCATGGGTACTTCAGAAATAGACAAATCTATTCCACAGGGAAACACGGTATTTGGTGCTTCTTCCCTTGCCGGTGCAACCGGCGACAGGCCTTCAAAAGGAGAATTACACATTGCAGCACTGCAGGGATATGCCCTGGCTAAAGCGGCAAAAGGATATCAGCTTACAAAAGCAGAGATTGCTCCTGCTCCATTAACACCATCATCGCCAAAAGTGAGCCGTATAGAAGCCCGGTTAAAAGAATTAAACATTGTACTTCCGGATGCCCCTGCACCGGTTGGAAATTATAAACCTTTCAGGATTTCAGGCAAACAGGTATTTATCAATCAGATTGCTTTAAAAGCAGGAAAGGTAGAACACCCTGGAATCCTGGGTACTGAAGTGACCGAGGAGCAGGCTAAACTTGCCACCCGCCAGACTTTATTAAACGTTCTTGCGGTATTAAAACAGGCAGCAGGCGGAGACCTGGACCAGGTGAAACAAGCCGTACAGTTAACCGGTTTCTTTTACACTCCTGCAGGATACACCAAACATGCCCTGCTGATGAACGAAGCTTCCAACCTGCTGGTTGAAATTCTTGGCGAGAGCGGAATGCATACCAGGGCTACTGTTGGTGCATCCTCCCTGCCAATGAATTCTTCAGTGGAGATCCAGGCTATTTTTGAGCTGGAATAACCGCGGTACCCAACAACCTTCTGTGGTAGTTGATCTGACCGGTATGATAGGCCAGATGAGCCAGTAAATGACACAACATAAAGTCAATCGTCTGGCCTTCATATACGTCTTTGATCAACTTAGGATAAGGAGCTTGTAAATCGTCAATGCGCTTAATGCTTTCCACAACTTCGGCTTTCAGCGCATAAAGCTCTTTTAGCAAAGCCTCGTAGCTGAACCTTCTGGAGTTAAACTCCGCATCTCTGTCGCGCTGATAAGGAAAACCGGCAAGTGGCTCGGTCACAAAAGTCTTTAAATTTCCAATCAGGTGCTGGGCAAGATGCCCCGCTGAGTTACTGATCATTGGCGCAACCAACCAGATTTCCTCCGGATCGGTATAGGCTTCCATTTCGGTGATCAACCGCTGTAAATCTCTGTCGTAAATATGGATATAATCGTTCTGGGTCATGTCTTTTCTGCTTACTCAAAATTGGTTAAAAAAAGAGGATTTGTGAACAGGAAGCGCTTAAATAAAACAATATAGAGGCATTCTTAATTAGAATACCCGGCATTTAAAAGCAGCTTATTCGTTAAAATAATACTGCATTTCCTGATTGATCTCTTTCCTCATATCCGCCAGACGAATCGCATATTTCTGAAGGGCTTTCTCTTCTTCTGTTTCAGGAACCCATTCCGGAACAGGTACAGTTTTCCCTGCATCATCTACCGCGGCAAAGACAATCACACAATGGGTTGCCTTGGTTTCCATTTTTGTCTTGGGATTGATGGTCATGATGTCTACACCAATGTGCATGCTGGTTCTTCCGGTATAAAGAATTCTGGCCTGAACTTCTACAATGTCGCCGATATGAATCGGATTGACAAAGCGGATTCCCCCAACATACACCGTTACACAATACTGACTGCTATATTTCACCGCACAGGTATAAGCGGTCTGGTCAATCCATTTCATCACTGCCCCACCATGGACCTTCCCACCAAAATTTACATCTCCGGGTTCGCTCAAAAAGCGAAAAGTAATCATGTTCTTCTGCATAACGCGCTGGATAAAGGTTGAATTTAATAGTTTAAATTTCCCTTATTTATTGCTTTTATCCTAGACAAAAACACATTCTTTTGTTAAACGAAGCTCATAATTGCCCAGAGTGAAGCACAGGAAATGGCAGCCCATAAGATCAATCCCTGCAAAAAGGGCTTTACACCAACTATACGGATCACTTTAAAAGACAGCCCGCTGCCAATCAGGAATAAAGTTAGGGTTAAGCCTGATTTGGCAATCATCACGAGGTAAGGAGCCATCAGTTTCACAAAAGGCAGAAAAGTATTGGCCAGCATGGCGAGGATAAATAAACCGATAAAATAAGGGAGCTGAACTTTACGCTGGCTGCTCTTAAAAAGAACAGCTGTTCCCAGTGCTACAGGGATAATCCATAAGGCACGGGCAAGTTTCACTGTAGTTGCGATCTGTAAGGCCTGCTCTCCGTATTTACTGGCCGCACCTACCACAGAGCTCGTATCGTGGATGGCAATGGCACACCACATGCCGAACTGGCTTTGGGATAATCCCAGTAAATGACCTATTGCCGGAAAGAGGAATAAGGCAACAGAATTCAGGATAAAGACAATGCCAAGAGAAACGGAAATCTCTTTTTCTCCTGCCTTCATTACCGGCGACAATGCCGCAATAGCACTCCCACCGCAAATCGCCGTTCCAGATGAGATCAGAAAAGAGGTTTTCCTTTCTATTTTGAAAACCTTACCTAGGATGAAACCCAGAACCAGCACCCCAAAAATCGAAACAACCATGAATAAAAAGCCTTCGCCACCAGCGCGGATCGCCGAAAACACATTCATTCCAAAGCCCAATCCTACCACGGAAATTTTCAATAATAAATTGGTTGCTTTTTGATTCAGATGAAGGTAAGGGTGTTTCATCAGCTGTGCGAGGGCCAATCCCATCAACAGTGCCAGTGGTGGCGACATAAAAGGCATCAGGCACAACAATGCGGCTAATAAAAAAACGACTTTTCGGGTATTCAGGCTCAGTTCCATAATCTCTTCCATTTGTTGGAACAAAGGTCCGGATCATGGCCCTGCGGGTCAAATTGCTAATATTAATCTCCCATTACTTCAGGTTATAGGACAAGCGGGCATGACGCAGGAATACTTCCGACAAACCGTCCAAAATTCCCTGAAGATGAATGAAATAGAAGTAACGTTCAATGCTTAACCCGGCAATGTCTATGATGTGCAGGCTTCCGTTTTGCAGTTCTTTATTCAGTGCATGAATGGAAATAAAGGCCAGACAGGAGGAGTTCATCAAATAAGATTTGATACTTTCCGTACTTCCCAACTGGATCTCCATTTTCAGATCGGACATTTTCAGGCCGACTTCTTTGAGCGCATGATCGATCACCTCCCTCGTTCCGGACCCCTGCTCCCGCATCACAAAAGCATGTGATTTTAAAGCTTCCGGATCCAATACCCCTTTTCTGGCCAGAGGATGATCTTTGCTGCAAACCAATACAATCTCATCCTTGATGAATTCCGTATAACTGATCTCCTGATTTTTAGATTTCCCCTCTACAATCCCCAGATCAATCTCTTTATCGAGTAAAGCTTTTTCGACCTGTTCTGTATTTCCATTGACGAGGTTGAGCCGGATGTCTTCAAACTTCTTTTTGAATCCTGCAAGAAGAGGGGCAATGATGTAATGGGCAATGGTGGTGCTGGCACCGAGGCTCAGCGAGCCCTCCTTTTTATGAACCAGGGAATTCATGTCGAAATCAATGTTCCGGTAAATGGCAAAAAGTGTTTCCGTATGACTGAGCAATAACTCGCCCGCTGAAGTCAGCTGAATGCTATTTCCTTTACGCTCGAATAACTTGTTATTATACTGCTGTTCCAATTCATGAATATGCTTCGTTACCGCTGGCTGGGTAATGAACAGCGTGGCTGCAGCTTTGGTGAAGCTGAGGCGCTTGGCTACAGTATAAAACACTTCTAATCGAAAATCTGCCATCTTATTAGTTTGAACTTCACTGAACTTAGTTTGAACTTCCCTGAACGGAAAATTCAAACTTAGTAAAATCCTTTAAGGAATTCGTTCTGAAGCTTATTTTCCCTTAGTTTTAAGCAGAATTTTCGTTGCATCACGGGCATAGCTCCCGATACTTGTGGCATATCCCTTTAACCGGGAAAGCTCAGAGGCAGTCTCATCTGAATAGTTCAGAATGGCCAGTCTCGCTTCTTCCTGATGCGCCTCATTTAACGCATTGGTAAAGAAATGACCAATGGTATTTTTCGGATCTACCCAAACCCGCCTGTAATAGTTAACCTGCGGAGAAAAAACAGTAGTGTAAGCATCATCAGGAAAAGGGGCTTTCCCCAGTTTTGTATCTAATGCAGTTTCCAGTGCTTTGATTTCCCGCTGAGAAAAGACTTTCAGCTCAATCAGGCGGATGGTACTGTCCCGGCGTTCATAATGAACGATTACCCTATTGATGGAATCGCCTTGTTTTCCACTGAGGTCCACTCCGTTAAATTTTAAAATACTCGAATCCGAACTTTCAAACACACCATAATTGGTATAAGTCCAGTTTGTAGCCCGGTCATCTTTAAGTTTCAATCCTGTTCCTTTCAAAAAACCACTGATCTTTTCTTTAAAAGTGATGTTGGAAAGATCAAATGGAATTGGCGCCGGATTTTTACAGGAACAATTGATCAATACGATCAGTGAGACACAAACTATTTTTTTTATTAACATCGAACGTAATTATCTAATGATTTCAAACCCAGTCTTTCCTTCCGGTATATGGAGATAGAGACCGGTAAACCTGGCTCTTGTATTCCCGCTTTCGTTCTTGTATTTGCCCCATAGCACAAACTCCTTTCGCAAAAGAGGGTTAGTATTGTTCTGTTCTAAACAAACCAGTTTACCATCTCCGTAAAGTACCATTTTATAATTTTCCAGGGGTTCTATCTTATAAGAAGGTTCTTTAAATGGAAATAATTCATCGCTGACAACATCATCAACTTCTTCCTGTCCGATATAACCACTTTGACCAATTTCAGCCTGGGAGTGAAAAGTCAGCTTAAAATAATCATCTGCTTTTTTATCATTGATCAGATTCCATACCTGCTGATAAGCTGCTTCTGTTTTTTGAAGCAACTCCTTTTGATCCATTTTCCTTAAATCTTTGCTATTGCTCCAGCCTTTATTTTCATAAGGTACCTGTGCATTAAAAGTAAAACTATGTTCATAATAGTTTTCACCCGCAGCAATAAAGGTTTTGCCATCCGGTTTCTTCAAGCTGTGATGCTCAAGCAAAATCTCTTTACTCATATAGGGATCAACTTTCTTTTTGTTAATTTTTAAGATGTTTAGGTCTACTTCCGTCCAGTCTGGCAGCTTATCAATGACATCTCCATTTTCACGTTTCCCTATCGGATACAATTTGTAAGTGATCTTTTGTGGCCCACTTTTTAAAATCATCAATTGAACGTCAACCTCTGCACTTACCTGGTCCTCTTGAAAAAACTTAAAGGTTGGAACGTCATTCACTAGTATTTCAAATGTACAGCCCAAAATATTTTTTATCTCTAAAAAATAGTAGGGCTCTTCCGGATAATGCTTTACTGACTTAAATATCTTCTCAGAAATGTTACTCGCATTTATTTCTTCCATATTACTCTGGTTTATTTCATTCTTAACCACCTTATTACAAGAACCAAGGCAAATCAAAAACGTTACTAACAAAAAGTTTCTTTTTAACATATTAATACAATTTTACATCTGCTACCGTTATCGTTTCCGGATCCATTAAAACAAAATTCATTGGTTCAGGCTTAATAATGTCTATAGCTTTGTCGTTTCCTCTCTTCGTACTCAAACTAATCATTACACTCCCCTTAATTCCGGAAAAGTAGATCATATCCTTATAAAAAGGGTTCATCTGGATATCCACCCCATAAGTCCGTTCATGAGAAATATAACTTTCGATGTTCAGTTTAATTCCGGCATTCAGTTCTAAAGATGGCAAATATTTCCGGACAGGGGCCCAAAATTGATTTTGTACTCTTCCCTTAGCCTCCAATACGACCTTACCTACAATCTTTTCTCCACTTACGATTTTACCCGAGCTATTGTTCAGCGCTTTATTCAGACGGTTAACAACCGTAACCGGTCCTTTTTTAAGGTATCCTGCATTTACAGGAATGGCAAATTTCACGCTATATCCTGCAGAAATTTTACCACTAAAAGTGAGTGTGAGACTCGCGTCATTACCCATCTTTTCCAACAAATCCTGAATACCTTTTCCTACAACTGCCTTTTCTTTCCCTTCTTTATCTTTCTCTTCATCAGTTTGTGCTGCCTTTTCCTCCTTGGTTTTCTTATAAAGGTCAGCTACAATCCTTTTAGCCAGTGTAAACTTCTTTTCATATTTAATCTCGATGAGCGGATTCGCCGTCACGTTCTCCTCTATCATAAAATAGATATCCCCATCTTTTCCTTTATGATAATAGAAGCCCCTGTTTACCGCCACCTGAGGAAATATAAACTCAAATCCTAAATCCTCTATTTCCTTCTTTAACTTTTGGGCTTCCTGGACTCCTTTGATCAGTTTCTTCAGTCTTGGCAGTTTGGCGGCAGCACTTTCCCCTGCAGTAAGGATCATGATCAGGACCTCCACCACAATCACCAGTACAGTAAGCGTCAGAATTGCTACTTCTACTGCAATTCTATACTCCGCTGTATAATCTTTTTGCCTCCCATACCCATTATAAAGACCACCCGTCCAGTTCCAGCGTTGATGATACCCCAGGCTATACATATTAGACTGATCCTTAATATAACCTACCAGCAATTCCTGTACGAATCCGGTTACCATCATCATAGGGATTATCTTCACTGCCCGGAAATACATATCCAGATAAGGCTTCGCTTTATTATAAATCGTATCAATTCCTTTCACCATGGTCACCCTTTGGGTGGTACCTCTGCTCGAAAAGAAAAATTCTTCCTGATAGTCGTACTGCGCATGAAGCATCCACACCGCATCACTGTAAGCCAGGATTAAAATCGTCGGTTTGGTTTTATCAGGAAAATAATTGCAGCAGTTGATGTAATATTCAAAGCTGTTTGGACGGGATGCTTTGCCTGGTGTCATGACGATCGGCAAGATCATCTCTTCCATATCAGAGAATACATTGGATTTAAACATACCGCTGCTCACTGAAATATCTTTACCAACGGTCCTGACCGCCCCTTCGTTTGTCAGTTCCTTATAAAAGACTTTATCAGTGACATGTCTTCGTTTATCTCCTTTATCATAAATACAGTTATCTATTTTAAAATTGACCACATTAAAATCCATGCTCACCGGACTTTCATTCGTTGGCACAATCGTATTGTAAAGCAATGGGTTTAGTGCCGGTGTAAAAAAGGTAAGCACACTCCGGCGGTTCATCTTATGCTCATGCGTATCCTTTTTATCCAGGTAGATGTACTGTCTTGACTCCGACTCTCCCAGTCCTTTTGAAGTAATTTTATTGGTCACCCCATGGGTATTCAGGTAACTATGGATCGCATCAGAACGCGCCTCAGAAAGGTTCTGGTTATAAGCATCTCCCTGCCTGATGTCGGCATGTGATTCAATCAGCATTGGTGTCCCCGGACTAAGCTTTAGAAATTTCACCAGATTGTCAAGTACAGGTTTTGCTTCAGATTTGATCACAGACTGATCAGTATCATAGTAAACCTTGAGGTCAAACTTGAATTTCGTAATGCTCTTTGCATAGTTCAATTCCTTTTTATGATCGAAAACGATCACATCCGCTCCCCTGTCGCTAATCCAGATCCGTTCAAAGCCACAGCCAAATTTCTGAATAGAAACTTCCGCTTTTCCGGTTTTCGCCGTTTTAACCGCAGTACCAAATGTCTTCTGCACAAAGGTTCCAATCTTGTTGTTCAGGTATAAATGTGTGGCATGCATAAACGCCCCCTTGGCATCAGGAATATAGCCATTTACGCCATCCGACTTCAACTGAATATAAAACTGCTCTTTTGCCTGCTTAAATCCAATTTCAGTATTCCAGCCCATCGTATCTGCAGCAGGAATATTCACATCAATTTCTCCGTTCACACAGCGCACGCGATACGTCTTTTTTAAAGGCAGATCAGTTCCCACTTCCGCATTAAAAACTACTACAGTACAGTAATTTCCGTTTAAACCTTCCGTTTCCAGATGCAGTTTCAATGCCCTGCCATATTCTGTAGGATTATTGATCGTAAGCTGTGTATCATTTCCGGGTTCATCCAGTGTCCATTGGGAACTCACCACTTTCGGCGGACAATAACCACCCACATACAAGCCCGTATTGTTCTTTGGATCTTTTATTCCAGACAGACAGGCCTCTACATAAAACAGGTAACTGCCGCATTTTTTTCTGGTGATCTGACATGCATAACATTCATCTGAGGGGATAGATTTCTTAAAGAATTCCAGTCTTCTGTTTTCGCCAAGCCTGAACCAGGTCATGTTTTTCTTCTTATCCGCAGCAGTAGTCCCGGGGAACCACTCTCCAACTTCGAAATACACCCATTGGTCGGGCGCAATAATCAATTTCTGATTAGGTATAGAGCGATTGGTATATACCGTTCCCTTTCCGGTCCATCTGATTTTTTTTACACCTTTTAACATACTTTTTATACCTGAGGGTTAGAAAATGTACTATTGGCATTACCTTCATCATTGAATTCAGGCTGCGTCACTTCCCTGATGTCAACAGCCGGATTTAAAGCTTTAGACACAGCTGGTTTTGCCTTTTCAAAATTCTCACTGCTCGCTTCTGCAATCTGCCCGTGGTTGAGAATTAAAATGCAGTCCTTTCCTCCAATCGGACAGGTAGCCTTACTGTCTTCCAGCAAAATCTTACCTCCATGGGTCAATGTGGTCTTCTCGTAAAATCCCGTCCATTCTGTGATCACTGCCTGGCAGGGTTTATTCATTTGCCTGGCACAGCTTCCAAAAGTATTTTTTTCCAGGGTAGCGCCAATATCCTTGTTGCTCGCAATCAATTTCTTTGATGCATCCTTATCGTTAGCATATTCTTTCTGGTGCGTCAAGACCTTTAATTTATCCGGCACAGTCCCAAAATTGCATTGACATATTGCCCCTTGTACTACCAAATGTTTTTCTGCCATGGCCTTCCTTTTTAAATTCTTTATTTACCAAATAGTGTATTAAACATTTTCGAAATCCCGGATTCAGAACGCTGTTCAGGGCCATCTAAAAACACGAGGTTCCCTGCTTTATGCGGATCAGTATTTAGGCTTCCCTGTTCTTCTGCTTCTCCCGTTCTAAACAGCAACAGCTCTACCGACTGCTTAACCGGACCGCCCGGATTCCATGTCGCTACTATAGATTGAATCGACTTAGTCTGTGCCGACAATAAATACCTTGCGGTATAATCACCTGTCAAGGCCTCTCCTTCTTCGATCTCCGGCATCGGCCGTTCGTCTTTAACGGTCCCCTTATGCCTCAGTATGATCTCTCCCGAATCATTCAAATAAGGTTCAGTGAACTGTTCGGTTTCAAAACTCATTCCTGCACCTTCTCCGGTCACAGGAAAGAACAAATCATCCTTAACCACTAAATCCGATGTATAAGGCTTATAAATAGAACAGAAATAACTGCTGATGAACAAATCTTTTCTGAAACATTCATTTAAAGACCATTCATCATAAATCACCTCTTCCATCAATTTTAAATACCGTTCTACCGCTTCTCCTTTAAAGTATTCCTGTAGTTTCCTTTTATGGGTAGGCCATCTTTCTATAATCTCCTCCCGGTTATGCACTTCCAGGTACGCCCCATCAAAGTCAACAGCAACCGACAAGGGATAAAACACCTGCCCTGCCTGATAAGAAAGCTCATCTATCGTCGTATTTGGGGCTACATCATTGATGTAAACCATGCTTGTGCGTTCTATTTTGAAAATCCTTGCCACCTCAGGAATGGTTTTGACATAGCTGACCATCAGTTCATATTTGACTGCATCTTCACTCTCCCCTTCCTTATAATTGATCAGCAAACCGTAAGACCTGCTAAAATAAGGTGCCACCAACTGCAGCTTCAGCGAAAAATTACCGCCAAACTGTACCGCGATCTGATCGCTTTCCATCGTATTTGTCTTTTCTTCCATATCCTGATCAAACTGACTTATCTAAAAAAGCTTTGGGTTTTTATCTCCTTAAAAGGGATTTCCTTATCCCCGATCTTCAGCTTTACCGTCGCATCCTGTTTACCTTTATCCAATAAGATCAGCAATTCCCCTTTTTCATTTTCCTTAAGATTTGAAAACACGGCAAAAGCTTCTTTTTCATCAAATTTGATTTCCGTTCTCAATTCTCTTTTCTGATCATCCAGCCAGTAAACATTCAGCTCTTCTATTACCCCGGCCTGCTGATCAGTGATGTGCTTTAAAGCCTCCCCGAAAACAAAATCACGTTCCTTATTGAAATAGTCCAGGTCTATCCGCGTAATCGTGGCCGTACTTTCGATCACTGCTTTCCAGAGATACCGTTTTCTCAAACCTTCCCAATAGTCGTAGGGAATCTTTCCGTTTTTTATCGCTGTCTGAATCTCTTCCGGAAGCTTTTGCAGCCTTGCATCGATGTATTGCAGCATCGTCCCATCCATATCGGGATAAATCTTCTTCCAATCCAGCTCCCCGACCGGACTTGCTTTAAAATGGCCGACCTCCACCTGCTTATTTCTAACCCCCGACAACCAGACGACGACATCGCCTCCGGGAGCCATTCCCACCTTAATCATTTGATAAGTACCACGCCCACCTTCCACATCATCCGGATATCCTTCCGCAAACAGCGAATCTATTTTCCTGGTATCCAGCTCAAATTTGCCGGCATAATTTTTCTTTTCAGCATAAGAGATCCAGGACAATTCCAGTCGCTGAGGCGCTTCTTTTAATTGTTCTCCGGCAATATTTACAGAGCCGTTCTCTCCCCAGCCATAGTCTACCGTTCTTCCATTGGGGATGTAGATACTGCCTTTAGTTCCGTAATAGAAAAAACCGCTGTAAATTTCTGCCGGATAATTTTCCGGCGCACATTCTGTAGGTAACCATTCGTATTTTTTCATCTTTTCCTGACAAGAGCTTATGGTAAATGAGCTGAGCGTAATTAATAATAAGAGGAGTTTTCTCATGGCCTTTTGTTAAAAACAACCCTTTCTCTTTCTCCCTGATCATTGATCGAAGGTTCTTTTCCAACTCCATCCCAGCTGGAAGAAAAATGCAGGTATCTGTTCCTTAATTCGTATAACATGTTCCGGTCTCTTACCGTTTCATTGTATTTGGCAGCTGGATAAACGCCATGGTCTACCATATTTTTGATGGATTGCAATTGCCCGGCAGTGTTAAAGACCAGGGCCGGAGCGGTCTTGAGTATGGCAAAATTCCTCAGTCTCGTGTACACATCCACTAAAGAAAGGTCCGAATTGCGCAATGGTGCTGCCGGTATTTTATGCTTGCTATCGATTTGCCCATCTTCGAATTCACAAATTTTCTTTCCGAATTCGAACATCAGATGAAGCGGAATAAGGCTGTATTTATTACTCAACACCCTGTTTCCAACGAGTTTATAAGGATCAGGCTGCGACATTTGCTGTTCCCTGTACCAGCCCTGTGCAATCAGCTTGTTCTTTTCCGCATTGATGAGTTTTTCCCTGTTCAGGAAGGACAACATTTCTTCTGCGAGGGAGACTTCCTCATTCACATTATCCCGGTAACTTCCCCCCACATCCGAGTGCACACCAGGGAGGGAGATTTCAATTCCGGTAGAAACTGAAGTCAGCTCGAATTTCTCTCTATGTTCATCAGCAGCAGTCAGGTGAACGATATTGGAGGCCTGATCGATGGCATTCAGGTTCAGTTCCGTGACATCATTGCTGTGCTTGATCCCAAAGGCAGAAACGGTATCATACAAACCTGCAAAACGGATCTTTACCCGGCTTATCTTTAACTTTTTCAGTTCCAGATGAACCCCAAACTGTCCGCGTGCAGGCATTTCTTCTTTGGAAGCGGGAAAACCGTCCGTATCAAAATACAAGGCAGTGCCATCTTCGGTTTCCGACTTTCTCGCCTTATAAGGTGCCTTGGTGATCTCATAGACAAAATTCCTTGCTGCAGCAGCGCCCCTGCTAAAACCAAATACGTCGACCGTAAGGGTATCTATATTCTTGCTGCTGCGTGCCTTGATCTGTTTCGCCAATTCCTCACAACCACGCTTTACCTTTGCCCTCACTCCGGTTACCCCGGTGCCTGTCCCCATATTGGGAACATTGTCAAAATTATCATCTGAAGTTCCGATCCCCTCCACATAAATAGAAAAGTAAAGTGCTTGTTTCTTGTACATTTTCTCGAGGTGGTCTACATTGGTACGGTCATTTTCATAACTCGTATTGTCCTGCCAATACATCTTCGTTCCTGATACCTTCCGATAAACCTCACTATTCCCGGATTCGCGATGGGATACATTTTTCCTGTTGTTTCCGGTTCCGTCAAAGAAAAGCCCCACGGTGATGTTCACCAGGTCTTCCTTGACCACCATTTTATCCGGATCACCGTATTCAATCCCATCCGTGGAAGTCTCCTGAATCTTTTGTCCAGCATTGGTATGAATGTCCTTTGCATAGGCCGTATAATCCTGAGCTGCAGTTTCCCGCATGGTCCCATTCGCTATTTTTATGATGTTGCCTTTCCCAATCATGATGCCCTGTTTTACCGATCAACGATCTAAAATAAATTACTTTTATCTCCGCTATTGTTCTTAATGGCTTTGGCGGCATGTTTAACCACATTTCCTTCCGCGCTGTTATACGTCAGGTTCCCTGTGGCTGTCTTGGTGATATTGGTTGCCTCACTTTGGTAGGCTTCCACCGCCATCTCGGTAATATTCGCGGCATACAGCTGATAATCGGCGCTCACCCTGATCTCATGGTTTACGCCTACCTGTGTATTCATATTGTTTCCTGCAGTGGTCAGGATATTTTTTCCAACCTGTATGTTCAGGTTCTCCGCCACATTGATCTGCATGTTCTTCGAATTCAAGGTCATGTTTTCGTTTGCAGTGATGGTAATGTTACTGCCGGTGGTGTCGATGTGGATGATGTTTTTCTTGACATCAGTAATGGTGATCCCATGCCCCGATGGCCCGTCATTGAACTCAATCAGGTGTCCGCTTCTGGTGGCAATACTTTTCATATGATTTGAACTCGAACCTCCGGCACCTGTATTTCCATGGAAGATACTTCCCATCACAAAGGGACGGTCGGGATCATTGTAACGGAAACCCACCACCACCTGATCGCCCACCTCCGGAATAAAGACATAACCCCTGTTTTTAGAAAAAGGTTCACTTGTTCCCGCATCAGGAGTCAGTACCCGGATCCAGTCTGTAGTCGAATTGTCTTTCTGCCAAAGCATCTGTACTTTTATCCTTCCTGTTTGGGAGGGATCATTGTTATCGGTAACGATGGCAATCTGGGCTTCTGCCTGGGGTGCCTGAATATGTGCAACCGGCAACACCTCCGTATTGGAAGGCACACCTTTAAAGGTATTGTTATAACGTCCCAGGCCATCTATCTGATGTGTAATTTCGGTTACCAAAAATTTCCCTACGGAATCCTGACTAAATGCCGCAGCACCCACCCGGTGAGACACCTGCACATCGGCAATGCTCCCGATATTGAGTGCTGTATTCGTACTCTCTCCAGTAAGATCGGAAAGATTGGATGCCATGGCTGCCTTATGTTTATCGGCCAGTTGTTCCAGCTGACTTTTATTCTCGACCCTCGGTTTAACCGGTGCATTCACCTTACTTTCAAATACCGAATTCGATTCCTGAAAAGCATGTTGTGCATAATCGTTTAATCCTTTACTGAGGTTCGCTGATCCGGTAGACAACCTGTTGTCTTCCTCAGAACGATAGGAATAGTAAGAGAACTCCATCGGCTGAATCCTCACCGCCATGTTCATGAAGTTCAGGTTTTGCCCATGTACGAGGGAAACCGAAGTTGCTGAAGAAGGTTTTCCAAAATGTAAGACCTTTCCATCATAATAGAAAAACTCTCCATATTCAGAGCTCAGCCTGTTTAAGAAAGAGAAATTACTCTCCTTAAACTGAGTGATGTATTTTAAAGCTGAATCGTAACCTGGTTTGATGCCAAACTCCATTTCATTGCCAGCCAGTGACGAAGTGATTTTTTTTACGATCTCCTCCAGCTTCATCTCGCTGTAGGAAACCAGGTTCCCTCCCGTTTCCAGCAGAATGGTTGGTGAGAAGCCCTTGATGATCAGGTTTCCTCTTAAGCCATGACTCTGCGCCAGGTTAACTTCACAAACCAGGCCCTTAAAGTCCATGTTTCCCTGGTCAATGCTGACAATAAAACTTTTCCCTACCCAGGATTTAGACTGGTCAATCCGGAATGATCCGGTTTGTTCAATCACATCCTGGTTAATGATGAGTTCAAATTCATGGTGGCGGTTAAAGGCCTGAGTAATTCTCAGTGAGTTAAAATGAATGATTTTCGCATCATCAATGTGTATTTCCAGATTTATTTTCTTTTCCATCCTTCAGAACTTTAGCGGTTAGGTTGATTTTTAGCTTAAACGGGTTATCCCGGGCCACTTAAAACTGAGCATCTTTTTTCCAGATGCTGTAGTGTGCGTATTCCCAGGTCCCCTGATTTTGCCGGTACCATACGGTGATGTTATCCTGACTATTGTAGGCCCAGGTATATTCTTTAATCTTTATATCGCGGGAATTACGTTCCCCTTCAGGCACGTAATTGTAAATTTCTATTCTAAATTCAGAGAGTGGCCTGGAAAGGTCAAAAGAATCGGTAGCCAAAGGCTTCCCGAACTTCCGCAATGCCTCTTCCGGCGACAATCTTTTTAAAATTGTTTCATTGGAACCAGCAAGCTCCCGGTCATGAACAGACCCTGGATTTCCAAGGCATCCCATCAGCAGCATCGCGCAAAATGCGATCAGGTGATATGGCGCTCTAATGACCATAGCTCAGTTCGAATTTAACTCCAGGAATGAGACCGTTGATGGTTTGTTTAATGAAAGCCAGGTGTGTTTGTTTAAGTTCTGTGCCGGTATTCATCATCCCCGGAAAATCACGAAGCGAATTTTCCCAGGCAACACCTTCTGCACGATAACTGGTAGGATGGTAACATACAGGAGTTCCTTTATGCCCGAATGCATGAGCCGGAGGGCATTGATCAACAGAATCCAGCTGTACTTTCCGCGTATTCCAGCGGAGATCGGTTTTAGGATAGGTTCCTGCGCTGATCTTATTGGCCGCTACTGTCCAGTGCGCACTATTGTCGAGGACCCAGCTGACGTCAAAAGAAGTTTTGATCACAGAGGGATGGTAATTTGAAGGCAATATCGATCCGGGGCTCAGCTTCAGCAATAGCTTCGCTCCCCAGACTGATCGAATGAGCCTTTCCACCTTGCTATGAAAATCTTTCGTTTCCGCATACGTCCACTGGCTTGTACCCGGAACATTGTTCCAGTCGTACTTCCAGCGCTGCAGCACTTTAAATTCATTTCGGGCAAGGTCGAATGTAATGCTAAAATAAGGGGTATCCTTTTTATAGAGTATCATAGGTAGATGATTCTAAGCGCATTAAATCAATGAATAGTCAAAGCCAGTCCGAAGACCGGCCTTAATTTACCTTCCCACTAGGCTTTTGGCCAATCGTTGGTATGCTCAGCGTTGCCCAGTTTCAATTTCCTTGCAGAAATGACAAAGCTTAAAGTCATAGGGGTATTGTCATTCACCGCAATTCCTTCATTGTACTGAATGATATAACCATCTTCAAATGAAAGTTCCTTCATCTTTGCATCCTCTTCCCCTTTTTTGAAGATGATATTTCCTGATAATGCTTTGTATTGGTTGTTTACCATTGATTCAATGATTGAAGTATCCTCAGTAGATTCCACTTCAATGTGAATAGTTCCACCATAAACACCTGAAGATGGGCGACCTTTTGCGTCAACATCTCTGTTTAATGAAAAACTGCATTGCAGCACATCGAATTCTTTAGATCCTAAAGTCAATCTGGTTTTAAAAGCCATGATAGTATTATTTTAATTTGTCAATAATGTTGTGAATTGATTTCTTCCCTAAAATTAAATCAATATCTGATATAACAGTATGCTGCTATAAAAAGATGAGGAAATAAAAGGAAGGCAGGTTACGCTTTCGGCCAGTCGTTGGTATGCTCAGCATTGCCAAGCTTCAGTTTACGGGCAGAGATCTGGAATTTCAAGGTCATTGGGTTGTCCCCAACGATATTGATTCCTTCGGAATACTTAACGATGTATCCATCCTCAAAATGAAGTTCTTTCATCTTCGCATCTTCTTCTGTTTTTTTGATCAGAAGCGTACCGGTTAAAGGTTTGTATTGATTGTTTACCATGGACTCCACGATTGAAGTGTCTTCGGTCGATTCAATCTCTATGTTGATTGTTCCGCCATACACTCCGGAAGAAGGTCTTCCTTTTGCATCTACATCACGGTTGAGGGAATAAGAACAATGAAGTACATCGTACTCCTTGCCCGAAAAGTTTAATCTTGCTTTGAAAGCCATAACTTTATTTTTTGGGTGAAATATTTTTATTTACTATTCACAATAATAACAAAAAGTCTGCCAATATCGAAATTCCGACTTCCTCCTTGCTGAACAAGCCCCAGCGGCTGATTGGGGACGCTGCCCCCATTCCTTTCTGTTGAACATCTCTGCAACCTGTCTAAAAACTGGACAAGGATATGGCTTATTTTCAAAAAAAAGCAGGACCAGCAATTGGTCCTGCGTATTTTTTACGGATTGGAAAAAGCCTATGCTTTTGGCCAGTCGTTGATATGTTCTGCGTTACCGATCTTCAATTTGCGCGCCGATATTACAAAACTTAAAGTCATTGGCGTATTGTCGTTAACGGCAATACCCTCATTGTACTGGATGATGTAGCTGTCTTCGAAAGACAATTCCTTCATCTTTGCGTCTTCTTCGCCTTTTTTAAAGGTGATCGTGCCTGAAAGTGGCTTGTACTGGTTATTTACCATAGATTCGATCACTGAAGTATCTTCTGTAGATTCTACTTCAAGATGGATTGTTCCACCGTAAACACCTGATGACGGACGTCCTTTTGCGTCTACGTCCCTGTTCAATGAAAAGCTGCACTGCAGCACATCGAATTCTTTTGAACCTAAGTTCAGTCTGGTTTTAAATGCCATGATAATGTTTTTTGAATGTTAAACTTCCTGAATTTGAATTATGCCTTTGGCCAGTCGTTGGTGTGCTCAGCGTTGCCGAGTTTCAGTTTACGGGCAGAGATCTGGAATTTCAAGGTCATCGGGTTGTCCCCAACGATATTGATTCCTTCGGAATATTTCACAATATATCCGTCTTCAAAATGAACTTCCTTCATCTTCGCATCTTCTTCTGATTTTTTGATCAGTAAAGTTCCGGTTAAAGGTTTGTACTGGTTGTTTACCATTGCTTCGATGACAGAGGTATCTTCAGTTGATTCGATCTCGATATCGATCGTTCCACCATACACTCCGGAAGAAGGTCTTCCTTTTGCATCTACATCACGGTTTAGGGAATAGGCACAGTGAAGTACATCGTACTCCTTGCCCGAAAAGTCTAATCTTGCTTTGAAAGCCATAACTTTTGGTTTTAGGGTTGTTATTTAATTAACTAGTCCTATAACGTCAAAAAGTTTGCCATTATTACCTAATAATCAAGAGGATATCGGAAAATAAATAAAAATATTTTCAAAACGCGCTTTCCGGCGCAATAAGTCATTTTCTTCCTGAAAAAATAAAAATCCTTTCTTTTCGCGGTCTTACATCATCTTGGAACCGAAGCTCTCCAGTTTCCTCAGCCATTTCTTACTGTAATCATTCTCAAGGGAATACAACTGACCAATGGTACTGGTATGGACCGGATGAAAGCGGCAGTTTTCAAAAACGTTTCTTTTTATAGACAGGTAAGTTACTTTCTTGTCTTGTTTCCAATACTCAAAAGTCTCTTCATCCAGAATCGAGATGATGCGTGCGGATTTGCCGCTGAAGTTATTGCTGATGTTCTGGAACTTGGACACAAAAACCTGATCAGGCATAAAGAGCCTGTCGAAAAAACCTTTGATCCGTGTAGGGATAGATGATAAATATACCGGACAGAATAAAACGACATGGTTTGCCCACATGATCATGTCCAGTGCGCGCTTCAAATCCGGCTCCAGTTCAGGAACCCGGTTGTTGAATTGCTTATTGGAATTAAAGATCAGGTCAATAATTGCAATTTCCTTTACATGTGCACCGGCATCCGCGGCTCCTTTATGGTAGGCCTGGATCAGGTGGCTTGTCGCAGCGGTCTTTTCAGGATCACCATTGATGATCAATACTTGTTTCATTTATTCCCCGGCCTAAGTAAACATTGAGGTGCTAAATTATAAAGAAATTGTTAAGTCAGGAAATGCAATCCGGCTTAAAAAAAAATCCGGAGCAGATTTATTCAATCTGTCCGGATATTGTTTAAAAAAGAAAAAAATTATTAGCTATTGCTGCGCATATTCTGAGCTCCAGGTGGTTTCCTCATCCTCCCCTTTCTGACCATCAAGTTTCACCACGAAACTTTTTGCAGGGAAATAAGGAGTAATGTGAATGTCCAGGTGGATTTTATCTTTCTGTACTTCATCACGCTCAAAACGCATGATTTTAAAACGCTCGATCAAACGCTCAGGTCCCTGAATGCCATCCAGGAATTTCACGATCTGTCCGCGGAGGTCCTGTTCTGTCTTAGAAGTCCAGTTTTCAAATGCCCTTCTGTTCAGGAAGTCGAACAATACTTTGGTCACGTAATCAAATACACGTACTACAGAATAAGTCTGCAGACCGATGTTATCTCCGTTGAACAAGGTCTTGGCCGAGAAGGCCATTACTTTTCCATACTCGTTTACCATAGGCACCAAACCAATCCTTTCCAGGTGGGAGATCTCGCTTTTCTTCAGGTCAAACTTCACACCGTCGATATCGTTGATGGCACCATGTTTTTTACCTGCAGTTACCTGCGACATCAGGGTGTAATACATCTTACCAGCCAAAGCTGCAGATCCCGGTACGGTTAAATCGTCTTCTTCACCTACTTCAGCAACTTTCCCTCTTCCTACCAGCCAGTTACAGGTCATGATGGTATTTGATTTGAAGGCATCGCCACCGGTCAGGTTCGCAGCTGTAAACAAGTCAATCACATCATCCGGCTGATCAAGATCCGCGAAATCAGTTACGAGCATTGCCTTGTTTTCATAGGCGATCTTGCTCCATTTTTCTACCACTTTATTGGAGCCCATATAACCAGGGATTACCATTAAAGAGTAGTTCTCGCGAAGGTCAAGCCTGTCGTATTTTTGTTTCAGCTCATCGCTTACATAATCGATAAACCTTGGATTGTCCAGGTCTTTGATCTGGTCCATTGAAGCATTCATCATGATCACATTCTTCACTTTGTCTGCTTCTGTATTTTGATAGAACAGGTTTACTGAACGGTAGGCCTGCTCCAGCTCTCTGGTACTTTCCAATGCAGAAGCAATGTTCTTATTCAGGTTTTCTTCTGCATTTTTCAATTTCTCTGTGCTTTTATCTACCATAGAAGCTACAGAATCAGAACCCTCCAATACGTCAATCCACAACTGGATTTTCTTTTTCAGTTCTTCTCTTTCCTTTTTCTTTTCATCACCGGTCAGGAAGATCTGCTTTCTTGCTTTTCTTTCCGGATTTAAGTTCTGTAAACCATCTACTGTTGCTTCCAACAGATCAAAACCACCTACTCTTGCCAGTTTATCCAAACTGTCCTGAAGGGAAAGTTTCTCCTGACTTTGCTTTTCCGCGGGCTTAAATGCCGTTTCCTGTGATGAATCCTGTGCTATTTTTTGTTCTTCTGGAGTTGCCATGCTAATATTTTTAAGTCGTTCTTCGGGGATTACTGAATTATTTATTCTCTTCTAATTCAGCCACAAAATTTTTCAAAGCACTGATAAAAGCACTTTTTGTTTCTTCATCATCAAGCGTAGCTTTCAAAGTCTTGTTCGACTTCAGTTGCTTGATCACATTCAGGGACATTTCCCTTTCGATGTTCACATTGCTCAGGTGGGTACTTTGGGTGATGATGTGCTTCACGGCAAAGTCACCAAGGTTGCTGAAATGAAGGGTCTCAGGTGTGGTAGATCCGTCTTCTCTTTCAAATGCAACATTTACCTTTGGTTTATAATGGTTAAAAACTTCCTGTACAGTTTTCAAACCCTCTACTTTTTCAGGCTTGATCGGATCATTATCTGTCAGCTTCTGTATGAATAAAGTTTTATTATAGGCAATGTCTGCAAACGCTTCGGAGGTATCTATTTTTCTTTCGTTACCGCCAATTTCATAGTTAAACATAGTGTTGATATTTAAGGGTTTAAGATCTTTTTTTTATTAAAAATATTGAATTTAATTAAGAAAACATTATTTACCTATATTTTGTTTTCCAGTTCAGTTACAGCGCTTTGACCGATAATTTCCCATTCCAGACGCTCCTCGTTTTCGTGTTTTTTAATCACAATCAGGTTTCCTTTTTTCAGTTCTCCGGAGATGATATATTTGGAAATCGGCCTTCTCAGCTCATTCCTGATCACTCCCGACAACTGCCTGGCACCGTATTTTGGGGTAAAACCACTCAGGGCCAGCATCCTGACCGCTTCCGGTTCTATCTCAAAAGCAATGCCTTGTTTGTCCAGTGCATCGATTAAGCTCTTCAGCTGAATTTCAAAGATGCGCACCACATTGTGCTCTGAAATCGGTGCAAAAGGCACAATCTCCGATAAACGCGCTAAAAACTCAGGTCTGAAATGTCGGGCCATGATTTCCATCAGCTGTTGTGAAGTAGGGATCTCTCCTTTGGCCACCTGCTCCGCAATCCATTCACTTCCAATATTCGAAGTAAACAAGATCAGGGAGTTGGAGAAGTCACCTTCTTTACCCAACCTGTCGTGCATATGTCCTTCATCTAAAATCTGAAGGAAAGTATCAAAGACCGAAGGGTGTGCTTTTTCAATCTCATCAAAGAGCAGGACCGAATAAGGCTGCTGCCTGATTTTATTCACCAATAAACCACCTTCTTCATAACCCACATATCCCGGAGGCGCACCATACAGCAAGGCTGCAGAATGTTCTTCCTTAAATTCGGACATGTCAAAACGGATCATTGCTTTCTCATCATTAAAGAGAAACTCGGCGATGGATTTGGCAAGTTCTGTTTTACCGGTTCCTGTTGGCCCCAATAAGAAAAACGATCCGATCGGTTGTCCTTTTTTGTTCAGTCCGCTTCGGGATTCCAGAATCGCATCCGAAACCGCCCTTAAAGCCTGGTCCTGTCCAACTACCCTTCGCTTCAGAAACTGCTCCATATTCAGGAGTTTTTCTTTTTCCTGAGCCTGGATTTTTCCTAAAGGAATTCCGGTTTTATAAGACACCACAGAAGCGATGTCCTGCTTGTGGACTTCATCCGTTTTCTGCGCTGCCAGTAATTTTAACGCTGCCAGGTTCTTGCTCAGGTAATCCCGATACTCTTCGATCGTTTCAAAGGCTTCTACCTGCGTTTCGTCGGTCAGCTGACCCAGCAGCACCGGGCTCACCTTATCCATCAGCTGGCTGTACAACCAGCGGTAATCTGCCAGCCTGGTTTCGGCTTCTTCTTCCAAAGTTTCCAGCTCGTTAAGCCTGGCGGACAATTCTTCCAAAACTTTGTCAGAAGTATCGTTCATCATTTTCATGGCGGCCATGGTCCTGTCCAGCAAGTCAAAAGCGGAATCCGGCAGACGGCGGTCTTTCATATAACGTTTTGCCAGCCTCACACATTCAGGGATCGAATCCGGCTGAATTTTCAGCTGGTGGTGGTCCTCATATTTTTCCTTTAGTTTCTCCAGCATTTTAATCGCTGAAGCCTCATTCGGTTCATTGACCTGCAGCACTTCAAACCTTCTGCTGAAAGCCTGTTCAGGTTCTATAATTTTACGGTATTCATCAATCGTGGTTGCACCGATCACGGTGATTTCTCCTCTGGCCAGTTCCGGTTTGAGCAAATTGCCCACTCCCCCACCAATAGGACCTTTATTGTCAAGAAGGGTATGGATCTCATCAATAAACAACACCGCTTTATCAAATTGTTTGATCTCTTTCAGGATGTTCTTCAGGCGGTCTTCAATCTCCCCCTTATAAGAAGCGCCTGCGATTAATGAACCCAGGTCGAGTTCAAAAAGCTGAACTCCTTTGAGCAGTTCAGGAACGTTATCTGCAATGACATCCTGTGCAAAACCATCCACAAGCGCAGTTTTACCTACCCCTGCATCACCGGTGATGATCACATTCGGTTTGGTGCGCCTGCAAAGGATCTCCATGATCATCCTTGCTTCCCGGTCCCTGCCGATGATCGGATCTGTCTTTCCATCTCTGGCAAGGGCAATCCGGTCGATACAGTATTTGTGCAATGCACTTGCTGCACCCGAAGATTTAGCTTCTTTCCCAGCTCCTCCTGCCGGGGAAACCACCTGCTGAATTTCTTCATCCTTGATGTACAGGTCCAGCAGTTCTCTTTCCCTGATCGGGAATGATTTCAACTCATCTGGTTTAAAACCGATGGTAGGCTTACACAATGCCGTAAGGACGCATACCGGTGTAATCAGGTCCAGCCCCAGCTTGATCCGGATGTGATCCGCTTCTTCAAAAACCTTTGCAATCTCCGGACTTCCTTTGACTTCGTCCGGAGCCGAAGCCGTCTTATCCAGTTCTTCGATTCTTACTTCTGCCCATTCGCTGATGTATTCCTCATCTTTGCCGATAGACGATAAAAACTGTCTCAAGCCCACCTCTTTATGCATCAACCCTTTCAACAGGTGTGCCGCAGTAAATTCCGGGTTATGGTATTCCTTAGCCAAAGATTGTGCAACCCTGATGGCTAATTTTACTGATTCACTGATATTTGTAAGACTCATAATTTAAATGCTAAGGGGTTTCTTTTTCAACAGGTGCAACAAAATTCTGCTCCGTGATGTAGTAATAAGTCTTTCCGTTGGAAATGAACTGCTGACCAACCTGAGTACTTCTCTTGATGCGCTCACTCGAACCGATCAAAAATTTCAAATAGTTCTCAAAATCTACCTGCGGCATTTTACTTCCTCTCTTCAAATCCACCACCGTGTATTTGTTTAACAGGTCATTTTGAATCGGTAAACCCGTTACCGTCCTGAAATATTTGGCCAGGCTCATTTTCCTGATGTCGCTGTTGGAAACGTCCATGTCTAACAACTGACGTTGAATATTGATGTAATTCTTTACCAGTTTACTTCTGAAGGAAGACTGATCCGGCTGAAGGTTCTGACCGATCATTAAAGAAAAAATATCGTTCAGTTGTTTGAATTCCATGGTATTTAAGACCACCGAGTATTGCAACAGGGACTTATTCTTGGCCACAATGTCGTCGGCAACTGAATTGGTCATGTAATATTTAAATGCATTGTGCGGCATTTTATCCGCTACATCACCATATACCGGAGCTTCCAGCTGTGATTCTACGGTAACCGATAAATTCTTGCGTTCTATCCCGGTTAAGCGGAAGGCACTATCCAGGGAGCTGATCTGGCTGTTGATGTCCATATCCGTTTCTTTGATGAAACGTTTCAGGGCAATGTTCATGGATTCCGCAGAATTCACAGATCCTTTTGTCGGGAAAACTACCCCACCCTGAATCAAACTGTTTTTAGGGTAATCCAGGTAGTAAGAAATGGAATCCAGTTTACTTGTATTGTAAGCCTGAGTACTATTTAATCCTTCTCCTTTTACCAAAAATCTTTTCTTTCTGTCTGCCGCATAAACTGCTGCGTCAGATACTAATTTCTTAGACTGCAATACAAAGTTGTTAAACAACTGATCGTAATCGCTATACATCTGGATGGCCAGCAATCTCGCGTCTACCTGTGCAAAATCTTCTGTCAGCTGGTTCAAACGGTAAGCTGTAGCACCTTCATTTCCGGTACTTCCGATCAATACGATCAGGTTGGTTTCATTATGGTGATTTTTTAACAGGTTTAAGCCTGCTTTAATCCCATCATAAACCGGCTGGTGGGCAATCCTTCCATTGCATCCTTCTGTTTTCTTCGCTTCTTTAGAAAGGAAAGACATCAGTGTTCTGTAATCCGGGGATAAAGACGGAGAACTTAAAATTCCTGTAGCCGCGCAACTTACCCCATCTCTGTAAACCACAGCACCATAGCTTAAATTGTGTTTTTTACCATATTCATTGAAAACATTTTCAAATGACTGAATCGTGTTCGTCAATCCGGAGAAATACCTGGTCATCGGACTTCCGCCGTCGACTACAAAAACCACATTGATTTTATGAATGTTCTTTCTCAGGTCAAGATAGCTCAGGTAAGGCAATGCCGAACCGCTGATCGTGATGACTTTATTGTCAGACTTGTTGTATACATCGGCTGCAGTTCCCAATACATAACGTCCGTTTCCTTCTTCCGCAACTACCGGAGAGCTTCTCAGGATCAGGTCGTTTGTACCCAGAAGCGGGTCCATATGTACGCCATGAAGGGCGAAAGCCACAGAATCACTTTGTTCGTAAGAGTTGATCTGTAAAGGAGAAATGAATAACCTGTTCCCCCAGTTATGAACTGCATCCGCTGCAATCCATCCATAAACACTTTTTCTGGCACTATCTGCCACGAGCTGATCTTCATTTCCAATCAGGTATTTCTTTCCATCTTCAGATTTTTTGAAAATGTAAGAGATCTCATGCAGCCTTATTTTTGCCGAACGTTGTTTCAACTCCGGAGAATTGTAAACATAAGCAGAATCGGTATTGTCATAATAGAACTTAGACTCTGTCATCGGCATTTTACCATTGATCACAGCGATGGATTTCTCCGGATAACCGGATTTCTGATTGGAATAAGAACGCTGCCAAAGCAAAAGCTTTGACTTCGGAATCCAGCCATAGCTGATCGCGCTTTTTTTATCATTGATCTTTCTGCCCCTGATCATTCCTGCTTTGTACTTGATCAGTTTCAGGTATCCGTTTTCTTCTTTGGATACATAAAAAGGCTCCATAAAGTTCAGTTTCTTCATGATCAGACTTCCGCCCGGAGCGGTGGTCGTATAGTTTTCATCCCTGTCGGAAAAAACGATCCAGGGTAAGTTTGTCGTTTTGCCGTCGGTACTTAAATCCGTATTCGCAGATGGCTTTTCGAAAGCCTTGGGCATATATTTTACTTTCTTCCCAAATGCTGCCGGCGACTGTGCCATAACAAAAGCAGCTTGGGTGATGAGTACTAAGAGGGAGATAATTCGTTTCATAGATGGTTATTTTACGGTCTTGGCTGAATGTTGTTTGATATTTACCAGGATGGCACAGTTAGAAGTAGGGCTGATGGTCAGTTGTGCTTCATCTACGACGATTTCACCACCAAAAGTTAATCCCATACAGTAAGAATAAAAGTCGCTGGACTTTTTCACGTTATCCTGTTCTACAGCAACAGTCACCTTTTCGCTGTTGCACATATATTTCCTTGTCAGGTAATAATAATTAGAGTTAAAGTCAGCACCATTGGCAATGGCCTGCAGCCTCGCCCTGATGTCATCAATCACTTTACGTTCACCTTCTCCCGGCAATACCAGTTCAGTATCGATCACTGCGTTCGGATCGGTAATAAAGATCTTATGGTACACTGGTCTGTGTCCTCTGTCGGTGGTGAGCTTCACCATGTATTCTCCCGGTGCATGGAAAGTGTACAATGCAGTTCTTCCTTTCACATCCACACGTCCTGTTTCTCCAAAAGCCCATTCATATAAACCGGCTTTTCCTTCGGCTTCGAGTCTGACCTCTTCATTAACCACACCCGAGGTAGGACCGTTAATGCTCACTACGGTATCAACGGCCATACTTACCGTATCCCTTATATTTACCGGGAATTGCTCGCGCAGCTCTCCGTCAACGGTTAACCTTACGATGTAAGAACCTGATTTCAGATAGCGGTAGCTTCCGTTTTGCGTATTCGATTTGGCGCCATTACCAAATTCCCAGAGCCATTTTTTGGCATTTTTTGTATTGTCTGTAAATACAAGGTCTTCATTTAGGTAAAGCTCATCTTTTAAGATCCTTGCATCAACATTACGTTTATCAAAGACGGAGCTCTTAAAGAAAAAGATGATTGCTGCGAGAACGAGTATTGCGATAAATATGTACAGGAATATATATCCCTGCGAATTACTGCTCACTGATTTTCCATTGGTAGTGGTATCGGCCATATGCTTGTGGTTTGATTGTTTTTATTCGGTTATTTCTTATTTCTGGTTGCCCATGGTTTGTTTCAAACGATCGGTAGACAGGTTACAGTCCTTCAGGGAATTTTCGACTATTTTCATGTCATTGTTATTTCCTTTCAGTTCTCTCCTATCGTAAAAAAAGTCATTGTACAACTGTGAGGCCTGAAGAAATGTTTTATAGCGTAAGTCTGAAGCCCTTCTCTCGTAATTTGACTTGATGGAGTTCAGCGAGTTCTTGATGTCATTCTCCAGGAAAACAGCTTGCACCCCCGGATCGAAACTGATGATTTGTTTATAAGTCGTGTCTACTGTAGCACGCTGATCTTTGACTATTTCTTCAAATTCCGCATTCTGCGACAACTTATCTGCGAGGTCCTGTTTGGACACCATCCTACCATCTCCATAATCGTGGAAAAGGCCGAAGCTCAAAAGTGTAGCGGTAAACAGGAAAATTCCGATAAAAAACAAAAACTGCTCTCTTCTTTCTTTTATACTAAGTTTGATCATCGTGCTTATTTAAATATTCCTGATTTCAATTTCTTGTTTCCGGCCAGATTTGTCTTACGGCAAGATTCCAACTGGTACTTTAAGCGCGCGATGGCCACTTTCGTCCCCAATAAAGAATCCTGAATCACTGCCATCTGTACGACATCATCGGTCATCTTTTTGTAGAGCTGAAAACTGCCGGCATCCGACTTCTGTTCTTTGATGATTTCCCGGATCCTGAAGTTTTTGTTCTGGATGTCTTCCAGTATGATCGCCTGATTGTTCATTTCAACAGAACCAATAACAGTAGAACCGTTTTTGGACAATTGCTGGAAGCGCTGCAGGATCATGTCAAAATTGGTGTTGATCTCTTTTCTTTTGGCGAGCAGCATATCTGTTTGCTTCACTTCCTTTTCCAGCAACTGGTATTCAAATTTTGAGGATACAAAAAACAGGTATACACAAAGAATTGCAAAAGAAGTAAGCAGGATAAAGTTTAAAACAAAGAGCCGGTAAGATCTGCTAAGTTCCTGAGCGTTGATTGGTTTCATAGTGGGATGGTTGGTTTGGCATTGAGCTGCATTAAGTTTTTAAATACGAAAACATATTTTTATAATTTTCTTATAACGTCACCCTATTTCATTTTTTGGACGTAATATTGATTAACCATTTACCAATTATTGTTCCATTTAAGCATAACGCCATGTCAGATTTCTTATACAATAAACCATTTCGACTAAAAAACATCTTCGAAAACAAGGATTTAAAAGAGGCTGATATAGGGAAATCTATCTCTCAGAACATAGAACTCATCATTTTCACCAGGTATGGGGAACACCGGCACAACCGCAATTTCGGATGCGAAATCTGGGACCTGGATTTCGAATTAATTGTAAGTGAAACCACCTGGGAAGAAAAATTCCGGCAATCCTTATTGCGTTCCATCACGCAATATGAGCCCAGATTGTACCAGGTAGAGGTAGAAATTAAAATGAGTGAGGTAGAGAAGATATTTTCCATCAGAAATGTTACAGAAATTAAGAAAAAGGTAGATATCTCTATCTGGGGAAAAATGAATATAACAGGAGAAAAATATTATTTCAACACTGGTCTGTTTTTAAGCCCATTATCCAGCTAAATCAAATTGTTCTATTTTAAGGATACTATGCACACAATTATAGACAGTCCCATTAATCCATCAAATTAATCATTCTCTAAAAGATGAAAAACATATTTTACTCTTCAAAAGACGAAATCCGAAATAGAATCCTTAAAAATGCACAAGACTATTGGGGAATAAAGAATACCAATGATTTTGATCCATTGGTAAAACTGATTATCGAAGCCCTGAGCACCGAAATATTCGGGGTTTCCAATGATGTTAAAAATCTGGAAAACAGAATACTCGACAAAATCTCCAGAATTCTCGCCTCAGACACCTTAACCTCTGCCCTTCCTGCCCATGCAATCCTTCATGCAAGGCCATTTGAAGCGATAGAGACCATTGATACCAAAACTCAGTTTTTCCACCGGAAAAAGTTAAAAGACAAAAATGAATCGAATAAGGAAAATGCCATAGACGTATTTTTCAGTCCGCTGAAACCGGTAAAAGTATTCAACTCCGGGGTTTCTTATCTCGCCAACGGGAACAACTTGTTTCAGATCGACGGGCAGCACAACAAACTACTCCTCAGCAATACCATTCCGGGGAATTCACTCGAAAACAACACGATCTATATCGGTGTGGAAGTGGCGCCCGGACTCCCGACATTTAAAGGCATGAGCTTTTATTTTGACTGGAGAAACTATGTCGTGAATGACCATACCTACGACCTCCTTTCTTTGTCCAAATGGTCGATCAACAATGCTCCGGTCAACATTTCCCTGAACAAGTTTCATATGGAACCGGAAAACAATTTCCAGTCACCCTTTGAAAAGCACGATGTGCTGAACCTCCTCAATGAAGACATCCAGGCCTTTTACTCCAGTCGCTTTCTAAGCATCGACGACGAGAATATTTTCCTTCCTCATCCTTATTTACAACTCTATCCAAAGGAGTTTGAAAATGTCTTTCAACCGGGAAGCCTGGTCAACTTTAAAAAGCCGGTCCTTTGGTTTAAAGTGCAGTTTCCGGCAGCCATATCTGATGTGATGCTCGATGAACTTCACATCTCGACCAATGCCTTTCCGGTCGTGAACAAGCGGATGTTTGAGATCAAACACCGCCTGAAAATGATGACCAATATCATCCCGGTAAAGCTGCAGGACCATGAACAGTTCTTATCCGTACAGACCCTCAGTGATAAACTGGGGAACACCTATACAGAAATCCCGCATACCCATTATGACGATCGTAATGTCGGCTCCTTTTCCATCCGTTATGGCGGTTCAGAGCGTTTCGACGGCAGGAATGCGAAGGAGGTTGTCGACTATCTTTTCGAGCTTCTGAGGGACGAAAAGGCTGCTTTTTCTGCTTATGGTTCTGACTTTTTAAACAGCTCATTAAAGGACCTCGAACAAAACATCTCCATTATTGAGCAGAAAACAAAGGCACAGCTGAGCATGATCAAAGAGCTGCTGAACTATGTGATTGTAAAGCCATTGAACAATGCAGACATCATGTTTCTGGAATTCTGGACCACCAATGCGGAAATGGGAAATCAGATTCGTTCGGGAAGTCATCTGCAATCCTTTGAAAGTAGTAAAGTGATGCCGGAAAGTCTGTTTCTACTGAGCAATTCTAAAGGCGGAAGGGCACGCTTAAATGCAGGAAACCGCGTTCAGGCCTATAAATACGGCCTCACTACCGGAAACAGACTCGTGACTCAATCTGACATTATTAATTTCTGTTTCTATGAACTGGGCACCAAGATCAAGGCGGTAAACATCCGGAAAGGACTCATGTCGACACCAAACCCAAAAGAAGGTTTCATCAAAACGACAGATATTGTGATCACGCCCAGTCAGCAGAACGAACTGAGCAGGGAGGAATGGAAGTCCATGCTGGAGCTGACGAAATCAAAACTTGAAATCCGCAGCACCATGAACATCCATTACCGTCTGATCCTCGATTAGAGGTAAACGGTAAAACCGAGATAAGCATTTTCACTATCCGCACCTAAAGAACCCAACCTGTTGGCCTCAGCGGCGAGCAGGTTGACCTTCACCTCGGTCTCTACGGGAACCAGGTAAGATACCGCAAGGTCGATGATGCGGGAATGGGCAGTCCCGGGCATAAAGCTGAGCAGGCGTTGTGTAGTTGTAGGCCCAATATTAATGATCATTTCCTCTTCATCTGTTGCAAAACTGTTGCCGATGATGGAGTTGATCCCAAGCGCACCGAAACCAAGTTTAAACTGCATATGCTCGTCTATTAACTTAGGCTTAACATTCGATTGCTTCATCAATACCTCCACCGGAGTCTTGAAAAGGACCGAAAGCAGCTGACCAAGGAAGGTAACGTCGTTGCGTTTCTGATGAATGACCGGCAAAAGGTGCATCCAGATGATGCTTTGTTCTTTATCAAATAACTCGAATTCTTTCCATTCTGCGGCAAAGATTCTGGTGAGCTCGCTATAAGTTGTTTTTTTATCCAGTCTGTTTTCATACAGCTCCAGAATGGTCTTCAGGTGATTGATCTCTGCTTCGAAAGGCATGAAGAACTTTCTGGCATCTTTTTCCTCCGCTCTTCTAAACTGAACATCTTCAACCATTTGCTGCTCCGACATTCCGGAGCTTCCGGTAGGTGGATTATGAAAAAGGCCTTCCGGCAGCATGTCATATAAGCCTTCCTGATGGCTTTCAATATTGATGCAATCCTTGCGTTTACTCTCAGAATAATAAAAAACATGGCTACCGATTTCTTTGGCAAATGCCCTTTTTCTGGGACCGGCAGGAAGTACGGCAATCTGATCGGCCTCGAAATCTCCCGCTTCGATCAGTTCCGCAGCCAGGGCTGTAGCCTTAAAATCCGTCTGGAGATCATTTTTCAAATGTAAACTGTCTTTCATATATTTATTTACCGCATACTTAAACCTACATACCCTAATAATTATACCATTTTTATATTAAAAAATTTAAGGTACTATATTTGTTAACAGATTAAGCATAAATCATCAAATACTATTTAATGGACGTTCAATCATTTTTTATTCGTTATTTACTTTTTCCCTTAATCTTCATCGTCTCCGCTGCGCTACTCTCTATTGTCAACAAGAAAAATCAATTTCTAAACAACAAAAGACTGATAGTAAGTATTTTAGTACTCAGTGTATTCCTTGCACTTCCCGGGTTTCTTGGCTTTTTAAGCTTTGATTTTATGCCATGGGGATATATTATTTGTCAAATCTACTATACAGGACTCGGAATTCTGTTTGTCTACCTGTTCACAAAATACTACCCAAAGGAATTGCTTGAGAGAAAGTTCTTTGTAATATTTGCGATATTAATTAGCTGCCTGCTGAGCTTCTATCTTTTCCAGCTGGCCTTCAACTGGCTTAGCGACATTCACTTTGGAATCTGGGCTGCAACAAGCCTGGTCACCTTCTTTGTCCCGGTGTTATTCTGGTGGGCCTATGTGGCGCTGATCAGCATTCCAACGGAAATTTATAAGATCTGGCAATATCCATCAAGCCCTTTGAACATCAACATGGACCACCTTGATTTTGACCGCATGCTGGTATTGGAACTGGAACTTTATAAAAACACCAACGATCCTGAACCCCTGAAAGTAAAAGCGAAAGCACCGGAAAACATGGTATTTGGCGATTGGTTCTATAAATTCATAGAAGATTATAACCTGAAATTCCCTAAAACCCCGGTGAAATACATGGGGGAAGATTTTGAATCGTTCAAATGGATATTTTTCATCAAAACTTCTTTCTTTAAGAAGAACATTTTTATTGATCCGGACCTTGACATCATCAACAATGGCATTACAGAAAAAATGACCATTTATGCAAAAAGAGTATCTGAAAACGCTAATAAACCAGAAAAAGTAGGTGACGAATCTATTTTTATATAACCGACGACTATGATTTCACCATTAAAATATAAGCCCGTTAACTGGGTGGACGGCATGAAGCTTTCCAGCAATCATTTTATTGCTACAGATCAATTTAACCAGGACTTTGTAAGAGATGCGAATTCCGTATTTATAAACCACTTCAACTATGGTCTGCTCCCTCCTTTTGCAGGGCAGCGCCTGTCGCATGATATTGAGATCATGGAAAAGGCCACAAACCATATTGAGGTTAAAGTAAGACATTGCAATGCCATCACTGCCGAAGGTTGCAGAATAGACATTGAAAGCTCTTCCAACTTTGAGGACCAGCTTACTTACAGCCAATATTTTAGCAGTGAAAACATAGACCATTCCAGGGTGATGGTATTCAACATCCTGCTGATGGTAAACCCATTTGAAAGAATGCCTTCAGGAAATCCTGATCCGGAAGACAACCCGCCGAGGTATCCGGACATTTCCAAAAACTACAGCATCATCATCCTGCCTGCTTCAGAAATGGCACCTAAAGCCACAGACAGCTATCACCTGACCATCGGACAGCTGATACAGGAAAGCGGCAGAATTACCATCAATCACAATTATATCGCCCCCAGCAGCAGCATGATCAGTCACCCTGGCTTAACGCGGTATTATGAACTGTTCAGTAGCCTCATCAATGACCTGCAGCTTGCGGCCTTTAAAATCATCGATAAGACCACCGGAAAAGATTCCATCACACCATTGGGTAAAAATATCCGTTTGCTGTCAGAAAAACTGCTGGATTACATCGCACAGATCTTCTTCAATTACAGGAATTTCGGCTATCAGCAATCTCCGGTCTATATTGTAGGTTATTGTTCAAACCTTGCCCATGTGTTCTTTACCGGAATCAAACTGGTAGAATCTAAGGAAAGAGAAGAAATGTTAAAGTATTTCTATGAATGGAGAGATGTAACACCAGGAAACTTCGAAGAAATCCTTGCGCGGATGATAGAGATGGTCTATGACCATCAGAATATCTATGCTTCCATGTCCATGACCGAAGAGTTTTTAAAGGTCATGGTTGCCCTTTGGAATAAGCTGGGTATGCTGGAATACATTGGTCAGCGCAAAGAAAACATTGTTGTTGCAGAACAACAGGTGGTACAACAGGTTCAGACGAAAAGAAGCTGGACATTACTGGATTAACAGCATCCGAAAAAACACCTCATTTTACATACGTACAGAATCCCGTTGGAAGCAATTTCAACGGGATTTTTTTTGGGGTAAAAAAGGGTTCAGACCAGTCCATGGACAAGTAAAAGACAGCCGGCAGGAATACACTTGATAAGCCCGTTTTTCACTCGTTGCTGACCCGCCTTTAACACGCTTTCAAGCGGGCTTGCACCGAGTATAGACCGAGCTTAGACCGAGGTCAGACCTAGCTCAGGGAAAACGGGGTATTTCCCAGTCTTTTACCTGTCTTTCAACAAGCCCAAAGGCAAAGTTTTATGCGCCTTATTCCTGAGATGGCTTTACATAAAAGCGCTCGGTTTTCTGTGGTATTTCTATAAGTGCGCTACATTAGGCATGGCATTTTCGAACAGCTCTCCGATTGATTCCAGATAACCTTTCCTTGTCTCTTCATCGCAAACAATTACGTTAGAGAAAAACCGGTGTTCCAAAATTCGCAGTCCTGTAAAACCAAAGGTATTTTCAGCCACAGTTCTCATGGCATCGAAAATCCCTTTGTCTGCATAATTCTGCTCTTCTGAGCCCACAGTATTGAGGATATAAAGGTCTTTGCCCTTTAACATCTGTTCCAGGCCATTTGCTCCGTAGCGGTAAGCGAATCCATAGCTCAGCACACGGTCAAAGTATCCTTTCAAAATGGCCGGCATTCCCGTCCACCAAACCGGATGAACAATAGTGATGAGTTCTGCCCAAAGAAAGTGTTCCTGTTCTACACGAATGTCTTCAGGAACTGTCCCTGATTTAAAAGACAAAAGATCCTCCGGTGTCAGGACCGGGTTAAAGTTTAACGCATAGACATCGCGGATTCTCGTTTCCTGTCCTGCGGCTTGCGCATATTGATTTACAGACTCCTTAATCGCATGGTTAAGGCTCGCCGGATTTGGATGGCAATAAATAATGAGGTGTTTCATGGTTCCTTAAATTTGTTAAGACAAACTTAGGACACCTGCAAACGGGGGTATTGTAAGAAAACGAAACAGCCCCTTTCTTCCGAGTAGTAAATACTTTTACCATCCTGAAGAAAGGGGCTGAATGTTTATTTCAGTGCGATTTCAATTTTTTTCGAAGCCTGGTTCCTAAAGACTTCTACCGTTGCTTTCTGACTCAGCTGTAAGCCCATCTGAATCGTCATCAGGTCTTTCATATTCTTTACCGGCGCATCGTTAAATTTCAGGACCACATCATTAGGCTGCAACTTTCCATAAAGGATACTTTTCTTTGGAACTTCCAACACCAGCACGCCTGTTTCTGTGGCCATCCCTGTTGCTGAGCGCTCCCCAAGGGTATTTAGGTTTTTTACTTTTGCACCAAGGAAATCATAGCTATCCTGCCCTTCTGTTTTCATCTCTGAAATCAATACCGGTAATTTCACCGGCTTCACCAAAGCTTTCAGGGAAAGAGAAGTGACCCCAAAGTCGTTCATCGGAAAATTCTTAAAGCCCAGCTTCAATGCAGGAGAACCTGGTTTTACCCGATAGTCTCCAATACTTGCTTTTATGAATTCAGGGTCTCCAAATGCAGAACGCGCATCAGTACCTGCCTTTTGTGCCGCAGCTAATGCCTGCTCATCCGGAAACAGGTTCGCGTCTACTTCTTTGCCCCAGTCGTTCACACGGATCGGGAAATAGTTGCGGGTTACAATGTTATGTCTGAATACATCACCGCTCTTGTTAAACCATACATGTGGATGAAAGGAATTGTTCAGGATCACATTGTTTTCTACCGTTCTGAAGAACCCTTCACGAAGTTTCAATCCTCCGTTCAGGCAAACATTGTTGTAGATATGGTAGTTTGAGGAACCATCATCCAGGTCAATATCCCATCCATGATCACAACGAAAACGGTTGTCATGAATCACGATAGGTTTAATCACATCCGCAGTGATCAATGCAGGATTGTCTTTTGCAATCCCCGCCATCACTGCATAATCCGGATGCCAGTAGCGGTCGCGGCCCCAGGAGTTAAAAGCACCATGATCTCCCGATTCCAATACCGTATTGTAAACATCATTGTATGCGATCAGGTGTCCTCCCCAGGTGCCTTCACTAACGTTTATTCCTGCCCTGGGCACATCATAAATCGTGTTGTGGCTCACCTTAATGTCCATAGCCATGGAAATCTCCACTCCTGCAACCTGCTTTTCTACGCTTCCAAGGCCATACATCAGGGTATTTTCTACCGTACAGTCTGAAGGATAATTGTTTGTTTTTGGTCCCGGGACCCGGTCTATTTCATTTAATGGTACAAACTGTCCATATTCAAAACTTGGAGAGCGGACCGCTTTGGGATCGCCAACAAAGCACACACCACTTGCTCCGGCGAAGGCAATATGACATCCTGAGACCAGGTTGTTCCGGTTGTAATTGCTCATAAACACGGCGTTACCACCAACCGTATTGAAGAAACAAGTCTTAATCACGCAGTGCTCCGCACCTTCCATCACCACTGCTCCTCCGCGATAAATGGTCCAGTCACTCCGCAGCAGCGGCTCCTTTGTTTCCATAAAGGTTCTTAAAGTATGACTCAGTTCCATACCTTCAATCTGAATGTTCTTTACCGGTTTTTCTGCTGTTCCGCGAAATTCAAAGAGTGATTTCAACTGTGGGATTTCGACCACTGCTTTTGTTAAATCTGTTTTTTGCTGCGGATAGAAATAGAGGACCTTTTCTCTGTTATTGTAATACCATTCTCCGGCGGTGTCCAGCTCTTCAAAGATATTTTCTACATAACGGTATTTATCGTGCATTCCCATCTGACGGTTGTTCTGAAAGCCACCTTCCAGGGTTAATTTCCCTTCCCCGTCTTTTCCGGAAATCAGGTATTGGTATCCGCCCCATTCGTGCTTATGGAGGGCATGCACAAAACCGCCTTCCGGATGGCTCCATCCTTTCACCCGTTCAGGACTGATCGCATCGGCCGAAGCGCCACCAAAGAACCTGATGTCCGGGTTATAATTCGGATACCTCGCCATGCGCTGCTGTTTTCCATTCAGGAACAACTGATCGAAGGACAGGTCCCCGCTCAGCTTAGCTTGTTTAATGAGGCCTTTATAAGGTTCCCATTTGAGCTGTAAAGGTTTTGCGCCACTTACTTTCACCTGCTCTCCCGGGTAGGACTTATAGGTGACCTGCTCCCCACTATTCCGGGAATCCAAACCCGTAAAAATCACCGGGGCTGTCAGGTAATAGGTTCCCCCACGCACATAAACCGTTATGGCACCCTTCATAGACCTTAGGGCCATTTGTGCCTTTTTAAAAGTGGCAAAAGGCTTTTCTTTGCTGCCAGGATTTTTGTCATTTCCCTTGCTGGAAATATAAAGCTCTTTAGCAAAGCTGTTGCTGCTTAAAAATAAACACAGCAGGCAGCTGAGTAAGGAGATCCGGGGCCTTGTCGTACGTTTCATAAATCAACAGGATTATTTTTTAATTATTTATATACTGGGTTTTGAGCAATGTTATTGTTGACCACCTCTTTATCAGGAATCAACCAGATTTGGTTATAGGCACCGATCGGATTGATCAGCCCTGCCCCTCTTCTGTTTTGAATATTTTGCAGGCTATTCGTCCTTTTCAAATCAAACCAGGTGCTCCCTTCCAGGCAAAGCTCCCATTTCCTTTCCATCCATGCTGCTTCCCGAAACTGCTGTTGCGACAATCCGCTTAAGTCCGGCACATTGGTCAGGTTTGCTTTATCTACCCTTGCACGTTTTCTGATTTCGTTGATATAAGTATAGGCCGCTCCCGGTCCGTTTACTTCATTTTCCGCTTCAGCAGCGATTAAATACATTTCTGCCAGTCTGAGGTAGGGAAAGGTATAACTCACGATTGCTCCTGAGGAAGTGGTTCCGGAAGCTACACCGGAAACATCTGCGAATTTCTGAAAGAAAGGCTTCAGGGTTGTTCCATTCGGGCCTGCAAAGTTTTGAACAATTCCCCATTCTTTTCTCCGGTCGCCGGTAGCAAAGCTATTGATGAACCAGTCTGCAGGAACAAGGATCGGGTTATAGGTGGCCGCAGTTAAGGTCAGCCCATGTACCGGATTTCCTCCCAGGCCAGTCACATACAGTTGCTCCCAGATCGACTCAGAGGTATAACCTGTTTTATGAAATACGCCTGCAAAATCATCGGCCAGTTTGAACTTTCCGGAATTGATTACCGCTACAGCTTTCTCTTTTGCATTGGCAAAGTATTGTGTCTGCTTCAAAGGATTTCCACCCATCGTGAGGTAAACCTTAGCTAATAATGCCGTAGAAACCAGTTTATAGACCCTGCCCTGAGCTGTTGTCGACTCAGGAAGGTTTGCTTCCGCATAATTTAAATCTTCCAGGATCAGTTTATAAATTTCGGTCTGTGCTGTTCTCGGCATTTGTAAATTGGCATAATCTGTAATCGGCTTTACAGGCATAGGAATGTCACCATATAGCTGTACCAAATAAAAATAAGCATATGCCCTCAGAAAACGGGCTTCGGCCATCAGTTGTTTTTTCTTCAGCTCTTCCAGCGGGCCTTTAGGCAATTCGTCCAGGATAAAATTTGCATTCTTGATGATGGAGTATGCGCCTCCCCAGGCTTCTCTGGTATTGTAATAAAAATCTGCCGGAGCGTTCTGGTACATCGGCAGTGCCTGTTCAAAAGCAGAAGCGGGAGCACCATAAATATCGGTACACATCTCCAGCATCATCGCCGTGTTTCCGGAGTACAGGGGCAGGCCTGAATAAATCCCCACTACGGCAAGTTCATAACTATCAGGGTTCTTAAAAAAATTATCCGGGGAAATAAAGGTCTTAGGATCTTCCTCCAATGCCTTTTTACATCCGGAAATGACGCTGGTCATCAACAATAAGGTAAGCAGGGAATAGGTGATATATCGTTTCATGATCTGTTCTTCTAAATGATTAAAAATTAACTTTAACACCAGTGGTAATCGATTTTGCAGCAGGATAATTTCCCCTGTCCCATCCGTTTACCGTGGACACAGACCAGGAAACTTCCGGATCATAACCCGAGTAATTAGTGATGGTAAAGTAGTTCTGGGCACTCGCATACAGGCGAATAGAAGCGATGTTCAGGGCCTTCAGGACTTTTGGGGAGAAGGTATATCCCAGTGTCACATCTCTTAGTTTCAGGTAAGAACCGTTTTCCACCCAAAGGCTGTTCGCATAATCTCTGGTATTCTGCATACTCGCACTTGAGGGCTTATCGCCGGTATTACTTGTTCCGGGTCCTTTCCATCGGGCATCAAAAGCTTCCTGTGTTGGCGTCCAAAGGCCATTCAGTGTCAGGTTATATTTCCGGAACTCATTTACGATCTTATTTCCAAAAGAGCCCACAAAGAGCAAACTCAGGTCGAAGTTTTTATAGCTAAAGCTGTTGTTAAAGCCAAAAGTGAATTTAGGCGTCATATTGGCCAGCACATGTTTGTCCGAATCGTCTACCCTTCCATCACCATTGTAATCCAGAAACCGGTATTCTCCTGCATGTTTTTGGGGTTCTCCATTTGCTACCGCTTCGGCATCGGTCTGGTAAACACCAGCTACCGTTTGTCCGTAGAAGGAATGCATCGGCTGACCAAGAATCATCGGGAACCAGTTTCCTCCAGCCCTCACCTCTTTATATAAAATTGGGCTGCCATTAGCGGCCTTTCCCAAATCAGTCACTTTATTGGTATTATGGGAGAAGGTCAGGGAAGAAGACCATTTGAAATCCACTCCTTCTATATTTCTGGTGTTCAGCTGGAATTCAAAACCACGGTTTTGTACAGAGCCCAGGTTTTGAAGCACGGAACTAAAACCCGAAGACTGAGGCAGGTCTACATTTAACAACAAATCATTGGTCTTTTTATCGTAGTAATCTGCCGTAAGCTGGATTCTATTTTGGAACAGGCCCAGATCGATTCCCAGGTCGAGCTCTTTGGTGGTTTCCCATTTCAGGCTTCTGTTCGATAATGAGCCCAGCTCATAACCCAATACCGGTTGGTTATTAAAAACAGGGTTTACTGCCCTTACCCTGGCCAGGGTCTGATAGGGATCAATCGCCTGGCTTCCGGAAGCGCCATAGCTCGCCCTCAGTTTCAGGTTGGAGATCGAGGCATTGTTCTTCAAAAAGTCTTCTTCCGATATTTTCCAGGCCAGTGCCGCGGAAGGGAAAAAGGCGTACTTGTTGTTTTCTCCGAAAACCGAAGAGCCGTCGAACCTTCCCGTAAAAGTCGCAAAGTACCGGCCCATGTAATCATAATTGATTCTGCCGAGATAAGAAAGCAGGCTTCTTTCTCCAAAAGAAGTAGTAGGCAATGCTTTGTTGGTGGCTCCCTGAATGTTATTATTCAGGTAATCATCCGTCACAAATCCCGAAGCTATATTGCTGTTCAATCCTTCAGCTTTATCATACTGATAACTAAATCCGGCCAGCAGGTCCAGGTGATGCGCGCCAAAGACCTTATTATAGTTCAGCGTATTTTCATTGACAAAAGAAGAGCTGTTGGTATAGCTTTTAGCCGCTTTACCAGCCGGCTGTCCGAAAGTAATGCTTGGCGGGTTATACGTATCGATCTTATTGTTGTTGGCATCGATACTTACACTGCTTTTAAACTTCAGGTCTTTAATCACTTCATAGGTAAAAGCGGCACTTCCTAAAATCCGGAGGGTATTGCTGGGATTGTATTGTTCTTTTGCCACGCCTACCGGATTTGTTTGTCCCCAGCTCACGCCTGTAAAGACCGTATATTTTCCATTGGCATCGTATACGCCCTGGGTAGGCGGCATCACCATCGTCTGAAAAGGCACCCCACCAAAATCTGCACCGGCATAATTGGCCTGTTTATACCGGTCCTGAACGATCGATAAGTTGGTATTGAATTTTAATTTTTCAGTTAATTTCTGGTCCAGGTTGATTCTGGAAGAGAACCTTCTGTAGTTTGAATTTTCGATGATTCCATTCTGATCGAAGTAGCCCAGCGAAGTATAATACTTTGTGTTCTCAGAACCTCCGGAAAAAGATAAGGTATGGTTCTGAACAGGCGCAGTTTTGTAAACCAGGGCCTGCCAGTCTGTACCTTTCCCCAGTGCCCTGATTTGATCATCAGTAAAAGGCAGGGCTTTGCCATCATTGGCAGCCACTTCATTCTGGAGCTGTCCGTATTCCGAGGCATCAATCAGGTCTTTTCTTTTTCTGAGGTTTTGAAAACCATAATATCCATCATAATTCACCTGCAATTTTCCGCTTTTTCCGCTTTTTGTAGTGATCATGATGACCCCATTCGCTCCTCTGGAACCATAGATTGCAGTGGAAGATGCATCTTTCAGCACATCAATCGTGGCGATATCATCCACATTGAGCTGGGCAGAAAGCCCCTGAGATAAAATCCCATCGATCACATATAGGGGTGCATTATCACCGCTGATGGAGTTGGTTCCGCGAATGGAGATTTTCATTCCTTCACCAGGCTGTCCTGAGCCCTGGTTCACCTGTACACCAGCCATTTGTCCCTGTAAAGTCTGGGCCACATTGGAAATACCCTTTACCTGCGTGATCTTTTCAGACCCGATGGAAGATACCGATCCCGTCAGGTCGGTCTTTTTTACCGCACCATAGCCGACCACTACCACCGATTCCAGCTGTGCGGGTTCCTCTTCCAGAACGATGTCCGACATTGCGGCCCCTTCTACCTTTATTTCTCTCTTTTTAAAACCTATAAAGCTAAAAACAATCAAATCTCCGGGGTTTGCGCTGAGGGAGAACCTGCCTTGTGTATCCGTGCTCGTTCCCTTTCCGGCGATTCCTTTCAGGGTCACGCTTACTCCCGGCAGCGGTTGTCCTTTCCCGTCCAGCACCCTTCCTTTGACTTCAATCGCGAGGACAAGGGGGCTATTTAACTGATCGCCGGGCAGCTCCTTTTCAACAATGGCTATATTTTTACCAATCACTTTAAACGTTAAAGGCAGGTCTTTAAGACATTGGGTCAACACCTCATTAATGGATGCATTTTTCAGTTTTACCGAAACATTTACACGGCTTGCATCATAGTTCTTTATGAAGAACACATAATCCGTTTGTTTTTCGATCAGCTGGAAGACTTTATCCAGCGTGGTATGCCGTTCGTTGAGGTTGATCTGGCTATATCCTTTTGCACTCGCGTACATCAGGCCTATCATCATCAGGAAAGTGGTTAATTTCATGACTATAAGTATTTTTCTTGGGCGCCATGTTTGGGGCATAGCTAGGTTAAAAGCATTTATTTTCATACTTTTGAGTGTTTGGGTTAATACAAGAATTCGTTTCCAATTGATTTTTTTATTCCTGATTTCATCAGAAATCCGGGTTGACTCAAATACTTACCGTAGAAGTACTTCGAATACTTCTGCGGTTTTTTTATGTCGTTCCCCTAACGGTGGTTCACCGTGTCCTGAGTGCTCTTTTCATGTGTAAGTTTGGTTTAGATTTGGTTGTTTTGTTGGTTATTGTCTATTTCTTTTTAGCCGAAGGAGATAGAATGCTCATTTTTTTTCCTTCGATCTTAAAATTAACTTTCGAAAAGCTGAGGAGTTCCAGGGTCTGTGCAAGGCTGGTATTCCGGTGAACCTTTCCGGAGAACAAGGTTGGCGGAACCTCTCCCGTATAGCTCACCTCTACATCATACCATCTGGACAACTGACGCATCAGCGTTTGCAGACTGGCATTTTTAAACATAAAGTATCCTTCTTTCCAGGCGATGGCCATTTCGGTATCAACCTCCTCCACTTCGATCCTGTTTCCTTTAATTAGCGCCTGTTCTCCAGGTTTAAGTACTGCCAGATGTCCGGATTCCTTTACCTTCACGCTCCCCTCCAATAAAGTGGTCCTGATGCCATTTTCATCAGGATAGGCGTTCACATTAAAATGCGTTCCCAATACTTCTACCTCCTGTTTATTGCTGAGCACTCGGAAAGGTTTTACTACATCATGGGCAACTTCAAAATAGCCTTCCCCTTTCAGTTCCACCCTTCTTTCTCCGGCAACAAACCGGGTGGGGTATTTCAGCGCCGAAGATGAGTTTAGCCAGACTCTGGTTCCATCGGGTAAATTGATCTGATACTGTCCTCCTTTTGGGGTTTCTATCGTATTATAGGTGATGGGGGCATTTGCATTTTGAGCGCTGGAAGGATCTATAGCGTAGATCAGTTGTCCCTCTGCTGTTTTACTGATATTGATTCCTGCCTGTTCTGCAATCTTGCCTTCTCCCACATCGGTCAGGATGACCTTCTCGCCATTGGCTAAGGTGAGGATGGCCTTATTTCCCCCTGCGGGAATATCCTGAATATAGGATGTGGCTTTTTGCCGGGAAACAGGCAGATAGTTTGTTTTATAGAAATAAGTCCCTGCCGCAATGCAGAATAACACCGCCGCTGCCGCCGCTATCCGGGGCCAGATTTTAGGTGCTGCTTTTTGTGCCGAAAGTCCTGATCTTTTAAGTGTGCCTTCCCAGATCTCTTTATTGAGGTGTTCGAAATCTTCATCTTCAGTCAGCCGTTTTCCGGAAGCTTCTTTCATATACCAATGGTCTACCCATGCCCTTTCTTCCGGGCTTGCGGTTCCATTGTTATATTTATCGATCAATAGCTGTGCTTCCTGCCTGTCCATAGTTTTAGGATTTAAGGTAGAGTTTCCTCCCCATTTAAAATAAAACACATGAAAGCTCCCCGGGGGGTATCGGGTATTAAAAAATATTTAACCGATGATCAGCGAAGAAAGGCAAGTACTAAAAGCGCCGCTCCACCCGATGTTTTCAAATGATGTTTGATTGCTTTTATTGAATTGTGCACCTGCTTTTTAACGGTTTCTTCCGAAATTCCCAATCGCTCTGCAATCTCTTTGTAGGAGAGGTTTTCTTTTCTGCTCAATTCAAACACCTGTTTCATCCGGGGCGGAAGGCTTTGAATTTCGCGTTCGATTGCTGCTGCCAGGTCACGTTCGTTCAACTCATCCATCGTTGCTGTACTGGACTCGTTGATAAATTTGGCCAGGGAATTTAAATAAGCAGCCTGAAATTTGTTCTTCCGGATCAGGTTTAACACCTTATTCTTTGCCATCACATAGAGGTAGCCGGAAAGGTTCAGCTGATCCGGAATCCGGTCGGAACTGATCCATAAGGAGCTGAAAAGTTCCTGAATGACATCTTTTGATTCTTCTTCATCGAGCAACATTTTATACACATGGCCGTACATGATCCGCCAGTATCTGTCGTAGATTTCTGTAAATGCGGCCTGGTTACCGGTCTTTAAAAGAGCCACCAATTCCTGATCAGAAAGCCTGTGCTGAAATGTCATTCGTTATTTATCCCCCAACGAATATAGGAAAACTGGCAACAATTGCCTGTAAGCTGAGTTCTAAATCTTTCGCCCGAAAGCCTCTGACCAGCAGATTGCTTAGCCAGCTGGTGTTTTTAGTTCTGAGGCCTGTTTAGCTGAAGCTGATAATTTCCGGGGGTGATACCTTCCATTTTTTTGAAAGCACGGATAAAATAATTCGCGTCGCTAAATCCAAGCTCGTAACTTATTGCAGCTATTTTTGCATTCGGATCGCTCAGCAACTGCTTTGCCCTGATGATCTTTTCCGAAAGGATAAAGTCGTTGGGACTAATGCCCAGTTCCCGTTTAAACAACCTGTAAAAACTCGCTTTACTCATACAGGCCTTGTCGGTGAGGCTTTTGATGTTGATCTTTTCGCTCAGGTTGGCCTTAATGTAATTGAGCACATAGGTTAGCGGATTGCGATTGGTATTGCCGGTATCGCCAACCATCGTGTTCAGGTTTTGGCTTTGCATGATGCGCACCAGCAGCTCTTTCAGGGTGAGGTCTGCAAGGATATCTTTGGAGCCCGATCTTTCGGAACAGATCCGCACCACCTTATTGATTAAAGCGGCAATCTCCTCATTGTTTTGAAAATGATATTTATCGTAATTTAACATCCATTTACTGGAAGGGTCTTCTTTTGGAAAAAACTCATTCAGGTAGCTGATCGTCTTTTTAATCTGTTCCTGATCGATGGCGAGTGCGATGCATTGGGTGGGGTTCTCATTTGTGGCTTCCGGAAAATCAATATTCATCGCTAAAGAAGGAGGAATAATTACCGTTTGCCCGGGATAATAGTCAAACTCCTCCCGTTCCTGTAAATGCATTACCTTTTTCCCCCTCAGCATACTGGTGATTACAAAATCATTAAAACTAAGGGGCACATTGTACGATTCCCTGTAAGTTTCAAAAACATTCAATTCGCAGCTTTCCAGCGTATAAGCCGTTCTGTTCTCCACAAGGGTCAGTAAACTTTCTGGTCGGCTAAGGCCTAATGGATTTAGTCTGTGCTGCATATCAATATGATTTTTTAGTGCTATACAATGAAACAATTATACTATCTACCCCCGGGATATTGCCCTAGGTTTGTATAAGCAGGGATGAACCTGCAGAAATAAATATACTTCATAAATCATTAAAAAGACGATATATTCATGGAAAATCAAGTAAAAAGACCGTCATTTAAACCGCAATACGACAATTTCATCGGAGGTAAATTTGTAGCTCCTGTAAAGGGCATTTATTTTGACAACATCTCTCCAATTGATGGAAAAGTATTTACCAAAGCGGCAAGATCCAGCAAAGAAGATGTGGAACTGGCCCTTGATGCAGCACATGAGGCCTTCAAAACATGGAGTAAAAGTTCGCCTACCTACAGGAGTAACATCTTACTTCAGGTTGCACAAAAAATCGAAGACAATTTAGAATACCTGGCGACAGTAGAAACGATAGATAACGGAAAAGCCATCCGGGAAACACTGGCCGCAGACCTGCCATTGGTGGTAGATCATTTCAGGTATTTTGCAGGGGTGATCAGAGGAGATGAAGGCACTATTTCCGAACACGATGAACATACGGTCAGCATTGCTTTACATGAACCAATCGGTGTGGTGGCGCAGATCATTCCATGGAATTTCCCCTTGCTTATGGCCACCTGGAAAATTGCACCGGCCCTTGCTGCAGGATGTTGCACCGTAGTTAAACCGGCAGAACAAACACCGGTTTCCATTATTATTTTAATGGAGCTCATCGGCGACATTCTTCCTCCGGGCGTGCTGAACATCGTGAACGGATATGGAATAGAAGTCGGGAAGCCATTGGCTACCTCATCCAGGATCTCCAAAGTTGCCTTTACGGGCAGCACCACTTCCGGACGTCTGATCATGCAATATGCGGCAGAAAACATCATTCCTTCAACGATGGAACTGGGTGGAAAATCACCGAACATCTTCTTTGAATCGGTAGCGGATGAGGACGATGCCTTTTTCGACAAAGCGGTAGAAGGTGCAGTCATGTTTGCCCTAAACCAGGGAGAGATCTGTACCTGCCCTTCCAGATTGCTGATCCAGGAAAGCATCTACGATAAATTTATTGAGCGGGTTATTGAACGGACTAAAGCGATAAAAATAGCACACCCATTGGATAAAACCAGTATGATGGGCGCCCAAACCTCTAACGAGCAGTACCAGAAAATCCTTTCTTACCTCAGCATCGGTAAAGAAGAAGGTGCAGAAGTGCTGACCGGCGGATCGGCCAACAAACTGGAAGCTGACCTGGAGAGCGGCTATTATATCGAGCCAACCATCTTAAAAGGGCATAATAAAATGCGCATCTTTCAGGAGGAAATTTTCGGACCTGTAGTTTGTGTGACCACCTTTAAAACAGTGGAAGAAGCGATAGAAATTGCCAATGATACGTTATACGGACTGGGTGCAGGTGTCTGGACCCGTGATGCCCATCAACTCTATCAGGTACCAAGGGCCATCCAGGCAGGACGTGTATGGGTAAACCAATACCATGCCTACCCTGCGCATGCGCCATTCGGTGGATATAAGAAATCCGGTTTCGGCAGGGAAAACCATAAAATGATGTTGGATCATTACCGCAGCACGAAAAACATGTTGATCTCTTATGATAAAAACAAATTAGGATTTTTTTAATGGTTGAAGTTCATTCCCGGGTTAACCCTGTTAATCCGGGAGTTTTTTAATCAAATTCATCAAATACCATGAGCATCAAAAGAATCTCGACTACAGAAAAAGCCAGGGAAGTCATTGCAAAATTAAAGGAAGAATATGGGGAACTGATGTTCCACCAAAGCGGGGGTTGCTGTGAAGGCTCTTATCCGCATTGCTTTGAAAAAGGCGGATTTCTGGTTGGCTCCAACGATGTCTGCATCGGAGAGATCGAGGGCTGTAAATTTTATATGGCCGGAGATCAGTTTGACTATTGGAAACATACCCATCTTACGCTGGACGTCATCGCCGGCCGTGCCGCCAGCTTTTCCCTGGAATCTACCCTGGACATGGGCTTTCTGATCCATTCCAGACTATTTACCGAAGAAGAGCTCAAAGACCTTGAGCCGGTGATCCCTATGGATTAAACCGCAAGTTCCGGATTGATGCTGCGCGGTCTATGCCTTATCTTGCCTCCGCCTTAAAAATATGGCAATACAGATATGATTTTTCATTTGAACCTTGGCGCTGATCCCGATGAACGAAAAAAACAGCTTTCTTCTTTAATCAGAGCCGGCAAGATCAAACTTGGAGGCTATAAAAAAAACAAAATATATGGCCTGCTGAATTGCGCCTCAGGGAAAAGCATGAAGGTAGAAAACAGGGTTTTCTTCAAAGATGAAAATGAAGCCCTGCAATCTGGTTACAGGCCTTGTGCCCGCTGCCTTCGGGAAGCCTACAAAATATGGAAATCAGCCCATTAATGATATATTTACGCCCTAATCCCCTTTTTATGATGAAGATCGCTTATGTTTCTTACCAGATCCAGGAAAAATACACCTCAGCTACTGTAGATGAGGATAAAGCCTTACTCGACTTTTTAACCAATAAAGGACTTTCTATAGAACGCGTGATATGGAACGATCCCGCAGCAGATTGGAAAAGCTATGACCTCGCCGTCATCAAATCCCCATGGGACTACCATGAGCACATTGCAGCATTTAAACAATGGCTGGACCACATCGAATCATTGAACCTGAAACTCCTGAACCCCTATGAGCGGATCAGATGGAATATGGACAAGCATTACCTCGGCGAAATTGCAGCTTCGGGCTTAGCCGTGATCCCTTCCTTCTTCCTTGAAAAAGGAGATCTTCTTGATCTGAATGCACTGACTGCTCATTTCAATACCGAAAAATTAATCATCAAGCCTTGTATCAGTGCAGGAGCCAAAAACACGTTTATCATAACTGCGCAAAACCTTGCTGATTATGAAGCCCAGATCAACGGGTTATTACAGGAAGAAGCTTTCCTTGCCCAGCCTTTTATGCCGGAAATCCATGATGGAGAATGGTCTTACCTGTTCTTTAATGGAAAATATAGCCATAGTCTGTTGAAAGTACCAAAAGATGGCGACTTCAGGGTACAGAGTTACCATGGGGGAAGTGTTAACGTACAGGAGGGTGTCGACAAACATATCAAAGATGCCACAGCTTATGTGGAGCAGTATGCAGCAGGTTGTTTGTATGCCAGGGTTGATGGATTGATCGTAAACGGAGAACTGAACCTGATGGAACTGGAACTGATTGAACCTTACCTTTTCCTGAATACGCATCAGGAAGCTTTTGAAAGTTATTATCAGGCTTTATTGGCCGCTTTATAAACAGCACAAATTAAAAAAGGCGGTCTGAGGTTTACCCACACCGCCTTTTTTGTAACATCAGTTATTTATTTCATCAACTCTTTTAATTTCTTTGGCAATGCTTCTCCTCTCAGGTTTCTGGCAATAATAACGCCGTTCGGGTCGACCAGATAATTGGAAGGGATGCCCTGAATTCCATAATAGGTAGAAACTTCATTTTTCCAGCCTTTTAGATCAGACACCTGAGTCCATGGCATCTTATCTTCCTCCACTGCCTTTTTCCATTTATCAGCACTATCATCCAGCGAAACCCCCAATACGGTAAACCCTTTGTCTTTAAACTCGTTGTAAGCCTTCAGAACATTGGGATTCTCTCCCCTGCAGGGGCCACACCAGCTTGCCCAGAAGTCTACCAACACATACTTCCCTTTAAATGAAGAAAAACGAACGGGTTTTCCTTCCATATCATTCTGGGTAAAATCAAGCATCGCCTGGCCATTGCTTCCTTTTTGGAGCACTGCTAAAGTGGCTGCCATCTTTTTCCCTCCCGGACTTGCCTTCAGACTCGGATCTATTGATTTATAGAGTGCAGCCAGTTCCGCATAATCTGTACTCATGCCCAGATCTTTGATATTTGTCAGGCTCACATAACTTTTGGGATGTTTCATGATAAATGCCTTATTCAAAGCGTCGGATTCTCTATAGATTCTAAAAAGTTCCTTTTCTATCCTTGCGATTGCGGTGCTGTCTTTTGCCGTTTCTGCTTTTTCATATTCCAGGTAAAGCTGCTTCTGCTCTTTATTCAGGGCTTTTTTGGTCATCTTTAACGCATTTTGCTCCTGCTGCGTCTTTCCTCCCGAAATCAGCATATCTTCGGGTGCAGTTGCATTTCCTTTGATACTTACCGGGGTATTTTCAACATATAGCTCCAGCTGCAATCCTTTCCGGTCGGTCAGGTAAATCCGCGTAGGTTCCTTCACCGTTCCTTTATAGCTGAAAACGCCATTCTTTACGGAGACAGAATCGCTTCCGCCCAGACCGTAGATATACATATGCGGACTTTTTAGTCCTTCAATTTTTCCGTTGATGGTATAACCATCTTTTTTTACCTGCGCAGTTGCAAACAGGCAAATGCTGCTTAAGCTTAATAAAATGATATTCTTTTTCATATTCAGGGGGTTTTAGTATCCAGGGTTTTGTTTAACTAAGTTATTTGAAGCATCTACAGTTACTTGTGGTATGGGAAGAATCAGCTTATCTTCATCTGTAAGGCTTTGTTTTACGGCTGCAGCCTGCAAATCGCCGTTTTTAATGTAACGAACGATATCGTACCAATCCTCTCCTGATTCTGCACCCAGTTCCAGTTCTTTCTCCTTCCTGATCAGGCTCAGTAATTCTTTCTGTCCGGCAGCGTTCAGTTCCGGATTACCCCGTTTGGTATGCAGGGTATTTAATGCCCTCAATGCATCTTCTAAATTTCCTCCGGGCCTTCTTGCTTCCGCCTCTGCATAAATCAGGTAGACTTCTGCCAGGCGCAAATAGTATTCCGTATCGTTTTGACTTCCTTCCACACCCGTACTGAACTTTCCATTGCCATGCCATTTCAGCAGATCCACAGGATCTGTAGAGGTCCTCACAATAATCGATTTTCGCTGATCTTGTCTTAACAATTCAGTATAACGGTCAGTAAGCTTATATCCCCCACCGGTCCAGTAATAGGATTTTCCATTTTCATAATAGATGTTGTTGTTATTGGCAAAAGTGATGGAGCCCAAAAGGACTTCATCAGCATTGTACTTTTCCTTTGTAAAAAGATTCACAAAGTCTGCGGACAATACTGCCGGACCAGACATCACTTCCTTAGCCAATAAGGCTGCCCCGGCATAATCTCTTTCATACAATAAAACCCTTGCCTTTAAAGCTTTTGCAACGAGTTTTGTCGCATAGCCCTTCATCACTCCGGTCTTATATTCCGGGCAATCACGAATGGCCACATCAAGATCTGAAAGTATAAATTCGTAAGATGCTTTGACCGTGGCTCTGGCCGCAACAGCTGAATTCGGAACATTCTTGATTTCAATTCCGTAAGTGGAGCCCATGTCCCAGAACTGACCGAAAAGACGCAGAATATAAAAATGTCCCAACGCACGGAGAAACTTTGCTTCGGCAATAATCTGTGCCTTGCGCGGATCTGTGCTGGTCAACGCCTCTGTTTTCAGGATCACAAAATTAGCCGTCTGGATCAGTTGATAGGGACCACCATATAAATAGCTGTTTAAGCTGCTGTTATTTGCAGGAACATTATTGCTCAGATATGGAGTACTGGAGATGCCGCTGGCTGTTACGTTCAGTCCCATCAGTCCAACATAAATCGGCGTCTGATTGGCAAGGGGTTCATCCCTTAAGCTATAGTAGGTACCTGCCAATAATTTCTCAGCAGAAGGAATATCGACTACCACAGTACTTTCATCCAGTTTATTTTCCGGCTTAAGGTCTGTAACGTCTGTTAATTTGCAAGCCTGCAGTCCCATGAAAAGCATACAGCTTAAAGCGATTGATATAGATTTCATCGTCATCTTTTTAAAATTTAAGATTAACACCAAACGTGATACTTTGGGTAGTTGGATAAGTGGCAGTATCCCTTCCATGATCTGTAAATGTATTTTCACTGTTCACTTCCGGGTCCAGGCCTTTATATTTTGTCCAGGTAAATAAATTCGTCATTCCGGTAAATAAGCGGACCTGCTGAATGTGCATCTTTTTTAACAGTGCGGAATTAAAAAGATAACTCAACTGTACATTCTTTAGCCTCAGAAAAGAAGTGTCTTCAATAAAACGGTCGGTATTCGTATCAACGTTCTGTGAAGGTCCGTTCGGCACATTTCTCGGTTGCAGTGTATTGGTATTTTCAGGGGTCCATCCGGTCAGTACCAGGGAAGATACATTGTTAAGGTAGCCTTTGAAAACATCATTGTTCTGTTCTCTTGACACCTTGCTTCCCACATCAAACTGAAAAAGTGTACTCAATTCCAGTTGTCCGTAACGGAAAGTGTTGTTCCAGCCTCCAAAATATTTCGGGTTTTGAGAATAACCCAGAATTGACCTGTCTTTGGTATCAATCCTTCCGTCTCCATTGAGATCAACATACCTGACATCTCCCGGAGCAGTCCTCGAAGTCTGATAAAATGCACCCGGATTTCCTGTAACTAACCTTGCATTGGCATTTAAGGCATCTATTTCCCCCTGATTCTGGTAAAGTCCATTTGTGCGGTATCCTCTGATTCCGTTCAAAGGAAGTCCTTCGGTCAGAAGAATTGTGCCATACAATGCGGTTCCATAGGTTTTTTCAACTTTGTTTTTATTGAAGCTGATGTTAAAATCAGAGATCCAGGTAAACTTATCTGTATTTACCGGAATGGCCGACACGGTAAACTCCCATCCCTGATTGCTCACATCTCCAATGTTCTTGTTTTGGAAACTGTAGCCATTGGATGAAGGGATAGCAGGCCCCGTAATCATGCCCTCTGTATATTTTCTATAAAAATTGACGGTCGTCTTTAGCCTTGATTTGAAGAAACTCAGCTCCAGGGCAGCATCGGTCTGCGTTGTCCCTTCCCAGCGGATGTCAGGATTCGGCTGCCCGTCGTCCGGATTTGCCCTGAGCCCATTCACACCATTGTAGAAATAGCCCGTATTAAACAAGGTTAAAAAGCCAAAACTTCCAAATGCCGAGGTTCCTGTTTTCCCCCGGGTTAGCCTTAACTTTGCATCATCAATAAAGCTGAATCCCTTCATAAAGTTCTCCTGAGAAAATCTCCAGGCCAGGCCCACTGAAGGAAAATATCCCCATTGGTTTTCAGGTCCGAATTTGGTGGAATTGTCTGCACGTCCACTTACCGTCAGGTAATACTTTCCGTCGTAATTGTAATTCGCACGAAGAAAATAGGACTCCAGTCCACTACTTTCCCCTCCGCTACTGTATCCATTTATCGATCCCGCAGAACCCAGATTGTTCAGGACATCATCGTTAGGAAAGTTAATGCTGCTGACGTTACTGAAACTACTTTTGTTTAAGGTCCAGGAAGCACCTGCTACTGCATCAATATGGTGTTTATCAAAAGCTTTGGTAAAACTGAGGGTATTGTCAAAGATCCTGTTTGTATATTCGAAGTTTTTATCCGTTCTCGATCCTTTTTGATTCTGATTGATGGATGCAAGCATCCAGCCTGGGGTATACAAAAAGCCGGCATTATGATTCACATCATAGGAAAGGGATGACCTCGCTTTTAAACCCGGAATGATCTCCAGTTCCGCATATACGGAAGCCAGTAAGCGCTGACTTTCATTGATATCAGTCGACATTCTGGACACTACGGGGTTATCGTTGAGCCCGTCGTTTGCATAAGATCCATCCGGGTTCCGAACCGGAACATCGGGTCTGTAGTTCGCAGCTCCGTAGTTCGTATACATAGATGAAGAACCACCTGTTTGCTTACTAACACTGTAATTCAGGTTAGTCCCGATTTTTAGCAGGTTGAAGAACCTGGATTCTACGTTGGCACGCAGGGAATAACGCTTAAAACCGGTATTGATCAGTACGCCTTTCTGATCTGTTAAACCTGTAGAAAAGCCATAATTGGTGTTGCCATCCTTGGATGCTCCCATTACGCTAAGGTTGAGGTTCTGGATCAGGCCTTTCTGGATCACTTCCCTTTGCCAGTCCGTATTTGCAGTTCCCGGGAAACCCTGTGCTTCAATAGGAAGCCCTGCTTTTTCATACGTTTCGGTCATGAATTTTACATATTCCGGACCAGACAGTGCATCCAGAAATCTATTCTGGCGATCTGTGGAAACATCATAATTTAAACTAAAAACAGGTTGTTCCCCCGCCCGGCCTCGCTTTGTAGTCACAATAACCACTCCGTTTGCAGCCCTTGAACCATAGATAGCAGTCGCCGTAGCATCTTTTAAAACTTCGATATTCTCTACATCATTCATATCTATTCCAGCCAGTGGATCCATCAATCCATTGGCTGGCGTGAAGCGCGCAGCATCCGTTCCACCCCCATTGAACAGCTGGACCGGAATCCCGTCAATCACAAATAACGGATCATTCACCCCACTGGCAGTAGACAAGCCCCTGATCCTGATCGAGGCTCCCGCACCGGGGTTCCCGTTGGGTCTGCTCACCTGAACACCCGCAGCTCTTCCTGCCAGGGCTTGGGTGAAATTCGTGGCCACCTGCTTTCTCATTTCATCTCCACCAATTGTGGCCACCGTGCCGACAAGGTCCTTTCTTTTCGTTGTTCCATAGCCGACAACCACTACTGCTTCCAGTTTTTCCTGACTTTCAGCAAGGGTAATCCTCAGATTATTTTCGCCCCTTACCGCAATATCTTTGGTCTGGTATCCCAAATAAGAAACTGACAGTACCGCGTTTTCTTCTACCTGTTCCAGGCTAAACTCTCCGCGGCCATTGGTCTTGGTTACCTTGTTACTTCCTTTGACCTTTACACTTGCTCCTGGCAGTGGAAGCCCCTTTTCATCAAGCACAAGCCCATGGATGTCTATGGCCTTCAGATAGCCAACCAGACGATCAAGAAAGGTCCTGTCTATTATCTGAATTACAATGGTCTTATCTTTAACAGAGTAGGTTAAATCACTTGCGGCAAGCGCCTCTTTCAATACTTTTTCCAGGGTTTCATTCCGGAAAGCAACATCTATATTTTTAACCTGCTGGATTTGTATAGATTGCCACAGGACATCATAACCAGTCTGTTTTCTGATTTCATTGAAGATATATTTGAGGGAAGCATCTTTCTTATTTATCGTGATCCGCTGTGCAAATCCGCTGGCATTGACCTGTAACAGGAGGCCAGTCATTAAAATGATAACTAACTTCATCACTAAAAGAAGTTTAGGCGGCAGCCATAGTTTGGGCATACCAAGGTTAAAAGCATTTATTTTCATACTTTTGGTTTGTTTTGGGTTAATACATGAATAGTTCTCTAAAACTTTTTTCCGGTTGTACCGGAGGGGTTAACTCAAAATCATTGCGCATCCCGAGGCCAATCGGGGTGTGCTTTCTTTAAGTTACCCTCAACGCTTAAGTCTGGCCCTGTAGTTGTTTTTTCATCGTTGGTTGTTTATGGTTTGTTGATATTTATTTGAGCTTACGATACCTGGTGGTCTCAGGGCATCACCGTAATTTTTCTTCCTTCAATTTTAAAATGAACAGCATTGGTCAGTTCCAGCATCTCCAATACTTTAGAGACATTTTCAAACCTGTTCACTGTTCCTCCAAATACCTGCTGAGCGGTGATCTTACCTTCGTATACCACCTCTACATCATACCATCTGGAGATCTTTCTCATAATGCTTTCAATCCTTTCATCGTTAAACATGAACCAGCCCTTTTTCCAGGCAATCTCAAATTCCGGATCTACGGTAATTACCCGAATGGCAGTATTCAGACCTGCTTTTTTATCGTTCCAGGCCTGTTGATCAGGAGTCAAGACAACAGCATGAGCGCTTTCAGGGTAACTGACGGATACTTTTCCTTCCAGTAGGGTCGTTTTCGTAAAGGGTTCATTGTCGTATGCATTGACGTTAAAATGGGTTCCCAGTACTTCTACCTTTGCCCTGTCGGTCTGCACGATAAAAGGTACTTTCTTAGGGAACTGTCTGGCAACTTCAAAATAGGCTTCTCCTTTTAAGACCACCTTCCGCTCTGCAGCAGAAAATGCAGTGGGGTACTCCAGTGAAGAAGCAGCATTTAGCCAGACCCGGGTACCATCGGGAAGAATAACCTGATATTGTCCACCTTTAGGAGTGGTTATGGTATTATAGGCGACCTTTTGCTGTGCAGACGGCTTTCCGCTTAATGTATACAATAGCTGGCCATCCCGGGTTTTGGTTACTTTTATTCCAGGTTCTTCTGCAATTGTTCCATTGACGGCGTCTGTCAAGGAGATATTACGCCCATCTGCAAGGGTAAGCACAGCCCTGTTTCCTCCAATACCGATCTCGTTTTGCCGGTAAGAAATCCTTTCCTGCTGCCGGGCCGGCCGGAAGACAAAGAAAATTCCAATGCCCAAAACGAAGAACAATACTGCAGCAGCAACCATCCGGGGCCATAACCGCAGCGAAGAAGAATGGTCCATATGCCTGGTCAGTTTTTCCAGCCCAAGCAGGTATTCCTGCTCTATTTTCTGCTGACTAAGATCAGTAGCCTCAGTCTTGTATTTAAGATACCAGCTTTCTACGGTGACCTTTTCTTCATCCGTAGCGATTCCTGAATTATACTTATCTAGTAGATCTGTTGCTTTTTTCATTGAGTTGTGCTCCCATAAATATTACGGGCTGTAAACAAATGACACCTAAGCCCGGCTCATAGAGTAGATGATTATTAAAAAAAGATTAAAAAGATATTTACCCCTAACTTTTCTCTCAAAATACGAAGCGCATTTCTGACCTGGGTACGTACCGTATGCGGGCTCAGATCAAGCTCCAGGGCAATCTCATTATGGCTCATGTCCAGGTTACGGCTCATTTCAAAAATCAAACGCATCTGTGGAGGTAAAGCCGCAACCTCTTGTTCCACGAGCTGTATGAGTTCTTTTTCTCTCAGGGCCTCTTCGGTAATATTGCTTCCCTGCTCCATAAAATTCTTTAAGGAAAGGCTGTAACTGTCCCGTACTTTTTGACTTCTATACAAGTTCAGGATTCTGTTTCGTACAGAGGTATAGAGATAGGAAGCCAGGCTTCCATTCAATTGAAATGAGCTGCGGTTGTCCCAGAGGGTAATGAAAAGCTCCTGAATGATGTCCCTGATTTCCTCCTGATCGGGCAGGCGCCGGTAAGCATGACTATAAAGAAGCGGTTGATAACGTTTGTAAATTTCTGTGAGCGCTCCTTTTTCCCCATGCCTTAACATGAGGGTTAATTCCTGATCAGAAAAAGTATGGTAAGCCTTCATTAATTGAATACGGATGCAGCTCTGACACAAAATGCAGCAGTATAATATTTCCCCCTTTCAATTATAGCGAATTATTTTTGAAATGCGGGCATCAGCAGAACCGGGCAAGGCTAATAATCACCGTTCCTGTAAAATGTAGAATTTCCAGGCCAGGAAGGTCATTGAGGAGCAATACTCAACTCCTTAACCTTTTTCACCGGCCAAAGCGTGGATATAATGGTGAGCGTTCCCGCTACTGCACCCAGGATTAAGGAAAGAATAACTGCATCAAAACCATAACCTTCCGGTACGGTCAGCTGGACAAAAAACGTTGCCAAAAACATTACGGTTACAGAAGCAGCGCCATTAACCCCTGCCATTTTAAACATGAACCTGTTCTTGGTAAAATTGTCAGGCAGCACAAAACCGGCCTTTCCTTCTTCCGACAGGATAATGGTCTTCCTCAACATATCAAAAGTGATGATAAAAGGCAGAAACAAGGCCATAGGCAATAGAAAACGGGCAAAACAATATTCGCCCTGAAACAGATAAACCGGTCCCAGGTTGCGAAGGGTCAGGTAAGGGATTACGGTATTGAAAATAACGTTGGGAACAATATAGAGCAACAGCTTCTTCTGCACAAACTTCTTCAATATCGCATCGCCCTGTGTTTTCATATTAAGCATAGCTCAGCATTACATGTGTCCTCAACAATTCCATCGCCTGATCTCGGATTGCCTTTGCCTCCTCTTCCGGTAAAAAAGAATCATTGGAGAGAAAAGTAAAATCCATTCTCTTTTTAAAAGTACTGACCACCAGGGTATTTGCATTCCTCCATGGAAAACCAACATTCGGACTGTATAAGGTTTCCAGCTCAAAGGAATCGTAATCTTCTGCAATCTTCAGTCTCCCCATGTTGGAAAGTGTAATGTCGTGCCCGCCATCTGTGGTTTTCAGGTGTTCCAGCATCTTATCTACAGCACCATGAAAATATTCACTCATGACCAGGAGCTCATGGACTTTCATTGCGGCAATCTTCTTTTTCAGCTCAGTTTTTAACTCCCTTGCTTTTGTCCAGAAGTCCTTGTCTTTATTCCCGGACAGGGAAAGCTCTGCGATGGGTGCAAATGCAAATAGTGCATCTGTTTTAATCTCTTCCACAAAATGCCGCACATCTACCGGACAAATCACCTTGCCTTGTGCTTTAGCACCTCTTACCAACTTAAAGGCCTCCAAAAAAGCGACACACAGCGCCGCATGCACCGTCAGGCCTGCATCTTTACAGGCAGCTGCCAGGGCTGAAGTTTCCGGCTCCTCCAGCTTCCAGTGCAACAGATAGGCTTCTCCTTTCGGATGTTTGTTCTTTGCCGACTTAAACAGAAAGAATAGCCTGGCTAAAACCACAAAAACCTTCGTTTTTAAAACCTTGGCAGTACTGCTGGTAAATGAAGAAGAAAGCAATTCCTCGATCGAATTAAAAGCCGGGTAAGGCAGCAATTCCTCTTCCGGATGATCCAATAACCGGAGTATTTCCGACATCAACGCTACAAATCCGGTTCCGTCGCAGATACAATGCGGACATACCAGCAACAGTTCCGAAACTTCCGGCCCCTTAATCCAGACCAGCCTGGCCAGAGGGAGCGATTCTCCGTCAAACAGTGTTTTCCATTCAATTTTAGACTGCTCCTGCCAATCCTCGTCGCCGATCCGCGTTACGGTCCTTACAGGAATTGCCGAAAGGTTGTTGCCCGATACAAAATGAGGTATCCCCGCATCATCTTCCTTTATCCGGGCACGCAATAGGGGATGCTTTTGCTGTATTTTTGCCAGGGCAATCCGCAGATTTCCCATGAGAACAGTACCTTTTATTTTAGCTACAAAAACACAGTTAAGTGCTGTTTCTGCATTTACATACATGATTCTTTCGCCAATGATCAGTCTTCTTCTCATAGTTTATTGATGATTTCTATTAGTTTATGTTGTATTGCAAGGGCTTCGGTATAAGGAATAAACCCTTCACTCGCGACGAAGGTAAAATCCATCTGTCCGCGGTAAGTAGAGGTCACCAGGGTGGTGGTATTGCCTAAAGGCCCAATCACTGAGGGACTGAATATCGTTTCGAGTTCAAAGTTTTGGTATTGGTGTGCGATGTCTATTTTCCCCAGATTGGAGAACATACAGTCATTACTCGATTTCCCATATTTTAAAAACTCCGTAAACCTGCTTAAGGAAGCATGGGATTCTTCCATCATCATGATCGTTTCATAGGCATCCAGCTTAGCCGTTTTCCGGTCTATATCTTCCTGCATCTTTCTGGCATTGTCAAAGAAATCCAGGTGCTGATCTGCGGAGACCACGAACATCAATCCAAAAGCAAAGATGTGGTCTCTTTTGATTCCCGGTGCAAACCTGCGGATGTCTACGGGACAGGAAATCTTATTGTGAAAACCGGCTTTTCTGACCTCCTGAAAGGCCTGTAATACTACCGCGCAAAGCACCGTATTGACCGTTACCTTTTCAGATTTACATTTGAGTATCAGGCGGTCGCTGAGTTCTTTTTCCAGCTTCCAATGTATCATGTAATCTTTCTTGCGTTCTACCAGGTGCTTTTTCAGCGGAACAATCCAGAGTGCAAAAGTTGCCACCCCACCAATCAGCTTCGCCTTGATGATTTTCCTTCTGCTTTTCAAAATCTTCGCAGGGATAATGTCCGCTATGCCCATAATCGGCTCTTCTTTACCGATATTTACCGTACCATCATCCAGCAGCAGCAATAATTCTGCTAAAATTGCCATTGCAGAACCCCCATCACAAAGACAGTGGTGAATCACCAGGATCAACTCCGAAACCTCAGCACCTTTAACCCAAACTACCCGCATCAAGGGACCTTTACGGGTATCAAATGCCCTGGACCATTCCTGCATCGATTCCTGCTCCCAGTCCTGATCTCCTGTTCTTTCCTTAATCCGGACCGGAATCATGGAAACAGCCCCCTCCTCCACCACAAACCAGGGCATGCCCTGTGGATCATTTTCTACTGCTGCATTCAATAGAGGATGTTTCTCCTGCAGCTTCTTTAAAGCATGCTGCAGGGCTGAGTCAGGGAAAGTGCCTTTGATTTTTATTGGGATCAGGGCATTAAAAGGCAGTTCTCCATTTCCATGAAGCATCCGTTCGGCAAATAGCAATTTCCTTCTCATACCGGTTAGTTGAAGGTTACCAATTCCTGTTCAGCCGCAGCAAATTCTTCCAGCAGCTGAACTGCTTTATCATTTCCTCCTGCAGCAATAAAAGTCTCTTTAATCCGCAATGCTGCGTTTCTGTATTGCGGGTTTTCCAACAGTTCAAACACGGCATTTTTAAGGTCTTCAATACGGAGCCGTTTATAGCGGATCTTGATCCCGCAACCTGCATTTTCGATCAGTTTGGCCGTATGAAAATGATCGTAGGCAATCGGTGTGATCAGCATTGGCAATCCGTTCATGAACGTATCGTTTACCGTATTAAATCCACCATGACAAATTACCATATCCATCATCGGCATCAGCTCTGCCTGGGGAACAAAACCGTTAACAATAAAGTTATCCGGCCATTTTTCGAAGATATCAGGGTTTGTTGCTGCAACAATGGTTACAGGCGCATCCGCAAAAGCATCGATCAGTTTCTGAAAGAACGCCGCCCTGATGTCAACGAGTAAGGTTCCTAAAGAAACAAACACCTTTGGTGTGGTCGCCCGCTCCAGTCGCGCCCAATCAAAGGCAGCATGGTTTGGCCTTCCTTTAACCGGACCAACGAACTTCATGTGCGGTTCCGGGTTTTCAATTCCGGCAAATTCCGGAGAGGTGAAAACCAGGTTCAGCTTCCGGGAATGGATCACAATATCATCTCCATATACCTTAAACTCCCGCTGTAAACTTTTCACCAGATTCTCCTGCCACTCAAATATTTTAGGAGCGCTGTTCGCCGTATCTCCCATCACATCGGGAGGTACAGGCGTAGTGGTCACACTGGGAATGCCCCTGATATGGGCCAGCAGCGCGCCGGCAAAAGTAATGCAATCGTTTACGATCACATCTGGCTGCCAGGTATCCACAAACCTTCCCAAACCTTTCATCATGATCCGGGCAATCGGAACATAGGTTTCTTCCAGTGCAAGTTTCATCACTTCAGGGCCTGAACAGGCAGGGCCGTCATCCTGGCGTTTCAGGATCTGCTGAAGTTCTTCCCGGTATTCTGCCAGGTCTGCTTCAGGGTATATATATGCACCCCCTTCAGGGATATGTTTTGCATCAACAGGGATTACCCCCAGCCATTTTACCTCATGCCCGCGGGCAATTAAACTGGCACCAATGCTTAATGTAGGACTGATATGACCAAAAAACGGCGGTACAACGAATAAAAACTTTGACATCATTTCTTCTTTAATTGTTTAACAATCTATTACAGGCTCCTTAGCCAGTTCTGCCAGCAGGTCGGCCGCTTTTTCGGTTCCCCCTGCCTCGCTGAATGAACGACTGATTTCCACAGCAGCCTGCTTAAAGCAGGCATTCTCTAATATTTCTGCAACCGCTTCTTTCAGGTGTTTCGCTTTAAAGCGGTTAAAGTTTAACCGCAGGCCTGCACCTACACGGACCACTCTTCCTGCTACATGCGACTGATCATAGGCAATGGGCACCACCACCATGGGTAAACCATGGGTTAAAGTTTCGCAAACCGTATTGTGGCCTCCATGACAAACCACAGCATCCAGATGAGGCAGCAGTTCGAGCTGAGGGACACTGCGCTGAACGATGAAGTTGGAAGGCCATTGCTCAAATAAAGAAGGATCAGAAACCACCACCACCGTCAAGGCTTCATTTTCAAATGCTGCTATTGCTTTCGCAAAAAAGCTTTTTTTATGCTCATGATCGAAGGTGGTACCAATGCTCAGGAGGATTTTCTTATTTCCCTCCTGCTCGTTCAGTTTCGCCCAGTTGAAAGGGACCTGCTCTGTTCTCTGGTGAATCACAGGCCCTACAAAGCGGTAGTATTCGGGAAGTTCCATTTCTCCAAAGAACGCTTTGGAGGTCAATACCATGGTCAGCTCTCCGGAACAGGCAATAGAGGTTTCATTATGCACACCGAATTCTTTCTGCAGGGCGATCACCTGGTTCATTTCCCATTCATGAACCTTAGGAAGTTCGTCCATCACCTTAATTGCCGCAGGTGCCGTAACCGAGGTGGCATAGGTATAGCCTCTATTTGCCGCAGCAATTGCACCGGCAAACATTTGATGATCAGTGATCACGAGATCGGGCTTAAAGCGGTCCAGCCAACCGGCAATCCCTTCATAGCTGTGCCTGTTTAAAGGAATGAGGACTTCTTCATACAAAAATTTAATGCTGTCGATTCCGTAAACAATCTTTTTAGTGATGATGTCCAGGTACTTTTCACTGTCCTGTTTCTCCAGGTCAGTCTCTTCATATTGGATCAGCAGGAGCTCTCCGCCTTTCGGAAGTTTCGGGGCTAAGGCAGGATCTAAGGTAATCCATCCTACCTGATGCCCCCTTTGCAGCAATACTGCACCGATGCTCAGTGTTGGATTGATATGACCTGTTAAAGGCGGAACTACAAATACAAATCTTGCCATAGGGGGATTTCTTTAATTCTTAAAAAATGTTTCCATTAGGTTTCCTATGCTTACCGGTTGCTGGATGGGCACATTATGGTCTCCATCAACTTCCATCAGCTCCACTCTTTTTATTTTCTTTTTTAACGTCTTCCCTGCTTCCAGGCAATTGGAGCTGGCACCATAGAGCAGCAATGTTTCCTGAGAAATATGGCCGATCTCCGCGGCGCTGAAGAAATCCCGTTCCCTGATCATATCGCTTTTGATGCTCGTTTCATGGAACAGGTATTCGTACATGCGGTGATTTTTTTCCATCTGCCGCTTCCCCATTTTTGATTTGGTGGTATCGGCGAAGTGCTGAACATAATACTCCAGAAACTCCCTGCTGTACTCATCAATGATGTCCCTGGTTTTATCGTCGTTCGGATCAGGCGCTTCGATCACCGCCAGCTTCTTTACCTTGTCGGGAAAGCGGGCGGCCATTTTCAAAGAAATCAATCCTCCGAAACTATAGCCTGCCAGGTGTACCGACGACAATTCCAACTGGTCCAGCAAGGCAGACAGATCATCGGTCATGCTGTTCAGGTCGTAACCATCTGCGATCTTTTCGCTCATGCCATGACTTTTCAAATCGTACATCACGACGTGGAAATGTTTCGCGAGGATGGGGGCAATGTTAAAATAATAAACAGAGAGGTTGCTGAACATGCCATGAACGAGCAGTACCGTCTCTGCGGCTCCTTTATTCAGCTCCTGAACATGAACAGCACGTTTCTCTACGTTAATTACTGGCATTCTTCAATGTAATTGACAATCGTCCCCAGATTCAGGTTGATCAGTTCATCCAGGTCCATATTGGACAACCAGCCGGTAAAATCAATCTGTTCTCCGAAATGAGTCTTTATTTTTTCTGAGAAAGAGACAATCTCTATGCTGTCCATTTCCAGGTCTTTGGTAAAGGAGCTTTCCATCGTGATCTCCATCTCTTCCACAAATTCTTCGCCGATCACTTCCGTAATAAATTGTTTCATAAGATCAAAGATCTCGCTGCTGTTCAGTTTCGTTGTTGAGTCTAAAGTGTCCATCCGATGATATAGTTTTTATGTTTAATGGTTCTGATGATGATGTTGTTAATTCTTAATTCTTCGCCCATGATCTCTTCGATCACATAGGCTTTTGGATTTCCCTGTAAACCTTTTCCAAGGAATTTGCCATAGGCTTCTTTGGCCACCCAGAAACGGGTCGCCCATTCGGTCTTGTCCTTATCTGCCAGTAAAACCTGTTCTGCTGCTGAAAATACCAGTTCATAAAAGCCCTCACTGCGCTCCTCTATCTTTTCCATGTCGATCCCTACAGGACCATCATAGCGGGCAATCCCTACGGCATCTGTGCCTTTATGGGCGAGAGAAATGGCAATCCCATCGGTCATGGGCCCCTGCAGATAAGGCTTATGAACTTCATCAGACCGGATCTCAAAAGAGATCGGGTAACAAGCTTCGTTCTTTTCCTGGTTTAACAGATTTCTGACGGCATCTTTTACCGCCACCCGGCTGATGATCCATTCCTTTCTTTTGTTCGGCAAGAGCGACAGGTGGTGTTTTTTCTCCTCCTGATTGAAATAGCGTTTCAGGATAAAATCCCAGGAAACCACCCGTGTATAGGCATTATGAAACAGAAAAACTCCCGGTGCCACCTCTTCCGACAAGCGGTTGTGCAGCGGCGACATGGATACTTTCCATAAGGCTTCATCAATTTCCAGCCTCCTGTTTTGCCAGCCGGTAACGATGGCCCAAACCTCAGCATCCCTTTTCATTACAAAATCTGCGGTGGCAAATTCATCGTTAAGTTCGGTCAGCACACAGGTACATTCGAAAGTCCCCTGCTGGTCCATCAGTGCTCCAAAGAATTCTATTTCCTGGATCTTAACGGGAAAAGCGATCCGGTCTTTGGTCAGGGTCAACTGCAGCCACAAACCAAACAGCTGTCCGGCATTGTCCAGCAAGGAACCTTTACCGCTCCCTCCTTCAATGATTCCGGTGATCCCCTTTTCTCCTACTTTGATCAGTTTCCTGATCCCCTGATATCCGGGACCATGGAACATATGTTCTTCATAGATTTGTGTGGCTGTGCGGTCGATATTCAGGGATTCGCCTATGTCGAAATTTCGCCCCGGGGCCCTGGTCAGCTCCGTGTTCAGCAGAACTTCTGCATTTGCAAAACGTTCCAGATTGAGGTATACCAGGTGTTCTGCCTTCCATTCGCCGGTAATGGTCTCCCGGAAAGGTTTAGCCACATTCATCCATTGAAACACTTTAATGTTCTGAATCTTATGGACACGCTCTACCGGAGCCTGTTCTGCAGCAATCTCCCCGAACATTTCAAAGATCATCGTCATGGGAATTACCGGATCCATATCGTCTACACAAGGCCAGCCTTTGGGTTGCCTCAGCAGGGAATGGTCCACGAGGTAGGGGCAATTCTCCAGGCTAATGTCTATATTTTTTGTAAAGGGCATTCTTACCGGGGTGACCACCAGCGGTGGGGCCGCTGGTAGTGTCCCGGATTTCGGAGCGTACGCATTGAGCGTAAATGACTTATTCTGAAACAACTGAAACAATTCGGATTGAATCCCCATCATTTCTTCTACATTTTCATTAAATGCTTTCATCAATGGATGGGCAATATCTTCCATAATGGCCGCTCCCCGGGGGGCCTTATGCTGCTGTTGAAGGGCCAGGCTTTTTAGCCCTGCCATATTGCTGACCAAAGGTAGTCCGAGTTGTAGTTTCAGTCCTTTTTTAAGCAATGGCTGCTGCTGGTCATAGCCCATAAACTTCATTCCGGCTTCTTTTCCTTCCACAAATAAAGCGGCCAGCACGCGTTGTAACTGTGCGAGACCGGACCTCACTGCGGTATTTGAAGATACTGTGCTGCAATTCTTTCTTTTTAAGGTATCGTCAATAAATCCGATCAGTCCGCCGGAACCCACCTGAATAAACATCCGGGCACCTTCCTCATAAAGCTTTTCGGTCAGCTCGCGAAAGCGGACGGGCTGTATGAGGTGCTCTACACTGAGCCGCCTGATGGCTTCAAAACCTTCGGGGTACAATTCCAGTGTAGTGGCAGACCATAAAGGAAATTTTGTCTTTCTGAATTCCATACTGCTCATCCCTTCGAGCATCATATCCAGCTTATCTGCTACAAATGGGGAGTGAAAACCGGATTGAAAAGGAAGCACCTGATGGAAGATCTGTCTGGCTTTTAAAATTGGCACCAGGATTTCCAGCGCAGCATTACTTCCGCAAAGAATCACTTGCTGCGGACAGTTGTCATTGGAAAGGTACAAGTCTTTAATTCCTTTGATGATGGGCTGCAACAGTTCAATGCCACATCCTACTGCTATAAACCTGGAATCTTTCAGTTCAAAAGTTTCCGGATTGAGCAAGCCGAGCAATTGCAATACGGAGGATTCTTCTGCCAGTTCTGAAGACCTGGCGGCCAGCCATTCTCCAAGACTATGCCCTGCATTCATTTCCGGCAATACACCCAGTTGCTTAAGTGCCGTATCCAGTACACTGCTTTTATTTAAGATTTTAAGTGCCTCGTTGAGGAGTCCTTCGGCTTTTGTATGCTCGTCCTGAGGGATGTTAAAATATTCGGCTACGCTGTTTACCTCTCCCCCTGCAAGGCCATCGAGTCCGGGAAAGACAAAGGCAATCTTGCCGCCATGGCTTAACAAGGGTTCATTGCTGTACCAGATGTCTTGTTTATTGCGCCATGCTATATTTTTAGTGGCAATCTTAATGGCTTTCTTTAGCCGCTCCGGACCGGGATCAAATACAGCGATCCGATAATTGCCCCTCCCCGGGTTTCGCTCATTGTTCTCCAATGCGCTGATCAGTTCGGCATGACTTTCACGGGCCAGCAGCAACACCTGATCTATCGCTGCCTTTTTTATTTCAGGCATTTTAGTCAGCGCCCCTTGCGGAGGACAATAGCCTTCCAGGACAACATGGGCATTGATGCCTCCAAAACCAAAAGCATTTACTCCGGCCACCTTTGGCAAACCCGAAGCCTCCCAGTCCTGTGCTTCCTGAACTGCCTCAAAACGGCTGTCTTTCAGCAATGCAAGCGGTTCATCACAATGAAGTGTAGGAGGAATGATCCCATGGTACAGGGCGAGTGAAGTTTTGATCAAACCCGCAATTCCGGCGGCAGGCATTGCATGTCCGATATTGGATTTGACCGTCCCTATTCCTGCTTTTGGCAAAGATTGGTCCTTCCCGAAAAATTGAGAGAGTGTTTCTATTTCTGTCTTATCCCCCAATGGGGTTCCTGTTCCATGTGCTTCGATATAGCCGATCTTCCCAATCTCAAGTCCCGAGTTCCCCCAGGCCTGTGCAATCGCTTTCAGCTGTCCTTTTACAGAAGGGCTCATCACACTGGTCCCACTGCCATCACTGCTCAGCCCCACTCCTTTTAATACGGAGTAGATCTTATCCTCGTCGCGAATGGCATCATCAAGGCGTTTAAGCACCACAAAACCGCAGCCTTCCCCAATCAGCAATCCATCAGCATTCGCATCAAAAGGATTGATTTTACCTCGTTTAGATAAGGCACCCAGCTGACTAAAAATACTCCAGAAAGCAGCATTTTGTCCAACATGTACCCCCCCGGCAATGACCAGGTCACAGCGTCCGCTATTGAGTTCCTGCACCGCGTGGTCTATAGCAAGTAAGGAACTTGCACATGCCGCATCCAGGGTATAAGCTGCTCCGCCAAGGTTCAGCCTGTTGGCCACCAGTGAAGCAACGAGGTTAGGAATCAGGCCCATGGCGGTATCGGGACCAAAACGGCCTTTACGCAATTGGTATTCTTTTTTTACTTTTTCAATTTCTTCCCCGGATAAATGGGGCATCAGCTCTTTTAGCAGTTGTACAATCTGTTCCCCCGTCCGCACGATCTCGATGGCCCGGGTAGCACCGGGCCCGGAATAATTTCCTTTGCCAATGATAATTCCGGTCTTTTCAAGAATGGGATCTTTCTCCAAAACTCCCGCATCGCCCAGTGCTTTATGCACCAGGCTCAGCGTCAGTAAGTGATCGGGTTCCGTTCCCTCTACTGCAAGGGGAAGGATTCCAAAATTCGCAGGGTCAAAAACGAATTCCGGAATAAACCCTCCCCTATTGCAATAGAATCGATCTACCCCCGTAGCGTCAGAATCAAAATGCACAGGATCAATTCTATCAGCAGGTACGGTCTGCGTAGAATCTACCTTATTGATGATATTTTGCCAGAACGCCGCTACATCTTCCGCACCAGGGAAAATGCAGGACATTCCAATAATGGCGATGTCGGTCTTTTTCATGGCTACCAGTTGTTTCCGGCCATGATCAGCACCTGACTTTCATTTCCATATTTCATCTCGTTGAGGAAGGTTTCCATGCCTTCATCCAGAGGGATCATGGAAATTCCTCTTCGTTCATATTCTTTCTCTAAAGAAGGCGATACCATTCCGGCACCTTTCCAGGGGCCCCAGTTGATGGACACCACTTTTCCTTTGATCTTTTCTTTTAACGCCCAGGCATACCTGTCCATCACACTGTTCGCGGCAGCATAATCCGTTTGTCCGCGGTTCCCGTAAACAGAAGCGATGCTGGAAAACAGGATGACAAATTGTGTATCGGCCCTAAGCTGTTCTGCAAGCACCCGTAATGGGGTTACTTTGGTTTCAAAAACCCGTTTAAATGAGTCCAGGCTTTTCGCATGAAAGAGCTTATCTTCCAGCAAACCTGCACCATGCACCACTCCGTCAATCCTTCCATGCGCTTCATAAACGCTACCGATCAATGCACTTAAACCTTGTTCGTCACGAAGGTCCAGTGCTTCATAAGATACGGTAGAGCCTGTGATTTCCATGGAACTGATCGTTTGAAGGATTTGGTTGTTCTTATAGATTCTCGAAGTCTCCAGTTCAATTTCAGCCGTTTTTTTGAGGTTCCCAAGTAGAATCAGGTGCGCGCGGATCTCTTCTTTAGTTTTCAGGAAGGAGAATTGCTCCAATCCGTTTGTTCTGGGATCAGAGGAGCGGCCAACCAGGATATAGCGGCAAGGGTAATCCTTGGCAAAGCGCATCATCAGTTCCGAGGTAATCCCCTGAGCACCTCCCAGAACCAGAACCACAGCATCCCGGTCCAACTGGATATGAGAGTCCCCGGGCCCGGTGATCAATTCTGAAGGAATCAGCTCCAGCGTTTGCCGGCCTTCCCGGTTGTAAATCACTTCCGAAGGCTCATCAGGATTTAAGACCTCATTCAGCACGATGTCGGCAACATTCCTGGCCGTTTGTTTTGTGGCCAGACTGATTACCCTGAATTTAGTGTTTTCATATTCCTTATCCAGACTTTTAAATAATCCGGAATAACCTTGAAAACGTCTTAAAAGTGTGGCATCGGCCTTTTCCGACATGTGGCCTTTGGTATCAGAAATGACGTATACCCATTTGATCTCTTCCAGGTTCAGCTGTTTGATCAGGGCGATGTTATCGATAATTTCCGTTTGGTTCGGAGAGGCGAACATATTGAGGATCACCAAACCCTGGTATCCTTTAAGGTCGTCATTTACAGATACAATATCCACCAGGGCGCCTTGTTTTTCAAAAACACGTTTGATGGCTACAGACTGAGGCCCCTCATCGTCCGTTACCGCAAAACGCTGTCCTTTAAGGCCAATAAATTCCGTGTTCAGCAGTTCAGATGGGGTCAGTTCAAAACGAAGCCGTGACAAGCTCTCCCCCGAGTTTTCTGCACTCTCTTCAATGATCTTCTGCGCGGCAGTTACCGTTTCCAGTCCTTCTGTTTCAATTTCGGAAATCCAGTTGACGAGGCCATTTAGTGTTTTGATCGCGGCAAGTTTCTCCATCAGGTCATCTCCGGTATCTTCGCCTTTGCTGAATCCGATTTTAACTTTCAGCTCCCCGATGATCTCCATTCGTTTAATAGAATCGATGCTTAGATCTGCTTCCAGATCCAGGTCCATCCCGAGCATGTCCTGAGGATAGCCTGTTTTTTCACTCACCACCGAAAGGATGGCCGATTTGATGTCTGCTGCAGTAAATTTAACCGAGGTTACTGTTATCGGACTGATGACGGTATGCTCCGGCTCAGCAGTATTTTCTGTTACCGGACTGTTTTCTTTAATCCAGTTGACCAGGCCGTTTAAGGTCTTGATGGCTGCCAGCTGCTCCATAAAGGTATCTTCATTTTTATCTGCCTGACTGAACCCGCCAAGTTCTGTACGTAAGGCACCGATAATTTCCATGCGCTTAATCGAGTCAATGCTCAGATCTGCTTCGAGGTCCATTTCCATCCCCAGCATTTCCTGCGGATATCCGGTCTTATCGCTCACAATCTGCATCAATACCATTTTAACATCGATCTGTATTTTTGCAGGCTTTGCAGCAACTGGCTGAGCTGCTGCCGTTACCACCGCAGGAACCACATGCTGAGCAATCGCTTCTGCACTGTACAAGGGTTCGAACCCCTGCGGCCGCATTTGTGGACTGGCTTGTCCAAGGAAAGTCAACATCACATCACGTTGTGCCTGAATCATCATTTTCATGCTGTTCAGGTATTCCTGCATCATCAGTTCAGCACCATTGGAAGGGCTGCTGATGATTTCCGTTCTTCCTTCTATATTTTTCATTCTAAGCGGTTCTATGATTGGTAATGCACCATAAGCGGGAAGCTTACCTACAGCAGGGACCGCATGTTGTCCGTTAACAGACCATACGGTTGGGCTTTTTTTATACTGTCCGGGTTCATCCAGGTTGAGCAGTTTTCCTTCACGTCCATCAAAAAGTTTTTCCACTTTCAGTGCCCTTCCGGTAGCCATATAGCTGGCAAGGGTACAAAGCAAATGGGTAATTTTATTGTGTCCGTTATCCTCCGCATACAGGAGGAGCTCATCCTTGGCAAGACAGGCTTTTACCAATGAGGTTAATACTTTTCCGGGTCCTACTTCAATAAAGATCCGGGCACCGTCAGCATACATTTGCTGCACTTGTTCCACAAACTGAACCGGTTGTACGAGGTGGTCAGTAAGCCTTTCTTTTACGGCTTCCGCACCTGCAGGATAGGCTTCAGCGGTGGTATTTGACCAGACAGGTAAGCTCAGGTCATTAAAATTCACCTGGCTCAGGACCCTCTGATAATTCTCTTTTGATTTGGCAACGATCGGGCTATGGAAAGCACAGGCCACTTCCAGCGGTCTGAAGGAAACCTTTGCAGCTTTCAATATCTCTGATAGTTTTTTTATCGCAGGAGTTGTTCCGGCAAGGACCTGCTGCGTTGGAGAATTGAAGTTAACGACATAAACGTCGGCAACACCGGTAATCCATTTGGACAAGTCTTCCTGGCGGCCGTTTACGGCGATCATCGCCCCGGTATCTTCTCCCACCACCGCATCCAGAATCGATTGGGCACGTTGTTCACTCAGGAATACGAGCTGATCTTCTTCAAAGGCACCTGCAAAACACAAAGCCGGCAGCTCTCCGTAACTATGTCCGGCAACCATATCCGGTACCATTCCAAGTTCTTTCAGGAAATTCGCCAGGGCAAGGTCAACAATGCCCAGCAGCGGTTGTGCCATACGGGTATCCTTGATCCTGTCTTTCTGGGCCTTTAGCGCAGCCTCCTCAAAAACAGCATTCGGGAAGAGCACTTTTTCGTATTCCGGTTTCCCTTTCAGCAGTTTACGCATGACCGGAAAGATGACAAAAAGGTCTCTTGCCATATTGATCCGCTGACTGCCCTGTCCGGGGAACATGAAAGCGACTTTCCCTTCTTTTTTTCTGGTGATATAGGTGTCTTTACTTTCAATTCCCGATAAGGCGAGGTCAATTTTCATGAGCAGGTCTTCAGGTCTGTCGGCCACAATGCTAAGCTGTACCGGCTGATCATTTTCTACAGCCAGACTATAAGCAATATCTTTAAGGTCGATATTATCGTTGTCGTCCAGCAGATTTTTCACCGTAGCTAACCTCGCTTTTGCCGCTTCATAGGTATTCCCTCTGAAGACAAATAACTCAGATGGCCAGGATTTCATGGCAGGAGCAAGATCAGAAACCTGATGGTCGCTTTCTATCACTGCGTGAAAATTCGTTCCACCAAAACCAAAGGCACTTACCCCTGCATACCTTTTCTCTTCCAGCCATAATGCAGCTTCGGTATGGAAAGCAAAGGGACTTGTGCTTCCGTTGTAATAGCTGTTCGGGGTTTTAAGGTGGATGGTAGGCGGTTTTATTCCGTAATAAGCAGATAGCGTCGCTTTAATCAAACCAGCCAGTCCGGCGGCACATTTGGTATGTCCGATCTGTGTTTTCACAGAACCCAGGTGGGTCTGATTGGCGATGGCTCCCGATTGGTTTAACATATCGGTAAGGGCAGTCAGCTCGGTACGGTCGCCAACAACTGTTCCTGTGCCATGCGCCTCTACCAGTCCCAACAGAGCGGGAGAGATTCCTGCCTGTTCGTAAGCACGTTCCAGTGCTTTTACCTGGCCGGATTTCCTCGGTGCAGTTAAGCCAAGGCTCTTGCCATCGCTTGAACCGCCAATTCCCTGAATCACCGCGTAGACGGTATCACCATCTCTCAATGCGTCCTCATGTCTTTTTAAGACGAGCATTGCCACCCCCTCACCAAGGGCAATGCCATCGGCTTCCGCATCAAAAGTGGCACACCGTCCTTTGCGGGATAAAGCATGTGTACTGGAGAACATTAAATAATCATTTATTCCATTGTGCAGGTCTGCCCCGCCAGCCAGTACCATATCTGATTTCTCCAGAAATAATTCCTGACAAGCCAGGTCGATCGCCGCAAGGGAAGAAGCACAGGCAGCGTCTACGGTAAAGTTACGCCCGCCAAGGTCCAGTCTGTTGGTGATTCGTCCGGAGATCACATTGGCCAGTATTCCGGGAAAAGAATCCTCCGTCATCTTTGGCAATGCAGCATCCAGCTCCTCCGGCATCTCGCCGAAAACCTGTTTAAAGAAGCCCCTGAAGCTATAACTGTTGGCGAGGTCATTTCCACCTTCGGCACCAATGATCACGGATACATTCTCAGCATTGAAACCGCCATTTTTATATCCGGCATGTTCCATCGCCTGTTTGGCGACCATAAGGCTCAGCAGCTGGGTGGGCTCAATTGCGGCGAGCGACTGTGGAGGGATTCCGTATTCCAGAGGATCGAAATCAATTTTTGGAATAAAGCCGCCCCATTTAGAATGGGACATGTCTGCGGCGGTAGATGCAGGGTCATAATACAATGATTTATTCCAGCGTTCATCGGGAACTTCGGTCACCGCATCCGTTCCAAGAATGATGTTCCGCCAATATTCTTCTATATTTTTTGCTCCGGGGAAGATACAAGCCATCCCGACAATAGCCACATTTAATGATTTTTCTTTTGCTTCCGGAGGGCCTGATAAAACAGCTTGCTGAATGTGTTGGAAATTACCATCAGCAACTTCCTTATGGAGGTCAAGAACGGAAACAATCTCATTACACATCGATGCAATTTGCCCGATCATATACATGCCCAGATTCAACTGCTCCTGCTCATTGACCGTTACCAGCTGATCTCCTCTGCGTTCAATGCCCTTCGCTGCAATGCGCAGGCGGCCAATATTGAGTGTTTCCAGCTTTGCCCAGATCTCTTTTTTGTCCATCCCCTCTTTTTGAAGCTTTTCCTTTTCCTGATTAAAGAAGGTGGCAAAGGGCGAGTTCAGACACCTGGTTTCATGTCCCGGAGCTGTTTCCAGTAAGATGGTATCATTCGATAACCTTGCCTGCTCCTGAAACTGATCCTGAATGGCACCAGTACTTACAGCTTCTTTGGTATAGAGGTAAGAGGTTCCCATCAGCACCCCTACTTTTACGCCTTTTGCGGCCAAGGGGGCAGCCATTACCGCGATAAATGCAGCAGATAAGCTGTCATGGATCCCACCGGCAAAAAACACGCTGATCTGCTCGGGATGATCTTCTTTTAACAGGCGTTCGATTTGTTTTTCCCAAAGGACCATGCTCGATAAAGGGCCAACATGCCCCCCACATTCCCTTCCTTCAAACACAAATCTTTTGGCACCTTCCTTCAGGAACATATCTAACAAGGATACCGAAGGAACATGTAAAAAGGTTTTTATGCCTAATTTCTCCAAAGGCCTGGCCTGTGAAGGTCTGCCACCAGCGATAAGTACTACAGGTGGCATTTGTTCTTTAATATATTCGATCTGTTCGTCCCGCAGCTCCTGGGGGGCAAAACCAAGGATTCCAACACCCCAGGTCTTATTTCCTGCCAGTCTTTTCGTTTCAATAATCAGTTTTTTTGCAGTTTCTCCCTTTAACAGCGAAAGGGCGATAAAAGGAAGTCCCCCTGCTTCGGCAACGGCATTGGCAAAAGGGGCTACATCGCTCACCCTGGTCATGGGGCCCTGAGCAATGGGATAGGTAATGTTGAGTTCCTTCGAAAGGGCATTACCTGCACTGATCACATTTAATGATTTGGCCTGATTCAAATGGCCATAAACTGCCTCTTCGATGCCAAAGACCAGTTTAGCCAATTTTCTATAGCGTGCTTCGAGGTCTATAGCCAGGGCAATATCCTGACCCATAGGGAGGAAACTCTTTTCAAGATCAAAATCTCCGAAATATTTTTCCAGGTCTTTGACCCTGGCTTCATCGTCCAATACAGGAGAATTAGGCCTGATCAGCACACGAAAATCACCAACGAGACGGGTTTCATTTCCACTGAGTTTTTCGCAAACCTGCTTAATGGCCTTTGGAACTGTACTTTCGGGAAACAATGCCAGCTGACTGTCGAGCACCACTCCTTTTGCACCAGAGGCGATTAAAGCAGCAGCGGTATGTATGCCTACACCTCCCTGAACATAGAGGTCTGTATCTTTTATTTCTTTAACAATGCGCTGAAAGAGTACATACGAAGACTCGTAGCCTACTTTTCCGGCACCTTCGTTGCCTTTTATGATAATGCCATCGGCACCTTCGGCCTGCGCTTTCCGTGCTTCATGGACATCATGAACCTGGTAAAACAGCTTTACCTGCTTCGACCTTGTCCTTTTCATGCCATAGGGCAAAATCACCATTGTTACCTGATCAGGCAAAATGATGTTGTTCAGCTCTTCCGAAACAAGGCAAACGCCAAATTCCATAGAGGATTGTTTTGTTAACTGTTCAAGTGCTTCGCCAGCCCTGTCCTTATCTCTTCCGAGATGGAGTACAGGAAAAGCTTTCGCATTTGATAAAGAGAGTGCCAGATATACATCGGGCCTTTCAAATGGAGTTATTCCAATAATTAAGGGAGTTTTCATATAGGTTGAGGGGATGATTAGGGATTCAACTTTCGAGCTATTCCATAGGTATTGAAAACAACAGCCTATAGAAACAGGATTTTTAATGAGAAAACACCTTGATTTTTATTCAAAGTAGCTCTATATCAAGAAAATCATTTGTTTTTGGGTATTTTTTCAATAGGGATTCCAAAAACACAATGAAAAGCAATAATCCTACGCTTTTATAGGAACAAAATTACTACTATAATAACGGAGGACGATAAATCTGTCGAAAATGAACAAAAAGAACAAGCTAAAAAAGATAAGGAACAGGGAAAATCGGCAATAATTTAATAAGTAATTAACGTAAAGCTTAAATAGGAGACGAGATTCATTCAAAATGACCAAAAAAATATTCCTATTTGCTCTAAAAAAGTAAAAATCCTGCTGAAAAAAGAAGCATTACCACTCAAAGGCTGAAATCTTTCGGGCTGAAGGAGCCCGAAATTTTCTAGGCCTTTTCCTGGAACGCATCTTTTTTTGAATAAAAACTACCAGAATAAAGTACCAGAGCAGGGATTTTTAGGAAAAATTAGCAGAATTTATACTACTTCCGAAATACATAGTGGTTTTCTGAACAGAATTTAGTGCAAAATTCTTTTTCCTTTTTCCGGCATGATTCCATATGATGATTGTATATAGGATTTTATATCAGATTGTAGGTAGAATTTCATGTGATCATCGCATGCAGGATTTCATATCAGGTTGTAGATAGAATTTCACGTGATCATCGCATGCAGGATTTCATATCAGATTGTAGATAAGAATTTCACGTGATAATTACATGCAGGATTTCAAATGATGATTGCATACAAGATTCCACGCGATAATTACGTGCAGAATTTCAAGTGATGATTGCATGCAGGATTTCAAAAAAACCGTTGTTACTTTGAAGACATTCGAATATTTGCCCTTCAGCAAAGATTCGGGGATGAAAAGAACAACGGTTTTTTAAAATTTCTTCACAGAGAAGAACGTTATTATTGAGTATTAATTGATCTTATTCACGGATAAATTATCATAATAGATATAATCCGTCGTGCTCGTTTTCCAGTAGTCCTGGCTTCCCCCCCTGAAAGTATGAAAGGTAAGGTTATTGATCAGCCTTTTGCTGTCGTTGGTAGTCCAGCGGATATCCGTGTCAAGAATTGTCGTTCCGTTAATGATGATCTGCGCGCGACCGTTTGTGCTGGAACCGGTATTGCTCTTGATGTACATGTGAACATGATACCAGACTCCTTTCTGAAGTGCTCCAGAAGCCGGAAAACGCTGGGTATAGGTATCGCCATATTCTGTGGGCTGATCTTTATGGTACACATAGGGCTGAAAAAACACCCGGTTTGGGTTGCTATCCGGAGAATACCACATTAGCCTTAAACTACCACCATTACCATCCCAGCCAGGGTCTCCTCCTGTATTGCCTTCACCAACGGAAAATCCGAATCCAATTTTCCCTCCTCTGCTAAAGTTAAACTGACTATGAAATTTCACATCGAAATCCAGTTCATAAGCGCTGCCATCAGTGATGTCTACATTGGTAACCATACCACCGGCACCAGAAAGCTGATTAGGGAGCAAGGTAACCCTCAGTCCATTGGTTCCATCTTTGCCATTGGTGATAAAGGCACGGGATTCCTGCCAGCCGGAAACATTCCCAAAGTCGGAAGAGGCTTGTGAAGAAGTATAGGTAGATCCATTGGTCCTGTTTTCCCAGTTCAGGTTAAGAGAAGGCGAAACTGCAGCAGCACTGATTGCTGAACTTTTCTGATTTACACTGACCTGTTCCTGATCTTCTGCTACCGCTTTAGTGTCCTTCTTACAGGAGGCAACAGCCAATACCGCCAGCAGTAAAATACCTGCAGTAAATTGTCTTTGTTTGGTTTGATTTTTCATTGCTTCGTTTTTAGGGTTTATGATTTGGGTGATGAATAAAAACATCTGGTTGAGTAAATTTAACATAGTTTTACGCTAAAAAACAAACACAAACAATTGAAAAACAATAAGTTACAAAACATACGATACGCTTTAACCACGGGACCGTTTTTGTAAAAAACACCCTAAAGCAGTCACCTGGAAAGGGACAGTCCTGATTTAAAAATCAGGGCAATACGGTTACAGGACAAGAAATATTTTTTAATTTATTTTATGGGGTTGGCTTTTACACCTTCAAAGGTGATTTTGACGGGCTTAATGTATCCATTGGCATCAAATTCCATCCGGTCAATACAAGTGACGCGATGATTTCCATCTGTTTCCCCGAGCGGTCTTCTATGGTAAACCATATAATAATCATTTTTCTTAGGGTGTTTGATCACAGAATGATGTCCTGCACCAGTAGCGATTTTAGCATCTTGCTGCAGTACTTTACCGATTCTTTTAAATGGCCCTAATGGGGAATCAGAAATGGCATAGGCAACAGAATAATCTGGCCCCGTCCAGCCTCCTTCAGACCACATAAAATAGTATTTGCCATTTCTCATAAACATGTAAGGACCCTCTACATAATTGTCCGGAGTAATTTCTTTAAAAACCGTTCCATCAGGGAAGGGAATAAATCCGGAGAAATCCGGGTTAAGTTTCGCGATGTTGCAATGCTTCCAGCCCCCGTAAATCAGGTAATGCTGTCCATCTTTATCCTTAAAAACAAACTGGTCAATAGGTTGGGCACCATTATAAAATTTATCAACCAATGGTTTACCCAGGTGATCTTTGAAAGGTCCTTCCGGCCGATCGGCAACGCCTACGCCAATTCCTCCAATTTCCTGATCGCTTTGAATGTCATTTGCCCCAAACAACAGGTAATACTTCTTGTCTTTTTTAATGATCGAAGGTGCCCAAACGGCTTTCTTTGCCCATTTAAACCCGGCAGTATCCAATATTCCAGGATGTTTCTTCCAGCTCAGCAAATCTTTCGAGGAAAAAGCATCCAGAAACACCTGATTTTCATACCGGTCAGAGAAGGTTGGATAAATCCAGTAGGTCCGGTCAAATACCGCGCCCTCAGGATCAGCGTACCAACCTGGAAAAAGCGGATTTCCGGAACTTACTGCCGGTTTTCCGGACTGCTGACTGTAAGCGGAAAAGGTCAAAAAAGACAGAATTGCAAGGATTAAAATTGAACGCATTGGAATGATATTTTGATATCCTAAAATAGCAATTCTTTCTCGAAAACCATTGTGCTAAACCGTTTTTTATCAAAAGAATTCTTTTGATAACCTCATTTACCTTCCGGACTTCACACGTCTTCCTTCTGCTTCAGAACTACTGGAGCGCTGACGGGCAGCTTTAATATCTTTACTTCCAAAACGATAAGTACAGGTTAAGCGGAACACCTGGCTCTCCCACCTTTCGTTAACGACATAGTTTTGTGAAGGGATGGCACTGGTAATCTGGCTTTTCTGTAATTTAAAGATGTCATTAGCGGCAAACTTTATATTCAATTTACTGTCCATAAATGACTTACTTGCACCAAGATCTATCCCATACTGAGGCGCGATCAATAAAGTTCCATAAACCTGTTTCGATTGATAATAACCCGACCATTCAAATTTGGTGGAAGAATTCAAAGTAATCGTCTGACTGGTATTCAGGTTAAATGAAGTTCTTCCGCTTTTATAAGGAAGCCCCAGCAAATTAGGGGTCTGGAATTTATTATAATATACAGTCAGGTTATTATTGCTGCTCCACCATTTGGTAATCTGTACAGGATAACTCATGTTCATGTTATACGAGTCTTGTTTGGCCAGGTTCTGAACAGAAATAAAAATGGTTTTTTTAGCGGTATCTGTTAGCAAGACCTCCGTCATCACATCATTGGTATGGCTATACCCGAAAGTTACATTTAAGCTCTTTTTGAAGGAGTAAGAAAGCTCAAAGGAATTGGTATACTGAGGTTTCAGAAAAGGATTCCCCTGTCTGAAAGAGTACAAATCCACATAGTAGATAAAGGGATTTAAGGACCCGTAATCAGGGCGGTCAATCCTGCGACTGTAAGACAAGCCAACCTCATGATCTTTAGACAACTCCTGGTTGACAAAAATGCTGGGAAACAGGTTAAGGTAATCTCTTTTTACCACTTTCTGATCCGTTACGGAATTGCCCCTGGAATTGGTCTGTTCCAATCTCAGCCCTAATTGCACAGTCGTACTTTTAAACTTTTTATTCAGATTGGCATAGGCGGCATTGATGTTTTCATCGTACAGGAACTGGTTACTTTTGCCGGGATCACTGGCCCACTGGTTGTTGTTAAAGTTCTCAAACAGGAAATTATTGTCTGTACGCACAAAGCTTGTTTTCAGGCCCAGGTCCAATTTCATCTCTTTATTAACCGGTAAAGTATAGTCCACCTTTCCACCCCATATTTTTACGATGGAAGGGGAAGCATTCCTGAAAATATAGTCAGGCTTTAAAGGCTGACCTGAAGCATCTTTATACATGTTATTAAAAACGGTGTTCTGCTTTCCATAATAGCGGGAGTAATCAACATCTGCACTGATTTCCTGACCGAGGGTATCTAATGTTCCCTTGTAATTGAAGTTATAGGTAATCCCGGTATATTTCCGGGTATTGGTATTTGGTGCGATTACAGACGAATCCGTCTTTCCCGGCCGGTCTCCAATCAGGGTCAGAACATCGGCAGCATCGTTCCCATTGGTATAATAGCCATTCAGAAAAAAGCCAAGCGTATGCTTATCATTAATAAAATAATCTATTCCCGCTTTATAATTCCGGTTGGTTCTTTTGCTTTCAGTATGGCTGGTTTGATCAAAATACGTCGGCTTTTTCGTCGTACCATTCACCCTGACAATATCTGTTTCATTAAAACGTCTGTGTAAGCCATAATCTACGTTCCCAAAAACATTGAACTTTTTCTCTCTGTGGTTCATGTTCAAACCACCATTTACTTTATAGTTGGAACCATAACCTGCTCCGGCAGAAGCAGTACCATTTGTTCCATAATTTCTGTTTTTCTTTAGTTTGATATTGATGATTCCGGAATTCCCTGCTGCATCATATTTAGCCGAAGGGTTGGTGATCAACTCGATAGACTGGATCGCATTTCCTTCTGTAGAACGGAGTAAATTGGCCAGCTGGTCTGCTGATAAATAGGTTGGTTTCCCATCCAGCATTACATTTACCCCTTGTTTTCCCCTCAGACTGATTTTGCCATCTTTATCGACTGTTACTCCCGGTGCTTTTTGCAAAATCTCCAGTGCCGAATTTCCGGCAGCCAGGACGCTGTTTTCAATATTCAACACCGTCTTATCAATCTGCCGGTCTATGAGTGGTTTCTGTTTTACGATCTCTACTCCCTTCAACAACTTTGCATCCGTTGCCAGTTGTACCTGGCCAACTTCATATAACCTGCGCTCGGCACCAATGGCATAAGGCCCTTTGAAGGTCTTTTTATAACCTACCACATAAATGGCAACCAAATACTTACCCGCATTCAGGCCTTTAAATTCATAGGCTCCGTTATCTCCTGTAAGCGTACCTTTAACTGCGGTAGAATCCTTTGCATTTAGCAGGCTGATGGTCGCGTAAGGAAAGGCTTTCTGATCTTCATCCAATACTTTACCGGATATTTCTCCTCTGATCTCTGCTGTCTGCGCATTTACCGATGTAAAAAACAGGAAAGCAAAACCTAGAGTGAGGAAGAAAGAAGTGTATATTTTCGTTTTCATATGGACATAATTTTTCCACATACGCTTTTAAGCATATCCTGAGCATATGTGAATGGTTGTTGCTGATTAGGGGTTATCTATACATAAGACAGGCTCCTAAAGCAAAACGTTACACAAAAACTGAAAATATTTTGATTATTTTGTAAAAAAGCTGACAAAAGCTAGTTCAATGTTGTTTTCGCGATCCGGAATCCCTGGTTGCTAAACGATGAATGAGGATTCACCCTTCCAATGTCTACAGAGTTAAAAAATCCGCATGAATTCCTGCTGCACCACCAGGATCCTCCACGGGCATGGACTACTTTCCGCTTTTTCGGATCGCTCTTTAAACTGCCTTCACAGAACTCAAACACATTCCCATACATATCATATAAGCCAAAAGCATTGGCTTTAAAACTGGCCACCGGCGAAGTATACATATATCCATCCGAAACATCTGCGCTCAGGTGATCCCGGGCATTCCAGATATTGGCATACGTTCCGATTTGCTCATGACCTTCTCCCCAGAAATAGGTGCTTTTAGCACCTGCACGGGAAGCAACTTCCCATTCATCCAAACCAGGTAACCTTACTTTTGCCCATTTACAATATGCTTCGGCATCCGCATAGCTGATGCTGGTTACCGGATGATTCATTTTATGCTCAATTCCTCCTCTTCCTGTTCCATTGGGAAAACGCCAAAAAGCAGTGCTGTCCCTAAGCCATTTGAATTCAGCCAGTCCCGGTTCAAAAACCATCGCATTTCCCAATCGCTCTGCATCGGTCCTGTAGGCCGTAGCCCTGACAAATTCCTCAAACTGAAGGTTGGTAACTTCCGTCTTCGCAATGTAGAAAGTAGCGAGGCTGATCTTTCTCAAAGGGTTAAGCTGATGGGTTTGTCCGCCGATAGAATAGGTTCCGGCAGGAATTTTCACTAAAGCACTATCCGGTTGCGCTTTCAGCTTAGAAAATGAAAGCATCACCAGCATACCACTTGCAAACAGAGATAAAAAGGCTCGTGACCGCAGCAGAACAATTGCTTTATTTGAGCCCATTATAAAATGCAGTTGCCCGGTTGATGATCAGCTCTTCATTGGCTTTGTTATAGTCGATAAAGCTAAGGTAAGTGCTTTTTGAACCATATAATTTGACAAATGAAGCGGAGGTCATGAAGGGTTTATATTCTCCCTTTTTCATCAGTAACATCAATACGGTTAAAATATCATAGTCTTTCTGGTCACGCTTATAGGTTTCGATTAAGAAAGGAATGAGTGCTCTTCCATTTACCTGGACGATTGCGGCCTTATAGTTTAAACCAACCCGATTTGTCCGGCTTACAGATGCTTTGATCAATGCGAGGACAGAATCTCTGTTGCTCTGCAGGAAATTCTCCTGTCTTTCGCTCCAGGCAGCTTCATCAAAGGCATCGGGAAGATTTCCGAATATTTTCTTATCCTCTTCGAGAATGGGTGGGCTCACATCACAATTCTGACTGGAAATTTCTGCATGAATCATGTGATAAGTAAACTTCTCCCTAAGCGAAAGTGCCATATAGGCCTTATTGCTCAAGCCAGAGATGCCATTGCTCCCATCATTTTCCAGGTATACGATTCCGTCAATCAGCTTTTTTATTTTCGCCAATCCATAAGGTGGAATTGTGCTTTTTTGCCGGTATTTATGGTAAGCCTGACTGCTTGCACTGGCTTCTTTCCAGGGAAGTTCCTCCTGCGAAAAAGCAAGAGCAGGAATCATTAAGACCGCAACAACGGCCATTAGAGAGATATTTATTATTTTATTAAAGTACAAGCTTGTCATATTGCGTTAAATAGAAGCCTAAAGATATCCTTATTTTTCGGCATAATAAATAAACGCAGGCGGAAGATTTAACAGGGTGAATTCGCAATGCACATGTTCAAACTTCCTTTTGATCAATGCCAGATCTGTTTTACAGTATTGAAACTGGATATAACAACCTCCGGATTTTAACAATTGATAGCAGTCGTTCAGCAACCTGGCTTTTTTGAGCCCTCCCATATTGGCCAGTGGGAGGCCTGAAATGATATAGTCTACGCTTCCTGCTTTAAAATACTGCGTGATGTTCATTACATCATCATGAATGGGAACAAAACGATAGTCCTCTTCTTTTTTCAATTCCTCAAAAAGTACTGCATTCATTTCAAACCCCGACAATTTCGATTGGGGACTCATCCTGTCCAGCAAGTGTCCGGTGATGCTGCCCTTCCCTGCTCCCAGTTCTACCAGCTGAAGTGATTTTTCAAAATCAATAAACTGCATCATTTTCCGCGCAAGATAAGGGGAACTCTCAATGATAGAACCAGTTTGCAGGATATTCCGATACGCTTCTTTTACAAATACAAACATGAATCACAGGTAAAGGTACGGCACCGGCGCAAGTACCATATTTTCAAAAAGCCGGATGATTTCAATTTACAAAATTATCCGGCTTTTTTGAAGTGTTCCTTAGAAGTTAATCAACGATTGTCCATCGTAGTTGGCAGGGATAACAACTCCTAAGAATTTAAGAATCGTTGCCGCAACGGAATATAAATGCGGGGCACCTTTAAGATCTGTCGTTTTTTTAACAAAGACAGGCGCAGCAATATTCCCCCAGGTTGCTGTAAGGCCGTTATTTGTTTTGATCGTCAGCGCAGGGAGGCCAAGGCTTCCTACATAAACAGCCCCTGTACCATCATTCCCTTTCGCATAGATCAGCAAATCATTTTTGTTCGGATGATTTTCATTCAGGTCTGTAAAAGCATAGTTGCTGATGGCTGTTGCCCCAACCGCCGTTTTAAAAACACGGATTCCGGCGATGTTACCTGTAAAATTCGGATTATAAAGTCCTGTTCCATCCTGCCCAATCTTAAAAGCAGTACCACTTTGCAGGTCTCCAACCATGGAGATGTCCCCCTGAGCAACAGCCAATCCACCATCATACATCGTTACTTTTTGTAAAGTCCGGTTGACAACAATAGTTACATGATGCCAGTTCTGATCCCTAAGGTCAACACCGTCCACATCAAGCCTGTTCGTAGTCCCGTCTCCAAAGTTGGCCCTGATGGTTCCTCCATTATTTGAAATGATGATGCCTTTATTTCTTCCACTGGCCCAGTTTTTATTTCCGATGATGACAGGGTCACTGCTTACCGCCGTTGCCCGAACCCTGAATTCCAGGGTAAAGCTCCCGCCTGCACTGAGGTCAAGCCCGGATAATGCAGGCATTTCGGCATAAACATCCTTTTGGAAATTCAGCGTATTTATGGTGTTGGGTTTGGTTTCGATGGTTATTTCTGGTTCTCCGGCAACCAGCTTTGGCGCAATCGCCTTATTGTTCAGGATAATAAAAGCATTTTGCTCCTTATAGCTGCTTCCTCCATGGGAATTATCGCCTCCATGATCTGTGGCAACAACAATCAGCCAATCTTCATTTTTATAGTTAGCCCTTGCTTTAAGTGCTTTGATGATCCTTTCCACACGTTTATCTATCAAGGTAACTGCAGCAACATACTGCGGGGTTTCCGGTTTAAAGTTATAGGCATGACCGGCATGGTCCACATCATCAAAATGGCTGAACAACACATCGGGATTATTCGTACCCAATTCATTGATGAGGCTTGCTTCGGTCTGGTTGTCGTCGGCTCCTTTTATTTTGAAACTGACATCAGCAGTTGCAATAATTTTGTCGTTGATAGGTCCCCATGTAACAATTGATCCTGTTCTAGCTGTTGGAAGCGCCGTTTTTAAGGCATGGAAAAATGAAGGATAGGTTCCAAAATCAGCATTTGCAAAAGAATTTTCATTTGCCTTGTGTTTGGCCACACCTGTTCCGGTTAATAAAGCAGCCCATCCGTTGGCACTCCAGGTTGGGATTTCTGCCAATGCGTTTGTACTCGTCCAGGAGCTATCCATTAAGGCTTTTAAAGTGGGTGCATTTGCTGCAGTAAGTGTTTTCCAGACCAGTCCGTCGATCCCGATGAACAATACTTTCCTTGGTTTAGGACTAACATCCATTCCCGGACTTTCGGTGGTGGTGTCCCGTTTACAACTGGAAATGGCTCCTGAAAAACAAAGGATGAGCAATAGAATAGTTTGAATTTGGTTTACCTTTCTCATAATTTTTTTGTGTTTATTTTGATTAAACAGCTCGTCTTTAATGGGATGATTAAAGAGATCAGTAGGTTAAAGATAAACATTTGTTTAGCAAAACTATACACATGTTTACAAACATTAACCGATTGATGATATTGGCTTCCCGTACTTAATATCCTGTTAACAATGGTAGTCCGGATCTTCTGAAAAAGGGTTTAAATCACGACCATCCTTTGTTAACCACAGCGAAATGTCATATCTCATCCTTTCTTCCAAACCCTTATTTTCTCTTCGGTCGAAATGTTATCTTGTACTTAATATGAAAAACAAGATAACACATGGAAAAACATAAATTTTGGGGAGAAGTAGCGGAAGACTGGGCCGGTTTCTCTGCGGAAGAGACCTTCAGCATTCCACATTTCGAGCAGACAGTAACTGTATTTTTAGGAGAAGAGTTTGATGAGGACGGAGAAGAGATCGATACGCCTCCGACCGCAGAAGAACTGAATGCTTATGAGCTAACCTTTTCCAGCTTTCTGGAACACCTGGATTCCATCATCACTGAGGTCAAAGAACAAGCGTTCAACAGGTACCAGAAACTCTATGCGCATTACTTTGAGGATGAAGCAAAATCCGGAGAACCACCTTTAAACTTAAATACCCCGGGCAAACATTTTCAACATTTAAAAGAGATCAACTATATCCGGGTTCTCGGTGATCATACCCTGCAAATCGCAATCAGGTATGGCGTAGACACAGAACATGGATTGGAAATCAGGTTAGAAAACAACAAAATCGTTGCCATGGCAGGCATCGCTGAAACCTAAGTATCGACCGTTATCAGCAACGAAAAATCAAAATTTAATTTAGAACAGATGGCAAATCAACCAAAGATAAAAGTATGTGTAGCCGGAGCAACCGGATGGGCAGGCTCAGAACTCGCCAAAGCAATTGCAGTTTCGGAAGAACTGGAGCTGGTGGCAGCAATTTCCCGCCAGCATGCCGGAAAAAGTTTAAATGAGGTATTGGATCTCTCAGGTAACAAAATCCCTGTTTTCGCGACGATAGAAGAGGCTTTAACCGTTCCCTGTGATGTTTTGGTGGAATACACCAAAGCCGGCATTGCAAAACATCATATCCTGACGGCCATTGCCAAAGGTGTAAATGTAGTAGTGGGAACCTCCGGCCTGACTGATGAAGATTATGAAGAAATAGGAATCAAAGCTGCAGCGCATCAGCAATCCGTACTTGCAGTCGGCAATTTTGCAATCAGTGTGGTACTGTTAAATAAGTTTGCAGAAATGGCAGCACGATACATGTCGAACTGGGAAATCATCGATTATGCCAGTGCCGGAAAAATTGATGCTCCAAGTGGAAGTGCCAGAGAATTGGCGTACCGCTTATCGCAGGTTAAAAAACAGGAATTACAAGTTCCCGTTGAGCACACACAAGGTGTAAAAGAAACCAGGGGAGCAGACTTAAACGGCACCCGGGTTCATTCCCTGAGGCTTCCCGGATTTGTAATTTCGCTGGAGACCATATTTGGCATGCCTGATGAAAAACTGACTTTGAAACATGAGGCAGGCAACAGCGCTAAACCTTATGTAACAGGTGCTTTTCTGGCCATCAAAAAGGTCAGCTCCTTTACAGGACTGAAAAGAGGCCTGGATAGCGTAATGGATTTATAACAAGAGCTGAGCTTTTCAACAAAATAGATTGAGCTTTTTAACAAAGCGCCGCCCTCCCATCCTGTATACCTTTGCTTTAACAAATTCAGAACCATTAAACAACAATATAACTGATGAAAAAAGTTTGGTTTATTACAGGCAGTTCCAGGGGACTGGGACGGAGCCTTACAGCGGCGGTACTGGCAAATGGCGATTATGTTGCCGCAACAGCCAGGAAACCGGAACAATTAAATGAACTGGTTGAAAAATATCCGGATCAGATTTACCCTATACAGCTTGATGTTACAGAATACGATGAGGTCTATCAATCTGTAGTTGCTGCTGTGGCCCATTTCGGAAGAATTGATGTCCTGGTAAACAATGCCGGATTCGGTATTACCGGGGCCGCAGAAGCCTTTACCGATCAGCAAGTCCGCAGTCAGCTGGAAACCAATTTATATGCGCCTATAGAAATCACCCGTGCAGTATTGCCATACATGCGTCAACAAGGCTCCGGAAGAATCCTTCAAATCAGCTCTGTCGGCGGACGGGTTGGCGGACCAGGCCTGACTATATACCAGGCTGCAAAATTTGGATTGGGAGGTTTTTCAGAAGCATTGGCAAAAGAAGTTTCTCCTCTTGGCATTCATGTTACCTGTATAGAACCTGGCGGATTCCGCACAGACTGGGGAACTGAATCGATGAGCTTTGCCCGCGAAATAGCAGGATATGAACCTACAGTTGGCCGCATGTCGGAATTTCTGAGCAGTGGCAATTATGTTCCAATGGGAGATCCTGATAAAGCAGCAAAAGTGATGATCGACCTTGTGGATCACCCAAAACCACCCATACACCTGATTCTTGGCAGCGAGGCCATCTCTATTGTAAAAGGTGCTGAGGCAGCAAAAAAAGCAGAACTTGAACAATGGGAAAGCATCAGCATTTCTACCGATCACCAGCAAGCCGTAAATTTCCTGGAAAGCCCGGAGGGAAAATTAATATCCGAGCTAAAGAATTACTAAAAGCAAAACCGGGCTATCTGAACTGACATTTTCAGGATAGCCCGATTCTGTTTACTTTTATATAGGATTAATTCAGATGCCCCAGCAAGAAGAAAAAAAGAAATATCCGGATATTATGGTTTCCTGCTATATGCAGAAAAGCAGGTCAGGAGAACAGTTCGTTGCCGAGCATAGCCTTGGCTATAATATCTCCGGAACAATGGAGGTCTTTATCGATGGAAAGACACAAATCTTTAAAGAAGGCGAACTCCGGTTTTTCAGAAGAAACCGTCTGGCCAGATTTTCAAAACAACCTCCTCCGGGAGGTATATTTCAATCGGTTACCATCTTTCTAGACCAGCAAATGTTACGTGGAATCAGTGCAGAGCATCAACTCCAGGCCAAAGGACTGTATTGCGGAGACAATGCATTGCTCTTAAAACCAAATCCTTTGTTCAGGAATTATATGGATTCCCTGACCCCCTACCTGGATGAAGCCAGGCCACTCAATAAAGCTTTGACAAGTTTGAAGGTAAAGGAAGCAGTCATGATTTTACTCGAAACCAATCCGGCACTGCAAGACGTTTTATTTGATTTCAATGAACCTGGAAAAATTGACCTGGAGGCTTATATGACTGAACATTACAAATTTAATGTCGACCTGAACCGCTATGCTTACCTCACAGGAAGAAGCCTCGCTACCTTTAAAAGAGATTTCGAAAAGATCTTTAATACCTCGCCCAACAAATGGCTTCAACAGCAACGTTTACAGGATGCCTACTTTTTAATCAAAGAAAAAGGTGTAAAGGTCTCCGACGTTTACCTGGATGTCGGTTTTAAAGACCTCTCTCATTTTTCCTTTGCTTTTAAGAAAACCTATGGCATTACCCCCTCTAAACTGAGTTTACAGGTTTGATGCCCTGGCCTCCTTAAAACAATAAGCGAAATTTCCTGTTCCCATTATATATGCGCAAATTTCTACAAAGGCTGCTTACCGGGCCGATCATCAGACTGGCCAATAAATACTCCTCCAGACCGGATCAGCAACGGGTGCATGAAGCTTTAACAGCCTTGTTCAATAAGATCCAAAAAGAACCCGGCAAGCGTGGCCAGCTCATTGATTTCGACCAATCTGCCAGGCTCATCATCTTTTCCGATCAGCATAAAGGCAGCAGGAATTACAGTGATGACTTTGCCCTTTCCGAAAAGAACTACCTTGCGGCACTCCAGTATTACAATGAACAAGATTACCTTTTTTGCAGTTTGGGCGACAGCGAAGAGCTTTGGAAAAATACGCTTCTCGGTGTCATCAGGAACAACAAAGCGACCTTTGAACAGGAAAAGTTATTTCTAAAAAGAAATGCTTTCATTAAAATATTTGGCAACCATGACCTGTATTGGGACAATGATCCCCTTGCAGGTTTTACCCTTGAAAAGGTTTATGGGCAAAAGATAAAAATCTATGAGGGTGTCATTTTGCGCATCCCCATTAAAGATCAATTGTTGTCGGTCTTTATGACCCACGGCCATCAGGGAGACCTGCAAAGCGATGGAAACTGGTTTAGCAAATGGTTTGTTTCCAATATCTGGGGTCCGCTCCAGGCCTACCTGCGCATTAATCCAAATACTCCGGCCTTCGACAATCAATTGAAATCTGCACACAATGCCATTATGTACGACTGGACGGCAAAGCAATCGGGACTTGCTCTGATTACCGGGCATACCCATCAGCCGGTATTCAATTCTTTAACTCACCTGGAACGGACTTATATCCGGCTGGAAGCCGCAAAGAAAAAAGGCGATGAGGCAGAAATCCAAAAGATAACCGCAGAACTGGCGGCGGGAAAAATCAGCGGAGACACTTCTCCGAGATTGGATTATTCTAAAAATACCTATTTTAATACGGGTTGCTGCTGTTTTAACGATGGAGACATTACCGGAATAGAACTGGAGGGCGGAAAAATCAAACTCGTCAAATGGAAATTCAACCCCCAATCAGGTCCTGCACGCATTATTCTGGAAGAAACAGAATTAGCGCACTTATTAGATGCCTGATTGCAGCCTCCTAAATCACCACCCTAAAGGTGAGGTTCAGTCTTCCTTTCATTGGCTTGCCGGACTTCGCAATGCGATGGTCCCAGTTGGCCTGTAAATCACCTTTCATGATCAGTAATGAACCATGTTCCAGCCTTATGGAATACTTCAGACGATGGTCTGTCTTGTTACGAATGTCAAAATTACGGACTTGTCCGAAGCTGACTGATGCGATCACCGGATGAGTGCCCAGTGCTTTTTCATTGTCGCTATGCCAGGCCACCGAATCATTCCCATCCCTGTAATAATTCAGAAGTACACTGTTAAAAGAAATTCCGGCAATCAATTCCACTTTTCGCCGAATCATGAGCAGGTCTGCTGTCCAGGGTAAAGGAGCCGATTTCCCCAGTATGGTATAATTGTAGGCTTCCGGATCACCATACCATGCAGTTAATCTCGGCGTAATCACCTCTTTATCATACATTTTTACGATCCGATGTTTCCATTCCGAATCCCTGATCAACCGTTCCATCAGGTTTTCGCCCTCTTCCTCCTGAAATAGCTCCGGACGATAATCCAGTAACGAAACCGGTAATCCAGGTGTTTGTCCCTCTTCCTTAAAAAAGCTCAATTGCTCCATTTTCTCCTTTTTTTGAAATTCAGCTCCGCAATTTACTAAAAATATTAGTAAATAAAAATTACCTCCGGAATTGTCAAAATTCCCCCTCGCATTTGTCGCGTTTACACAGTTCGGTTTTTAGCTCCAATCACTAAGTTTGTATAGACCAACAGCAAGATATCATGGAAAAATATAACTTAGACAAGGACCTTAAAATCTTTTACGTTACCGCATCCTCCTTTCCCCAGGGGATTCCTGCAGCCTACCAGGAGCTGGGAAAACGGGTTCCTTTGAACATAGGACGAACACTTTATGGCGTTTCAAGACCGGAAGGCGGACCCATCATTTACCGGGCTGGAGTAGAAGAATCTTATGAAGGGGAGGCAGAAGAATATGGTTGTGATTCTTTAATTCTGAAAAAAGGCACTTATATCAGTTCTGTCATGAAAGATTACATGAAGGCACCGGAACTCATTGGCTGTGAATTCAAAGCACTACTGGACAGCCCTGGTCTGGACCCGCAGGGCTACTGCGTAGAAGTATACCTGAGCAATGTTGAAGTCCGGTGCATGATCAGAATGGAAGCTTAGCTATTGCTGAGTTCATAAAATCGGCCTATCTTCATCAAATGAGAACAGAGAAAGAGAAAATGATTGCAGGCGAGCCTTATATCGCCGGAGATGAAACATTGACACAGGAACGTTTGCATTGTAAACAGCTATTGTATGAACTCAATATAAAAGAATACATCATGAGCGAAAAAGGAAAAGCCATTTTAGCCCGGCTGATCCCTAATGCGCCAAAAAGTTTGTACATCGAACCTCCTTTCTTTTGTGATTACGGCTACAATATCTTTTGCGGAGAGAACGTGTACTTTAACGTGAACTGTGTGGTATTGGATGGCATGCCCGTTAAGATTGGCAGCAATGTGTTTTTTGCACCTGGTGTACAGCTCTATACCGCTTCTCATCCTTTAGATGCAGAACTGCGAAAAAGTGTGGAGTTTTCCAAACCCATTACCATTGGCGACGATTGCTGGATTGGCGGCGGGGCGATCATTTGTCCGGGTGTAACCATTGGAAACAGGTGTGTGATCGGGGCCGGTTCAGTAGTTACCAAAGACATTCCTGACGATTCCCTCGCTGTGGGAAATCCCGCACAGGTCAAAAGAAAGATCCTTCCTGAAGCTAAATAAAAAAGAGGCTGATCATAAATTTATGATACAGCCTCCGTTCTTAGTTTAGGTAGTTTTAGTAGTTTTTATGAAGCCTGGTATTGTATACGTCGTCCCAGGTGATGTACGGATAGAGGTTAAACTTCTTTGCCTGAACTTCAAACAATGCCTTTAGCTCTTCCAGCTTTGCCGGATTTTTCTTTGCCAGGTCAATGCGTTCATTAAAATCTTCATTCAGGTTATACAGTTCCCAAACATTCTCCACATAATTTTTCGGAAGCCCTTCTTTGTTATTCGATAAATCCAGCAAATCCGGATGATAGGAAAGTGCAGCCTTCCAGCCATCTTTATAAATTGACCTTGCGCCAAAAATATAATAGTGTTGAATGCGGTGTTGTGAAGCTGCTTTTGCATCCTCAAAAGAGTAGACCAGAGAGGTTCCCTGTATGGAATCCTGTTTAATGCCTCTGATGTATTCAGGTGCTTTAATCCCGGTATATTCCAGCGTAGTTGGCAATAAATCGATGACGTGACCATATTGGGTCCGGATGCTGCCCTTATCTTTTATGCCTTTAGGATAATAAACGATCAATGGATTCCTCGTTCCTCCTTCGGAATTTGCGTCTTGTTTCCATTGCTTAAAAGGCGTATTCAAGGCCTGTGCCCATCCCAAAGGATAATTGCCCTGAATCGATCTGGGCGTACCGATCTCACCTGAAGCTTCCAGGTTATGTTTAATAATTTCCTGCTGACTCAGCTTATTGGTGGCCCCTCTTGGTAAATCTATTGTTCCGCTGAAGGTTCCTTCCTTACTCGCTCCATTGTCGCCGATGATCACAAAAACCAGGGTATTCTCCAATTGTTTAGTGGCTTTCAGGTAATTGATCACCCGTCCAACTTCATGATCCGTATAACTCAGATATCCCGCATAGACCTCCATAAAACGGGCATATAGTTTCCGTTCCTCCTCAGGAAGCTTATTCCAGGCTTTGATATTTGAATTGCGGCCGGGCAATACTGCATTGGCCGGAATAATTCCCAGTTGTTTTTGTCTTTTAAATACCTCATCTCTGAAAACATCCCAGCCTTTATCAAATTTACCTTTATAAAGGTCACTCCATTCTGTAGCCACCTGATGTGGGGAATGGGTGGCACCGGGTGCATAATACAGGAAGAAAGGTTTTCCTGAATTGGCTTTTTGCTGTCTTTCAATAAAGTTGATTGCCTTATCGGTGATCTGCTCATTCAGGTGCCTGCCATCCGGTTGAACATGTGCGTTGTCTTCCACCAGATCGGGTTTATACTGATCCGTTGCAGAGCCGAGGAAGCCGAAGAAATGATCAAAACCTTTTCCGGTTGGCCATCGGTCAAAAGGTCCGGCATCTGTAGCATCCTCATCAGGTGTCAATCCATATTTCCCTACTGCAAACGTATTATAGCCGCTTTCGCGCAGGATTTCGGCAACTGTACCTTTATCCGAAGGGATGCGGCCATCATAACCTGGAAATCCGGCCGACATCGCCACATGCGCAAACCCGCCCATATGTACAGAATGACTGTTCCTGCCTGTCAGCAATGCGGACCTTGTAGGCGCACATATGGCTGTGGTATGAAAATTTGTATACGTTAATCCCTGATGTGCCAGGCTATCAAAGGTAGGGGTACTGATCACTCCCCCCAATGTGCTGGTGGCCCCAAAGCCCACATCATCGAGTAAAATCCAGAGTACATTTGGTGCGCCTGCCGGTGCCTTAACCGGCTTTGTCCAGGATTCTCTGGAATCTGCCAGGGTCTTACCGATAACGCCCTGAAAAGCTTGTTGCTGCTGTGTGATATTTTGCGAATAGCCCTCAAGGTAGCTGAACGCAGTGCCCAGGAGAATCCAGGCGGTGATGATTCTTTTTTTCATGGATTAATTTTCTAATTACTTTTTGCCGGTTTTGTTTGATGTTCTGCAACAGCGGCTTCAATTTCCGCTGAGGTCGATTGCCCTGCTCTCTTCCAGATCTCTTTTTTATGGTGATACAGGACCAGTGTGGGAAGCTGATTAATTTTCAATTCTTTGAGGAGCGCCGTCTGATCATAGGCTTCAATCCTTACTATTTTGGCAGAAAATCCTGCTTTCTTTTCCAGCGTGTCCAGCACAGGAACAAGCTTCTTACAGGCGCCACAATATTTGGAACCAAAGTCTACCAACACAAAATCTGAAGATGCATTTAGGGTCTGAAACTGAGCAAGGGATAGCGATACGCCTTTCTTCGCATGGTTTACGATCGGGTATCCTGAACCGATCCAGTTGGCAATTCCACCGGGAAGCACAATCACTTCCCTGAATCCCCTTTCCCGGAGTTTTTTTGCCAATGCCACACTTCGGCCATTGGCAATGGAGTAAACAAAGGTGGGCTTCTCTTTAGACAAAGCCGCGATGTCCTTTTCGTGACTAGCTGAGGCGGGATCAATATTGATCGCTCCTGCCAGGTGATTCTGTGCAAATTCTTCGCTCGTTCTGGCATCCAGAATCTGGGCGTCCGCAGCTTTTGCTTTTGTAGCCAATGCGGCGAGTGAAAGTGATCCTGCCTGAGTAGCGGATGAGGTTTCTTGTGCTTTTAAGCTGCCTGACGATAAGAGCAGCAAACTAAAAAAAACAGATTTTAAAGATTTCATTTTTTGTCGGTTTAGGTGATCAATAATCATTTGATTTTATTCCAGTCCTGAACCCCAACTTTAGCGGCCCATTCCAGGTATTTTTTTTCCAGTTCTTTTACCTTCCCCGGATACTTCCGGGCAAGGTCATTTGTTTCTGTCCGGTCTGACTTCAGATTGTACAATTCCCAGGTTCCATTGAGTTCAGCAACGAGTTTCCAGTCCTGCTCCCGAACAGCCCTGCTTCCTTCATGCTCCCAAAACAACCTGGAATGCAGCGCTTCTTTCTTTCCTTTTAAAACCCTCAGCAGGCTATGTCCCGGCAATGCCGTTAAAGAATTTCCTTTAAAAGAATCCGGGTATTTTGCCCCGGTAAGCTCCAGGATACCGGGTAGGATATCGATGAGGTGTGCGGGCTGTTCATTTAAAGCCCCCGAAGGGATCAAACCAGGATACCAGGCAATAAAAGGACTGGAAATCCCTCCTTCATGGGTGTTTTTCTTGAACATACGAAACGGGGTATTGCTCGCATTCCCCCAGGGGGCTTCATAACTGTCTATGGAATTTACACTTCCTGGAGTTCCGTTTTTTTGACTGACATAGTTCCAGTTTTTCACTTCATCGGCACTGCCTCCATTATCAGAAAGAAAAATCACCAGTGTGTTTTTATCTCTTTTGATCTCTTTCAGTTTATTCAGGATCTCCCCTATTCCTGCATCCATACGGTCAATCATGGCCGCATAAATCGCCATGCGGGTATCCCAGTTGTCTTTTTCTTCCGCAGACAAGGATTTCCAGGCTTTCACATTTTCGAACCTCGGCGATAATCGCCATTCTTTCCTGATCAAACCTGAAGCCCGAAGTTTCTGATAACGCTGCTTCCTCAGTTCATCCCAGCCAGACAGGTACCGGCCTTTATATTTCGCAATGTCTTCCGGCAAAGCCTGAATTGGCCAGTGAGGCGCATTGTAAGCCACATAAAGAAAAAATGGATTGGGTTGATCTTTGATTTCGTCCAGAGATTTGATTGCGAAATTGGTGATGGCTTGTGTGAGATACAACGAAGTATCCTGACGCTGAATTTCCTGTCCGTTCAACTGGAAAGTAACCGTTCTTCCATCGTTATACAGGGGCTTGGAATTAAAATAACTGCTGCCATTGTTTTGCAGCGTGAAAGATTTATCAAATCCACGGTTCAGCGCAAAAGCGGAAGGAACGAGGCCCACATGCCATTTCCCGGAAACTATGGTTTGGTATCCCTGCGGTTTCAGCAATTCAGCAATCGTTGCACTATGCTTACTCAAATACCCCTGGTAAGCTTCCGTTCCTTTGTTCTGAACCATATCACCAACTCCGGCCTGATGCGGATAAAGACCTGTCAGCAAAGAAGCGCGGGAAGGACAGCACCTTCCGGCATTGTAAAACTGGTTTAAGATCATTCCTTCTTTTGCCAGTTGATCTAATACAGGAGTATGGATCTCCGAACCAAATGCACCAATGTCAGAAAAGCCGAGATCATCAGCAAGAATGATCAGTACATTCGGCTTAGCCTTTAATTTTTCTTCCGGTCTTCCTAGTTGCGCAGAAGCCGAACAAATGTTTAATCCAAAAAAGATGGCCGTTAAAAAACTGATTCGTTGATTCATCATGCTTGTTTCTTCATAAAAAGCTTACCATCCAGGATTCTGGATGAGTTTGGTATTCAAATCGATTTCCTGTTGAGGAATTGGAAAGAGCAGATGTTTGGGAACAGAAACATTGACCTTTCCTACTTTCCTTAATGCATCTTCCAGGATAATTTTTCCTGACGCATCTTTCTCCCTGATCAGGTCAAACCAGCGTTGATTTTCCCAGACCAGCTCCAGACGACGGTCGAGGTAGAGCGCTTCCCTGAATTGCGCTTTGTTTAAGCCAGCCAGTAGCGTTAAACCTGCCCTTTCCCGCACCCGGTTATAAGCTGCATACGCTTTTGCAGTAGGCCCGTTAGCTTCATTTTCGGCCTCTGCAAGATTGAGCAATACTTCCGAATATCTGATCACAGGTACATTGGCAGCAGATTCACTGAGGTTCGAAGATTGATTCGGGTCCCAATATTTATTGAGATAAGGGATGGAATCTCCGGGAATAGATTTATCGTTTAAGTCCCCATACCACTTGCCATCAGTGCCCAGAAAGCGGGTCACAAAACTACCGTTCTTCTTTCTCTTATCATTGGCTTCATAGAGCTTATAGATGCTGAAAAACTTATCCGTTCCCTGGGTATAAAACCGAACCTGATCCGTATAAGAACCGACCATTCCCGGAACACCTGAGCGCGCACCTCTTGGTGCCTGATTGTTTCCCTGGCTCAGGGAATTGGATTTAAACTGTGCAGAAAAGATATGTTCTTTCCCGTTTTTATAAGCAGGAAGAAAAACCTGTGCATAGTCTGCAAACAAATCATACCGATACGGACTGGATCCGGATGCATAAGGAAAAGCTCCCGTTACCTCTTCTGCTTTTGCCACTGCTTCAGTCCATTTTCCCTGTGTCAGGTATACCTTAGACAACAATGACTTCGCCGCGCCCGCCGTTGCCCTTCCAATGTCCACCCCGGTATAGCTATCCGGTAATGCCAATGCCGCCTCTGTAAAATCCTTTTCAATCTGTACATATACCTCAGCCACCGTATTCCGGGCGATCTGGAAATCCGAGATGGTCACTCCCGGCTGATCGTGCAGGATCAGCGGTACCCCTCCGAACAAACGAACCAGGTTGAAATAATACAGGGCCCTGAGGAGTTTAGCCTCCCCGATCAGTCTTTTCTTAAGGGCATCGGTCAATGCGGCATCTTCAATTTCCGGAACTTTATCTATGGCAACATTTGCCTTTTTTATTCCTGCATAATGTTGCTGCCATAACTGCAGTACCCTGAGCCCTGTGGAAGAATGATTGAGCACAGCCTGTGAACGCACATCCGCATTGGTCGCTCCGGGTCCCGGATCGATGTCGTCAGACATGAAGTCCATGCCCGTAGCAAACAAAGTATTGTACGGTGTCTGAACCGAAGGTCCTCCTGAGTTTAAAAGAAAATAGGCAGCATTAACCGCATTTACGGCATCTGCTTTTGTCTTATAGTATTCTGCTGCAGTAATAAAAGCGCCGGGATCTTCTTTTAATTTAGCGCAGGAACTCAGCACTGCGAGGGCAATCAGTAATGAAAAATATTTGAGGATATTCATTTTCGTATTTTATATAGGATTAAAAGGAAAGGGACGCACCAGCCATGATGGTCTTGCTATTGGGATAAACTCCGTTGTCTACACCCGAATTGATCGCCGACTGTCCGTTAAAGTTCGCTTCAGGATCGTAACCTGTATAATTGGTCCAGGTCCAGAGGTTCTGTGCAGAAATGTACACCCGCAGGTTTCTCAATCTTGCTTTATTTAAGACCTTTTGAGGTAAAGTATAGCCCAGGGAAAGGTTTTTTAAACGCAGATAAGAAGCATTTTCAATAAAGCGGTCTGCAATGGTTACCGCCGGATCGGTATAGGCACTGTGTACATCTGTATTGGTATTTGATGCAGAATAGCGGTTCAGCAGGCTACGGGGCGCATTGGTATAACCGGTCCCCAGCTCTAAAGTACCCCTGTTCTGGTTGTAAAGCTTATTTCCGTAAGAGGTTTGAAAAAATACAGACAGGTCAAATCCCCGAAAGCTGAAATTATTTGTCAGCCCGCCGGTAAATAAAGGCTGGTTGGAGATGATGAACCTGTCGCCGGCCTGGGTAATGACCCCATCGCCGTTTTTATCTACATATTGTTGTCCGCCCGCAGCTTTATTCGAAGAAGGGGTTAAAGCCTTTCCCGGAGGAGTTCCTGCGGGAATCAATCCGTTTGTTTTATAGACAATAAAAGAACCGATTGGATATCCCACTGCAGCAATAGAAGGTAAGGAGCTGTCCGGAATGATCTGGTTTACCTTATCCAGGCTCAGCACTTTATTCCTGTTGATGGCAAAAATCACATTGGTTCCCCACTTGAAATCCCCGACAAGGTTTTTAGTATTGAGGCCCAGTTCAAAACCTTTATTCTCTACTGCTCCGATATTTTGATAAATCTGACTTTGAAGGGTAGAAAAATCCAGTAATCCACTTGTTGCGGGTACGGTAATGTTGTACAGCAGATCCCTTGTTTTCTTATAATAGACATCTGACACCAGGTTAATACGGCTGTTAAACAAAGACAGATCGATCCCCAGATTATACTGTGCGGTCTTTTCCCAGGTAAGGTTAGGATTGGCATTCGTACCCGGCGCAAAGCCAGAGACATTATTGCCATTGAAATTATAACGGTAAAAAGTTTCTCTTGCAAAAGATTGATAAGCGGGGATTTCCTGATTTCCGGTCAGTCCGGCACTAAAGCGGAGCTTTAGATTCGAAATGGCCTGCTGGTCTTTCAGAAAACTTTCTTCACTTACATTCCAGGCAATGGCAGCCGAAGGAAAGGTTCCCCATTGGTGGCCATCGGAAAAACGGGAAGAGCCATCCGCCCGAAGGGTCAGGGTGAGGAGATATTTATTCCCGTAGCCATAATTTACCCTCGCCAGAAAGGAATTCAGTGCGGTAGCATAGGACGATGAAGAAGGTGTCTGAGAGGTAATCCCCGAAGAAAGGTCATTAAAGCTCGTTCCATCCGAAGCAAAGCCCGCCGCCGCAGCAATCGCCCCTTTGGTTACCGCAGCTTCCTGTGTGAAACCAATTAATGCATTAAGGTTATGGATTTCATTGATCTTCTTCGTATAGCTCAGCGTATTTTCATTGAGCCATCGGGTGGTAAACAAACTTCCTACCTGTCCAAGCCCTGAAACACCTGTACCTTCATATACGGTAGAAGGCAGGTACCTGTTTTGCTTATTGTCCACGATCAAAATACCCGCAGAAACTTTGGCTTGTAAACCTTCGATGATGCGGTAGTCTGCAGAAGCATTTCCCAGGACCAGATTGGTCCTGGTTTCATTCAACTGGTTGTATAAAGTATTGATCGGATTTCCATAAGCCCCTTCAAAAGGACTCTTCAGGAAAAAAGAGCCATCAGGATTATAGAGGGGAACTGCAGGAGACATCAGCAATAAATTAGGCACCACTGCCTGAGGAGCAATCTGTGCTTTGGAACTGCTCCCGGCAATGTAGGAAACGATTTTCAGGCGTTCGTTGTACTGATGCTCTACATTTAGCCGACCTGAATAGCGACTAAAATCTGTATTTTGCAAGACCCCTTCCTGTTTAAAATAATTTCCGGAAAGGGCAAACTTTGTTTTTTCAGAACCGGTTAACACGGAGATATTATGACTCTGAACCGGGGCAGTACGAAAAGCAGCAGCCTGCCAGTCCGTACCCGTCCCCAGGGCATCAATCTGTGCCTGGGTATAATAAGGTGCTTTTCCCGCATTGATCAGCGCATCATTTCTTAGCGCTCCCCATTCAGCGGCGTTGAGTAATGGAAGAGTTTTTACTACTTTCTGCGAGCCATAATAGCTGTCGAAATTAATAGATGATTTCCCTGCAGTCCCCTTTTTTGTATTGATGATGATGACCCCGTTGGCCCCTCTGGAACCATATATAGCTGTAGAGGAAGCATCTTTCAACACATCAATCGACTCAATATCTCCGGGATTTATCGCAGAGAGCAGGTTAATTTTAGGCCCATTGCTCACTCCGGCATCTGCCAGTTTTTCATCGTTATAAAAAGGAAAACCATCGATCACATAGAGCGGCTGCGAACCTGCAGTAAGCGAGGCAGAACCACGGACCTGCACACTTACCCCTCCTCCGGGCTGTCCGGTAGATTGCGTAACCTGAACTCCGGGAATGGACCCTTGCAGCAAACGCTCCGGAGAGCTCACCGGCTGTCCTCTTACTTCTTCCAGTTTCAGGGAAGAGACAGATCCGGTCACATCTTTTCTGCGTTGTGTTCCATAACCAACCACAACTACATCATTCAGGTTATTGCTGATTTCTTTTAGCAAGACCTCGACCGGGCTTCCGGTGACATTCAGTTCGATCCTTTCATAACCGATATAGCTAATGATTAAGGTATATGGGAACTTCTGTCCCGTTTTAAAGTTGAAACGGCCCTTGTCGTCTGTGGCGACCTTATGTGTTGTTCCTTTAATCTGTATCAGCACGCCCGGAAGCACCTCTTTGGTTTTTGCATCGAGCACCTGTCCTACCAGCGTAGAATTAATAATCGGCTGATTCTCCTGCGCTTTTAGCACAAGAGGAAACAAGAAAAGCAACTGCAGGCAAAAGATGATCAGCGCAACAGAGAAAATATATTTTGACTTTTCCGTAAACGAAGTGGTAGTTGTCCAGACTCCCGGACGGGTTAAAGACAGGGCATAACGCTCCCTCTCCTTAGCAAGGTATTGCATATTTGTAAGGTTTAAAATGACTTGATCTGAACAGGTCCAACGCCAATTGATTTCCTGTTCTTTATATTATTAATCGTTAGGGATGCGGAGTCTTTTTCTTTATCCCGCCGCGGCCGATACTTCTTTTAAGGCCAGTTCCCGTTCTCCATTGTTTTGATGAACTGCTCTGATCGTTAACAAATCTCTTTCTTCAATTGGAATGTCCTGCTTAACAATAGGTCCATCTGCTGCCAGCTCACTTCCCGCCACGTTGGATTTAAAGATCGGCCATAACAATTGTGCATACCATGGATCTCCTTCATAATGAGAAATTCCATAAGCAGAAGGATACTGCCTGGAGATATGTGCTGTTCCAAAAATAACATCCCAGAGAAAAAACATGTTTCCGAAGTTGCCCTTATAATAACCTACGCCATCATCTGTGGTTGCTGCATGGTGTGCATGATGCGTTGCAGGGGTAGAAATCAAACGCTCCAGAACCCAGGCAATCGGATGCAGCACTTTATATTTATAAAAAGGTTTGTCCCATGGAATGCTGGAATGCGCCAGTGTGGTAATGGTACTTTTTATCGCTCCAACGATAATTCTTGGTGCGCCCAGTCCTAGATAAACGAGAATCGTCGTCACGTAAGTTTGAGAAAAGAACAGGGTATACAATGCGTTCTGGCGACTGGCCATTGCCATCCCCATATAGGAAGCGGAGTGGTGGGTCCGGTGAAAGCGCCATAACCAGGGAATTTCATGGTGCAGACGGTGGTACCAATATTGGGTCAGGTCGTCGGCAATGGCGATAATGAGCAATCCCCAACCGAAAGAAACCCAGTCGAACTCGTTCCTTAGTGCAGGAATCACTGCGGGTAAAAATTTCAGCCCGAAGAAAGCGATGGCCGGTCTGATGACCAGTTTTGGTAAAACAAAGCAGGCAATGTCTACAAATTTTTCATTTTTGTTCCAGCGCTTTTTATACAAGCCGAAAGAGAATTCCAGGACCCCTAAAATGAGGACCAGTACACTGAGTCCATAGCCATTCAGGTTATCGATAATTTGTTGGATAATTTTAATCATGTTATTGGTTTTTTGGGTAGTTTATTTGGTGGATTGTTTAGGGTTTAATCACTTGGCCGATTTTGGTGGTTTTCTTTAACCAGGGTCGCTGCCCGGTAAAATAAAAGGTAAAAAACATCAGCAGTATGGGCAGTGCATAGATAAACAGGCTCAGGAAGATGTTCCTGATGATTCTTTTCTTTACTGATTCTTCAATTTTCATAAGCATGTTTTTTTGTGGTTTTAATGGATACGATCAGGAGGATATCCCCGATCTTATTTAAGGTTTAGGGTGCGGGTTGGGGAAGAAGGTGGATCCGTTAAGATTTTCTGGATCAGCCAAAGGCCTCCTAAAAGAATGACCAGCGGAACGGTAGCTACTACGATTCCCACTGCAATCTTCTTTCCGATCAGTTGTACGTCTGAAATGGTCATATATTGATTTTATGGTGTGACAGGAAACAGTAAGCCATGGCAATAGCCTTCAACATGAGATTTCATGGTGTTTTTTGAACTCCTGCTCTTTTACTAAAAATTACGTGCTTATTTGGCTGTCGAAAGGATACAGCAGATTAACAGCAACAACAGCATCCTGCCTTAGAAAGGGAGGACATCAAATATTCATTTGCAATAATGAACTTTAAATCGGGATGTAGGTTTGAACTTAACATCGTTATACTGTGTGAGTTATATTGTTAATACAAATATAGAATTTGAATCCAACAATACAAATTAATTCTACTAAATAAGTAGAATTAATTAAGAAATCATGAGGAATTCAGTCATGATCATTTACAAAAATGAATTAATTAACTTTGATCAGGTTTAAATGACAAGATTGAATCAGGTCCAACGCCAAAATGAACACCCGGTTTAGTTATTAATCCTTAGGGGAATACTTTGTATTCCCCTTTATGATAGTTAGCAAATCGTTGTTTTTCGTTAAGCCATACCGCCATTCGCCCCGATATTCTGTGCGGTGATCCAGCTGGCTTCATCACTGGCCAGAAACAGCACCACTTTGGCGATATCTTCAGGCTCGGCAATTCTGTTAAAAGCAGACAAGGCGGCCAAACGGTCGATCACTTCCTGAGGTTTGCCATTGGTAAACAATTCGGTATTTGTTGGCCCCGGAGAAACAGAGTTGACATTGATTCCCCTTGCTCCTACTTCTTTGGAGAATACCCGGCTAAGCTGTTCTACTGCAGCTTTCGTTGCTACATAGGTACTGTATCCGGGAAGCATGATGCGGTTTACAGAAGTAGAGAAATTGATGATGCTGCCATTGTCGGCCAGTCTGTCCGCAGCTTCACGCATGGTATTAAAGGTCCCTTTCACATTGATATCAAATTGTCTGCTGAAATCTTCATCAGTCGTATCTTTTAACAGTTTGGTGATCATGATTCCGGCATTATTTACCAGTACATCGATCTTTCCGTAATGAGCAATCGCCTCATCAAACAATCTTTTTACCTCAGCCGTTTTGCTGACATCTGCCTGTAGGGCAATCGCATCAGCACCGCTCTGTTTCAGTTCATTTACCGTTTGCTCTGCTGCAGCCCTGCTTCCTGCATAGTTGACAATAATTTTCGCTCCTGCTCCGGCCAGTTTATGCGCAATTGCTGCGCCTATACCTCTGGAAGCCCCGGTGATTAAAACGACTTTATCTTTTAATATTTTCATAATTCTTTCTTTTAATGACGTTACAAAGTTGGCACATTTGACAAGGCAAAAAGTACTGATATTAAAGCATTACATGCAAATTTCCAAGATAAAAAAGAGCGGCCGTATCATCACAAATGATACGGCCGCTCCGGTATTGAAAAGATCCCCCGATCGGTTTATTTAATATCGAACCAAAGGCGGGTCGTGAGTAAATCTGCACCTTGTCTGGCCACTGCCTGCTGGTAATTTTTTCCATTCAGGGATTGCTCCTGCCCCGGATAGATAAACCTGAGCGGCAGCTTTCCACCCAGCACACCTGCTACTGCAGGAACAAGCTCCGGATAATCCAGCCTGCGCCATTCGGCAAAGGCTTCTAATCCCTGTCCGAATAAAGCGATCCACTTTTGATTGCCGATAGATTTCCTGAAATTAGCAGGCTCATACTGCACAGCGGCAGATTGAGTATAGCTTGCAATGGCGGCCGTTCCAATTCCATATTGTAACAGCGACGCTTCTATTGCTTGCTTGTACAATACTGCGGCATCCTCACTACTCCAGCCTCTTGCAGCTACCTCTGCCCGGTCGAACAATACTTCCGCATAACTGATGATCACTGCCGGAGCGGTTGGGGCCAGGAAATAAGTCCCGGGTTTGGAAGTTTTACTCAGCCCATAATTACTGGCATCACCTGTAAGCAAACCATTTGGAATGCCGATATAGGTTTCTGTCGTTACATCTTTTGTCGGGCTCGCAAAGACCGGAAGCCTTGGATCATTCAATGACCTCAACTTATCGACAATAGTTTTACTCATTCTGTAATCATCACGCGTATCAAATAAATTGCTTACCGGATTTTGATTGGGAGAGGTGGAATAGCTGAGTTGTGCATTTTCCAGATTGGACGTAATCAGGCCCCCTCCTTCAGCCGTCAGCTCTGCCAGTACGGACTTTGATTTTTCCGGTTCCTTATCGGCGATACGCAGAGCGATGCGCAAACGCAGTGCATTGGCAAACTTTTTCCAAAGCTCAATTTTACCGTTGTAAATGATGTCTCCCAGGATTGGCTTTCCTGCAACATTCAAATCCGTCTGTGCAGATTTCAAATCGGCAAGCAATCCGTAATACACATCTTTCTGTGTATCATAAACGGGATTCACATAGGCATTAATCTGTACAGATTGCGAATAAGGAATATCGCCGTAAGCATCCGTCAGCAATAAAAACACCCATGATCTCAATACCTTGGCAACTCCTTTGTAATTGGTATTTCCCTGCTCATCGGCCAGGCTCAGCAGCTTATTCAGATTGGTTACTCCTTTGGTATAACCCGATACCCATAATTCCTGAAGGTCATTATTGGTAAAGATATACCTGTCCGGATCTGTATACTGGATTTTAGACCAGTGTTGAATAAACAACAAACTGGAATTCATGTTATTGGTTACGCCCCAATACGTATCAGCCGTACTTTTAATCGCTCCGGTGAGCAGGTAATCCGGTTGTGGTATTTCAGCAGAATTTGGATTCTTATTCAGGTCTGCCAGCTGGTCCTTGCAGGAGCTGAAAGATAGGACAAGGAGGGTCGAAAATAGAATTGGAATATAGTTGAATTTCATGATGTTTAGAATTTAAGGTTAAGGTTGAAACCGAATGATCTCGCTGTTGGAAGGCTCAGGTCTTCCAGTCCTTGTGCATTTCCGGTATTAAATGCAGTTTCCGGATCGATATTTGGCACATTTTTATGAATGATCCACAGGTTTCGTCCTACCAGTGAAAAGACTGCATTCTGAAAGCCTATTTTTTTAGTCCATTGTCCCGGCAAGCTATAGCTAAGTTTCACCTCTCTCAGTTTGATATAAGAAGCATCATAGATAAACTGCTCATCCACATTGGTAATGCCTTTATAATATTGCTGAGCAGGAACAATCCGGCTATTTTTTGTCCCATCGGCCAATACTCCGTCAAAGACCATCCCATCAGTATATACCACTTCTCCTCCCGGAGCCTGTGCGCCATTTGAAAGGCCAACCGCTGTTCCGGAATTCACATTGCCCGGGAAATAATAGCTCAGGCCACCGTTTTCTGTATTTCTTCCCTTCAAAGTACTTGCAAGAACACCGGTATAGGTTCCGGTACGGTTTGAATTCGAGTATACTTTACCACCGATTCTGGCATCCACCAGGAAGTTCAGGTTGATATTTTTATAAGTAAAGCTGTTGCTGATTCCACCAAGCCAGTTGGGTGTAAACTTCCCCAGGTATTGTTTTGCCGGATTGATCACTGGTGTCCCTCCCGCGCTGATGAGAATCTGACCGGCAGCATTTCGCTGATAAGCAGTTCCGAAAAAGGTACCATAAGGCTTTCCAATTGTTGCCAACACATCAACCGTTCTGTTGCTCCCGATCGTATAACTGCTGATCAGTCCTTCTTTATCCAATTCCGTCACCTTACTGCGGTTCAGCGCATAGTTCAGGTTGATGTCCCAGCTAAAGTCCTGCGATTTCACCGGGCTTAAGCCCAGTTGAACTTCCAATCCTTTATTATTGATGCTTCCGCCATTGATTAATTTCTGATTGTAACCTGTCGAAGAACTTACATTCACTTTTAAAATCTGGTTGATACTATTGGTATTGTAAACACTCAGGTCCAGCTTTACGCGGTTGTCAAACAAACCAACTTCAATCCCCGCCTCGGCAGATTTGGTGATCTCGGGCAGCAGGTTTGGATTTAACTCCACCAAACTTGCTGCCTGCTGTGGATTTCCATTAAAGGGTGCGGTAAAACTATAGGTATTTACCAGCTGATAAGGTTCTGTCGCCTTACCTACTTTTGACCAGCCTCCTCTGATTTTGGCAAAACTCAGCACTTCGTTTTTCAGGTCAAAGGCTTCGGTAAGGATCAAACTTCCATTTACTGAAGGATAGAAATAAGAGAGGTTTGGCCTTGGCAAACTGGAGTCCCAATCGTTCCTCGAGGTTAAATTCAGGAAGGCATAATCTCTATAACCAAGCTGTGCCGAACCAAAGGTACTATAGGTTCTTAGTTTGCTGTAAAAGTTCGACGATACCAGTGGATCCCTGGAATTGTTTAAGGTATATAAACCATTTACCGCTAATTTAGTCGCCATCTGGTCATTCTGTTCCAGCGTATTGGTCCTTACATTCACACCTGCCAAAATGTTAAGGGAGAAATCGTTGTTTAGTTTTTTATTAAACTCTAACCTGCCCTCTGTATTGTTTTCATTTACGGTGTAGGCATCTTCCTGATAGGATCCGAAAGGAGTTCCGTTTGTACCGTAGGCAATTTTTATTTTTCTGCGATCGGTATAATAATCATTCCCCGTTCTGAAATTTGCAGACAATGCATCCGTAATTTTATAGTTCAACTCTGCACTTCCAATGATGCGGTCGCGTTTCTGACTTACTGTATTTTCATAAGCAATGAAATAAGGATTGCTGTAATAGCTGTTGTTCCAGTTGAAGTTATTTCCGTTCCCGTCCTTATATTGCTTAAGCTGGCTCACATCAACCTGTCGTCCGAACCAGGTAAACTGAAGCATCGGTCCGGTAGCCCGTTTACCACCTGATGCAGGCAGGTTTGCAGCACTGCTTTTGACATAATTGACACTGGCATTCAGGGTCAGCTTTGGCGTAATACGGTAGCTGGTATTCAGAAGTAAAGAATTCTTATTTTGCGAAGAATTGGGTAATATCCCGCCCTGTGTCAGGTTGTTATAAGAAAAACGAACATCTTGTTTTTCTCCAGATCCGGCGATGGCAACGCCGTTGCTCAGGGCATAACCCGTTTCGAAAAAGTCTCTTACATTATTTGGATGTGCAATAAAAGGTTCCGGTTTGCCATTGGTATTGAACTGAGGAATCAAACGGCCATCCAGTGCAGGACCCCAGCTTTCATCTACTCCATCATTCAGGCCTCCTCCTTTACCATCTACATAACTAAACTTACCATTTGAACCCTGGCCAAAAGCATTCTGATACTTTGGAAGCGTCAGCAAATTAGAGATCGTGGTGTTCGAGTTGATACTAATGCCCAATCCCTGCTGTCCTCTTCCTGTTTTTGTTTTAATCAGAATCACCCCGGCGGCAGCCCTGGAGCCATATAAAGCGGCTGCATTCGGCCCTTTCAGTACGCTGATGGATTCTATATCTTCAGAATTGATGTCGGATATCGTATTGGCAAAATCCCTGGAACCACCACTCCCAAGGAATTGAGAATTGTCTACCGGAACACCATCTACCACAAATAAGGGTTGATTCTGACTGGAAATAGAGGTTTCTCCACGGATGATGATCCTTGAAGAGCCCATGTCTCCCTGACTGTTGGTGGTTTGTACACCCGCAATCTTTCCTGCCAGTGAATTGATGAGGTTGGTTTCTTTAGCCGTAGAGATGTCTTTGGATTTCAGCTCCTGTGTGGCATAACCCAACGATTTCTTGGCCTTGGTGATCCCTAATGCGGTTACCACTACTTCATTCAAATCATTTAAAGATGGCTCGAGGCTAATCTTCAAATGACCGGTTCCTGCGGTAATCCTGATTTCTTTATTGGCATATCCGAGATAACTAATGCGAATCACATCGTTCAGGTTTGCCTGGAGAGAGAAGCTGCCATTTGCATCTGTAACCGCAGCATTGTCTTTTCCTTTGATCGTTACCGAAGCTCCGGGAATCGCCTGTCCGTCGGCACTGTCGCTCACCACACCGGTCACTTTAACAGACTGTGCCTGGGCCGTCAGCAGGAAAAAAAAGGACAAAGCAATCCCTATAAAAATTTTGTATATTTTTAACATATTGGTTTTTAAATAAGTGTAAGAAATTTAGAATTTGGCAGGGCTAGATGCCGCAACAACACATGGGTATGGCCTTGCACATGTATTTTCCGGATACAGGAAGGTAAAAAGATTTAGCGCAATTGGTTTTGTCAGGAAGTAATTGTAGGTTCATATGCTCACATTTTAAGTTTAAGATGCGCCTGCATTTCCTTCTTTTTCCTGATGAGGTATGGCTTGATGAGCAGCAGCTTTATAGCTGTGAAACTGCTTATCTTATTCGCTGTTTGCGAATTGGAATTAGCACCTTTTACCGGGTCAACAGGTAGAGGTTGCTAAGACATCACAGGGCCATTCCCTCAGTCTTTCTGGATAAGTCGGAAGATTAAAGAAGCATCTTCGGCAGCAAATATACAAATAATCTACTAATCCTATAGGAATTAATAATAATTAATTATTTCTTTAAATCAATAACGCCAAATAAGGATAAAATCAGCCCTTAAACCAGGTTTGAGCTTTCTTCTGAGGCCTTCCCGCTTAGCATAAAATGTCAATCGCTGAGGAAACTATTGATATATTGTTTTCAATTATCCTGATTGTATAACGATTTTCAGTGGAGGTTGCCAGGGCCTTAACCGACCTGTAGCCTATTCAAAGCCTTACAGTATAAGCTTTAGAGTATCTATCTGGGAAACATAAATGGAACCGTAAAAAGTGTCGAAGAACAAGCAGCTCAGGAAAGATACATCATCTTAAAAACCAGGTTTGATAAGATTGAACCCAATTATCTAAGCCAGCAAAGAGACATTCATATGGCCCGGAAGGAAGAAGACAAAGCTTTTCGGAATCTGAAAGCAGAATACCTCTCTCTGAAGGAGCAATTAGCACATCTTCCCGGAGGTCCTGGTTAAAGATCTTAGGGCTGATCCTGCATATACTTTGTAAAAACGGGCTGAAAAGCAGCTAAAGTCTTTGGTTCTTTCTTGCTCAGCTTACCTTTATTATAGATCTCATAATAAGGGCTGGAACCTGCTGTCCAGTTAATTCCGGAAATGACCTTTCCCTGGGCATCGGTTTGCAAATAAGTTAAGACCTCCGCTGTTTCTTTAACGGCCCCGCTTTTATAAATCGCAAGGAGCGCCTCTTCTTTAGAAAAGAAATCCCCGAGATATTGAAAGACCAGATTCAGATCGGTTGTTTTTGGCAGGAATAAACTAAAAAAAAGCTTAGTGTTGATTTTATGTACATGTAAGGGCTCTACGGTCAGTTCTATGTTTTTACTTGCATTATAATAAGTAACACCGTCTTTTTTCATCCCCATAATCCTGCTGTTTGCCGGAAGCTTGTTCAAGTCAAAGGCGATCTGCTGATTGTAAAACAATGGTTTTCCCGAGGCCGACATTTCAGAGGTCAGGCGTTGGTCTTTATCATAGATTTTTATGTTGGATAGCGTATCTTCCAGATTGCGGATCAGAATCGTATCTGCCTTTTTTTCCAGGACAATCCGGTTGTAGTAATTCACCGCAAAAAGATCTACTGTAAAATGCTCCATTTTTCCCTGTTTCCAGTCTTTTACGGTTAATCCGCCTTCCAATTGAAAATATTCCGGCCCTTCCACGATTTTCCCGTCTTTATAAACTGACCTGGTATCCAGGAAATTCTTACCACCACCAATTCCTTCTTCCAGGCCGGATTTTGAATACTGATACCTGGCCTGGCCATTTTCATATTCATCCACGAGGTAAAGGTTTAATCCGGAGAGTACTGTTTTAAAAAAACCATTGAAAGGTTTCCCATCTTTATAAGTCCCGGAATACACTGCCGCCGGCTTACTGGTAATCACGAAGGAACTATCGGTTTCAGTTCTGTTTTCCTGATTTTGTGCATAAAGGAAGGAAGTCATCAGGCTTAGGATTAAGGTGAACGTTATTCTCATTTTCTACAATTGGTTAATCAATATTACCAATTAATTTAAACGTCCCTACCGGCTTATTGTTTGCCTGCGGCTCATTTATATTTACTCCCCTGTTTTATGATTCGCAAACCACCGACTTTGTTAACTTTGCCGGATGAATAAAGAAATTGCTGTGATTTTCGACATGGATGGCGTGATTGTCCATACCAATCCATTCCACTCCCTTGCTTTTCGTGATTTTTTCGCAATAAGGAATCTTGCCCCTACTGAAGCTGAATTTGCTCAGCACATGTTCGGAAAAAGCAACAGTTATATTTTCAGTCACTTTTTTAAGCGCCCGGTTCAGGGAGAAGAATTCCTGGAAATGGAACGGGAAAAAGAAGGTTTATTCCGAAAAATTTATGAGCCGCATGTTGAGCCAATTTCCGGTTTTCTTAAATTCATCTCGGACCTGGAAGCGCATCAGGTCAAACTTGGGGTCGCCACTTCTGCTCCTTCTGCGAATCTGGACCTGATCCTGAGCAAAATCGACCTTCGCGAAAAATTAGGCTCAATTCTGGCCAGTGAAGATGTGAAAAAACATAAGCCAGATCCGGAAGTTTACCTGAGTTCTGCACGCAACCTTGGTCTTTCGCCAGATCAATGCCTTGTTTTTGAAGATTCTTTTTCCGGAATATCTGCTGCCTTAAATGCAGGAATGCGCGTAGTAGGTGTACTGAGTTCCCATACCATTGAAGAACTTCCCAAATGCGATTTATACATAGACAATTACAACGAACTCAGTTACGATAAAATCATTGCATTATTTTAAAAGAAGGGAATAATCCCTTCTTTTTTATCTGTGTGGACTGGTGTTTTTGCTGTCTCTAGTTTGGAACATGTTCCACGTCTACCAGCTCCCCCTGAGGGTTGGTAATGCGGTAGGTAAAAAGACTTTTATTGAGCACCAGAACATCTACCACTCTTGAAAAAGAAGCTCCTGCGGCGGTCGTACCGATCAGCATTCTCTTTTTACCATCGGCAGTCAATGCCCATTGGCCTGAGCTTCTCAAGGCTCCGTCAAATCCTTTAATTTCAAAATCACCATTCACATTGTACTTTGCAATGCCCACATATCCGGCGTTCGCAGCCGTCACATCTTTCCCTGTCTGGTCCTTAACCGTAGTAGATTTCCAGGTCACCGAAGCTAAAATTTCTGAAGGGCTTGCCGCAGGTTGTTCGGGAGTTTTGTTCTCCTCTTTTTTACAGGAAGTGATGCCAAGCAAAAGCATGCAGCATACCATAAGTACCGGTTTTTTCATCATTAGGTTCATAATTTGTTTTTTAGTACCACAAAACTATGTTCCAAAGAGATGATGCAGATAGGACTGGTTACTGCATTAACAGCGCTAATTATCCGGTTGCTCTATTTTATTTTGTCCGGAGATGTCATTCAAATGGGTTTTATTAAATCCTGTCTTTTCGAGAACAGCAATTATAAAATCGGTTTTTCCATCTATATAACGATCGATATCATAAGGATATATTTCAGCAAGCGTAATCTTTAACCGGCCATATGCTGCTGCGCTTTCCGGATTTGCCCTCAGATAATCCCGGAATATTAAATGATTTTTTAAACCTATACTATCCTGCAGACAAACATACAGGTGATGCGCCGGCCAGACACTATTTTCAGCATCCAAAGGGGTGTATTCAGACGATCGTTTGAAGGCTTCTCTTCCGGGAATCCCCATTTCACCGACCTACAGGTATCCTCTTTTTTCGAGTATAGCTTTAATCTCTTCAAACCTGCTTTTATCCTGAATGATCAGATCCAGGTCAATTATCGGCTTTGCAGGAAGTCCGGGAACAGCAGTACTTCCAACATGCTCAATACCAATAATCAGATCTTCCAAATCCATTTTAAACAAACGGGCTAAGGCTTCGAAAGTTTGTGCCCAATTTTCTGTAAAGGGAACTACCTCAATCCGTTTTGGTTTAAAGTCAGTCATTTTTATTTGGTCCTTTTATTCTCCAGCTCTGTTTTCAGTTTTTCTATTTCTTCCTGGGTATGACGGTTTTCCAGATAATAGTAAATGGCAAAGGCAAGGAATATCTTTCCAAGCACAAAAACCGCAAGAAATACCCACCTCCATATTTTACGGATGCGCATATGTCCTGATTCGGCCTCTACTTCTATGAACTGTGCACTTTTCCCTGATTTGGAACCCCGGCTGTTTTCTTTAGGTTCATCACCTATCAAATATTCAAACTGAGGTGTTTTAACCAGTTCATTGATTCCGCCTTCAATTTTAGCCCAGGTATTTGGAGGTGGCGCAATGGCCATATGTTCTGCTATACGTTCCAGATCTGACTCCAGTTTAAAGATTGCGTCTTCAATCTGTGGATGTTGCGTTTTTAGGTACAGCAGCTCGTTCGCTTCCGCTTCAGAAGCAGAGCCTAATACATACGCTTCCAATATTCCGCTTTCTATGTATTCGTTAATTTTCACTACCTTTTCTCATTATAGCGAAAGCCTCTTTTAAAGCCTTCCGGGTTAAATCTTCTGTTTTATTTAGCGTTCTTGAAATGTCTGCAATTGTTCTTCCCTTATAATAAATATCGCAAAATACCTGTCTCTGCTCCTCAGTTAACTGTCTCAGTGCGCTATTTGGGGAATCAGATATTTTTAATCCGGTATTCAGGTTTGTATATCCGGGGCTGCCCGGGAAAGACAGGAGCTTTTGCCTTGCAAATTTCTGCAGTTGAGGCCAGCCGCTGATTCCGGTCCGGTTAACATCGTTAAAGCGAACGGACAGGTCACAAAAAACTTTAACCAGGTATTCTTCGGCTAGTTTACGGTCTTTTACAACCTCAAAAATATAGCCCAGCAACATGCCTGCATGTCTGTCATACAGACTCCGTATGCTTTCCGGCTGATGTTCTGTTAAGGTGTGAGGCGTAGTTTCGAGCATAGTATTACATCTTCTTCAAATGCGCCATTTGTTTTCAACAGATCCTTCGGGAAGGAAGGCGCTTTTTATAAAAATAAACAAAGTTCACAACATTCAGGAATAAATTTTCACAAAAAGCAGACGAACATTCCAATTGCGATTGAATTTTGCAATAAGGTCCCTGTGAGATGTCCGGCCCGGCTCAGCTTTATTCCGCTCAGTATTAATACGGTAATACAAAGGATCCGGAAAACTTTTTCCATATTTATCTGGTTATCATAAAACCCGTGGTCAGCTAAATTAGCCAATAAATAAAACACGCATCAAATCTAACATTACTCAACATGAAGACAGTAAAAGCCATTATTACAGGAACCACAGGAATGGTAGGCGAAGGCGTATTACACGAATGTTTAATCAATGATGCAGTCGAAGCCGTGTTGGTCATCAACAGGAAAGCCTGTGGCGTTCAGCATACCAAATTAAAAGAAATCATTCATGCAGATTTCTTCGATTTATCAGCTATTGAGGATCAGCTGGGCGGTTACAATGCTTGCTTTTTCTGCCTTGGTGTCTCCTCTGTAGGAATTAATGCGGAAGATTATTACCGCCTTACTTATACTTTAACGATGCATGTTGCAGAAACACTGTCCCGGTTAAATCCGGAGATGACTTTTAACTACATTTCAGGTGCAGGAACGGATAGTACAGAAAAGGGGCGCTCCAACTGGGCCAGAGTGAAAGGGAAAACAGAAAATGACCTGATGAAACTTCCTTTCGGAAAGGTTTTCGCCTTTCGTCCGGGGTTTATCAAACCTACAAAGGGCTTAAAGTACATACAACCTTACTATAAATATATCGGCTGGCTTTACCCGATAGGACGCAGCCTGTATCCAAACGGTTTTTGCACTCTCAGAGAAATAGGACTGGCCATGATCCATACGGTAACAAAGGGATCGGCTAAAAAGATCCTCGAGGGAAAAGACATCATTCAGCTTGCCCGCTAAGGCGAAGCCTCTCCTCCTGCAATCCGGCCTCCAGGTTCAGGGCCCGGAAAAACTGATATTTATAAAAAAACCTGCAATAAATTCAACAATTGAATTCATTGCAGGTTCCGCTATATTAAGATTCGATGCGTCTCTTTAGTTTACATTGGTCAGGCTGATGGTAAAATCAAGATTTGCATTCGCAGGAACTGGCCCTACTGCTGCTGTTCCGTAGCAAAAAACAGAAGGAATCAAAAGTCTGATTTTTCCTCCTTTTTGAATTTTAGGAACACCAACCATCCAGCCCGGAATTAAGTCACCCAGCCGAAAGGTTCTTACCCCTCCTTTTGTGCTGTCGAAAATCGTACCGTCCAACAATTTACCTTCGTAATCGATGGTAATGTTTGAACATAAGGTAAAATGATACGTACCGGTACCGGGTGCTAAAATCTGATAAAACACACCATTTTCATCCTTTTTCACATTAGGAATGTTGTTGTCAACTACAAATTTACGAATTGCAGTAGTGTCCAGCTGAAACTGGGCCATTGCACTCGCAGACAGTGGGAATTTTGGTATTTCACCAGAACATTCAACCGCTTTGTCTTTCGAACAGGCTGCAAAGCATCCGGCTATGCAAACCAATAATAAAAGGTGTTTTAATTTAGTCATGTTCACAAATATATCATATATATTGTTTTTTTCATCAATCTACCGGATAAGGCCCTTCAGAAAATGATTGCGCATGATATCCTTTTGACCCGACCAACTTCGCCAGCGGACTTTGCAAGTCATTTCCCTGCTTCAGCAGCTCCAGAAGATGGCTGAAATCATATTTTGGTTCCCAGCCCAAGGCTGCCCTCGCTTTTTCGTTCACATATACCCGATCAATTTCGGCCAGCATTTCCCAGTTTTGGCCTTCATATACTTTCTGAAAATCAGGAAAATATTTGCTGACCACCTGCCTTGCATTCGTTCTTAGCGCGGCTAAATCTTCCGGTAAAAACGGAGAAGTGGCAGAGATGATGTATTTACCAAAGCCCAGATCCTGTGCCTTTTCCGCTGCAAGAAGCTGTGCCTGAACCACATCCTCCAGTTCCACCCGGCGAAAGAGAAATTCATTTGTTTTGAGGTTTTCCCCGGAAAAAGCAGTTCTCTTTCCTTTTTCATCATCGTCTTCCGGAAAAAACCGGGATGTCCGCAGCACGATACAAGGCAAAGCATACTTTCTGTAAAACAACTGACACAGCTCTTCTGCTGCCAGTTTTGTAATGCCATAGATGTTTTTAGGGACCGGGACCAATGCTTCCGTTACCCAGACGGCCGGACTCCCTGCAGGAGCAGACATGGCCTCCCCAAATACGCTGGTGGTACTGGTAAAAATAAAACGCTTTACCCCTGCGGCCAGCGATTCCTGAAGCAGGTTTAAAGTTCCGCTGATATTGGTGTCAATAAATTGCTGCAGGTCGTGGGTAGCCACATGTGGTTTATGTAAGGTAGCGGTATGAAAAACAGTCTCTACCCCTTCCATGCAATCCTTCACAAAAGAGCGGTCGGTGATCGAGCCAACATGACTGGTAAAAGGAGATTTGGTCAGGTCTAAACCAATTACCTCATGGTTCAATTCTTTTAATCTCCTCGCCATTGCTTCCCCAAGATGTCCGGAACTTCCGGTTACTAAAACTTTCATATCATTCTGTTTAAAATATCTCCTGAACTACTACAAATTTACAACCTTCCGCTCAGGTAAAATTTCCTACTTTTATAAAAGACTTAACACTTATTCATAAAAAATGAAACGAATATCTTACTTACCAATAATGGCTTTACTTGCAATAACCAGTGCCTGTAACCAGCCGAAATCCTCCTCCGGGGGAACAGAGGAAAGCATCTCTCCTTCCAATCCATTTTTAAACGCCAGTAAACTTCCATTCCAGGCACCGGCTTTTGACCAGATCAAAGACAGTGATTTTAAACCTGCTATTGAAGAAGGAATGAAACAGCAACAGGCTGAAATATCGAAAATTACGGATCAGACGGAGCCTGCCACCTTCGAAAACACCATATTGGCGATTGAAAAGAGCGGGCAATTACTGGGCCGTGTAAACCGCGTCTTTGGTTTGCTTACCGGTGCCAATACCAATCCGGACCTCCAGAAAGTACAGGAAGAAGAAGCACCGAAACTGACGGCAAACAATGATGCCATTTACCTGAACACCAAACTCTTCAAACGGGTAGAAAGCGTTTATCAGGAGCGTGCTAAATTAAAATTAGATCCGGAATCGCTCCGTTTGGTAGAATATTATTATCAGAAATTTGAATTGGCGGGCGCCAAGTTATCCGAAGGCGATAAGGAAAAACTGAAAGAACTGAATAAGGAAGAATCTTCGCTTTCCACCAAATTCAGCACTCAGTTACTGGCGGCAGGTAAGGACCTGGTCAATACGACACAGCAGCCTGCCCTTCAGGGTATGGAAAACCGCCCTGCCCGCCAGGAGCTTTTTCATGCTTCCTGGAACCGTGCAGAAAAAGGTGATGCCAATGATACCCGAAAGGTGATTTCCAGAATTGCACAAATCCGTGCAGCGCAGGCGCAACTGTTAGGATTTAAGAACTATGCCGCCTGGAAACTTCAGGATCAGATGGCTAAAACTCCGGAAGCTGTTGAAGCTTTCTTCCAGCAACTTGTGCCGGCAGCAACGGCGAAAGCAAGAGCCGAAGCCAAGGACATTCAAGCCCTGATCGACGAGCGAAGCGGAGGATTTAAACTAATGCCGTGGGACTGGACCTTTTATGCAGAGCAGGTTAGAAAAGCAAAATACGACCTCGATGAGAATCAGGTAAAACCTTATTTTGAGCTCAATAAAGTATTGGAAAACGGGGTATTCTATGCAGCTACGCAATTGTATGGCATTACTTTCAAAGAGCGGAAAGATCTTCCGGTCTATCAGAAAGATGTACGCGTATTTGATGTGATGGACAAGGATGGCAGTCAGATTGGATTGTTCTATGGTGATTATTTCAAAAGAGACAACAAAAATGGTGGCGCATGGATGGACAATATGGTTCCTCAATCCAAGCTGATGGGTACAAAACCGGTCATTTATAATGTATGTAACTTTACCAAGCCTGCTGCCGGACAACCTGCACTGATCAGTTTTGATGATGTGATTACCATGTTTCATGAATTCGGACATGGCCTGCATGGCCTCTTTGCCAATCAGCAATATGTAAGCCTTTCGGGCACCAATGTTGCACGCGATTATGTGGAATTCCCTTCTCAGTTCAATGAACACTGGGCTTCAGATCCTAAGATCCTGAAGAACTACGCAGTCCATTATAAAACAGGGGAAGCGATGCCACTGTCACTCTTAGATAAAATCAAGAAAGCAAGTTCATTTAACCAGGGCTATGAATTTACAGAAGCCCTTGCGGCCGCAGCTCTGGATATGCAATGGCATACCCTTCCCGCAAGCGCGCCCTTACAGGACGTAGATAAATTTGAAACGGATGCCTTAAGGAAAACCCACCTGAACCTATCGGAAGTTCCTCCGCGTTACCGCTCCAGCTATTTTTTACACATCTGGAGTAACGGATATGCTGCTGGTTATTATGCTTACAGCTGGACCTCTATGCTGGAAAACGATGCTTTCTCCTGGTTTCAGGAAAACGGTGGGTTATCAAGGGTCAACGGACAACGTTTCCGCGATATGATCTTATCCAAAGGAAACACAGAAGACCTTGGAAAGATGTTTTTTAATTTCCGCGGTCATCAACCGGATATTAAGCCAATGCTGGTTAAACGTGGATTGCTTTAATCCATTTTTCCGGGAATAAAACAGGATCTCCCGGCCAAGAAAATACAATGCCCCAAAATTCAAACAATTTTGGGGCATTTTTGTGAATAGAAAACATAGTATGAAATTAAAAAAACAGCAACACAGGCTTAACTCAAAGGCCTGATCTGCAATTGAATTCCGGCCGCTGCCAATGCCTTTTTAACATCAATCATTGCCGCAGAGCGAACCCCACCTCCAACTGCCAGGTCTCCAACCCATAACAGGATCCTTACGCTGATCGCATATTCTCCAAAATCCTGCACAATCACCACAGGTTCGGGAGCAGGCAGGACGTTCTCATTTTTTTTCAGTGTCTCTTTGATCAGCAGGATGACCGAATCCAGGTCACTGCTATAAGGCACTCCAATGATAAATTCTACCCTTTTACTTCTGTCCTGCATGGTCCAGTTGATCAGGTGTTGTGAAAGCAAATCTCCATTGGGAACGATAATATCTGCCCCTTCTGCATTGTGGATCTTGCTGGAACGGACACCAATCTCTTTAACCACACCGGATTTATTTCCAATTTCGATCTGATCCCCAATTTGTATAGGGCGTTCAAAAGCCAGGATAATCCCCGAAACCAGGTTGTTCACGATATTCTGCAAGCCAAAACCGATCCCCACACCAAGGGCACCAAGCATGATGGAAAGCCGGTCTATCGGGATTCCTGCGGCAGCTACCGCGATGAGAAAACCAACCGTCCATATGGCCAGGCGGATGAGCAGCATCATTGAATTTAAGCCGCTTCTTTTACCTCCTGCTGTTGCCTTTTCGTGTCCAAAGAAGAAACTGATAAAACTGGAAATGAGTGAAGAGAACCAGATGATACAAAAGAAAATTCCTATACTGGCAAAAGTAAACTGGTAACGCCCAATGCTTCTGGACTCCTGAAGGAAATCTGCCGAAAGGCGGAGCATCAGGTCGTAAAGCGTTAGGTTTCTGATCAGTCCGATCGTCCAGATGATGCTGGCCAGAATCCACAGGGTTCGCTGAAAGCGATGCTGTAACTCCCTGAAATTGATAAAATCTGAAAAACGACTGGACTGGTAAGCCTCGGTTTGAAGGTAAATTGCTTCCAGCACCATGGTACAAAAGACTTTTAAGGAAATCCCAAGCATCAGGCATTGGATCGCACTCACTCCGAAAATTTTAGCAAGAGACAATCGCCCCGACAAGTTAAACAAGATCGAAAGCGCGACCTGAGCCAGCGTAAAAATGATCAGCGCTTTGGTAACCGGAGATTCTTCAATTTTCACAAAGAAAGCGGTTCTCCTCCGAATCATATCCACGCAGAGCAGGAACAGCAGAACCCCGGCAATAAACAGTCCCCAGCGCTCACCAAAAGAGCTGTCCAGGAGGATGTCGTCGATCGCATAGAAGAACCAGATCAGCACCAGGCCAATCCATAGATATTTGGATGATCCGTTTAAAAAAGGAAACAGTAAAAAGCAGATGGCAATGATCCGAAAGGCCTCAATGGCATGTAATAAGGACATTGTTGGATTGCCAAATAGTAAAGGAGCATAAGTGAGCAAACCCATTACCGAACCGATGATCACACTCCGTTTCAGAAAGTTAACCTGCAGCAACACACTTTCTACTTCCTCCTGCTTTTTGATTCTTCGCATATTGGACATCAGCCAGGCAGTGATAAAAATAAAGATCAGCAAGGCAAGGGTGGTCAGGTGACCTTTGCCGGCAAGGTAAATGGAAATGATCTTTCCGGAACGCTCAAAGGCATTCAGAATCGTCTCTCCAAAAGACTGTTTGTACTTTTCGGCTTTGAGCTTAAATAAGGGGGCCTCCTCTCTGGAGAACATACTTATCTTTTTAGAGATCGACAAATAGTTCATATTTGAGGAAAGGTCGTTCAGCTGCAACAGATTAATTGACAACCTGTTTCTTAATAAATTAACACGGGACAGCATCCTCCGCTGCAAGGTATCCAGGCTCCTCCCGTCTTTGACCATACTGTTCAGCTGCTCATTCAGAACAGAATCAGGAATAATTACATTCAGATCCGGATCCGCAAGTATTTTCCTGACTTCAATATTGCTCTTACTGAGCTGGTCTCCATAAGAAACGAGTATTTTTTTATAGTTCAGTAAATTGTCGGATTGCTCTTTCAAAAGAATCACCGCGCTGTTTAAGCTCCGCAGGTTCATCTTCTGTCCCTGGGTTTCAAACCTCTTTTTAAAGGTTTTCAATTTCGTTTCTATTTCTGCCAGCGGCGTTTCGATCACACTGAAATCAAAGCCGATCCTGATGATGAAATTATTCTTATCAATAGCCAGGGTATAGGTCTCCACTTTATTGACCAGCAAAGGAATTTCAGATTCCGTAACCACATGTTTTGGCTTTTTCTGCGCAGTTTGTTGTTTATTCTGGGCAAAAGAAAACTGAAAACCAGCCAATAAACAAAGGAATATCAAAAATATCCGGAAATTCTTGCCGTAAGAACGCGTTAAAACCATATGATTCAATCAATTTAGATCAGAGAAAATACCTTTAGCAGTATTTATGCCAAGTATTAAGTACAGGATCAGCTCAGGTCATTTCCTGCTTCAGGATTTCAGATACAAGATATGATTTGGATTCGAATGCGCTGTAGAAATTTTAAACATAGCACAGATCAGGGTTTTTCAGGACCGGTATATTTTACGATATCAATGGCGATTCCATTTGGATCTGTAATCGCAAAATGGCGGTCGCCCCAGGGTTCATTCCGGATCTCGACCTTGATCTCCACTTTTTTCTTTTTCAGCTCCTCATAGATCAGGTCCACATCTTCCACTTCAATCGTGAGGTACATCCCCTGCCCCTGAAAAACCGGCTGGAATAATGGCTGCTGAGAGGCATGTCCGGGAAGTAAAAAACTCAGCTCCGCTTGTTTCCCCGGCGTATGAAGAAGGAGGTAAAAATCATTCTCAAAGCTGACTCCAAATCCGAGAATGTCGGTGTAAAATGTTTTTGTTTCGGCGAGTTTACTGGTAACAATTCCTGCGTTTAATTTCATTTTCTGTTGTTTTTTAAGCTGTTGTGCACTAGATAATCCTGGCTGAAAGCAGCAACACAGGAGCATAACAAATGGGATCAATACTCTTTTCATAATGGCTGATATTGACCACAAATCTAATCCCCTGAAGAAAACAAAAATTGTAAAAAACCGACAACTTAACCCGAAAACGCCTTAAAAGGAGTAGTTCCATAAAGCTTTTTAAACTCCTTAATAAAATGGGCCTGATCATAATATCCCACATCGAGATAGTGCGGCTCCGGACTTCCGGATTTGCTCTGCTTTCGGATGTAATTCTGAAAACGGACGATTTTACTAAAGGTCTTCACCGTATCTCCGGTATAGTATTCAAAAAGCCGGCTCAGCTGCCTCGGACTGAGGCCTACATCCAAATCCTTTTCTACATTCAAAACGCCGGCACGCTGCAGGATAATTTCCATCGCATGCGCAATCCGGCTATCATCTTTCAGACTGGAATGTTGTAAAAGATTCAAAAAATAGCCGTCCAGCAATTTAACAATTTCGCCTGCGCCCATTTCTGCGGAAAAGTGATCCCTGATAAAGAAAGAAGTTTCAGGGAGCACCTGATCCATGGGTTCGCAAAGATCCGTAAGCGCGGCGGCACTGATTCCATAGAGCTGGGTAAATTTTGTCGGAAGAAACCGGACCCCAATGTAATTAAAGCTATCGTTCAGCTGAAATTCAGTATAACAACTGCTCAGGCCCATCAGGTAATTTTCAGCAGGATTATCCAGTTCAAAGAAGAGGTCAATACAACCATCCGCCACTACCCGGTAAGGGTAAGGATCGGCGAGATGCAGCGTTGACTTCAGTTGCCAATAGCAGTAAATAAAATCCTGCAGCCCGATATCCGGCAAAAACTCCCGGTAGCTCAGCGGTCCGGTCCCAATTCCCGCTGTGGGTTGAACCGGATGAAACAAATTCCTGATCTTATAGATATTACTCAAAGCCATAACTGGGGATAGTCTATACTAAGATAGGCTTTTCCTGAGTTTATTGCTTTCCTATGCGGCAGCTTCTGCTGCCCCTGCATTGTCTTTTTTGTTCATTTTAAAGATCATAAACATCACGATGATCGACAATAAGATCAGGATCAGATAGCTATAGCTCAGGTTTCTCTCATCTTTAGCAGGAACGATATTGACGATGCCATAGCTTAAAAAAGAAACAATGACATAGGTGATTCCTCCGGTAAGTCCACCTGCAATACCTGCATTTTTTGGGAATTTACCCAAACAGAAAGTAAAGTAATTATTGAAGGTATAACCCGCACCAATATGAATGATGAAAGCAAAAAAGATCAGGGAATATAAATTGGTGATAAATTGAAGGCTGAAGATCATTAAAGCAACAAACACGAGCTGCATGCCCACGTTTACGACCAGCCTTCTGAAAAAGGGTTTATTGATGGTTGCCTTTCCGATAAAGCCACCCACCATCCAGGCAAATCCCAGAACCAGGGAGCTGTATCCCGCAATAACGGGCGAAAGTTCCAAATGATGCTCAATGATAAAGGGGCCGGTCATGTTATACACCATGACCATACAATAAGCCAGTCCTAACATCACAATACCAAGTGTAAAGCTGGCCGTCTTGATCATGTTGATATAGATATCTACAATCTTACGGAAACGGAACTCCGTAAAATGAACCAATGTCTCCCCGCTATAGATCAATTCCAAAATGGCAAATACCAATGCAAATCCTGCTAAAAAGTAAAAGTTAGACTCCCAGCCAAAGACCGTTTGCAGATATCCCCCAACAAATGGAGCAACAATGGGTCCTGTAGACCATATGATCGAAAACAAACTTAAATAATGTTTCAGCTTATCTCCGCTAAACAAATCTACAAAGTACGCACGCTTGGCCACCACAATGGCACCTACAGTAAGGCCATGGATGACACGCATGACATAAATAAGGTAGATATTATGCGTCACCGCAATCACCATGCTGGCAGCGGCAAAGATCAGCAGAGAAACCAGGCATACTTTATACCGCCCAAAGCTGTCCAGCACACTTCCTATAAATAACTGGGAAACGCCATAGCTGATCAGAAAAATACTCAGGGTAAGCTGGACCTGGATACTGCTCACCTGCATCTCTCCCGCCATCGTAGGTAAAGAGGGAATATAAATATCGGTAGCAAAGCCGGATAAAGGCAGCAATGCGAAAGCCAAAAGCGTGGCAATAGCCTGGTGGCCTTCTTTTATTTCTTTTGTTTTGGATGTAATCGTAATCATAGACGCCACAAAATTAACAATTTCCCATGAGCCCAAATTATGATATTCAAACATATACTTACGAAAATCAATGAAAACACATTCCTGCAACCGACACAAAAGAACGAATATCACTTAAAACAACTCAAAACAGCTTTTTAAGGGTTTTATAAAATTACACAATTCAAACAATCCAATTTGAAAAGCCTCATGCCCGAAGAAGCGGCTTTTCCCGAAAATTCCTGCGGCTGGAAAAAATATAAAAATAACGGAGAAAGCATTTCAATGACCGTTAAAAAATAAAAACATACCGTTTACGAAATTAAAAAACAAATTTAACGGAGATTACAGTAGCTTAATGAAACTAACTTAACCATCCCAAACATGAAACAACTAATGATCATTGGTATGCTCAGCCTTGGCTTTGCAGCAACCGCAACACCCGGAACCGCTCCTGTAAAACCAGCCACTACGCTTGCCTGTACCATGACTGCTTATGTAGCTTACAATGCAGGAAACACCATTTATTTCTCCACTGCTGCTTTAAGAAACTGGTACCTGACTGCACACCCCGGCTCATTAAATGGCGGCATAGCCTATAATGTTCCCTGTAACAAAGTGCTCCAGCCGGCAAACCCGGGTCTCGAAACCAATTTCTAGTCATCCGGCAAAAGCCCCGGTCAGGGGCTTTTGCTCTATTCAAACCTAAAAATCTTAATGTATTCATAATACAGCCGCTGCTAAAAGGGAAAAAGAACTGTCTTATTTTTGCCCTTCATGAACAGAAGATCAGCACTCAAAAATTTAGGCATTGGCGGGATCCTCCTCTCTCCTTTCAGCGGCTTTAGCAAAAGCCCTGCAGCAGGCACCCCCGTTTTAAGAATCGCACACCTCACTGATGTGCATTTAAAAAATGACTTCGATGCCCCTGCAAAATATGCGAAATGCCTGCATCATGTTCAGCAGCAATCCCCAAAGGTGGAGCTCATTCTGAATGGCGGAGACATCGTCTTTGACATGAATAAAGAACAGATCAATGCCATCGATGCACAATGGAAATTAACCCATGACCTCTTGAAAGAAGAATGCAGCATCCCCGTTCAATACTGTCTTGGAAACCATGACATCTGGTGGGCTGAAGACAATAAAGGGCAGAGCATCTATGGCAAAAAGTATGCGATGGACCAGCTGCAGCTTTCCAAACCCTATTACAGCTTTATGAAAAGCGGCTGGAAATTTATTGTGCTCGACAGTGTTCACCTGGATATCGATCAGACCTGGTACATTGGCAAGCTTGGGGAAGAACAGTTTCACTGGCTTGAAAATGAGCTCCGGGAAACCAAAGCAAATACCCCGGTACTGGTCATGTCGCACATTCCAATCCTCACTGCGACCTTAATGATTGAAGACGATATAGTCAATAAATGGGAAATGCTCGGCGGGGATATGCATACCGATACCGCAAAAATAATCAGCTTGTTTCATCAGCATCCAAACGTTAAACTATGCCTGAGCGGACACATCCACCTCAGAGATAAGGTAACCTACAACGAGGTCACGTATATCTGCAACGGCGCAGTAAGCGGTGCCTGGTGGAAAGGCAACAAAAGAGAGACCGCTCCCGGCTATGGTCTGATTGATTTATACGCAGATGGTAAATTTGAAGAGCGTTATGTAAACTATTAGAGTTTCGCCCTGGTAGACAAAAGCACCACACTGGCGCCCATCAATGCAATAAACATAAAGGAGACTTTTAAACTGAAGGCCCCTGCAAGGAAACCAATTACTGGTGGCCCGATCAGGAAGCCCACAAAACTGATGGTGGAAACTGCGGCAATTGCTGCTCCCGGCGACATAGTTGTTGATTTCCCCGCGGCACTATATACCATCGGCACCACCGAAGATACCCCTGCACCAACAAGCATAAATCCGATAATTGCCGTTGTCAGTGTGGGAAAGATCACGGCAATCAGCAAACCGATCGTGGTCAGTATTCCGCTGACCTGTAAGGTCCTTTTCAATCCAAAACGCGCCGCAAAGCGATCTGCTACAAAACGTCCCATCGCCATCGTACACATAAAAGCGGTATATCCTGCGGCCATCCAGGCCTTTTCTGCAAGCACGATCTTCTTAAAATAAATGACGCTCCAATCAAACATTGCCCCCTCGCAAACCATGGAACAGAAAGCAATCAGGCCCAATGTGAGCAGCGCTTTATCCGGAATGGCAAAGGCAGCGCCCGTTTTTACCGGATTCTTATCATTGTGGAGGTAAGACCAGCAAAATATAACGGAAAGGATCGTAATCGCAGCGATGAGCATAAAATGTGGCATCGGGTTGATGTTCTGGCCGATCATAAATGTTCCGATCCCCGCTCCGATAAAGCCCGCCATGCTCCATAATCCATGAAAGGAAGCCATAATGGGTTTCTTATACAAAGCTTCTGTAGCAACAGCCTGCGTATTCACAGAAATATTCGTGGCATTGCTTGCCAAGCCAAAAAGAACCAGACAAATCACGAGCTGGTAAACTTCCGTAGCTGCTCCAAGTGTAATCAGCATCAGGCCATAAGTGATCAGGGCTGCTGCAAGTAACCGGCGGCTCCCGATTTTAGTCACTGCCCAACCCGATAATGGCAGGGACAACATCAGACCAACGGGCAACGCAAACAATACACCGCCCAATTCTGCATCTGACAGCGAAAGCTTTTGTTGTATCGTCGCAATACGCGATGCCCAGCTGGAAAAGCAGAGGCCAGTCATAAAAAACATAGCAGCCACTGCTGCACGTATCACTTTTGTAGAATGTTGTTTCATTGAAATATTTTGGACCTGATCAATCAGGATTATCTGATGCAAATATATGCAATAAAAAACCAAACAAATTGCAATATTTTGCAATTTAATGAGTCGGTTTGCAAAAAACAACACCTAATGAGCTGATAACCAGAAAACCGATCTTTTTAAGATTCCTTATTTTAAAACATTATTGACCCAAAAGCTAAAATCAACGAAAACCTTTCGTATTTTCAACCTGTCCCCTTTTCTGTAATGAAGAGGCAGCGCTCTGTTTTAAGAAAAAAATCATGACAAATACGATTAAACACATAGAGAAGCTTGCCGGAAGGGTAGATTCCGGGGAACTCGCCAAACTGGAAGCCGGAGCGAGGTTATATTTACGGCATTCCAATATTTCTTTCCAGGTACTTTCTTCAGATGCCAATGGAATAATGATCAGGACCAAACAGGACAAACACCTTTCCGGAAATTATGCGGATGAAATCAAGCTGATCGAGCTGACCAGAAATCTGTTTGGTGTATTGCCGGGAAAACCGGTCATCGCTGTCCAGCCATTGATTTATACCCCGGTTTTAGTAGATGTGGTAGACGCGAAATGGATTCAGGAAAGAATGGAAAAACACCGCATCCAGATTGAAGACATCGTGGCAGATACAGGTATAGAAAAAGGCAGTCTTTCTGCCTGGATTAAAGGAACGAGGCTCATGACCCAGCCGGTAAAGGCCATGTTCTATTTTCTCTTTACAGATCATGAAAGCAGGAGGAAATAACTATTTCCCAAGCTGATCAATTCTCTGCTGAATGGTCTGCCGGTCTGCATTTGTTTTGGCCAGTGAATGGGCTTTCAAAAAATTATCCAGTGCTTTTTCCCTGTCAATATCCGAATACAATACCCCCAGCAATAGGTAATAGAAATGATTATCTGCTAATTTCAGCGCTTCGGCTGCTGTAATTGCATGGGCATTGCCTTTTACTTTTGCAAGCGCATAAGTTCTGTTGAGCGCTGCAACCGGAGTATATTCGACCCGCAGCAATTGATTGTATAATTGTAAAATCTGCGTCCATTTTTCTATCGTATCGGCTTTACTGGTATGCCACCAGGCGATACTTGCTTCTATATGGTATCTGGAAATCCGGTCCCCTTTCGTGGCCTCATGAAGGTACCATGCCCCTTTAGCGATCAGTTCCTCATCCCAAAGGGCTTCATTCTGGTCCTGATATAAAATGACTGCTCCGTTCGCACTTTTTCTTGCCTCAAAACGGGAAGCATGAAAACACATCAGGGACAACAAGGCATTTACCGAAGGTAAATTGGTGGGCTCATAAGCAAGGAGCATATGGACCAGCCTCATCGCTTCCAGACAGAGCTCCTGACGGAGGATTCCATCTTTGCTTTCGGAATAGTACCCTTCGTTAAACAAGAGGTATAAGGTAATTAAAACTGCATCCAGCCGGCTGCCGATCTCCTTTCCGGAAGGAAATTCAATTTTTACTTTCTCTTCCCGCAGTTTTTCCTTTGCCCTGAAAAGCCGTTTATTGATCGTTTCTTTATTCGTTAAGAAAGCATTTGCAATTTCATCGATCCCAAAACCACATAAAATACGAAGCGAGAGTCCGATCTGAGCTTCCAGGGGTATAGAAGGCTGACAAATCGCGAATAACATTTGCAGCTGACTGTCGGCAATATTCTTTTCTGAAAGGTCTATTTCTACTTCCTCCGAAGCCGCCGGGGAAGATTGAAGCTTCAGGGAAATTTTCTCAGCGAAAAGATGATCCCTGTGAATTTGGTTTCTGGCTTTATTCTTTGCCACGGAATAAAGCCAGGCAACCGGATTTTCAGGAATCCCTTTAAAAGTCCAGGTTTCCAGTGCCAGCAGAAACGTTTCGCTGGTAATATCTTCTGCAACTTCCAGATGAGCAATACCCAATAATTTACCCAGCACGGTCGTGATCTTACTAAACTCCGTCCTGAACAAATGCGGTATGAGTTCCTGTCTTTCCATCGGAGGTTTAATGAATGCCGTCTCCTTTAGCAATTTTACGAACCTCTACGCTATTTCCTTCGCCCTGCAACACCGGACATCCTTTTGCAAACTCCACCGCCTCTTCTACCGATGCGGCTTTAACAATCACATATCCGCCAATTGTTTCTTTGATCTCGCCAAAAGGACCATTCGTCACCACATGGTTAGCCCTGACTACCCTGGCATCGTCAAAAGGTAAACCATTGCCTCCACTGAATTGGTTCCGGGCAGCTATTCCGCCGATCCAATCCATGGTTTCTTTCATCCAAACCTGAATCTGCTCAGGAGAAGCGACTTTATTGCCGTCTTCGTGCCTGAAAATTAACATGAACTCTTCCATTTTTTTAAATTTTAATTTGTTAAGCTATTTACCTCTATAACAAATGACATTTTTGAAATTGGACAAACCCTGCTGCTCAAGCTGCCTTTTTACAGGCCGTTTTTCAATGAAATGTAAAAGGTAGTCCCTTGTTCCGGCTGGCTGGTCAGGGAGATCTTTGCATTCATAATCATCGCCATTTCATAGGAGATGCTCAAGGCAAGCCCTGCGCCATTATTTTCATTTTGTTCCTGATCTCCTGATCCGGCACTAAAAAGCTGATCGATCTGTTTCTGGTTCATTCCAGGCCCCTGATCCTGAATTGCAATGAGTAAATTTCCGTTATCTACGCTGGAATCTATGGCAATGGTTCCATCCATGGGCGAAAATTTGGTGGCATTATTCAGGATATTCCGCAGGATGAAAAGCAGCATCTGTTTATGTGCCAGCACAGTGGTCTGCTCCGAGATATTCCCGGTCAGCTTTATATTTTTCTTTTCCTGGGCAATCTTAAAGAAAGTATTCGCCTCAATGATCAGTTCTTTGATCTGCAGTTTTTCCGGCTGGTATTCAAAACCCGTTTTCTTGGATTTGATCCATTCCAGCAGTCCATCCATAAAAGAAAGACTTTTTTGAGAGGTCTCGGCCAGCTCTTTCATGATCCCCAGTTTCTCTTCTTCTGTGAGCAGGTCTACATCATCATTAAAAACACTGGAGAGCATCACAATGGTACTGAAGGGTTGCCTTACATCATGTGCAATCACTGAGATCAGCATGGTATTGAAATGATTCGTTTTCTGTAACACTGCATTTTGCTGCAGGGTGACTTCATTTAGCCGCTGCTGGGTTTTCACATGTTCTCTTTTGCTTCTCAATGACCGGTATACAAAGAACAGCAGGGCGACACTAAATGCAAACAAACAACTCAAGAGCGCGATGGTTTTTCTTCTGGAATCTGCATTCTCTTTAAGTTCCCTGTTTTCATTTTCACGCAGGGCATAATTCAGGTAATTGTATCCGGATTTGTCTGCCGCGGCTGCAATCCTGTTTTGTTTGGCGAGCAGAAGAGAAATGTAATAATAAGCTTTCTGAGGTTGATTATGCCCGCTGTAATGCCGGTATAATTTTTCCGCAAAGCCGATGTAGTGTTCTGCATAACCAAATTTCTCGGCCTCTTCAATCCCTTTTTTCAGGTAATCCATACCTTCGTCATGCCTGCCCTGATCCAGCAGCATGTCACTGATAGGGCCGTACAACCAGACTTTCACATTTTCAAATCCCAGCCGATCTGCTTTGTCCAGGGATTGCAGCAACATGGCCATGCCTTTCTCCTTCGCACCATCCTGATAAACCTGCTGCGCTTCACTGGCTTCGTAATAAAGGACCATCCGGTGATCCTTATGTTTTTCAGCAATGCGCTTACCTTCTTTAAACAAGGCATGAAAGCGCGCTTCGTTCATTCCGGTATCAATGTCCAGCAGGTTACTGATCACAATGGACCGGATGGAATCATTCTTTAGCGATTTACTCTTCTCAAAAGCCTGATTCAGGTAATCCAGTCCTCGGTCTTCATTTTTACTTACAGAGATCAGGACCCCGATATTCATCAGTACCTGACAAACATTTTCCTCATCATTCAAGGATTTATAAAGCTGCAGTGCATCATTAAAATATTTCGCAGACAGGTAATTGTTGAGTGAGACATGGTAAATGGCCTCGCAATTCTTGGCATCGGCAATGCCTTTGCTGTAATTGAGCCTGATGGAGATCTGCTTCGCTTTCTGCGCATAATAAAGACAGGAATCCCGGTATCGGAGATGAGAGAGCATCGCGATCCGGTTCAGCGCATTTACATACCTGATGCTGTCCTTAATCAAAGGAAGATTGGCCTCCAGCTTACTGAGTTCGGCAATCTGGGAAAATCCCCTGCCTGCATCCAGAAGGAAGACCGCTGTGAACAGCAAGAAGAGCATAACACGTTTAAACATAGAACAATTGGATGGATCATGTGAAATTACTATTAATTGCATTCATTTGGTAAAAAAACACAAGGTTCAGTTACATGATCACGAAATTAGCGCAAATACCTGAGGCGCTAATGGTTTGCTTTTATGTTTTTAGCAGCCAGTTCTACGGTTAACACAATTCTTTTTTCCCTTGTTTCCTCTTTTTTAGCTTTGGTAATCCATTCCAGAATCATCCGCCTGGAAGAAGGAGAAAAGCGTTGAAAATTCTCGAATGCAAGGGCATTCTTGTCGAACATTTTTTGCAGGTCCCATGGAATGATGGCATTCTGTGCATCTGCAAGGATTTCCCAGCTGCCATTGGCTTTTGCCAGATCGATCATCGCCTGTCCGGCTGGCCTCATTAATCCCTGCACGGTCATTCTCTCCACCCTTTCCTTGTTTACATTACTCCAGTTGCTCTTTGATTTCCTTGGGGTAAATTGCAAATAACTGCTTTCTTCGTCCCGTTTATTTGCTTTACTGTCGATCCATCCGAAACACAGGGCCTGTTCAATAGACTCCTTGTAATCAATACAGGGAGTTTTGCTTTTCTTATGGTAAAGAATCAGGCAAACCGCCTTCTCCCTGGCTCCGTTTTCTTCCAGCCAGTTGCGCCATTCTTCGTTTGTACTGGCGTAAAAAGCAGGGATTCCATTGTTCGTTTCCATAGTGTTCAATTTAGGCAGGGATATTTTTGGCTTTCAGCACCTCCAGGTAGTGCACATTATACATGATGCCCAGCGTATTTCCGAAAGGATCAATTACCGAAGCCGTAACAAAGCCGGGACCACGTTCTGTAACCGGCTCATGCAATTTCGCACCCAGAGAGAGCAGCTTTTCCAGGCTTTCGCCGATCTCATCTACATGCCAGTAGGTGATGGCAGAGGGAGCTCCCGGTTTCCATCCTTCAGGTGCATAGCGGCCGTCAATCAATCCCAGTTCATGCTGATAATCCCCGATCCTGAATTCCGCATATCCCGGACGTTCAAAATATGGGGGAACACCGAGTAAATCACTGTACCATTTCTTTGCAGCCTCATGATCGGTTGCATAATAACAAATTGTAGATAGTCCTCTTAATGTTTGTGAATGAGCCATTTTTATGTCTTTTTAATTGAAATTTGATTTCTTTTTATAAAAGTAAGCAGGGCTTGTGACAGCCCTGTGTCAAGGGTCAAATTTTCTGTAGCTGATCCTGCTTTCCGATCGAACTTTCTTAAAAATAAGCAATAATATTCCTAATAAAATATTTATGTATCTTCAAATATATTTGTTGTTAAACGACCATTATGAAAAGAAAAAACGCTCCTCTCCATCCCTCAGTATTCCTGCTGATCCTGATCTGTGCCTGCTGTGGCACTTTAAGTACAATTGCCCAAACACAGGCTAAAATGGCCTGGAAATTCGCTACCGGTGCTGCTATCCATTCCTCGCCCTTAAGCAATGGTAAAATGGTCTATTTTGGCAGTGGCGATCATCATTTATATGCCTTAGACAAGCAGTCGGGGAAAATGAAATGGAAATTTAAAGCCAATGGCGAGGTTCATTCTTCGCCGGTGATCAATGCGCAGCGGCTGATCTTTTCAAGTGGCGACGGATCTGTTTATGCGCTCGATAAAATCAGCGGTGAGCTGATCTGGAAATTCAAAACCAATGGAGAGAAAAAGTACGATACCTGGGACTATTACCTTTCCTCTCCTCTAGTGGATGAACAATTTGTTTACATCGGCAGCGGCGACAGCAGCGTTTATGCCCTGGATATTAGTTCCGGAAAAAAGCAATGGGCTTATAAAACCGGTGGCAGTGTCCATGCAGATCCTGTAGTTAAAGATAAAACAGTATTCATCGGCAGCTATGATGGTTTCTTTTATGCACTGGATTCGAGATCAGGCAGGCTGAAATGGAAATTTAAAACGGTTGGTGATCAGTATTTTCCGAAAGGAGAAGTACAAAAAGCCGCAACCATTCAGGACAGCACCGTCTTTTTCGGGAGCCGGGATTTCAATATCTACGCACTCGACCTGAAAACAGGGACCGGAAAATGGAACTTCAAGGAAATTGGAAGCTGGATCACTGCCAGTCCGCTTTTCCATAAGGGCAATATCTATGTCGGAACCTCCGATACCCATCGCTTTTATGCCATGAACGCAAATTCCGGCACGATAAAGTGGACCTTACCGCTCAACATGCGTGTCTATGGAACGGCCATCATGATGGGCAATGAACTCGTGTTTGGCTGCTTTAATGGCAAAGTTTATTTTGTTGATCCGGAAACCGGAAAAGTCAATTCCACTTTTCAGACGGAGGAGAGTAAAAGCAGATATGCCACCATCTATGATGAGACAGATCATTTCAGGAAGGACATTTCCCTGTATGGCGACAATTATTTAGAAGTAGAAAAAAAGATCCTGGCTTTGGGATCCATATTATCGACTCCCCTTGCAGATGAAGGGATGCTTTATTTTGGAGACTCCAATGGCTTCTTCTATGCTTTATACAAGTAGTCTTAATGGCCCTGGGGATCAAACCAGGCAGTGATGCTGAGTGCATTTGTCCTCAGCCGGGCTGCCTTTTCAAAATACTTCAGGGCCTCCGCTTTCTTTCCAGCAGGTTTGTTCATCAATACAATTCCGATGTTTTCAAATAGATGACGGTCCCCGCTGCCCAGCTTCTCTGCGCTTTTCAAATGATGTAAAGCTTCATCATACAGGCCGCGATCGCATAAAACTGCCCCAAGGCTCGTCAGGACGATGGTATTGTCCGGATCAGCCAGCAATAGGGTTTGCAGGATCTCTTCTGCCTTGTTCATATTTTCTTCTGCCCGGTCGGGATATCCCCATAAACCCTGATTCAGCAGGATCACCTCCTCCAGCTTTTCCAGGGTGCTGTTGTCAATTGCTTCCATTGTCAGTAAAACTAATCTTTTTTGAACTGCAATGGTCAAAACAGGTTTCCGTTACTGCTCAGTTCTTCTAAATCCAGTCGTTTTTCTTCCTCCCTCAGGATATCATCGTCGTAATTCCGGTCCTTTTTCAGGAGGTGTAATTCATGCCGTTGAATGTGAATCAAGTCGACCATCATTTCCTTATATACTTTGAGTTCCTCAAGGTCAACCTTTCCTTCCCGCATGGCCTGTACTGCATTTTTCTTGTCGACCAGCGATCTTTCCAGCTCGGCTTTGAAATTAACCACCAGTTCATTGTGGATACATTGAGACTGATAATTTTGCTGCATTCTTTCCAGAGAACGGTCAATGAGCCTAAGCCGGATCTGAGAACTTTGCTCCTCTTCCGACAGCTTATAGGTGTTTTCCGGTATTTTCAATAACCGGATGATATAAGGCAGGGAAAGGCCCTGAAACACGAGGGTAACCAGGATCACCACAAAGGTGATGAACAAGATCAGGTTCCTTAAAGGAAAGGCCGTCTGATCTGTGAGCAGCAGGGGAACAGACAATGCGGCAGCGAGTGAAACCACACCACGCATGCCTGCCCAGACAATGACTACGGAAGAATGCCAGGTCATGCCCTGATAGCGAACCCTGGTCTTCTTATTGACCAGCCGGGTTAACCTGCTCGTGGTAAACAGCCAGACAAACCGAACCACCAGGGTCAGCAAGCTGATGCCAATGCCATAGCCTATCGCCGTTTTCAACGGATAATCTGAACCCAGGCCAGCCACAATATCCGGCAATGCCAGTCCGATCAGGATAAAAACAACGCCATTCATCATAAATGTGATTGCAGACCATACCGCATTTACTTTAACCCTGGAATTGGGTGTTAAAATGACGTGCGACTGGCTACAGAGAAAAAGCCCGCCGGAAACCACAGCCATCACTCCGGAGACCTTAAAGTACTCTGCAACGATGTACATAAAATAAGGTGTCAAGAGGGTTAAAGCCGTATCTATATTTTCATTGGTAGGTAACCAGCGGTGGATCGCATAAAATATACCTCCGATTCCAAGACCTGTTAAGATCCCGAAACCTGCTACAACAACAAAATCCAGGGCCGCGTCCTGGAACACAAAATTCCCTGTAATCACCGCCGCAAGCGCAAACTTAAATACGATTAAACTGGAGGCATCATTGATCAGGCTCTCTCCTTCCAGTAAAGAATTGATGGTTTTAGGAATCTTTACCCCTTTTAACACCGTTGAGGCGGCAATCGCATCCGGTGGAGAAACAATCCCCCCCAGCAAAAAACCAAGCGCTAAAGTAAAACCAGGAATAAATGCAACAGCTGCATAGGCTACCGCGACAGAGGTGATTAAAACCAGTCCCACAGCCATTAAAAAGATGGCACCTTTGTATTCCCAGAAGTCTTTCCAGGACGTGGTCCAGGCAGCTTCATAAAGTAAAGGAGGTAGAAAAAGCAGGAATATGATGTCCGGGTCTACAAAAATATGCGGAATACCTGGAACGAAGCCGATGATCAGCCCCGATAGGACTAAAAATATCGGATAGGAAACTTTCAGTTTATGCCCAATCATCACGAGAATGGTAACACCTAAAAGCAGGACAAGAATGAGGATAAGGTTGTCGTGAAGCATTATTAAAAGGATAAGGTTGAATGTTTCTGCTGATTTACAACCAATATCGTTAAAAAAACGATCTGTTTTAGCTGCCGGCCAGCGCGTTGCAAAACCTGTACCAAAACCCGGAAACCGGCTTTCCGGAGAAACCTCAGTAAAAAACCTCCCCTCGCTATGGGCACTACGCTCCTAAGCCCCTTATAAGAAACCCAGCTGTGTAAACGACATTTCCGGGAACCAGGCTCCCGGAAATTAAATCTAGGGAGCCAGGCACTGGGCAATTGTCCCTGCAGCTCAGGAAACCAGCTCCATATACAACAGAGCGCAGCTGAAGCAGATCTGCATCAAAATCAAGGCTGTTCCGCCAGCTCTTTTCCTTTCTGCAGCGCCAATGGCCAGGTTTTATTCATGTAATCCTCATACGCTTCGGCAGTATCCATTTCTACCTTCCATTCTGTTTTACCCCCAACATCACTGAGCCGGTATTCTTCCATTGCGCCTGCCCACTTTTTGGTCTCCTCACTATCCAGATCTTCCACACCATTCATGATGGTTCCCAAATGCCGGATGGATAGAAACTCATTGGGAATATTTTCTGCAATTTCAGCAACCATACCGTTACCATCTCCGGCCGAAAATACCGCCCGGCTTCCTTTCTTCCAATCTGTTTCCACAGAAGAGCCTTCTGCAAAGGGGGCAGTCCATTGAGGGTAAGTATCCTTTCCAATGATCACATCCCATACTTTTTCACGTGGGGCATCGATCAAAATTTTAAATTCCTGCTTTTTCATAAGTATATATTTTAAACAACAACATTAACCTTTTATTCATCAGGGCTATCCCGGACAGGTTAAAGTTAAGACAACACACTGATTTACAAGGAGGCAGATCACGACATTTTTAGGGGCTATTTGAGACATCCGGATAAAAAAACGCTTTAAACTTCATCTCAGGGAATCAAAAAGAGAAAACCTGATTAATAAAAACACACAAAATGAACAAAAATTATTCATTACACACTTAAATTCATTCATTATTTATTCAGTATATTTACTTAAAAATAAATGCTTATCTTCATTAAACAAACACAATTTTATGTAATTTATTAATCATCTCAAACCAACATCATGACTAACGCAATCTCAAAAACAAGCATCTGGACTTACAGAAGCTTAAAAAACACGCTCGACATCGCAACAGATTTCCATGCCCTTGAAGAAGGCAGGGCGGTCCTGCAAATCAACATCGCCGACGACAACAGCATTTCAGGAACAATAGGCGGCAGCACCTGGAGCCTGGATTTGAAAGGGTCTATCCAGTATGGAAACCCGGCCACCTTGTGGTTCCAGGGTTTTGGTAAAGTAGGCGATGATCCATGGATTTATAGCTATCTGTGCTATCAGGTCCCGGTGATTCCCAATGGAATTGACCAGTTACCCGTGCTGGTGGGCAGTGTCACCAGGGTAATCCCGCATCCCGGCGACAATAATACAACAAGTCCGGCCGGAGCAGTCTATTCCTTTTATGCGATACTGCAAACGCAGGCTTAAAGCCCCTTTCTTCTAACCCTCTCAAAACCTATTTCTAATGAGCAACTCTAAAGAAATGAGTTCCTGCAATTGTCATCACAATTCGCAGGACGAAAGCATGGGCGAATCATTTTCCGGCGTCAAAAAAACAGGACGTGTGCTGCCTTCCGTATTGATGAGCATTCTGATCGCTTTTTTCCCAAAATGTCCCTTCTGCTGGGCGATCTACATGAGCATGTTCGGAAGCATCGGACTTGCAAGGCTGCCTTATATGCCCTGGCTGTTTCCTGTCTTAATGGCTTTCCTGGCTTTTCACCTGGTGATGCTGGGGAGAAAAATCCCTCAAAAAGGATACCTCCCTTTCCTGATCAGTCTGGCAGGAGCTGCGGTCATTTTATCGGGCAAAGTATTTTTCCCGCTGGAACAATGGCTTTCTGTAGCAGGTATGATCCTGATCATCTCAGGTTCACTGCTCAACAACTTTTCCAATATCAGAATACCCCTAACTAATTTTAAACGAGTACAACTTAAAGATTAACGCTATGACAACTCAAAAATTAAAAATCAGACGTTCTTTAATAGACCTTCAAATTGATTACACAAACGGGAATACAGAACCTCTGGAAACCTTAATGAGAGCCTGGAAAGGCATCAAAGACCTCGACTATAACGATGACAATTCCTTTTTTAAGATCGGAGGATATCATGGAGAGCCATTCAGAGGTGGTGGATGGGGCAATGCCAATTACTGGGGTGGCTACTGTAACCACGGAAATATACTCTTTCCAACCTGGCACCGCGTTTACCTGTACAGACTGGAGCAGGCTTTACAAAGTATCCCGGGCTGTCAGGATGTGGTTTTACCATACTGGGATGAAACCGACGAAAGCAGCATTCTCTATGGAATTCCATCTTGCCTGACCGATGAATATTTCGTTCTTGACGGCAACAAGATCGATAATCCATTACGTTCCTATGTCTTTCCAAGGAACATTACCGACAACATCAGTCCGGATCCCCAGGCAGATTATTCCAAACCTAAAAACTACGAAACCAAACGTTATCCGCTATCTGGTCTGATGGGACCGCAGGATATTGCAGCCACGCTTGCACACAATGCGAAGTTCCCAAATTATGACGACAATGTTAAAACACTCAATAACAACATCAAAGACTGGCTGAATTCTCATATCGTAGTGAACAACGTGACCATTCCGACCAATCTGGTTCAGAAGTTCAAAGATTGCCTGGATGCACCCAACTACACCGTCTTCTCAAATACCAGCTCTGCTGCCGAATGGAATGAGGAACGCCAGACGATAGATCCGCTCACCGGCAAACCAATCGCTAACGATCCCAACTTTAAGCCTGTTGTTCCTCTGGAATCACCACATAACAGCATCCATCTCGCTGTTGGAGGCTGTGACATCCCGGTGTATAACCAGTCGCCCATTCAGGGGGCTAACGGGGATATGGGCGAAAACGATACCGCCGCTCTTGATCCGATCTTTTATTTTCACCATTGCAATATTGACCGCGTGTTCTGGCTATGGCAGAAAAAACACGGCGCTACAGATGCGCTGGAGATCATCCCGGAATATCCCGGAACAAACACCATTGACAATCAGGGGCCTACACCAGGGTTTGCACCAAATACCTGGTTAACACTGGACAGTCCGCTGGAGCCTTTTAAAAAGAACCCAACAGATTACTACAACTCAAATGATTGCGTCAATATTGAAACACAATTAGGCTATACCTATAGTCAGGGTTCCATGGATGACCATGCAAACCTCTTTATGGCAGAAAAGAAAGACGACTTCCCGAGCAAAGTCATCAAAGTCAGCAAAATCAATAAAGCACCGATCAGGGGCTCCTTTACCGTATCAGCATTCATGAATGTGAACGGAGAAAAGCTTCACCTGGGAACAGAGGCCATACTAAGCCGCTGGAATTCACAGTTCTGTGCCAATTGTCAGACACACCTGGAAGTAAAAGCATTCTTTAAACTTCCGGTAATAGAAAACAAACTGTTTTCCGCACTGAACGAGAACCCTTACGAACATGTGGAAATTGAAATACATGGAAGAGATGGATTCATCAACGGCACCAATAAAAACAAGCTGTTAAATACCATGGAAAAACCAGTTACCGGATTCAATCTGGAAATTATTTAATCCGGATTTAGCCCGCAGTGCCGGCTACAGAATTCATGGAAGGCAGCATTATTGCTGCCTTCTTCATTTGGCTTCTGCTGAAGCCTGGTGAAAGTGTTGATATTTCAAAAGCGACAAGAAATGAGCCCAACAAAAAAAGCAGCCGAAGGAACTCCGGCTGCGACGTTGAGCGCGTCATATATGTAAGATTTGATAACTACCGTTTTCGATGTCCAGACAAAAAGCTCCCCCCAGCGCTTTTGCCTTTGACGACACTAAATACCGCAAAATAAAATGAAGCCGCAACCGGTTATGGTTTCAAAAACCGAATATGAAACAAGATAGAAACTGGAAATACTCCAAAAAAGAGTGAGAAAAAATTAAATAAAAATATGACTATCAGACTGTTAAATACCTTTTCAGATATTCACTCGGACTCACCCCCTCTTTCTTCTTAAACACATTGAAAAATGTTATCCTTGAGTTAAATCCCGCCATATTTGCCAGGCCTTCTATGGAATAACGTTCCAGAATATTCTTCTCCAGAAGGTCTTTTGCATAGTCAACACGGTAATTATTGATCAACTCATTAAAATTCGTTTCGAACTTCCGGTTGATCAGCGTAGACAAGAGCTTGGGAGAAACATCGATCTTTTTCGCAAAATCAACAATGGTAATTCCCTTATTCAAAAAGACCTGCTCTTCATGTAAAGCATACCTGATTTTTTCCAGTAAAAGACCGGTGTCTTTGATTTCAGCCATTACCGGATTTTCCACTGAACTTGTTTTAACGACAGGTTCTTCTTCAGCAACTTTTTTGTCTGCCTCCTTATTGAAGTATCCATAAACCCGTTCAGGATTGAAATTAATGTACAGGTTAAGGCAGAGGATGCCCAGTGTACCAATACTGGAAAAAATAAGCTTGGCACCAGACAGGTGGCTCTGATTCTCACCAAAATAACAGGCAATCATGTAAAAGAAGTTACTGATGGCCACCGCTCCCATTAAAACCAAAGAAATAAACAGCCAGTTCCCCAGCTTTTCTTTACTGATCAGGGTCATCAGCTGAGGACGGAGTTTTCTCACCAAATAGACGCAATAGGAAAAATAAACCAGTTGTAATACGAGCCTGAAGAGGTAATGAAAAGAGATCGGAATCAGTCCTGAGCCTACATAATACAGTAAATTCTTATTCAGGAAGATCGTTTTGGCAATCTCCTGTTTTTCCTCAAAAGACAGGAGATAAAAAGGAATTAAATCCAGCAGATGAACCGCTGCCGGAATAAAATGCAGGTAATCCGCATTTTTAAGCCCGTTTATATTCATCAGGGAATTCCTGATATAAAAGTAAAAAAATGGTGCATTTAAATACATCATCGGACTCATGCTGCGAAGCGAATGCGGATGGTCAACAATATACCCGTTCTCAAACCATAAAAAGTACACCAACAGGGAAATGTTATAGCAAAAGAGTGAGATCCCGAGCATCTTATTTTTCAAATATGGATTCTCAGGTTTAAAGATTAATGTAAGACTATTGATAGTAGAAAGTGAGAGTAAAATAATGCACAGTAGGTTCATTACAGCAAGAGATCAGAGGGACTGCAATGTTATCAAAAAACTAACGCTTCCACAACAGCTACTTTCATGATAATTCAAATATTAATTCCTACATTAATCTCAAAAAATGATTCAGAACACCTATATAAATCAGGATTAGTAATTACATGAACACCAATGATTTCAAAATATTTGAGGCGGTAGCTGCACATGGCAGTTTCACAAAAGCTGCAGAGGCCACTTTCACCGTACAATCCAATGTAACCGCGAGGATCAAAAGCCTGGAAGAAGAGTTCGGCGTTTCCCTGTTTACCCGAACCAGAAAGGTACAGCTCACCGCTGCCGGCGAAACGCTTATGCATTATTGTAAACAGATCAGTCAGCTGATTGAAACTGCGAAAAGAGAACTATCCGGCAATGATCAGCTCATTGGCCATTTAAAAATAGGTTGCATTGAAACCACCATGGCCTTAAAAGTTCCGGGGCTGATTCAACGTTTTAACACGACATACCCGGACATTGAACTGGAATTTAAGGCAGCCATGTCTCCAGCCTTAATCCATGAAGTAATGAACTATAAACTGGATGCCGCCTTTATCACCGCACCAATTACACTTCCTGATCTGGAACAGCAACTGATCAAAGAAGAACAGCTCGTGATTGTCAGTTCCGGTAAATACGAAACACTGAATGAGATCCTGCAGGACCCACAGGTTAGGATCATCGTCTTTGAACAGGGCTGTGTTTACCGGGCAAGACTGGAATCCTGGCTAAGTTATCAGGGGATCATCAATTATAAAAGCACCATCGTGAACTCCCTGGAAGGCATCATCAATTTTGTAGAAGCAGGCCTGGCCATTACCATTCTGCCCCTGGAGCTGATCGAACAATATTATCCAAACAGAAAGCTGAGGACCTTTTCCATCGGTAAGGAACTGGGCAGCACAACGACCATGCTCATTTACAGAAAGAACAGAAATCAGGATCCGCTTTTACAGGCCTTTGTAGGCATGTACTCCTCAGATCCTGACATTTTATAGGTTTTCATTCCGATTACACCAACAGTCCTATTCTTGCCAGTTTATTCCTGTAGGTGTTCATGTATTTATCCCATTCGGCCTGATGTGCCGGTTTGTGATACAATAACTGCGCATAGTCAAACGCTTCCCGGCTGCAATGATTGGCGAAGATGGTATCCAGATGGCTGATGCCCGCATCTATCACCTTTTTGATCACTGCAGTTTTGCTGAGGTTATTTTCGGTACAGGCCTTATCCAGCCATAAACCTTTCCCGAGCATGACATATTGTACCAGTAAATCTTCTGTGATCAATGCTGCAGGCACATCATTGATATCCGGTTGTGTACGGCTGTTGCTGAAGACCGTGACAATGAGTTCTTCGGTAAGAAATTGGGCCGGAATAAACTGCAGCATCGTTCCTTTTAATGCTGCTGCCATACAAAGCTCCGGACTGATCAGTCTTTCCGGTATTTCCCTTATCGCAAAACCATCTTTTAGCACCAACTCCTGGCACAATGCTGCTGTAATGTATTTTTCAGGAACAAAAGGCAAGGCATAAAAGCTCTTTTGTAAAACCTGAAGGCACAATTCTTCCGTTTTATATTCCAGAGGAACACGCTTCAAGTTGCGGTAGTTTTCTGCCGTCTTTTTTCTCCAGTATGCCGCGTCTTTAAGTGTTCCTGTCTGCCCCTTTAATACAAATTCTCCGTTCTCCAGATCCATCCGCAACTCCTCGAAAGTTTGGGTTAAAGGGTTGTCTAAATGCCTGGCCAGTTCTTTTGAAAAAAAATATTCTTCAGTCGCTTCATCTTCGTAACCCTCGTTTTCTTCAGGATGGTCGGCTGCCCTGTCGTGATAATAAAACAGCTCATTTACATGTTCTTTGAGATAGGTATTGTGATCATTTGCGATAAATACAGGGGCATAAATGGCTCCCTCACATGCAAAATGCCCATGATTGTAATCTGTCATGACCACTTCGGCACCGTTTACATCTCCATTGACAATCACATAAGCTCCGCCAAGTAACATACTCTGACAGCTTACATTTCCGCCCACATATACAAATGGACCATAATCCCCTTCTTTGTTGATCAGGCAGCCCTCACAGCTGAGGTTTCCGTTGATCAGCAGGCCTTCTATCCTGGCATCCGCATTTAGCTTTCCGGCTATCAATGTCTGAGCAAGCCATTTTTTCACCTCATCCTCAAACACATCCAGGTAAAAATGTCCGGAGACATGCACATCGCCCGTTGCCAATAAAAAATAATCATCTTCATTCCAGTCCTCATACAAATTAAAGCCTTCATACTGTTTTAAAAACGGATATCTGCTGATGACCTCTCCAATCGGAACTAAGCTAAAAAAATACATTGCTCTTATTTTAAATCACGAAAGTATTGAAAAAATGTAAAGACCGGCACCTTATATTTTTATAAGCAGGCATCCTCTCTTTTTATAAATAAAGAAAACGAAAATCCCCGTCATTTGTTTAATTTGTCATTCATACCATCGAAAACAAATCCTATGGAAACCAGGAAAACACCCCATGTAGAAGCGCAAATGCTCATCAGAAAGCCTGCAGCAATCGTTTTTAATGCATTTATTGATCCGGAGCTCACTAAAAATTTTTGGTTTACCAAAGGGAGCGGCAAACTTGAAACCGGAAAAAGCATCACCTGGGAGTGGGAAATGTATGGTGTTTCCAGCACCGTGTTTGTCAGGGAAATCATTACAGACAGAAAGATCTCGGTAGATTGGGACCAGTATTCCACCATTGTCGACTTTGAGTTTGAGCCAATGGGCGATGAAGCCACCTATGTAAAAATCACACAATATGGTTTCCGGACTACCGGAGATGAATTACTGGCAGAGATCAGTGGGGCAAGCGGAGGTTTCACAACTGTAGTAGATGGACTTAAAGCCTATCTGGAGCATGGCATCAACCTGAACCTCATTGCCGACAAATTCCCTAAAGGAGTGAAATAAAAGCCCGGAGCATTACAATCATCACCTCCATCCGCGGCAGCTTTACCAGGCAAAAAAAATCCTGCCCCGGATAGGAGCAGGATATTTTCAGTTAAAAGATCAGGTCATTTTAATTGTCCATGCGTATTTGCAGGGAAGCTGGGCAGGTAGTTTGATCACTACATCATTTCCTTTTTTGCTCCAGACCAATGGTTCTTTAACACCAAGCATATAAATTTTTGATCCTTCTTTTGGCTGAACCGTTTTGAGCAGCAGCTCATTGTTGTCGGCCTTATTGAAGATCGCATACGTAAATTTGCCATTATTACTTTGGGTAAACTTAATGTGTTCCCCTTCTTTATAGTTTTTCCCTCCTTTGGTGGCATAAATGGCTTCTTTGTTTACTTTGAGCCAGTCGCCCATTTCTGTCAGCCTTTCCACACTCGGGCCGGGAATTAGTCCTTCAGCAGAGGGGCCTACATTTAACAGGTAGTTTCCTCCTTTGGAGGTAATGTCTACCAGGTTGTCAATTAAGGTCTGCGCAGACTTCCAGTTATGATCCGCCTTTACATATCCCCAGTTGTTATTGATCGTCATACAGCTTTCCCAATAATCCTGTCCTGCTCCGGCCAGAATCTCCTGCTCCGGAGTATCATAATCGCCTGCAGCATCTTTATATTTCTTAACGCCCTGCATGCCGTCGCGGCCTTTTCCTACCCTGTTGTTGATGATCAGGGAAGGTTTAATATTGCGCAGGTAATTGTAAAGGTCTTTGCCTTGTGCCTCTGTCCATTCCGGAATCCATTCTCCGTCGAACCACAGGATTGCAGGATCATATTTTCTGATCAGCTCTGCCAGCTGTGGCTTTAAATACTCTTCCCGGTATTTAGCGAAATCAGGGTTAACTGTATGCTGATGGATGGAGCCTTTTGACATTGCATCCGGCTGATGCCAGTCCATAATAGAATGATACAAAGCAAACTTAATCCCCGCAGCTTTACAGGCATCAGACAGTTCTTTTAAGATGTCTCTTTTAAAAGGAGAAGCATCCATAATGTCGTATTTGGTCACATTACTGTCCCACATGCTGAAACCATCATGGTGTTTTGAAGTGATCACAATGTATTTTACCCCTGCATTTTTCGCGATGTTGACCCATTGTTTCGCATCAAACTGCTGAGGGTTAAACTGAGCGGCATATTTCTCATATTCCGCAGTTGGAATTTTATGGGTTTCCATAATCCACTCTGCTCCTCCACCTTTACCATTGTATTCCCCGGCAGGAACCGAATAAATGCCCCAATGGATAAACATGCCAAAAGTGGCATCGTCCCACCATTGCATACGCTTGGTCTTGACTTCTTTTGATTCTTCGAGGTAGTTCTTCTGGGCAAAGACCGCAGAGGAAAGAAAGATCATTAAACTGATCATCAGGATGTTTTTTTTCATACTTGTTTAATTGGCTATAGTAAAGATAGTTGCAATATGATTTACTAATTCTGAAATCCTGTCAAATGATTAAGCGAAATTGGCAATAACCAGGAGGATTTGTTTTTCTGATGACAGTCAAATATGGTTAAACATTTAGTTTTACATTTTCTTCTGAATAACAAAATTTATATCAAATGAGATCGACACAGAAAACTTTTTTAATCTATGGTGTGAGTAAAGGCTTAGGGAAAGCCATATTTAATCAACTGCCTGCCGCGGAAGATCAGGTATTTGGTGTATCCAGAACAAAGCCCGATTTTTTGGATGCGGAAAACAGCAGGAAGATCTGGGTCAAGGCTGACCTTTCAGCTCCAAAAAGCGCCGGAGAGGCCATTAAACATAGGATTGGTGCAGCAAAGATTGATTACCTGATTTACAATGTAGGCATCTGGGAAGAAACCGCCTTCACTGAAAATTACAATTTCGAAGCATTGGCCATCACTGAAATAGAGGCCATCATTCATACCAATATTACCTCCCTCCTTTTATCTGTACAATCCTTCTTACCCAACCTGAGAAAGTCTGAAAATGCAAAGATCATCTTTATCGGTTCCACCCTTGGTTTGCCAAACCACAATAAACAGGCAGTCGTCTTTTCTGCGGCAAAGTTTGCATTACGCGGTGTGGTTCATTCTTTAAGGACACACCTCAGAAAGGACAGCATTGGCATCACCACACTTAACCTGGGCGATCTGGCCACTGATCAGGAGAGCCCAACGATGATCCCGCTTTCCGATGTCATCAGTGCGTTGAGATTTGTTATCAATACCAGTCCTAAAACCTGCATTAAAGAAATTGATATGCCGGCCATGCAGGATGCAGACCTTTAAATTTCGAGGTAAAATCAACTGCCGGAAACTAAAGACCAGCTCATCAAACTAAAGACGAGCTCATAAAGTTAATCCGGCAGGATGTTTTAAAATTGTACAAATCGGAACCATTTCATTTGCGTATATTTATATAGACCATCTTTTATTTATACAGACCATCTTTAACCGATATGCAGCTGTTAAAAATCCAGATCAACGCACAGGATGACCATTCAGGGGCCCGACCCCTGCCCATTCTTTTATCGCTCATTTTAGGGATTACAGGATTCACGGTTTTCCAGGATTTCCTGCATTCAAGCTATAATAACTATGCTTTTCACTTTTCTGAATCGCTCTTATTCAAAAGCTTCTGGCTGTTGTTTTTACCCTTCTCATTTTTGCAGTTCCGGCTGTTAAAAAGATCAGCTGCTTTTGTGCCCGCCCTCCTGCTCCCTATCGCCCTGCATATTTTAGCTTTTGCATGCACCGTCTGGCTATTGTCTGCTTTATTGTTTACCCACACCTACGCATTCAGGGATTTAATCGGCTACACCCTTTCCGAAGACAGTTACAAGTATGTATTGATTTATGGAGCAACCGCATTATTGTATATCCGGCGACAGGCAGTTGTTCAAAAACCGGAAGCATTTCCCGCAGCCCCGGTTAAAAAAATCACCATTGGCGCGGCCAGAAACTTCAGCAGCATCGCTGTTGACGAGATTCTATACATCAGCAGCTGCACTCCTTATATTTCGATCAGAACCCGCCAGAAAAGCCATCTGTATACTGAATCTTTAAAATCGATCATGAGCAGGCTGGACCAGCAACAGTTTGTCAGGGTCCATAAATCTACCATCGTCAACATCCATCAGGTTCGTTCTTACCGGTCCAGATTGAATGGCGACTATGATATTCTGTTGAAAAATGAGGAAGAGGTCCGGCTGAGCAGAAATTACGCGCAAAGGTTTAAAGAACTGATGGGCTAAAGGTCCACAGCTCAATACAGTATTTCCTCAGGATAGCCTGTTTTATTTTGCAGATCAGGTGCTAAGACAGATTTTTGAGTAAAAGCAAATCTGTATGAAACGACTCATCAAAACCAATTATCTGGCCCTATTATTAACCGTACTGGTCTTCAGTTCCTGTCAGGGTCAAACAAAAAGAAACCATTCTACCTCTGCCAGGGCTGCACTTATTGGCGGGGGTTGTGATGGCTGCGAACTGATGTATATCGGTATGCCCAAACAAATCAAGGCCATAGATACCAGTGCCGGATGGACAGAAAAAGGGCAAAAGCTATTGATCAGCGGAACAGTATTTAAATCTGACGGAAAGACTCCTGCTCCGGAGGTGATCATTTATTACTGGCAGACCGACAGTCAGGGATATTATTCAACCCGAAAAGGTATGGATAAAAGAACCCTGCGCCATGGCCATATCCGCGGCTGGGTAAAAACTGACCATCAGGGCCGCTATGCCATATACACCATCCGCCCTGCCACCTACCCCGACCATTCAGAGCCCGCACATATTCATACTTCTATAAAGGAGCCGAACCTGGATACCGAATACTACATCGATGAATTTATATTTGATGATGATCCTTTACTGAATGCTAAAAAAAGAAAAAGTCTGGAAAACCGTGGCGGAAGCGGCATTTTAAAAACCTCCCTTTCAGGCAATTTACAAATTGCAAAACATGACCTTATACTTGGGCTTCACATTCCCAATTACCCGGTACTTCCGCATTGAAAAAAAACCGGTAAAGCTGTCGTAACATTTAAAATGGTTGCTGGTCTTATCAAAAGACAAACTAAACATGAAAAAAACAACTACTTTATTGATTACGTTTTCAGGCCTTTTTCTTGGTTTGAATACTTTTGCCCAGGATAGCCTGATCACCACACTGGCTGCAAAGAACATTTCTACTTTTGTCAGGGAGGGCCGGAGCTTTTCCGGAGCCGGCTGGGATAAGATCCTGACACAGGCCAAGGCCAGTCCTGATGTCCTGATTGGAGAAGACCATTTTACGAACGAGATCCCCTATTTTACTGCTGCCATCGTTTCTGAAATCAGGTTCGACAACTTTTTTTGTGAGATAGATCCCTTCACTGCCCGCATCTTGCAGGATAAAATTAAGGGTTTATCCCCTGCTGCCCTGCAAAAGTTTGTGAACGAATTTGGTGACACCTTTTCCTTTTATGCCTTGAATCCGGAGTTTGAACTGCTCAAAGAATTAACCAAAGCAAATACAAAAATACAGGGTACAGATCAGATCCTGCTGATTGCAGACCGCCTGATTTGCAATCAACTCAAAAAGTCAACAAAGAGTACAAGAGCCAAAGCACTGTATGAAAGCATTGAAAATAATTCAAAATTATACTTTGAAAACTTCCTGAAAGACCAGACTAAGCCTTTTTACCTGCTTACCGATGATTTTGATAAAAAACTAACTGAATTATCCGGGCTCAAACTGAGTAAGGAAGAGCAGGAAATCATTGCTGCGTTCCGGTTGACTGCAAAAATATACAAGTCCCGCAGCCATCACCTGCGGATTCAACTCATGAAAAATCAACTGATGAGTAAGCTCGGCGAATGGCAGAACAAAAAGAACCTCTTCAAATACGGTGCTAATCATATGCCAAAAGGAGAAAGTCTGATGGAGATCTACGATACCGGAAGTCTGGTTAACAACATTGCGGACAGCGAATTTTCCAGTTCCATGCACCTGATGATTTTAGGCACAAAAGGAACACAGGCTTCTCCTTTTAAGGGCTATCCTGAAGGAAAAATAAACGAACAAAGCAGCATGTTAAAATCATTAAAACCACTGTTGAGCCCTGTTGAAGGCGAGCAATGGCATTGTCTGGACCTTGTGGCCATCAGAAAAGGCATACAGGAAGGAAAAATCAATGTAAAAGATGTGACCCTGTCAAGAATCATCAAAGGTTATGACCTGCTGGTAGTTGTTCCAACTGTCAGCGCTCCTAAATTTATCACCCCCTAACCAGTCCACATAGAAAACCCGCACTGCTTATCGCAGTGCGGGTTTTCTGTCTTTTTCAGCTTTTACAAAAGCTTCAGCCCTTTGGTTTGAGATTTGTCAGCTTCGATGATGCTGATCGCATATCCTCCTCCGGGAGCAGCAAACTGGGTTAGTTTTGATTTGCTGTTGAGCAATACTTTTCGAATCTGATAAGCCTGTGGATTTGTTTTATAATGTGCATCTTTCGCGTCACTATAAATCGTAGCCACATAGGTTTTACCCGGTTGTAAAAAGTTAAACGAGATTTTAGAGGTATACCCATTCTCTCCTGCCACACAGCCTACAAACCAGTTGTTCGTTCCTTTGGCTTTACGCGCTACAGAAACATATTCGCCCGGCTCTGCTTCCAGGTATTTACTGTCGTCCCAATCCATGGCGACATCCTTGATAAACTGAAAAGCATCCAGGAACCTGTTGTAATTTTCAGGCAGGTCCGCAGCCATCTGTAAAGGACTGGCCATAGTAACGTATAATGCCAGCTGATTGGCCAGCGTTGCGTTCAGATGAGAATGGTTATCCGGATTCAGCTTTGAGATGTCCATTTCAAAAATACCAGGTGTATAATCCATTGGACCACCAATCAGACGGGTAAAGGGCAAAATGGTCACATGATTTGCTTTACTGCCACCAAAGGCCTGATATTCCGTACCACGGGCAGATTCATTGCCTATAAGGTTAGGATAAGTACGGTTAATGCCCGTTGGGCGAACTGCTTCGTGCGCATTGACCATGATTTTGTATTTCGCTGCTTTCTCCAGTGCATACTGATAATGGTTTACCAGCCATTGTCCGTAGTGGTATTCCCCGCGCGGGATCATGTTCCCGACGTAGCCACTTTTTACCGCATCATAGCCATTGTCTTTCATAAACTGATAAGCCTGATCCAGGTGACGTTCGTAATTTCGTACCGAACCGGAAGTTTCATGATGCATGATCATTTTCACGTTTTTACTTTTTGCGTAGTCCCTGATTTCCGCGACATTAAAGTCCGGATAAGGCGTTACAAAATCAAAGACGTAGTCTTTAGAATTGCCGAACCAGTCCTCCCAGCCTACATTCCATCCTTCTACCAGTACGCCATCAAAACCATGTTTGGCGGCAAAATCAATATATTCTTTTACATGAGCTGTATTTGCAGCATGTTTACCATTGGGCTTTACTTTGGTATAATCCGTTACGCCCAATTGTATACTTGGCAAATCATCGGTATACGCCCAGGAGCTTTTTCCGGTGATCATTTCCCACCATACCCCAATATATTTACTCGTTTTAATCCAGGAGGTATCTTCTATTTTGGAAGGTTCATTTAGATTCAAGGTCATTTTGGAGGCCAGAATATCACGTGCATCATCGCTCACGATCACCGTTCTCCAGGGAGAGGTTGCGGGAGATTGCATGTATCCTTTGTCTCCTTTTGCATCCGGTGTTAACCAGGACTCGAAAATCATGTGCTGATCATCCAGGTTCAGGTTCATCGTTGAATAATTGATTAGCGCAGCTTCATGGATGCTGATGTAAAGTCCGTCGTTGGTCTTCAGCATTAAAGGTGCCTGAACGCCTGTTTCAGAATATTGGGTCTGAGAGGAGTTATCGGTTACCGCTGTATGAAATAAACCCCTGATCTCAGAAAGTTTAGAAGTTGTATAATCATATTCCTGGGTATCGTAATCACCTGGAATCCAATACGCTTTCATGTCTCCCGACATTGCGAATTGTGTTTTTTCTTCCTTGATGACAAAATAATTCAGGTTTTTCTGCTGAGGGAATTCATAACGGAAACCCAGGCCATCGTTAAATAGACGAAAGCGAATCAGGATCTTCCGGTCTGTTCCCTGTTGGTGCAGGGTCACCGCCAGTTCGTTGTAATGGTTTCTGATGTTTTTAAGCTCTCCCCATACCGGTTGCCAGGTTTCATCAAAAGAAGTGGTTTTGGAATCAGTCAGGGTAAACTGATCATATAAAGAAGTCTTTGGGTTGGCCGGTCCGGATTTCATGCCCATCTCTGTACCAAACTTTGCGGGGCTTACCTGATCTTTCAACTCCAATCCCAGTTTTCCGGGTTTAAGTACCACTTTACCTTTATAGCGCAGTTGATAAGTAGGGACCCCTCCGTTCTGAACGCTGAAGTTCATCAGCAGTTTGCCATCGGGCGATTTTAGGTCTTGTGCCTGTGCCAGCTCCGTAGAGAGGCATAAAGACAACAGGGCGATCAATATCCTTTTCACATTTATAATAATTAGGTGTGAAAGCAAAGATATAAATTTAACGGGAACGTTCCCGAAGCAGGATAAAAAAAGTGTAATCAGATCATTACCATCTGATTACACCATAAAGCTACTTATTTTGCAGCGTTTTTCTTTTCAGTGATCTCTGTACGGATTTCCTGAGCAAGGCCTTTGATCTCCTGTAAAGCTTTACGCACTCTGGTTCCCGCAGCACTGTTGCCACCGTTATAAAATTTTTCTACGTCTGCTTCTGTCGCAGCTACTACTTCTTTTAGTTTTGCAAATTTACTCATGGTTCTTTTTAATTAATTGGTTTTTTCTTAGTTATCTGTGTCAAGCTTTAATTCAAAAAGCATCTTTATGCCCTTCTGAATGCGCTTAATAGTGTAAACATAAGGATTAAAAATAAAATTACAAATAAATACTACTAATTCAGTAGACATTATATATATTTGTTTCATCATCAGCAGGAAAGCTGATCCGGTATAGTCATGTGGCCGAGTGGCAAGGCAGGGGTTTCATACACCCGGAATGGCGGTTCGATTCCGCTCATGACGTCTAAGTGGTAGCGATAACCTAAAGGTTGAGCTTAAACTTTTCCATGTTTTGACAGCTTGTTTACTCATTGCAAGCTGCTTTTTTAAGGTTTCATGCTGCGAAGCACAAACATTTAAGTACTCGTTTAATTTACACTTTGGTTATTAAAGGCTATCTCTCATCAGGTAGCCTTTTTTTATTTTTATTCGGATACTTGTCATTAACTTTAGTGCATGATTCACAAAACTACCTTTTACCGCCTGATTCTGATCTTAATCCTTAGCCCCTGCTTCCTTTACGCACAAGAGCCATCCAGCCATCCAAAAACACCAATGATGGGCTGGTCAAGCTGGAACAATTTCCGTGTAGACATCAATGAGCAGGTGATGAAGGCACAGGCCGATGCAATGGTCCTTACCGGACTTAAAAAAGCCGGTTATAATTTTATAAATATGGATGATGGATTTTTTGGCGGGAGAAATGAAAAAGGAGAACTCCTGGTACATAGCAAACGTTTTCCTTCAGGAATGAAGGCCCTTGCAGATTATATCCATGGTAAAGGACTTAAAGCGGGAATCTATTCAGACGCGGGCATCAATACCTGTGCATCAATATGGGATAAAGACACCATTGGAGTGGGCTCCGGACTTTATGGCCATGATGAACAGGATTTAAACCTGATGCTTAAAACCTGGGGCTATGATTTCATTAAAGTCGACTGGTGTGGCGGCGAGAAACTGGGATTAGATGAACAGATGCGTTATACCCAAATCGCAAATCATATTAAAAAGATAAAAAAAGAGGCTTTATTCAACATCTGCCGATGGCAATTCCCCGGAAAATGGGCAATTGAAATTGCAGATTCCTGGCGGATCTCCGGCGATATCAACAATAAATTTGAATCTATTTTAAACATTATAGATAAGAATGCAGATCTATGGAAATATAGTTCTCCCGGTCATGTGAATGATATGGATATGCTGCAGGTTGGCCGTGGCATGAGCTATGAAGAAGATAAGTCACATTTCAGCATGTGGGCCATGATGAACTCTCCGCTATTACTTGGTAACGACCTGAGGACAATTTCCAAAGAAACACTGAGCCTGGTCACCAATGCAGAGGTCATTGCCCTGAATCAGGACAAACTCGGCTATCAGGCCCGCAGGTTAAAGAAATCAGGAGAACTGGAAATCTGGGCAAAACCATTGGTTTCTACCATGAGTGGTCTGGTTGCAGTAACCTTATTGAACAGGTCGGACAAAAGCGCTTCGATTGATCTTGATCTGAAAAGTTTAGGCTTTGACCTCAGCCACAATTATACGATCAGGGACTTATGGAAACATAAGGATTATCAGGCAAGCAAAGCCGTTTCCGAAAGTTTTGAGCTTCCTGCACATGGTGTAGTCACTTTAAAAATCAAAGGAAAATTAATTCCTTTTAACATCTTTCAATCCGAAAAGTAAGGCTGTTTTTGGCGGGAAGCTTAGTAAAACAGAGATCTTAATAAAAGGAAGTTTTAGACTTCCTTTTATTTTTAATTCATTACACTTTTTGATATTTCATATTTTCCATCATTGGAAGAAAGTACCCTTTGATACAATTGGGATTTCTGATACAGATCTGAATGTGGTCTTTTTCTTTAAAACCCGCATTTTCATACAGTTCTTCACCTTCTGAAAATACCCCCTGGATGGAATCAAATGGCGGAGTGGCGGCCTGATGTCTAAAAGAATGTAAACTCTCAATTACAGCACAATCCAGTTCGCGTAACAACAAATCATTACTACCCCCGATTCTTAAAGGTTTATTTACCGGCATGTCCTTTCTTAATTTCTTATTCAAAGTGTTTAACGAATTATGCGCCTCCTTTATAAAAGAAAGATTCTGATAGTCCAATAAATCGAGGCAAAAACCCAGATTTAGTACAGCCCCAATTACTGCCGGATTTTTTATCGGCCTTATCGACTTGCCGGGATTCGATTTTAAAAACTCGGCAAATTCTAATGCTCTTGCCGGGCTATTGTCCCACATATAGACACCATGTCCTAGCCAGTCGTACTTGTTAGTACTCTTACGAAGCGCTGTTTTTCCAGTCAGGACTTCTGATACCAGGCTTTCGTAACAACCATGAAACCCTAAAATCAGCCCAGGTCTCGTAGTATACGTAGATTCCGATATGGTTTGCGTAAATTTCCTTTTGGCATCAGAATACCAACTTTAACCAGGTAATCTTTCGATGCCTCCTTACTTTTACAAAGCTCTTTTGTATACGCCCTCATCGCTTTTGTAAATTCTTTTCTCTCTTTATCTGATATCATACCGTTCTCTTATTTTGATACTTGCCCCAAATCCCGTAGTATACATAGATTTCGATATGGTTTGCGTAAATTACCTTTTGGAGTCAGAATACCGGCTCCAACCAGAAAAGCTTTACATGCCTCCTTACTTTTACAAAGCTCTTTTGTATACGCCCTCATCGCTTTTATACATTCTTTTCTCTCTCTATCTGATATCATACTTTCATTTTTCAATACTTAGCCTATTGTTAGCTATGACTAAACTATATATTTAAAAAGAATTTATATTAACAAATAAGAAAATAAATACACAAAAATTTACAAACCAGCTGTTTACCCATAGCTGAGCCGCTGTTCACAAGCTCCTGAGCATGTATGCACCGGGTATAGACCCTGGATCAACCGAATATGAAGCTTGTTGACCAGGGATCTCTTAACTGCAAGATACGGAATAGACTTCTGGATAAGGTTATGCTATTTTGCATGGATACCCACCAAAATGAGCACCAGCGGCTATCATATTATTAACTACATTCGCTTTATGAAAACGGAAAAACAGCCTGGTGTACACTTAGAAGTTGACCCTAATAAATTAGATTCCAAGATTAAAAGCTTTGAATACAATGGCAACCATTACCTATACGTGTGTCATATCGACAAGTATTCTGATATTGCCGGAGGCCATAAAGATGACCATCCGGACCGTGTAAAAATATTGGTAAAGAGTTTTTATGGCAAGTATCTGAATCTGGATATCAGCTTAGAGGAATTCAATGCCGATGCTTTTCAGCCCAGGTTATTAAAGGAAATTGACGAAAACCTCATTTCTACCGAACCCAGCTATTGATCCGCTAGGTATGGGAAAGCAGGGGAAAAATCAATTGATGGTCTTCAAACAGCCTGCGGCAATCAGCCGGTACAAAAAGGGTGAGGTCTTCTTCTTTATAAGGTCTGATTTCATAATCCCCGCTATTTTCCGGTATGAACCCCAATAAAACCTCCCTGGTATTTTCCAGGGCCAGCGTATGAATGACGGTTTTGATGTCTACGTTTTCCTCTGCCAGGATATCGTGCAAGATTAAGGTTTCGCCTTCATATTCCGCAACCACCACTGCTTTTAATCCGGCAATGTAGTAAAGGAAATCCCTGATGCTGAACCTGTCGAAATAATGGGCATAAAACATCACCAGTCCGGCATTGTCTCTCATTGAAACCTTAAATAATGGAACGGCTTTTTGTGCAGTATGAAAAAGCAAATCCCTGTCATTGGTATCGTCCATATCCATCGATCTGAATGTAAGTCCCTTTTGCAGTTCTTTCAGCTGATAAACTGCCTGATATTCATTTACGGGTACAAAGCCGAACTTAGGGTAGAAATCCAGGACCTCATCATTGGCAAACAGGTAAATCATATCGCATTGACCCTCCCAGTCTAACATTACTTTTTCCATCAATGCGCGGCTTAACCCCTGCTTTCTGTAATCAGGGTCTGTCATTACCGTACCGATCTGCACAAACTTTTTCTCTACACCCAATACGGTAAAACGGATCACATTCACTGTGATGTTCGATACCACTTTATCTCCCTCCGCGAGGCTGTACAAAATACAGTTCCCGTCCCAATACCCGCTTTGGTACCACTTTTCGAAATCAAAGCGGTAAGTTTTTTGTGTGAGTGAATTGAAGCTTTCCCTCAATCCCCCCTCATGCTGATACTGAATCAGAAAGGTATAGTCCTTGTTATTTATCTTCATTTATTTTGCTTTTGAGCAAGTCTTTCTTAGACTCCAGCCATTCATTTTTCAGGATACTCAGCACGGAGGAGTTTCTCCTCGTACCATCAATTCTATATCCGTTATTTCTCAGGACCCCTTCAAAAGTACAACCCAGGCTTTTGATAGCCCTCATACTTCTTTCATTCTCGCTATCGAGCCTGAATTCTACCCGTTCAAATTCCAGTTGTTCAAATATAAATTCAAAAAGCAGGTATTTACAATGCTTGTTGAGGCCTGTTCCCTGGAAATTCTTTCCATACCAGGTATATCCCAGCGACAAATTCTTACCGGCCACATCAATATCATATAGCCTCGTAGAACCGGCATACTCATTTTTAGTTTTATCGAATACGATGAAGGGATAGCTCGTTCCTTTATCCCTTCTTTCCAATGCAGTTTCCAGATATCCACGCATTCCTTCTTCGCTACCTGCATTCTGTAAAGTGAATTTCCACAATTCGGGCTCATTGATTCCGAAAGCTTTTAGATGTTCAAAATCAGCAGCAGCCAGTGGTCTTAGCAAGGCATAGTTATCTTCCAGTACATAGTCTTTTTTCGCATCGAATATCTCGTTCATCTCTATAAATCTCTTTTGGTTTTATACTTTCAAATTCAGGATCCTGCCGATCAAATCGTTCAATTGCTTTTCGGAAATTGATTTGGGTACATATAATTCCGGACTTTCAGTCCAGCGCTTCTCCATCCCGAAATAATCAGGTTCCTGCACCGCAGGATCCTTCATCTTAGCAAGTTCTGAGGCACTGAACTTCTTCCAGCGTTCCAAATATAGGGAACTAAGCAGTCCTCCCCATTCTTTATGAGCATATTCATGCAAATCTGTTTTCGGATTTGTGTCTGGCCCCCAATAAGTGATCTGAACCTTTGCATTTTTTAAAGCATTGGCCTTATCGGCAACCGTAGTACCAAAATCCAGTGCCTGCTGTAACCACCTGTTTAGGGTAAAATGGCGGTTGCTGCTCAGGAGCGAATCCTGTAAAACGATCATCTCTTCAAACTGTACCGCAGCTGATTTAAAAGCTTCCTGATCTTTTGCTTTGATTGCGTTGATCATCTTCTGATAAACCAGGTCCCCTTTATTTGCCAGCACTTGTCTGACAAAGTCGATCCGGTCTGTGCGGTAAGTTTCCACACCTTTAAACTCCGCAGCGGCGGAAGTAAAAATCTTCACCGCTTCTTCAAACTTCGCCACCTCGTAATTTCGCTTTCTCGTTCCCCAGGAAGAAACGGTTTCGATAGCAGTGGACGGCCTGGCACAAAAAATAGATTCAGAAGGACCTTCCTGATAAATCTCAGGACTGCTATAAGCCGTTTGCAACAACATTTCCCATCCTTTTTCTACAGCAGGGCTGGTTTTACCATAACGGTATTCCTGGTATTTTTTTATCCACTTTGCAACTTCAACATGATCTTTATGCCATCCCAGTTCCAGCATCAGGTCAAAGGCGACCGGATTGTTATAAATCCCTTCGGGTATGATGCCTACCCCATTTAAAAATGATCCATACTCACTATTTTTAGCGCGGTATACCTCATCCGAGAAACGTTGAAGTTTGCCATAGATTCCATTCTTTTCTCCAAAATTACTGACGTTACTCCAAACAAAGGGGGTTCCGTCATAACCTTTTCGTTTCTCCCAGTTGTTGGTATTTTCGCCGAACAGCTCTATTACCAGCGTTTTCTTTTTATCCAGTCCCTGCAACAGTTGCGTTGCCGGATTGGATTGCCAGCCCTGAAGCACCCAGGTGCTCTCCGGAAAGTGCTGTTGCATTACCTTCTGGATGGACCTTGCCGAACCTGCAAGATCTGCTCCTTTTGAGCTTCCTCCCTCATGAAAGGGATCTCCACCGAAATAATGTAGATCAGGACCATACAGCTTTTTCATTTCGGCATAATAGATCCCTGCAATTTTATCAAAAGAAGGGTCTGAAGTCATCAGAAAATCCGGACGTGTAAATCCACCGGCCCATTTCCCCTGATCAATGACCCTGATCTCCATTTTATTTTTCAATGTCGTCGGAATCATTCCATAAAAACCCTGCATCACCGGTGATACGGCCAGGTCTTTCATCCGTTTAATGATCTTTTTCTGCAATATTGCCTGCTGATCGATCAACCCCTGACTCACCGGGCCACCCCAGCCTTCCAGGTTTCCCATCAGCCACCAGGCACCAAAGGCAGGGCCTGCAATAAAGTCCAGCGTTTCTTTATCCGAATAACCCAGTTTCTTTAATGTATTTTGCCATACCGCTTCTACACCCACCGGGGCCAGGATCAGATTGACCCCGTTCAATGCCATCCAGTCGAGTTCCCGCTCCCAGTCTTCCCAGCGATAAAAGCTCATCGAGTAGCTGATCGTGCAATAATTCAAAGCATAACGGTAAGGATATGGGGAAGCGATTCTCAGTTTCTTAGGAATCAGCGGCAATTTTGATACTGTGGAAAGCTGATCGCCAAAATGCGACATGCTCCGTTTACAATAATATTTCAGATACCAGCCCAGGCCTTCCGCAGCAGCATTTGCATCGGATGCCGCAATTTCAATTTTATTGTTCCGGCTAGACAATTCGAAAACAGCTTTCCCTTCTGCAGCGGGGATGGTTTTAAAGACCAGGGAAGAAGCCAGCCATGGCGCCCGTCGCTTTGCCAGGTCTTTTACAGATGGGTAGGTTTGTGCCGTTGCTGTCATCCCTATCAAAAGCAATAACAGTGTATTTTTAACGATTGGATAAAATATTTTCATCATGTATTTTTATGATTTGGCTAAAAACAGGAATGAAGGTACCTTAAAAAGCACCTTCATTCCAAAGTTCAGGATTTTTTAGTATCCTGCATTTTGTTGAACAATTCCCTTACTTTCATTTATTACTTTACGAGGTAAAGGGTAAAGCTCAAAATCAGATTTTGCGAATACAGAGCCATTGTCTTTAGCACGCTGGATATAAGTTCCCCATCTGATCATGTCCTCTCTTCTGCTGCCCTCTCCCCATAATTCAAAAAGCCGTTCGTCCATTAACTTCTTTTTAAACTCTGCCTGGTTAAATTGTCCCAATGAATACAGCGGAACTACAGCCCTGCTTCTTACCATGTTGAGGAGATCATAAGCTTCTTTTACCGGGCCTTGTGTTTCATTGATCGCCTCAGCAAGCAGTAATAAGACATCAGCATAACGCCACACTACGATATTTGTTCCCTGCTCCTCACTGATGGCACTGGGATCCGGACCATATTTCATCGGAATTGCACCAATATAATTGTTGGCTCTTGCATCAAAGATCTTTCCGCCATCCGTAGGCCATTTCGATAACAAGACACTTAAACGCTGATCTGTCTGATCAAACTTGTCATAAGTTTTCCATGGCATTTTGTATCCTCCCCACTGGGTAATTGCCGAACCTCCCGGGTCTACATAATTGCCAGGCATGCTGCAAGCCAGCCAGAGATTGGTATTGGTGGCATCTGTACGGCAGGGAATCGCGAGAATTACTTCTGTGCTGTTCCCTTTATTTTTATAAGCAAATACCTCCTTATAACTTGGCTGAAGAGAATGTCCTAACTGTTGGATTTCGCGGCCAGTTGTAATCGCATCAGTCCACCTTTTTTCATGCATGTATAATTTCATCAGCCCCATCAGACAAGCATCTTTAGTAAACCTGCCAAAATCGGCTGCCGGTAATTCTTTCGCAGTAGGTAAAACAGCCAGGGCCTCTTTGTAGTCCTTTTCAATTTGAGCGACCATCCAGTCTTTCGTAGGTCTTGCAATTGGCTGTGTCTTAGGATCAGAAGCCTCAGTGGCATTCAAACGAATAGGGACCGGGCCATACAGATTATACAAAATCCAGGAATAATGGCCACGCAAGGCTTTAAGTTCTGCCAGGTACTGCGATTTTATTTTATCATCCATCTGAATTCCCTGAATCTTTTCCAGGTCAATTGTTGTTTCTGATATCGTTGGCATCAAAGCATTGTAGTGGTTCAGTAGCTGAGTAAAGTCTTCGGAAAAATTCAGTTCATTAAATTTGGTCCAGCCATCCCATCCCCATGAACAGATCAATTCGTCGGTAGTAAATGAAGACTGTACCAGCCACCCTTCATTAGTTGCCCCCCATCCGCCACCATAAATCCCTACTCCCAGCATTCCCGCATACATAGCCGTTACCGCAGACTTCGCGTCTTCCGCATTTTTAAAAAAGCTATCTGAAGCATACTTGTCGAATGTTTTTTCCTCAAGAGGTTTCTCACAGGAAATCACTAATGTACTTATTGCGATCAGCAGCAGGTAAAAAATGCCGCTATAGATAGTTGATTTCATATTTCTTTTCATTGTCGTTTTCATTTCAGTTGATTAAAATCCTGCAGTTACTCCCATCGTGAAAGAACGTGTCATTGGATAAGCCAGATAGTTTTGCAATTCGGGATCCATCCCTTTATACTTCGTAATAACGAAAGGGTTCTGAACATTTAGCGATAACCTCAGGTTTTTCAGCACGTTTTGTTTGTCCAGTAACTTGTTGCTAAACCTGTAGCCCAGGGTAATGTCCCGGCAACGTATAAAATTGGCGTTTTCCAGCCAATAGTCAGATTCGCCTACTGCGGTGGCATAGGGATCAGGAAGTCCGCCAGGAAATGTTGCAGCGGTATTTGTTGGTGTCCATCTTTCTTTGGCTATGGCCAGCACATTCCATCCGAAAGTACCCAGTTGTGCATAAGTTCGAAATGCTTCCGCGTAATCTTTATTGATTTTCTTATGGATAAAACCATACATGTAAACGGAGAGGTCAAAATTGCGGTAAGTAAAGGTATTGTTAAAGCCAAAGCTATAACGCGGGCCATTATTTCCTACCAGTGTCTTATCTGCCGACGTAATTTTCCCGTCCGGCATTCCGGTCAGGTTTCCGTTTGCATCATAACCGTTGAGGTCTTTGATGATGACCCCACCAGGTAAAATACCCGGCATCCATGCAGGTGCAGGCCCATCGCCCCTGTAAATTCCATCAGAAACATAATTGTATAAGCCACTGTAAGGGCCCTGAATTTCCATATATTTTGCCAGTGTTTTCAAGACTTCCGGATTTCGTTCTACCCATGAATCGTAATAATGGGACAGGTTAAAAGCCGTATTCCAGGTCAGGCCATTTCCGGAGCCGCTGACTAAATTTTTGGTTTGAATGCTCAGGTCCCAGCCCCGGCTTCTCGTTTTTCCGGAGTTAAAAAACAGCTTTTCCACAGGAAAATCCGTTGCCAATGGGATTTCAGAGATGAGATTGCTCACCGTTCTGTTGAAATAATCAAATGAGCCACTGACCCGGTTATTAAAGAGGCCAAAATCTATTCCGGCATTCACGTCGGTTTGGGTTTCCCAGGTCAAATCATCATTACTCAACTGACTTAATACCACTCCCGGGTATTTTGAATCCCCAAATACATAAGAGGCATCTGGTCCGTAATAAGTAAAGGCGCTTCCTTTCAACTCACTATTTCCTGTGGTTCCATAACCTACCCGTAATTTGAGCAGGTTAAGGGAGGGAACAGATTTTTTAAGAAATGATTCTTCTGATACGATCCATGCGGCAGACACACCTGGAAAAGTACCGTATTTCTTGTTTTTTGCAAAGTTCGAAGCACCATCCCTCCTGATACTTGCAGTCAGGATATAGCGGTCGTCCAATTCATAAATTGCCCTGGCAAAAAAGGATTTCCAGATCTTTGTCGGACTCCGGGAGGAGCTCACCTGAGGTCTTTGTGCGGTTCCAAACCCAAGGTTATTAAACAGGAAATTATCTGTAGCAAAATGATCGTTCGAAGCGCTGAGGTCTTCAAAATCGGTCAATTGATAGGAATGACCGGCTACCGCAGTCAGCTTGCTCCGCTCTCCAAAATTACGGGTATAGTTCAATAAGGTTTCCATCAGCTTTGAGGTAGAAGTACTCTCTGCAATGGAAGCCTGACCACCTGCTCTTGCGCCATATAAAAAGGACTTTGGCAAATAGGTATATCTTTTAGCTCCCGACTGGTCATAGCTAAAGTTGGTTCTAACAGATAAGCCATTCAGAATGTTCCATTCGGCATATCCGTTGGTCAGCACCCGGTTACTTTTTGTAAAATCGGTGACTTCAAGAAAAGACGCGGGGTTAGGAGAATTCTGGTAATCCGGATTTATAGGATAAGTTCCATCAGCATTCCGTAAAGGCATATTAGCCGGATAATAAAATGCGGAGAGCACCATGCCGGAAGCTTCATTTGCGCCGTCTCCTATATTTGCATTGTTGGCTTTAGAACCTGAAACAATAATATTGACCCCAATCTTTACCTGATCGCTCAATGCCTGATCCAGGTTTAACCTGCCATTATATCTTTTAAAATCCGAATGTTTAAGTACGCCCTGCTGATTGAGGAAATTCCCGGAAGTAAAGTAGCGTGTCTTCCCTCCGTTTGGTGCTCCCGAGATGGAAAGGTTGTGCTGCTGGGTTAAACCATTCCGGGTGATCGCGTCAATGGCACTGGGCATTTCCTGCTGGGCATCGATTTGTTGTGCGGTATATTTAGGAACAAAAGCATTTACAGTAGATGGATCAACCGAACCATAGGGCGCTATTTTATTATCCAGCATCCATTTTTCCTTCAAAATATCATTCCGTACGGTCATATAGTCCTTTGTCCCCAGGACATCGTAAAACCTGATGTACTTCTGATAAGACTGACTGCCATTGTACTCTACTGCAGGTTTCTCTCCTTTTCCTCTTTTTGTGGTAATCAGTACCACACCACCACCTGCTCTTGCCCCATAGATCGCAGTAGCACTGGCATCTTTTAGAAAATCGATGGATTCAATATCATTGGGATTGATAAAGTTCAGCGGGGAACGGTCTATTCCTGATCCGCCATACCTCGTTTGCGACTTTGGCTCTCCCGCATTGTCGTTGACCACTACCCCATCCACCACATATAATGCTCCCGCAGAGGCAATTGGAGAAGGATTACTGCGGATCTTCACACTCACACCAGCTCCTGGCTGACCGCTCACCTGCAAAGCCGTGATTCCAGCTGCTCTGCCTGCCAATGCCTGTCCGATATTGGTGGCGGTAGCGGTATTCAATTCGGCGGTTTTCACCGAAGAAATCGCTCCCGTTACATTCTTACGTTTGACGGTACCATAGCCGATAACCACCAGTTCTGTCATCTCATTGCTCACCGGAATCAGGGAGATGTCTATCGTTTTCTGATCCGTATACTCCAGTTCTTTCGCGGCATATCCGATATAACTAAATACCAGAACATCTCCTTTACTCACACTCAGCTGGAATTTACCATTGTTATCTGTAATTGTACCATTATTGCTGCCTTTGATCTTCACACTGACGCCAGGCAAGGGCAATTTCTTTTCATCAAGAACGCTTCCGCTAATCTTTACAAACATGGAAGCGAAAGGAATTAGCGGCTGTTTTTCACGTTTAATCACAATAACATCATCAACAATGCTAAAGGCCAAAGATTTTCCCGCCAGCACTTGTTGCAATGCCTGTTCCAGCGTCACCCCTTTCAGGTCTACCGTCACTTTGCCTGCCGATCGTAATAATTTGGCATCATAAAAAGACTGGTACCCACTTTGGCTTTCAATACTTTTCAACAGGGAGGTTAAAGAGGCGTTCTTTTCTATAAGTGTAATCCGCTGTGAAAATACTTTTGCAGATACAGAAATACAGGTCACTGTTAATAAAATCAAGGTTAATTTCATCATCAGAAGGATTTGATAGGAGAAATACCTGCCGATAGGCAGGGCTTTCCCACATAAGTTTATTTGCATACTTTTGTACGGTTTTGGTTAGAAGATTAATCTGTTACAAGTTTTTGAGGTTAACCAGAATCTGCCTGTATCCAACGCTATTGGATGCAGCATCGCCAGGTCCTGACGCTATCAGGATCTGGTTTTTTATCTTATTACCATTGCGGTAAAAGTTAACCCGGACGGAGTTGGGTATTTATTCTTTCATACTTAAAATGGTTTGGCTGGTTAGGTGATATGTTTAGGTTAATTGATCATTTTGAGGATCAGGGTTTCAGCGTTAATGTCCTCCCTTCCAGCTTAAAATTGAGTCCGCCGTTTTCCATTACTTTCAAAACTTTGCTCAGGCTGGAACTTCTCTTAATCCTGCCTACGAACTCATGGTCTGCAATTCCCCCTTCGTAAACGATGGTCAGGTCATACCATCGGGCGATTTGCCGCATCAATTCCGGGAGATTCGCTTTGTCAAATACGAAATAGCCTTCTTTCCATGCAGTAACGGCAGTAACATCTACTGAAGCGATCTGAAAAGCATTATTTTTTTCTGAAAGCAGCCCCTGCTCACCCGGCTTCAGCAATGCAGTAAGCCCTTTACTATTCAGCTGCACTGCTCCTTCCAGTAAGGTTGTCTTTACATTTTTCTCCTCACTATAGGCCATTATATTGAAATGCGTTCCCAATACACGCACAGTCGTTCCTCCGGCTTCCACTATAAAAGGCATTTTTCTGTTTTTGGCCACTTCAAAATACCCTTCGCCCTGAAGTTCAACCCTTCGTTCTTTGCTTTTGAATACCGCCGGAAACCTCAGCGAAGAAGATGCGTTTAACCATGCTTTACTACCATCCGGCAGAATCAGCTGATATTGTCCGCCTTTAGGGGTAGAAATGACATTATAACTTACGGAGGTACTTTTTGAGCTTATTTCCTTGATCGCATAGATAATTTGTCCATCCGCAGTTTTGGTGATTTTTATCCCATCCTGCTCAGCGAGGAAGCCATCAGCAGCCGCATCAATATCAATGGTTTTTCCATTGCCAAGCGTTAGTTTAGCTTTATTACTTCCAGGCTTGATCTCCGTGTGCTTCACGATAGGTGAAGGCGATGGTTCCCTGGAAACAGGGCCTTTATAAAGTATCCAGACCAATCCGGAAATGAATAGAAGAGCGGCAGCAGCAGAAATCCAACGGCGTCGGAAGGGAAAGCGTACCACCCGGTTGCTCCGGATATTCCGGTTTAAAAAGAGGCGGTTGTCTTCGAGAGCGGCCTTAATTTCATCTGAATCCTCGCCCATCATTGAAGTATCCTTAATTTCTGCGGCTATTAAATCAGACAAAGGGCTATTCTCTCCATGCAAATAGAAGTGTTCCATCAGTTGCTGTACCTCCTCAGGTGTACATTGTCGCATTAGAAATTTTCGGTAAAGCTCCTCCAGATCGTTCATAGTTTTCGGCCCTTTTACTTTACTATACGATGGTAAAAGAAAAACTCTATGCCCGGTATTGATTTTTTTTAAAAACGAAAAGTTGATTTGGAGAAGACAGACAAGAGATGAACAAAGCCTAATAAGAGCAGGTCTGATTTTGAGCCCGCCATCTCTGTTTTGAGAAAACTCATCGCCTTAGCCATATGGTCTTTTATTGTACCTACGGAAACACCAAAATGCGCCGCAGCATTTTCATAGCTTTGGTGTTCCAGTTTGATGAACCGGAATACCAGCTGGCGCTGAGGGGGCAGTTTGTTGATGGCATTTTCCAGGATCTTGTGATTGTCTTTCAGCTCCATCAGGACCGTTATCGGATCATAAATCTCGGTCATAGAACGAACAAGCTGATCCTGCAGTTTCTTATCTCTGGCTGCTTTACGGTAAAAGTCTATCGCTGTATTTTTAGCAACACTGACCAGAAAAGCCTCAAAAGGAAGATCTGCATCCAGCTGATCCCGACGGTTCCAAATTTTCAAAAACACATCCTGATGAAGTTCTGCCGTGACCTCCGGAGAGTGAACCAGTCTTTTAAGTCCATAGTAAACTTTTCTCTGGTATTGACTGTAAAGCTCATTAAATGCAATCTGGTCTCCTAACTTCAGCCTTAACAGGATCTCTTTTTCTTTGTTGGCTGATGGCTCATGCATTGTATATCTCAGAAAGTTATTAGGTTATAGAAATCAAATATAGCTAATCCGAAAGTAATTATTTCCTTTTGGAGAACAGCGAAATTAAGATACATAAGCCTAAAATCATGCCGCTGAGGAAACCCAACAAAGCAAGAACAGGCATTCCGCCAAATTTAGGAGGTTTATCTGCTAAAATCAGGATTGCCGAACTGATCAGCAGACCGCCCATCATAATGGCCATCACCATTCTGTTCATTCCCCGCTGCATGGTTCTTTTAAAGCTTGGTAAACCCTGCACTTCCTGTTGGATTTTTAACTCCCCGTTATTCAGTTTACTCACTACAGACTGTACCTCGTCGGGCATGGTCTTTAAAGCTTCCGTCAGCGTTCTCAACAGTTTCAATCCGCTTTTCTTTAACTCTTCCGGGCTCAGTTTACGAAAGGCAATTTTTAGGATATACGGGCGCAGGCTCTCAATGATATTCAGATCGGGAACAAGGGCACGGCCAATTCCTTCGATAAGGACAATGCCACGAACCAGCAGATACAGGTGATCTGGCATCAATATCTCGTTGTTATTCAGGATCCCTGAGAACTTGCCCAGCACTTCTTTGATGTCCATTTCTTCCAGTGAGGCTCCGTCCAGCAGGTCGAAGAAGCCATGGATATCTTTTTCCAGCCGCGCTTCATCGGTCACATTGAAGCGGATCGCCATCTTTTTCATGATTGCAATTAAGCGCTTTGCATCCTGGGCCATGAAATAGGAGACAAAATCTTCCAGCATTTCTTTTTCGATCGGTGTGAGGCTGCCCATAGAACCGAAATCAATAAAGGCAATCTGTCCGTTTTTGAGCACCAGCAGGTTTCCCGGGTGCGGATCTGCATGGAAAAAGCCATGTTCCAGTACCTGGACCAGGTAAAGGTCCAGTCCTTTTCTGGCAATTGCAGCAGGCTCCAGTCCCATAGCAAGAAGTGCTTCCTTGTCGCTTATTTTAACCCCATCCAAAAACTCCATGCACAGAATGTTGTCATTGGAGAGCTCCGGATAAACCCGGGGCAGGTAAATAGAAGTATTGCCCTTAAAATTCCCTGAAAAGCGGTTGATATTGGCCAGTTCATTCAGAAAAGACAACTCCTGAACAATCGATTTTTCGAATGCCGCCAGGACTTCCACAAGATTGATCCTCCGGAATGCTTCGCTGTAACTGACCAGCAGCTTCGCGATATCCTTCATGATGAGCATATCTGAGGCCACCACCTCCCTGATTCCGGGACGTTTGATCTTTAAGATGACCTTCTGGCCATTTTTCAGCGTCGCCTGATACACCTGAGCAATGGAGGCAGAGGCAAAAGGTTCCGGTTCAATCTCTGCAAAGAACTCTTCAGGATCGATATCCAGGTCTGATTTCAGTAAAGCCGGGATATCCATTATTTTCACCTCTACATTGTCCTGCAACTTCCGGAGTTCCAGGATCATTTCCATAGGCAAAAGATCTTCTCTGCTGCTGAATGCCTGTCCGAATTTCACATAGGTAGGGCCCAGTTCTTCCAGTGCCATTCTGATGCGTTCGTAAACGCTGAGGGAAGAAATCTCTCCTTCCACCTGATTATTGGTATAATTGAGCAACTCTCCAAACCCGTATTTGGCCAGGATCCTGACCAGTGACACTGTTCTTTTGAGTTTTTTCTTTTGGTTTTCCATCATAGGTTTTGCCGCCTTTAGGTTTTCGTTTTGTCCATATCTACCATCTCCGGAGAGATGAAGATACTAAAACTCCCGACTGCTAAGCTTTCCGGATGAAATTCGTTATCCTGATCCTGCTTATTGCCGTTCCAAAATCAACGAACATGCATTCCTATAAATTGTGAGAACAGGAAGATATTTACGATCGTGTCTAACTCGTGTCTAATAAGCAGCAATTTCTGCGATCCGCATCAGCTCCCCATCATCACATTTAAGAACTAAATTCCTAATTTTGCCGCATGACGGAAAATGAATTTTTAGATTATTGTAAAAGTCAGGTTAATGGCCCATTGAAAGATGAGGACATCATTTTAATGTTAACTGCCTGGGGTGGGATCAAGCATTCTTTAGGCTACAATAAAGCATTGGACGATCATGGGATCAATGCAAATGAAGGTAGTCAGGACGAGGAACACCAAAAATAAAAAAGGGGCAGCATGTAAAATGCTGCCCCTTTTTCTTCTATAAAGTTCTTATTGAGCCAATGAGAAACTAATTGGAATATTATATCTTACACGAACGGCCCTTCCATTCTGAATCCCTGGGAGCCATTTCGGACTGCCCTTTAATACCCTCAATGCTTCCTCATCTGTACCGGCACCCAGTTTCCGTTCTACTTTAAGATCGGTCAGTACGCCATTTGTTTCAATAATAAAAGAAACAAATACCTTTCCCTGTACCCCGGTTTCCTGAGCAAGCGCCGGATATCTGATGGCTTTAGACAGGTAGTTATAAAATTTATCCATTCCTCCCGGAAAAACAGGCTGAACTTCCAGGTTTATAAAATCATGCACTGTATTATCTTCCGTAATTGCCTTTTGTTTTGGTCCCTCTCCAGGTGTAACTTTAATCACAAGCTCTCCTTCAGGATCACCATCTATCTTCTTTTGCCCTGGATTCGCTGTTACAAGATCCTTGATCATTACCGGATCAACATCAATGGGTTTGTCTACGACTATCGGAGGTGGAAACTTAACCTGGGCCTCCCTTGCTTTAGGCGGTTCAATTTTTGTTGGAATGGGGATTTCAGGATTTACAGCTGGTGGGGGTTGAATCGCCACGGTAACTTGTCTTTCCACAGGATCATCTATGGTATCTTTCCCGTTAATCAGACTAATGATTTTAGGAGATAAGAAAAACAGGATAAAAAGTGTTCCTGCCATAAGGAGTGCTTTAGCCGTATTTGAATTGCTTTGTCTGCGAAGCTGATAGGCCCCATAAGTTTTGTTTTTCTGATCAAATACTACATCAAGCCAGTCATTGCCAAATAAATCGATTTTCGAACCTAACATTGCTTTAAAATTTAGAAGTTAACACCATACTATAAAATCGCTTCCCGCTCATTTATAATATGGATGCCAGCTTCATCAGCTTTCCATAAGGTCAACGAATATTTCTTTATATTTTTTAAAATTCACTTTATTTACGCCTCTCCAGCCCGCCAGTGGCAGGATCACATCCGAGCGCGAGGAGCCTTTCATCTTCTTGCTGATCTCCCAAAGTTCTTTTTGAGTACTGAATTTATCGAAGGCAGGTTCGAAGTATTCATTCGGCAAAATACCGCATTCTGCCAGGGTTTGTAAAATACCGTACCGCTGGTACTTATCTGTTTTGGGCAATATTTTATTTTTAGCGATTCTTTTCTCCAACTGACCCGGTGTTTCCCCCTCTTCAGCCCCGTCAATAAAACTGAGCAGATCGGCTAATTTCTGATGATCACTTTCGGTGATTTCCGGTTGATCAAATTTCAGGGCTTCTTCTAACTCGACCAGGAAATGAAGCGGTAATTCATTCCAGGAATGCCCGGAATAATAACTGTACAGCTCTTCTGTTTTGTCCAGCGTTTCCTTTTTAGGCAGACCACAGATTTCACAGCTTTCATTTCCCTGGAATTTGTGCTCCGGCAAATGTTTCAGGTAAATAAAACTCATCAGTGTTTGCCTGCCCCTTACATTTTCACCGGTAATTCCTTTAAGGAACAATGCATTCACAAAAGGCAGATTTAACTTTTTATGATTTTTAAGGTTCATCAATCTTTGAAGGGCAGTATCGTGTTCAAAAACCTCAAACTGATTGGGGAGTAAATCGAGTATCTTCAAACCTTCCAATTCAGAATCAGTCAGCGTTTTCGGAATTTTATGCTCCCATCTATCTAACTTTTTCTTATAATCTGCATCCTGATCATATATCTTTTTAAGGATTTTAGCAATATTTTCTTTCATCTCTTTATTTTTTCAGGATCAGCATCCCTGACCATTAGCGTCTTTATGTCCTGGCATTTCCCTCATTTCATGAGGTCCTCAATTTCAAATTCCATAGCCTTTGGCATGCCCTTTAACCAGACCTCTCCCCTTACTGACGAACTTGATTTTATTTTAATCTGCTTGCGGGTCAGGCTAATCTTCTGCAACCACATCCGGAGCTGATCTTTCTCTGCCCTGCCGATTTCCGTCCGTTTTGTTTGCTGAGTAGTTTTATCTGTCAGGTTAAAAAACACAGGACATCCTTCTTCCATACTTCGCGACAAATAAGTAATCCTCAAAAGATGGCTATTGTTTTCAATTTCTTCAAATAGCAATTCCGTGTCCAGGCCCTTTTCCTCTATTTTACGGATTACGTTCTCTATCCCTGTTTTGTCCAGTTGATCAAGGTCTGCAATATCTTTTAATCCTGCTACGATCAGATCAAAAACACAACGCTCTTTTTGCTTCTCCGGAAGCTGCTGATAATGATCAAAGTCAATTACGGCAAGTCCGTAGACATACCAGTCTTCAATCGCAAAAGAGGCTTTTAATGCATCATCCATTGTCTTAGCGACCTGGATATATAAATGATGGTACTTCGGACATCTCAGTTCATTCCTTGTCAGCAGGTTCAGAAAAATTTCCGAATACTGGTAATCGTAAGGATAAAATGCTTTGTTGGGCAAGGCATTATAATACACCCGCAGGTCCCGGATGAGCTTATCTTTAGGGAGCTCCTGATGTTTTCTTTTTTCTCTTAATTCAAGGGCTTTTTTGATAAGGTCTTCCTGAATCTGTCCCTGCTGTTCGGCATTTATCGAATTCAGGAAACCGGAATTGATTTCTTCCCGGATTCCGTTTAAAACATCTTTAAAAACCTGATGGTCAAAAACATCATCTTTCTTGACTTTGGCAGCAATCATTCCTCCTGCGATCAGGAACTTATCGATCAGTATTCTTCCAATATCAGTTTCACTGATGTTTTTATATTGATGCTCAATGTCAAATTTATGCTTATAATTCTTCTGTTTGTCTTTATCAAAATATTCTGAGAACTCAGGGGCCTGCAGGGTAATGTCGACATTTTTATTCCTTCTGTCCAGCCGGGAAATTGGAAATTTGTCGTAGTAAGTTTTAAAAGTCTTTTCTATACCCAGCACCCCCGGAAGCACATACATTGGCGGATAAGCAAGTGTCAGCCGAAGTGCATCAAAGGAAGACTTAAAACCAGCCGTTTTTAATCTGCCTTCAATAAGCCGGTTCAGGTGATAAAGATTGCGTTCCAGTCCTCCGTACCTTCCGGCTGTATTTTGCGATAAATAGATCTTCATTGTTTTTTATCTTTCAAATAAAGGGATACTGGTTAAATATAGCTGAAAGTTCAGTCAATTAAAATGAGCAAGTTTCGGATTTCATCCTGCATTTAAATTCCTCACCTTTATGATCTGGTTGCCCCTTCGATGAAATAAACCGGATTTTTGAGCAGATGAAGATGATAAAAAACAATGATATACCGATGAAACCATCATGATCTTACAGATCACACAACGAAATGAACCTTGCTTGCGAGCTCATGAATACAATAAAAGCAATAGATCTTAATGAATAATAACAAGATCATGATCGCTTCATAACCGATAAAAAACAAATATATACTGATGAAAATAGAGAATTGCAACACCGCCGATATCCCTGAAATATTCAGACTTTACCGCATCGCCTCCGCTTATCAGCGTTCAAAAGAAACGGTTGTGGTATGGCCGGAATTTGAGCAGGAGCTTGTGGAAACTGAAATAGCTGAAAACAGGCAATGGAAACTGATTATTGAGGATCAGATAGCCTGTATCTGGGCAACCACCTTTAGTGACGAACAAATCTGGGGGAAGCGAAACAGCGATGCCGCTGTTTACATTCATAGAATTGCCACCAATCCTGATTTCAGGGGAAAGAACTTTATTGAAATTATTGTGGCTTGGGCTAAAGCTTATGCCAAAGAAAACGATAAAGATTTTGTCCGGCTGGATACCCTGGGGAACAACTCAAAACTCATTGCCCATTACTGCAATTCCGGTTTTAACTTCCTTGGCATGTTTGATCTGGAAGACACTCAGGGCCTTCCTGACCATTACCACAATACCCCTGCCTGTCTGTTTGAGATTAAACTATAACCTCATTCTTCGTTTAGCGGGCAGCGACATTTGCAGCTTTGTGTTCCAGCATTGTCTTGACCAGCATCATCAGCAATGCGCCTCCCGCAAAAATCAGCATCACCAGCGGCGTACTTTGTACGCCTTTGGTGGCGATGGACAGGCCGCCGATCATCGTCCCCACGGAGATGCCCAGATTGCCAAAAGAGATGGAAATGCTATTGGCAAATTCCGGTGCTTCAGTTGCGGTTTCTATCATATAGGCCTGGGAAGTTAAAAAACATGGTGTTTGCAGGAAACCCCATACGGCAATGATGAGTACCGTTAAAATGGACATTGGACCGGAGAAATAAAGGCAAACTGCGATCGCCATAAGACCAGACAGAAAAATCAGGGTAGTCCGGCTGATGTTATTTGTCAGCATCTTTCCTGCAATGAAATTCCCTGCAATTCCGGTTAAGCCGAATAGGAGCAGCATAAGGCTGATTGTTTTTTCATCCATCCCGTTTACCTTGCTCAGGTAATCGGCAAAATAGCTATATGTACTAAAAATAGCACCGATCATCAGAAATGAGCATAAAGCACTGGCAAGAAAGACCGGCTTTTTCAGGATCATGAGTTGTGAGCAGTAGGATTTCTTTTCCGCCACAGGCAGGGATGGCAGGAGCAGCAGGATTAAAATCAACACCATCAGACTAATTCCGGCCTGTAAGACAAAAGAAGCCTGCCAGTTGTTGAAAGCGCCGGCGAGATAGGTCGCAAAAGGAACTGTGGTAATCGTGGCAATCCCTATTCCACCAATTACTATAGCCATCATTTGATGCGCTTCCTTTTGACCGGCATTGCTGGTTGCCGCAGCTACCGCGGTAGAAACCAATACCGGATGCAGAAAAGCCGGCAGCACCCTGACCGTCATCAGCAACCAAAAAGGAGGTGCCATTGCAGAAACGATGCCTGTAAGGAGAAAGATGGCCATGGTTGTTGCCATTAAGGTCTTCCGGTTAAAACCGGAAGCAAACATCGTCATAAAAGGTCCGGCCAGGGCCACCACCATTGCATAAGCACTCAGCAGCATTCCTGCCTGATCAATGCTGATCTGGTAATGAGCGGCGATTTGCGGGAGTATTCCTATCACCCCAAATTCTGTGGTGATCATTCCGATCAGGCTGAGACAGCCCAGGTAAGCAATTTTATTTTTCATAGCAATCCATGCCAAACCACCTAAGTGGAATGATTATTCCGTTTTTACGTTAAAAATTTAGTGTTAGCTTCTTATGGCATCCCAGGCGGCCTGAATGTAGTTATCGATGCTTTCCTCCTGCAGGCAGATGTAATTACTATGGTGTAATTTAACAAGCGAAACCAGGGAACCGCTTGTAAATCCGATCCATTCTTTCACATTTCCATCCTTTATGATCTGCTGCTTCTGACCATCCAAATACACGGAGTCAAGCACGCTGACGTACAAACTTCCTTCGTGCTTTGCTTTTGGATCTATTGCCGGAGAATAATAGAACTGCTCCAGGAACATAAAATCCATAGGCTCAGCTATAAAATAACCGATCATCTTTTTCCACAACCAGATAAAACGCTGTTTGACGGGTAAAGAAGGGTCATAACCTTCCGTGATGATCGCAGATTCCCTGTCCTTTAAATAAAAATACAATTCACTGATCAGCGTTTCTTTATTCGGAAAGTGGTTATAGATGGCCCCCATACCCGTATCAGCGGCTTTCGCAATTTCAGACATCGGTGTAGACTCAATTCCCTTTTCAACAATTAATTTCAATGTTGCTTTTAAGATCTGTTCCTTTTTATTCATCCTGTGATGCTTTATTCTTCTTTAGGCTACAAACCTACAGAAATGGAATAAACATTCCAAACGAATAAAGAGATATACAGTTGCAACTATTCCGGTTGCGGGCTCAGCATAAAAAAGAAACATAAAGAAAGGGGAAAGAAAGAAATAGCAACGGGCAAGCAATAATCAGTTGCTCACCCGTATACTTAAATTAACTAAACTTAATTCATCCCTGATTAAATTCAGAACTAAATTTACAACATCGTTTCAAGAAAAAGTGTTAAATAGTGTTAAAAAAGATGAATTATTTATTCATGACCCTCAAAAAGAACAATCCACCAATGAAATACAGGCCAATATCGATGGGATCTCCGGTATAGCGATCCATAAAAAAGGGGAAGATCATTTCAAACGAACAGCTAAACAAAAGCACCATAGAAAGCACCTGCATGGGGCTTAGAACAAAGTTTCTCTGATTTAAGACCCAACGCATAAACCACAATCCCAGGGTCCCGGCAATAGGAATGGCCAGTAGGTCACTTAAGTAAAACTGAATCAGGTCTGGAAAAATATGTCCTGATTTATTCATGGAATAAATAAACAGCCAAATGATCAAAAAGGACAGGAACCACTTAAAAGGACTCATTTTGATCAGGCAGCAAACAGGACAACAACAGCAATCACACTGAGTATAAAACCGATAAAGATCAGTGAAACATAACCGGACAACTTTCTGAGGAAGGGATTTTGTTGGTCCAATAGCGCCTGCGCTGCTTCGGCCTCGATTCTACGCTGCGTTTCCAAAGCCTGCAGGCGGTTAATTTCTTCTTTTTCCAGCAATTCATTACAATGGAGGCAACAATCATACAAACCGCCTTGCCATTCCGTCCATTGTTTACAGTGCGGACATTTCGTTTCCCGTTTTGCCATCAGCATTTTCTTTTTATTTTTCAGAAGCGAGCTTCGATACTGCACAAAAGTAGACAGGTATCTTTAGGAATAGAAGAGCGATATATCGGACAATCTGGTCGAAAACACGGATTATTCTTCAGATAACATTAGCAATTGATAATCTGAGCTTACATACTGATATTTGTCTGGTAGTTTTATCGCATTTAACGACAGAGTCCTTCAATCTTAATCAAGCCGGGAAGTATTGAAAATAAAACAAGCCATTAGAGAATTTAGCCTCACAGAGGCAGTAAAATTAGTATCGGATGAACATCAGACGGTAACTGATTATTACATTGCCTCCTTCCTCCCTCCGATGCAGATGAACGCCTTTCCGCACCGTGCAACCTATTTCGGACTTGGGCTTTGCCGGCGAGGGACCGTTCAGCTCACTGCAGACCTGGACAATTATCAGGTTTCCTCAGATCAGCTGATCGTCATGGGCCCGGAAGTCATTAGAAAATGGGAAGGACAGTCTGCAGACTATACAGAAGAAACTTTGTGTTTTACCGCTTCTTTCTTCCTGGAAACCGGGGCAAACCTGGCCTCATTTAAGGGGATCCGCTTTTTTCAAAATAAAGCTTCGAAGGTCATTCCACTGGACGCAGAAGATGCAGCACTGATATGGAAGCTTTTGCAGGACATCAAACAGCTGAATGAGAGCAGCAGTGGACGTAAAGAGGTAATGGTTAGGAGTTATATCAATATTCTCCTGAATCAAACAGCAGATTTATACGACAAATATGAACCCCAGCAGCTCCTCTGCTCAGGTTCACAGCCGGTTATCCTGATTGAGTTTAAAAAGCTCCTGATAGAAAATTACCTGCAGCTGCGCAGCGTTAAAGGTTATGCCGATTTGCTCAACGTAACTGCCAAGCATTTGAGTGAAACCATAAAAGAAAATACCGGAAAAACTGCCGGAGCATGGATTCATGACATTGTGATTCTGGAAGCCAAAGTGAGGCTGAAACAAACCACGCTTACGATAGCGCAAATCTCCGACTCATTAAATTTCAGCGACCCTTCGCTATTTGGCAAATATTTCAGACGCTATTCCGGGTATGCTCCGGCAACTTATCGGAAGCATGTATCTACAGGACTATAAAAGATGGGATTTATCAGCAGCTCATACAACATACGATTACTCAAAATGACATTCAAAAACAATCTGTTCACCCTGGTAATTTCAGGCTTATTTATCCTGTCTTTTTCTTCTTGTGTTTCCAGGCTCGCAAGACCTGAAATTCGTGGGATCATCATGGATTACCATCGCAATCCGGTAGCCGACTGTAAGGTCGGAGAAACGATTACGGCAAAAGACGGGTCCTTTTCCCTGCCAGAACGGCGATACCGCAAATTCCTGCTTTCAGAAATGTTCATGATGGAAGCGCCTCCTTTAATGGTCATGGAAAGAATTGAAAAAGAAGGTTTTGAACCTGATGACATCTATCTGTTCAACCGCTATGGCGGAGGAATTTCCAGGGGTGCAAAACACCATATCGATACACTTTTCCTCAAAAGGGCAGATCAGCAGTTTGACATCGCTGCTTTGCTAAAAGATAAAACATGGAATGCAGGGCTTACTAAAAATGCGGATACGCTTTACCTGATCAGGACTGATTTTAATACCCATTGCAAGACCAGGAAATGCCAGATATTTTACGACAAATACAACGAACTAACCGACAGCTATTCCCTCAGCACAAGCGCCCGTAACCTTCCGGAAACGATAACGCGCAGATCCGTTAACCTGACCTTTAAATCCGATCAGACTTTCGACTATAAACAGGTACAGAACTATAGAGATGGTCATAAATCCCCGCTAAATAACAAAGGAATTGACAGCCTTCAGGCCAGCGGAAAATGGAAAGTTAACGACAACAAGATCCTGCAGCTGGAGCTGCAAAAGCCGGCAATAGCAAGTCAGTACAGACTGGCCGAAATTGAGGATTACAAACTCATGCTGATCAAGTCAGGCATTTGATGTTGCTTAAACAGTTGTCAATACGGTACCAGGGGTTTTCCTCTGGTCCAGTTAATGTTTCGGGCTAATTTTTTCACCGATCTCTTCTATAGAATACTCAAAGTAGCCTCCGTTTTTATCTTTCTGCCTGTTGAAAAAAGCGTAAGTATAATGCTTAAAATTTAAAGCCAGCAGCCGGTGGTAATAATCTTCCAAATAATATTTAAACTGCTCTTTAAATTCTTCCGATGTACTTGTTTCAAAAGTTTTCAACCTTCTGATGATTTCCAGTAATTCCTCTTTTGAGAACTGATCCGATTTCAGTGGATCGGGCAAGCTAATCCGGAATGCTAAAACCTCTGCTCCTTCCTCTTCCCAATATTCCGAAAGGTTAAACTTCGTGCAGTCTTTACCGGTCAGTAAATCCAGTTTGTGGACAAGTTTTTTATATTCATCCCCCTCTTCATCGCCGTTTTCGTCCACAAAATCTGTGTATTCCAGAATTAAGTTCAATATTTCGGGATAGCGCTTTTCCGCGATTTCAAGCTGAGGTTCGAGTTCTGTTCTGAGTTCCATGGTTCGGCTGATTAGAAGCCACTGCTAAAATAGTTTTCCTATTCCGGAACAGGAAAGAGAATGTAGTTAAAAAACGGGTAAAAATTCGTATCTCTGAACTGGCATATCAATCGCCTGAAATTCTTTAAATCAACCCATACAAATGAAGTCCTTCAAAATCTTTATTCCCCTTTTTTTTCTTCTTCTTTCTTTCACTACTGGTTTCGCGCAGGAAAGCAAACCATCAAAAACAACTTTATTTAAAGAGATTGCTCAGGCCGACAGCCTGATGTTCAATGCGGTGAACAACTGTGACACGCTAACCTATAAAAAGTTTCTAAGCCCCGATATGGAGTTTTATCATGATCTCGGTGGGCTTACGATTGGCGCAGACAATGAAGTAAAATCAATTGTGGAGACCTGTGCCAGGGGGAACCATATTCGCCGTGAATTGGTACCGGGCAGCCTTGAAGTCTACCCGATAAAAGGATATGGCGCAATTGAAACCGGTGCTCATCGCTTTTATTACACAAATAAAGGCGAGCAGGAAAAACTGAGCGGTACTTTTAAATTTGTCCATGTCTGGCAACATAAAGATGGGCAATGGAGGCTACACCGCGTGATTAGCTATGGTCATGTGAAGCACTAAACCAGCCTCTTCATCTATAACGCCCGATCATGATCATATGTATAGAAATTTAATCATTAGAAAAAGACATTCGGATGATAAAGTGGGTACACGGCCTGCAGAATAAGATATCACAAATTGGTCTAATCTTTGTTTAGAGCTGATCGTACTAAAAATTTATCTTATGAATACAAAAAGACTATTAATTGTTGGACTGATTGGAATTATGACCGTGTGCCTGAGCACAAAATCGCAAGCACAATCAGCAAAAATCACCCTTTCTCCGGAATTGCTTATTCCTTTCAGTAAAGCCTACAATGTAGGTATTGGTGGAATTTTAGAAGCAGAATGGGCAGTAGAGAAAAAGTTGGGACTAACCCTTGCAACAGGAGTAGAAACCTTATTTCCTAAATATGATTTCTATAGCAATTATACTTTTTTACCCTTAAAAGGTGGAGTGAAGTACTTTGTAGACCCTAAAGTGTTTATTAACTTTAATTTAGGTGCTGCCATTGGATTCAATGATGCCGGAACAAATTTCCTTGTAGGTGGTGGAGTTGGTTATAAATTCAATAACCGTATCGACGCCGGAATCAGGGTTGAAGATGCAGGGACTTCTTACGCCGCTTTAAGAGTAGGATTCAGGTTATAGACCTCTGTAAAATAAAAAAGAGATACGCTTTTGATAAGTGTATCTCTTTTTTTACCGGCTGTTTTTATCGACTGTCCAAAGACAGTTGAAATGGACTTAGCCCTTAAGATCAACATTGCTGGTTGTGATGTCCAACCAGCTGGCAGTATCACAACTTTTGCAACACCAATGACCTCCCTGAGAAACACTGGCCGCCGCTGCCGCAGGATTTCCGCTTTCCTGATTGAAAAGAGACAATTTTCCACCAGAGGTTAAGGAATAACAAAATAAGATGTCCTTGCCGCCCAATATGGCCTTCTGTTCAGATCTGCTCAGGACTTTTGCATTTAGTTTAGGATTCAATAGATTTTTCATAATAAGGTTTGATTTTTAGGGTGTAAAATTATTCTGCTTGATTAAATTTAAACAATCCCGAACGCCGCAAACCGATCAGCTATTAAACGCTGAACACCAACAAGTAAACGCATTGATTCTCAAATTATCCGTTGTAAATCAATGTGATGAACCAACCTTATTCCAGAATTCATTGTCGATTTCCCCGGCATCTACTAAAACCATGAAACCGGCATACACCAGTATTTTAATCACCGAAGAACAATTGAACTATCCGAACAATGCGCTCAGGTTCCGTATAGAAAACTACGCCATAGACGACGCAAAGACCAGGGTCAGGCAGTTTGTTTCCAACCGATAAAACAGGAGTTTTGAAAATAAACGAATTTTCATTCTATCTTTGAAAAGATAAGTTCTGTTGCTATGAAAAGTATCCTTAAAAATCTCCTGATACCAGGTATCGTCTTTCTATCCTTCACTGCTGCTGCACAAAATAAGATGCGGAGTCTGGAGGAGCTGATCAATACTACCGATCCGGCCTGGCCATTGATCCAAAAGTGGGCAGACTCTGCAAAGAACAAAGTTGAGATCCTGGAACTTGATTCTGCCAGTGCAAAAACCACCTTATTTAATACTCAGGTGACGACATTTTCTACCCTGGGTGCTGTCGTTTACAATAGTGGCGGGATCATGGTTGACAATGGCTGGTTAAGAATTTTAGGCTCAGGAAGCCCCAGATTGAACCGCTCTGTTTCAGAATGGAACAAAGGAAAATCAATCAAAGAATTTGGGGAAGTCCCTCCTTATTTCCTTGTCGCTGATGATGCGGTGGGTGGTTTCTTCGCCATCAATTACGGTGCATTTGGTGAAGACCTGAAAACCATCTATTACCTCGCCCCCAACAGCCTGCAATGGGAATCTCTTGGACTTGGTTATACAGAATTTCTTCGCTTTTGTTTTGACAGTGACCTCTCTGCCTTTTACAAAGGCTTAAGATGGTCTAGCTGGGATAAATTTATTGCGAAACTGGACGGCAGTAAATCCTATAGTTTTTCTCCTTATCTCTGGACAAAAGAAGGCATGGATATAGAAAAATGTAAAAGAAAACTCGTTCCTACTGAAGAATTGTATCAGTTTGTGATGAGCAACCAAAGAGAAATCAACCAGAAAGCACCTGTAGAGCCTCAATAAACAAAGGCGGATTTAATTCTTTATGGTTGTCGCATCCTGAGATAAGATCTCTTTATTTGCTTTATAAATGGTTAAGATAGCCGGAGGAGTATCCTTTCCTCCCATCTCCATCACCCAACAACTGTACAGAAAATTACCACTCTTGAAATCAAATCTATGGTTTCCACCACTTCCTTCAGGGACCCATTCGCCTTTCTTTAAAATCAGGTCAGGCTGATCACTCATTTTACTTTTTAAGGGCCAGGAAGCATAGCGGTAATTGTGATTTCCTAAATCGTCAATTCTGATTCTAAACTTTGCCGTTTCGAACACCAGAACAGGATCTTTGAATACTTTAATCGATTCGTGCAGGCCGCTCTTTTCTCTTGCAATTAACACGGCCCTGTTTTTTCTTTCTACTGCCGACTGGTGGTTGACTGACCTCAGCGTACCATCATCGTCCAGCCATAAATCGCCCTGAAAAAGCATGATCCCCCTCCAGCCTACCTGAGACCAATCCTTTGCAGGTTTGGAATTGACGATCATCTTGATCAATTGATCATCAAAAACCTCCTTATAGCGTTTTATAAATTCCTGTTTATTTTTTATCGCGGGTAATGGGTATTCTCTTTCCAAGGGGTAGGCCACCCTATCTGCCAGTTTATTTACATTTTTGCTTTTTACTGCATTAATAAAACCAGAAACCGCCGGTTGATACCTGGCTTCCAGTGTCTGTCCGAAGACAACAAAAAAACTCAATATCAGTAATAAGGTAGTCGTCAACTTTTTCATGCAGGGATCTTAAATAATAGCCGGCTCAAATGTAGCATTAAAAGCCGACTGTCATTTTTGGTCTGTTGTTAAATTTTGACTTGTAATGTTAAATAAAAAGTGCGGTTGTCTGAGGGCAAAATCCCCGGCCCCGGATATCCCGTAGCCCTTCGGGTAAAGTAATAAGTGTTCGCAAGATTGTTCACTGTTCCTTCAATTTTGTATCTTTTATATTGATAAGAGAGTCCCAGATCCATCACGGTATATGCAGGGATCAAACCTACCACTCCGGAAAAACCTCCATCAATTGCATTGGAGGCATCTGAATACTGGTCCGACAAATGCGTGTACTGAAAGGAGGCTTTCAGGTTCTTATAACCCAGTCTCAAACCACTCTTCAGGTTCAGGTCCGGAACAAACTCCACCTGATTTCCCTGGATTCCGGGAATTCTGCTTCTTCGGTATTTCGATTTGATGAAGGCTGTGTTTGCAAAAACAACTCCTGACCAGTCATTGTCCGGAGAAGTTAACAAGCGCAACAAGTCTGCCTCTCCATAAGATTCAACACCTATGATCACAGCCTGACCGATATTTTCCCTTATTCTCCCGGTAATACCTCCGCCAGGTGAAAAATCACGCTCTCCAATTCTATTATTATAGTTTAATAAAAAGACGCTGACATCATAATTATATAAACCCGAATTCCCGCTCCTTACCCCCAAATCAAAGGAATAACCTTTTTCATCTTTCAAATTTGGATCGATATAGGCTGAAGGATTTGAAATCCGCATGTCGCTAAAAGTGATCGAGCGGTAGTTCTGAGATAAATTGGCGTAAATATTTACATTTTGCTGTGGCTTATAACTCAGTCCTAAGCCGAACAAAGGGAAATTACGGCTGTCCGTTCTCGTTTCCGGATACCGCACATTAGAAATGACATTCCCCGCCAGGTCATAAGCAATATTCGCATAATAACCATCCGATCGGGTATGGATGTATTCGTAGCGCATTCCCGGAATGATGGAAAACTTGTCGGAGAGGTTAAAAATATTCTCTGCAAAAAATGCAACATTCTGGTTGGGAAAGGTATAATCATTGAGTGTAAAGTTTCCCGGATCAACCAGGTTAAAATCGGCATTCTTACCGGTACTTCCCATTCCCTGGATGCTGTGGTTATGCCCCTTATAATAACGCATCCCCACCAGCAATACAGATTTCTTATCAAAAACCGTATAACGGTTCAAATACCTGGCCTCGGCACCCCAGTTGTCAAAATCACCTTTGATCAGATCTCTGGGTTCTGTTCCATAGTCGATCGTTGCCACACGGTTGGGTCTGAATCCAACGGTATACCTGTTTGCAGACAATCCAAATACCCTTAAATTAAACTCAGATGAAGCATTGAATTTATGGTCGAAATTCATAGCGTATAAGTTCCAGTTTACTTTAAACCAGTTTCTCTCGCGGTTACTTTGAGTTGGGTCTTTATCAAACATATCATCAGATAAACCTCCCGGCTGATGCGCCAGATAATTCATATGGGTGAAGTCGAAACCAATTTTCGTATCCTTATTGAATTGATAGTTTAGGTTCCCGTAGCCCGTATAAGCGTTAAAGTCTGAATTCCCTCTGAAACCATCTCCTTTTTTATACTGGAAAAAGGTATAATAACTTACTTTTCCAACGGTACCGCTTGCGCTCGTAAAGGAATTGTAAAAGTTATAGGAACCGATGCTTTGACGAACGGTCAATTCAAAAGGTTTGTCTTTTACCGGTTTTTTCATGATGAAGTTGAGCAAACCGCCAAACTGCGTTCCGTATTGCAAAGATGCCGCGCCCCTTACAATCTGGATTTGCTCCAATGCTTCATTAGGTGTGGTATAATAGCTTTCCGGATAACCGAGTGCATCCGCACTGATGTCATACCCGTTCTGACGGACATTGAAATTTGAGGTCCTGTTTGGGTCCAGCCCACGTCCGCCAATGCTCAGTTGTAAACCTGCGCCATCATTTTCCCAGATGTTCAAACCTGCAATTCTGGAATAGACTTGTCTGGCATTATTGGTAGCCAGATTGGCCACCAGCTGATCCGGGAAAATCACTTCAGATTTTTTCCCCTCATATATTCCCAGATTTTCTACTGCCCTGAGGTGTGAGAAACCTAAATTGGTCCGGCGATCTTCGATCACCACTTCATTCAGCTGGTTTACTGTTTGCGGATGCAGCACGATATTCAGGTTTACATCTTTATTGTTCACCTGCACCGTTGTGCTGTTTAATTCCGTACCTGCCTTTACCACGATGGTATAAGTACCATTTGGGATATTTCTAAAAGTGAAGATCCCCTTATTGTTCGTCAGGGTTTCGCTTTTATCATCATTCAGGTAGACCCCTGCATTTTTAACGATCAGGCTATCCCTCCCTTTAACAAGGCCTGTGATCTTATATTGGGAAAAAACCGCTGTCGACATCAGGCAACAGCATAGCAAACTAAAAACCTTTAATTTCATCATTCATGGGTAAAATCCAGGATTTAGGCTTAAAAGAATCGTTTTCTTTGGCCAGATCCGTATGTGGATTGATAAAAACTTTTCCGCTGCGGCCATTTAAGGTCACATAAGAATCTACGTAAACTTCCGGCGACTTAAATCCCAACCGGGCATAATGGTCGCGTAGGACATGTGCGTATTGCAAGATCATGTCGGGCTGTGTGCTCATCATTTTCTCCTGCAATACGGTTAAAAATTCATTGTTATTGGCCACTGCAAATTTGCCTGTGGCATCTTTAATTGTAAACTGTGCATAGCCTGCTTTTTCGATCAGCATGACACGCCAGGAAAAGCGATAGCCCTGTTCTGTCCAGAACAACTCTCCCGGGTAAAGCAGGTATCGGAATGGAATGAGGAGCTGTAAAAAAAAGAACAATCCAAAAAGGCTGAGCAGTATATTTTGACTAAGTGGAGGATAGTTCAACTTCTGTTCAGGATGAATAAACCGGGCCGGGAGCTTAAAAAGCTTATTGAAAAACCGGATGATCCGTAAATGAAACTCTGCTGAGAAGAAGATCAGTGCCGCCACGATCATCACGTAAGGAAACATCCCAATGGGAAACAAAACTGCAGTCAGTACATGGAAAACAACGACTGTCAGGTAAGCGAAAGGGCGGGTTTTCTTATTCCAGAGTAAAAAGGCGATGCTCAGGTCGTACAAACAGCCAAACCAGCTGAACAGAAATGCCGTTGCCGGGTAGTCGAACAACCAGCCAATCAGGGGCAGATCATTTCTGGACGGCAGCCAGATTTTTAAAGGTAAAGCGCTCAGGAGCCAGTCGCTGTTAATTTTGGCCAGACCTGCATAAAAATAGAGGATCACCATCATTAACTTCAGCACATCGATATTCCATTTTGGAACCTGGTCTGCCAGCAATGCAGGTTTCCGATAGGCATCCACAGAAAAATAGCGCCCTGCAGGCAGAAACATCAGCATGAACAACACCAGACTCATGAAATAATAATGATTGAGATAGGTGCTCCTGTCCATCAGTTCTATGTAGGTAAAGCTAAAAAACAGTAGAATGCTTGCAAGCCGGTAAAACAAGCCGAGCGCAACCATCAGGGCCGCCACTGCACAAACAAAAAACAGCAAATAGGTATAGTTTCCCAATGGCCTGATGAACTCAAGACCATAAAAAGAAAAGAAATGGAGGGGCTTGATGTACAGGTCGGCAATCCAACCCTTTGTCCAGAACCGGATGATACTGATAAACAGCATAAGGCCTATAGCTATTCTGTAGATGGCTATAGGCGCTGCATGCGTAGATTTCCGGAAATAATTATTCATTTATAATGGAAAATTAATCTCCGTCATTGTCAGTATAAGTAATCGTGATGCTCATTGCGGAAGTCATGTCTACTTTAAGCATTTTTACTGATTTTTGCATTTCTGTATACACATCAATCATTTTCTGATTGTTGGTTTTCACTTCGTTGTTTAAGTTTTCAGAAAGCAGGGCCAGCTTTGTATTTGTGGATGCAAACTGGTTTAAAATTGCCTGAGAAAGCTGCAATCCAGTCTGACTGTCCTTCACGCCCAATGCATTCAGGTAAGTTTTAAAGGAGGGTCCTTCTGCAAATGTTTTCAGGCTTTTGCCATTGAAGAAATCTACAGAAGCCTGATGCGCCGCCTTAGCGAGCGTTAAGGAGATGTCTTTTTTATAAAGCGCTTCTACTTTATCCGCAGCCACTACACCGTTCATCATTGCTCCTGATGGAATTCCAAACTTCCCGGAACGGATATAACGTTCGTAATTCAACACATAGCCATTTACCAGTACTGCCAGGGAAGAGCTGACATCCACACCGGATTTGTTGATGAACTCATCGCGATAGCCACCGGAAACCCAGGGCGTATATACTTTGGTAAAGATGGTGTTCATCTGCGCCGTAATTTTTTTCAGGTAAGCAATGCGTTTTGCCGCATCGGCAGCAGTCGTATACAAAGCGACGATGTCCGCATCTGTAGCTGCACTCCCATTGATCAGGTAATCCAGGGCAGGGAAACCTTGTTGTGCATAGGTACCTGGCAGATCAAAATTTGCCGTACCGGCTGCAATACCGGCATTGATGTTCGTCACATTCGTTGGATAAATATTAAAGAACGAACGGATCGTTTGTGCCTGAGCCGGTCCAACTTCAATAAATTCAATCTTTTGCCATTCTACATAAGCGTTCACCCATGCCGTTCTGAAATCGGTTAAAGAAGCGGTGCCCGGGGCCGCTGCGAAAGCGTCACTTTTAGTGACCATCAGGTCGAACTTTGTTTTAAAATTCACATAAGAAGGAATGATGATGTCGTCTGCAAGATAGGTCAGCAATGCCTTTCTGTCTATTCCTGGTTTCGGTTCCGGATCAGGTTCTGTACCTTTCTTTTTTGAGCAAGCATAAATGCTTAAGGCCATTAGGCAAAGTACCGCTGCCTGTTTGAATTTTGAAACTTTCATGTATTTGTATGAAAAATGTTTATAACGATAAAATTGGGTTGCTCTTTCTTTTTTAAGAAACAGCAACCCAATCCTGAATTAGTTCTATCGGTGATTACAATCCGAATTTGAGTCTGATTGCTGCATCCGCAGCGTTGATTTTATCATTGGTTAGATCCCAGTATCCACCTGATGAACCTACTAAAGCAGTAAGAATTCCATCAGAAAATGCTGCTGTTCCACCATTAATCGAAGCAAAGCGCAAAGAATAGATAAAGCCTAAGCCCTCTCCGATTGCATGTGCTCTGGTACCTTCATCCGTTCCTGTTTTCCATTTTCCCAAATAACCTAATGCTGCACCGGCAATTGCTTTTTCCATGGTATTTCTAATGATATCAGCTTGTTTTTTCAACTCCACTTTATCATTATTTACGATTGCTGCACGACCTCTTAGAAATGCGCCATAAACTTTGGTGTAGTTATAGTTCGCATTACCTGTTGGCTTACCATATTCCCAGATGTATGAACCAATAAATGACTCCGCTGTACCTCTTACCGCATCTGTAGAACCCGCAAGGTAAATTGGGTTAAGTGTTAATGAACCATAAGCCTCATCCCAGTTTTGCTCCAGTTTAGTGTAATTTTTGCCAGATACCAAAGTAGAATTATCAGCATCCAGACCTTTGTTTAACAAAACATTACCGATGTAATCAAGATCAAAAGCGCCGATTAATCCTTTTTGAATCAACTGGCCAGTTTCAAAACCTTTGGCATCCACAAGATACTTTGTAGGAGTTGCAGCAGCATTCAATACATAACCTGCAGTTCCTTTAGCGGCAGCAACATTTGCGGAAGCACTGATGGTAGCTAGTGAAGCAAAATCAGCTTCTACTTTAGCACGAACAACAGCAGCATCTGCATCTGCCCATGAAGAAGCAGTCACGTTACGCAACTGAACACCTGAGGCATTCAAAGCTGCAAAATCTGCAGGAGCAGGATTGGAAACTGCTGTAAATGGATTACCGGTATTGGCATACATGTTTTTCAAAACATTCCCGTCAACCAATTGAGTTTTCCATAAACCGGCGTAAGTATTGATGCCCTGGAATACCCTGTAACGAAAGTTACCTGTAGTCAAATCTATGGTTGATTTACCTGAAGCATCCACAAAAATCGTATTGGTTGCATCATATTTAGTACCGTCTACCAGTTTCGCATAGTCAATTGCCGGACGTAATGCTGGTTTTTCTGTTTCCACCACCACTTTATCTTTTTTACATGAGGCCAGGCCCATTATTGCCAGAGCAATAAAAGCTGAATTCTTAAAGTATTTGTTTTTCATATTGAATAAGTATTAGAAATTTATTGCTATATTGTTTGTATTAAGTCTAAATAGTACTAAACTTGCTGCAAATATTAAAGGCAATTCTAAAGAATTTCTAAAGACCCTTAAAAAACCGAATTTATATGTTAGTACCCAGCCTATGAAGGTCCTGTTTGTAGAAGATGAGCCCGTCTTATTAGAAGAAATGGAAACTTATTTCAGCTCTCTGGATTGTATCTGTGAACAAGCCTGTACTTTCAGACAGGCAGAGCAGAAACTAAGAGATTACATGTATGATGTTGTGGTACTGGACATCACCCTCCCGGATGGATCAGGCATTGATTTGATTACTGACATCAGAAAAAGCCATATAGAGACAGGCATATTGATTCTTTCCGCGAAAGATTCCTTACAGGATAAACTTAAAGGATTAAATCTCGGTGCCGATGATTACCTGACCAAACCTTTTTATCTCGAAGAGCTGAATGCAAGGGTGAATGCCATTTACCGGAGAAAGACTTTAAAAGGAGAAGAACAGATCACCTTTGATCAATTCACCATGGAACCTTTGTCAAAATCTCTTTTTTTCGACAGCAAGGAAGTTTGTCTTACCCGAAAGGAATACGACATGCTGATTTATTTCGTGTTGAATAAAAACCGGGTCGTGAGCAAAGCCTCCATCGTAGAGCATCTTTGGGGTGATCATTTTGACCAGAATGACAATTTCGACACGGTATATGTTCACCTCATGAATTTAAGAAAAAAGCTGAGCAGCACTTCGGGCAAGGACTATATCAAAACAGTTTACGGCATGGGCTATAAGTTTACTTTCTAATGCGTTTACTCTCTAAACTCAGTTACTATTATTTTTGGCTCAGCGTATTTGTACTGGGAATCACCGGTGTCATGCTTTTTCTTTTTCTCCGGCATGAAGTTTCAAAAGAGATTGAAGAACAGCTGGAATTGCAGACCGATATGGTTGCCGAAGAAATCAGAATGGGCAGGAATGTAAACTTCCCCCTGGTTCAAATCACGGCCGGAGATGTACAGCTGATGAAATTACCCAAAGTATTCAAAGACACGCTTCTGTACGACCGCCTCCAAAAGGAGTCTGAGGGTTACTATTATTTTGCGGAAAGCAAAAAGATCAACAGTGGGTACTACCGGATCAAAGTGATGACCACTTATATCGGCTGGAATAATTACTCAAGAACCATCATTTACATTTTCATCTGCATTGCGGTGATGCTGATCATACTGGGCACGCTGGTCAACTATTTCATCAGCAGCAGAATCTGGAAACCTTTTCTCATCAACTTAAAACGCATGAAAGGCTATTCGGTGAGCTCAAGAGAAGAATTAGAGCTCGCGCGTACGGATGTGAAAGAATTCCAGGAAATGAATTTTGTACTCGCCGATCTGGCCGCCCGGGGCAGAAGAGAATACAATGCACTGAAAGAATTTACCGAAAATGCCTCTCATGAAATCCAGACACCACTCAGCATTTTAAGAACGAGACTGGAAAGTATCAGTCAGCTTCCTGTAAATGATGACCTCGCCAGGTTGCTCAACGATGCCAAACAAGCGGTACTCCGTCTGAATAAGGTCAATAAAGGTCTGTTATTGCTGGCCAAACTCGAAAATGATGCTTTCACAGATAAGCAGTCGATCTTGATGGATGAAGTGTTGAGACGAAATTTCGAACTGATGGAAGACCTCTTTCAAACAAAAGCCTTAAAGGTCACACAGGCCATTCAGCAAAAGGAAGTTTTTGTCAGCTCCTCGCTGATGGAGATCCTCATTTCCAATTTATTGTCAAATGCCCTTTCCTACTGCCCCGCGCAGGGTACTGTATCCATCAGCCTGAATCCCGAATCACTGGAGATCGGAAATGACGGGCCGCCCCTAACCTTCGAAGAATCTAAATTGTTCACCCGTTTTGGAAAAGGTGCTCCCGGCCTCAGTGGAAACGGGCTTGGACTTTCCATTGTCAAACAGATCTGTATCTCCTACCAGTGGACTATTGCCTATCGCTATGCGGAAAACCGGCATTTTTTCAAAATCTCATTTTAGGTTACCTAATTCCAGCCTAATTTGTAAGTTTGCAATTTAAAATAATTCTAAATAATGAAGATACTTTTACTTTCTCTGGCCGCTTTTGTGGTCAGTTTACCTGCCCTTGCCCAAAAAACAGTGCTCGTTGGAAAAATCAAGGATGAACAGAACCAGGCCATTCCATTTTCAACCCTCAGCATTCCAGCTTTGAAAAAAGGCCTGACGAGCAATCAGAGTGGAACCTACTCCATCCTTCTTCCTACAGGAACTTATGCCATTAAAGCTTCAGCAGTGGGCTACAAATCAAAACTGCAAAACATTAGCCTTTCTGCTGCGGATACCGTTCATCTGGATTTCATTCTGGACCAGGATGCGAAATTGCAGGAAGTGATCATTTCTGCCAGCAGAAAACAGGAAACCCTGGACGAAGTTCCCTCTTCTATCAATATTATCGGCACTAAAGACCTTGCCATTCAAAAGACCATCAATAATAACCTCAGTGAAATACTTGCCAATACAGTCCCGGGGCTTGGATTTAATACCAACCGGACCAGCAATCTTGGTCAGACCATGCGTGGGCGGGGCATCCTCATCATGATCGATGGTGTTCCCCAGTCGACCCCTTTACGCAACGGGGCCCGCGACATCCGTACCATAGATCCCGCAGCAATTGAAAGAGTAGAAGTCATCAAAGGAGCCACTGCAATTTATGGTAACGGAGCAGACGGCGGTCTGATCAATTACATCACAAAAAAGCCGGCATCAGATAAAACCATCAGCGGACAAACATCTATCGGAAGCAGCAATTTTCTGGTTGCTCCAAAACATACTTTTGGCGGTCAGGCAGGTCAGTTGCTGAGCGGAACAGTCAATAACCTGGATTATGTGGTTTCCGGACGTTATGAGCAAACCGGGCTCTCCAGAGATGCCAATGGCGATGTCCTTTCTCCAGAGTACGGATTAAACGATCTGCGGATGTGGAATGCCTTCGCCAAAGTTGGATACAACATCAACACAAACAACCGCATAGAACTGATGTACAACTACTTCAGCAGTAAACAAAACACAAATTATATTGCCAAAGCAGGGAAGTATGGCAATCCGGATTCCGCAACGACAGGAATTTTGGGCAGTCGTCCCGGTGAAGCTGAAGGCACGCCATACAATCACAATGTGAACCTTCATTACAGCAGTCAGCGGATCATTGGCGGCACCGATCTCGATGTGAATTTATATTTACAGGACTTCTATACCTTGCTTTCTTCCAGCAACTTTTTTGAAGGCAACGGACAACCGGGAAACCTGAGCAAAAAGAAAGGTTTACGCATCAATTTAAACAGTCCGTTTTTAATTTCCGACAACTGGAACGGCAATTTTGTCTACGGTCTGGATGTACTTTCCGACAAGACCTCTACGGTCCTTACCGATGGCCGGGTTTCTGTTCCGGAGATGAACATGAGGAACCTCGCGCCTTATCTTCAGCTAAAGTCTGTTTTCCTGCAAAATCTGATTTTCAAGGCAGGTGCACGTTTTGAGAACATCAATATCGATGTGCCTACCTACAGTACTCTGGCTACCAGAAATTACAATACAGGAGGTTATTCCGGTGGAGGAATCGTGGTCAAAGGAGGTGCACTCAATTACAATGCTTTTGTATTTAATGCTGGCCTAAGGTATAATAAACTCTCTTATTTCAAACCTTTCATCAGCTTTTCACAAAGTTTCAGCATCGGTGACCTGGGGCTCGTTCTACGCTCAGCTACAGAAAACACCCTGGCAGACATTACGACTAAAGCAGTTACTGCAAACAATTATGAAGCAGGTTTCAGCAGCACCTTTGGCAAGCTGAATATTGAAGGAGCGGCATATATCAGTACTTCCAAACTCGGTGCTTCTTATGTATTTGTAAATGGTAAAGCACAGATTGCAAGGTCTCCGGAAAGGATTTATGGTCTTGAACTGGCAGCAGATTATGCCTTACTGGACGAGCTGACTATTGGCGCTTCTTATTCCTATACTGAAGGAAAAAGAAAGATCAATGATAAAGAGGTTTACCTGGGTGGTGACCGTATCGGCCCTCCCAAAACTACCGCTTATGTTTCCTACAGCCCTTTATCCAATTGGCTGCTCCGCGTACAAATGCTGACTGCAGGGAACCGCAAACGCTTTGATCCCGTAAATGGCAAATACAGCTATGGTACCGGACCGATGAATACCTTTACGACCTTTAGCTTTTTCAGTAATTACAGCTTCGATAAAAGCAGCAGCATTCAGCTCGGTGTAGAGAATATTTTGAATAAGGATTACTTCACGATTCCATCGCAATGGATGTCCGACAGCCTGAGTTATGTAAAAGGCAATGGTGCCAGGCTGACCTTAAACTACCTTTATAAATTTTAACCAGCTCCTCAAACAGCGTTGTATTTTATAATTACAACGCTGTTTGATTGCTAAAATCGCCATACCTCAGGTGTAAATCGTAGATTGCCGGACCATATACCGGAAAAAGAAATCCTATGATCATCACCTTAATGCGCATCGTTTTATTCTGCCTGATCCCTGCCGGCATCTTCCTGCTGATCAAAACCATCCGCATGCTGAAAAAGACCTTCAATGGCAAAGTGATGGCAGAAATCCCCTTTACGCAGAAAGAAACTACTTTTCACCTGCCTGAAAAAGGCATCTATGCCATCTGGCAAAAAGGTCAGCTGTTCCGAAAAACACCTGTTGACAAGTTTGAAATACAGCTTAGCCGGGAAAGCGACGGAGAAGGGGTTGTACTGAATACTTCTCTTTTACGGCCCAATATGAATGGGTTTGAAACCGGCAGAATGGAAATGAAAAGATTTTACGCGGAGCGCGGGGATTACAAACTCCTCTTCAGGGAAAGTTCAGAAAGTTCATCATTTGAACAGGTCTTCTCCGAGCTGTTTCCCGGAAAAATGGTAGACTACGACAAATATTTTATCCAGGTCAGGGAAAGTGGTCCTGCCTACCAGATGTTTCTGGCCATCCCCATGTTCCTCCTTTCCGGATTTCTGATCATCGGAGGTTTTGTCTGCGGGTTATTACTTCCGCAAATGATGGCTTAATTCCGGAGCTTTAGCCTTTTATAGAAATACTCAGAAAGTACAATTAATGACACCGCAATCAGGATCAGCAAAATCCCCAGGATCAGGCTTCCGGTGATCACCTCCTTAAAAGCAAGGACACCTACTGCTACCGCAACTACAGGCTCTAATGCACCTAGTATCGCCGTTGCTGTAGAACCCACATATTGTACCGCAAAAACCATTGCCACACAGGACAACGCAGTTGCCAGCAGGGAGAGCAAAGTTAAGTCAATGACTGCTGTAGTGTCCGGTAATGGTGCCAGTCCTCCGGTAACCTGTGCTTTAAGCAGGAAATAAACCGAGCTTAATCCCATCACATAAAAGGTCAGCTTATAGCCCGACATCTGTTGGACTTTTGATTTATTCACCACCACAATGTAAACGGCATAACTTAGTGCCGATAGCAAAATGGTGCCAATCCCCAATGGGTTCAGACTGATTCCGTTATTGCCTTTATATAAAAGTGAAATCCCTGAAAAAGCAATCAGAATGGCAGCCATAGTTACCATACTGATCTTTTCTTTGAAAAAGACCGCCATGAGCAGGGCAACAAAGACCGGATAGAGAAACAGGATCGTGGAGGCTGTGCCCACCCCTAAGTAATCATAACTGATGAATAAATACTGTGCCGACAGGGCATACAATACACCAAGAACAGTCAGCAGGATCAGTTCTTTTTTCGCGACTGCAAATGATTCTTTTTTAAAAATCATCCAAAGCGCCAGAAATAAGGATGCGCAGGCAAATCGATAGCATAAAACCGAATCATGTGAGAGCCCCTTTTGTGCCAGTGGTAAAGCAAATAAAGGGATGAGGCCAAATGTGGCAGAGGAAATACATGCCCAGAAATAGCCTTTTATTTTAGTGTTCATTCAGAAAATGATTAACGTATTGAATTATTCGTAATAGCAGATATAAGCAACATCTGCATCGCAGGTAACGTCAAAGGAAACACCAGCTGCCACATCGAATGCCTCTTGTGCAGCATATCTGACCCAATCCTGATTTGGCAACCTCACATCCAGGGTCCCTGAAATGACGATCATTTTTTCTGCTGAGGAGGTAGAAAAGGTATAGGTACCGCTTTTCATTACGCCGACAGTTGCCTTTCCTTTTTCTGTTGCCAGTCCGAGGCTTTGTACTTTTCCTTCAAAATAAACATTGTGTGTTACCAGGTTGTTATTGTCCATGATTTTGTATTTATTGATGCTGATCGTTGCGGTTAAAATCCGGACGAAAATACCTCAAAAAAACGTATTCCTTCTTACAAATTGTGCAGGTTTTTAAATAAGACCACAGCTTCATAATGCCATACCTCAGAACCACGCAAAAAACCTGATCGAAAGGCTTAGAGGAATTTAGCGATGGTCTTATTTTTCCTGATGAGGTGAGTTATGCCCCAGCTCAGTCCTGCTGATGCCACAAAAGTGACCGCGAATTTAATGACCACAGGAAGACCGGTCTCCAATAAAAGAAACTGGCACCAGATCACAAAAATATAATGGATCAGGTAAATGCCATATGCATTTTCTGAAAGGCCTTGCCAGAAGCGGTTGGCATGAGGAAAAAGCTTTTTAAACAGGCTGATCAGCGCGATGCTGCTCAGGGTACAGGACAAAGTCCAGATGGAACGGTAAATCACGGTGGCCAATAAAGGATTCCATCCTTTTTGCCCATACATTTCTTTAAGCGGCGCTTCGCTCAGCTTCAGGAGCAGATAAGTTAGGACAGCAGCCAGCACCCATAAAGACCATCTTTTCATCATCAGGCTATGGCTTCCGAAGATTCCCCGGCTGATACCTGCACTGCCAATCACCACGCCCATTAAGAAATAACCAAAATACAGCAGCACCCGGCTCAACTGAAAATCGAAAGGGCCAAAGCCCGTCCAGGTTCCTGCGCCTACCCAAAGCATCAGGGGCATATACGTGATCCAGGTTAACAAATACCAGATGAATAAGACCCTCCGCGGAGCGTTTGCACAATTGGCCAGTCTTTCTCCAAGCTTATTGATCAAAGGTCTTACAGAGCGGTATAGAACGGCAAAAACAACATTAAAGACGAACAAGACCCAAATGAACCATGGCGGTCCTACAGGCCATGCTTCTACGGTAAAGAAATCAATTACATAGTCTTTGAGGTTAAAGTTTCCATGGGCGAGGTAATAAGCCGGATAATGGGCCATCAGCATCAGCAGGCTAACCCCAATAAAGAAGGGAACCAACAAGCGGTAAAACCGATCGGTAATGAATAATCCCGTTCCCTTTTTCTGCAGGCTGCCCATCACAAAAATTCCGGCAATGAGAAACATTAAAGACATAAAGAAAATGTCATTGAAATCTTCAAAATAATCCATGCCTATCCAGCGCATGGTATCAACAACCGGGTGGGTAGAGGAAATATAAGCCGCTTTATTAAAACTGGCAAAGGTTGTATAGGCTAAAGAGGCATGATGTGCGACGACTAAAATGGTCACAAAACCACGTAAATAATCGATCCAGGCTGTGCGTGAGGGTGTGCTTATTTTTTCCATCTGTGTATTCATTATTCAAACGTAGACAATCTGAAACGGCACTTTAAAAACTTGTGACTGGCAACTACTTTTTGTGATGACGAACAACAGCGACAGCAAAAACCTGCTAATTTGCAGACAGCAGCTGTTGATATCGCCGGTCAAACTGTTCCAGATTTGCTCTTGAAACCGGAACTTCTTCTGCAACGTCATCAAATGAAAGCAGGTACCCCTGTGAGTTTCCGGAGCAATCAGCTACTTGCTGAATGTTGACCAGATAGGCACGGTGACACCTCAGGAACCCCTCATATCCGGCAAGCTGCAATTCCAGTTGCTTCAATGAAATCCGCCTGAGTTCTTTTTGTAAACCATTCGCTCTTCGCATCGTGATTTCGACATAATTTCCTTCTGCCCTTGCAAAGAGAAAATCCGCAGGGTGGAAATTGAAATCGTCGATTTTAACATGGGCCTTTACGAAGATCTTTTCCCGATTTTCGGGAAGGATGATGTCACTTGCAGGTACTGCTGCCAGCAATTGTGTGTTCCGCTGCAGAAAATAAGATCTGGCAAAAAGAAAATAGGAAAAGAAAAGCGTCCCCGCTAAATAAGCATTTCTTATTTCTTCCCACAGGTAACGTAAAGACCAGTTATTGGGATTGGTATAGATCAGGTCACGCAACAGAAAACTGGCCAGTCCGATCAGGAATAGCATACAGGCAATGGAACTGACCCATTTGAAAACAGGCCGCTCATCCCTGTCCGGATTGTGCTTTTGAAAATAAGTCAGGACGGTAAAATAGCTGAACATGATCAGCGCCGGAGATAAGGCATGTAAAAAACAGGTGAAAAGATAAGAATATTTAAGCTCCGATTCGGTTACCGTAAATGGCCTGAATAGCAGGAGGAACAGAAAAGAAACCAAAAACAGCAGCCCTGTCATTTGTTTCAGTTTTCCGGGATCATACCAATTGGAAAAATACGGCTCCGTTATCATTTAGTCCAGGTTCTTTTTTAGCTCATTTTCAAGACTAAGATACGGCTGTGCAGGCAAAATAAAAAGTCTGTAGCGCCCATCCGGACCCCTACAGAACTTTTCAATTCGATAAGAAGATACCCCTATCTAATTAACTAACCTATCATATTACTTTATGATAAAAATCTGATGTCCCTATATGACATTCATAACCTCAAATAAAGCAGAATTATAGATAAAAAGATTGAGTGCTTTTGTCAAAACATTCAGTACAATTGTCAGTTTTTTATTTTCCAGATCTTCCCGTTCTTTGTGAGGCTGAGCTGCAGCTTGTTTTCCGCCACAAGATTTTCCAATACACTTTCTGCCGCTTCTGAAGAAAGTCCGGCAATCACAGACAATTCTTTTCTTGTGATCGTTGGATAAACAGACAGCAAGGACTCCCAACGGAGATCCGGCGCTGCCTTTTTAACTTCAGCACCTGGTAAAAGGGATGATATCGCCGCTTCATAAACCGGATAGGGTTTTACCCCATAGACCTTCTCCTGATTGCCATTGGCATCTGTAAAAAACAAAGTTGGAAAACCCCTGATATTCCAGTCGGCCGCCAGTTGCAGGTCTTCCTGAAAATATTGCTTTGCCCTGCCCTTAACATCCAGATCTAGTTTTACCGGATCGAGCCCTGTTTCTACCGCTGCTGCCGACAAGTGTTCCCATTTACCAATGTTCTTCTTCTCCAGAAAAACCATTTCTTTTATTCTTCTCAAAAAAAGTAAGGCTTTGTTTGGGTTCTGCATCTGGGCAGCTTTAAATGCAATGGAAGGCGGATAGGAAGAATCCAGAGGATCTTCTAACCAGACATCTCCATCGATGGGCATGTCGTAATACAGACTTACCTCATCCCAATGCGCAGCCACATCAGCGGGTTTACTAATCCCTCCGCTGTTGTAAGACCAGTCGGGCAAAAGTCCACCCATATGATATTCAATTTCGAGCAGTGCTCCATATTCCATTTTCAGCTTTCTTAGCTGAGGCTCTATTCCCCAGCAGGAAGAGCAAATGGGATCGGTAAAATAAATGGCCCGTAAAGGTTTGTCTACTGCTTTCGGTAGGCTTGTCTCATTTTCTTCAGAAAGGCCGGGTATTTCACAGCTTCCGGTTTCAGGGTCGCACATCAAAGGATTGTTCATGTTCTTCTGCTTAAATCTTAAATTCAGCGACAAAGCTACCCTGATTGGACAGCCCCTGCAATAAGTCAGAAAAAGATGACTACCCCCAGGCCCTGAACATCAGCACTATAATCCTTCCAGTTGTTGAAAAACACTGATCATCGATGCCCCTCTTTCAGAGAGCACATATTCTACATGGAGTGGTTTGAGCCGGATAACTTTTCTTTCGAACAGGCCTTCTTCTTCCAGCTCTTTGAGTGCCACAGCTATAGCCTGTTTGTTTGATCCTTCCAGCTGCCGGATCAGGCTATTGAAGCGCAGAGGACCATCTAATGCTAATCTGAAGATCTGGGCCTTCCATTTCCCCGACAACATTTTCAATAATTTTGAAGCGGGGCAGGGATTGCCATTGCAGTCGTTATTCTCTGTGGTCATATCTTCTTTTTATTGCTCAAAGCTCCGTCACCTTTAAGTTCCGGAAATGAATCTCTGCGCCTTCGGATTCCAGGCAAAGGTAACCTTTCTTTACAGTCGACTTACTGACACCGTTTACAAATTTACCATTTACCGAGAGTTTGATCGTTCCATCTACACAAACTACTTTATAGGTATTCCATTCCCCTTTTCCCTTACACCTGTTTTCTATAGATTTACTGCGTTCTCCTCTAGGGTTATCCGGAACGGTTTCCACACCACCTACCCCGAACAGTTCTCCGTGGACATAGGCGATTGGAGCCGTTGTGCCATTCTGCAGATTCCGATTCACCCAATCCAGCTCCAGCATTTGCACCTCCACCCCACCTGGCAACCGGTTCTGTTCGCCAGGTTTTGCATCACTCCATACAAACACCCCGGAATTCCCTCCGGCTTCCATGTGTTTCCACTCTATCTCCAATATAAAATTCTCATATAGCTTTTCCGAACGCATCACTCCGATAGGCTTCCCTGAGCAGATCAGCAGGTCTTTTTCTTTTCTCCAGGTTTGTGGCTCGGTGTTTACATTGATCCAGCTGATCGCTTTCTTTTTGCCATGTTCCAGGCTGCGCTCTTCCCCGAACGATATCGGTTTGCTTTGCGCAGACGAGGTTAAAGGCTTCGCCAACAGGCCTAAAAAGGTCATACCGATCCCTATTAATATTTTTTTCATGATATGCGTTAAGTTGACCGGCTAGATGACTTTTGTGACGCCGGGTAAAGCCACCGGCTGATTTTCCCATTTAAGGTCCCAGTTGTATTCTTCGATTTTTGGCCCGAGCACAACATCTGAATTCAAAGCCTGTTCGAAGCTAATCGTCTGACCACTATAAGCAGCCATTCGACCCCAGATTGCCAGCAAGGTACTATGGGTCATATATTCTCCGTTATTGATCGGCTTTCCGCTCCGGATTGCAGCAAAAAGCTCATCATGCTGTACCTGATACATGTTCTTTTTCGGACCATCATACTTCCAGTTGTTTTTGCCTGTGATCTCGTACTTCATACCGACATTTACAAATGCGCTGCCATCGGTTCCCAGTACGTCCACTGTATTTCGATGTGAAGTTCCTTCCTGCTGTCTGCAGAAATGAAAACCTTTTGCGCCATTTGCATACTCAAACTCCACGGCAAAATGGTCATAAATATTTCCATAGATTTCATTTACCCGGACTTGTCTGCCACCGGTTCCGGTAGCGGTTAGCGGCATTTGATCTCCCATCACCCAGGACATCATGTCCAGGCTATGAACGGCCTGTTCTACAATAAAATCACCGGAAAGCCAGTTCTGGTAATGCCAGTTGCGCAATTTATAAGTCAGGTCATTCCAATCGGGCTGACGGGGATTAGACCAGTTTCCCGATCCGTTCCTAAAAGTAGAAACCGTCCTGACCTCCCCCAGATCACCATTTAACACACGGCTAAATACCGCTCTGGTTGGTAAATCATACCTGAAACAGAAACCAGACACCAATGATAAGTTCTTTTCCTGCGCTTTCTTTGCCGCAGCAAGGACTTTACGGATTCCGGGAGCATCAACTGCTACCGGTTTTTCGCAAAACACATGTTTTCCGGCTTCAATTGCTGCTGTCAGCTGGTCAGGTCTGAAGGCGGGCGGAGTGGTGAGTAAGACCACATCCACACCGGAGTCAATGACTTTTTGATAGGCGTCGAAACCGATAAACTTTCTTTTTTTATCCACTTTTACCCGCTTGGCATCAATGGTGGTCAAGGCGGTATAAGCGCCCTCCAGTCTGTCTTCAAAAATATCGCCCATGGCCGTAATCACCACATCAGGATCTGCCGCGAGTGCCTGTGCCGCAGCACCTGTACCCCGTCCGCCACATCCGATTAAGCCGACTTTAATTGTTGACTTTGCGGTACTGAATAATGGATTGGAAAAACCAGTCTGATAAGCAAGGGTACTGCCTAACATTACGATACCCGATTTCTTCAAAAAGGATCTGCGATCAGTTGAGTTTAAATCATTAGTTTTTTTCATCTTATTTAGGTTTCATTTGGTCAGTCAACCGGACTTGTGCGATTCCGGAAGATATTTTCTAAAATAAGAAATTTATTTTTCTTAATTAAAAAGATGAGCCCCAAATTGCTGGAGGAATAAAAACGATAACATTAAGAATGGACTTAGCTCATCATTTAAAACTCATTACCGGAACAGATTCTACATTTTTACTCATCTCCAGTACAACCACCGTATCATTGCCATCGGGTAATTCTGCAGGTAAGGAAATGGCAATCTTATCTGCTTTTGATTTAAAAATTAAGCTGGTGGCACCATCAAGGAAATAAGCTTTTTTCAGTTTGACTCCAGGTATGGCCACAATTGAAATTTCGGCCCCCTGACTCTTAAATAAGTGCAGGTAAATCTTGTTTCCTTTTCTTGTTGCTGCCATAAGGCTATCGGGCTTGTAAGGTCCTCCCTTTGTGCCGTAGATCGATTCTCCGTTTTTATTTAACCAATCACCCATTTCTTTTAAGCGATTGACTTGTCTTTCCTCTATTCTGCCATCCAGCATTGGTCCCACATTGAACAATAGATTTCCATTTCCACCTGCTGTACTTGCCAGTGTCTGGATACATTCTTTTAGCGCTTTCATTTTGTCATTTGGTTTCCATGCCCACTGCTGGCAAATGGTAATGCAGCTTTCCCATGGATAATCCATATTCATCGCACCCACCTCTTGTTCCGGAGTAGCGAAATCTGCCAATGTGGTAGGCAACATCACTTTATGTGATCCTCCGCTGGCATCCTTGGTATCAAGTCTGTTATTGATGATCACATTTGGATCCAGCCTTTTGATCTCATTATACACATCCGAAGAGTATTCCCTGGTCCATTCCTTATCCCAGTTCGCGTCGAACCAAAGCATATAAGGCTTATAATTCTGGATCAGTTCTTTCAGTTCGTTTTTCATCCTCGATACAAACCTGCCCATGTTTGCCGATTTATTTGGCGTTGTAGCTGGGTAAAGTACAGCCCAATCAGGATCATGCCAATCGGCAACAGTAAAGTAAATACAAAATTTCAGGTCGTACTTTTTACAGGCTTTTGCCAGCTCTCCTACAATATCTTTTTTATAGGGAGAATTCATGATGTTATAATCCGAATATGCCGTAGGCCATAAACAGAATCCATCATGATGTTTGGAAGTGATGGTTAGGTATTTCATTCCTGCATCCTTAGCCGTCTTCGCCCATTTATCGGCATCAAATAACACCGGGTTAAATTCCTTATACAAATTATCATACTCATCTGCGGCTACAGAGGTTGCTCTTGACCAGCCGATTTCTGTTCCCCTCAGACTAACCGGGCCCCAATGGATAAACATTCCGAAGCGCTGATCCATAAAACCTTCCACTACTTTCTTATCAGTGCGGATGATGGGTGTCTGCGCAAAAACCAGGCAGGACATCCCCATAAAAATAAGTGCTAAAACTGTGGTGTGTTTTTTCATTTGTTTATATTTTGGTTCATTCGTGTCCGACTAAATTAGCGCTAAGACACTGGATAAAGAATAGAGGATCTCATGAATATACTGGACTATACCATGAAAAAAAAAGATCCCTGAGATTTCAGATTTTGATTTAAAAAAACAACGGCAGCACAACTGTTTTTCAATAAAAACAGTATGTTTATGCGCCAAATAAACCGAGTATGAAGATCAATAAGAAAAAACGTGATGGTTTTAGCGGGGAAAAACTGATCAGTCTGCCCGAATTTCTATTTGAACGTAAACCTAAAGATGATTTTTTTCTAAATTCCCTGTATATAAGTCATATTGGTTATTTTCCAAAAGCTGCCGGACATTACCGGAACAGGCCTAAAGGCTGTACTGATAACATCCTTATTTACTGTACAGATGGCAAAGGCTGGTTCAGTATAGATGCTGAAAAACATGAAGTTTCTGCCAATCAATTTTTCATTATCCCCGCAACAGATAAACCTTTACGTTATGCTTCTGATGCGGGTGATCCATGGACAATATACTGGATTCATTTTACCGGAAGCAAATTATCCAGTCTGAATGAGTCCTTATCCATTAGCAGCCTGATCAGTCCGAAAACCATTCCATTTGACGAGCATCGGATCAAACTTTGGGAGATGATTTACAACTGTCTGGAAAAGGGATACAGTGAGGAAAACCTAAGTTATGCCAATTTGAGTCTTTATTACTTAATCGCCAACTTTCTGTATCCTCAAAAAAACATTGAGCTCACTCAGAAGCCCAGCGAAGATATTTCAGATAAAGTGATTGAATACATGAAGAACAACATTTCTTCCCGGCTTACTGTTCCCGAGATTGCCGCAGAATTTGCTTACTCCGCTTCTCATTTTCAAACCTTGTTCAGAACAAAAACGGGAATCTCGCCAATTGATTATTTCATTCATCTAAAGATCCAACGTGCCTGTCAGCTGCTCGCCTTATCCGATTTGCGGATAAAGGAAGTTGCCGCAGCAGTCGGATATGCAGATGCTTTTTACTTCTCCCGTTTGTTTCACAAAATTATGGGCAGTTCACCGGTAGATTACAAGAGCAAAAACAGAATATAGGTTACGATCTCAAAACTCTGTATCCCAATTCCGCACCACCACTCACAGGCAGGATTGTCCCGGTAATGAACCTTGCTTTCTCCGACAACAGAAACACACAGGCATCGGCAATCACATCTCCTTCCGGGCAATAACCCAATGCATGTATATCATCCAGGTATTTCTCGATAGAAGCCGGATCCGGCTGTTCTTTACTCCATTCCCGAAGCATTGGCGTCCATACCCCTGCCGGCAATACCGCATTGACCCTGATCTTATAAGCCGCATAATCCAGTGCCATGGATTTGGTCAGCGTATTCATCGCCCCTTTTGTGGCCGTATAAGCGGCATGGTTTTCCTGTCCGATTTCCCCGACAAGGCTGCTCGTATTCAAAATACAACCCTCAGATTCCTTTAGTGCTTCAAATCCATACCTGGTCGTGTACAGGACACTTTTCAGGTTTACACTCATCAGCTGATCCCATTCCTCGTCGCTCGTTTCGTGTAAAGGTTTGGAAGGCGAAGCAATTCCTGCGTTGTTATGTATTGCATCCAGCTTTCCATACTTCTCCATGGTTAATGCCAGAGCTGCTTCCACATCGGATGCTTTAGATACATCGCATAAAACACCCAAATGTTCGGGCCCCAAACCCTCAGCAGCGGATTTAACGCCTGCTGCATCAATTGCTGCAATCACCACTTTTGCCCCGGCCTCAGCATAAGCCTTTGCGCAAGCCAAACCAATTCCTGCTGAACCTCCTGTGAGGAAAATAACTTTACCGGATAATAACTTCATCTTTTCTTTTTTGATCATTTAATAGCACCTTAATCGGTGTGGAAGACCTGTTCCATATTGGTCCAGATCTGTTTTTTCGCCGCAGTTTCCGGGAGTGGCTGCTGACAAGGGTCTGTCTCTTTCCACCAGCGTTGCGTCTCCGGATCATCGGCCATCTTTTTCATGTCCGCATCAAAATTGGCCCCTGTATATTCAAAATAGCTGAACAGGTAATAGGCCTCTCCTATTTTCTGGAGGTAGATCGAATAGTTTCTGATGTTGCATTCTTTAATTTTTTTCAAAACAGAAGGCCAGGCATGCGCATGTAAGCGTTTATAATGCTCCAGCTTTTCGGGCTTCAATCCTGTTACTGAACCAAAGCGTTTCAGCTCAGCTGGCTGAACTTTCTCTTTACAACCTGCCAGTAAGAAACCGGCAAGAAATACCATTAGAATATGTTTTTTCATCCTATCTGAATATATAGTATAACACCCCTGTAACGATTAAAAGTAGTGCAGATAACACCTTATAATTCCCTATTCCCTTCCAGGCCTTACCCTGCAAGGGTTCCCAGGGTGATTTCCAGTAAAGCGTTGCACTTATTGCCGTATGCTGAACCGGATAGATATAAGAAAAAGCCACCTGAATTATCACGCAGGTACAAAACAGGTAAAATGCCATCATCATAAAAGGAATATGACCGATTACTGTCTCCGGGTAGATCTTATTAATGGCGAAGACCACTCCCCCTAAAACAGAGCCAATCCAGAGTGTTAATTTTGCAGATTCTGCAGAAGCACCTTTCCAGAATACCCCCAATAAAAACACACAGGTGATGGGCGGTGCGATATGAGCGATGATGTCGTTGATGCCACTAAAAATGCTTTCATACTGATCCAGCAAAGGCAATAATCCCAATGAAAACACCAGTGCAATCCCTGCTGAGATCTTACCAATCCAGATCAGTTGTTTGTCCGATGCTTCAGGACGGTAACGCTGGTACATGTCATAGCTCACCATCGTCGAAATGGAATTCAAAGCTCCCGAAACCTGGCTCATTAAGCCAGACAACAGGGCAGCCACCAAAACACCAACCAATCCGGAAGGTAAAAGCTGTGTAATCATCAGCGTATAAATTCCTTTAGAATTGACATGACCTTTAGCATCAAGTCCCAGACTGCTCACATCTAAATGGCCTGACTGCACTAAAGTATAAGCAAACAAGCCCGGCAATACGAAAATAAATACCGGTAAAATCTTAATAAATCCGCAGAACAAAGGACCTACCCTGGCGTGATTTTCATCTTTAGCGCCAAGTACGCGCTGTACAATTGTCTGATCGGCACACCAATACCAGATGCCCAAAATAGGGTACCCCAGAAACACGGTATACCAGGGCATTCCGCTTGCATCACCATGAGGGCGCAACATCGAAAGCTTATCCATCTCCCCTTTGCTTTTGAGCACCTCGGTCATGGGTTCCCATCCTCCCATTTTATGGTAGGCTGCATAGCTGATGATGAAAGCTCCGGTTAACAGCACCACCGTTTGGATGGATTCTGTCACCACTACGGCTTTTAATCCGCCTATAATCGTATAAATGGCCGTGATCAGGCAAATGACAATCACACTGACATACATGTTTAATCCGAATAAGGTTTTCAATACGATTCCTCCGGCCAGCATAGAAAATGCGATATGGATAATAATTGCAGAAACCACAGAGATTACCGCCAGCCAGTCCCTGCTGGACCGGTCATAACGTTTTTCCAGAAAATCCGGCAGGGTCGTTACACCGGACTTGATGTAAAAAGGAACAAAAAACAGGGACAGCAGAATGAGGGTAAAAGCGGCCATCCATTCAAAATTCCCGTTCAACAGGCCAGTGTCAAAGCCACTTTGTGCCAGGCTGACCAAATGAACAGTCGAGATATTGGTTGCAAAAAGTGCCAGTCCGATAGCCGGCCATTTCAATGTTTTTCCGGCAAGGAAATATTCGCCCGCAGCATTCGCTTTACTTTTACGGCGATGACGGATTCCTGCCCACAATCCAACGGCTAAAATGCCAAGGATATAGAGAATGCTGATGCTGAGGTCTAGTGATTTTAACATTTCTTCTCCTTATTTATTTTTTCAAATCACAACTGCTGCCCGGCTCCATTGGTGTTCTGTAAACACCGGATTCCACGATAACAGGATGTACAAAATGTTTTTGCAAATGGGGAATATGCTCCAGGAACAAGGCTTCATGCCCCATACTGATGTGATTGAACAAGACCAGATGCTGATGGAGCTGTCCCATATCTCCCACATGGGGAACCACCGGAATCCCATACTTTCGACAAAGCAAACTGACCGTAATGAACTCACTTACCCCACCTATCCTTACCGCATCGGCCTGTATAAATCCGGCAGATCCTGTTTGCAGGTAATTTTTAAAGATGATGCGGTTGGGGACATGCTCGCCCAATGCCAGCTTTACCGGAGCAATCGCATCTGCCAGCGTCTTATGTGCCAGGATATCATCCGGATGGGTAGGTTCCTCGATCCAATAAGGATTCATGCTTTGCAGCTCTCTGCATATTTTCAGTGCTTGTGGCAATGTCCATTGCTGATTGGCATCCAGCATCACTTTTACCTGATCTCCCGCTTCTTCCCGTACGATGTGGGCACGACGAATGTCCCTTTGGGGATCTTTACTTCCTACTTTTAACTTCATGGCAGTAAAACCTTCGGCGACGGCCTTTTTGCAGTTTTCCCGAACCTTGTCGTCACTGTAGTTAAACCAGCCGATCGAGGTGTCATATCCGGGATATCCCGCACTGGTAATCTGAAGACGCTCAGCTTTACCTGCCTGGTTGTCTGTTAACAATTGCAAGGCCTGCTCCGCAGTAAGCTCATCTTCGAGGTACGACAGGTCAAGGGTATTTACCAGCTCCTGCGGAGATAAATCGATGAGTAATTTCCAAAGTGGAACGCCTCTTTTTTTTGCCCATAAATCATAACAGGCATTGGTTACAGAAGCCAATGCTAGATGGACTATTCCTTTATGAGGCCCAAGCCAACGGAACTGTTGTTCATTGCTCAACTGATTAAAGACATTTCCGAAATCAGACATGAGTTCTTCAATATACCTTCCTTTAAGTTGTGCCGCATAAAATTGTGCGGCTTTACAGACCAGGTCATTGCCTTCCCCTAAGGTAAAAGCAAAGCCGGTTCCAACGAGTCCGCTGTCGTCAATCAGGTTTGTTATGGCATAAGAATATATCGGGTCACGGTGAATCGCATCACTTCCTGCACCTTTGTCCAGCGGGAATCTGGCGTCATTCACCTGAATGTTTTTAATCATATTATTATTGGTTCTACTTGGTGAATGCAATTTAGCGATGTATCAGAGCCAAAACCAATAGACTAAAATTCTATTTAACTGGATTATACGATGTATCAAAAACAATCGCTAAATTCAAATATGGCAAAGAACAAAACCACAGAGACCGCAGAAAATATTGACGATTTTCTGGGCAAAGTGACCGATCCGGTAAAACGAAAAGACAGCTATACGCTCATCGAAATGATGGAAAAAGCGAGTGGGTTTCCTGCGAAGATGTGGGGGCCATCCATTATTGGTTTTGGCAGCTACCATTACAAATATAAAAGCGGACATGAAGGAGATGCCCCCTTGCTTGCCTTCTCTCCCCGCAACAGTGCTTTTAGCCTTTACCTCTCCTGCGATTCAAAAATGAAAGAGGAATTGATCCAGCAACTCGGAAAATATAAAATGGCGAAATCCTGTATTTACATTAAAAAACTGGAGGATATAGACCTCAGTGTTTTAGCAAAAATGATTGATTATTCACTTAAGTTCCAGGAAGAAACAAAATAATCAGTTCAGAAAGAGATCATCAGCCAAAGGGTTTCAGCTGCCTGTATCATAGCAAATTTGATAATTTCTGTTGTCCGGAAATGAACAATACATATGCGTTTATGAACGTCAGTTTGGTAAAAATAATGATAGGATTTCTCTAAAGTCCTTCTTTTCCAGGATATCTGATCAGGAGATTTGCTGAAATCCCTATATTTTGGTAACCTTGGAAACACAACTGAAACCAAACAAATTTATAAATGTCTACAAAAGAACTAAGTCCTGACTTATTAAAAACAAAACAACATTTCGAAATCCTTGATGGATTAAGGGGAATAGCTGCCATCGCTATTGTAATTTTTCATTTTATGGAAATGGCCTATCCACCGGAACAAAACTTTATTGCACATGGATTTCTGGCAGTAGATTTCTTCTTCTGTCTATCCGGATTTGTAATTGGATATGCTTATGATGACCGGATAGGTAAGATGGGCCTTGGCCAGTTTTTCAAATCCAGGCTGATCAGGCTGCAGCCATTGGTGATTTTAGGCTCGGTATTGGGTTTGCTGGCTTTTCTTTTTGATCCGTTCGGAGGTCATCCGGAAGTGTATAGCGCGGGTAAAATTGTACTGATATTCCTTGCTTCTGTCTTTATGATTCCTTTTCCGGTGATTGAAGAACGTTCTTTCAATTTGTTCGGAATTAACGCCCCTGCATGGTCATTATTCTGGGAATATGTAGCCAATATCGTTTATGCTTTGGTATTATGCAGACTTGATCGCCGTTATCTGCTTGTATTAACAGTGATTGCTGCCGGGGTACTTTGTTATGTGAGCCATCGTGCCGGAGGATCTCTTTTAGGCGGATGGGGAGGACCAAATGCCTGGGATGGCGGTGCACGTATTTTTTATTCCTTTTTAGCCGGATTACTGATCTTCCGTTTCAACCTGATCATTAAAAACAAACTGGGTTTTATCGGACTTTCCATCTTGTTGGTACTGGCCTTCCTGATGCCCTACAACAAATTGAACTGGATCACAGAACCAATGGTTGTGCTTCTTTATTTTCCTTTATTGATTGCCCTTGGTGCAGGAGCCAACTTAACCCAGGGATTTAAAAACCTATGTGTATTTTCAGGAAAGATCTCCTATCCCCTGTACATGACGCATTATGCGGTCATCTGGATGTTTTTAAATTATTATACCAGTCATAAACCAGGGACAAGTCAGCTTACTTTAATCATCATTACAGGAACGATTCTATTGGTTTGCATTGCCTATTTTGTGATGGTTGCTTTTGACATTCCGGTACGTAAATACCTAAGCAGCAAAAGGAAGCAGAATTAGAGCACTATTTTTTTTCGGGATTCCCTGTAGCGAATCCGGCCGGATCTACGTTTCCTTATCAGAACCACTAAATTGATCATGAAAAAAATCATCATTTTAATCATTCCGATACTATTGTTGTTTTCCTGCAAAAAGGAAAGCAACTCTCCTCGTGTGGAAACCATTTCCAGGGGCGATAAATGGGGCATTAAAATTGGAAGCTCCTATTCAGATGTTTACACTCAGCTCCAGCAATTGAGCAAAGAGAAAAATTTCAATGATGTTGACATCGTTAAACAGCAATCTTACTCCAATCCGGAGGAGATAAAAAACCGTGTTGCTTTTTATAACATCATCAGCCTGGAAACAAATATCAACAAGCTGGAACGGGTGATTATCCAATTTGACGGAGATAAAATAAGTTCCATAGATGCCGGTAGCGCGTTGCCTAAGGAATCATCAAAATGGCCATTGGACGTGCCGGACGAAATAGCGATTTATAAAAATGATCCCGTAAGTGTGTTTTACAACAAGTTAAAGGCGATCTATGAGATCCCGGCCTATAAAAACTACAAAATCATTCTGGCCAGCAAACCGCTGGGAAAACCATTTGATCCGGCTATGGCAAATTATGAGGAATGGGCTTTTAGCTTCTTCATGGATGTGAAACCTGGAAAGACCGGGCGTTCATCTGTCCGGCTATATTTCAAAAATGGTAAACTCAGCAAAATCAAACATGAATATGAAGAGTTTGATGTCTATAATTCTTAATCATTTCCTGACAGCTCATAAAAAAAGACAAGCATTTTTCTTGTCTTTTTTTATGAGCATAATTTCAGGATAACTTATGTTGCTGAAGATAGCTATATGGTGTTTGCCCCATCCTCTTTTTAAATTCAGTGAAGAAAGTAGTTTTGGAAGAAAATCCCGCCTGACGGCCCAATCCATCAATACTATATTGTTGCAGGTTATCATGAATGGAGAACTGATCAAGGATATAATTTATCCTGAGCCTGTTGATGAAGCTGTTAAAATTCTCATTAAAATGCACATTTAAAAGGTAGGACAGCTGATGAGGGTTGATATTCAACCGGTCGGCGAGTTCCCTGAGCGTGAGCTTTTTCTGGAGATAGTGCTTGAACTTCTCCATATTTCCCAGAATATCTTCTTTGGACAATTGTTGGTTCAACGTTTTTCCAGCGTTCATCTTGCTGATCATTTTCACAAGTGTAGCCGTCTTAAGATTCATGAAGGAAGCCGCGACTTCCAGCGGTATGCGCTCGGCATGTTCCGGAAATGTTCTCAGGAAATAGATATACTTGTCTTCCACACTCCCCATTCTTATAAAAATAGAACGGTAATGGGCATCACCGTAATACATTTCCAGGACCTTCCGAAAGATAACATTCATTTCCGGAAACCGGTCGTACAGGCTATGGAAATAGGATGAAGACATCGCAACCAGGTAGGAATCCTCCTCGGCTTTCACATCTTCTACACAGGGTTTATCCCCATACATTCCCTCAATGGCAGACAAAAATTCTCCATCGACCGTAATAAAAGTGGTAATTGTTTTTTCCTTACTGGTAATCTGTCCGCTAATGATTCCCTTTAACACGAAGTAAACATGAGTACTCCGCTCTCCCTTCCTCATCAGGTACTCGTTCTTTTTAAAAAAAACCTCTGAAGAATTCTCCACAAATTCCTGACTTAATTCAGCACTTAGGGGGTGAAAAGAAGAAAGCTGCTGAAGAACCAGCTGGACAGGGTCAGGGCTAGACATATTGAGTAAAGATAAGTTTATTTCCAAATTATTGATAATGCTAATTGATAATTAAGGGCAAACCATCGACCTTTTTCTTTCCCCCTATTGATTCGGAATTATAATCCCGAACCGCATGACACTCCTAAAACTGTTTTTTTCATAAAAATGTAAATAGATTTGAGCTGAGATCATCCAAAAAAGACAACTTAAGGCCCGAAAAGATATTTTTTCTCCCCCCTCTCAGGAGACTCATCCATAAGGTACCCGCTTAGGCGGGTATCGTTGGTACAGCATCAGTACCCCCGGAAATCAATCTCATAACAAAATGCTAATACCTGGTTAATAAATCACCTGCCACTGTGGTCGGAACTGTGATCAATTCACGCGTCCTGAACTGCACTATTTTTTAAAAAAAGCTGAAAAATGAGGCAATAAAACCGTTTTAGCCACTTTTTGAAGCATCCTAAAGGCGATAAAATTTCATAACTCTAAAGAACGGCCTCTATAGCAGAAAAACATAACCATAATGTCATTTTCATATTCGTTTTACAACCTGAATTTAGATTTGCAGGTAAAAATCAAACACAAATATGAAAAGAAAATTACTACTATTCAGCCTGCTCTGCCTGCTTCTTACCCAGGTAGTGATGGCGCAAAATATCATTAAGGGAGTCGTCAAAGACGTCAAAGGTCTTGGCATTCCGGGAGTGACGGTCAAAGTCTCCAATACGGCTAAAGCTACGATTACCGACTTTGATGGTAAATATACCATTTCGGCCCCCACAGATGCCACCCTGTCCTTTAGCTCTCTGGGTTACATTTCACAGAATATCACAGTTAACGGAAAAACTCAGGCAGACATCGTCCTGCAGGAAGATTCAAAGACCCTTGGTGAAGTCGTAGTTACTGCAATCGGGATTAAACAACAAAAGAAAAAGCTGGGATATGCCACACAAGAGGTAAAAATGGATGTCTTGTCGGAATCGAAAACAATGAATATCGGAAATGCCTTGTCCGGACAGGTTGCAGGACTAACCGTGAGCAATCCTACCGGTATGTTTCAGCCACCGTCTTTCTCTTTAAGAGGTAAAACCCCGCTAATTGTAATTGACGGGATTCCTGTAGAAACGGATTTCTTTGACGTTTCAGGAGACAATATCGCCAATATCAACGTATTAAAAGGAACATCAGCCTCTGCTTTATATGGCTCAAGAGGTAAGAATGGTGCGATCCTGATCACCACAAAAAATGCTGAAAAAGACGGACTGGAAATCAACATCAATACCAACAATATGGTGACTGCCGGTTTTACCGTTTTTCCAAAAACCCAAACGGAATACGGAAATGGTTCCAATGGGAAATATGAATTCTGGGATGGTGAAGATGGTGGTATTTCGGATGGTGACATGATCTGGGGCCCGAAATTTCAGCCGGGGGTTAAAATTGCACAATGGAACAGTCCCATCAGAAACAAGCAAACCGGAGAGACCATCGCCTGGTGGGGAAATGTGAAAGGAACCATTTATGACGATAAATCCAAGTATGAAAGAGTCCCTACCGACTGGGTAAGACATGACAACCTGAATGATTTTCTCAGACCTGGCATCGTCACCAACAATGACTTTTCTGTTGCTTACAAGACTGCAAAAGCCCGCTTTTATGTAAGCGGAAAATATGGCTTCCAAAGAGGTCAGGTACCCAATACCTCACTCACTACAGGTGGAGCAAACTTTAACTCTTCCTTCAACCTGAGCAAAGACCTTCAGCTGGATGCTACATTGTCTTATAACAAAGTAAGTTCACCCAACTATCCCCGCTACGGATACGGCCCTAAAAACCACATGTACACCATTCTGATCTGGATGGGTGATGATGTGAACGGAAAAGACCTGAGAGACCATATGTATGTTCCCGGTATGGACGGCTACAGACAAGCCAATTATAACTATGCATGGTACAACAACCCCTACTTCGCTTCTCAGGAACTGACGCAGGCCCAGAACAGGAATGTTGTGAATGCACAGGCAAAATTAAGGTGGCAGGTGATGCCCGGCCTGAGCTTGCAGGCAAGAGCTTCCGGAAGAGAAAACAAATCTTTTGAAAGCATGAAAAGCCCTAAATCTTATATGAACTATGGCGATTCCAGAAATGGTGATTATAAGATGTGGAACAATTCTCAAATGAATGTGGACCTGGATTTCCTGGCCTCTTATAACAAAGAAATATCCAAAGACCTGAGCTTTACTTTAAACGCCGGTGCCTCGACACTGAACAGAGACGTGCAACAGGAATATGCTTCCAGTGATGGCTTGATTGTACCCCGTGTATATAGCTTAAACAATACGCAAGGCCCGGTACAGGCCACAAATAAACTGCAGCAAAAATCCATCCGCAGTGTTTATGCCTCAGCAACCTTCGATTTATTCAATGCCGTCTATCTAAATGTATCGGGTAGAAATGACTGGTCTTCTGCACTGATCAAAGACAACAGGTCTTACTTTTACCCTTCAGCATCACTAAGCACCATGGTTTCTGATTATATCCGCCTGCCAAAAGCAGTGGATTATCTGAAGATTTACACTTCATGGGCCAAAGTATCAAGTGACCTTGATCCATACAGCGTAAATTCTACGTATGACAAAGACATTACTTATGGTTCAACGCCATCAGTTACTTATCCAAAAGGATTGATCAACCCTAATATTAAACCGGAGCAGTCGAGGTCATTTGAACTTGGTTTATCTACATCAGTAGCCAAAAGAGTTGGCCTTGAGTTTACGTTTTATAATGTTATTGATGAGAATCAGATCATTGATTTAAAAACGTCAGAGGCCTCTGGTTTCGTTACACGTAAGGTAAATGGCAACAAGTACAGAACCCAGGGTCTGGAGATTATGGGTAATTTCAGTGCGATAAAAAACAAAGATTTCAGCTGGAACATTGCTGCAAACTGGAGTACCTCGGTCAGGAAAATCACAGAATTGTACAACAATCAGGATAGATTCGGGGACCTGAAATTGAATGACAGGGCAGATAGCTTTTATGAAACGGTATGGCAAAAAAGTGCAACAGGAGAACTGATCCTGGATGCAAATACCGGCTTGCCTACAAAAGACAATTTCAAGGCAAACCTTGGACATAAAGATCCAACCTGGCGTCTGGGCCTGCAAAACAAATTCATGATCAAAGGATTTGATGTCAATATTGATATTGATGGTGCATGGGGTGGTGTAATGCGCTCAGTAACCATCGAGAAAATGTGGTGGGGTGGAAAACATCCAAACTCTGTTGAGTACAGAGATGCTGAGTATGCTGCAGGAAAATCAATCTATGTACCCAACGGTGTAGTGATTACCGGTGGCGAACTGAAAAGGGATGTAAACGGAAATGTATTGTCAGACACCAGGACCTATAAGCAAAACACAACTGCAGTAAACTGGCAAACCTGGAGCCAGACCTATCCTTATCAGGCAAGGGTGACCGAAGGTGAAAACAAGAAGTTTGCCAATGTCTTTGACCGCTCCTTCTTTAAACTAAGAAGAATCTCGGTTGGATATGACCTTGCAAAAATTGTTAAAGTAGGTAGTTTAAAGTCAATCCATCTGTCTGCCTATAGCTACAACCCGCTGATGTGGAAAAAAATGCCACTCCTGGATCCTGATTACGGTGATGACGACAACCTGCAGGATCCTTCTGCAAGATTTATCGGCTTCTCGCTAGGCATCAAACTTTAAGAACAAATACCTGATCACAATTAAAAAAATAACGATGAAGAAATTAATATATAGTTTATTGGCCGGAGTACTCCTGATCTCCTCATGTAAAGACCAGGATTTCATGAACATAGACCCGAATAAACCTACACAGGCCCATCCTCAGCTGCTCCTGACAAAAGTAGAATGGAATGCTTTCCGTGCTTTCGGTGGTACCTCGCCTTTATATGCAAACCGTATGCTCGTACAAACCGACGGAGAGAGCGAAGGCCAGTACTTTAAATGGGGAAGAGGAGATTTTTCTCCTTATGCGAACCTCAGAGATGTGACCAAAATGGTTGAAGAGGCAAAGAGAATTAATGACAACTCCTATGTTGCACTGGCCAAATTTTTCAGGGCTTATTATTTTTACAATTTAACGCTCACTTTTGGAGATATTCCTTATTCTCAGGCCCTGATGGGAGAAAGTGGACAAGACTATGCCCCGGTTTATGATACCCAAAAAATGGTATTTGCAGGGATCCTTAGAGAACTGGATGAAGCGAATACCATGCTTAAGGGTGTTAACGGATCCATTGCCGGCGATATCATTTACAAAGGAGATGCAGCAAAATGGCGCAGATTAATCAATGCTTTCCGCTTAAAAGTCCTGATCACGCTTTCAAAAAAAGAAAACGATACCGACTTAAAAGTGAAAGAAGCATTTACACAAGTGATGCAAAACGAACTTCTTCTGGGAACAGAAGCTGGTGGCGATGGTCAGCTGGTATTTTTAGATCAGGAAGGAAACCGCTATCCTGAGTTCAACTCCAGCGGATTCGGCTCAGGTATGTTTATGAGTGCCACTTTTATCGAACAGCTGCAGGCCAGAAAAGACCCGCGCTTATTCCTTTACTGTACACAAACAAAAATTGCAAAGGAAGCAGGCAAAGCCATAGACGATTTTAGCTCTTATGAAGGTGGAGATCCTGCCGCTCCTTATGCTGAAACGAGTATCAAAGCTGCAGCAGGTAAAGTATCGAAAGTGAACGACCGCTTTCCAAGTGACCCTGTAAATGAGCCCCTGGTATTAATGGGATATGCAGAGCAGGAACTCATCATCGCAGAAGCAATAGTAAGAAACTGGATTTCAGGCGATGCCAACCTGCATTATAAAAATGGAGTAAAAGCTTCTTTCAAATTCTATCAGAATTATGTGAAAGGATATACCGCATTTTTTACGGAAGAGAAAGCCAACGAATATTTAGCACTGCCGATAAACGACCTGGCACTTAGCGCAACTACTGAACAAAAAATTGAACAAATCGTTAATCAGAAATATTTGAGGACATTTTTTCAATCCGGATGGAGTGCTTTCTACGACCAGCTCAGAACGGGTTATCCTGAGTTTCGCAGACCACAGGGAGTGGCGGTTCCTTTCCGCTGGATTTATCCTCAAACGGAATATGATAACAACAGGGCCAATGTTTCCAAAGCAATCGAAAATCAATTCGGTGCAGGTAACGACAAGATCAACCAGCAGGTTTGGTGGGTAAAATAAGCAACGACAAATAATAATTTTTAAAAGGATTGATTAGTTTAGTCTGATCAATCCTTTTTTACAATACAATTCAATGGAAAGCAGAAGAGATTTCATTAAGAAAGCCACATTATTAACCGGCGCCCTTGGCGTTGCGGGGATGTTGCCAGCCTCAATACAAAGAGCAATGGCCATCGATCCTAAAGTAGGAAGTACCTTTTTAGATGCAGAACATGTTGTGTTTCTGATGCAGGAAAACAGGTCTTTTGACCATGCATTTGGTACACTTAAAGGGGTCAGAGGATTTAACAACCCCAGAGCCATCACCTTACCTAACCAGTATCCAGTATGGCTGCAAAGCAACAAAAAGGGAGAAACCTATGCGCCATTCCGGTTAAACATTAAAGATACCAAAGCAACCTGGATGAGCTCCCTCCCCCATTCCTGGGAAAATCAGGTGGATGCCCGGAACAACGGTCGTTATGATGGATGGCTGGAAGCGAAAAAATCCGGCAATAAAGAATATGCAGAGATGCCCCTGACGATGGGTTATTACAACAGGGAAGACATTCCTTTTTACTATTCTTTAGCGGATGCTTTTACCGTGTGTGACCATAATTTTTGTTCTGTGCTAACAGGAACAAGCCCTAACCGCTGTTTCTTCTGGACAGGTAAGATCAGGGAAAAACAAGAGGAAAGTTCCATGGCCCATCACTCCAATGGATTTATTGATGGTTCGGAACGCTTAAACTGGAGTACTTTTCCGGAACGTTTATCGAAACATGATGTAGACTGGAAAATCTACCAGAATGAGCTGAGTGTGGGCGTAGGTTTTGAGGATGAAGAGGACGACTGGCTTTCCAATTTCACCGACAATGACATGGAGTTTTTCAAACAGTATCATGTTAAAAGACATCCCGAGCACCTGACCTATCTGCGTAAGGCCAAGGCCGAACTCGAGAACAAACTAAAAGAAAAGACGGATGCCAGGCTTCAGGAAAAGCTTAATTTTGTAAATAAAGAAATTGCCTTCCTGGAAGTAAACACCCTGGATAAACTGAGTCCGGAAGAGCTGGACCTGCATAAAAGGGCTTTTGTCACCAACAGAAATGATCCGGATTTCCATGAGCTGGAAACCCTGACCTATGATGATAAAGGGACTCAAAGGACCGCTAAAATCCCTAAAGGGGATGTATTACATCAATTCCGTGCGGATGTTGATGCCGGCAAACTACCTACTGTTTCCTGGCTGGTTGCCCCTTCCAACTTCTCTGATCATCCCGGAGCTCCATGGTATGGTGCCTGGTATTTATCAGAGGCTATAGATATTTTAACAAAGAATCCGGAAGTATGGAAGAAAACGATCTTTATCCTTACCTACGATGAGAACGATGGATACTTTGATCATTTACCGCCTTTTGTGGCACCAAATCCGAAAGACGCAACTGCTGGAAAAGTATCAAAATCATTAGACAGCAGCCCCGAATATATTTATAAAGGTGAGCATAGCAAGAGAGAAAGCCCGGTAGGCTTAGGCTTCAGGGTACCGATGGTGGTGGTTTCCCCATGGTCCAGAGGCGGCTATGTCAATTCGCAAACCTTTGACCATACTTCTTCGATTCAGTTTCTGGAGCATTTCCTAACGCATAAAACGGGCAAAAAGATCTATGAAGACAACATCAGCTCCTGGAGAAGAAGTTTATGTGGTGATTTAACGTCAGTTTTCAGACCCTATAACGGAGAACACATTCCCCTGCCAAAAGCAGTAGAAAGAATGCCGTTTTTGGAAGGCATTCACAAGGCTAAATTTGCAAAGTTACCCAACAATTTTAAAAACCTGGATAAGGCCGCTATTGCAGAAATACTTAAAAACCCGAAGAACAATCCCAATTTACCTCAACAGGAACCAGGCATTAAACCCGCAAATGCCATCCCTTACGAACTGTATGCAGATGCAGCATTTGACCCGGCAAACAAGCAGTTTAAGATCAATTTCACAGCAGGAAAAACCTTTTTTGGAGATCGCTCCAAAGGTGCGGGATTTATCGTTTACAGCGGGGACAAAAATTGGAACTTCACTGTTGATGCCGGTGATACCATAGATTATAACTGGCCATTGGCTGATTTTAATACCGGAACTTATGATTTAAAAGTATACAGCTCAAATGGTTTTTACCGCAGGTATATCGGTAATGCCAATGATCCTGAAATTGCGGTCTCTTTAAAGTATCAAAGTGAGAAGGACGGCAGACGGGTAAACGGCAATGTGTTGCTTCACATCAGACGTTTAGCAAAAGGCAACCCGATTAAATTTACGATACGGGACAACAGTTACAAAAAACCAACGCTGAAAGCGGTGTTGAACAAAAATCAGGAAGAGATTTTTATTCCAATTGATATCAAAGCAAGTCATAGCTGGTATGATTTTACGGTAACAACAGAGAACAACGAAGTGTATAGTCAGCAATTTGCAGGACATGCCGAACATTCAAAAGAGAGTTTTACCGATCCTTTAATGGGTAAACAATATTAGTAGTACAGGCTCATCGTTCTCCCCGGACGCCCCGGGAAGAAACGATGAGCCTGTTTTCATTATTACCAAACTACACCTCAATTGGCTAAACGTTTCGCCTGCAGCACATGTCTTTCGATATGATATACCAGGAACCGTAAAGTATCGCCTAATCTTAACTTTATAAAGCTGGTTATCGAGATTGGTGTTTTGGCTTTAACAAGATCAATAGCTTTGGCCCGTACAAGCAATGATTCCAATTGCTCCTGCTGCTTTAAAAACCGGTCAATAATGGAAACGGTTAAATCGCAATTTAAGGGGTTCATTTCTTTCTGTGCGGACATCTTTTTAACTGTGCCGGGCTTAACCCGAATTAAGTTAACGAAATAGTTTCCAATTATACCGCTACGGAATACTCCGGGAATTTTAGGAGAGGTATTACAAAGAATGGCCTGTTCTATGACCGGAAGATAAAAATCACCATATAGGGTTAAATGTGCGATACATTCTAAAATACTCCATGTCTCCGGATTGCTTTTATGCTTCAATTGGGCAGTAGGTAAAGTACTGATTTCTTTTACTGAAATCGTGGACTCCCGGCTGATTTCCAAAAGCGCCGATACCAGCGCTTCATTTTCTATTTTCATTTCCGCTTGATTAGTTCAGCAAAAATGAAAAAAATGTATTTTGCGCAGCTTGATTGAAATCAAGAATTTCGGATGCGGCTCAGCGTTTCGGGAGTCATCCGCAAATAAGCAGCGATATATTTTAAAGGAATGTGTTGAAAAAGGTCAGGACTCCGCTCGAGAACCCTTTGCAGGCGTTCTGTTGGAGAAACCGTCAGCAAGTCAATCTCCCGCTCCATTTGTTGTGCAATTACCGTTTCCAATAAGCATTTGTACCCGTTTAAACTTTCAATGTCCTTATTTACAATTTCAAAAAGTTCTGCTTTGGAAATTACTTTTACGCTTGTCTTCCTAATGGCTTCCATATAAAATGCAGATGGGCTATCCTTAAGAAAAGAGGATAAAGAATTGATAATTGACCCCTGGTAGCCCAAACGAATGGTTTGCTCCTCTTGCGCCGACAATAAGAAAACACGTACTGCACCAGATTCAATATAATACAGATTCTTTTCGATTTCTCCTTCTTTAAGCAGCAATTCCCCTCTGGAACAGATCCTTTTCTTTCCCAAAGTTTTCAATGAATTGATCAGACTTAATGTAAAAGCATGTTCTTCTCCCATCACAATTACCTTCTATTTTAATCTTATTTCTTCATGCCAATAGTACAATCCTTCGGGTTCAAAAATATCTCCTTTCAGGTATCTTTCCAGAAATTCTTTTAAAGATGAGGTCAATATGATCTCGACATCTGCGACATTAAAGATTTCGTAACGGTTTTCAAACACCCTTAACGACCAAAAATCAGAGCTGACCAGGTAATCAGAAAAATGAAACCAATTGCTTCCATAATCTACCTGAAAATCTGTGATCTCTTCCAGTTTCTTCACGTTAAACATGTGCTCCTCGCATTCAAAACCATTGCAAACCGAGTAGAATTCAATAAAATCTTCCGGCAACCTAAAACCAATCTTTCTTTCAAAAGCTTCAATACTTTGAATGGAAGCAGCTGGGTTTATCGTTATTCCTTCCTTTAGGTGTTTTAACTGAATCTCAGATATAAGCCTGTACATCGTCATAGATCTAAGGTACTTCTATCAGAAAACATTTGCCAATTTCACCTTAAAATAAAATTGGTTCACCAGAGGAAACTTTAGTAGCTTAGTATAAACCAAGCCGTTATTCTGATCACCATTTTTAAGGAGTGTCCTTAACGATTTCCCCTTAGCAAATACCAGCTATTCAAATACCGGTCTTAAAAATGTACGCTCATAACTGATGATACACCTGTTTTCCTGGGCTATTCTGAACGTCTCCAGACATTCCGGATCCGTTTGCATCCGGTTTCTGTAAATTTCATAATCAGCCAGACTTGGAAATGAAAATAGTGCAAATGCGATATTGCTGGCTCCTTCGCTTGGCATAAAATAGCCATGATGTTGTCCGCCAAGACGGTTTACCAATTCTATCCATTTCTTACCATAGGCTTCAAAAGCAGCCAGTTGATAAGGATCAATAATATATTTTAAATGACAAGTAACCATAATCTTAATTTATAAGGTAAAAAATTCCATTGTGAAATCGTTGTATTTCAATTCTGTGATTTCATTTACATAAGGTATATTTTCTTCCTGGGTGTATTTTGCTTTATAAGCCAGGCTAACCAATCCGTTCATTTTCTCATCCCTCAGCGGCAGTCCTTTCACATCAATTATTTGCGTTCCAAACTTTAACTGCCCTACTCCCTGACCAACAAATTCAGTAAACCAGCTTCTATTGCTCATTCCCCAGCTTCTTGCGAAGATTCTTGAACCCACAGAAACCATCCAGATATCCAGAAATGCTGGTCTGCTTGTTCCCCCTTTTATTCCTATCAGATTATTGGTACTAAGGTATTTTATCAGCGCTGCAGAAGTTAAGTCTTTATCCATATTTTCTTTCCAGGAATCAAATATTTCCCGGATGCCCTAAATTAGTCAAGTTTATTTCATTTTTCTATTAATTTTACGCGTTCATCATCCATCGCTGCATTCCGGGATCTGATTGTTCTTCCAGCATCAGGAACAGCTGCTCAAGCCTTAAAATTCTAATTTTCAAGCCAATAACAGACCGGTTAACGTAAAAGAAATCAGTACTGCCATAAAAGTTATTCCGTCATAAAAACCGCAACTTAATTACACGCTAATATTTAGAATCGTGCATTGCTTTTTTAAAATAATTAAACATTGTGATTGTCAATATATTGACTTAGCTTTAGCTTGATATTATTGCCATGATGAGGTGTTAAAATTTTTAGTTTTTTATTCCTGAATCATTTTTAACATCAAATTAAACAGGTTGATTTTAACCCTTTAGTTAAAATCAATCAGATGTATGATTAGCTGCTCTCAAACCAGCAAACTTCTTGCCTCAACTCAATAAACTATATATCACGGTATATGGCTTATTGACCATAAGTAGATCGTTGATCAGCTATCAATCTTTTTCAAAGGCGGATACCGAAAAGCCTGAATAGAGTAGGTACCACTAATATTTAGACAAAAATATGTCAACTGCAGTTAACCCTCTCACCTTTATCAGTGCACCAGAACAACAGCACATGCTGTTCCTTTTTTTACCCATAACCAAAGGCACCTGGAAAACAGCTTTAGCCGGTGTTCATGAACTTCAAAAACAAGCATTACAGGTTTCTGATCCGGGTCCCGATTTACGCGCTTCTACAGGAGTACACTTTTTTCTTTTCTATGCATTGCCGGCAAACACGAGGCCTGCACTTAATGTAACCAGTTTTCAAACTGAACAGGATAAAGACCTGCTTGTGGTACAAGCCATATATGACGCTGATTTTGCACCCTATATTGGTTCATTCGTTCAGCAACCTACAATTGCCGCCGGTCTGGATCTGATTGTTGAACTTTTAGACGAAAGCAATATCCCGGGGATAGATCCAAATGGACCTAACTCTGCGAACTTTATCAAAGACAAAGGAGGAGTAGCGTCTAACCCTGATGCGTTCAATTGCCTGCTCATGAATTATAACTTCGCAAACCCCGTAGTTCCGGGAGCAGCTTATATTGATCCAAAGACGATTAAAAATCCAATTTTTGGCGCAACTTTCCCCGGGCTTACGGTCGGAAAAATCCTTCAATATTATCCCAATGCAAATCAGTTATGGCCTTTTCCTCCGGCAAAAAATGTAGTTTTCGGAAAATCCATACAGCCTCAATGTAATTCATAGCGGATCCATCTAATTCAAGTCGATATGACAGGTACTCCTTCAAATACTGCCCTTGATGATATCCAGGGGTTGATACTCCGTGGCTATAATTTTCAGCACATACGGTACATCATTTTAAAAATACAAAACCCATTGGGAGCACAAAAATTTTGTGCAGCATTGTTGCCGGAAAGCGAGTCGCCGCTTAGTATCACTACTGCAACGCCATGGTCCGGAGGAATAAAACCTGCGTATTGTTTAAACCTGGGTGTCTCCTATTCTGGTTTGATCCAGCTAATAGGAAAAGACAATTGTTCTTCCGTGGCTAAAGCCAGCCCGAAACTTTTCAATATCTATCCGCAAGGCGCCACGGATCTGAACAATACAGAACTGATAGGTGATACAGATGAAAGTGCTCCGGCCAATTGGTGGAGCAGATCGGGAGGATGGCTGCTGCCGGAGCCACCAACGGCAACCGGTAATGAATTACACCTACAGCTGACCCTATATGTGAATGTGCCCGAAGACAGAGATAAATATTATGATCTTTTACTAGGTATGATTCCTGTTATCGCCGGCCAACCTGCATTGGTACCTGCGTTTTTTAAAGATTCCGATCCTATTAAAGTAGGTGAAGACCTGGACTACATCCATTTTGGTTATAAGGATAGCTTATCTCAACCCCGCGTTGGTGAAGTGCCATGGAACAAAACTGCCAATCGGTTAAAAAATGGAATCAGTACCATAGATGACCGTCCAATTGTGCCAGCTTATCATTTTGCGATTAGCCTTGACAAAAATGTACCCTACAGAGCTCATCCATTGCTGCTAAACGGTAGCTTCGCGGCTTTCCGTTTGTTATATCAGGATGTTGAAGCTTTCAATGCCTTTATCAATAAAAGCTCAAACCCCGAATTGGTTGCCGCTAAAATGTGTGGCCGCTGGTTTGACGGAACTCCTTTGGAAGTATCACCGGATGGGGAGGATAAAACCCTTAAGGATTTTGACTATACCAACTTTAATTACATTACTGCAACTCCCAACCAAAAAGGCCCCAGGACTGAAGATAACCTTGGCCAGCTTTGTCCGTATGCATCTCATATCCGCAGGGCTAATCCCAGGGATGACGCTTATGTTAAAGGGAATGAACCTGTAAACGGTAAGCCGCAGTACGCGGGCCAGCATCGGGTAATGCGCCGTGCTTCACCATACGGACCTGTTTATCAGCCAGGAGAGGCATCGGGTATACAAAGAGGTTTGGTAGGCTTATTTATTGGAGCCGATCTTTTCAATCAATTCCAATTCATTATGAGCCAATGGATCTCGGCGGGTTCATTCCGGAATCCTGATACACCGAACAACAGTGGCATAGATCCGCTATTCGGGCCCCAGCCAGATGATCCGGACCCAAATCATCAAAATCTGGAATACTATGTAGGACAGAATGGAAATAATCCGCCGTATGAAGATTTAACCGGCCTTACCCGCTTTATTCGCACCGATGGCAGTCTCTATGTGTTCCTGCCGGGAATAAACGCACTAAGGTACCTATCAGAAGGAAAAATACCGACGATATAAATCATTCTATAGCTCAACAAAAGCTAACTGTAAAAAAGAGCTCATTTAAACAAAAGGACGGCCTTAAAAAGCTTAGAATTCTTTGCTGGGGAGGTACCAGATTACCAGCAAAGAATTTGTCCTTTTTCAGCTCAGGATGATAATTTCCAATCGGGTCTTTCAAAATGACAGGTATACCCGTAAGGCTGCTTTTGCAAATAATCCTGATGTTCCTCTTCAGCATTCCAGAAATCAGTTGCAGGAACAACTTCTGTTACAATTGGTCCGGGCCAGATTCCGGAGGCTTCCATATCGGCAATTAATGTATTTGCAGTATCACGCTGTGTTTCATCCATAAAGAAGATAGCAGAACGATAAGAAGTGCCGATATCATTTCCCTGCCTGTTTCGTGTTGTTGGGTTATGAATCTGAAAGAAATATTCAAGAAGTGCACGATAGGATAAAAGTTCGGGATCAAATACGATTTCTATGGCTTCCGCATGTGTCCCATGGTTTCTATAAGTTGCATTGGGAACATCTCCTCCTGTGTATCCGACTACCGTCGAAATCACACCAGGATATTGCCTGATTAGTTCTTCTACTCCCCAAAAACAGCCGCCGGCCAGAATTGCTTTTTCAGTATCCATATCCTTTTCTTTTTTTATAGAATAAAGATACACTGCCGGTGCCTAAATGACAAAGAAATTGAAAATGATGATTTCCCGTTTACATACCTCCCAAAAACATCCTGCTTTATCAATGTCTGAGTGATACCCGAGCTATGCCATTATTTCTATTTAAAAAGTACAGCCAGTGAAACATAAAACACAGAGCAGACAGCAGTTAAAGTCGTTCCATAAATTCCAATGCTTTTTCAATAAGCGATTACTCCTGCAGGATCAAATTAAACTGGTAAAATTTCACAAAACCATGTTGGAACCGGAAAAGAAAACAGGGCAAACATCATCGCAATGCATGAAAATCAGATAACAATTAAACAAATAGATATTCACAAGATATAATTACACTTAATTATTTAGTTACAATTAATCAATTGTCTATTATAATTCACATATTTAATTTAAGCCTACATTGATTCGTAGCCGAATTTAAAAACTTAAAAAAATATTATGAGAAATTTAAAAGAGGTTCAAAAGTTATCAAGAAAAGATTTAAAACACGTAATGGGCGGAGGCCCGATTGACCCTGTTGGTTGTAATTGTTTCTGTTACACCGGTCATGTAAAATCGAGACATTCCTGCAGAACATTGTGCGCAGATGGTTCTATACCTGGTGTAGACTCTTTCCCAGAAGGAGGTTCAGCATCAGATTGCGGTTACCCTCCTCAATTGCATTAGCCTAACCCGGGTTAAAAAAAGATGGCCTTAAAATGTGGTGAAGGCCATCTTTTACATTCATTTCAGGATTGCTGATAAGCTTTAAATTTCCGTGATGAAGATTATTTAGCGTTGATCTTTAAATTTTTCCAACTTCCGGCGGAGCCTGTTCCTACCCAATACCCAAGCATTTTTCCACCGGTATCCACTAATGACTCCAATTCAAGAGCCGCGGTGTTATTTCCGTTCACATAGACACTTATCCTCGCTTCCGATACGACTATTTTTACATGGAACCATTGATTGGGATCAGGCTCAGGTACAACCGGCTTTTCATATTTATTAGGAAAATCAGTCCGAAGTTTTGGCCAGTCGTATTTTGGACTTGTAATGTATTGTACGGCATGAGCCTTTCTGACCGGGTCTGTTGAGCGGAAATTAAAAGGCCGGAAATACACCGCTTCATAGGTAGTATCATTCAGTCCGTGAAAAGCGATGCCCACAAAGCTTCCCTGAAATTCGTCCTTTCCTTTGACATCAAACTCAATTACCCCTTTGACGAATGTCTTTCCTTTAATCCATGCGATCCCAACGCCCTTTGCCTGATTCAAGTGGATGGTTCCGTACTTCTTATCCGAACTGACAGTGCGGTTAACTGTTCTGTACTTTTCTTTTAAATCCTGTGCCCGGGCGGTTTTAGCAGCACTTACAATGATCAGCAATGAGACAACCATTGTTGAAAGACCAATTACTTTTTTTGTCATAAATTGTTATACTTTTAAATGATTTAGATCCGGCAAATGTGAATAATAATTAAAGCAGCGCCTGTTCAATCCTGCGTCAAATGTGTGCAAATACAGGTAAGTTTATAAATTGATAGACATTGAATGAATAACAGTTTAGAAATAAAACATATTAAAAAGTGTCTGGAATTAATAGAAAACAGGCTAAACTGGGGTCCAGGCAGCGACTGGAAAGGTTATGATTTTGAAAAGCTGAGTATAGAGATCCAGGAGGCCACTGCTGTAGTCTTGAGTGTGACGACGCTGAAGAGACTCTGGGGAAAACTGAAATATACCAATGTCCCCACTGCCACCACATTGAATACACTGGCAAAATTTGCAGGCTATCAGGATTGGAGAACGTTTAAGCACAAGGAACCATTGGAATACCCAGAAAGCGCGGTACCGGAAGGGGCAATGACGGAGGTCGCAGTAAAGGAAAAGAAGATCAGGAAGACCTCTGAAAAATGGAAATACTGGTCGCTGGGATTCTTTTCGGTACTCGTTATGATAACCGGCTTATTACTTTTATCGAACATGAATACCGCAATACCCATCATTGATGCCTCAGCATATAAATTCAGCAGTAATAAAATCAAAACAGCAGGAGTTCCCAACTCGGTCATTTTTAATTACGATGCAACAGCTGCCCGTACAGATGCTGTCTTTATTAGCCAATCCTGGGATGTGAGCCGAAAAGTAGCGGTATCACGACAGAAGAACATATACTCCGCCATCTATTATAATCCCGGTTATTACCGGGCAAAGCTGATCATTGAAAATCAAATCGTAAAAGAGCATGACCTCATGATTTCATCTGACGGATGGATGGCCATGATCTATAAGGATGGAAACGTTCCGCTTTACTTTAAAAAAGAGGAGGTACTGAAAGACCATCGGGTAGAAGTCAATGAAGAACTATTGTCCAGCTATCATCTTCCTTTACAACCGTCTTTGCCTGCCTTGCGCTTTTATAACGTACAGGATATGGGAGGCATTAAGAATGATCATTTTATTTTTGAAACCAGCCTGAAAAGTGATTTTAGTAGAGGTACTGCTGCCTGCCAGCGCGTGGAAGTGCTGATCATGTGCAAAAATGACGTCATTATCATACCACTTTCTTCTAAAGGCTGTGTAGGTGACCTGTCACTATATGCAGCGGGGACAGAGGTACAAAGTAAGGATGCAGACCTCTCGAAATTTGGTTGTGACCTGGATCAATGGGTAGCGCTCAGGGTCGAAAGTAAAAACCGACACCTGCGTTTTTTCATCAATGGTGAACAGGCCTACTCAGTTACCTTTCCAAATGAACCCTCTGATATAATCGGATTACAATATCGTTTCAGCGGTACCGGTGCAGTAAAAAACACCAGGCTTATCAAAGACCGGCAAGTGATTAACCTGGAATAGTTCGTCTTTTATCCGAACTGTTTCGGTTTCATTTTTTTGGCGGCAAGTTCCACTATTTCGGTCATTCTCTTTTGTCGTGTTTCTGAACGTTTGGCAAGAACAAGCCATTGCAGAATACCTTTTCTGACAGACTTGCTCAAACTTAGAAAAAATTCTTTTGCTCCTGATTTGTTATCCAGCGCTTTTTCCAGGTCTTCCGGTATGGTCAATTCTTCTACATTATCTAAAATTTTCCAGGAACCATTTTGTTTTGCAGTTTCAATGCGCTCAAGACCCGCCTTAGTCATCATTCCATTATTAATTAGTCGTTCTACCTTTCCCTTGTTAACTTTTGACCAGACACTATTCGGTTTCCGTTTACAGAAAAACTGCATAAATGTATCCTCGTCAAGGGATTTTTTAGTACTGTCTATCCAGCCAAAACAAAGGGCTTCGTCAACAGCATCACTGTAGTTTATGGTAGGAACATTACATTTCTTTTTATAGTAAACAAGCCAAACAGATGGTTTGGAACTGTGATTCTTCGTCAACCATTCTCTCCAATCTTGCTGGCTTGCCGGACAAAAAGTTTCTATCGCTTCTTTTTCCATAAGGGTTTCCCTATTTCATTGCAATTAAAATTACGCATACCATAATAATTCCCACTAGATGATAGGTCCCGCTTATAATTCCATAGAGGATTGGCCGGGGTATGTTTGGATTGATGGCGATGTTGACCGTATTTGCAAACAAATACCCAATACCAACCATTGCAGAAAGCTCCAGCACGGCTCCAAAGGACTGAATATTTAAGGCATAAATCAAAACTGCAGTCACAATTGTAATCACCAGCGTACACAATGCGGGTCCTGCAACAAAAATGATTTTGTTGGGCAGCGTCTCCTGATCACGACCCAAAGAAATTTTGTACTGCTTACTAAAAAGCAGGGTGAACCATAGGGCTCCGAGGAAAAAATAGGCAACAAATGCCACTAAAACGCTAATCCAATTTAAGTTTGCTAACTGACTAATCATAAGGTTGTTTTTTTTTAATGATGTCGCAAATCTAAACCGGCCGAATGACAGCCCTATGTCAAGGGTCGTAAAAAGTTAATAATGTTTGTCAAAATACTCCTGCAAGGTCATTTTGTGAGGGTTAAACTTTTCGGAAAGGATTTCCAGCTTTTTAATCCGGTCCAAACGAAAATACCGAAACTCATCGCGTAAACGGCACCATGCAACCAAGAGCCAATTTTCTTGTGTGCTTAATATTGCAAAGGGCTCAACCAACCGCTCTGAGCTTTTATCTGCCTCATTCGTGTATTCGATTCTTATCAGGTAAAAATTTGTAAGGGCAAACTGTAAATCAGATAAATTATTGCTATTTCTTTCGCTGTTCACATTTTGACTAAACCGGGTTCTTTCAGTAAGCAGCTCAGCTTTGTTTTTTACATTATTCCCTAAAACGGCTTTAATTTTATTGATGGCTTCCAGGTAGTCTTCAACAAAAGAGGCATCTTTATTCTTTAACACCAATTGTTCTGCAAGGATTAAGGCATTGGCCTGCTTTTCGGTGAACATCACAGGGGGAATTCTGTATCCTTCCATTAAGGTATAACCTTTTCCTTCTTCTGTCAAAACCGGGACCCCTGCCTGTTCCAATGCTTTGATGTCTCTGTAAATTGTCCTGGTACTTACCGAAAACCTGTTTGCCAACTCTGCGGCTGTCAAAAGTCTTTTCGTTTGCAACTGTGTTAAAATGGCAGTCAGTCTTGAAAGTCGTGTGGTATCATTCTCATTCATAGCTTACAATTTCATTGAGGCCTTCAAATATGCCTTTGGATGATCTTTATTCTTACCCCTTAATGGAAGAGCTTGTCTCTTGCGGCTGCAATTGTTGGCAGAAAGTTAACGATTTTACCTTTATTACTTTCATAGATGAAGTCCCTGATGCTTTTTCCAGGATATTTACTGAATTCGCCTATGATGACCAATTGCAGTCTGTAATTAGAAAACTTCTGTAGAATCTCTCCTGCCAGACGTGTTTTCAGGTCAAAAAAATCAGGTGTGATGTTTGTTTCATAAAGAATAATCTTGTCATAACCCTGATAGTACAGATCCCCCATTAACTGCAATCCATCTTCTACATTACCGATCAAAATCTGATCAGAAATAACCTCAGCGACTTTAGTCTCACCCTGTTCGTGTGTTACAATATTCATAATGTCGTTAATATACTCATTCATAAGTAAATACGCTCCGTCTTTCTGCGTAAGACTACAGCGGCTTTAAATACCCTAAAATTATCGTGGAACAGGAAAATAAACGAAGTTAAAAAGAGAATATAAAAAAAGCTGCCCGGTTATCTGTAAACCGGGCAGCTTTTTTTTGTTACTATTGACCTGAAAAAGGATTCTGATCACCCGGCTTAAGCGCCTCATTATTGGTCATTTCCAATTGTGGGATCTGACAGATAAAGCGGTAATCATTAGACAGCAGCGTACCTGTAGGCTGGGCCGCAGAAGCGACATAACCGTTCAGTTGATTCACACCCCAGGTATAATGTCCTTCGCGGTAAGTAGCCGTTTCCTGATAACGGAGCAATGGCTTTTGCAGACGCAACAGGTCGTAAAATCCGGTCACACCTTCACAAAGCAACTCCTTGCGTCTTTCTACATAAATGGCCTCCAGCAGTTCTGGTCCGGCAGCTGCAGTAGTCACCGCAGTTACTCCTCTCGCCCTTTGTAAGCGGTTCAGGTAAGTAAGCGCATCCCCACCGGAATGGGCAGCAGCTTCAGCCATGATGAGCAACATCTCCGAGCCACGCATGAGCGAAACTTCAGGACGGGTATTTCCCTGTACTGCACCATTGGCATCACCATAATGTTTGTACTTGTCGTACGCCCATTTTGTAGACCACTCCTGAGAAGCATTCTTTGTACGTTTCCAGAACTGATACCTGTCTTCTGTTTTTTCAAACAGTTGCTCATACTTTCCATCGGCAAAGAAACTCAGGAAGGCATAAATAGGTCCATCGGTAAATCCTTCACCATATTTCTCATCCTGATTGTACCAGAAATTAAACTGGGTACTTCCACCGATATTGTCTGTTTCGGTATATTTCATGGCCCACATGATTTCCGGGTAGGCGTTCGTGATCACCTTGTCAAAACCACTACGGTATTGTTGGCGGGTCATCAGCTGGCTGTAAGCAGTGTAAGCAGTGGTGGCTTCAGCAAGTGCATTTGGCCAGTCGTTCATCACCAGATATACCCTTGCCAGTTGTCCTGAGATGACATTTTTATCAATTGTCCATTTGTTTGGACGTTGAAAATCCACCAATAAAGCTTTTGCATCCTTAAGGTCAGCCACAATCTGCTGATAGCAGGCTTCTACAGTAGCACGTGGCATACTCACCGGGTCATTAGACGATAACCTCAATATTACGCCTGGTTTATTTTTAGCCAGTACATACGTTTGCTGATAGTTTTGGATCAGGTGAAAATAGCAGACCGCACGGATGGCTTTGGCCTGTCCCATGATCTTTGCTTTCTCATCGGCACCCCCATCTGCATTTGGCAGCGCAGTAATAATCGCGTTTACCTGGTTGATTGTTTTGTACATCATTGACCATATCGCATCCGAATTTCCGGTAATCTGTGTCCTGGTAGGCTCAAAAGTATAGGAAGTTACCTGATTACCGCCCATATTGGTATGGCTAAGGATATCCGCACCACCAAGGTCTACATACATTTGTAAACCGGCCAGACCTGAATAAGCGCGGTCTGCCCCTCCATTGTTGAAATAAAGCTTTTTATAAGCAGAGTTCAGCACCATATTCAGCTGAGTAACATTCTTCAGCACTGCACCATCCGAGGTAGCGGTAGACGATTTGGTATCCAGAATTTTTTTACAACCGGCGAAACCTGTCATTAAAACAGGTAGGGCCAGAAATAAGACGGTTTTATATATTATTTTCATCGTTATCGTATCTTTTATGTTATTAAAATGAGACCTGGATACCGCCCATATAGATTCTTCTTGAACCCTGAACACCATTATCCGTATCGGCATTACCATTGTAATTATTTCCTAAAACTCCTGTTTCCGGATCTGAATAACGGTTTTTAGCCGCTCCAAATGTCAACAGGTTATTTCCGGCCAGGTAAATTCTGGCAGAAGACATGCCTAGTTTTTTACTGATCTCTTTAGGCAAAGTAAAGCCCAGTGTCAGGTTTCTAAGACGAAGGAAACTGTTATTGAATACATAAAAATCTGAACCTCTGCGCGTATCCGCATAGTTATCGTTAGACCATTTTGGGAACAACGCCTGATCGCCGGGATTTTTCCACCTGTCCTGTACCAGATCAGGAATCACACCAACCCCACCGCGCAATGCAGTACGCTCAATGTATCCGTAGTCAAACATCTTTCCTCCCAGAGAGTAATAAAACATAAATGAAAGGTCAAATCCTTTCCAGTCAAAACTGTTGGTTACTGCACCATATGCTTTAGGCAATGCTGAACCTCCATATTGATAATCCTTTGTCGTTACTTCTGCATAGTTCTCGGTAGTTTTCCATCCTCCGGAACCATCCTGAACCCAGTAGCGCATATTTCCGTTATCCGGATTAACACCTGCATTTTTCACCATAAAGAAATCATAGATAGAATGTCCTTCTTCCAGTTTATAGGTTGCTGCACGGTTAGAGAACGTAAATGCACCGGCAGGAAGGTAGGTCACCTCATTTTTCAAGGTAGAGATGTTTGCATCAATCTTCCAGCTGAAATCCTTGGTGCGAATCAGCTCTGCACCCAATGAAACCTCAATACCACTATTGCGGATATTGCCTAAATTGGTATTTATGCCTACCACAGAACCAGCCTGTGCTGATAACGGCAATGGTTTTTGAAACAGTAATCCGGACGAATTACGTGTATAATATTCTACCGATCCTGTAATTCCTTTAAAAATGGTGAAATCAAGGGCTACATTCAGTTGTTTGTTGCTCTCCCATTTCAGATTTGGTGTTGCAAGTGCAGAAGGACGTAATCCCGGATTTCCATACATAGGATCATCCTCGTATACTCCTTCATAAGCGTATAATATTTCTCCTCCCGGACTGCCATCTGCATTTCTCGTAGTCAGTTTATCATTTCCGTTGGTACCATAACTTCCACGAAGAGACAGGTTATTGATCCAGTCTACGTCCTTGATAAAGTTCTCATTTGAAATTCTCCATGAAGCTCCTGCTGAAAAGAAACTACCCCAGCGGTTATTGGGATGAAAACGGGAAGAACCGTCAGCTCTGAATGAACCTGACAGGTAATATTTGTCCTGAAAGTTGTAATCCACCTTACCTAAATAGGAGAATAAAGCAAAGCGATCTCTATACGATCCGTTGCTCCAGTTTTTAGTGGTAGAATTCAATTCAAATTGGCCGATCTGCATGATTCCTTCACCATAAGCATTGTTGTACAAAAAGTTGTTATTGTACAATTCCTGTCCGGCCAAAGCGCTGAAACTATGGTCACCGAACTTCTTGTTCCAGGTTAACAAATTGTTCCAGGTAAGCGAAGTAATATCTGTATTGTTGCGGGTAGCATTACCTCCTGAAGTCAATACAGTAAGTCCGTATGGTGCCATCTGACCCGATCCATGAACAGCAGAACCGTATAAAAATTGTTTGGTACTGTTATTATCGATCCCTAAACTGGACCTGAAGTTCAGGTCAAAAGGCAATTTAACATTGGCAAAAAACCGCGTAGAAATCATGTTACGCTGGTTGTTATTGAAATCTTCGTCGTTTGGATTATTCCAGTAATCACCACCATTGTTCAATGCATGGATACCAAAGAAATTGTTGACATAAGAACCATAGTCAAACATTCTTTTACCCGTTTTTTCTGAATAAACCCAGTCTGTATTGTCTACATTTCTTAACCATGGCGATGACATCGTTGTGGTAAAGATTTGTGCACGCATAGAACCGGAACTATTTTGTCTTGAACCACTATAGGCGATATTTCCACCCAACTGCAACCAGTCGGTCGCCTGTGTAGTCACATTTGTCCTGAAGGTATAACGTTTAAAATACTGGTTGCTGGCAAAACCTTTATCATCAAGGTAAGAACCTGAGAACAGGTAATTGGTCTTCCCATCGCTGCTCGCTCCGCTGACATCCAGGCCATAATCCTGACGCAGCTTACGTGAATATACGGCGCCATTCACGTCATAGTCTGAAGGATCCCATACCATTTGCAGGTTAGGATTCAGGTAAGGGTTACCATTACCATCATGCAATACATAATTTTCATTGATGTGTTTAAAAGGAGATACATAACTCGGCTGACCTGCAGAATTGTTCACTGCTTTTAATATTTTGCCCAGCACATTGCTTGAAGCCCAGTCTCCTGCCTTGGCTTTGGTCATTCCGTATTTGTAAAACTGATCATTATACATCCCTTCCCAGGTATACAGCAATTGCTCCGCAGGACTCGCCTTAACCGGATTTCCAACGGCATTGTCTGATGTTCCCCAGGCAGAACGGAAATTGATCTGAGGCTTGGATGATTTCCCTTTTTTTGTCGTGATCATCACCACACCGTTTGCTGCACGTGAACCATAAAGTGAAGATGCAGCCGCATCTTTCAATACAGAGATAGACTCGATGTCACTTGGCGAAATCGAATTCAATTGTCCGTCGTAAGGCATTCCATCTACCACATATAATGGTTTGGAAGCGCCACTCATGGAGGCGATCCCCCGGATCTGAATGCGGGTATCGCCACCCGGATTACCTTCATTGTTGGTTACATTGACTCCGCTTCCCATTCCCTGCAATGCTTCCGCAAAACCTGAACCGGCAATTTTTGACAATTTATCGGCACCCACCACGGCAACAGAGCCGGTAAAGGTTGACTTCTTAGCGGTACCATAAGCCACCACGATGACATCGTCCAGCCCCTGAACGGTACTTACCAGTTTCACATTCAGTGGTCCTGCTCCGTTCCAGGCAATTTCCTGCGGAACAAACCCCACATAAGTGATCACGATAAGATCGCCCTTCTGTGCTCCGTCCAATACAAATTTACCTTCTGCATCCGTGATGACGTGTTTCGAACTGCCTTTGATGGCAATCGATGCTCCCGGTAAAGGAAGTCCGTCCGTATCTTTTACAGTACCGGTAAGTCTGGCGTAAATCAGCTGGTCCATCCTCAGAAAGGAAACCGCCCTCTTTTCTATGGTCACCATTTTGTGGTCAATCGTAAAAGTAACCGGCTGGTCTTTAAAACATTCCTCCAATGCCGCTTCAAGGCTCACATTGGCCACATTAATGCTGACTGGTCTTGCTGCAGCAATAATCTTATCACTAAATACAAAATCAACGCCAGTCTGTTTTCTAATCTCATTCAATACCGTAGCTAACTTCACCCTATCGTGCTTAAGGGTTACATTCTGACCATAACTGGCAGCACTTACCTGCAGAATGGCGGAAGTTAGCAATACTACAATCAGTTTAATTCGCATGATCCATTTGTTTTTATTTACCTCACTGAGCCTGCTGAAAACAGGGTTGGTCATCAGTGAAATCTTGGCAATAGCAGCCAATGGCCTACATAGGCTTTTGGTGTAAAATATCATATATTTACATCGTGTTTAATCAGTTAGTTGCCTGCACCTCAAAAGTTTCAGGGCAACCTACATCAGTTCATTAATCAATTGTTATGAATTACCCGGGATTTCCCGGACTAGTGGATAAGCTGAAACACGGGCCGGAAGTGGTGGTACACTTTCGGCCATCATTTCACTTATTTTCAGGGGGCTTAAGGATCTTTTTTGTATGGTTTTTTCATTAGTTTAGGTTTTGGTTAAAGTTATGTTGATTGATTTTTTACAATGATTTTATTGCCGATAACCTCAAATTTTAATCCGGCCGACTGTAATGCTTTCAGCAATACCGAAACAGGTTTGCTTCTCGATACCTTTCCGGTAAATGTGCCTTCTTTATCTACGCCATTTGCATAAATAACGGATACGTTATACCATCTGGAAACGCGTCTCATCAAAGAAGTTAAAGGCTCTGACTGGAAGACAAAATCTCCGTTTTTCCAGTCGATCGCCTGTTCCACATCTACTGTCGAAACAGAAAGCCGTGTTCCGGTTAAACTGGCCTGTTCGCCAGGTTTTAAAATGCGGTTTTGAGATCCCCCCTCTAAGCTTAACTTTATCGTTCCTTCGAGTAAGGTGGTCTTGATCTCCGGCTCATCCGGATAGGCATTCACGTTAAATTCTGTCCCTAAAACACGGATCTGCTGCTGGATGGTGGTGACCAGAAAAGGACGCTTTTTGTCTTTGGCGACTTCAAAATAAGCCTCTCCGGCAAGTTTCACTTCACGCAGTGCTGTATTTGAAAAAGATACAGGATAAGTAATAGAAGAGGCTGCATTCAGCCAAACCATGGTTCCATCAGGTAAACGAAGCTGGTAAGACTCTCCTTTCGTGGTAGAAAGCTGATTTACAGCTTTCGGATCCGGGTTTTGCTGATCCTTTATCTCATAGATCAGTTGTCCGTCCGCAGTTTTGGTAATGCTTACCCCGGATTCGGTGGCCAGCTCTCCTTTTACATCACTTGTAAGTACAATTTTTTTGCCATTTGCCAAAGTAAGTGTCGCGGAATTTTTCCCGGGAGCAATGTCATGATGCACTTGCTGCTCGTTTGAAATAGCCGGTTTATTGTGCACCCATAAATAGCCCGTAGCCATGATGACGATCACTGCTGCAGCTGCTGAGATCACTTTGAAAATAGTTAAGCTACGGCCTTTTTTTCCGGCAGGAAGCCTGCTCCAAATTTCTGCTCCAACCTGTTCGGTATCTTCCCTGTCGGGAAGCTCTTCTGCTGATGCTGATGCTGATGCCAGATTATACAAGTAACGGACTGCAAAAGCCTCTTCGGGGCTACAGGTACCTTGCTGGTATTTTCTGAGCAGTTCTTCTTGTTTCTCGTCTAATTTATCCATCGGTCATCAATAGCTTTCCAGGGTTGTTCATGTGTATAACAACTCAGCAGGGCTTAGGATGCAGATGAAAATTAAAAAAGTGTAAAAAAAATATGAAGTTTATCCTTTAGTATACTCAATGCGTTACTAACCTGCCGTTTAACAGTCAAAGAAGAGATCTTCAGTTCTTCAGAAATCTCCTGATGTGTTTTAAATTCTTTCCTGCTCAGCTCAAATATCCGCCGCATTTTTGGTGGAAGACTTTGAATACCTGCCTCAATCAGCCTTGCAAAATCGCGTTCAATCACCTGCTGATCCGGCAAGACCATTCCCGGATTTTCCAGAACCGCCTTGCGCTGTTCGGCATACTTTGCTTCAATTTTCAGGTGTTTTAGCCGGTTCAGGATTCTGTTTCTGCATGCGGTATACAAAAAAGCTGCAAGAGGGGGCCTGATTTCAGTTTTTTTCATCCACAAAGTGGTAAATACCTCCTGTACGACATCTTTTGCTTCTTCGTCGTTTCTCATCATGTTACAGGAATGGCGGTACAACAGCTGCCAGTAACGGTCGTATATCTGCTTATAAGCTTTCTGATCCCCTGACTGAAATGCCTTCAGAAGTTCATCATCGCCCATGCCTGACAATTGCCCCATACCTACCTGTTTTTTGTAACAATAATAGCGTAATTTCCTCAGATGTAAGATAAAGGCAAACCAAAATCATTGATGATCTTCCCCTGAACAATATCCCGGGTTCGGGGAAAATGATAAAAAACAACCGGCTAAAGTTCCGCTATGACCGCATTAAAAATGCCTGGTACACTTTAATTCGTCAATATTTTATGGTTTAACTTTAAATTTGACGGTAAATTCTTAAATATTTTGGCAACAGGTCATTTCAGCTGAATAATGTAAAATATTTTTAACATTTATGCCTGCTCCGGCTATAGATTGCGATGGCCAAAGCAAATATGATCAGAGTTCCCCCAACGGCGAAGGTAATGCGCGTACCGGTCAGAATCGCCCCAGGCTGGGCAGACATCATTTCAGTTGTACCGGAAGCAAGGGAAAATATGGCTCCCATAACAGATGCACCGGTGATGAGTCCAAGATTACGGGATAAATTAAGTAAACCAGACATTAGTCCCTGCTGTCCCGGAAGGACATCTGTCATTACTGAAGTCCCATTTGCAGCCTGGAACAACTGATAACCAGGAGTTAAAATGGCGATGGCAATAACGTATCCGGAGATCCCTGAAAAAATGACGAGCACAACTGAACCAACAGCCATGAGCATCAGCCCAATGCTTACCGACAATGAAGCACCAAAATGGTCAGCCAAACGACCAGCCGGGACACCGCTCAATATGGAGATCAGCGGACCAACCGACATCACTACGCCAACAAGGGCCTGATTGAGTCCGAGCGCACGGGATAGGTAGAAAGGCCCGATCACCAGTGTTGCCATCATTACTGTCGAAACCAATACGTTCATAGTCAGCGCAGCGCTCAGTACCGGATTGCGGAATAGCGACAGCTGAATTAAGGGAGCGGCAACTTTTCTTTCCGTCAATACAAATAATACGAGTCCTAAAATGGCTGTCAGCAGCAGTCCTGCATTAAATTTACCATAATGACCACGCCCAATAGTCATGGCAAGTGCATAAGCTGCAAGTGTTAACGCGAGCAACAAGGTACCTCTATAATCGAAGTCCAGCCCTTTGGTTTTCTTTCCTGGCTGATCATCGGGCAGATGGCGGAGGACCAGCAGAAAGGTAAGCAAACCCAAGGGCAGGTTAATCAAAAAGATAGCCCTCCAGCTCATTCCCGCAATCAGGAAGCCCCCAAGGGATGGACCAAGAGCAGTACCGATTGCCGACATCGTTCCTAACAACCCCATCGTTTGGCCAAATTTCTCTTTGGGTACCATTTCACTAACAAACGCAAGTGAAAGTGCCATCATTGTTGCAGCACCGAGCCCCTGCATTGCACGGAAGACTATCAGCAGGGAAAGCGAAGACATTGCGGCGCATAAAACCGAACCCAATGTGAACAAAAAAAGTCCGGACAACAGTAAACGTTTTCGTCCGATCAGGTCCCCAAGCTTCCCAACACTCACAATCATTGTCGTAATGGCAAGAAGATAGGCCAGCACAACCCACTGAACCTCCTGGAAGGAGGCACTAAATTCCTGTACAAGCCTGGGCAGAGCAACATTGGCTATACTGGTACTCAAAGAGGAAAGCAATATGGAAAGAGAAAGACAGGCAAGCATCCACCAGGTAGTGGAACCGCTTCCTGCTTTTTTTGCTATAACTTCATCATACATACAGATTACTTTTAGGTGTTTTTTTACCTCACAAAAGTAATTTGAATGGCAAGCGGGATGTTAGGACAAGAATGAAGTTGAATAGGACTTATCTGAATTTCCTACTTAAATCTTGGTCCCATGTTTGGAGAATAGCCAGGCATCTTCACCTTATACCGGAACATTCCATTGAAAGTATCCTCCTCCATCAAAAATTCATGTCCTTCTTTGCTGATCCAGAAAGTCTGTGTATAATGCATTTGTCCATTGGTTCCCTCGGAAAACAATTTCCAGCAATCGACCTTTCTGTTATCCATCGTGGTTAATACTTCCTCCCCGGAAACGTCATAATGTACATCCTTCGGCTCCGCCAAACCCGCATCGTAAAACCGAAGTACAAACTTCTTCCCCGCAGCCAGGGGCAGCATTTCAAAGGTTTCAATATCAAGATTCCAGTTAAAGCAAGGCTGACTCAGTTGAAGGGCAAATGATTTCTGCTTGTTATCCGGTATGCTGTCTGCCCCATTGATGTGATCTGCATACCAATTAAATGCTTTGGTATGTTTACCGATGGTCTCTGAATGATAAACCGGAGAAAAATCCTCCACACTGTTCAGCGAATAAACAGAACGGTAACTGGCAGTATCGTTGCTGTACCACTTTTGCGAAATGCTAAAGCATTTCAGTCCGTTTTTAGCAGCGAGCTGCACTTCTCTTGTCCAGATAGACAAATTCAACTTCTTATTTTGCGCAGGATGCTGAAAATAGACAAGATACTGTTTAAGGCCTGTTTTCAATTGTTTGGTCCGTAGTTTATTGCTTTTAAAGTTGATCGTATCTCTTTGTATCATGCCGTTTACCCCGGATACCTGGAATAAAATCAGTACGGCAAAAGTAAAGCCCATTAATCTTTTCATATTTTTTGATTGTTTAGTTGATACAAATATGAGCGGAACCGGAAAGTCCGGAAACTATATTCAACCGATATGGCGATATTCTATGACCAATTAAGCGATTGGATAAATGAATCAAACCGTTGAACAAATCCAACAAAGCATTGAAAAACGATAATTAAATGATTCCGGCTTATTATCTTGCAATCACTATCCGCACTAAACGATAAATTTTGATGAATACCTCCATAGAAAAGTTAACGGTCACACAATTACAATGGCTGATCTGGCTTTCGGTAAGCATGATCATCTTTGTCTCCCTGCTACCTATGGATGGTCCGGCGCAATCTGCGATCAACACACTGATCAATACGGCTTTTTATGCTACTGTGATTTATGGAAACATTTATCTTTTATATCCCAGACTTTATCAGCAAGGCCATCGTTTACTATATGTCTTTTCCGTTATCCTTCTTCTCGCTTTCGCCGGCTTAGGCAGAGGATACCTCTCCTGGTATGTGTATTATGAATATTTTAGTCCGCAGTTTAAGCCTTTCAAGGTCAGCATGGTACTTAATTTACTGATCGGGGGAACCATCACCTATATTCTTAGCTTTATTTTCCGCATTGCGATTGCCTATTTTGAGCTTAAAAAAGAGACCGAGAATATTGTTCTGCAAAAAAGCAAAGCAGAGCTAAATCTTCTCAAATCACAGGTTCAACCACATTTTTTGTTTAATACACTAAATAACATCTATTACCAGGCATATGTTGAAGCACCTAAAACGGCAGTATTGATTGAGCGTTTAGCGGAAATCATGCGTTATATCGTTGACGACAGTATCAAAGATAAAGTCAGTATTGACAAAGAAGTCCAGTTTCTTGAAAACTATATCGGACTTGAGCAAATTCGTTTATTACATAAAGCAAAGCTTGATTTTGTCCGCCAATACGATTCTGCCCTCCAAATCCCCCCGATGCTGCTGATTACTTTTGTAGAGAATGTCTTTAAACACGGCATCGACAAATCGAGCAAGGAAACCATCATAGAATTGAAATTAATTCAGGAAGCAGATTTTCTGCATTTCAGGGTGTTTAACAATGCAATAGTCAAAAAATCAGGAGCTGGATCAGGGCTGAAAAATTTACGTCAACGGCTAAATTTATTGTATGGACAATCCTTTAAAATGACTGTTGAGCCAGCCGAAAACAGCTTTACCGCTTACTTTAAAATCCCATTAAGCTAATGTTGAGATGTATCATTGTTGACGATGAGCCCAATGCCATCAATCTGCTTGACCTGCTGATCACTGAGGCTACAGACTGGCAGGTCGTGGCCAGATGTTATAATGGCCTGGAGGCTTTGCAGGCCTCAAAAACACAGAAAGCTGACCTTATCTTTTTAGACATCAATATGCCACTTCTAAACGGGATGGAACTTGCAACACTGCTGCCGCCGGAGATTAAAATCGTCTTTACTACCGCATACTCTGAGTATGCAGCGGAAAGCTATTTGCTGGATGCACTGGACTATATTCTGAAGCCCGTTACCCTGAAAAGATTTCTGGCTACACAACAAAAAATAGAAAGCTGGTTTTCGAATACAGGAAAACAGATCCACCATAAAACAGGATTACCGGAAACAGGCCCCATCCCGCCGGAAACTTCTGCCTATCTATTTGTAAAAACAGGTAAAAGCCTGCAAAAAGTCCTGCTCGAAAACATTTTATACATTGAAGGAGAGAAAGAGTACATCAGGCTGGTTACTATTCAGGAAGAATTATTAGTTTACCGGCGACTAAAAGAAGTGGAAGAGCAATTAAATTACCCTTTTATCCGGGTCCATAATTCTTATATCGTGAACCTGGAAAAGATGGATAAATTCCTTGACAATCACATCCTGATTGGCAGCCGGCGGATTCCGGTGAGTAATAAGTACAGAATTCCTTTCATCGCACATTTGAATAACAAACTTTTTTAAGCAATTGCAAAAAGCCTCCGATTTTCATCGAAGGCTTTTCAATTTACCCATCTACGGGAATATTTTGAACACTTATCAGGATAAACCTCCTTTTTAGCTTTGTTCAATTTCTTTTAAGCTATCCATTTTCTTGTAAGCCAGGAACCCTTTGATGTCTTCAAAGTGCTCGCGGACACGCTTATTTCCAAATTCAAATACTTTTTCTGCCAGCCCATCCAGGAAGTCCCGATCGTGGGATACCAGAATTAAAGTACCGTCAAAATCCTTAAGGGCATCCTTGATAATGTCCTTGGTTTTCATGTCCAGGTGGTTGGTAGGCTCATCCAGTATTAACAAATTCACCGGTTCCAACAGGAGCTTAATCATGGCCAAACGGGTTTTCTCCCCACCCGAAAGTACCTTAACTTTCTTAGTGGTATCGTCTCCGCTGAACATAAAGGCACCCAAAAGATCTTTCACTTTTATCGTACCATCGCTTAAAGGAATCTGGTTAATGGTTTCAAATACGGTTAAGTTCTCGTCAAGCAATGCAGCCTGGTTTTGTGCAAAGTACCCAATCTTAGCATTGTGACCTACTTTTAAACTTCCTTCAAAATCAATCTCGTTCATGATCGCTTTGATCATTGTCGACTTACCTTCACCATTCTTACCAACAAAGGCCACCTTTTCCCCCTGTTTGATCACCATAGATGCTTTTTGAAACACCACATGATCGCCATAAGTTTTAGTGAGCTCTTCCACAATTACCGGATATTGACCCGAGCGTGGCGACGGTGGAAATTTCAATCGTAATGCAGATGTATCCACTTCATCGATCTCAATCACTTCGAGCTTTTCCAGCATCTTCACACGCGATTGTACCTGCAAAGTTTTGGAGTAAGTTCCCCTGAACCTGTCTATAAACTCCTGATTATCGGCAATAAAACGTTGTTGTTCCTCATAAGCTTTCAGCTGGTGTACACGACGGTCGGCACGCAACTGAAGATAATGGGTGTATTTAGCTTTGTAATCGTATATCCTGCCCATCGTCACCTCAATCGTGCGATTGGTAATGTTATCTACAAAAGCACGGTCGTGCGAGATCACCATAACTGCTTTGGCCGAATTGATCAGGAAATCTTCCAGCCATTGGATACTTTCGATATCCATGTGGTTGGTAGGCTCATCCAGTAAGATCAGATCTGGCTTTTTTAACAGAATTTTAGCCAACTCGATACGCATTCTCCATCCACCGGAAAACTCAGATGTCTGGCGGGTAAAATCCTTGCGCTCAAAGCCCAGTCCTTTTAGTACCTTTTCTACCTCTGCATCATAATTGACCTCTTCGATCGAATAAAATTTCTCACTCAGCTCCGATACGCGTTCGATCAGCTTCATGTAGTCATCACTTTCGTAATCGGTACGAATCGTCAGCTGCTCGTTCAACTCATCAAGCTCCTTTTGCATCTGGTTTACCTCCTGAAAGGCTTTCATCGTTTCTTCAAAGACAGTCACCTTATCCTCAGTGAGGAAATGCTGTGGCAAATAGGCGATTACCGCATCCTTTGGACCGGTTACGTTACCGGAAGTAGGCTTAGCCGCATCGGCAATGATTTTTAGGATGGTCGACTTACCCGCGCCATTTTTACCCATCAGGGCGATCTTATCGTTCTCGTTTATTGAAAAGGTTACATCGCTAAAAAGCGTGGTTCCGCCAAATGAAACGGAGATGTTATTTACATTAATCACAGTATGGAAATATTGAGTTATTGGCAAAGATAAGGGAAAGACGCCGGATTATCGAGAGAGAAATAAAAGGCTTGCTGAGGCAGCTTTGCTGTAAAAACAAAATCCTTACTGCTTTCGTAAATAGCTATACCGAAATACAATAACATAGCATATGCGATATTTTACCTGTGGAAGAAAATGATAACCCACTGTTCTCTATAACTACTATGCCCCCAACCCGGCCGGCCGACTATTATTTATGCTACCTTGATGGCTGCGTCTTTATTGATTTTAATAAAAATCAGACGCAGCAAATACAACTAATAAGGATTTCGTTTGATGGGTATGGTTGCTGCAATCTGGAAAACGCTATACCAATGGAGCCAGATGATGCAAAGGCTTTTAAAGCCATGATGAAAACACAAATACTCGATCAATCATTGCTGATGACAATCGTAAAGAAAACCATAGCCGCTAATAAAGTCTTAATTTGGAAAGATGCTTTAACCAGGTACGGTCTGTCTTAAAACCAAAAATCCGGCGCTACTTTCGTAAAGAGGAATCTGAATCCATGAGCGCGAATACATTGAACATCTTGATTAATTTCTAAACCTTCCTGAGCCCACTACTGGAGATTTGACAACAAAGCGTTTTAGAGTAACTATTTTTGTACGATTAATAATCCCATTACTTTTTTAACCTATCCCCCTTTAACGGATTGCTTAAGGTTATAAAATTACTTCTCCTTTGCTGCAACATTTCTAAAAAATGTTTGTCTTTTTTTGTAGTCTCCATTAGCTTAATTCGTCAACCAATTAAACGAACATGAAAAAATTCGGCCTTATCATTATTTTTCTTATTGCAGGGTTAACTGTAACCGGACAACGATTAAAATCTAAAATATCAGCCGATCAACGCAGACAGGAAATTACCCTTCTTCAAAAGTCACTGATCAGCCTGCACCCGGGATTATACCGTTATAATACCCCTGAACAAATTGACAACTATTTTAGGGAACTGCTACAAAAAGTATCCGGAGAGGTAACAGACGAAGCATATTTTATTTTGTTGTCTCAGTTTGTGACGAAAATAAAATGTGGACACACTTACCTGAATCCTTGGAATCAAAAAAAAGAAGTAGCTAACAATTATTTTTCTAAATCGTATATCCCCTTTTTATTTCGGGCAGTCGGCAGGAAATTCATCATCACCCATAACCTGTCAGAGCACCCTGAAATCCGCAAAGGGGATGAAATTATTAGTATCAATGGAATTCCAGTACATACCATTCTTGATAGTCTCTGGACCGTAAGCCGTTCCGATGGCAATAACGGGCAGGGAAAGAAGTCAGACAATATGAATATTGTCCCTATAGATATTGACACGGGCAATTATTCGATGTTCGACATCTTCTTCCCCCTCTTTTTCCCTGAGAATTTTAATATAGCCTCTTATCATTTTGAGATAAAGCCCTTCAAAGGTAAGTCCAGTTCAATAACGGCCAGGTCACTGTCAAAGAAAGACCGGCAGCAAGTTTACGTTTCAAGATTTGGAAAAATCCCGATGCACGAGGAAAACTGGGAGTTCAGATTCCTTAATCCTGAAACAGCCTATTTCAGGATAGGGGATTTTGAAATATGGGACTGGAAAACTGATTACAAAAAGAATCTTGACAGTGTATTTAAGGCAGTTGGGAGGGTCCATTCCCCAAATCTGATCATAGATATCAGGGGCAATGAAGGTGGCGACGATGAAGCGCGGGACGAACTGCTATCCTATATAATAGATAAGCCATTTGGCTGCGAAAACCCGACCAGAAGGCTCTACAGATTTCTGAGGATCCCGGATACCTTAATGCCTTACTTAACAACATGGGAAAAAGAGGCTAAGCAGCCTAAAAATGAAAACGACTATACCAGGACAGCAGCAGGCTTTTATGAGCGGAATGAAGCCATACGGCAACCTTGCATACCGATTAGCCCCAAACCAAATGTTTTTAAAGGGAATGTGTTTTTGATAACCAATTCGAACAACAGCTCCACAACTTTTACACTCGCAGATATTTTTCAGGTAATGCACAGGGGGAACATTATCGGAGATAAGACGGGTGGAACAAAGCAGGGGCTAAACGGAGGGAAATTTCTATTTTTAAATCTTCCTTATTCGAAAATTGAAATTGATATCCCCATCATCTGGCAGGCGCCAACAACAGCAAGGCAGGATGAAGGTATAGTTCCGGATTACATTGTACCTGAAACACAAAAAGACATCGCCCGGCACCATGATGCACAGCTTTCTTTTATCCTGAATTTAATCTCGAAGCAAAAGACGAAGCTGCGATAATTTTAGACCTTCTGCATCATACGGCAAAAACCTACAATATTAAAAAAGGCAAGGGAAATGAAATGTTATGGAGCGGCCTGATACTAATGGGTTAATGGAAATCTGACAGCGCATGCCGTTTATTCCTGAGGTCGTCGTCGCGGAAAGGAATACCTGGATATTTGAATCATCAGAGCGATAAATCCAATTTATTGTATCTTTCAAAAAAAAAGAAATGAAGAAAACCAAACTACTAATTCTAACGCTGTTTATTGCCAATTTCAGTTACGCACAAACCACTCTAATGGATAGTTTAATTCAAAAAAACTACTCCACATTTAAAAAAAACAATAACAACACTTTCGAGGGAAAAGGATGGATTACCCTACAGAATGAGATCAACAAAAACAATTCTGTGCTATTGGGCGAGCTGCATTTCACCAGTGAAATCCCTTACTTCACCAATGCGGTTATTAATAATATTAAGTTCGACAACTATATTCTGGAAATTGATCCATATACCATCAACACAATATCAACAAAAATCAAATCTTTATCCCCTGCTGAACTGGACAAATTCCGTAATGAATCAGGTTCAGCTTTATCTTTTTTACAAGGTGAAGCTGAATTTGATTTATTCAAAAACATACATCAGCAGAATATCAAACTATATGGAGCTGATCAAATTAGTTTATTTTCAGACCGGTTGCTGTTTACGGAATTGACTAAACAATCCAAAAATGCCAAAGCAAAAGAAATTTATAAGCAGATAATCGCTAATTCCGCTGCTTATGACACAAAAAATAACACCACATTCTATTTGTTCTCTGACGATTGTATGGCAAAAATGAACGCATTGAGCGCTCTGAATTTATCAGCCAGCGAGAAAGAGCAGATTGAAGCACTAAAATTAAGCAGGGAACTATATTTAAGTCGAATTCATCCTTTAAGAGTTCAATACATGAAGCATCTGGTTCTTGAAAAACTACCTGAATGGAAAGACAAGAAGAATCTTTTCAAATTTGGTGCTAATCACATGCCTAAAGGAGAGAGTTTAATGGAAGTATTCGATATTGGTAACCTGGTTTCCAATATTGAAGAGGCAAATTACCGGAAGTCATTACACATTATGCTCATCGGAAAGGGAGAAGGTGAAACATTGGCTGATTTAGATCAATATAAATCTTTCTTAACCGTCGTAAAAGACGACAATTGGTATGCCTATGACTTAAGACCCTTGAAACAGGCAATCTCTAAAAAGAAGCTTAAAGTAGAGGATTTGGAGCTGGAAAGAATTATAAAAGGTTACGACTATTTGGTTTTCATTCCAAACCTAACTAAAACTCCAAAAAGAGGCAAAAAAGACCATTAAATCTGATCAGGAGCCGGCTGTTTTATAGCACTGAAAAAGATGCTATTTTTGAACAAAACTTATTTGAAAAGATTCATTAACCTCTTGGTGAGGAAATATCTCGAAGAAAACATCTCGACAAATGTATTGAATTGACGAATAAAAGCTCTGAACTAACTGAATAGCTTTCTTACAAAAGAATTTTGCGATCTGATTCAAAGAAAGCCTGCTCATAACACCCTAAGAAAATGAGGTTCAGCAGAAATACCTTGAACATAGTTTGAAGAATATTTAGGCCTTAGAAAGACATAAAAAACCGGAATCGAAGTGTTCGATTCCGGTATGTACCTCCCTGCCGTATTAAGGTCGAAACAATTTAAGGATGACCTGGTTGGGATTGCCAAAACACCTGTTCGAAAAGAGGTTTACGATAAGATTTTTGCTAAAAAATAACATCCAAATTTTAATTAGATTTATAAATGAAAACACAAGAATACCAGAGCGACATACAATCCAGCACTGGTATTTTAAAAATGTGCCAATTTCGGGTAACTTTTGAACCGAAAATTTTGAAGTTTACTAAAGCGTATTTTTTCGCTTTACCAGACACCAACCATCTGGGATAAAGCGAACAAATAAATGTTTTTTGAACTAATTCCTCATAGTCAGAAGTATCCAATTGATACAATCTTCCGGTTCAATTAATGACCATGAATGAGGGTGCCTGGTTCCATCTAACCGATACCCTTTCCCCAGGGCAGATATAAACTCAGCCTGTTTATTGCCATTAAGATTTAAGTAATTAATCATCGCTGATAAATTAGCTGCATTTATATCGTAAAAGTCTCGATTTCTTTCTTTTAAAGCCCATACGATATCCGGGTCGCAATAAATCCTAACAGGTAAATTGGTTAAATACTTTGCATTACCTCCGTCTTTTTCTGAACGGGAGTACATGGAACACCGAATATATTGTTCAGGATGCTGATCTGGTGATCCGCCATAAATTTTATCATATGAATCAACAATCCACTTTGCCTCTCTCAACCCGTTCATTTTTCCGGAGCTTAAGCCCACCCGATCGGCATTCATTATTAAATCACGTTTCGACGAGTTGTAGAGTCCTGCTAAATCGACGGGAGGATCAACACCAAAAACAGCTATTGGACTCAGGTATGTCCTACCACTTTTGTCTCTTGACATTTCCGTATATCTTAATGCAATCATACCACCAGCAGAAAATCCACCAATAACAAACTTATTATTTGAAACCCTATATTTTTCAACCACTTCTTTCAAAATAGTATTAAAGAAATCTAAAGCTAACTTATCATCGTCCAATCCCCGATCATTATTAATTGAAGGGATAACTGTTAAAATTCCTTGTTCTGATGCAGATTGTATCAATTTCTTATTACAGCTAATTACGCTTTCAACATTTTCACCTGAAGATGGAAGTAATACCAAAGCTCCTTTTAAATTACCTGTTGGCATATACGTATAATAAAAAAGTGATGTCGAATTGCCATCATTTACGTAGATATCTGTACTATCTGAAAAAGAGGTTTTATGCTTTTTAAGGTGCTTTAGAGAAATTTCATCCAAATTGATAAACTCATCATCGATATAACTCCCTTCTAATTTAACGCCTGTTGCAAAGGTTATTTTCCCTTTCCCCTGCAATACGCCCTCAACAAAAGTACCTTCTCTTTCACCATTTCTCAAATAAGTATATTTCCCTTGACCATCAGGCTTTCCCTTTAGCATTGCTCCATTATAACGTGCAACTTCTTTTCTATTGTTATACCAGATTAAGGTTCCATAGCCATCAGCATAGCCTTTTCTACATTTGCCTGCCCAAGTAATACTGTCCTGGTTAGAATAGTCTTCAGCCCATACTTTACATCCACTTGCATCCTTAACATATGCTCCAGTTGTTTTTTGGCCGAAGCTGATTAGAGAATAAAAACAGATGATTAGGGTAAAAACGCTTTTCATAAAGATTAAATTGATGTTAATTTACCTCGATATTTCACTACCAAGGATAAAACGAATGTAATATTTTCTAGTTATAACCGATGGGTATTTAATTCGCAGGTACCTTTTTCATTCTTAAAAGGTCTTTTGATATTCCCTTTCGAAACTAATAAGATATTTCTAGAATTCCGTGTATCGGTTTATTTATTTCGTCAATACTTCTGATATCTGGGTATTTCGCCAAAAGTGGCCGTTCGTTCCGCATTTAAACTGTGTCTGGCATTGCAGAATTGTATAAAGAGGTGATCATGGATGCTATCTTCGACGATAAACAGAATTTTGATCAAGAAAGAAAGAGGATTATTTATGAGATTTCCGACCAGAATAATATACTTACTAAAATGAGGGCCATGCTTTTATCAGAAGATGTTGATTTGCAGGATTACAAAATAATGAAATCAGCTTATCTGTCAGATTAGCAAAACCTGAGGACATAAAAAAACCGGAATCGAAGTGTTCGATTCCGGTATGTACCCAGCGCCGTACTAAGGTCGAAACAATTTAAAGATGATTTAATTAGAATCGCTGGCATACCACTCTACCTGCAAAAAAATAATATCAATATTTGTGTTTTATTGACCATTTATAAATACGTTAGCATATATCATATTTTAAGTTATGACTGAAGAGCAAATTATTATTTATCAATCCTCAAATGGCGAAACTTCAATAGATGTCAAACTACATGACGAAACAGTTTGGCTAACACAAGGTCAAATGCAGCTATTGTTCGATCAGACCAAGCAAAATGTGAGTCTCCATATAAATAATATATTTAAAGAAGGCGAATTGATAGTTGATTCAGTTGTCAAGGATTCCTTGACAACTGCTAAAGACGGTAAGAAATATAAAGTCAGGTATTATTCTTTAGATGTAATCATATCCGTTGGTTATCGCGTTAAATCGAAAAAAGGCACACAGTTTCGTATGTGGGCTAACAGCGTGTTGAAAGAATATTTAGTAAAAGGTTATTCGATCAACGAAAAACGACTCAAAGAACAGGAAAAGCAATTAAATGAACTTAAAAGCACAGTAAACCTATTAAGCAATGTACTGACAACTAAAGAACTAAATTCCGACGAGGCCACAGGTCTGTTAAAAGTAGTCACCGACTATGCTTATGCGCTGGATATTCTCGATAAGTATGATCATCAACAATTAAAAATTGAAGGGACAACACAAAAAGAATTATTTATAATAGACTATACCGAAGCAAAAAAAGCTATATATGATCTTAAAGATAAATTCGGAGGTAGTTCATTATTTGGGAACGAAAAAGATGAATCCTTTAAGGGGTCTATTTCAGCAATATATCAAACATTTGATGGTGTTGATCTTTACCCCAGCGTTGAAGAAAAAGCCGCTCACCTCCTATACTTTGTTGTTAAAAACCATTCCTTTTCCGATGGCAATAAAAGGATCGCAGCTTACCTATTTGTTTGGTTTCTGGATAAGAACAATATTCTTTACAAACCAGATGGATCGAAACGTATTGCAGACAATGCGCTGGTTGCGCTAACATTAATGATAGCCGAAAGCAAATCTGATGAAATGGAAATAATGGTGAAGGTAATTGTCAACCTTATAAATATCAAAAACTAAAAAAGCCTCCGATTTTCATCGAAGGCTTTAGTCCGTACCCATGAGCGGGAATACTTTGAACACCTAGATCGTTTCTTAAGCCTTATTAAACCCATTATCGCAGATTTAACAACAAAAGGTTTTATAAAATAACTGTTTTTCTATAGCTCTTTTTTTTAATTAGTTTTCTTTCAAGACAACCTGTAGCGGACCACTTTTGAACCAAAAATTTGGATATCATGATTATCGTATTTTCAATTACAAGGTTGCGCATTTTTTTTGCAATCTAAGTAACCTTATATTTATGTTATTGCTTAATTGCTTTAGTAGCTAAAAATGTAGGCATATATTTATCTATTAAGAATCTTGGATTGGGTTGATTATCTTCCAGAAAATCCGAAATGACAAATCCTGCTGCAAGTTGTCCCCCTATTAAATCTTTAAGTGAATGCCCAAAAACAAATGCTTCATTGTTTTCTCTTTTCTTTTCAAGAAGAGTTTCTTCAAGATCTATCAAATCTGAATAGGGAATCTTATAGCGCGGATAAATTATACCCTTATCCATGTAAGCAGGATCCCTATCACCAATGAAAATTGCAGGATTAAAAAAACTTGATAATAGCGCACCACCAGATTTCAAAACACGGTAACATTCTTTCCACACAGGCCGTACATCCGGAACATAATGGTTGGATATAGGATGAAAGATTAGATCAAAAGAGTTATCTTCAAATTCACTTAAGTCACGCATATCGCCTTCAATCGTAATGAGTTCCAGCTGATCGCGTTCGGCAACCATACGATCATGGAAAAGCTGCTCTTTAGAAAGATCTAAAACAATTACCTCAGCACCCAGCGCAGCTAAAAGTGGAGCTTGCTGACCACCAGCGGAAGCAAGACATAGTATTTTTTTCCCTTTTACCTCACCAAGCCATCCTTTAGGAAGGGGACTTGGAGTAAGATATATTTCCCATTGTCCATTTTTTGCATCTTGAATGAGCTCACTGCTAACAGGTAGTGACCAGGGACTTTGCGTTTTTGCTTGTCTATCCCAGGAGGATTTATTGTGAGCCAAAAAGGCACTATCTTGAATATCTTTTCTCATTATAGTATTATGTTGTTTATTAATGTACTGCCCATTGTTAGGACGATAATCCCTACAATGTTAAATATTTAATTTTGTTGTTGTTGTTGTTGTTGTTGTTGATTGATTGAGAATATGTCAATTAAGAAATTTGAGTAGCTTACAGTGGCTTATTTAAGATTGGAATGGATTTAAATCACGCCTATGTTTTATCCACTCTACTTACCAGACTTGGTTTAAAAAATTTAAAGAGGATAAGGCAATTTTGGAGTCATCAATTAATGGATATCATAAAACTAGGATTGAGAACCTGACATGGAATGAGGGGCTTTTAGAACCGCATTTAACAACCCAGCATTCCATAATAACCTACTGATAATCAAAAAAAGGACTACTTTTTGAGAAGCAGTCCTTAATCAATTTGGGCTTTAGCCCAGTTAGTACTCCCCGCCGTATTAAGGTCGAAACAGTTTAAGGACGATTTGCTAAGAATTGGCAAAATGGCTGTTAGTAAAGCGCTTTTTGAGCGAGTTTTACTCAAACATACATTATCGGCCATTTCATAATAGCAACTAAAGTTTCTAGACAGGGTTAAGATATGATTTAACCTATTTTTTTTCGCATATACCGTAGCATATCAATTAGGGTGGCTCTGAATGTAGTTCCCTAATTGATTTTCTATTAAAGGTGTCTACCCTGATAATTAAGGCACAGGCAGTTTAAATTTAGGCGAAAAAATGTATTTAAGACTTTAAATCAACCTGCCCAGTCACCGCATTTATACCCTTCGGTTTTTGCTTATTATCTTTTCCAAATACTTTTATTAATGTAGGCAATGCTATAGATAGAGCCTCTTTTGATGTTTTTGGTTTGAACAGATCAAAAATATTGTAGTATATACTCGATCTATTTAGCGCTATAATACTGAAATTTGTGCTATTCCAATAAATCTCATAATCATCGCCTCCATAATTTACTTTACCACTATAAACTAAATATTTGGGAATCTTAATTTTAGGAAGCCCGAAAAAATCGGTGAGATTTTTTACCTTAATATTGTTCTCCAGTATTTCATAACGTCGATAATAGTAAACACTGTCAAATTCTTTTAGGCTAATCTTGGCAGTATATGACCCATTGCTCCATTCTACGTTAGCCACATAATGATAAAGATTTCCATTGTTAGGTATTGTAGTCTCATAAACTGTTTTCAATTTATTTCGATCTAAGTTCGCAACATCAACCTTTTCAATGTCTTTAGAGGATTGGTTGATGTCCAAAAGCAGAACATTAGAATCATAATGGTACATTATGTTTTCGTTTTCCCCAATTGCCTGAATATCGCCAAATTCATTCGATTTTTGGATCTTATTGAACTTTTTATAAATGTCCCTAACTACAAATTGAACATTTTTTAAGTTGCTTTTTCCTGAATTTTTAAGCCCAAAATTTATATAATTTCTTTTATCAGTTTTCCCCATTTCCAATCCATAAGAAATTGAGTAACCACAAAGTAGAATTGGTCTATTATTTCCACCATTGATCTCCAACAAGGTTGAGTTCTGTAAGTCAATTATCGTACTATTTGCTTTATCTAACTTTATGTAGCCTTGTAGTGTTTTTCCAGCTGAATCTATAATTTGCTGCGACAACTTTAATGCTGTTGCTTGCGATCTCTCAAACTTACCCCGATAAGCTTCTAACTTCTCTTCACTTACACCTTGCTGGTATTCCTGCCAAAAGCCTGTTCCAACGGCCAATAAGCTACCTAAAATCGAAAAAAACAAAATCCAATTATTACTCCGTCTTGTATTCAAGCTTCGAGCGTATCTTTCTTTCCTCCACTGAACAACTGCGAGTGAAATCGTTGTTATGCTTGCTAAAAAAAAGAGTATTAATGTGGCTGACATCTATTTTAATTGGCAGATTATATAAATGCGAGTTTAACAAAAAAATATGGTAAGTAGATTAAAATACCAAAGTATCGAAGCAGATTACAGTAAAAACATAGAATGTCAATAATTTGAAAAAATCAGCAATACCTGAGAAGCTTTTTAATTATCCTTTTAATTTATATCTTGAGATTAAATAGATTAAAATTAATATGCTCCATTGGGTTAAAATTACCGAACAACTGCCAGAAGAACAAAAACCTGTCTTTCTTATTAAAGAAGAGTCACAAAATATAAAACATGCTGACATTGGTTGTCTGGTTACTAGTGACGATGGAAAATTACAAGGTTTTCATATAGACAATGATACTAAGGTTGTTAAACTCGAAGCACGATTTGCCTGGATGTATTTAGAGGAAAAAAGTTTCTTTGTACCGGATTTGCCCGATGCAGAACTTGAGCCAACTGTTTTGGATTTCCTTGAAAGATTGGCTTTTTTTGATAAAAAGCTTACTAGATTATCTGCTTGGATGGTTCAATCCGGTCAAGGCTTATATCATTTAGATTTCTATATCACTGGAATTGTCAGCAGATCGCTTTCATTGATAAATGGTTTTGAGACATTGGTAAAATCAAGAAACTACTTATCTGCTTTGCACTTAGTTAGACCACACTTAGATAATTTCATGCGTTTACACGCAGCTTGGCTATGTAATGATCCGCATGATTTCGCTTTTAGGGTTTGGAAAGGCGAACAGGTTCAAAAAATCAGGGATAAAGATAACAAGCCCTTGAAAGACTGGTATTTAAAGGAAAAAGTTTCAGAGCTTTACCCTTGGATAGCAAACGTTTATAATGAAACCTCTGGATTCATTCATTTTAGCAACAAACATATCGCTGGAGCTGTCAATACAAAAGACGAAAATCTTACAGCCTACATTAGCAAAAACGACAATAATATTCCAAATAAGGATAAACTCGAAACAATTATGTGTATGATTGAAATTACAAACTGCATAGCGAATCATATCTTTGGGTGGATCGACACTAAACGCATTAAAGGATAATCAATTTTAATGTTGACTAACCGAAGTAGGGCTTGACCACCAACAATCAAAATATGACCTAACAGATTCTATGAATTTATTACATCCTACGGAATTTCCCCAACAGCCTATAATTTTAATTATTTCGCCACATTTTCCCTATACGGATAATTTGCTTCAAGTTTCTGTAACAGTAAGTATGCACTTCGGGTTCTTTTTTGATTTAAAAGCTGGTGAAGAGGCAACAATGAATGTCCCTGACTTTAGACCTAAAATTAATAGTCGATACCAAAACTATAATCTGTTTCGCAGTTTCCTAAATGTCTGTTCTAGCACTGGAGAGGCAGTTGATGATAGTCTTTTGCAATTACTAGAGAGAATGATTCCAGAAAAACGATCAGAATTAGCTAGGATGGATTTTTCGAAACGACGTGACGAGTTCAGCGAATTAATCAAAAAAAACGAAGCAATTAAGAAGTTGCCAGAATTAGATTCATCCACTAAACGGAAAGCCATCACCACAACATTTGCACAATTTGTTAAGCTACGAAATTATTACACGCATGGGAAGTTAATACTCAACTATGAGAAAGAGGAGTATTATATCCAAATAATAAACAAATCAACTGGCATCAAAATGACTTACGGGATCGATAGAAACATCCTAAAGTCCTTTCTAGATGTTGGAACTGATTTAATACAATTGTTTTCAATAATTTCGCACGGCACCTGAATCCGACGAGAAGCAGGTCGTTTTTTTAAAGCCAGAATGGAATAAGAGAATTGGTTATTTAAACTTATGATAGATAGTCTTTATGCCGTCTTTTGAGGACTCCGTAATAATCTTTTTTTCAATATCAAACACTAAAATCCGTACAGTTCCGGTCATGGGTTCCGTAATTCTTAATGTGTTATCACTTTTCTGAAGTGTGGCAACCTCAATTTCACCCATTCCGTAATTATTCCAAACACCCGCTTTTTTGTTTTTATTAGGGAGTTGTGGGTCATCTTTTTTAGCAGCAGACCAATTGGATAATTGTTGAATATCAAATTTTCCGTCATCTGTTAATCTCACTGTACATTTCGGCGAATGTAGTTCTTCCCCACTTTTGGTGGCGGAATAAAACGTCAACTTGCATAAGGCTCTAAAATATGCTTTTCGAGTTTAATAAAGATCTTTCTCGGAGGAAGGGGAAATAGGAAAATCGACTTGACGACCAAAAGTGGAGAAGAACCCGAATGTGACCCCATTGTTTCGGGAAAAAGTGGCCGCAAATTAGGCTGCCGAGTGAGTCCATAAAGTTCCCTTCTCCTTAACGAATATAGCCAACACCCTGGATTTTTCATCCTTTGCAAAAAAAAAGCTAACCTTATTCTACTTCTGATTGTATTTTCGGATCAAAACATGCCCCTAAATCACCTCCAACTGATCCATTCCAGCTCCACCTCAAAATAAAGCGATTTAAGGCGAGCTGACACCTTGGATGACAAACATCCCATGACAAGGAATCTGGCGTGAGCAAGCGGCCTCAAACAGGCTTATTTTTCAAAAAGAATTTACAATGCAGGGAGTAAAACAATGCTCTAAACCTAAAAAACGGCCACTTTGACCCGTAATACATGGTCAGTTTAGAGCGGAATTGCGTGTCAGTTTAAATGCGGAACGAATGGCCACTTTTGGCGAAATACCCACCCATCTAACATGGGCGTTTGAAACTATTGCTGAAGGAGTATTTGCAACAGACGTGGTTTGGAGAATGGCAAAAGAGCGTGGCTTAAAATGCCAACGAAATACTTTTTGGGATTTGATTAGAAATCCTATTTATTGTGGTAAAATAGTTGTTCCACGAGATGAACATACCGAAATGTATTTAGCAGACGGCAAACATAAACCAATTATCAGTGAGAGCTTATTTTGGGATGTTCAAGACGTTTTAAACGCTCGAAAAAAAGCGCAACAGGTCAAAATTGAAACACCCGAAAATTTGCCTTTGAGAGGTTTTTTATATTGTCCAGAGTGTTTGAAAACACTGACTGGTAGCCCATCGAAAGGCAGAACTGGACATTACTATTATTACCATTGTAAATCACCTTGCAAATCAAGATTTAGCGCTCTTAAAATCAATAAAGATTTTGAAGATGGATTAATGGCATTTCTACCTAAACCTGGAATGGCAGAACTATTTAAAGAGGTCATTATGGATGCTACTTCTAATGATACATTGAATTTTGAGCAAGAGCGCAAAAGATTGGTATCGGAAGTATCAGAACAAAACAACATGCTCACAAAGTTGAGAACAATGCTACTATCTGATGACATTGATTTGCAGGATTACAAAATCATGAAAACAAAGTGTGATGAAAAGATCACAAACCTTGAAAGTAAATTGAAAGAGCTTAAGGAAAATGCCTCTGAGATTTCGGATATGGGGCAAATTATTGATGAAGCATTAGAAAAGCTTCAAATCCTGCATGATTTATACATTGAGGGCGATATTAGTGATAAACGGCATGTAACTGGTTCGATCTATGACGAAAAATGGACTATTTTTGAAAATAAAGGTCGAACCGGAAAGATTAACCTCGCTGTCCAGCTCATATATCAAATAAATACAGCTTTTGGACATAAAAAAGCCAGAGTTAGAACTAACTCTGGCTTAGTACCCTTGGCCGTATTAAGGTCGAAACGGTTCAAATATGATTTAATAAGAATTTCAAAGATTCTGGTGCGTAAAGAGCTTTTAGAGCAAATCTTACAAAAAACAGAATGGTAGCAATTTCTTATTAGCTTAAAGCCTAATTTTGATAAGGGCAAAGATACATTCTTTTCCATAATTTTTTCATTCTGTAATAACTTAGACTGATCTTGGTTAGCAAGATCAGTCTAAGTTTTGGCAAGTATTAGCATAAATACTATAAACCAATAACTTTATCTACGGTAATTGAAAAAATTGGTTTTTTCTCTTCTGATAATAGTTTAATTGGTACCAATTCCATTTGGGAAACTGGTATTGCCAGTCTTTCCGATATTTTTTTAAGTAATAAATCAATTCTCAGTTCATAAACATCTTGAGTAAAGCCGAATTCATCAGTGAAAGAATCCCCAGTCAATTCCTGGGTAAGTAAAACCGAACGCTGATTAATTAATATATTAGTAATCATATATTCTTGAACTGAAGTACGTTCTGTGCCAGGCTCTATTAAAATTTCCACCTTCGCTTTTTCCGCAACAGAATTTGGTTGAATAATAAGCCATTTTTTGAATGGCGCTAATGCCGATGTAATAAATTTAATACTTGGTTGAAATTGATTTATAGTTTGTGTGGCAAACACAGACCCTATCAAATCAGCTTTAAACTTATTCCTACGAAATTCATTAGCATTATTAAAATAGATTTCGTAAAAAATACCATTTAAAATATGTTCAGAGACAAAAATTGGTTTTAACAACAATTGATTTGATAGTTCATCCAAAAAATTTATTGCCTCAAATGCATTACCACAACCTGCTTGATAGATATTACGTCCAATTACAAAAAGTAGATCTTTATCTTTTATCTCAAGCAGAGGAAATTTTCTAAACAAGTTTATCCCCTCATTTTGGCTGTACCAATTATTAGCTTTTAATAGCTGATATATTTGTGCTCCATTATCGGTGTTTGTATTTTCATACCCACCGTCAGCTAAAGCAAACTTTCCATAACCACCCACAGAAATATTGGATGGAATGTCTAAATCATCATTGATAATAGGTGTCACTTCCTTTTCTAAGTCATCTTTAATAACGACAGGCTCAATGATATTATTTGAATCACTTTCTAGTGTATTTTGATCCTCTAAAGGTATGCTTTCTAGCTCTGAGGTATTAAATTCAGCGACTAAATCATTTTCCTTTGTAAAATCAAAAGGATCGGTAGGGGCGGTAGAATCTATGGCGTTATTTTTTACCACCTTAGCAATTTGAATAGAACCAGAAAGCTCTCTAAAAGAAGCTGGGTCTTTATCAGAAAGAAAATTAATTAAAGAAGAAAAAGAAATAATACTTAAATTGTCTGATCCTGTGTAAGCGTGAAACTCAGCTACAAGACGGGGATCAGGTAACCTAACATCTTTCATTTCATCAAGCTTACCATTTCCTCGTTTAACAAACGGATAATATACAATATCTTTTTTCCCATCATTAGAAACGAAAATTAAACTTTTCGTGTTATTTTCTTTAGCATAATTGAGTATTTCTTTCCATATAATGAGATCGCCATATTTATTATCTGTCTTAGTAACGTCAAAAAAACCAGGAGGAATATTGTTTAATGCACGGAATTCAGCTTCATGCTTGATAGTGCTTATCATCTCAAAGATATTAGAGACAACAACATTGTCCTGAAAGTGCTTACTGAACTCTTCATTTAACGTATGAATGGAGAGAGTATCATATTTTGTAGCGCCTTTTATTTTATTAAACGTTTTTTTTACAAGTTCTACATCTGCCATAAAAGCTTCCTTGTCTGGATAAGAACCCTTATTCACTTCTTGATTATAATACATATTAAGAAATGAACTCATATTTTCCAATAATTTTTGGATTGTACCGAGTTTATCTACACCATCCAAATATCCCTTTAATTGTCCCGTTGAAGCACGTTCATTGTATTCCTGCATCGACCAACTCGTGATCTTAACTCTTGGCTTTTGATCAGGGCTATTAAACCAAGAATAAAACTCCTTCCGGGCATCAGTATGTAATTTAAACATTTGAGAAAAAAGACCAGTATCAAAAAAGATAACAGTATCTAGGTCTTTCAATTGTGCAAGAATATGATCTTGATATTCTTCTCGGGTAGTAGAGAGCTTCGGGAAATGCATTAATTTTTAATTTAGTTTAGCAAAATAGATATTAGTATACGAAAATGTAATATAAGTTAGATAGAGGCATGACGCAAAACCTTTGTTAGTGGCAGTTTTATTCCATTATTCTAAACCAGTCTTTTACTGTTAATTCCAGCCTAACAATTTCGTCCTCTGCTAATGGGCAACAATGCGCTATTGGCCCTCTTAATTGATTTAAGTTTGTCATTATTTTCTGAAAAGACCTCTGTCCTCTTTTGAAAAGGGTTTCAAATGCTTCCCAATTTCCAGTTACAATTTGGCTTAATTCTCCAAAAGTTGTATAGTCTATTTTTTCTTCTGAGCGAATTGTGAAACCTGACTCTTCCTCACGCTTAATATTCAAATCAACACCTTTTCTAATTTCTTCTTTTACTTTATCCCACCAATTTTCTCCGTATTTCTCAAACATTAATTCAACAACTAAACTTCTAATTGATTTTTCTAAACAATAGAAAACCTCATAATGTTGAGCCATCATTCTCGCTTCCTTTCTGTAATCAGAATTGAATTGCAAATAATAACTTTTTGCTTGGACTTCTTGTTTTTCAATTCGGCCTAAATTTAAATCAAGTTTAGTCTCGATTTTATCAAGTTCATTTTCAGCTAAAGAATTTGCAAGAGCAAAAAGTTTTATTTTCGACAATTGATCTTGTTTATTATTCATTTAATAAATTTTCTTTTAGGGATTTGAAAATCGCGTTATATATAGCTGGATCATCTGTTTTTGGAAGAACTAAATTAATCGTATAATTAATTCCTAAATCAATCTGTTTTTTGGTATTGTTTTTATGAATTACATCACTTACTTTCTCATTTGAATGTGATTCCGTTCTATTCTCGATTTGGATACTTTTTTCCTCTTTACTCAAAGTACTTTCAAAATCCGCAAACTCTTTAGCATTAAAAAATGAGGCAACTATTGCTTTTACAACTGAATTATCGTGAGCAAGTCCAGTAGTATCAGTAACCAATTTCAAAAAGTCAGGTCTGCTTAAATCGTGAGCATATTCATTTCTAACATATAATTCCTCGTAACCTTTTTTTAGTGCAGAAGCCATAGAAATACCTCTATATGTTGGATTTCTAAAATCTTTATATAATTGTGTTGGAGTCCCATCTTCTCCAAGGAGCTTACACTTTTTTGCCCAAGGAATAAAGGCTTTTTGATTTCCTCCAGGAAAACCAAGTTTAGTTCCTAAAAAATCACCATTAAAATTTTCAGGAATAGAAGCATCACATATCTTATTCAGAATTTTCGTAAGGGTTCCAGACGAAACCATATAAGGTAAATTTATTGCCATTTTTTTTTATTTTATGTTTGATTCTTCTGTTGGGGGTCTGCGGTAAAATTGCCACTAACACTTGGTTTTGCCAGATAAACATAAGAAAAGTTTCGCATAACCATCTTTATATGTACATTTTGTTTCACAAACTTATTTTATTGATAATAATATTGACTTATATTTAGTTAGTAACATTTAGTAGATAAGTAGCGAAACTATATTAAAAGCTTTTCAAAAAATATTGCCTGTGTAATAAAGAAGCCTCTTTTCATAAAGTCTTTGCAAATTAGAAAGCTCGGCTCAATTTGGAGAAATTAATGGAAAAGAGAAACAGCAGATATAATCAACTTATCCGTAGAAAAGTATGAACCAAGTTTAGTCTTTTGTTTCAGAAACATAATTCCCTAAATTACAATAAGCTAAGTAATTCAAACATACTCCCATTCCCAAAATTATGAAAATCGCCGATTTATATATTAGAGTAAGTACTGACGAGCAAGCTGACAAAGGTTATTCTCAACGCAGTCAACAAAATGTATTATTGAAGTACTGTGAAATAAAATGCTATCACGGTTAGAAACATCATAACAGAGGACTATTCGGCAAAAACCTTTGAACGACCACAATGGAAAAAATTACTTCTAGATTTAAAAAAGACTAGAGGCAAAGCAAACCTAATTTTGTTCACGAAATGGGATCGTTTCAGCAGAAACACGAGTGACGCTTATTTAATGATTAAAATACTTAATCAACTTGGGGTAGAGCCACAAGCAATAGAACAACCTCTCGAAATCAGCATCCCAGAAAATAAGGTCATGTTAGCTTTATATCTTACTACGCCTGAAATTGAAAATGACAAGCATCTCACATGAAATGGGCATTTGAGCAAATCTCACAAGGCACCTATTCTGTCGCTGAAATCTGGAAAATGGCAAAACAACGTGGATTAACAAATGGCGTTACAAGTTTTAGAGATGCATTAAAAAACATAGGCTATTGTGGAAAAATAAAGGTTCCTTCAAATTAATATGAAACCGCACATCTCGTGGATGGTCAACATCAACCTTTAATCTCTGAAACATTATTTTATAAAGTGCAAGATGTACTATCGGCTAGAAAAAGAAAATCTAAAGTTTCAGTAATAAAAAAAGTATCAAAAGAGCATCTTCCTTTAAGAGGCTTCTTAAGCTGCCCCACATGTATGCGTATGCTCACAGGCAGCGCATCCAAAGGCTCTAAAAATTATTTCCATTACTATCACTGTAAATCCGCTTGTAGATGCAGATACCCAGCTAATAAAGTGAATAACGCTTTTATAAAAAAACTACAAGAGTTTATTCCTAAACCCGAAACCATAAATATCTATAGAGAATTAGTAGCTAATGCTACCAAAGATCATAATGAATTCCAAAAAAGTGGATCTAAAAAAATTTTAAATCAGATATCCGAAAACAATAATAAAGTCACGAAAGCAAGGGAGCTTCTCTTAGTTGATAGTATTAGTCCTCATGACTACAAATTAGTTAAAAGCGAATCAGAAGATAAAATTCTAAGACTTGAAGCAGAGTTAGCTGAATTAATGTTGAGTAAATCTAATCCGACAGATCTTATTGAACTTTTAAACACAGCACTTGAAAGAATAGAGAATATTGATATTTTATACTTAGAAGCGGACATAGAGCTTAAAAGATTAATTATTAGTTCGATTTTCCCTGAAAAATGGATATTTGACGGAGCCGAACATCGAACTAATCAAACAAACTTAATAATCTCGCATATAGTACAGATTAACAAGGAATTAGAGCATAAAAAAACCGAAGTAGCAACAGATTATCGTTACTACTTCGGTCTAGTACCCAGCGCCGGAGTCGAACCGGCACGGTTTCCCACAGGTGTTTGAGACCAGCGCGTCTACCAATTCCGCCAGCTGGGCATTTGCTTTGTTAGCGGGTTGCAAATGTATAAAACACAATCCTAATTAGCAACAATTATTTTTAATTTTCTTCTTTTAGCTTTTTATCCACGATAAACGGCGCAAATGGAAGCAGGGAAGCGGCTCCAATCATTGCGGTCTTGCTGAACTTCCATTTATATTCCTGCCATGCCATGATCAGGATCACGATATACATCACAAATAATAAACCATGTGCCCAACCGGTATATTTCACAGCGAGTGGCATTCCTGCCCAATACTTCAATGGCATTGCGACAAACAACAGCAAGAGATAAGAGATCCCTTCAGCAACAGCAACTTTTCTAAAAATGGATAATGTAGTCATATAAGTGATTTGCTGGCAAAAGTAGCGCAAACAAGCATTGTAAAAAAGCCGAAATCAGCTTTTTTACAATGCTTTAACACCTAAGCGGCCGATTCGGCCTTATTGATACTTTCCCGGATCCGGTATAAGTACTTATTTCGGTAATATAAATCCTTTATGGCGATCAGCAGCGCAGTCTGGCCTTCTGCATCGGCTGATTCAAATGAAGCCGTCAGCGCAGCGATTTTATCGCCTAAACCCTTCTCTATTTCATCCACCTCAACCTTCAGACCTGCTAAACGTGCTGCATCCGGATCAAACTGTAAATCCATAAGTGCTTCATTCACCTCCATCATCTCCATCAGGAAATCCTGTGGAAGCTTATAGTTCTCCCCTTCTGTCAGCTGACCTTTCAGCTCCAGGATATAGTGTAATCTTTTCTGCGGATCAGTCAATACCTGGTAGGCTTTGTTGTTCACCGTACTCAGCTCCAATACTTCTTCCTGTTTCTCTTCAGATTCATTGATGTAGAAATCAGGATGATACTTTTTGCTCAGCTCATAGAACTTCTTTTTCACCAAACCTGCATCTGGATTAAAGCTTACCGGCAATCCGTAAAATTCAAAATAATCCAACATATCCTTTAAGGTTTGAAGAAGACCTTGAAGAGGTCATTCCCCAATACAAAGACCATCAATGCCAGCAACATTACAAAACCTACGATTTGCGCACGCTCCAGGAATTTATCACTAAGTGGCTTTCCTTTCACCATTTCCACTAAGAGGAAGATCACATGACCACCATCTAAAGCAGGGATAGGCAACAGGTTCATAAATGCCAGTGCGATTGAAATAAAGCCGGTAGAAGCCCAGAATCTTGCCCAGATCCACTCACCGCCATAAACTTTACGCGCGATCTCCACAGGGCCTGAAAATGCCTTATTCGCTTTGATCTTTCCGGTTAATACCTTCCAGATTCCTTTACCATTGTCGCTGAATGTTTTCCATGCCTGGTCAATACCGATAGGTAAAGCCGCAAAGAAGCCGTATTTAATGGTTTCCTGTTTAATCTCATTGATATTAAAAGCAAATCCGATGGTACCTGCAGTATCCACAGGAATCTTATAATCCATTGTTTTTCCGGCACGGTTTACCGTAAAATCTGCTGTTTTTCCTTTGTATTTTTCAACCTGTTCCCTAAGGTCCACATTTGATTTAACCGGAACACTGTTAACGGCCAGAATCTGATCTCCTTTTAGCAGTCCGGCTTTAGCAGCGGCCTTTCCTGCAATAATGCTATCTACCGTAGTGCTCAATAACGGAGCCCTGCTGATAAATTCTTCAATTCCAAGATCAGAAACCTTGTTCAGGATGTTATCAGGAACTTTAACGTCTAATGTTTTGTTGCCACGAACCACCGTCAGGGTCGTATTCCCCAACAATACTTTAGAGCTGATCAGTTCTTCAAAGCGGATTACTTTCTTACCGTTTACGGCAATCACCCTATCTCCTCTTTGTAAACCTATTTCTTTACCGATCACTCCCGGATTAATTCCGTTAAGAACAGAGCTGTTTGGAATATACGTTTCCCCATACTTGAAAGTCATCATCCAGAAGATGAAAATACCCACTACAATGTTTACAATTACCCCGCCCAACATTACGATTAAACGTTGCCATGCTGGTTTAGACCTGAATTCCCAGGGTTGTGCCGGTTGTTTCATCGCCTCGGTATCCATCGATTCATCGATCATCCCTGCAATTTTCACATAGCCACCAAGCGGTAACCATCCGATTCCATATTCACAATCACCACGTTTGAAACTAAACAATTTGACACCCCATGCATCAAAAAATAAATAAAACTTCTCTACTTTAATCCCAAAGGCACGTGCCGCCAGAAAATGTCCTAATTCGTGTAAAATTACCAGTATCGATAACCCCAGAAGTAACTGGGCAGCCATAATCAATCCGCTCATATCTTATATTAAATGTTTTTATTTTGATTGTTAAAATTCTATTTTGTTACTAATTGGTTGGCAAATATACGTGTATGATGATCCGTTTCTAAATAATTATTCAGGCCGGGTTCATCAATAAATGCAATTTCTTCCATGCACTGTTCAATCACATCACTCATCTGTAAAAAGCCGATCTGATCCTGTAAAAAGGCATTGACCACCACCTCGTTTGCTGCATTAATGATGCAAGGCATGTTTCCACCTTTGCGTAACGCAACGTAGGCCAGGTCAAGATTTCTAAAAGTATCGTTATCCGCTTTATAAAAGCTAAGCTCAGGATAGTCCAGAAAGTTAAAACGCTTAAAGTCGGTGCTTATTCTATGAGGATAGGCTAAAGCATAATGAATCGGCAACCTCATATCCGGAACGCCCATTTGAGCTTTCATCGATCCGTCTTTAAACTGCGCGATGGAATGGATGATCGACTGGGGATGTACGATCACATCAATCTGATCTGCTTCCAGGTCAAACAGCCATTTGGCTTCGATCACTTCAAGTCCTTTGTTCATTAAAGAAGCAGAATCAATGGTGATTTTAGCACCCATTACCCAGTTGGGATGTTTCAGGGCCTGAATCTTGGTCACGTTGGCCAGAAACTCCCGGTCCTTCCCTCTGAAAGGGCCACCAGATGCAGTCAGGTAAATCTTTTCTATCGACTCATTCCCCTCGCCTACCAGACACTGGAAAATCGCAGAATGTTCAGAATCCACCGGAATGATGCTTACTCCATGTTTTTTTGCCAGCCGGGTAATCAGGTCCCCCGCTACGACAAGGGTTTCCTTGTTCGCAAGGGCGATGTCTTTTCCTGCTTCTATGGCAGCTATGGTTGGTCGTAAACCTACAGAACCCACAATTGCAGTCAGCACCATGTCTGTCTGGGCTAAGGATGCAGCTTCACATAAAGCTTCTTCCCCTGCCAGCACACGGATTGCAGTCCCTGCCAGCGCAGATTTTACCGCCTGATATTGATTTTCATCACCGATCACTACCAAATCCGGCAGGAACGTTAATGCCTGACTGATTAACAATGTGGCATTCGATTGAGCGGTCAGTGCTGAAACCTTGTATAATCCCGGATTTGCCTGGATTACAGCTAAGGCCTGAGTTCCTACAGAACCCGTAGCACCTAGTATAGCTATATTTTTCAATTAGATTCTTCTTGTTGTTCGTCCCTGTGACGAATTGTAAAACTACTTAAATCATCTGCAATCTTCCTGTCATTTGATAAACGGGGAACTTTATTTTGTCCGCCAAGTTTACCTTGTCCCCTCATATAGCTTACAAATGCATCTTTTTGAAGAGAACGAATGATTAAAGGTTGCAGTATTTTTCCTTCAATGAGGTCAAAATAGTAAATATTCTTCTTTTGCAAAGCCTTATCTACCTTTTTACTAAATGCCAAAAGGTCTTTCGGGGCAGCCGAGAATTCCACAAACCACTCATGGTAAGGCAATTCTCCCTGTGGGGTACTCACTTGTGGGGCAACCGTAAATTCGGTGATACCTACCCCCTCTTCATTGGCTACGGATAAAAGCGCATGCTCCACTTCTTCCCCGATCACATGTTCTCCAAAAGCGGAGATGAAATGTTTAATTCTGCCAGTTACCATAATCTTATAAGGATCTTTGGAAACAAACTTCACCGTATCGCCAATGCTGTAGCCCCATAATCCGGCATTCGTATTCAGAATCAAAGCATAGTTCTGCTCCAGTTCTACTTCCGCCAGACTTAAACGCGTTGGATTTTCATTATAATATTCATCCGCAGGAATAAACTCATAAAACATCCCTGCTTTTGCCAGAAGCAACAAGCTTTTGTCCTGCTGACTGTCCTGATAAGCAATAAATCCTTCAGAGGCAGGGTAAGTTTCGATCGCATCAATCTTCCTTCCAATACTTTCTTCAATCTTTGCACGATAAGGCTCATAATTGACCCCGCCATAAACAAAAAGACTAAATTCAGGAAAGATGTCTTTGATCTTCTTTCCTCCCGATTTCTCGGCAAGCTTATCAAAATACATTTGTACCCAGGGTGGAATCCCCGAGATCAAGGTCATGTTCTGATGAATAGTTTCTGAAACAATCGCATCTACCTTTTCCTCCCAATCTTCGATGCAATTGGTTTCATAAGAAGGCAAACGGTTCTTCTGTAAATACTTAGGAACAAGATGGGCAACGATGCCGGACAAACGACCTACATTGATGCCGTTCTTTTTATGCATTACCGGGCTTCCCTGTAAAAAGATCATCTTACCGTTGATGAACTTCACCTTGCCTGTTTCATGGACGTAAGTTAATAAGGCATTTCTGGCCGCTTTGATATGTTCCGGCATAGACTCCCTGGAAATAGGAATGTATTTCACGCCGGAAGTTGTGCCTGAAGTCTTGGCAAAGTATGCTGGTTTACCTTTCCACATTACATCTGTTTCGCCTTCAACCACCCTGTCGATATACGACCTCAATCCTTCGTAATCCCTGATGGGAACGTTTTTCTTAAAGTCTTCATAATTCCGGATATTTCCGAAATCATGGTCTTTACCAAAAGCAGTATCCTTTGCGGAGTTGATGAGCTGTGCCAGAATGGTCTGCTGAGCACTTACTGCATTTTTTTTCCATTTATTGATGCCCTTAACAACAAGAGCAGCAAACGGTTTACTTAATGCCGCTTTTAATCCCATAAACGCGTATTAAACTATATTGTGTAAAATGTCTGGTTCTCCTTCGCCTTTGTATTCACTTACCATTTTGCGATAAGCAATGGTCAGGGCAACACTGGATAAAGGAACGATAATGAAGGAACTCAAAATATTTAAAAGAAAAGCAATAATTGGCCATTTAATGTAACCAAAGAACATGCACAGCAGGTAAAAACTACCCAATATCAGTAACAACAATAAGATTTTAGTGAAGTTTCCCCTGGTCGTAGCCAGACTATATTTAATTGATGCAAAAGGTGCAAGGTTCTTATCAAGGATAAAGAATGGATAAAAGGAAATCCTTACCCAGGTAATAAACATGGCAATAATTCCAATCGAAATGGCAATATTGGTAATGATCTCCATCCTGATTCCGGTATAAATGAAAGGAAAAGCAAGCAGGATCACCACGGTATACACCCCCGCAATGCAAAGGACGAAATAAAACATTCCGATCAGGAATTTAATGATTTGCCGCTTGGTAGGAATGGTACTCACAATACTCACATCACGCTCCTCATCGTCCAGTAAATGGAAAATATAGCGAAAAAGAGAAAGATTGATCGTGAAATAGAACATGATAAAAACCAGTGCCATTAGCGCACTCAGTCCTTTATTCACATCTTTCAGGAAAAAGGCCATCAGACCCGAGGCATTAGAGGTGATGAACATCAAAAAGCATAATGTAGCGATGGAGAAGTAATTTCTTCTGGTAACTGCCCATGCCTTGACAATTACCTCATTCACTGTAAATGTACTCTCCTTTAAAAAATTTATCATTGTTGTTTAAATACTACGCGCTTAAAAAAATCTTGCATAAACCCTAACCCATAAGCGGTTAGTTGAATAAACGATGCAATTATACTAAAAAATGCAACCTTAACTGACTTATTGACTTGCCAGGAATGAAAAAAGATCATCACAAAGTATACCAATAATATAAAATCACAGATATAAGCCAAAGTTGGCCACAGGATGTTCATTAATGCACTAAATAAGACAAAACAAGTAAATGCTGCCGGAAAAAAATGTACTAATTTCAACTCGGAAGGAAAATGTTTATAAATATTAATCCTTGCTCTTCCGAAAAAGTGCAGTTGCTTATAAAACTGACTAAAACTCGTCCTTCTTTTATGAAAAACTTTAGCTGCAGGAATTAAACCGATCTTAAATCCATTCTCGTGAATCCTGATGCTATATTCAATATCTTCTCCTAAACGGGTGAGGATAAATCCACCCACCTTTTCGTACACTTCACGGGAAACGCCCATATTAAAGCTCCGGGGGTGGAATTGTCCAATGTGTTTTTTATTACCTCTGATTCCTCCGGTCGTAAATGGGGAGGTCATGGCATAACTGATGGCCTTTTGTACAGGCGTAAAAGTCTCGTGTGCTGCATCCGGGCCGCCGTAAGCATCCAGGTGATGCTCAAACAGGTAGTTCTTTACAATCTCGAGATAGTCTTCCGGAATCAGGCAATCGGAATCAAAGATGACGAAATAGTCCCCTTTGGCTCTCTCAAAGCCATAGTTCCTGGCAAAACCCTGTCCTGCATTGGGCTTAAAAAAATATTTTACATCCAGCAACTGTTCATATTTCTGTACGATTGCTTTTGCATCATTGGCAGAACCATCTTCTATCACCAGCACTTCAAACTGTGTATAGGTCTGATGGGTCAATGTTTTCAGTAACTCATCAATTTCCTGAGGGCGGTTATAAAGTGGTATAATTATAGAGAAAAACATGAATTAAGAGATCTCCTTTTCTATCAGATAAGCATTTCTTTCGGGTGCATTACGTGTAACCAGTTCCGCAACAAATCCCGTGAGGAAGAGCTGCGAACCCAGTAAAATGGCCACTAATGAAATATAAAACAATGGCTGCTCAGTCACATCTCTTTTGTAAGGGATCAGCATGGCAATATGGTAGAGTTTCTCTCCGATCAGCCATAAAGCCATAAAAGTTCCAAGCAGGAAACTGAATACACCCAATGAACCAAAGAAGTGCATGGGTCTTTTACCAAACTTGCCTACAAAAAAGATAGACAGCAAATCCAGGAAGCCATTGATAAAACGGCTCAACCCAAATTTAGTCACCCCATATTTTCTTGCCCTGTGTTCTACCACCTGCTCACCGATTTTTTTAAAACCGGCCCATTTGGCAATTACAGGAATATAACGGTGCATTTCTCCGTATACTTCTATGGTTTTCACCACATCATGACGGTATGCTTTTAGTCCACAGTTGAAATCGTTCAGTTGAATTCCCGACATCTTTCTGGTCGCTGCATTGAACAACTTGGTAGGAATGGTCTTGGTGATCGGGTCGTAGCGTTTCTTTTTCCATCCGGAGATGATGTCCAGCTTCTCCTCTTTGATCCTGCGGAACAACTCAGGAATTTCATCCGGACTGTCCTGTAAATCTGCATCCATGGTAATCACCACATCACCCTGTGCTGCTTCAAAAGCAACATTCAAGGCCGCTGATTTACCATAGTTCCTTCTGAATTTGATGCCTTTTACTGCATCAAACTGAGTTTTCAAGTCCTCAATTACAGACCAGGAATTGTCTGTACTTCCATCGTCAACAAACAGGATTTCATAAGAAAAGTTATTTTCTGCCATTACCTTGGCAATCCAGGATGTTAATTCGGGAAGAGACTCGTCTTCATTATATAAAGGAACTACAATAGAAATATCCATGTCTTAATAACGTACTAAAAAAAAGCAACGTGCAAATTTCATCAAATAAAATGATAAAACTGCACGTTGCCTGATAATGTATATAATTATTCCTCTTTGTCTTCTGTAAAGAATAATGGAGGTGATTTTTTAAATATGGCACCAAAAAGTAAAGCCACGACAAAAATAATGATCACTGCCATCAAATGTCCCTGAATGTTATGTTTGATCGTTCCCGATTCTTTTTGAGCAAATTGGCTTGCCAGTTCTTCCTCTTTCTTTTCAATCGCGGCCTCATCCACGCCCTGATTTCTCATCATGGAAGTAGTTGCATTGGTTACGGCGCTTTGAATTTGTGCAGGCATCGTTGGTTCTATCAGTTTGGTAAACACAAAGTTTCCTCCCGTAGAAATAATATACGAAGCCAGGAACATGATAAATACACCTGAAGTTGCCTGACGAAAGTTCCAGTAACCACCAATCTTTTTTCTCAGATCAATAGAAAGGAATACAGCAAGAATCACCGGAATGAGAAAACCAAGTCCAATAGGAATAAGGAAAATTGCCCACATGGAAGTCGCTTTCACTAAAACATAAGCGGAGATGATACTCAGCACTAAAGAGACCAGACCCAAAATCAATCCGTTTTTCGCTGCTTCTGGTTTTAAATTATCTAATGTTTGTTCGGTTTCCATATCTGTCAGCGTTTGGCTAGTTTTTATTAAAATTAGCAATTAACGTATAAACTGCAACATCAAACTCTTTGTTAGGGCTATACTCCTGCAAATCTTTGATCACCTGCTCGCTCTCTTTTGGCTGATGGAAAAAGGCCATAAAAGGAATAAATAAATCTTCCATTTCTTCTCCTATTTCGATCATTCCAACATGACTGCAGATGTCTTCTATGCTGCTCTCAACCAGGTTCTGGTTGCTGATCAGGTCTTCATAGATATGGAATTCATCCTGGAACTCGTCTTCTTCTACCAATAAGAATTCCTTTAGGAAGTCGCCCAGCTCTGGCTTAATGCGCTCATCATGACATTCATTGATGTACAACAACAGGTTTAAAAGCTCTGTACCTCTTTCGATCGTCTCTTCTTCAATATCTGCCCATTCATCCGATTCCAGGTAATCTTCTTCCAGCTTCTTCACGTCATTGGCGAAGAAATTGATCATCAGCAAGTCAAAGAAAACTTCTCTTAACTCCTCAAAAGCCGGGTAGTCGTTAAACACTTCATCGAACTCCTCTACTTTTTCAAGGAAGCCAAGGTCCTTACTGAATACTTCGATCAGCCCTTCTTCTAATTTGATGGAATCTTTTCCAGATACCGCAGCAAATTTATCTAACGACGCAATTAGCGCTGTTCTTACATGATTATCCATATGCTTGTAATTGTTTGTTGTTATATACCAGTTGAACTTTACCGGTTAATTTTTTATTCAAAAGCGGCGAGTTTGCCGATTTCGATTGATTGTTAGTGCTGTTGTATTCCCATTCTTTTGCAGGATGATAAACCGTAAAATTGGCGGTTTCATTTTCTGCGATCACCGGTACAGGAAGCTTCAATAATTTACGGGGATTGATGGAAAGCTTCTCTGCAATCTGAGTCGCGTCCAGTCCGGCTTTGATCAGTAAAGGTAAAACAGTTTGCAGGGCGATGATGCCATAAGAAGCAATTTCAAATTCTACTGCTTTAAACTCGATCTCCTGCGGACGGTGCTGTGAACATACTGCATCAATGGTCCCGTCTTTTAAGCCATTTAATAATGCTTTGATATCAGACTTGCCACGCAAAGGAGGTTTCACTTTATAATTGCTGTCAAAATCGTTTAACAATTCTTCTGTAAATACCAGGTAATGTGCAGCCACATCACAGCTGATCTTTAGCCCGTCCTTTTTTGCTCTTTTTATCAGCGCTACCGATCCGGCAGTAGTAATGTTGCTGATGTGTAAGGGCGCATCATGGTAAGCAGCCAGGAAAATATCCCTGCTGATGTGCATTTCTTCTGCCAACGCAGGAACACCTTTCATACCCAGCAGGACACTGGTCTTGCTTTCATTGATTTGCGACTTTCCGGCTATGGATTTGTTTTCCGGATGCACCATCATCAGCCCGTTGAAACCTTTTACATATTGCAAGGCACGGCTCATGAAACCATCGTCTGTAATCGGCTTACTGCCATCAGAGAAAGCCACCGCTCCCGACTGCTGCATATCATACATCTCTGCCAGTTCTTTACCTTCCAGATCATGACTTACCGCGCCTACAGGCAATACATCTACCAGATTTCCTTTTGCCTTATTGATGATATAAGCCACCTCTCCTTTGGAATGAACCACCGGTTTGGTATGCGGTAAAACGGCCAGACCGGTAAAGCCACCAGACATAGCAGCCCTGGTTGCCGTTTCTATATCTTCCTTGGTTTCAAAACCCGGATCTCCAATAGAGCAGTTCAGGTCAAAGAATCCCGGAGATAAAATCGCACCGGTTCCATCAAACACTTCTTCCTTGTTTGCAGGCTTCAGGTTACTCCCAATAGCAGTAATCTTGCCCTGTTCTACACGTACATCACAAGTTTTTTGATTGAACTGGCTGTTTGGATCGGCAATAGTTACGCCGGTGATGAGAAGATTCATGGTGTTTGTATGTTTTTTGTTTTATTAAAAAATCGGATCAATAGTATTTCAATGGCTAAAAAAACAACAGCCAAAATTAGGCAAAGTTTCCATAACTCTATGCTGTTATTTTTGGCCTGAATATTTAAGGACAAAGCATCTTTCTGAGAATTGTAAAGGGCGATCTTTTGCTTGCCGAATAAATCGGTCAGGCTTTGATCTGTCGCATAATGCATATCAGATTCCTTCCTGTTGTCGTTGAAAGCGATTACCGCCAGTACAGAATCTGCTTTCTTTAAATCGTAAAAACCAGGTTTCCGGATCTGATCGGCAACGTACAACAGCGTTTTCCCAGGCACTTGTCTGACTTCAGGGATGACTTCTATTCCATCAGACTTTAAGGTTAAGGATTGATTGGCCCCTAAAGAAATTTTCTGATGTTCCAACAGGTCGCTCTGTCCCGAAGTATAATATAAGGGCTGCTCTTTAACGCTTGAGAAAGCAATTTTGAACATCATCGGTACAAATACCGGATGTCTGGACAAGCTCCCGTCTTTAGGGTCCAATGAGCTGGCCGACAAATACATGGAACCCGCTCCGGAAGCGTACCTTGCGAAAAGAAACTGGCCCAAAGGCAATTGCAAAATGCCTTGTTTCCCTCCTGCATTTCTTTCCAGATAACTGAAATAACGGGTCACCACGGGAAGGTCCATGTTGGAAGGCACCTGATCAAACACATCTTTAAAAACAGGATCTTTCAATTCGATACTGCTCGTGATGGCTGGCCCGGAGTTGAGCTGCTTTACCGCAGGTAAAGATAAAGCGGTTAGAAATGGGGTATAAATGGCTCCGTTCGCATCGAGATCCGGAAAGATGACCACCGATCCACCATTTTTCACATAGTTTTTCAATTGCTGAGCCAGTCCGGAAGAAGGTTGTTTTAATCCGCTGAGCACAATCAGGCTGTAATCAGAAAAGCTGGAATACTTGATATTCGCTTCCGGCATTTCGCTGAGCTTGAAATAAGGATCAGCAGCAAACAGCGATTTAATGAATTTTTGTGAAGGATCTCCACTGATGTTCAATACTTTCATTTCCGTATTCACCTGGAAACTAAAATTCAGCGCATCATCAAACGTGAGTGGAAAATCCTTAATCGTCAGCATCCCTTTTTGCCATCCCTTTTGTAAACCGCTAAAGGATAAAGTGTCTTTTACCGATTTACCGGCAGGAACTTTCGTATTACTGATGGCCTTTTGCTGCCGGTTGATCGTTAATTTTATAGGGATATCTGCGGCATCCTCTTCCCCGTAATTGTGAAGCTGAACCACGAGTTGCTCTGCCTGGTTTGGCTGATGTACCGGCGACAAGCTCCATACACTATCTACAGAAATATTGGGAAGGCTGTTGGCGTTCAATTTAATCAGGGAATAACGAATGTCTTTATCCGACTGAATTGGCTGAATGCCCACAAAGCTCTTCTGGAAATCGGACAACAAATAGGCGATCTGGTTTTTGTTTGCTCCGCTTTCGCGTTGCAGCCTGTTGACCACCTGCTGCAGGCTTCTGCTTGCAGGCGAAATCTTCAACCCATCCAACATCTGTATAAATTCCTCTTTATTGACTGCCCGTTGATGTTTTCCTTCGAAGTCGTTGGTCAGGAGCTGGAACTGATCGTTCAGCTGATAGGCAGCCGCAATTTCTTTGGCCTTTCTTTTCGCTTCATCCAGTAAATTCCCCTCCTTATTAACGGTCTCCATACTGTAGGAGTTGTCAATATAAATACTGATCAGGTTTCTTCTGCCCGGCTCCCCTGTGGAAGATAATGGAATAAAGGGCCTCGCAAAAGCAAAGACCAAAAAGATGACCGCAAGAATTCTGCTGATCAGGACCAGTAAATGTTTCAGCTTTTCCCTGGAGGAGTTCTGTTCTTTGGCTTCCTTTAAGAATTGTACATTACTAAAATATACCTTCTTGAATTTCCTGAAATTAAATAAATGAATTGCAATAGGAATGGCTATTGCCAGCAGTGCAAAAAGAAAACCTGGGTATAGGAAATTCATTAAAAACCAAAGGTAGAACTTTTACATGAATTTCCTCATAGCCAGCCATAAAGTTTCATCTAAACCATATACATCTGGCCTGAACTGGATGCTTCCATTTTGAGACCAGGCCGTAATGTAGTTGATAATCAAGGGCACAGGCTTTTTTGTCCCAAACCAGGTAGGCTTCAATTTAAATAAATTTACCGTATCTGCTTTTTTAGCGAGTTTCTTTCTATAGGCATTCATCCGGTTCGTATCCAGTGGAGGAAGGTTCACTTCCATCCTCAGCTGATCGTACTGATATTTGTCGCGAACCAGGTTCTGCGCAAATTCCAAAGGCTTTTCTACACGTACACAACCATGACTAATGGCGCGGTTAGCCTTGTTAAATCCGTTTTTGTTATTCGTATCGTGCAGGTAAATACTCGATCCATTGTCAAAGATGAATTTGAATTTCCCCAATGCATTTCCATCTCCGGATCCTTGTTTAAACTGGTATGGCAACTTCTCCCTCGAGTAATTGCTCCATTGAATCGTATCAGGTTCGCCAATGAGCTTTCCATTCCTGTACACATTGATATTGCTGTTGGAAAGGTAATAAGGGTCTTTACGTGCCATCCAATAGATTTCATTCCTCGCAATGCTGACAGGAATATTCCATACCGGGTTTACCTGAATGGAGTTCAGCTTGCTGTAAAGAATTGGTGTTTCATGGTTTTTAGGCTTGTCGTCGAGATTTCCGGTCTTCGCATACCTGGCAATCTTCTCCGCATATCCCTCTTCTCTTTTTCCGCCAACACATACTTTCATATGGCTAACCGTATCTTCCTGATTAAACCAGGTGAGTGAAAAATCAGGAATATTGACTTCCACGTATTCTTTTCCCATCTCGGGCAACTTCCACCTCAAACGTTCCATGTTGACCATGATGGTCTTTGCCTGATCACTTTTACCACGTCCGCCGGCCTTCAGAATGTTCAGCCTGTGCTGAAGTGCAAGGTATTGTTTGGACGAAGGCTGGATCTCTTTCAGCAGTTTTCCCAGGTCTTTAGTCGCCAATGCACCAGACATACTGGCACTGTCCGGACGCTTTACCGGGACATAATATCTGGAAAAGAGCTTACGCGGGTTTACAACCCCATAGTTCATGTAATTATCATATTTAACCAGTGCTTCGGCTGCATTCAGCTCCAGATCGGCAATTACCGGATATACTTCTTCAATCTTTTTAAATTTATCACCGGAAAGCGTTTTTAGCGCCGCATCCAACTGCTTCTGGCGGAAGTTATCCGGATTAAAGCCATGATCTTCACTTTTCCCGATGTATGCTTCCAGTGTATCCAGGGCACCAATAGGAAAATACTGAGTCACCAGACGGGGCTCGTAATTATGGTTTAAATAAAACTCTTTAATGGTGTTGGGATTGGATAATTTCCCTTTTAAGGAGTCATAGTGTTTCCTAAACACTACATTATAGGCTGCAGTATCAAAGTCTTTATATAATTTTCTGTCAAAATGTTCTGAGAGAACTAAACCTACCTGGGGAGTATCTTTAAACCAGGAACAGGCATTTAACAGCAAACAAAAGGGAATCAATAAGAGTAACGCTTTTTTCAAGATGGTATTTTTTTGCAAAACTAGATGTTAATTATATTTATTGAAGCGATATAATCAAATAAAATGCCATATATATTTTGATTTGTAAATTGTATCTATATATTTGCAGCTCCTCAACATGCTAGTCATTGTTGATTAAGGACTTAAATAGAATTATGAATCAAATTTTGAACCATCACTTACATTTGCACCATCGCCTGTCGGCGATGTATATGTAATGTTTTGTACTTCAAAACTTGTTTCGGAACTATCTTCTTGTCCAATAATCAATAAATTTCAACACAGCATAATTGAAAACACTTAAAATTGCTATCCAGAAATCTGGCAGGCTAAACGAAAAATCAGTAGAGATTCTTAAAAATTGTGGTCTATCATTTGAAAACTACAAAAGCTCCCTTATATCCACCGTTACCAATTTCCCTTTAGAAATCCTTTTTTTAAGAGATGATGATATTCCGGAATACGTTCAGGATGGTATTGCCGACCTGGGTATTGTTGGTGAAAATGTCATTGTAGAAGCCGGCGCCGAAGTAACCTATCTTCAGAAACTGGGCTTCGGAAAATGCACACTGAAGATTGCGATTCCCAATGAAAGCAGGATCACTGAAATCGCTCAGCTGGAAGGCAAAGCCATCGCCACCTCCTATCCGGTCATCCTGGAAAAATACCTCAAAGAAAATCATGTCAATGCAGACATCAGAACGATCTCCGGCTCTGTAGAAATTGGCCCGGGACTGGGATTAAGCGATGCCATTTGCGATATCGTTTCTACCGGTGGAACCTTAAAAAGCAATGGATTGAAACCTTTCTCGGAAGTGATGAAATCTGAAGCGATACTGATCGGAAGTAAAGGTTCAGAATTGTTACCTGAAGTTCAGGAGCTCCTGCAAAGAATCCTTTCTGTTTTACGCGCCAAAGAAACCAAATATGTGGTGCTGAATGTGGCCAAAACAAATCTTAAAAAAGTAGTAGACCTCTTGCCTGGCGTGAAAAGCCCGACCGTGGTGCCATTGTTTGACGAAGAATGGGTTGCCGTTCATTCTGTCATTGCAGAGCACGACTTCTGGGAAAAGATCAACAGCCTGAAAGCTGCCGGTGCACAGGGAATTGTAGTGATGCCAATCGAAAAAATAATCGCCTAAACCGAATGAAACCATCATAAGCATACCGCTTACAAACAGCAATGAAATGCTTATGATAGCTTCATGACCGAAAAAAACAAGTATATACTGATGAAAACCTACAGTTATAAAGACTTATCTAAACAGCAAATTGAAGAAATCTGTTTAAGACAGCTCGAAGACGATAGTAGCATCCAGGACCGTGTAAAGAACATCGTAGAACGGGTAAAAACGGAAGGTGACATCGCCCTGCGCGATTATGCACAACAGTTTGACCAGGTCTCCTTAACACAACTCTACCTCGGAAAAGCAGAAATCGAAAGCATTGCCGCAGGTATTCCTTCCGCAGAGAAAGAGGCCATTGACACCGCATATTCCAATATTAAAACTTTCCACGCCGCACAAGCCAACTCAGAAAACAAAATCGAGACCATGCCAGGCGTGACCTGCTGGCGCGAATCAAGGGCAATAGAACGTGTTGGCCTCTATATTCCGGGTGGAACAGCAGTCCTGCCCAGTACCTTTCTCATGCTCGGCATTCCTGCAGTTTTAGCAGGATGTAAAGAAATAGTGGTTTGCTCCCCTCCTCAAAAGGATGGAAAAACCAATTGTTATCTTGCCTACTGCGCTTTAAAGTTAGGCATAGACCGGATCTATCTGGTGGGTGGTGCACAAGCGGTTGCCGCTATGGCCTATGGGACAGAAAGCGTTCCAAAGGTGTACAAAATCTTTGGTCCTGGAAACCGTTACGTGACCCAGGCAAAACAACTGATTCAATCAGGCACCATGACGGCAATCGATATGCCCGCAGGTCCTTCAGAAGTGTTGGTCCTTGCAGATGAGACCGCCAATCCGGCCTATATCGCCTCAGATCTTCTGGCACAGGCAGAACATGGAACAGATAGTCAGACGATCCTGGTGGCCACCTCCCAGGCAATCATAGACCAGACCTTAAAACAGATTGAACTGCAAATTCAGGACCTTCCAAGGAAAGACATCGCAGCAAAAGCGATTGAAAACTCCTATGCCGTGCTGGTGGAAGATCTGGAACAGGGAATGGACTTCAGCAATGCTTACGCTCCGGAACACCTGATCTTATCAACTACAGGTTTTGAGGCCCTTATTCCCCTGATTTACAATGCAGGATCGGTATTTCTGGGCAACCTGACTCCGGAAAGTGCCGGAGATTATGCTTCAGGAACCAACCACACCCTCCCTACCAGTGGTTTTGCTAAAGCTTATTCGGGGGTATCTCTGGATTCTTTCCTTAAAAAGATCACTTTCCAGCACATCACCGAACAGGGTTTAACCAATATAGGACGTACTGTAGAGGTCCTGGCACAAGCCGAAGGCCTGCAGGCACACAAAAATGCAATCACTATTCGTTTAAAATCATAAGATGGATATCAATAACTTACAACGGGAAAATATCAAAAATCTCCGCCCTTACTCTACCGCGAGAGATGAATATAAAGGACAGGCAAGTGTTTTCTTAGATGCAAACGAGAACGGATACGGTTCTCCGCTGGATCAGAATTTCAACAGATACCCTGATCCCCTGCAGCTGGATCTTAAAGATGCACTGAGCAAAATCAAAGGCGTACCGATAGAAAACACCTTCCTTGGAAATGGAAGTGATGAAGCAATTGACCTGCTGTTCCGCGCCTTCTGCGAGCCGGGAAAAGACAATGTGATCATTCTTCCGCCAACTTATGGCATGTACGAAGTTTCGGCCAATATCAACAATGTGGAAGTCCGCAAAGTAAACCTGCTGCCAAGCTTCCAGCTGGATCTGGAAAAGATAGCGGAAGCGATAGACGAAAACACAAAACTGATTTTCATCTGCTCGCCTAATAACCCGACCGGAAACTCCATTATCCGGACCGATATAGAAACAGTTTTAGCGAATTTCAACGGCCTGGTCATCATTGACGAAGCTTATATCAATTACGCAAAACAAAGGACCTTTATTCCGGAACTAACGGAGTATCCCAACCTGGTTATCCTGCAAACATTTTCTAAAGCCTGGGGCCTTGCCGCACTCCGTTTGGGAATGGCATTTGCCGCCCGTCCGGTAATTGACATCCTGAACAAGGTAAAACCACCTTACAACATCAATCAGGCAACACAAGACCTGGCATTAAAAGCCCTGCAAAACATCGGACAGGTAAACGAATGGATCAAGGTAACGGTCTCAGAAAGAGAAAACCTGAGCCAGGAATTAGCCCAGCTCCCACTCGTGAAAAAAGTTTATCCTTCGGATGCCAATTTCATACTAATTGAAGTCATTGATGCGTTGAAAACTTACGATGCATTGGTAGAACAAGGCATCATTGTCAGAGACCGTTCTAAAGTAACGCTTTGTGAAGGATGTCTCCGAATCACAATAGGAACCACACAGGAAAACGAAATTCTCATCGCAGCCTTAAAATCGCTTAACTACTAATCCATGAAGAAAGTATTATTTATTGACAGAGACGGCACCCTCATTACTGAACCCGCTGATGAGCAAATCGACTCTTTTGAAAAGCTGGAATTCTACCCACGCTCACTTTATTACCTCTCAAAAATAGCAAAGGAGCTGGATTTCGACCTGGTTATGGTCACCAACCAGGACGGACTGGGAACGGATTCACATCCGGAACAAAATTTCTGGCCGGTACATAACTTCGTAATGAAAACCTTTGCCAATGAAGGCGTCGTATTCAGTGAAGTCATCATCGACAAAACTTTTGCCCATCAGAATGCGCCAACACGCAAACCCAATACAGGGCTGTTGCAGCATTTCCTGGGAGAGGGATACGATATGAAAAACTCTTTTGTCATCGGCGACAGGATCAATGATGTCGTTCTGGCCAAAAACCTGGGCGCAAAAGCAATCTGGTTGTCGAATAACCTGGCCCTTGGTGCAAACGAGAACCTGGATAAAATAGAAACACTTTCGCACGTCATTGCCCTGAGAACCCAAAACTGGGAAGACATCTATACGATGTTAAAGGCAGGAACGAGAACAGTACACCATGAAAGAAATACCAATGAGACTAAAATCAGTATTGATATTGATCTCGACGGGACGGGAAAAGCAGAAATTGATACCGGTTTAAACTTCTTTAACCATATGCTCGATCAGATCGCGCGTCATGGCAGTATCGACCTGAAAATTAAAACGAATGGCGACCTCCACATCGACGAACACCATACGATCGAAGATACTGGAATCGCCCTTGGCGAGGCTTTTGCCAAAGCAATCGGCAATAAACTAGGCCTGGAACGTTATGGCTTCTGCCTACCAATGGACGATTGTCTGGCACAGGCAGCCATTGACTTCGGCGGAAGAAACTGGATCGTCTGGGAGGCAGATTTCAAACGTGAAATGGTGGGCGATATGCCTACAGAAATGTTCTACCACTTCTTTAAATCTTTTAGTGATGCTTCAAAATCTAACCTGAACATCAAAGCAGAAGGAGAAAATGAACACCATAAAATTGAATCTATCTTCAAAGCTTTTGCAAAAGCGATCAAGATGGCGATTAAACGTGATGCAGAGAAATTAGTCTTACCAAGTACTAAAGGCGTATTGTAATGATTGGAATTGTAAACTATGGTGCAGGTAACATCTTCTCCCTGACTTCGGCCCTGGAGAGACAACACCTTCCGTTTGGAATGGTCAATACCGAAGCCGATCTGGATAAATATACCCACATCATCATTCCGGGAGTAGGCCATGCCGGGGCAGCCATGAAAAAACTGCAGGATACCGGATTGGTGGAACCAATTAAGGCACTAAAGAAACCAGTGCTTGGCATCTGTGTAGGGATGCAACTCCTGACTGCCCATTCCGAAGAAGGAGATGCCACAATGATGAACATTTTCCCTTTACAAACGAGGTTATTCAATAAGGATCAGGGGATTAAAATTCCGCACATGGGATGGAATAACATTGATCACAAAAACAATTCCCTGTTTGAAGGTGTTGAAAACCTGACACAATTTTACTTTGTCCATTCGTACTTTATTGAATATAACCCTACTTTTGATATTGCGACTGCAAATTATGGGATGCCATTTTCTGCAGCAATACATAAAGATAATTTCTATGGCGTGCAGTTCCACCCGGAGAAATCCGGTATCGCCGGAGAGCATTTATTAAAGAATTTTTCAAACTTAAAACAGTAAGATGTACATTATCCCCGCAATTGATATTTTAGATGGAAAAGTAGTTCGCCTGAGAGAAGGTGACTATAACCAGAAAACTGAATATGATGTTTCCATCGCCGAAATGATTGAAACCTACCGCTCTAATGGTACAGAATTTATACATATCATCGACTTAAATGGTGCAAAAGGTGACTTTAGCAATCAAAAAGCACTCTTTGAAATCATCAGTAAAACAGATATGCGCGTTCAGTACGGCGGCGGTATCCGGACAATTGAACAGGTAACGAACTTATTGGATGCCGGAATTCACCGCGTCATCGTAGGTACCCAGGCCATCACGAACCCTGATTTCCTTGCCGAACTGAGCAAAGAGGTAGGTAAAAAATATGATTATGCCAACAGGATCGTAATTGCGATTGATGTTTTGGATGAAGTGATCAAATATTCGGGCTGGATGGAAAGCTCCCCAATTAAACTGATGGACTATGTTGACAAATGTTTACAGCTGGGCTTTTTCAGGTTCCTGTGTACTGACATCAACAAAGACGGCAAACTGGGTGGAGCAGCAGTAGATTTATATAAAAAACTATTGGAGCACTCCCCTTTCATTAAACTGATCGCTTCTGGTGGAATCAGCTCAATGGAAGACATCGAAGAACTGGCCAAATTAGACATCCGCTCTGTGGTAGTAGGCAAAGCGATATATGAAAACAGGGTCACCATTGATGAGATTAAAGACTGGAATCTAAAGCAAATGACCTCCCTTTAAGCAATGCTGAGCAAACGTATCATTCCATGTCTGGATGTTAAAGATGGCAGAACGGTTAAAGGAGTTAATTTTATTGATCTTAAAGATGCAGGTGACCCGGTAGAACTGGCCTGGCAATATGCACAGCAGGGAGCAGATGAGCTGGTGTTTCTCGACATTACGGCCACGCATGAGCGCCGGAAAACGATGATAGAAATGGTGAAATCGGTTGCCCGTCAGCTGAACATCCCTTTTACCATCGGAGGCGGAATCACGACTGTGCAGGATGCAGATGCCTTGCTGAATGCAGGTGCAGATAAAATCAGCATCAACTCCGCAGCGGTAAAAAACCCGGAACTGATTGAAGAGCTGGCCAGAAATTTTGGGGTGCAGTTCGTCGTGGTCGCGGTAGATACGAAGCTCGTAGAAGGCCGTAATATGGTTCACCTCAACGGAGGAAGGCTCATTACGGAACTGGAAACCGAAAACTGGATCCGCAAAGCAGAAAGCCTGGGTGCAGGAGAAATTCTGCTGACTTCTATGGACCATGATGGCACCAAACAAGGTTTTGACTGTGGCTTACTGAATACCATCACCCAAATGATCAATATTCCTGTCATTGCCTCCGGTGGTGCAGGAAAAGTAGAACATTTCATAGAAGTCTTCGAAAAAACAGGCGTCGATGCAGCCCTTGCGGCCTCGGTATTCCACTTCGGTGAAATCCCCATCCCCGACCTGAAACAAAAATTAAAATACCACAATATACCTGTAAGGTTATGAATATAGATTTTGAAAAAACGGATGGGCTGGTCCCTGTAATTATACAGGATGAACAAACCCTGGAAGTTTTAATGCTGGGCTACATGAACCAGGAAGCATGGACGAAAACTCAGGAAGAAGGCAAAGTGACCTTTTTCTCGAGGTCTAAAAACCGCCTGTGGACCAAGGGTGAAGAAAGTGGGAACTTCCTCTTTGTAAAAGAAACACATATCGATTGTGACCGGGATACGATTTTAATTAAAGCAAGTCCGGTTGGCCCAACCTGTCATACCGGCAGCAGAAGCTGTTTTAAAACAGATTACAACCAAAACTTCCTTTTCGAACTGGAAAGCATTATTTCAGACCGGTATGAAAACCCTTCTGAGGAATCTTATGTCAATAAACTCCGTCAGAAAGGCTTAAATAAAATTGCGCAGAAAGTAGGTGAAGAAGGTGTAGAAACCGTAATCGCCGCACTGAATGAAACCGATGAAGATTTTGTAAATGAAAGCTCAGACCTTATTTTCCACCTGTTGGTGCTCTTGAAAGAAAAGGGAAAAAGCCTGACTGAAATCGCACAAAACCTGGAAAAAAGACACCGCAAATAAACCTTACATGCTACAACACTTACAAACCCTTAACGGACACCAAAACCCCATTTACGCCCTTGCCAATTCTCCTAAAAAAGACACCTTCTTTAGTGCAGGAAATGATAAAGGTGTGGTAGAATGGTCGTTGGAAACCATGAGTTTTGTAAAAGTTCTTGTTCCGGTGCAAAGCTCTGTATATGCTTTGCACCGCTACGAAAACCTGTTATTCATCGCCCAGCGGAGTGGCCTGATCCTGGTCTTTAACCTCGATGAAGAAAAAATAACCGCTACGTTAAGCTTTCACCAGAAAGGGGTCTTTGATTTAAAGACCATTACTTACAAAAATGAACTGATCAGTACCGGTGAAGATGGGATGCTTGCCGTCTGGTCTTTAACAGACTTCTCTTTATTGTATCATTTCCCAATCATTCCACAAACGGTGCGTTCCATTGCATTGAGTAATGATGAAAAGGAAATTGCACTGGGTGGTAAGGATGGGATCATCCGGATTTACCATTCCGAAGATTATCGCCTGATCCGGGAACTGAAAGCCCATTCTCTGCCCATTACGGCCTTGCAATATGCTCCTAAGGGAGATTACCTGATCTCTGGCAGCAGAGATGCCCAGTTGAAAGTATGGAGCCTGCCTCAATACGAGCTGGTCAATAGCATTGCGGCACACATGTTCAGCATTTATGCGATCGCTTTTCATCCTGAAAAACCATATTTCGCTACCTGCAGTCAGGATAAAGGCATTAAACTCTGGGGAGCTGAGGATTTCAAACTCTACAAGATTCTGAGCCTGGAAAAGAATACCGAGGGACATTTTCATTCGATCAACAAATTAATCTGGAGCACAGATGGCCGCTACTTAATTTCCACAGGCGACGACAGACAAGTAATGGTCTGGGAATCAAAATAATGCCATTTACTTTCAAAAAAACTAAGAAAAGGAAAAGAAGATTGTTTAAATTGGTGTAAACAACGCGCAGATCATGGCTAAAGAACATCAATACAAAACCGCACTTACCTGGACAGGGAATAAAGGATCCGGAACAATGGATTACCGCTCTTATGATCGGAACTATGTGATTTCAATTGAAAACAAAGCCGACCTTTCCGGTTCATCCGATTCTGCATTCTTAGGAGACAAAACGAAACACAATCCGGAGGACCTGCTGGTTTCTTCCCTTTCTTCCTGTCACATGCTTTGGTACCTTCATTTATGCTCACAGAACGACATCATCGTTATGGATTATAAAGACAATGCAGTGGGCATCATGATCGAAGAGCCTAACGGAAGCGGTCGCTTTACTGAAGTAACGCTGAATCCGGTCGTCACCATCACCAACAAAGCAGATATCGAAAAAGCCAATTCATTACACGAACAGGCCCATAAAATGTGTTTCATCGCCAATTCATGTAATTTTCCGGTAAAACACCAGCCACAATGCCTGGTAGATGCGATTTAGGTTACGAAATGCTATTCACATCCTCTTCAAATGCCTTAACCTAAAATCAGTGGTCAATTGAGCGCACAAACATTGTTAAAAGGCCTGGAAGACCAATCAAGGACCTATCAACCCCCTATTAATGATCAAAGGACGGTCAATTGGAGGCGAGCGCAAAGCGCAGGGAAATGAAGAGCATATTCCAGGGATTTTTCCAGAAAAAGCACCCGGCAGTTATCAGATTGAGATAAAGCGTTTAATGATCCTCAGGTGATGTGTATACTTCCCCAGTTCGACATTATAAATGCCCTGATCATCTATCGGGTCTATCCTGACCTTTCCTGAAGCATGAATGATTTCATTCGCATTCAACATGATCCCTACATGGGTGATCCTGCCTTCGTCATTGTCGAAGAAAGCAACATCTCCGGCTTTCGCCTGTGGCAGAAAATTAACATCAACGCCTTGTTCTGCCTGTTGCCATGCATCCCTTTTCAGCTGAATGCCATTTAGCTTATAAACGATTTGTACAAATCCGGAACAATCCAGTCCGAAGAGGTTTCTTCCGCCCCATAAGTATGGCACATTCTGAAAAAATAAAGCATTGGATACCACATCTTCAGCGGTATGAAAGGCGGTGTTTTTTTTGGGTGTAAACATCACCATAAATTTCTCCGAGCCAAGGGAACAAAAGCCCTCTTCCAGCAGTGGGAGATTGCTTCCCGGAGATAAAAAATACTTGCTGCCTGCCTCATCGATCACAATACTTGCCAGCTCGGCAGGGACTACATGATCACAATCGTGATTTTTAACGTACTGTTCAAGGGACAGTTCAGCGAGCTGTCTGAAGTCCATCCAGCCCTCATACCCATCATAGGCATTATAGATCAGCCACCACTTCTCTTTTTTTTCAAGCACCTCAACATGATCTCCAAAAAGCAACTGGGAACTGATTTCGGCCTTGTCTGAGGCCTCAGTTCGTAGGGGAGCTACTGCTACCCGGCAAATTCCATATTCTTGTCCCATATGATAAGTTAGTCTTGCGCGATAAAAATAAGCATAACTGTGTGATTAATGCAATTACTGTTCCCCGATTTTTTCCAAAAAAAATGCAGTAGAATTTAACCATCTCATCAGTCCCCGTTCATTACCAATTTTTTAAATCAACAAATTCTGTACAGATTTAAGCCGGCTCACCGGATTTTTCAAAAAAATCGTATTTTTATAAGGGCCTTATTCTTTGGACGAAAGGCCATATTGACAGGCTTTAACAAAACAATTAACTGCTATCAGATGTATCTATAGCATCACACCTTTAATTTGTAAGATCATGAACCTTAAAAAGATTTTAATTGCGGTCGACAATAGTACCTGTTCTGAAAAGGCGGCCAAAACAGGTTATGAGATCGCAAAGACATTTGGTGCCGAGGTGGCGCTGGTCAATATTATAGAACCGATACCCGCCAATATCAATCCGGATCTGACTTTAGCTCCCGTCTTTTTAGAAACCTACGACAATAGTGAGGAGAACAGTCATATGCTCCTGAAAGAAATAGAATCAAAATATAGCCTGGGAATCCCGACTACCTATCTGAGCGTAATTGACAGTGCAGCACATGGCATCATTCAGCAGTCAGATGAATGGGGTTCTAACCTGATTGTCATCGGAACTTATGGACGCACGGGTCTCTATCACTTCCTAATGGGAAGTGTGGCAGAACATGTGGCCAGAAAATCAGCATGCCCTGTACTCATCGTACCCAACAAATTCGAGGATAAAGATTAGTCCTTTAAAAAGAGATTAATCCTTAAAAATAAAAAGAGGATGCCTGTTCGACATCCTCTTTTCTTTTATCTTTAGTTTAAAGACTAATTTTCCTGATGTAACCAGGCCTTTTTCGCCAATAACTCATCTTCAGTTTCGCGGATATCTTCATCATCAACACAACAATCCACCGGACAAACCGCCGCGCATTGAGGTTCATCATGAAACCCTTTACATTCTGTACACTTATCGGAAACGATATAATAAACTTCATCAGATACTGCTTCCATAGCAGATTCTGAATCAACTTCTTTACCTCCGAAATCGATAATACCATTTAAACTGGTACCATCGGAGAATCTCCAGGCCGTGCCTGCGTCATAAATCGCATTATTGGGGCATTCAGGCTCACATGCTCCACAGTTAATACATTCGTCTGTTATTTTAATAGCCATGTCTTCGTCTATATCTAATGCTAAGTTTACCTTTGCAATGCAAATATAACACATAAACTTTAAAATATTTGGAATATGCCAATGCTTACTGCTGAAAAACTAATTATTGCATTCAAAAAACTTAGTGACTTTATAGCCAATCCGGATCCTGAGTTTAAAAATTTAATTTTATCAGCTCCAAACAGCAATGCCTGGTTCACGGTTGAAGAGGTGGAAAAGGCATTAAATGCCCTACATAGGATGTTGAATGAAGCCGATCTTGAAACCTGGTTTAAAGACATTACGGTAAGTAATACCCCGAAAAAAGTAGGATTAATCCTGGCCGGAAATATTCCGGTAGTTGGTTTTCATGATGTAATCTCCGTACTTGCTACCGGAAATACTGCATTGATCAAGCTTTCTTCTTCTGATGACAAACTACTTCCCGCCCTGCTGAAACAACTGGTCAGCATAGAGCCGCTTTTGGCAGAACGTCTTGTTTATGTAGAACGTCTCAAAGATTTTGATGCTGTAATCGCGACAGGAAGCAATAACACCTCCCGGTATTTTGAGTTTTACTTCAGTAAAGTGCCCAATATCATCCGAAAAAACAGAAATAGTGTTGCAGTACTGACCGGAAAAGAAACCGCGGCAGAAATTGCCATGCTGGGTCATGATATCTTTGATTACTTTGGTTTAGGCTGCAGAAATGTATCGAAACTTTACATTCCTGAAGATTACGACATCAAACACTTTTATGAGCCTCTGGAGCCCTTTCAGCCCATCGTTAACCATTTCAAGTACAATAACAATTACGATTATAACAAGTCTATTTACCTGGTCAATGCAGCTACGCATTATGACAATGGTTTTCTATTGCTAAAAGAAGATTCCAATATGGCTTCGCCACTTGCGGTGTTATATTATGAGCGTTATCAGAACCTGAATGAGGTTCAGGAAAGATTAAATCAGGAGGCTGAAAATATTCAGTGCGTGGTTTCAAATGCAGATTTGGAGCTGAGTACAGCGGTATTGGCACCGGGCCAGAGTCAGCATCCAAGACTATGGGATTATGCAGATAATGTAAACACCATCGCTTTCCTTAACGGGATTTAAGCTATACTCCACATACGGTTGATGATTTCTTCTGTATGTGGAATAATTTAGGTGATTAATAACGAAACAACCCTGGCCTTCCTGCGGTGAACATAAACATCGAACAGGCTGGCTTAAAACGACCACAAGCGGAACTGAGAACAGCACCGCTTGTGGTTTAATTAAACATGTTAATAAATTGAAAGCTATTCTGGCTTAGATCACAATGGACTCAACAGTAAAAGACTGTATCCTCCATTGTCCTCCAACAACTCCGGATACCTTAACTTCGATATTGTACTCATAGCCTCCCGCCGAATCTACTACATGCGTTTGGAAAGTATCAACATTGATCGTTCCTCCCTGATGATTCACCAAAGCAAGGCTAAGGTTCGTCAGGCTTGTTCCATTAATGGAAGCCTTGATCTGGTATGGAGGTGATCCTGGCAGACCATAGGTTAATGTAGCCGTAGCCGTCTGGGAAGTCCAGGGAATATTGATCGTCTCGGTTACGGTAACAGGAGGAACTACCCTCACGTTAGCCTGAGGAACTGCATTAAGTTCCTTTGTACCGGTAAAACCACTGGCAAATATTACAACTGCCAATGCACTGCTAATTCGGAAAAGGGATAACATTTTCATAATTATTGAGTTTTATTATTGGTTTAACATTTACTTATTTATGCGTCACACCATTTAGCTTCACGGTAATCAGGTAGGTACCTTCCTGTTTGATCTGAAATCCAAACCTTGGGTTGATGCTAAAGGTAGAACCAGGTGCTTGTCCAGCCGGGAAATTATCCAGTTTAGCATACGTACTTGGGATGCGATAATACATCAGGAAGTCACCGTAACCACTGATCCGTTTCATTGGGAAGGGCGTGATCTCATAATTACAGGTCATTGTTTCGTCCCCGATTACTACCGGATTAAATTTAGCATAGGATTCGAAAGTAGGACGGTCTCCTCTTTTGATGATCTCCCCTTTTTTTGGATTGAATGGCACTCCGTTTTTATCCACAATTTTCACGATTGCATTTGTACCTTCGTTACTTACTTTCGTGATAATCATCTCCGGATTAACATCCACAGCCCCACTAAGTCCTGTCTGATCAGAGAACCAGCTGTTGGCAATGGCATAAGATTTAAACAATTCCGCATCAAGCAGTTGGATTTCTCCAATGTTCTTGTACACACGGGCGCCACTTTCATTACTGACTTCGATATCGAACTCATATTGAGATCTTGAAGGAAGGAAGGAAGTGCCTGCATTGAAAAGAAACTGCCCGCTTGGTAAAAACTCAAACGGAGGAAGCATTTTCTTTTCCCGTTTGGCATTGACCATTGCAATGGTCGTGTCTACGGCCGGATCAATGGGCTGCTTATAAACATAAACTTCATGTTCTGCATAAAATTCCTCAGCACGCTGATTCGTTCCTTTTTTCCTTACTTCTAACAATTTCACCAATACCGGAAGTGTAGAACCATCCAGGTTGAGTGAGCTTGTTACCTGTTTAATGTTTCCTTGTTCAATTTTAAAGGGGCTATCCTTATAATACATTGACTCACCAATAAAACCTACCGGAATTTTCTTACAGCCTAGCCAGGCTACACTTATTAATGCGATCAGCACTAAAACAGATCTTATTATTTTCATTTCTTTTGATTTAATGTGATTAAATATTACCAGTAAAACTTGTGCCTGTTGTTCAGCACATGCAGGATTCCATTAGTCGTGATAATTCCCGATGTTTGGGTAAGCTCCTGAATATCTTTATCCTTATCCGGGTAATCATCAGGCAATGGTTTTGGGTCCAGCCCGTTCCTTAATCTCACCAGGTACAGATACTGTGGCTTTGTGGTCACTGTACCTGTATATGCTGTCGTTTCAATGAGCAAAATGGAATAGTCCTCATTGGATTTACTTTTAAACAACTTGTTTTCCAAAGATAAATTTTCGCGGTTGATGGATCCCTCAAAAAGATGGGAACGCAGGGAATCCCTTAATTCCGGAACAGGAAGACTATCCAGCGTATACTTGATATTTTCATTATTGTATTTCAGCTGAATGATCTTAGTTCGTCTTGCCAACAACTCGGCGATGGAATAATCGGTAGGCGCAAAAAAAGTGGTATTTCCGTTGATCTCCTCTTTCATTCCTGCTTTATCGATAAGTCTGGTTAGCGTATCGAACAGCGGTTTACTTTTGAGGAAATCGTAGGTAGTCATATTTACCCTCGGATCATGAACGTCCCCACCAATGAGGTAGTCATTCTTCTTACAGGCAGTTACGACAAGGCAAAGGCCAAAGAAGGTTAAAATGTATGCTAGTTTATTTTTCATGAGAATCTTTTTTAAATTAAACACTGATTTACCTTAATCTGCCAATCCAGTATTTGTTTTGGGCCAGGTCTTTATTCGTAACAAACAGCGCTCTTGCTATCGGCCATTTCCAACCTTCTTCGTCAAATCTGGACTGAGGAAAACGATCGAGATATTCTACGAGTCTTTTATTTCTCACCATGTCATACCAGGAATGTCCTTCACAGAACAATTCGCGGAATGTCTCTTCAAAAATCTCCGTTTTAAGGTCAGCACCTGTATAATTCGTCAGATTAGATCTCCGTTTCACATCATTCAGATCCGTTAAAGCGTCTGAACTGCGGCCCAGCAATTCATTACATTCTGCTCTTAAAAGCTTCATTTCTGCAAGGCGGAAAATACTGATGTTACAATTAACCAGTCCACCTCTGCTATTTCCCGGATCCAGGAAAAACCGGTTCTGGTTGTTCTTTCCAATATATTTAGTCAGGATAAGGTCTTCTTCTTTAGTGCGGTCAAAGTAATAGTCGTAACGGGCATCGTCAGGATCGTTAAAGAATCCACCTACTACTTCGCTGTTAAAAATCGTTGATTTTGATTTTTCCGGAATATAAGGTTGCCCTAATGTATACAGATAGAAGCCTCCATTTGGTTGATATTCCAACTGATCAGCACTGGTATTGATTTCAAAAATCCCTTCCTGTGATCTTCCCTTAAAGAGACGGTCAAAATTAGCAGCAGGCACCAGACTATAGATCCCTGAAGCAGTAATGGAATCAATTGCGGCAATGGATTTGGTCAGTAAAGTTTTATCAGATTCTTTGGTCACAAAGTATTTCCACCTGTTTACATGGGCAAGCAAAGCAAATGCAGAGCCTTTATCAGCCCTTACAGCATGGTCTCCTCCGGTATTCCAGCCCATTAATAACCTGGCTCTGTTCATATCAGATGCACAGGAATCCAAAACCACAGCTTCATTGGTTCGCTGAACATTTTTAGACTTTACCGGATCCGGGTCATATTGAAGTATCAATGGTACATCTCCCCAAATCCTGACCATATAAAAATAGGTGAAAGCGCGGATAAATAAAGCCTCACCAATGATTTTGCGTTTTGTAGCCAGATTTTTAAAGGCATTATCAGGCATTTTACCTACTTTCTCTATCACCGTATTGGCCTGAGTTATCGTCTTGAAATAAGGCGTCCAGTTTTGAAAGTCTTCGATATAATCTCCCCTAAAATCATCCACACTAGTTCCTGTTCCATAGTATTCATCTCCTTTTACCAGGAAATTCAGTGCATAATCTCCGCCTTCTTTAAATACTCCTGTGGTAAAATCCGCATACACAAAGTTTGACATACCCTGTCCGCCCAGCGTCAGCGACTTACGAAGTAAAGAGTACGCCCCCATCAATCCGGAAGTAGCATCCGTTTCGGTTTTCCAAAATACCGCTTCGTATACGGAATCTTCAGGCTTAAGATCTAATAGTTTTTTACAGGAAAGTAAACCTCCGCAAAGCATTCCTCCTAAAAGGAGCATACTTATTATTCTATATTTTGATAAATTCATGATCGTCGTTCTAATTAATACTTATTTGTCGTCCTTAAAAGCTCGCCTGTATACCAAAAGTGAATTTTCTTGGTACCGGATAGCTATCACCGGAGTAAACTCCCAGCTCATTTACTGCTTCCACATCAGGCAAGCTTGATTTTTGGAAAGAATACACGTTATCTATAATCGTGTACACCTGTAAACGTTTCATCTTGAATTTCTCCAACATCTTAGCCGGGAAATTATAGGCAAGATTGATGTATTTGATCTTCAGATAATTTCCGTTTTCCATGTAAGCGGAAGAGAAATTATTGAACTGATAATAATATGGCCCATACGGGTTCAAATCTGCGTATTTGGCATTGTCACCAGGCTGGCGCCATACCGGCAATTTATTCAGGTCCAGTAATCCTGTTCCCGGAAAACTACCTAATTGTTTGTATTTGTCTAACAGGCTGGAGATATAGGTATTGTAAACCTCCCTTCCCAGAACAAAAGTGGTATAAACCTCAAGAGAGAAGTTTTTATAAGTAAAGCTGTTACTGAAACCACCAGTTACCCTTGGGTTAGGGTTTCCTACCCTCACTTTATCAAAGTGATCCCATACGTCATAATCGTAATTCTGATCTATCCAGCGGTACGAACCTGGTTGTGCAACTCTGGAACCGTTCCAGTAAGTAATCAAATCACCTGTTCTCGGATCAAATGGAATCTGATCTTTTGTAGAGTATACCCCTTCTGATTTAACCAGGAAGAACTCATAAACCGGACGTCCTTTAGTGAGGATGAATGTAGTTCCGGTATTGGGATCAGTCACCATAATATCTCTGTTGCCATCCGGAAGGGAAACAATCTGGCTTTTATTAAAGGACATAATTAACCGCGGATTCCACTGAAATTTACTATCCGGATTAAATACCCTTCCAGACAGGTTTAAATCAATACCTAAGTTTCTAATGTCTACCGCATTTGTTTTCACTTTATCATAACCGCTCGTTGCCGGCAGGTTTAAATCAAAGAAGATATCTGAAGTTCCACGGTTATAAGCATCTATGCTTACCATTGCCCGGCCTTTAAAGAATTCGGCATCCATACCAATATTTCCCTGGATTGAACGCTCCCAGGTCAGGTTATCCTGAGTAATCGACTGAGGATTAATGGTAACCGCATTGACCCCATTATAAGTGCTGGACTGACCGGAACCCTGATAACCGCCCTGACCAGTCAGATAAGAGTTAAAAGGTGCATAATAATCACCTGGCAGGTTTCCTGATACGCCATAACTACCTCTGAATTTTAAGGAAGACAACCAGTTTTCGGTTGATTTCATGAAAGGTTCGTCAGACACGACCCATCCGGCTGAAACTGCAGGGAAATAAGCCCATCTGTAGTTCTTTCCAAAACGGGAAGATGCATCGGCACGATAACTAACAGTGAACAAATACCTGTCTTTAAAATCATATGATGCACGACCAAAGAAAGACAACAGGCCAGCGGCAGCGTTCTTTGATCCGGTAATCATGTTTCCATAAGGATCTTCCATCACATAGTTCCTTGGCTCCAGCCCCTTAACAGTGGTGATGACATTGTTACCGAGTCCCGTACCGCCAACACCAGTATACTCGTTGGTTGTATAATTAATTGTGTTACCGCCCAAAAGCGTCAGGTTATGATCTTTACCAGGTTTAACGGAATAAGTCAGGAGATTATCCACATTGAAGTTATCATAGTTTGCTCTGGAGGATTGCGCGTAAAACACATTATTCGCATCCAGTATACTAGGTCTGAAAATATCTCTGCCCCCCTTGCTTGACTGCAATGCTCCCTGAGTACGGAAATGAAGATTTTTTACAATGTCGTAGTCCAGACTTATACTTGCAGTAACATCGTCATTGATGTTTTTATCTTTCGCATTGTCAAGCTCTCCAATGAAATTCGCCCGGTCGGAAGGACTGATGTACAATAATGAAGTTGGAAAAGTACCTGCGCTGATAGGCAGAGGATTCTCCCAGGGTGCCTGACCACGGCCGCGGGAGCGGTCGCCCCGTGACAACCTGAACATCGCATCCATCTTCAGTTTGTCTGTCAGTTTTACCCCCATTGTACCCGACATGGAATACCTTTTGAACCCGGTTCCTTTGATGATCCCCTGTTCGTTATAATAGTTTCCACTAAAGCGGTAATTGATATTTTCTACGCCGCCTGAAGCAGAAACATCATAATTCTGAATGATTCCTGTCTTGAAAAACAGACCCTGCCAGTCATTGGCATTATTAAATGCCGGGTTAAGACTATCTGTCAATATTTGCGGAAAAAGCCCCTGATCCGCATGGTTCGCATATTTGGTCAGGTAATCCATTTTAAATCTGCGTTCCTGAGCGCCAATGATATATTCTGCCATTTCCCCATGTTTGGAAACTCCGGCATAGACATTCACATTGACTGCCGGCTTCCCGGTTTGTCCGCGTTTTGTTTTAACCACGATTACTCCATTTGCTCCCCTGGAACCGTATATGGAGGCTGCAGCTGCATCCTTTAAAACATCAATCGATTCGATATCATTGGGGTTAAGTCCGGCGATAACATTAGTTCCGGTCAGGTCTCCAAAGGACGAAATATCCTCATTGGCCATTGGAATACCATCAATCACAAATAAGGGACTGCTCAATGCCCTTGCTGCACTCACCGCTCTTCCGATGGAAGAATTTCCCCTCACCACAAAAGTCGGCCTGCCTCCCGGTTCTCCGGAAAAGCTTTGTACGTTCAAACCTGCTACTCTACCTTGTAATAGTTTATCAAATGTAGGAGAAGGCAGGTTTTCTATATCCTTTGCCTTAACGGTAGATACCGCAGCGGTAGATTTCTTCCTCGATACTTCCTGGAAACCGATCACGACCACATCTTTTAATGCATTTGCAGATGGGCTGAGTTTTACGATAATTTCCGATTTTCCTCCAATGGAAATTTCTTTGGCATCGTAACCTATATAAGAGAAGCGTAATGTACCATCTGCAGGGGCATCAATACTAAATTTACCCTGATTATCTGTACTTGCACCTTTAGCACTTCCTTTTAAAATAACCGATACTCCTGGAAGAGGGAGTCCGTCGTCAGCACCGGTAACGGTTCCTGTAACTTTCTTTTGCGCAAAAGCAAATGCGGAAAAAAACAGCAATAGGCTGACCATAAAGAGTTTTTTGTAAAACTTATTCATAAATTTTTGTTTAATTAAAAATTAAGCTGTGTTCGATAACAATAGGAAGATTTGTCTGAGACGTAGGAATAGATTGATTAAGCTATCCTGTCCAAACAAACGGATACTAGATGAGTCTAAATCTGATCATACGGGGCGTGGTTTAGGTTAAGTTGAATTGGTTAATTTGTTAAGAACCCCCCTCTAAAACTATTTGGTCGAATAGCTGGTCATATTTTAGTGCCGGGTTCAAAATCTAATGTATTGTTAATCGAACGTCATTTAACAAGTTTTAACAACACAAACGTTTGCATTATCCCATTATTAACACTATAGGCACAGTAAAGAGAGGAGTTTCAATAAATCAAAAAGAAAAACATCAATCAAAAATCGTAAAAAAAAATCCTACAGAAATAACGCCTGCATGCTGTAAATGCCATTCAAAAAAAATAATACATGAATATTACACAAACGATTGTTTTCCACAAAAAACGGCCTTCAACTTCATAAATCGATGAAAATCAATTTCTCAGGACCGAAACACCATTCCCTGCAAAAATAGGTTCATCTAAATGCTGATGACCACTAAAACGCGGCAAAAGGCCGAAAAATCAGTTCAAACCCAGTCACACCGGGAATCCCCATTATTTCATTTCTTTATAAGCAAGAGATGAACAGCAAAGTGGAAAATCCAATGCCCCACTCCAACCGCGTAGAAATTAGATAAATACGGGAAAGCCCTTCATTTCTCAGTTTGAAATACTATTTTTGAACAAAATGTATGTAATCAAAGTAAAAGGCATCGCCAAAATCCCTGACTATGTGCAGTTGAGGGATGATAAGTTCACTTTACTAGCCTATTTCAGGGTCGACAGACCTGACAAATCCCTGGATAAATTAGGTTTAGGTGATAAATTGCCCTATATAATGAGTTTTGTTAATGATTTGCCTTTCGGACAAATTGCTAAATTAGATATTTAAACATGGCAGAAAACGCAGTTATAAATTTAAAGAAAGTAGATGTATTCCAGCAAAAGCACCTGGTTTTATCTAATGTAAATCTGAATGTAGATAAGGGAGAGTTTGTTTTTCTGATCGGTCAGACGGGATCTGGTAAAAGTAGTTTGCTTAAGATCATTTACGGAGACCTGCATATTGGAAATGGCGACGGACAGATTGCAGGCTTTGATTTAAAAAACCTGGCGATAAAAGATGTTCCTTATCTGCGAAGAAAACTGGGCATCGTTTTTCAGGATTTTCAATTGCTATCCGATAGAACCGTAGAGAAAAATCTGGAGTTTGTATTGAAAGCTACAGGATGGAAAGATGCGGCTTTAATTCAGGAGCGCATTAAAGATGTATTGGAGAAAGTTGGCCTGAGGTCAAAAATCAGAAAAATGCCTCATGAGCTTTCCGGTGGAGAGCAGCAGCGTGTGGTCATTGCCCGTGCTTTACTGAACAATCCGGAGATCATCCTTGCGGATGAGCCTACAGGCAACCTGGACCCGGATACTTCCGAAGAAATTGTAATGTTGTTAAAACAAATCAGTCAGAGTGGCACAGCCGTGTTAATGGCCACCCACGACTACCATATTATCCGTACTTTCCCATCCAGAATCATCAAGTGTGAGGGTGGTATTGTGCACGAAGATGCACAAATCGTGTAATCGGCTATCCTGACAAAAATATTCTTAATCAGCCATTCTGGTCAGTCTTTTCTATTTAAAGCTGACAGCATGGCTGATATTTTTTATTGGCAAACCTTTTGAGTTTAGATCCAAAAATTCTACTATACCATGTTTAGCAAGAAGAAAAAAAACGACATCGAAGATCCTATTGTGGAAAATACTGCTGATGAGCAGGTAACCAGCGAGCAAGCCGAAGAAAGTGCAGATGCCGCTTCAACTGAAGAAGTTCAACCTGAAATCTCTGTTGAGGAAAAATTACAACAAGAAGTTGCAGCTTTAAATGATAAATACCTGCGCCTGTTTGCAGAGTTTGACAACTATAAACGTCGTACTCAAAAAGAACGCGTAGAGCTTTTACAAACTGCAGGTAAAGACGTGATCATTTCTATGCTTCCTGTATTAGATGATTTTGACCGTGCCAATAAGGCAATGGACGGAGCAACGGATATCAATCCAATCCGCGAAGGTATTGCTTTGGTTCACCATAAATTAAAAAGCGTATTAGGACAGAAAGGCCTGAAAGAAATGGAAAGCATCAGCACTCCTTTTGATACAGACCTTCATGAAGCGATAACAAAAATCCCTGCTCCAAATGAAGAGTTGAAAGGAAAAGTTATAGACGAATTAGAAAAAGGATACACTTTAAACGACAAGGTAATACGCTTTGCCAAAGTCGTAGTAGGTAGTTAATATTTTATGAGCAAAAGAGATTATTATGATGTGCTTGGTGTATCCAAGAGTTCATCCGCCGAAGAGATAAAAAAGGCTTATCGCAAACTGGCCATCAAGTTTCACCCGGATAAAAATCCGAATGACAAGACGGCTGAGGATAAGTTTAAGGAAGCAGCCGAGGCTTACGAGATTTTAAGTAATCCGGAGAAAAAACAACGTTATGACCATTATGGCCATGCCGGTGTTGGTGGTGCTTCAGGTAACGGCGGCGGATATGGCGGCGGCGGCATGAACATGGAAGATATCTTCAGCCAGTTTGGCGATATCTTTGGTGGCGGTGGCGGCAGTCCATTTGATAGCTTCTTTGGCGGCGGCGGACAGCAATCTCGTGGTGGTGGCAGACGTGTGGCAAAAGGCACTAACCTGCGCATCAAGGTAAAACTTACCCTGGAAGAGATTGCCAACGGCACAGAAAAGAAAATTAAAGTAAATAAACAGATTACCTGTAAAACCTGCGATGGATCAGGTGCCAAAGACCGCAATTCGGTAAGCACCTGTCAGACTTGCGGGGGAAGCGGAGCGGTACGCAGGGTCACCAATACGATATTGGGCCAGATGCAAACCACTGCAACCTGCCCTACCTGTAATGGTAGCGGTTCACAGATTACCTCTAAATGTAATTCCTGCCATGGTGAAGGCATCGTTCGCGGTGAAGAAACCATTACTATCAACATCCCTGCAGGTGTAAGTGATGGCATGCAGCTGAGCATGAGCGGAAAAGGTAATGCTGCCCCTAACGGCGGTATTCCGGGAGACCTGATCATTCTGATTGAAGAAGTAGCCCACGAAACCCTGAAACGCGAAGGAAACAATGTGGTTTATGACCTGCATGTATCTATCATTGATGCAGCATTGGGTTATAGCGCAGAAGTTCCTACCATTGACGGTAAAGCGAAAATCAAAATCGAACCAGGTACCCAAAGCGGCAAATTATTGCGTTTGAAAGGCAAAGGCCTTCCTGAAATCAACTCTTATCACCGTGGTGATCAGATCATCCACATCAACATCTGGACACCTAAAGCATTGAGTTCGGAAGAAAGAAGCATGCTGGAGAAATTGAGGGAATCACCGAACTTCAAACCTCAGCCAGGAAAGAATGACAAAAGCTTCTTCGAGAAGATGAAAGAATATTTCGAGTAAAATTTACTCCTGAATAGGTATTAAAGCGGGATCATTTAAAAAATGATCCCGCTTTTTTTATTGGTCTTTTTTGTAACATTTTGTCACAAAGCGCTACTAATTACATGACTAATAAAACTAATACATGCTCATAATCAAGAATATTGTTAAACAATACGCGAACCACCGCGCATTGGATGATGTCAGCCTGCAGGTAGAAAAAGGCAAAATCTTCGGTCTTCTGGGGCCTAATGGTGCCGGAAAAACTTCCCTGATCAGGATCATCACTCAAATTACTGCTCCCGATAGTGGTGAGGTTTTGTTCAATGGAGAAAGGCTCAATGTAGACCACATCTCTCAAATTGGCTATTTGCCCGAAGAACGAGGCCTGTACAAAAAAATGGAAATCGGCGAGCAGGTCCTGTACCTCGCCAAACTGAAAGGGCTAAGCACCGCCGAGGCCACCAAAAGAATCCGGTTTTGGTTTGAAAAACTGGAAATGGCCGACTGGTGGAAGAAAAAAGTCGAAGACCTCAGTAAAGGAATGCAGCAAAAAGTCCAGTTTGTGGCTACCGTATTGCATCAGCCTGAACTCATCATACTCGATGAACCCTTCTCAGGTTTCGATCCGGTAAATGCAGACATTATAAAGAATGAAATCCTGGAATTAAACAAGGCAGGCGCTACCTTTATCTTCTCCACCCATAGAATGGAATCTGTTGAAGAACTCTGTGACAACATTGCCCTCATCCACCGCTCGAAGAAAATTCTGGACGGCCCCGTGAAGGAGATCAGAGAACAATACCGCAACAATACCTTTTGGCTGGAATATGAAGGTGATTATAACGTTGAAAACTCAAATCAGCTTTTTGAAGTATTGCAGGCAGAAACTGTAAACGGGAAAACCCAGCTGAAGATCAAGATCCGGGAACAGCAAAATGCCAACCAGGTCTTATCGGCATTACTTCCACATGTATCCATTAACCGCCTGGATGAAGTAATCCCAACCATGAACGACATTTTCATTCAAAAAGTAACACAAACAGACCAAAAGCCATGAACAAAATCTTACTCATCATACAAAGAGAATACTTATCCAGGGTAAAAAAGAAGTCGTTCATCATCATGACTTTACTTACACCACTGATCGTTGCAGGCTTTTATGGACTGATCATTTACTTTTCCATTCAGGGCGTAAAGGGAACCTTTAATAAAGTTGCCGTAGTCAACAACAACAAATCTTTAACGGAGAAACTCCAGCCGACTAAAAATATAGGCTACACCTATGTCAATGAATCGCTGGAAGCAATGAAATCATCTCTAAAGACCACCAAATACGATTATATTCTCTACCTGCCGGAATTCGACATCAGCTCTCCCAAGGGAATCCAGCTGATCGGTACCAAGCAAGCCGGGCTTTCCCTCAGTAACCGCGTGTCGGGAGATATTGAAGAACTGATCCGTACACAGAAATTAAAAGCATCAGGTATTTCCCAGACAGACCTGGATGGCTTAAAAACTGATGTGAATATTGATACTAAAAAGATCGGTGAAGCCGGAAAAGAAGAAGATTCCAGTGCGGGTGCGAGTACCATTATCGGAACAGCAGCCGGGATATTCATGTTTATGTTCATCCTTTTGTACGGAATACAGGTGATGCGTGGGGTCATTGAAGAGAAAACCAGCCGAATTATCGAAGTGATGATCTCTTCAGTAAAACCTTTCCAGCTGATGATGGGTAAAATCATCGGCATCGCCCTGGTAGGACTGACACAATTTGTACTCTGGATTGTGCTTACTGCATCCATCTCTACCCTTGCTGTCAGTGCTTTTGTGGGCAAGGATGCCATCGCACAGAATACTTCAGTGGCCATAAAAGCTAAAGACGGAACCAGCATCTCTCCCGCAGTGAATAGTCCTGTAGACAGTCCGGTACTGGCCATGCAGAAAAGTCTGGCCAGTTTAGACCTGACGAAAATCATTCTGGTATTTATATTTTTCTTTATCGGCGGATATTTATTTTACAGTGCCCTCTATGCAGCTATTGGTTCTGCCGTAGATTCGGAAACCGAGACCCAGCAGTTTATGATGCCGGTGATGATGCCTTTACTGGTCGGTTATGCCCTTTCTTTAAGTGTAGTAATCAATGATCCATATGGTCCGATCGCTTTCTGGTTATCCATGATTCCATTTACCTCTCCTATTGCGATGGTAGTCCGCTTGCCTTATGGCGTTCCAGACTGGCAATTGGCATTATCTATGCTGATCCTCGTGGTTGGATTTGTTGGCACGGTTTGGCTGGCCTCAAGAATATATAGAGTTGGTATCCTCATGTACGGTAAAAAGACAAGTCTGAAAGAAATGATTAAATGGTTTACCTATAAAAATTAACCCGAATGAAGGTTGCTGTTATTGACCTTGGAACGAATACCTTCCACCTGATCATTGCTGAACTTACAGCAGATGATGCCAGGATTTGCTATAAAACAAACCTTCCCGTGCGACTTGGGGAAGGAAAGATCAATGACAATTTCATCATCCAGGAGGCCTTTGAAAGAGGCCTCCTGGCATTGGAAAAGTTTAGCCTGCTCATTAAGGAGCATGACGTTGAGCTCGTCAAAGCCACCGCTACCTCTGCCATCCGAAGTGCAGAAAACGGAGTCAGCTTTGTTAAAGCCGCCAAAAATTATGCAGGAATCGACATTGAAGTGATCAGTGGCGATGAGGAAGCAGAATACATTTTTAAAGGAGTCAGGGCTACGGGAGTCATTGACCAGAGCTCCCTCATTATGGATATCGGAGGCGGCAGTACCGAGTTTATCATTTGCAATAAAGAAGCACTGCTCTGGAAGAAAAGCTACAATATTGGCGCTGCACGCTTAATGCAGGCCTTCTTTCATTCTGACCCCATTACCACAGCCGATCAAAATGCGATTACACGTCATTTAGATGCAGAATTAGGTGATTTAAAGGAAGTACTGAACTTATACCAGCCTAAACATTTAATTGGCTCAGCAGGCGCCTTTGAGACTTTTACAGGGATGCTATATCCGGAATTAAGCCTGAAAGAGACGAAATACCATCCTATCGACATTCCGGCCTACAAAGCATTATCAGCTACCTTCGTTGCTTCCAGTCATGAAGAACGGGAAAAGATGCCCGGACTCATCCGCTTAAGGGTAGACATGATCGTGATGGCTTCCATACTGACAGACTATATCCTGTCGGCAGGAAATATTGAAAAGCTGAGTTTATCTACCTACGACCTTAAAATGGGTGTATTGTCCGACCTGCAAAATTAAACCGCCCAGCTCTGATCCGCTAAAACCTTATATAGCTTTTCTGTAGGCAGTCCCATGACATTGGTATAAGAACCAATTATTTTTTTCACGGCAACCATACCAATCCAGTCCTGAATTCCATAAGCCCCTGCTTTATCCATTGGCTTATAGTTTTTGATATAATAGCTGATCTGTTCAGGGCTTAGGTCATTGAAAAAAACCTCCGTTGTATCATAGAAAGAGCGCATCTCCCCATTGCATATTAAACTTACTCCGGTATATACCTGATGATTGGTGCCGGATAGTTTGGTCAGCATTTCAGTAGCATGGTGCGCGTCTTCCGGTTTACCCAGAATCTCTCCGTTATACGCCACAATGGTATCAGCGGTAATAATGATACTTCCCTGGCTGTCTTCATCAAATGCTTTGGCTTTCTTTTCAGCAATGTACACCGCAATTTCAGCCGGAAGAAGCTCCTCAGGGTAACTTTCATCAACGTCCTTTAGCACGACTTTAAAATCGAGGTTCATGGCGCTTAACAATTCTTGTCTGCGTGGAGATTTGGAGGCCAGGATAATGGGAAGTCTTTGCTGATACATATTACATTTTTGTGCAAAAATAACAAAAGCGGCCAAAGGCCGCTTCTGTTATTTGTATTAATTGATCTTTATTGGTTTCCCCCAGGTTTCTGGCCATCGCCTCTCCCGCCTCTTTTCATTTTATCTTTACGTTCTGCTCTCCAGGTTTCGTAAGTTTTTTTCTGATCTTCAGTTAGCAATGCACTGATTTTGGCATCAGTTTCATCATTTAATTTCTGCATTTCAGCCCTTCTCGCGTCTTTATCACCTGAACCTGCTTCACGCGCTTTATCTACCGCATTGGCCTGGTCCAGAAAGATCGCCGTAACTTTCGTTTTCTGATCATCATTCAGTCCTAATTTTTTGCTTAGCCCTTCTGCATTCCTTTGTGCTCTTTCTTCAGGAGTTCTCATTTTGCGACCACCATCTTGCTGAGCGTGTGCGAATGTAATTACACTGAATAACAGTCCGCAAATCATCAATAATTTTTTCATAGGATTCTAATATTTAACCGGTTCTATTGTTTTTTAAAGATTAGAGGAGCCGGAAGGAATTTAGTTTAATCCCTACAAAGTAACATACGTGTTACAAAAGAAAAGTAATATTATTTACCTGAATCTGCGGCAGAAGGATGTTCATCAAACCATTGCTCCTGTACGCGAAGTACTTTTTCGATAATGTCCCTTACTGCAGTTTTACCACCGGTATAAGGGGATATATATTGAGAAATGGCTTTAATTTCCGGAACAGCATCTGCCGGACAGGTAGGGAGCCCTACCAGTTTCATGACTTTGAGATCAGGGATGTCATCTCCCATATACAGGACCTGACTGGCCTCAGTCTGGTTTTTTTTCAGGTATTGATGGAAAACCTGTACTTTATCAGAAACGCCCAGAAAGATGGCCTTAATGCCTAAACCTTCGAAGCGTTTTTGCATGGCCTGACCTTTTCCGCCGGAGATGATGCAAACCTGAAATCCACGTTTCACCGCCAGCTGAAGGGCATAACCATCTTTAATATTAAATGTCCGCAAAAACTCCCCCGAATCAGAGGCCAAGATATCACCATTGGTTAATACTCCATCTACATCGAATATAAATGTCGTGATCTCTTTAAGTTTTTGCAGAAACATCAGGTCTAGTCTTGGTTATCTCTCCATTCGTAAACCCAGGCAGACTGGATTTGCTCCAGGTGGCCTTCTGTACTTTCTTCCTTGGTTCCTTTAAAATTAGGCAGGCTTAAAACCCATTCTAATAATTCAGTAAATCTGATACGGTATATTTTGGCTTCATTGAATTCGTCCCCAAATTTCTCATATAACTCCTGAGCGATATCCTCGTGGTCGTTCCAATAAATTGGTAAAGCAAATTTATCTTGCATATTGTTTGTTTGTTAATTAATGACCTAAAAACTCGGATTGATCAGGGATGGTTACTTCAATATCCCCACTGATCACCACACACTGGCAACCCAGTCTGGAGGTAATTCTCGGGCGAACTGCGCGGTCAATAAAGTCTTCTTCCTTATCGGAAATTTCCTGTATATCGTCCATTCCTTTAGTCACATATACATGACAGGTACTACAACCGCATACTCCCCCGCAGTTGTGCTGTAATTCTATTCCGTGATCATGGCATACATCAAGAACCGATTCCCCTCCAGCTATTGGAAGTTCTACTGATTCTTTGCCCTGCTCTTCAAAATTTATCTTTAATTTATAAATACTCATAATTAGGTCTCAAAAATAAGCACCAAAAACCGCAATTACACGATTAATGTGTTTTTTTAATGCTTTTACTCAAAGTTTCATAGATATCCTTCAATTCGGGCATATCTTTCAACAATTCTTTATGTTTTATAATCGTCTGTTCGTCGTTACGAATGGCGGGTCCGGTCTGTACTTCTGCCGGAAAAGCATCCTGAACCTTTACTGCCGTTTCCATAATCAGTGGCCTTAAAATCTCAAAATCCAGGTCGTTCTTTTGCAGGATCTCATGACTTAAAGTATAGAGGTGATTTACAAAGTTACAGGCAAACACCGCCGAGAGGTGTAAAATCCTTCTCTTTTCAGAGTTTACCTCATATACCAGCGGACTCAGCATCCGGGCAATAGATTTTAGGGCATCCAGTGTTTCCTGATCTTTAGCTTCGATGCAAAGCGGAACATGTTTAAAATCCAGGGCTTTTTGTTTAGAGAAAGTTTGCAAAGGATACAAAATGCCGAAGTTCATCCCGCTTTCCGGAAATACCCCGATATCTGTCGCCCCGGACGTATGAACCACCATACCATTCACACCGGCTAAAGCTTTCACCACCTCAGGAATAGCATCATCTTTTACCGCGATGAGGTATAAATCAGCCTCAGGATCGATTTCTTTTAGATCAGAGATCGGTTCTGCTCCGGTTGCCAGCGCCAGTTCGGCAGCATGGTCCTGATTTTTACTCCAGATTTGAAGCAGCTCTGCAGCACCTGCTTTAAAAGCATTTGCAAAATGTGTAGCTACATTTCCCGAACCGATACAAACAATTTTCATCTCTTAGGCAATGGTAAATTAAACGGTTTTAACTTCTTTTTGTCTCCTAAAGATCGATAGCAAAAATCCGATCACCATGACTATTGTTCCTGCCCAGTATAAATTGATATAAGGGAATTCAATGGCTTTAAATACCACCCAGTCTTTTGCCTGCTGAGGTTTTTCAAACACCTGTAATTCCACTTTTTGCTGATCAGGAAGTACTTTGGTGAACCTGAATCTCAATCCCAGTTCATCAATGTTACGTGCAAAATCAAATGTATTGTTTCCTTTTACCAGGAAGATCGGTTCTGTTTTATAGGTCTTTCCGTTAACCACCACTTCTAAAGGCAAACCTACGGCAAGATCACCAGGCGCCAATGCCAGGCTTTTCGCCTTCGGCTGATTGTTCAGTCCTTTTACCGTAATGATTCCGCTGCTGGTATGCAGGGTATCTCCTGTGCTTACCTTTACAATCCTTGGTGCTTTATAGTTTTCTTCCGGATTCGTTTCTTCATGATCCCCGCGGGTTTGTTTTTTATCCGGTGCACTCGTGATGTGTGTATAAACATCATAAGTAAGGTAATGTTTGGTATCCGGAGAAGCAATTAAGCCCATTTTCTCATTCGCCTGAACGTGAGGGTTCAATTCAAAATCTTCTTTCAGCTTACCTGTTTCCTCATCATAAACCTTAAAGTTTAAGGTAAAGATTGTATTTGGGGCTACGGTTGTATCTCTGGTATAGGTAACGGTATACCTGCCCATTTTCTTAGGCTCGTTTTTGTAGAGTACGATGTTTTCACCAGGTTTCTCTGCTTTTTCAAAATCCTTCACCGGGATGAAGTTCGTTGCATTCAGGGAGATGGGCTTATTTGTTGCTGCTGCAACCAATGCGCCAACCAATAGTAAGGCAAATCCCATATGCGCTACTGCTGCACCTACCAGTTTACGTTTCCCGCCAAAAGCTTGTCCCAGGATCCTTGCATTGGCGAGGATGGCGAACACACAGCTAAAGGTCAGCAGGATGTACATTAGATTGGTGTAGATATTCGTCAGGTAAACAAAACCTGCGGTAATGACCACTGCAAACAGAATAGAAGCAATCAGACTGCTGTAAAATTTACGCGTATCTGTTCTCTTGTATTTCATGAACTGAGAGAAACCCGAAATAAACGTCACCAGGATGGCAAAAGGTGCCTGCCATTGGTTGTAATATTTGATCGCATCAATCGGAGGGGCAAATTTAGTTCCGAATGCCGCATTGAATACCGGTACTGAAGTAGAGAAGATCACCTGAATACAGGCTACCGTAACCACCAATGCACCGATAAACATCCAGAATTCTCTGGAATAAGTTTCTTCGTCTTTATTCGTGATCGGCAATTCTTTCCATCTCGAGATCAACAGGTACACTGGTAAGGCCAGGAATACCACATTGTATAAGATCAGGTGACCAAACATCCCAAGATCCGTGAAAGAGTGAACCGAAGTTTCTCCAAGAATTCCACTTCTAGTAAGGAAGGATGCGTACAATACCAGTACAAAGCTGATGATCACCAAAATGATGGCCGTAAAGAAGGAATGTCCTGTATTTTTGAAAGCGATCATCACATGAACACCTGCAATCAGGGTAAGCCATGGAATGATAGATGCATTTTCTACCGGGTCCCATGCCCAGAAACCACCGAAATTCAGGGCTTCATAAGCCCAGAAAGAGCCCATAATGATTCCTGTTCCCAATATCATCACCGCGAATAGTGCCCATGGCATCGCTGGTTTAACCCATTCTTTATATTTCCTTTGCCATAAACCCGTTACTGCATACGCGAAGGGAACAATCATACTGGCAAATCCAAGGAATAAGGTTGGCGGATGGATCACCATCCAATAGTTTTGCAATAAAGGGTTCAAACCACGTCCGTCAGTAATGAACTTCAGGTAGTTTTTATAGTTTTCCGCATCGGCAAATACTACCGGTGCCATGTCTTTAAGGTTTACGGCTTCCCTCAACAGGATAAAAGGAGAACTTCCGATTCTTTCACCGAAGATTTGTACCCCAAGGAGCATGGAAGTCAGGAATACCTGTGAGAAAGCAACGATAGTCATTACCCCGTTTTCCCAGGTTTTGGCTTTCCAGATTAAAACCGCACCGAGCAAAGCTTGCCAGAATGCCCATAACCAGAAACTTCCCTCCTGTCCTTCCCAAAAAGCAGAAACGATATAATATACCGGAAGCGCTTTGGAAGAGTGAGAATAAACGTAGTAATATTCGTTATTGTGATTTAGGATGAGGTAAAATAAGGTGATGCCGATCCCCAGGATACTTACCCAGTTTATTAAGAATGAAATCCGTCCTAAGCGGGTCCATGATTGATCTCCAAGGTCTTTATTCTTTGCAGCGAAAAAATAAGAAATCGCTGAGAGTAAAGAAGCGGCAAACGCTAAAACAATAAAGAATTGGCCGATTTTACCGGGCAGGAGGTTCTCTCCAATAAATTGTATATCCATTAAGATTAGTTGTATTTTATTACCTGACCGTCCTCTTTCACTTCCACAAGATCATTGTTGTATTTAGAAGGACATTTCATTAATATTTTTGAAGCATAAAAGGTATTATCTTTCATTTTACCGATTAAAACTAATTTTTCTGAACGTTCGAAATCCTGAGGTTTTGTTCCATTGTAAACCACTTTGTTTACAAGACCTTTTTCATCTTTCATGTAGAAAGCAAAATGATTGGCATCTTTCTGTGCATCATAGTACATCCCTTTCGTTTTTTCCCAATATCCCATGACATGGAATTCACGCGGGTCTTTTGCAGCTTCGGAGAAAGTAGAATAGCTGCTGGTGTCGGCATTCAGACTAATTAAGAACCCTACACATATTGCTATTGTAATTAAACCAATAATTGCACTTTTTCTCATGATGCTAATAAAAATTTAGAATGATACAAAGATAAAAAATATAAGTACCTAAAGTCTTTTAGGGCCGTGCAAATCACTTTGATGACGATTTATTGATAGTTCTCTGACAAAAACACTAAGATTGAAGCAGTTCCTTCCTGAAAAACAAAATATTTCTAGGGTTTCAGGTACGCTGTTTTGATGAATTCCGGCATTTCCCTACGGAGTTTCAGCACTTTTGGCATGGAGATTTTCCGGATATAGCTATCCCATAAATTACGTTTATAGTAATCCTGGTGTTCCATTTCTGCCGGATAAATGATTTTGAAAGGAATTAACTCGGTCGCCACCGGAATATTTCGATAAATCGAGGCCTCCAGCCGGTCAATTACCCGACGAATGGTCCTGTATTCTTCCGGCGAGCGAAAAAAAGCGATTGAACGATATTCCGTTCCCAGATCGGGGCCCTGTCCATCCACCTGTGTAGGGTCATGCGCATGAAAGAAAGCCTCGCAGAGTTGTTCAAAGGAGATTACTTTCGGATCGTAGTAAACCTGAACCGCTTCTGCATGCCCCGAAGTTTTTGACATCACCTTTGGGTAATCCGGGTTTGCAGTTGTTCCTCCGGAATACCCACTAATCACTTTGTGTACTCCTTTTAACTCTATCATACCCTCTTGTAATGCCCAAAAACAACCACCTGCAAAAGTAGCCAGCTGCTCACCGGGCTTTGGCGGCCCAATCAGCGCAAAGCCATTCTTACTCTCCAGTTGCTGTGCGGCCGGCCCTGAACTGCAGGACAGGAAAAACATCAGCAATAAAACAAAGATTACTTTCGGTATTCGCATCGTTGAAAATTCTCCAGATTGATCTCTACAAGATACGCGAATCTACAACGTGAAGATTTGCGGATGAAACAGTATGAAAAAAATATGACACAAAAAAAGAGGGCTGATAAACAGCCCTCCTTTTCGAATAATAAGTTGACATTCCTTATGGCCAGATACCAAGGTTCATATAAGAAATGGCAATTTTGTCGATTGAACCAACAAAAGCAGCAGTTCTTAAAGTCTCAATACCAGGTTTGGTCATTAAAGTTTCTCTGATCTCATGGTAAGAATGGATCATGGTATCTTCCAGTCCGGAGTTTACCAATTCCAGTTCCGAAGCTCCTTTAACAATCATTAAGCGGTGTTCAGCAGGAATGCTTTTACCGGTAAGACTTTCCAGGGTATTGATCAGGTTTCTGTTAGAGTTCTCTGCATAACGGTTTTCCATACGGCCAAACGCTACGTGAGAAAGATTTTTCAACCACTCAAAGTAAGATACGGTTACACCACCTGCATTACAGTACATATCAGGAATGATGATACCACCCATTTCAGTGAAGATTTCTTCTGCTTCCGGAGTACATGGTCCGTTGGCACCTTCCGCGATGATCTTCGCTTTGATGCTTCTGATGTTATCTGAAGTAATCTGATTCTCCAAAGCAGCAGGAACAAGGATATCACATGGTTGCTCCAGACCTTCCATAGAATTTTTGAATTCTGTAGCACCCGGGAAACCTAAGATAGATCCTGTTAATTTACGGTGTGCAAATACCTCATCGATAGTTAAACCGTCTGCATTGTAGATCGCACCTTCAAACTCACAAAGACCAACGATTGTTGCACCGAATTCTGCTAAGAATTTTGCAGAGTGGTAACCTACGTTACCTAATCCTTGTACGATCACTCTTTTATCGCCTAAACCAGCTGTAAGACCAATTTTAGCCATATCTTCGCCTACACTAACGCATTCTCTGATGGCATAAGCCACACCACGTCCGGTTGCTTCCTTACGTCCACGGATTCCGTGTAAAGCAATTGGTTTTCCGGTCACACAACCCAAAGCATCTAACTGACCCGGGTTCATGGTCATATATGTATCAGCGATCCAGCTCATTTCACGTTCACCTGATCCATAATCAGGAGCAGGAACGTCAATACCAGGACCGATAAAGTTCTTTTTAATTAATTCTGTCGTATAACGACGGGTGATGTTTTCCAACTCGCCAACCGTATAATTTTTGGTAGTAATTTTAATACCACCTTTAGCGCCACCGAAAGGAACGTTGACAATAGCACACTTGTACGTCATTAAAGCCGCCAAGGCCATTACTTCATCTTCATTAACCATTTCGCTATAGCGAATACCACCTTTGGTAGGACTCATGTGATGAGAGTGCTCTACACGCCATGCATCAATAACCTCGAAACCATTTCCTCTACGGATAGGGAACTGGAAACGATAGACACTGTTACAAGCTTTGATTTGGGTTAACAGACCCTCTGGATGGGAAGTAAATTGGGCGGCATTGTCAAAATTCTTGCAGACATCTGCGAAAAAATTTGTGTCGTTTGCTGTATTAGCCATTATTTGTTATTTATGAATTGAATATAAGTTCGTATCCTAATTAGGTGCAAAATTGCATTAAAAAAAACCATTAATGCAAATCCGGAATCACTTAGTGTAACGGAAACACCACATCATAAAACAAGCAAAAACAGGGCCTAAACGATTTAAAATTAGATTTTAGCCGAAGTTTTCTTTTCTATTTTTTTTAATCTTTTTTCTATCGTAAATAGAAACAAAAGCAAGCCCAGTAAGATTACCAGTACACATGCCACCACAACGTATATTTTACCAGATGCATATAGGCTATCGGTAATTGCTGAACCTTGTCCCTGAGCAAACAATTGCATGGTGATCATGAACATTAAAAAGGTTGCTGTAATTTTTTTCATCAGTATCTATTTTTTTCAGTGGATTGAAGCGATCACCTGCCTTTCGTTGTTTTTCACAAACACTATGCTAATGATGGTTTCATTTGGTATATATTATGTTCAATGGTGATGAATCCCGGAAGAGATTTTAGGGTGTTCATCAGGAATATCTTTTTAGCGATGGTCTTTTTCAAGGGTCCGAACCCGATAAAGGATCGTGTAAATCCAACATCCGATCAGGATCCAGCCCAGACATGCAGGATAGAATACCATTCTCATCCGGCTATCCAGGTCATACGCATTGAAACCCGGGTTCCCTCCATCACCTGGGTGCAGGGAATCAGCCATCCTTGGGAGTACAAAAAGCAGCACCACCATGATTGGAAAAGCAAATATGTTATAGATAGCAGAGATCTTAGCCCTTTTTTGCTCTTCATCAATCGCATTGCGAAGCACGAGGTATGCAAAATAAAGCAGAATCGCGATGGCCGCAAAGTTCTGTTTAACATCAAAGCTCCATGCCTGTCCCCAGGCAAACCTTGCCCAGATCATTCCGGTAGAAAGCCCCAGAATGCCAAAGATCACTCCGGCATTTACGCTTTCCACAGCCTTAATATCATCATGTGGATTACTATTGCTCAGGTATTTAACACTATGGAATACGGAGGTACTAAATAATACGATCATACTAAACCACATGGGAACATGGAAGTAAAGGTTTCTTATGCTTTCACGGATGATCGGTAAATCAGGTGTTTTAATCAAAAAACCTGCAATTGTTGAATAAATCACCAACACTGCGCCTAAAATTTTCCACCAGCTCTTATACATTGATCTAAAATTTAATCTTATCTATTTTATTAATCGCCAAATGTAAAGAGAAATTCGGCTAATTCTGTTATAATTAAGCCAATAAACAGACCTGATCAAATCCATCCGGATTATATTTTTTCCACCCACGAAAAGTATCAGCCCAAAAACGAATAAACGTCACAAAAAAGTTGCACACCCAAATACCATCGATTTAACTATTTATAAGCTAAAAACATACTAATCATGAAAATAGTCGCAGTAAAATCACATAAAATATTTTAAAACTATATAGTTAATAATTATATTAAACTATTAATTACAAAGAACGCTCCTTTAAAAATTAACAACCACCAATATCCTTTAAAGATCTTTAAAGCCCGATCCCTGGTTTATATTTTCCGACACAGCACATTTCAGGATATTTAGATTAATGCAATAAGCCTTTTCAACAGTTTATTCCGCATTTCGATAATAAGAAACTACAGATCCGGCTGTAATCCGGAACAACAAAACAATACATTAACTAACCAAATTTAATCTTATGTTAAAACTCAAAAACGCTCAATCCCTGAGCAGAACCGACATGAAAAATTTAATGGGTGGAACGAATGAGGATGCCTCCAGAGCCCTTTGTCCAGATTTCTGTTTCGTAGATGAAAATACAGGAGAACGCTCCTGCGGCGGCACAATGCAATGTGTAACCTACTTTTGTACCCGCAATTCGGTTGGCTACAAATGTGTTTAACAAAGCTATTGCCTTAAATCCTGTCCTTTATCGTTGACAAAAAAAAGGCCCTGTTCATCAACAGGGCCAACATGAAAAAACTTAAGAAACATCACTAAATCTCAGAACTCATGTTAAATCTTAGAAATGCAAAACCACTAAGCAGGAGCGATATGAAAGCGGCCATTGGTGGAATTCAAACCAGCAGCTTTGCCTGTATCCACTATTGTTTCGAGAACCCGGGAGGACCAACAGGTTGCGGACCCGGACAAGATTGTGTCATCTACTATTGTGGCCCGGACCATAATGAAAATTACGGATATGAATGCAGATAAAATGAACTTTCTAATCAAAGCCTACCATAGGAAGAATGTACCTCTTACACCCGCACTGAGCGTATCAGTATAGGACACAGCTGTCAACCTTTATAAAAATTCATTCATCTAAAATCAATCGTCATGTTAAAAAACAATTTAGAAAAACAAGGAAAAAAATTAGGCAGAAATGAACTAAAAGCAGTAACAGGAGGAAGCATATTCAATCCGAATTGTCCTCAGGAATGCACTTATCAGGACGACCATACCCCACTGATGCTAGGCTGCCCCAGCAATATGGACTGCGTACCATTCAGCTGTGGCGGACCAGACGAATATGGAGTTCATTGTGTATAAAACAATCTTTAAATAGCTCATTTAGCTTTTCGAGAGTACACCAACACAAGCCGGCTGCATTCCGGACAACAAAACAATACATTAACTAACCAAATTTAATCTTATGTTAAAACTGAAAAACGCTCAATCCCTGAGCAGGACCGACATGAAAAAACTAATGGGCGGTACGAATGAAGATACCGACAGAGCCTTTTGCCTCGACTCTTGCTTTCTGGACGAACAAACCGGCGAACGCTCCTGTTTTGGCGGCGAACCTTGTGAGCGATATCGCTGTAACCCTACACGGCCAACTTATGGCTACAGATGTCCGTAGACCATGTTAGCCATAAAAAATCCAATCCTCCTCAGCAGAGCTGATATGAAAAAGCTCCTGGGAGGTACAAATCACAATTCATCAAGGATGAATTGCGACGATCAGTGTGATTACGATCCTGATGCAGATACACGTGTCTGCAATGACGGCAAACACTGCGTTCCATACAGTTGCCCGGGACAGCCCGAGATCAGCAGTTATAAATGTGTGTAACCTAAAACGGATTAAATGCCGGAACTAACGGAACAGGAATACAAATCAACCATCCCCTAAATCTAAATTTATGCTAAAATTCAAAAACGCTCAGCCCCTGAGCAGAACCGAAATGAAAAACCTTCTAGGCGGCACAGCTAATGCATTAAAACCACTATGCGCTGTCCTTTGCCGGGTTGATGGAGACTGTGCCATAGGCCAATTCTGCGAGTCTTACCCATGTGTGTTTCTTGGAGAACCGACCCGCAGCTTTAAATGCGTTTTTCCGGCTTAATCAACGTCATACCATCCCTGCACTTAAATCAACCTTAGTATAAATAACTAAACTTAAACGTTATGCTTAACCTTAAAAACGCTCAGACACTGAGCAGAACTGAACTGAAAAAATTCTCAGGAGGCTTTAACGACGATAGCGCAAGAAGACCTTGCTTATCCGAATGCATCAATGATCCGGGTGGCTGGAACTATTGTCTAAATGGCGGAGAGTGCAGAATTTATTACTGCGGACCAAATACAGAAAGAGATTTCGGTTATAAGTGCCAGTAACAACTGATCAGTTCAAATACAGCCGGAATTTTAAAGTTCCGGCTGTAAATGTCAAGGTCCAGGGTTAGCTCTACACTAAAACCCAGGCCATCAAACTCAATCTTATCTTAAAAAACAACGTTAAACAAATGGAAAATAGAAAACTAAGCAGAAATGAGCTAAAAAAAATCACTGGTGGAACGAGACCAGCAAACTGCCCATACGTATGTACTCATCGCGTCAAAGGTCAGACACGCATTGGCTGCCCTCCCTACGAGGAATGTGTAACCTATAGCTGCGATCCCAACTACACCGGGGAGAGCTGCAGGCCGCTTTAAAAACCAATTTCCATCTCTAAGTCCATTTTTATGTTAAAGATGAACCTGTCAGTAAGAAATTAAATTTCAACCTTATGTTAAAAAACAATTCAAACAGCCCGGATCTCAAAAGATTAAGCCGAAATGAACTCAAAAAGGTAAAAGGTGGCCTAAGGCCACCAGGCTGCAACCTCGGATGCAGCTACCGCATCAACAATGGCCCCTTACGAAAAGGCTGCCCTCCTGCCGAACAATGTGTTCCTTATACCTGCAGTGACGGCATCAGTATCGGCCACAGTTGTCAGCCTCTATAAAAATCTATTCATTTAAATCTTAAAATCATGCTAGAAAACAATTTAAACAAACAAGGAAAAAAACTAAACAGAAATGAACTCAAAGGAGTAACAGGCGGAATCAAATTCGATCCGTATTGTCCTCAGTCATGCACTTACCAGGAACCAGGAGGCATGCTGATGTTCGGCTGCCCTGAACGCCTGGATTGCGTACCATACAGTTGCGGAGGACCAAATGAATACGCATATCACTGCGCATAAAACCGATTCTAGAATAAAAACTAAAAATTATGAAATCCCTGAAATTAAACAACAACACCAAATTGAGCAGAAATGAATTAAAGTCCATTACAGGCGGAACCCTGGAAGCTCAACCACTCGCCTGCCCTCTAAAATGTGTATATGAGTCATTCGGAGGTGGTCCTGGCTGCAGGCCAGACCAGGAATGCCAACTGGTGAGATGCTCACCGGAACAGTATGGCACCAGATGTGTCGCTGCATAAAAACCGAAAACGGGATGCCTGAAAGCCTCCCGTTTTTTTTGTTCACCAACCGAAGTCATATTGACAACTCCCAACCAAAAACTACAACCATCATACAGAACCTTCTGAGCAACTGCACGCAATCCCTGCCTGACCAAACCAACGTCACAAAAAAGTTGCAATACCAAAACCATCAATTTAACTCATTGTAAGCCAAAAACATACTAAAAATGAAAATAGTCATGTTAAAATCGAATTAAATATTTTAAAACTATATAATTAATAACTAGATTAAACTATTAATTACAAATAACGTACTGATAAAAAATAAACAGCATTGAATATCTTTTAAAGATTTTTAAAACTCAGATCCCTGTTTCCATTTTCTGCCGCAGAATACTTTCAGATGCCAAAATTAATGTAATAAGTCTTTTCAATAGTTCATTCTGCTTTTCGATAATAAAAACCACAGGCCTGGCTGCAACCCGGGACAACAAAGCAATACATTAACTAACCAAATTCATTCTTATGTTAAAACTGAAAAATGCTCAATCCCTGAGCAGGACCGACATGAAAAATTTCCTGGGCGGTACGAACGACAATGCCGCAAGACCTTATTGCACCAACGCCTGCATGACAGATATGCACACCGGCGAAAACTACTGCCCCGGAGACATGTACTGTCAAATCTATGTTTGTTATCCCGGAGAACCGACTACCTATAGCTACAGATGTGTTTAACCAAAAAAACACCCATCAGTACTAAAAAATTCCGTATCAACTCATCATACGATAATCTGATATTATGCTAAAATTCAAAAATGCTCAGCCACTGAGCAGAAGCGAGATGAAAAATCTCATTGGAGGCAACGGGAGCAGCGGAAAAATCCGCTGCATGGTAGAATGCCTGGTAGACCCGGACACCAATCAGGGCTTCTGTTTCGACGGAAGGCCATGCAACATCTATTACTGCGGCCCTAATCCTGAAAAGGACTTTGGCTATAAATGTCAATAACTAACCATTCTATTTAAAACCAAACCTTATGTTAACACTTAAAAATGCGCAGACACTGGGCAGAACCGAAATGAAAAACCTCTTGGGAGGACAGGAAACCACAAGCGCCAGATACATTTGTGAAACCTCCTGCATTCCCGATGGAATTTGCGACGATGGCTCATCCTGTGTCGTTTATTTCTGTGGCCCTCATCCAATCAGAGACAGAGGCTACAGGTGTGAAAATTAAAAATTCATCTTAAAATCAATCCTAATGTTAAAATTTAAAAACGCTCAGACACTGAGCAGAACCGAAATGAAAAAACTCATGGGAGGACATGACGAAAATGCAGCCAGATTCATTTGTCAAAACTGGTGCACTAGTCAATCCGACTGCGAGACAGGCAGCTGCCGTATTTATAGTTGTGGCCCTAAGCCAAAGGACACTGGCTACAAATGTCAGTAATCAGACTTCAATTACCTGAATTAAATGCTATGTTAAAACTAAAAAATGCCCGAATGCTTGGTAGAACCGACATGAAAAAATTTGTCGGGGGAACCAATACCGGCAAGGGAAGACCATGCCCGGGCGATTGTATTATCGGCGAAGATGAAAGGTATTGCCGCAATGGAAGAACATGTCAGATGGTCGAATGTGAACCCGGCCAGGATAAGTTTTATGCCTATCGCTGCCTGTAAGTAAAAAAATAATCAACTGTAATTCACCTTAAACTAAATGAGATGTTAAACAACAATTCCAATCCGAAAGGACATCAGAAACTGGACAGAAATGCCCTTAAAAAAGTTACCGGGGGAGGGCGTATTGACAGCTGTCCGGGAAATTGCACCCACCGTGTAGGAAGCGTGCTCGTTCCCGGATGTCTTCCTGATCAGCAATGTCTTGGCTACCAGTGCAGCAATGGCTGGTGGGCTTCAGTATGTGGCTAAATATGAACTCCATTAAACCTAAACACATGTTAAAAAACACGTTAAAACTACAGGGAAATCAAAAGCTAAACAGAAATGAGCTTAAAAAGGTAACAGGCGGAGCTGGAAACCCTTCCAGAAATTGTCCTGAAAATTGCTTTATTGATGCCAATCTGCCCAATGGGGATAGTTGTGATGCACCGCTAAAATGCCTTCCTTCCATGTGTCATGGAGGATGGGACGGAAACACCTGTCAATAAAATAGCCGGTGCCGGTAAAACCGGTATCGGTTAACTCTGATAAAAACCAAATTAAATCAAACCTTATGTTAAAGATCAATTTAAACACCTTAAAAAAGTTAAACAGGAATGACCTCAAAAAAGTAACAGGAGGTTTAAGACCACCGGATTGCACTTTCGTATGCAGTTACCGCATTAACAACGGCCCAAGACGGGTAGGCTGTCCTGACTATGAAGAATGTGTGCCTTACACTTGCGACGACAACGTGAGTACCGGACACAGATGCGAACCATTGTAAAGATTAATTTTCTCAACCAAACCCAAATCCGATGTTACCACTAAAAGAAGCCAAAAGACTAAACAGAAACGAACTGAAAGGAATAACAGGTGGCGTTAAAAATTTCAACTGCCCGATGTTTTGCAGCCACTATGTAGAAGGAGCTGAGACCATAGGCTGTCCTGATGGCCAGCTTTGCGACCGATATCCTTGTGGCATCAATGATGTCGGATACCGATGCGGAGCCGCATAAAATCAACTGACACCAAAGAATAAACTAAGCGATCATCCTAAAACTTAAATTTATGTTATCTCAAAAATTAAAAAGCAATATAAAACTAAACAGAACCGAATTAAAAAACATCACTGGCGGAAATGACCAGAACCAGGCATCGACTCCTTTTTGTCCTAAAAGATGCAGTTTTGACGACAATGGAGGCTCTATTGGTTGCCCCGAACACTTGCATTGCGAAGAATTCCAATGCTGGCATGGCATATACACCACCAGGTGTGTTGCCTAAACAATGAATCCAGGAGCAGCTATTTAAACTAACTTTTCAATAAACCCAAATTTTATGCGATCTCAAAAATTAAAAAACACCAAAAAACTGAGCAGAAACGAGTTAAAAAACGTTGTTGGCGGAAATGGCCGGGGGCCTGTACGTCCGGAGCTCTGCGAATTGGCATGCGGGTTTAACGAAGACCTGAGTGTCTTTGGCTGCGCTGAAAATCAAAGATGTGAAACCTACCTCTGCAAGACAAATATCTATGCAACAAGGTGTGTTTTATAATTAATTGAAAATGGGGGCATCTTAAAACGATGCCTCTATTTTGAAATTGATTGCCCTCCGCTAATAAAACTGCTTAACGCTCTCTATCGCCCCGTTATCTTCATTCACAAACAGATAAACGAAGCCATTGTCCTTAAACAGCTGACAATCTTTAATCTCAAACTGCCCTAAAAAGAATAAGGGCCGGTCCTCTTTTATGATCCATTGAGGACTCTGAATCCATTTCGGTGCTTTTTTATGATAACGGAATAATTCATTAAAGCGCCCTTTAATTGCCTGTTTAATTTCTGATTTAACCTTCAGCCCTTCTGCCGCAGGCAAGATGTATTTTTCAACAAACACCGTGTCCGCATCTATGTATCCGGGCTGGGTTTCCAGGATTAAGGAATAACGTTCCTCATACCCTTTATACACAGAAAAAGAGATTTCCTTTTTTGTCAGAAACAACTGAATAAGGCCCTGCGCATCATAACAACCTACGATTGTTTTAAGGTTAAGCGCTGCCAGATACAGGAAAGGGCCGCTAGCTGAGACATAGGTTCCGGTCCAATTCAGCGAATCATCAGACAACAACATTTCAAGTCCGGAATTTTCAGAAAGTGTAGCCTCCAGCTCAGGTCCGCTGACTTTCCCTTCCACGAATTCTTTTAAAAAATCAAGTGCTTCCTGCATTACTAAAATTTATGATTAAACGCCTGGCGCTAAAATACGATTCCTTTCAGACTTCGTTAATCTCTCCAGAGGTATGGAAAAAGGATCAGTGAAACTGCCATCACCAGCGCATTTATGATCAGCAGGATTCCAATTTCATCCATGCTCACACTCCTGTCCAGCCCGTCTATCGCGTTTTTTGTCAGCTTGATCAGTACGATCAGGACAGGTATAATCACCGGAAAACTCAGAATTGCCATGAGCATCCCGCCATTCCCCGCTTTGGAAGCAATTGCGGATACCATCGTGAATATCGTAGAAAAGCTTAAACTTCCCAGCAAAGTAGCCACAATGTATAAACCCAGATCCTCGGGTACATAATTGAACACCAGGGTATAAAAGCCCAGTGCAATAACCGTCAGCAGCATCATCAGCAAGACATTGTAAATGGTCTTTGAAATGATCAGTGCCAGCGGACTCGCTATGGTATAAATATACAGCTGCCTGCCTTTGCTTTCCTGGAGAAAGCTTTTTGAAACTGCATTGATCGAAGCAAATAACATGATGATCCAGAATAAAGCATTCCAGGTGATCTTCTCTACACTGACAAAAGACAAATAGCAGACAAAAACAGTGGACACCACATAGAGAAGAACGCCATTTAAAGCATATTTAGAACGCCATTCCAGCAGCAACTCTTTCTTGATTAAAAACTTTACCTGATCTATTAAATTCATGCAGCCGCAAAGATAATTCTTAATCCCCTATCTTTTATCTTTGTAAATTAAATATCCATAATATTGTATTCCTATGAATATTCAGTATTGCAGTATTTTACAAAGTCCGCTTGGCCCCATCAGCATCATTGCTGATGAACAGTTTGTACAGCAGATCACCTTCAAAGAAAACCTTTTCACAGAGCCGCAGGAAAACGAGGTCACTCAACTTGCCGCGTCTCAATTAACAGCTTATTTCGAAGGGAACCTAAAGACTTTTACCTTACCCATTAAACAAGCCGGAACAGCGTTCCAGCAAGAGGTCTGGTCTGCCTTACTTACCATAGATTACGGGGTAACGAGATCTTACCTGCAAATGGCGAAGCAGATGAACAATGTACTGGCCATAAGGGCGATGGCAGCAGCGAATGGAAAGAATAACCTCGCTATTGTTGTACCTTGCCACAGGGTGATCGGGAGCGATGGCACTTTGGTAGGCTATGCCGGATCACTCTGGCGCAAAAAATGGTTGCTGGACCATGAACGGGAAGTTAGTCAGCAGGGACAAATGACCTTAAAATTCTAAACACATGAACCAATACCTCGACATCATACTAAGAAGCCTTGCCGTTTATGCATTTATGCTGATCGCCATTCGTTTAACCGGAAAAAAGGAACTCTCTCAGCTAAACACCACCGATGTGGTGCTGATCCTGCTCATCAGTAATGCGGTTCAGAATGCAATGGTAGGCAACAATACCAGTCTGTTGGGTGGCCTCGTTGCCGCAGCGGTCCTGTTTGCCCTGAATTACGCCTTAAAAAAGCTGATGTTTAAGAGTAAAAAATTCAGGGAGCTGCTGTCGGAAAAACCGGAAATCCTGATCCACGATGGAAACCTCGATTTCGCAACGCTCAGCAAGCTGGACATCAGCAATGAAGAACTCCGGGAAGCCATGAGAGAACATGGCGTAGAGCGATACAAAGATGTAAAACTGGCCATGTTTGAAACAGATGGCAACATCAGCATCATCACCGGTTCAGGAGACCTGAAGCAAACCCAATACAAACGCAAAAAGAAACACAAATCGCTGGGCTCACTGAACTAAAAACATCATTTCTTATAGAGAGATCATCTCCTGCCTAAAAAGCAACGCAAAAAAATTCCGGAACCGGTTAAACCCAGGCGATCCGAAGAAAGCGAAGGAACAACCAGTTCCGGAAAAATATTTATGCAATTATACTGTAGCTCCACCAGGCACTGCAGTATTCACTACAACGACCTTAGGCCTTCTTACTGTAATTAAAATAAACGCACCTGCCAGGATCACGTACCAGCCCCATTTATATTTCACCATTCCTGACGCCAGGTTTACCAGCTTTTTGAACTGAAGAAAACCAAACGAACCATGCACTTTGAAATAAATGCCGACCAAACTGATCGCCACCAATACAATTCCTGCCCATCCGGCAAATTTGATCAGTCCGGCTTTCTGGGTAAAGGCACCCAATAACCCGATCGCTACCACCACATAAAACGTGATCGCTAAAGTCTGATCCAGATCAAAATAATTCCAGTTGCCAATAATCGGAATGCGCAGCAAAGGACAAATTCCGCCAATTGCCATAATCACCGCACCTATAATTCCCTGAGCCCTCATCACTTATTGTTGTGTATTGATGCCCATTTTATCGGCAAAATGCGCGCAGTAATCACGCAGATCTTCGACGATTAATTTCTCTCCGGTAGCTTTAAGAAAGCTATCTCCCATGGTCTGCAAGGTTTCATAAAAGAACCTTTTCATTTCATCAACAGGCATGTCTTTAGTCCATAAGTCAATGCGCATAGAGTTTTTATAATTATGGTCCCAAAGGGCCAACATCATTGACTTTACAGGCACCTGCTCCTGACTTTTCGAGTCTGTAGATTCCCAAAGGATATTGTCAGGTACATTGTTATCATCTAACTGCACCGTAATTTTAATTTCTGCTTGTTTCATTTAATATATACTGACTTTTATAATAAAAACTAAGATGATGGTGAAAACAATAAAGGCACATTCTATCGCCCATATCTTTCTCAACTCCGGAATAAACTTTCTGAAAATCTGATCGGAGACGAAAGAAACCAGGACAATTAAAAAACTAAACCACATTAATATCCTCGACAGGTCGATTGTCTTTTCCGATGGCGCAGGTGATTTTTCTAACATCATCAGCACAGCAATCACCAGAAAGATCGCGGAAACAATATTAAGCGGGGTCAGTTTTACTTTCAATTCCTCAGTTTTTTACTTCCTTTTTTTGAATTTCTTAGACTTCCAGGCAGGAGTTTTGTTTTTGTTCTTCTCCCTTTCTGCAGCAGCAATCGATGCCGCATGTTTTTTCTCGTGGAAAGCTCCTTTAAAATCAGGATCATCCTTACGTTTCTGGTCGTCAATTGCCCTGGCAATGGCCTGACGTTCTTCATAAGGAGTCTCTTCCACAAAAACTTCTGCCGGCAAAGGTACTACAGGAATCTCCTGTCTGATTAACTTTTGTATTTTCTCAATGTAATATTTTTCCGCAGGTGTGAAAAAAGTGAGGGCATCACCTTTCGCATAAGCACGGCCGGTACGTCCGATTCTATGTACATAATCTTCGATAATGATCGGTACATCAAAATTGATCACATGACTCACTTCAGAAACATCAATTCCACGGGAAGCCACATCTGTAGCCACCAATACCCTGACATTTCCTTCTTTAAAACTATTGATGGAATTGATCCTGGTATTCTGACCTTTATTCGCATGGATTACCCTTACCGCTTCTGCACCGAATTTGCGTTCGATAAAGCTAAAGATGTTGTCCGCTACTGTTTTCGTTTTACAGAAAATGATCAGTCTTTTAAATTCCTCATCATTTTTCAGCAGGTGCTGTAAAAGGTTGATTTTGGTCTTTAAATTGGGCACCTCATACAGTGTTTGCGTAACGGTCTGAGCCGGTGTAGCCTGTAAGCCCACTTCTATAATGGTGGGGTGCTTGAGGAAATCTCCGGCAATCTTTTGTACCAGATCACTCATCGTTGCAGAAAACAACAGGTTCTGACGTCTGCGGGGAACCACTTCCAAAATGCGGTGAATAGAGCCGATAAAGCCCATGTCCATCATTTTATCCGCTTCATCTAAAACCAGGAATTTCAAATACTGGGTATTGATGTGTCCTGCAAGATAAATATCCAGGAATCTTCCCGGAGTGGCAACAATAATATCGACACCCGCTTTGATCTGTTCAATTTGTGTTTTCGGACCAAGACCACCATAAACCACTACGGTACGGAGGTCTGTATATTTAGAGAAAATCTTGATATGTTCAGTAATCTGCATCGCCAGCTCTCTTGTTGGAGCCAGGATTAAAGCACGGGCGGCATCTCCCTGTGCATATTTCAATTGCATTAAGATCGGCAAAACATAGGCTGCAGTCTTTCCTGTTCCGGTTTCAGCAATGCCGAAGATGTCCTGTCCTGATAAAACAGGCGCAATTGCTTTTTCTTGTATTGGGGTGGCATGAGTAAACCCGGCATCAGCTACAGCATTTAAAATCTGGCGATTAAGGTTAAACTCTTCAAATGTTTTGGGCATTTTGCAAATATACTATTATTTACAGGATCAGTAATTACATTTTTACAGAACCTTATTTAAAGCCATGATCATGTGCTCTGCATCAGTAACCTCCCTGACAACCATTTCTTTTTTATTGATGATGAGGTGTGTTGGATAAATGCTGATCCCCAGCGGCCCGCTCATGTAACTGTTCTGGTCAGGACGTTATGTTTCTTCTCATTTTTGATTCTTATCTTTCAGTTTAAATTTAGCTACAACAAGCTATATATAAAACCACTACTTTTATACAACGATAACATTGTTTATGTATAGATATATAATGATGAAAAAGAATATCTTCAGGCTGCTAACCATTGGTCTTCCCCTTACCCTTGCTCTAATTATCACTACGGATACCGCTTTACGCGCTCAGGAGCTCTACCTGCCAAGAAACATTAAAGCTGCTTACGATAAAGGGACCCGTTCCAAAGACGGCAAACCAGGTAAGCAATACTGGCAAAATAAGGGGAAATACGACCTGCGGATCCAGGTAAACCCCGGCACCAAACTGGTCGAAGGAACTGAAACCATAAAATATACCAATAACAGTCCGGACACCCTCCGACAGGTAGCCATCCGCTTTGTGAACAACCTTCATAAGCCAGAGGCACCAAGGTCAGGATATGTCAGCAAAGATTTCCTGACCTCAGGACTCGACATCAGCGCATTTGAAGTCGACGGTCAAAGCTATTCACTCAACACCAAAAATTGGGGTACTGTAGAAGATGTCCCCTTAAAAAGCCCGCTCAATCCCGGGCAAACGGCTGTTTTTAACATCAGCTGGGCCTACCCCCTCTCCAAAGAAAGCGGAAGAGAAGGACAGCTGGACAGCACGACTTTCTTCGTTGCCTATGCTTTCCCAAGGATCTCTGTATATGACGACTATAACGGCTGGGACCAAATCCCACATACCGACCGTGCAGAATTTTACAATGACTTTAACGATTACCAGCTGACCGTTAAAGCGCCAAAGAACTATGTGGTATGGGCTACCGGCGATCTTCAGAATCCGGACGAAGTGCTGCAGCCTGCGTATGCCGCAAGGTTAAAAAAATCCTACAATAGCGAGGAAATCATTGCCATCGCCAATGCGGAAGAAATGTCCAAAGGACAGGTGACCCAGCAGAACGAATGGAACAGCTGGAAATTTACCGCCAATCACATCACCGATATGACCTTCTCGCTGAGTAACCATTACCTCTGGGATGCAGGCAGTGTAATTGTAGATCCAAAAACAAACAGAAGGGCGAGCGTACAATCGGCTTACGATGCCAAAGCAAAAGACTTTGCGCAGGCAACCGCCTGGTCTAAACAGGCCCTGCACTGGTTCTCGAACAACTGGCCGGGAATTCCTTATCCTTTCTCAAAGATGACCGCCGTTCAGGGATTTGCCGACATGGAATACCCGATGATGGTAAACGATTCCAGTACGCCCGACTTCGAATTCTCCCAGTTTGTACTGAACCACGAAATCGCACATACCTATTTCCCTTTTTATATGGGCACCAATGAAACCCGTTATGCACATATGGATGAAGGCTGGGCAACCACGCTGGAATACCTCATTGGCATAGAGCAACTGGGAAAAGAGAAAGCGGACGACAATTACAAAAAATTCCGGGTGAACAGGTGGATCTTTGACCCTTCGACAGAAGAAGACCAGCCCATCATTTCTTTGTCTACCCAGGTTTCCGGAGTTGGCTATGGCAATAACGCCTATGTGAAACCTTCCCTGGCTTATCTCGCATTAAAAGACATGCTTGGCGATGTCGCTTTCAAAAAATACCTGCATGCTTATATGGACCGCTGGAATGGGAAACATCCGATTCCATGGGATTTTTTCTATACCCTGAATGATGTTTCCGGACAAAACCTGAACTGGTACTGGAACAACTGGTTTTTCAGCAACAATTACATCGACCTGAGCATCAATAAAGTAACGAACAAAGGCCTGGCGTATCAGCTTGCCCTCCGCAATACCGGTGGTTTTGCTGTTCCTTTTGACGTGAAACTCACCTATAAGGACGGATCCACCGAACTTTTCCACCAGACACCTGCCTTATGGAAAGCCAACCAGAAAGCAGCAGTGGTTTCCCTGAATGCGAAGAAGGCGGTATCGAAAATCGATATAAACGGAGGATTATTTGTAGATGCAAATCCCGGAGATAATACCTGGAAAAGCAAATAACAATTTTTTTATTTAAGTTTGAGGTCATGAACACCATTCTGATAAAAGCGGCCTCAGTGGTTAACGAAGGCCAAATCTTTGTTGCTGACGTACTAATTAAAGACGGATTTATTGAAAAAATCGCCCCCAATATTCAGGCGGAAGGCGCAAAAGAAATTAATGCAGAGGGCTTGCACCTCTTTCCGGGTATGATTGACGACCAGGTTCATTTCAGGGAACCCGGCTTAACGGACAAGGCAGATATCTTTACTGAAAGCATGGCTGCAGTGGCCGGAGGGATTACCTCCTGGATGGAAATGCCAAATACCGTACCCAATACCCTGACACAGGAATTGCTGGCCGACAAATACCGGATCGCTTCGGAAGTTTCACTGGCCAATTATTCCTTTTTCATGGGAGCTTCCAATGACAACCTGGGCGAGGTTTTAAAAACAGACCCTAAAAATGTTTGCGGAATTAAAGTCTTTATGGGCTCTTCTACCGGAAACATGCTGGTTGATAATGAGAAAGTATTGGAAAACATTTTCAAAGATGCCCCGATGCTCGTTGCCACCCATTGCGAAGATGAAAAAACCATCCGTGAGAACATGGCTGCTTACAAAGAAAAATATGGAGACAACATCACCATAGACATGCACCCGCTCATCAGGAGTGCAGAAGCTTGTTACCTCTCTTCGTCGATGGCTGTTGAACTCGCTAAAAAATACGATACCCGTTTACATATCCTTCACATCTCTACCGCGAGGGAAGTTGCTCTCTTTGATGCGGTTACCCCATTAAAAGACAAGAGAATTACAGCAGAAGCCTGTATCCATCACCTTTGGTTTGATGATCAGGATTATGCAGCCAAAGGCAACTGGATCAAATGGAACCCGGCGGTAAAAACAGCACAGGATAAGGATGCGATACTAAAAGGTGTATTAGATGGTCATATTGACATTATTGCAACCGATCATGCCCCACATACCATCGCAGAAAAAGAGCAACCTTACCTGAAAGCCCCTTCCGGAGGCCCGCTGGTACAACATGCCTTATCTGCTTTACTGGAGATGTATCATCAAAAGAAAATTACACTGGAACAGATTGCTGAAAAAACAGCGCACAATGTGGCCACCTGCTTCAACGTCGACAAAAGAGGATTTATCAGAGAAGGCTATTGGGCAGATCTGGTATTGGTTCACCTGAATGACCCCGTGAAAGTAACCAGGGCAAACCTATGGTACAAATGCGGATGGTCTCCTTTTGAAGGACAAACCTTCCAGGCAGAAATCACCCATACCTTTGTGTCCGGAAACCTGGCTTATCAGAAAGGAAAATTCATGACCAATGCCATTGGTAAAAGACTAAATTTCAACAGATAATGACATTAAAGGACAAACCATGGATTAAACAGTTTGTCCTGCTGTTCCTCCTGTCGGGATTGGTATTTCTCGCCGGGATGAACAGCTCATTTGTAGAAAAGTTTTATTCAGATGGTCTCTATCCGCTAATCTCCGTTGTTCAGCGTTTCCTCAGTTCCTTCTTTCCTTTTGCCCTTGGGGATTTCCTGTACCTCCTGTTGGTATTGTACATGCTTCGATGCATCTATAATTTTTTCAAAAAGCTTTCTCAAAAGAAGTTAAAATCTGAAGACCGGATCAGGATCCCTTTGCAGCTGCTGAATTTCTCTTTGATCTTATACCTCGTTTTTAAAATCCTCTGGGGACTGAATTATTCACGCCCCTCTATTTCCAAACGACTGGGGATCCCGGACGAAAAATACAATACCACAGAATTGGTTTTACTCGGGGAGTATTTCATCGACAAGCTGAATACCTTTCAGCACCTGAAAAAAGAAAATTACAACATTGATCAGCTGGAAAGTAAGGCAAAAGAAGCCTACGATGTGATGAAAAAAACAAATGCTTTTTTTCAATATCGCAGCCCATCAGTGAAAGCGGTCCTGAACAGCTGGATCGTGACCAAAATCGGCATAGAAGGTTATTATAACCCATTGTCGGGGGAAGCCAATGTCAATATGAGAATCCCTGCAGTATCATTGCCTTTTATAACCTGTCATGAAATTGCGCACCAGCTGGGCATAGGACGGGAAGATGAAGCCAATCTGATCGGCTACTTAACAGCCATTCATAGTACAGACGAAAACTTCCGGTATTCTGCAGCCTACAATATGCTGAGGAGTATTTTATTTGAGATCAGAATTAAATCCCCTGAAGATTATCAACGGCTGTATGCCAGCATCAATCCGGAAACCATTAAAGATTTCAAAACGGAAAGGGCTTTCTGGCAGAAATACAACAGCGATATGTATGGCTATATGGGCGTCGCACTGGATGGTTTTCTAAAACTCAACAACCAGGCTAAGGGTGCCGACAGCTATCAGGATATTGTGATCTGGTTGTATAATATCCACAAAAAAGAGCTGATTCAAAGGCAGAAGCTCAAAACATTACAACCTTAACACAAAAAAACCTTAAAACATTCCTAAATTTGCCAAACTATGGCAAAGATATCCATTAACCTGGCAACAGGCTCCCTGCAACAAGAAGAGATCATCGTCGGCATTGACCTTGGCACCACCAATAGCCTTGTGGCCTTTATTAACCCGGACAAAAACCCACAGGTGATCAATGATACCGGAAAGGGTTTACTGGTTCCTTCGGTGGTACATTTTAATGCTAAAGGAGATGCGCTGGTAGGAAATGAAGCCAAAGAATTTTTAATTACAGATCCTGCAAATACCATCTTTTCTGTAAAAAGATTGCTGGGCAGGTCTTATAAGGATGTTGCCAGTCACCAGGATACCTTTTCTTATAAAATCATTGATGATGAAAATGATTCACTGGTAAAAATTAAAGCCGGCGACAAGTTCTACACCCCTATTGAGCTTTCTGCGGAGATCCTTAAAGAACTGAAGGCAAGGGCTGAGCATGCTTTAAAAACACCGGTAAACCGTGCCGTGATCACTGTTCCTGCTTATTTTAATGATAGCCAGCGACAAGCAACACGGGATGCAGGCAGGTTGGCAGGTCTGGATGTCCTGAGGATCGTAAACGAGCCTACTGCGGCCAGTCTGGCCTATGGCCTGGGCCTTGATCCCAATCAACAGAAAACCATTGCCGTATATGACCTTGGTGGCGGAACCTTTGATGTATCGGTCTTATCCATACAAAACGGCATTTTTGAAGTGTTGTCCACCAATGGAAATACCTTTTTAGGAGGAGATGATTTTGACCGTTCCATCGTTCATTACTGGATAGAAAAAAATAAACTCGATGCAGCTGCCCTGGCTCAGGATTCCGGATTAATGCAATCATTGAGGTTAAAAGCTGAAGAAGCAAAAAAAGCACTGAGCAGCCAGAACCTGTTCAATGAGCAGATCGGCGACATCTGGTGTACTTTAGATAAACAAACTTTTGAAGCGCTGATTGCACCGAAAGTAGCAGAAACACTGAATTCCTGTAAACAGGCTTTAACGGATTCCAAACTTACTGTTGCGGAGATTGACGAAGTAGTGCTGGTTGGAGGTTCTACCCGGACGCCTTATGTAAAAGCACAGGTTGCTGAGTTTTTTGGCCGTACTCCTCATGATCAGATCAACCCGGATGAAGTGGTGGCCCTTGGTGCAGCCATTCAGGCTGATATCCTTGCCGGAAACCGCTCCGACATTCTTTTGCTGGATGTTACCCCGCTTTCCCTGGGTATTGAAACCATGGGCGGACTGATGGATGTGATCATCCCGAGAAATGCAAAAGTACCTACAAAAGCAGGACGACAATATACGACCTCTATCGACGGACAGGTAAACATGAAAATCTCTGTTTTTCAGGGAGAGCGCGACCTGGTACAGGAGAATAGAAAATTAGCAGAATTTGACCTGAAAGGCATTCCTGCCATGCCTGCCGGATTGCCAAAGGTAGACATCAACTTTATGCTCAACGCCGATGGAATTCTAACCGTTCAGGCGATAGAACTAAGGTCTGGAGTAAAACAGGAGATTGACATTACACCAAGTTACGGCCTCAGCGATGATACCGTAGAGAAAATGCTGATCGACAGCATTACCCATGCAAAAAGCGACGTTGCACAACGCATGCTGATTGAAGCCAGAAGCGAAGGGGAACAATTGGCCTATACTGCGGAGCGCTTTATCGAAAAGCATGGCAGCTTCCTGACCGCAGAAGAAATTGCGGACACAAAAACTCATATTGAGGCCCTTAAACAGGCTTTAGCGAAAGCAGAAAAGGACGAGATCCTTAAAAAAGCCGATGAACTGAATGAATTTACCCGTCCATTTGCCGAGCGCGTGATGGATGTGGCGGTATCCTCCGCCATGAAAGGAAAAAGCATAGATAAATAACCACTCAATAGGTTCCTTTATATAGTTTTACAGAGATGAAGTATTTGCTGATCTCTGTAATGCTATGTGCCGGAACCTTTCTTTTTTGCTCCTGGGGTTTCTATGCCCATAAACGGATCAATCATCTTGCTGTTTTTACGCTCCACAACGGCATCAATACATTTTACAAGGCAAACATCAAATACCTCAGCGATCATTCTGTAGATGCTGATAAACGACGTTATGCAGACTCTGCCGAAGCACCAAGACATTACCTTGATGTGGAAGTCTATGAATCAAATATTGACAGCATTCCCAGGACATATAATGAAGCGCTAAAAAAATACGGGGCGGAGAAATTAAGCAGCAACGGAACGCTGCCCTGGCAGATCCAAAAGTCCTACTACAAGCTCGTCAATGCCTTTAAAAACAGGGATTCGATAATGATCCTGGTCTATTCTGCCTACCTAGGGCACTATGTTGCCGATGCACATGTTCCCCTTCATACCACACAAAACCATAACGGGCAACTGAGCAATCAACATGGCATCCATGCTTTCTGGGAGAGCCGTTTACCGGAACTGTTTGCCGAAAAGTACAATTACAGGGTTGGCAAGGCTGCATATATAGAAGACCCGCTCGGGAAGGCCTGGAAAATCATCAGCCATAGTCATGCGCTGCTGGATAGTGTACTGACACTGGAAGCCAGGCTTAACGCCAGCTTTCCTGCCTATAGAAAGTACAGCTTTTCGAAAAGAAACCAACAGGTGATGAGACAATACTCTCTGGCTTATTCCAGGGCTTACCATGAACAGATGAACCATATGGTGGAAAGACAGATGCGTGCCGCGATTTTAGCCACAGGCTCCTATTGGTATTCTGCCTGGATTGATGCCGGACAGCCGGAATTGCGGAATCTGATTCAAAAAAAAATGTCTTCATCAGACCTGAAAAAGGCTGAGGAAGACAAAAGAAGTTATGATAAAGGACAGCTGATTGGCCGGGAGCCTTAGCTTTCGATGATATCTTTAGGTTTAATCCTGCTTTTAATTGCGGCGTAGATCACCGGAGCGAAAGTCACGACTGCAATGGTGATGATCACAATAGAGAAGTTATCTCTGATCACCGGAATTTGTCCCAATAAGAAACCTGCAAACAACAAACTACCGATCCAGCCAAGACCACCTACCACATTGTAATAGGTAAACCTGCCAAAAGGCATCTTTGCTACTCCGGCAACAAAAGGCGCTATCGTTCTGAAGATCGGAAGAAAACGGCTAAACATAATTGCTTTTCCACCATGCTTCTCAAAGAATTCATGCGATTTATTGTAATATTCAAGTTTTAGAATCTTATTTCCTTCTTTAAAGACTTTTACGCCAAAGAAACTGCCGAGCCTGTAATTCAAACTGTTTCCAAGGATGGCGGCGGCACTTAACAGCAGGAACATGACCCAGATGTCCAGACCTGTGCCTCCTTTTGCAATGAGTGCACCTACTGCAAACAGCATTGAGTCGCCGGGTAAAAATGGAGTAACCACAAAACCGGTTTCAGCAAAAATAATTAAGAAAAGAATAAGATAAGTCCATGTTTTATAATCACTTACCAGCTGTACTAAAGCCTTATCGGTGTGTAATATAAAATCTACCAGTTGTGAGAAAAGTTCCAAGTTGTATAAATTAAGCCCAAAATTAAGAATATCATGGCAATAACCATGCTATTTTTGATTTAGTAATGTAAATTTAATTAGCTGTGAATGAATAAGCTTTCAATTCCGTTGATGCACTTCCGCTAAGCCAGATCGTATAAATCTTACCCGCCAGGATTCCCAGGTCTATTTCCGGATTGTTGGTTACGCCCGTTCCCGAAGCAATGAACTTCGTTCCCGGATCTACCTGAAAGTAGTTGGTGCTGCTGGTAAAAGGGATGGCAGTGACCAGGTCTGTACCCGTACTTGTCTTTATGGAAATGGAATTATTCAGAAAACCATTCAGGTGAATAAACCTGACTTTAGCTTTTCCGGCGTTCGGGGCAGTAAGGTTATCCCCTATTCCCAGAAGTTCGGCTTTGCCCTCTAAATTTTTAAACAGAAAGATCGAATAGCTGCCGTCAATGGCAAGCGATCCGTTGATGCCCGCTGTAGGTTGGGAGGTTGCTTCATCGGCAAAGGCCAGGGATTGTGTTCCTGAGACCACGGGAAATAAAGCAGAAGCCTGTCCGTAATTGACAAGTCCTTCTCCAAACCGTTTACCATTGACATAAAAAGACTGTGCGCTGGAACCATATGCGGCATTCACATACCTCAATTTCGCTTCTCCTACAGGAACAGGTTTAGGGTCCTTAAGGCAGGAGCTCAATAGCGTTACCAGGCCAATGCAAATGACAGTCAGGGCTAAATTAACACTTTTTGGGTAAGAGAACTTTTTTTCCATGACAACAACAATTTAATTTACAAAGTATTTTACAAAAAGAAGGCTTGGTCAAAAACCAAGCCATTCCAATATATTTAATTTTAAATTTAGTTATAGTTATTCAGCATTACCGGCATCACCAACATCAATACGTCTTCGTTTTCGTCGTTTGTTTGTGGGATCAGTAATCCTGCGCGGTTAGGTGTAGAAAGTTCCAATGTTACTTCTTCTCCGCTCAGGTTGCTCAACATCTCGATTAAGAAACGGGCATTGAAACCAATTTCCAGATCTTCACCTTCATACTGACAGCTCAGACGCTCATGTGCCTCATTCGCGAAATCTAAATCCTCAGAAGAGATGTTCAGTTCACTGCCATTGATTTTTAAACGCACCTGATGTGTGGTTTTATTAGCGAAAATAACCACCCTACGCAGGGTATTTAAGAACAATGCACGGTCAATGATCAGTTTATTCGGGTTATTCGCAGGAATTACTGCTTCATAATCAGGATAACGCTCATCGATTAAACGACAAACCAGGTTGATGTTTTCAAATTTAAAGAAAGCACTTGTAGCATTGTAATCCACAGAAACATTCGCATCAGTAGAAGGAAGTGCTGCTTTCAATAAGGTCAATGCTTTTTTAGGAAGGATGAAAGAAGAAGCTTTATCTCCTTTGCTGTCCATTCTTCTATATCTTACCAGTTTGTGTGCATCGGTAGCCACAAAAGTAATGTGTTGTTCAGAAAGCTGGCAGTATACGCCTGTCATTGCCGGACGTAACTCATCACTGCTCACTGCAAAAATAGTTTTGGTAATCGCTTCTGTTAATACTGAAGCTGGTAAATTTACAGAAGAAGCATTTTCTACCGTTGGTATTTTAGGAAAATCATCTCCATTTTCTCCACTTAATTTATACTTACCATCACCGGCACTGATTTCAATAGAAAAGGTATTGTCATCTATATTGAAAGAGATCGGCTGATCAGGTAGTGTTTTTAAAGTGTCTAAAAGTATTTTTGCCGGCACAGCTACTTTTCCGCCTTCTTTAGACTCCACCGGTAAGGAGGTTGTCATGCTGGTTTGTAAATCAGTGGCAGATATGGTTAAACTTCCGTCTTTAATCTCAAAGAGGAAATTTTCCAGTATTGGCAATACAGTACTACTGCTTGACGCACCGTTTACTGTTTGCAAATGTTTTAATAACGTTGATGTGGATACAATAAATCTCATAGTATGATCTAGTCAGTTCTCAAAAATATAAAAATTACCTTGCATACTTATGCTTACGGTAATAATGTTGAAAAATTGCGAACGATATTAACAATAATAAAGGCAAAGCCATATTGATCAATTGCCATTGCAGCTTTTCTGTACGCAGACCTGCCTTATCCAATAACCTGATCTTAACCTCCTTATTGCGCAAAGTAATTAAATTATCATCATTTGAGAGGTAATCTGCAATATTTAACAACAATGCTTTATTTCCGTAGCTTTTTTGGGTGTATCTGTCGAAACCTAAGGGAAATGCAGAACCATCCTTGCTGCTCAGCTGATTTTTGAAGACATCGCCATCACCAATGACAATCATTTTGTTCGGCTTACTTTGGGCAGGAACCGCATAATTTCCGGTAATGCCCGCCGGAACCGCGCGGTTCAGGAATATGGAAGGGAAAGTCCCTTCAATTAATACCCCAAGATTTTGCGGCACACTGGCATAATCCCGCGGATCGGGTTGTTCAGCCACCATTTGCAGAGAAAGCAATTTTGGCGCGTTGAAAACCTTATTAAACGGAGAAGAATGCAGGATTACCGTCTTCTTCAATCCTTTTACCCCGATCGTGTCTACGGTACTGCTAAATTCCCCTCTCACCGCATCGATGTTTTTGACAAGGTTATGCGCCGTATCCGGCATCAGCAATGGGTAATACACCCATGGCGCCAGTTCTATTTGTCCCTGCTGTCCCATGCTTAGCGGAATCTCTACACAATTCGCGTCTGCGATCAGGTTGTAATTTACACGGGCACCATACATAAACAACATGTCGTCTATGTTTAGCTTTTTATTGAAGGCCAGCTGCTCGCCCGATCCCTTCAGGCTATCCAGGTCGGCACTCACCTGGTCTATCGTCCAGACTACCCTGCCCCCTTTCATGACAAAATAATTGATCTTGTATTTTTCGGCCTCCGTAAATTCCTGCTGTGGTTTTGCAATGATCAGCACCTTCAATTTATCCAGTCCCGCAGCATCAATGGTATTCAGGTTTACCCGTCCTACTTCATAACTTTCTGAAAGGCTGTTGATGGCATCATTTAAAGACAGGTCCGGCAACTCTCCGTTACCTTCTGTAAAGCCGATTCGGGGATGCTCATTACTCAGCACTTTCTGAATCGCGCCGGTAAACAGGTATTCCAGGTTCTGAATAGAATTGTTGATGTTTTCCTCGTAACTTCCCGTAGCATTCAGATTTTGCAATAACCGGAGCGGCAACTGATGATCCCCGGCCTCGAGCATCGCCATCGGAAAAACCATCTTTTGCGCAAAACCTGCGTCATTTTTAATGTTTACGGTGGTAGGTTCGATCCCCAACTGGTATAAATTATTGATCAAGGTATCCTGTTCTGGTATCGAAAGCCCTGAAATCGGGTCTTTGAAAATCACTTTTATTTCTTTTCCTGAATACGCTTTATAATCAGCAAGCAGATCTCTGGTGGCATTTCTCAGCCGTTTAAAAGGAGCAGGCAGGTCACCATCTAAAAATACAGTAATCGTAATTGGCTGACTGATCTTCCCGAGAATGTTTTTTGATTTCGGTGTCAGGCTGAACCGCTTTTCTTTGGTGAAGTCAATTCTGGTATACAGGTATTGCGCAAGAACATTGATCAGGATTAGGCCCGTCACAAAAACAAAAATGCTGAGTAGTTTTTTTCTGTTGCCTACCATTTCCGACCTCCGATCACAAGTTTAGTCAGTCCCAGAAATACAGCAATGAAACTGAGAAAATAAATCAGATCACGGGTATCCAATACCCCCCTGCTGATGGATTGGTAATGTTCATTTACACTCAGGCTCAGTAATATATTTTCAATGGCACGGAAACCGAAAATCTGGCTCATGGCATCAAATCCGCTATAGGCGATGAAACAAAGAAATACGGCAATGGCAAAGGCCACAACCTGGTTTTTTGTAATCGAAGAAGCAAAAATTCCGACAGAGAGAAAGGAGGCCCCCAATAACAACAAGCCGATATAAGAACCAATGGTTGCCCCGGTATCGATATTTCCCTTTGGCAAAGCCAGCTGAGATACAGAATAAAAATAGATCAGCGTAGGGATTAATGCAAAAAGCACCAAAACAAAGCAAGCGAGGTATTTGGCCAGTATGATCTGCCAGTCGGTGACTGGTCTTGTAGCAAGTAAAATATAGGTCCCTTCCCGCCTTTCCTCTGCAAAAGAACGCATGGTAATGGCAGGAATAAGAAAGAGGAATAAAAAAGGAGCGAGGTTGAAAAAACTGCTCAGCTCAGCATAGCCATATTCCAGAATGGAAGTATCCGGAAAAAACCACAACAATAAGCCAGAAGCCAGAAGGAAAACCCCAATGGTGATATAAGCCATTAAGGAGTTCAACAAACTAAATAATTCCCTTTTAAAGACAGCGTACATGCATTTTAATTAACGATGCCGAAGTTAGAAAATATCAAACAAATGAACTCATTATTGGTTGGCTATTTATTATTTTAAATATTAAAACGCCTCAGACACGACGATTCTCTAAAATATAGAACTGTCTTTCGCATTTAACCTGATGTCTTCTATACACAAATTGTTACCCACAGCAGTAATATAATCCGTTTTACTACTGTGGATAACAGATCACACCATTTTAGTTAAAAATGTTTTTCGGCTCTATACTTATACTGTATATATTTCCTGATGGTATTTCAAAAGTTTTATATTTCATTGCGCCAGATGGATCAAGGAAAGTACCAGTAATTATTGGCTGATCGAAAGTTACCACTGCTTCTCCCAAGAAATCAGAGGTAAGCGTTGTCGCTACACTATGGGTAATTTTATTTCTTGTAGTAGCACTAGCTCCAAATTTAAAACCTAATTTGGCTGTTGCCCCAAATTCAACTCCGAAGTTAGCTGCATATGTTGTCTCATTTTCATAAGTTTTTGTTTCGGTCTGAGCGTTATCTTTCTCATAAACGATGAATTTCCAAGCAGTTCCATAGCTTTCTAGATCCCATGGAACCAATCGAATGTTGGGATTAAATTCTTTTGGGGTAATACCAGTTATTTCGTAAAATTTAATATCTATCTTAGGAAATCCCAGCTTAATCTGATCAACCATTTTATATTGAACATCAAATAAATCATTGGGACCAGCACTCATAACGTAAACATTCTGTGATCCGATACCATTTCTTGCATTAATTAAAACAGTTATCCAAAATTCAAAATTACCTTCTGTCCACATGGGAATACTGACATCCTTATTACCCCTGTATCCAGTCATAAACTTATAATTAGGTCTTGGATCTTCGTCCTGATCAGCGATGATACCTAAAGCGTTAGGCGTTAGAAACTTAAATGAAGTGATATACTCAGAATAATTACGTTTCAATTGTCCTTTTTGATTACTAGCAGTTAATCCATAGTACACATAATCTCTTTGCCACTCATTTCCTGAATTATAAGCTTCAATGTTAACGGGATCTATGTCAGTTGAGTTAACAACCCTTTCCGTCATTACTTTCTTATTAACACCATTAAACGCCTCGTTTGCGAAAGCGAAGGATAGGTTACCTTTACGAAAAGCAATATTATGACTAGCACTTTCTGTTTGCACCGCTATGCTCGTCCTTGATGAAACATCGCCATTTACGACCAGTCTTTCATTCTGTTTAATAACCAGGACAGGTCCGCCCGGGATTTGGTTAGGTTTAAGAACCACTTTATCACCCGAACCACTATAAAGGGATATATTATTTTCTCCAATATTAGCTGCCGCCACCAATGGAATTTCTGTTACTGGGTTCCATTTTTCTGGTGAAAACTCTGGTAAAGTCGGAACAAATATCGTCAATAAAGGCAATTCAGCTTCAATTGAATCTAACTGCTTAGCAGAACCTCCATAATGAATAAGTTTTTCTCTAACTGTGGCTATCCCATCTACTTTTTCATCTCTAATCATTTGATATAAGACATCATAGTCTTTATCAAATTGCTTTACACTTTCTTGTTTTAAAAAGGATCGTAGCCCCTGATCTTGGCTTACTGCTTTGGCCAAGATAACAGCAAATTTAGTCTGTGCATTATTACTCTTCAAATCCACACTAGATAAAATGTCTTTTCCATTCTCTTTACTCACATCTTTTTTACAAGATTGTGAAACAACAGAAAGAAAAACACAAGAACAAAGGATGATTAATTTCTTTTTCATGTTTTATTTTTTCTTAAATTGATTTACAAACTCAAATATACAGCTGAAAATCTAAAAAAGAAATTAAAACAACTTAAATAGAAATTTAAAAATAAAAAAATCTAATTAATAGAAAAAAACACAATAAAACACGCGACAACATTCAACCCACTAAAAATTATAGCCCGCCCTAATGCCAATAAAAGAACGGGTACTGCTGCTTCTCGTCCAGCTTTCGTAACGGATACCCAGATCTACAACTCCATTATCCGAAACAGGGAATGCTACCCCAACAGCAGGCACGTAAATAAACGAAGTCCCTGAGCCGTTGCCACTGGCAGTAGAAATGGAGACACCCAGTTCAGCACCACCATAAATGTTTTCCGCAAGGAAATACCTTGCTCCTGCCTTTACCGGAATAAAGCCTTCACTGTATTTGAGATTAAGTATGGTCTTCTTTCCTTTTAATTCGAGATACCCCACATTTCCGGTAATACTCAGATTTTTGGAAACAGGATGCTGATATAACAGAGAGCCCCCTACTCCATAATTTGTCTGATCTTTAAAACTGCCCATAGGAAAGGCAAAGTCGGCACCAATCCCGAATTTCGGGCCTTCCATAGCAGGATCTCCGGTTTGGGCTTTTGTAGCGGTGATTGTGGCAAATGTGAAGAAAGCGGAGAGCAACAATAATCTTTTCATGAGATCTAATTAATAAAATACAGTCTGAAGCTAAATTTAGACACATAGATACAAAAAAAATAAATGACCGGTATCCTGAAGATTGACGTTTAACTCTTTTGAAGAGCTCAGGAATCCATTTATCAACTCTAACCTGATCCAAAATAGAATAAAACAACAAAGCCTTCCTGTACACAGGAAGGCTTTGTAAGATTCTTTAAAAGAATCTATAAGCTTAAGAGGTAAGTTTTACAAACCGAAGTTAAAAGCAGCTCTTACACCAATGAAAGACGGAGTAACTAAAGCATCTCCTTTAGACCATCCCTCGTAACGTACACCTAGATCAATTGCAGCTTTATCTGCTACAGGAAATTCAACACCAAGACCTGGTGAATAAGCGAATCTTGTTCCCACACCGCTTTTGGTTCCAAATGAAGCACCAACCTCTGCGTTAGCATAGAAGTTTTCTGTAATAAAATATCTTGCACCAACTTTAACCGGAACAAAGCCCGTTGTGTTTCCACCAATAATATCCTTATCCTTGATGCTCAAATAACCTGCACTTGCAGTTAAGTTCAAATTTGGAGCAACTGGATGTTGGTACAATAACGAACCTCCTACACCAAATTTAGCAAGATCTCCAAAGTCTCCCATTGGAAACGCGAATTCAGCACCTATACCTAACTTAGGGCCGTTCATAGCAGCATCTTTCTGTGCACTAGCATTAGTGAATGCAAAAATACCTGCGATTGCTGTTAGTAAAAATAACTTTTTCATGTGTTTAAGTTTAAATTTATATTACTGATTTAAAATCAACCCTTAGATACAAAAACTTGGCCAAATGTTACAAACACATGAAAAAAATTTAATTAAGAGGTCAGTTTTCGGAAAATATCCTCTAAAGAAGCCATTTTGTGTTCATTTTTAAGTTCAGTAATTGTAGCATTCGCTACAATTTTGCCTTTATTAATGATGATGACTTCATCACAGAGTGCTTCTACCTCCTGCATGATATGGGTAGAAAGGATCACTGTCTTGTCTTTACCAAGGTTTCTGATCAGCTCCCTGATGTCTGTCAGCTGGTTTGGGTCGAGCCCTGAAGTTGGTTCATCCAGGATCAATACTTTCGGGTGATGAATGATGGCCTGAGCCAGGCCTACCCTTTGCCGGTATCCTTTAGACAGCATAGAAATCTTCTTATGCTGTTCCGGAACCAGGCCCACCTTTTCTATCGTTTCTTTTACACGTAATGCCGCATCTTTCAATTGATAAGTATTTGCTACAAACAGCAAAAACTCCTGGACGTACATATCTGTATACAATGGTGTATTTTCAGGCAGATAGCCCATAATGCGCCTCACTTCCAGGCTGTCCGCCTGGGTATCAAAGCCACAAAGCTTAGCGGTACCCGATGTAGGTTTTAAATAGCCGGTCAGCATTTTCATCGTGGTTGACTTCCCGGCACCATTAGGGCCTAAAAAACCCAGAATTTTTCCTGGTTTAGCTTCAAAGCTAATCTCGTCTACTGCTTTCTGCTGGCCATAATGTTTCGCCAGTGCGCTTACCTGAATACTCAATTTACTTTATTTTTTTAATGTGTACAGACGTTATCTTCTTATCTTTCCGATATTGATCCAGTTCTTTTCCTGCCATCACCAGGTTATCTGTAGAGATCATATCTGCACCACTATCGGCGTACATATAATAATACTTAATATTTTTCCTGATCATTGCACGTTTATCTAAGTTACCCATTGTCCCCATGATACAGGAAATTCCTTTTTGATGTAAGGCCCAAAAAGCTTTCTGATCAAATCCACCCGTTCCCACAAAGGCAACCATTCTATTATAAGGAAGGCCCTTGGATTTTAAGCGTTCCAAATCATTACTGTATTTAGCCGAAACAGAAATCATCAGGTCCGGGGCCAGCTGATGTACTTCTACCGCCTGATTGTCATTATAAGTAATGATGATCGAATTCGATTCAGATTTAGTCTTGCGCACTTCCTCAATGATTTTAGCAAAAGGAACGCCCCTTTTCACATCAATGGTAAACAATACTTTCCCCTTGCCCCAGCTGAGCACCTCTTTTAAAGTAGGAATTTTATAGGCCGTTAAGGTTCCAAAATTGTCTTTCAATTGCAGTTTCTGCAGTTCGGCATAGGTATGCGCTCTGATCAATCCGGTCCCGTTACTGGTCCTGTCCAGCTGATCATCATGCATTACCACCAACACCGAATCTTTGCTCAATGCCACATCAAACTCAATCACTACAGGCTGATAAGTTGTTGCATTTTCGAAAGTAGCGATACAATTTTCAGGAAAACCCTTCATAGGGCCTCCTCTATGTGCACTGATCAGCGGGTATCCGGGTGTCTTTCTGTTTAAAAAATCTCTTAGTTCCTGAGCATTCCCAAAGGAAATGTAATTTTTTGTCTGGGAGGTACAGGATACGGCAAGCAAAAGAAAGCCCGCCAGAAGCAGATTAAATTGTTTCATGTTCAAAAGTAGGAAAATTAGGCATAAAAGCACCAGAAGAAAAAGCCCTGAAGCGGATTTACCCGGGCTGGCGACAGGCAAAAGACCGCTTACACAACGGCTCCTTATATACTCGATTTATATCCCTTGCTTACCCGCCTCTAACACGCTTTCAAGCGGGCTTGCACCGGGTATAGACCGAGGTCAGACCCAGCTCAGATAAAAGCTGTTCCGGGACAGTTCCGAACCGCTTATTCCGGATATAGGTTTACAAAAAAAACGTCCTGATTTTGTGCTATTCCTGTCTGGCCTTTACACCCCCCGGATTGTATTTTCGGAATCATCCAACTTAGTTGAGCCAATTTATTTGTTAATCTTCTATATTTGCATCACTATGGCAAAGAATACTAACGACGAACAATTTAAAAATGTAATATCACACGCCAAGGAATACGGTTTTGTATTTCAAAGCAGCGAGATTTATGATGGACTAAGTGCTGTATATGACTACGGACAACTAGGTGCTGAATTAAAGAACAACATCAAAACTTATTGGTGGAAATCCATGGTTCAGATGCATGAGAACATTGTAGGAATAGATTCTGCAATCTTTATGCACCCGAAAGTATGGAAAGCCAGCGGACACGTAGATGGATTTAACGATCCTATGATCGACAACAAAGATTCTAAAAAACGTTACCGCGCCGATCAGTTGTTAGAAGATAAAATTGCCCGCTACGAAAAAGACGGAAAAACAGAAAAGGCTGCAAAATTGCAGGCTGATATGGATGAGGCTTTACAGGCAGAAGACCTTCCACGTTTAAAATTATTAATCGAGGAGCATGAGATCGCCTGCCCGGTAAGCGGAACCAAAAACTGGACTGAAGTACGCCAGTTCAACCTGATGTTCAGCACTCAGTTTGGTGCAATGGCAGAAGGATCTGACGAAGTATATCTACGTCCGGAAACGGCACAAGGTATTTTTGTAAACTTCTTAAACGTACAGAAATCAGGAAGAATGAAAATTCCTTTCGGAATTGCACAAATTGGAAAGGCTTTCAGAAATGAAGTGATTGCCCGTCAGTTCATCATGAGAATGCGCGAATTTGAACAAATGGAAATGCAATTCTTTGTTCGTCCGGGTGAAGATGCCAAATGGTTTGCTTACTGGAAAGAAGCGCGTTTAAAATGGCACCAGGCATTGGGTACTCCTGCAGAGAAATACCGTTACCATGACCATGTGAAACTGGCGCATTACGCCAATGCTGCGACAGATATCGAGTTTGAATTCCCTTTTGGATTTAAAGAAGTAGAAGGGATCCACAGCCGTACAGATTTCGACCTTACACAACACCAGAAGTTCTCTAACAAGAAAATGCAATATTTTGATGCAGAACTGAATGAAGAAGGAAAACCTTATGGAAACTATATTCCTTATGTGATCGAAACTTCTATCGGTTTAGACCGTATGTTCCTTTTAACAATGATCAATGCTTTTGAAGAGCAGGACCTGAGCGATGGAGAAAAACAAGACAGCAGAACATTACTACGTTTACACCCTTGTTTAGCACCAGTAAAAGTTGCCATCTTCCCATTAACTAAAAAAGACGGTTTACCGGAAAAAGCAAGAGAAATCATGAACAGTTTAAAACTTGATTTCAATTGTATATACGAAGAAAAAGATGCCATCGGAAAGCGTTACCGCAGACAGGATGCCATTGGTACTCCTTTCTGTCTGACGATAGATCACCAGACCCTGGAAGACGATACCGTAACCATCCGTCATCGCGATACCATGGAACAACAGCGCATCGACATTAAAGACCTGGAGTCTTTAATCTCAAGCAAAGTGAGCTGGAGAAACTTATTGCAATAAGTTCCGAAACGATACTTCTGAAAAAACCGGTGTTAAAAATAACACCGGTTTTTTTATTTTAAAACTTTACTCAGGGTATATTCCCAATTCATACGCGCAATATTCAGCACAGAAATATCCTGAGGACATTCCACTTCACAGGCTTCGGTATTGGTACAATGTCCAAAAGCTTCGATATCCATCTGTTCTACCATAGAAAGCACCCTTTTCCTGGACTCTATCTTTCCCTGTGGCAGTTTGGCCAGGTGGGCAATTTTTGCAGAAGTAAATAAGGCAGCACTCGAGTTTTTACAAGTGGCCACGCAGGCACCGCAGCCGATACAGGCTGCCGAGTCAAAGGCCGATTCTGCATGTTCATGGCTCACAGGAATTCCGTTTGCTTCCGGTGCCTGTCCTGTGTTTACCGAGATGAAACCTCCCGCCATAATGATCCTGTCGAATGCCGACCGGTCTACCCGCAAATCTCTTTTTACCGGAAAGCCTTTACCCCGGAAAGGTTCTACATAAATCGTATCTCCGTCTTTAAATTCCCGCATGTGCAGCTGACAGGTCGTGAGGTGCGGGATTGGCCCGTGTGCACGCCCGTTGATCATCATTCCGCATTGGCCACAGATGCCTTCCCTGCAATCGTGATCGAACTCCACCGGCCGGTCCCCGCTAAGAATCAGCTGCTCGTTCAGCGTATCCATCATTTCCAGGAAGGACATATGAGGAATGACATGATCCAGCTCATAATCTACTAGTCTGCCGGGGCTTCCGGCATCAGTTTGCCTCCATATTTTCAAATTGATCTTCATGTTCCGGTTTGATTATTTGTAACTTCTTACGGTTAATTCCACGTTTTCAAAATGCAGCGGTTCAGGAACCAGCCTTTCCTCCTTGTCCTCCCCCTGCCACTGCCAGGCGGATACAAAACAAAATGCTTCATCATTCCTCAAAGCTTCCCCTTCCGGGGTTTGGTATTCTTCCCTGAAATGGGCCCCGCAAGACTCTTCTCTTGTTAAAGCATCCTGGCACATCAGTTCTGCCACTTCCAGATAGTCACTGATCCGTCCTGCCTTTTCCAGTTCTCCATTCATTTCTTCTTCCGTTCCCGGAACTTTGAGCTGCTCATAGAAATCTTCACGCAGTTTTTTGATTTCATCGATGGCATACAACAACCCATCCTTACTTCTGGACAGGCCACAATAATCATACAGCAGTTTACCGAGTGTTTTATGGTAATGATCCGCTGTTTTAGTTCCGTTTATCGCGAGTAATTTCCCTAAATGTGCCCTCACTCCAATCTCTGCATCTATGAACTCCTGTGCCTCCGCATCCGGTTTTTCCGCATGAATCTCTCCTGCGAGGTAATTAGATACCGTATAAGGCGCAACGAAATAACCATCCACACAAGCCTGCAACAGCGAGTTCGCCCCAAGACGGTTGGCACCATGGTCTGCAAAATTTGCTTCACCAAGGGCGAATAATCCAGGAATGGTGGTCATCAGTTCGTAATCTACCCATAGTCCGCCCATAGAGAAATGCGCTGCCGGGGAGATCATCATCGGCTCTGAATAGGCATCTGTATCCGTAATCTTCCGGTACATGGCAAACAGGTTTCCATATTTTTCTTTAATCTTTTCTTTTCCCTGTTCTTTGATCGCTTTAGAGAAGTCCAGGTAGACTGCATTTAACTGCGGTCCTACCCCAAATCCGGCATCGATCCGTTCTTTGGCTGCTCTGGAAGAAATATCCCTTGGGGCCAGGTTTCCAAAAGCAGGATACCGGCGTTCCAGGTAATAGTCCCGTTCATCTTCAGGAATATCATTTGGTTTTCTTTTCTCCTCCGGCTTTAAAGGCACCCAAATCCGGCCATCATTGCGGAGCGATTCAGACATCAGGGTCAGTTTGCTTTGGTAATCCCCGGATTGCGGAAGCGAAGTTGGGTGAACCTGGGTCCAGCTTGGACAGGCCATGAATGCCCCTTTCTTATGTGCACGCCAAATGGCAGAAGCATTACAGCCCATCGCGAGGGTGGATAAATAATAGATCTTTCCAAATCCTCCGGTAGCCAGAATCACCGTATTTGCCGTATGGCGTTCAATCTCTCCTGTATCCAGATTTCTGACGATGATCCCCCTGGCTTTTCCATCTACCAGGACCAGATCCAGCATTTCATGACGGGTATAAAGCGTCACGGTTTTTGCCGCAGCCTGTCTCATCAATGCCTGATAAGCACCCAGCAGCAATTGTTGTCCGGTTTGTCCCCTGGCATAAAAAGTCCGGCTTACCTGAACACCCCCAAAGGAACGGTTGTTTAGGTAGCCGCCATATTCTCTTCCAAAAGGCACCCCTTGTGCTACTGCCTGGTCTATCAGCTGTGCGGAACACTCTGCCAGACGGTAAACATTGGCTTCCCGGGAGCGGAAATCCCCTCCCTTAATCGTATCGTAAAACATACGGTACACACTATCCCCATCATTTTTATAATTCTTGGCGGCATTTACCCCGCCCTGTGCCGCTACAGAATGGGCTCTTCTTGCAGAATCCTGGAAACAAAAAGATTTGACCTTATACCCCATTTCCGCGAGCGATGCCGCCGCAGCACTTCCGGCAAGTCCGGTTCCAACCACAATCACTTCCAGCTTCTTTCTGTTGGCCGGATTAACCAGTTTTGCATGGTCTTTATAAAAACTCCATTTATCTTTTAAGGGGCCGGGAGGTATTTTTGCATTTAGTTCCATGATACATGCTGAGTTAAATAAATGTAAATCGGGATAATCGCAAATCCTGCCGTGATGGCATAGCTATAGCCCCTGCCGAAGATTCTGATCCAGGAAACGTATTTTGGATGGTAAACACCCAGGGAACGTGCCGCGCTAAAAAAACCGTGTAAAAGGTGATACCCTAAGGCAAACATGGAGAGCACATAAAAAAGTACGTACCACCAGTCCTGATAAGCAGCGATCACGATGGTGTATAAATCTTTATGACCATACTCATCCGTTGGTAATGCACCAAATTTATACTGATACCAGAAGTCTTTGAAATGAAAAACCAGAAAGATCAGGATCAGTGTACCAAGGATTCCCATATTCCGGGAATACCATTTACTCGATGCCCCTCTTTGATCAACGGCATATTTACCCGCTGTTTTCCGGTTTTTAAGTGTGATCACCAGCGCGTCCAGGCAATGAACGATCAGGGAAGTATATAAAACATAGGAAATGATCTTAATGAAAATATTTCCGGAGAGCAGCTGAGAATAGCCGTTAAAGCTTTCCTTTGCCTGTACGGCCGGCAACAGCAGCTGCAGGTTGCCCAGCAGGTGGATCACCAGAAAAAAGCAAAGAAATAATCCCGTTAAGGCCATCAGCGTTTTTCGCATCAGAGTAGAGAAAGTACTTTTCATTCTATTTCATTTAATATAAACCAATTGCTTTCCACCAGAGGCCTCCGATGCCCATCCAGATGATCAGGAAGAAAATACTTAATATGAATCCACGCGACCACCAGTCCTTGACTTCGACATAGGTACTGCCAAAAAATACCGGTGCCGGGCCATGCCCATAATGGGTTAATGTTCCAAATATCCCACCACAAAAACCAAGGGATAAAGCCAGCAGCATCGGTGGAATTCCAATACTTATTCCTACCCCCAGCAATGCCGCATACATGGAAGCCACGTGTGCCGTAGCGCTGGCAAAAAGATAATGACTGTAGAAATAAACCAGGATAATGATCGGAAAGGCCATTGTCCAGCTCATTCCGCCGATTTTGGCTTTCACCAGGTTACTGAACCAGGGGATCAGGCCCAGTTGGTTCAGGGCACTGCCCATCATCACCAATGCCGAAAACCAGACGATCGTGTCCCATGCACCCTTTTCACTTTTCACATCCTCCCAGGTCAGTACCCTGGAAAGCAATAAGAAGACCAGGCCGATAAAAGCCGTAGTTGTCGCATCAATTTTAAAGAAATCTCCGGTAATCCATAAAAACAGCAGGACCACGAAAGCAGTCAGCATGAGCCATTCATTGGTGGTCACCGCGCCCATTTCTTTCAGTTTCTCTGCCGCCATTTGTGTCGCACCACTTGTTTTTTTAAGCTCGGGAGGATATATTTTGTACAGGATATAAGGCACAGCGATCAGCGAGATGATCCCGGGCACAATGGCTGCCCACATCCAGGACATCCAGGTGATGTGGATGCCAAGGTCGGCTGCAAATTTCTGACACATCGGGTTACTCGCCGTTCCGGTAAGAAACATGGCAGAAGTGACCAGGTTGATGTTGTAACAATTCAAACTCAGGTAAGCCCCCAGTTTCCGGTGTGTTTCGGGTTGTTCGGGGACAGAGCCGAAGTTCAGGGCCATCGCCTTCATGATGGGATAGATAATCCCACCTCCACGGGCCGTATTGCTGGGAATGGCTGGCGCAAGCACCAGGTCTGCCAGTCCGAGCCCATAACCTAAGCCCAAAGAACTGCGACCGAAAACCCGGACAAAAAGATAGGCAATCCTGCTGCCCAATCCGGTTTTAATAAAGCCACGGGCGATAAAAAAGGAAATCCCTATCAGCCAGATCACTTTATCTCCAAAACTACTCAAAGCCAAAGTGATGGATTTTCCCGGATTTCCCGGTGCAAGAACCCCCGACAAGGCCACGGTAGCAATCGCGATCATCGACATCGTTCCCATTGAAGCCGCTTTCAGGATGATGCCCAGAATCGTTCCAAGAAAAATTGCGAGCAGGTGCCATGCTTCCGGCTTAACACCGTCCGGGATGGGCAAAAACCAAATGATCGCCCCAAAGGCCAGGGTAACCAGCATCATTTTGTAGTTAATTTCTTGCATAGTGTATTGTTTTAGATCTTTAAAAACGTGCCTGCACCTGGCAGATCACCCTGTTGGTATTGTATTCTGTGGTGTTTGGTATGTTTCTCTGATACCTGTCCATCATCAGTCCAAGCTGAACACGGATGGCGTAGGCCTCTGCAAAAGAAGCGCTGAGCATAGGGATGTAAGTTTGTCTGGCGTTCCCGGATTGCTTAAAATCAGCATCCAGATATTCGTAACGAAAGGCGAATTCCAGGTCTTTTAACCTGGTATTTTTAAAGCTGTAACTTACATTGGGCAAGACATAGATTCCGCGCATCGCGTACCTGCTTACCGGAATAACTGGTGTGGTCTGGCTAAAGAATTCCAGACTATTGATTCCCTGTTTGAATTCGGAGGTGAATTTTACCCCCCATTTTTCATTGAGTTGTTTTTTATAGTCAAGGTCCAGTCCATAGGCCCAGATCTTCTGCCCCATGTTTTTACCTGCTCCCCCGCTGATGCCCAAATGCGTGTCTTTACTCAGCCCGAATACCAGTCTCGCGGGGAAGATCTTTCCGTCGTCATTGTCTACGGTATTGCGGTTATTGCCATTAAAGACCCCGATCGAATATTCTATAGGAACGGCAATATCTTTGATCTTTCCGGAGAAACTGGCACCAATCTGGAAACTCTGCCAGCTGTTGCCCCCAAACAGGTAATACTGATTGGAATAATCTATAGACTGCACAAAATCTACCGGATAGTTGTCTTCCTGTCCGAACTGCGGACGAAACTGACCAAACTGGAAGTTTACATAGTCATTTACGCTGTATTTGATAAATGCATTTTCGAGTACTTTATTTTGGGGGTTTCCGGTAAAGTCGCCGAAGTTTACCAGGATCACCGCATTGATGCGGTCGCTGATCGTGGCATTGAGTTGCAGACGGGCTCTTTTTACAGAAAATGAGTTATGAGAAACCTGTTCATCACCTGAATGGTGCAACCCTTTAATGTCAACGTCATCATCCAGGGAATAGTTGAACTGACTCTGCAGCATTCCGGAAAAGTTGAGCTTAGTTTTCGATGTGACCGGAATATCAATCCCCTGGGCATTTAATAGAAAAGGTAAAAAAAGGAGGAAAAGGAGCGTTAAATTGGGCTTCATTATATTTAAGTTAAGGGATAAAAAACTCAAACGGTAGCTGGTACCTATTGAAAGTTAACATTTTTTTCAGATTTTTTTCAATTCATCTAAAAAAAAGCTGACAGAAAGCATGGAATCGAATGAAAATCATTAACAAAAGAATTCCGGGGAATCACATTTTTATCAAGAAGAAGAAGGATTGATTTATCAAAAAGATGGGGTGGTTTATCAAAAAGAAGGATGTCCTGATTAAAGAGCTGGTATCATGGCCTTCGGTGGACCGGGCATTCCTGACAGGCAGGCCGGAAATCCTGTTAAAGGAAAACGGGGAAGCCTCGTCCGAAGCTCCCCCGTTTAAATTAACGCTCTCACATATATAGACGCTCATAAATTCAGATTATTATATCTCAGTAAAAATATTTTTATAATTATTTTCATAATCTGCCTTGTTGTCTTTTAATTGGCATTACGCACCAATAATTGTCATTATTAGAATAAGAAAATACACTTAGCTCCTGCCCTTCGCTGATGATGCACCAGAGCATCCCAGCCTGTTACCAGAGCATCCCAGCCTGCTAAAGAGGGAAATTATTATTTCTTTGCCCCACTCGCCTGAACCTCATTGAAGAATAAAAGGCGAAAGATACTAGATGGCCGGTTTTTTGCGTTAAAGCGCATATGAAAATGATCACCATTGCCCTTTGTTTCTTGTTTCCCCTCCTGTCAGCCGGTACTTCCGAAAAATCAGACCCCGACGACAGCTGGACAAAAGAGGAATTAAGAATGGCCAATACCGCCGGCAATGCCGATTACCTCACCGCCGAGGAAAAAGATATGGTCATTTACATGAACCTTGCAAGAATGGATGGAGCCAAATTTTTCGACACCTATTTTCAGGAATTTGTTGACGCCCATAACCTGCAAATGCAGCAATACGGTAATTACAATGAAGTAAGGGTAAACAGGAACGACAATTATTATAAAAGTCTCCGCAGAGACCTGGAGAAGGTGAAGGATTTCCCTGTATTCTGGCCGGATGAAGCGCTCAGCAACGTGGCTAAATTACACGCAAAAGACCTGAACAGAAATAATTTTGCAGGACATACTTCTAAAGACGGACGTACCGTCCAACAACGTATTGGAAGGATATATCCCAATAAATCAAACGGAGAATGCCTGGCTTTTGGATTTACATCCGGCTTATCCAACGTCTGTATGTTGCTGCTCGACAAGGGGGTTGCAGACCTTGGCCATCGAAAGCTCATCCTGAATACCTCTTCAAAACTAAATACTGTAGGCTTGAGCATTCAGCCTCACAGGCGCTACCGTTATTGTGCAGTAATAGACTTCGTATCCCTTCCGGATTAATTATTTACAATTAAATAACTTAGAATTGCTTTGAATTGATGAAAAAGGTGCCGAGCTTTGCCCGGATGAAAGCAAGTGAGGGTAAATATATAACTGTGTATAGGCGTTTCCGCCGATATGTTAGAGACAATTACGCCTTTGGCTTTGCCTTTCAGAGTACCTGTAGAGATTTTATTCTCTTTGCCCCGAATCTTCCAACATAAGATTTCTTTGATTCAGGGGCCTGTTCATTTATCAAAATCACCATTTAAATCATGCTGAAGGCATACGATTCTTAAATCATGTTCCTGTCAGTCTGACCATTTTCCTTTTATTTATCCTCAATTTATGAAACAAAAAGAATTTCGTTCTATACTTGGAACAGTATTTCTTTGGATCGCCTTACTGGGCATTGTCGCTTTAATCGTGAACGCATTTTATCAAAAATCTGCATTCCACCTGTTGATCGCCTTACCGGTTATTTTAGTTACCGCATTGGCCTACGACCGTTTTCAGTCGAAACATGCCGTATTGCGCAATTACCCGGTAATTGGCCGTTTACGTTATTTCTTTGAATCCATCAGGCCTGAAATGCGCCAGTATTTCTTCGAATCGGAACTGGATGGAAAACCTTTTAACCGCCGCCAGCGCTCTATTGTTTATCAAAGGGCAAAAAATGAAAGAGAAACCGTTGCTTTTGGAATGCAGGTAGACCCTTATCAGGAAGGATACGAATGGGTATCACACAGCATTTACCCTAAGAAATTAAACAATATGGACCTCCGCGTAAAAGTAGGTGGACAGGCCTGTTTACAACCTTACAACCTGAGCATCCTGAACATTGGTGCTATGAGTTTTGGTGCCCTGAGCAAAACAGCCATCCAATCCTTAAGCAATGGAGCCAGCCTCAATGGCTTTGCCCACAATACCGGCGAAGGAGGAATCAGTCCTTACCACGTTAAAGGTGGTGGCGACCTGATCTGGCAGGTAGGGACGGGATATTTCGGATGCAGGGATGCGGAAGGAAAATTTGATCCGGCCCTATTCCAGAAAAACTCCAAAAGAGAGTATGTGAGAATGATTGAGCTGAAATTATCTCAGGGTGCAAAACCGGGACATGGCGGGATTTTACCGGCGGCGAAAAATACCCCTGAAATTGCAGAGATCAGAAACGTAGTGGCAGGAACAACGATCCTTTCTCCTCCGGCACACAGCACTTTCTCCAATGCCACAGGATTGATGCGTTTCATACAGCAGCTGCGTGAGCTTTCAGGAGGAAAACCAGTAGGTTTTAAATTGTGTATCGGAAGCAAACAGGAATTTATAGACATCTGTGAAGCCATGTCACTGACCAGAATCTCTCCGGATTTCATCACTATTGACGGTGCAGAAGGCGGAACCGGAGCAGCTCCGCTTGAATATACAGATTACGTGGGGATGCCACTATTGGACGCCCTTTCATTCGTGAACATCACCTTAAAGAAATACGGACTTAGAGACGACATTAAAATTCTGGCTTCGGGAAAGATCATCACCGGATTTGACATCATGAGGGTGGTTGCCCTTGGTGCCGACGCCTGCTACAGTGCCAGAGGAATGATGATGGCCCTGGGTTGTATTCAGGCCCTGAAATGCGACAGCGGTAAATGTCCGGTAGGAATCGCTACCCAGGACAAGAGTTTGTTCAAAGGGATCGATGTGACCGACAAAAAACACCGCGTAGCAAATTTCCATAAAAACACTGTCCACGCAACAGTAGAACTGATGGAAGCCTGCGGATTTGATACCCTTTCGGAGATTAAACCGGAACGTTTCAACAGAAGAATTGATACCACGAAAACCCTGAATTTCAAGGAGATCTATTTCTCTTAGTGATACATCGGGAATATCAAATGGACAAAAGGGCTGTCTTCTGTAAAAGGAGACAGCCCTTTTTAATTTTATATATATTATGCCTGTTAATTAAACATCAATAAATCATTATCAATACTTAAATTTGCAGGGTTAAAATCAAGACTTTGAAAATAAAAGACACTACAGGGCTCAACCTCTATCTGGTATTGGCCTATCGCTTCCTGATATTGCTGTTCCTATATACCCTCTGCAGAATTGGATTTTACCTTTTTAATCAGGGACTTTTTCAGAACATTACCTTTCCGAAATACCTGTACATGCTTTGGGGCGGACTTAAATTTGATGTTTCTGCTTTAATCTACATCAATGCGATTTACATCCTGCTTCATCTGATTCCCTTCCCCTTCCGTTACCGTGAAGGTTTTCAAAAGTTTTGCAAATGGCTGTTCCTCATTACCAACAGTCTTGGCATCATCGCCAACCTGATTGATTTTGTATATTATAAATTTACCTTAAAAAGAACGACCGCTACAGTTTTCGGTCAGTTCAGCAATGAACAGAATAAATTTAAGCTGTTTGTCGACTTTTTAAAGGATTACTGGTACCTCTTGCTGCTGCTTGCGGTTTTCATCTGGGCTTTCCACAAACTTTATCAATTGGTAAAGGTTAAAAATACCGTCAAATTTACCTGGCCGGTCTACCTTTTACATACGGTATTGTTATTTGCCATCACCTTAATGTGTATCACAGGTGTGCGTGGCGGATGGGGTTTCGGCACCAGACCGATTACCCTGAGCAATGCCGGTGAATTTGTAGACACTCCGGATCAAATGAGCCTGGTGCTCAATACCCCTTTTGCCATCATCAGGACACTCAGGGTTTCCAAATTAAAGCCGGTAAATTATTACGATGAAAAAACGTTGAACAGCATCTATAACCCGATCCATCAGCCAGCAGATACCGCTGCTTTTAAAAAGCTGAATGTGGTCTTTCTGATTATCGAAAGCCTGGGCAAAGAGCATGTAGGCAGCCTCAATAAAGACTTACTGGGAGGCAAGTATAAGGGCTATACCCCTTTCCTGGATTCGCTGGTGGGCGAAAGTTATACTTTTACCCATACCTATGCCAACGGACGTAAATCCATAGATGCCCTGCCTTCTGTCATTACCGGAATCCCTTCCATTAATGAACCTTTCGTACTTTCCATCTATTCCGGCAATAAAACCACGAGTATTGCCCAGTTGCTGGGAGAAAAAGGATATGAGACTGCCTTTTTTCATGGCGCACCAAACGGCTCCATGGGCTTCTCTTCTTATACCCACCTTGCAGGGATTAAAAAATATTTCGGACAAAATGAGTACCAGAAGAAAGGTGATTCTGATGGTACCTGGGGAATCTGGGATGATCCCTACATGCAGTATATGGCAGATGAGATCAATACGCTGAAACAACCTTTCTTTGCGAGTTTCTTCTCTTTGTCTTCCCACCATCCTTTCCGCCTTCCGGACGAATACGTGGGCAAATTCCCTAAAGGACCACTTCCGGTACAGGAACCTCTGGGTTATACGGATATGGCCCTGCGCAATTTCTTTAGGAAAGCGGCTAAAATGCCATGGTATAAAAATACGCTGTTTGTACTTTGTGCAGACCATGCAACGGTATCTTATCTGCCTGAATACCAAAACTCGCCGGGTTATTTCTCCATCCCGATTCTGTTTTATCGCCCGGGAGGAGAACTGAAAGGAAAAGAGGATAAACTGGTACAACAGATAGACATTATGCCTACGGTATTGAACTACCTGCATTACGACAAACCTTATTTCTCTTTCGGTTTTGATGCTTTTGATAAAAAAACGGATAACTTTGTCCTGAACAACAATGATGGTTCTTTCAATTTTTACATGGGCGATTATTACCTGGTAAATGATGGGAAGGACAACCAGGCCTTGTATAATTTAAAAACAGACCGCCTGGTTCAACATAATATTTTGAAACAGGAACCACTGATCGCAGAAAAACTGGAAAAGAGTTTAAAGGCCTTCAGACAGCAATATAACAACAGGATGATAGAGAATAAATTAACCTTCAAATAAGCATGCGTAAAGCGTTATTAAGATTAATAGATTTCTTTTACCCTCCTTTTTCCCGCTGGTTATCCCTCCATACTTTCCGGTACCTTGTGTCGGGAAGTACCACCGCCGCATCGGGAATTGTGGTGTATTATATTGCCTATAACTGGATTTTACATCAAAAGGATGTACAGCTTTCCATTCCTTTTCTTCCCAAATTGATTACGGCCCCGGTAGCAGCCCTGGCGATTGAATCTCTGATCACCTTTTGCATCGGTTTTATCCTCAATAAATACCTCATCTTTACCAAGTCAAACCTCAAGGGAAGGATCCAGCTTTTCCGCTATGGTTCTGTATTTGTGACGAACATTCTGCTGAACCTTGCCATGCTCAAAGTGCTGGTAGAAGCCTTCGGTTTTTATCCGACAATTTCAAAGATTATCATTACTGTAGTCCTTACCGTATTCAGTTATTTTTCTCAGAAGTACTTTACATTTAAGGTCAGAAAATAAGTACAACAACTGTACAACTTGTCTGTTTCGAGTTATTTTTCTGAAATCTATCCCCATTTTTTTAAGGGGAAGGCATAGATTTTCTTATATTGGGCCCAACACTAACCAACACACGTAATGAGTGATTTTAATGACTTTAACAATCCCCAAGTAGCTAAGCTTCCGAAGCATTTAAGGCAATTTATTGTAGAGCAGCATTACGAAAAATATACGCCAATCGATCAGGCAGTTTGGCGCTATGTAATGCGCCAGAACTATAGCTACCTGAAACAGGTGGCCTATTACCCTTATATTAAAGGCTTAAGACGCGCAGGTCTGAGCATCGAGTATATCCCCAATTTACAAACCATGAACGATAACCTTGGCAAAATAGGCTGGGGAGCAGTTACCGTAGATGGGTTTATTCCTCCTGCAGCTTTCATGGAATACCAGGCTTACCAGGTATTGGTGATTGCCGCAGACATTCGTCAGATCAACCATATTGAATATACACCCGCTCCGGATATCATCCATGAGTCGGCAGGACATGCGCCAATTATTGCAGACGCAGATTACAACAGTTACCTGAGCTATTTTGGCTCTATCGGGGCTAAAGCAATGTTTTCATCAAAGGATTTTGAACTTTATGAGGCCATCCGTAACCTTTCCATTTTAAAGGAATCTGCAGATGCCCCGGAGCAGGAAATCGCAAAAGCAGAAAAACATTTACAGGTGGTGGCCGAGAATATGGGCGAACCCTCTGAAATGGCACTCCTGGGCCGCCTGCATTGGTGGACCGTGGAATACGGACTGATCGGGACACTGGAAGAGCCTAAGATTTATGGCGCAGGTTTGCTGTCTTCTATCGGAGAAAGCTCGAGCTGCATGAAAGATGATGTGGAGAAGAAGTGGTATACCATAGATGCCATCAATGCACAATATGACATCACCAAGCCGCAGCCGCAATTATTTGTGACCGCCACTTTTCAAAACCTGATCGACGTTTTAGAGCAGTATGCAGATACAATGGCTTTCAGACGCGGTGGTGCAGAAAGTCTGAGCAAAGCAATCGAGTGTAAAAATCCGGCAACGGCAGTTTACAGTTCGGGTTTACAGGTGACAGGTGTCTTTACAGACATGGGCATCGATGCAGCAGATGAACTTACTTTTATAAAAACAACAGGTCCATCGGCATTGGCCGTAGACTATAAACAACTGGAAGGACATGGTAAATTTTACCATAAAGATGGATTCTCCTCTCCTGTTGGCCGCTTAAATGGCCTTGTACTGGAAAACCTCAGCCTTGCTGAGCTTCAGGACCTGGGCATTGCAGCAGGACAAACTGCGAACCTGACTTTCGACAGCGGGATTCAGCTGAAAGGCACAGTAAAAGAAATCATCAAGCATGCCGAAAAAACGGTCCTGATCGCATTTGAAGATTGTACGGTAAAAGAAAGCAATGGCAATGTGCTGTTCCAACCGGAATGGGGAACTTATGATATGGCCGTAGGGGAGAAAATCGTCTCGGTATTTAACGGGGCAGCAGATAAAGATGCTTACGAAGAGATCACCCATATCAGTGATAAACAGACACATAAAGTGAGTTACGATGAGAAAACTCAAAAGCTGCACGACATCTATAAAGCAATCCGAACGATCAGACAGGAGAAAAGAGATTATGAAAAATGCATTTCCCTATTTGAAGAATTAAAGACAGAACACCGTTCCGACTGGTTGGCTACTTTAGAAATTCTCGAGATTATTTATCATAAAAAGCTCGATTCAGCGTTCGAGAAGGAGTTGCGGGACTACCTGGAACTAAAGGCTGCGAATGAAGCAGATTACCGTAAATTAATCACAGATGGTTTACATGTGATTGAAAACCCGGTGAGTCAATTGATTACTGAAGAAGATTAGATGAATATAGTATTAACAGGTGCAAGTAGCGGAATAGGCTTTGAAGCTGCCCTGGAATTTGCACTGAATAAAGACAACAAGATCGTATGTATTGCCCGCTCTGCGGACAAGCTGCGTAAACTACTGGAAATTGCAAAGGGAATAAATCCTGACTGTGTATTGCTTCCGGTAGAATTTGACATTGTAAATGATGATTATGCGGCACTCCTTCCTTTTTTAAAGGAAAGGTTAGGCAGGGTAGATATTCTGATCAACAATGCAGGTGCCCTGATCAATAAACCTTTTCTGGAAACGAACAGAGAAGATTTATACCAGATGTTCGAGAGCAATGTCATGGGACATTTTAACATGATCCAGAACCTGCTTCCTTTAATGACTTCAGGCAGTCATATTGTGAATATCGGCAGTATGGGCGGCTTCCAGGGAAGCGTTAAATTTCCGGGACTTGCGGCTTATTCGTCGAGCAAAGCTGCCTTGCATACCTTAACAGAATGCCTGGCTTTTGAACTGGCAGATACGGGAATAAAAATCAATTGTCTGGCGCTGGGTTCAGCACAAACAGAGATGCTGGAACAGGCATTCCCGGGGTATCAATCTCCGGTAATGGCTTTCGAAATGGGCAAGTATGTGGCCGACTTTGCAAGGACAGGACATAAGTTTTTCAACGGAAAAGTGCTTCCTGTAGCCGTAACCACCCCTTAATCATCAAGTTATCAACATTATAAACGGGCTAAAGATATTTTAATACCTTTAGCCCATCCTTATGAAGAAAAGCATCATCATTTCCCTCTTTCTTTCATTTAGTATGTTTGCAGCAAGATCGCAAAACACGACTCCCGTTCAATACAAAGAACTGGTATCCAAACTGATGGAAATTACGCCGGCAATGCCTGCCAGTAAACCGCAGTCTACCAACCGGCTGTTAGAATTTGCCAAATCCATGATCGGAATTCCGTACCGTTATGCTTCCAGTAACCCAAAGAGAGGTTTTGACTGCTCCGGATTTGTCAGTTATGTATTTCAGAACTTCGGTTTTAAAGTACCGCGTTCTTCCAGAGAGTTTGCCTCCAGAGGTGAAGCTAAAAACCTGGAAGATGCACAGATAGGCGATGTGATCTTATTTACCGGAACGAACAGCAGGGTCCGCAGGATTGGCCATGTCGGCATCGTCTATTCGATAGACGGGGATGAGATCAAATTCATTCACTCCTCTTCCGGCAGCAAAAAAGGAGTGACGATTACGAGTTTAAATGAGGGTTTTTATAAAAAACGCTTCATGAAAATAGTCAGTATTTTATAACAGAACTACTTTTAGCGCTTCATTTACTTTTCCTTCGCTTAACCATTGTTTTGCCAGTTCGTGGAGCTCACGTTCGCGGTTAGTGGCATCACCGATGGTGGCATCCATCACTTCTTTAACAAGCGATGTATTCCTGATCGCATCGATTTCATCCGCAGAAGGCAAATGCTCTACATTTCCAAGCATTCCAAGGTCATTCCCGCTCAGCACATGTGAATTTCTTACGGCAGAAGGCAAAGCGTCTACGCCAATGCCCAGTGTGGTTAAAGGTTTCGCTACTTTGAAAAGGTTTTCGGGGGTCACGCGGCAATACCAGTCGCCACCCAGACGGGCTACAAGGTCTATTTTTGCCTGGTCAATCTTTCCATCGGTATCCAGGATCTCTTCCTTGATATGGATGAGTTTTACCTCCGCCAGGATCAGGTTTCCTGCACCCGGGTTCTCTCCAAGATGGATCACTTCCCTGATGATGCATTCCATCTGTACCGGAGCTTCGGCTACCCTTGGTGGTTTAACCAGTTGTGAAGGCAGCATCGTAAAGCCTGATTTTTCAAACTCATTGATTCCCTTTGCATATTCTGTACTCGCCAGGCTCATTTGCTGAACCATCGGATAGTTTACAATATTGATCACACATTCTTTCACTTCCAATACATTTTCCAGGGTATGTTTAGTGGTATTGTCCCGCACCCTTCTCGCAGGAGAAAAGATACATAAAGGAGGATTGGTACTGAACATGTTGAAAAAGCTGAAAGGGCTCAGGTTGATGTTTCCATCTTTATCAATGGTAGTGGCAAAGCAGATTGGCCTTGGAGCAATGGCATATTGCATGTAATTCTGCAGCTGGGCAGGGGAAAGTTCGGCGACGTCGATAGTCAGCATATTCTTCTGTTTAAAAGCCCCGAAAACATCGCTCTTCAGTTCGGGAAGGACGATATTTTCAGGGCATATGAAATCTCCTAAACCGGGTTGCGCTTTAGGGGAATGGTTTTATTTTTTCTTCAAAGCAAGGATAGAGAAATCTGAATCCACTTTTTTAATGATATTACTTAGATGTCCAAGTCCGGTAACTTCCATTTCCACGACATCACCGTCCTGTAACCATTGCGGTTTGAAATCAGGATTGTTCAGTAATCCGGTCCCGTTCAGTTCCAGGAAGCATCCTGTACCTACGGTTCCTGAACCAATCACATCACCTGGCAGAATATCTACACCATACGCACAACGTTCCACGATCTCTGCAAAAGTCCAGTCCATATCGGCCATATTGCCGGCAGATACTTCTACTCCGTTTACTGTACAAGTCATTTTCAGGTTGTACGCATTTCCGGTATGACCAGGTTTAGCCGCTACTTTATATTGCTCCAGTTCATCCGGAGTAACCAGCCAGGGGCCGATTACGGTAGAGAAATCTTTTCCTTTTGCCGGGCCTAAATTCAAGAGCATCTCCTCCATTTGAAGGGTTCTCGCGCTCATATCGTTCATCACCATATAACCTGCGATATAATCATCCGCTTCTGCAGCCGTAATGTTTCTTCCTTTTTTACCGATTACGATGGCAACCTCCAGCTCAAAATCAAGCTTTTGGAAATGATCGGGCATACATTCGATCTCTCCGGGGCCCTGAATGGCATTGTGGTTGGTGAAATAAAAGATAGGATACTGATCAAATTCAGCGATCATATCTACTTTACGGTTCCTTCTTGCCGCAGCTACATGCTGACGGAAGGCGTATCCGTCCCTGCAGGAGGTTGGATGCGGTACCGGAGCGATCAGTTCATAGAAGGCTTCTTCTTTAGGTTCAATCTCACCTGATTTAATTTGTGCATCAATCTTTTTTGCACGGTCCATCAATTCCTCTCCGCCCGCTAAAAAAGCATTCATCTCATTCGGCAATTGCTTGTCGCATGAATTCAGATTATAAATATGTCCGTTTACAAAAACACCCAGGTGTTCTCTGTCTTCTGTTTTATAGGATACCAGCTTCATATGCTCAGTTTTTTATGTAGTTGTTCAAAGCTATATAAAATTACAGCAACGATGGCTATAAAAAAATTATCTCCATTAAATCTCTTTTATTGTTTGTTGATTACTGGATTTATTCCTTAATTTAGCTGACGCAAACAAAATGATACAGCACCTCACATATCAAAATCAAGTAGCCAGACAAGCGTTGGCCGCGTTTCGGTATGCGATGCTTTCCAAGATCATTTTTGCCCAATACTCCATTTAGCTTTTCCCGCTACTTTTATAAAACGTTTTCCGCGTTTTATCGTTATTAATATATATTACTCTAACCAAAATAACCTACTGCTATGCCTATTTATCATACCTTAGGAACCATTCCTGCGAAACGCCATACCGTTTTTAGAAAACCAGATGGCAATTTATACGCAGAAGAACTAGTTTCTACTGAAGGGTTTTCAAGCTTATATTCACTGGTTTACCATTGTCACCCGCCAACCATCGTAAAATCCCTTGGGGAACCGTATTCTGTAGAGCCTAAAATCGCCCGTGAGAAACACCTGCGCCATACCAGCCTGATCGGATTTAACGTGAAACCGGAAGACGATTACCTGGAAAGCAGGAAACCGGTATTGGTGAACAGTGACCTGCACATCTCGCTTGCGGCACCAAGAAAGTCGATGACCGATTATTTTTATAAGAATAGTCAGGCAGATGAGGTGATCTTCATTCATGAAGGAAGCGGAACCTTAAAAACAGGCTTCGGAAAAATCCGTTTTGAGTACGGAGATTACCTGGTGATCCCAAGAGGAACCATTTATCAGATGGAATTTGATAATGAGACCAACAGACTCTTTATCACAGAAAGTTTCAGCCCGATCCGCTCTCCAAAACGTTACAGGAATGAATACGGACAGTTAATGGAACATTCACCATATTGTGAGCGCGACATTAAACGCCCTACAGACCTGGAGACCATTGATGAAGTCGGTGATTTCAAAGTGCTGATCAAGAAACAAGGCCTGATGTACCCTTATACTTATGGGACCCATCCTTTTGACTTTGTAGGCTGGGACGGCTTCCATTATCCATGGGCTTTTTCTATCCATGATTTCGAACCGATTACCGGTCGTCTGCACCAGCCACCTCCCGTACACCAGACTTTTGAAGGGCATAACTTTGTGATCTGCTCCTTCGTTCCACGTAAATACGATTACCACCCGCTTTCCATTCCTGCACCCTACAACCACAGCAATGTGGACAGTGATGAGGTTTTGTATTACGTAGACGGTGATTTTATGAGCAGGAAAAGCGTGGTAAAAGGACAAATCACCTTACATCCGGGTGGAATTCCTCATGGACCGCACCCTGGAACGGTAGAAAAATCAATCGGTAAGGAAAGCACCCAGGAGCTGGCCGTAATGATTGACCCTTTCCGTCCTTTAATGCTAACCGAAGATGCCATAAAGATCGAGGACGAAAGCTATCACAAAAGCTGGCAGCATAACGTAGAATAATCAGACAAACAGCGTTTAAAAAAAATATCTAATCATGAGTACACAAACATTTGCAGAAAAGATTGCTAAAGCACCGGATTTTCTTCCGATCAATGGAACGGATTACATAGAGTTCTATGTAGGAAACGCAAAGCAGGCTGCACATTACTATAAAACAGCATTTGGCTTTCAATCCTTAGCTTATGCAGGACCGGAGACAGGCGTTCGCGATCGCGCTTCTTATGTCTTACAACAAGGAAAAATCAGGCTGGTACTGACTACCGCCATGAAATCCGACAGCCCGATTGCGGAGCATGTAAAAAAACATGGTGACGGGGTAAAAGTTCTTGCCCTTTGGGTAGATGACGCCTACAGCGCATTTGAGGAAACCACCAAACGTGGTGCAAAACCTTATCTGGAGCCGGTAACAAAAACCGATGAACATGGAGAAGTGAAGATGTCTGGTATTTATACTTATGGCGAAACCATCCACATGTTCATTGAACGTAAAAATTATACGGGTACTTTCATGCCCGGATTTCAGGATTTGAAAAGCGATTACGCACCGAAAGAAACAGGCCTTTTGTACATTGACCACTGCGTAGGAAACGTGGGCTGGAACAGAATGAACGAAACTGTGAAATGGTATGAGGAAGTGATGGGCTTTGTCAATATTCTTTCTTTTGATGACAAGCAGATCAATACCGAATATTCTGCCCTGATGAGCAAGGTGATGAGCAATGGTAACGGATTTTCAAAGTTTCCAATCAATGAGCCTGCTGAAGGAAAGAAAAAATCGCAGATCGAAGAATATTTAGAGTTTTATGAAGGCGAAGGGGTGCAGCACATTGCGGTAGCGACAAAAGATATTTTGTCTACTGTAAGGGACTTAAAATCTCGAGGGGTTGAGTTTTTAAGTGCACCCCCTGAAGCCTATTACAACATGATGCCAACGCGTGTAGGAGAAATCGACGAGGAGATCGCACAGTTGAAAGAACTGGGCATCCTGGTAGATTGTGATGAAGAGGGCTATCTGTTGCAGATCTTCACCAAACCGGTAGAAGACCGCCCTACATTATTCTTTGAGATCATCCAGAGAAAAGGTGCACAATCCTTTGGTGCAGGTAATTTCAAAGCCTTATTTGAATCATTGGAACGTGAGCAGGAACTGAGAGGAAACTTATAAAAACTGACCATTATTATTCATAAAACGAAGCCAGTCTGTGATACAGTACTGGCTTTTTTATGTTACATTCCCTTCAGATTTGAAAAATTTAGCTATTTTCGGGCCTCTAGGCAATCTGAGGGGGAATGGAAATTAACAGCATCAACAAAATCTCATTATTTTGCAGGCGTTTCGGTACTGCGTTTAAATTGTTCAAAAAGAACGATCCTTTACGCCTTGCAGGAGCAACTGCTTTTTTTGCCAATTTCGCCATCCCTCCCATCCTGATCATCCTGATTCGGTTATTTGGTTTTTTTATGGACCGGAAAACCCTGGTGAACCGGTTGTTTGAACGTTTGGGCAGTGTGCTCGACGACAGCAGTACCCATCAGATCCGGCAGACCTTAAGAAATATCAGGGGTGTTGATCATGAATGGTATGCCACCATATTGAGCTTTATCTTTTTCATCTTCGTGGCCACCACACTCTTTGCGGTGATCAAAAATTCCATGGACCAGATCTGGTCTATCGGCATCAAGGCAAAGGCAGGTTTTTATTTTAAGATGCAGCTCCGGGCCCGTTCTTTCGTCATTATTTTACTGGCGGGACTCCTGTTTTTTGTCGGCCTGCTGACCGATAGTATTCAGGCTGTGATCGGGGTTTACATTAACAATGCGGCACCTACATTTGCAAAATTATTTCTCTCGATATTAAATCAGGCTTTATTTATGGTCATCGTGACGGTCTGGTTTACGGTACTGTTCCGCTTTCTGACCAATGGCCGTCCGACCTGGAAATCGGCCATCCATGGCGGCATCCTGACGGGCCTCTTATTTACAATCGGAAAGTATATTCTAAGGATTATGTTACCCCTGAGCGGGATAGGCAATATTTATGGGACATCAGGCTCTATCGTCCTGATTATGTTGTTTGTATTCTATTCTTCTTTCATTTTCTATTTCGGCGCCTGCTATGTGAAAGTGCTGAGTGACGACAAAAAGACTCCCATACGCCCCATTAAAGGCACATTTAATTATGAAATCAAAGAGGTGATCAAGGATACCTAACAAACCTGAGGAGAAGTAATCTTCTCAAATCCCTGCATCTCAAATACAGCCAGCTTGCTCAACAAGTTATAATGAAGGGTTCCGAAAAAGTTCACGATTCCTTCTTTATTTTTTCCTTCAATACAAATGCTCTCCCTTACCACTTCCTGGTGTTTCAAAATCTGGTCAGACAGGATGACATCTTCGTCCTGAATTTTAACATCATCTGCTTCGATGGAGAACTGTTTTAAGAGCTCTGAGAAGCTCTTTCCGTTTAATAATAACTCTTTGATATTCATAGTCGTATTATTTAAGTTAGGGAGAATGATACTGTCAATTTTAAAGCCAAAAAAAGGGGTAAGCAATTGATGCTCACCCCTTTTCAACAAAATGTTGAAAACTTTTGTTTTTAGAATAACCGGTAAGCCAATCCTAAAGTAAACAGGCCTAGTTTTTTAGCATTATAGTCGTCTTTTCCAATTTTAGAAAGACCTTGTTCGTATCTCAGGTCGATGCCTAATTTGCTGATGTCTAATCCAGCTCCAAACTGCCATGCAAAGTTCTGATCTTTAAAGTTTCCTTTAAGTGCCGAGCTCGTTGCGTCACCGATAGACTGATCTTTATTCAGGATAAAAGAAACCACAGGTCCTGTATTTAAACGGATACCAACACCAGCAGCACCAATTTTAGTACCTACCAAAACGGGGATATCTAAACTGGTAAAGTTGACTTTGTTCTCTACACCGGCACCATCTTTTAAAGTTGTATTTTTTCCTGAGATGTAAAGCTCCGGTTGTAAGTGAATGCCTGCAGCACCGATACGCGCCCAGACACCACCATAATATCCTGCTCTGTTTTCGCTGTTAAAAGTACCTTTGGTGCTAAATTTTGTAAGGTTGGCACCACCTTTTAGTCCGAATTGGAAACTAGGTAACACCTGACTAAAAGCCATCATGCTGGAACAGATGAATAATGCAGATAAGATTATTTTTTTCATAATGTATAATGTAATGATAAGTTGATATAGATAACTGTTATGTAAAACTAAGAATATTTTTAATTCATAACTAAATTACGTAGTTTTATATTAGCAATCATTAAGTATGGGGTATATTTGAGGCATCTTATAAATTGCATTCTCATCTACTGTTTAAATGGATTTTACATTTAATGTCTACTCCTTATTTTTAATATTCTCCGGGGGCATCATGCTTTTTTTCTCCTGGTATGCTTATAAAAAAAAGCATGGCGCGGTGCAGGTATTTGGCTTAATGATGCTTTCCAATGCGATCTGGTCATTGGCATATGGGCTTGAACTGGCCAGTTCTGTATTGGATCAGGCAAAGTTTTTCATCAACATCGAGTATATAGGGATTACCACCCTCCCCCTCTGCTGGGTTTTATTCTGCTTGAAAATAGCCGGTAAAGAAAAGTGGTACCGGCATCCTTTGAGTATTTTCATTTTAATTGGGGTCACGGTAACGGTTACGCTCCTGGTCTGGACAAACAGCTTCCACCATCTGCATTACAAAAACTATTACATGGATAAAACGGGAGAATTTCCAATGGTATACATTGTACCGGGAATCTCTTATAAATTATTCACCGGGTACTTCTATGTTTTACTCGGTTTTGGCAGCTATTTGTTAATTGCCACCTTTCGCAAAGCCGATCCGATCTATAAAAGTCAGAATTACAGTGTCGTCATTGCCGCAATTATTCCATGGATAACGAATATTGCTTATGTCCTGGGTTTCCGCCCGGTTGGGAATCTGGACCTTACTCCTTTTTCTTTCGCGGCAACGATTTTCTTCATCGCCATTGCGATCTACAGGTTCAAGCTCTTTGATGTATTGCCGATTGCCAGAGAAAAGGTGCTCGATTTAATCCAGGATGGCTTTCTGGTGATCGATAAAAAGAACCGGGTGATTGATTATAACAACGCTTTCAGAAAATACCTGACGGACCCAAACAGTAAAAAGATCATTGGGACACAAATTGAGACATTCTTTCCGGAGCAGAAGGCCTTTTTTGAATTTCTGGAAACACACCGGTCGGGAAAGATAGAGCTGCACATCGCGAGTCAGTCCGGCCCTGTTGATTTGGAAGCCGATATCCTATACCTTGATGAGAACCGGCTGAATAACGATGCGACCATCATTAAATTACAGGACCTCACCCATTTTAAACAGGAAGCCCTGAAATCGCAGCAGCAAACTGAAGAGCTCAAAAAGCTGAACCAATTAAAAGACAGGATCTTTTCAATCATTGCCCATGACTTGCGGGGACCATTGGTAAACCTCTCCGAAGTACTCAAAATGATTTCGAACAACCTGATCACGATTGAGGAGTTTAAAGAACTCTCTCCGATATTAAATAAAGACATCCTGTATACCACAGATTTACTGGAGAACATCCTGCATTGGTCCAGAAGTCAGCTGAAAGGTTATGGCATCAGTAAAGAGTATTTTGACCTGAAAAGCATGATCGTGAATGAAGTAAATTACCATTTGCCTTCCGCTGCATCAAAAAATGTAAAAATTATACAGGACGTATTTCCGGGAAATATCGTTTACGCAGATATGCTGATGATCCAGATTGTGGTACGAAACCTGTTGAGCAATGCGATAAAGTTCTGTTATGAAGGCTGTGAGATCGACATTACCGCCGTTTATCACAAGGGACAGATGTTGCTTTCCATTGCTGACAATGGAACAGGGATTAAAAAAGATGCCTTAAAAAAACTGTTTGGCGGCGACAATATCTCCACCAGGGGAACAATGAACGAAAAAGGCACCGGCCTTGGACTCATGGTATGTAAGGAGTTTATGGAAAGAAATGAAGGCAGGATTACTGTGGAAAGCGAATTCGGAAAAGGCACCACCTTCCACCTGTTTATCCCTATAGAACCCACATCAGGGATGGGTTAGTCATAAAAAAAGGCCAGCACAATCGTGCTGGCCTTTTTTATAATTTGCCTGGCTAATTACCAGTGGCATCATTAATTGCCTGTCTTTCTTTTAACGCGTCTACGTTGTTTTTATCTCCGAAGTTTTGAGTTTTATCCGCAAAATACTGAAGGATTCCTACAATGGTATCCAGGTTATCCGAAACCCTTTGGTGCATATCCGGTAAGTCTTTATCCAGTCTTTTATCGCCCAGCTCAATATTGTCCACTTCGATCTTTCCTATCTTCTGGATAATCGCCTGTTGCGAGTGTTGTAAATCTTCCAACTCTCTGACAATCTTCTCCATTAATTCAAACTTTTTTAAAGTATCCATATGCTTTTATATTAATATTAACATTTGATGTATACCTTAACCAACCGTTTAACAGGTCAATATGTTTTCTTTTTTTCGATAAAAAGCAGATAATGACATTCAGATTTGGATTATTAATGAATAACTAATAACTTAGTTTATCAAATACAGGTTTTGAAAATCCGGTTATAATTTGATTAAACCATCATCAGCATTCTGCTTAAAAATTGCAACAAAACGAGCTTTAGCGCTGTTGATGACCCATTATAAACCATGCTTATGATCGCTTCATAACCGATAAAAAATAAATATATACTGATGAAACCATCATGATCTTACAGATCACACAACGAAATGAACAACAGGATCATGATCGATTCATAACCGATAAAAAACAAATATATACCGATGAAAAAGCTTCTTTCCCTTCTTTTGATTTTTGTAACTGTTCAGGCCGTACAGGCACAGGCGGTAGACAAAGAGAAATTACTTGACTATTTCCAGACACAACGTTATGCAGAGGCCGCACAGTACCTGCAAAACATCTATAAGGAAGATACTAAAGACCCGAAGGAGCTCTCTCAGCTGGCCTATGCTTATCTGATGGCCGGAAAACTACCGGAAGCAGAAAAGAATTACCTGAAGCTGTATGCAGAAAAGCCGGCTGACATTTCAGGATTGTTTAACCTTGCCAATATCAATATCAGGAGGGGGAACAATGTCAAAGCAAAAGAATATTTCAACCAGGTCCTGAAACTGGACAGCAACAGCTTCAATGCCTATAAGCAACTTGCCAGGATCGAGAAAGAACAGGCAGAAATTGGCCCGATGATCGCCAACCTGCAAAAAGCAAATAAAATAAATCCAACAGATGCAGATGTTGTTTTTGACCTTTGTGAGGTTTATTTTAAAAGTAATTTATTTCAAAAAGCAGAAGACATTCTGGAACCGGCACTCAAAGCAGACAGCGGCAATTTTCAGTTGCTCAAAATGAAAATGCCGGTGAGCATGGGCTCAAAAAAATATAAGATAGCCATAGAAACCGGTGAAAAGCTGCTCAGCTATGGAGATAGCTCTACTTTTGTGCTCAACAACCTTGGCAAAAGTCATTTTCTGCTCCTGGAATATCAAAAAGCTTTGGGTTATTTTCTAAAGATCAAAAACACTTCCGCCGACAATGAAGGTTTACTCTACAATATTGCATTGAGCTACCGCGGGATTAAAGACTATAAAAATGCAGTCCCTTATCTGGAAAAAACGATCAAGGCGGCCATTTCTCCGGGAGTGGCAAGTTATTATGGTCTCCTGGGAGATTCCTTTGAGAACATCGATAAGAATGAGCAGGCAAATACGGCTTATAAACGGGGACTGCTCTTTGAAAATAACGGCAGTCTATACTACAATATCGCCCTTGTCTACGAGAATAAGTTCAATGATAAAAAGAATGCGATCAGCTATTACAATCAATACCTGAAGACGATTAATCCCCAGGAACAACCCAAGCTGATCACATTTATCAAAAATAAAGTAGAAGAATTGAAAAGGTAATTACGAACGGCCAACCAGACGGGCCACGTATTTACCAATGATATCAAATTCAATATTTACAACATCACCCACATTGACCTCATGAAGGTTGGTATGGTCAAAGGTATAAGGGATGATGAATACAGAAAATTCGTCATCCGCCGAACCGACTACTGTTAAACTGATTCCGTTTACGCAAACAGAACCTTTTTCTACAGTCACATTTCCATTTTTGGAATCGTATTTAAAACGGTATTCCCAACTGCCATCCAGCTCCTCTCTCTTTACACAAACTGCAGTTTGATCCACGTGGCCCTGCACGATATGTCCGTCCAGACGTCCGTTCATCTGCATGCAACGCTCGAGGTTCACCTTACTTCCTACCTTTAAATCAGCAAGGTTAGCTTTTTCCAGGGTTTCCTGGATCGCAGTTACGGTATGCGTATTTTCGGTCAATGCCACAACAGTTAAGCAAACCCCGTTATGGGACACACTCTGATCGATCTTTAGTTCATTACTCAATTCAGACTGAACTACGAAATGAAGGTTGGTTCCTTCCTCTCTGATGCTTTCTATTTCTCCTAATGTTTCAATTATTCCTGTAAACATCTGCGTATTTAATTATAATTTGTTCTGTTTCTTTTCCAATTACTGACCTGTTCTGCCTGATGCGTTTCATTTACCTGAGCCGTCGTCTTTTTATAGAACATCGCTCCTGCCAATGCGGCAATCAGCGCCTCATCCGGATCCTCTTCTTTTAAGCGTTCGGGGTTAAAATATTTGCTGACAAAATGCGTATTGAAGTTTCCAGACCTGAAGGCCTCATGCTGCATCACAAATTTACCAAAGGCCAGCGTAGTTTTTATCCCGGTAATGTGGTATTCATCGATCGCACGAATCATGCGGTCCATGGCTTCCTCCCTCGTCTTGCCGTAGGTAATCAGTTTAGCGATCATAGGGTCATAATAAATCGGAATTTCCATCCCCTGCTCAAAACCATCGTCTACCCGGACCCCATTCCCTTTCGGTGTCTTATAAGTTTCCAGGACACCTATATCAGGCAGGAAATTATTTTCAGGATCTTCCGCATAAACCCTCAATTCCATGGCATGGCCATTGATATGAAGGTCTTCCTGGCGATAGGAAAGCTTTTCACCCCTGGCAATTTTGATTTGCTCTTTTACCAGATCCAGTCCGGTGATCATTTCCGTTACCGGATGCTCTACCTGCAACCGTGTATTCATCTCCAGAAAGAAGAAGTCCAGATTTTCGTCCAGAATAAACTCTACTGTTCCGGCACCTACATAATTTACAGAACGGGCCACATCAACCGCACATTTTCCCATTTTTGCGCGGATCTCTTCCGTAAGCACGCTGGAGGGAGCCTCTTCAACCACCTTCTGGTGCCTGCGCTGAACAGAACAGTCCCTTTCGAAAAGATGCACAATATTGCCATGGGTATCTCCCAGGACCTGTATTTCTATATGTCGCGGGGAGGATACGTAACGTTCGATAAAGACAGAACCATCACCAAAGGCAGAAGTTGCTTCACTTACCGCCAATTGCATTTGTTCTTCAAAATCAGAAACCTGCTCCACCACCCTCATTCCTTTACCACCACCACCGGCAGCAGCTTTGATCAGGATTGGAAAGCCAACTTCAACTGCTCTTAATTTTGCCTCATTGACATCTGTGATGGCCTCTTCCGTTCCGGGAACCATTGGGATCTGATATTTTAAAGCCGCGGCTTTTGCAGATAACTTATTTCCCATGATTTCCATCGCTTCGGGTGTAGGACCGATCAGGATCAGTCCCGAAGCCTCCACCAATCTCGCAAAAGCAGCATTCTCCGACAGGAAGCCGTATCCGGGATGGATAGCCTCAGCACCGGTAATTTTACAGGCCTCGACGATTTTTTCTCCTAACAAATAACTTTGACTGGAAGCCGCAGGGCCAATACAAATGGCTTCATCTGCATAGCGCACATGAAGTGCTTCGCGGTCTGCTTCAGAATATACGGCTACGGTTTTTATGCCCATCTCACGTGCAGAGCGCATGATGCGCAATGCAATTTCGCCTCTGTTGGCTATAAGAATTTTCTTCATTTAATAGGTTATTTATGCCCCGATGGGTGCAAATGTATGATGTTTTCTATCGCCATATCAATCATTTCCGAAGAAATGTCAAGATGTGTCACGATTCTGATATTGGTCCCCATCATGTTGCAGGCAATGCCCTTTTCGGCCAGCAGGTGGATGATGTTTTCTGCTTTAAATCCTGCAGCTACCTCAAAAATTACAATATTGGTCTCCACAGGCATGACCGAAGCCACATAATTTAAAGGACTTAAGGCTGCTGCCAGGGCTTTGGCATGCTGATGATCAATGGCCATCCGGTCTACATGATGATCAAGTGCATAAATTCCTGCTGCCGCAAGGAAGCCTGATTGGCGCATTCCGCCGCCAAATGCTTTTCTGATCTTATTTGCTTTCCTGATGGTTTCTTTAGATGCAAGTAACACCGATCCTACCGGAGCGCCCAGTCCTTTGGAAAGGCAGATGGAAATGCCATCGAAATACTGTCCATAATTTCTTGCATGATCACCGGTGGCGACCAATGCATTGAAAATACGGGCACCATCCAGGTGGAGCTTTAAACCTTTAATGTTACATAAGGTATGGATCGGCTCAATCTGCCTGAGATTATAGCAGGCCCCTCCGCCTTTGTTCACTGTGTTTTCCAAAACCACCAGACTGGAATTCGGATAGTGAATGTTTTCTTCGTTAATTTCCGGCTCAATCAATTCCGGGGTCAAGATGCCGCGATCGCCATTCAGCAATCTGACTGAAGCCATAGAATGATAGGCAATCCCTCCCCCTTCGTACCTGTAGACATGAGAGGTCTGGTCGCAGATCACTTCATCCATAGGCTGGGTAAAACATTTGATGGCAATCTGGTTGGTCATGGTTCCTGACGGACAAAAAAGTCCGGCTTCCATGTTAAACATCGTTGAAAGTTTCGTTTCCAGTTTATGAACCGTCTCATCTTCTCCAAACACATCATCCCCCACCTTTGCGCTCATCATTGCAGCGAGCATACCTTCCGTTGGCCTGGTTACGGTATCGCTTCTAAAATCAATTTTTATTGCCATAGTCATTTACGAATGAATACAAATATTCAAAAAATCCGGCGATCTATCTTCTATTTACAAACTAAACCTTTGTGTAAAACAATTGTTAAGTTTCTTTCCCGAATTTTTAAATTTTATACCTTTTTATAAAAATTGGCTATAAATGGGTACTAAATCGTTTAATAATTGTCCAATTGAGGTTTTTTTCTACGTCAAAAGCGCAGTTTGACCCAATAAAAAAACCCTTTCTTGTAAATGCTTGATTTTAAATTTGGATTTCAAAATAACAAGCGTATTTTAGCTTAGTGTTTTTTTAACAATATGGTAACCTTAAATCAATAAATAAAATTACAAAAAACCGCGTTTTTAACCATTTAAAGGCGGATAATTATTTAAAAACTTAAACTAAAGAATTACATTTATGAAAAAAAACCATACAAAAGTGTTAGGATTATTTACTTTTATCCCGAAAAAAACAAATTAAGATGATAGTTATTGCAGATGGTGGTTCAACCAAAACCAATTGGTGTTTAATTAATGAAGCAGGTAGGAAAATTCATTTTAATACAGAAGGATATAACCCATACTTCTCAGATACAGAATATATTGTTGGTTCGTTAAGAAAATCTCTTCCGGATCATTTAGAAACAGAGAAACTTACCCAGGTTAACTATTATGGTGCAGGTTGCTCCACTGATGCCAAGCGCAAAATTGTAGCAGATGCCATGCAGCAGGTTTTCCCGAATGCGGAGATCAACATAGGCCATGATTTATTGGCTTCCTGCAGAGCATTACTTGGCGATGAGCCTGGTTTTGCCGCCATCCTTGGAACAGGAACAAACTCCTGCCTGTATGATGGTAAAGACATCTCGCTGAACATTGATTCTCTGGGTTACTTCCTTGGAGATGAAGGTAGCGGATGTTTCATCGGTAAAAGAATCCTGAGCGACTATATGAAAGGTTATATGCCTAAAGGCCTTAGAGAAAGTTTCTATGATAACTTCGCTTTAACCAATGAGGATATTTTTGACCACATCTATAACAAACCACTTCCAAACCGCTTTTGCGCTGGTTTCAGTAAGTTCTTATACGACTTCAAAGACAATTATGAAGACTATACGTTCTCTACAGTAGACTATGCATTTACCGCATTCTTTGAGAACCTGGTGATTCACTACCCGAATTATAAAGAGTACTCTCTAAACTGTGTAGGATCGGTAGGTTACAGCTTCAGAGACATCCTGAGCATTGTGGCAGACAGGTATGAAATGGGTGTAGGCAAGGTGATCCGCTCTCCTATAGATGACCTGGTAGATTACCACATTACCGCAGTAAATAAATAAGATATTCAAAGCAGCTTCCTTAAAAGAGCTGCTTTTTTTAAATGACAAAAGCCCAAACGGATTCGTTTTGGGCTTTTATCATTTTAGACGGTCTGACCGGAATGCCGGTCAGCATGTTTGCTCGGCTGTTTCAGGACGGGCTCTTTCCTGTGTCAGAAAGAGATCTCTTTTCCAAACAACTTCGCATATTTGCGTTTATCAAATTTATATAGCGTTGCTGCGCGAAAGGACACTCCTTTTTGTTTTTCATCCAGGTCTTTCAGCACACCAAAACTCAGCATCTTTTTCCTGAAGTTTCTTTTGTCCAGTTTTTTGTTCAAAATGATTTCATAGACATTTTGCAACTGGGTCAGCGTAAACTTTTCCGGCAACAGCTCAAAAGCGATGGGCTGGTGTTTGATCCTTCTCTTAATTTTCTCCAGACCTTTATCAAAAATCTGCTGGTGATCAAATGCCAGTTTAGGCAGGTCTTTTACATTGATCCAGTGCGCCTGTTTGGCATAATTGCTCAGTGGTTTTAACGCTTTATCACCTCCGAGTCTCAAAAGTGCATAATAGGCGATACTGACTACCCTACCCTGAGGATGTCGGTTCACATCGCCGAAAGTATAATACTGCTCCATGTAAACGTCGCCGAGGCCGGTTAGCTCATGCAAAATCCTGGACGCACTCTGGTCCAAACTTTCATCCTCGGCAACTATATTCCCCGGCAGGGCCCACCAGTCCTTAAATGGTTCTTCATTCCTCTCGATCAAAAGAATTTTCAATTCTCCTTCATCAAATCCGAACAACACACAATCAATCGAGAAAGTGGAATTAAATTTTGGTAAGACTTCTTTCAAAATATTAAATTTTATTTTACAAACTTATTTCTTAAATCGGCCTTTAAATCTCTTTTAGGCACCTCATTTTTCTTAGATTATTGATCTTCTCTATCTTTTTTCCCTTTTTTCCTCCGTTGTTATTGGAGCTAATCTTTTAAAGTTCTTAAATAATATCCTGTTTTAACAAGATTAACAGGATTTAAGTTAAAAACAAAATGAAAAAGAGATTTATAGAAAAAATGTTGCAAATACTCTCCCGGTGGTTTTTCTATATTAGCAATAATTGAACGTTGCTGAAAGGAAGAAAAGGAAAATTTCCTGATGGATCTCTTTCCGGCCAATTGTTCCAAATGACCAGCATCCGATTCAAAATTTAGAGGTACCTATGGAAAATTATGCCGATACGCCCGGCTATGAAAAATACATGGCCATCAAGAGATACTTCTGTAACCCTAAAAACAGAGCAGGAACTCCTTCGGCTATTACACCAAATTTAATTCTGAATTTTTCCATACTCTTTTATATATTGCAGCTGCTTATCATCTGGATTAAGGTTTTCATCTCATTTTTAGAAATGCATGAATCAGCTTTTGCCAGAGTATTGTCAGAATCTGGAACAAGGGATTCCGGACTAAGATGAGGTAAGAGCCCGTAGGATTAATCCTGTTTTTCTCTTTTATTCCAAATAATAGCTTAAAAACAGGTTTAAAACGCATGTAATAAACTTATTGTTCTTTTTGAAACGTAAACAAACCGGGACGCAGTTTTTGTATTCCGGCAGGAAATTTAAAAATAAATTACTTAGTGTAAAAAATACACGCTATATTCGTAATCATAAATCATGAAACCAAATATTAAAAATATCGCCGTATTAACATCAGGAGGAGATGCTCCCGGAATGAATGCCTGCATCAGAGCAGTAGTACGGACCGGAATATACAATGGTATCAACATGTTTGGGGTTTTGCAGGGATATCAGGGATTGATCAGTAACAACATCATTCCTATGGATGCAAGATCCGTTAGTAACATCATTCACCTTGGTGGTACCATACTAAAGACCGCACGTTGCCTTGAGTTTAAAACTGAAGAAGGAATGGAGCTGGCTTTTCAAAACTTAAAGGCCCGTGACATTGATGGATTGGTGGTAATCGGAGGAGACGGAACCTTTACAGGGGCACAACGCTTCGGTAAAAAATTCGGAATCCGCGTAATCGGAATTCCTGGAACAATTGACAATGATTTATACGGTTCTGATTTTACACTTGGATACGATACGGCTATAAACACCGTTATTGAAGCAATAGATAAAATCAGAGATACTGCAGATTCTCATGACCGCCTGTTTTTTATTGAAGTGATGGGCAGGGATTCGGGATGTATCGCATTGAGAAGTGCCATCGCCAGCGGTGCTGAAGCGGTGTTGTTACCGGAAAAGGAAACAAGCCTTGATGAGCTGATTTCTCAGTTGGAAGTAGGTGCTTCTACAAAAAAATCTTCCAGCATCGTTATCGTATCTGAAGGCCATAAAGATGGTGGTGCTTACGATGTTGCGAAAAAAGTTAAAGAGAGATTTAACCACTATGACACGAAAGTAACTATATTAGGACATCTCCAACGTGGCGGTAGTCCAAGTAGTTTCGACCGGATTTTAGGAAGTCGTTTAGGCTTTGCAGCCATCAACGAACTCCTGAAAGGAAGTACCATGCAAATGGTTGGCTTACGTGGTAATGATATAAAGACGACAAGTATAGACGAAGCGTTAACGAGACATACTTTCAAACTGGAAAGCGATTTGTTGGAGATGACTAAAGTTTTATCAATATAATTATGATAGCAGTAGTTTATAGCGGATCAAAAACAGCCTTCTGGAAAATTGCCAGAGATGGGAAAACCATTGCAGAATGTAGTATGCCGGGAATTAACCCTTGTTTTAATGATCAGAAATCTATACTTCAATTTTTAAATAAAAAATCCATCCTGGTGAACCATGCGGAAAGCATTAAGAAAATCTATGTTTTCGCTGCCGGTGCTTCATCAGAAGAAAGGAGAAATGAGCTTGCTGAAACTTTAGGCCAATTCTTCAGATATAGCAAAATATCTGTTAAAGACGACCTTTATGGTGCAGCATTAGCCTCCTGCTACAACAACAGCGGGATTGTCGGACTCTTGGGCAGCGGTGCAAACTGTGCTTATTTCGATGGCAAAAATCCGGAGAAAAACAATTTTGGATTAGGCTATATCCTTGGTGATGAAGGTTCAGCAAATTACCTGGGAAAAACACTTCTGAAGAATTTTGTACAGGAAAAGTTACCTGCAAACCTACAGAAGAAGTTCGAGGTTAAATATAACCTTGACCGCCCACAGATTTTAGAACGCGTTTATAAGCGTCCGATGGCGCAGCAGTTTTTAAGTTCTTTCTTTGATTTTTTCCTGGAAAACAGAACGGAAAAGTTCCTTCTGGACATCATAGAAAAAGGTTTTGAAAGTTATTTTAATACTTATCTGCTGCCAACAATGAAATTACACCCCGGAAAAGAAATACATTTTGTAGGCCTTGTTGCGGGAAACTTTCAGGAAGAACTGCGGGCAACTGCAAAAAGACACCAACTGGAAATTACATCGATTACTAAAGAACCGATATATAATTTACTAAACTACTATTCAAATTAACAAAATGAGCAAAATTGGAATAAACGGCTTTGGCCGTATCGGCAGACTGGTTTTTAGAGCTGCTTTAAAAAGAGGATTAGATATTGTTGCGATCAATGATTTAGTGGAGCCGGATTACATGGCTTATATGTTAAAGTACGACTCTACTCACGGCCGTTTTGATGGTACAATTGAAGTAGTAAACGGACACCTTGTAGTAAACGGAAAAACCATCCGCATCACCGCAGAAAGAGATCCTGCGAACTTGAAATGGAATGAAGTAGGTGTAGAAACTGTAATTGAATCAACTGGTTTATTCTTAACTCAGGCTGATGCAGAGAAACACATTCAGGCAGGTGCTAAAAGAGTTGTTCTTTCTGCTCCGGCTAAAGATGATTCGATCCCTACTTATGTAATGGGTGTAAATCACGAACAGTTAACAGCTGATCAGACTGTGGTTTCCAATGCTTCTTGTACAACCAACTGTTTAGCACCAATCGCTAAAGTATTAAACGATAAATTCGGTATCGTTGAAGGTTTAATGAGCACAGTACACGCGGTTACTGCAACACAAAAAACAGTAGATGGTCCTTCGGCGAAAGACTGGAGAGGTGGACGTGGAGGTTTCTCTAACATTATCCCTTCTGCAACCGGAGCTGCTAAAGCGGTTACAAAAGTAATCCCTGCTTTAAAAGGAAAATTAACAGGTATGGCTTTCCGTGTACCGGTAGCTGACGTATCTGTAGTTGATTTAACTGTACGCTTAGAAAAAGCGGCAACTTACGAAGAAATTAAAACTGCCATGAAAGAAGCCTCTGAAGGTTACTTGAAAGGTGTATTAGGATATACAGAAGATGAAGTTGTTTCTTCTGACTTTATAGGAGATGATCATGCGTCAATTTTCGATGCAAATGCAGGTATTGCATTAAATGACAACTTCGTAAAAGTGGTTTCCTGGTATGATAACGAATGGGGCTATTCAAGTGCATTAGCTAAATTCGTAGAGTACTACGGAAATTTAAAGTAAAACCCGTTCATACAGGTTTATATTTGGTTAGAAAAGGGATGTGCGTGGATGCGACATCCCTTTCTTGTTTTTATAGATCAATAATTTTATTTCCTAAGGAATCATCCGATTCTTTTTTATCTTTGCGGAAAATTATTTTTCCTGTCTTATTTACTGGTTATGAAGCTATTCTTATATGCCCTTACTTTAATCACTCTTTCTGTTGGCTGCAATAAAAAAGAGGAACAAACGAAAACCTATCTTCCAAGAATACTAACCAAAAATGAAGGTTTTAACCGTTATCCGGAACAAAAATCAGATTCCCTTACCATTTATAACGTAGTTAATAGCAGCCCGCAACAATTTAGTGTAAAGTTTAGAGATACTACGGTCAGCATTCAAACTGATCCTTCCGACAAGAATAAATCCAGTGATAAATTTACTTCTGCTCAGTTCATCAATACACAAAAAACATGTTTACTCGTTCAGCTGGCCGACAGCACCGGACTGGTTGCTCCATCTTACCTGATCAGTCTTAAGGGAAAAGGACTGGAAGTGGTGAGTTTATACCGTGCTTCCAATGGGAGTCAGGATCAAAAATTTACGACAGGAATCAATAGAGTTGGTGCAGCAGGATATCTGGTAGACAATGATTTCTTTATTACGAATGTAAATGCCAAGGCTTACCTTATCAAAAGACAAAATGCCTCAGAAAGAATTCAGGGGCAGTTTTTATTGATGTCTCCGGACAGACAAACGGCAGTCTTCCTGGTTCAAAAATCTTTATATCAGGTTCACTATCCTTCAGCTGAAGTATCAACAGAAGTATTAAAGGGAGATGTTCCTCAGGATATCCCGGGGGTATATGCCTGGATTCAAAACAACTATAGTTTTCAGAAAAACAAAAAAAGCATTTCATTTCTGAAATACAATGACGACGACAGGATCGTGGACATTAAAGAATTCAAGTAACGTTAAACCTTGAATTCGTCTAAGGAATAAGGAAGTTCCTCGCAAAGGAAGCCATTGTCCATTAGAATCTGTCTGACTGCCGCAACACAGGGAACCGAACTCACCACCCTCAGGATTTTATCGACATCCTCAAAGGCAAAAGACCAGTTCTTTTCCCCAAACAGGGTGTTCATAATTGGCTTTATAGAAATCAGGTCGCTTTTTTCCTGAACTGAAGTTTTAAAAATAACAATATTCATTGCCGTAAGATTTAATATTTCTAAATGTGATGGTTTGCAATTGTGAACCCCAATGCCCCTCATCTGATATTTAATTTAAAGATGCAGCTTCTGTTGAAATAACTAAAGGACCTCATGGCTAAAGCGGACAAAAACACCGCCGAACGGCAGAAATTTACCGGTAAATGAATTTCCCGATTTTATGATAACTTTGTACCCGTTAAAAGCCATTAATTGAGAAGACTCGTCTGCATTTTATTACTCCTGATCATCGCCCTGCAATCCTTTAATAAGGCCGGGATTATGCTGGCGTTTAAAATGAACCAGAATTACATTGCCAGTACCCTTTGCGAAAATAAAGACAGACCCCAAATGCATTGTAACGGCAGATGTGTTTTAGCAAAAAAGCTAAAACAGGCCGAGCAAAATGAAGAAAAACAAAGAGTGCAAACTCAGGAGAAAGCAAATGTTCTCTTTTTCTGCAGAATGAACCGGATTAAAATAGCAGAATGCCTGCTCTCCCTTCAAAGCAGAGATTTCAATCCCTTTTATCTTCATTTCAAACCCTCCTCATTTTCCAACGACATCTTTAAACCACCCCAGTTCAGGACTGCTTAATCCTTTTATTTTTTGAAAATTCTATTTCCGCATGGAACATCGCTTCATTTCACGAAGCCTGTCTTTTGCTGAAGAATTTTTTGTAAAAAAATAAGTCTGTCATTTCCCGGATACAGGCCCTGCTTTTCAGCCTGGTCTCTTTTATTATTTAAAAAAATCAATTACAAGAAAATGAAAATCAAGGTTTTCTCTATCATATTTTTATTCCTCCTCAGCAGTAAACTATTTGCACAATCAGGCACAGGATCGTTAAAAGGCAATATCGTGTCCTTTCAGGAAGAGCCTATTTCAGGTGCCTCCATTCAGTTCCAGAACACTGACATCCGCACAAAAACGGATTTAGACGGAAATTTCATTTTAAATGCGATCCCTGCCGGAACTTACGTTCTGATCGTTTCTAATGTCGGATACACGGCCAGTAAGCATGACCTGATCATCAAGCCGGGAAAAACGGTTACCCTCAACCTGCAACTGTCCAAAAGCAAACAGGAGCTAAAAGAAGTGGTCATCAGTGGCATCAAAAATCCATACCAGGTTCAGCATTCCAGCAGTTCTACCCGAATGGATGTACCATTATTAAGTACGCCGCAATCGGTACAAATCATCTCTTCCCAGGCGATAAAAGACCGTCAGGCTTTCAGCTTAAACGAAATCGCAGGTACGTTTACCGGGATGAAAGCGAACAATGGAAACGGCTCTTTCAATATGCGCGGATTCACCGCTTATTCGCCAACAGATGCCAGTTTTCTATTGTATAACGGGATCCGCGGAAACCTCTTTTTATGGAGTCAGCAGCCTTTATTGTACAATGTAGAATCGGTAGAGCTTTTACGTGGCCCTTCGGGCGCTTTATTTAGCGAAGGTGCACCTGGTGGAGTGGTCAATTTCATCACCAAAAAACCAATGGCACAAAACAGCTATGGCCTGGAATTATCTCTGGGCAGCTGGAATTTCCGCAGGGCATCCCTTGACCTGACAGGAGCATTGTCCGGAAACAAAAAGCTACTTTACCGCGCCATTATTGGGTATGATAAATCGAAAAGCTTCCGTGACGGTCAAAATAAAGAAAACATCTTCCTTGCACCTTCCCTGACTTACCTCTTTTCCGGCAAAACGGATTTGAATCTGGAAATCAATTATGCTTATCAAAAGACCGTACAACAATACGACAACGGGACCTTTATCCGTACCAGACCAGATGGTACTTTTGATTTCAATTATTATCCCGATCACTTAACGGTTCAAAGTCCTACAGATTACGGAAAAACCCATAATACTTCAGCTACGCTAACCTTCAATCATCGTTTCAATGACCGTTTGAAACTGACAGCCGTTCAGCGCGTAGTGAATAACATCCTGGATTATACCGACCATATTCCGGTAGGGAAAATTAAAAATGATTCTATCAGCAGAGGTTATCAGGACTGGGAAACCAATCGGTTCAGTCTTCAGACCACCGCTTATTTAACTTACGAAACAAAGACAGGTCCCTTAAAACATCAGTTGACCGGAGGTGCAGATTACAACAGATATGGATGGACTAAAAACGATTATCAATACAAAGCGGCCTCCAGGATTTCGATATTCAACCCCGATTATAGTAATGATCCACCGGCAGCCTCAGTTCCGGCAGAAGAGTCTGATGACAACAAACGCATCACAAATCTGACAGGCATATACCTGCAGGACCAGATCAGTTTCGGCAAACAGTTAAAAGCATTACTATCCCTGAGATACGATTCGTACGATGCCAAAGAAACACCACTTTCGATCAGGGACAATAAACAGGGTGATGCGCTACAGGCTTCCGGACTGATCCCGCGAATAGGACTGGTATATCTCCCGGCTGAAAACATGTCTATTTACGGGACCTATCTTAAGTCATTTAACCCTCAGACCTCGAACAATGTACTTTCCGGAGGCCCCTTCCCTACCCGAAAAGCAACGCAATATGAGATTGGATATAAAGGTGATTTCCTGAACCGGCAATTGTCGGCCAATGTATCACTTTACCAGATCAATTATGCCAATATTCTGGCCCCTGCACCAACGGAAGAAAATTCCCACCGTCAGGCTGCAATCGATGGAACGCGAAGCAGGGGAATCGAATTTACCGTTATGGGAACGATACAAAACTTTAACGTGATAGCGGGATATGCTTATAATGAGCACGTCATATTAAGTACAAGCGCTTTCGGAAAAAAAGGAGACCGCTTTAACAATGCACCCAAACATATGGCCAATGTCTGGTTAAAATACAATGTCAGCAGCGGCCTGGTTAAGGGACTTGGAATTGCCGGAGGCCTGAGGTATGTGAGCAACCAGGTTGGCCTCATTAGTAACCAGAATTTTCTATTTCCGGAATACACGGTAATTGATGCTGCTCTGAACTATCGCAGGGGTCGTTACAACCTCCAGTTTAATGCGTATAACCTAACGGATAAACATTATTTCACCGGCAGCAGGTCCAGTACTGTAACCGGAGGTCTGGGAGACCCTTTTAATTACAGAATTGGCTTAAGTTACCAGATCAAATGAGAAAAATAAATTTCACACGTGTGCTGGTTTTTTCCGTACACAGCTGGCTGGGCCTGATCAGTGGGATCTTCCTTTTGCTGCTTGGACTCAGTGGTTCTGCACTTGTCTTTCTAAAAGAAATTGATCAAATGATCAATGCAGACTTACTCCATGTAAGCCCTAAAGGACAGGTATTGCCACTGGATACGATTTACAGGAAGATCGGTAAGCAACACCCAAATTTAACAGGTATTGCCTGGTTAAATCCCGATGCAGGAACTGAGGAAGCGTATGAGTTCCGTTTGTACCGGAATGATGGAAAAATCAGCACCTATGATTTAGGGATGATGAGTATCAATCCCTATTCAGGCGCCATTCTGAGGGATGGAAATCTAAAGGATTTTAACCCGAGTTTTATGCATTGGATCTTACAGTTCCACTGGAGTTTCCAGCTGGGGCTCCCCGGATTATTCCTGGCTACAGTGTTTGGCATCACGATGCTGCTTTCCACAGCAACCGGATTGATCATCTATCGGAAATACATCTGGAAAGTATTTACATTTCAGGTAAAGATGAAATGGAAAAACTGGAGAACGATCTCTTCAGACCTTCACAGAATCGTTGGGGTATGGGCTTTATTCTTTAATGTGATCATCTTCTTTACCGGATTCTGGATGAACAAATTTGCTTTTGATCCGGGTTACTGGAAAAAGCAGACTGTCTCTGCTCCCGTAAATGTACTGTCTGCTCAGTCTGCAGATCAGCTGCTCCGGACTGCCCGCAATGCAATGCCTGATTTGGTTCCCCGGAATATTTATCTGCCGACACAGGCGGAGAAGTTGTTCCGGATTAGCGGAACCTTGAAAAATCAATCGCCCTTCTTTTACAATGGAAATTCGGTTGCCATTGATCCGGGTACAGGCCTGGTAACCTCCATGGATCGTCTATCGGAAAAAGGATTATGGGAAAAGACAGAGGCCAGCTTCTTTCCGTTACATGCAGGCACTTTTGGTGGTACTCCGGTCAAAGCCCTTTATGTTATTATTGGTTTGCTACCCGGTTTACTTTCCATTACCGGAGCCTTACTTTGGTGGAGAAAAGTAAAAAAACGATACAGTTAAACTATTTATATATTTTGGCATAATTCATGTATATATAGCAGAAATTAAGACAACGATATTTAAGAAAAAACCGTTTCATACAGGTTTATATTTGGTTAGAAAAGGGATGTGCGTGGATGCGACATCCCTTTCTTGTTTTATTCAATCTTATCAGTTGAGTTGTCAACTAAGCCTCAATTCAAGCGCTGTCTTTTTGTAAAAAATGATCAGACATGCTGATACATGGTTAAAATACCCGGTATTTTTACTAAATTTGTTAGTAATGAAATCCTCCGGAACTGCTGATCTGCCACTACATTATGGCTATGTCCCCAAATGGCTTGCAGAACGCATGGCTCGTTTAGGGCTTGCCATCACAGAAGCGATCATTACAGAATATGGCACAGCCGAAGTCTTACGCCGTTTAAGTGATCCATTCTGGTTTCAGAGCCTGGGAGCGGTGATGGGTATGGACTGGCATTCCTCAGGGATCACCACCTCCGTAATGGGCGCTTTAAAAGGAGCCATCAATCCCCGAAGCAAAGAACTGGGCATTTATATTTGCGGAGGGAAAGGTTTAAAATCCAGACAGACTCCTGCTGAATTGCTAAACATCGCACAGCATACCGGCCTTGACGGACATGAATTGGTGAGGTGCAGTAAGTTAAGCGCCAAAGTAGACAATACTGCTATTCAGGATGGCTTCCAGCTATACACCCACAATTTTATAGTCAATTCTGAGGGACTGTGGACTGTCGTCCAGCAGGGAATGCGAAATGATAGTGCCACTGCCAGAAGATACCACTGGCATTCTTCCTCGCTGGCTTCCTTTGTAGAAGAACCTCATACCGGAATTTGTGGCATCAATCAGGGGCAAATCTTAAATCTTGTTGCAAAAGAAGCCGGGACTTCCCGCAATACCATGTTGTCCATGACGACCGAAAATCCAGAACGGATCCTCAGGGAAGTCAGGAAACTGATCATGCCCAACCGCCATGAAGTAAAAGCAAAAGATATAGACCTGAAACGCCTGGGTGCCATGTTATGGCTCACACAGGAAAAACGTCCGGCAGATTTTGAAGAACTGCTGTTACTGGAAGGCCTTGGACCAAGAACCTTACAATCGCTGGCATTGGTTAGTGAAGTCATTTATGGGACAGCTTCCCGTTTTACAGACCCGGCACGGTTTTCCTTCGCCCATGGCGGAAAAGACGGGCATCCTTTCCCTGTCCCTGTAAAAGTATATGATGAGACGATCCAGGTACTGGGCAAAGCCATCCGGCAGGCCAAAATCGGGCAGTCGGATCAGCAACAGGCGATCTTTAAATTAGGCGAGCTTGCCCGAAAGGCAGAAAAAAACTTCCTCCCAAATGACAATTTTGAAGAGCTGATTCAAAAAGAAAGGAACGATTCCTGGAAATATGGAGGGAAGACGGTACTTGGTGAGGCCAAACCTCCCTCAAAAAATCAACTCAGCCTGTTTTAATAGTTGTAAGCCCCAAATTACCTGTTTAAACATCTTATTTTTTTCGGAGAATAATTAATATTTCTTAGTCAGGTTATTCTTTTATAGAGGATTAATTGCGTTATTTGTTGAATTTACATTTAGAAATACCAACAAAACCTTTTAATGCAGTTTAAACAATTCTCCTGGCAAATTGCCTGGGATTACCCGCCATTCAGACTTAAATTTATCCTGGGAATCTTTATTCTTGCATTGATCCTGATTTTTATCCCTCATTTCTTCGCTTATGTAGAAAACAGGGAGAAAGGGTATACGCTCAATGACTGGCTGCTGGCCCAGATCCCTGCTATTGACGTTTCTCTGTATATATTTATTTTACTTTACGGGATGTCTATCTTCTTCCTGATACGCATGTCCAGGAATACTTCGATTTGTCTGACCGCATTATGGGCCTATATATTTCTTTGTGCAGCAAGGATCATTACCATTTCTATCGTTCCGCTTCATCCGCCAAAAGAAATCATAGAACTGATAGATCCCTGTTCTGTCGTTTTTTATGGATCAAATGTGATCACAAAAGACCTTTTCTTTTCCGGACATACTGCTACGATCTTTCTGGGCGCACTCTGCCTGGAGAAAAAGCGGGAGAAAACAATTGCCTTTATTGCTTCTGGAATTATCGGCGTATTGCTATTGATCCAGCATGTACACTATACGGCAGATGTAATTGCAGCACCTTTCTTTAGCTGGATCTGCTGGTATTTCGGAAAATCAATAGAGAAATTATAAGCTTTTTTCAGAAAGAATAGTAAACGGCGGTAAATCCTGGGATCTACCCCGTTCACGTGCCTGAGAGCAATATAATTTTGTATGGGGCCTCCACTTATGAAGTCAGCTCCCTTGATTTAAGCATTTTAATCAATCCGTTTGTATAGTGAAAATCTTTATCAATATTAATGTTAAAGAGCATCATCCCCCCCTTTAATCCGTTATCAGGCTGCCATTTGGTCAATTGGATCGCCTCGCCCAGTGAAGTGGCCTGATGATGGCCTGGTTGTACGCCAAACAATAATTTCTTACTGCTCACCAAACCTGCATACAATTCAAACTGATTGATCATGGTTTCCATATCCCAGAAATAGCCCATCAATGCCACATAGTCAAACAAGGCATTACATTGTTTCAATAATTGTTCATCCGCATAATATTGATAGGTGACATAACTCATGGTCTTCCCCGTTTTAGACCGGGGTCCAAAATATTTAGACAGCTGCCAGACCACTTCAATAAATGTCTCATTAGGAATATCACCCCCCATTTCGGGGTCAATATCAATGCCATCCAACCTCCAGGTATTGACCACCAAATCATAGACATCTGCTGCAAAAGCCGCAGGATCAGAGATGGTATTCCAGGATATTTGTGGATTGGGTGAACTGATAATGGAAGCCAAAACTTTAACCCCTCTGTTCTGCTGTATCCTTACCCCTGCCAGAATACTGGCCCAGGTCATTCCATTACTGGTCAGGTACAGGTGTTGCAATGTCTTTTGAGGATCCAGATTGATCAGGAACAGATTGATGACATCAATTCCATTCGGAAGCTCTTCAATGATCATTTTTTGATTTGCATAGCCTAGCCAGTAAGTGACAAAAAGAGGATCAGGAGCTTTCATAAATCAATCAGGGGGTTAGAAACAATGCTTAAAGTTCATCAATTGATGACAGCCAGTTATGCGCTGGATTACCCGAAATCAAAAACAGGTATTTATACCTGTATAAATAACACGAGCGTAACAAATATAAATACAGCGCAAATAATCAATCCACTCAACAAAAAATGTTTATTTTAGATTAACCAATTAAAAAAATGCCATTCGATTTACAAATCAAATAATAACTTAAAATCACAACAAACATGGAACATCATTCGTCTAAACACGACAAAAGTATCTTTGAGATCCCATTATCGGAAGCTCAGGAAATCACCCGGGCCTGGGCTGCGCAAGGCCATTTTATCAAATCTTATTTAATTGATGCACAGGAATTAAAAGATATGGTAGAAGAAAAAGGCGCAAGTTATGTACGTGTTTATTTTGGCTGGGACACAGAAATGGAAAAAGGTAGAGAGCAAAGATTAATTATGGTTCCGGCAGATATATATGGCCATGATATGATCAATACTGAAGTTTCTCTGGCTGAAAACATGAAAGAAGACAGCAATATATTTGACTTCACAATGCCTTGTCCACCAACCTGTCCACCACCAGACAGTCCATTAGGAGAATAAATATGTTTTCTAAAATACTAAAAGTAGAATACCTTACTTTAATTTTATCAATGGGCTTCATTTTTTGCCCATTGATACTTTCATTAAAGCATTTCCGATCTTATCCAAAAGAGTTAAAAGTGATGAGTATTCACTTGATACTAATTGCAATTTTAGCCATTTACAGTGCTTCATTATGGATATCCAGCAAAAATAATCTTCCGGTCCTTCACATCTACACCATGATTGAATTCTCTACAATCATGTTATTTTACCAGATCGTTTTTAAAAATGCCATTAATAAGGTCTGGTTCATCGCACTCATTTCCGCGTTTCTTGTCTTTTGTGTGGTCAATGCATTCTTTATTCAAAAATGGCATATATTTAACACTTACCCACGTACGCTTGAAAGCATCATTATTATCAGTACCTCTCTGTTTTACTATTATAAAATAACCAAACAAACCTTGTACATACAAATTGAGAAAAGTGCTACATTCTGGATCAATACCGGTTTTTTCATTTATTTCTCGGGGAGTTTTCTCTTATTTATGCTTAGTAATTACATTTTGCCATTGAGTCTGAAGTTCAATATGATTGTCTGGCAATTACATGCCTTTCTCTCCTGTGTACTCTACTGTTTAATCTTTATAGGTTTATGGCAACGCAGGAAGGCTTAGACGTTTATTTTTTCATGTTTACTGGTATGCTCGTCATGTTCCTGCTGAGTGCTGCCGTTGTGGTGCTCTTTTTTGTATATCAGAAGAAATTCTATAACCAGCAGGTACAATTAAAAGAAACCGAAGCAGATTACCAGCGGAAATTAACCCGAAACAATATTGAAAAGATAGAAGAAGAAAGACGCAGGGTCGCAAAAGACCTTCATGATGAGGTAGGGAGTATTTTCTCTACACTTGGAATGAAGATCATACAATTTGAAAAAAAACACAATACTTCTTCCGGGAGTATTGAGCTCATTAAAGAAAGTAAACTTCTGGTCGACAAAGGGATTATGAGCGTCAGAAGAATTTCTCATAACATGATCCCCAATGAACTGGAAATGTTCGGGATTGCAGCTGCAATAGAAGAATTATGTTTCCAGTTTGAAAGCAAGGATGGTTTAGAGGTAGATTTTGAGAGTCAGGGCCTGGATAAATGCGGCAATCAGGAAATAGAACTGGCCCTCTACCGCATTACTCAGGAACTGATCAGCAATACGGTAAAACATGCGGAAGCAAAACGTGTGGAGATTATGCTGGTTTGCAATAATGGTGAAGTGAGCTATGATTATCAGGATGATGGCATAGGCTTTGATCATGAGCAGGTACGCAGGGGGCTGGGAATACACAATATTACAAACCGGGTGGAAATGAATGGGGGCACTCTGAGCTATCATACCGCTCAAAAAGGATTTGGAGTTTCCATTTACTTTCCTGTTAAAATTTAAAATATGAACAGATTGATAAGAATAGCAGTTACCGATGATCAGCTAATGTTTAGGGAATGCCTCGTGAATAACATCAAAAGCTTCGGTAATATGGAAGTGATGTTCGAGGCAGGAAACGGTATAGAGTTATTAAATGCGATGAACGACTGTGGCGAACTGAAGCCGGATATCGTGTTGATGGACCTGAACATGCCGGAAATGAACGGAATGGAAGCCACGAGGAAGTTGAAGACATCCTTTCCTGATGTGAGGGTAATTGTCTTGTCGGTTCATGGGGAAGAGAAACACATCACCAGGATGATTCAGCAGGGGGTAAACGGTTATATCGCGAAAAACTCTGAACTAAGTGAGCTTAAAAATGCGATAGAAACCACCTTTCACAATGGTTTCTATTTTAATGAAATGGTCTTAAAAACGCTGCAATCCGGTAAGTTGCTCAACAAAGCGAATGTCAGGGGCTTCGACGCCAGTTCCTCACTAACTCAACGGGAAAAAGAAATCCTCAACCTGATTTGTCAGGAATTTACGACGGCTGAAATTGCAGATCAACTTTCTATCAGCTTACGAACAGTTGATGGTCACCGAAATAACCTGCTGGTAAAAACCGGGGCCAAAAACGTAGCAGGCCTTGTGGTTTTCGCTTTTAAAAATAAAATTATTGACGCAGATCTATAGTCCCTGCTGTATCCTTCAGCTTTTGGGAAATATTTCTCAATTGATGTGAATGTCGCTGGCTATGATAAATGACAAAGTAAATGGCCTCCCATCTGGTAAAATAACCATATCCAGGTAACTCGAATGCCATACAGATTTTGCTCAGGTCTAACGTATTAATCACAACTGCAAACCTGGCTTTTAGATCTTCAATGACATTGAGCAAAACAGCTTTATTGTAAACTCCTGCTTTAGGCAGGATAAAGTCCGGCGACTGCATTTTGGTTGTAAAATCCAGAAAATCAGCTTTAACCTGCTCCACCTTCTGGTCCACAGGACGGTCAGCTTCTTTATCCGGCCCGTGGATTATTTCTAAAAACCCTGAGTTTGACAGGTTCAGATGTCTAACCACCTGTGCAGCTGTCCAGCTCCCTTCAAAAGGAATACAGTTGATGTCATCCTGACTAAAAGAGGAAACCAATCCCGATAAAACAGTCATCGTTTCCTCCATCTCTTTAACGATCTTTTCCTTGTCCATCTGTTATTTTTTTTCAGGTTCCATTGGATATCTCATCGCGTCGTAACCAAGCAACCTGCGCCAAAGACCGATTTGTCCGATGCAATAAGACTCTCTGTGAATGATGAAGAAAACCCAATCGAAGAAAGTCATTTCTCCACCTGGCATTGGAATGATGCTGTCCAGTTTCTCCTGGCTTACCGCTAATAATGCGGTTCGTAATTTCGGAGAAATTTCGAGCCAATCTTGTTTAAAACTGGCCAGCGAAGGATAAGTCAGCTGATCCTGGACTCCTTTATGCCCTTCAAACAAAGCGGCAGCTTTTTGCTGCTCCTCAATGTTCAAAGCATTGGCCAGGTCAAACCTTTCCTGCACGAGGCTTCCGGTAAGCCAGGCCACATGATTTGCTTTTGTATTCAACCGGTTATGTGCGTCCTTCTCCGAAATGTTTTCTATTACATTAGAAAACAATGTGGTATGCAGGTCATACAGTAAAATAAACCCTTCGATGAATGCTTTTTTATCTGTTTTTAGTGCTTCCATTTGGTTAGATTTTGAGATTCAAAAATTATTTGATTAACAATACCTAAGTTAACGTTAAATCAGAAGCTCAAGGGGTGTCGTAAATGTCAATCTTAGGGGGCATTCGAGACAAACAATTAAGAAACAAACTGCCCGCTAAGCAAATGGTCTTTAGCTTCCATTAAATCCCCAAACAAGCGGTCGGCGATCTGAAGTGACTCCTGCGTATCTGTATTGCTTTGGATCGCAAAACACCTGATCCCGGCGGCCTTTGCGGCTTTAACCCCATTGATCGTATCTTCAAATACCAAACAGTCTTCTTTTGACAGTCCCAGCGCTTCACAACACTTATTATAGCTCTCCGGAGCGGGTTTGTTATGCTGTACCTCAGATCTTGTGATCATCAGGCTGAAATAAGATCTTAAACCATTTCTGTCGAAAATGGCCTCCACATCTTCACGGGGACTGGAAGTCACAATAGCAAGCACCAAACCCTGCTCGTGAAAAAATTTAATGACCTCTAATGCGAAAGGCATCAGGTTGACATCTTTGGTCTTCAACCTTTCCAGCGTAAGGGCCTCCCTTCTTTTTATGACTTCAGGTAAGGAAGCGCTGATCGCATACTTTTCCAGTAAATTACCGGCATTAACAGGTAAAGGGATCCCTGCATAATTCTTCAGCCAATCGGGATAGGTTAACTGAACCCCATACTCCTCCAGAATTTCATTCCAGCATTCATAATGGAAATATTCAGAATCGATGAGTGTCCCATCCAAATCAAATAAAATTGCCTTTATATTCTTCATGTTTTTTTTATATCCGCTAATATATTTCTTTTATACTTAGTTGCCAGCACCATCAAAAACTGTCCGACAAAACACACACCAAAGAATTAAAATCATATTTTTAAATATAATTTTGAATATTATTCTGATTTTGTATAAATTTATAGAATGATAATCGAAAACAACATCAGTTTAGATAAGATTGACCTGGCGATTTTAAGGTTAATGCAGGAAAATTCAAGGATCTCCAATGTTCATATGGCGAAAGAACTGGAAATGGCACCCTCTGCGGTTTTGGAGCGGGTAAAAAAACTGGAACAGAAAAATGTAATTACCCAGTATACGGCAAGGATCAATCCTGTTGCTGTCGACCTGAAATTACTTGCCTTCATCTCCCTGAAAGCATCTCACAGCATTGGTTGTATGGATACGGCAAATGAACTTTCGAAACTCAAAGAGGTTCAGGAAGTCCACATTATTGCCGGCGACGACTGCTATCTGGTAAAGGTCAGGACTACAGATTCGGCTTCGCTCATGGCTTTAATGCGCAATTCATTTAGCAAAATCCCGAACATACTTTCCATCCGAACCACGATTGTACTGGAAACAGTAAAAGAAGAACAACAATTGGTCATCCCTGAAAAATAACCCATCCTATGACACACCTGAATAAAACCGCCTCTCCCCTCCTGGTCTACCTGGCTTTTGCCACTGTTTATATCGTATGGGGCTCTACTTATTTTTTCATTCAGAAAGCACTTGCAGGCTTTCCTCCGTTTATCCTGGGTACTTTTCGTTTCCTCGTTGCCGGAGCATTACTGATGATGTGGTGCCGTTTCAAAGGAGAGCAGATCTTTGACAAGAAAAATATAAAATATGCAGCAATAAGCGGTTTTTTAATGCTTGGTGTTGGAAATGGCATTGTCATTTGGGTAGAACAGTTTATTCCAAGTGGCTTGGTTGCGATCATGGTGGCCTCCGCTGCCATCTGGTTTGTGATTCTGGATAAACCAAAATGGAAAGAAAACCTGAGCAGCAGATCTACCATAGCAGGCCTGATCATTGGCTTTATTGGCGTGATTCTATTGTTTGGCGAACAGATCATCCATTCGCTGAATACCAGCCAAAGCAATATGCAGATTTTAGGAATGGCTTTATTGATGATCGGCCCAATTGCATGGGCTGGCGGGTCTTTGTTCTCCAAATATAAATCTGATCCAAAGAGTTCCGTTGCCGTGAACACGGCATGGCAAATGATTGCTGCAGGAATTGCTTTCATCCCGGGCAGCTTTTTGAGTTCAGAATTCAAGGGTTTTCATTGGGAGAGCATTCCTATGGATGCCTGGCTATCGATCGGTTACCTGATCATCTTTGGCTCAATTGCAGCTTTTAGTGCTTATGTATGGCTATTAACTGTTCGCCCTGCAACACAGGTGAGTACCTATGCCTATGTAAATCCGGTAGTTGCGGTATTGCTCAGTGTTTGTTTTACAAACGAAAAAGTAACGCTGATCCAGATTTTAGGGCTGGTTGTAATTCTGGCAAGCGTGCTCCTGATTAACCTGGTTAAATATAGAGCCGGTGCGAAGTCCATTCCTGCCAATCCGGAATTGCAGGTTTCCAAATCATGAGTACGAAATCGCATATAACATCATAAAAACCCTGTTCAGGACCTGATCCTGAACAGGGTTAAATACCTGGCTATCCCAGTTTTGTCACCTCTTCTATCTGGTAAGCTTTAATTCCATCAGCCATTTCCCATTGCAGCTTAGACCCTTTAACGTAGCCTAACATTGCAACACCGATTGGCGATAAGATCGAAAGGGTCTTATGCTTATCCCTTGCTTTTCCGGGAGCCACCAGGGTATAAGTAAATTCATGTCCCGACTCCAGCTCCTTTACCCGGACACGGGTATCTACAGTCACCACGTCTTCCGGTAATTCTTTTCTTAATACCTGTCTCGCATAGCGAAGTTCCAGCTTTAATTTTTCTTCATTGAATTTGCTTAACTTTCTTCTCCTGATGTGGTCTTTTAACAAGTCAAAAATTCCTGTTGATAATATAATGGGGGTATTGTCTATTTTTAATGAGGTCGTATTCATGTATGTATGGATAAACGGGTTAAATAATCTGATTAATCTTGCTGCCCCAGTCTGAAACTCAACTGGGGCCAAATCATCAAAATCCCGGCTCCTCCTGATTAATTTTTCCATCTTTTCTAAGGATTTATCTTCCATTTCAGCAATAGCAATTGTATTTCCGTCAGCGGTACGAAAAGGGCAATAGAAAAGCCAGGCCATATTGGTTTTAGCAATAGGGTTGCAAGCAATAAAACGCATAGGTTTAGTAAAGAAACCAGCATAAGAACAATCCCAAAAAGGGATGCCATGTCCAATTTTTCCATGATAGAAAAACAAAAAGATAAAAGAAAAAGGAATTAAGGTAATCATCCCCAAACCTTTAGAAAGGCCGGGGCTTAATTAATAAAGTCCTTACTGCTTTTAAGAAAAGAATCCCCCAAACGATATTGCAGGGAGAGAAAACGGCAGAACATAGCGGTTGCTGTCCGCAATTGCGTAGCAAACTGATCGTTGTATGTTTTGTTTAACTGCCTTTTAGAATTCATTAAGACAAAGATAGCCCAAATGCCCCGATATAAAAAATGTTGCCTCAGGCTGGTTTAATGTATTCGATCTCTTTATCGAGAAATGCAGCGAATTTTAAGGCCGTTTTTTTTGTTAGATCCAGGACCTCTGCCGATACCGCTTGAAAAAACTGCGCCTCAAAAGAAACCTTATTTTTCTTTATTGTCCGCTTCCAGATCCCTTTCACCTGTCCTCCGACTACAATGACCGGATGAAAAATCCCATTATTGGTAAATGCTTTAGCGTGATGCGTTAGGGGAAATGCCGCAGTTCTATCTTTATAACTGATCAGAAACTCATCAAAAGCAGGCAACAGATGTACAGAAGAGCTTGCAGGGGCTGATCTGGAAAAATTTTCAGGGAACCAGAATTCCTGACCGGCAATCGTTTCAGAAATGAAACCAGGTTTTATCATCTCCAGCGCTCTTTTTGCTGCAGTTATGGGTAAGCCCGACCACCAGATAAAGTCGTTGAGGCTCGCCGGACAATGGCTTGAAAAATACCTGAACGCCAATTTTGCCAATGCCTCATCCCTGCCAATTGAAACCGGTCTCGGCACCCGATCGCCAAGAATCGCATAGGTCTGATTTTTATCTCTTTTTATTCCGCTGCATAGAATCCCCTCCAGCTCTGCCAGAAAAATAAGGTGAGACCAGCGGTCTTTATCGCCGCCCACCTTATTTTGCTCCATTTCGAAATACAATTCCTCCCTGGTTAAGTATTGTTGCTTTGCAAAAGCAGATTCGATAACATGATTGCTTTTCAGGCAAACCCCGGCATCTATGCCCAGTTCCTTAAGCCTCGATCCGGACTTTATCCTGACCTGTGCTGCTGTGAGTTCCAGCATCCACCAGATATCATCTGCAGAGACCAGGTGCCAGGTTGGCCGCAGCAGGTGTGTTCTCAGGATGGCTCCGCTATCAATCTCTTCCTGAATCAATTTTTCCCTGGCCTCCGGGAGCCTCAATCCAATTCCCCAGGTTGCCATTGCATAATCCTGAGCCTGCATTGCCCCCATCCAGGATACCAGGTCCTTTGCCTGTTTAAAGGAACCTGATTCGATCTGCTGGTTTACTAACCTGATATTGGAAACATCCTCCAGGTTCATCACTTATTCTTTTGATTTTACATATTTCTCAATGATCTCTCTGTCTACCCCAATTTTTTCATCTTTTTCCATTCCACGCTGGATCAGGGTATCTTTTTTTAAGGTCACCGTAAATGTGAAAGTCTTATTTTCCCATTCTCTGTAATTACAATATTCCAGGTGTTCGGTATATTGATTTCCTTTTAAGGTATACTTCCCTCCTCCGGCTACAAAGACAGGAGTCCCCTCTTTGCCCATTTTCAGGTCGTGGTTCAGGAAAGCAAAATGAGTATCATTGATGATCTTTATTTGCCTCTGGCCTTTCCTGTAATCTGTAAAGGTCGTATCACCTTTCTGAATGGTAACACCTGAGACCAGTTCCCAGGTTCCTTTAATGGGAACATCTTTAATGGTATGGTTTGAATTATTCCCATATTTTAAGACCGGAACCAGTGCTGTTGTTAATAAAAGAGCGCCAATTTTTAAATTCATCTTCGTTGATTTATTGGTTTTAAACAATTTAATGTTTCACTAAAATATTAAAAATACCTTTTAAGTATAACATTAATTTTCATTACAACCCCAGATATACGAATCCCCTGTCTTTATGTTTATATTTTTTCAGTACCAGCGGCCCGGATCCCAATGAGTAATCATTCAGTACCTGGGCAACAAAGTCTGCCTTAATGAGCAAGCCGGCACGTTTACGGCATTCCCTAAAAATGTCAAACGGGGACCTCTCCACTCCTTCGAAGTAACGCTCACCAAGCAATGCCGCAATCTCTATCCGGGAAAGCTCCAGCAAAACCGACCGTTCCCGTTCCGTATACTTTTTTACAGGGTCCTCTTCATTAATCATGTATAACAATTCAATGGAATCATCTTCACGTAACCCAAATACTTCATATTGAATGTAATCACCTTTAATCATTTGTCTGGACAACAACCGGATTTCATTCGCTTTCCCCTTTACACTTCTAAAGAACTCTGCAGGCCTGCAATCAAATATTTTAGACATCACCGACACGTCTCCCAGCCACAATTCCTTATTGGATTTAAAAGCCTCCCTTTCTTCTATAAAACTGCTCCCCCTGCCAATTAAAAAGGAAAGTTCCTCCTGGGAGAGGCCGGAAGCAATTCTTTTCATCTGAATGAAGTAAATCAGGTCAAAGGTGGTAAAACTAATTTTTAGCCCTTTTTCTTTTCTTTTAGCAATAATTGTCATATTTTTCGTTTTAATTAACCAAAAGTAGAAGATACACCTTAAATAATTTAATTTAACGCCGTTGTAATTAACAATCCAGGAGGTTGTATTATACAATTAGCTATTAAAACCATATAAAAACTTAAAAATTAGTACTATGACTGAGAAACCTCATTTGGGAAGAAATGTAAGCCGCATTCGTACAGCCCGTGAAATGAAACAAGAAACATTGGCTAAGGCACTGGGAATAAGCCAGCAGGCGGTATCAAGAATGGAGCAGAGGGCCATGATTAAAGAAGACTCCCTGGCCAGGATTGCTAAAATTCTCGATGTGCCATTGGCCACTATAAAAGCCTGCGATCAGAAATTCATCATCTCCAATATCATTACCGATCATAAACGCCGGTACAATTTCCTAAGGGTGGTTATCCGATCGATCAAAAAGTTATTAGGACTACGTAACAACAGGTAACAGTAGTTCCTTCGATTAGTACGCCAGCTGTGACCAACAGCTTTCTCAGTCGAAGGAGCTCAAAATAAAACAGGTTTACATGACCAATTTGCGCGTCAGCCTGAACTTAGCGAGGATCCATACCGTGGCAAAAGCAATCAGGAGGGTAAGTGTACAGGACAACAATACGTTTAATCCGGGATGAAGTTCAAAACGGGCAGCCATAAATTTAAAAATAACGCCAATAAAGAAATAATGAACCAGGAAAATCCCAAAAGAATAATGCGCAATGGTTTGGATTACCTTGAGGAACGGCCCTTCTTTAAATTCCATTCCTTCAACCAGTAAGAAGATCCCAACCGCTTCCAAAAGGACATTTGGAGAACAATAATACCATACCATTTCAATATTTGGAATTGAGAAAGGAACACTGACCGTCAGGTAATAGGTAATTCCATATCCGGTTAAAAATAGAAATGCACCCGTCCAGCGCTTTACTTTAATGCTCCATCCTGGCAAATAGGTGTACAGGTAATAGCCCATTAACAGATATCCTATAAAACCAGACAGGTAATAAAAGGAATGAAACTCGTTCCAATCGCAAACCCCGAAACCCAATCCGGTCAGGAACTTCAGGTAAGGAATAAAAGTAGAGAAGATAAAAATTGCCAGGACCAATTCCAATTCTCTTTTGGTGGCTTTGACCAGCCATGGAGACACGATTGGAATGATCAGGTATAATCCCGCCAACATATATAAGTACCAAAGATGTGGAGCCGAATCGCTGAAGCTTAGCGGAAGTTTAGCGATCTCCATCAGGATCTTGTCCCAGGATTTATGGTTCAGGATTAATCCGTCAAACAAAACATAAGCCAGACCCCAGAAAAGCAAGGCAGGAATAATCCGCCAAAGGCGCTTTTTATAGAACTCCACCGTGCCCAGTTTAGCAGGCAGCAACAAAACTCCGGAGATCAGTACAAATAAAGGAACAGCAAAACGGTATAAAGAACCAATATAGGTTCCCCATTCAAAATTAAAATTTCCGTCCTGATTTAGAATGATGCAATCATTGGCATGCGCCACAATCACCATAAATACAGCAATTACTTTTAATAAATCAAGCCAGTTAATGTTTACCTTATTCGTCATTCTATCGATTTCCATTTTCACCATACCTCCCATTTCTATCCTTTCTACACATTTGGGAGGATAAACCTAAGCCATTTAACGGAAACTACCAAGGATTGCCCCAAAATGTGAATATCTTGCCAAAAATGCTTAATGATTAGCTATAAAGAGAGAACAATGAAAAAACAGGCTCCTTAACTTAGTAACCAACTAACCAGCAAGCATTAATACCACATGAAACTCCTCCAAAAAATCATAATCTGCAGTCTTTTATACTTTTTAACTCCAGGGCTTTCATTCGCACAGGATATTGACCGCTGGGACAAAGAAGCTAATGGAAAAGAAAATCCAAATACCCTTTGGTTTAAGAATGCGAAATTTGGAATGTTTATTCATTGGGGGCTATATTCAAAGCTCGCCGGTGTCTGGAAAGACAAAGATTACTATGGCAGTGGAGAATGGCTCATGAACCAGGCAAAGATTCCTGCATCTGAATATGCAAAAGTAGCCTCCAGCTTTAATCCCGTTAAATTCAATGCTCAGGAATGGGCGGATCTGGCCAAAGATGCCGGCATCCGGTACATGGTGATCACTGCAAAACATCATGAAGGCTTTGCCATGTATGACTCCAGGGTCAGTGATTTTAACATTGTCAAGGCTTCTCCTTATGGGAAAGACCCAATGAAAGCACTGGCAGATGCCACCAGAAAAAGAGGCATTCAATTCGGTTTCTATTATTCTCAGTTTTTAGACTGGCATGAACCGAACGGAGGAGGCAACAAATGGGATTTCAAGGAGGCAGATAAAGATTATTTAAAATATTACAAAGAGAAATCCATCCCGCAGCTGAAAGAACTGTTAACCAATTACGGTAATCTTGGTATTGTTTGGTTTGACATGCCTGGTGGATTAAATAAGCAACAGACTCAGGATCTCGTGGATGAAATGCATGCACTTCAACCGAAAAGTCTGTTCAGCAGCCGGGTTGGGCAAGGGCTTGGCGACTATCGGACCTTTGGAGATTCTGAAGTACCTGCCACGCCAATTAAAGGAGCCTGGGAATCCATATACACCCATAATGATTCCTGGGGATACATCAGTCATGATATGAATTTCAAATCGCCTGAGGAGATCATTCAGCTGCTCGCAAATGTAGCTTCCAAAGGTGGTAATCTCATGCTCAATGTAGGTCCGGATGGAGAAGGGAAGATCCCTTATTACTCAGAAAAATTCCTCAGGGCAACTGGCCTCTGGTTAAAAGCAAACGGAGAAAGCATTTATGAAAGCACCTACGGACTCATTCCCTCGCAACCCTGGGGTGTGACAACCTCTAAGCCGGGAAAGCTCTTTCTCCATGTCCTGAATCCACCTAAAGATGGAAAAATAATCGTACCAGGCCTAAACAGCAACATCACTAAAGTTTACCGCTTAACCGATAAAACGTCGTTAAAACACTCCCTTAAAGATCAGACCCTGACCGTAGAGATGCCGCTTTCCCCCGATCCGCACAACACTGTCATTGTCGTCAATTACACAGGTACACTAAACGACGGTTATCTAAACAATATCCCTACTGTATCTCCGCAATACGATGCCAATATATTGGAAGTCGTTAATGCTAAAACCAGTGCCGCGGCAAAACTGGAAACGCTGACTTACAGTCATTATTTCGGAGATTGGAAACATACCCCCTGCATTCTGAACATGATGAAGCCCGATGATCAGGTCGAATTTAAATTCAACGTAACAGCGCCTGGCGATTATAAAGTACTGTTAGAATATGCATGTCCTGAAGAAAGTGCAAAACAGGAAGGCATTATGGAATTTGAACACAAAGACTACAAATTTCAAACCCTCAGGACTTCAGAATTCAATTCGGGAAAACCATTGTTATTCATCAAACACCCCGTAGCGATCATCTCTATTGCAAAAGCAGGTGTGTATACCATAAAACTAAGACCGGAAGCAAATACAAAAGAACTCTTCAAATTGAAATCAGTTATCCTGCACCCGGTGTTATAGCCGAAGCCTTCATAAGAAAGCAGGGAAAGCATTAATCCTCTACAAAATCCAGGTCCTTATGATGGGTTTCAGGAATGGTTTTAATGCAATAAAATCCAATGGCAAAACAGATCAGTCCGACAATACCTGCAGCATACAACTCCATCACCTGTGGTTTCAAAAAGGTATAAAATGTGGTCATTAAAACCACTGTACCTCTTACCATATTTGGAATGGTGGTTGCCGCAGTAGCACGTACATTGGTACCAAACTGCTCCGCACCAATCGTAACAAACATTGCCCAATACCCGATTCCAAAACCAGTCCACAGACACATCAGGTACAATCCCCTTGACGTTTCTATGCCTCCGAACAGAAAGATTACTGTTCCGATAGCGGCAAATAACATCAAAAAGGCAACGGCTTTACGGCGCGATTCCAGCCAGTAACTCAACAGGCCGCTGACTAAATCGCCGGCTGCAAGGCCTACATAACACCACATCACTGCTAATCCCGGTTTTATCGGCTCAGAAATGTGCAAAGCCTTTCCAATCTCATTGCTGAATGTGGCCAGAATTCCAATTACAAACCATGTAGGCAGGCCAACGCCAATACATTTGAGGTATAAAATCAGTCTGCTCTTCTTCGTAAAAAAGGAAAGAAAATTTCCTTTGCTCAGCTGCTCTTTCGCTTTCATCGCATGGAACATGCCCGATTCAAATACACCAATTCTTAAAAACAGCAACAGGATTCCCATTCCTCCACCAATGAAATAGGCATTTCTCCAGCTAAATAGTTCAACTGTAAAATAGCCTACTACTGCGCCCAGTACACCTACCCCTGCCACCAGGGAAGTACCCAAGGCCCTTAATCGTTTTGGAAGGCTCTCAGAAACCAGTGTGATTCCTGCACCCAGTTCTCCTGCAAGGCCTACCCCGGCCACAAAGCGCAAAATTTTATAGATAAAAACATCGTGTACAAAACCGCAGGCAAAGTTGGCAACGGAATAGGTAATGATCGAACCAAAAAGTACAGAGAGCCGGCCTTTTTTATCACCCAGCACTCCCCATAATACGCCACCAAGCAGCAAACCGGTCATCTGCCAGTTGAGAATGCTTGCCCCTTCAATGGAACGGGCCGCCTCATCGAGGCCCAATTCTGTCAGACTGGGAATCCGGACAATTCCAAACAAAAGGAGATCATAGATGTCGACAAAATAGCCCAGGGAAGCTACAATCACAGGTGCACTCAGCAAATATGCCAATGTACTTTTTTCTTTGGTTAGCGTGGTCATTTATAAAATGGGTTTAGGAATGGTATTCCATTTCTAAAATAGTGATTCCATTTTTATATGCTGCTAATCCCCCCTCTTTTTGTCAGTTTATTTTAACACAGTTTAGCCTGTACCAAAATCTGGTCAGGTCCTCTATCTGAGGTCAGCCTGATCAGCATTTACAGAATTACGACAGGTTAACAAATCAGGACAACCATCAGGAAGCAGCAGCTGGCTTTACTTCAGTAGTATCCTTTGCTGTTGTCGGAACCTGATATCCCCCAAAATCAAGAATAGCTTTTGGGAATTCTTTCTTTAACCTCTGCTCATCCTGCTTATTTACCGCCGACTGATACAAGTAAATCTGTTGAATTTCCTTTAAGCCTTTCAAAGCAAGTAAGCCTTTGCCTGTTATTTTTGTTCCCGTCAGATTTAAATATTGTAAGGTATTTATACTTTTCAATTGTACCAGACCCTGATCTGTAATCTGTGTTTGCGTCAAATTGATCCGGACCAGATTTTTAAATCCTGCAATAATTTCCATTCCCTTATCGCCAAGATCTGTATTTGCAAGGTTCAGCCAGATCAACTGCTCATTTAAAGATTTCAAAAGCGTTAATGAACTGAGCGAGGGCCTGGCCGTCACGAAGCTCACCGATAAATAATTACTGTTACCCGTTACAGGAATCACCACCACGCCTGCCGCTTTCAAATCTGCAATCACTTTAGCATCCGCTTTACCTACCTCTTTTACGGGTATTTCCAAAACCTTACCGGCCTCCTTTTTTGCACCAGTCTGAAAGCTCAGCAATACCGGTTTAATTTTTTCCGTCTGTTTCAAGTCCTGCACCTTTTTATTCAGATCAGCACCTTCCTTAATCCACCACTCCAGCAAAGCGAGTTCCTGTGCAGAAAGTTGGGGTTTCTCTTTTGGAGGCATGTGGTCTTCATTGCTGATGGGCAACAGTAACCTTTTTATCAGCGCGCTTTCTTCGGGACTCCCCGGAATCAGGGCTTTTCCCTCTTCCCCGCCTTTCAGCATAAACTCCCTGCTGTCCAGGCGAAGTTTACCCTTCTGTTTTTCAGCACCATGACAACTGTAACAACGATTCTTCAATAATGGCTGTACCATATGGGTATACACCATTGCCTGCTGGACATTTACAACCGGGGGAATTGCTGAAGCTCCTTTCTCAGGAGCATCCCCCAATGCGGCAGTAAGGTAATCAGAGCCATGTGTTAAAGATCCGCCATAATGCCCTGTTAAGGTGATTAACATCAGCAATACTGCAGCAGTCACATTTAAGAACATCTCCCGAACGGCTTTCTGAATCATCAGATAGGAAAACAGGGAAAAGGCAGCGGTACCGATCCCCAGCCACTGGTGAACATCAACAAGACCAGCATCATAGTCACCGCTCTGAGACAAGAGATAACCACTTATGCAGGAACATACTGCTCCAAGGAAACCAAGCAGATATGTCAATGGAATGGCAGGCTTTAATCCTGAAAATTTAGGGTACCTGCTGATCAGCTGAAACAAGCAGCCCAGCAGTAAAATTCCTATCGGAAGGTGTACCAATATCGGGTGAAACCTTCCGATAAGGTCTGATATAGATAAAAGTATCATTCTGGCCTCAAATTATTGATAACGTTTACGCAACAGGTTCATCATATGCACATTTATAGCCCACTGATCGGCTACAGGCTGATGGGTAAAAGGTAAAGTAGGCATGTAATCAGGTGGGCCGAATTCTGTTAAGATCGTCATTCGCTCTCCGTTTTTCTTTTTACGAGCGATCACTTTATCCCACCAGCCCAGATGTGCTTTTAATGCATTTTCCCATTCCGGTGCCCTTGGATCATTTACCTGAGGCCCCTGCGGATGCCCGACTCTGGAATGAATATGAGCAACCCGTTCCAGTACGAGGTCAATTGTCTCCTGCTGATCCGCCAACAAGCTTTCATGCACATTACACCAATGAGAAATATCGAGGGTAAGGCGCAATTCCGGATTTCTCTCAATAAACTGACGGGCCACAGGTGCGGAATACAGCATCCGCCCGCGGTGGGTTTCATGATAAACCGGAATTCCGCTTTCTCTGGATCTTTTAGTCGTATAATCAATCAAAGCTTTATTTTCCTCGTAAGTAAAGTAGTCTTTTCCGGAATGGCAGTTGATGTATACCGGCTTTTGAACACTGTTTAATGCCGCATCCAGATTTTTCATGAAGGTTTCCAGGTGAGGCTTTGCTTTGGGCTGACCAGCGCCACAAAGAAAGCCAACCTGCAGCTGATGCTTTTTCAAAGCATCGTATAATGATTGCTGAGCCGCAGGATTATCTACTGCCCACCACAACTCAATTCCTTCATATCCTTCCTTTTTTGCAGCTGCGCAAAATTCATCTATCGTACCGCTAAAACCCCAATCGGTCGCCATAAAGAGCAATTCATAGCCGGCAGCAGCTTTAACGCCAATTGTTTCCTGTGCTGCCAATCCGGCTAATGGCGCAAATAATCCCGCAGCAGTAGCGGTGGCAGTAGTTTTAATAAAATTCCTTCGGTTTTGGTGCATTCGTTTCGGTGGTTGTTTGGTTAATTTTAAATTAGGCTACAATATCCTGAATCACCTTTCCTGAGACATCCGTTAAACGGAAAGGCCTGCCCTGGAAAGGATAAGTAAATTGCTCATGATTAAACCCAAGCTGATTAAGTATGGTGGCCTGGATATCAAAAGGATCAACTTTTCCACTCAGGGCACTATATCCTATTTCGTCGGTCTCGCCATGCGTAAAACCTTTCTTGATGCCTCCGCCAGCCATCCACATCGTGAATGCTTCGGTATGGTGATCCCTTCCGTTATATGGGTTCTGAATTCCGTTTCGATTCTCCATCATTGGTGTCCGGCCAAATTCACCGCCCCAAACCACCAGCGTTTCGTCCAGTAACCCCCTTTGTTTCAGGTCAAGTAATAACGCGGTGATGGGTTTATCTGTGCTTCTGCATTTATTCTTCAGGCCGATATTCAGCGAATTATTCGGGCCATCTCCATGTGCATCCCATCCCCAGTCAAAAAGCTGAACAAACCGCACCCCTTTTTCCACCAGTTTCCTGGCCAGCAATACATTGTTGGCAAAAGAAGATTTTCCCGGTTGTGTCCCATACATTTCATGGATATAAGCAGGCTCATCATTGATGTTCATCACTTCCGGCGCGGAGATCTGCATCCGGTAAGCCATTTCATATTGTGAGATCCTGGAAAGAATTTCCGGATCATTATAATTTGCATATTCCAGTTCATTGGAGGCATTGATGGCATCAATTGAAGCTTTACGCAAATCACGGCTCATGCCATGAGGATCTTTGATAAACAATACCGGGTCTCCTTCGCTTCTGCATTGTACCCCCTGGTAAACGGAAGGCAAAAATCCACTCCCCCAGATACTTTTTCCTGCATCAGGAAAACTTCCTCCACTGGTCAGCACCACATAGCCCGGCAGGTTTTGGTTTTCGGTTCCCAATCCATAGGTTGCCCAGCTCCCGATACTTGGCCTGCCCAAACGGGCACTTCCCGTATGGATCAGCAGTTGTGCAGGCGCATGGTTGAACTGATCTGTGCTCACTGCTTTCAGAAAACTAACTTCATCCACCATCGTTGAGAAATGAGGCATATTGTCGCTCACCCAGGCACGACTCTGTCCGTGTTGTGCAAATTGCGCCTGTGCACCCAGCATTTTAGGCACTCCGGTGATGAACGCAAATTTTTTCCCGGCAAGAAGGGAAGGCGGACAGTCTTGTCCGTCCATTTTCATCAGTTCCGGCTTATAGTCAAAGAGCTCCAGCTGAGATGGGGCCCCTGCCATATGTAAGTAGATCACACTTTTGGCTTTTCCAAAGTACGGCGGTGATTTCGGCAATAATGGATGTGCAGGATCGTATAAAACCGGATTATTGGTTTTGGCACCGAAATTACAGCTTCCCAATAAGGAACCCATTGCGATGGCGCCAAGCCCCATCGCACTTTCTTTTAGAAAATGCCGGCGGGTAAAAGACCTCAATTCTGTTTCCTTTGCTTCTTTTACGAGGCGGTGTGCATTTAATTCATCTCTTGTCATGACGTTGATTAATTTTTGGTCACTACTTCATCCAGGTTCAGCATGGCATTGGCAACAATCACCAATGCGGCTTTCTCCGGATTTTTATCTTTATCTTCCGCGCCTAGGATCTCGCCCATCTTTGCCGGATTCTTTTTATAATCATTGAAGGCCTGCAAATACAGTTTATCCAGAATCCGGAGTTTGGGTGCAGCAATAGGCTTGTACATCACCCATTGGTAACCTTTACTGATCTTCTGCCCGATGTCTTTACCGCCTTCCAGCTCCATCCGCTTTGCAAAATGGCGTGCCATTTCTATATAAGCCTCATCGTTTAGCGTCACCAATGCCTGTAATGGTGTATTGGTACGGATTCTTCGCGGACTGCAAACCACTCTTTGTGCCCCATCAAATGCGATCATCGAAGGGTAAGGCGCAGATCTTTTCCAGTAGGTATAAATTGCCCTTCGGTACTGGTCTTCGCCTTTGGAATTTTCCCATTTCGCGCCATTATAAGGCGAATTCCAGATTCCCTCCGGCTGCCATGGCATCACCCCATGTCCATACATTTTGGTGCTTAAAACCCCGCTTGCCATTAAATGCTGGTCTCTCAACTGTTCGGCACTTAACCGGGTTCTTGGACCTCTGGCGTAGTAATGGTTAAATAAATCTTTCTCTTTGACCGCTTCCGATAACCTGGAATCCTGTCTGTAAGCAGCACTCATCACCATCTCCTTCAGCAAGGTCTTCACGCTCCATTTGTACTGATGCATGAACTGCCAGGACAAATGATCCAGCAGTTCTTTATGTGTTGGCGACATTCCCTGGGTTCCCATGTCCTCCAGTGTTTCTACAATTCCGGTTCCGAACAACTGTTCCCAAAGCCGGTTTACCATAGTCCGGGAAAGCAGGGGATTTCTGGAATCAGTTAACCACATCGCCAGGCCCATTCTGTTTTTAGGCGCATTTTTTGGCATGGCATAGGCCAGTGTTTTCGGTACACCTACCTGCACTTCTTTTCCTTTTGAGATCCAGGCTCCCCTTTCAAACACATAACTTTTCCGTTGACGGTTGGCCGGATTTTCTACCATAACCGGAATTGAAGAAGGATTGGAATTCAGCAAAGTCCAGAAAGCCGCTTTGTTTTCCGCATACCCCGGTTTAGCCTTGCCAGGAAAAGAATCAGAGAAATAAAACCAGTCGAAGTATACGGTAAACTGGTCTTTGTTTTTTATTCCAGGATTCTGGTAAACTAGATAAACATCATGAATTCCTGTCTGAGGTTTGATCTCTACCTCTAAATTTTGATACTTATCTCCCGAAGGTACTTTCCAGGAAGCAATCAGCGGTCCGTTAGGATTGTCCATCCGCAACTGCATATTTCCACCCGGCACATTTGAAGAATAACGGTAAATCATTTGTTTTACCCCTTTTAAATCCACAGCGGGGATCCTGGCCTGTGCGTTGTTCTTAAAAAACAAAGCAATGTTGTTATTTCCGATAACGGCATTCTTCAGGCTGTCTGTCGTCGTTGAATTGATACTTGGCTGCCCTGTTTTGAGAAATTTATAAACTTCAGCTGCTTTTTCCTGTCCGGCATTTTGCTTTAACCAGGAAGTCAGGCCACTCAGTTTTCTTTGCAGAGAATCATCATATTGCCTCAGTAACGGATATTCAGATTGCAGGTCCTCATCCCGCGTATTGTTAAAATAAGCCATAAACTTATAGAACTCATCATGTTTAAAAGGATCATAAGGATGGCTATGGCATTGCACACAGGCAAAGGTGGTACTCAACAGGCCCTCCCAGGTCGTGTTTACGCGGTCCAATACTGCAGAAACGCGAAATTCTTCGTTGTTCGTTCCCCCTTCGTCATTGGTCATCGTGTTTCTGTGGAACGCAGTGGCGATGTATTGCTCGTCTGTAGGGTTCACATAGAAATCTCCCGCGATCTGATCAGTGATAAACTGATTATAAGGCTTATCGTCATTGAATGCTTTGATGACCCAGTCCCGGTACTTCCAAACCTCTCTGCCACCGTCAGATTCATAGCCCTTAGTATCTGCATACCTGGCTACGTCCAGCCACATGGAAGCCCACTTCTCGCCAAAACGAGGGGAAGCCATCAGCGAGTCGACGAGTGTTTCATAAGCTTTATCATTGTCTTTGCTATTGAGGTAACGGCGCATCACCTGATCTGAAGGAGCCAATCCAATAAGGTCAAGGCTCAGCCTCCTCAATAAGGTCGCTTTATCTGCTTCTGCCGAAGGTTTCATTTTTTTCTCTTCCAGCTTTGCATAAATAAACTTATCGATATCGTTCTTTACCCAGTCGTCCGATACATCCGGAATTTCCACTTCTTTTACAGGAAGGTAGGCCCAGTGGTCTCCCCATTTGGCCCCTTGCTTAATCCAGCGTTTGAAAAGATCTATTTCCTCTTCATTTAAAGATTCATGTTTGTAGGGCATTCTGAGTTCCGGATCTTTACTGAGCAAGCGTTTGATCATTTCACTCCCATCGGGATCCCCGGGAATAATGGCAGGTTTACCACTTTTAGTTGCGGCCAATGCCTCTTCATGAAACAAAACGCTAAAGCCTCCCTGTTTTTTCACTCCTCCGTGGCAGGAGATGCATTTTTTATTAAGAATAGGTTTGATCTGTGTATTGAAATCCACTTTATCTGAAGAAGGCATCAGGAAAGCACCCATTACCACAACTCCTAAAATAACAAGGATCACAATCAGCTTTTTGCTACGGAATATTTTCATACCGGGAATCATACATTTGGTTAGTTCAGGTAATTTACAAATAGTTAGGGATTTCTTTATTTACAAAAATGCCGACAACTACTATAAATAATTAAAAACTAAAGGTAGCCGAAGCTACCTCACAAACCTTTACTTAGATTCTCCAATACTGACACTATATTGTCCACACAAAATGTACTATAGGCAAATACAGCGTAATATTATTGACACATCAGGGAAATGACTCCTGATCGGTACTACACCCGGATGCTTAAAATGTCATGTACAGCAGGTTGAATTTCTGCAAACTGAAAAGTAAAGCCATTCTCCAGCAGACGCTTAGGGGAAACCCACCGGCTTTTTAAGACCAATTCAGTTTCCGTACCGATCAATCGCACGCCAATTTCCAATAACCATTGTGGGCAAGGTAAACCGAAAGGAATGCCATATGCTTTCCTCAGTACTTTCATTAGTTCCCTATTTTTAACCGCTGCCGGCGCTGTACAATTGATGATTCCTTCCATTTTTCCCTCATCGGTTAACCATTCGGTAGAACGGGCAACATCATGTTCATGAATCCAGGAAACGTATTGTTGTCCATCTCCCTGCTGTCCCCCAAGCCCAAATCTGACCAGGTTCAATAACCTTGGAAAGACACTGTCATTTCTGCCAAGAACAATTCCCATCCTCAAAGCGATCTTTCTGGTTTTTGGTATTTCAGATTCAAAAAATGCCGTTTCCCATTGCTTACAAACCTCTATTGAGAATCCATATCCCAACTCTCCACTGATTTCATCCTGAGCATGATCTTCTGCATGACGATAAATAGTAGCAGAGGTCACATTGATCCAAAGTCCTGGAGGTTGAACCAACTTCGCGATCACTTTTCCAAGTAACCTTGTCGGAATTGTTCTGGAACTGATGATTTCCGCCTGATTTTTAGGTGTATACCGGCAATTCACATTCTTACCGCAAAGGTTAACCAACAAATCCGCTCCTTCCAGTGATTTTACCCAATCTCCTTCCTCTTTACCATCCCATACTTCCGTTCTAATGTTACCCTTAGCAGCCCTGGGTTTACGGCTTAAAATCAAGACCTCTTCTGCAAGTTCTTTATAATAGTCTGCGAGCACATTGCCGAGATAACCGTTACCTCCAACAAGTATTACTTTATGGTATTTCATATGATTAAGCTAAAAAAATGATTAAAAGGACCATGATTCGATAGGCTACCCAGGTAATGGTCAATGTATTTCCAAGTTTCAAAAGTCTGGTTCTCCGGATGTGCTCCAGAAACATTAACCCCGCAACGCCCATAAAATAAAGCGCATAAAAAAGAGCGGGAAGCAGGAGGTATTGCGCCAGTAGTAAACCCGGTAACAGTAACAATGCACCGGCGAAAGAAATGGTCATCATGTTTCCAAGATAGGTCCACCGCTGCGCCGGAAAAAGGAAACTGATAATGATTCCCTGAAAAATGATTTGTCCGCCACAAATCAGGTATTCCCGGTAAGCGTGACCAACTGGCATCAATTCCTTCAATAATTCTACATAGGCTGTCAATATAAATCCGGTAACGAACCAGGTAAAAAGAAGAAAGGCAACGCGATAAATCCATTTTAAAGATTGCTGAATCCCGAAGTAATTCTCATCATAAAGCATCAGATATTTTTTTAGCGTTTCCATATTCATAAAATTTATACCATTTAAATATTTTCACAATTGAGTCCTTAAACCAGCTCCCCCGGCTTTTCTTACCGATTCCATATACAAATATAACAAAAGTATTAAACTTTCAATAATTACTGAAAGTTTAATACGACATATATTTATCTGGAATATTTTTCAGCAGTTCCAGCAGCACAGCATCAAAAAATCGCTGCCCCTTATTAGTCAATATTTTGTACAAAATCCAAACGTTTTGATATTTAGATACATATCCTTACATTTGTAAAAAAAGAACATGCTTAAGTACCAACATATCCAAATGAACAGCAGCAACCCAGTGGTTTGCCTGCACCGGATAAGCATGGATCTTCCCTTTCTATCCGGGATCTAACGCCTCTCCAGGATATTCAGCATTACCAATAATCAAAGATTTAATAGCCCTCCGGAAGTTTTAACAGCCGGAACAAAAAAAGAAAAGGATCCTTATGGACATTTTATATACCATCGAAGAGAAATATCTTGAAGCCATCGACGAGTTAGAACACGGCGAGCCTCAGAAAGCACTTCACCTAATGAACGAAATTATTCAGATTGACCCGGAATATGCCAGGGCATATTATCATTTGGGAAATATCTACCAGGATAGATTCAAAAACTATCAGACTGCCGGATACTATTATAAAAAGTGTATCGGACTGGAACCGGAATTTCCGGATGTTTACCTTCCCTATCTCCGTTTGCTAACCACTTTGGAAATGTCAAAATTAGCAGAGCAGATTTTCAGCCAGGCGCTCCTTGTAAAAGGCGTATGCAAGTGCTGTATCTACGAGCAAATGGGGAACTATGCAGAGCAGGATAAACGTTGGGAAGCCGCAAATGAGCTTTATAAGCAAGCGCTGCTAAGCAGTACCGGTATCGAGGATAAGAGTGCCTTACATGACAATCTTCAACGGCTGAGAGATAAGAAACAGTTGACGCAGCATGTCATTTATAATTTTGAATAAAAAAAGAGCTTGTATGAGCTGCTTATGGCCGGAAGATCATTCTTCCGGCTTTTTTTACGACCTTTAATTTTTTATTTGATTCATTCCTGTTCTACATTATTCAGGGTTCAGTAGTTAAATACTTATCCTGTAACTGTAATTCCAAAATAGTTTACAAACGCTCTTCCCTTATGTGGATTTTATAGCGGTCTTGGCTGGAGGTTGCTAGGGCCTCGACCGACCTGCGGCCCATTCAAGGGATGTTCTAATCATGCTTAGATTTATTTTAATTTCCACAAAATGGAATAGACTATATAAAAGCTATATACAGTTTCCGTATTTTCCGTTAAAACAAATATTTAAGGATTATTGTTGTAACTAAAAATTAAACGTATATTTAATTACACAATTAATTTATAAATTATGGCAATCTTATCAAAAAGCGCTTTTGGTTGTCCCAATGGGAAAATCGGAGGCATGGTCTACTACATGCTTAAAGGACAGCCAGTCTGCAGGCTAATCGGTGAACAAGGTGAACCAAGCATTAAGCAACGGGCCAATTATCAGGCGATGGAGGTCACAATGAGGCTCGTCAAGCCGATGAAAGAATTCATTAGAAATAGTTTCGAACTGGAAGCCAGGGGAACGGTAAAAAATGCACACAACCTTGCAGTCTCTTACAACAAAAAACAGGCATTGAAGGGAGAATACCCCAATATCAGCGTAGATTACAGCAAGGTGGTGCTGAGTTATGGCGAGCTTCCCGGAGCAAGGGATTTCAGCATCAGCAAAACAGAAACGGGACTGATCGTAAGCTGGAATCCGGAAAGTTATAATGGAGGGTATGATGGTGATGATATCCTCATGATTCAGCTCTGCTTTCCCTTGATAAAAATGGGACGCTGCTTGCTGAATGCGTCAAGAAGAGATGCTGGCAGTGTATTTATAACTTTAGACGAGCAACGGCAAATAGACGGGCCAATAGAGGCCTATGCCTGCTTCAAATCAGCCGATGGAAGGCAGATCTCAAACAGCATCTATCTGGGAAACATAAATGGAACCGTAAAAAGTGCCGAAGAACAAGCCGCTCAGGAAAGATACATCATCTTAAAAACCAGGTTTGATAAGATTGAACCCGATTATCTAAGCCAGCAAAGAGACATTCATATGGCCCGGAAGGAAGAAGACAAAGCTTTTCGGAATCTGAAGGCAGAATACCTCTCTCTGAAGGAGCAATTAGCACACCTTCCCGGAGGTCCTGGCTAAAGGTTAGCGATCAGCGTCCAACCTATTTTTGATAAATGCCACCTTTACTATGGTAAGGGCTGGAACTTGCTATGCGCTGAATTTCGGAATGAACCATTCCCTGATTTACAATCCGGCCAGGATATTAGCATTAGCTTTTTTCAGGCCTTTATTTATCCGGCAGTACCAATTTAACGGCCTTCCTTAATTTCAGCTGTAGCGTTTTTCCGGATTGTTTCGTTTATCAATAAAACCGATAAATTATGAAAAAACTGATAATTGCACTATTAATGGGAAGCGCATTACTGTCCTGCAAAAAAAAGACAACAGGGGATTCAGATTGTGAAAATAAGATCTGCACTGAGGAATTCCGCTCTGTAACTATACAATTTGTTGACAACAAAGGGAAGGTTACAGAAGTCAAAGACTTTAGCGTAATTAACCAAAGGACCGGAGAAAAGGTATATGCAAATTCAGCGATAACAGCAAACCTTAGCACCGGTGCGTATATAGTCGTAGATGATGGAAATACAAAAAGTTTTTCTGAAGAAGGTGATGATTTAAAAATTACAGGTACATCTGAGAAAACCGGGCAGAAAAAATCAGCCATCATCAAAGTAACAGGCGGCAAATGTGCCTGCCACATCAACAAAATCTCCGGACCAGAGCAAATTGCTTTCGATTAAAACAGGCTAAGCTCAGCACCAGAAATATCCATTATTAAAAAAGCGCCTGAATCATGATTTATGATTCAGGCGCTTTCTATATCAGCTCCTTTTCTTAGAGCTGTTATTTTAATTTTTCAATCAGTTCCTTTGCCTGCGCATAGTTGTTGTCATCTGCCGGAATCTTAGCCAGCCATACCAGCGCCTCTTTATTGTTCTTTTCTTTCACATAGCTGAGTCCAATATTGTACAGCGCATCATATTTAAAAACGGAAGATCCTTCATACAGTTTTAGCAGCACCTTACGGGCCTCCTGCTCCTGATTATTCTCTATTAAACTAATCCCGTAATAATAAGCAACCATTGCCCTTTCCGGATTGGACTGATAAACAGGAGCCAGTATTTTTGCTGCTCCTGAGAAGTCGCCGGTATTATAAAGTGCCGCCGCATCTTCTATTTTTTGCTCGGCGCCAGTTCCACGTTCGGCTACAGACATCTCCCTTCCTGTGGCATATTTCTCATATAATCCACCGGACCATGGCGCCCAGACCAGCAGTCCGATCACCAATACTGCGGCAACGCTGATCCATTTCAAATAACCGTTCAAAGCCATCGTTTTTCCTTCCTTCCTGAAATATTTTCCATTCAGTTCGTTCAAAGTGTTTTCCAGCGCTTTATCACGGGCATCAGGGGCGATTTTCATCTTTAAGCTCTGATGGATCTCCTTATATTCGGTCAACAAAGCCTGTAATTCCGAATCCTCCCTGAGCAGTACTTCAAAAGCCTGTAGTTCCCCTGCTTCCATATCCCCTTCCACATACCGTGCAACATTGGTTAATTTATCCTCGTTAGCCATTATTCTTCCGTTTTAATTGATTGAACCATTTTTATCAGCGAAGCCATACACTCAGATTTCTTTTTGCGCAGGTAACCATAAGTTACACCAAGTGCTTCCGCAACTTTTTCCTGTGCTTCTCCTTTCATGCTCCAGGAAATGATTTCCTGACAGCGTGCCCCGAGTTTTTCAAATGCGCTGTAAAACAAGTCCGATTGTCTGGCCTGATCTTCCAGCTCATCTGCCTGAGCAAAAGTATCTTCTCCGATATGTAATAAATCCTCCTCCGAATTTGTTACCGGCAGAATTGATCTTTTTTTGATCTGGTTCAACCATTTACGTTTACAAACCAATAACAGGTAAGGTTCAAAAGGGCAGGTCAGTTCCAGAGATTTGTATTTCCCCTGCCGGTATATGTCCATTAAGGCTTCCTGAAAGATATCTGCCGCATCATCCTCGCTACCATTGTTAAAAGTGATCCATGATTTTATTTTATGGGCGCAACGTTTATAGATATCGTTGATAATGACCGCATCATTATTTACCAGGCCGACAATAAAACGTTGATCGGTATGTATGTTTTTAGCCATATAACGGATTAAGTAGAAATGACATCCCTGCTAATTTAAAGTTTCTTTTGACAAGCTGTAAAAAAAAATCACCAAAGGGGGGTAACAATATTTCATGCTTCTTGATATCTATTCGAATCACACAATTAATTAAAATATTTAAACTCTACAGACATGAAAAAGTTCAACCTAATCTCTACGCTATTTATTGCAATCGTTTGTTTAACCATTGCATGTAAAAAAGACAAAGGCACCAACGAAGGTATGGTACAAAGTGCAAAAGATTTCACCGCGAAATTTGGTGCCCAGTTACAGACTTTACAAATCAATGCTTCTGCATTACCTCAGACTGTTACCCTTGCAGGAGGAACAAAAATTAATTTTCCTGCAGGCTCACTTACTAAAGGTGGCGTAGCAGTAACCGGTACGGTTACCGTTGAAGCCTATGAAGTTTTGAAAAGAAGTACGGTGCTGTTCACCGGCGCAAATACCAATCATGCTTCAGGAGCACCGCTTGCCTCCGACGGATTTATCTTTGTCGACGTAAAATCCAATGGCAGCAGTGTAGACCAAAACCTGGCTGTACCCGTAAAAATAGCTATTCCGGCTAAAAGAGAGGGTGCCACCCAACTTTGGGTAGGTGTAGACCAAAACGACAAGCCACTGGTTGCTGCAGGCAATAACCAAATGGCATGGCAAGCACCAAGGCCACAAGCCAATGGCGTGGGCCAGAAAGAAGTTAACGCAACCAATTCAACCTTCACCTTTGATTTTGGAACACTGGGCTGGATCAACTGCGATGTATTCTACAGCTATGCCAATCCTAAAACAACCATTACTGTTGAAGTAAACAACAATCCCGGAACTTTTGCCAGTTTCCATGCTTTCAGCGGAGAAACTTATGTTTTCTTCTGTGCCAAAGGAAGTAATGTTGCTGCTCAGTTGTATACTCCCGGCGGAACGAATAAAGTAAAAAGTTACGACAACATGATGCCGATCGGAGTTCAGGGACGTATGCTTTCCTTCTCTATCAAAGATGGCAGGTTCTACTATGCCTCACAGGAGGTGACCATCAGCGCCGGACAAAACGTAGTCCTCACTTTAGCAGAAACTACAGAAGCTGCGGTTCAGGCAGCCATCAACAGTCTCGATAGTTATTAAAAAAACAAGCGCTCCAATACCATCAGATAAGGCCCTTAACAGGGCTTTATCTTTTCTGGTTTTTAAGGATTTTATTGTTAAATTTATTAGCTAAGATGAAAAGACTAGTCTGTATACTCGCTCTACTCTCCTTTGGAACGGCATTTGCCCAAACGCAAACCCTTCCGGCGGATACCGTTCCCGCCATCATCCATGACAAACCGGAATCCGGTGGAATAAAATTCAGCTCTACCTTAAGGCCACTAAGGCAAATTGCCGGAGCTCCGGAACCATTTTACACTTATTTCTGGGAATTTGGCGATGGAGGTTTTTCATTCGAGAAAGAGCCAATACACTTTTTTCCGGAGGATAAACTTTATCAGGTGAGGCTTTTTGCAACCAATAGCTATGATGATGGTAAACGCCCGCCAACCCGGCCAAAGCCATTAAAACCGGGAACCAGCAGACCTGTCCTTGCATCAAATCAAGGCCCCTCACTCTTTAAGTCCGGTGGCGCTATTGAAATGAAAACCAATTGCATGCCCAAACCCGGCGATGACATGATGCTGGTGCTGGGATACAGAAATAAACCGGAGAACGGCATTGCCAATTTAAGCGGAACCATTGCCTTTTTATACAACGACAAAGAATTCAATAAAGACAACTTCGAACTTGCTGAAGTCCGGAGTTACTACAACGAGAAAAAGTCTACAATGGACAAATATGGCAGCTTTGCAGCTTTAAAGCAGCAGACAATGAACCCCTATACTGCTTCGCTAAAAGGGCCTGCGGCGCCGGAAACTACAATTCCGGTATTTGATCCGGAGGGTACCGCTCTGATCAAAGAAAAAATGAGCGCTTTTAGAAAAGCGGAAAGCTGGAAATTCCAAAACCTGAAATCCGGACAGGAGAACTTTCTCTTTCTTCATTTAAAAACAACGCCCGAGATGATTAAAGATACCAACGCGGTCGTCAAACTAACGGGCATGTTTATTCCTGATGATGCCCTGGCAGCTACAGAATTTTTCACGATGGAGCTGCAAATTGTAGCTTCTCATGACCCGAATAAAATGATGCTTAAAAACAGCAGGATGAATTATCGCTTTACCGGAAAAAACAGAAAACTGACCTATAAAGTTAAATTCCAGAACACGGGTAAAGGACCTGCAAAAAAAGTAGATGTTGGCGTAGCTGTTCCTCCAAACCTGGATATCGCCTCTATTGAGATCCTGGATTCAAAACCTAAAATTGCAAGCTGTGATGCGGCCTATGTCAATCAAAGTTGTATGGATACCATCAGAACTGCAGACAGCGTTCGTTTCGTTTTCAAAAACATCTATCTCCCAGGTTTGCAACAGAAAGGGGTAAACGATGCAGATTCTACCATGGGCTATGTGGAATATAAGATCGGATTTCTGGAAAAGCCTAAAAAGCTGCCCTTTAGAAGTGGTGCGGCAATTGTCTTTGACAAAAATGAGCCAATCTATACCAACAGGGCTACCGGCAAGTATAAAACAGGGTTATCCCCGGGAATTATTGCCGGCTATGGCTTTCCGTTTGAAAGTGGGAACAGCCCTTTTTCCGGACAAAAGAACATTACTTTCGGACTGAGTATTGCCCCTTACGCCCCGCACCGTTACTTTTTACAGGCGGAGCTGTACATGAACTCCTTTTCAGAAAAAGAATTCCTGATCAAAAGGACACCCGGAAACGGAAGGTTTATCTCTGTTCCAAACAGAAAAGAAGAAAAGATCGATTATATCGATAGCACCGCAAAGATCAGGGTCGTAACGATCAACCTGGTTCCCTTACAGATCAGGCGTAATTTCAACAAGTATTTTGGTGCAGGTATTGGTACACTGGTTTCTTTTAACCTCGATAAACAGGCCACACCGCTACGGACCATTGTACTCGAAGCAACAGCGGCAGGAAGCAGTCCTCCAATCAGCCAAAGCTTTAAAAAGATCAGCAGTAGTTTCAATGATTTTCAAAACACTTTCTTTGCTGACATACAACTGGGGAAAGTTCATGTGGGGCCGGCAATTGGTTTCCGTTATCTATATACTTTGCAACATAGCAACAACAGGTTCATCACTTATTTAACGTGGAAGTTCTAATCAGAAAAGTGATCAGGGGCAGTCTTTTTGCCTTGCTCTTGTTTTTTTCAACATTCCTCGCTGCACAAACAGCCGAAGTACTGACTGCGTCGTTAAAAAGATCGCTGGATTCACTCAAAAGAAGCAACAACCTGAGTGATTGGATCTATACCAGAATTGACTATACCCAGGCACATCCCAGGGAAACCCTCTCTTTCCTGATGAACAGCACTGCCGATGCCTGGCGTGGCCCAAAATCTTCTGCAGAAATGCAGGCCTGGCTATTGTTACTCAGTCACCAGGGCTATAATCAAATGTATGCCGGAAATATCCTCAATTCCATCAATTGTTATGAACAAGCCTACAACTACTGGCTGGAGCACAATGTCAATATGGACATCTCTGATTTTGTGCTGAAACCCTGGGCTAATAATTATACCAGGCTCGGAGATTACGAAAAGGCGATTTTTATCCAGCAAAAAACACTGGCCTTTGCCTTGAAAGAGCGCAACGCAGAACTCGCTGCCTCTACTTACAATAACCTCGGCATTTCTTATCGTTCCATCGGAGATTTCAAAAAAGCCCTGGAATGTATTCAACTGGGGAAACAAAAGGTCAGATCAACCGCTCCTATATCTATTCTCTTAGACAATACCCTTGCTGATATTTACTATGATAAAAATGAATTAAAGGAAGCAGAAGCTGTTATTTCCAGCAACATTGCCCGACAAAAAAACACCATAAAAGATCAGGAAACGGCCTACTGGTTGTTGAGCAGTTACATTACCGCCGGCAATGTTCAGCTGGCCCTGAAAAACCTACCGCTTTCCACGCGTTATTACCAATTGGCATTAAAAACCAACGACCAGTATTATAGAGGAAACAGGTTGAGGGAAAAGGCCCAGATCATCACTCAGCTGGGAAAAATAAAACTGAGAGAACAACAAGGCAAAGCAGCTTTAACCTTTTTCAATCAAACCTTGAATACCCTTGGACTGTTAAATTCCGCAGGGCAGGTCAATCCAGGCAAAATTTTTGGTGACAACCGTTTACAGGATGTATTTTATCAGCGTTCTTTGGTATACTCCCTTTTAGGAGAAGAAAAAGAAGCGCTTCAAAACATCAGATGGTCTCTTTTAGCGGGTGATAAAATACGTTTTGAGCTCGCTGATGTAAAAACAAAACAACGTTTTCAATCGGAAACCAAACAAATGGCAGAAAAAGCCATTGACATCGCCTTTGGCTTGCTGGAAAAAACCAAAGATCAGCATTATGCAGCAGTCATTCTGGACCTGATGGAACAAACCAAAGCAAGAACCTTACTGGACGACATCAGGCGCAATCAGCAGCAACTGACCCTTCAAACCAGAGATCCCCTTTTTATTCAGAAACAAAATCTGGAAAGTGCCATCGCTTATCAGGAAAAAATAGCGTTGCAAGATGCCAGGGATATTCGTCATTCAGCAAAAAATAGTGCGGACCTGAAATTTAAGCTGGAATACGTCAATAAAAAAATAAGGGAACGTTATCCTGCAATGGCCTGGAATGTAGATACGGAACTGAACACCCAGGCTCTTCTGAAAAGATTGCCTGCCAAAGCACATTTCATCGAATTCTTTTCCGGAAGCAACCGTATTTATGCGATTGAAATCAACAACAGACAACTGAAACAGGTCACCAGAATCAACCATGCCGCAGCAGTAAAACAAAGGATCAATAATTTTGTAGAGACCTATTACAGCCATGGCCCGGAAGCCATGATAAACGACCCTAAAGCTTTCTTCGACGCGTCTTACCATTGTTATCAAACCTTAATGGGCGATTTCAGCTTCCCAAAAAAGGAACACCTGATTATCGTTCCGGATGAAGCTTTGGGGAAACTTTCTTTTGAAGGATTGATTACCGGTCAATCCTATCAGCCTGTTATTTCCAAATGGCCATTTTTTTTGAAAAAGCAGAACGTCGCTTATGCTTTTTCCATCCAAACCTGGATCAACCAAAGCAAGAGAAAGCACAGCAGCTTATCCGAAAAAGAAAACCCTGGAACTGAAAAATTTGCAGGCCTGTTCATCACCCACCAGGGGAACAACAAACAGGCCATTCCTGCAGTTGCCCTGGAGGCGGCTTCCTTAAAAAAATTGGTTTCCGGCGAATTCTTAATCGACAAAGATGCAGGCACAAAAGATTTCCTGCGGGCCTTTGAACAGGCAGATGTGCTGCACATCAGTACCCATTCTTACCTTTCAGGTGTACGTAAAGAACCGACCCTGGCTTTTCAGGACAATCAGGTATTTTTATTTGAGCTATCGGCCCTGCAAAATGCACCTGGCCTGGTGGTGCTCAGCGCCTGCAGAACTGCAGACGGGATGATGGCTGATGGAGAAGGCATCATCAGCCTGAGCAGGGGCTTTGCTGCCATTGGAACACAAGGCACCATTGCCACACTCTGGAATGTAAATGACGACGCTGCAGCAAAAATAACCGCAGAGACCTACAAAAATCTACTGGAGGGAAAAGAGATCAGCAGCTCCTTACATGAGGCCAAGTTGAACTGGTTAAACAGTCCTCAGCAAAGTGCAAATCAATACCTTCCCTATTATTGGGATGCACTCATCTTTATGGGTTACGACCAAAGCATCAACCTCCCCAAAGCGGGCTGGCCCTTACGCTACTATGGTATCCCGTTTATCCTGATCGGCCTTACCGCAGCATTTGCTTTTTACCGGCTAAAAAAATGATTATTTACCTTGTTTTAAAATGACAGCTCCCAGTGGCGGGATCTGTAATACCAGGGAATTTTCACGACCATGGCAATCTGCCTGTTCAGAAACCATCAGTTTTTCATTGTGCCTGCCACTTCCGAAAAATTCTGCAGCATCTGTATTGAAGATCTCTTTCCATTTGCCTTTAAATGGCAATCCAATCCGGTAATTTTCCCTGTACACCGGTGTCATATTCAGAATCACAATCAAGGTATCTTTTGCTTTAGTTCCCTTTCTAAGGTAGATATAGACCGAATGTGCGGCATCATCAGCATTGATCCATTCAAATCCCTCATAAGAAAAACTGTGTTCATACAAGGCAGGCTCAGAGCGGTATAAATTGTTAATTGCCCTTACGGTTTTCTGCATGCCCAAATGCGGTGCATGCTGGAGTAAATGCCAGTCGAGCGAGCTTTTAAAATCCCATTCATGGGTCTGCGCAAATTCATTCCCCATAAATAACAGCTTTGTTCCCGGCTGGGTAAACATATAAGCATATAAAAGACGGAGGTTTGCAAACTTTTGCCATTCATCACCCGGCATTTTATAAATCATAGAAGACTTTCCATGCACCACTTCATCATGAGAAAAAGGCAGCATAAAGTTTTCACTGAAAGCGTAGGTAATGCTAAAAGTAAGCTGATGGTGATGAAACTTCCTGTTGATGGGATCATTTTTAAAATACTTCAGCGTATCGTTCATCCAGCCCATCATCCATTTCATCCCGAAGCCTAAACCACCGGCATGTACAGGATGTGTGACGCCCGGATAAGTACTGCTCTCCTCCGCGATCGTATGGACCCCTTCGAAATTACCATATACTGCTTCGTTCAGGTCTTTCAGAAACTGAATGGCCCCCAGATTTTCGCTGCCTCCAAATTCATTGGTTGCCGCATCTTCTTCTTTTCTCGAAAAATTAAAATACAACATAGAGGCGACTGCATCCACCCGGAGTCCGTCTGCATGAAACTGGTCCAGCCAATACAATGCATTACTGATCAGGAAGGAACGGACCTCATTTCTGTCGTAATTAAAGATATAAGACTTCCAGTCCGGATGAAAACCTTTACGCATATCGGCATGTTCGTAAAGGTGCGTTCCATCGAAGTGATAAAGTCCGTGTGCATCCCCTGGAAAATGTGAAGGGACCCAATCCAGGATTACGGCAATGTTATTTTTATGCAGTTCATCGATCAGGTACATCAGTTCTTCCGGTGTTCCATGCCTGGAGCTCGCCGCAAAATATCCGGTAATCTGATATCCCCAGGAAGGGAAATATGGATATTCCATGATGGGCATCAGCTCCACATGGGTAAAACCCATGTCCAGAATATAAGGAACCAGGCTTTTTGCAATTTCTTTATAGGTCAGGACCCTTTTAGGTTCTGCCGGATCTCTTTGCCAGGATCCCAAATGTAACTCATAAACAGACATTGGCTGGTTTAAGGCATTCAGCTTTGGACGCTTTTTTAACCAGGTTTTGTCTTTCCATTTATAATCGGTATCCCAGATTACAGAAGCCGTTCGTGGCGGATGTTCCCAGCGTGTGGCAAAAGGATCTCCTTTCTGGATGTCTATGCCATCAAAACCTTTGATGGCATATTTATAGACTTCCCCTTTTTTCAAATCCGGGATAAAGCCTTCCCAGATACCGGAGGCATCCCAGCGCTTATTTAAAGGGTGTGCGGTCTGATCCCATTTGTTAAAGTTACCCACCACGCTCAGCTGTTGCGCATTGGGTGCCCAAACGGCAAAATAAGCACCATCCGTTTGATCGATGTTCAGGAGATGTGCTCCCATTTTCTCATACAAACGGAAGTGCTTACCTGAAATGAATAATGAAATGTCAAAATCAGTAAACAAGCTATGTGGCCAAACGCTTTTGCTGCGTTCATCTAAAACAGGAGTTGTCTCGATCTTTTTACCGGTTACTTTCTTACTGGAACTGCTTTTACCTGATGTGCTCATTAAAATGATTTTAACTAGTTTACATTACTCACCGTATACCTTAATTGTCATAAAATTCTTATTGGATTTGAAGCGCAGACAATTGCGTTCATCCGTATGGAAATCCGTTACATCTTTTTCGTCTACGGTGATCTTTTTCACTTTAAACGGAACTCCGATGACGTTATAATTGTACAGTTCATAATTAGGCGTGTAAAGTCCGTCCATGCTCTGTTCAATCTTTAATTTCTTTTGATCTCCCTTAACGCTGAATTTCTTCTCCGAATAAATGTCCTGCTCGTAAGCGAAGGTATCTCCATGGTCTTCATAAAGAAAGGAATTCACTTCGTAGTCTGCGTAATAGATATTTAACAATACCTCATCTACATTTTTTTCGCCTACATATTGCATCACCGGATACTCCGGAATCACCGATCCTGCCCGTACGAACAGCGGCATATGATCCAGCGCAGCCTCAATGTTATGCTCGCTTTCCCCGTTCAGCACCTCATGTGTCCAGAAGTTATACCATTTCCCCTTAGGCAAATAGACCAGGCGGGAAGTAGCCCCCTGTTCCAAAACCGGACAAACCAGGATTTTATCCCCGAAGGTAAACTCATCCTGACGGAAATGATTGCTTACATTTTCCTGTTCCAGCATGACCAATGGCCTCAGGATCGGGAATCCGTAACGGTGATGTTCCCAGAAAACCGAGTATAAGTAAGGCATCAAACGGTACCTTAATTCAATATACGTCCTGTTAATGCTCGTATAAGGCTCGCCAAAGCTCCATGGTTCCCTTTCTGCAGTATCACCGGCAGAGTGGGCACGCATAAATGGAGAAAAGGTTCCCAGCTGAATCCAGCGGGTAAACAATTCTGCATCAGGCTCTCCGCTAAAACCTCCGATATCAGTTCCACAGAAAGGAACGCCCGAAACAGACATCCGCTGACACTGGATATTTCCTATTTTCAGGTGCTCCCAGGTTGCAACGTTATCCCCCGTCCAGACACAACCATAGCGTTGCATTCCGGAATAACCCGCACGCGTAATGGTAAAAGGGCGTTTGTTCCGCATCAGTTTTTTCAAACCATCATAGGTCGAACGTACCATTTGCATCCCATAAACATTATGTGCTTTACGGTGTGATCCCCGGTAACCATCAAAATTATGTCTTACATCGTTTGGAAATGTTCCCGCACCAAATACGGCAGGCTCATTCATATCGTTCCAGACACCAGCTACACCAATGTCTACCAGCTCTTTATACAAATTACCCCACCATTCCCTTACCGTTGGGTTGGTAAAGTCCGGAAACTGACATCTGCCAGGCCATACATGACCCTCCATAAAGTAATCATCACTCCTTCTGCAGAAGTAATTGTTTTCCTTACCCTCTTTAAATACCCAGTAATTATCGTCCACTTTAATTCCCGGGTCAATCATCACGACAGTTTTAAAGCCATCATCAGCCAGTTCCTTGATCATCCGTTTAGGGTCAGGGAAATAGTTTTTGTTCCAGGTAAAGCAGCGGTAACCATCCATATAATCGATATCCAGATAAATGGCATCGCAAGGGATATTTCTGGACCTGAAGCCATCGGCAATTTCTTTCACCTTTTTCTCAGGATAATAACTCCAGCGGCATTGATGGTACCCTAAAGCCCATTTAGGCGGCATAGGGTGTGTACCGGTCAGGGTTTGGTATCTTTTTACCACGTCCATCATATGTGGGCCATGGATATAATAATATTGCAGTTCTCCACCATCAGCCCAGAAGCTGGTCTTTTGGTTGTCTTCCTTTCCGAAATCAAAATAAGAGCGGAAAGTGTTGTCAAAGAAGATCCCGTATGCCGCCTGCTGATGTACCCCCAGGTAAAAGGGAATCGTCCGGTACAAAGGATCCTGATCCCATCCAAAGGAGTAGGCATCCGTATTCCAGTTCTGGAAATGACGTCCCCGAAGGTTCATATTTCCGGATTTATCTCCTAAACCAAAGAAGTTCTCCTCGGGCAGGCATTTTTTAGTGGCGTATACATAATAACCACCAAATTCTATATTTTCTTCCCAGTGCATTGGCGATTCATCTTCGCTCATCACCAGCTGGCTCAGCTTTTCCGTAAAAGAGATGTGGAAATCTTCTTTTCTGATCTTGCAGGTAATGGTATTGGTAGAAATGGCATAATGGTCTTCCAGTTCTTCCATTTTAAAGGTAGTTACCTTCTGGTCTACTACCGGAACAGCGTAAGAGAAATCATCCAGAAAAACACCATGTGGTGCCAGTCTGACCCTGATGATCTCATCGCTCACTACCCTGATCTCTACCCTTGCATCGCCATCAGAGAAATAAAACTTATTCCCATCTTTTTTAACCTTTTGTACTGCTGAGAGGTATTTCTTAACAATAGGCTTCAGGTCGGTAACAGGATTGTTCAAATGTTGTATTGCCTCTTCAACAATTTCCTGAATTATGCCATCATCCTTTATTTCTTTCCCGTGTTCGTTTTGTTCTTCCATGAAAATCGTTTAAGTAAAAATAGCAGATCAATAGATCGTGTAATCTGTACAACTAAGGTGTTAAAATTTATATGAAAACCAAAGGATTATTTTGCAGCTTTTCCTTTGTAAGCGATAGTGTTAACCAACAAAAAGCCCCGGCTGAGGGCCAGGGCTTTTTATGGTAGAAATAGAGAGATCCCTAAGGATTGAACGTATAAGACACATAATATAGCGCCCCAACAGAAGGGTTACCATAAGAAGTGAAGTAATATTTATTCAGCACATTCGAACCTCCGATTTTAATCATAGAGTTTACCGAAGGTACTTTCAAATTGATCTGTGCATCCAATGTACTGTAGGCAGGCACATCTCCTGAAGCAAAAGAAGAGTTCCAGTAGAATTTATCCTGCCAGCGCCAGGCCACATTAAAACCTACATTTTTAAAGATTTCTTTATTGCCGAATCCCAGGTTGTAACGGTATTTAGGCGTGTTGAAATCATTGATATAACCTGCAGGAAGGTCGCCGATCTCATTATAAGAAACGTTACCGCTCACATTGAATTTACCCAATAAATAGTCAATTCCCAAAGCAGCACCATAAGCTTTCACCTCTCCTGTAGCATTTACAGGAACACCGAACTTAGTGAATGAACCATTGTTATTCTGGTAAACATCTACCGCAGTAATGAAGTTTTTATACATATTATAATAGGCGTAGGCATCGATCAGGAACTTAGGTCCTAATAAACCTTTGTAACCCACCTCATAAGCCTGAACACTTTCCGGAACTACTCCTTTAGGATCAAAATTATATTGCTGTAATAAAGTCGGGTTTGGTGCACCTGCAGAAGCTGAGGCCAGGAAGGCGCGGTAACTTACATCAGTAAATGGTTTATTGGTGTAAAGGCTGTAATTGTTCAGGCTTTCAGGTAATCCGCCAATTAACCTTTGTGAACCACCGCCAACGGATAAATCTATGTACTGATTCTGAGTTGTCGGGTTTCTATATCCTGTCTGATAAGACAAACGGATATTGTTATTAGGCGCAACAGTAAATACACCTGTTACCCTTGGCGTAAAGCGGCCTTCAAAATTTGTGCTTTTATCGTAACGTCCGGATACGGTAAGTTTCACCTTATCGTTAAAGAATTTTTTACCCAATTGTCCGAAAGCACCATATTCATTGATGTCGATTTTTTGGTTAAGGTCATTAAAGATCGTACCACCAGATCTCAACTGATAGATGCGGTATGAGGCACCAAGCTGAAGCTCTACTACGTTGTTCAGTGCATTGGTTAAATTGTACATCCCTTCATAATGATACAAATTGGTTTTATCGTTGAATTTAGCACCGTAAATACCTTTGCTAAAATCTGTACTGGCAATCGTCGTATTCATAATCTGCTCTTTGGCAGCTTCATACTGTGCAGATCCGGGTTCAAATCTTCCCTGATTGGCAGCAGCTCTGGCAGCAGCGTGGGCAGCTGCATCATTTGCACCTAAAGCACGTGCACCTACGTAATTCCCTACATACTGAGGGAACCAGTCTGTCGATCTTTTTGATTTCTCATTGATATAACTACCCAGAATGGAAGAAATATAAGAATCACCGGAACGTTCCTGAGTAGTGTATCCTTTCAGGAAGAAATCCTGTCCTTTTAATTCCAGTTTATATTGTCCGATGCTGAAGTTACGTAAAGAGTAACGGTCCGATCCTGTATAAACCGAAGTTCCTGTACCCCAGTTTGCCTGAGCAATTGCTTCTATCGTAGGTGTAAACCTGTAATGTAAAGCACCTGAGGTTTTCAAAGACTGAGTTTTATAGTCTACCAGGTTTGCTTCTTCATATCCGGTTCTGGAAACATTCTGATCCGGAAGCAGGCCTGGTGTATTTAATCCAACAGTAAATGGCCTGAAACGGGGATCTGTAAGTAAAAAATTTGCCAGTACAGGAGCACCCGGACCAGCTTTGAAAGCGGCAATTTGTGCAGCCGTAGGATCAGTTGACAAGCCTAATGCAGTCTTTACGAAACCGGAAGTTCCGGCGTTAAGTGCTGCCTGTGCCACATTTCTCATGTTTTGGCTCACCTCATCACCATAGCTGTTGATGCCATCATAGTTGGGATCAGAATTCCTGTCGCCAGGTTTAAACTGACGCGCTGCACGGTCAAAGTTGCTGAAATTGTTTGCATGCCAGTCTTCCGCCTGTATAAAAGAGAAAGTCCCTTTAAATGCAAACCTGTTATTCCAGGCTTTTGCTACGCGAACGTCCAGCTGGTTAACCGGCTGTCTGCTTGTAGCATCATCATTCACATGGTTGATCCCTTTTTTAAATTGAAAACTTGCACCCTGATAATCAAATGGGTTTTTAGAAGTCACCAGCATCGTTCCGCTGATACCTCCCGCACCGTATAAAGCAGACGATGCACCAGGCAAGAGCTCAACATTGTCAACATCCAGGTCATTTACCCCCACGATGTTACCAACAGAGAAGTTCAAACCGGGAGCCTGATTGTCCATTCCGTCTACATATTGGTTGAACCTGGTATTTCCATTCGAGTTAAATCCTCTGGTATTGATAGATTTGAAGGTTAAACTCTGGGTACTGATTTCGACCCCTTTCATATTGTTCAGCGCATCATAAAAAGAAGGCGCAGCGATTTCTTTAATTGCGGCGGCTCCTATCCGTTCAACAGATACCGGAGATTCCAGGATCCTTTCCGGAGTTCTGGAAGCAGAAATTACCACTTCCTGTCCTAAGAGCGCAGTTTGTTCCAGCTCTACATCCAGATTGGAGGTATTGCCGGAAATTTGTTTTTCAACAGAAATATATCCCAAATAAGAAATCACTAGCGTAAAAGGTGCTTTCTGCGAGGTACTGAAATTGTATTTTCCAGCGTTATCAGTAGCGGTTCCTGAAGTGGTGCCTTTGACTGTAATCCCAACACCTGGTATTGGTTCTTTAGTGAGTTTGTCGGTCACCGTCCCACTAATGACGACGTTTTGTGCCTGTGCTGCTGAGATTGCAACGAAGAACAGTAAAAACGTGAAGATTGCCTTTGTAAAAGTTTTGCTCATACGTAAGAATTTTATATTTGGTTAATTTTATCTTAAATTTAATACAATTTTTTAATTATCCAAACTGTATTTCGTAGACTATTTAATAGACAAAATCTAATTTTCATTTTAAACGAATTAAGTTTTGTGTTAAATTGCAGAAACCAGAAACTGAGCGCTTTAATTGATAAGATAAAGTGTACCTTTAATTCAATTATGATGAATAAAATAAAAGCCCTGATTTGCATTGTAATCCCGATACTGTTAGCTTATGCATTGAATACAAAATTCGGAGACACTCCCCCCATACTGAAATTCCTCAACCCTTTTACCGGATTCTGGCAGAACGCAGAGAACAGCTCTGTGAAGGCACGTAAAAGCCTCGTTTTAAAAGAAACGATTGCAAACGTAGATATTGCTTTTGACGATCGTATGATTCCCCACATCTTCGCGCAGAATGACCATGATGTCTATTATGCCCAGGGTTATGTTACGGCGAAGCACCGGTTATGGCAAATGGATTTTCAAACGCGTTATGCTGCAGGGCGTTTATCTGAGGTGGTAGGAAAAAAAGCCATAGAAGTTGACAGATACCAACGGAGAATGGGAATGGTCTACGGTGCAGAGAAATCTTTAGAAGGTATGATGGCTGATCCCCAGTCGAAAGAGATGATTCTTGCCTATACCGCCGGGATCAATGCTTATATCCACTCTTTATCCGCTGCAAAATTACCCATTGAATATAAAATATTAGACTTTAAACCGGAAGACTGGACGCCCATCAAATGCGCCTTGCTGCTAAAACAAATGTCGGCTGTCCTGGCCATGGGTTCGGATGAGTTTTACATGACCAATATCAGAAAGAAATTTGGCACTGAAGTCGTTAAAGACCTGTTTCCGGATTATCCTTTCAAAGAAGACCCGATCATTCCGGTAGGCACAAAATGGGATTTCAAACCTTTACCGATCCCTGCTCCGCCCGCTTCCTTCACGGAAATGATGACCGGATCCGTAAAGACCAAACAAAAAGAAGAAGGAATCGGAAGCAATAACTGGGCATTATCCGGATCAAAAACCCTTTCAGGCTCACCGATTCTATCCAATGATCCACATCTTGACCTGACGCTACCTTCCATCTGGTACCAGATTCAACTGCATGCACCGGGACTTAATTCTTACGGCGTATCTCTTCCCGGAGCTCCCGGCATCGTTATCGGTTTCAACCAGAACATTGCCTGGGGAGTAACGAATGTAGCTGCAGACGTGCTGGATTTCTACCAGATCAAGTTTAAAGACAATACCCACAAAAGCTATTGGTACAATAACCAATGGAAAAACACCAGTACCCGCCTGGAGAAAATTGAGATCAGGGGAGGCAAAGCAGAAACGGATACCGTTTTTTATACCCATCATGGCCCGGTAGTGTACCTGCAAAAACCGACAGGTTATGCCAAAGCAGGAAATGTTCCGGTAGGCAATGCACTCCGCTGGATTGCACATGAAAAGTCGAACGAACTCAAAACCTTTTACCTTTTAAACCGCGGAAAAAACTATGATGATTATCGTAAAGCCTTAACTTACTATACCGCTCCTGCCCAAAACTTTATATTCGCATCGGCGGATAACGATATCGCCATCACTGCCAATGGTAAGTTTCCGCTAAAATGGAAAGATCAGGGCAAATTTATCCTGGATGGAACAGATCCTAAAAGTGACTGGCAAGGCTGGATTCCTGCAGCACACAATCCTACAGTAAAGAACCCGCCAAGAGGTTTTGTCAGCTCTGCCAACCAATCCTCCACAGACCCCAGTTATCCTTACTACATCAACTGGGAATTTAGTCCTTATGAGCGTGGTAAAAGAATCAATGACCGCTTAACCGTCATGACTAAGGCTACTGCCGATAGCATCCGGACCATGCAGACTGATACCTACAGCATTTTTGCACAAAATATCTTACCTACCATTTTAAGCCTGGTAGACAACAGCAAACTGAATGCAACTCAAAAAGAAGCACTCCGCATCACCTCTGAATGGAACAAATATTATGAAGCCAAATCGCTGGCGGCAAGCATTTTTGACCTCTGGACAAAAAGACTGCAATCCAATATCTGGAGTGATGAATTTATCGTTGATTCCATCCCTATGCGCTTTCCCTCCCGCGACCGTTCTTTACAACTGGTTTTAAAGGAACCTAACTCCAAGTGGGTGGACAACATCAATACCCCGGAGAAAGAAACGCTAAGCGATTTAGTGAACGAAGCTTTTAAATATTCCTGCGACAGTCTGGAAAGAAAGTACGGGGCAATCGGCAAGAAATGGGAATGGGCCAATGTAAAACACACCAATGTACCACACCTGGCAAAAATCCCTGGTTTCGGATCAAAAACGCTGATGATTGGCGGAGGAAAAATGACCATCGATGCCCTTAGCGAAAGTAATGGCCCTTCCTGGAGAATGGTCATTGAACTGGGTAAAAACCCTAAAGGACATGGGGTATTTCCGGGTGGGCAATCAGGAAATCCGGGAAGCCGTTTCTATGATGACATGATCGATACCTGGGCAAGCGGAAAATTGTATGACCTTTACTTTATGAAGTCCCCGAATGATCCTGCTGCCAAAATAATTTCTCAATTAAAAATAACCAAAAAATAATACAATGGTTTTTATAGTCATACTTATCGCTTCCTTTCTCCTGCAAATGGTATTACCCTGGTGGATAATCGTTGTAATTTCCTTTGCAACCTGCGGGCTAATAGGCAAAACAGCGAAAATTTCCCTTTGGTCTCCTTTCTTTGCCATCCTTTTACTTTGGCTGGGAATGGCCTTGTTTAAAAGCATTCCTAACCAGCATCTCCTGGCTTCAAGGGTAGCGGAAATGCTGGGTGTAAAGGTTTGGTGGATGGTACTCATAGTCAGTACCCTCTTAGGCGCCTTCGTTGCTGCAATCAGCGGAATTTGCGGATATCACTTCAGAAAAGCAGTGTTATCTAAAAATACCAATGCCTAAACTCAAACATTCTTGCGTATTTTTGCCGGGTGAAGGATTTAATCAAACAAATATTTTCGATCAGCAATCACGCTCAGTTTGAAGAAAGCTGCCTGAATGTATTCAGACATCAGGCAGAAAACTGTACCATTTACAAGGAATACATTTCTCATCTAAGGGTTAAACCAGAAGAGATCAAAGCTTCGGCAGAGATTCCTTACCTGCCGATCAGCTTTTTCAAAACACATGAAATATTAAGCAGCAAAGATGCTGCTGAAATCACATTCAGCAGTTCCGGTACCACGGGAATGATTCAAAGCAGACACCTCGTTACGGACCTTTCTGTTTATGATCAGAGTTTTACCCTGGCCTTTGACCAGTTTTACGGAAAAATTGAAAACACCTGTTTTCTGGCGCTGCTTCCATCCTACCTGGAGCGCGACGGATCCTCTTTAATTTATATGGTTGATGCCCTGATCAGGGACAGCAAACATCCCGACAGCGGATATTTCCTGCACAACCACGGGGAGTTACATCAAAAATTAAATCAGCTGAAAGCTGCGGGTCAGAAAACCATTTTGATTGGTGTGACCTATGCCCTGCTTGATTTTATTGAGAAATACCAAATTGATTTCCCCGGGCTGGTGGTGATGGAAACCGGCGGAATGAAGGGCAAAAGAAAAGAGATGGTCAGAGAAGAATTACATCAGCTCCTGCAGGATGGCTTTGGTGTAAGCGACATCCATAGCGAGTATGGGATGACGGAACTCTTATCGCAGGCCTATTCTAAAGGATCAGGTATTTTCGAATGCCCGCCATGGATGAAAATCCAGCTCAGAGATCCCAATGACCCTCTGACCTTACTGAGCAACAACCGCAGTGGTGGGATCAATGTCATTGACCTCGCAAATGTCAATTCCTGCTCTTTTATTGCCACTCAGGATCTGGGACGCTTATTCCCCGACGGTTCTTTTGAAGTATTGGGCCGCTTTGACAATGCCGATATCAGAGGCTGTAACCTGTTGGTTCAATAAGTATCCCTCCCAAAAAAACATAAAAAAATCCCGGTCTATTCTATAGCCGGGATTTTCATTTTAATGTTTATGATTATTTAACGATCAGCAGGAAGTAGTTTTTCTTTCCTTTCTGAACGATAATGAACTGCTCATTTAACAGATGACCTGCAGAGATGATTTCTGCAGCATCTTTTAATTTCTCTTTATTTACCGAGACACCACCACCCTGAATTAATTTCTTCGCTTCTCCTTTTGAAGGGAATACCGAAGATTTCTCTGCCAGTAATGTCGCGGCATCAATACCTGCATTCAATTCTTCTTTTGAAACAGAAAACTGAGGAATTCCTTCGAAAATCTCGAGAACCTGTGCCGCTGTTAAAGTATTGAAAAATTCTAAGGAACCGTTTCCGAATAAAAACTCTGAAGTCTTGATCGCAGTCTCCAATGCTTCCAAAGAATGTGTCCTTACGGTAATGTCTTCTGCCAATGCTTTTTGCAATACGCGCAAATGAGGAGCTGCATCATGCTCCGTTTCCAGCGCTTCAATTTCTTCCCTCGTTTTTAACGTAAAGATCCTGATCCACTTCTTGGTATCATCATCAGAAGCATTTAACCAAAACTGATAGAACTTATAAGGCGAAGTTTTCTCAGGATCTAACCAAACGGCGCCACTTTCAGTCTTGCCAAATTTAGTTCCGTCTGCTTTTTTAATCAATTGGGTCGTAATCGCAAAGGCAGTTCCTGCATCTTTACGTCTGATCAGTTCTGTACCGGTAACAATGTTACCCCACTGATCAGAACCACCCATTTGAATGAGGCAATTATGGTGTTTCCATAAATAATAAAAATCAAAGCCCTGAATCAACTGATAGCAAAATTCAGTAAAAGAAAGGCCGGAATCACCATCCAAACGTCTTTTAACACTGTCCTTAGCCATCATATAGTTGACTGTAATGTGTTTTCCAACATCCCTGATAAACGTAAACAGGTTCATGTCTTTAAACCAGTCATTGTTATTCACCATGACTGCTCCATTACCGGCATCCTCAAATTTGAGGAATTTAGAAAGTTGTTTCTTCATTCCTGCAAGGTTATGTTCTACCATAGCCTCTGTCTGAAGGTTCCTTTCATCGGATTTCCCCGAAGGATCTCCAACCATTCCTGTTGCACCACCTACGAGAGCATAAGGCTTATGTCCTGCACGTTGAAAATGAATAAGCGTCATGATCTGGGTCAGGTGGCCCACATGCAGTGAATCTGCAGTTGGATCAAAACCAATATACCCGGACGTCATTCCCTCATTTAATTTTTCTTCAGTACCAGGCATGATGTCCTGTAACATGCCTCTCCAGCGTAATTCTTCAACAAAATTGGTCATTATTATATCCTTTTGCCGCAAATATAGGAAAAGCACTGAACAAAAATAGCTACTTTTAAAGCGATGAACTTTCTATCCCATTTCTATTTCGAACGAAACAACCATGATGAAAACATGGTTATTGGCGTTATTTTGCCCGATTTAATCAAGAATGCACAGAAAGACAGTAACCTCTACCCGCTAAAAGAAAAACATCTTTTTGAAGCGGATGAACACCAGTTGTCCATGCTCAAAGGCTGGGAAAGGCACCTGGAAGTAGACCGGATTTTCCATTCTTCGGAATTCTTCAAAACAGAAACCAATGCTTTGAAACAACTCATTTTACCGGTCTTTGAAAATAGCCCTGTAAAACCTTTTTTTCTGGCACATATCGGACTCGAGCTGGTCCTGGACCATTTACTTACCGTAAAAGGAAAAGTGAGCATTCCCACATTTTATGAACAACTGAGCCAGTCGGATAAACCTGCACTGGATGCCTTTTTAAAAAATTGCGGGCTGACAGATCCCACTGTCTTCTTTAATTTCCTGGACCGTTTCATTTCCAGCAGGTATATTTTCAGTTATCAAAAAATGGAAAACATCTCCTATGCCCTGAACAGGATCTGCATGCGCTTATGGGAAAACCCATTTACGGAGGCCCAGCTGGCCATGCTCACAGAAAGGCTGGAGCAATATAAAGCAACTCTTGAACCCGGTTACATGGGGATTTTTGATCGCATAGAAGGTATGCTTCCTCCTTTATTCTGATTTATTCTATCTTTGTCTTATGCCACTTATGGAGATAAAAGACAAAATGGAATCCTTGGTTAAGGAGCTTAACCAACACAGTTACAATTATTATGTTCTGGCAATGCCTACCATTGCAGATTACGAGTTTGATCAAAAGTTAGCAGCCCTGGATAAACTGGAAAAAGAGCATCCTGAATTTGCTGATCCTAACTCTCCTACGTTAAAAGTTGGGGGCGATATCACTAAAAATTTCACGACCGTTCCGCACCGCTGGCCCATGCTTTCTTTAGGCAATACCTATAATGAACAGGACCTCCGCGATTTCGACGACCGTGTCAGAAAAACCATTGGCGACCAGTTTCAATATGTTTGTGAACTCAAGTTTGATGGCCTCTCCATTAGTCTCACTTATGAAGATTCCAGGCTGGTCAGGGCCGTTACCCGTGGTGATGGCAGCAAGGGCGATGATGTCACGACCAATATCAAAACCATCCGTAATGTTCCTCATCAGCTAAAAAATGAAGCAGTCCCTCCTCTTTTTGAAATCAGAGGGGAAATTTTTATGCACCGTGCAGCCTTTGACCGCCTCAACAAGGAACGCGAAGAGCTGGGTGAGGTCCAATATGCCAATCCAAGAAATTTTGCAGCAGGGACCGTTAAAATGCAGGATTCTAAAGAAGTAGCCAAACGTCCGCTGGATTGTTTCCTTTATTCTCTGAATACGGATAAAAATTATTTCAAAACGCATTGGGAAAGCCTGGAAAACCTCAAAGAATGGGGATTCAATGTTTGTGAGCATACCAAACTCAGCAGCAATATGGATGAGGTCCTGGCCTTTGTTCAATACTGGGAAGAAGCCCGTTTTAAATTATCCTACGAGATCGACGGAATCGTGATCAAAGTAAACAGTTACGCGCAGCAGCAGGAATTGGGCTTCACCGCCAAATCCCCACGCTGGGCCATTTCTTATAAATACAAAGCACAGGAAGTAGAAACCATTCTGGAGAAAGTCACCTACCAGGTTGGACGTACCGGTGCTGTTACCCCTGTAGCCAACCTTAAACCGGTTCAACTGGCAGGAACAACGGTTAAAAGGGCCACCTTACACAATGCGAATGAAATTGAAAGACTGGACCTTCATGAAGGCGACAGCGTATTCGTAGAAAAAGGAGGAGAAATCATTCCCAAGATCATCAATGTCAACCTGGAGAAGCGTAAAGAAGGAGCAGTAAAGGTCAATTACCCGACCCTTTGCCCGGAATGTAATACCAGCCTGATCAGAAAAGAAGGAGAAGTAGCGTTCTACTGTCCTAATGACGAGGCTTGTCCGCCGCAGATTGTTGGAAAAATGCAGCATTTCATCGGCCGCAAGGCGATGAACATCGACGGACTGGGAGATGAAACGATAGAAACCTTTTATCAGCGTGGTTTGGTCGCTCATATCAGCGACCTCTATACCTTGCATGAAAAATCTGATCAGTTGAAAACCCTGGACCGTTTTGGAGAGCGTTCCATTGAAAACATGCTGAAGGGAATAGAACAATCCAAGCAAATGCCTTTCGAAAAAGTTCTTTTTGGATTGGGAATAAGGTATGTCGGTGAAACTGTTGCCCGGAAACTGGCGGCAGGAACAAAGAATATCGACAAATTAACCAGTGCAAGCCTGGAAGAGTTGGTTGCAATTGATGAAATTGGCCAGAGAATCGCAGAAAGCATCATAGAATACTTCGGAAAACCAGAACATTTGCAACAAATTGACTTGTTAAAAGGCTACGGACTGCAATTCGAAGTGATAGAAAAAGAAATTACACTGGAAAGTGACAAATTAACTGGAAAAACATTTGTAATTTCGGGAGTTTTTGAGAATTACAGTAGAGAAGAGCTCAAAGATATGATAGAAAACAACGGGGGCAAGATCTTAAGTGGCATTTCTGCAAAGCTGAATTACCTTGTAGCAGGCGACAATATGGGTCCTTCCAAATTAGAGAAGGCAAATAAGCTGAATGTCCCCCTGATTTCTGTAGACGACCTATTAGAGTTATTGAAGTAAACATAAAAGATGAATAAATTTCACGGAACAGGTGTAGCAGTGGTTACACCATTTAATGCAGACGGAACAGTAGATTATGCAGGACTAAAAAACCTCATCAATTACTTAGTCGAAGGAAAGGTAGAATACCTGGTATCCTTAGGTACCACAGGAGAAGCGTCAACCCTGAATAAGAGTGAGAAGAAGAAGATCTGGGAATTTACTGCTGAAATCAATAATGGCCGTTTACCGCTTGTTGCAGGGATCGGAGCAAACGATACTGCAGAAGTTGCAGAAAGCATAAAAGATTTTGAAGCGAATGGTTATGATGCGATCTTATCAGCCAGTCCATATTATAATAAGCCAACTCAGGAAGGCATTTACCAACACTATAAAGCAGTGGCTGAAGCCAGTGCATTACCTGTTTTATTGTACAATGTACCGGGACGTACGGCAAGTAATGTGAGTCCGGAAACCACCTGTCGTCTGGCCAGTGATTTTAAAAACATCATCGGAACAAAAGAAGCTTCGGGGAATTTCGACCAGTTTAACCAGATCATGAGGGATAAACCAGCTGATTTTATGCTGATCTCCGGCGACGATCCTGTGGCTTTGCCAATGATCTCACTGGGCGCAGTAGGTGTCATCTCTGTGATTGGAAATGCTTTGCCAAAACAATTGTCTGATATGATCAGACTGGCCTTAAAAGGTGATTTCAGCGCTGCAGCCCCATTGCACCTGAACCTGATTGAATTTACCAGACAGATGTTTGCAGAAGGAAATCCTGCCGGCGTAAAAGCAGCCCTGAAACAACTGGGTGTTTGTGATGATCATGTGCGTTTACCTTTGGTAAAAGTATCAGATGAGTTGCGTCAGGCCATCATTGCAGAAACGAAAAGAATTACTGCTTAAAAAGCAGATTGCATAAAAAAAGCGTCCCGGTTTCCTGGACGCTTTTTTTTTGAACCAAAAAGCTCAGTTAGCTGGCTTTGTTTTTAGTCTCCTGAACTTCCAAACGAATAGCCTGAGCTAGGTTTTTAAGGTCTTGCATACCTTTACGTACGCGGGTTCCTGCAGCACTGTTGGCTTTGTTGTAGAATTTGTCTGCATCAGCTTCTAAAGCGGCAACAAGTTCTTTTGCTTCATTAAATTTTTTCATCGTTAATTTACTCCTTTTAGTTTTTAATGGTTTGATTGATACTCTATTACTAAAGTAAGATGTTTATTTTAATAAAAAAAGAGTTTGAGACAATAAATAGGCGCAAATGAGAACTATTTTCAGCCTTTTCTGACCGGTCTGCCGCCTTTCTTTCCAAATCGAAACAGATTTATCTTTTAAATAAAAAAGAGACTGCCTAATCAAAAGCAGTCTCTTTTTGCAATGTGCTATATCAGATTAAGCCATAGAGAACTGATTCTCTTTGTAATAACCGCTTTTAAGTTTTTCAGATACTTCACTAAAAGCATCTAAGGTGCGCTGTACATCTTCCAAAGTATGGGCCGCCGTAGGAATCAACCTCAGCTCGATTAGTCCCTTAGGGATTACCGGATACACCACAATCGAACAGAAGATTCCGTAGTTCTCACGAAGGTCCATCGTTAATGCCGTAGCTTCCAGCAACTCCCCTTTTAAGAAGACCGGTGTCACCATTGTATTCGTTACGCCCAAATCGAATCCACGCTCCCTTAAACCTTTCTGAAGGGTAGTTGCGATATTCCATAAGCGTTCTCTCAGCTCAGGACTGTTTTTAAGCAATTCCAAACGTTTCAGCAATCCGATTACCATTGGCATCGGCAAAGCCTTTGCAAAGGTCTGGGAACGCATGTTGTAACGGAAGAAATTGGTCAGCTCCTCAGTAGAAGCAACAAAAGCACCAATTCCGGCCATCGACTTGGCAAAAGTACCAAAGTAAACATCTACGCCATCAATACAATCCTGTGCCTCATGAGTTCCTGCACCTGTTGGTCCCATTGTACCAAAACCATGCGCATCATCAATCAGTAAACGGAAATCGAAATCTTTCTTTAATTCAATCAGTTCTTTCAATTTACCCTGTGCTCCGGACATTCCGAAAACACCTTCAGTAATTAAAAGGATGCCACCACCGGTTTGTTCTACCAGTTTGGTAGCACGCTCCAGTTGCTTACGGGCACTGTCAATATCATTATGCTGATACACAAAACGTTTCCCCATGTGCAGGCGTAAACCATCTATAATACAGGCATGAGATTCTGCATCATAAACAATCACGTCATTTCTGTCTACCAGACAGTCGATGATCGAAACCATTCCCTGGTAACCATAGTTTAACAAAAACGCATCAGGTTTTCCAACAAAAGCTGCCAGTTCCTGCTCCATTTGCTCGTGGTATTTAGAGTTCCCCGACATCATCCTTGCGCCCATAGGATAGGCCATACCGAAATCCGTTGCGCCCTGCTTATCTGCTTCTCTTACCTCAGGATGGTTTGCTAACCCTAAATAATTGTTTAAACTCCAAACTAAATGTTCTTTGCCACGAAAATTCATGTGAGGCGCGATATCTCCTTCTAATTTAGGAAAAGAGAAATATCCATGTGACCATTTTTGGTGCTGACCAATCGGGCCCATGCGCTTTGCTACTTTATCAAAAATATCCAATGTGTATCTATTTAAATTATATGTCTTATTTTTTGCAAATTTAAGGTTATTATGCTTTAATAGCAATTATCCCCCTTTACAGGCATACGGGTGCGATTATTATGCCAAAAAAGCCTCAGCGAAGAAATCGCTAAGGCTTTTTAAATATTCAGATGATTTTATTAATCAACATTATCATGTAAGAAGGAATTGTTAGGTCTGATCTCTGTAGATCCGTCCTCGTCATTGCTCAATGTAAATCTGGAAACCTGAGATTCTGAAGAGTGCTGAACCTGTTGCAACTGCATCTGTTTGCGTTTGTAAGCCGGTTCATTTTCCAGTTCCTGTAAACCATTGCTGGTTCTCAGTTTCATGCTCAGGTCTTTTAATCTCAAAATCCTTTCTTTGGATTTTTTCAACTGATCTTCGATAGACTCATCGCTTTTATCATCATCAGCACCTGTTTCAGGTACTTCCTGTTTTTGAGGTTCAACATCATTGTTAAACACAGACTCTGGTTTTTCAAATACAAAATCAGTTTCTGCCACTTTGATCTCAAACTCAAAAGAAGGTTCCTGGCTTTCCGCAGCCGAAGCTTCTTCTTCTACCAGGGTATGTCTTACGATCCCGTTTTCAGGATCTTCCATTTTTCTTTTATTGTTTCCGTAAAGGTCACCGAAAAGATCAGACTGTTTAATTTCATCTTTTGCTTTCATCACCGGCTCATTGGAAACCGATTCAGGCTTAGGCGCAATAAAGGAATTTACTGCTTCTATAGGTTTTACCAAAGGAGCCTCCTCAGGCGTAAGCAAAGAAATCTTTTTTACATTCTTTTTTTCTTCATCACGTTGTTCTGTGGTCTGGAATCCTGTTGCGATGATCGTCACCGACAATTTATCTTCCAGGTTTTCATCGATACAGTTACCCCAGATCAGGTCTGCAGAAAGGCCTGCTTTATCCTGAATATAATCTGTGATGATCGTCACCTCGTCCATTGTTACTTCACGTAAACCTGAACTGATATTTAACAAAATATATCTGGCACCTTCAATCTCATTGTCTTTCAATAATGGAGAAGCCAGGGCTCCTTCCACCGCATTTAAAGCACGGTTCTCACCGTCACAGGCAAAACTACCCATGATGGATACCCCGCTGTCTTTCATCACGGTGCGCACATCTTTAAAATCCACGTTGATATATCCTGGTACGGTAATGATCTCTGCGATTCCTTTTGCGGCGGTAGTTAAGATATCATCGGCCTGCGCGAAAGCAGAACCCAGGGTCAGGTTACCAAAGATTTCACGTAACCGGTCGTTCGAAATTACCAGGTACGAATCCACATATTTCTTCAGCTCATCCAAACCATCATTGGCCTGCATCTTACGTCTCTTTCCTTCAAAGGCAAAAGGCGTAGTCACGATGGCTACGGTTAATATGTCTAATTCTTTAGCTGCTTTGGCAATGATCGGGCTTGCACCTGTTCCGGTACCACCACCCATTCCGGCTGTAATAAACAACATCTTTGTGGTGCTTCCCAGCATTTGTTTGATGTCATCTATATTTTCAATAGCAGAGTTTTTTCCAACCTCAGGAATTGAGCCTGCACCCATTCCTTCTGTAAGGCTTGCACCCAATTGTACTTTATTAGGGATTGGACTAAACTCCAATGCTTGCGCATCTGTATTACAAATAATAAAGTCTACTCCTGTAATTCCCTGACGGTACATATGGTTTACCGCATTACCACCACCGCCACCAACACCAATTACCTTGATGATTGATGACTTATCTTTTAACATTTCGAACTGCATATCTTTATGAATCAGTTATTTAAAAATTCGTTTTTCCTGTTCATCTACCTATGTAATAATACACACTTTTTAACAGGCGTTTCCCACAAGTGTTTAAAATGTGGAAAAATCGTTTATTGTGGATAAATATTATGATTTAATATAATCTTCGTCACTTACGTTCATATCGTCCTTCACAAAATCCTTGGCTTTCGCTAACAGCTTGTCGAACAAGCCACCACCGGAATTCTTGGTTTTGTCTTTACCATCCTTAGGTTTTTCCACATAAACTCCCGGTTGTTTCATCTCTTCAATCAACTCTTCGGCTTTTTGAATCCCCTTGATCAGCAAGCCAACGCTCGTCGCGTACATCGGGCTTTTCAGGTCATCATAGATCGTCTTTGGCATGTCTTCATACTTCGACAAATGCTCATTCGGATAACCCACGCGGCAATCCAAACCAGTCACATATTCTACCAGTTGAGAAAGGTGTTTCAACAAAGCACCACCACCGGTAATCACAACACCACCGATTAGTTTTTTCTCATATCCTGAAGACTTGATCTCATAGTAAACATGCTCAATGATTTCTTCCATACGGGCCTGGATCACATAAGCTAAGTTTTTAACGGAAATCTCTTTCGGTTCTCTTCCTCTCAGTCCGGGAACACAAATGATTTCATTTTCTTTATTTTCTTCAGCCAGGGCAGAACCGAAACGGGTCTTCAACAGTTCAGCCTGGTTTCTCATTACAGAACAACCTTCACGAATATCTTCCGTTACGCTATTGCCACCAAATGGGATAACAGCAGTATGGCGGATGATGCCTTCATGAAAAATAGCAATATCAGTAGTACCACCACCAATATCCACTAAAGCGATTCCTGCTTCCTTCTCTTCCTCGCTCAACACCGATTCAGAAGAAGCAAGAGGCTCCAAAATTAATTCCTGAGTTTGTAACCCGGCATTGGTTACGCACCTCATGATATTCTTGACAGCAGTAACCTGTCCTGAAATGATATGGAAGTTCGCCTCCAGGCGCACTCCGGCCATTCCGATAGGGTCTTTTACTCCGGGCTCATTATCGATGGTAAATTCCTGAGGCAAAACATGAATGATTTCTTCTCCCGGGGGCATCACCAGTTTGAACATATCATCAATTAATTTGTCTATATCTTTTTTACCGATTTCATTGTTCAGCTCTCTTCTCGTCAGGATTCCACGGTGTTGCAAACTCTTGATATGCTGACCGGCAATACCAACGTTTACCACGCGGATTTCCACATTCGATTGCCCACTGGCCACTTCCACGGCCTGTGCGATTCCCTGCACCGTTTTTTGGATGTTGGAAACCACGCCACGGGTAACCCCGGCAGACTCCGCTTTCCCTATGCCCAGTACTTCGATTTTTGAGTGCTGCGTGCGCCGGCCTACGATCACGCAGATCTTTGTAGTACCAATATCCAATCCTACTACGATTGGAGACTGCACGATAGATTTTTCTTTGCCCATAACTATATCGATTTGTTGAGTTTTATACTATTTGTTCTTCTTGGTATCTGTTTTACTATTCTCTTTTGCTGCCCCCGGCTTCTTTGCAGCAGTTTTTACCGGTTTTTTTACTACCGGCTTGGCGGGTTTTGTTGTTGCCGGTTTAGCCGGCGGCTTTACTGTGGTTTTCTTTACAGGACTGGCTACCTTTTTATTTACCGTTTTAGCAACTGCAGGCTTTGTTGTCTTTGCCGCTGCTGGTTTTGTGGTTTTCGCGATCGCTGGTTTTGTACTCAACACCGGCTTAACCGTTTTTGGCGGGGGAACCACTGCACCATCAGGCTGGTCAGGGTCATCTCCGTCATTTTTCATTTCCATGGCGATCTGCTGCAACACCAGCTTATCAACCACCGCTTTATTTGACTTCAGTGTATCGACAATCTTAGGCCGCTTCACGCCATTGACAATTACAGAATCCGGTTTATTTTTCACGCAAACCACCTGGTTCGTATACTTTACATTGATGGTTTTATACGTATCCCATCCCACTTTCGGCATGGCTTGTTTATAAAAGGCCAGCAGGTTTCTCATCTTTACATCTAAAGAATCTGCAGAACCCAGAATAATGCGTTGATTGCCTACTCTCGGGATCAGCTCGATATCTGCCTTATCATTTACAAAAAGCTGTTCGATCTGCGCATCCCACAAAGTATCCTTCTTGATAAACAATGCAGTCTCATACAAATCCCTGGCCAGTTTGGTGATCAGCGTATCCACCCTTCCGGTAAAATGTTCCATTACATTTCCATTCGCCACCAGCACATCTGCGGTGAAGTTTGGAGATACCGGCATTTTCAATCCGTTCCGGTCAATATAATAGTCCTGACCATTGGCATTGATCACCCTTAAAATCGGCTGACGCTGTTTAATTTCAATATGGATCACCCCATCCATATCCGCATAGACCGTTGCCATTGCGATATACGGATTCGATTTAATCTTTTTCTCTATGTCCTGAAGGTTCACCTGCTCCAGCTTACGCCCGATCAGAGAACCCTGACTCTGCTTCAAAACCGCATCAATCTCTTCTCTTTCAATAAAGTTATCCGCACCCGGAATTAATATTTTGACATTGGTAATCTCCACCGTACTTTTCTTGCTGCTTACAAAACTCATAAGCACCACCAGGCCGCTCAGACAAAATATCCAGGCAAACTTGTTAAATACCGATTTCCAATTGATGTCTTTAAACATTAGTGAAATTAGCTTTAAGTGGTTGTATTAACGTATCTATGTCCCCTGCGCCCACTGTCAGCAGCAACTCAGGGTTTTTATTTTTAATGTACTCCGGCACCAGGCCTTTGGCAACAATCTCTTTATTTTTAAGGCTGATTTTATTCAGCAAAAAGTTCGAATCAATTCCTTCCAGTGGTAATTCTCTCGCGGGATAAATTTCCAGCAATACCAGCTCGTCTACCGTACCCAATACTTTTGCAAAATCATCTGCAAAGTCACGTGTCCGCGTAAACAGGTGCGGCTGAAAAATCACCGTCAGCTTTTTCTCCGGATACAACTGTCTGACTGCGTCAAAGCAAGCCCTTAATTCCTCCGGATGATGGGCATAATCGTCAATATAAATATGACCATCCCCATTAACTATATATTCAAACCTTCTTTTTACTCCTTTAAAATTCGCAATAGCGACCTTTATTTTATCCGCATCAATGCCCAGCTTTAAGGCCACTGCAATCGCTGCAACCGCATTTTCTACGTTATGTTTTCCAGGCAGCATCAGCTGAAAATCTGAGATCAGCGTATCTCCATCTGCATAATCAAATACAAACTTCGAACCTTCCACACGGATGTTCTGTCCTTTGATTTCAGAAGACGAACCTGCACTGTAAGTAATTCCATCTTTCAAAGGCAATCCTGCTTTCACAAACAAGGTCCCTTCCGGCTTCAATTGTCCGGCAAACAGGCGGAAGGATTCCTCCAGCTGCCCTGCATCACCATAAATATCCAGGTGATCTGCATCCATAGAAGTAATCACAGAAAGATCAGGATGCAAGGTTAAAAATGACCGGTCATACTCATCAGCCTCTACCACCACCACATGATTGTCTCCCAGCAAAAAATTGCTGTTATAATTGGTCGCTATTCCACCTAAAAAGGCAGTACAACCAAAGCCAGTATCTGTCAGCACATGGGCAATGATCGAAGAAGTCGTGGTCTTTCCGTGTGTTCCCGCAACTGCGATACAAAACTGACCTTTACTAATGATCCCCAGGACTTCAGAACGTTTTTTCAGAACAAAACCGCCTTCCCTGAAATGGTTCAGCAAAGCACTGTTTTTTGGAATGGCCGGCGTATAAACAACCAGCGTGTCCACATCATGTGTCCCGAAATCAGCAGGCAATGAAGCTACCTCGTCTGCATAAGAAACCGGAATTCCTTCGTTTTCCAATGCGATGGTCAGGTTCGTTCTGGTCTTGTCATAACCACATACCACACAACCCCTGTTTTTGAAATAACGCGCAAGGGCACTCATGCCGATCCCACCAATCCCTACAAAATAAATCCGTTTAATCGTTTCTAACTCCATCATGACCTCCCTTCCTTGCTAAAATCATTACCTCTTCTGCAATTATATTATCGGAATCCGGCAAAGCCATCTTTCCTATATTTTCGGAAAACATTTTACTGCGTTCCTTATCTTCTAATAAACTCAAAGCTTCCCGTACCAGTGTATCTTCTGCAGAACGATCGGCAATTAACAATGCTGCATTTTGTTTGACCAGCGCCATCGCATTTTTAGTCTGGTGATCTTCCGCCACATTCGGCGAAGGCACCAGGATCACCGGTTTTTTAATCAAACAAAGCTCTGCAATCGTACCTGCGCCTGCCCTGGAAATAATCAAATCCGCAGCAGCATAAGCCATGTCCATTTTATTCAGGAATTCCAGAATTCTGATATTGGGATGAAAATCCAGTCCTACCCGCTCTACAATTCCTTTATAATAAAACTTACCCGTTTGCCAGATCACCTGAACATCCACATCAATCAATTCCTGAAGGTGCTTTTCAATGCTTTTATTTAATGTTCCTGCCCCAAGACTGCCACCTGTTACCAGGATCGTTTTCTTCAAAGGATCCAGTTTCAGCAATTCTGCACCTGCATGGTGTTTTTGTACGATATCTACCACATCTTTCCTTACCGGATTTCCTGTTTTAAGGATATTCCCTGTTGGGAAGAACTGGTCCATATCATCAAAAGCCACGCAAATTTTAGCTGCTTTCTTACCCAGCCATTTGTTCGTGATCCCGGCATAAGAATTCTGTTCCTGAATCAGGTAAGGAACATTCTTCAATGATGCAGCAAACAAGATTGGTCCGGAAGCATAACCACCAACACCAACCACAACATCCGGTTTAAAATCAGCAATTAACTGCAAGGCCTTACGCATGCTTCCAAGCAATTTAAATGGCAAACTTAAATTTTTCGCAATAGAGCCTCTTTGTATACCGCTGATGTTTAAACCAATAATTTTATATCCGGCAGCAGGAACTTTTTCCATTTCCATTCTGCCCGTAGCGCCGACAAATAAAATCTCACAGCCCGGCTCCATGCGTTTTAAGGCATTCGCTATTGATATCGCCGGAAAAATATGTCCGCCGGTACCACCACCTGAAATAATTATTCTCGTTGCTCTCTTCATCTTTATATTATGCCATTGCAGGTATTTCACCTACAACTACTTTTTTACTCCCTTTTTCTTCTACATCTCTACTTACGCTCAGGATAATTCCGAATGCGATACTCGTAAAGATCATTGATGTTCCCCCCATACTTACCAATGGTAACGGAACCCCTGTTACCGGACCTAATCCTACCGCTACGGCCATGTTAGCAAAAGCCTGGATCGTCAGACTAAAACTAAGGCCCGCAGCCAGCAAAGCCCCAAAGGCCTTAGGACTTTGGGTTACAATCCGGACGCACCGGTAGAGCAGGACGAGATACAATACAATCACCGTCATTGCCCCCAGCAAACCATATTCCTCCACAATAATGGCGAAGATAAAATCCGAATACGGATGGGGTAAGAAATTCCGTTGTGTACTATTTCCCGGTCCCTTTCCAAAAACACCACCCGTTGCCAGGGCTATTTTAGATTGATCCGCCTGATAGGTCTTGTCTGAATTTTGTTTCTCCGGATGTAAAAACGCATTTACCCTCGACTTGTATGTTCCGGCCCTTGGCCCTAAAAACACAATCAGCAACAGCAGCACCGCGCCACCTGCACATACGATAGAGATCTGCTTGATGCTGATCCTTCCGATGATGAGCAAGAGTATGCTTACCCCAAAAAGCATGATTGCCGTAGACAAGTTCGCCCATGCAATCAAAGCAAATACCACACATACCGATCCCATAATGGGAATAAAGGCTTCTTTTACATCCTTAATATTTTCCTGTTTCTTCGTCAGCATTCTCGCGAGAAAGGTAATCAGCGCCAGTTTTGCCAAATCGGAAGTTTGAAAAGTCAGTCCGATTACCGGAATTTTCACCCAACGGGAAGCCTCATTGATGCTCGCCCCGAAAACTGCCGTATAAAACAGCAATGGGATCGTGATGATCATCAGGATTTTTGAAATTCCGGCGTAATATTTATAATCCAATAAATGCGCAACATAGATCATTCCTATCCCCATAATTACGAAGATCAAATGCTTGGTCAATAAGACCTTTTCCACCGTTTTACCAACTTTATAAGCATAGGTTCCCGTAGCACTATACACCGTAAGTATAGAGATCAGAGACAAAAGGATAATGATCAGCCATATCCAGCGATCTCCTTTTGTTTTGTCTAAAATCTTATTTATTGCGATCATAATCTATAATTCTTTCACAGCCATCTTAAATTGATTGCCACGGTCCTCATAATTCTTAAACAAATCGAAGCTTGCACAGGCAGGCGACAACAATACCGTATTTCCTTTTTTAGCCAGGTGATAAGCCATCTTAACTGCTTCATTTGCAGAAAAAGTATTGACAATCACTTCCACATCATCTTCAAAAGCTTCGTGAATTCTTTTATTGTCTTTTCCTAAGCATACGATTGCCCTTACCTTCTGGCGAACCAGGTCCTTCAGCATGTCGTAATCGTTTCCTTTATCTACACCCCCCATGATTAAAATCACATCGGTATTTACGCTTTCCAATGCATACCAGGTAGAATTCACATTCGTTGCCTTGGAGTCATTGATATATTCCACACCAGAGATCTTAGCCACATGTTCCAGTCTGTGTTCAATATTCCTGAAGTCCCCCATGCTTTCACGAATGGTAGCATTTCTGATCTCTAATACTTTTGCCACTATGCCCGAAGCCATAGAGTTATAAATATTATGCTTGCCTTGTAACGCTAGTTCTATGATGGACATGGTTAATGGGTCTTTATGGTTAATATTGATATGCATGTTGTTACTTTCCAGGTATGCGCCTTCTTCGATTTGTTTTCGAATAGAAAAGGGGTACATTTTTGAATTAAACCTGATGTGTTTCATTGCCTTTATCGTCTCTTCATCATCGGCACAATAGATGAAAGTGTCATTACTACCCTGATTTTGAGCGATACGCATTTTTGATGCCGCATAGTTCCCCAACTTGTAGTCATACCTGTCCAGATGATCTGGTGTGATGTTTAATAAAACAGCGATATCTGCTCTAAAATCATACATATCATCCAGCATAAAACTCGAGATCTCCAGGACATACCAGTCAAATTCAGCTGTAGCTACCAAAGCAGCAAAGCTATTTCCGATATTTCCTGCCAATCCAACATTCAAACCTGCTTTCTTCAAAATATGGTAAGTCAGCATGCTTGTCGTTGTTTTACCATTAGATCCTGTAATACAGATCGTTTTGGCATCGGTATATCTTTTCGCGAACTCAATCTCAGAGATCACCGGAATCTGTTTCTTTTTCAAGGCAACAACGATCGGCGCTTTCTCCGGAATTCCCGGACTCTTGATCACTTCAGCTGCATTCAGGATCTGTTCTGTCGTATGTTGTTTTTCTTCAAACGCGATGTTCAACTCCTGCAGGCGTTCTTTATACTGAGAAGCGATGGCACCAAAGTCAGATACAAAAACATCAAAACCTTCTTTTTGCGCCAGCATTGCTGCACCTACACCGCTTTCACCGGCACCTAAAACGACTATCCTTTTATTTTCCATTATCGTAGTTTTAAAGTGATGATGGTAATAATGGCCAAAAGAATTCCAATGATCCAGAAACGGGTAACGATCTTCGCTTCATGGTATCCTTTTTTCTGATAATGATGGTGTAAAGGCGACATCAGGAAAATCCTTCGTCCTTCACCAAAACGTTTCTTGGTATATTTAAAATAGCTCACCTGGATGATTACCGACAGGTTCTCTATCAGGAATACTCCACATAAAACCGGGATTAACAATTCTTTACGGATCATGATGGCAAAGGCCGCAATGATTCCTCCGATGGCCAGACTTCCGGTATCTCCCATAAACACCTGTGCAGGGTAGGAATTGTACCATAAGAAGCCCACACAAGCACCCACAAAGGCACCCGCAAAAATCATCAGCTCTCCTGAATTGGGGATATACATGATGTTCAGGTAATCTGCGATCACGGTATTACCGGATACATAAGCCAATAAGCCTAAGGTAAGTCCGATGATGGCCGAAGTACCTGTCGCCAGTCCATCAATCCCATCCGTAATGTTTGCCCCGTTGGATACTGCGGTTACGATAATCACCACAAACAACAGGAACACGAAAACCGCATATTTCTCATACCCATCGCCCAAAAACTTAAGGACTTTGGCATAATCAAACTCATTGTTTTTATAAAAAGGCACATTGGTCAGGGTAGATTTCACATCCTGAGTATAGTAAAAGCTTTCTCCTTTTTGTCTCAACACCATTGGTGCCGTAGTTTTCGAGATTCCCGATTCATCAACCGTTTGTCTCACCACGATATTGGGATTGAAATACATCGTCCAGCCAATGATTAAAGCCAGACCAACCTGTCCTACAATCTTAAACCTTCCCGCTAAACCTTCTTTATTTTTCTTGAAGACCTTGATATAATCATCTACAAAACCGATGATACCCATCCACACGGTGGTGATGATCATCAGCAATACGTAAATATTCGAAAGGTTGGCCAGCAATAATGTAGGCACCAGAATCCCTAACAGGATCATGATCCCGCCCATTGTTGGCGTTCCCTGCTTTTGCATTTGTCCTTCCAGACCCAAATTTCTAACCGTCTCACCCACCTGCATTTTTTGCAGATAATCAATAATTCTACGGCCATAAACCGTAGTGATGATCAGGGAAATAATCACTGCCAATGAAGTCCGGAAAGTGATGTATTGAAACAACCTCAATCCCGGGAAATCGTAATGCTGATTTAGATATTCAAACAGATAGTACAACATTAGCTGATTAAGTTTAATTGTTCCATTAATATTTCCTTATCATCAAAATGATACCTCACTCCATTGATCTCCTGATACTTTTCGTGCCCTTTTCCGGCAAGCAGGATGATATCACCTGGCCTTGCTAAATGGCAAGCCGTTTTTATCGCCTCTCTTCTATCCACTATACTCAACGTCTTACGTTTATTTGTTGGCGACACGCCCTTTTCCATTTCCTCTACAATTGTTTGTGGGTTCTCCGACCTTGGATTATCCGAAGTCAGGATCACCTTATCACTCCAGTCGCAGGCCACCTGTGCCATGACCGGACGTTTTGTTTTATCTCTGTCACCACCACAACCGATGATGGTGATCACTTGTTCTGTACCTTTTCTGATGTCATGAATCGTGCTCAACACGTTCTGAACCGCATCCGGAGTATGTGCATAATCCACTATTCCGATGATGTTCTGACTGGAAGTGATGTAATCAAATCTTCCTTCCGCACCGGTCAGGTTACTCAAAGCTGTCAATACCGTCAGTTTATCCTGACCAAGTAGTACTGCCGTTCCATAAACTGCCAATAGGTTGTATGCATTGAAAGAACCTACCAGTTTAAAGAATACATCTGCATGGTCAATATCCAGGTGCAAACCATTAAAGCTGTTCTCTACTACCTTCGCTTTAAAGTCGGCCAGTTGTTTCAGTGCATAAGTTTGTTTTGTTGCCCTGGTATTCTGCAGCATCACCATTCCATTCCTGTCGTCCAGATTGGTCAATGCAAAAGCATTCGCCGGAAGTCCGTCAAAAAATGCTTTCTTCGCTTTAATGTAATTGTCAAAGGTCTTGTGAAAATCCAGGTGGTCATGTGTAATGTTCGAAAACACCCCGCCTGCAAAGCTCAATCCCTCAGTTCTGTGCTGAACAACCGCATGAGAGCTCACTTCCATAAAGCAGTATTCACAACCTTCATCCACCATGTTCTGCAACAGCTCGTTTAAAGCAATTGGGTTAGGTGTGGTATGTGTTGCAGGAATCACTGCATCATTGATGTGGTTCTGTACCGTAGAGATCAGGCCTACACTATAGCCCAGTTCACGGAACAATTTAAATAATATCGTTGCGATGGTCGTTTTACCATTTGTACCGGTAATGCCAATCAGTTTTAATTTTGAAGAAGGATTATGGTAGAAGTTAGCCGCCATTGCACCTAAGGCAACCGAAGTATTTTCTACCTGAATATAAGTCACCTCTGCATGTTTGTTTTCAGGAATCTGTTCACAAACGATTACTGAAGCACCTGCATTAATGGTATCCGCTATATATTTATGTCCATCGGACAAAGTTCCTTTGATTGCAAAAAATACAGTATCCTTAATGATCTGACGGGAATCAAAAGCAAGCGCAGTCACCTCCCTGTTGGTTACGCCAACCAGGTTTGTTATTGCTATTCCATATAAAACATCTTGTAACTGCATACTATCTCAATTCTAATTCTACTGCCAATCCTTTACCTATTTTACTTCCTGAAGGGATAGACTGACTAAACACCTTTCCACTTCCGATCACCTTTGTTTTCAATCCTACATTCCCTAAAAGGTACAATGCGTCTTTTAAGCCCATTCCATTTACATTCGGCATAATTCCTTTGATAGAATTATACTCTTCATACACCACACCATTATTGGTATCGATGCTGTTGAAATAGGTAGACTTAGCCGCATAAAGCGATTTAATTCCTAAAGCAGTATATACTTTCTTCACTGCTTTACTCTGACCTGCTTTCGCTTCCGGGTTTTTCGTATTCCCTACTAAGTGGTCTTTTACATTGTTATACATCTGCATATCACTTGCGTAAATGCGGTCTGCAATTTCTTTAAATACCGGACCAGCTACTGTTGCACCATAATATCCGTTCTTAGGACCGTTAATGGCCACAATGATCGAATACTTTGGTTTATCCGCAGGGAAATAACCACAGAAAGAAGCCTGATAGCTTCTCTTTGCCTTATACCCGTTTCGGCCATCTGCCACCTGTGCAGTTCCTGTTTTTCCTGCAACCCTGTAAAACGGAGAGCCCATCAGCTTACCTGTTCCTTTGGTCACTACAGATTCCAGCATGGCCTGCAATTTCTTAATCGTTTTCTCAGAACAAATCCGCTCGCTGATCACCCTGGCTTTAAACTGCTCAATTGGGTTTCCCAGTCTTCTGATCTCTTTCACAAAGATAGGAGCGATGTATTTTCCATCATTTGCCACTGCGTTGTAAAAGGTCAGCATCTGAAGTGGTGTAATCTGCATCTCATAACCATAAGCCATTTGTGGCAGGGTCATGTTCTTGTTCCAGCTTCTGTTAGAAGGATTTTTGATCACTGGTTTCGCTTCTCCAGGGATCTGCAGCCCCATTTTCTCGTTCATGTGGATGTCATACAAATGATCCGTGAACTGAGAAGGGTTATCCTTATAATGGTTGTTTACCAATTTTGCAATTGCTGTATTTGCAGATTGTTCAAAAGCTTTCATCACCGTTACCACACCAATCCCACCATGTGAATCTTTAATTGTATGTCCCGGAATTCTGTAAAAACCATCACCGGTATCCACCAAAGTATTTGTATCTACCTTTTTATCTTCCAGTAATGCCATGTAAGAAGCCAGTTTAAACGTAGATCCGGGATCCTGACTACCACCAATGGCATAATTAAACTGCTCTTCATAAACACCTTCAGATACCCTGGTATAGTTTGCTACCGCACGTACTTCACCGGTATTTACTTCCATCAAAATTACCGTACCATGGTCTGCATCACTTAATTTCAACTGTCTTTCCAGGGCAGTTTGCGCAAGATCCTGCATATTGATATCGATGGTTGATATAATGTCAGCTCCTTCTTTAGGCGCTACTTCTGCTTCGTCATTTACCGGCATCCAGACACCACCAGCAATCCTTTGCACCAATCTTTTACCGCTTTCTCCATTGATGTAATTTCCATAAGCGCCTTCCAGACCTACCCCATTGGCAACGTTCTCGTTTTTATAGCCAATTGTTCTCGACGCCAGAAATTTGAAAGGTTTAATTCTTTTGTTCTGTTGTACTGCAATTAACCCACCTGAATACTTCCCGATGTTATATAACGGAAACGTTCTGATCGTTTTCAGTTCCTGATAACCTATTTTACGTTTGATCAGCAGGTAACGGGCACTGTCCTGTCTCGCCGAACGCAGGTAACGTGAATATTCTTTAGGCGTTTTATCTTTAAAAAACTGGGATAATTTCAGGGCTAAGGAGTCAACTTTCCCATAGAACACTTTATCATCATCGATTCCACCGGCAAACAAATCCATCCTCAGTTCATACTCAGGAATAGAGGTCGCAAGCAGGCTTCCGTCTGATGAATAGATATTTCCACGAGCAGCTTCCACATTGATATACTTAGTAGAGAGGCTATCGGCCATGGCACGCCATTTATGCCCCTCTACAAACTGTACATCACATAGTCTGACCAATACTGCCACGGCAAGCAGTACAATCAGTCCGAAAGACAGATAAACACGTAATAATATGTTTGCTCTAATGTTCATTAGTGTTGATTACAATTTTTTTAGGAGGTTCGGTTAATTCCTTAATTCCCAATGTATCTACCTTTTTTGCAACTTCAGTCAATTTGCTTTTGAACATTAAGTCTGCTTTTAGCGACTTATATTCCCAGCTCAACTCTTTTACTTCTTTATTTAATTTGTCAATATTTCTAATGTTCTTTACTGCCATATGGCTGTTTGCAATGTATAGCATACACAAAACAGACAAAAACAGTAAAAACGGTAACATATCTGTTGCCGCTTCCTTAGTCACTACACCCTCGGTAAATAACTTTTTAAAGAACGCTTTTTCACCTTCAGGCTCCCTTACTTTCCTCCGTGGTTTCTTCAACTGAATTTCTTCAGGTTCCAAATCCTCCTCTTCTATGTGGTGCCTGAACTCGTTATTCATAGCTTTTCTCCAATTCTGAGTTTGGCACTCCTTGCCCGGCTGTTGCGTTCCAGCTCTTCAGCATCCGCAACCACCGCTTTTCTGGTGATGATTTTAAGGGGTTTTTGTTCGTTCCCATAAAAATCTTTTTCCACCTCACCTTTAAATTTCCCCTTTGCTATAAAATTCTTAACCGGTCTGTCTTCCAAAGAATGGTAGGACATCACCACCAAACGGCCACCTGTTTTTAAGACATCGGCTGTTTGCATTAAAAAATTCTCCAGCACTTCAATTTCTGCATTGACCTCGATACGCAAAGCCTGGAACACCTGAGCCATATATTTATACTCTTTTCCTTTCGGAATGTGTGCACCTGCTGCTCTTTTAAAATCCGCAAGCGTCTTAATCGGTTGTTCCACACGGCCGGTTACTACTGCACGGGCCAGTGATTTTGCATTCTTCACCTCGCCATAAATTCCGAAAATTTTATGAAGCTGATCTTCTGTATAGGTATTCAAAACATCAGCAGCCGTTAAAGCGCCTTGTTTGTCCATACGCATGTCCAGGTCAGACTCGAACCTGGTAGAAAAGCCTCTTTCCGGCACATCGAACTGGTGGGAAGAAACGCCAAGGTCGGCCAGGATCCCGTCTACCGCTCTATAACCCAATAAGCGCAGGTTATTTTTGATAAAGGCAAAATTCTGGTCTACAAAAATAAAACGTGGGTCATCAATCTTATTCCTTTGTGCATCAGGGTCCTGATCGAAGGCGATCAACACTCCGTCTTTACCTAAATGCTTCAGGATTTCTCTTGAATGTCCGCCACCACCAAAGGTCACGTCCACATATACACCATCAGGTTTGATATTCAAACCATCGATACATTCTTTCAACATTACGGGGATGTGGTAATTATTCTCCATCATTCCTCCTGTTCTTATTGCCCATTACTTCTTCTGCAAGCATTGCAAAATCTTCAGGCTCTTTATCAAACAAAGCATCATACGATTTTTTAGACCAGACTTCAATCTTGTCAAACTGACAGGCCAGAACCAGTTCTGCACTGATTTCTATGCCTACAGATTCCAATAAAGACTTAGGTAAATTCACCCTTCCGGTCGCATCTAGGGTCAATTCCGTCGCGCCACGGGTAAAATATCGAATAAATTCTCTGTTTTTTTGTTCGTACGGATTCAACTTACTTAACTCTTCCACGATTCCCTCCCATACTTTTTTAGGATAGATCACCAGGTGCTTTTCAAAACCCCTGTTAATCACAAGTCCCTCTTGCTCAACGTTGGGCAATTGTTTTTTCAGAGACGAAGGAACCATCAAGCGGCCTTTCGCATCCAATTTACAATCAAATTCTCCTAACAATTGAACCATTTTAATATGTGCACTTTTTATGTAGGGTAAAAATAGATATTTCTACCACTTTTTACCACATTCTACCACAAAAAATTATCAACATATTTCGTACCAAGATTTTTGCCACTTTAAAGTGCTAAAAAGGCCTAAATCAAGGTGGTAAAAAAAACAGGCGTTTCGTTTTAAACGAAACGCCTGTCCTAAATTTAGTCTAAAATATTAGGCATTGATCGCCTTTACTCCCGGCAATTCTTTACCTTCCATATATTCCAGTAATGCACCACCACCGGTAGATACATAACTCACTTTATCTTCTAAATTAAATTTGGCAATTGCTGCAGCAGAATCTCCGCCACCAATCAATGAAAAAGCGCCATTCTCCTGAGTAGCAGCCACAACCGCATTTGCAATTGCACGGGTACCATGCTCAAAATTAGCCATTTCAAAAACACCCATCGGACCATTCCAAAGCAAAGTTTTTGAATTTTTGATCACCTCAGAAAACAGGTCGATACTTTTCGGGCCGATGTCCAACCCCATCCAGTCTGCAGGAATATGACCAGTGTCTACATCCTTTTTCTCTGCATCATTTGCAAATTTATCAGCGATGGTGGTATCAAGTGGGAGGTATAACTTCACCCCTTTTGCTTTCGCTTTTTCCAACAGTTCCAGGCAAAGTGCCATTCTGTCTTCTTCCAACAGGGAGGTACCGATCTCACCGCCTTGTGCTTTCGCAAAAGTATAAGCCATTCCACCACCAATGATCAGGTTATCAACTTTATCCAATAAGCTTTCGATCAGTAAAATTTTATCAGACACTTTCGCACCGCCCATAATTGCGGTGAAAGGTTTCACTGCACCATGATTTACTTTTTCTGCATTTTTCAATTCTTCTGCCATCAGATAGCCGAAGTATTTATCGTTAGGGAAAAATTCTGCGATGATCGATGTAGAGGCATGTGCACGGTGTGCAGTACCAAAAGCATCGTTTACATAGACATTTCCAAGTTTAGACAACTTTTCCGCGAAATCTCTGTCGCCTTTTTCTTCTTCTTTATAGAAACGAAGATTCTCCAATAACAACACTTGTCCCGGCTCCAGATTTTTGGCTTTATCTACCGCAGATGCACCAATACAATCGTCTGCAAATTTCACTTCCAAATCCAGCATTCTGGAAAGGTCACCTAAAATGTGTTTCAAAGAGTATTTATCTTCCGGACCGCCTTTTGGACGTCCCAGGTGAGACATCAGGATTACAGAACCACCGTCATTCAATATTTTAGTAATGGTAGGCAATGCTGCACGCATCCTTTTATCATCAGTAATGTTAAATTCCGCGTCCAAAGGAACATTAAAATCCACTCTGATTAAGGCTTTCTTATCTTTGAAATTACACTGGTCTATTGTTTTCATCCGTATATAGTTTTTTTTTAAAGGTTATGAAGCGATCATCAGCATGTTTATTGTGGTTTCTATTGGTATGCTGATAATGGTTTCATTATTGTTATTGTTTAGAATTATTGGTTTTGATGGTCCTGCAGCTTAAAAAAGAGACAGGTTTGACTAAGGTTATTTTACAGCCAGCAACCGGATCATATTGAAATGCGGGCCTATCCCCGGTATTTCAAACTCTTCGGAAATCATCGTAAAGCCAAGCTTCGTATAAAAAGCAGCGGCAGAACTACGGGCATTGCACCAAATATAAGCAGCATTAGCGGATGTCAGTTCATCAATTGCAAAATTTATGAGCTTTGCGCCATACCCCTTTCCTGCAAAGGCCGGATCAGAAGCCATTCCACGCAAACGGAAGCCACGAGGGCCATGTTCAGGATGGTCTTCAGGGAAGATGGTCGCCACAGAAACCAATTGATCTCCGGCGAAGCAACCCAGATGCAAGCCTCCCCCGATGTGATCCTGAGGAAACACACATTGCGCTTCCGGAAGCCCATTTCTGAGCACCTGGCTGCGTAAGGGCAGCGTTTGTTCGGCTGATATATATTTAACCATTTATTTTTTCAATTTTTTGAACCAGGTCTACCAATCTTGCGGAATATCCGGATTCATTGTCGTACCATCCCACCACTTTCACCATATCCCCCACGATGGAAGTCAGCTGTGCATCAAAGATGCAGGAATGTGGATTGTCTAATATATCAACGGAAACAATCGGGTCTTCGGTATATTCCACCAAAGCTTTCAACTCCTGCTCCGAAGCCTTTTTAAAAGCTGCATTAATTTCTTCGATCGTTGTCGGAGACTTCAACAGACAGGTAAAATCGGTTAAAGAACCATTCAGAACCGGAACCCTGATCCCGGCACCACCTAACTTACCTTCCAGATGAGGAAAAATATTGGTAATTGCTTTTGCTGCACCGGTACTTGTCGGAATGATGGAAGCCGAAGCTGCCCTTGCCCTTCTTAAATCCTTGTGCGGACCATCATGAAGGTTCTGATCGCCGGTCATGGAGTGAACCGTAGTGATGTAGCCTTCTAACACTCCCCAGTTATCGTCTAATATTTTCACCATTGGCGCCACATTATTCGTTGTACAGGAAGCATTGGAAAGAATCGTACTTTTCAAATCTATCGCCTCGTCATTTACACCAAGTACCACCATAGGAATGTCTTTATCCGCAGCCGGTGCAGAAATCAGCACCTGTTTAGCCCCTGCCAGCAAATGTTTGCCAGCTCCTGCCCTGCTGATGAATTTACCCGTAGATTCCAGCACCAGGTCAATCTCCAGTGCTGCCCATGGAAGCTCCTCAGGATTGGATGTTGAATACAGCTGAATCTTCTTCCCGTTAATGATTAAGGCATCTGATTCAAAAGAGACCTTCCCTTTAAACCCTCTGTGTACCGTATCATACTTAAACAGGTGCGCCAGCGTTGCCGCATCACCTAAATCATTGATGGCCACAACATTGATGTTTTTCTCAATTGCCCCGCGTAAAAACATACGGCCAATTCTACCAAAACCATTAATTGCTATATTCATTTCTATCTGTTGTTTTGTTGGTGTAGCAATCCAAAATGCCTCCCGGCTTTTGTAAATTACGGCGCAAAAGTACCTATATTCTTTATAGGAGCGGTACTATTTCCGGATAGAATATTAAAAATTACGCAGCGATTAATTTCGGCCGATATTTAAAGTATCCCTGAGCAGAACGTCTCTTAAACGGTAATTTTTATCCGCTGTTTTTCGGATCGCAAAAGTAAGCAGGCCATTCCACAGCATACAGATAAAAAACTGCAGCATGATCAGGGTAAAATTGCCGAGATGCTGCAGCAAAAGCGTCATTCCTACCATACTGATGTTAAAAACAAGCAAACGAAAAACCACCGTCCCATCTGTATAGCCCAATTGTTTCAGGCGGTGGTGGACGTGATTTCTATCCCCGGAGAATGGGGATTTGTGCTGCAGGAGCCGAATTAAAAATACCCTCAGACAATCAAATACAGGAACGATCAACACTGCCAAAGCAAGGGCTATGGCCGAGTCTGAAGTTAGGAAACTGAGCCCGCCTCTATCTTCGAGGGAAACAAACCTCAGCGCCATTACCCCGGAAATCAGTCCAGTCAGCATCGCCATGGCATCTCCCATGAATATTTTTGCCGGAGCATAATTAAACAGGAGAAAGCCGGCAAGTGATCCCGACAGGATCACTGCAATCCCCCCGTAACTGTGATCCTGCCCGAGACCGAGGAGAATGCCAAAGAAAAGGTTAACAAAAAGCCCCAAAGTTCCTGCCAGTCCATCCAGCCCATCGATCAGGTTAAAGGCATTGCTCAGCAGCACAAACAGAAAAACCATTAGCAAACCAATCCAGCCGGGTTCCTCCTGCCAACCTGCAAAGACCAGAATCATGGCCGATACCGATTGCACAAAAATCTTTAAAACCGGACCTGTTCCGCAAACATCGTCGTTCAGCCCCAGGATAAACAAAAGTATAAATGAGGACAGTACGAAGAGCAGATTTATATCTGCCCTCAAATCGATGAACAGTAAAATACCGGCCATTAACCCGGCAAATATGGCAAGCCCACCGAGCCTCGAAATGTTCCTGCCGTGATTTTTGCGCCTTCCGTCTGCCTCATCATATACTCCTAAAAGAAAGGAGAAGCGAACGACTACCGGAATCAACAATGCAACCAGCAAGAAACTAAAGGCAAACAAAACAATCCCTTTCATCATAAACGTCTAAAAAAACTGTCTTATTTTCCTTAGCTTTTTTAACAGCAGTACTAAAGAAGGATAGGGGATTTCATGAGCGATCAATGCCTTATAATCAGAAACTGCAGCCCTGCTCCGTTTCCTGAGAGAACCATTGCTTACACCACCCAACCTCATATTTACCAGCACCCTGTCTAAAAAAACCGCATCGATCCTGTTGCGATAGAAATACCTCAGGATCAATTCATAATCCGCAGAGGTTCCGAAATTCAGCAGGTAGCCACCCCGGGAAAGAAACAGTTCTTTTTTTAAGAATAAGGTAGGGTGAGCAGGCATCCAGCCATACTGCAGGTCCTTCCTGCTGTAGACTTTAGAAAACCATTTCCGATGCGCCTCAGCAGGAAAATGCCGTTTTATAAAATTCAAATTGCCATATACGGCTTCACATTCATTCCGCTGAAAGCATTCGGCTACTGCGCTGAGCACTCTCCGGTCGGCAAAACAATCGTCTGCATGCAATATCCCCAGCACTTCACCTGTAGCGACCGCAATCCCCTTATTTAATGCATCATATAAACCCCGGTCTTTTTCCGAACAGAAATAAGAAATCTGCTTCAGGTACCTGTTGATGACCTCAATGGTGCCATCTGTTGAGCCTCCATCGATTACGATGTATTCTACAGTCAAATGATCCTGGCCAACCACAGACAAAATGCAATCCTCAATAAATTCCACACTATTAAAAACAACTGTAACGACACTTATTTTCATAATTAACACATTTGATTGACATCAAATATATTAAAAATACTTAATAGTTAATTAAAATGCTATCGTAAAAATAAAAAAGCCCATACTTTCTCTATCAAATCAGGGGCATTCGCACTAAAGTCCCTGCAAGACAAGTTCAGGCGCATAAAAAAAACGGCTTAAAGGATTTCCTTCAAGCCGTTTTTTTAATACAGATAAAGCTTAGTTTGTTTCTGTCTTCAGGAAAGACCTCATTTGCGCTTCAAGTTCCGCATGTTCAGTCAGCCATTTCTCCACTGCCACCTTCTCATTGTCATTGCTTTCCATCGCCGCCATTAAGGAACCCAGCTCCTGATCATCCAGCTGAAAATTTCTAAAGAAAGTTGTCACCTGTGGGTTTGCCAGCACAAAATTCTTGTTCGCCACGGTCTGTATGGATTCCACAGCTCCAAACACTCCTTTAGGATCGTTCAGGAACTTCAGTTTATAATTGCTGAAAATATAATGGGGAGACCAGCCTGTAATGACTACAGGTTGCTTTGCATCTATACTTTTTTTCAGAATGGCCAGCATTGCTGCTTCACTGGCAGATTGCAATTCGAGTTTCAAACCATAATCTTTAACCGCAGCTTCTGCTTTATTCATAATTCCGGCTCCGGCATCAATGCCCACAATTTTGCCGTCAAACATCGCTGCATTGGCGTTCAGTTCTTCAATGCTATTGATCTTTACATAGTCGGGCACCACCAAACCGATCCTTGCATTTTTAAAATTGGTGCCCAGCATTTCCAGCTTAGCCCCAAATTTATCGATATATTCTTTATGCGTTACCGGCATCCAGGTATCCAGAAATACATCCGCATCCCCTCCTGCTACTGCTGCAAATACCGGTGCCACATCTGCATTTTTCAAATCCACGGTATAACCTTCTCTTTCCAGCAGGACTTTAGACAAATGAGTCATCGCAACCCCTTCTGCCCAGTTCACATAAGCTATCGTTACCTTTTTATCATTTGTTGTATTTCCGCAGGAGTAAACCATTCCGATGGTTAATGCAATTAATATTCCGCTGATGAATCTTTTCATAGTATGTTTTTTTCTGTTCACTGATCAATTTATACGCTGATCAACATATGCGTTTATCTTTTTCTTCTTATGCGTTTATCTTTTTCTTTGGTCCGAACGACTGTGTAATGCGGTCAAGAATCACTGCGAGGATGACCACTGCAATTCCGCCTTCAAAGCCTAACCCGATTTTCAACTGCGTAATTCCTTTAAGCACAACTTCACCTAATCCACCTGCTGCAATCATTGCAGAGATCACGACCATAGAAAGCGCCATCATAATTGTTTGGTTTACCCCTGCCAGGATCGTCGGCAATGCCAATGGCAATTCTACTTTAAAAAGTAACTGACGTGGTGTTGCTCCGAAAGAGCGTGTTGCTTCTACAATGTCCTTTGGTACCTGACTGATTCCAAGCGTCGTTAAGCGTACCGCAGGGGGCATGGCAAAGATCACCGTAGCAAATGCTCCGGGAACCTTCCCAAGTCCAAAAAACAAGACTGCAGGGATCAGGTAGACAAAAGCAGGCATTGTTTGCATTAAATCCAGCACCGGCCTGATCAGCTTCCCCGCCAAAGGCGTTTTTGCGGCCCAGATTCCCAAAGGAATGCCCATCAATAAGGCGATGAAAGCCGCAGATAAGATCAATGCCAATGTTGCCATAGTTTGCGCCCAATAGCCCATTCCCCAAATCAGGCCCAGGCCCAGAATGGCAAATATCATCAGTCCCCAGCCCGTCCTTTTCCAGGCCAGAAAAGCAATTAATGCAATGATAACATAGAATGGAGGGAACATCAGGATCCACTCTACGGAGTTCACAATAGACTCCACCACCACTTTGATCACATGAAATAATGTGGCAAAATGAAGGGTAAGCCAGTTTATAAATTGTTCTATATAAGTTCCTATATGTATCATACTATATGATTTCTTTTTGAAGGTTATCAATTGTGTTTCCTGTAACATTTTCCCAGTTTGCGCCGGTTGTTTCGATTAGTAAAGAAGTTTGGGCAACAATACCGATCAGTTTATTTGTCTCGATATCTACAATCGGAACCGCTCTTCCATTTTCTGCAATGAAAGGCAGCATCTGCTCTACGGTAGTTTCCGGATAAGCGACAGGGATATCTTTAATGATTGCTTTTTCGATCGTATGTTCACCTTTTGCTTTCAGCTCCAGAATGTCTTTCAGGTAAACAAAACCAAGAAAATGCTTATCTACAGAAACGGCAGGCAGTGAGGTCAGTCCGGAAGAACGCATTTTGCGCAGGCTTCCTTCTACCCCATCTTTTCTCAAAATCGCCACTGTTGGTTTTTCAAACATCAGGCTGGCTGCTGTAATGATCGACTTACGGTCTACTTTTTCCACAAATGAGGATACATAATCCGTTGCCGGGTTTGTCAATATATCTTCAGGGGTTCCTATTTGTATTACTTCTCCATCTTTCATGATTGCAATGCGATCTCCCAGGCGAATGGCCTCATCGAGATCATGTGTAATAAAAACAATAGTCCGGTGCATTTTCTCCTGCAATTCAATCAGCTCATCCTGCATTTGTGTCCGGATCAGGGGATCTAATGCAGAAAAGGCCTCATCCATCAATAAAATCTCAGGATCGTTGGCCAAAGCCCTGGCCAGTCCCACGCGCTGTTGCATCCCTCCTGAAAGTTCGCCCGTATGTTGGTTTTCATAGCCATTCAGGCTTACCAGATCGATCACTGTTTTTGCTTTTTCCTCACGTTCTTTTTGCGGGATATCCTGCAACTCCAGTCCGAAAGCAACATTTTCAAGAACGGTACGGTGCGGCAGCAGTCCGAAATTCTGGAAAACCATGGCCATTTCTTTACGGCGAACGGCTTGCAATTCTTTTTCTCCCAGGCTGGTAATGTCACGCTGGTTTAAAATCACCTTTCCTGAAGTTGGCTCGATTAAACGGTTCAGGCAGCGTAATAAACTTGATTTACCACTTCCCGACAATCCCATGATGACAAAGAATTCACCCTGCTCAATGTTAAAACTGGCATTCTTTACCGCTACGGTACAACCTGTTTCTTTAAGAATCTCCGCCTTGGTTTTCCCTTGCTTCAATAATGAAAGTGCCTCCTCTTTTTCTTTTCCGAATATGAGTGTGAGGTCTTCTATCTTAAGTTTAGACATGTCTTTATGTGTTATATGTTAGAAATAATAGCCGATATTGATGTTAAACCGGCTGTGCCATTTTGATTCCGGATTCCCTGAAGACAAGCCATTTTGCCATTCCGGGCCCAGCCAAGGTTGGTTCTTTCCTGCCGCCCAGTCTACATAAGTGACCAGGTTCCCGGCGCTGATCATCCCTCCCAATACGTTCATTTGGGAATCTGTATATCCGGCCTGTGGCTTATTCATGTAGGAATAATTTTCATAAAAGGTAACCGCCGTTACCGGTCCCAGCTTTAGGGGTACCGTGTAGGCAAAAGATGCCGTATGCAAATAGGCTTTAGTGGCGATATCATAAGCCGAACCATAAGCAGCAAGGCTGAGTACCTCTTTATATTGTGCGGAATCGGCCAAATGATACTGGTAATACATCGACTGAAGTTTCACATTCAGTTTCCCAAAGCTCAGGTCTGTATGTATTGCTGCAGCCCATCTTGAGCCCATTTGACCGGTAGGAATGTTATAGACTCCTCCAAGCATCCCGGAGATGCCAATTCGTTTATTGTCCGACAACAGGTATTCTGTTTTCAGGTTTCCCTGATTTACTTCTTTATTTCTGCCGGCCACATCATAGGAATATCTCGAAGGATCAATTTCCGTCTGATCGCCAAAATTCAGCTCCATCGCATTCTTGAAGAAGGCAAGATCATAAGACCAGCGTTTGTTGTGTTGGTGAAACCTGATTCCCATAGAAGCTTTATCTTCAAAGCCTAGGTAATAAGGCAGGTTAAAAAACCAGTTGTGAGAGTTATAAGTGGTGTTACCGAAAGGATTCTGCACCAGTCCGACAGCAAGATTGGTACTGTCGTTGAAATGATAGGTCAGGTAACCATCTTTTAAAAAGCTTCCTCCGAAGGATTTGGCATAAAACCGGTATTCGGCATGAAAATCCAGTTTTTTATAGGAGGCATCTGCATTGACCCGGAACATATCGAGCCCGAAATCTCCACCTCTTTTGACTTGTTCTTTCTTCCAGGAAGAAAGGTTATAATTGAACCGCAATGCGCCTCCGATCCTGAGGCTGGGCTGAGCTGACCGTATGCGTGACGATGTCGTGTCGGCTTTTGTTCTTATTGTATCCTGGGCTAAAGTTGTGGCTAATGGGACAACTATAAATAGCACTAAACAGCCTATAAGCTGTGTGAATTTTACCATAATAAAGTTTAATACAGGCCCGCTTTATTGCTGCTTGTAAAAAAATGCTTTAAATAAAACATTATAATGAATTTCAGGGCGTCATACCCTTAGGCATTTAAACAGATATTGTGCTGTTTCCTTTTAAGAAAATAACGCGCAGATGGCGTAACGACAGCGAAGGTTTAAATTAAAAACACCGCAAAGGTAAGAAAAAATAAGCAATAAATCAAGTTTAGCTCAGAAATGGCGCTTCAGACGTCCTCTTCTTAACAGATAAAATGCTACTTTTGCAATGCTTAAACATCAAATGTAATCACATGAATTTAGAGCACCTGTCCAGGCAACTGGCCTTCATCCACGAAATCGACAAACTCAAGTACATCCAGCGAAAAACCCGTCTATTTAACAGTGAGCGGAATGAAAACGATGCAGAACACAGCTGGCATCTCGCCATGATGGCCATGGTTCTGGCCGAACATGCCAATGAAAAAGTAGACGTTCAAAAAGTAGTAAAAATGCTGCTGATCCATGACATCGTAGAAATCGATTCAGGAGATATTTTTTTATACGATACGACCGCAAATCATACCAATACAGAGGAAGAAAGGAAAGCGGCAGAAAGAATTTTCGGCCTTTTGCCAACGCAACAGAAAGAAGAATTTATTTCCATCTGGGAAGAATTTGAAGAAGGGCAGACTGCGGAAGCCAAGTTTGCAAAATCACTGGACAGGTTAGAACCGGTTTTACAAAATGTCTCCAACCAGGGAGGAACCTGGATGGAGTTTGATGTAAAATACGATACTGTGTTGAAGAAAACCAATGCGATGCAGCATGGGTCCCAAACGCTTTGGGAGCATACACAAATGCTTTTCGAGGAAAGTATTGAAAAAGGGATATTAAAGAAAAATTAGTCCGAAAAGTAGAGAATGGCTTCAGTTATTAAAGCGATAGCAGAAGCCATTCCAAAAAACTATGCCTTATCGAACTCCTTTAAAAGTTCCAATTCTAGTTTTCATACTCAATTACCTACTCGTTACTTCTTTATACGGGGGTCTTACCTGATCTATAAACATCTCTTCAACTGCTCCAAATTTTATAAAGTTTTCTCTGGCTGTTCTTAAAGAAACTAAATTGGGCCCTCCACTATCATCGATGTTTTCTTCCTGAAATCATTTTTTAAGAGAAAATCCACAAATTCTTTTTCTATTGTTATTGGATAATGGTATAAAGACCAGCTCCCCCGCCACACCTTACCATTCCAATGCCCTTTATATTCGCCAAAATATATTAATTTTGATGGAAACACAGCGTAAAATATTAAATCAACAACACATGCAAGAGACAAATTCACTAAATCAGGTAGCAGAATTTCATAAAACATTTAAACATCCGATTCAAGAAACACCAGGTATTCCTGCAAGGGAAAGGTGTAACCTGAGGGTTTCTCTTCTTGCTGAAGAACTGAACGAACTAAAACAGGCGGTAGAAGAAAACAACCTGGTAGAAATAGCAGATGCTTTATGTGACCTTCAATATGTGTTGTCAGGAGCAATTTTGGAATTCGGATTAGCAGACAAGTTTAAACAACTTTTTGATGAAGTTCACCGTTCAAATATGAGCAAAGCCTGTAAATCTGAAGAAGAGGCGAATGAGACCATTCAGCATTACAGAACCAACCATCAATGTAACGCTTACCATAAAGAAGAAGATTCTTTATTTCTGGTATACAGATCAAATGACGATAAGACCTTAAAATCTATCAATTATTCTCCTGCAGATCTGAAAAGTATCATTTACTAAGGATTTCAAAAAATTCTTTATCACATTATAGACAGGAACCTAATTAAACAGGTTCCTGTTTTTTTATTCCTTTTACCATTCCAGGCGAATAATCACCCGGGCCCTGCAAATATCCTTTGATTCCCGGCGAACTTCAGGCCCCTGACACCGGTTTAATAATAAATGGTAATTTAACCCCCGAAACCAAAATCCAGACCAGATGTTAAGAACGCTTTTGTACGGCTTATTATTCAGCTTCTTTTATACTCCTTCTTTTTCTCAGAAAATGTTCCTCAGAGAAATGCCGTTAAAAGAAAAAGCGGCCATTAGCTTTACTGAGCCTGACAAGAGCATCATATTTTTCGGATCAGATGACCGCAGCCTTCCATATCAGAAACATAAAAAAAACAGCAGAGCAGTAAATGCCTATTTTGGTGCGGTTTATTCCAGCTTTCCAATATTCGACATCAGCACAAAAAACGTCGTGGAATACAACAATACATCGGGCAGGTTTTTCTTTTACCGTCCGAATGCCCGGAAACCTTATGGAATGTTAATTTCCAACGGCATTGACCAACCCATACTCGTCACTAATCCTGATCAATATTTAAAAACCATAAAAACTTACCTGAACATTAGCTCAGCGGATGATCTTGTTCCAAAAATGCTGGATCAGAAAAACACCATAGCGCTTCAGGAAGAAATGAAGCAGATCATGGAATCGAAATTTGTTCCGGATCAGCACTATGCTGCTCAACTGATAAAAAATGCCAATACCATTCATTATTTAAGTCGGTCCAAAAGTTATGTAGACTGCAATTGCCCGGAAAGAACTGCCGAAATGTTCAAGGATAGCCTCATGCAGGAAAAAATGCCCAATCACAGTACCTACCTGTATAATGATAAAAATCAGGTATTGGAAATGAACAATTTCAATGAGGGCAAACTGAGCTACAGCCTAAAATACACCATAGATCAATCAGGATTGATCAGGAAATTGATATCTGACAATAGCACGACCCGTTTTGTCTATGAGAAAGACAGATACCATACCATAAACATTGAAAAAGGCGTTCCCAGGAGTTTTGAGACTTTTTATCTCAACGACCAAAAACAATGTGTGAGGAGATTTTCCAGGGGACCTGATGCCGGTTCTGGCAGCAACACCTATTATATATATGATAAACACGGCAGGATCATCAGGGAAAGCAATAAGAACTCGGAAACCATTTACAATTATAAAAACGAGAGCGATGACCTCTACTCGAGATCTGCTTTTTACAGCTTAAACCCGAAAACACTGAATTCGCAAAACGAACTGATCTGGGAGAATCCCTACAAACAAATCATGCTCGGCAAAGACAACAAGCTGCAGCAATTATTTAAACAGGTAACAGTGATTGGGCAGGACTGTAGTCTCAAATCTTATTTTTACGATAAAGACAACAAACTAACAATGGTCAGCATCATTGGCTGCAAACCATAATCAGCTATGATTTCCTGTTGTTACAGGCAGAGTTCCACTTTATATTTCCCTGGCGTGATCCCATATTTCTTCTTAAATGCAGAAGTAAAATGTGTGGAATTCTTATACCCGGCATATTCGCTGATCTCCGAAATGCTTTTCTCTCCCTCAGACAATAACCGTTTTGCTTCTTCCATCTTCAAATCGCTCAACATTCCAAATACCGTAGTTCCAAAGACTTCTTTAAACCCTTTTTTGAGCGTAAACTCATTGGTGCCGATTTCCAAAGCCAGCCGGCGCAAAGAATGCACTTCATTTGCCCTGGTAAAGATAATATCCCGGGCATGGTGCATTTTCTCCATGTCTGCGGGTTTCAGGGAACAAAAGGAATTACAATCATGAAAGGCAAACTGTTCCAGCTGAAGCAACAACAATTCGACTACTTTAGCCTCCAGGTACATCCGCTTGTACATTCCCACTTTCCTGCAATCTAAAATCGACCGGATCAATGATACCATTGCGGGAGTAATCGGCATATTGTGTTTGCCGAGCATTGCCGGGTCCTGCTGATTGATGTGCCGGATAAAATCAGTAAAGATCTCCGTATCAGCAATGAACTTTTTAAACAGGGGAATGGACAGGTTAATCTCCAGCACCTGGGTGCTCATCGTATTAAAATGAAGATTTCCTTTTATACCCGGAACATAAATGATGTTATGGTGATTGCTGTTGAACTCATAATGCATGCTGTTGGTTCCGGAAATATTGGTCAGCGTATTTCCGGAAAGGTCAAAATGCATCTCTACCGTTTCAAAATCACTCTCAAAATTAAGTACCGTCTGATGCTTTAGCCGGAGGTCCCCAAAAGCAATGTGGACCCCTTCAAAAAAGATCTCCCGATAGGTACCTGTTCCACCAAAGCATTCCAGAGCAGTTGTTCGTTCTACAATCGGTTCCCCGATATGGTGGTAATTATCCGGAAAGGCATGCTCCATTGTCATGTCCTGGAGGTCGGAAAAGTTCAATGTGATCTTCATAAAGATATTCCTTTTAGCGTCATTTTTATTCCTGAATTGGTAATCCCCAACAAAGACAGGAACCTAGATTTGCGCCATAAAACTACAGTTATTTAGAATCAATCTAAAACATATGATTAAAAAAGTACTCTTATTTAGCTTATTTATCTTTTGCTTATCCCGGGCCAATGCCCAAAAGGGGGGAGAAATCAGTGGATACATCCATACCGAAGACAATCAGGCAGTTGCCGGAGCAATTATACAAATTAAAGAATTAAAACTGGAACGCAGCAGCGACAGGAACGGTCGTTTCCTTTTTAAAAACATCAGTCCCGGAAGCTATACCCTATTTGCCATCCACCTGGGTTACCGTACTGAAAGCTATACCATTTCCGTTAAAGCAGGAGAAACCGCAGTGTTGGACATCAACTGTAAACATCAGCCGATCCAATTAGATGCAGTCACGGTGACTGCCGAAAAACGCGAAAACCTATTACAGAAGGTGCCAATGGCGGTTTCTTCTTTGAGCGGAAAACAGATCCAGGAAAGAAACATTAAAGAAATGGGCGATCTCGTATTGTCTGTCCCTAATCTGATGTCCATGAATGCTGGCTCTCCATCACTCAATGTCATGTCTATCCGGGGGGTACTTACCTTTTCCACAGATCCGGTGGTCGGGGTTTACATCGACGGGGTTCCTATGTTTGATGGTTATTCTGCCAGTGTTCAAATGCAGGATATCGAACGTGTAGAAGTACTCAGAGGCCCGCAAAGCACGCTTTATGGAAGAAACGGTCTTGGAGGGGTCATCAACCTCATTACCCGTAAACCCGACAATAATTTCCATGGTTTTGCAGAAGCCGGACTTGGCAATTACAATTCACAACGGTATAACATTGGCTTTTCCGGACCATTGATTAAAGATAAACTCTTCGCAGGAATCTCCGGTTTATATGATACCCGCAAAGGCTATTTCCGCAACCAGTATGATGGCAGAAAGTTCGACAGACCGGAAACCTATAACGGCAATTTCTACCTGAAATACCTGGCCAGCGACAAGCTTTCGTTCACCTTTAACGCCAAGGCCGAATCGAACTATATGCCCGGTGCCTTTCCTTATGTTCAAGGCGCAGAAAAAGCGTTGCAAAATCCTTACGTCATCAACCAAAACGGAACGAACATCGAAAAAAGAAAACTGTTCAGCTCTTCTTTGCAGGCCTTATACCGTATTAACGGAACGGAATTATCCTCGGTAACCGGATACACCTATATGAGTGATACCTATAAAGATTACGATGTCGATTACAGCCCTTATGACATCATGACTTTTGAGGTTCCGCGGGCACCTCAAAACACCCTCACACAGGAATTTAAAATGGTAACCGACAACAGTAAAAAATTAAAATTTACAGGAGGATTGTTCGGTTTTATCGACAGAAAAGAAGCGAATACCATTTACCTTACCGGAGCGCAGATGCCTCCTTCAAAGGACCCCAGCCAACCGGTTCCTCCCTATAATTCTGCGACCGATACTGACCGGAAAATTTATGGAGTGGCAGCCTATGCCAACCTCTCCTATGCCCTCAGCAACCAGTGGGAGCTGACTGCCGGCCTGAGGTATGATTATGAGAAAAGGAATATGAGCTATGTTCAGGGATTTTTTAAAGCACCAAATCCCTGGATGTACCAGCCCGAAACAAAAATAAAAGGCAGTAACGGGGCCTTCTCTCCCAAGCTGAGTATTTCTTATAATCCGCAAACAGAGCTGTTGCTGTATGCCACCTATTCCCGTGGCTACCGTTCCGGAGGATTCAACCCCTACACGCTTGATGCCAGCAGGTTAAACTATAAACCTGAATTCACCAATAACTACGAAATCGGCTTTAAGTCAGAATGGTTTAACAAACGCCTGAGGGCCAATGCGGCACTCTTCTACACCCGCTGGAAAGACCAGCAGCAGACCCTCACCTTGCCTGAAAACCTCACTGATAACATCGGCGAGCTGGTTAACAAAGGTGGAGAACTGGAATTGACGGCACTTCCTTTAAAAGGACTGGAAGTCAGCTATAATATTGGAGTGGTAGATACCAGATATGAAAAGTTGTTGCTTCCTGTACTGACAGAAAACAAGGACTTTGCCGGGAACAAACAGATTTTCACCCCTGGATTCACTTCTTCCTTATCTGCGACCTACCGTTACCACTTCAGCGACCAGACCAGTTTCTATGTGATCCCCGAATGGAAATATTTTGGAAAACAATACATGACCTATTACAACGACCTGAGCCAGAAAGCATTTAGCTTACTGAACCTCTCTATGGGGCTCAGGTATAGAAAATTCGAGCTGGGCTTATGGGCAAAAAATATAGGAGCAACAAAATACCTGTCCTTTGCTTATGCCACTCAGACCGCAGCAACCAGCCCGGTACTGATCGGGACCCCGAGAACATACGGAACCTCCCTGAAATTAAGGTTCTAAGTACCGGCAGATCAATTTTAAAAAGAAACCACATGCAACTTAAAATAGAAAACCTTACAAAGACCTATTCCAACGGCAAACAAGCGTTAAAACAAGTCTCGCTTACTATCGGGACCGGCATGTTTGGCCTGCTTGGTCAGAATGGTGCAGGTAAATCAACCCTCATGCGGACCATTGCCACCTTACAGGATGCAGATTCAGGAAGTATCCACCTGGATGATATTGATGTATTAAAAGATCCTGCGTCGATGCGCAAAATTCTGGGTTACCTGCCTCAGGATTTTGGCGTCTATCCCAATGTATCAGCTGTAGAAATGCTCAACCATATCGCAGAGATGAAAGGGTTAAGCAATGCGACGGAAAGAATGGAATCGGTAAATGATTTACTCCACAGGGTAAATCTTTATGAGGTCCGGAAGAAAAAACTCAGCACTTATTCCGGAGGGATGAAACAGCGCTTTGGCATTGCCCAGGCCTTGCTTGGCCAGCCAAAAATCATCATTGTTGATGAACCTACTGCCGGACTGGATCCGCTGGAACGCAACCGTTTTTACAACCTGCTCAGCGAGATCGGCGAAAACACCATCGTGATCCTTTCTACGCATATCGTAGAAGATGTATCGACCCTTTGCAATGATATGGCCATCATTGGAAATGGCGAAGTGATTAAATCCGGTAAACCTTCCGACATAGAAAATGAGCTCAATGGCCGCCTTTGGGAAAAGCAAATTGAAAAGCAGGAACTGCCATTCTATCAGAAAGCGGCGAACATCATTTCCAACCGCTTCCATTCGGGAAAACTCATTATCACCGTATTGGCAGAAGAGCTGCCTGATCCGGGCTTTGAGCCTAAAAAGCCCTCTCTGGAAGACAATTATTTTCAATTGATCGCTAATGATTTAACCCCGCAAAACGCATAAACTATGTTCTCTACTATTTTCAGTTTCGAGCTGAAGCAACATTTCAAAAAGCCGTTCACCTGGATCTTTTTACTGTTGATGATTGCCCAGGGCCTTTATTATATGAGGCATACCGGAGAGTTCTTTGGTGCAGATAAAACCTATGCAAATGCCCCGGCCATTCTCTATACGGTATTGGCGGGAATTGGTTATATCGGATTTATAGTCACCGCTATTCTGGGTGGAACAGCACTCGCCAAAGACCTTGACTACCGCACATCTTCCCTGCTGTACACCACCAGGGCCAGTCAGCAGTCTTTCTTTTGGGGAAGATATCTTGGCTCCATCAGCATACTGCTGTTATTAAATGCGGGTTATTTGCTGGGCATCATTTTATACAGCTGCCTTCCTGTTCCTAACCTCGGACCGCTCTCCTGGGAGGCCATACTCAAGGCAGTATTGTTTGTTTTCCTTCCAAACATCTTTGTCATCTACAGCCTTTGTTTCTCTGTTTCTGTATTTACACGCAGCGCGAAAACTGCTTATGGCATTTCCCTTTCGGCGATGCTGCTCATGATTTTTGCAGAAACATCTTTTAACAACAATGCCAGTGTGGTATTGGCTGACCCCACCGCCTTTTCAGTTTTACATGCCCAGTTAGAGCACTTCTCACCTGCGCAAAAGAACAGTTACTCCCCGGGCTTCTCCGGTTATCTGTTTTACAACAGGTTGATCTGGGTAAGCATTGCGATGCTTTCTCTTTTGATTGCTGCCAGAAAATATTCTTTCAGCAAGTTCGGTGCAAAGAATGAGGGTAAACGTAAAAAACAGGCCCAGGATGCTCCCCCGCTCCTTACCAAACCTGTTTTAGCGGTCAGCACTCTTCATAAGGTGAGTCAGCATTTCTCTCTTTCTTCAGACATCAGGAAAACATGCTCACTTTCCTGGCTGGAATTCAAAAGTGTCATCAGGCCTTTAGGATTTAAGATCTTTCTGGGCATGTTGCTGATTATTTATGTGTGTTATATTGCCGTCTGGCAGCAACAGTATTATTCGGCAGCCCCCACCTTACCGGTCACCATTGAAATTACCGGAGTGACGCTCCCGCTCTCTTTTTATTTTCTGATGTTTATCATTATTAACACCACGGAATTGCTGTTTAAAAACCAGAGCACAGGCTTCTGGCAAATCGGCGATGCGCTTCCTTTACCGACATGGGTTACTGTGCTCTCAAAAATCATGGCCATGCTCGGGGTAGCATTATTGGTAACTACCTGTTTAATGTTGTTCGGAATGCTCGTCCAGACATTAAAAGGCTATCATCATTTTGAGCTTGAGGTCTACTTCAATGACCTTTTTATCCGCTGGATCCCTAAGTACCTCAGTTATATTTTCCTCTGTGTCTGTATCGCCGGAATTACCGCGAACCGATACGCCACGCACTGGCTCAGCATTCTGGTCCTGATCATCAGCGTGATCTTACATGAAATAGAAGTAATTGAACAAAACAGGTTGAATTTTATGTTCTCCCCCGGATCTGCGATGAATACAGACATGAACGGCAATGGCATCTTTTCGCTTTCTCATGCCTGGTTCATGACCTATTGGACTGCCTTCGGTCTCGCCATTTTCTCTATTGGCCTTTGGCTCTGGCAACGCGGCACCCCTTCAAGTCTGGGAAAAAGAATGATGAAAAGAGGAAAATTCAGTCCTGTTCTTCTATTGCTTTTGATTATCGGTACCACAGCTTTCGTTTATTGTCACCAGGTCATTTACCAAACGGTAAACATAGAAAACAAGTTTCAGGCGAAGGCCGATGAACGCAACGAACAGGCCCTTTATGAAACGACCTATCAGCGCTATCAGCATTCTCCCCAACCAAAGATCCTCAACCTCGGGCTTCAGCTGGACCTCTATCCTGAAAAAAGAAGTTTGGTGTACAACAGCCGTTTACAATTACAGAATCCTACAAACCGGCCAATAGATACCCTACATATCGAGTGGATGGATTTCTCGGCCATTGAACAGCTCAGCATTCCGGGTTATACACTTCAGCTCCTCAAAGAAGATCAGGAGCTAAGACATAACAGCTATCTTTTGGATCATTCCCTTCTTCCGGGCGATCAAATGACCTTAATTGTTAAAGGAAGCCTGCAGCACCAGGGTTTTACAAATGATGACCCACAAAAAGAACTGACTTTTAACGGCTCTTTTCTTTCTCAGGACCTGATCCCTTATTTCGGTTATGATGACCGCAGGGCATTAAAGCTCAATAAGTACCGGGTTGAAAATCACCTGAAAAAGATCGGCTCCCGTTTACCGGAAATCAACGATTCCCTTGCCGCTACGCAGTCTTTCGCATCCACGCAGGCCAACCGCATGAATTATACCTTAAACATCAGCACAACTGCCGGTCAGGACATCATCGCCCCGGGGATCTTGAAAAAAGAATGGAAAAAGAACGGACGCCATCATTATCAGTTTGTTTCTGAAAAACCTGATGTCTTCAGTTTTCATATCCTATCCGCTAAATATGCGCATAAAAAAGCGGCAATAACGATAGGCGGAAAAGCCCTGAATATAGAAATATCCTACCATCCTGCACATGCCTATAATGTAAATCACCTCATGCAATCTGCGAAGGAAGCCCTTCAGTTTTTAAACAAAACGCTGGGGCCCTATCCTTATCAAACCCTTCGCATCGCCGAGCGCCCACGATATGACCAGGATCTTTTTTCCAGCGGGAACCTGATTGTTCTGCCCGAAAATCACGGTTGGATTGCAGATATCCGCCGGCAGGAAGACCTGGATTACCTTCGTTACATCAGCGCCAGGCTCATTGCACAACAATATATGCAACAGGCAAATATCAGCAGAACACAAGGTTATCCGCTGATTACCCAATCGATTCCAGGTTACCTGGCTTATCAGCAATTGCAGCATTTCTATGGCGCAGCTTCTCTGGAAAAGCACCTGGAGAAAAGCCATGACCTCTACCTCAAAGGAAGGGCAAAAGAGCAAAATACAGAGCCCAGTCTGATCAAAGCGGATGAAGATGCAGGCTATGTATCCAATCAAAAAGGCAGTGATGCACTCTACAAACTCAGTAAGCTGAGCGGAGAAAAAGTCCTGAACCAGGCCATCAGCACTTTTCTGAAAGAGAGCCAAAAAGCAGAAAAACCAGTAAATGCCTGGCTATTTTATGATTTACTGAAGACCGCCATCCCGAATAAAGACAAACCGATGCTGGTCAAAGCTTTTGAAAGCACTGCGGAATAATCCGCTTTGCTTTCATTTTCAACAAAAGAGTGTTCCATTTCAACAAAAAAGCAACCAGTTTCAATCAACGAGCAACAAATTCCAATCAAAGAACGACCGATAAGTTATGCAGCAAGAAAAAGAAAAACATTTTATCCTGAATGGAGACTTAAAGACAATTATGTGGAGGCTCTCCTGGCCTTCTGTTCTGGCCATGGTATTGTATGGCCTCAATAGTTTTCTGGATGGTGTTTTTGTGGGTCGGCTAATGAACAAAGAAGCCCTGGCTGGTGTCGGAATTGCCTATCCCCTGGCTCAGGTTACCTTAGGCCTGGGAAGTTTAATCGGCACAGGTGCGGGAACCGCCTTGAGCATCTGGCTGGGTGCAAACGAAAAAGAAAAACTACAAAGATTAATCGGCACGGTGAATGGATTGAGTATCCTTCTTTCTCTCCTGGTTTGTCTGCCACTATACTTTCTTGCAGAACCTTTGGTCCGGCTCATGGGTGGCGCCGATGAGGTACTGGCCTATGGAACGGATTATTTCAGGGTAACCACCATTGGCGCATTGTTCTGGATTCATGGCCTTGCCCTGAATATGGTGATCCGCGGAGAAGGCAAAATGAAAACCGCAGCATGGATGATTGCCCTCGGCTTGATACTGGATGTTGTCCTGAAGCCCCTTTTCATTAAAAACTTCGGCTGGGGAGTTTCAGGTGCAGCATGGGCTACCAATACCGGAATGTTGCTTTATTCCATCATTGGCCTGTGGTATTTTGCCAAAGGGAATGCTTCTTTTATCAGCAAATGGAACAGCCTCAGGATAGATGGCCCCATTGCAAAAGAGATCTTAAAACTCGGTTTGCCCGGAATGATCTTAACCATCATGACCGTGATACAAAGTGCGGTTGTATTAAACGCAGTGACGAAATATGGAACAGCTGCCGATTTGCCTTTTTATACCGTATGCAACAGAATCCTCTTGTTTATGATGATGCCCATCATTGGGCTCATGCGTGCCCTGCAACCAGTAACAGGAATGAATTATGGTGCAGGAAAATACGACCGGGTGATCCGTTCCTATTGGTTATTTGTCTTTTATGGCTTTGGGATCATCGCCCCTTTTTGGCTGTTCATGAGCTTTTTCCCGACAACTGTGATCCAGAGCATGCTGCCAAACCTGGTCATCAGTCCGCAGCAACTGATTGACTTCAGGGTGTATTTGGTGGTTTTGCCTTTTCTACCTATCGTATTTATGTGCCTGGTAACACTTCCATCCATCGAACGCGCAAAAGAAACCTCGCTGATTGCCATGCTCAGACAGGTATTACTCTATTTTCCTTTGATGATCTTTTTACCCAAATATTTTGGAATAAGTGCGATTTACTGGGGCAGTACCGCAATTGATATTGCGATGATTATTCTTGCACTGGTGATTTTGAAGTGTTGTTTTAAACGGTTAGGCTTAGCTGTTCATTCCATAAACTGATCCTACAGGTCATCCTGATTTTTTAACGACTGAGCTGATATTCTGTACAGCTCATCGCTATTTTCAAGGTCGTTCTATGCCGTTTAGATATTTTCGTCTCATTAAACATCTAAATGACATGAAAATAACATTCATTTTTCTCTTCACGCTGCTCAGTTCGGTCCCCTTTATTTTATCTGCACAGCAACGGATTAGCATAAGCGGAACAGTAAAAGACGGCGCGACAGGAGAAACGTTGATCGGGGCGACGGTTAAACTGCAAAGTTCCGGTCAAAATACTGGCCTGGCAACGAATGCTTATGGCTTCTATTCGATTACTGCCCCCACAGGAGAATACAACCTGATCGTTAGTTACAGCGGTTATCAAATTTCAACTCAGAAAGTCTTAGTCAACAAAGCGTTGACGATTAACATCGCGCTTGCACCGGCTTCTACCCTACAGGAGGTCCAGATCAGTGCCGGAGAGCTGAAGAATGAAAATGTAAAAAACCCGCAAATGGGCCTGAACAAAATCAACATGAAAGACCTGGACAATGTGCCTGTCTTATTGGGTGAAAAGGACGTATTAAAAGCCATACAGTTTCTTCCCGGGGTGAAATCCGGAGGAGAAGGCAATACCGGATTTTTTGTCCGCGGCGGTGCTGCAGATCAAAACCTGATCTTACTGGATGAGGCTACGGTTTACAATTCCGCCCATTTACTGGGTTTCTTCTCCACTTTTAATGCCGATGCCATTAAGGATGTCAGCCTGTATAAAGGAGGTATGCCGGCACAATACGGTGGCCGGTTGTCTTCTGTACTCGATGTTAAAATGCAGGACGGTAACGACAAGAAGTTTGGCGTAGAGGGCGGCCTTGGCCTCATTGCTTCACGCATCAAGGCAGAGGGCCCACTGGTTCAAAATAAAAGCTCATTTATGATCAGTGCAAGGAGAACCTATATCGACCTCCTGCTGAAAGCTTTTGGCGACTCTGCTTTGAAAAAGAATACCCTTAATTTCTATGACATCAATGCAAAGGTCAACTATAAATTTGATGATAAAAATACCCTCTACCTTTCCGGTTACTTTGGTCAGGACAATATTGGCATTAAAGATTTATTTGCCAACGACTGGGGCAATACCACTGCGACTATGCGTTTTAACCACATTTTCAACAACAGGTTGTTTTCAAATACTTCTTTGGTGTATAACCGATACAGCTATGCCATTGAGCTGATTGACGGGCAAAACAATGCCAAAGTGAAATCGCTCATCAGGGACTTAAACTTTAAACAGGATTTTCAGTATTTCAGCAATAACCACATGCTCAGGTTTGGTCTGCAGGGAACACGCCATCAGATTAGCCCTTCCGACATTACTGCCTCCGGGAACTCCAGTATCAATCCGCTTTCCATAGAAAAGCGTTATGGCCTGGAGTTTGGTCTTTATGTATCTGACGAATGGAAACTGTCTGAAAAATTCAATTTACTGATGGGTCTGCGGTTGAGCCAGTTCTCCCTGCTTGGTCCCGGAAAGATCAATACATACGACAACACAGCAGCCTTCGTTTCCTCGAAAACATATAAGAGCGGGGAATTTGTGAAAAACTATTTCAACCTGGAACCCCGTTTTTCAGCAAGCTATACGCTGAACGACAAAAACTCCATCAAAGCTTCATACAACCGAAATACACAAAATATCCACATCCTGAATAACTCGGGCACAAGTGCGCCAACAGATCAGTATGTCATGAGCAGCAACAACATCAAACCTGAGATCGGTGACCAGATCGCCCTTGGATACTTTAAAAACACCGAAGACAATGGTTATGAGTTTTCAGCGGAAGTCTATTACAAATGGTTACAAAACCAGATCGATTATAAAGATGGTGCAGATTTAACGGCAAACGCGGAAGTTGAATCGCTCCTGTTATACGGAAAGGGCCGCGCCTATGGCCTGGAGCTTTATGGCAAAAAGACCAAAGGGAGGCTCACAGGATGGATCAGCTATACCCTTTCAAAAACAGAGCGTCAGTTTGATGGCATCAACCAGGGCAGCTATTTTCCTGCCCGCCAAGACCGGACGCATGATTTATCCTTAGTGGCCATGTACAACCTGAGCAAGCGCTGGTCCGTTTCTGCCAATTATATTTTCAATACCGGAAATTCAGTGACTTATCCGGCAGGCAAATATGACATAGGTGGCCTAACGACTTATTACTATACGGATAGAAATGCCAACCGCATGCCCAATACTTCAAGACTGGACATTGGGGCTACCCTAAAAGCAAAGGAAACCCGCAGGTTCCAGAGCAGCTGGACATTCAGCGTCTACAATGTCCTCAACACTAAAAACCCTTATGCCATCCGCTTCAGAGACAAGGAAAATGACCCAAGTCGCACAGAAGCCGTGCAAACCAGCCTTTTTGGCATCATCCCTTCAGTAACCTATAACTTTAAATTCTAATGATCATGTTAAATCAAATCAAATATATCTCACTGCTTCTTGCCGGTTCCTTTACATTTGCCTCTTGTGAAAAAGTGATTGAGGTGAAGCTGGACAATGCCGAAAGTCAAGTCGTAATCGAAGGAAACATCACCGATCAGGCCGGACAACAGCTGGTTAAAATTACTAAATCGGTTCCTTATACCGCAACCAATACCTACCCTCCGGTAAGTGGGGCAGTTGTCACGGTCACAGACGACAATGGTCATTCCTGGACCTTTTCTGAAACTACAGCAGGAAGGTATACCTTTCCTGCAATGAAGGGAGAAACCGGGCGGATTTATACCCTTAAGGCCAGGATAAATAACGTGGTTTATACTGCAAGCTCCGTTATGCCTGCTCCGGTAGGAATAGATTTTCTGGACGTAAAGGTCTTTAATTTTGGAGGTGATGATCAGAAACAGGCACAGGTGCATTATAAGGATCCTGCGGGGATTGCCAATCAGTACCGTTTTGTCATGAAAGTGAACGGAATTCAATCGAAACAGGTCTACGCAGAAAATGACCGGCTGACTGATGGGAACGAGGTGCCCAGCGTATTATTTTTTACCGGAAACAACAATGACCAGGACCAGTTGAAAACAGGAGATGTAGTGGATATCGAAATGCAGTCCATTGATAAAAATGTATTCCTTTATTGGTATACGTTGAGTCAGCAGTCGTCAAATGGTCCCGCTGGCGGAGCAACTCCGGGAAATCCTCCTTCAAATATCGACAATAAGGCATTGGGTTATTTTAGCGCACATACGGTAAGTCAAAAACAAATGACCGTGAAGTAATTGGCTGATTACCGCAAATTGCCCCTGTGAATTAAAAATCATAACTTGCCCTTACATATGGCACCATCCTTAACGCATAACCCCAAAATAAAAGAACTATATCTATATATCGCAAACCACAGAGGATGGGATAGTGAGTATTGGTATGGTGGGATTAGTGCTGTCACTGGCTTTTTATTCCGCTTTGATGACAATGATTTAGAACAGCTTGTTGCCGGATTCAGAGATTGGGAAAGAGATTTTCTCGAGAATTTTGCTGAAGCCTTAACAGCCGATGGGGATCATGTAGGTTCTCTTGCCAACAGGGCTTACTTGTATGGACATCTATTTTTAGTGTTTGATCCGCCATGTTATAATATGCTGGATAACAATGATTTTTTAGCCCACAGCGATCATAAGATTAAGCCGATTCTCCATAAAATAAGGTACAGGCTCCAGGAATTGAACTTTGTGGGCTATTGTCCTAATTCCCTCCGGAACTTTAAAGAACTCGTGGAAAAACTAATACAGACGCTTTAAATTCAGGACTCCTTTATTTCAATGTCATTACTTTTTCCAGTAACCTTGGCAATCCGTTTCTGTTCACATTATCCGTATTCCAAAAGCTCATCACACAACTCACAAAACTATTCTTTGCCGGGCAGGCTACCGCATAAACAGTTAGGGTCTTCGCTCCGTCCATTTTAATCAACAAGGAATTTACTCCCTTAAAACCATAAATCATCTTCTTAGCGGTCGTTTCTTTTCCTTCAAAAATAACATTGACCGTCGTGTCTGATAAGGCTTTGCCCCCCTTCTGTTCCTGAATTGTTTTCCAATGGGCATTTACCGTCTGAACTGCATCTTCCTGAGTTTTATGAACGCTCCAGCTCATCTGCCCGTTGGAGGGACATTGGACATTGTTTACCCCCATATATCTGCAACCTTCCCCCACCGCTATCTTTCTGCCTGCCAGATTAAGGCTGTCAAGATCCAGGGAATTGAAAACACTATTGGGAATTGCATTGTTCTTAATTAAGTTAACAAAACTCCTTTCAAAATCCCGGTCCGATTTATTCATGGCAGAGAAACTAATGCCGGTCAGTTTTTTATCCGTGTTTTCTATGAAGTAATACGAAGAATTTATTAAAACTCCTTTAACCTCTTCGCTTGCTTTTGTTACGTACCAATTGTTAAACTTCAACGAGGAATCCGAAGTATTCAGATCCGCTTCTTTGATGCCGTATTTTTTAAAATTTTTCAAAACATTTTTTTTAGAAAAGTCCAGATCGAACTTCTGACTGGAAATTTCAAAACCATCTACATTGTAAAATTCAGTTTTGTTGCTAAAAAGCCCTTGCAAACGTGAAAACAAAGCCTCGTCCGGCTGTCCGAAAACCGAGCTGCTCATCAATAAACAAAAAAGGGAAACCAGGGTTACTTTCATTTTACTTCTTTATGAACTTATTTCCATTGAAGATACTCAATAAAAATGAATACCCATGAAGCCAGAAGAGATGCCGGACAATACTTCTATCTCCTATCAGATATCATACTTAATGAGCCGATAGAGGGTCATATCTATTTAATATTTTTCAGATCGGTTAAGCTGCTAGTTAACAAGCGCAGGCTGCATGTTATTGCTTTCCCTAAAAATATTTTGCGGAATATTTGCGAAACCAAACGGTTACACTTAAATTAGTAACCGAATGGTTTCACATAAAACAAAAATAAATTGAGAAGAGATGTTTTTCAGGCCATAGCCGATCCTACCAGAAGAGAGATTATCCATTTAATTTCTCAGCAATCTTTAAACCTGAATGCAGTAGCAGACCATTTTGACATGAGCCGGCCGGCAGTATCAAAACACATCAAAATATTAATGGAATGCGGTTTATTAGTGATCAGGCAGGATGGCAGGGAACGTTATTGTGAACCACAACTCCAAAAAATTAAGGAAGTAGCCGCATGGGCAGAAAAATACCAGCGCTTCTGGTCGCAAAAACTGGATGCACTGGAAGCTTTTCTTGATTCAGAAAATCAGCTCAAATTATAAATTAAAACCTACCGCAAAATGAAAGCAGAACCACTTGTACTTGAAAGAGTCCTGAATGCACCGGTTGCCCGGGTATGGGATGCATTAACCAACAATGCAAAAATGAAAAAATGGTATTTTGACATTGCAGACTTTAAGCCTGAAATAGGTTTTGAATTCCAGTTCTATGGCTCAAAGGACGATACCAGGTACCTCCATCTTTGCAAAATCACAGAACTTATTCCGGAGCAGAAATTAACCTATACCTGGAAATACGAAAACTATCCCGGTGAATCTGCTGTCAGCTTTGAATTGTTTGAAGAAGCCGGAAAAACCAGGTTAAAGCTAACGCATACCGGTTTGGAAACCTTTATTACGGATAACCCTGATTTTGCTCCTTCCTCGTTTCATGCCGGATGGACGTTTATTATCGGAACCTCATTAAAAGATTTTGTTGAAGGTCAATAATTAAAAAGGAACCGAAATCATTACAATTATTTAATATTTGATTTTTCTTTTCCTCTAAATATAAAAGGATCTTAGTATAGACCTCTTAATCATACAAATATGAAATCAAACGTAGCTGCAGTCCTGATTTCCGGGCTACTAACTTTGGCCGGCTGTACAAAAGAATCTTTTACAAATGCAACTTCAGAAAGTCCTGTTCCTGTTTCACAAAAGAGCAGTACATCGGTAATGGCAGTACCTGAAACACAAACCATACCGGGAAATCAAAGCATTCCCCCGGGTTGGATTGCAACATGGAAGTCCGCAGACAACAAGTATAAAACCATCACTAAATACGATGGGCTTCCTACTGGCTATACTTTGGTCATCTTAAGTGGTCAAACTGCACCGATTGGCTGGGCTGTAACCACCTCTACCAGTCCGGGTTACTTAACCATCACTAAAATTGAAGGAATGAGTCCGGGATCAAACATAGTAATTTCAAGTGGCTGGGGTGTACCCCTTGGATGGATCGTTACGAACTCCTCCTCTTCCGGTTACCTGACCATTACCCGCTATGATGGTCTACCTTCGGGTACGCAACTGACCATACCAAATGGCTGGGGCGTCCCAATTGGCTGGAAGATCTACTCTCAGCTTCCCAGGGGAAAGATTATTGAAAAACTTTAGCAATACATTCTGTCGGATGTTCCTTAAATATTACCCGGAACAGGTGGATTAAGGTGACGTAAACCTCACCTTAATGTCCACCTTTAATGTTCCTTCATCCCCCCGGATTAGTTTCTTTAAGAAACGCGTTCTATTCCTGCAAAAATAAAAAACCAAGATGAAAATAAAATAGGAAGCAACCTAATAGATTAAAAAAATATAACTTGCGGGTTCAAACCCACAACAAATTTATGGCTTCTACCCGAAAGGCAGCGTTAAGCTTCATTTTCATCACCATGTTATTGGATGTCATTGGCATTGGACTGATTATCCCTGTATTTCCTCAATTGATCGAACAATTGATCCATGGAAATATCAGTCAGGCTTCCCAATGGAGCGGATTGCTCATGTTTGCCTATGCGATCATGCAGTTTGTTTGCGCGCCAATTATAGGAAATCTGAGTGATCAGTATGGAAGAAGGCCCGTTTTATTGTTATCTCTTCTTGGTTTCGGGATCGATTATATTTTTCTTGCTTTGGCGCCCAGCATCTGGTGGCTATTTATCGGCCGGATCATTGCCGGAGTTTTTGGTGCCAGTATGACTACCGCTACCGCTTACATTGCAGACATCAGTACCAAAGAAAACAGGGCTCAGAATTTTGGAATGATCGGTGCTGCTTTTGGCCTGGGCTTTGTAATTGGTCCTGCATTGGGCGGCCTCCTGGGCCAGCTTGGCCCGAGGATTCCTTTCGTTGCTGCAGCAATCCTGACCCTGATCAATGTCATTTACGGTTATTTTGTCTTGCCGGAATCCTTGTCTAAAGAACACAGACGACCTTTTGAATGGTCCAGGGCAAATCCAATGGGTTCTTTACTCTGCCTGAGGAAATACAAAGGAGTAGGAGGATTAATTGTTGCCCTGATCTTTATCTATATCGCCGGCCATGCCCTGCAAAGCACCTGGACCTTCATCAATATTGAACGTTTCCACTGGAACACCTTTCTAATCGGCATCTCTTTGGCCACTGCAGGTATTTTAGTGGCCTTGGTACAGGGCGGTTTGATCCGTTATACCAGTCCGCGGCTGGGCAATGAAAAAAGCATTTATATTGGTCTGGGGTTTTCGGCCTTTGGAATGGTACTCTTTGCTTTTGCCAACCAAAGCTGGATGATGTTTGCCTTTCTTATTCCGTATTGCCTGGGGGGCATAGCCGGGCCAGCACTACAGGCTACGATTTCCGGGAATGTTCCTCAGAACGAACAGGGAGAATTACAAGGAGCACTAACCAGTCTGATGAGTGCCACCACGATTGTAGGCCCACTGTTAATGACCAATCTTTTCGCCTGGTTTACCAGACCAAATGCCCCTTTAAAATTCTCCGGCGCACCCTTTTTAGCCGCCGCGGTCTTAATGTTAATCAGTGTATGGATCTGTACAAGAACCATGAAAAAGGAATCTTTTATCAACCGGAAATAGTCCGGTTGTTTTCCCGGATCAGTATCAGGGAAGGGACAGACACACCAGCGACAACTGACAGCTGTGATGTGCGCTGATGAAAACCATGTTTCTCATAAAAAGCGATCATCTCTGTCTCTGCTTCCTGCTCGATGAGCTGTATGGCATCATAAGATTTGCAAATCACCATACATTTTTCCATCAAGGCCTCCATAACTTCGCTTTCTCTGAAGGCATTCAGTATTTCGAAAGCGCCAATATGAAAAACACGCCGGGCAGAAAAGGGCTCTGAAACTGCTCCCTTTCCAGTCAGGTAAGCAAATCCGGCAGGTTTTTCCTCCTTATAAACGACAATCAGTTGGTTAGAAAAAGTGTTTAAATTGCTGATGATGGTATCCCGGTTATAGTGATCAAACAAGTAATCGGCGAGTTGTTTTTCATCAAGTAATGTCCCATATTTTTCATATCCCCGGGTTTCTCCAAGATATTGTAACACCGCGATTCCTTCTTCAGAAGCAACGGTAAATTTTGTTTTAATGCGATTGTCCATATTTAGATAACTTGTAATAACGGCATCAAAATTAGCCGCTTTAAAACAAGGAGACAGGTGCAGAATATGAAAATCTAAAGGGTACAGTCCGAGGCGATTTTACCAGCAAGCTTTAACATTTCTTCCCTTTGCGGGGTATATTTACTGGCAAAGACAATTCTGAAATGCTGTTCAAAAACGTTGCTGAAGGAAAAGGCAGATCCCGGCGTAAAGCGGATGCCGTTCTGCTCACAATGTTTATAAAACAATTTCATATTGACTTTCTTTTCCATCTTCAACCAGATGCTATACCCTCCTTTCGGCTGACTAATCCGGGTACTTCCGGGGAAAAATTCAGAGATCAGGTTGATCGTGTGGTAAGCCTGTGCTGCCAGCTGCATCCGGAATTTTCTGACATGCCTGTCGTAACTACTGGAGGCCAGCAACTTTGCAATGCTTTCCTGATAAATTGGAGAAACCGTACTTCCCAGGGAGAACTTGAGTTGCTCTGCCTGCTTAAAGAACCTGCCCGGAGAGAGCCAGCCCAGCCTGATTCCGGGGGCAAGGGTTTTGGAGAAAGAAGAGAAGGTCATGACCAGGCCGCTATTGTCCATAGACTGGATGTTCAAAGGGCGGGTCCCGGAGAAATTGAGGTCACCAAAAACATCATTCTCGATGATCGGGATGCCCCTGGACTGCGCAATCGTTAACAACTCTTTTTTATCCGCATCAGCAAGCAGTGCTCCTGTAGGATTGTGAAAGTTTGGCGTTAACACAATTGCCTTTAACATTGCCTGTTCTGCTGCCCGCTTCAGAAATGCCACGTCAAATCCCGAACCTTCATGAACCGGAATTTCAATCACTTTCAGTCTCAGGTTTTTGACCACTTCCAGCATTGAAAATATACAAGGGCTTTCAATTGCAATTACATCTCCCGGAGCGGTTACCGAGGCCAGTGCGATGTAAAAAGCCTGAATCGCCCCATCGGTAATGATCAGTTCCTCTGCCCTAAACCTACTGTGGTACGTTGTTGCGCGTCTGGCAAGGTGCTCTTTTAGAAATTCCGAACCATTGGAAGGATAATACCTGAGCAATCCGGCTCCTTTTTCCCTGATCACCTGCTGCATGGTCCTCAGGAGTAATTTTTGGGGAATAAAAAATTCGCCCGGAGCGGCCACATTAAACTCGGTGATGCTATGTTTTTTCTGCGGATCAGCATGAGCAGTGATGACCGATAAATTGTTTTTAAAAATGGCATCGTGCACTACAATCCTTGCAGGTCCTTTCAAGGATTTTTGCCCTTCCCTATCCTCCCGCTTAGGTCCGGACACATAATATCCGGACTTTGGGATGCTTGCAACCAATCCCTTTATCATCAGGTATTCGTAAGCATTCTGAACGGTGCTCAGACCAATGTTATATTTCAGCTTCAGGGCCCTGACAGAAGGGAGTTTATGTCCAGGTTTTAGTCGCCCTTCCAGGATATTGGCTTCCATCTCTGCTGCAATTTCTTCATATCGGTATTTCTGCATATTCAAGCTCCTATCCTTCTTTATAATTCAGCCTTTTCATTAAAGTTTCTTTATACGTTTGTCCGATAGGGATATCCGTATCTCCTATTTTGACAAAGTTTCCCTCCAGAAAATTGATTCGCTGTAAAGATATCATATAAGACCTGTGCACCCTTAAAAAGAGCAGCTCGGGAAGTAATTCTTCTAATTTATGGAGTGTGGTATAACAAACCTCCATTCCCTTATCAGTGAAGACCTTGACATAGTCGCCCAAACTTTCCATATATTGAATTTCCTGTAATTCGATCCTCAGCAGCCGACGGTTTACCTTTAAAAAGATGGCCTCCGGGCCAGTTGGAGCAGGAGGAGCAGACAGCGCTGTGCCGGCCGTTGCAGATTTACCCGAGGCCCGCTGTACGGCTTTAAAGAAACGTTCAAAAGTAATGGGCTTAACCAGGTAATCCAGAGCTTCCAGTTCGAATGCTTCGACCGCATGGTCGGTATAGGCAGTGGTAAAAATCACCTTTGGTGGCTCTTTTAATGACTTCAGAAAACTTAGCCCTGTAATTCCCGGCATTTGAATATCCAGAAACATAAGGTCAATAGCCGAACCATCATGTAACACCTGAAAAGCATCCAGCGCACTCTTGCAGGAGGCTACCACCTCTATATTTCCCATCTGCCGACAATGGGATTCGATCAGCTGACGGGCAAGGGGCTCGTCGTCAATAATCATACATCTCAATCTGTTCACGCTCATATCTGCAGGCTAATGGTGGCGATAAAATGACCTGATTCCAATTCCAGGTTCAGCTGCTGGCGCTCGCCATACAGCAATTTCAGGCGTTTCTTAATGTTGCTGAGCCCAATCCCCCCGTAAACCGGGGCTTTTTCCTGTTCAAGGATTTTATTACTCGTTTGAAAAACCAGCTCATGGTCATCTATGGCCAGTACAATCTTTACCGGATTTCCGGAAACATCCCTTTGCAGGGCATGTTTAAAGCAGTTCTCTATCAAAGGTAAAAACAACAAAGGTTCGATTTGTTTTCCATCAGGGTTTCCCTGAACAATAAATTCGATCTGATCGGGGTCTGTATGACGGATTCGTTCCAGTTCAAAATAGTTGTGCATGAATTGGATCTCCCGGTTCAGGCTCACTTTTTCTTCCTTGCTTTCGTACAGGACATAGCGCATGATGGCAGATAAACTGGCAATCATTTTCGGTGCTTTATCAGACTGCTGGATGCTCAGTGTATATAAATTATTGAGCGTATTGAAAAAGAAATGAGGTTGTAACTGAGATTTAAGGTGGTCCAGTTCCAGCTTCAGTTTGTCATACTGCAACTCATGTACCTCCTCCTGTTTTGCCAGTAAGCGTTTGGTCATGACGAGGGCAAAACCGGTCAGAAATACCAGACAGGTATAACCCACATTCTGAGTCAGTTCGCTAAGGCTCCCCGGATTTCCCAGTTTCAATTTATCAATATAGGTTTGCGGCATTAAAGGCACATTGATAAAAAAGAAATAGGAAAGTCTGCAATTGATTTCGTAGGCCAGAATGAAAAGCGGAAAGCTCAGGATGGAAACCAAAGGTTTTCCTTTGAACAGAATTTTCTCCAGGTAAACCCGGTAAAAAAAAATGATGGCCGGCAGCTGGCTGATGTTTAAAACAATATAACTGATGCCATGAGAAAATTTATCGAAGATCTGAGGGCCCATACACAGCGGTACCACCACTGCAATTACGAAAAGATAGGCCAGTTCCAGGTACCTGATCTTTTGTTTATAGTCCAATCCTTCAAGAGATAGATTCATTCTTCAAATGAACATAAATTAAAAGATTTTAGGGCAAAATTTCGATGAAACCTTGTTTTTGCCCGCCAGAAATAAAAATCTGCGGTTCAGCGAGCAGATGCCTCAGTTGATCTAACAGATTTTCAGTCCGCTTTCTTTCTTCACAGTTTTGGAATATGAAAACAGGCAAATTTATGCTGACACTTTGCATCTTCATGATGTTTCAGCTTCCCTTTCTCCTTTTTGCGCAAATTAACTGCAGGATCAGCGGAAAAGTCAGTGACAAAAATGGAAAACCTTTAGAATATGTTCTATTAACACTCTATCGTTATCAACAAAAAGACAGCGTAAAGAAAATGGCGACGTTTACCGACCTGAAAGGCAATTATAGCTTTATCGTCATTGATACAGGAAATTACGCGATTAAGGCAAGCCAGATGGGCTACACAGCACAATTGAGCCCCAGACAGCACTGCTCTATTTCCAAAACGGTGCTGCAATCGAATCTCCTCATGTCAGAAAATTCCACTCAGCTCAGCGAAGTGGCGATAAAAGGCAAAAAACCGCTGATTGAACGCAAGGCCGACCGCCTGATCTTTAACGTAGAAGGAAGTGCTGTTGCCGCCGGAAACCCGCTGTTGGAAGTAATGAGAATGGTTCCCGGACTGGCGGTCGTTAATGATAAGCTAAATATCAGGGGCAAGGAAGGCCTGATTGTCATGATTGACAACCGGAGAAGCTACATGTCGGGGGATGAATTGCTCAGTTATCTGAAAAACACCCCTGCAGAATCTATTGCCCAGCTGGAAATCATCAGCAACCCCTCCGCTAAATATGATGCTGAAGGAAATGTAGGAATCGTTCACATCAGGACTAAAAAAAATACGGCAACAGGAACTACCGGAACATTAAGCCAGACCATTGGCATTGGCAAATACCTAAAATCCACGACTGGAGGGCAACTCAGTTATGTGACAGAAAAGCTGATTCTTTTTGGAAATTCCTACCTCTCCTACAACAAAAGTTATGACAATTATGGTACGACAAGTTACATTGACAACGGCGATCAGATCAACAGCAATAACCACAACATTCAACTCAGTAAAAACAATTATTCCTACCAGGCAGGTTTTGACTACCGCTTGCATAAAAACAGCAATTTCGGAGCGGTGCTGGAAGGGAGTCTTAGGCCCGGTTACCAAAGCCTTGGCACCAGCAAAGTAGAAAAAACAGGAACTCAGCCACAATTCATTCAAAGCCTTAATCCATCGGCCACAGACAACAGGAACATTTCTGCCAATCTTCATTACTCCTTGAATAATGACAATAACACAGCCCTGTTTAGTGCAGATGCAAATTATGTAAGCTACAGCTATGACCTTCAATCCAGGCTGACAGATGAGTATTATGCCAATGCGCAGTATGAACAAGGTAACCTTCCCCGTCAGGAACAACTGAGAAACCGAAGCTTACGAGCGGTGGATGTATGGGCAGGGAAAGCAGATTACAATCATAAATGGTCAGAAAAACACAGCCTGGAATCCGGATTAAAATGGAGTCAGGTGCAAACCAATTCTGATCTGGCTTATGAATCATTACAGAACACGATCTGGGAAAATGATCCGGGCAGGACCAATCAATACCTGTTTAAAGAGCAGATTTATGCCGCCTACCTGAATTACAACGGACAATTTGGAAAGTACAGCATCCAGACCGGACTACGGGCAGAGCAGACCAGCAATAAAGGATTTTCAAAAACGCTAAACAGCGAGGTAAAAAGAAACTATTTGAAACTTTTTCCCTCTATTTTCATCAGCAGTAATTTCGGGAAAGACCATTCCTGGAGTGCGGCTTACAGTTACCGCATCGACCGTCCTACCTATAGCCACCTGAATCCATTTACCTTTATTAACAATCCTTACAGCTATTTCCGTGGGAACCCTTATCTGAAGCCTCAATACACGCACAATCTGGAAGCAAATTATGATTTCAGGAAAAAACTATTTCTTTCCCTGAGTTATCAACATACGGTAGACATGATTTCTGAAGTCGCGGAACAGGGTGTTTCGGCAGGTATCATTGGGGGAACAAGGGCAAACCTCAATGGCATGGACAGCTATTCCTTCAGCGTCAATGCCCCATTTCAGCTGACAGAGAACTGGGAGGCCAATATCTATCTTGGTGTTTTTAACAACAGGATCAGGGATATCAAAGGTTTTTCTAACCAGCAAACCACATTTACCACCTCATTCACAACTTCATTTAACCTACCCGCAGCTGTTGTGCTCGACCTGAACGGAAACTACCAGTCGGCCATGAGTTACGGCACCATGCTTCTCGATCCGATATATGGATTCAATGCAGGCCTGAAAAAATCTTTCATGGATAAAAAAATTAGCCTTCGCCTGAATGTTTCGGATGTTTTCAAAGTGCAAAAGCTGGTCTACCATTCCGCCTATGCGGGAATCAGCACCTTTGGCCTGAATACTTCGGAGAGCAGGGTATTCCGGCTCACGGCAACTTATAAATTCGGAAAAGTAAAAGCTGCTGCACAAAGGAAAACAGGTGTGGAAGAAGAACAGAAAAGGGCCAGGAACTAAGAGATGTTTTGCGTTCAAAACTTAGGTAAAAACAAAACGACCATCGCTGCCGACGGTCGTTTTGTTTTATATTTTGTGGGAATCCTCCTTATTTAAAGCTTCCCTCTGTATTTAAGAGTTTAAAATAAGCATCGAGATTAGTGCCTAAGGATTCCTCAAATGCCGCTTTCAGATCTTCCGGTTGCGGGTGTTTATTTTTCCATAAGCTGAAATAGTGTTGAAAAGCTTTGTCCATCTTTTCCCTGCCCACTTCGTTTTCCAGAATGTGCAACCACAAGGCTGTTTTCACATAAGAGATCAGTCCGTATTCATCAGAGCTGGAGAATTTATCTGCAGGGGTTTCAATAGCCGATTTCATTGGAATAGAGCCCATCACCTGATAAATTCTGGAAGAAAATTCCGGTTCCGGTAATTGTTTAATCTGTGCAGGAATCCCCTCTCCAAACAAGGAATTTGACCTGTATTTCTCTGCTTCATACCTGAACTGAAAATAGCTGTTCAGCCCTTCATCAAGCCAGGTATGTTTTCTTTCATTGCTTCCCAGCATGCTCATAAACCAGTTGTGACCAACTTCATGGGCAATTACGGCATCCAATGTTTCTTTTTTGGCATCCGGGCTGGTAATTAAAGTGATCGTTGGATACTCCATCCCACCGCTTGAATTGTTTGCCGGGCCTTCTACCACCTGAACCACCGGATATTCGTATTCTCCAATCCATTTGCTGTAATGCTTTACTGCATCTTTTGCATAGTCGATACTATTGCTCCACAATGTTTCTTTCTTATTGTGGTAATACGTAAAGGCGTCCACCGTTTTTCCTGAAGCCAGCTTTAGGGTATCGTATTGGATGACAAAGTTTTTAGCTGCAAACCAGGCAAAATCAGGGACATTGCTGATTTCATAAGTCAATTTTTTCAGGCCTTTATCTTTCGGTTGATACAGCGCAGGTGTTCCCGTTCTGTTGGCTGTGTTTTTTGCGCCGATCGTTTTATAGGCATTCAGCTCATCTGCATTCTGCAATACACCTGTAGCACCTACCACATAATCAGAAGGAAGGGTAATGTTCACTTTAAAGGAAGCATACTCGCTATAAAACTCCCCCATATCCAGGTAAGGGAATTCATGCCAGCCATCTTTATCAAATACTGCCGGTTTCGGATACCATTGACATACCATAAACTCTCCATCGGCAAAACCTGATCTCGAGAAGTAAGAAGGAAGTTTAACATTGAAGTCTGTAGAGATGTTCACAGATTCGCCGGGTTTTAAGGGCGTGGCCAGCTTTACTTTAATGATGTCAATGTACTGAGGATTGGGATGCGCCTCTGTAAGGGCAGTCTTTCCGTTTACTTTAAAATTTAAGCCATCAATACTGCCATAGCTGTATTTTTCCATTTTCTTTACCCTGCTGGTATCGTTTTTTAATTGCTGAAATAGAGCTGTGGATTCCTGTTTATAAGCATTCGGCCAGATGTGAAACCAGATAAAGTCAAGCGTAGCGGGCGAGTTGTTTTTGTAGACAATCTGTTCCGAGCCTTTAAGCGTCTTTGCCTGATCATTCAAGGCTACATCAATTGTATAGCTGACTTCTTGCTGCCAATATTTTTCCTGTGCGAAACCGATGCTGCTCAAGCATACGAAAAGGATTACCAAACATTTTTTCATTAGATTGTATTTGTTTTTTATTGGCGATAAAGCCATCTATTTTTATTATTTTTATTGTACTCCAGTTCTTTAAATTGCTGAGTCTTGAAAGATAATATTTTACCTGCCAATTTCATCTGTCGTCAATAAAATTTTGTTGTTAAGGCAAATATCGCGCCCCGATCCTCAACCATACTTAATTAAACGGTTTTAGTAAAATAAGCCACAGAATATTAACACAATTTAACATTTACTTCTTTTCAGTCAGAAAACTTTTAACTTAAATTTGATATAGATTAATTCATAAAAGCATAATGTTTCATAAAGAAAGCTATGAGCTTCATGAAAAATGGTATAACGAAAAGTTTCCTACGCCGGAAGCTAAATCCGACTATTTTAAGAAAAGCAGATACGAAGATTCCGGCAGCATAGGCTTCTGGCTGCAAAGTCTGTTTTTCGATTGTCTGAATCCGTTATTAAAGAATAAAGACCAGCAATGGCTTACTGTTGGTGATGCCTATGGCTTTGATGCGAGGTATATTCTTAGAAATGGAAATAAAGCTACGGCGAGCGACCTCAATATCGATTTCCTCAGTATTGCACATCAGGAAGGTATTGTAAATGATTTTCGCTCGGAAAATGCGGAAAAGTTATCCTTTACAGATGATACATACGATTTTGTGCTTTGCAAGGAATCCTATCATCATTTCCCACGCCCCTATTCGGCATTATATGAAATGATCAGGGTCTCCAAAAAAGGGATTGTTGTGATTGAGCCTCAGGACCCCATTTCAAAAATGCCCTTGCTCCTGTTTGTGGTGAACAGCCTTAATGCAATCAAAAGTAACCTGGGCTCTTCCATCTGGAAAAACAGGTTTTCCTATGAGCCTGTGGGAAACTTTGTCTATAAAGTATCGGAACGTGAGTTTGAAAAGTTCGCTGCAGGCTTAAACCTTCCGATGGTTGCTTTTAAAAAGATCAACCCCAATTTCTATTTTAGCGGGGCTGAGGCATTGGAAGCAAATATGAAAAATAAAAAATTCAGGTCCATTTATCTCAAAAAGTCATTTCTCGACGTTCTTTTAAAATTGAAGATCATTCCGGGGCAGGTACTATCGGCAATTGTCTTTAAAGAGATTCCCGATGAAAAACAATTAACAGACCTTAAAAATGACGGCTATAAAATCGTAAATATCCCTAAAAACCCATATATTAACTAATCCAGAACATCCTCATCCCTTAGTATAGATTTATTCAACAGACATTCATTTAGTAAATAAATAGATTATGAATAGGAGCATACACATTAGCAGGACAAATCCGGAACACCTGGACTTCAGAAAATTAATCGCTCTTTTAGACGAGGATCTCAGTGCCAAAAATGGAGAAGATCAGGCCTTTTTTACGCAATTCAATAAAACCGACACGATAAAACACGCCATTGTAGCCTATATAGACGGGAATGCAGTAGGCTGTGGTGCCATAAAGGAATTCGGGGAAGAGACGATGGAAGTCAAAAGGATGTTTGTTCATCCTGAGTTTCGCAGGCAGGGAATTGCAAAAAAGATCCTGGAGCAGCTGGAGCTCTGGGCAAATGAGCTTAAATATGAAACCTGTATTCTGGAGACCGGGAACAAGCAGAAGGAAGCCTTGAGCCTTTATCAGCACCTGGGTTACGAGGTGATTCCGAACTATGGTCAGTATGAGAAGGTGGAGAGTAGTATCTGTATGCAGAAAAAATTAAAAGACCTTTCCTCTGCTGTATAGGTATAGAGGAAAGGTCTTTTAATTGATTAGGCTTCGCTGTTAATCGATGCCCAAAGCATGTCTTTCAATTCTGTTAATCCCTTTTGGGCTACAGAAGAAATAAAGATGGCTGGAATATTTTTTGGCAATTCTTTCTTCATTTCAGCAACCAGCTCTTCATCCAGCATATCGGATTTAGTGATGGCCAGCAGATGAGGTTTTTGCATCAGTTCCGGATTGTAATCCTGAAGCTCTGCTTTAAGGATGGCATATTCTTCCGTAATTGTCCGGTGTGTATCTGCAGGAACCATAAACAGCAGAACTGAATTCCTTTCGATGTGACGTAAAAAGCGGTATCCCAAACCTTTACCTTTAGAAGCTCCTTCAATGATTCCGGGAATATCGGCCATCACGAATGACTTGCCGCCACGGTAAGATACGATCCCCAGGTTGGGCACTAAAGTGGTAAAAGGATAATCTGCGATTTCCGGTTTTGCAGCCGAAAGGACAGAGAGTAAAGTCGATTTACCTGCATTTGGAAAGCCTACCAGACCCACATCTGCAAGTACTTTCAGCTCCAGTACCATCCACTCTTCTTTACCGGCTTCTCCGGGTTGAGCAAAGCGGGGTGTTTGCAGGGTTGGCGTTTTAAAGTGCCAGTTTCCAAGTCCCCCGCGACCACCTGCAGTCAGGATCTTTGTTTCTCCATCTTCCGTGATTTCGAAAAGCACCTCACCTGTTTCCGCATCTTTAGCGATGGTTCCCAGGGGTACATCCAGGATTTCATCTTTACCAAACTTACCGGAGGAAGTTCCACTGGAACCCGGCTGGCCATCCTGAGCGATGATGTGTTTACGGTATTTCAGGTGGAGTAAAGTCCAGAACTGCGAGTTGCCTTTCAGGATGATGTGTCCGCCACGTCCGCCATCACCTCCATCCGGTCCGCCCGTAGAAGTGCGTATATCACGATGCAAGTGTGCAGAACCTGCCCCTCCCTTGCCGGAGCGACAGCATATTTTAACATAATCTACAAAATTTGAACCTTGCGACATAACCTTCTTTTTTTAAAATAAAAAAGCCGACTTAAAAGCCGGGCTTTTGTTATCCTGATGAGATCAGGATCTAATCCTATTATAAAACTAATACTTATCTACTACTTCACACAGCTCTGCAAAGATGGCATCGATCTTACCGATTCCATTCACTTTACTTAGTTTGTTTTGTGCTTCGTAGTAAGGCAAAACATGAATTGTTTTGCTAAAGTACTCGTCAATTCTTTTTTGCAATTTATCAGCCTGATCATCCACACGACCGGTTTCCAACTGACGCTGGGCGATTCGTTTGGTCAATTCATCCTGATCAACATCCAAAGCAATTACCCCTGCAATGGAACTACCTTTACTCTCCAGAAACTCATCTAAAGCAGCCGCCTGAGGAACAGTACGTGGGAAACCGTCAAAAATAAAGCCTTTGGCTCCTGGGTTTTTATCCACTTCTTCTTCCAGCATAGCGATGGTAATTTCATCCGGAACTAATTGTCCATCTGCGATTAGCTCACTTACTCTCTGGCCTAATGGTGATTGATTTTTAATGTGAGCCCTAAAAAGGTCACCTGTTGAAATGTGAATCAATTGATACTGATCGATCAATTTCTGAGATTGAGTGCCTTTGCCTGCACCCGGTGGGCCAAAGAGAACAAAATTTAGCATTTGGGTTGTCTTTAAAATTAGAAAGCCTCCTACATTGGCAGTAAGGCTTTGGTTTTTTGTTTAGTCTAATTAATCAGATGACTTCAGCCCTTAAATTATGATCCGGTAAATCCACCGGATAACCAAAAAAGGTATGAAACCATAAAATCTTTGCAGTCTTCAAAACCAGCCTTTTGTTTTGTTGACTATTTTCTAGAGGATTTGGCTTTAAATCAACCTGATTTCAGAGCTTATCTGAGGACTGATTTTGATCCAATTACCTGTAATAAAGTTCAAAACAGGTAAAATCCTTTTGAGGTTGCAAATATATAATTATTAATTTAGTATACTTAATTTTTGACAAAAAACTACGACCGTAACCAGAGCTCCGCTCAACAAAAACCAGGTTAAACCACTCATTATCAATAACATTATTCTCATTGAGCCGACATTTAACGGAAGATAATTTATTGAGGGCAGATGGTGTAAATCTAACACTATGTGAATTGAGAAAGGAAGCATGCTACCAATCAGCCTTTTAGAACAATTAAACCCTGCCTGCAAAAAATGATAAAACAGATCAGATGATTGTTTGAATTTTACAGAAAAGTGCCGCTCAACCGGAAATTTCAACTGTGCTCTGAGCGGCTATTTTACTTTTTTAAGCAAATAAAGATTTTTCATTTTGCCTTCAATTACTTCTCCTTCTACCGTTAACTGCCGCAGCTGCTTTTCTTCGGTTTTAAACTTTTTATAGGGTTCAATATTATTTTCGGTCAGGCTGATCACATCCGCATGATCGCTTTCCCCAGTCCAGTGTCCGGTAACATCAAGCGGCCTTGCCTCTGCCCTGCTGAAGAGTTCAGTTAGCTTAAATGTCCCATCGGCATTCAACACCAGAGTGGTCTTGGCCCTTCCATCAGCATTGGGAATCTCGCCATGGTATTCGCCTGCATATTGCTTTGCAAGTTTAGCCTCAACCGCAAGCGGCTGTTTACCGGCATGACCATGGGCCTCAATTATAGGTGCGGGGCCGGCGTCAACTTCTTTAGGATCTTTTCCTTTTGACGGGCTGGTCAAAGATGATGATGGTGTACATGCCGCAAGAGCCATTAAAAAACCTGCTGCTAAAAATACTTTCCTCATAGATGGGTCTTGATGATTAAATATTTTTCATTGTTAAATACACAATGAATTTCAGACTATAACGCGGGATTCTTCTAATTATGCGCTTTAGCCGAGTCTTATTTAAAACAAGTCAGAGGCTGGAAACCCCAAAACTAAGGCCTCTTTTTCAGGAGATTAAAGATTTATTTGGAAGTTACCGAAATTTCAGCGTTACTTTGTGTCATAATAACGCAAAGAAGAATGAACCCGGAATTTCATACCTATAAAAACCCCTCTCTTGCAGTCGACCTTGTGGTATTCGGCTACCATCGTCAGTCTTTGTCGGTCTTACTGCTGAACAGAAAAGATGCGCCATTTATAGACGGCTGGACTTTACCCGGAGGTTTCCTGCAAATGGAAGAAACGCTTCAACAGGTATGCAACAGGATTATGCGGACTAAAATTGGCATCGACAATCTCTATCTGGAACAGCTATATGCTTTCGATGCCCCTCAGCGCGATCCAAGGGGAAGGGTAATTTCCATTGCACATTACGCCTTAATTAATCCGGAGCGCTTTGAAATTGTAGCCGGAAAAATGGCCAATGATGTTAAATGGTTCCCCCTGAACCAGGTTCCGGAACTGGGTTTTGACCATACAGAAATTTTCCATCAGGCATTGCAGCGCTTAAAGTCTAAAATTCTTTCCCATCCTGTAGGTTTTGAACTGCTGGATGAAACATTTACTATGACAGAGCTGCAGGCACTTTACGAATGCATTCTTGACATCAGCATTGACCGCAGAAACTTCCGGAGAAAAATCCTTGATTCAGCATACATCTTACTGACCGGCAGCAAACGGGAAGGCCTGAAAAACCGTCATCCGGACTTATACAAATTCAACAAAGACCTGAAAGAAAACCGTTTTCAATTGAACATTTCAGCACAGCAATAGCACTATTTTCCATACAACTTAACTTCAAAGCCATGAATAACTCCCCTAAAAAAGCTTTAATTGAAAAATACCGGAAAAAAGAAAAGATCAAATTTCTATTCTTCTGGGGCCATCAGCCAAACAAGGATGGCAGTGCTTCGGCAAGCTGTTTTAGTCAGTGGTGGCCTGCTCCTTTTGAACATGAGGGAAAGGTTTACCCAAGTGCAGAACACTGGATGATGGCAAAGAAGGCAGAGCTGTTTGGCGATGTTGCAATCGCAGAAAGGATTTTAAACGCCAAATCGCCTGCGGAAGCAAAAAAACTAGGCCGTTTGGTAGAGCGTTTTGAGCCGGCAGTCTGGGATGCGCAGAAGTTCGATCTTGTCGTGACCGGCAATTATCTAAAGTTCAGTCAGCATCAAGAATTGAAAGACTTTCTGCTGCAGACCAATAAACGGGTCCTTGTAGAGGCCAGTCCCGTAGATCCAATCTGGGGTATAGGTTTAGCCGCAGATGATTCCAGGGCGGAAAACCCTTTGCTCTGGGAAGGTGAGAACCTGCTTGGCTTTGCCTTAATGGAAGTGAGAGAAAAATTAAATTCTTAATTGTATTGCACATGAAAATCGAACTGGTCAAAGGAGACATTACTAACGTAAACGCAGATGCCATAGTTAATGCAGCGAACACTTCCCTGCTAGGAGGAGGAGGTGTCGATGGTGCCATTCACAGAAAGGGAGGAAAAACTATTCTCGAAGAATGTATTGAGATTCGTAACAGGCAAGGCGGCTGTGCGACGGGACAGGCAGTGATCACTACTGCTGGTCTTCTTCCTTCAAAATTTGTGATTCATACCGTTGGTCCGGTCTGGAATGGTGGACATAAAAATGAACCCGAATTACTACGCAATTGTTATTTAAATAGCCTGAAACTGGCATTTGACCATCAATTGAAAACAATTGCATTTCCTGGAATAAGTACTGGAATTTATCACTTTCCCAAAGAAAAAGCTGCAGAAATAGCATTAAAAGCAGTACAGGATTTTGAAAACGCTGCGGCATTCGACAAGATCATCTTCGTCTGCTTTGACGAAGAAAGCTATGAGATTTATCAAAAATTATCATGATTACCCCCTCTGCTATGAACAACATTAATGAATACACCGAAATTTTCACCATTGACGGTTTTCTCAGTGATGAAGAATGCGATCAGTTAATTGCAAAAGCTGAAGAACTTGGATTCGAAGAAGCAAAAGTAAATATTGATGGCAAGCAAGAGATGATGAAGATGATCCGGGATAATGAAAGGGTTTTATATACAGATCCTGATTATGCCGATGAACTTTGGAAGAGATTGAAGCCCTATATAAAACCTGTTATCGGGAACAGTGAGTCCCTTGGACTAAATGAGTTGTTCAGGTTTTATAAATACAGTCCGGGGCAACGTTTCAAGATGCACAGGGATGGGAGTTTTGTACGTAACGAAACCGAATTTAGCTATTATACCTTCATGATTTATTTGAATGACGATTATGAAGGCGGACAGACGAAGTTTAAATCCGGGGAGATCATCAGTCCGATGAAAGGTACTGCTTTGATCTTTGAGCATAGTCAGCGACACGAGGGCGACCGTCTTACGACCGGGATTAAATATGTATTGAGAACAGATGTGATGTATAAGATGAAGAATCACTAGCTCTTTAATTGTAATCTGAATGTCATAGATTGATATTTCTTGCTTTCTTTGTTTAGAAAGATTCTAAATAGATTACATTTGTCATGCTATTTGGTTAGAAAACAAAGTCCTGTTTACCTGTGCACATTTGAAGCACAGGTAAGTCAGGCACAATCAACACCCCATTTCATGAAGCGATTATTTACTACGGGCAACAGTCCTTTTCAGTTCAACCTTGCCACTTTATTATTGAGAATCGGATTTGGTGCATTAATGATTCCAAGTCATGGCTACGCCAAGCTGATCCATTTTTCGGAAAAGAAAGATACTTTCATGAACTTTATGGGTCTGGGAAGTACGTTTTCATTGAGCTTGACCATATTTGCGGAATTATTTTGTTCCATCCTGATCATTCTGGGTTTATTCACAAGGCTGGCAACCATCCCATTAATCATCACCGTTCTTGTCATTCTGGGAATCCATGACTGGGAAATCTTTGGAGAACATGAACTTGTTCCTGCTTTTCTGGCAGGCTATCTTGCCATCCTTCTTCTTGGCCCCGGTAAATATAGTCTTGATGCTTTGATTGGCTCGAAATACAAGTAAAAAGATTATCTTATCCTGGCTATAATTACAGCCAGGCTTACATGATTTACAAAGAGTTTCTGCCCGCTTCTGTGCTCCGGGATAAGATTGAGTGTTATTGGAAATTTGTTATTCCTCCTTCAACATCCGGGAACAACCAGCCCATTCCTCATATCGTTTTACCTCATGGCTGTGCAGAACTTGTCTTCATAAAAAACCCCGTCCTACAGCAAAATTTCATCGTTTTTAAGGGGGTTTCGACTTCAAAGTTCAGCATTGCTGTTTTTCCCGGCACTTTCTATGCGGGCATCAGGTTAAAACCCGGGCAATCGAAATGGCTTTCCAATATTGACATTGGGACCAGTCTTAACCAACATCAGCCATATCCGGAAAGCCAATGGCATCCCTGGCAACAGCAACTCATGCAGCAGCTGGCCCCGGAAATAAATATCGAAGAATGCTTTAATGATTGCTTAGTCCACTGGGAAGGTGAAAGCGGATATTTACCTGACCAGAGAATTACAAGAGTGGCCGACCGTATCATTTCGGACCATGGAACAACTGATTCAGCAACACTTGCTGACCTTGCCTTCCTAAGTCTGAGACAACTGCAAAGGATCTTCAAAAAAGAAACCGGAATGAGCATTAAGCAATTCTCACAGATCAGGAAACTACGACATGCGATTCTTCAGCTTTACCTCAAACAACAGCATCAGCAGGAGATTATTGTCGATTATGATTATACTGATAGCGCTCATTTTTACAAGTCGTTCCGGAACATTACTCAACATAAATTAGAGGACTTCTTCAAACACCTGGATCAGATTGATCATCAGCAAATTGTATAATGTCGTTTTTTTACACTGTTTTGGCCTTTCTACTTGTTTACCTTTATTAAAAAAAACAACATGATCAAAACCCTATTCTTCAGCCTTATTACCATCTGTACACTTTCGGCTTCCGGACAATCACCTGCCGCCCTTCAACAGGAAAAAATGAAAGGATTACAATTTTTTACCGGCTCCTGGAAAGGAGAAGGCTGGATGATGATGCAGGACGGCAAGAAGCATCATTTCGATCAGACAGAGGTGGTACAACCGAAATTTAATGGAGGAGTATTAATGATTGAAGGCTTTGGAACAGATAAAGAAACAAAAAAACCGATCCATGATGCTTTGGCTTATTTAACTTACGACGTCTTAAAACAGCAATACCGGTTTACAGCAATGACAGGTATGGGCTATATGACCGATACCGCACCAGAGGTAAAAGATAATGTCGGGTATACCTGGAGCATGGATAACCCCAGGTATATGGTTAAATTCAGCCTGAGTTTAGATCAGGGAGATTGGTTTGAGATCGGAGAGATATCTACAGACAAGGGAGTCAGCTGGATTAAGAATTTCGAGATGAGGCTTAAAAAAGTAAATTAAGCGTCTGTCCGCAGAACTGCCACCGGTTTGGAGCGTGCAGAAATCATGACAATCAGCATGGCCAGGCTGCTCCAGATGAGCATCTGCCATGTTGCACCGTTCCAGCCTCCAAACTTCCAGGCCAGCAGTCCGCCATAAGTCCCTACCGCAGCCCCGATAAAGTATGTCGTCATATAAATGGTATTCAATCTGCTATGGGCATGTTCATGCAGGCTATAGATCCTGGTAAAATTGGTAATCTGTGTAGCCTGGACGCCAATATCAAGAAAGAATACACTAATGATCAGCGCTGCCACAGAAAAAGGGAACACCTTCAGCAGCAGGATGCTGCCAATGATCATTGAAACGGTCATCAGTAAGGATTTATAAACACTTCCTTTGTCTGCCAGCTTACCAAAATAAGGGGCAACCAGCGCTCCTCCAATGGCAATTAAACCAAACAAACCGATCGTTCCGGCATGGTAATGAAAAGGAGCAGCACTCAAATGAAAAGTTAAGGTTGTCCAGAAAGAACAGAATACGCCGAAGGTAAAGGACCCCAATAATGCAGCCTGCCTTAAAACCTTATATTCTTTAATTAAGGATAAGGTAGATTTCAAAAGATTCACATAATTCCCTTTAAATTTAGAAGGAGCTTCAGGCAGGTAGATCTTCAATAAAATGCCCATGACCATCACCATGAAAGCTGATATGGCAAATACAGACCTCCAGCCCAGCCATTCGGTAAGCAGTCCGGCAGTCACCCTCGCTCCCAGGATTCCGACCAGGATCCCACTAAAAACCTTGCCCACAGTTGCGCCCCGGTTTACTTTATCCAGCGTTGCTGCCATTGGTAAAATAATTTGCGCCGGCACAGAAAAAAGCCCGACAAAAAAGCTCAGGATACAAATCTGCAACAAGCTCGAGGAAAAAGCAATCATCACCAATGTGATGGTAAGCAAAGCAGATAAGCCGATGATCAGATTTTTCCGGTTTACCTTATCACCAAGGGGGAGCAGAAAAAACATGCCCAGTCCATAACCGAGCTGGGCGATCATGGAAATCTTGCCAACCTCCGCTTCCCCTGCATTTACAGAAAGTCCTATTTCCTTTAATATCGGTTGGTTATAATATACGTTTGCTACTATAATACCTGCAGAAATTGCCATTAGAGGGATCACTACGGGCCGTATTTTTGTACTTTGCTCAGCTAACATGATTTGTTGTTTTAGGAATGTCGCAAATCTATGACCGGCTTGATTTTAATAATTGTACTTATTAATCCTATACTTGTAAAAATTCAATTTGAAGCGATTTATTCAACATGAAGCCCTTTTTATCCGCCATTTTAGTACGCTAAAATGGCCTTTCCCATTGCATAACCACGATCATTTTGAACTCGTATTTATCCATTCCGGCAAAGGCAGGCATTACCACAATCAAATCGAGCAGTTTTACGAGGGCAGAAGCCTCTTTCTGCTCGCCCCGGAAGACGCGCATATTTTCGACATACAGGAAGAAACCAGTTTTAGTGTATTGAAATTCAATAACATTTACCTGGAAGGTTTTTCAAATGAAAAGACAACGAAGGATTGGGGCAGACTGATCGATCAGTTGCTTGCCATCAGTGCCACCTATGATTCCAGGTTGGTAAAATCTGAAGATGACCTTGAAAAGATTGATCAGCTTATGCTGTTGATTGTAAGGGAATGGCAAAGTAGTTTGAGTGCGGCCAATGAAGTGATCTTTCACCTCATCCGTGCGGTGTTCTCGATTCTGAAAAAGAATGCCATCAATGACATGATTCCTGAGCAATCCTCCAATGGCCATATATTGGTTTCAGTCGTTGCCTTTATTCACGCCCATATCCAACAACCGGAATTGTTAAAGATGAGTAACCTATCTGCTCATTTTAATTTCTCTCCCAATTATTTAAGCAGCCTGTTTAAGCGACAAATGAACGTTTCCATCAAACAATACATCGATGATTATAAATTTAAGGTCATCGAGAGCTTACTCAATCCCGGCAATGCAACAAAAAAAGAGATCAGTTATAAATTCGGTTTCAGCGACCTCAGTCATTTCAATAAGTTTCTGAAAAAATATAGCCAGCGAAAAGACGTGCTTCCGGCAGGCAATGACAATGGGGCAATTTATATTGCTCATTTACAAAAGAAATAATCATCCAACCGCATTAAAATGAATAGAAACTATAACGTAACAATTGAAGGAAATGAAGCATTACTCGAACGTTTTATTGAAGCCATCCTGACAGATGCGATTAAGGAATCAGCAGACTATCCTCATCCCCTCCAATTGCCTACAGGCGAGCTTTTTCTTGTCGACAGCATCATTAAATATTTCCTGAACAAAAAACCTTTTATCGCAGAAAATGCCATTCAATTCTGTGATAAAATCAGGAAGAACTCACCCGAAGGCTTCCAGAATTACAGTCTGGAAAAATGGATTAAAGAAAATATCCAGCAAGCATATTTTGACAAGGTAGCCATCCGGGATGCCGATGAGGCCCCGCTGAAATCAGGTACTGACCTTTCGGATGTCAACCCGGAGCATTTAAGTTTTGTAGTTTATGTGGCCATCTGTCTGATGAAGTATGGTGCAAGCTTTGAAATCGTTACCGTAAACAGGTATTTCCGGATGGTAAAGGAACTGGGTTCTAATGAAGTAGAGGAATTGAAAAAATATGGCTCTAAGAAGCTACCGGAGCACTTAACAAATTACAAAGACGAAAATGTAAGTTGTGTGGCCAACGATGTTTTTGCCACCATTAAAATCAAGGTAAGTAAAGAATCTGAAGCGGCTTATCAGGCCATCTTTCAATTTATCAATGAACTGCTTAAAGCTGATTTCCCGAAAAGTTATACCATAGAATTTTCTGCACCAACAAAAAATGTCCTGCCTGTAAAGGGGCTGATCAAGACCGGTGTACACCACCTTTTTGCCAATGGGGTTCAATATCCAAACCTTCATCCGCTGATAGAATCCTATGCCCTTCTGGCCATGAAGAAATGGGAATGGTACCATAACCTGCAGGATGAAAATTGTGCCATGCCATCTACCTTCGCGGTTTTTGCATTGGGTCTGGAAAATGAGAAATACTTTGACCTCGTCAAAAAATACATGCAGGAAGCAGACGCAGAGCATCAGTCCATTCAGGAGAAATTTACGCCGGCTTTTGTGGAAAAGTTTGGCATCAGCAAAGCCTCTTTACCCGTTTTCATCAGCTGCATCCTCTCCATGCAAGAGCATAAACCTTTTAAAGTATTTGCTGAGGCTTTCCATAACGTTCAGAACTTACAACTGCTTCTGGACTGCAAAAGAAACTTTGCCGACTTCATCAGCAAAAGCAGCAAGGAAGACTGGTCAGAAGAAGATGCCCGGGAAATGCCGGCTTACCTTTGGACATATGTGCTTTACAGCATCTGGGGGCCCGATAGCAAATACCCGGCATTGATCAAAAAGTCGCCTCCTGAAATGAAAGCATTTTACGAAGAACTCTTGCAATAAAATGACCGGAAAATACTTTAATCTGAATACCTTTTACCTCAGCTATAATCAGCATTATAAAAGCATATGGAATATAGACAATTAGGAGCATCCGGACTTTTTGTCCCGGCACTCACCTTTGGAACGGCTACTTTTGGTGGCGAAGGCGACTTTTTCAAAGCCTGGGGCAGTACGCAGGTTGAAGAAGCAACACGTATGGTTAACCTGTGTATGGATGCCGGTGTCAATCTTTTCGATACGGCGGATATTTACTCCGATGGCTTATCAGAAGAGATTCTTGGAAAAGCACTTAAAGGAATCAGAGATAAAGCATTGGTCTCTACCAAGGCCACCTTTACTTTCGGGCAAGGTCCCAACAACCAGGGTTCTTCCCGTTTCCACCTTCTAAGACAGCTGGAAGGTAGTCTTAAGCGATTGAACACCGATTATATTGACATCTATCACATGCATGGTTTTGACGGAAATACCCCGGTTGAAGAAACCTTAAGAACCCTGGATGACATGATTCAAAGCGGAAAAGTACGGTATATTGCCTGTTCTAATTTTTCCGGATGGCACCTGATGAAATCTTTGGGAATATCAGAGAAATACGGCTGGAACAAATACATCGCACACCAGGTATATTACTCCCTGCTCAATAGGGAATACGAATGGGAACTGATGTCTTTAGGCCTGGATCAGGGCGTAGGCAGTATGATCTGGAGTCCGCTTGCTGCCGGCCGTCTGGGAGGCAAATACGGGCGCAATAAACCCATTCCTGCCGATAGCCGGATCGCCCAGGGAGGAAGCCCGGTTCCGGAGGCTGTTTTTAATGAGGCCGTCTTTTACAACATTATGGACGCCCTGGATGAGGTTGCCGGAGAAACGGGAAAAACAGTAGCACAGGTTTCCATCAACTGGTTACTGCAGCGTCCTACCGTTTCGAGCATTATTATAGGCGCCAGAAACGAGCAGCAGCTGAAAGAAAATCTGGCTGCCGTGGATGACTGGAATCTGACAACAGCACAAATTAAGAAACTGGATACCGCCAGCGATGTTCCAACAATTTATCCTTACTGGCATCAGCGTCAGAATACCAGTTTATGCCCCTTACCTGATTTTTACTAAAAAAGAGTAAACAAGGATAATTTTCCTGAGCAGGTAAAGTTTCCTGTTAAATAAGAAAGGCGAACCAATGGTCCGCCTTTCTTATTTTCCCTGAGTTGCAAAAAACGGACTAAATCAGTCCTTCTTTCACACATAAACTGATCAGCTCTGAGCTGGTTTTAACGCCAGACTTCCGGATGATATTTTTACGGTGTGATTGTACCGTATGTAGTGAAATAAATAGTGATTCTGCAATTTCTTCACTTTTATAGCCGAGGGCAATCAAATTGATGATCTCCATTTCCCGCTTGCTGAAATGTAAATTCAGGGCGCTACTTTCCGGTTCTTTATTGAGATTTACCGGCCATACACTTTCCTTCAACCCCATTAAAGAGGGGGTATAATCATTAGATGCCGTAAGGTGATTGATATTCGTATGAATATGAAGCACTTGTGAGATCCTTCCGGTTTCCTCGTCAGAAAGGAAAACAGATTCGTTATGGAATAATTCGTAATTACCGCCAACAACTTTGAATCTAAAACAATAGGTGGTTTTGTAATAGCTTTTGAGGCTATCTTTTCCAACCTGGTTTAACATAAATCTAAGACTTGCGGATTCTGTCTGGGTTACATAATTGATATCTTCGGGATGGATACAGCTTAGGATGCTGTCCACTGTTGCCGATTCGGGATCAAGGCCTAAAATATCTGCGATACTTGGATCGATATACCTGAGCTGCTGGCCGTAGAAATCAACTAAGTAGTAGTAAAACTGTCCCGGACTAAGAAATGAGGGCAGAAACTGGTCTAAAATTACTTTAGGTAAAGCCATATTCGAACGTGTGTAGAAGTCGCTGCACCTGTCCCAGGGAGCATTCATGACGTTATTATTAAATTCCATAAATTCCATAAGGTTAATTAAACAGATTAAAAAATAAAAAACGGTTCATCAGAATATTCGTGACGAGTTATGAGAACGTTTTTAGTTTTTCTTCATCTTTTTCTAAAAAAATATAAAGCAAGTTTTGGAGGATTAGAAGACGTGTTCTACCTCAGAAGCTTACCAGATACAATTATTCATTAACAAATTGGCATTAAAGAGCTGGTGACCATCGCAATGGTTTGTTACGCCGACGACTCGCGGGATAACAGGGATAAGTAATGATTTTAACATGGTGAAATAGGGGTTAGATTAAAAAAATTATAAATTGATTAGATTCATATTTAGTGCGCACTGGTAACATTTCCGATCTGATCGTTCACAATTCAAAACGGCAAAGTACTGTCTTATAGTCTACAAAGACCGACAGTAATATTTTCTTCTAAAAGATTAATAACACGATAAGAAAAAAAAGAAATTAAATTGAACATCATTACTCCTGAAAGGAGCAAAATGACTTGGATTATGTACAAATAATAGTTCAGCATCGGAATTTAAACAAATTAGGAGTAAAAATTAATCTTTAAGTAATTGAAGCTAAAAAGCGCTCATTTTCAAAAAAAATGAAGTTTTAGATTCAACTTATCAAGATCAATTAACAACAAAAACTAATCCAATTAAAGGAATAAGGCATCCCTATAAGTGGGGATTTTATCACAAAAACCATTAGTAAATCGATTTTAAGCAATTAGGAAGGTATTTCGTTTATTCAATTACACAAATTCAGGAGAGACTGGGGGAGGAAAGATAAATCAAACGCAGGTAAAGAAACTTTATTTCAGTCGGACTGTTGTTTTTAGCTACAAAATCGGGTACTATTCCTCATTTTTGTTCAAAAAACCAGAAGAAAGCAAAATCTAAAAAAATTATACCCGATTTTTAGCTGAAACATATTAAATAATAAAGAAAACAAAAGTCAAGTTAAATTAACTCAGCAGGACAGGCCCTGTCTGTTTAATCATTTTCAAAAGATAGGCTCCGTAACCGCTTTTTACCAAAGGTGTAGCGATCGCAGTCAGTTGTTCATCATTTATAAAGTTCATCCGGTAGGCTACTTCTTCAATGCAGCCTATTTTCAGTCCCTGGCGCTCTTCGATAACCTGTACAAACTGGCCAGCCTGCATCAATGAAGCAAAGGTTCCTGTATCCAGCCAGGCAGTTCCCCTGCTCAATACGCCGACTTTAAGTTTACCTTGTTCCAGGTATACTTTATTGACATCAGTAATTTCATACTCGCCTCTTGGGGAAGGTTGAATATTCTTTGCAATTTCCACCACACTGTTGTCGTAAAAATACAGCCCCGGTACTGCGTAGTCTGACTTTGGAAAAACAGGTTTTTCCTCAATAGAGATGGCCTTTTTATTTTCATCAAATTCCACCACGCCATAACGCTCAGGATCAGATACCGGATAGGCAAAGACCACGCCCCCCTCAGGGTCTGAACTTCCCTGAAGGAGTTTGGCCATCCCATCCCCATAAAAAATATTATCACCGAGGACCAATGCCACTTTATCCGTTCCGATAAAATCTGCACCGATCACAAATGCCTGAGCCAGACCATTGGGCTCTGCCTGGACTGCGTAAGAGAATTTACAGCCAAGTTTGCTTCCATCTCCAAGCAGCTTTTCAAAATTAGGCAGGTCATGAGGAGTAGAAATGATCAGAATCTCATTGATGCCTGCAAGCATTAAGGTAGACAAGGGGTAATAGATCATTGGCTTATCATAAACCGGCATCATTTGTTTACTCATCACCAGCGTCAAAGGATGTAAGCGTGTTCCGCTACCTCCTGCAAGTATAATTCCTTTCATTTTATGTTGTCTTTTTTATAGCGTTAATACACCTGATCAGGCTATCTCTCCAATAGGGGATTGCGATGCCAAATGTTTGTTTAATTTTTGTTTTGTCCATTACGGAAAAGGCGGGGCGGATTGCTTTGGTTGGATAAGCAGATCCCGGGATCGGATAAAGCTTCACCTCTGTTCCACTAAGGTCGAAAATTGCTTTTGCGAAATCGTACCAGGAAGTGACCCCTTCATTACTGTAATGATAAGTTCCATATGTTTTATTGTCAGACGCAATGATATCCAATATCACTGAAGCCAGGTCTATGGCATAGGTAGGCGTTCCGACCTGATCGGCAATAACGCTCAGCTCTTCTCTTTCAGCGCCCAGTTTCAGCATTGTTTTCACAAAATTGGCAGCAAATTCCGAATACAGCCAGCTGGTACGCAGGATGTAATGCTCCTTTAACAGGCTCATGATTTCCAGTTCTCCCGCCAGCTTGGTTTTACCATACACATTGATGGGTTCGGCAGGATCTTCTTCTTTCAAAAGCTTAGGAACGTTCCCCTGAAAAACAAAATCTGTAGAAATATGAATCAGGGTTGCTTTAAACTGATCACAGCAGCGGGCCAGATTCGCAGCACCGTCTTTATTGATCTTTTCGCTTAGGCCGGGTTCATCTTCGGCTTTATCAACGGCAGTATAAGCGGCACAATTGATCACGAAATCGGGTGATTGCTCCTGAAACAATTTCTCCAAAATTGCCGGGTTTAAGATATTCCCTTCAAACTCATCCAGAAAAAGAACGGAAGATATCCCTCTTTGCTTACAGATTTCAGCAATGCACTGCCCCAACTGACCAAGGCCTCCAAAAACAAGTATCTTTTTTTTACTGCTCATTATATTCATATTGTTGCTTATAATAATCCTGATAATGACCGGAAGTCACGTTTTCCAGCCAATCCTGATTTTCCAGATACCAATCTACAGTTTTTTTCAGACCTTCTTCGAATTGCAGGGAAGGCACCCAGTTCAGGTCATTTTGCAGTTTAGAAGAATCAATCGCATAGCGAAGGTCATGTCCTGCCCTATCTGTTACATAAGTGATCAGCGCTGCCGATTCACCTGGGGTTCTTCCCAGCTTTTCGTCCATAATCCGGCACAACAATTGGATCAGGTCGATATTTTTCCATTCATTATGTCCACCAATATTGTATGTATCCCCGGCTTTGGCCTGATGAAAAATGGTGTCGATTGCGCGGGCATGATCTTCTACCCATAACCAGTCGCGAACATTCTCGCCCTTGCCATACACCGGTACCGGTTTATTATTTTTAATGTTATTGATCGCCAGGGGAATCAGTTTTTCAGGAAAATGATGAGATCCGTAGTTATTGGAACAATTAGAAATCACCACATCCAAACCATACGTATCATGATAAGCACTAACAAAATGATCCGAGCTTGCCTTTGAGGCAGAGTAAGGGCTATGGGGATCGTAAGCCGTTGTTTCTGTAAACATTCCTGTTTCGCCCAGGGCGCCATACACTTCATCTGTACTGACATGATAAAAACGATGATGGTCGTAATTTCCTTTCCAGCATTCTTTTGCCGCATTCAGCAAGCTGACCGTTCCGATCACATTGGTCATCACAAATTCCATCGGATTGCTGATAGATCGGTCTACATGGGATTCTGCTGCCAGATGAATCACCGCATCAGGCTGTTCCAGCTGAAAAAGCTCATTAATAAAGACCGTATCCGTGATGTCTCCTTTGATAAACCTGTAATTCGCAGCCTGCTCGATATCGGTCAGGTTCAACAGGTTACCGGCATAAGTTAATTTATCAAGGTTGATAATTTCATAGTCAGGGTATTTTTGAACAAACAATCTGACCACATGAGAGCCAATGAAACCAGCCCCACCGGTAATTAATATCTTTTTCATATTTAGTATGTTTTTTAAGCTTTTAATAGGCATTCTCTTCTCCTTTGATCATATTGATGACCGTCATGAAGACAATTTTAACTTCCAGCATTGCCGTCCAGTTTTCCAGATACCAGATGTCGTGCTGTACTCTTTTTTGCATCGCACCATCTTCTTTCGTCTCTCCTCTAAAGCCGTTTACCTGGGCCCAACCGGTGATTCCCGGTTTCAGGAAATGCCGCACCATAAACTGGTTAATGATCGCCCTGTATTCTTCAGTATGGCTTAGCATATGTGGTCTTGGTCCTACTACACTCATGTTTCCCAACAGTACATTGAAGAACTGAGGCAATTCATCAAGGCTGGACTTTCTAAGGAATTTTCCAATTGGCGTGATCCGGTTATCGTCTTTAGTAGCCTGTTTCTTATCACTGTCGTTGTTTACCCTCATGCTTCTGAATTTATAACACCAGAAAGGCTCATCATTTCTGCCGCTTCGCTGCTGCTTAAATAAAACCGGGCCTTTACTTTGCAGTTTAATCAGAATTGCGATCAAAGGATACAACCAGCTCATCAGGAAAATAATGACGCCAAGGCTAAAGATGATGTCAAAAGCGCGTTTTTTAAAGCGGTTACCCACACTTTCCAGAGGCTCCTTTCTCAGCGAGATCACCGGAAATTCATCTCCCACATAACTGATCGTATAAGGTGTAGCCAGGGTGGTCGCCATATCAGGAATAAACTTCACCCTCAGACAATGTTTGTCGGCCACTTCCAGAAAGGTTTTCACCTCCGACATTCGGTGCGGCTCCAGGGAAACATAAATGTCTTTAACCCCACTTAATGCTGCTGTAACCATTTTGGAGATGAACCTTGTCGGCAGGTTTCCATTTTCATCCGCATAGATCCTGCTGCCATCGTCCAGGTAACCATAAAAATCGATATTGTACTGACTGTCCAGGTAATGGGCCAGGCGGCGTCCTGTAGGGTTCACACCAATCAGTGCCACCTTTTTATTGACGTTAAAACGCTGAACCAGGAGGAACTGAAAAGCAGTGCCCAAAAAGCGGTTCAATATAAATGCGCCAAGCAGCAAGGCATAGAATACCACCAGGAAGGTTCTGGAAAATTCCACATCCCTGGAGAAAAGCAGGTACAATGCGAAGCCAATTCCATGAAGCGCAATGCTGCGCCAGGTTCCCCGGTAAATCCGCTCCAGTCGTCTGGAACCATAATCGGTATACAAACCAAAAATTACAGAATTGAACATCCACATCAGGTTACAGACCACCATATAATGCTGCCAAAGCTCATAAGAGACTGTCTTACCCAGATATTCGGTAAGATAATAGGACAAAACATAAATCAAATTGAGCATTACGATATCCGTAATGGGCAAGATGTATTTGAGCAAGTACAAATAACGTGTTTGCATCTGAAATTGGATAAATAGGGTTGAGTTGTTAAGATGCCGTTAATAAATTGTGAGCAAAAAGCCTTCATCTATAAAAACAACCTGAAATATTCAGGTCATTATAACAAACCACTTAACATTTACCAAAACTAGCTTGAATACAGATTCAAAATGTCCCCACAAATAGGTATTTTAAGAAAAACAGCAACATCTTCAGCTCACGATAGGTAGTTTTACAATAAAAAAAAGAAACTACTTATGAAAATTGCGGTAATAGGAACAGGATATGTAGGTTTAGTAACCGGTACATGTCTGGCAGAGACAGGAAACAATGTAATCTGTGTAGACATTGATAAAGTAAAGGTGGAAAAGATGCAAAATGGGATCATTCCCATCTATGAACCTGGCCTTGACACTTTATTTCTAAGAAACATTTCACAAAGGAGACTGAGTTTTACCACCGATCTGTCCCTCGCTGTCGCGGAAGCTCAAATCATTTTTATGGCTTTACCCACCCCTCCGGGTGGAGATGGCAATGCTGATCTTTCCTATATTCTAGGGGCGGCGGCCGATATTTCAAAACTCGTTACCGAATACAAGGTGATTGTCAATAAATCAACCGTTCCGGTAGGTACCGCCGACAAAGTACAGGCTGTTTTTGCGGCAAATACCAATGTAGAAATTGATGTGGTTTCTAACCCTGAGTTTTTACGTGAGGGGGTTGCAGTAGAAGATTTTATGAAACCAGACCGGGTAGTCATTGGCACCAAAAGTGAACGCGCCATTAAACTCATGACCGAGCTCTACGGACCTTATGTAAGACAGGGAAATCCGATCTTATTTATGGATGAAAAGTCTTCGGAGCTCACTAAATATGCGGCAAATTCTTTCCTTGCCACGAAGATCACCTTTATGAACGAGATCGCCAATCTCTGCGAACTCGTTGGTGCTGATGTAGATGCGGTGCGCCGTGGCATTGGTTCTGATGAAAGAATCGGGAAACGTTTTCTTTTCCCGGGTTTGGGTTATGGAGGAAGCTGTTTTCCTAAAGATGTACAGGCACTTTCCAAATCTGCAGAAGAAAACACCTATGATTTTCAGATTCTGAAAGCCGTAATGTCTGTGAACGAAAAACAGAAAACCGTCCTTGTCGATAAAATATTGAAATATTACAACCAGGACATCCGGGGAAAACATTTTGCGCTCTGGGGACTTTCCTTTAAGCCTGAGACCGACGACATCCGTGAGGCACCAGCCCTGTACATCATCGACCTGCTGGTAAAAAATGGCGCCACAGTTACAGCTTTTGATCCTGAAGGAATGGAAAATGTAAAGACCCTGCTTGGCAACAAAATCACCTATGCGGCAAACCAATACAACGCACTGAGAGGTGCTGATGCTTTACTCATCGCCACGGAATGGTCCTTATTTAGAAACCCTGATTTTGACCTGATGGAAGAAAGCCTCGTAAACAAGGTCATCTTCGATGGCCGGAACCTATATGACCTTCAAAAAATGACCGAGCTGGGTTACTACTACAACAGCATTGGCAGAACCCTTATTGAAAACGAAGTGCTTATTGACAACCAATAGATTCATGGATCAAAACAATTATGTACTCATTATGGCCGGCGGCATAGGAAGCCGCTTCTGGCCAAAGAGCCGTGACCATTTTCCGAAACAATTTCTGGACATTTTAGGAACTGGAAAGTCGCTCCTTCAAATCACTTATGCCCGCTTTTTAAAAATATGTCCAGCCGAACATATTTTTATTGTCACCAACAGCCAGTATCAGGAGATTATCCTGGAACAACTAGAAGGGATTTCTGCAGAACAGCTGATTTGTGAGCCGAGCAGAAACAATACCGCGCCCTGCATTGCCTATGCTGCGTTCAAGCTGGCGGAACTTAATCCGGATGCCAATCTGATTGTCGCCCCCTCCGATCATTTTATCTTGTTCGAAGATATCTTTGTAGAACGGCTCAATTTTGCCCTGGCCTACACCCGCAAACATGAAGCTTTAGTGACCCTCGGCATCAGCCCGATCAGGCCAGACACTGGGTATGGATACATACAATACGGAGAAGAAACTGAAAATGGCATTTTTAAAGTCGCGCAGTTTAAAGAAAAACCTACACTCCAAAAGGCACAGGAATACCTGTCGGATGGAAACTACCTCTGGAATGCGGGAATATTTATCTGGAAAGCCAGCACGATCATCACTGCACTAAAAAAATATACGCCGGTTATTCATAATTTATTTGAAAGCGGAAAGGCTTTTTATAACACCGCCGCTGAGCGTGCCTTCATTGATGAAAATTATCCGACTGCTCCGAATATTTCCATAGACTATGCGATTATGGAACAGGCAGACAACATCTACACCATTCCTGCAAACTTTGGCTGGTCTGATCTGGGAACCTGGGCTTCGCTCCATGAAGCCGCAGATAAGGATGCTGAAAATAACGTCATTGCCGCAAAGCAGTTCAACCTGAAAGATACTCAGAACAGCATCATTCACATCAATTCCGACAAGCTCGCCGTGATCCGTGGCCTGGACAATTTTATTGTAGTCGACGATGGCAATGCATTGCTCATCTACCCTAAAGACCAGGAACAGGAGATCAAAGAGGTGGTCAGACAGGTGACGGTAGAATTCGGAGATAGTTTTATTTAAATCCAATCAAAAACAACTACTATGGGTAACAAACGCATACAACCAGTAAAACACGCGCTCTCCGCTCTTGTTTTTCTTTTGACGTTCTCCAGTCAGGTTGATGCGCAAACACCGCAGATCAGATACGAAATAGAAGGCCAAGCAATTGGAACCACAAAAAATGTGGTTCCCTTTTGGATGCGGTCAAATCAGTTTGGCTCCATTCCCCTATCCGGCGTATCAGCATCCTTCATTGGAAGAGCTTACAAAGATTATGAACAATCTAAGCTGGTAGACTGGGCTTTTGGTATCGAAGGAAGGGCCAATGCAGGCAAAGGCTCCAACCTGCAGCTCATTGACGCTTATGCAAAAGTAAAGCTTGGCGTATTTCAGTTCAAAGCAGGCCGGACAAAAGATGTGATAGGGCTCAACGGCGATACGGTATTAAGTTCCGGCAACTTTTCCCTTTCCGGCAATGCTGCCGGCATTCCAAAACTGGAACTGTCCATTCCCGAATATTACCGGGTTCCTGTTTTCGGCGGCCTGTTTTCTTTTAAGGGGAACTTTGTACACGGCTGGCTGGGCAGAACCCAGATCCTGGACAGCATTTCTCCTACCTCCAAAATCACCTATTACATTAATGACCGGAGGCCTAAAAGTTATTTCCACCAGAAATCATTGTACGTCAGGTTGGGTAAGGCAGACTGGAAGCTGGAATTATACGGAGGTTTCAACCATCAGGTATTCTGGGGAAACGAACAGGCGGCCTACGGACCTAATTTCAAGTTATCGCCCGCCGAAACCTTTTTCTATGTAGTCACCGGAAAAGGATATGGTACCAAAGGCGTCCCTACTTCAAAAATCGGAAACCAGCTGGGCTCCATAGACCTGGGCATCGCTTACCATTTCAATGCAGTTAAGGTCATGCTTTATCGTCAGAGTTTTTACGATGTGGGTGCTTTATCCAGGCTTGGAAACATCAATGATGGTCTGAACGGCATTAGCTTTGAAAACAAAAGATATAGGGACAAAACCACTGGCTTTGCCTGGAAGAAAGTTTTATTTGAACTCTTTTATTCCAAGGACCAGGCAGGTTACCCCTGGTCTACCTTCACAAAATCAGGAGATGAAGATTATTACAACAACTTCTATTATGTGAAGGGATGGTCCTACAACGGGCTGGGTTTAGGGAATCCTTTAATTACTCCAAGGCATGATGCCAGGGCCGGACAAGCCATAAAAAAGGCAGATTATTTCATCAACAACAGGGTCGTTGCCTTTCATACCGGACTGAGCGGCAATCTGTACGGCTGGGATTTTATGACCAAGCTGAGCTATTCCCGGAATTACGGGACCTTCGGTACCAGCATTTATGGGAGCTCCACAGGTCATATCAGAAACCCTCAAACGAAGAATATCTTCAAGCCTGTGGAACAATTTTCTTTCTACCTGGAAAGCACAAAAAAGCTGAAGAACGGCTACAGCACAGGATTTGCAGCCGCTCTTGATCAGGGAAAACTCTTAAACAATTCCTTGGGGCTGATCCTTAAACTGAAAAAAGAATTTCGATAAAAACTAACCAAACACTCAATAAAAACCAACCAAATATTACCTGTTTAAAACACCTTTCACTTCTGAAAGGTGTTTTTCGTATTGGTCTACGATCAACTCCCAATCATAAATATTTGTGATTTTAGTGCTGTTTGCCTGAAGCATCGACTGGTATCTGTCTGCTTCATATTTCACCAGGTTTAGCTGATCAGCAACATCCTTAGCATCCTTAAAATAAATGGCATCATTCCCCAGAATATACTTGTTGAATGGATTGTCATTGGCACAAATCAAGCTGTTTGAAGCCATTGCTTCCAATAGGGATGGATTTGTACCACCTACAGTATGCCCGTGAAAATAGATGTTAGAATAGTAACGTAAGCTATTCAGGATATCGATGTTATAAATTCCTCCCGTAAAGCGGATTTGAGGATGGCCGGCATATTTTGTTTTTAAATAATTGCCAAAGTCGGTTTCATGTTTGCCGACGACTAAAAATGGCCTGTCTACCCCTGCCTTTACCACACCATCCAAAATGATTTCAATGCTGTTTTCGGGCTCAAGTCTGGCAATGAGCATGTCGTACTGATAGGCAGAGAGCTGGTAATTTTCAAGTGCCTGCAGTACAGGTTCTGTAAATAATGTTGCCCCATAGGCGATAAAAGTAGAATCCGCATGATACTTTTCCTTCAGGTAATCCTGGATACCAATGGAATCTGAAATGAGGTGATCGCTATACTTTACGCCCAGGCTTTCTGCCCATTGGAGGAACTTTCTTACTTTATTCGAATATTTAGTCCGCTTCCATTCCAGTCCGTCCATATTGGTGGTCACCACGACTTTCTTTGGCAACAACCAGCCCCAGACAGAACCACTGGTATAACCAAGCTGCAGGATCACATCGCATTTGCGCTTTCTGACATCAAGAATACAGTTTAAATCATAAATGAATTGTCCGGCTGTCCCCAGTTTATATTCCGGATCATAGCAATGTTTTAAATCCACCCCCTTCCATTGGTCTTTCTGATAAGGATGGTTGTGGGAATTGTACACCAGCACCTCATGTCCTCTTTTCACTAAACCCAGCGCTAAATATTCTGCACATTGTTCAAATCCCCCATAATGGTTTGGAATGCCCCGGGTTCCAATAATTGCTATTTTCATTGGTATATCTTGTTTTTTTATTCCTGATTGATTTTTTGTATTGTTGTTCTCATTCCTGACCCTAAAATAAATCCTGTATGCCATTCCAGATTCTGTTTGCGATCCCTTCCATTCCAAGATCAGAAGGATGCATTCCCACTCCTTTATCCGTGTATTGCTGAATCGCTGTATTCTTATTTCTTTCCTGATAAAGTCCCTGAAGGTCTACGTATATCCAATTGTTCCGGCTGGCTGTGGTTTTCATGATCTGATCGATATGCTGGTTTGGCCAAAAGCTTCCCACCAGACAGACCTTCAGATTTCTCTCTGCAGAGAGTTCCCGGACCAGTTGTTCCAGGTGATGGTCCAGACCGTTTTTAACGGCCAGTGCATCGTCGATATTTTCGCCAAGCACCAGGATGATCAGGTCTGCATTGAAGTCGCTGAAATCCTTAAAATCACTGACATTGTATTTCCAGAATTGCCTTTCAAAAGTAGCGGCAATATTCCCCGTCTTAAAGCTGGTATTGGGATAAGTACGTTTTATCCTTGATTTCAGGAGGTGCACATAATCTTTCTCTGCACTGCTTGCCGCCATCCCCCAATTGCCGGTCCAGCCAACCGATGCTTTGGCCCCATGCCAGGTGATGCTGTTTCCCAGGATCAATACCTTTGATGGGATAGAATCCCGCCCCTGAATGGCATGAACGGGTAAGCTGGCCCATAACATCAGGCCGCTTAAAACGGTCAAAAAAGTCTTTCTAATCATAGATCCCTTTAATAACACGGGCAGGAACACCCGCAATGATTGAATTTGGCGGCATACTTTTATTCACCACTGCCCCGGCAGCTATGATGGAGTTGTCGCCGATAGCAACTCCTGCAAGGATGGTCACTTTAGCACCGATCCAGCAATTGTCGCCAATGCTGATTTTGGAACGGGTAGTCCCTTGATTTTTGATCAGTTGATTTGGATCGCTATAATTATGATTTTCAGGATGACAGCTAAAATATTGTCCGATGATGGTATTGTTCCCGATGGAAACACCACCAGAGCCACCAATACTGGCAAACTGACCAATCCCAACATGATGTCCGATATGAATGTGTTCTCCCAGGTTGTTAAATGAAGTAGATATGATCAATTGAGAATAAGCCCCAATCCCGGATGAATCGCCGATAATCAGCTTTCCTTTACCAAGGCCACTCAGGTATACCCCATAATCAATCTTCACCCATTTCCCAAAGCGGATATTCTGGCTATTGAAACACCTTACCGCCCCTCCTACAAAGATAAGCCCGGGCTTTTTCAAATGAAACAAGAGAAAAAACACACCCCTCAAAAGATCGAAACTCTTATTCCGGGCCAGGTTAAACAAGGTCCGGTTGCTGAGGTTTTCGTCAAATTGAAAGGAAGGGTTTCTCTTCTTAATGATCGTTTGCAATAGTCTTTTCATCAATATATTTTTTATTTCAGCGCGTCCTTAACGGCATTTAAAAATTTGTTTTGGTACTGTACAGATGGCGTAAGCCAGGCACCTTCCCCATATTCATTCCAGGCATAGATCATGGCGATGTGTTCTGCCGGACCGGCAGGGTCATTTTCCAGTGTCCATTTCTTCAATCCTTTTATAGATTGGTAGACTGAAGCCGGCGAATAACCATCAAAATGAGGAGAAGCTTTTTTCACTTTATTTGTGTCGTCCCATGGACGCGGGTCCCAGTTGAGTGTACTGACCGGCATATAAGGCATTCCCAGTTTTAGAAAACTCCCCCAAACCGATTGTTCTCTCGGGCTTAGCGCAGTGATCGGACTCACAGACTGCCCTGCGATTAAAGTTTGATCATGATAATTGTAACCCGTTAAAAGGTCAAAACCACAAGCTTTGGCCAGGTCTGCATCTGCCTGTTTCGGAGCAACACAAACTGCGATACTCACGCCTCCCAAACCATTGGCTTTTGCATCTGCCCTCAACTGATCCAGGGCAATTTTAATCTTTTCTGCAGTACCAAATTTACTGATCAACATTCTCAGGCTCAGAAAAGTAATCAGAGGTTTCTCCTGAAATTTCAAATAGGCCTCATTTTTAAATAATGTAATCCATATTTTCGAAACCCGCGCCCAATCCTCAGGACCAATCAAATAACCAAAATGATTGGCCACAAGCAGGTTAAACCTCATTCCTTGTCTATCCTTCGCATTGATAAATAAGTTCAGCGCATTGTTCCGGGGATCGGCCACATTCTTTTTAGAAAGCGCGGAATCATACCAGCAAAAACTAAAAAAATCTATGTTTGCTTCCGCAGCAGCAGCCACCTGTTTCCGGATGATTTCCGGCTTACTGGTTACCCAGCCCCATATCGGCTCTCTTCCTTTAAAATCCTCCGTTAATGACCGCGTGATGTGATTGGTTTTCCCTGTCCAGCCGTCAAAATAATAAGCGCCCACCAACAGTTCTTTAGAAGATTTATCCTGAGCATATGCTTCAGCATCCAACATTCCTGTCAGCCCTGTTAAAAGTAAAAATCCGATACCTAGTTTACTGTTCATTGTTTCCGGGTTTATTTGTTAAACGATATCATTCCTGTTTAAACGACTTCATCTTTAAAAACGGAATCCAGCTTTTTATAGAAACCATTTAAGGAAAACTTTTCATCATATGATCTTTTGGCGTTTCTTCCATGTCGCTCCAATAATGTCCTGTCGTCTGCATACTTGCTTAAAGCATTAACAAACGAAATGGTATTATTGGGTTCAAATAAATATCCATTCACCTCATCTTCGATAATTTCAGGCAATCCACCATGATTTGCAGCGATCACAGGTTTGTATAAGCTCATTGCTTCAATGGCAATTCTCCCAAAAGGTTCCGGTTTGGTACTTGGCACAATCACCACATCAGACCAGGCATAGATTTCGGCAGTATCTGTCACAAAATCCAGAAACTCAACCTGTGTGCTCAGGCCCAGATTTTCAACTTTTTTCTTGAGTTGCAGCACCAGATCTTCATTTCCTGCAGAAGTACTGCCCACAATTCTCAGCAGAACCGGAGATGATTTCATTTTCACCAATGATTCAATGGCAAAATCCTGTCCTTTCCAGCCATTGATTCTTCCAATCAGCAAAATGCGGAGCGGATGAACAGGAGTTCTGCTGACCGCAGTGCTGTTTTCCTGCTCAAAACCCTCAAATGCATTATGAATCACCACACTATTGTCCAACTTTTGAAAACTTTTCAAAGTGGAATGAGAATTGAAAATAATTTTTGACCTGGCTTGTTTCAGAAACACCGACAATACCTTTCCCAGCAGCTTACCCGGAATTTCCCTGATGTGGATGATTTTCATTTGATGAAGAAAAGGTGCCAGCAGGTAAAAATCCAGAATTACTGAAGTATTGGCATACACCACATCATACTCATTGAACAATTTCTTTTTGGCCTGAAACTGGAATAAAGGAAAAATGATTTTTCCCCATTGCAGTTTCATCAGATAAGTTTTGCTCAATAAAGAAAGCGTCAGGTATTTGATGTCAACATTTAATTTTTCCAGTTCAGCAACCAATGGTCCGGTACGTGGAAGGACAACGGTTATTTTTTGATAATCGCCAGACTGGTCCAGGTATTTGATGACCTGTAAAAAGCTTCTGTCTGAACCATACATATCCGCACTCTGGTGTACACAAATAATTTTCATTGGTATATATTTTAACAGTGATCCATTTATTTCAGAAACCTCAGGTCCTGATATTTCAGCGCCAGTTTTAAGGAAACCGCCTTACTATAAAAATAAGCCAGAACAAGCGCTACAGGCCGGTCAGACAAAATCTTGGGCCAGGTTCCTTTTAAATTCCTAAACCGGCTCAACATGACATCAGCTGAGGGATTAGACCACAACACGGTATCATGATCAAACCTGACCCTCAGGACATACAATTGCTTTTCGAATTTTGAGAACCTCAACATGAAACTCGTATCAATTCCATACAGGTTCAGGCGTTCATCAAATTTCATGTGATGGGCCAGGAATACTTTGACAGAGATGACCATGCCACTGGTAATCGCCAGTACATTTTTTGCCGGGATGACTCCGGTCTGTATTTTTTTCCAGTGTTTCCCTTTGAAATAAACAAAGGAACCCGGGCTCACCACTTTTCTATTGTTGATCACAATCGGAAGAAAAAGAGAAATGTCTGGGAAGCCCAGGATCGCAGCATTTAATTTATCAAAATAATACTCAGGAAATTCAGAATCCTGATCCAGCAATAAGGCATAATCATAAGTGTTCGAGCGCAGGACCTGGTTGTATAATTTCGACAACCAGACATTTTCGGGAGTGGAGATGTATTGAAACTGACCAAAGGACGCAGACAGCCCTGCAAGCTCCTGCTCCGAAGCAGGTTCCGGACTGTTGTCCCAAACCACCAGTTCCAGATCAAACAGTGTTCTATTTTGCAATAACAAATGACTAATCGTCGGAGATGCTGAAATTGTCTTTTTATAAAGCACCACTAAAACAATTAATTTCGGTTTGAGGGATTCCCCTTTGTTCATCGTAGCTTTCATCTCTTTTCCGCTTAGTTGTACATGGCCAGTCTCCGGTCAATCAGTTTCTCATAAGAATTCTCCACACTTAACGTGTTTCGGGCATTCGTCATCAACCGGTGTCCTAAATCTTTACTTTCTAAAATTTTCGCAATAGAAGAACAGAATTCCTGAGGCGTATTGCCAATCAGACAATCGTGTCCGTTTTTAAAACAGAGTCCTTCTACCCCAACTTCTGTAGATACGAATGGAACGCCCGCATTTACAGCTTCAATAATTTTCATTCTGATGCCGCTTCCAATACGGATAGGGACGATAAATATGCTGTCCGTCAATTCTTCATACAAGTCTTCCACATATCCCGGGAAACTCACCGCATCCAACAATCCCGCATAGCGGTCAATCGTCGCCTGATGCCATTTACCGATCACCGTCAATTTTAAATCCGGATATTCCGACTTTAAAGGCATCCAGCAATTCATCAAAAACCAGTCTACTCCTTCCTTATTGGGAAAATGATCTTCCCCACCCAGGAATACCAGTTTACTTGCCGATGAAAAATCGTTTGCGGATTTACCCGCTTTTATCGGCACAGGAGAAGAAACCAGAAGTGGCTTTTTAATGTCTTTTTCCAGGATCAGCTTATCTACTTCTGAAAGCGTACAAACCATATCGTATTTCTCCAGGGCAGACAATTCAAACTTCTTATTTCTCCGGTATACCCATTTTAAAAAGCCGGATTTGAAACTAAAGAGTTCGAGCTCTCTTTTTTCCCTGACGAAGCGAAGCTCATGATGAACAAAGATCCGGTAGGAGCTCCGGGGAATATATCTGGCAAAAGAAATCAGCTGGTGAAATTCAACCTGAACATATTCAAAACTATCTTCCAGCAAGACATCCCTGAAATGGTCGATAAATCCTCTTGGAAATCCGAAGCTTTTCGACCTGAAAAGCGTGGTATTTTGTTGCAGCAATTTATCCAGAACGGTTTTACAACCCAGGAAAAAAACGCCCTTACCAATTAAGCGGTTAACAAACTCAGAAAAACGAAATAAGACGGAACCTAATCGATCAGAAATGGTTTTCTTAGTGATCAGGTAAGGTTTAAAATTTACATTTTTCCACATTTTTTTGAGCTCCTCCAGATCTTTCTGATCCTCGGGCTTCATGGTAAAAACAAGGGTCACCTTAAATTGATGACGCAATTCATTATTGAATTCAAATTGAGCTATTCTTCCACCAGAATTTAGAGGGAATGGCATATAGGGGGTAACAATCAGTATATTCCTCATTGGTCTCTGTATTTAATTGAAAAAAAAGTGATAAAAAGAAATATTGGCAAAATGGCTGTTGAAAAGGGAGCCCAACCTGTTAGACCGTAAATGATGTAGGCGACAAAAAGGCCGACTAAAGTAAGCGAGAGGACTTCATTATGCCCCTCCTTAATTTCTTTCTTTGCTTTAATGATGTTACCAAATAAAAAATAGACCCATAAAAGGATTCCGACAATCCCGATTTCACTCAGGATGATCAAATGAATATTATGTATGGGATTGACCGAAAAGAAGTCGTCCATCGTGATCTGATTTACGATCCCCAAATGTTGTGAAATGTAGGAAAGGTGGGCATTCAGCCCTACGCCAATAATTGGCGAAGTTTCAAAAATATGGAATGCCATTAACCAGTGCACCATCCTGTTGTCGTACTGATCCGAAGAGTCGCTTTGAAGGAACAGTTCACTCAGTGGAGAGTAGGCGATCAGGTAAACCAGCGCCAATACGGTTGGCACTACAAATTTTAAAATATTGCCAATGGAAAAGATATTTTTATGGGCGTTCTTGTCTATGTAATAGCAGGAGAACAGCGTAATGATTAAAGCCAGATAAGAAGTTCTGGAATAGGTAAGGAATAAAGTAAGCACACAAATTCCCAGACAGATGGCACTTGCCTTTCTTCTGAAATTATACAAATAGGTCGCCAGAAAAAAAGAAGAAGCAACCACCATAAAAAGGGCCAGTCTTCCCGGATGGTTAAAGAAACCAACAGCCCCGCTCCTGGTATCCAACCGGGTTGCCCAGATTTCTGCAGATTCATGAAAGAGCTTCGTCACCGCTGATATTCCCAGAACAGGGAAACAGATGGCCAGGAAAAACTGGCTATAAGCCAGCCATTTTAAGCCATCAAAAAGGCCGTTAACCACATCAGATTCACTCAGAAAACTACTCAGCAATTTGAATAAAAGAATATTTGATAAAAAAAAGATGGCCAATACCCAGGTTCCGGTATAAAAGGAATTGTAAGGATTGAGAAAAGAGATGATCAAGAGCACACAAAAGCCATTGACCCAATGGTTGAGTTTAAAGGAATAATTTATAAACCTCCGTTTCGCATAAGGCAGTACGGCTATTATTAAACCGATACACAAAGAGATGATATAGATCGGCTGTACGGTGCCAGCAATATCATTCAGCTTTGGCGTATTCAGGGCTTTTCCAAATTCAAAGGGGATGCAGAATATAAAAAAACTGACCCATAAAAATTTAGTATCCTTTTTTTTAGTCTTAAGGATAACCGTTCTGAAAAGATAAATGGAGATTATAATAAATAATAGAATCCCTTTACCCATGGGTATAGTTGTTACTTGTTTCTAGTTTAACCTTCTGTATGTTCTTTTTAACGCTGTTTTCTATCGCTGCAAAGTTTTTAGTGAAGAGTCTGATCTTCTCTTTTGATTCGCTCAGCTTATCATAATCAATCAGGCAGCTGTTCGGATCCACATCGAACAACTTCACCATTCCCTCGAATTTATTCGCATAGGACACACCAAACATTGGTTTGGAAAACGTCAGCCCTGAGATGCCTAAATGCATTCTGCCGGTGATGGTAAAATCAACCAGGGAAACATAGCCCTTCAGTTCTACTCCATTTCTGATTTGGTCTGTATAGAAGCAATCCACAGATTTAGCCCCAAAGTATTCGTTCAGAATACTGCTAAAGGTGCTATCGCTCGCCTCATCACAAATCGGTCTGATGTCGTGGTAAAGAAAGACAAAAGCATAATCCCCAACCGCTAAAAAGCCTTCCAGCAATTGCTTAAAGCCCGACAGATAGTTCTCAAATCCGATTTTCTTCGCCTGAATTGCATTCGGGCAAACGCCGATGATGGACTTTCCTTTTGCCTTGGCTGCGGCAACCCATGTTTTGTAGTCCTCATAGGTTTTACTTTGATAACTTGCCGGAACATCGGGGCAGATAAAAGCGATGTCATTGGTTAAGATCAGCTGTTCTGCGGGAATAAAATCTTTCATTCTCACATAAGACTCCACATCTCTGATTTTTAACCTCACGTTTTTAGCTACCTTAATGAATTTAGCTTTAACCACCGGAAGGATATTTTTACTCACACTGAATCCGGAAATCTGTGCCTTAACCCCGATGCGGTTTGCCAGCTCAATGACCCTCAGCCTGTTGATCGAATTATGAACACGATAGGTTCCGTCCATGATGTCGGCCCCAATCACGTAAACCAGGGAACAGTTTTTAATCAGGAACAGGAGTTTTAAAAAATTAACCCGATCGTCAAAGCCATCGATAAATTCTATATTCTTATTGATCGTCTTATAATCTTCCCGGATGATCTTGTATCCGTTTAAAATGCAGACCGGTGTACCATTTGCGAAATTGTTCATGAAACTGGTAATCATGATATCCTCGCCAAAACCACCATTCAGGTTCGCAGCAGGCAGCACCAAAATTTTGTTTGGGTCCTTTCCGGCCTTTATAAAAAGGGAACAGAAAGAGGCCACAGACCAGAAAAACTCAACATATAACCCCTTAAATTGCTGCTTCAAATTGCTCATCGCTTAAAAATTAATATATATATCCTATTACCTTACTTCAACTATATCCGCCAGAGGCTTGCGCTCAGAAATGGCCACTTTGAAATCATCTTTCAGATTTCCTACCGCCAGAAACATGATTGGAACACAGTCGCTGTCCATCTGCATGGATGCTTTAAAAGCTTCATACTGTTTCACCGCATAACTTGTATTCAGACAGCAGACTCCCAGTCCTTCTGCATGAAGCGCCAATACGATCGACATCGCCATCATTCCTCCATCGATAAAAACCTGGTTCCGCTCATAGGCAAAAAACGAAGACAGCTTGCCAGTGATGACGATCAATGAACTGATGTGTTCGCCAAAGCCCCGGTTTCCGTTCTGCACATTCAGTAGTCTTTTCTTCAGCTCCGCATTAGAATGTTCAATCACATAAACCTTCCATGCCTGACGGTTACACACCGATGGTGTATATCTCGCGGTATCAATTGCATTTAAAATCAGCTGTGTATCCACCGGCTCTTCTGAAAAATCCCGAACGCTATGTCTGGATTTAAAGAAACTGCTGTAATCAAAATTCAGTGTTTCGGTGATTTCAGTTTTAGGGATAATTTTGGTTCCTCCGGTTTTTCCGGCAGATGATTCATCACACCTAACCAACAGGTTTTCCAGCTTCCTGGATAAGTCGGCCGGAATCTGACGATACGGTGCATCATAATTCAGGTACTCCCTCAGGGTAAAGGCCGTGATAGACGTAACCGAATCTATCCCATAGCCATTAATGTATTCTTCCACCACATCGGCCAGCGCAGAAATCCGCGCCGCACCAAAACCCGGGCGCGGTTCCAGCAATGCCAGCCCTTTTTCTATGGCGTGATATTCTTTGATGATATAGGCCTGCATCATCTCTTTACTCCTCAATTTAAACGAAGCAGATTCCCTGTTAAATTTCCGGTAATCATAGACGAAATCTTTGATAATCGACAACTGGGTTTGCTTCGACCGATAGAACCTTTTGGCAGATTTCGGAACGATCTTTTTTAGGATACTTTTCATACTTGGTACAGACTACACGTGATTAAATTGTTTCTTTGGGTTCAGTTTATGGATCAACTGATTCGTTATTTTATGAATGATTTCTTTCTCATCATCACATAAGCCAAAAAGGTAAATGCTGGTCACGAAGACAAAAACACCGCTCACACCTGTAAAGACAAACCTCCATCCGAAATGAACATAGGTCACACTTAAATAACAGGTCAGGATCAGCAAAGAAAGTGGAATGACCACTTTATAAATCACATTGGAAAAGTATAGCGGAATGGACAACCCGGCTATATTTTTCAAAAAAAACAGGCGCAATGTACAGGCAATCACTTCTATCAGACAATAACCAATAAATACGGTATAAACGGGATATCCCAATTTCAAGAGCAGGTAAGCAAGCGGCAATGCCAGCAATAAAACAGAGCCCACCACTGCCTGGTAAACTTTAACCTTTCCGGTGGCCTGTACTGCCGACTGCAAACCGATCGTCAGCTGATTGATTAAAGTTGCACACAACATTAAGGAGCAAAAAGACGCCGTATATTCAGGTACATTATTCAACCACAAATGAAGGATGGCTTTCATTTCAAAAATGCAGGGAACCGCAGCAAAAGCAAGCAGGAAGAACCCGAACTTACTTCCAATCATGGAAAGACGGAGCATTTTCTCCCGGTTTTCCGCACCTTCACTTTTCATGATTTGGGGATTGATGGCCCGTAACAGAGTTAAGGAAAAGAAATTCAACTGGGCTGCTACCTGATTCGCAATGGCATAAGCCGCATTGACCACTGTTCCAAAAAAAACATTTAGTAAAATGGCCAGCCCCTGTGCCCTTCCCAGCGAACATAAAGAACCAAACAGGTTCCATCCCGCAAAGGAAGTCAGCTCTTTCATCATTTTTTTATCCACCGAAAAAAGCCCTTCCAGCGTACAGTCTTCATATTTACCAAAACAATACACCGCATACAGCAAAAAGCTCGCAATGCTTATTCCGGCCGTCAGTAAACCATAGACCGACAATTTATCCTGAGCCACCACATACAATACATAGGCTATCGCCAGTTTCAATAGTGTCTCCACCACATTCACCACTGCCACCCAAAGCATATTTTCATGCGCCACCAGGGAGCCTGTAAAAGGGACCGCCACGATAGTAAAAAATACCGTAACCGACATAAAATGATAGATCAGCCTCGCTACCGCTATCCGATCTGCAGGAATGTTCAGAAAGCCATTAAAGAGAAAGAACCCGGAAACTTCCAGTACCAGCACCATCAGTAAACCGATCCCGATGTGCAGGAGCAGGCTATTGGTAAAAACCCGTTTTTGCATGTTCAGGTCATTTTTCCCCTGGAAGAAAGAGAGAAACCTTTGCGTAGAAGTAGCCATTGCCGTATTCAAAAAAGACAACATGGCAATTACCCCGGCAACGAGGTTAAACACCCCATAATCAACCGAACCCAAAGCGTTCAAGACCAGCCTGGTGGAATACAAGGAAATCCCCATTGTTATTAACATCCTGGCATACAATATGCCCGTGTTGACCACCACCTTATTTGCTGATTTCATTTGAAATTATTTTTTTATTTTAAACAGTTTGCTAAAAAAACCTAACTCTTTACCATCCACATCATAGTTGCCATAGCTGTATCCGTAACCATAACCTTTGGTGGCTTTGATGTCGTTGACCACAATGCTCAACCCTTTCATTTTCTGACTTGCCGACAGGTCGTCCACAATATTCAATTGTTGTTTCAGCGTATAGTTTTGTCGCACCAGGTACAGGCAGACATCTGAATAGGAAGCCAGCAACTGGGCATCAGTCACAATCCCTACCGGCGGCGCATCGATGATGATGTAATCAAACTGCTGCTTCAATTCCTGCATCAGCGTTTTTGTTCTTTCGCTCAGCAGCAATTCCGCAGGATTGGGTGGAATCGGCCCTGAGCTCACCACAAACAGATTTTCCTGAAGTTTCAATGGCTTCACAATATCATTGCCCGTCATTTCCGGATTGGTCACATAATTGGTAAAACCGATCGGGTTGGAGATCTCCAGCTTGGCAGAAAGACCAGGCTTACGTAAATCCAGTTCCATCAGCAGCACTTTCTTATTCGTCAGCGCCAGAATCTGCCCCAGGTTAATGGCCACAAATGATTTTCCTTCCCCGGACATGCTGCTCGTTAACAGAATTACTTTCTCATCGCTATTCTTAAAGAAGAAAGAAAGATTGGTCCGCAATGCCCTGAACTGCTCTGATATGGCAGATCTGGAACTGTTGGCCACCACCATATTGTCGTTTCCTTCGTCATGACTGATCTCTCCGATGATCGGCACCTGGGTAATCCTGATGATGTCTTCTTTGGTTTGAATTTTATCATTCAACAAATCTTTCACATACATCAGTCCCAGAGGAATCACCATACCGGCCACCAATCCAAATAAATAGACCACCATTCTTTTCGGACTAAAAGGCTTCACTTCAGACTTGGGGGGGTCTATGGTTTTGGAGTTCGCAATATTAGACGTCTTAGAAATGGCGGTCTCTTCACTTTTCTGCATCAGAAAAATATAAAGCTCTTGTTTGATCTGCTGTTGTCTGGCCAGGTTTAAATAGTTTCTTTCCACTTTTGGAACATTGCGGACCTGTCCTTCCGCTTTTTTCATTTGACCATTGATCCGGTTCCTGGTGATGAGAAATCCATTCAGTGTCGTGGAAATATTAGATTCAATATCCGCTCTGGCATTGGCAATTTCTTTATCCATCAACTGGATTCCAGGATTGGCTTCGGTTACCCCGATCAGGCGCCTTGCCCGCTCCAGGGTTAAGGAATTGTATTTCTCTACCGCTCCGTTAAAAACCAGATCTGCAGGAATGAGTGAACTTGGCAATACCCTTTTATTCTTACCCTCATCTTTCAGGTATTCCTGCAGACTTTTAAGGATGCTGATCTGGGTTTCTATTTTACTGAGGTCATTTACATATTGCCCGGTAGTTTGTACCAGCAATTTAGACTGCTCGGTCATATCCGCCAGGTTGTTTTCCTGCTTAAAATTCTGAATATTTCCTTCCAGTCCCCCCAGTTCCCCGCCGATATAAGCCAGGCGGTTTTGGATGAATTTCACGGTACTGTCGGCCACCTCATTTTTATCCGTCAGGTTGGCCTGCACATATTTTTCGATGAGTTTACTCAGGATGTCTTCTCCCTTTTTAGGAATCGCATGTGTTAAACTCAGGTCGATGATCGTCACCTGTTTATTTTTAACTTCCACGGTAATTGCATCCATCAGCGCAATCACTTTAGAATCCACAGACATGATGTTAAATGCATATTTTTCTTCCAGAGCAGGAACTGCAGTTCCTTTAATGATCTGTACAACCCCCACAAAAGGAATGGTAAAAGAACGGTCCAAAGCCACCAGGGTATCTATACCGTCGGCACTTACTGCTACCAGGTCATTTTTTAGAAAGCTGACATCCACATCTGTGGCCTTGATGGTATCTGCAGCTGCAACCACCTTTACCTGATAGGGAGATTCATAGAGCTCTACTTTTTTCAGTGTCCCCTTTCTGTAATAGGTGATGTTGAGGTTCATATCTTTCACCACCTGTTCCATCAGGTACCTTGTTTTCAGGATTTCGGCTTCATTATCAACCGTACTTTTGGTTCCTAAAATTCCTCCTAAATCTCCCAGAAGGTCTCCTCCTCCGGACAATCCTGCCCCCTTTTTCTCATCGTTCACCAATACCCTTGCAGAAATTTTATAATTGGGCGTTTTGTAGCGCACATATAGATTAGCACATGCCAGGCAGACCAATACCGATAAAGCAATCCAATACCAATTTGCAAGGACTCTCGACAGGATTTGCTTTAAATCCAATCCTTCGATGTCTTCATGTGCAGTTTTATATTCTGAAATCGTGTTCTTCATTTAATATTGCATAGATGTTAGCATGATACTATTTGTTAAAGCCTTGAGAACAATACGATCAAGACTGAGAGGGCAGTTCCGATAACGGCGAAAGTTTGGGTTCTGGCCTGGTTCAGAGAAGCTGCCTTGCCTTTGTTAGGCTCCACATAAATCACATCGTTCTGTTTCAGGTAATAAAACGGGCTGTTAAAGACCTGGGAAGAATTCAGGTCCAGTCTGGCGAATTCTTTTTTGCCATCGATGTCCCTGATGAGTAAGATGTTCTCTCTTTTTCCAAAAATGGTGAGGTCGCCCGCCATTCCCAGTGCGTCTAAAACACTTACTTTTTCATTTGGCAGGACATAAGAAGCAGGCCTGGCCACCTCTCCCAATACAGTCACCTTGAAATTCGCATAGCGAACCTGTACGTTTGGATCCCTGTAAACCACAGCTGCCTTGCTTTTTATCAATTCTCTGGCTTCATAAGTGGTTAATCCGGCTACTTTAACCTTTCCTACCACAGATATATCGATCTCTCCGTTTTTATCGACCAGGAAACCACTTGCTGAAGAAAGTCCTGCCGGATTAGCCGACTGAATTGACGCCGTTACCGTCTGACCTGCCAGTTGATTTACCGGCATCGAGGTTGCAGCATCAATAGTTACAATAGAAATTGACAGAATATCGTCAGAGTGGATGGTTAATTCTTTAAATTCACCTGTTTTAGCAAACAAAGACCTGCCGCCTGCATCTATATCCTGGAAATAAGGAACTTTTTTAGTGACAGAACAGGAACTTAACAGAAAAACAGAGAAAATAATTAAAAAATTCAGGTATTTTTTTGTTAACATTAATTTAATCATAGCTTTTTCTTTCTAAAAAAACCGCCTAACCAGCAGAATTCCGTAAAAGCAAAACTAAATGATTTAAATTTCAGTACACCTAGCCAGAAATGGGTATTTAATTAAAAAAACAGCTCCTTGTTCTTAAAATCGACATGACCAATCTTATTAAAAAGGCGTCCGGTTTGTATTTCCTGCGTCAATACCTGCAAATGTTTGTCGTGATGCAGGTCTGTACCTGCAAGGTCATAATAGTTCTTTTGAAGCAGGTATTCGGACAGTTTCTTCACTTCTTTCCCATAATATCCGCATACCGACAACAGATTGAGCTGGAATAAGACGCCCATTTCTTTGAAGCGGTGAAAGCGCTGGTGCCGCTCGAAATAAAAGTTATATCTTTCGGGATGGGCAAGGATAACCACATATCCTTTCACCTGAAGGTTAAAGATGACCTGCTCTATATTTGGCATTTCAGAGAGGTAAGACATTTCAATGAGGATGTGTTTCTTTGGCAGGGAAACCAGATCATTTGAAACTTTAAATGTATCATTGATCATGTACTCCGCTCCTGCTCCTATTTCCAGTCCCACCTGAGCAGCCTGCAAAGCCAGTCGTGTGCTGTCCAATGCCGTCTGTATGGTATCCGGTGTATTTGGATAGAGCTCAGAAAAAATATGAGGAGTACACAGCAGCTTTTGGAAGCCGAGTTCATGCAACTTTTTTATGAAAGCAACGGATTGTAGCGTATCCGTTGCCCCGTCATCTATACCGGGCAATAAATGGGAATGCATATCCACTCCTAACCACTCCATATGGTCGACGTGCGTTCTTTTCTTAAAAAAGGAAAACATGATAAGATCTTTAAAGGATTTTGTTAAATATCAGCCCGCAACTCATCGTAACGGTCCAATTTTGCTTTAACAAAAGTACAATAGCGACAGTTTACATGCGCTATATTTTAAAATTTTATCCTAGGATTAATGAAATATACCCAATTATAGGGATCACCTTTGGTCATCTTCCCGCTATAATTGCGCGGTGACGGCCATTAGATTTCTTTCATTAGTTCTAATAACGTCAAAAATGTGAGCTCAGTGCCTCCAATCAAAAATATCTCCATTAAATAATAATTTGCTATATTTAATAGCACATTAACGGTCTCATCATCTAACGCTCAAATTCATTTCACCATGAGTCACTTCATGCCCAACGTCAAGCATATCGTACACGTTATGCTGGAAAACCGATCCTTTGACAACCTCCTCGGCTGGTTGTATGAGGAAGAAGAGAAGAAAAACATTGTCACAGCCATTGATTCCGCACATCCGAATACCTTCCACGGACTTCGGCCAGACTTATACAACCTGAATGCAGCGGGTATCCCACAACCAGTAATTAAAGGAACCGGTGGCAATTTAAGAGTTCCCGCCTGGGATCCGCATGAAGTCTTTCAACATGTACATAAACAATGCTATAGTTCATTGACACCAGGGGTCGAAAACCCTATAGACAGTCCGGAAATGGGTGGTTTTTATCAGGACTATCACGACTGGTGGGATAGTCCGGAAGACATCATGAAAAGCTATACCCCGGCAGACCTCCCCGTGATCAACGGTTTAGCAAAGAATTTTGCCGTCTGCGACCAATGGTTTGCTTCCATCCCTTCGCAAACCAATTGTAACCGTGCTTTTGCCGCCACTGGAAATTCAATCGGCACAGACCACTATTCGGACCGGCAGGGCGCCTGGGTAAACAATCATTTTGATACCCTTGACCCGGTTAAACTGAAAGTAAACTTCAGCGAACCTACGCATTGGAACATCCTCAGCGACCATGGTTACGGCAGCACGGACGACTGGATGATTTACTACAATAAATTATGGTACCTGAGCGATTACTGTTATACCCGTGATTTATTCTCACAAATCCAGGACAGCAGCTTTAACGAACATTTTGACCACATCACCACATTTTATGAACGTGCCGCAGCAGGTAAACTTCCCTCTTATTCTTTCATAGAACCTTCCTGGGGAAATATGCTTGGCCCTATAGGTATCCAGGGAAATGATTATCATCCACCTACAAATGTGGGCCCGGGAGAAGAGTTTTTATATGATCTTTACCAGGCCGTTTCTAAAAGTCCATGCTGGAATGACACCCTGTTTATCATCACTTTTGATGAACATGGAGGTACTTACGACCATTTTCCCATTGCCCAAAATGCGACGCCACCATGGCAGGAAGGTCAGCCGGCCAAACCGGATCAACTGGAATGTGATTTTGCTTTTGACACCTTTGGGGTCCGTGTCCCGGCTATTTTTATTTCTCCTCAGATTCAGGCCAATACGGTATTCAGGGAAGCTCCCGGAAATACGCCATTTGACCATACCTCGCTTATCGCCACCATTTTAAAATGGAAGAATATCGACCCTGCCAGCTGTGGATTAGGGGCAAGAGTGGCCAATGCGCCTACATTTGAAGCAGTATTAAATGCAACCACACTCAGGGAGGATGTACCGGTAATCAGTCCAATTTTTTATGAGCCCATTACTGAAGAAGAGCCTGCCAATGATTTGCAAAAATCAGTTGTAGCCAGAGCAGTATTGCATGCCATTAAGAAAAACCAGGTGGATGAACAGGAAGCCATCAAGCACTACCAGGAACATGTACAGCCTGCAGATACCCTGGCAGCATTGAGAACCGGCTTTGACCTTGTGATGAAGAAAATACACGGGTTGTAGATCTAAAGACAAAAAAGAGGGCTGATTACATCAGCCCCTTTTCTATTTATTCTTTTGTTATTCTTCCACTACTTGCTGAGAATGGTAAGGACAACCTTCAATGATCTTTTTCTCTTTTTTCGCAGCTACCGGAGTAGATACTGGTCTTCTGCGGTGTTGATCCTGCGTAAGCGGGAATACAGAAGTAAAGAAATTGGACCAGCCACCAGTCCTCACACGCAACAAATTATATTGTTCCGGTGAACCCACGGCTTCCTCATAGGTATCCGGACTGGCAACCGTGATCGTTAAAATATTGGACGAACGGCCTTCAGCAAACTGCTGCATGATCGTAACAATTCTCTCCACAGGGAAATCTTCGTCAATATTATAATCTGTTGGCGCTCCATCTGTCATTAATTCTGCACCTTTTCCGTCGAAGCCGGCCAGAGATTCTTCAAATCCGGCATACTGATGGTCGATAGGCAAATCCATAGGACTTGGTGCAGCACTTAAATCAGAAGCCACAGCTGTTCCCAACCTGCGGCCATCAGCACTCGCTCCGTTCCAGGCACCCATTTCCACATGGTTTTCGAAAGTACCTACACCAGGCTGAATCTGAAGTCCGAAAGGATGTTCCTCCGTACCGTAGCGGGCAGCCAATGCTTTTAAAGTGTTGTACATTTGCGGAAGCGGTTGTGTAAATGTTTCTACCGAAATTCTGGCGATACCTTCTACAATCGTATTTCCAAAAGTATCGATTTCCTCATGGCCTCTGCCATAACGTGGCAGGCCAAGTGCCATTTCGCGCAGACGTTTAAAACGGTCTGATCGTCCGGCAATACGGGATTCCCCCGCCAGGTTACTGATAAAAGGTTCCGTCATTTTATAACCCCAGTCGCAACACAGACATTCTAAGAGTTCAGGTAAGGTGGTGACCGCATTTTTATCGTCAAACACCATCACTTTAATGGCATACAGGGAATTGATGGCCGAGCTTAAAGAGATATAGCAAGGTCCGTAAATGCTGTATTTAGGGCCTCCGCTATAAAAATCAAGTCCTTTTGCCAGACAGTCATCCATCAGCACATTTAATAATGGTGCAGGACAGAATTTGGTATTGGCACCATAACCCATCAACTGGCCGTTAAAGGCTTTTCTGTTCAGGAGTTCAAAATGATCAAAGTAAATCTTTACCAGTTCATCAAAACTTTTGATCTGATCGGCAGGCTTGGAATTCAGGGAAACCGTTTGTCCGAACAGATAAGATTGTCCGGCAGAAGAATAGGTTCTTCCCTGGTTCAAGGCACATTCCAAGGGTTGTAAGGTAGAGAAACCACCCAATGAGAACCAGTTTTCACCTGGAAACTGTGGCTCATAGCAACCATCACAAGCATAATTCTGTGCAGATTTCATTGATACAGCAGAATTCCAGTTCCTGGTTTGATCACCCAAATCCCCGCCTACATTGTCGCCACTGCGGTAAAGACCATCGATGATTTTTTCATCATTGAGCAATATCGGATGGGCACCGCCGGAAAGGACCGCATGGGCTGCTGCTTCCAGAATTTCTTTTGGAATGTCTTTCCTTGTACGAAGTGAAAGGCAGGGTGCATTTAAAGGAAGTCTGCCGGAAGCATGGATGAACAGTTTTGTCAAATTATTATACGCTGGCTTTGTATCTTTAAAATCAATCGTACCGTCGGCAACTGTTCCACCTACTGTGATCTGCTGAATCCATTGGCCCAAGGAAGCACCCTGAGGATATGGTCCGGAACTTCCACCCATGGCCAGATTGCCAAAAGGCTGATGGTCTTCCATAAAGATCCGGTTCTGCTGTACTTTTTCGTCCAGTTTGATATAGAAAGCATCGATAATTTCCTGCGCTTCGTCTTCTGTAATGTTGTCGTTTTCATAGAAAGGCTGTAACAGCTGATCCATTCGTCCTATGGCTGTTGGCTCTCCATTCAGGTGCAAACAGGTATGTAAGGTGAAGATGAACTGTACTGCTTCGACAAAAGTTTCCGGCTTATCGTTGGCCAGTTTTTTCATACGCTCCGCGATAGTCAACAGGTTTTCTTTTTCCCAGATCTGTCCGGCAGTCATTTTCTCTGCCGTTTCTCTCGCCAGTGCTTCGTAGTTTTTGATGTATTCAGAAATACCTTCCAATGACAGGTATGCAGCGCGATACAATTCTTTTTGTTCCGTATTAGCCGCTTTTTCTTCGTAGGCCAGTACTTCCTCTTTCATTGCTTTCAAACCTTTCTGCAATGCTTTTTCAAAATGCGGAATTACGTGTCCAACACCGGAAGCTTCACTCAGGTTGCTTAAAAATCCATCCATGCGCTCCAGGTCTGAAAGGTATTTCATCACATAACGACCTTCCCCCAGAGAGAGGTTTGGCATCGCCCCAACAATGATTTCCTCTGGCGAGATCCTAAACGTATCCGAGCCATAAACACATGTTCCTTTATCCTCCAGGAATGCAGAATAAGGAACCAGCGAACCGTCCGGCATGCGGATTTTACGTCCTCTGAAACCATAATGGGCAGAACTGAACAATTGTAAACTCAGGCGTGTTGCCCATCCTTTCCGGATCATGATCGATTCTTTCATGATATCTGCAGGTTTATCCGCACCTGAATAAGCATCGATATAATGGCGGATGTCTTCCTTGATTTCTTCCTGCTTGCGGTTAAAATACCAGTTGTCCTGCCACAAAGAAAAGATATTTTCCAGCAAGCTCAGGATGCGGTTGCTAGGCACTTTAAAGTAATCATTGGTCCTGCCAATTCCGGTAGACATGGTGAACAGGTAATTCTGGTGACTATAAAACATCAATCCATTTTCAGAAGCATTCCGATAATGACGGTCCAGCCTTGTCCAGTCAACTCCAGGAAATTTGCTCCAGTTTCCTGCATCCACATAAGAGAAATCATTGGTATATCCCTCCTCTTCATCGAGCTTAAGGTCATCTACACTTGGGATGTAAAAGAATCCGCCAAGGTCTGATTTGAGGTGGTTAAACAAACGGTCGTTCATAAAGCCATAATCTCCTCCGATCTGGTTGCTCATGATATTTTCAAGGATACCTGCTTCTTTGGCAAATCCTGCAAAATAAATTCCTTCTTCATCAGAAACCGTTACTGATTTAGGTACCCTGAATCCGCCGTTGCTTTTTTTAGCCCTGCCAAAAGGTAAGCCTAAACGCAGTACAGGAGTGGTATTTCCATTTTCATCCTGGATCCTTGCCGATTTGATGTGACTGCGGGAATCACGATCAGGAATAATGGTATCGTCTGTTTTACGGCCGATCAGGTCTTCGATCTGATCTTCCGTCATCATATTGATCTGGTTCCAGTTGATCAAAAAACGTTGTGCCAGCACAAATGACCCGCCCAAATGTTCTATATCTTCTCCACCAATAAGGGTATGTTTTGCAATTGTGATCGGATCGGAAGGGTTGTTCAGGTTTTCTGAAAAACGACAGCCCAGGACTTTTCCGTTATGTCCGTCTTCCTGATCAGATTTAGAAGCAGCTTTCTGCGCATAATAATCTTTGGTTTCTTCCTTCAGTGCTGCCACAATCAATTCCAATACCTCATCGCAGGCTTCTTCCTTATCGCTTTTGATATGAAACCAGATATCGCCATCAGAGTCGTCAAAAACGCCTTTCGACGCATCAAAAACATCAGAAGTATATTGATCTTCCCTGGAAGGAAAATTTAAACGCATCCCTTTAGGCAGAGGCATGTCGTATTCCTCACAAAGAATGGCCCAGTTTCTAAAGGAAACGCCCAATACAACCGATGTGTTCTTGTTTTTTAGTGCGGGATTTGTGTTGATCACCTTTCGGAAGGAAGCCATTAACTGAGCCAGGTGTTCCCTGTCCAGTGGCTTGTCTGCTGGTTTGCTTAACCAAAAGGTAGTGAAAATTGCAAATGGAGATGGATAAACTAGTCCACGCTGACAGTGTTTCCATACTTCGTCCAATCTTTCTTCGAAGTTCAGTGATGTTTTCATGTTTTGAGAGTTTATGTTAAGGGATGAGTGCGTTTTATGTCAAGAGATGAATGCGTTTTATGTGGAGAAATAAGCGTTTTATATGGAGAGATGAGTGCGTTTGATGTGGAGAGATGAGCGTTTTAGCGTTAACAATAACTGAGCAGTTAACACTAAAGTAATTACATTTTTTCTAATAAAAAACGGGTATAAATACCTGGTTTATAAATTTACAAGCGATCCGCCCATTTTTTTATTTAATCTCGCTTTTGCCTGTCGTACACTTGCCGGCTCAATGTTAAGTAACGCAGCGATCTCTTTAGTCGATAGCTTGATGTGAAAATAGGCATACAACCTCATTTCATTATTGGTCAGGTTAGGGTGCAATGCAGTGATCTTTTCAAAAAAGTCCGGATGTACCTGTTCAAAATGCAATTTAAATTTGTCCCATTCAGAATCAAAGTAGCGGCTATCGTTTAAAGAGCTTTCTATATTTTTTAAAACCGGGTGTTTGGCATTGGGGTAAAGCTGACCAATGTCCCTGATCTGGTATCTCAGGTCGGCAAGTAATTTATTTTTTTGATGGATGTACAGGCTATTGCCTACCAATTCACGTTCGTTGGCCTCCAGCTTCTGCTGTAATACATTGTTTCTGCTTTTTTCCTGTTCAATACTGGTAATGATCAATTGATTTTCCTGCTCGATCAACTGGCTTTTATTTCTTGAAGCCCTAATATCTGTTTCCAGTTTTTCAGCTACCTGTTCTTTTAATTTCAGCTCTTCATTAACCAGCCTGAGCCGGGCAACCAGTGCTACCGCAAAAGTAAGGATCTGCGACAGGATCGCCAATTCCGGCAAAATTGAAGCAGTATGGGTATAGGTAGGTGCAGAATTGACAATAAAATATACGGCTATCCCTGCCGACAAAACCATGGGAAGGGTATTGGCCAGTAAAAAATATTTTGCTGCCCTTATTTTTCTCCGATAAGCAGTTATACCCGCTGAAAATATGGTTACGACCATCACCAGAACGAAGATATTGTCATAGAATAAAGTATGGCTATCCAGGTAATATAATCCGGATATGGTAACGACGGCAGTAACCAGTGCAAATGCGATATAAACATACAACAGGTATTTGAGCAGCCTGTCGTATGTTGACAACAGTATTTTAGTATTCAGATATGCCCGGCTCAGCTGAATGAGTCCTGATAAAATCAGGACAACCCCAATGTGCAGAAAGAAAGTATTCAAACTATAACAATAAATTGAACCATCTTCATTTAAGCGGGTATTGTATACAGCCAGGGGAAGAAACTGATTAAAAAAATGTTTAAATGAGGTAATAAAGATGATGGCTCCGACCTGCATAAATAAGCCATAAATGTAGATTTTGTCCTTTAAATGAAAATAAATGTACAGATTGTAGCAAGAGAAGCTAACCAGCACTACAACACAAATGAGCCAGGAAAGCCAGATGAGTTTTTCCTGACTATCAAAAGACACCTCTTTATTTAACAGAATGTCGGGTTTTATCGCATAGCCATAGGATTTCACATCACGGACATCCACTTTAAGGTACAATACATTTTTAGTGTTCCCCTGCAAAACCACAGGAATTACACCTCTTTGCCGCTGTCCGTCTATGGTTGCCGGTCCACTGGTACGACTTAACCATCTTTTCTTTGCAGCATCAAAAAAGTATAAAGAATAGTTAAGTGGCACTGACAGAGATATCAGGTAATTTTCATTATTCGGATAAGGGTTTTCAATAACTGTTCTGATCCAATAATCATCTCCCTTTGAGGTATTTAATGAGGCATCTGCTATAAATGAAAGTGTGTTATTACTAAGGATACTCTTCAGATCGTAATGCTGATCCTGCAAGACTCCATAAGTTCTGATCTGCAGGACTGCTTCATTTGTTAAAACATGAATCTTCTGCGCCTTCAATGCAAAAGAAACACAACACAATAAACAGCATAAACATTTTTTGAAAGAAGAACGCATTGTTACCCGGGTGACTGAATTTTAGCGATAAAGTTAAGGCTTTAGCTTAAAAAAACACCAGATCACAAATACATTTCCCAACAACTACTCATTCGAAAGGTCAGGAATGGTGAAATAGAATGTAGCGCCCTTACCTTCTTCACTTTCCACCCATAACGTTCCTCCGTGTTTGGATACAAAATCATAACAAAGGCTCAAACCAAGTCCCGTTCCTTTTTCTCCCGAAGTACCATAAGTGGTGTAGTTGGAATTTTTGTTGAACAGTTCAGCAAGCTTGTCGCCGGGAATTCCAAGTCCGGTATCTTTAACAGAAAAAAGCATTCCATGATCATCTCCCAGCACTTTAACCGTAACCTTTCCTCCCGGATTCGTGAATTTAATCGCATTTGAGAGCAAATTCCGGATAATGGTCTCCAGCATTCCGGTATCTGCATACACCAAAAGATCTGATTTGATGTACTCGACAATTTCAATTTGCTTTTTCAAAGCCATTGGAGAAACGGTCTGGATACTTTTGCAGATCAATTCCCGCAGATTTTTGATCTCAATCGGATTAAAACTCAAGGCATTAAACTGTGACTTCGCCCAGGTGAGCAGATCTTCCAGCAAAACATTTGCATTGGACAGCTCTGTTTTCATCATAGAAAGATAAGTATATACCTCCTCCGCAGAGCTGGATTCAAAATCGGTAAGCGTCAGGTCCAACAACTGTAAGCTGCCTGATATCGGGTTTCTAAGGTCATGGCCTATGATCGAAAAAAGCTTATTTTTCTGTTCGTTTGATGCCCTGAGTTCGGTATTCAGCGCCATCAGTGCATTCTCCTGAAACTTCCTCGTCGTCACATCTCTCATACTCCCCTCTGTACCAACGATCTGACCATTTTCAATAATCAGCCTGGCATTCACAGAGACATAACGCAGCTCTTCATTTTTAGTCTTGAGCCTCACTTCAAAATCGATCACAAAACCATGGATCCGGACCTGTTCCACCATGCGCTCCCGGTCCTGCAGGTAATAGTAGAACATGTCTACAGGCATGCCAATGATCTCGGTACGTGAATACCCGGAGTGCTTTTCAATAGAAGGGCTGATCTCTGTTACCACGCCCTGCTGATCGGTCTGATAAAATACATCCTGCACGTTTTCAAATATCGTCCGGTACTTTTTCTCACTCAGCACCAGATCATTCTCAATTTCTTTTCTTTTGGTGATGTCTTCGATTTGAGATACATAATGCAGCGGCATCCCGGAGCTGTCATAAAGCATCGTTGCAGCAATGATTACCCATATTGGCTTCCCGTTTTTATGGATATATCTTTTTTCGTACTTCACTTCGCCGATTTTACCGGCTGCCAGGTCTTCCAGAATTTCAAGGCTCACTTCCAGGTCTTCTTTATGAGTAAGGTCCCTGATCGTCAACTCCTTCATTTCTTCTTCTGTATAGCCCAGAATCAGGCATAAACTTTTATTGACCCTTTTCCATTTTCCTTCAGGGCTGATCAATGCCATTCCAATAAGAGAATGCTCAAAAGCCTGTTTAAACTGGGTTTCACTTTGATACAGTTCTTCCTCCAGCAACATGCTTTTGGTGATATTAAAAGCAACAGCCCCTACCATATCGCCTTCCAGATGGGTTCCCTGAAAAGGAAATTTATAGGTTTTATAATATTGAAGATGTCCGTTTTTATCCCTGACGGTCTGCAGAAATTCCTTATTTTTTCCGGATTGCAGGATATCGATATTGTTTAAAACAGCACTATGGGCAATATCAAGCCCGAAAATCTCTTCCAGACTCTGATCAATCACCTCGACAGGTAAATGAAGCGTCTCAAAGAAACATTTATTGGCATATTTCAGGCTATGGCTGCTATTGGTGATCCAGCATAAACCAGGCAATTCGTCCATAAACAGCTGGAACCGTTTTTCATTCATCACGATGTGCGTTTCCCTGGTAATGTCTTCACTATACATCATCATTCCGCCGATATTACCTTCCTCGTTCAGCCAGTGCTTCACCTCCCACTTTAACCAGATTATAGTGCCATCTATCCGTTCAAACCGGTCCTCTCCGGATTGAACGTCAATTCCTTTTAAACAATCTGCATGAATTTTTTTCCATCGATCTTCAATTTCCGGAAACACTTCATAATGCGATTTCCCAATTAATGCTTTATCATCCAGATCGTACATGCTGATCCATTTTTCCGAAACAGCCAGATACCTCATTTCTGTATCTACAATGGCCATAGGAACCGGAGTCAGGGCAATGATATTTTTAAAAGATGTAGAAGAGATGGTCGTCATTAGTTTTTCAATATGATTTAATTGCGATATGTTGTTAATCTAAACTGTAGTTACCGGTATGTTTAGTGATGTCAATAATAATTTCATCAAGTTCGACTGCAGATTTAGATAAATATTCCAGTAAAACCTGAGATTCTTTATCCAGATCTGAATTTGAAAGCAGTTCCACCAGCGACATGATTCTGGTTAACGGATCCCTCACTTTATGCGATTGCAGCCAGGCGATATTCTTTAACTTTTTATTCTGTTCTTCTATAGCTTTGACGTAAGCCCGCGTTTCCGTAATGTCCCTTCTGATGGAAATCCAATGTGTCACCTCTCCGAGGCTATTCGTAACCGGAGAAATGTTGATACTTACCTCATACATTCTGCCGCATTTGGTATAATTAGTGAGTTCAATATTACAGGCTTCTTTTCTTTTAATCGCCTGATAAATCTTTTCCAGGCCCTGCTGGTCCTCATCATCAGCATGAAAAATATCCGGGCGGGCGCCGATCAATTCGGCTCTTGAGTAACCAGACATTTCAAGCAAAGCATCGTTTACATAAACAATAGAAAGACCGGCTTCATAGTCAGCATCGGTAATCAAAACCCCATCAGTGGTATTGGTGATGACAGATTCCAGCAATTTTGACCAATGCTCGTCTTCCATCTGTCTGGTGATGTCCTGCATTGCCCCAATCATCCTATAGGCAGTTCCGTGTTCATCCAGGCCGATATATCCCCGGTCCTGTATATATTTATAGCTCCCGTCACCGCAAAAAAAACGATACTTGTCTTCCCAGCTTTTTTCTCCTTCCGCTAAGCTTTTATCGAACCCGGTCAATACCCGCTGCTGGTCTTCCGGATGAATTCTCTCCCTCCACCAGTTGAGGTCTGTGGTAGTGCCTATGCTGGTATATTTCAGGACAACATCAATTCCCTGACTCCAGTTTAACAAATTTGTCGTCAGGTCATAGTCCCAAATGACATCACTGGTTGCTTTGGATACAATGTCATACCGCTCAACATTTTCCAGAACCTCCTGCTGCTGTGTTGTCCTTTCTGTAATGTCATAACTCAACACGAGTTTAGCAGGGCTCCCTTTAAATTCAATCTGATTGCTTTCTAATTCCACATGCATCAGCTGTCCGTTCTTTTTAACATGCCTGAATATATTCCGATCTTCAGCAACAGGCCCCTCTTCAGCAGCCAGTATATCGGTAATGGTCATCGTTAAAAATTCGGCTTTGGAAAAACCGTACTGTACTACTGCAGCAGTATTTACTTCAAGAAAACGAAGTGTGCTGATGTCAAATACCCACATTGGCAATGGGGACCTTTCAAATAAATTGTAGTAACTATTATTTTCCATTGTTTAGCTGATACCCCTCTGATCCTGTTTAAGGAAATGTAGCGTTATTTAAACATTAAAAATAATTTTGACCGTCTGAATTTCAGTTTTTTTTAACCGCTTAAAAGCAAGAACTGCTTTCCCGGGACTTAAAGTGTAGCTTTTTCATGATTTACAATAGGTTAGGTTTTGATGATACCAATATAACACATGGCAAGCATATTAGTTTAATGATCCTGTAAAATATCTGCTCCTGTATCTGGTTCAATTGGGTGTACAAAGCTATTTATATTACTTATTTGTAATTATTCTAAATAATACACAGCTTTGTAGCGGACAGCGGTGTCACGCTATTTTGAAAATCCATTGATCAGGCCTATGGTAACTGCGCTGAGTATATTTTTTAAATGGACATTTATTGTTCTGGCAGTGCTCCTCATTGCCGGGGTAATATTCGAGCAATATTCCCGATGGAGTCTCGAAAGAGATTTTAAAAAGGGAAAAACCTTTGTAGAGATCAATGGCCGTCCGCTACACTATGTAAAAAAAGGAACAGGAAATTGTACTATTGTTTTTCAATCCGGCATGGGCAGCAATCATTTCATCTGGAAAGAAATTCAGGACAGCCTGTCCAAAGATGCCGTTACCCTTTCCTACGACAGAAATGGTCTGCTGTTAAGCGACGCTACAGGCCAGCCTCCAACAAACGACCTCATCACGGCAGAACTACAGCAGCTCCTTGAAAAAACCACCTGCCCTAAACCCTATATTCTGGTTGGGCATTCTATGGCAGGAATCTACCTCCGGCCTTTTATAAAAAACAATGAAAAAGACATTTCAGGCATTGTCTTCGTAGAGGCCGCCCATCCCCTACAGATGAAAAAAGCTTCTCCCAAACTCTTAAAGGCATTATCTGTTCCTCCGCACTGGCTGATTAAGTTCATGGTAAATACCGGAATTTACAGAACCGTATTCTCCTTTATGCCGCTATCTCCTGAGATTCCGGTGAGCCATCCCCTTCATCAGCTGGAAAAAGATTTCTTTTACCGGTCTTGCAATAAGATCCTGGAAGAAGCAAAAAACGATACTTCTAATTTTGAAGACGCAATGCGGTATACCTCTTTCGGAAATATTCCGCTAACGGTGATCATGGGCAACGCTCCGGTAAGATATGCCGGTTTTAAAGATCCCGAAGTCAGAGAGGAATTTAAGCAACTGGTGAACGAAGTCCAGCACGATCTATTGAAACTTTCCAAAAACAGCCGCCTGATAAAAGCAGAACATAGCGGACACATCCCACAGATTCATGAAAACAACCTGATCATTGCCGAAATCAGAAAAAACTTAAACCCTGAAAATGTAAAATAAAGCTTATGTGTAAACCAACTATCATCAGTCGTGAGGGAGATGTTTCCGTGACGCACTGCATGGACTGCAAAATTGTCAATATATGGAATAAAAATGTGCTCATCAGTTTCTCTTTTGAGCAGTTCAATGCCTTTGTCGATTCGACCAGAGGACTTCAGTTTGACGATTATATTGAGCACCATCCGGATGGATTAGAGGTGGTCATTCTGGCTTCCCCCTTTCCGGACATCAGTCTTGTTTTTACCCGGGTCGAATGGCATGAATTCTTTGCAGCCCTACACCAGGCCGTTTATATGCAGCAGATCTATCAAATGGTTCAGGCTTAAAATTCATGCTGAAATTTAAGGAAAAGATCAAAAAGAACATGCCCGATGCGAACTTTATAAAGCCTGTTGCCATCTGGATCTTTTTACTGTTACTCGCCATAAAAATGATCCTGTGTGTGTACGGCTTATGCACATTACACCCTTGATGTTTTCCCTAAAAAAGAAAAGCATCAAAGGCTAAAATTCCACTAGTCCTGATACTCATGATCCACAATCTGCTCACTTAATTTTCTTCCTTCCAATGCTAAACCAATATTCGCTAAGAAGCCGGGAGCTACATGATGGTCATCTGCGGAACGCCAGGCCCCGGATTTGGCAACGATAAAAAAACTAGCGCCGTTTGGATATCTGATTCTCATTCCGTGCAACCCTTTATAGTTCTCGGTTTTTGCATCCAGTCGCAACAATGCGCCTGTGCCGGGTTCTTTTACTTCTATTTGCATAATCATTCAATTAGGAATTGAATAAACACAGTCAGCGGCAAAATGTTTGCCCTCATTAAATTTGTGACAAACATTTTGCTTTAGCCAGCCGGCAACGCCGGATTAAATTTCAAAGTCTCCGCCGGAAGGGTAACAATTCCCTAACATACTGTTCAATATAAGTAAACATATGTTTAGTAATTATGCACTTCACTAAGCGCATGCAATTTATGAAAGGCAATATCATGGTTTTTGAGGAAACTGGTAAAAGGCTAACCTCAGAAGAAAGGGAAATACCCGCACTCAGGTCCGGCGAGGTACTCATTAAAAATCTTTACACCACCATTTGTGGAAGCGACCTCCATACCTTCGCTGGTCTTAGAAAGGAAAAAACACCCACTGTCCTCGGGCATGAGATTGTTGGCCGGATTGTCGCAATCGATAAAAACCATCCCGGAATAGATATGGCCGGAAATACACTGGCTATTGGAGACCTGGTCACCTGGGCAATATTTTGTTCCGCTCCCCAGGAAAACTGGTTGTCGAAAGGCATGCCCCAAAAATCAGAAGATCTTTTTAAATACGGCCATGCGCAGATTACCACAGAGGATGTTTTTCATGGGGGATTGAGTGAATACTGCATGCTGAAAGAACATACCTGTATTCTTAAAGTACCCGATGATTTGCCATTACCCATTGCTGCAACCATCAATTGTGCCTTGGCCACCGTTGCAGGAGCAATCCGGCTGGCTGGTCCTCTGGAAGGAAAAAACATCCTGATCACCGGTTTAGGCCTGCTCGGAAATATTGCGGCAGCGATGAGTAAAGTTGCGGGGGCCAAAGAGATTATAGCAGTAGATGTCATAACCGATCGCCTTGAAGGATCCCGGGCATTTGGTGCCGGTTTCGCCTACAGTTCCCTTGAGGAAGCAAACCTGAGGGAAATACTGGCCAATCATAAGATTGACATCGTATTCGACATGAGTGGTTCACCCGATGCCATAGAACTGGGAATTGAATCCTTAGGCATCGGTGGAATAGCCGTTTGGGCAGGAGCAGTTTTCAAAACCAGGAAAATCGGCATTGATGCAGAGCAGGTCATCAGAAAACTCATCACCATAAAAGGGCTCCACAATTACAATTTCGGAGACCTGCAATATGCCCTGAATTTCATTGCAGAACAGCATCAGCATTTCCCATTTTCAACGGTCGTTTCTAAAGAATTCCCTTTAGAAGAAGCCCAGGAAGCCTTTGAATATGCCATGCAACACCGTCCGCTAAGGGTAGGTATAAAACTGAACCCATAACCTGCCGCTCTATGTCTTTTAGAAATAAACAGTGGAAAATGCTTTTGGTAACCATGCTCTGTTACCTCTTCTTCTATACCGGGCGTCATAATTTCGGCTGGGCAGTTAAAGACATGGCCTCCTCCCTGGGCATGTCCTATACCGCTATTGGCTGGATCAGTTTCTCCATGCTGATCGGATACTCCATCGGCCAATTGATCAATGGAAACCTTGCGGATAAAATAAGTGCCAGAGTCATGGTGCCAACGGGTGCATTCTTGTCAATCGCAGCAAATGTAGCCATCAGTTTCAGCAGTACCCCAATATTAATTATGCTCCTCTGGGCAATGAACGGCTATTTCCAATCCATGGCATGGGCACCCGGGGGCAAGGTCATTTCTAACTGGTGGCACAAAGACGAACATGGAAAAGCCTTTGGTTTTTATACAATGGCAGCAGGTCTGTCCTCTGTTGTAACTTATCTTTTTTCTATCATTCTTCTGCAAATGCACCTGGAATGGCGCATGTTATTCCGCTTGCCACTGATCCCCCTGGCATTTGCGGCAGTCATTTTCCTGATATTTATCCGGGATAAACCAACCCATGCTGAATCAGTTGAAGCCAAAAAACTCCCTGAACCGGTCAATGCAACCGGAGACAGCTGGCTTGACCGATACAAGACGGTGATAGGAAACCCAAATTTCATCAAAGCTTCTCTGTCTTTTGGTTTTGAAAGTATGGCCAGGTACGGCTTGATTTTCTGGGTTCCCGTTCATTATCTGGGTAAAGGATGGAAGGAAAATCCTCAATACCTGTGGGTCACTCTACTTTTACCAATTGGTATGGCGGCCGGTGCAATTTCATTTGGAACTTTATCGGATTCTGTGTTTAAAGGCAACAGGATCACTTCCATCAGAATGGGAATGGTCATTAGTGCTATTCTCAGCATACTCATCTATATTTCCCCCTCCTCGAACCTCCTTCTTGGCGGGGCACTGATGTTTTTAGCAGGATTTTTCGTGTATGGGCCTCAGGCAAATTTCTGGCCGTTGAGTCCGCAGATGCTCCCAAAAAACACCATAGGAACCGGTATCGGTTTTATGAACATGACCGGCTACTTATTTGCTGCATTAGGAGAACCATTATTTGGTTTCGTGATCGATTCAACAGGAGCTACCGGAAGCATTTTCATGGTCATTTCCTTCATCTGCCTGCTCTCTGCGATCTTCATTTCGACCATAAGAACCGGAAGGTCTGCAGATGGGAAACAAAGCCCATCAATCCTTAATTCGTAAGACACTGGTTACCGGATAAATGCGAGCCGGGTTTATAGCCCCCTATTTTCCGAATCTGGCTTCTCTGGAGTATGGATATAAATATCTTGTTGAGGAAATGGGATAACGATGCCATTGGCTTTAAAAGCACCTGCAATGGCCACGATCAGATCACTTCTCGTGGCAGGAATATCTGCGATATGTTTTGTCCAGAAGTAGATCCGCAGGTCAATAGCGCTGTTACTGAACTGTTCAAATTGGACTACAGGACCGGGATTCTTATTGATCCGCGGGTCATTGTCTAAAATTCCGGTCAGGATCTGCCTGCATTTTTCCAGGTCCGAATCGTAAGCAACCCCAATCATCACAGACATCCGTTTCCGGTTCCCTCCCAGCGACCAGTTGATCAGGTGCGCATTTAATAAATCGCCGTTTGGCATTACCACATCTGCTCCATCCCAATTGGAAATGATACTGCTTCTGAATCCGATAGACTTCATCCTTCCTCCCTGACCATCGATATCCACAATATCACCGACATTAACCGGTTTTTCAAATGCAATGATCAGTCCGCTCACCAGATTATTGACTAAAGTTTGCAAACCGAAACCAATGCCCACACCCAAGGCACCTAAAACAATCGTGATCCTGTCTACCGGAATCCCCGCCGCAGCTATCGCTAAAAACAGTCCAATACAAAGGATAGAAATACGGACCAGCAACAACCAGCTGCCTATCCCCTGCCGCTCCTGCTTATTGTCTTTACTCGTTCCCGGTTGTCCATCGGAAGCAAAAAAGGAAACGACCTTGGATACAATGACCGATATGAGCATAATTGCAAGAAACAACACCAGGTTATAAATACTAAAAGTATAGCCGCCAAGGGTCCGGTCCTGAATGAAAAAATTCTGAAGTGGTGCAGACAGGTAGTTAAATGCAGGAAAATTCCGGCCAAACAATACCACCCAGCCAATGACCAGCAATACATAAAAAAGCACAGGTGCCTTTTTACCTACTTTTTCGAAATTGAGGTAAAAGAGTTTCCGGTCCTGTCCGGAGTATACATTAAAAGCCAGAAACAGGCCTTCATTGATCAGACGTACCGTCCAAAGAAAAACAATAGCAATTACCACATTCATAAAGCCACTGATAAACAATGTTTTTGCCAGGTTATACCGGCCAAAAACGTTGGCAATAATTGCTACAAACTCCAGTAAAACCATAAAAGCGATGGACCAGATGATCCATTTTTCTCTCAGTTCTTCGCGGCGCCCTTTTATTAAGGTGATCAATCCCACCACAAGCCCAAGTATCGAAATGATCAGCATAAACCAACGTTCTATCCTTGATGCCTGTAAGACCAGGTTCACTATAGCGGTGATGATAAAAAGCACAACCATCATCAACCATACCCGCATCCAGTATTTGTTCACATATTTATTAAAAATAATGGTCAGGCAAACGCAGGATACGGTCCAGAATATTACATTTAAAATAAAAGGGGGTGATATAAAAAAGAACTGAAACAAGCTGACCACAATCAATATTGCTGAAAACAGCGGGTACCGGAGTACCAGCTGACCATCGAAATCAGTTTTCAGCAGCTTGTTTTCAATATAAATATTCTTGAGTGAGCGCAGATAAACAAAAGAAATGACGGTCAGCAAAACCAACATCATCAATTTACCCGAGTTATTTTCAGCATAAAAACCGAGGGTCAATAATCCTTTCGTTTTTGAGAATTCCAGTATTTCTCCAAATGGCCGGTAATAAGCAGGCGGTGCCCAAATGTTATCGAACTCTCTTTTATAAGTGTCTCTGGCCATATCTTTCTGATAAGCGGCGATCTCATCCAGACTGCCCTGCAATTTAAAAACGGTCATATTGACCTGATTTAGCAAAGTTTGAATGTTATTCGCAGCCACTTTAAGGGAAGAGTCTATAGGTGTCGTTTCATAAGCCACCACCTTAATCTTTTGCAGGTATTTCATCAGCGTGACCGAGTCTTTCGGAAACTTAAATAAGGCAGGTACACTCAATAAGGAGTCCAGTTGGTAGCGAAAGCTGTTCAGATCCTGTTGCCGGGTATCCAACACCAGTTTTCCCGCATTTGCGATATTGAGCAGTTCAGTCAATATTTTGGAGGTTGTAGTTAAATTCCGGAAGGTTTGTGCAGAACCGGTATTCGTAAAAACACCATCACCTGCAATGATAAAATCCCTTTCAATCTCTTTCAAATCCTGCCTGGGGCCTGCCGTATCAAGGTTACGCCTGAGATAAATCTTTGCCTTTTGCATCGTCAGTTTGATCTGATCAAATGTTTTGACCTGAACAATTGCGGCTTTATCTGCGTCAAATTCTTCCGCACTATTTTTAGAAGACAGCTTTGCAAAGGCCTGCATTCTGGCCACAAAATCAGGTTTTAAGCTATCTTTTACTGTAGATCCATGAAGGGTATCTTTCTTTTGAGCATACAAATGGATACCACCAAACATACAAATGCAAAATAAAAGAAAGCCGCTTATTTTTTTCAGGACCATAGTTTGAAGAGGATTTGACAATCAATAATACACAAAAAGCAGCAATATTTTCTTCCGTAATACCCAATACGTTCTCACAGCATTTTGTTATATTTAGGATATAATCTCATTCATCATGACAAGAATTTACGCAATTATCATCACGGCCTTGTTTTCCATACAAGCTTTTGCACAAAACAAACCGACCACAAAACCAGATATCATTCAGAAAATCAACGGAGAAGAAATGAAGGGTCGTCTTACTAAAATAGGCGATAACGATGTCACTTTTATCTATTCAGGTGAAACGCTGGAATACACCATAAAAAAATCAGAGATATTAAAAATAACGCATTCCAGTGGCCGGGTTGAAGTTTTCGGACAAACCACTTTACCGGCAGAAAGCCGGCAAAAAGATCAGGTAGCGATGGTGGCCAGCCCTGTAGATCATCACAATAAGATAGCGATCTTACCATTCACGTTCTTAATGGACAATCAGCCTGGCGCAGAACAGGTAGGCTATAAAGCACAGGAAGATACTTATGGCTTTTTATCAAAACATTCGGCGGGATATACGATCCTTGATCCAAGAACCACCAATGCAGCCCTGATTCAGGCAGGAGTTACCAGGGATAAAATGATGGGATTTACCATGAAAAACATCTGTGATATCCTTGGGGTAGAGTATATAATTGATGGAACCGTATTGCAAACCAAAGGCTATCAAACGAGTTATTCGGGTGGCAATTCCAATTCCAAAGTAAAAAGAGACGGTGATGACAAAATAAAAGGTGTTTCGAGTTCAAATTCAAATTACAGCAATGCAGCACAACGATATGAAGTCAGCGTAAGTATTCACATTTATATGGACAACAATGCGAGCATCTACAATCAAAGTCATAAGGCCTTCCTGACAAATACGGATGGTTCTTATAGCAGTCCGTTAGAATACTTATTGAAAAGGTCTCCGGTATACAGAAAGTAGCACAACAAAATCCTTCAGGGTAAGTCCGCAAAACTCTCGTATCTTGGGTGAAAATTACCGTTCAATCGCTTAAAGAAAATTCATGTATATTTTACGTTCAATCATACTCACTGCATTCAGCATCTATTCATTCAACACCTTTGCTCAGGAATTTGCTACCGACATACATGAAAAAAAAGCTGTTTCCTTCATTACGCTGGAAAAAAAACTGAACAGTAAACCTTATCTGGGACCAAAAGACATCATTATCTCCCAGCACATGGCCGAACCGCTGCTTTACAGGAGGGCTGAGAAAAACATTCCGGATCTGGTTGTGACTTATACCTTTACCCAAAAAGACTCTTTGGTAAATAGCATTGAGTATGAATGGGACATGCTCAATTTTGAGCGCGAGCGCAAGCCACAACCCCTCAAAATACAACAGGCTTTTATCAAAAAATATCTCCACCTGGCTGACTTTTACACAAAAAAGTACGGCAAGAGCGACCAAAATGGTGAGTTAACTGACCTCTCCAAACTAGATCAGCCGCATGGGCTCAACCGCAGGGACCAGTGGAAGCCAAATGATAGTACAGAAGTCTGGCTGCATTGCACATTCAGTAATATTCGTGAAAAACAAGGTAATGCAACTATCGAACCGACCAACCGGATCAGACTTTCTATCAATAAGGTCAAAAAGAACAATACACCTAAATTAAACGAAAAAGACCTGACTGCAGCAAAGCTGAGCTTCGACCAATTCATCCTAAAGCTCAGAGCTGGCGATTTAGAAGGCGGAAAAGCATTCCTCTCTCCAACAATTCGTAATCAGGTCAATGAAACAGTTTTCAATCAGATCAAATCAGCAATTAAACCGGAAGCATTCAAAATCTTTAATCAAGGATTTCAAATTATTCCAGATGGAAATACCTACCTGACGATCCAATATACCTATATCGGAGCCTCCGATCCACCCAGCGAAATCGTCAAAGTACTCTTCGACAACGAACACCTGATTGTCGGCTTTCATCCCTTAAGATTGCAACAAAAAACCAATTAAGCTCTGCAAGAAAGACATCTGATTTCTTTTTATTGGAGCGCCATTTTTACCGCCAGCATGTGTTTACAAATGCCTCGTTTCCCCTGGTATGCCGTAAACCATTCACAGGTACACCGGTCTCCCTGATGGTCCATCACTACTTTATGCTGAACACCTGTGCCTTTTACATTTGCTTCCACATAGCCTGCTTCATTCCTCAGGATCTGGACCTCCTCATTATCCACCAGCTTTTTTGCATTTTTCAACCTTGGATTTAAGCTCAGGATTCGCTCTGTTTTAAACGGCAGCTGCCTGTAAAAATGATTCCGTCCTGTCAGGTCATAACCCAACAATCCAATTGAAGATAAACTTGAGGTCAGCTGATCCATTGTTCCAAAATCAATATCGTGTTCTATGGATAACAAAGTCGGGTCAAAGGTTTCATTGGATTTCAGTAAGCTATTCAAACCGTATACCCACTCTACCGGCACATCTTCCGTCATATGTTCTAAAGCCTTTCCTTCTCCTGAAAATCCACGGTAAGCATCCGGAGAAAAAGCCATCAGCAACTGCATCTTCCCAAATTCACATACGATGGCACAGGTTTGTTTGTCTGCAGATTCGTAAACAAAGATCTTTTCCGATATCGCTAACACCCCATCCAGCAGGCGCAGGCGGTGTATACCGCCAATACGTACCCCATCTGTCGTCATCAGCGTAGAGAACATAAACTTTCCGGCCCGTTTGGTAATAAAGAAATCTCCTTTTACATTCCCCTTTGGTAAGGTCTGAAAAAGCTGTATCGTCTGGATCTTATTCAATTCAAACTTCAGATCCATATCCGCCAGGTACAACTGTACACTGGTTAATCCTTTGATCCAGCGCATAGGCAGGGTAACTTTCTTCTCTGTTACTTTTGTTTTACCCGTGATCACCTGTACGTCCTGCTGACCAACGGCCAGTGTTACTTTTTCATTTTTTTGAATGCTGTTTAATGCATTCAGCATAGGGTCATTGAAATCTACATTGGTTGTACCACTGGCAATAAATTCGCCATCTATGGCTTCCGGTTTCATGTCCAGCCTCACATAGACTCCATTGCAGGAAGAAAAGCCTTCAAACCGGATCCGCTCTGTCCCTGCCGAAACAATTGGATCCCGTAAGCTTGGTGGTACAGGGCCAAAACTGGAACGCACTACTTTGGCAATCGTAGTCCAGCATTTTGCCGTTACATAGGGATCTGTCAGCGTACCCCAGAAAAAGCAGGGAATGTTATTTACTGTTTCTATTTCTGTCTGGTGTGCCAGAACAAGGCTGTTTATTCCTTTTTCCTTCGTATAAGTGGACACACCGCTATATTGATATTGTAAATCTGTCATTTCTCGTCTATTTTAAAATTTGCTTTACCAATGCTTTCAATGAAGCATTGTCCTTATGTTTCTCAAACAAAGCGACCGCATCTGCCGAAGGCGCTACTTTCGTTTTATAAAGAACGTCAACATAATGTTCCACGATCTTTTTAAAGTTAACAGGCAATTTCTCCTCCACTTCCAAACCTTTAAAAATTCCTTCCGTCAGTTGTAAAAAGGCAGAGTTATGTAATGGAGAGATGTCCTTTAGTGTACTGATGCTTTCCACTAACCTTAAAAAAGGTCCATATTTGTTATTAGTCAGGTAAGCCAGCTTTTCGGAAAGCAACACAACATCAATAGCCTGCCTTTCAACGAGGTTAATCAACACTTCTGCAGACATCAGACGGATGTCTTTTTTATCCTGGAAAAACGTACAGGCAAAAACCAGCATGGTCAGCCCGGAAAATACAAATCCCGGCTGGTTCACTAAATTTAAGAATCCTTTCAGTTCCCTTCCGCCATTGCTGGAAATCGTGCAGGAGGAGCGCAATAGAAAATACGCCAAAGCAGCCGGATTCTGCGGCATCAGGCTATCCCAGTAATAGACATTCCCCTCTACATCCATCATGTACTCCCAGCGGTTTTTTCTGCCAAACAGGTCTAAACCATATAAAAAATATTCAGGCATATTTTTATACCCGGGGATATGGAAAGTCAGCTCATACCAGGAAGGGGAACGCTCTTTTTTCTTCGTCTGATAATTCACATATTCATTCCAGCGCTCTTCAAAGGTAATCGTTGGGTTAAATGGGGAAACGACAAATGGAATGTCTTTAAGGTACGTTTCTTCAAACTCCGGAAAAGTATCATCAGGATAATATGTTCTGGCTGCGACTGCCCATATTGCTTTGAGCGGATCATCAGCAGTTACATTTATTTTAGACAACAGTTTAGTCAATACTGAATCTGTTTTAAAGTTGAGTTCTCTGGTTTTTCCAAGACAGAATGCCATTAGCCCTTTCAATTCAGGGTTCAGCTGCTCCAGTAAAGGCATCGCTTCTTCTACATTTTCCCGGGGCATCCTGCTGATCGCGATACTCAGGTCCAGCTTATTAACTTCAGCTCCTTCTTTTTGGTAAGCAATCAGTCTTTCCAATAAAACTTTAGGCGCTACCCAATGCGGAAGATGTGAAGGGAAGGACAGCATTGGCAAAGGCTTTTCCGCAGTCATCCTGCTCTGCACCGCATCCAGCAGGGGCTTGATTAACAATAAGGTTTTGACCGATCGATAAGGGCGATCCTCAATTTTGAAAACGGCATTGTAATCTTCAATTTTCTGCTGCAGGAAAGTGCTGACGTAATTTTTGAAGATACTTTCAAAGTATTTCTTTTGCAACTGTTTCCCATAAGGTTGCAGCTGCTCCGAATAGTCTTTTGGAAATAAATGTCTTTGATTGATGAAGGTATTCAATAACAACTCTCCGTCTGCCACCTCATCAGAAGCGATAAATTTTCCAAATAAAAACACAATATCATTCCAGTCTTTAGGAAGTTCGATCTCCTGCAACAGTCGCTTTTCCTGTTTAGGCTCATAATGATAGACAACGCTTTCCTCCGGCTCCTGCGCTGTAGCTTCTTCACTTAGAAACGAACTCAGGCTCAAGCTTACCCCTCCCTGCATCAGGCTCACATAGGAAGATAATTTTTCGTTCAGATCTGGATCTTTTCCGGAGGCAATTTTCAACAGCAGTTTAGCCGCCCTTTCCTGCAGGTTCAGGTCCGGCACCACGAATATATCCGCCAATAATGACGTGATTCTTTTATTGAGTTTAGGATATTGCTTATTCAGTTTCTCTAAAATTGGAAAAGCACTTTTTATCGCCGTTTTATTATCGCTCGCCATCATGACCGGCTCCAGCCAATCCAGAAAAGAGTTCGCGTTGAACTTTGGATCTTCATACATCTTCTTAATCAGCTCCATCGCAAAGTTGACTATGGGTGCCTGCGCATACTGTAATGCCGCGAAAATATTTTCCTGATAAGGCAGCAGTTCATGTGCTTCGGGATTCAGCTCAGTCAGCCTTTTTCGGAAAAAAGATTTGAGGGGATTAGTCCAGTCTTTGGTCTGGATTAAGATGATTTGCTCTATATAGTAATTCCGGTTTAGTTTACCCTCCGCTAATAAAGCATTGAAAATGATTTCCCAGGTCATGTAGGCATCATAAGCCTCCGTCTCTTTCTCCCTGAAATACCCGGCCTGAAGCTCTGTTTGATAATTGAACAGTTCCGGCACATCCCGTTCGTAAGCCAACTGATCATTTACTACAAAACTGATAAACTTCCTTGCTTTGATTTTAGCCGCCCATTCACTGAAAGATCCAAGACTCAATGCATACAGCTCAGGATCAAAACTGATCAGAGACTGTGCTTCCATAAAACGCAATGCCATGTAGTCAAACCTTCTCCAGCTGTCTTTTTTTGCTTTGTCCAGTAAGAAGGCGGTAATCCATTCCGGTTTGGCCCATTGCAACACCTCTAAAATCAAGGGCTCCTCCACTCTTTTCAATACCTCAACCGCCTCATCCCATGAAGTGATATCGGCCTTATTGAACAGCGCAATAGCGCTCAGGGTAATGATATCAAAATGCTTTTGTTCTCCCCTGGTTCCCCATTGAGAATTGCCTTTTTTATACTCAGATTCTTTGGTCAGGTCTACAAAATCCATCCAATAACGCCTGGCTTTCCTAATGTGCTTTTTTAAAGCCTCCAAATTTCCTTTAGCATTGTCCTTTAAAAAAGGCAGTAATGTTTTCAGGTCTTTAGATAAAATAATGGCATCGTAAGCATTCAGCAAGGCGGTGATATCCGTTCCTGAACTTTTAGCAGATTTGGAAGCCGGGTTACGGACCTGTACTTCCCCATCCTCTGAATATCCTTTTTTTATTTTTTCAGCCAGTAATTTTTCTGCTGCTTTTAAGCATTCCTCATTGCTGGAAAATGATTTTGTCTGTGAAGTTCCACTCGTTCCGTTTCTTCCATACACAACGGTATAAGCCGCATCTGCAACTTCGATCTCCCAAAACTTATCGGACGTACCATCAATATACTTAAGGTGTTTTTTCATGCCTTTTCTCTATAGCTGTTTATTAAAGTTTTCTATCCTAAATTTTCCTTTATATTAATACCTGAAGAAAAAATTTCATCAACCTGATGACGATTTGCTAAAGATGCAATTAATCTATTGCGTTTAAAAGAACGAGTTTAGATTTTATATTCTGAATAATAACCCCATGACTTCATCAGGCCCTCCATAAGAACACCTTGCGCTTAACCGCTGATTCTGCGTTGCAAGGATGTTCCTGACAAAGAAAAGGACAGGGTTACTAAAATCATTTTTTGGTATCAATTGCCAGACCCCAACAAAAATCAGCATGTCAGTAAACCTTAAACGACTAACCACGCTCCCTTTCCTCCTCTGTTTATTTCTGCTGCTGTTAAATGACTTTTACCTCAAAGCCACTTTTCACAATGCATTTACCGGAAAACTGTCAGATTTTTGCGGGTTGTTTATCTTCCCCATATTCTGGTCCGTATTATTTCCTGCAAGAAAATCAACGATATATATTTTAACTGCTCTGTTTTTCATTTACTGGAAAAGCAGTTATTCAGACCCCTTCATTCATCTTTTCAGCGAATATCTGTTTACCATTCAAAGAACAGTCGATTTTAGTGATCTGTTCGCGCTTATGGTGTTGCCATTAAGCTGGTATGCACTATCTCTTCCTCAAAAAAGAACTTATTTCAACCCGCAACTTGCAGCGTTGCTGGTTTTTTTCTCTTTTTGCGCCACCTCCAAACCAAGGCCACCCTCACTATATTTTGAAACGCCACAATACGTCCTGTTTCCATCAACAGTTCATCTGCCCGACAGCAATGCTGTGGACATGGGCTTCAGGATCTACAATTTAGACACCTTGCTGGTCATTCAGGCAGAGCAGATTCAAATGGACAGAGAGCCTGTAAAAAATGACGATTTCAACAAGAACCTCATTCTGAAAGATCTGGATAAAAGAGTTTTAAGTGAATTATCCCGACAGTATCATGAGATTCCGGAAGGAAAAATCAACCGGCTCACGATAAAAACAAAAGACTATCAGGATCATTTGATATTCAGGGGAAGCCGGCTGGATGGCAAATTTCTCAGAACAAACAAAGGTCAAATTCTGATATCGGGTCAATTTAAAAATGGCATAGAGGATGCGGTGTGGACATTTAATAACCCCTCAGAAAACACCTCCGTCAAAAAGACTTTTAACAATGGGGAAACCGTCCGCATCGAGAATTTTGCATCGTCAAAACTAACCTCTTCAGAAAGTCCGATGACCAGAAAGGATACCAATCTGTTTAAAGGCTTTCAACTGGCAATCCTATTCGGGCTTTTCACCGCGATCATATTTCAATTGCGAAAAAACCACAAAAACACGCTTACTGTCCCGGAAAATATAAAAATAGGGTACAAGCTCCTACTATGTATTTCATTGCCCTTTCTAAGCTGGTTCCTGCAATTCATGATCTGGACAATTATCCCTGATCACTATACGGCTTCCTTTCAGCAAATCGCAGCCCTCTTTCTCATCTATGTAGCAGGAATCCCTATTTTTGCTGTGCTGCTGTTCTGGCTTAAGCCACGTAAGCAAAGCGATCTCCTGTGGTACTGCTTGTTATTGGCTTTATTGTTTGTATTTTGGCAGGAAGCGATGATGCTCAGCTCGCTTTTAGAAAATTAGAGGGCAGGCCATGCAAGACAAACTAAGAGAACATATAGAAAAAATAATACCGCTCAGTGAGGAGGAGTTTAGCTTTGTATCAACCCATTTTACCACCAGAAAGTTCAAGAAACACCAGTTTCTTATCCAGGAAGGCGATGCAGTCAAATATTCTTATTTTGTAGTATCCGGACTGTTGAAGCTGGTCCATACGGATGATTCCGGAAAAGAGCACATCATTTCCTTTGCTATGGAAGACTGGTGGGAAAGTGACTATTATGCCTTTTACACCCAGACTGAAGCCAGCATGTCGCTGGTATGCCTGGAAGATACCGAAGTCCTCTGCCTTACTTTTGAAGACTACCGAAAGCTATGCGACGGCCTCCAAAAGATGGAACGCTTCTTCCTGGAAAAATCGAATTTCGGTTTTCTTGGTGCCCAGCGCCGCATACTGTCATTGATTACCTCCAATGCAAAAGAGCGTTATGAACAATTGCTGCAACGGTATCCTTCTTTATTTCAGCGCGTCCCCAAATCGCTTATCGCGTCCTATCTGGGAGTGTCCAGAGAAACCCTGAGCAGGTTTTCCCGCTAGCAAAACACTTACTTTTGTGACAAACCTCACACCATAATCGTGAGTAATGTCACCTTCGAAAGCCCTGCATTTCCTCCAACTTTGTATCGTTAATTAAATCCAGCCGGGAAAAACCCCGGAAACGAAAAAATCAAAGAAAATGGAAAAACAAATCACCAATCCCTGGAAATGGCAGGATCAGCGCAGTTATGTGCAAGCTGTGGAAGTAAAACAAGTAGAAGGGACACTATATGTTTCCGGACAAACGGCGATCAACGCGGAAGGGGAATCCAGTACCGCCGATATGAAAACTCAATTGACCGAAGCCATACTTAATCTCGAGCAGGTCATCCGCGAAGCTGGCTATGAAAGCAAAAATATCGTAAGGCTAAATATTTACACCACTTCAACTGCAGACCTTTGGCCACACTTCCCTATCCTTCAGGATTGGATCGCAAAGCATGGCATCAAGCAAGCGACGACTTTACTGGAAGTAAAAAGCCTTTTTGAAACCTTGACCGTTGAACTGGAAGCCACAGTGGTTAAATAGTTTTAAAATCAAAAAAAGCAAGTAAAAAACAAGGCTGATTCAGGTTCACTGGGCTGCTCCTTATTTTGGAATTGGTCTGTTCTTCATCCATCCCCTTACCGTAATTTTGTGTCAGCAAAAAATCTTATAAATACCTGAGAAATGAAGACACGAATTAACATTGCAAAAGTAGAACCGGCAGGATATAACGCAATTCTTGGGCTGGAGAAATTCATAGAAAGCACACCGCTGACCAGAACACATAAAGAGCTGATTAAAATCAGGTCATCGCAAATAAATGGATGTGCTTTTTGTATCGACATGCATACTAAAGATGCCCGTAAAGCGGGTGAAACAGAACAACGCATTTATGCGCTCAATGCCTGGCGTGATACCCCTTTCTTTACAGAGGAAGAACAGGTCATATTGGCCCTGACAGAAGAGGTGACCTTAATCAGCAATCATGTTGCAGATGAAACCTACGAGCGGGCAGAAAAAGTACTGGGTGAGACCTATCTGGCCCAGGTGATCCTGGCCATTATTACCATTAATGCATGGAACAGAATTGGCATCAGTACGAAACTAATGCCAGTCTAACAGGAATGTCCTAAACACAAAAGCCCGGTATTTAAATACCGGGCTTTTTTAGGTCTATACCAATTCCATTTCCATCAGCGCTCTCACTTGCTGATGTGATGTGGTTATAGCGGCCCTGTATTTCTCTGCATCAAAGGATTCCCCGTTTACCGCGATCACATGGATATTGCTAATCCCAATAATATTAAACACCGTCTTTAAATAGTCGGTCTGAAAGTCTATGTGCGCATTATATCCTCCTTTTTCATATCCCTGCGCCCCTCTTGCCAGCAATAGAAACAAGGTTTTGTTTTCAAGGAGGCCGATATATGGGTTTTGCATATTGTCCGGATTCCGCTTCCAGGTTTCATTTACCCTCACTACCTGATCAATATAAGCTTTAAGTGCACTGGGAATTGACCAGTTGTACATTGGGGTGCCCAGCACAATCACATCTGCTTCCTTTAATTCGGAAATATATACATCGCTTATTTTTAAAGCCTCCATTTCCTGTTCAGACCTGTTTGCTGCAGGTTTGAAAGCCGCAGCAATCCAATTTTCGCTGATATGGGGCACATCGGCATTTCCCAGCTCACGAAACCTGATCTCCTGATGCTGATGAATGCCTTTCCAGTGGTCGACAAATACTTCAGTAAGTTTTCTGCTTTGAGACCGTTCTGTTCTTGCGCTAGCGTTAATGACTAATACTTTCTTCATTTTAATAATTTTAGACAAAACTAAAGGGCGCTTGGGTTATATTTGCATACCAATTCTCATAAACACTACAGCCCAGATGTTACCTTATAAATCATTAATTCAGGTTGATCGAGATGCTGCTATCACCCTTTACATACAGGTCTGCAACAGTTTCATCTCATTGATTACCAATGGGACACTACAACCATCTGATCTGTTGCCAAGTTCCAGGATATTGGCCGAACTGATTGGCATCAACAGAAACACGGTAAAACTGGCTTATGAAGAATTGATCAGTCAGGGTTGGGCCGAATCTATTGAGCGCAAAGGCGTCTTTGTGCTTTCCAGTCTGCCAGTGCTCTCCAAAACAAAACTTCCGGAGGCCGATAAAAATAAAATCCCTCAGGAAGCCTTTGTATGGACCAATAATTTTAAAACTTCGGTTCCGAGTAAAAATCTCCAGAAAAATATCCTCACCATTGACGATGGCTTTCCCGATGTACGCCTGGCACCGATAGATCAGCTCATGCGCGAATACCGAAGTATTTCCAGAAAATTCTATGGAAAAAACTTTCTGAAATATGGCAGTTCCAAAGGCTCCGAACATCTTCGGGAATCGATTTGCAATTACCTTTCCAATACCAGAGGCCTGGTCGTCTCTCCTGAAAATATCCTGATTACAAAAGGCAGTCAGATGGGCATCTATCTGGCCGCACAACTTCTGCTCCAGCCCGCTGACCATATTGCCGTTGGCATTTCAAACTATTCATGTGCCGACGAAACCTTCAGACAAACCGGAGCCAATCTTTTACGGATTCCTGTCGACGACAATGGAATGGACATTGATCATCTCGAAGAATGCTTACAGCACAAAACAATAAAAGCCGTTTATATCATCCCCCACCATCATTGTCCAACCACAGTAACGATGAGCATGGAGCGAAGGCTAAAATTGTTAAAACTCGCAAAGGAATACCGTTTTGCAATTATAGAAGACGATTATGATTTTGATTTCCATTACGACAACAAGCCTTATGTACCATTGGCAAGCATCGACCACAATCAAAATGTAATTTATATCGGCTCCGTCACGAAAACTTTTGCCCCCGCCCTGAGGATTGGATTTATGGCAGGACCTCCGGCATTTGTACAAGCCGCAGCCTCATTGAGAGAGCTGATAGACAGACAAGGAGATACCGTTTTAGAAGAGGCATTTGCCCTGATGTTTGACAATGGTGAAATGGACAGGTATTTCCGGAAATCTTTAAAAATCTATAAGCAACGCAGGAATGTATTTTGCGAGCTGCTTAAAGCTGAGTTTAGCGAAGAGATCAGCTTCAAAATGCCTGAAGGTGGCCTTGCCGTATGGTCAACTTTTGATCAAAAGATCGATTTAGTCAAAATGTCTGAAGCTGCCTTGAAAAAGGGACTTTTTATCGACGACGGGATTTTTTACAAGAACGAATCTTTCTCTACCAATGGACTGAGAATGGGCTTCGCTTCACTGGAGGAAAATGAAATGGCAGAAGCCCTTAAAATCCTGAAAACCATCATCCGCTAAGCCTGCTGGGCCATCCTTTATTTCTGGACTGGTATATTTAGCAACCCTGTCATTGCCCTAATTTTATAGCAAAAAAATTATGGACAATACTTATCAGGTTAAAACAATCAGGACAGAAGCGGAGATTCAACAGTGTTGGGAAGTGGCTTTTTTACTACGTCCCCATCTGAATAAAGACAACTGGTCTTCCATGATTTCAGAGATGATGCAAAATGAAAAATACAGCATCGCCGGAATTATCGTGGAAGAAAAAGTCGTGGCATTTGCCGGATATCGTTTAATGACCTCATTGCATAGTGGAAACATCATATACATTGATGACCTCTGCACGCTGGAATCTTATAGAGGCAAAGGCCTTGCTTCTCAATTATTAGCTCATGTAAACGCAATTGCCACATCAGCTGATCTGGATGCCGTAGTGCTGGATACCGGATTTGATAACCATACTGCTCAAAAATTGTATTTGAAAAACGGATTTCAATTCGCCGCAGTTCACCTCAGCGCCCTTTTAAAATAGGCAGGTCTTATAAGAAAAGAGGGTGCCTGAACACCCTCTTTTAAGCAGTCAGCGGTTCGCCATGCGCAGCTTCAGAAACGCTTTTCCATTCTTCGAAACTGGCCAAACGTTCTTCATATGCTGCCTTAACCGCCGGATAAGCGAATGAGCCCAGCAATAACCTCAATGGCGGGTTAGTAGCATCTACCAATTTCAGAATTGCTTCCGCAGTAGCTTCGGGCTGTCCAAAAAAGCCGGGAGTTGATGCAGCTTGCTGAAAGGCTTCTTTTACCGGATTATAAATTTCCATGCTTTTGGCTTGAGCCGCCGATTCACCAGACCAGCTCGTGGCATAGCCATTGGGTTCTACCAGCGAAACATTGATGCCAAAAGCCTTTACTTCCGAAGCCAGGGTTTCCGTTAAACCTTCCACTGCAAACTTAGACGCGTTGTAAATCCCCAATACCGGAACCGCAATCAGCCCCAGATAACTTGACACCTGGATAATGTGTCCGGAATTTTGCGCACGCATCACTGGCAATACCGCCTGTGTTAACCACAGTACCCCGAAGAAATTGGTTTCCATCTGACTCCTTGCTTCCTCCTCAGAAGTCTCTTCAACAGTACCAAACAATCCGTATCCGGCATTATTGATCAGTACGTCAATTCTTCCAAAATGTTCCTTTGCCTTGTTCACTGCCCCAAAGCTGGCTTCAGGATCGTTCACATCCAGCTGAAGTGGCAATACCTGATCTCCATATTCATCCACCAGATCCTGAAGCGCTGCAATGCTTCTGCCTGTTGCCACGACCTTATCGCCGCGTTTTAAAAATGCTTCGGCCCAGATTTTTCCAAATCCTCTCGATGCCCCTGTGATTAAAATTACTTTTGACATTGTTTTCTTTTTTAGTTTTTAAGATGAGACAAATACAAAATAGACCAATCGGTCTTTATTAGAATAAAAAAAATTATATCAGCCAGGTTTCAAATTCATTCTGGATGGCGTCCAATATGATCCGCATCTGTTCGTTACTTTCCAACACCCGTCCACATAGGATCGCTCCTTCTATCATGGCAAAAACTTTTATGCTAAAATTCTTTGGGTCCAGCCCCGATGAGATTTCGTGGTTGGCAATCCCATTGGCAAGGATGTCAAAAAATCTTTTCTGTGAAGCGCGAATTACCTTCTTTACATTTTCTTTCATGCCAGGATGGGTATCATCAGACTCCACACCAAAGTTCAGGATAGGACAGCCCCCTTCAGTTTTAATTCCTTTATAGGCATTCAGTAAATTAGAAAATTTCTCTTTTGCTGTTTCTCCACGTAATACCGCTCTGTCCAATTGCTGAGCTAAACCTTCTGTCAGGTATAAAAAAGACTCTGCACAGATTTCGTCTTTACTTTCGAAATTCCCATAGATCCCACCTTTGGCCAGCTTTGTAGCCTCCATGATGTCGCTGAGAGAAGTACCGGCCATTCCTTTTTTGTTAATGATAGGTGCCGATTGTTCAATAATAAATCTTCTGGTGCGTTCTGCTTTATTCATGAAAATGATTTAACGACACAAAAATAAACCATTCGGTCTATTCTCACAAGTAAATTCTATCTTTTTTACTTTCTGCAGATGATTCTGGTCCGGCCATCTTCATTTAAAACAAAAAAAGAAGAACATTTTGTCCAATTCTGAAAACCTGATTGTCCTCAGTAAAAACAACTTAAATTTTAGAATTAGCATATGAAAATTGTAGTCATCGGAGGCACAGGCCTCATCGGAACAAAACTGGTAAAAACCTTAAGCGAAGCCGGACACGAAGTATTGGCAGCCTCTCCCGGCACCGGAGTAAATGCGGTTACCGGCGAAGGACTTAATGAAGCGCTAAAAGGAGCGGAAGTGGTAGTCGATGTAGCCAACTCTCCTTCATTTGAGCAAAAAGCAGTTTTGGACTTCTTCGAAACTTCAGGACGAAATCTCATTGTTGCAGAACTCATTGCCGGTGTAAAACATCATGTAGCCTTATCGGTGGTTGGCACAGACCGTCCAAATGCAAATACTTATTTCCAGGCCAAACTGGTACAGGAGAAATTGATAAAGGGCTCCGGCATCCCCTACTCCATCCTGCACGCCACGCAGTTCTTTGAATTCGTGGGCGGCATTGCACAGGCAGGAATTCAGGGCGATCAAATCCATGTATCGCCTGCTCAGTTCCAACCCATTGCTTCAGACGATGTCGTTGCGGCACTGGCCGATATTGCGCTTGGATCTCCATTAAACGGAACAGCAGAAGTTGCCGGCCCGGAAAAGATCGGACTGGATGAGATCGTCAGACAATACCTCAGCCTTAAAAATGACAACCGCAAGGTGGTCACAGATGTGCATGCGCCTTATTTTGGAGCAGAAATCAATGACCAGTCACTCGTGCCTGGAGATCATCCCCGTCTTGGTCAGGAAACCTATACAGACTGGATCCGCAAACCAGGTAATTTAAGATAAGGAAAACGGTTTGTACCTATAATAAAAGAGACGGTATCCCGGGATACCGTCTCTTCAACTGAAGTTTTCAGTCCGCAAAATGAAGCGCATTATTTTAACCGGCATTTTCGTATGTTTAAGTTTCATTTAATCCCGCAGTTATGAAAACCTCTCTTAAGTTTATTTTAGCACTTCCGGTTGTTCTGATCTCCTTATCCTCATTTAACACGATTAACACATCCAAAGGAGAAGAATGTCAGGTAGTCGAGGTCTACGAAGGAATAACTCCTGAAACTGATGCAAAAGCACTTACCCCAGACGGTTTGAAAAAACTAACTGTTATCTTAAAGCCTGCCAAACTCAGACATGGCAAATATGATTACAAGCTTAAAAGACTGGAAAAGGACTTGTATAAGGTTGTTGATAAGGCGCTTTATATCGAAACAAAATATTGCAATAAGTACGCATCCCGGGATGATGCCACGCTGATCATTGACTCCAGCTATGGGTCTACCAAAGGTAAACTCATCTTTAAATAAGCTTTTCCAACTGCTGAATGTGTTTGCTGATGGTGAGTTTATCGGCTGTTGAAACGGCCAGATCCATTGCCTGCTCATAATGCTTTAATGCTAGGGCATTGTCTACATCAGTATACAGGTTCCCGAGCAGGGAATAATAAAAATGGTTATCGGTAAGTTTCAGTTTTTCGGCCTCTGCAATTGCGGCCGTTTTCCCGTTCACTTTTGCCAGCGCAAATGTTCTGTTTAAAGCCACAATCGGTGAATATTCCAGAATCAGCAGGTTGTTATAAAGCTGAAGAATTTGTTCCCATTTTTCTGTTGTATCCTCCTTATAGGTATGCCAATAGGCGATACCAGCTTCCAAATGGTACTTGCTCAACTGAGCACCTGCGGCAGACAGTCCCAGATAATATTTTCCCTGATCAATCAGCTCCATGTTCCAAAGACTTTCATCCTGGTCCTGATACAGAATAGCCTCTCCATTTTGATCGGAACGGGCATCAAACCTTGAAGTGTGAAAACACATTAACGAAAGCAAGGCATTTACTTTTGGAAGGTTGGTATGCGCATGTTCCCTGAGCATATAGACCAGTCGCATGGCCTCCGTACAAAAATCCCTCCTGAGTGTTGTGTTCTGAGTAGTGGAATAATAACCTTCAGAAAACAGCAGGTACAACGTGGTCAGTACATTATCTATACGCAGATTGATCTCATTCAAACTAGGCTGCTGAATGCTGATGTTCAATTCCTTCAACTTCTCCTTTGCCCGGTTAAGACGCTTATAAACGACCTCTTTATTGGTTAAATAAGCATCTGCAATCTCCTGAATGCCAAAGCCGCAAAGTAAATTTAGCGCCAGCGCTACCTGAGCTTCTGTGGATATCTGTGGATTGCAGACGGTAAATATCATGGCCAGCTGACTATCTCCGATATTTTTAACGGACAGATCAAGTTCAAATTCTTCTGTATTGGCGGTATGATATTGAATTTCCGGAGATAGTTTTTGCTGGAACAGGGAATCTCTTTTGAGGTAATTTTTAGTCTTATTTTTTGCCACGGTGTATAACCATGCTCTTGGATTATCGGGTAATCCTTTCGTACTCCAGATCTCTGTAGCGGCAAGGAAAGTATCGCTTACAATATCCTCGGCGATCTCAATATGTGCCATACCGAACAAACGGCAAAGTACCGAAACGATTTTCCGGTATTCTGTTCTGAATAAATTGGGGATGAGTTCCTGGTCCTTCATTTTAAGAGCTCTATCCTTCCGGCTCGCTGGCCATCCGTATCTCTACATTTCCGCCGAGTTCAAGAATCGGACAACCCTGGGCAATCTCCACTGCATCTTCATAGCTTTCTGCCTTGATAATGACCAGTCCGCCTATAGATTCTTTAATTTCCACAAAAGGCCCATTGATCACATGCTTATCTGCCTTTACCACTTTGCCGGATATATCCCAGCGCTGCAGTGGCCGGGCCAGTTTATTCTGTGCCGCAATTCCGCCAAACCAATTCTGCCAGGCACTGATCGAATTTTGCAATTCTTCCGGAGAAGGCTGTGCTTCTTTATTTGTGAAATCTCTTCTGAAAATCAATAAAAAGTCGTTCATGTTCTTCTTTTTTAAATGTAAAAATAACCACTGATATTTATAATAAGGAATAAAAAGTCCTCATCCGGAAGGATCAGGACTTCTTGCTGCTCTCTAGCCAAACATGCCAACTTTATAAGATCCCGGTACATTCGGGAAAGAAATATTAATGCGGTTCCAGGTATTGATTGAAGTGACAACCATGGTCAGGTCAATCAGTTCAAGTTCAGAAAATTGAGCACTAACCCTTTGATAAACCTCATCAGGCATATGGGCTGCTGTCAGGGCTTCTGCCCATTCAAAGGCCGCTCTTTCTCTTTCACTATAATAAGGTGTCTCTCTCCATGCACTAAGTCCATATAAGCGTTGTTCAGTTTCTCCTTTGGCACGTGCATCTTTATAATGCATATCCAGGCAATAAGCACATTGATTGATTTGAGATACCCTGACTTCTATCAGGTGCATCAGTTCAGCACCCAAAGATGATTTTTTTAAATAACCTGCCATTTCAAAAAGTGGCTTCAATGCGTTTTGTCCTTTTCCGAAGATGTTTATTCTCTTTTCCATTTTGTTATAATTTTTGAATTTATAACCTGAAGACAAACGGCTTTTTTAAATTGGACAAACTTTGATGATTTTTTTTTATTTTGTATAAATACAAGATCAAAAAATGATTGCAGATCAATATCCGAAGGTTTATTTATATCGACGAATCGTTCAGGCAAAACTATTCATCGACAACAACTATGCGGATAAAATAGACCTCAATGGCATTTCTGATGAAGCGTATTTTTCGAAATTTCACTTTATCCGGCTGTTTAAATCTGCTTACGGAAAAACACCCCACCAGTACCTAAAATATGTGAGAATAGAAAAGGCCAAAGAATTGCTAAAAAACAACAGTACTGTTTCCGAAGCCTGCTTTTTAGTAGGTTTTGACAGCCTTTCTTCCTTCAGCGGGCTTTTCTCAAAAGTTGTCGGTAAATCTCCATCCGGTTATCTCAAACATCAGCAGGAGGTTCAAAAGCAAATCAGCCTGACACCGCTTGCCTTTGTGCCTGGCTGCTACGCCTATCAGCATGGCTGGCTTGATCCTGAGAATAGCAATTTTGAAGAACCCGATATCTAAATTATTCTTCAAGTTTGTAATGAGTTTAACATCTAACCGAAATTACCATGATTACTAAAATGAGCATTACAAACATTCATGTCATAGACCAGAATAGCGCTTATGACTTCTATGTAAACAAATTAGGCTTCAAACTTGTAGACGACATCCCTATGGGGCCCGAAACCCGATGGCTTACCGTTTCACCTCCCGAACAACCCGATTTACAACTGGTATTGTTTCCGGTTACCGTAAGTAAAATGTTTCCGAAAGAAATCGCAGAAAACTTAATAGACCTCATCAAAAAAGGAATATTTGGCTGTGGGGTGTTAACCTGTACAGATATATTTGCTACCTATGAAGAGCTGAAAGCCAAAGGAGTGGAATTTATAAAGCCTCCCACCAAGGAGTTTTACGGAACAGAAGCATTATTTAAAGATGATTCCGGCAACTATTTTTCATTGCAACCTTTAAACAATTTTGACAATGAAAACAATCTTTGATCCGGCAATACGGGAGGAGCTGACACTAAGAGTCGAGGCACTCGATGAAAACAATAAAGCGCTTTGGGGCAAAATGAATGTTTTTCAAATGGCCAGACATTGCAGCATATGGAATGAATGGGTTTTAGGAAAAAGCAATATCTCGAGTAAACAAGGTTTATTAGGTAAAATCTTTGGGCAATTCGCACTCAGATGCAATACTAAAGACGACAAACCATTGGGTAAAAATACGCCAACCGGAAAAGCATTCACGGTAAAACAAAAAAAAGGTGATCTGAATGCCGAAAAGAAAATCCTGATCCATTTAATAACTGATTTTGAAAACTTTTCAAATGATGAGTTTTTTCACGATTTCTTTGGCAAAATGACAAGAGAACAAATAGGCATCTTTGCCTATAAACATTCAGATCATCATTTAAGGCAGTTTAATGTTTAACTGTTCTACAAAGGCTTGGCTATGCCTGCTCCAAAACAGATCCGGTAAGGCTGTCGTGTTTTAATTCGTACTCTAGTTCCTGGTCTTCCAAATCTGCGGTTTTAATGAAGTTCAATCGATCAAGAAGTTTTCTGGCCTTGTCGTTATTTTCACTTGTTATCGCATAAATACGGTTCAATCCGATGTTATTGATGCCAAAGTCTATGGCCAGGGACATGGATAAAGTCATAAAACCTTGTCCCTGGTATTGAGGTAATAAAACGCAGCCAAGTTCTCCGGCTCCTTTATCAAACCCACGGTAATAACCGCAGGTTCCGACAATTTTATTTGTTGCATTCTCTACGATGCCCCAATGAATTGAATCGCCCTCAAGATAATTTTTATTGATTTTATCCTGCATTTCTATTGCCTCCTGCGCTGTCGTTGCCTGAACCGCATCATAAAATGAAATTTCAATAATGTCGTTGATGTCAGAAGACTGAATTTGTCGTAGTGAGATTTTCTCCGAGATAATGGTTGGAAAAATGTTGTAAGGCGGTAATTTCATTTTACAAGATACCAAAATTCCATTCATTACGGATCCAACCAAATCACACTTGCCGAACCAATTCTATATTTCCCGTCTTCAGTTTTAACTTTAATGTTATTCTGTGCTAATGCATCTGCATCGACCCAACCATCATTGTTCTTTTTTTGCCATTCTTCACCCCAGGAATTATGTATTTTAAACACATCTTTTGTAATGTCTGCATTTTTAACTTTTTTGTAACCTGAAATAACCAAAGAATGCCCCATTTCACATTCATTGCCCTGACTTTGTGAAACACATATTGAAGTACAAAGAACTGGCTTTCCATATTTCAGCCCTTTAATCACCTGATTTTTAACCCCCGTAAAATCCACATTCATTGAATCCAAAGGATAAGCAGCAGCACTGAACCCGGGAGGAAAAACTTCCCTCCTGCATTCGCTAAAAAAAAGCACGTATAAAAACTGGTCGAAATTGCTTTTTGTCAGCGCCTTTTTAAAGGTTGCCTCGTTAAATTTTAAATCAACATAAGTGTTCAGTGTGGCAACTTCCTGCCTGCAGTCTTTAACATTTATTTCATTGTTACTTTTTAGCCTTTCAAAAGCTGATTTTAAATAATTAAAAAACTCGTCTCTTTTCACCAGTCCGGCAGCGCCGATTGAACTGAAACTCCTGACTAAATTTTCAAAAGGCTTACAATTCTCTAAAATCAACTGTACACCGCTGTTAGATAAATTATTAATGATCTCATCCATACCAACACCTTTTTTTTGATTGGGCTGAAAGGTGTAATCTTCATTTACACTTCTATTGGTATAGACCATTAATCCAAAATAAGAAATGGCGCTGTCAGCAGGTGGATTTTTACAATCAGGAATATCACTTTTCCACTTTTGACAGGTATAATGTTGTAATAAAGTTGCCAAACTAAAAGCTTTACAATCGCCAATATCGTCCTGTGTCTTATAAGCAGGCATATTGGCTATTTCTATTTTAGATCCCATCACCTCTTCGTAAATCAGGCTTGGTTTAATGATTGCGTGGCTCAAATCATCGCCTTTGCAATAAACAGGTATAAAAGGATTGGTATAACTAAAATTTTTGCCCTCAACATGTGTACCCGAAACCTTGACCGGGTCTGTATAAATCGTTGCAGGATTTTCCCTCTCATAACCTTCCTTCTCTTTGGTGCTGAGATCTTGTTCCCAATCCCGTTTCAAAGATAAAAACTGATAAAAGCCATCTTTATGGATGTCAAAATCATAACCAAACTGTTGCTGCAGTTCAGGTTCAGAAAGCTGTTTCAACTGCTGTTTGTACAGACTAAGCATTTCATTCGGGTACAAAGGCATTACTTTATTGTTAACCCAGCGGCCATTTTCCCAATGTGCCCGCATCAAATGCAAAGTTTCAATATTGTAATGATAAAGTGTGGGATGCAGCTGGTACTGCTTTCCCCAAAAAGCATAGAAACCCTGGTTTTCATGGGTAAATATTTTAGTCTCTTCACATAAGCCATCAGCAGACATTTTCACGATAAAACCGTTATGCCTATTGCCTTTGTAAAGTTCCGGAACAAAGATAAACCCATCTCCTTTGCTGTTTTCCAATAACGTTGGCGTACCATAGCCCTCCATATTTTCAGAAATAAAATATTTTCTATGAAGTTTTAGTTTGGATTTAATTTTTACGATGCTCAATTCGGTTTCAAAAAACCGGGTTCCACTGTCGGAAACCTTAAATCGCTTTAGGTTAGGAACTGACAGAAATCTATTACGAATATTTGGCAAATGATTGTTGCCATCAACTGCCCACACTGCGTTAGACAGGAGGATTGTACCCGTACCAAGTAAACTATTTTTAACAAATTTCCTTCTGTCCATCGCCAGCCCAATTTTAACAATTCTTTTTTATCCGAAATCGCCGTTTCCAAATCAGCCCCGCCTTTAGTTCAATCAACACGCTTTCCTGAAGTTAACAATTATTAATAGATTTCACCACCGTTCTTTCGGCATCAATATTACCTTTCGGGCATAAATACTTACACACATCATTACATTTAATATGGATGGTAGTCCGCTATCACTCGAAATTCACGATCGATTAAACTATGTACCAGATCCAACGCATTTTTTAGATATGAAAAAGCAATTAATGACAAGAGCCCGTTGAAAAATAAAACTCATTTGTAAATGGGTCTAATTGCAAAATAAAACGTTTTACAAATTTTTCGACACAGGCATCCCAGTTTAATCTAAGGGCATTCTTCTTTTGTTTGCATGTAATTTATATCCTAAAAATCAAATAATGGCTAATAATTTGCGTTGTATCAATACACACACAAATTCAACCATTATGAAAAAATTACTCCTTGGAGTCATGGCATGCTTTGCTATGACCTCCCGTGCCCAGGTGCACGAATCGAAAAATTTCATTTACCTCTATTCCGATTCTGTGATTTACGCCAAAGACGTCAAATTACGGCCTGATTTTTCCGGATACCTGCAGCTTCGGGCTGATTCCAGAAAGGTTCCAACAGAACAGGTCAAATTCTTCAGTAATGCAGACGGATTTTTTGCCAATACCAAAAGATTTAATTTTGGTAGCATAACCTCCTTTTCTGAACGAATTATCGAAGGTGTAACCCTTCCTAAATATCGGACTGTGTAAAAGACGAAAATTCGTAACTTTAAAACACAGTAAGATGAAAAAGTCAAAAATTAGTGAAGCTCAGATAGTAGCTGCGATCAAAGAACACGAATCAGGAAAAACGGCTGCAGATATCTGCCATGGATTGGGTGTACACCAGGCTACCTTTTATAACTGGAAGAAAAAGTACGCAGGGATGGACAGTCAGGAACTTCGCCGACTCAAGGAGCTGGAAGAAGAAAACCGCAGACTGAAACACATGTATGCAGAATTAGCTCTGGATAATAAGATCTTGAAAGACGTATTGTCAAAAAAGTGGTAAAGCCCTGCCAGCGAAAGGATATGGCTGCTTATGTGATGTCCCATCATCATACAAGTATTAGCAGGGCTTGCAAGGTGATTTGCTTGCCTAAGTCCATGTATTATTACAAAAAGATCAAAGACGCTATACTATTTTCCGGTTTTATCAGGTGGCTTCCACGGTGGGCAATTACGATAAAGCCATTTTTACATTAGGGAAGTGGCGCTAATGTATGCTGTCCAAATGTGATCAAAAAGAAACCATTTAACAGAAGTATCAGTAAGCTTGTTTTATAATTCATCATCTAAAATATCCAGCGAAATTAACCCCGGCACATGACAGACATATTAACAAAACATTAAATATCCTAACCTTGCAGCCACCTCTTCATAATTTTGATCAGCACTCGCATCCACACCTAATCACTTTAATGATTGTAGCATATTGGACAACTCTACAGGCATTGTTATCATGGCATCATGGCCCGTTTTAAGTTCCAGATACTTCCAGTTTTTGCTCTTTTTTGTTTTGTCTGCAAAAGGTTGGATCGCTCTTAGTTCCGGTCCGGTACAGGCAATATAAGTCAGCGGCAAATGATTACCGTAAGGATGCTTTAACTCCAAAGGCTGGCAAAATGTTTTAAATGGCTGATTGGTCAGACGGTCATTTACCCATTTAATATCGGCTAAGTTAGTCACGCCAAAAAAATCACTGGTGAAGAACGGGATACTTAGTCCATTGTCGTAGTCCATTGACACCTTAATGAAATATTCCCGGATGTCTTCCGGACTTACATCTAGTGCGCTTTGGCCATTCTCCATAAGCATCGCGTCAAGAAAGACCAGTTTAGACAACCGATCCGGCATCCTGTCTGCAACACCTGCTATCACAGCTCCGGCATAGCTATGGCCCACTAAAACTACATTGTGCAAGTCTTCTGTAATCAGGAAATTTACAATATCTGTAATATGAGTATTCAGATCGATCTCGTCATTAAATGTATTTTTATGTTCCCCAAGTCCACTCAACGTTGGCGTATAAACAAGGTTTCCTTTGCTGCGCAATTCCGTGCTTACCCTTTGCCAACACCAGCCACCATGAAAAGCACCATGAACTAAGACAAAAATGGGCTTATTTGACGTAGATTGTGCATTTATTTCGAAAACTGATAGTAGTAACATTAGTAAGATGAAAAACGACTTTGTACTTTTGATTAATGATTTCATAATATTCTATTTTATGCAAAAGTTGTCAATGTCTTTTTACAATTCAATAACTCACCCGAAAGTGAGCAAACCTCAAATCAGAATATGTCAAGTCAGTTAAAACCCGGGACATCGAACGCCTGTAATATTACAGCCTTAAGCCTTGCGTGTGAGGTAAATGATGTATTAAGAGATATTAGCCCACGATGGAAAATGCAGGTACTGCATAAGGTCGCTTCGGGCACAAAACAATTCAGCACATTAAAACATGCTTTCCCATCTTTGTCGGATCAGATACTTGGCAAAAGGCTTTCAGAATTAGTTAATGATAAATTAGTTGACAAAATAATTCTCAAAGAGAAAGCTCCAAAAAGTATTCATTACATGATAACCGATAAAGGTTTGGAACTACTAAAAATTATTGACGATCTGCATAAATGGGGGCTGAAATATTTTTCTGCTTAACCCACGCCTTGCAGTCGCCTCTTCGTAATTTTGGTCATCGTCGGCATCACCACCCAGGGCCCATTAGACAATAACAAGCTGATTAGGAATTTGAAAATAAAAGGAAATACAAATAAATTTTGATTGCCTCAATAAACGGTGGATTATTCGGTTATTCCTTCTAATAATAATATTCGTGTTCACGTGACGTGAACAATCCAATTTAGTGAACATAAATTAAACACCACTAATTATTGCATAAAAGTAAATGAAAAACTAACTGATTATGAATGAACTAACAATCAGTTTAAAATGCGGAACGCGCAGCCATTGGTCATACTCATCCCAACTTTCGGTGGGAGAAAGTTGGGATATTTTCCTTTTATAAGCCAAGCCATAGTTAAACCCAGACAAAACTTCATATATTCATAATGTTGACTTAAAACATCTCCGTTTTAAAGCTGATAATTTTGCACCCACAATGGACAAAGATATTGTATGTGAAATAAAGGCAGGATTGCTTCCAGCTTTTAATGAAGCTTATTCCCGCTATCATAAACAAATTTATCAGTTTGTATTTAAGAAAACACAGTCTGAGTATATTGCTACAGAAGTAGTCCAGCTTTGCTTTATCCGGCTTTGGGAAAAGAAACAATCGTTAAATGAGCATACTGCGTTAAATATCCAGCTCTTTGGAATGGCCCGCCAGGTGATGATCGATCAACTTAGGAAAGAATCTGCGAGACTGAAATATAACACCAAATCTGATCAGTATCCTTTTACAGACAACCTGATGAAAATGATCGAAAGCCGCGATATGCTTAAACATTTTGAGCAGGAAATTGAGGCTATGCCACCAATAAGAAAAATGGTATTTAACCTGAGCAGGCAAAATGGGCTCTCCTATAAGGAAATAGCTGAGATGCTTGGAATATCCCCAAAAACTGTAGAGAGCCACATCGGCAAGGTCCTCTCCCGCCTTAAACACTACATGTATACGATTTTGCTATAGCAATATTAAATAATTGTTAAGCCGTAAGGCCAAAGCGCGCGACATACGTAATAACTGTATGAAGCCAAACAAAGGACTAAGACGCAAGCTAAACCGCAAGGCGTTCATCCAGGAAAATTTTAGTGATCAGCAATGGGAATCTTTTCATGCTGATGAACCACTGCCACAGGGAAAATCAGAAGAGATGCACCGCTTTATACTCGGGCAAATCTCTTCAAAACAACAGGTAAGGCTTAGGCTCATCAGGGTAGCGAAGTATCTTTCTGCGGCTGCGATAATTTTAGTAGTCGGATTTGCACTATTTATCCGGCCAAAGCACACCGACAACCAGAAGCCGCAGCTTACTGCAAACAACAAGCTTCAGGAAGAGGAGAAAACAAGTCTATGGAAAGAGGTTTCCAATTCGGGAACTGAAGTCATCAGGTACCATTTACCAGATTCTTCCTTCGTCACCATTTATCCTGCTTCCACCATCAAATTTAAAAAGCAGTTTGATCAAAAACTCAGAAATGTTTACCTGCAGGGTAAGGCCAGATTCAAGGTGAAACGAGATGCGATGAGGCCTTTTAGCGTGTTCTCGGGTGCATTGAAGACAACGGCCCTGGGTACCTCATTCACGATCAATACCCGTGGACATCAGATTTCTGTTAAGCTTCATACCGGAAAAATTGTCGTTGCCGATACCCTGACCAAACAGGCACTGGCCTATATTTCCAATGTTGGCACCACATTGCTTTACGACCCATCCCTCAAACTTTCCAGAATTGTCAAACCAGTTGAAACCATCCGTCCCGCAGCAGAACTACTGAAGAGAGAAGGCAATCTGATCACCATGAAAAATATACCACTGGCAAAGGTCTTGCAACTTTTAACTGAAGCTTACGGTATTAAAGTGAATTCGAACCAAACGGAGATCAGCAAAATCACTTTCACAGGCAGTGTTGATACGGGTAAAGAAAAACCTGAAGATGTACTCAAATTAATTTGTCTGATCAACAACATGACTTTAACCAGCACCTCAGCACAAGAATTCTCTATACAAAAAACTGATAAATAAAACCAAAGAAGCCAAAAAACCATTATGTATTCAACAAAATTCAAAATCCTGAAACGTATGTTATGCCTCGGCATCATAGGTTGGGCAGGTCCAATATTTGCACAGGATCTACCTGTCAAGGGAATCGTTTTGGATGTCTCCGGTCAGGGGATTCCAGGTGCTACGATAAAGGCAGAGAATGAAAAGACCCGCAAGTCATTGGTCACCACATCTTCTGGTAGCGGATTGTTCAGCTTTGCAAACATCGCTCCAGGCGGTCCATACCGTTTTATCTTCAGTTCCATAGGATATAAAACGGACACGCTCTCTGGTTATACGGTTACCACAGGCCAGCAAATTGCACTGAGCATCAAACTTAAGGAACAATCAAACGACCTGCAGGAAGTAACGATTGGATACGGTAAAAGCAAAAGGAATGAAATTACGGGAGCAGTAACTTCCGTAAAGGCCGAAGAATTTAACCGTGGTGTGGTGAGTTCGCCAGGACAGTTGCTTCAGGGAAAGGTTGCCGGTCTGAATATCACCAGAAGCGGGAACCCAACAGATAAACCTGCGGTTATCCTGCGTGGCCCCTCAAGTTTCAGAGAGGGTGCTCAGGAACCCTTTTATGTGATTGATGGGGTTCCGGGTGCTTCGATTGATTTAGTCGCACCAGATGACATCATCAGCATGGAAGTACTGAAAGATGCTTCTTCAACCGCTATTTATGGATCCAGGGCAGCAAATGGTGTCATCATGATCAATACTAAAAATTCAGGAAAAGGACTTGGTAAACTTTCCTACAGTGCCTATGCTGCTTCAGAAAGTATTTCTAACAGCATCGACATGGCCAGCGGAGACGAATTGAGAACCTATTTAAAAGACAATGGAAAAACATTGGATAAAATCAGCGATGATGGCAGCAATACGGATTGGCTAAAAGAGGTGACCAGAACAGGTTTCTCCCAAAACCACAACCTCAACTTTAACGGAGGAGGCGAAAACTCATCTTACGGAGCAAGTCTTAACTATTTTGACAATCAGGGAATCATTAAGACATCGGGATTGGAGCGCTTTATCGCAAGAGCAAATATGGAGCAGCGTCTGCTCAACAACCGCCTGAAGTTAAACCTCAACCTGACCAACAGCAATACCGTTAACGAAAGGATCGCCAGCCAGGTTTACAATAATATGTTCACTTACCTGCCCACTGTTGGCGTAAGAAAGGCCGATGGCAGTTTTTCCGAAGACCCATCCAGAACCACTGGAACCGGTGGATACTACAATCCGGTAGCACTGTTACAAAACAATAAATTTCAGGGAAAAACCAACCTCTACCTCATCAATGGTGCCGCGAAAGCAAACATTATTGATGGACTTGACTTCAATGCGATGGTATCCATCCAAAACGAACAGATCAACGAAAATCTGTATAACAATAGATTTTCTATGCTGAAGCAGGGATTTAATGGCTATGCAGAGCGTTCATCTGTAAAAAACACACAAAAGGTTTTTGAAGGATATTTTAATTATGATAAGGTTTTTGGGGATCATGGGCTAAAACTACTAGCCGGTTACTCCTGGCAGGAAAACCGCAACGGCGATGGCTTCCAGACTTCCGGACAAAACTTTGTTTCAGATGATCTTTTGTGGAACAATCTGGGATTAGGTAACGGAAACGGATCTAGTGTTGTGAATTATGGCAATACTTACATCTCCACGCTTCGTTTGATCTCCTTTTATGGAAGAGCCATCTACGATTACAAAGGAAAATATCTGTTACAGGCAACGATTCGCCGTGATGGCTCATCGGCCTTTGGAATTAACAACAGATGGGGAATGTTTCCTTCTGTTTCTGCGGGATGGAACATAGACCGCGAAGCATTTATGGAAAATGTATCTTTCGTTGATCAGCTTAAGCTCCGTGCCGGTTATGGTGTTTCAGGAAATTCAATTGGGTTTGATGCCTACACTGCCAAACTGGTTTACGGTGCACAGAACGGAGCGTATTTTTATTCCAATGGAAAATGGCTGACCGCAATTGGTCCTACACAAAATGACAACCCAAACCTGAAATGGGAACGTACAGCTACATTGAATATCGGTGTAGACTTCAGTCTCTTTAAAAACAAACTTTCCGGGTCAATTGAGGTATACAATAAGAAAACTACAGACCTTATTGCCCCCTATTCGGTGTCAACTACCCAATATCCGTTCAATGTGTTAACAGCCAATGTTGGCGCGATGACCAATAAGGGTATCGAATTTACGCTGAACAGCACTATTGTTAAAACTGAAGATTTTAGCTGGAACACAGCAATTAACTTATCACACAACAAAAATGAGATCACTTCTATTTCTAATGATCTTTTCCAGGCAAATGAATTTTATACCGCTAATGTGGGTGGCAGAGGGCAGTCGGGAGCGCTGGGTTATCAGGTGATTAAAGAAGGTCTTCCCCTTGGATCATTTTACTTACTGAAGTATGCGGGTAAAGATGCCAACGGGAAATCAATGTTCTATGACAAAAATGGAAACGCTTCTACAGCAAACACAGGATTTGAACATTTCAGTGCAACGGGTTCTGCGCAACCAAAAGTATTATATGGCTGGAACAATACGTTCAGGTACAAACAGTTCGATTTTAATTTCTTCATCCGCGGGGTTTACGGAAATAAAATTCTTAATGCGACCCTGGCCGATATGAACGCCCCGATTTATGCATTTCAAACCAACATCGCAAAAGTCACTTTAACCGAATCGATCGGCGATGATAAAGCTCAGTTTGTGTCAGATCGTTATCTGGAAAGCGGCTCCTACCTCCGTCTCGACAATGCGACTCTGGGTTATACTTTCAAAATAAAAGGCAGCAGAACATTGAGGCTTTATGCTTCAGGTAATAACCTTTTTATCATTACCAAGTACAAAGGTGTAGATCCAGAGATCAATATGGCAGGTCAGACGCCTGGCATCGATTACCGCAATTTCTATCCTAAAACACGCTCTGCGATTTTTGGGCTAAACTTCAATCTATAACATTCTATAAAAAAGAGAAAATGAAAAGATATATAACAGCGGTAGCCCTGGCGGCTTTGACTTTAGGAAGCTGTACAAAACTGGATGTTGATGTAGAATCGCAATTAACAAAAGAAAACTTTCCGGCAACACCCGATGCCTATGTGGCTGCAACAGGTCCCGTTTATCAAAAATTTAATTCGGGCTTCGGTGTCGATATATGGAGGATGTACGAACTGACAACTGACGAAGCCATCATTACCGCACGAAACGGAGGCTATTATGATCAGGGAAGGTATCAGACCCTGCACAAACACAACTGGTTACCGGATCATCCGATCATTCTAAGTGCATGGCAATGGGGATATGCCGGAATAAGCGACTGTAACCGGGTAATCGATCTGTTTGATAAATCAGCGGATAGTCCTACAAAAACGCAGTTTTTAAGTGAAATACGTGCCATGCGCGCCTTGTATTATTTTTATGTGATGGACATGTTTGGCAATGTTCCAATTACCAGTTTTGGAACGGCAGAAAGTCCGAAGCAATCTACCCGTGCAGAAGTATTTGCATACATAGAGAAAGAGTTACTTGCGGTAGCTGAGGGCTTATCTTCGCCCAAAACGATTACTACAGAATCCTACGGCCGCCCAACGAAATGGATGGCCTATGCGTTATTGCAAAAACTGTACATCAATGCGGAACATTACATCGGAAAGCCCATGTATGCTGAATCCATTACCTATGGTGATAAAATTATTAACGGATCATCGATGGCACTGGTTAGCGACTACAACACACTCTTTTCGCCAACTAACGGACCAAACAGTGAAACCATTTTTGCTGCGATATACGATCCCAATTATTCGGGAGGTAATGCAATTACCCGTTTTACACTTCACAGTGCACTAAGGGCCAAGTATAATCTCCCTTTTAGCCCAAGTAATGCACAGTGTACCCTAAAGGAGTTTTATGATACTTTTAACCTGCCGGGAGACATCAGAAATACGACCTGGCTGGCGGGGAAACAGTTTCTTGCTGATGGAACTACTAAAATCCTAAATGGTTCGGCCCAACTTGATTTTACACCAGAGATCGTACTTACCAACACGGAAACTATGGATGTTGGCCCGGAAGTAAACGGGATATCCAGAGGTGTCAGATCCATCAAATTCTATCCTGATCCGAATACCAATAGCGGCACCAGATTCCAGGGCAATGACATGCCGATTTTCAGGCTTGCCGATGTATACCTGTTAAAAGCAGAGGCTTTATTGAGAACCGGTGGATCCATGACTGACGCAGTTGGGCTGGTAAATAAGGTTCGTGTTCGCGCGAAAGCCGGGGAAATTACCACCATTACCCTCGATGACATTCTGGAGGAAAGAGGACGAGAGATTGCCTGGGAAGGATGGCGCCGCAATGATTTAATCCGCTTCGGAAAGTACCAGGGCAAATGGGGTTTCAAAGCAGGCAATGAAGGTGCTTCCAGAGATATTTTTCCGATTCCGGCCACGGAACTGGTACTGAATAAAAACCTGAAACAAAATACCGGCTATTAACATGAAGAGAAGAGATTTTGTAAAAAGTACGGCGCTTACAGCAATAGGTGCAAGTATGCTTGCACCCCTGCAATCGCTTGCCGCCAATGCTGAGACACACCTGGAAAGTGAAGATGTAGCACCACGCAGTGAGTTAAAAGACGATTATCCCATTCATTTTATGGCGGTAGGCGATTGGGGACGCAATGGAGCTGATCATCAGAAACATGTGGCCACGCAAATGGGTAAATGGGCAACGGAAAATCCGAACGATTTTATTCTCTCCCTGGGTGATAACTTCTATCCAAAAGGAGTGACCAGCGAACATGACCCGCTATGGCATTATTCTTTTGAGAATATCTATACGGATTTTGCTTTGCAATGGGATTGGTATCCGATTCTTGGAAACCACGATTACATCTCAGATCCGGATGCACAGGTAAGGTATAGTAAGATCAGCAGAAGGTGGAAAATGCCTTCCCGGTACTACTCGAAAGAAGTGCCAATAAAAGGTGGCGGAAAACTGTTAATGGTTTTTATTGATACCTGTCCGCTGATACCTGAATTTCATACCAGCGAGCAATATCAGCCCTGGGTAAAAGATCAGCACCCTGAAACGCAGCTGAAATGGCTGGATGAAACCTTAAAAAATGCAAGCTCAGAAGTAAAATGGAAAATGGTGATGGGACATCACCCTATCTATACCGTTGGTCCCAGAATCAAGAACTATGATACCCTGGCGGTAAGAAAAGTACTCTCTGACATCTTTGAACGCAACAAAGTAGATGTTTACCTTTCCGGACACGACCATTCCCTGCAGCATCTTAGTACGGGAGGCTTTACCCAACAGTTTATTTCAGGTGCCGGTTCTGAGGTTACCCCTGTAACGCCCGGGATTCCCTACAGCAAGTTCGAAGCTGCTGAGTATGGTTTTATGTATTTTTCGGTAGATCAAACCCGCTTAAATGCGAAGATAATAGACCATACCGGAAAAAACATCTATGAAACTACTTTGAGGAAAGCTTAGTAACATTATTCCCAACATTGATCTTCGTCATCAATGTTGGGATTTTAGCTGCCGTTCAAGACCAGTATTGCATCCATCTATAGTTTAATCTATTTTTCGAAAAAATAAAAAGTTGATCTGCAAATGCCGGCAATGATATCGTAATGTCAAAGCAAACCATTACCTGATAAAAGATCATGAGCACAAACCATTTAAAGCGATCTTCTATATGACTTTCAAAACACCACTATCTGCTCTGAGACCAGCGCCGTTTGTGGCAACCGAAAGCGGACTGCACAGGTATACGGCCAGACTTGCAATTTCTTCAGGAGTGATAAATCGCTGTAGTAGCATATGTGGATTTGAATGCTGGATAATGGCATTTTTCATCTGTTCCACTTCCAGATTTTGTCCTGCTGCAATTTGCTCAACAGTCTTTGCTACCCCATCAGAATAAGTCGGTCCGCCTAAAATAGTATTTACGGTTACAGAGGTTCCTTTGGTCAGTTTAGATAAGCCGTTACTCAATGCGGACATGGCTGCTTTACTTGTTCCGTAATGGATCATGTTTTCAGGTATGTTTACACCTGATTCGCTGCTGATGAAAATAATTCTACCCCAATTTTTCTTAAGCATTTGGGGCAAAAGTTTTCTGGACAAGCGCATTCCGCTCATTAGGTTAATTTCAAAGTAGTTATACCAGTCTTCGTCGGTGGTTTCATAAAAATCACTTAGTCCAAAAATGCCTACATTATTGATGAGAATATCAATATCGTTCAGTTCTTCCAAAAGCTTCGTCACCTCTTCTTTTTTAGCAAAATCTGCAGCAATATCAGCTATTTCTGCATCCGGGAATTGTTGTTGAAGCTGTTCTTTGGCTAATTTTGTTGTTTCTGCATTTCGTCCGTTTAGGATAACCGAAGCCCCTTCCTGCAATAATAGTTGAGCTATTGCATATCCTATTCCCTGTGTTGAGCCGCTGATAAATGCCCTTTTTCCTCTAAGTTGTAAATCCATATTTTACTTTTGTAATGATTGTTCAAAAAATGAATAAAAAATTTTAATCCAGTATTTTAAGCTGCAGTTCTATCTGTGCTTTCAAAGTTTCCTTTTCAGGATAGATTCTCCGTAAAGAATTGATCCCGCACCAAAAGCTAATCAGATATTTTCCTAAAGTTTCTGCCGGAAGCACTGATTTTATATGTCCTTTTTCCTGTTCCTGCGCAATTACAGCAGTATAAAGTAGTTCTGTTTCTTTTAAGATCTGTATCGCTTCTGATTGCAACTCATCATCGATAAACGCCATTTCTATGACCGTATTTGCAATGATGCAACCTTTCTGATGTGCATTTTCATCTTCAGCAGCAAGAGCTAAAAAGAAATTCCTGATTAAGGTTATGGGTTGCTCAGTTTTACCTAACGTCTTTTTAAAGGACATCAATTCTTCTCTTCGCTGTTGTAATGCCTCTTTAAACAGCTGCTTTTTACCACCTTTAAAGGTATTATACAGACTTCCCGCGCCGGCACCAGTGGCATTGCTCAGGTCTGCCAGTGAGGTAGCGTTATAGCCCTTTTTCCAGAATATCTCCTGCGCTTTCAAAACCAGTTCTTTGTCCTGATGAATGTTTGGTCTTCCCTTCATTTTATTATTGTAATAATCATTACAATAATAGTAAAAATTATTTAAACCTGAACTTCTGTAGAATTACATAAAAATCAGCTTGATAAAGACATCGTACTATTGACCTTGTACTGTTTCAGCATATTTTGCAAATCAGCAATATAAACTTCCAGTTCTTGTTTGGTATCTGCACTTAACCGTACCTGGGTTGCAAACCTGTATTTACGGGACCGCTTTCCATCTTTTGTCTCTATCTGAAAACACCCGGAATATCCGCTTTGCCGAATGGCAGTTTCTATGGAGAAAACAACCATATCAATATCTGACAGCGCATAGGAACCACCCAACAAGCTGTTCACCTTAAGCCGTTGATTTTTGATGCTAAAAGGTTTCGGATTAATACCCAGTTTTCTGAGTATCCATAGGAGCAATTGAATACCTGCGAGGAGAAATACAGGAACCCATATCATCCAGCCATACGTGCTGGAATAGGAAGTTTTCGCAGTAATCAGTTCCGTACTTTTGACCTTTGCCATATGATCTGTGCGGACAAGCTTGCGAATATCATCTGTACGGATTTCCGGGGAGAGCAACTGATCAACGGTTGCCTGATCAGTAATGCGATAAATGGTCTGGCCAATCAGCTGAGTATCGCCTAGCTGGTCAAAGTAATACCAGGTACTGCCATTTTTCCAAACCGATCCGGAAGTACCATTGACCATACCAATTTTCTCCCAGGTGCCGGTACCGGGCTCATCCAGTCTATAGATGCTGGTGGACCTGGATCTCAGTCCCGGGCTTTTGTTGTTACCCCATACTTCACTGGTCTGTGTGTATAGAATTTGCTTGCCATCAGAAAAAACCAGCGGTGCAATTTCTGTAAATTTCCCGGTGTTGAATGGATTGTCCTCAATCCTCAAGACCTTTCTTTTTTTAGTATCAAAGTAGAAGACCCCATCTTTACTCAGAAATAGTGCATGATAAATATGTCCGCCGTTCAGAGACAATATACGATAGGGACTATGCTGTTTTTCGAAAGCAATATCATTGACATAGACCATACCTTCTTTGGGGTCTATGAGGTAATTTTCCTGGTTTTGGGCATCAATAACAATCGCATATAAACCCGGATGATCTTTGAGCGGTAGTCTGGTATTTTCGTAATACACATGCTGACCATCTGCCATATAGCGCTCGCTTTCACGGGTATCGCCATCGTTGTACAATTTTGGGATCTGTCTGAGGTGTTCCGGATTGGCCTGGGGAAGAATTTTGCCCTCGTAATAAGACAAGGTTCCGTTAGTCGCTACTTCCGTTTTCAGGATGGCACGATAAGGGTTTGCGCCGGCCTCCAGTTTAAAGAAGGGATAAATATAGGTTTGGGGCTTATCTCCAATTCCAAAGCCATATTGCATTCGTTGGCTTAATTCTGAGACAATAGATAAGTCCTTATTGCCAACACTCATCGAGGCACAATAGCAGGTTTGCCTGCCATCGGTAAAATAATCATTGCCAATTGCTTTAGCTGTAGATGGATTAAAATCTTTGACGATCAGATTTCCGCAGTAGGCGTGGTTTTTATCTACACCAAATTGACCGTTTCGGTAGCTATCATCCAGTAATCTAAAGCTATTGGCATCCGCTTCCCTGATCAGGTAATCACCATTACTTGGCACGGATGCATACACCTGGTTCTGATAACGAAGGTATATACCTCCTATCTTCTGTCCGTCGTGATCCAGGTCTATGCTAGCCGGACCTCTGGATTCCGATAGCAGCATGGATGTGATCAGTGCCAATGAAAATACGAAGGCAACAATAGCTACCGTTATGGCTACACGCTTAATCATGTTCAGGTTCATGCTTTGTTGATCAATAAACTACGATTCTATACCATTAAAGACGATCAACCTACGGAAACACCAACCCCTTAATTGTCTTTTAAACTTACTTCTTTTTTCTCGCCATCTTTGTCTATCGTCACCTCTTTCTCTATGTTCGCTTTGTCCCGGTAGCTTTGTCTGGCTGAGCCGTAATTTGTACTGGAACCGGTGTATCCCCAATAATTGTAATAATTGGTATAACCGGAAACATAAGAATAGTTGTAAGAGTTGGTGAAATCAAAACTGGCCATGACCACATAAGTTCCCGGCATCAGGTCGGCGAATTCAAAATGCCCTTCATCATCATAAACTTTCGCTTTTTTGACGCAGGCGCCAAATTTCGAATCCAGCGGAACTTCCGGCATTTTTCCCTGTTTCTTGATTTTTTTATTTACCGAAGTCCATTCCTCGTAGTAAGCTGAACTTGGAAAAAGTGTGATTTCTGTACCCTTAGGTGCAAACTGTTTTTTCGCCGTGTTGACCAGGCCTCCAAGTTTTTTACCTGAATTTGATCTGGCAAAGGCGGTTCCGATAATGACACTATTTCCTTTTGTGATTTGCTGAGCCGCCTGTTCTTTATTGAACTTGTTTTTGATGGGTTGATAGTCGATTTCTTCATTTACACAAATTTCCCACATTCCCTTTCCCATCGACATTTCTCTTTGCCATAGGCGACGGTCTTTCTTATCAATCACATAATTGTAAATGGCGCCGGTACTTTGTTCCAGTACCGTTGCTAACCAGGTATCATGTTTTCCCGTTCTCGGCGACCAATAGCTATAGCTTTTCACCTCTTTTATGATATAATTGGTGATTAAGGTATCAGAATTATTATCATAGTAGAACTCCGGGATGACTGCTTTGTAGCCTACATCCAGCGGTAAGGTGGTAAACATATGTTCGGCCAGATTGAAATCGATAAATTGACCTTTCGGGCTCAGGTTCAATTGTTTGTTCTTTTTATCTTTCTTGGAATAATAGCTCCCTTTTATTGTTTCTCCAAAATCCAGGTCCAGTTTACTTTTTGTACCCTCCGATTTATAACTAATGGATTTCAGGGTTTTCGCATCGGCAACAGAGGTTCGTACGGTAGTCCACTCATTGTTCTTCTCTGTGTATTTATAAAACAAATTTATCTTGTTATCGGAAAAAGAGATGTCATAAGCCATCGTTCCCTGTTTTGCCCAGCTGGTATCTTTCACGTAGTAAACTGTATACAGGGACTTTTCAGGCTTTAAGTAAGCCGTTTTGATTTCGGGACTGCCGGGAACAATCGTTTTTTGAGAAAAAGCAATAAAAGGGAGCAGGTTAAGCAATAAAATAAGGATACGTATTTTCATTTACATTAGACGATAAAAGGATTAAAGATAGATTGATCTCTTTCGTTCAATTTTTTATCGAAGGTAATGATGCAGAACAATTAAAACAAATACCTAAGGCCTCGAAACATTTAATCCATTACGCAGATGATTGGTTTTTAAGTACCTGATCAGTGCTTCCGGATGGTCGGTCTGAACACCCTGAACTCCTTTATCCATTGCAGCTTTCCATTTTACGGGATCTTCATCAGCCATTTGAACATCTAAATAGACAGACAATCCCTTTTCCCGAATGGCGGTCATAAGCCCCGGATCAGGAATGCGATCGGTTGCTTCCAATGGCATTTTATCGAGAAAAGAATTCAATTCTTCTTTCGTTTTGATATGCTTCGGCAGACCAGACATCAGCGGCATCTGTGGAGCAATGGCTCTCCATGATTCATGTTGTGCTGTTTTATTGATATAAACCAGCACCTGCTTTTCCATGCCCGCAGCTTTAATTTCTGCATAGGCCTGAGCCACATCAGCTTCTTTAAAGTCCAGGTAAATGTTGATCCTGTTTTTGCAGGCATTTAAGGCTTCCTTAAAAAGAGGTAGTTTATAGGTCTGGCCATCCTTGGCGTTCAAGCTCAGTTTTTCCAGTTCATCCAGATTCAAATCCTGAACCTTGCCTTTACCATTGGTCATATGATCTATGGTTTCATTGTGCATTAAAACCAGATGACCATCACGGGTGGTACGAAGGTCTATTTCTACATAATCAACACCAAGGTCTATGGCTTCTTCAATGGAGGCAATGCTATTTTCCGGTTTGATCAGATGGCTTCCGCGGTGAGCAATTACGATAAAGCCATTTTTACATTGGGGAAGCGGCGCTAATGGCCGCTGCCCAAATGCGATCAAAACAAAACAGCTAAAAAAGAGCGTCAGCAAATTTGTTTTGCGATTCATCATCTAAATAATTATTGCTTTGCAGCAGGGTTCATGTCTGTAAATTCTGCTGCGTTTTCTCTGCCTGATTTTTTAAGGGAAAAAGCGTCAAATAATTCTCCGGAGGTCTTGTAAGCTTCAAACTTCAGCTTTCCGCCATCAACATGAATCACCTGGAACAACTGTGTGTTTTCCAGGGAAACATTCATCCATTTGGCACCGTCTACCTTATACATTTTAGGTCCGGCAACAGAAACCAGGTATACCGGTCCGCTGGCTTCTCTGCCCGACAATCCACGTGGGAGGTTTTGTCCGCGGCTGTAGGTATGGTCATGTCCCTGCAACACCAGGTCGATGTGGTATTTATCAAACAAAGGCTTGAAGCGGTCTCTGAATTCTTTATTATCCCTGCTTTTGGCAGTAGAAAAGATCGGGTGGTGAAAAGTAATCACGGTCCATAGTTTCGTGTTTTCTTTCAACACCTTTTCCAGCCATTCATACTGAATCTTTGCCGAAGCCTCGTCCAGAATAATCATTTGAGAATCCAGGGAGATCACACGTACATTCTGATAATCGATGTAATAAACAGATTCTTCCAGTCCTGCCGGACCATGACCTGGCAAGGTATATTGTACACCCCAGTGTGGATCGAGGATCAGTTTTCTTTTCTCATCACGTACATATTCATGATTTCCCGGAGAAGGCATACTTGGCACCATTCCGTTGATAAAACCACCACCATAATGCCATTCTCCCCATTCCTGATCATTGTTGGAACGGTTGATCAAATCGCCGGTATGAATGATAAATCTTGCATCCGGTTCATGAGAAAATGCCCTGCGGATTACACGTGACCATTTCGAACGGATGTCGTTCTGTGCATCTCCCAGATAAATGAAAGAAAAAGGTTTATCCTGATCAGATGCAGTGGTAAACTGAAACCATTCACTCCAATGCTCGCCAGCCCCTACCCGGTAAGCATATACCGTAGCCGGCTTCAGGTTGTTAAAAGTAACATTATGGTACTTTGCAGTTGCATAGTTTTTACCGCCGGATAACAAACGGGAATCTGCATCATAAGTGGTAATTGCATCTTCCAGCGCCGGACTGGAGTCTTCGGCTTTAATCTGTGCTTTGGACCCTGTAATGGTCGTATCCGTACGCCAGGTTACCGTCTGACTGGTGGCCGTATTTCCTTTCCAGGTTAAGATGACCCGGTCCGGAAAAGGGTTAGGATTAAAATCCTGCGCCTGTGTATTCGTGAAAGCGGCAACAACCAGCAATGCAGCAACGTATATAGATTTGTTTAAAATGTTCATATGTTATTTAAATTATTTCAGGGACCACATTAATGTAGTTTCTTTATCTGGACCAAAAACAGCAACTGCTTTCTGGTAATTCAGTTTATTTTTTGCGCTTTCAGAATCCGGGAAAACATACCGTTTAGGAATTCCTCTACCCGCAGCCAAAGGGCCGGTAACGAAAGCAGGGTAACCGGTACGACGCTGATCGAACCATCCCTCTGATCCCTTGAACAGCATCGCCATCCATTTCTGCGTGATCAGTTGTTCCAGCGTACCATCATACTTCACCACAGACTGGTCAAAATAAGTTGGCGCGGCAGTAATTCCATAGCTGGTCATCGACTCTCTGATTCCTTTATAATACAGGGATTCTGCAGTTTCTCCCGGCACGGTGATTTTACCTTTCTGTACTGCTTCTGCCAGAATAAAGCATTGCTCGGTATAGGTCAGCAGGCTGGCTTTCAATAAAGGATTGGCCGAACCACCATTTTTTCTGAAGAAAGCAGCAGAGAAAACAGAGACATGATCCTCTCCCCCATTGTATGACGAGGGGGCATCAATGGCATTTGGTACGCCAACATATTTATTAAGATCGACCGTTGAACCTACAGTACTTTTAACCGGCTCTACCCAAACCGCCAATCTTGGATCATTTCTTTGGATCAGGCGGTCTACCAGTTCTTTACTCACTTTCGTTTTTTGATAGTCGAAATCGATCATGGCCAGAGGGCCACCTGGCCAGCTATACCCGGCTAAATTTCCCAGATAGGCGATTTCAGCATTGTCTGCACTGCTTTCAAAAACAGGATAAGCCGTCTTGTCGCTGATGATGGTTTGCATTTCCGTAAATGCAGGAGCATAAGCTTTGGAAATGCGCAGCAACATTCTCAAGCGCAAAGTATTGGCAAACTTACGCCATTGCAGGGCTTTGCCTTTAAACATGACATCGCCTTTGGCATTAATCTCCTCTGTGCTTCCTTTTAAAAGTTCATTAGCCTCGCTCAGTTCTCTCAATAAATCAGGATAGATCATCTGTTGTTGGTCGTACTCCGGATAAATCAGGTTACTTTCTTTCGATTTCAATGCCTGGCTATATGGAACATCTCCATACAGATCCGTCAGGTAAGCGAAATTAAAAGCTTTCATAATCTTGCTGATCGCAACATATTGCTTTTCAGAGCGCTTCTCTGCTGTTTCCAGCAAGGTTTTATTGACCGATAAACGGGCATAGATATCATCCCAGTCTACCGGACCCCAGTCTAACAAATCATAGCCTGTATTACGAACCAGCGTTAAATATCTTGCAGCAGATGCAGGTCTTCTGCCTACGGCATTTTCCTGGTAAGCGTAAGCCGTAGACAAGAGCACATCAGACATCAGGAACTCTGTGTTGGTTGTTTCCGGAGAATTTGGATTGGTATTGATATCTTTAAAATCTTTGGTGCAGGCAGCAAGCATAGCCATAGACAACACCAGGATAGTTTTGTAATTGAATTTCATTTTTATGGGATTAAAAATTGCAACTTAATTTAAAGCCAAAAGAACGTGTCCCCGGCAATGTCCAGTGCCCGACACCCAGCTTAAAGCCTTCGGTCACACTCATTGTTGTTTCAGGATCGTAGCCCAGTCCATTGGCAGTCCAGGTATATAAATTTCTACCGATCAATGAAATGGACAGATTGCTGACCGGAAGTTTACCCAATGCTTTTTTACCAAATACATAGGTTAACGAAGCTTCCCTCAGTTTCAGGAAAGTGGCCGAATAGGTTAAGCGCTCGTAATATTTGTTATAGGTGTTATTGTAAAAATCAGAAGCGGCAATGATGACCTTATTCTCACTGAAAGTACCATCGCCATTTGCGATATAACCCGGAATGATCATCCCGTCATTTCTTTTTAGCCCTTGTGAATCTACCCATGGCAAGCCCCCGCTTTGTGCATCCCTCCCTACAAGTGTATTGTCAGTTAAACCTGAATTGATCAGACTTTTAACTACATAAGAATAGAAATTACCGCCCTTACGCCAGTCTAAAAGAAAATTAAGTGTCAGGTTTTTATAGCTGAACGTATTGTTCAGACCTACCGTAAAATCAGGATTGTAGTTTCCGACTTTCAGGTATTCAGCGTTATTCCGGATATAGTGACCTGTTTTGTCCAGTAAAGCTGCTCCGGCATATGGTCCGGTTGGTACTTTGGTATAACTTGGTGTATAGAAATCTCCTATTTTAGTCCCTTCTTTAATTAAATAACGAATGTTATCCCCATCGGCACTGCCCATAGAGTATTCCGGTAAACCTTGCATTAAAGAGATGACCTTATTTTCATTCTTTGTGAAGTTTGCATTGATCTCCCACTTAAATGTACCCTGAACCGGAATGGCATTTAAGCCGATTTCCCATCCGCTGTTCTGGATGTTTCCGGCATTGATTAAACGATTCGAAGCACCCGAAGCAATGGTAGTTGGAATGTTGATGATCTGGTTTCTTTTATTGGTTTTATACCAGGTCACATCCAGACCTAACCTGTTGTTGAAAAAGCGCAGATCTCCACCGAACTCATAGGAAGTTGCGATTTCAGGTTTTAGGAAATTGTTTTTCAGGTTAAATTCGATGGTCGCTCTTTTCACATCTCCCCAATCCTGGTTAAAAGGAATGGTATTGTAGAGCTGATAGGGATCAGTATCACTACCTACCTGTGCCCAGTTGGCTCTGATTTTGGCAAATGACAAGACATCAGACTTAACTTTCAGCAGCTCTGTTAGAACAGTACTTAATGAAACTGAAGGATAGAAATAGGAATTATTTTGTGCCGGTAAAGTACTTGACCAGTCGTTCCTGCCCGTTACATCCAAAAATACCATGTCTTTAAATGCGGCCTGCCCCATTCCATATAAACTGTTGATGCGTTTACGGGAGTTGTATTGTGAATTTGTGATCGTTCCTGCACGGGCATTGTTGATGTTATAAATTCCCGGGATACTCAGACTTTCGGTACGCTGAGCGGTACTTCTGTTTGTCTGATCCATTTGATTTCCTCCAACTGATAAGCCAAAAGACCAGTCCTGGTTCAGGATTTTCTTATAGCTAAGCAGGAAATCTGTATTCTGTTCTTTGAAGTAAGAATTGTCTACGCCATAACCACCGAATTTAAATCGTTTGGAGCTAAAAGGGCGTTTGGTTTCATGTTCTTCATTGTACATATCAAGTCCGGTACGTACCATTAAGCTCAGGTCTTTGGTAATATCGAATACCGCTTGTACGCTTCCCGTTAAACGGTTTCTGTCGTAACCATTGGTATGTTCATTGGCCACAAAATATGGGTTATCAGAATCATCCGGAGAAAACTGCTCCAGGTTCTCTCTGCCTGGTTTCCAGTAATTCTTCAAATCTTTGATGCTCATATTGGAAGGCATGGAATACACCATCTGGGTTACACTTTCTCTGTAAGCTGAAGGGCGGTTATCACTTTTATTATTGACATAGCCCAGGTTTGTACTGATTTTCACCTTCGGGTGCAATACATAAGTTGCTGCCAGGTTAAGAGTGTTTCTGCTCAGGTCTGTATTGGGTACAATACCTTTATTAGACATATTGGTATAGGACAACCTGTAATTACCATCGGCATTTTTACCCGTGATGGCAATGTTATTCGTATAAGTGGCACCGGTTCTATAAAAATCTTTGGCATTGTCAGGATGCGAGACCCAGTCGGTCGGGATGGGCTTACCATTCACATCCAGCGGGCTGTTCCATTGCAGGTGTTTGGTTCCTGCATTCAGGCGCGGGCCCCAGGCAGATGATGTATTTGATGCCGGATCATCGGTATATTCTCCTGCTCCAAACTGGTTCTGGAAATGTGGGAACAACCAGGCCTGATCGTACATCGCATTGGAATTAAAGCTAACTCCAAAACCTTTCTTCCCTGAGGAACCACTTTTTGTGGTGATCAGGACTACCCCACTTCCAGCCCTGCTGCCATATAAAGCAGCAGCACTTGCTCCTTTTAAAATACTGATGCTCTCAATATCGTCGGGACTGATGTCGGAAACCGGACTTCCATAATCTACAGAAGAGCGGCCTACCTCTGATGTTGCGCGCAGGGAATGTGCCACAGGGACACCATCCACTACAAACAGCGGTTGATTATCCGTCGCGATTGATGATTGTCCGCGGATGGTAATCATTGCAGTGGCTCCGGGATCAGAACCTGTACTTACTACATTTACCCCTGCAACTTTTCCGGCAAGAGAATTCACCACGTTTACTTCTTTTACGGTATTCAGATCGCTCCCTTTTACTGTTGAAATAGAATAACCAAGTGCTTTTTCCGAACGTTTAATTCCCAAAGCGGTAACCACTACTTCAGATAAAGCTTTTTGATCAGGAACCAGGCTAACGTTAACCAGGGTTTCATCATTCAGGCTGAATTCTTTAGTTTGGTAACCCATCATTCTAAAAAGAAGGGTTGTCGGTACGGCATTTACATTCAAACTGTAATCACCGGTCAAATTGGTTGTGGTGGCGTTACCACTACCTTTTTCAATTACATTTACTCCTGGTACCGGCAAACCTTTTTCATCAGTCACCTTACCTTTAATCCGGACTGCTTTTTTAATAATGACCTGGTTGTGCTGAACTACATAAGTTAATTGCATAGGAATCAGCAGGCGGTTAAGCAATGTGCTTACCATTTCGTTTTCTGCTTTAAAAGATTCCACTCTTTTGTTCAAGACTGCATCCTTATTGGTGTAAACAAAGGACAGGTTGGTTTTCTTTTCTATGCTTTTCAGCAATTCTGTTAAAGTGCCGTTTTTAAAATTGAAGCTTATCCTGCTGTTTACTTCCTGCGCTTTTAACGGCGATGCCTGCCCGCTGAAGAGCATCAAAGAAAGCATAAAATAAATGAGGGTAAAAAAACGCATTACTTTAAAAATTAATTGATTAGTCACTACGGACTTTTTCATAACTTTGTGTGTTTTAATCATTGATGGGTTAAAATAAAATTGAAAATCATTAGCCGGAGCATGCGTCAACATGTTTCGGCTTTTTCTTTATAGTTGTCTAATTACATTTACCTCCTTTTATATAAATGGTCTGTTTGTTTATTGTATAATGGATATCTAAGGTCATTTGAATCGTTTGCAGCACTTCATTCAGGCTGACATTGGCAAATTTGGCAGTGAGTTTACAGCCTTTGAAAGATTGGTCAGCAATGATTTTTACCGCGTATTTCCTTTCTATCACTTCAAAAACTTCTTTAACCGGCATTTGATCGAAAACCATCTTTCCTTCTCTCCAGTTAATGGCCGTCCGGGCATCTTCGATATTTTCCAGCTGTAGTTTAGCAGGATTTAGACCAGACACCACCTTTTGGTTGGGCAGCAAATAAACCGCGGCCGACTGTCTTCCTGCAGAATCTCTGGAAACGGCAACCTTACCTGTAAGCACCGTTACTTCGGCCGGATGCCCTTCCCATGCCCGGATATTGAAACTTGTGCCGAGTACCTTTGTCTGCAGGTTTAAACTGTGTACAATAAATGGATGTTGGGGATCGCGTTTTACATCGAAGAAGGCTTCTCCTTTAAGCTTTACTGTTCTTAAAGCAGCATGTTCCAGGTTCTTTGGGAAACTGATGCTACTTCCGGAATTGAGCCAGATCTCCGTACTGTCGGGCAGGATGATGTTGATGACCTTTCCGGAACCCGCAGATTTAGTAATCCATGCAATTTCAGTGTTTTGTAATGCCGGTTGCTGTACTTTATAGGTATAGAAGAAGGTGAACAATGCCGTTGCGGCAAAAACAGCTGCTGCCGCTCCCCACCACAACTTAAGCTGAATGGTCTTTTTGGGTACCTCCGGAATTAATGAGGCCTGAATGGCAGTAAAGCTATTTTTCCATTCGTCATTTTCAGGCGGAGCAGCAGTATTTTCCCATAGCCATAAGGCCTGTTCCAGTTCCTGCCGGTTTTTAGGGTCTTTACTCAACCACTCTTGTATCTTTTCTTCCTCCTGTTTAATCTTCAGGACGTTGCCCCTGGCATTCTCCTTCGCGGATAAATAATCAAGTACAAATTTCCAGGTTTCTTGGTCCATTCCTATGCTTTTATAGATACAAGACAAGAAAGGAGGCCTGCACTACGGGCCGCAAAACGTTAACGTTATATTAAGAAATGATTAAGTGCGTTTTTATCGAAATTCTGCCTCGTTTTTCAGGACCCTCTCCTGTAAAAACTGAAAACCTTTAACCAGATGATCTTCTACCGTACGAACTGAAATATCCAGTAAATCGGCGATTTCCTTATAGCTGAAGCCATCAATCCGGTACATATAGAAAACCAGACGTCTGCGCTCCGGCATCTGGTCAATCAATTGATACAAGATCCGATTTCTGTCTTTGTCCTGATAATTCTGAGCAGGATCTGATGCTTCGTCCCAAACTTCCGGGACTTCTTCCTCATCGATATGCAGAAAATTTGTTTTGGAAGTTTTATGGTAATTGGTGGAGGCATTTTTTACAGCACGGAACAGGTAGGCTTTTTCATTCAGGATCTGAATGTTATTTTTCCAGATGGCGATAAATACATCGTTTAAAATCAGCTGGGCTTCTTCCGGGTCCTTTACCAGGTAGACTGCGTATTTCCGGAGTGTAGGATACATCCGACGGTAAAGATCTTCGAATGCTTTTCCATCGAAGTTATTTACAAAATCTCCGTTAAATCCGACCGTATTGTTTTCGCCCATAAAAGATGATGCGAAATTAGACCTGCCAAATGACAGACGTATTAACAAAATGTTAAATGAAGGGGGGATCAGAAGCCTATTCAGCATGCTTACAGGTTTTTCTGTAAGCATGCTGCTGTTTTGACTTCATTTTAACAACTTATTACCGTTTTTTTAAAACAAGAACCGCTCCCGGTTTACAATTCAGGCTTAAAAAAACACCATCTTTATGGTCAACAATCACCTCTTTTTGGATAAGGGTATCCCATGTTTTAAAGGGTAGCTTCAATTTTGTGATGCCTCCCTTTTCCGAAACAATTTTAACTTCGTCGACCTGACCATCTTTTGTACGGGCACTGACCAGGAAAGCGCCTTCTGTCCGGAGGTTTTCAAAAGAAACAGTTTTCCATTCAGCTGGTATTGCCGGCATTATTTCAATGAAACCGGCATAACTCTGTATAAGCATTTCCTGCAAACCGGCTGCAAATGCAAAATTGCCTTCCAGGGTAAATGGGCGGTATTGAAATTTGGAGTATCCTGATTTGGTCTGATCCCCGTTTAAGTGGAAACTATTGACCGAACAAAATGCTTTTGCAAAGATACCAAGGTCCCCGGCTGCCCCTGGCCCATCCTTTGCCCTTGCCTTTAAATTGGCCAGCCAGGCATAAGAATAACCACACCAGTAGGCCGGTCCGACACTATCCAATAAATGAATTGAGTTTTTGATAATCTCCTGAGATTTTGGCCCGTCTTCCCATTTAATAAGTCCTAATGGATGAATGGCCATTACATTTGAAAAATGCCGGTGTGATTGGTTGTAGGCCATCGATGGGGCAAACATTAACTCATGATTTGGTGTAAGTGCAAAATCATCAAACTCAGCGTACACCTTTTTCCAATGCCGTTCTTCTTCTTTTAATCCCTGTTCTCCGGCAAGTTCTGCCGCAGCTTTAAATGTAAATTTCATCAGAGACAAGTCGTAATTGGTATTCTGCGGAAACCAGGCGCTGATGTCATTGTCATTGATTTCTGGACTGGAACTGATGGGCAGTTTACGGTGACCATTGTTATCCAGAACAGTCAGGTTCTCCACAAATTTTGCGGTGTTTTTTATCCAGGGGTAGGCCCTTTTACGTAGAAAATCCCTGTCCATACTGTAACGCCATTGCAAATAATAGTGTTGTGCCAGCCAGGAAGATACCGTTGGCGAAAGCGAGTATTGGATCCAGCCCCCCATTTCTGTACCATCCAATGTAGTTACTCCCGGGACTGCCAGACCATCCTTTCCAAAATACATTTTTGTATACCGCTTATAATTAGCGGTGTTGGCATCCAGGTGATCCAAATAAACCATGCCTTCCTGTAAATGATTGGCACTATAGGCGGGCCAATAACTTAACTGGGTATTCAGGTCATGATGAAAATCACCTTTCCAGGGTGGTATACGGCCATTATCGGCGGTCCAGACCGCTTGCAGGGAAATAGGTGGAGCACCTTTCCTTGAAGCCGAACCAAACTTATACTGCTCCAGGTACCATTGTTTCTCGAGTAAAGCATCAGGTACGTGGATAGCCGATTTGCTCCAGAAAATTTTCCACCATGCCGCATGTGAAGCATAATCATTTGCGTAATTGTGCTGCAATGCCTTTTTAGCTATAGCTGATGCTTTGGTATGGATCTTTTTACCAGGATATTGGGACGAAATACTCCATACCCCCTCAATGGTTGCGGCATTAATACGTTTCCATTGCACATTAACTTCATACCTGAACCCTCCCCAGCCCTGCTGTAGATAGGTAACGCTATTTCTTTCGTTTTTGATGATGCCCTGTGGATAGCCTAAACGTGACAGATCATCTCCACCTACAGGATCACCAGATACTTTTACCGCACCCTGATATCTTGGCGCGATTAACTGAGGAACAATATTATTGCTGATATGCTCAAACCTAAACCTGCCCACCGGACTGGTTGCATGGACAAATGTTTTCAGGACGATTCCATTCGCCCATTTCACCTCGCAACTGGCGTTTGAAATTTGCAGATGAACCGACTTTACATTACCCCATCCTTTGGTATCGAATTCAAGCGCCGCACCTGGAATTTTTGAAGGAGCCGGTTCACGGTCATAAGGTGCATCAAAATATCGCTGTACGGAGTCATAATCTTTCTTCCTCACCTGTTCAGTTACCCAGGAAAATTTAAACTCAGGCCGGTGCAAACCTTTCATGGGCCGCTGATCCCAAAGGTCGGCACGGTCAAGCGAAAAGCGCAAATGCGCTTCTTTTTGCCATATCAGGGCCCCAAGCATCCCATTTCCCAATGGTATGGCTTCATCCCATCGGGTGGCCAGGCTATCAAAGTGTAAATCATGACTACCTGATTGTGCAAAAACACCGTTATAAAACAAAAACCCGATAACAATAGTAAATATTCTTTTCATTGGATGCATATTAAAATACGAATCCAATTACCCCGATTTCTGGTCGGGGTAATTGGAAACAGGTGATCAATTGATTAATAACCGTCATTTTGTATGAGTTGTCTGTTCCTGTCCAGTTCGGATTGCGCAAACGGCAAAACATTATTCTTTTCGCCAAAAATCAATTGTGCTCCTCCGGGATTTTTTAGGGGTGCCAATTTAGTTTGCATTAGGTTTCTTCTTTTCAAATCATAGTAACGATGGCCCTCCAGGGCTAATTCTATTCTTCTTTCGTGGAGGATGAATTCTCTCAGCTTATCTTGGGTATTGTATACCATTTGGTCTACCGGAGGCAAATTAACCCCCGTTCTTTGCCTGATGAGATTCAAAGCAGCATAGATGGTTGCATCCGGTCCGGTTGCCTCATTTTTCGCTTCTGCATACATTAATAATACATCTGCATAACGAAGGTGAATGATATTCTGATCCGTAAGCGGTGTTTTACTTCTATCAAAAGGAAGTTTAGATAAGTCAATATATTTCTTTTGTGAATAAGTTGTCAATAGCGGATCAGACTCGTTGAATACGGAACCATCCGGATTGATGTATTTTTCGGTGGGTACCTTAATCGTGAATTTCAGACGTGGATCCCTGTTCGTATAGGGATTTGCCGGATCATAGCCTGAGCCTGCCTCATTGATCCTCTTTCCATTCGTCATCTCATAATCGTCCACTAAATTCTGATATGGAGCAATAGAGCCATACCAGCCTATCTCAACTAAAACTCCTTCACCACCTTGTGGATTGTTTGGGGCAAGGTATTTAGTCGAAAATATAATCTCCGGATTGTTTTGCTGGGTAGTAGTCAGAAAAAGGTTTGGATATCCGCCCTGATAAATCTGAAATTTACCGCCGGTAATGACTTCATTCGCTGTACTCGCTGCCAGCGGCCAGTTTTGCTGAAAAAGATAAACCTTGGCTTTTAGTGCCTGGGCGCTCCCCTTTACCGCATGACCACTATAAGCTGCATCCGGTAAATTAGCGATGGCAAAGTCGAGTTCGGCATGTACAAAAGCCAGCACATCCTCTTTTGAGCTCTTTGCTATTTTAGCTGCATCAACTGTTTGTGGTGCCGTTTTGTACAATACCACTCCGCCGAAAGCCTGCACAAGATCAAAATAGATCATCGCTCTGATAAACCTCACTTCGGCTTTATAACCCGCTTTTATTGCATCACTAACCGGGGCTTTATCTACATTATCCAGAAAGAAATTACATCCCGCTATTCCTTCGTACGGTGTGTTATAAAAGGTTCCCGGAACATTAGTTGAATTGACAACACCTAGTGTCAGGTTATTAAAGCCAAAAAAAGTGTGCCGGTCTAATGCGTTGTCAGAATAAGTATCGAGCCATAATTTGCTCTGGCCATAAAAGCCATTTTGCAGCCTTCTGTAAACACCGGCCAGTCCCATTTGTGTATCTGTATCGCTTTTCCAAAATTCCGAACTGGCAATTGCTGCAGTAGGATTCTTATCCAGAAAGTCATTTTTACAAGCGCTTAGCAAGCTAATTATGATGACCATAATTAACGATATGCTGGTTTGTTTTATGCTCATTTTATGATTTTTTTTAATGAATACCATAGATGTGATCATTGCTTCTATTATCCAGGTTAATATTTAATTTTTAAACCTGCGGTGTATATCCTTAATTGAGGGAACTGGGCAAATCTGCCGGACCCCGCTCTTTCAGGATCATTACCTTCATACTTAGTCCAGGTAACCAGATTGTCGCCGGATAGATATACAGTTATGCTCTTTGCAGCAACCTTTTTAGTGATCAATTCAGGAAGTGTATAAGAAAGGTAGAGGTTCTTTAACCTCAGATATGAAGCATCCTGCAGGAAATAAGTTGAAGTATACCCCGATACGCCTGAATAGCCGGTCAGATAAACAGCAGGGACCGTATTACTCGGATTGGTTGGTGACCATGCATTTAAAAATTTTGTTGGCGGAGCTGAACCTTGCATAAATGGTTCATATCCCCATTGGCTTACCTGGACCTTTTGCCCCTCTACACCTTGAAAAAATGCACTCAGGTTAAACCCTTTCCAGCCTGCATTCACACTGAAAGAGTAAGTATAATCCGGGAAACGGCTAATGCGGATCCTGTCTTCCGGGCCTACGGTACCATTTCCGCTGACATCTCTGATTTTTAAATCTCCGGGTTTTAATGTGCCGGAATTGGGTTGTTTTGGCGAATTGTCTATTTCCTGCTGACTCTGGAAAACGCCGATCCAGTCATATAAAAAGAAGTTATTGTAAGGCTGGCCAACTTCAATCGTTCCGATGCTCTCGGCCAAAACTTTGGTTACTTTGTTTCTGTACCTGTTAAATATAAAATTGGCACCATAGGTAAACTCTCCAATTTGGTTTTGGTGTCTTAATTCTATCTCTATTCCTTTATTGACCATCGCACCTGCATTTACAACAGGTGGGACTAAGCCTACACTAGCGGGTTGATCGGCACGCGCCGCCAATATGTCCGTTGTGTTTTTATAATACCAGTCGACAGTTGCACCAAACTTCCCTTTAAACAAGTCGACATCCAGACCAAAATCAGTGATGGCTGTTTTTTCCCATTTTAAATCTTTTTGGGTTAACCGGGACAGTAAAACGCCGGAGCTTAAGCTAGAAAACGGATAAGTGGTGTTCGAAAGGATATCCTGATATGGATAATAGTTAGGATTACCATCGGTTTGTATCTCCTGATTACCAAGTACCCCGTATGACGCCCTTAGTTTTAGATTGTCAAGCCAGGAAACCTTATTTTTAATAAAACTTTCTTCAGAGAGTTTCCAGGCCGCCGAACCACCGCCAAATGTTCCCCATCTATATTTCGGATCTACCCTTGATGTACCATCGTAACGAATATTACCTTCCAGAATATACTTACCCTTGTAATCATAGGTTACTCTGCCAAACAGCGACTGCAGCGCCCATTCAAAAGAGCTGCCACTTAAAGATTGATCTTTAGGTGAACTTCCATCTAACTCCATAATGGTATTGTTTGGGAAATCATAGCGGCTGCCACCTATACTGGTACTTCTGTTTTCTTGCTGTTCATATCCGGCTAATGCACTTATATTATGGTGATCAGCGATGGTTTTGGTATAATTAAGGGTACTGTAAAATATCTTGGTAATATTCCTTGCTGAAGTCTGTCTGAGCCCGAAAAAGGACGGATTACCATTACTTACCTGTTGATAATCTCCGGTAGAATTGGGCTGATAAGCAAATGAAGGGCTTGCAAACTGGCGTTGTCTGTAATCCTGATTAAAAAAAGTAACAGCTGCTTTTGAATACCATTTTAAGCCTTTAGCCAGGTCTACATCCAAAAAAGCCTGCGCATTAATATTATAATTTTTTGTAAACTGAGCGCCCGTATTGTAAACTTCTTCAACGGTTCTGTTGGTTCCTCCGCTGGAAACATAATCTCTGCTTGCCACTCTTCCGCTGCCATCCGGTAAAAATGGTTGAAAAGTTGGCGCAGATGCATAAGCCAGCAGCAGTAAATCATCATTGGTGAGCCATGGCGCTTTGAAATCCTGATAAGAAAAATTAACATTGGTACCTACTTTGATCCTTTTATAGGCCTGGGTAGAAAAATCAACAAGGCCATTGTACCGCTTATAAAGATATCCCTTGGTAATGCTGTTCTGATCAAGATAGTTGAGAGAAATGTTATAGTTATTTTTATCCGTACCCCCTAAGAAACTCAGGTTGTGATTTTGTATAGGTCCTTTACCCAACACATAATCCAGCCAGTTAAAATTCGGGTATTGTGCACTATTCGGATTGGCTTTGTAGGCATCAATCTGAGCCTGTGTGTATTGAGCGGCCTGTCCGCTTCTTGCTTTGGCCTGGTTGTACATTTCCATATAAGTAACCGAATTGGTAATCAATTCAGGAAACTTAGTCGCCTCACTCGTTCCCCAGTTGCCTGTATATTCGATATCATTGGTACCGGCTTTACCTTTCTTTGTGGTCACTAAAATTACGCCATTCGCCGCTCTTGACCCATATATAGAAGCAGAAGCCGCATCTTTAAGTACGGTTACACTTTCGATATCCTGAGGCGAAAGGTTAGAAATGGATCCAACTACCCCATCAACTAAGATCAGTGGATTCGGGGAAGCACCGCTTGAACCAAATCCCCTTATTCTCAATGATCCGTTGTCTCTGCCTGGTTCCCCGGTAGATTGTACAACGTCTAATCCGGCGATCCGGCCCTGTAATAAGTTCTGGACATTGGGAGCGGGGCGTTCTGTCATTGTTCTTCCTGAAACGCTTGCTACAGAACCTGAAAGGTTTACTTTCTTTTGCGTACCGTAGCCCACTACAACGACCTCTTCCAGACTCTTATCCTGTTCCTGCAGCACAACAGTCATAAAACCATCGCTTGCAGTTACCTCCCTGCTTTCAAAGCCTATAAAATTAAACGTCAATACCGCTGAAAGGTCTTTAACGCTGAGGTTAAACTCACCTTTTTCGTTGGTTACCGTACCATTTCTGGTCCCTTTTTCCACGACGTTTACGCCGGGCACTACCTGCCCCTTAGCGTCTGTTACCTTACCTTTGACCACGATGATGTTGTCATTGATCAAGGTGAGTACTGCTAAGTTTTCGTCAAGGAGACGAAACGAGATCCCAGTGCTTTCGAGTACTTCCTTCAGTACATCGGTCCAGGCGCTATTGTAAAAATTAATATCTGTTAACCTGACTTTTTTCAGGATTTCATCATTATAAACAAAATGAATCGTGGTTTGACTTTCTATTGATTTACAGATTTGCTTCAAAGTTGCTTTCTTCATAGAAATCGAAACCTTTTCCTGAGCAGAACTCTTAACTGCAAAAGTTTGAAGGGTTCCCAGTAGAATAAAAAGCATGACAATTTTTATCATAAATAAAAGCTTGAGCATAGAACGGTCCAGCCGTAGGGATACGGCCTGTGGTCCAATTTTTTTCATATATTTGGTTCTAGGTTTTGTTAATAAATGACCCTTTACGTGTTCAGACGGAGGTCATTTGACAATTCACATTAAAATGTAAAGGGGAATGTTTCAGCATTCTCCTTTTTTTGTTTGGTCGTAGTTTAGGTTCTTTTCATATTCGTTGGTTTGGTTTTATATTTGGTCGGTTGTTTAATTCTCGTTTATTTTTCCCGTTGTATATAGACTACGTTTTCCTCGATCCGGTATCTGAACCTGGTGGTATATTGGAGTGCCCGGAGTACTTCTTTTAAGGTTTTTTCCTCGAAGGTTGCCGTGAAGCTGGCTTGCTTCAGGTCTTCATCTTCTATGATGATATTTTTATTATACCACCTCCCTAATTTAGCCGCTACGTTTTCAAAGGGTTCGCCGTCAAAAACGAGTTTATCTTCTGTCCACAAACTTTCGCTGGCCTGATTATCCTTGATCGTTACGCTTGTTTTAGTCAGCAATATGGTTGGCTTTACATTCTCTTTTGCAGCGTTGGCTGAGGTACTTTTTTCATTATGTACTTTTAATTTTTCGCCCGGTTTCAGACTGATCCGGCTCGAAGACTGTCCATCGATGCTCACTTCGACCTGCCCCTGAATTAAGGTTGTTTCCGTATCTTCATCATCCGGGTAGGCTTTTAAATTAAATACAGTTCCTAAAACCTTCACTTTTATTGCATTTGCTGAAATCACAAAAGGATGGCTTTTATCATGAGCAACCTCAAAATAAGCTTCTCCACTTAACCGTACTTCTCTTGTAGGGCCGGTAAACTGTTTTGCAAGCGTAAGCTTACTATCTGCATTAAGCCATACTTTTGTTCCATCGGGTAATGTCATTTTATTCTTAGTTCCCTTTTTTGAAATAAAAACGAGCTGCGTATTTTCTTTTTGCTTTGAAATGAACAGGAAAACAAGAACACCGAGCAGAAGCGATGCAGCTACAGTTTTCAAAATCCACATTTTGAGTATGCCCTTCCCTTTTGATTCCACGATTCCCGATGGAGTTTGGTCTGAGGGGTTATGCTCCAAATGGCCCGATAGCTGCATTTTGGCATAATGTACCGTATAAGCTTTCATTGCTTCCACATATTCTGCAGCGCCTCCGGTTTCCGGCTTCGCTGTAAGCAGCTCATAAACGGACCGTAATTCAGGCTTTTCCGCCACCAAACGGAGCAGTTCATTAAATTCATGATCCTTAATATCACCAGCATTAATCCTGTTGATGAGCCAATAAAAGCGTTCGTCCTCCATTAAAATATTGGGTTGTTATTTGCTAAGACAATAAAAAGAGGGAAAGTCCCCAATGGGAATTTATTTTTTATTGATAAAGGTATGATCTCAGTGTCGCACCAATTTTTTGCAGTGCGATCTGTAAATGACGATCAACTGTATTTACCGAGATGTCCATTATTTCGGCTACTTCTTTGTAGGAAAGCCCATCTTGTCTGTTTAGCATAAAAGCCATGCGGCATTTGGGAGGTAAGGCCTTAACAGATTTTGCGATTTTTTCTTTGAGTTCAGCATCCAGCATCCGGTCAATGGGCGTAGAAAGCTCTACCATATCTGATGGTGCAACCTGATCAATATCCCATATGGTATATTTTCTGTTTTTCACAAGAAAATTAATCGAACTGTTCCTTACGGCCGAATATAAATACACTTTAAGGTTTGAAATTTCAAGAAGATTATCCATTGTCCAAACCTTCAGCAGCACATCTGATATGATTTCTTCGGCTATTTCACGTTGTTTTACATAGGTCATGCTGAAACGCAGAAGACTTGGATAGAAATGGAGAAAGAGTTCCTTATAAGCAACCTCATCCTTCATTAAGGCGATCCTTCTCTGTAGCGTATTGATGTCCATTTGGTATGTAAAAAATTGCCTGATCCCCTTTTTATTGATGTAAACGTATCAAATTAGAATTAGTATAACAAATATTTTACACACAGAAATTTCCTTACCAAAAGCGATGAAATTTTAAAAGCTCTTTTATTTAGAGTTTAGTAAAAACTTAATACTTAGGATCAATTTTTGCACAGCTTCAGATATAAGAATACGCTTTGGCAGCAATTATATTTATGAAAAAAATCCTCCTTATAACTACTTTAATGTTAAGCTATGCATTGGCTAATGCTCAATCTAACAGAGAAGACATAGCAATACGCTGGCCTAAAGCTGAATCCTGGGAACTGGACAAAAAGTTATCGGTCCAAACCGATTTCTCCCGGCGTCAACAAAAGTGGGACCTTAAGGACGGCGATAAGGAAAGCTGGCAAAAAATGGTCATTATCCTGAATGATGACCTCACAAAAAATACGAAGAGCCTGGACAGCATTGATCTTTCTCTTGACCTTAATAATGCAAAAGGCACGACGTTTAATCTCCTGAAAGAAAGAAAAAACGGCACCTTCCCTTATAAACTGATCAGTCTGGAAAACAGAAAAGTTAAATCTGAACAAAGCCCTGTTTCTACGCTTGTTTACCTTGTAGATGGCAAGACTTGCAGACATATAGTACTCATTTCAGCGAAAACACCACAATTCCCGGCAGATTTCCTGGAACAATGGTCGGAAATTTTATTAAACAGCAAGATTGTCCCTTCTAAAGAAGGGAATTTTGAATATACAGATGATGCCTATGTAGATGTAAAGGAAAGCAGCGGACCTGATGCATTTTACATTACCGCCCGTTTTAAACCGGATCAGGTGCAACATCTGCTGCAGGGGCAATCCGCTAATATTGTTATAGATGATTTCCCTGAATTTAATCTTTCCGGCAAAGTATCGGAGCTCAATAATTTAAAAAATGAAACGGGCACTTTTCCGGTGACTCCTCCGGATAACAGGAGTGGAAATTATATAAAAATGGTAGAAAGGCTACCTGTTACTCTTAAAGTTGAAATTCCATTGGCGCTTAAGGACAAACTGAAAAGTAGAATGAGTTGCAGTGTCAAGGTGGCAACTACTAAATAAACAACTGGTTAACAGACAAATAAAACATAATAACCCGGCAATGATCCGATTAAAAATCACAACATTATTTTTAACCATACTATTTTTAGGATGCAAAGAGCCAACAGAAGAAGTTTTCCTGAATTATAAGGAACATGAAAAAGAGATTCTCGATGCAAAGAAATATTTCTCAAGCATAATGCCAAATGATGTCGCATTTTATATAAAATTCCATCCAAAAGATAAAGTTGATTTCACGCTACGCCAGAAAAATTATTGGAATAAATCCTCTTGGCTGAAAAGTCCGATCTTTGACGAATATGGGCAATATCGGGAATTTGATATAGACATGAATAGTGGCGAACTGAGTTTAGCACTTGACCTGATAAATATAGACAGAAAAAAGCTTGAAAAAATAAGACGATACTTAAATAAGGCAAACTGTATCTCCATCAGCAAAAATTTCAATTTTCAATTAGATACCGCAAGCGCCTATATTTCCATTGGTTACCCAACAGCTGATTTATATGGCTTAAACTACATCATGTTCGAAAATTCAATGAGTTCAAAATTGATGGCGGATATCAATGATGCCTGTAATTATAAAAAAATAAATAATAAAGTTCTCGTCGAATATGGCGGTCCCGCATTCGGGTCTAATTGCTTTCCTGATAAAAGGGACTAACAGCAGATAACATTAACCTGGTGAAAGAAGATAATTTCCTCTTGCCTCAAAGCCGGGATAGGCGCATTTGTTTTTAGATCCTGGTTTATTCTAACGGAAAAGACCAAACACAAAAGCCTCAGATTTCTCTGAGGCTTTTGTGTATACCCAGCTTTCTGCACCTTTTAATTCCAATTGTCAATTTTGACATCAATCGGATCAGGGGCACCCTTTCCTGTTTCTATAAGAGATTTAAGGCTCATCAGAAATATCGCCCATTTAGTGCTGCAATGGTGCATAAACTCCACAGGTTCTTTCCAGTTCAGGTGTTTGAAGAGTACAATAATGTAATCGCCGTCTTGTTTCAGCTCAAAGTTAATGGTGGTACCTACCCATTCTTCCGGTCCTTCCGCAATCTCCCAAACCACATGGTCAGGTGCATTAAGTTCGGCAACTTTCATGTCGAAGCCTCCTGCGCCGAAGCGAAATTTAATGATGTTACCCACTTGATTTCCTTCTCCCTGAGTATTGCTGGTCCACCATCCGGCCAGACCACTTTCGGTAGTCAGTGCCCGGTATACATCTTCCAGGGATGATGATTTAATTCCAATTCTATGCAAGATATCTGCCATAAGTAGTTCCTCCTTTTTTAAGTAAAAATAAACACTAAAACTTTGACAAACAGGGTGTAAAATAGACATTATGACGGGTTGATCTGGACAAAAGAAATCGTTAAATTCGTTAAAAAGAAGAGATGAAACATCTTACTATAGTCGTTCCGGAAGGGCAGAATAACCTAAGCAGTATTGTAGGTGCTTATAAAATATTTACAAGAGCCAATGAATATTGGGTAAATACCGGAAAAAAGGAATTGTTTAAAATTCAACTGGCAGGCATTTCTAAAGAGGTAAACCTTCATGAAGGCTTGTTTACCGTAAAACCACATATTAGTATTACGTCACTAAACAAAACCGACCTTATTATTATCCCTTCCTTAAACCACAACTATTATGATGCAGTAAAGGACAATAAATTACTGATCAACTGGATCGAAAACCAATATAAAGCAGGCGCCGAAGTTGCCAGCATTTGTACCGGAGCATTTTTGCTTGCTTCAACAGGTTTACTGGATGGAAAAAATTGTTCTACACATTGGGCTGCAGCAGAGAATTTCAGGATGATGTTTCCTAAAGTAAAGTTGCATGCCGACCAGCTGATTACCGACGAACACGGAATTTATACCAATGGAGGAGCTTATTCTTTCCTTAATCTGATGGTTTATCTGGTAGAAAAATATTACGACAGGTCAACTGCGATCTTCTGTTCTAAAGTATTTCAGATCGAAATAGACAGACAAAGTCAGTCGGCATTTACCATATTTACCGGTCAGAAAAAGCACGAAGATGAAATCGTCAGAAAAGCACAGGATTACATTGAAAATAAGCTGGCTGAAAAAATATCCGTAGCACATTTGTCTGCACTCTTCTCCGTTGGCAGGCGAAATTTTGACAGAAGGTTTATTAAGGCTACAGGAAATACTCCTGTTGAATACGCACAAAGGGTAAAAATTGAATCTGCCAAGAAAACATTTGAAACGAGTCAAAAAACAGTCAGTGAGGTGATGTACGCAGTAGGCTATTCTGATCTGAAAGCATTTCGGGAAGTCTTCAGAAAAATCACCGGCTTATCTCCGTTGGAATACAGGCAAAAATATAATAAAGAATCACTAAATTAGTACTGACGTCCAAATCTACCCGCTACTATGTCTATTTCGACCCATCCTTTGAACGTAATTTGCCTTTAAATTAGTGAAGAACTTAAATTGGAATGCTGATAAACATCAAATTTCTTATGAATTCTACATACTCCATTAAAACCTAAAAATTATGAAAATTAAAAGTCTGGTAGTTGCACTATGTTTACTCATAGGCAGTCAATTGGCAAAAGCGCAGGTCACTGTAACTGATCTGGTAAAAGACTGGGAAAGGTCCAGGGCTTATACCAAAGAATATCTGGATGCAATGCCCGAAAGTGGCTATGCTTTAAAACCTACCCCGGAAATGCGTTCTTTTGCCGAGCAGGTATTACACCTGGGAGATGCCAATTATGCCTTCGCTTCGGCAGCAACCGGCGTGAAAAGTCCGGTTGGTCAGGGTGAGCTGGAAAAAACCAATGATAAATCAAAAACCAATGTCAGCAATTTAGTACTGGCGAGCTATGATTTTGTAATTGATCATGTAAAACAGTTATCCGAAGCGCAACTGAACGAAACCACCAAATTGTTTGGAAAGTTCGACATGTCTAAAAGAATGGCTTTGGCTAAAGCTTTTGAACATCAGGCGCATCACAGGGGGCAAACCACCGTATATCTTCGTCTGGCAGGCGTTAAACCTCCACAGGAAAAGTTATTTTAATATCAACAGGAATCAGCTTAATCAGAAAAACTTTTGCTGATCACTTCCAGGTAGGTTTCATTGTTAGATCGCTTGAAGATGATGTTTCTGCATTGGTTGAACTGAACGAATGCTTTTAAGGCCTGAATAAACTGTTCAAGAATGATTCGCTCCAGATCAAGGGGCTCAAAATGGATGTTATGGACGATCAGCACTTTTTGTTTGCGATCGGCTTTGGCATCCATTCTTGCGATAAAGACATCCCCCGCGAGTATTGGTAATGAAAAATAACCGTACTGGCGTTTAGGAGCAGGCACGAAGCATTCGATCTGGTAATCAAAATTGAAGAAATCCTTTAAGCGGTGCCGGAAAACGTTGAGGATATCGAAGGGTGAGAGGATGAAAACTTCATTGGAAAGTTTAATGTCCATTTTCTGATGGGGAAGCATATACAACGGACCTTTTATCCCCTCTACATTTACCACTTTTACTTCAGCCGCCTGAACCATCTTTTCCAGCTCCTGTTTAATTGTGTTGCCTTTCACCCTTCGGGAACGCCAGGCCATTTCCTTAACCGAAGCGATACCCAGGGCACCCAGTGTGCGGGAAATGACAAAACGGACATATTCATCGTCTGTAGGCATGGTCAAGTCGGTTTCCTGTGGCACTAAGTTGAGCGGCAGGTCGTAGACTTTCTGAAACGCTTTGGTCCTGCTGATCATCAGGCTTCCATTGAGGTAGAGCCTTTCGAGTGCAACTTTAGCAGGCCGCCAATCCCACCAGCCAGAACTGGCTTCCATACGATCGTTCTCAAAATCACCAACCATTACTGCCCCTTCCCTTTCTACCCGATCCATAATCTCCTTCATTAAATTAATTTCTGGCTTGCTTGGCGGATTGCCCTGCGTTTCAAAGGCCTTTTTTACAGGCAGCGAAAAACGGAAATCCCGCATGGGAAGATAACCCGCATCTGAAGTGAAGTACTCATAAACACGACCATCTTCGCAAAGCTCGGCCAGCCATTCCGTTTGATAGTCTGGTATTCGAGCGGCCATCACATGATGATGGGCACGCTCCACAACGTAATTCGTATCCAGTTGAACGAAACCAAGATGGTCAATCACACGATAGACGGCTTCGATTCCTGTTCCGAATTGTGCGTTACGGGCAAGTCCGGCAGCCTGAAGAATGATCTTGCGCGCCTGTAGTTTCGTAAGGGTGACAGGTTCCATCAGATAAAAATAACCAGAATAGCTTGTTTTTCCTTAGAATCTCCGCGTTCAAATGTTCTTTTTAATTTAACATTATCAATAACCGGCGCATCAGCATATAACAAATGATATTTTATAGATTTGAGAATTAGCAATAAGTAGCATGTAATATGGGTAAAAAGGCAGCCGACCTACCAATTTTGAATCTCGAAGGCCAAACCTTTCCAGGTTTGTACATCCGTAATCTGGAAAATCAAGTCAGTCAGTTGCCACTAAACACTTTACATCGGGACGATTATTTAATCTTTATCTTACAGATTTCCGGAGAGAGCGTCCTGGAAATTGACTTTTTCAAAAGTATATTGTTTCAAAACTGTATTTGCTGCATCCTACCGGGAAGTGTACACCAATTATTGTCGGTAAATAAACCGAAAGGCTGGCTACTGGCGGTAAACGGTGACCAGATAGACGAGCGCTTCCGGTCAATATTGTCAGAAGGCAATGCAGGAAGTCCGATACCTATCGACCCGGATTTAGCCTCACAACTTGAGCGTATTTTATTGGTCATCTGTCAGCAGAACCATGTGAAAACGTATAAAAGCTTAACGGTGATAAGCCATCTGGTTTCTGCTTTTGCCGGGATACTTTGTTCCAACACTACAGTTCATATTGATGCTAACGCCACAGACAGAAACTCGTCTATTGCTGCACAGTTTAAAAGCCTGCTAAGGAAGCACTATCGCCGGCAAAAATCACCGTCCTGGTATGCAGGTCAATTAAATTTATCCACATCATATTTAAATGAGTGCATTAAATCAGCTACCGGAAGCACAGTGAGTAACTGGATACAAAAGGAGATTGTACTTGAAGGGAAACGGCTTTTGGCATTTTCAAAAAATAGCACAAAAGAAATTGCCTATGATTTAGGATATAATGACCCCGCATATTTTAACCGGCTATTTTTAAAGCTCACAGGAACAAGACCAGCTGCGTTTAGAAATAATTACCGTAAATAGTACCTATTTTTCCCGTAATCAGACCTGTTACCTAATTTAGGAATGCTATTATTTTGCATTAAAAAAATATGAAAAATAACAAAGCAATCCTCAAAGAACTCTTCCAGGAGATATTCGCAAATCCGGTTTACAATGAATATGTCATCTCGCGGTATTTCACACCTGATTATCGCCAGGAAGTGGATGGCAAAATTCTTAATTACGAACAGTTTTGTAAACACATCAGGGCTCAGGAAGAAGTTGTTGCATCAATGTCCTTTGAGTTTCAAACACTCGTTGAAGAAGGGAATATCCTTTTTTCGAATCATATAGCAACGATAAAGATGAAGAATGCTGAAAGTCTGGAAATCAGGGTTATTGGTGAATTTCATTTTATAAATGGTAAAATCAATTATTGTAATGAACTGACACATATGATCAGCGGCGATTCAAGCAATAAGGATTTAGGTTCCAGACATTAAGTCACTTTTGCCCAAACCGCTAATACGGTTTGGGCTTTTTTAAGCCGCTTCAAATTTTAGAAGTATGTAATACTAACGCAATACATGCATTATGGGAAGTAAGAGACATGATTTTCAGGTTTACGTTTGTTCCATGGCTGAGCAAGCTCTAATTGTGCCGCCAGTTTAAATAACATGGCCTCATTTCCGGTTTTTGTCGAAAATGTGATACCGATAGGCATTCCGGTACTGCTCCATCCTAAAGGCAGTGTAATGGCAGGAGCACCTGAAATATTGAATACCTGCCCAAAAGGGGCAACTTTACAGGCTTCGAGCACCCAATTGTGCCAGGTTAAATCATGTTTCTGAATTTTCGAACGATCTGCTAAAGGAGCCTGAACCGCATTTGTAGGTGTAATCATAACATCATACTTTTCAAAAAAATTACCCGCTGCACGGGCTACGGTATTGGAATACTCTACGGCGGCTATCAAGTGCTGTGCAGTATAAGTCATTCCATCATCATAGCCTTTAAGGCTGCTTTGTTCGAGTGTTTTTGCTGAAATTTCTCGTCCTGTTATGGCCTGCAGGTTGTTGATGCCATAAGTAGTATAAGAAGCCCATATGGTTTTTATACAGTTCAGCAACTGGTCTTCGTCGAGGTTAAAGCGATTCGAATCTACCAGATGGCCCATCGATTCACAAAGTTTTGCAGCCCGCATAGTGGCTTCAAGTACTTCAGCATCTACATCTGCACTAATCCATGGCTCTACATTTATAGCAATTCTAAGTGATGCTGGCTTTTCTAACATAGCTGACAGATATGATGTCCCATTTTTGGGCGTGAAATAAAATTCACCCGCTGCTGGTCCGGCAGTTGCATCCAGCACGGCAGCAGAATCTCTTACCGTTCTGGTTAAAACATGTTCAGTGGCCAGACCCAGGAAAAACTGACCGGCACCCGGACCCACTGGATTAAGGTTTCTGCTAGGCTTCAAACCAACCAGGCCGGTGAACCCTGATGGTGTCCGGATCGAACCGCCAAGATCTGTTCCGTGAGCGACAGGCACTATTCCTGAGGCAACTGCTGCGGCAGAACCACCGGAAGAACCGCCCGGGGATAAATCTGAGTTCCAGGGATTGCGGGTGATACCACAAGCCAGGGACCCGGTAACGGCTGCACTGCCAAATTCCGGAGTAGTAGTGCGCCCTAAAATGTTGAATCCCGCCATTTTATATCGTTTTACCAGTTCGCTGTCATGGTCAAACTTTAATCCACGGGCTATTCTGCTGCCCATCTCTGCATTTTTATTTGCCTCATAGGCCCCCAGATCTTTCATTAACATTGGAACACCATCGTAAGCTTCATGATTTGCTAAAAGTTCATTAGAGACAACTGCCCGCTCTTCATAATATTCAACCAAGGCATTTAATTTCGGGTTGATCGTTTGAATAGCCTTTATTGCACATGCTGCAACTTCAGATTTCGTTACTTCTTTTTTTCTAATCAGCTCTGCCAGACCCAGGCCATCAAAGGAGCTGTATTCTTTTAAATTCATTCTTTATATTTTTTTGTAACAGCAAATTTATGCTGATAACACACCCTGACATCTGTATTAATTTGCCATAAAAAGGGTAAATTTGGATGTGAAACAAAATCTTTATTACCCATTTGAAATCCTTTATAAGGAGATTAATGAATGTTTGAAATCTGGTTATAGCCAGAATTTCTTCGAATTGGTCTATATAGTTGAGGGCACGGGGATTCAACATATTAATAAGAACACCTTTAATTATGCTGCAGGTCATCTGTTGCTCATCACTCCGGAAGATCATAATTCTTTTGAAGTGATCACAACGACGAAGATTTTGTTTATTTGTTTTAGTGATATCTATCTCAAGTCTGCACCCGTTGGCGTGAATGAGAAAGAGCGAACGCAATGGGTAAAAAGGCTGAATTTTATACTTCATCATGCCAGCCATTTACCCGGATGCATTTTAAAAGAGGAGATTGACAAGGCATTAGTGAAATCGTTGGCCGCAAGCATCGTGGAAGAACAGCGGTATAGTCACCTTTATAGTAAAGAGTTGATTCAGCAATTGATGAATAGTCTGATCTTATTGGTTGCGAGGTCTATTTCGGAAAGTTTACCAGAAAGGCTTTCCCCAGTTACTGACCAGAAGCTTTTGAGCGTGTTTCAGTATATACAGGATAATATCTATTTTCCTGATCGACTGAAAGTATCAGTGATATGCATTCAGTTCAATATGTCGCCCAACTATTTTGGTAAGTTTTTTAAAAGGCATACCGGTGAAAATTTACAGGATTACATACTGAAATCTAAGATAAAAATCATTGAAATACGCTTATTGAGTAGTGATATGAGGATCAATGAAATTGTTAGTGAGTTGAAATTTTCTGATGAAAGTCACTTGAACAGGGTATTTAAAAAATATAAAGGAATGAGTCCTTCGTCATTTCGGAAAAATGAACTGGCTAAGTCCTATCCTGGCTAGCTTTGATTTGTAAGATGGATTTACAGCTATCTTTTGTTGGTACTTATCAATGAACAGTATAATTTTAAAGACTTTCTGGCATTTGCCCGGCAACTCTTCGAATTCTTTGCTTAGGACAGCTAAAACTTGTATTTCAATGATTTGATAGCGTAATCTCTTCCTTATTATGTAAGGATTTAATTATCAGATATATAAACAAAAAAAAGGGAATCTCATTGCTGAAATTCCCTCTTTCTGTGGTGCTCAACGTACCAGTGTACTCGAATCAGTTCTTGGAAGATTTAAAGAAAATGGCCAATCTTAAAAATGCTATTTCAGGCCCTCCCCTTAGTAGGGATTTTAAACTTAGATACAAAAAATGCTATACGGATCAAGAATCAAGAAAGAGACCCTTATCGACTATCTGGAAGGAAAATGGATTAGGAGATTATAATTCAGAATAGTACCAACACCATAAATATTTTATCACTAGTGAGTATTTCACTGGTGATAAAATATTCATTTTATAACTACTAGATATGTAAAACGTCTAAAGATAACATCTATTGATTGTTGGAAAAGTATATTTAAAGGCAAAGAAGCACTTTGTCGAAATTAAAGCATCTGATGATACCGTGGAGCTGTTACATTTTAAAAACATCAATTATCAATCGAACTCAAATAAAAAACAAATTACAGATCAATCACCTAGACCTGTATTCAATCGTAAGTCAATGTATCAATTCAAGAAGCAGAAATTATAGTTGGCACATTATTTTAGTCAGCTGGGAGAATTAGCTTTCCATAGACATTTCTGATTTCGATAGTTTTGGAGAAAAATTTAGAAGTGAATATAGTGGAAGCAGTGAAAATTAGGGAGTATCATCCAGACGACAAAGTACGGCTCTTAGTAATTTTGAAACTAAATGTTCCAAAATATTTTCCGGAAAGTAAGTTGAAGGACTTCGAAGAGTATCTTGAGAATAATATTGTAAAATATTTTGTCGTTCAATTGGGAGAGGAACTCATTGGAGGTGGTGGAATAAATTTAGATGTGTATAATACTGGCAAAATAAGCTGGGATTGCATCTCTCCAAAATTTCAAGGTCTGGGAATAGGGCGAAAATTATTAAAATATAGGATTGAGTATTTAAAATCCCTAAACAACGTAGACAAAATAGTTGTAAGGACTTCACAACTGGCTCATAGATTCTATGTAAAAAACGGATTTGTTCTCCAGAATTTTATAGAATATTACTGGGCTTTAGGATATCATTCGTACCATATGGAAATGTGCATTCTTGAAATGCGAGTTAATTAACCTCGGACAAAATGTAGCGTATTTCACTTGGTTGTAATCGTTCAATTAAGCATCAATTTTTAACTTAGAACCACTAGGTCAGTAAAAACATCTACACTTTAATTGCTATTCATTGTTGATTATTGTCAGAATCTATTTAGAAACAAAGAAGTTCACAATAGGAAAGCACTAAATTCTCCCATGCATATACACGGGAGTTGTTAAACACTGCCAATAAATTTAGGTTAATTAGATTGCGACAATTAGATCAATGCATCATAATCAATCCTTATTTTATTTTTTCTTACTCGGTATAAAGTAAGTAAACCAAAGGAACCAAAGTAGCTCAATTATTTTCCATGAAGCTTCAGTTCCCTGAAAAACTCCAACAACAACTCGTAACTTATAAAAGCCTATAAATCCTAGTAGCCCTAACCACCAATATTTACCCCATACGTATTTATCATTTTTTATCATGGGTCTAATTTACCACAATCAACTGGCATGCAATTGGTTAATATGACTGAACTGACCTAAATTAAGGGTGAGTTTACAAAATACGGCCCTGAATGTATAATGAAAACAACTTCATTTTAGGTATTTACTCTTAACACTAATTCTCTAGAGATTGGAAAAGAATATTAAAGTTCTATCTAGAAAATAGAAAAAGTAATAACTTTTGTTATCTGAAAAAAATAGTCTCAGTTTGTTTGAAAAAGCGAACATTATCGAGTTGTCAACTTACAGCTAAAAGATTTTTTTAGGTGGCAATATGTTTTTTTATCAATAGCTACTAACAGTTCATCAGAACTATCAACCAACGGGTCGTACCAATCGGCTTTCTTCCTAGCCCAAACCAGGTATTTCTCCATATTTGCATCATAACTACCCTCGGATTTCGCTTCCTTTTCCATCATATTAAGATATTCGCGAATCAATTTCGATTTCTCCCAGAGCTCTGCATCCTCCTTCAGTTTAACAAATTTCGTCAATTCCAAAGCTCTTCCTTTTTCCAGATCGAGTTCCACGACTCTCTGTTTGGCGGCGGCAAGTCTGTTCTGTTCCTTCAGAAGTTTCTGAGCTCTTTGAGCTGCAGCCGTTTGCTCCAGATATGACAAGATATCATCTAACTTATCCTCTGTTAGTGTATAAGCTGTATCTTTCCATTCTTTGGAAAGCCAGGAATCGGCTCCAATCTTCAGGATTAATATTCCGCTACCAATATTGTCATATTTATCCCAGCCATATTTAGGATTAGTAACTTCTATCCGACTCTGTTTCTCTCTCAAAGCAATCGCAATACTTTCTCCATTAAGTATTACAGAGGTAAGGTGAGTCCCCAATGAGATATTCCCTCCTGCTCTTTCAACCATAGATATTAATGAATTAAAAAAACGAATGCTCCTACCAATAATCGAGGGGCTAACACGAATATTGAGGGCCTGGTAGCCAATATACAAAAGCTGGTTAGCGCCCTTTCCTTTAGCCTCGAGTTGAAAAACTTTTTGCGCATCGGCGGCCAGTTTATTTAAAGCAGTAGGTAATTTTTCACTCACAGGCTCCTGATATACCACCGCCTCCTTTTTTATCCGGACATTAACTTGTTTTGGAACATAATGGATCAGGTCACCTTCGTTATCAGGCTTGGGCAGGCTGGTTTTTGGCAAGTGATATCCTGCTTTCAACTTTGACCAATATCCATTGGGAGGCAGAGGAATTTCGTGTTTCGATAAAAGTGTCTTAAGCTCCAGATAGCTTATTTTATAAGCGTGCATCAAACTGGTCAGGGGCTTTTCCCATACCAGATTATATAACTCTCTTCTGGTGATTTTAATATCTTTCATAATATAGAGGTTACTCTTTTGAATACTGTTCATTAAACTTGAATCCGCGTGGCAGATGACATTCAAATTTAATGAACAAGCAAGAGATAAAACACTAAATAGGCCCATTGATTTATTTCATTCTCAGACAGAAGAAGATTTAAATCAACTCCGATCTCAATAGTTATTACTAAAAAACCTGATTCTGTTCAACAGGCATTCAATTCAGACAAGAAGCATAACAGTTCAGGTATTAATTTGGATAGTTCACTAATTTTTCGGTCTAAAAAAATAGAACTTCCAATTACTTTCACCTGATTATTAAGCGATTATACAATAAAATTAATAACATCATGAAAATACATCATTCCCAAAGATGCTTTTTCAGCATCCTGCTTGGACTTACTATTATTGCCTTAAGCTGCAAATGTCCAAAACCTGAGCCCCCATCTCAAAAAGAAAGAATCTTCACTTTTATACCAGACAAGCAGGGCCAGTTGACAATTTATGATAAAGAAGGTTTTTATAAAGGCGGGGACATCCTGATTTTGAAAGGGACATTTACTTCAGTCTACATTTCAAACCTCAATGGTTCAGCAACTAGGCCTATTGTTATTAAGAATGCAAAAGGAACTGTGACCACAATTGGCAACTCGTCTTGGGATGGTGTTGATTTATCATTTGGGTTTCACCTAGTGGAAAGTCACTACATCGTCTTGGGTGGAGAGCGGTCCAAGTCTGAATTTGTGCTTAATGGAAGTAAAAGTGCCAATAGACATGCCTACAATAACCTGGTACTTAGTGACCATACCGATCACATCGAAATTAAAAACATGATCATTTCAAATGGTGGGACTGGTATATTGGCTAAAACAGATCCCAAAAAAGGGGATCCATCTACACACCATCCAAATTCAAAATTAGAAGAACTAAGTATCCATGATGTAATGATAGATAGGACTAAAAATGAGGCAATGTATATTGGCCATACGGCCACCTATTGGAACCTTACCAGTGGCGAGCCTTTCTATCTGGATCCTTCAAAATTCATTCCCGGTAAAGAATATGTGCAACCCATCAAATGGGAAAAAGTAAAAATTTATAACAATAAGGTACAAAATAGCGGCTACGATGGAATTCAAACAGCAGCGATAGATCAACTGGAAGTTTACAACAATACGGTAATCAACTGGGCGACCGCTCACAATAGCGTACATAATGGCGCAATATTAATTGGAGGCCGCACGACTAATACCAATACACATGACAACGTTGTACATCATGGATGGGGTGAAATGCTCCAGTTTTACGGGTCCGGGGAGAATGGAGCCAAGCATGTCATTCATAATAACCTATTTAATAGCAATCAATCTTATGACGGCATCAGCCTGAACGGGATCCAGAATGCAGCTGTAGAAATCAGTAATAATACAGTCGCGCTAATTACAGGTGTCGCAATTCGTATAAACGGTTATTTAGGGATGAAAGCTCCTATAGTCATCCGAAGAAATGCCCTCATTCAGCCAAGACTCAATGGTTTACCCATTGTACTCAACGCCTATATTTATATTGAAAATGATGGTATTGTAATTGAAGGCAGTGGCAAGGACGTAAATGTAAAAGTTCCGGTGCTTGAGCAAGCCAAGGTTGACGTGAATAACTTCTTTCAGCCGTTGAATGGGTCCATCTTAGGAGAAAGCGGTTACAGAAAGAGATAAATCAAAACTATTTTTTCTTATCTGCAAACCACAAAATTGCACGATTTAAAATTGCATCATTTTTACTATCATATTGATCCCGGATAAAAATATCGGGTAAAATGGCATTGGTATCCTTGTCATCTCCATTTGCCCTGATATCAAATGCACTGGGCGTATAAACATTGAATTTTGAATACGGCAATTGAAAGCTCAAAGCTTCTCCACCATCATTTGCGGGGGCACCGGTAGGTTCCCCAATCAACGTCGCTAATTTATAGGTTTGAGCCCCATCAGCAAGCATAGTAGCACTAGACATATTTTGGGGTCCAATTAAAAAACACGTTTTCAGTTGATAGCGATTCGGATTCACAGCGAGATATTTTTTCTTTTTATGTTCATAAGACAGAATGCTTCCTGGTTTTGACTGCAAATATTCTACAACTTCTTTTGAAGATTGATCTGGAGCACTCTTTTTCATAAATTCCTGATACTGGTGACTTACTTTAAAGGATCTTCTCGAAGAAAGTCGATAACTCTTATCAGTAAGGTAACTCAGTAGAAGCTCTGCATAATCAGAATCCCCCCCTCCATTATATCTCAGGTCAACAATTAAACCTTTCGCCGATTTTTTTCTTAGATCGATAAAACAAGAATCTAAAAAAAGTTTAAACTTTTCCATTCCGCCAGACATAGATCGGAAATCGATATAACCTAGATCCGGTTTACCTGGTAACAACTTATAGCTATAATTCAACTGATACTCTGTACGATTATTTTTACTAAGATTAGAAAAGCTTATTCCTGAAATCGTATCTGTTAATATCTGTCCAGACTGATTCTTGTAATCAAGAATAAATGGAGAATATATTTTCAGCAGATATAAATGATATGGAAAATTATTTATTGCCTCGTCTATTTGGTATGCGGTTAAGCCCCCTGTCATATTCATAGAGGTATGAAACAACTTAGTCAACGGCTGACCATTGATGGACAATAAAGAATCGCCAGGTCTAATTTTGCCTTCTGAAATAAATTTTTCACCTACCACAAGTTTAAGTTCAAAGTCTGAACTCAGTTTTAATGGAAATAGCTTTGAAGCTCTATATTTCTTTTTAATTGAAGCATCATCATCTACATAGGTATGACCATCTTTTATTAAAGCAGCGACCTGACTTATCGCAACAAACGCATCATCTATCGGGACAGTATCTGGTAATAATTTAAAAATACTATCTACCTTCGCTGCGAGCTCCTTTTTAGAAATAAACAAATAGGCATTCACCTGAATCTGCTCAAAGTTTTGAATCATAAAGTTGACATCACTCAGCAGCTGTTTTTTCTCGAGTAATCCTTTTAAATTGGTTTGTCCGCTTATAAACCCCGGAAAAGAGATCAGAAACAGGATAAGAAATCGAAATGCGTTTCTCATAACAATTAGTAATAATGGTCAAAAGTAAAATTTGCAAATAAAAATAAAGAACTCGTAGTCAAAAACCACCTCCCTAGGGGATAATTAAGGGAAATCATCTGTAGTTAACCCGAAAACAATCTCTCATAAAAGCCACATAGATCACCTTCTGATGTATGTGGCTCTGGGTACTTATCAGGATCACTCGAGTTTATTTGTAATTATAACACCAGTCAAAAGAAACATCGAAGCTATTCAAACAGTTTGGCCAGTTTTTTATGAAGCAGGTCTCCCCGAAGATTTTTTGCTATAATGTTGCCTTTAGGGTCGATAAGCAAGGTACTGGGAATACTTAAGATCCCATAATAGGTAGACACTTCATTCTTTGTGCCGTTTAAATCCGAGACCTGGGTCCAGGGGGTTTGATCTTCTTTTATTGCTTTTTTCCAATTTTCAGCCTTGTCGTCTAATGATATACCCAACACGGTGAAGTTCTTGTTTTTATATTTGTTATAGGCCAGCAGCACATTTGGATTTTCTTTTCGGCAGGGACCACACCAACTGGCCCAAAAATCCAACAGCACATATTTACCCTTAAAATCTGAGAACTGAACTGGTTTACCATCTGTATCATTCTGTGTGAAATTCAAAACTGGTTGCCCAATATCGCTTCTTATTAATATTTCTAATCTTTCTGTAAGGCTTTTACCTTCTTTTGTTCTTAAAACGGCAGATCCAAGCTGATCATATAGTTTCTTTATATCCTTATAATCCTCCTGCATTGCCCTTTCTTTTATCAGACTTAAACTAACGAAACTGGTGGGATTTAGGTGAATATATTGATCTGTTTTAAGATGTTTATCATTACTCAGTGATTTGAGTTTTTCATCAATTACGATTCGTTCCTGTTCGGTACTGTTATCATAGTTTTTACGAATCTCGATTTCCTGAGTTGAAATGTTTTGAACAAACTTCTGATACCTCACAAGCTCATCATGAGATTTCGAACCGGTAATTTTAAGCTCGCTCGGTAGATCTGCATCACCTTCTATATGGATATTACCAGGTTCAATAAAAAATTCGATACTTTTCTTTCGCAATATTAGATAAACTTTCTCTGGCTCAGACATCGCTCCTGTCCAATGAATTTTGCCGTCTTTCAGGCTAATGGTATCTATCTTTAATCCTTCCGAAATTAGACGATAAATAAACAGTTTTTCATTTTTCAGACCAGATATATTGCCAGATAGTTGCACTTTTTGGGCAAATGAAGCCATTGTTAAGAGCAATAAGCCCGCAACGATAAGATTGATATTTTTTAACATGATCTTTTGTTTTTTTTGTGATTTTATGATTAATTTTTAGTGTATCCGGTATTCTGCTCACCAAACAACGGGTTGTACAAAAATTCACTTGGGGGTACAGGAAGAATATATTAACTTTGATTGGTCATTGTTGGCTTCAACAGTCTAACGGTAGCAAAAGGTAAATAAAGCAAAGCCATCCACTCAGGTCCATCTTCTCCCACCAGATTTTTAGATGTCTCCCTATTAAATTTCCAGCTGTAGCTCCTCAGCTGTAATAGCTGACTCACCTGAAAAATAAGGGCTACCATCTTCTTTAGCAGTAATTCATACCTTTTGCTGCAGCTGATGAATAGAACTCGAAATGCATTTTTCATAACAATTAGTGGCAATAGTAAAAAAAGAAAATTTCCTGATAAAAATAGAGAGATCTTAATTAAGATTTCTCTCCTTAGGGAACAATTAAGGTCATCACTGGATAGACGTGGCGGCGGCCACTTTTATCCAGAGCCCAACTTTCTGGCTTTTGGTAGTAGTTGCTGCTGAATATTTTTCCAGATGTCCTGATGGCTTTGCTCAAAATCTGTATCTAGTAAATCACTTGGTTCACCAGCACCATAAAACAACATCCACCTCTCGATCAATTGTATTTCCCGGTCAGCACAGGTTCCCAGTCTGAATTTGTTCAATAATTCTCTTGCATTCTCCACGGGCCAATAGTCTACAATTTATTCTTATACAACTATCACAATGCAAAAAAGCCCAGTGGGTACTCTGTTATAAAATAAACGTAAGGTATACAAATAACCCCAGGGCTGCTCGCATAATTTTCAGAGCCCGTTTCATGTGCGTTTCTACAGTCTGTTCAGAAATCTCCAATTGTTCAGCGATCTCGTTATTGCTTAGAAATTGATTTTTGGAAAGTTCAAAAACCACCCTCATCTAAGGTGCAAAGGCCGAAATTTCTAATTCAATGAGTTGAGTGATGTCCTTTTCAAGAATGTGATAGTCCGCCTGCTATAGGATTGTTTCTATCAAATATTGTAAAGAATTGATATATGTCTCATCAATGATTTGATGCTTATAGTACTGAGCGATAAAGATAGCTTTTTAAGGCTATTTGCTAATTCAAAAGTGATACGATTACTCCATAAGCCAATAAAAACATCCTGCAGAATACCCTTTGCACTATCCTTATCCGCCGGTCTTTTTGTAGGAGAAGGCAAAGAGTAAAGAGTGATAGCGGTCAAAAACTTCCGAAAATGCAGATTCATCTCTGTTTTTCACCAGTACAATTAGTTCATGATCCAATAAATCTTTGCAATGTTGCATTATTGCAATTTCTCTGCACCAAACTACGTAAAAACCTCAATATAAATACATACGCTTATTTATCTCTTTCCAGATTTATACTGCGCTATTAGCTGATCTAAAGATAGGCCAGGATTGGTCTTTACGTATTTTACGAATATTTGCCAGCGCCCTTCCACATTTCGATTACGTCTTAGCGTAAAAAAACTAAATTGTCCTGTAAGTACATTATCATCATTTCGGATGTCATAATTAATCATAACCGATTCCCGCTTTTTAAATCTAGACTCTTCAATGGTAAAATATTCTTCGATTTCCTGAGAGATGAGCCTGGCACAAAAATGAGGATAGCGGTTGTTGAAGATCCGATAGTCATATTTATATATGATGTAAATACAATCCTCAAGTGCATAAAATATATCTTTACCACGAAACCTGTAAATCGTTTCTATTTCACCAGTATCCAGAATTAATCCATCACGCCATTCATCACGGAAAGCGTCATGAAAGTCCTTTCCATCACATTCCAGCCCTATTTTAGTCTCACCAAAGGCTATTACAAAATCCAGCCTGAATTTCCCTGCAATGGTTTCGATCTCGTATTGTGGAAGGATGGAGATAGATGGAGAGAGATACTTTTCCAGGTTCTCAATAAAAATTTCTTCTAAGGGACTTTCCAAACGATCCCGATCCGCACGCTGTTGGACACGGTTAACATGACTATCATCATCTAGCATAAATCATCAAATTATTTGGAATAAATTTAGCATAAACAATATGATTTTTTACTTTATATTAACAACAAATTTAATACATAAGGGCTACTACCCAAACAGTATATATAAAATAAAAACTACCAGAATAGAAACACACATTTGATTATGAAAGATAATTCCTATGGCGCAGCTACTTTACGAGGAGTCATACTTGACGGCTGTATATTATTTGAAAGAATCATGGATAAGTTTATATCAGAGTACTTTGCTGATAGTGAATTTAAAAAGAATCAACTAATGGAATTCATTTTATCCACGGAAAAAATAAGTTTTGATTCAAAACGGCAAATCTTTATTAGTTTGACTAACCATATCTTTCCTGATTTTAAGAAGCAGCATCCAAATTTTGATAAATTATTACAGGAGCTGGTTAGCATCAGAAATATTTTAGCTCATGCCGAGTTATTGCGCAATGACCAAGAACGGGAAGAAGAAGACAGTTTTTCCTACATCAGATATAAAAACGGGAAAAGAACAGTTGTTAACTACAACAATGAGAAAATAAAGATGATCAGTTCAAATATGGACTATGTTGGAGACACCCTGGCCGCCACTTACAAATCATTAATTAATCGATAGATTATCAACTACATAATTAAAAAACAGAATTCATTTTAACGTTCTCAGATCTTATAAGATTCAACTCAGGCGACCAGAAATTATATTTGGCACCTCATTTTAGTAAGCTCAGTCAGTTTACCATTTACAAGTTAGCTGCCCTTTAATACTTTTGAGAAAATTACAGATAGATATGAATGAGATTGAAACTATAAAAATCAGAGAATATCAATCAAATGATAGGGCTCAGCTATTAGAGATTTTCAAATTAAACGTCCCAAAATATTTCTCAGCAAACGAAATAGATACATTCAAAGATTATCTTGACCACAAGATTGAACAATATTTTGTCGTGGAGCTGGGAAAAACCGTGGTTGGAGGCGGAGGAATAAATATTGACATGGGGCATACAGGAAGGATAAACTGGGATTTGATAGATCCAAATCTCCAAGGTCAAGGAATAGGACAAAAGCTACTACATTATAGGATTAGGCTTTTAAAATCCATAAAGGGTATAAGTAGTATAATGGTCAGCACTTCACAACTGACTTACAAATTTTATGAAAAAAATGGCTTTGTCGTTTGTGACTTTATAAAAAAATATTGGGCAAATGGTGGTGATTTATATGCCATGAAATATGACCAAGTAGGAAACCCTCTTCCTAATGGCAATTGGTATCTTTAATCAATTTCGAAATTCAAGCCCAAAAGAAGTAGGAGAATATACAGATTTTAATCCATCTGACATGGAAAAGATAGTGGTACTAAGAAGTTTTTATAATCCATTAGAGGCGCGCATTGTATATGCGAGACTTCTGGACAGCGGTATAGCGTGTTATTTGTCAGATGAATATTCGGTAAGCATTAATCAACTAAATACTTTGGCTTTGGGCGGAGTAAAGTTACACATGTTTGAGTATGATGTTCCTTTTGCTGAAAGCATGTTAACGCAGCAAAATATAGAAGACTTATTTCAGCGAGAGGGGGAAGAAAATTTGGTTGATCCGGTTGAAGAGCAGACCGGCGGTCCGGTGATACTGTGCACTAGTTACCGATCAGCGCATGTAGGATAGGTCCAGGCTACACAGAAAAGGTTCAACATCATCACCATGATCATTTCTTTTTCACTAATGATCTATCTTTTCCATATCAATAAAACCAATCATTGTTTTGATTGTGGACATGAGTTCAAAACAAAGAAATAGGTTCCTTCTGTCTAACTCAATCAACTTACCAAATAACTTAACTCCGCTTTTAAGTTTCAAGTACCGCTTCAACTACTAAATCTCACAGGGAAATTTGTTCCTCTACTCTATTTAAAAAACTGATTAAGAATCTGAGATACGGTCTTAACAGGCTTTTCGTTAGTGCTAAAAATGCTGTTTGGTCTTTTGAACTTTCCTCCATAAACGAGGACACCTAAATCGGTCAAACGGTACTGCATTGCTGTTGGGCTCACGTTAAAGTAAGCTGACAAATGATTGATCGTCAACTTGAAATCTCTGATATTCCAGGGAGCATCATCAACATACATTTTTCCTGTGTTTCTAATTCCTGTTTTGATTTGAAAATATATCAATTGATATTTAAGGTTCCACTCAGGCATCAGGATCGATGCTGCAAATTGTTTTGCCTGCCATTCTATCCAATGCCGCTGGTTTAAAAATTTATGTTTCCCAAGATTCTCATCATAAGACGAATCTGAAAGGGTATCATAATCATCAGCACTAATGCTAAGTTCTGAATGCAAAAAGAAATGTCCTACCTCATGCAATAAGGTAAATGCATATCTTTCACTCTCTGCTATCGCTTTGTCAATTGTGATGATGTTGTTTTTAGGATCAAAGCAGGCATGAATTTCCCGGCCTTTTTCATCATAAATAAACTGGTCAGTAATCACCTTTAGTCCGAAGTTATTTTCAAGGTAGCTAACAAATGAATTCAGATTAACGCTAAAATAATGCTTTTGAATATTGGGATCAAAATCATCCAAAATACGCATGGTTAATTGTTCGATCTTTTTCTTAGAAAGGTATCCCAGCCCGACAAGTGGGGTGTCCACTTTATTCCCCTCAGAAAGACTTCCAGCCAAAGCGTGCTTTAGAAATTTGGTTAACAGGTCTTCCCAGTTAAAATTAGTATCGTTTACATCAGTAAAAATAAAACTCTGGATTTCAGAAAGTTCCTGCTGGGTAGTGATAAAATCAGTATCCAGCAAAAGTGAGGGTTTACTTTTTGAACTGTAAAAAATGATATTTTTTTCATCCTGATCATTCACCTCTATGAGCATAATACCCTTATTCTTTGCATAATTCAAGGCACTTTTTTGGAGTTTACTGGTGGTAATGAAGATCAATTTCGCTGCCGATGACACCTGAGTAGCTTTCTCTTTAAACTCCTCCAGATCATTGATTGGAACAGTGCTTGCATAATCTTTAGCCTCCCCCAAAAACAACAGAGAATAATTAGGGGCATCTTTTAACCAGACTTCAATACTGAAGTCAAATATGATATTGTCGTCTCTATCCTTAGAATAATAGGCTTTTTTACTAAAGAATCTGCAACATTGTGGTATGACTCCCAATGCACCATTATCGATAGCCTGAGACATGAGATTACATGCCCTAGCTTCAAAGGTATCTCCTTTAAGTGTTGTACTCATATTGTTAAATCCCAGTGAATTAAGTTTCTGAATCGAATATCTAATTTACGAAGTATTTGATTGCTAAACTGATTTCTTTATGCACATTTTAGGCAAAGAATGGACCGCCAATATGAATCCCTGAGGTCGGGCGTCACTTTTATAAAAAAACAATGTGGATAATCGGTTGTAATTCTAGTGGGATTTTAATGATAAAAGCTTTAGACATTTGATTTCAGAAAGAAATTGTCCAGACTTTCCTGAAGTTTTTTATTTTTCATTTCTTTTGTCTTTGCTTTTATTTCATTTGGTCCTAAAAAGATCACCCTGTGCTTTGTATAAGAAGCGGCAAACTGTTCTGCTCTTTCCCAACCAGTAGACGTAAAACCTGCAGAAGACCAAAACTCAAACTCTAAATCTTTGTTTTTATAAAGTTCCTGTTTTTGAAACCACTTTTTAAATGCAGGTATTTTCTTTGTGATCCATTTATCAACGATTTCAAAGTCTACCGCTGAGCGTCTCCCCTTACATTCTGCTATAACCACCTTATCGGAATAAGTAGCCAGAATATCCATCTCATGCTTAGCATCATTTTCATAGATCTCCCATCCAATATCAATTTTACTTCCTTTAAAAATATGGTAATGACCAACTACATACTCAAATAATGCCCCTTTGATGTTATTTAACAACCCTTGATTATATTTTTTCAGTTCTATGATCAGCTCCAGGTATTTTTCAGGATTTGTAGCCAGGCCGGCTGCAGCATTTGTTAACAATGTAATGAGGTCGTTCAAAAGTTTGGCATACTTTCCTCCGAAGAGCTCTCCAATAAATCCGACAACGATGCCTTTTGCTTTCAATGCTAAAAGCGCAGAATTATGTAGGTTATCCACCAGCAGATACGGCATAATCCTAGACGCGTTTTTGAAAGATTGAATTTGGTCCAACTTAGTAAGAAAGAATTCCACATCTTGTTTGTATGTCGGTCTTCCTAAAATAATATCTGCCAATAAAAAGCCATGGTGCTCCCCATTTCTCAGACCAATTATAGGGCACACTCCTTTCAGCCCCCATCTAAATTTTCCATATTCGGCAAAGAGCTCACCTGTATCGTAAGAAATCAAACCAATATTTCTTGCCTGGGTTTTGAAATTCTCCAGTACCGTATGTTTAATAACTTCCAGTGTTTGGCTTAAAAACTTGTTGGCACCACTGAACCTTAATTTTGGTGAAAAAGAGTACTCATCCCTGTCAAAGACCAGCACATCCTGCTTCACAAAAGTTTGCATCACTTCATTAAATGGCTTGTGCGATTTGAGTGGCTCAATCGGATAACTTGAATAAGCCTCCAGAAAATGTCTGCTGATTGTTCCTCCGTTATACCTGATGGCATTCAGCGCGTACCAATATTTGCGTCCATGAAGTGACATTTGTTCAGATAGAATCTTAAAAACGTCACCATCCTGCTGATGTTCCGGTAAAAAGATCAGCGATTGTCCGCTTTGAAAAAAACCTGAGACTCTAACCAAACTCTTATCACGGGCAATTCTCTGACTGGCCGTATTTACTGGTATCCCTTCGAGCTGGGATACGATTCTTGCCAGATCACTTGAAATCATTGGTCCACGAGCTTCCAGAATGCTTTGAATCGTTGTCATATCACGCTATATATAAAATACATTTATTATAAATATTAAAGCTAAACAAAATTTTGAAAATGAAAAAATCAAAAGAAACAACTTTGAAGGCTGATTTTGACTTTGTCATATCAGTTTTCATAATAAAAACAAAAATGATTTCAACCTTTTCTGATCAAAGGTTTTGGTGTTTGTTCCTGACAATGCGGTACTGGCTAAAGAATATATTTATCTGTACCCTCATTCAAAACTGATTACAGATTTATTAAATTAGCAGCTTTAACCTCTCATATGACAAATTTAGAAACTCTTAATCAAATTAAAAAAATCACCATCACTTCCCTTGTAGAAGAAGATGATCTTATGGATATATTGATCCTTAAGGGAGGAAATGCTATCAGCATGGGCTATGGACTTGGAAACCGTGCCTCTTATGATTTGGATTATTCATTAGAGGAAGATTTTGAAGACATTAATGAGGTTCAGCAGCGATTGGAGAAAGCAATCGAAAAAAGCTTTCTAAGGGAAGGATATATTGTCATAGACTTTATAATTAAAGAAAAGCCTAAAACAATAAAGCCAGATCTTCAGAAATTTTGGGGAGGTTATTGCCTGGAATTTAAACTAATAACAATAAAAAAATTCGAGGAGCTGGGAAAAGACATGGAAAAAGCCAGAAGAAATGCTTTAGCGCTTAATCCAGATAATTCTACCAGATTTACTGTAGACATTAGCAAATTTGAATATATCGGCGATCATAAAACACAAATCCAGATCGATGGTACTTATTTATATGTATACGCTCCTGAGCTTATTGTCTTTGAAAAGATAAGAGCACTCGCGCAAAAACTACCCGAATACTATACTGATGTACTACAGCAAAGCAAAGCCAGGTTAGAAGACGACAGAGCGAGAGCCCGGGATTTTTATGATATACACCAAATCCTGGAACACTTTCAAATTGACATTACCACAGAGTCGGCAAAAGAAACACTAAGAATGGTATTTGAAGCTAAGAGAGTACCTATTAATTATATCAAAAGAATCAGGTCTATGGAAGACATACACCGACAGGGCTATCCCACAGTTGCAGATACCATATCACGAAAAGACAGGGATATGGGATTTGATTTCTATTTTAATTACGTTATGGATAGGATAGAAAACCTTTTTGAATAATAATCAGATCAGCCCAGCTGGATAAAAAATACGCCATTTTTCAGAGTACTCTATATCTTTCATTTCATAGGCCAGATAAAAATCATGTTCCTTGGGTCTATTGAGGAAAATATCAATCTGTGATTTTCTATAATTTCCCGCCGCTTCCAAATAAAATCCTATGGCCTGATCATAAGGGTAGGTAAATGCCATTTTATTGAGATAAGCTGATATTCTGTTTATTGATACTTTATGTTTTTGATTGGCGACTCTGAAAGCTTTAATTACTTCAGAAATCCCACCAGAGTAAGAAGGGCGAACGACGATATCAATCAGTGTTCGCTCCAGGTCAGTAACCTTAAGACTCATCTCTCCGGATTCTTCAAGAATAGTCTGTCCTAGATTATTAGTGTATTTTCCCCTCAACAATACGATCTGATAATCCTTGAAATCGACTGTTGTTTCCGATTGTCTTTGTGGTTTTTGGAAAGCTGCATCGATATTCTTCTGCAGCAGCTCTCCACTATTTAGTTTCACAGGACTGCTTGACTGTTCGACAGTAATATAAATTTTTTTAGGTATCTGCTCACTTAATCCCCAGATAGTAATCGCAGAATAGTGAGAAAGGTAACCTTTTGGAAAAATGCTAGAAGCAATATCATAAACAAAGGCATCCCCCAAGTAAAACAGTCTTTGGCTTGCTACTCCGGGAAACTTAAAATCCGCTTCGTTAATAAATTCTTGTTCAGCCAGCTGATCCAGGAATTTATTCAGATCCATGTATAACGGCAATCTCCATTTATCCTTATATTTCTCAAAAATGCTATCCAGATAGTTTTTGGTATAAACTTTCTTCCCATCTTTAGTAAGCGTTTTAATTATTTCAGGTAGGACCGATAAGAATCGTGGTTTGTTTGCCATATCATCTGAAGTTTCACTAAGTGTATACACTTAGTGAAACGAAGGTAATGATTTTTGATCACATTTACAAATATAAAAACGTTGCTCAAGAACTTCAAACGGCCTTATTGACTCGTAAATAGTTATTAATTACAATGATATAAAGTATATATACTTTATATCAAAGATACATTAAATAAATCACACTTAAACTAAAATAATGGACCATTCGACAAAGATGACAGTGGGATGAAACAGGAGTTAAGAATGACAGTTATCGTAATATTATTATTATTTATAATGTTAAAAGTATATATACTTTTAACAAAGTTACATTAAATAAATTACATTTTGCAAATGTTTGGCTCATTTTCTTCGCTCAATGGAAGTCTTGCAGACTGAAATATTTGTATGAAACATTCTCATTATCCGATACTACTCTCCTGTTTTCAGATTACGGCATGAGGTCAGTGGTACTGACCAAACCAATCAGATGTTGTATTTCCTTCGTCATGAAACATAAAAAAATTAAAAAATACCATTTATAAAAGATGGCTTTAGGGTTATTTTTTATTTATGAATTTTTTCAAATGTAAAGATCAGAACGGCAGTGAAGCACTGTTCTTCTGGCAAGTAAGAAAAGAAGTATACTATACCCAGGATGGGCCAGATTTAATTGTAGATCAATTTAACATAAGGTCTGCAAAGAACCCGAATAATGGCCTCTACTCCCTTCAGGTTTTGGTGGGTATAAATAACAATAAGATTGTCAGTCAGACCAGAGATGATGGGGCAAGCGTCACCGGTAAGGGTATATTGGGGGGAATGCTAAAAGAGCTATTCGAGTACTATCAGGGGAAGACCATTATATCCAGTTCCTGTAACAAGCCTGAGTTCAAAGAAGAGTCCAGGGTACCTAATATGACAAGAATATACCAGCGGCTGTATAATGAATACAAAGTTTCCTATGACTTTTTCAGCGATGTCTATTATTACAACCAGTATAATTATGATCAATCTGAAGATAAACTGCCTGATGACTAAAGAATTTGTGTAGTTCTGCAGGTTTCAACTTTAGTGGTAATTAAGTAAGGTAAACTTCCAAATTTTATATAGATTAGACTTACGTCCCGGGAGCCTAATGGGTGCCTAATTTGTCATAAATTTTATTTATAAGTAAAATTTCGTTAAATTTATCCCGAAAACCGAACAAAATTGTATATTTAAGTGAACTTTGAAATTACAAAAATTGAAGCATTGAGTGGACGCAAAGTCTCCATATATACAATTTTACCTGAAGGCAAGACCACTACCCTATTTGAAGATTTTTTGATAGAAAACAGCGTTACCTACAAGAAAGAGGTGGAAGATATATTATATAGGATCAAAATAATGGCGGACAAAGAAGGAGCAAGAGAAGGCTATTTCAAAATTAATGAGGGTAAGCTTGAAGATTCGGTATGCGCTTTGTATGACAAACCGGGATCAAAGATTCGGCTTTATTGTATCAGACTGGGTAATACCGCCGTTATATTAGGTGGTGGCGGGCCAAAGAGTAAATCAATCAGGTCCTGGCAACAGGATCCTGCTTTATCAAAAAGTGTGAAGCAGCTGATTGAGGTACATGATAAAATATATCAGCGAATACTTAATAAAGATATCAAATGGGCCCCGAATAATAAAGATTTAATTGGCGATCTAGATTTTAACGAAAATGAGTAAGATAAATAAGGCGGAAGGATTGACAGAAAACGCACTGATACAATCGCTACTTGGAAAAATTGATCCTGCCGAAAAACAGCAGATTGCAATCAGAATGAAAGTAGCCGGAGTAATTGCAGATCAGCTTACCGCACAAAAAATATCCAAGGGCCAACTTGCAGAGAAACTTGACAGAAATCCATCAGTTATTACCAAGTGGTTAAGTGGTACACACAATTTCACAATTGACACTTTGAGCGTAATCAGTAGCTGTCTGGCTATTCCTATGTCCGAATTTTTTACAGAACCAGAGGAGCCGTTACTTTCTTCTGTACATTTGGAAATCAAAGATTGGATTCAAGGAGATAATGTTCCTATCCAATGGGGCAACTACGCAAGGGGCGCTAGATATCTGAAAGTGGACATACCATCCGTAATTACTGAAACAGAATATGCCTATGAAACGAATTTGGTTCCGAAAAAATCTCGATCTCAGACGATATTTCATCTAAAAGGAATTACAAAGTTAAATTTTTCTCAATTAACAGTTCACAGCGATGATTGGATTGTTGCAGATGAAAAACCGGAACTTTTGGACCCCAAGTCATTTTCAAAAGTATGAGCAAGTCAAAAAATAAAGAAATTCTGTATCACCTAGCCAGCATCGAGCTAATTGGTACAGAACTAAGCATACCTGCAGATTTCACGGGCAGGGAGACCTATGATTATGACATCACTGTGCAAAGTCGTTTAGTCCAGAAAAATCAAATGATTCGTTTAAACCTGGAAATACAAATCAAAGCCGAAAAAATTGAATACGGTAGTCTGAGCTCAATATTCTGGTTTTCTATAGCCAACTATGATCAAGTATTCGTCAAAAATAAATCAGGGAAATATGCAATTCCAGAAAATCTTTTGCTTGCATTGAATTCTGTTTCCATATCAACTGCAAGAGGCATGATGTTTTCTGCATTTAGAGGAACAGCTCTTCACAATGCATTATTACCGATCATAGATGCCAAAGATGTTCTACAAGCTCAATAATTGGCAACAAGATACTATTATTTAAACGAGTATTCATCTACAAGAGCCGGTAGTTTTAAAGGAAAAATCAAAAAATGATATTTTTATATGTTATAATATATAAAAATATCATTTTTTAAATATATGATATATTATAATATACATTATTATAACAACAAGTACAAATCAAAAATTATATATTATTATATACTTTTTTAGATATAAATGCTATATTTATATATTATAACATACATTTATGCCATTTGAATCTTTAAAAATAAAAGACGTCAAAATCAATATTGGCGAATTGGTAAAACTAGTTAGAAAAAGAGAGAAGGTTACTCAAGAAGAACTAGCTGAATTACTGAATCTTTCCAAATTAACCATTCACAATTTGGAAGCTGGGCGCAATACCAATATTGATACTTTATTAAAAGTATTTCAACATTTTGATCTTTTAGAAAAGTTCAATCAACAGTTGCTGGATAATATTCAGGATCAGCATTACGATTCACTCTATTAAAATGGCTAAAAACAACATCATAGACCTACATTGCTTTGGTCAGGAAATCGGAAAAATTGGATTTGATGAAAACCGAAGCAAATCTTCTTTTCAGTATAACCCAGACTATTTGAAATCAGGGATCTACAGTAATTTATTTCCTTTCATTTTAAAAAAAGTAGCTCCGGTACAAGTTTTTGGCCAGTTCAATAATGAAACTTTCCGAGGATTACCTCCTGCCATTGCGGATTCGTTACCTGATGTTTTCGGCAATCTTATTTTTAAAACCTGGCTGGAGTCAAAACAAAAAGATTTCAAAAAGATATCTATTATAGAACAACTTGCGTATGTTGCCAACCGTGGCATGGGCGCACTGGAATACCTTCCAGGCAAAAAGATACCAATTGATGCCACCATCAACATAGATGAAATCGTTAACGTTCTAAAACTTGTACTTGAAAATAAGCAAGATACATCCTCAGATCGACTTGACAGTACTTCTTTATTAAACATTTTTAAAATTGGAAGTTCAGCTGGTGGAGCAAGGCCAAAAATTTTAATATCCGAAAACAAGAAAACCCATAAGATCATCCCAGGAGACCTGGAATATTCTGAAGAATATAATCATCTCTTGGTTAAGCTATGCGTGGATCAGGAACACGGATACCAAAGGGAGGTCATTGAATATGCTTACTATTTAACGGCAATGGAGCTAGGCATTACGATGATGCCTTCACACCTAATTGAGGACAAACATTTTGCGACGCTTCGATATGACCGCCAGGATGGCAAAAAGCAGCATGTGCTGACCGCCTCAGGGATGACAGGATGGGATTTTAAAAATCCAGACCTATCGAGTTACGAGAATTTGTTCAAGTTAGCTAGCTCGTTAAAACTTCCACATAAACAGCTTGATGAGTTATTTAACAGAATGATTTTTAACCTCGTATTTGCCAATACAGATGACCATTTGAAAAATCATTCATTTATCTATGATCCAGAAAATGACCGTTGGAATTTATCTCCAGCCTACGATCTAACTTACGCATTTAATCCACTGCTCAAAGTGACTAAATCCAGCAGAGCTTTATCTATCAATAACAAAAGAACTGACATAAAATTAAAAGATTTACTTAGTCTTGCCGATGAGTATACCATTAAGAATCCAAAAGGGATCATCGAAAAGATGCAAAATGGAATAGAGCTCTGGCTACAAAATGCCAAACAACTACAGCTATCCGAAAAAATTATCTCTAACATTTATCAGGACTTCATCACCTTCCAGATGTAAAAAGGTACCTTGTAAATTCCAAACAGAGATGTTTAGTTATTTTCCAGCAGACCAATTTTTGCAAAATCGACGATAAAAAAACCAGAAGAGGTGCTCTTCTGGTTCAAGGTCTTGAGAGTTAATAAAGTTTGGATTCAACTAACCATTGAATCAATGGGGGGAATAATTAATAGGCTAATTCTGCCTTTCGTGCTTCCTGCAAATCATATGCAGTTTGCAAACCAATCCAGTATTCGGCACTGATTCCCAATACTTTTTCTAATTTGAGAGCAAGGTTTACTGAAATATTTCTTTTACCAGTAAATATCTGGCTTAGGTTATTTGGAAGTAAATCCAATTCTTTCGCTAGCAACTTTTTAAGTAGGTCGCGTTCCTCTATCTCTTCCAATAAGAAGATTCCGGGGTGGAAAGCTTCTGCAACTATTTCAGCACCTTTATGATTAAAGATCTGATTGTTCATTTTGTTTACATTTTTTTTACAACTGCCACAAGTCAGCTTGTGGCAGTTTCCGTTAAATTCTTTTTTAAGTGTAGTGATTATTCACCTCTTCTATAACAACGACTTCAATGCTCATTTCGTCTTTAGCAACAGAGACAATCAGGCGGTAAGCCTTGTTAAGGCGGATAGAATATTTCCCTTTATACCTGGTCTGTTTAAGCTTTTCAAGATGTAGTGATTTAATCGCTCTTAAGTCTTGCAAGTTTTTCGCTTGTGAAATCTGAAAAATTCTTTGCTTTAACTTGGTTATTACCTCCTGGGGGAACTCCTGCTTCCCAACGAGTTCTTTCTGCTCCGCGAGCGCTCCTAGGCGCTCGTCATGAATTAGTACCTTCATTCTTTACGTTTTAGTTGATTGATTGCTTTCGTTCTCTGTCATGTTCATGTTGTTTTAGGTGAATCATTAGTTTATTACATGTTATCGTTGTACGTTAACAAAGATAACAACAAAATCAATATGATCAAAATTTGATAATGATCTTTTTTTGATACCTATCTAATTTTGATCAATTCTAAAGAGAACGGCAGTTAATTCAACCTGGGATTTTAAAGAGTTATTCATTAAATCGCTAATGGCTGATGCCAATAGACAGGATTAACCAACTTATACAGAACATGATATAAATTAGCAAAGCGATAATGCTATCATTTAAACAAACTTATTCTTATGATCGTAGAACTGATCACAAAACAAGATCTGGAGCAATTCAAAAAGGACTTGCTACGCGAAATCACCGAACTATTAAACAAAAAAAGGTCCCGGTAAAAAAATGGCTAAGGAGTGTTGAAGTTCGAAAAATACTCTCCATTTCTTCAGGAACATTGCAGAATTTAAGAATTCAGGGGAGCTTAAAGTACTCGAGAGTTGGGGGAATTTTCTATTATGATATGGAAGATATCGAAAAGATGATGTATGAAGATTCAACTTTTAATGCAGGATGATGAAACACGAAAAACTGTTAAACCATTTTTTGTCCATGGCAAAAAATGATGATCTTATTCAGCGATCTCACCTCAGCTTATTAATCGCCATCTATCATCAGTGGCAAAATAATGACTATAGAAATCCGGTAAATATAACCAGGCGGAGTCTGATGTTGACCTCAAAAATCAAGTCCTTTGCTACTTATCATAAATGCATCAAAGATTTAGAAGCATTGGCATATTTCCGATACGAACCCTGCTACAAACCCACCGGCAGTTTCATTCACTGGCCGAAGGATTTATTAGCTATGCTAAACTAGCGATCAGTCATGAGGGTTTTGGTTTACTCCAGCCCTCAATTTTATCGACCATTCGATTCCAATCAACTGATGTTAAGAAAAAATCAAGTCACCAATTGTTATGGAATAGCAGCCATTCCTTAAAATTTCCTTATCGACCCACAGAGAAGAATTATAGATAAGAATTTAAAAGGTATCGCACTTATGAAAAGATTGGCAGCGCTTTTTAATTGAAAAACCTACAGGGACAATTTCACCAAGCACAAGAGAGAAAAAATTGGCTAATCAATTGCATAATTTATAGACCAGATAACAATGCCCTAGAAATAAGGTCTGGATGAATACTTTCTCAGTGCAACGCACATTCAAACAATAGCAGCATAAGAATTCATTCACCTTGGATTCTATTAAATATATTGAATCCATAAGTGGGATAACCATGTGGCAAGAGTTTCAGTACATCAAAAAATATGACCAGCGTTTACTTACCCTTCGCAAAAACAAGACTCATAAGATTTTCTAGATATTAGTGAATTTCTATACATTGCATTCTCAAAAACTCCCGGAACAAGAAATGAATGACTATAGTACGTTCACAGATACACAACTTACTGACTTATTAAAGCAGGAAGATGATCTTGCTTTTAGAACTATATATCTCCGTTACTGGGAAAAGTTGCTTCATTTTGCTAATCAGAAGACTGAAAACTATGAAGATGCTGAAAATATTGTTCAGGATATTTTTGTGTCTTTATGGAACAGAAAGGAAAGCCTGATCATCAATTCAAGTCTTCAGAATTACTTAATGGTTTCCGTAAAGTATAGAATCATTAAACTTTTTGAAAAACAAAGAACCCAGCAAAGTTACAAGGATACAACCTTAGTATCTTCTGATATTATGGATGATTCTACGCAACAGTATCTCGATTTTGAAGAACTTCGAACTACTTTGGAAGAATTGGTAGGTCACTTACCAGAAAATCAAGCATTGATTTTTCGCATGAATAAAACTGATGGTATGACTTCCAAAGAAATTGCATCGGCGCTTGGCGTTTCTGAAGATTCGGTAAACTCCCACCTTACAAGAATAAAAAAGGTACTTCGTTCAGGTCTAAAATCCTTCCTCAACTCTGTACTACTTTAATATTTATCTACTGAATATCAGCAACTTAAATTTTATTTTCAATTAAGATGACAATTCTTCATCGCCGAAAGGACTAGTATATATAATCCGATCGGAAATGCAGAATAAAAATCAAAGAAGAAGGCTAGAGAATTTAGCTTATAAATGGCTAGTTGGAGATATAAAGAAAGTAGAGCGTGAGGAATTTGACAAATGGTTTGGGCAGGTTGATGACACCCCGATGGAAATATCCGCTGATATTGCCACAAGTAGATCAGAACTGGAAACTCTTCTGTTCAATAAGATAATGCAAAAAATTCAGCGAAAAAAAACCAAAGTAAAGCACTTCAATTTATGGCACAAGGTTACAACAGCTGCTGCTATTTTATTAATAGTAAGCACCTGTTTAGATTTTCATCCCAGAACGACTAAGCAAAAATCCAGCTATTCTGTTAACAATTATGATGTTGCTCCTGGAAGAAATTCTGCTACCTTGACTTTATCAAATGGAAAAAAAATCACCTTATCAGGCATAGAACATGATCTAATTACCGAGGAGGCAGGCATCGATATATCAGAAACAGCCGCCGGCCAATTAATTTATAAACTCAAAAAATCAAGAAAAGCATTAAAAAACAGGCACACATTATCGACTGCACGAGGAGAAAATTATCATATACGTTTACCTGACGGTTCCCTGGTGTGGTTAAATGCCTCTTCAAGTTTAACCTATGACATCTGGTCCACTGAGCATAAAGCGCGTAAGGTCGAGCTTTCAGGTGAGGCTTATTTTGAAGTAGCCAAGAATAAAAACAAACCTTTTATTGTAACAACAGGATTACAGCAAATTACTGTTTTAGGAACTCATTTTAACATCAATGCTTATCAAGATACTGGTCCCATCAAAACTACCCTTTTAGAAGGCTCGGTTAAGGTTGACATAATTAATTCGAACGTTGTAAATTATCACAGCAGGTTACTGAAAAAAGATACGGGTAAGGTACTAGTTCCCGGCGAACAATCCCTGGTCAGTTTTGGACGTCCCATAAAGGTAGTTGAAGTAAACCCGGAAGAAGAACTGGCCTGGAAGAATGGAATCTTTTTATTTAGCAAGGAGCCTATTGAAACCATTATGATGCGGGTAGCACGATGGTATGATGTTGAAGTAATCTATCAGCCTGGTTTTAAAAGCAAACTATTTACAGGTGCTGTTTCCAGATTTGAACACATAAGTTCTGTATTAAAAATATTGGAGTTAACCGGTGGCGTTCATTTCAAAATTGAAGGAAGGAGGTTATTTGTGATGTAATCTACAATCAGCAGTTGACTTCAATTGCAGCTTTCTAAGGAGCCTGCCCTGATTCACACTCAGGACAGGCAAATGGCTAGAAGGTCCAAAAATATACGAACAAGATCAATTAATGAAAATCTAAACCACAAACAAAGATATGAAAATTCACTTCGTAATGGCTTGCTATTATTATTACCGCAGGTCACTACAACTCAAACGAATTATGAGGTTAACCATGATCATAATGATTATCGCACTGATGCAGGTTTCGGCTTCCGGGCTAGCTCAAAAAGTAAGTTTAAACTTCGAAAATGCAACATTGACCCAAGTCCTGGTTTCACTAAAAAGACAAACCGGCTACAATTTTGTATATACAGAAGATATTATACGGAAAGCAAAGCCGATAAGTGTTCGATTAAAAAACATTGACCTGGAAGAGGCATTAAAAATCTGCTTTAAAAATCAACCTCTTGTTTTTACCATAGAAAGCGGGACTATAGTGATTATGGACAAACCGTTGTTGAATCGACCGGAGAAAAGAGCTGAAATTTTAACAGATCAGTATCTACGTTGCGTTGTCCACGATGAAGCAGGTCTTCCATTAGCAGGTGCGACCGTCCGGGTTAAGGGAACAAGTAAAATGACCTATACTGACAACCGGGGGATGTTTACCCTTCAAAAAGTCGCCATTAAGGATACACTCCTTCTCTCCTATCTGGGGTATAAAACAATGACTATTCCAGTCAGAGGTTTGCATAACGGATCTATCATAAAGATGGAAACGGCAACAGAAACGTTGGATGAATTGAAGGTGATGATAAATACCGGCTATCAAAGAATTACAAAGGATAAGGCCACAGGAGCTTTTGACCACCTGGACAACAAGACTTTGGAAAGAGCATCCGGGGCAGACATATTAAGCCGAATTGGTAACATCTCAAATGGGTTGGTTTTTAATGATCCAAATGCGGACAGGCTGGCTCCAAACAACGATACCAGAGGAAGACAATCGATCCGAATCAGGGGACAAAGTTCATTCACCAGCACTTTAGTACCTTTGATCATTTTAGATAATTTCCCTTATGAAGGTGACATTTATAATCTTAATCCGAATGACATCGAAAGTGTAACCATTCTAAAAGATGCAGCAGCTGCCGCCATCTGGGGGGCCAGGGCTGGAAATGGAGTCTTAGTAATTACCAGCAAAAAAGGGGTTTACAATCAGACCACAAATGTTTCAGCAGGAGCCAATATTATGATTGGACAAAAACCAAATCTTTTTTATGCTCCAAATGTTTCGAGTACAGAATACATTCAGCTAGAGCGTGATCAATTCGATAAAGGGCTTTTTGATGACGCCATTAATAGCCTCCGTCCTGTTCCTTTAACACCTGCAGTACAAGCCCTTGCCGACCATAAACAAGGTAAGCTGACCGATCAGGAACTTGAAAAAAAATTAGCAGCACTGAGTTCATCCGACATCAGAGAAGATTTAAGCAGGTATTTATTTCAGAAGAGCATTAATCAGCAATATCACATTAAAGTCAGTGGCGGGGGAGATCAGCAAAAATATTATCTTTCAGCAGGGTATGACAAAGCGATTAATAGCATTAAAGGCAACCAAAGTGATCGTTTAACTTTAAATGCAGATCATAGTTACAAATTTTTCCATCAATTTCTGGAGCTAAATACCGGGTTAAGATATACGCGAAATCAGATTCAAAGCGGTCCTTCTTATCCATCTATTAATTACCCCTATGCCCATTTAAAGGAAGAAGATGGAACCAACGCCACTTTTTATCCTTATCGAAAATCTTTTCTTGACAAGTGGGAGGGAAAATTATTAGACTGGACTTACCGGCCACTAGACGAGTTCAAGCTACAGAATAATAAAAGTACCTCAACTGATTACCAATTCAAGCTTGATGCAAAATTTAATTTTTCCAAGTCTCTAAATGTTAATTTCACTGCGTTGCTGGCAACTGGTAATGAACTATCTCAAAAAGATAGAGATGTAAACAGCTTTTTTTCCCGTGATCTAATCAATAACTTTAGCCAGGTTGACCCCTTGACCGGAAGCATTAAAAGGATTGTACCTTATGGGGGAATTTTAGCCAGTAACAACAGTGAATATCAGAACAAAAACTACAGAACTCAGCTCAACTATAATAATAACTGGGGTCAAAATCATCAATTAAGTTTTCTTGCGGGAGCAGAACTCAGACAGACAGATCGAGAGAGCCGTTCGGACGTTTTATATGGCTATGATGCCGCACACAGAATAAGTACTGCAGTAGACTTGGTAAATTATTATCCGAACCTGACAAATAGAAATTTCACTCAAATACCTTATCAGGCCACGTCGACTAGTTTGTCTGATCGTAATATCTCTGTATTTAGTACTGCTAACTACACCTTTTATAATAGGTATACCCTATCTGCCAGTGCCAGAACCGATGCTGCCAATATATTAGGTGTTAAAACAAATCAGAAATGGATTCCTCTGTGGTCTGTTGGGCTAAACTGGAATATAGGTAAAGAAGCATTTTATTCCTTAAGCTGGCTGCCAAATCTAAAGCTACGAAGCAGTTTTGGATACATGGGTAATGTCCGTACCGATATCACTGCACACCTTGTGATGAATACAGCTACAGATCCCTTATTCAATATCCCCAAGGCAGTAATTAAGACACCACCAAATCCAGATTTACACTGGGAAAGAGTAGGTATCTTCAATATCGGTGCTGATTTCTCAACCAAAGACGGAGTGCTGTCAGGCAGTCTGGATTATTATTCTAAAAACATTACAGATCTGATCTCAGCACGAGAACTGGCACCTGCTTTCGGCCTATCTATGCATGATATTTCCTTGTTATCCAATATCGGAAAGATGAAGGGACAGGGATGGGATCTACAACTACGTTCTGAAAATTTAAAAGGTCGCTTTAGCTGGAAAACGACATTAAATTTAAGCCGAAATACCAATCAGGTCACCGAGTATAGCTTCCCTATAAGATATAATGAAGGCTACATCTCGGGTGAGTTAGAAGTCGGAAAGCCCTTGAATAAGCTATACAGCTACAAGTGGGCCGGATTAGATCCACAAACCGGAGATCCAAGAGGTTATCTAAACGGGCAAATTAGTTCGGACTATTACAGTATCGTTTATGGTACCGACCCCAACTCTGTCGTGTATCATGGTTCGGATATTCCAACTACAACTACTAATCTAATGAATACATTTAATTGGAAGCAATTTGACTTATCGGTGAATCTTAGTGGAAAATTTGGTTATTATTTCAGGCGAAACTCCATCTCCTATACGATGTACCCTGGGCTTGTGGAACAAAAACATAGTGATCTGAGTTTACGCTGGCAAAAACCCGGAGATGAAAAGTGGACAAACGTCCCTTCTATGTTTTTTTTAGATGACTATGAAAGACAACTATTTTATGACGGTTCAGAAACTCTGGTAGAAAAAGGTGATCATATTCGATTACAGGATATGAGATTAGGATATACATTTTCCATGGCTGACTTACCACGTCTACCTTTTCGAGGTATACAAATGTATCTATACTTAACCAATCTAGGATTATTATGGAGTGCAAACAAAAAAAACATCGATCCGGATAACATCCCTAGTCCTGGTGTCCCAGGCACGGTCGCTGCAAGAAAGACAATATCATTCGGACTGAAATTAAACCTTTAATATGACCAAAAGAATAACTCTAGCGCTGGCCCTAGTAGGCTTATGCATGATATCCTGTAAAAAATATTTAGAGGAGATCCCTAATAAAAAGTTAAGTATTCCAGTAAATCTGGCAGATTTCCAGTTGCTGCTTAACAACACTCGTGATTTAGCTGTTACCCCTGGGTTAGGTGATATCGCTTCTGACGATTTAAGTTTAACGAGCTCGACGTATCGGGCCCAAACTATTTTGGTAAGAAATCTTTACCTCTGGAAATCGTATGTTTTCTCTGCGAATCAGAATACGGCCTGGAGTAACATGTACAGAAGCATACTATACGCAAATGCTGTACTAGAGGGTTTAGAAAAAATTGAGGTAAATTCAAGTGACAGGTCTACGTATAATGATCTGGAAGGTCAGGCTCTTTTTTTAAGGGCAAATGCATTTTATAGTCTACAGGAAACCTTCGGTCAAATATACCAAAGAGAGAATGCATCAACATCGCTTGGAGTTCCGCTTAAATTAAGTAGTAACTTAACAGAGCGGTATACACGGGCCACAGTGGAAGAAACATATACGCAGATTATTAAAGACCTTGAGAAGGCTGCAGTCCTTTTGCCGACAAAATTCGACATCAGTACCCGGTTCAGACCAACACAGGCAGCGGCATACGGTCTTTTATCCAGAGTTTATTTATCACTTGGAGAGTATGACAAAGCAGAAAACAATGCAGCCAACAGTTTATCAATTTATGCAGAGTTAACAGATTACAACAAGCTGGAACCCAGCCCGGACATAAGTCCATTTAAATTTCTGATCAATGAGGTTGTTCATTATACGCGATCCGAAGCTAATCTGTCAACACCTTCTATAAATGAAGAATTGTACAATACTTATGACGATACAGATTTAAGGAAAACACTTTTTTTCCGGTTCAATAAAACCACAGAAAAGTTTGAATTTATAGGAAGTTATGCAGCATCACAAAGCGGCTTCAGTGGAATAGCTACTGATGAATTGTTATTAATTAAAAGTGAATGTCTTGCCAGGCGAGGAGAAACTCAGGAAGCTTTAAATGTACTGAACAAACTGCTGGAAAAACGTTATAAAGCCGGCTCTGTTTTTCGAAAGACTGCTGTTGACGCCGAACAAGCCCTGTCCATAATTCTCCTTGAAAGGAGAAAGGAATTGGTCTTTCGAGGCATTCGGTGGATAGACCTTCGTAGATTAAACAGAGATCCTTCAACCCAAAAGACCTTAAGAAGAGTACTCGATAATGAGGTCTATGAATTAAAACCCAATGATCCAAAATATGCATTCCCTATTCCAGAAGAGGAAATTCGTTTAAGTGGCATTCCTCAAAATATACGTTAACATTAATTATATAGCAAAGTCAAAAAGCATGAAATACATTTTTATATTAATGATAGGCCTGTTGTTTCACTTGAATACAATCGGTCAAACAATATCTAACAAAAAGAAAACCAGCCTCATACCTCATCATGAGGTTCCATCTGGAAAAATAAAAACAGGTGCTAAAATTCAGGTATTTATTGAGGGGGCAACAGCTAATGACTCCTTAATTTTAAAATTTCATCAAAATGTTGTAAGCCCTAGTCATCTCGCATTTACTCCGCATTTTAAAAAAGTGGTTAGGGCGGACAAAGACGGCTTTTTCAAATTTGACATTCCCGTTTCAGACAAACCCGGCTATATTTCATTGTTAAAGGACAAATTTGAATTTCCAGATCATCTTCCATTATTAAATTTATTTTTAATTGAACCGGGGGATAACATCACCTTAAAAATGCGGAAAGAAGCACCAACTAGTCTGAAAAGTCAATATGAAGGGTGCTTTAATGACGAATATTTTGTCTGGCTCAATAAATACAGAGACTTTAACTATAAATTTTCAGGAATAGGATCTGAGAAATTTAAGGCACGTTATGCTATAGATGTTAGCTGCTCAATGATGGATTCGGACTACGACACAGATTACAGACTTAGAAATAGTCTTACCCTTCTAGAAATCTACAAAGAAAGGATGAGTGCTAAAGCCTATCATTTGCTAAAAGCAGATCTTTTTGGGAAGTATAAATTTAACGTAATGGAAAACTTACTTTACATCGGGCGCGCCAGTACAAGTATGAGAAAATTAAGTCCTGAAAAAAAAATAAAAAAAATGAATGCGGACGAGTTAATTGCTGCTGTTGCGGACGAGGAATTAGCAATATCAGCATATTACCCAGAATACTTACTAATGAAAGAGCATTATAAAAGAGACTCAGTACTAAAGAATTCAGGGATAAGTATGTACAAACAAATTAAGAATTCATATGGCAACGAATTACAACAGAGACTCATTACCACCCATTTTTTAAACAGTTCTTCTAACAGCAAAACTACGCAAACAGATCTCCCAGATGCACTAACGATAGTAAAGGATCCAATATATCGACAAATCCTGCAAGATTGTTATAAAGCGGTGAAACCAAACAGCAGCGCTCCGGAATTTGAATTCATGAATGAGAAGAACCAACCAGTTAAGTTAAGTGATTTCAGAGGGAAGGTTGTGCTAATTGATTTCTGGTTTACTGGTTGTACGGGGTGTGCATTGTTATATAAACACAAGATTTCTCATTTAGAAGAGAAGTACAAGAATAACAAAGATCTGGTATTTGTAAGCATTTCAGCAGATAGAGATCATAAGACCTGGAATAAGGGACTTCAAAGTGGTAATTATACCTCAGCACTGGCTGTTAATTTACTGGTTGGTGAGAAAGGTCTATTTCACCCAACGCTATACGATTTTGGTATCCGTGGCGGGCTCCCCCATTTGACACTGATAGACAAAGACGGAAAAATACTTAATAATACGTTAGGGACTGCAACTAAAGAAGAATTGACTGATCAAATTGAAATTGCCTTATCAAAAAAATAAGTAGCATTTATACCTAAATAACCTGATTACTATCAGCTGAGAAAACTGTACTGTGTCTGATCATTTCACAGTACAGTTTTTTTTACAAGAATAGAAAGTCAAACAAATCATCAAAAATTCAGGGTCGTAAATCTTCATCCTCATCATTTCAGCAAATCAACTGAGGAAAAGCAATTTACAGTTGAAGTGTTAATTTGGAAAGTTGGGTCAATTTCAGTCTATCCCGATCAATACTTTGATTTAGCTTTGTTCCATCAAAATAGTTCATCTATTTAATTGATCAGGTTATGAGTCAAGGACATTTCAACAAACATTTTCTAACCTACCAGTTTTGGTTTGTTGTGATTAGAGATCCCTCGAATAATCCTGGTTATCATCACCTATCAAAAACTAAAAAACAAGATTATGGGAGTTAATATTGGAGGAATAATTTTCAACAAGAGAATTAATGAAATGGAAATTGAGGTAATTCTAAGAAACGAAATTACCTTTCTAAAAGAAGTAACCTTTGAAGATGCAACAAATTCATCCCGGGATGAGAATACAATAGACATTTTTCATGGTGAAAAAGGGACCTTTGTCATCACCGAGCCTGGGCAACTCTACGAAGTAGAAGATTTCAATAACGAGGTGATACAATTTGTGATTGCCGAGGTTTCTGATGTTTATTTCTTTGAGAAATACTCAGGAGGAAAACTTGTTCGACGGTACATCAACCTTCAGGGCTCCATGGAGGAAAACTTTGGTGAGGGAATCATATCAGGAGACAAAGACCTGATGGACCGGGTATGGAGTTTTGTAGACGAATATTTACAGATCGGCGCTGGCGGGGACATCTTCGGCTTAAAATTCAGGAGATACGAGTTGCAATAGAAGTGGATTTTGATTCAAATTTCACCTAGAACGTAAATCTGATTAAATATCCAAGAAAAGCTGAGCGCTCCAAGAACAAAGTTGTATTTTCTCTTCCTTACTGTTATAAATTTTTAAGATTTGTCACCTGCCCTGAAACCGAGGAAGAATAAACCAAGCCGACCATTCAATTATATTACGGGCAATCAGCTAAGTTGATGAATAACTAAATTTAGTTCATAGCACATGATAATATTGACCAAAGAAGACAAGCCGCAAATAAATACCTGATAATAAGAAGGTTCACTGGGAAACAAAAGCTCTGCTTTTTATAAAATCTTACTGTAGCAAGAGTGCAATTCACGCAGATATACTCCACTTTAGAACTTCGGAACCTATACACACTATCCATCTGAACAAAGCTATGCGACAAGAAATTTACGCCAGAGATGAAAAAGTTTGCCAATATTGCCTAGGTTCAAATGCATGTGAATATATTATTGAACACATTGTCTCCACATTTTATGGTGGTATACTAAAGAATTCAATTTAACTTTAGCTTGTCAAAAATCCAAAACCAGAAAAAGAAGACAGGCTTGGGTCCCCTTTAACATTGAAGCTGTAGATAAAGATAATCCGGAATGGAAGGACACAATATTAAAGCTAGCAGTAATGGATTGCGGGAAATTCCCTTAGTTTTTTATATTTTTTGTCGGTAGAGTTATGGTCTATAGCCTTTACTTGGGAATTGACGGTATGGAGCAAATCGTTACAGAATTGCTCCGAGTATCCATTAGGGCTCCTGACACTTTACAATCAACAAAAGCATCCGGAGCCTAAATTATATACTGGAACGATTAATTCAACATCACTTCTCCGTACTTTAACTAATCACGACAGGCGTCAAAAACAACTTGCAGACCTTGCTTAGCGGTACCAAACATAATCGATTTAAATTTACATTCGTTGTCTTTGTAAGTTCTCACGTTTTGAATTCGTGGTATTGCCATTTTGAAAAATGAGCCATTTTTATTGGTCACCAGCCTATTAGAATTTGCCAAATTCATTTCGCGAACATCAAAACTACTATTGGCGTATAAATTTGGAGAGTTGAGTCAGTTTAGGGACTTAAGCGGCAATCAGGGAGATTATTTTTGTACTATTCTTAAATAAATAAGGATGTTAAAGTCTATTTTTTTACTCCCTTAGTCAGAAAATCAACGTTGAAAATCAAGCACATTTACAGCAAAGGTCTGATTTTGTCCATAATTCAACTAAAAATTCCATGGGGAAAAAGAATTTCTAATCTCGAGGATGTTAGGTGAATATAAGGTTTGCATATTAATAGTTACCTACGGTAACCGATGGCATTTGATAGAACAGGTACTTAAACAGGTTTTAATTTTTGAACAGGTAACAGATATAGTTGTTGTAAATAATGCCTCGTGTTATAATGTAAGTGAATGTACTGCGCGCATGGGTGATGGGAGGCTCACAGTTCTAAATAACAGTGAAAATCTAGGCTCCGCCGGTGGTTATAAACAGGGCATTACCTATATCCATAAAAAAAATGAAGCTGATTTCTATTGGCTTCTTGATGATGACAATGTACCGGAAGAAAATACAATGTCAACTCTGTTAGATATCTGGGACGAGATACCTGGTAATGGTGGAAAGAAGGCATTATTTTGTCTTAGAGATGATAGAACCCCACACGTTAAAATAGCCAAAGGCGAAGACTATTCGAGATATTATTTAATAAAGGACAATTTTATGGGCTTCAGTATATCTAATAGCCTACCGAACAAGTATTATAAATTACAAGACATGAGAAAGGATACCAGGGAGTATAAAAGGTACGTTCAAATACCTTATGTACCTTATGGAGGATTACTGCTTCACAAGTTAATGATCGAAGTGATAGGCTTGCCTAATACTGATTACTTTCTATATGCTGATGACTCTGAGTACACCTATCGAATTACCCAGAACAATGGGACTATATGGCTTGTTCCCTCATGCAAAATTATAGATGTAGATAAATCACAGGGTTTCCTTTATAAGAAGAAGGTGTTTCATTCGTATTTACTTGATCAATGGAGCTTTAGAACTTACTTTACGGTAAGGAACCTGGTATATTTTCATTCTTGTGTTGCCATTCAAAATAAGGTGATGTTCCAAATAAATAAAATCCTATTCCTAGCTTACCTGAAAGTAATAAGCATATTGAGTTCAAGAACCAAGCAATATAAAAAATTACGGTCGGCGGTAGATGATGGCCTCAATGGAAGGTTAGGAAAAGGAGCGTCTTCGAGCTGGGATTGCAATAACAATATCGACAGCTAATTGAATACGCAGTATACTACATGTTACGGTCACCGTTATTTATCATAGAAAATGGGAATCATTATTCGTCAAGCCATTAAAAGCTCAATTGTCACCTATATCGGGGTGTTAATCGGTACGCTAAACTTCCTGTTCCTATTTAACAGATTCCTCAGCACCGAACAGCTGGGGTTTTATACGACCATTTCAAGTTTTCCTCTTATATATGCCAGTTTTGCTAATCTGGGCACCTCATATGTTGGAATTCGCTTTTTTAACCGGTTTTCAAGTACTGAAAATAAACACAATGGCTTTTTGGGTTATATGCTAATTGCCCCATTGGTTGGCTTTAGTTTATTCATTTTAATATACTCGCTTGGGCAGGACCTATTTCAAAAACTCTATTTTAAACACTCCCCCCTACTGGTAAAGTATTATTGGTATTTTCCCCTAATCACTTTTGCTTTGATCTATATGACCAATCTGGAAGCCTATAGCAGGGTACATTTACGCATTGTTATTCCCACCATGTTACGTGAAGTTTTTCTAAAGGCATCCAATTCCATACTGGCATTGCTATTCGGTTTTCATTACATTACCTTCGATCAGCTATTATACGGCATTGCTTTCGCGTATTTTCTAAATGTTTGTTTTTTGTTGATATACATAAAGGTATTAGGGAGACTATATCTTGATCTGGATTTCTCATTTCTTAGCAAACCTATATTTAAAGAAATGTACAGGTATGGGCTTTGGACAATTTTAGGTGGCGTAACCGCTACCCTTCTGATCAATATAGAGCAAACGATGTTGCCTGCATACCAAGGGGGATTGAACAGTACCGCTATATTTTTCATTGCTGCTAATATTGGTATAATAATTACAATACCAAGAAACGCCGTTGCATCGATCAGCGATCCTCTACTGGCAGCCTCATGGAAAGCGAATAATCTCGCTCATGTTCATCAGATCTATCAAAAATCTGCACTGAATCTATTTATAATCGGCAGTCTTTTATTTTTAGCCGTCTGGGTAAATATAGATGCCATATTTATGATCATACCGAACTCTGACATTTATAGTCTGGGTAAATTTGTAGTGTTGATGGTGGGAATAAATAGTGTATTTGATATGGCAACGGGTCTGAACTCCGAGATTCTAAGGAATTCCAGTTTATATCGATATGATCTGGTTATTTATATTACTCGTTTTATGCTCTTAATGGCTGCCAATTTAATCTTTATTCCACTTTACAGCTACAATGGTGCTGCCTTTTCCCTACTCATTTCAGGGGTGCTTTACAATTTGAGCAAATTTTATTTTATAAAGCAGAAACTTGGGATCCAACCTTTTAGCTATTCCACTCTTAAAGTCCTCTTACTGGGGCTTGCTGCTTACGGGATCGTCTTGTTAATTCCTAATCTTAATGATTCATTCTGGGGTATCATTCTTGGCATTTGTATTAAATCCTTAGCCATCTTAACCATATACGGAATAGGAGTCTTATTTTTTGATATTTCCCAGGATATCAGTAAAGCCGTCAGATCAGTACTAAGAACAAAACCAATCTAGTGGTCCCGTTCCTGATACTGGGTTAAGATTTTGACATCATATTTCCCATATAAATGAAATACTTTTTTATGAAAAAAGAATAGCCTTTCTTATTAAAATCCAGACAGGAATACATAAAAAATTAATCTCATTAATCCATTAAGAAAATCACTATTATTTTATTTAGTTTTACGACATGTTGATACAGGACTTAATTAAACAATCAAAAAAGTTGGGCTGGGATAAGATGATTTACCGATTATTTAGCTGGTGGCAAAAGGCACTTACGATAACGTTACTATTGCTGGTTATTGCCTCCCTAGTTTATGTTATTTTTTGCAGCATTCAAGATATTAAGAGTTGGTCATTCTACCTCTCGGTACTGGGATTCTTCTTCCTTTTTTTTGTCGGGACGTTTATAGTGATGAAGATCTCGGATACCAAGTGGAAAGTTCTGGAGCGGAAATTTCAACATACTCACAGTATCAGCAGGCCTGTAAGCTCTTATGAGCTCCGCTTAGATAGCATCAAATCAGTGTTTATTCGTCATGACTGTTTAAACAGAGAAGATATCGCTTTTGTTATAGGTGGTTTAAAATATCAGGCTTCTATCCCCTTATACCGTTACAAAATATTCAAATTTTCCTATGCAATATTCTTCGTTATTCTGGGCATGTCTTTAAAATCCTACAATGCAAAACAAGACATGAAAATTGTAGATCTCTGGACTGATTTTCTGCACTATGTATTACTATTAGGTGGCTTGAGCCTTATTGTAGGACTACTTGAGAGGGCAGTAGTAAGAGATTATTATATGTCCTGGATGAGGGATAAATATAATGTAGAATTGATACGGTATCTCGAGGAGATTTCCCTTGGTATAAAGAAACCGGTAACAGAGGGCTAGTCGTTCAAGATTTGGGTTGAATCAGGATTAGCTTATAATAATTACCTTCTTTTCCATAACTAGGGGCAAACTTATAGTTCCTTTTTTCAAATCCAGATGAAAGGCTCTGCTGTTCTATTCTGGATAGTTTTACCGATCTGCTTTTCATGGCTAAAAGGTTGCAGAGGTAATCTTTTGTAAGGATATACATTTCCAGGTTAAAAATACAATCATCTGTTGCCGTTATTTCATGCTTGAGCAGTATTCGCTTTAATGCTGAACAATTCAGATCAGTAAACTTTTCTATTTCACTAATACTCAATCCAACCAGCTCCCTTGCAATATCAGCAGCTTCTTTTAGCCCTTTATCCGGCATGGTGGATAGCTGAACATTATTATTTTTACGTGTGTAAGCTGCAGGAAGCTGATCTACAGAAATACCTTGTTTGAAGGCGGTAAAACACTCCTTAAAGTAAAGTTGAACTTTCAGTTTTCTAATTTGAAATATAATGTCAATTTCAAGTTTATCCAGATTATAGTATCTACTGGAATTTTTGAGACGTATGATCAATAGATCGACTTTCTCAGTCGTATTGATTGGGAGGAGATCGTTATATTCCATAACCAAAAATCAGTGGTTAAATCATCTTTATTAAGCAAAGTCCTTCTGGCCATTGCTTAACTAATTTAATAAATTCCGTGGAATTAACCCCCATGCGTGCAAAAAGAAAAGAATGCTGATATAACAAGAATTGCGAGATCTACATCATTAGCCGGATTTCCTTCTGAATTTAATTCTTTTTCTTTTCAATAAATAATTCATCTTCAAATCCCAAACCTGCAAAGTAGAGCTCATCGAATATCTGTTGGTTACCGGAATGAAAGGTAGCCATGCTATCCTCCATTTTCCCAAATTCCATAAATTTGGTTTTATTGGATAGAAAAGCACCACAAATATCCAGTTCATCGCTTGCATAAAGTCTGCCATGTAATTGTTCACGGATGAGTAGAAAGTCTATCAATTGGGTAACGGGGTGACTATAACATTTTCTAAGGGCAAGAAGAAAAGTCTCCAGGTCGTCAATATACACGGACCATGGAAAATGAAAATCTTCCTGTTTTTGCAGCATCAGCTTTAAATCCGTCTGAATGGGTCCAAAGCGTTCCAATGTAACTACAATAGAGAATACCTTAGTATACTTTGCCGGATCAACCAACTGATATGGCTGTTCTTTTTTGTAAAGGTAAAAAGGTTCGTTTTCATAGAATTTATTCTCTACACGCAGGCACTGCTGGTAACCATATTGAATTGAGGAATCAAAATCATCCTTTATTCTTGAATATCCCTTGATCGAGTCACGAAATGGTTCTTTAAATTTTGAGGCTTTAATTTCGATGATCAAAGCCAGGTTCCGCGATAGGATCAAAATATCCTGCTCAGTATTAGTTTCTACATGATATCCGGTGTGGTAAAAGGCCTGGGAGTCATTTTTAAAGAATGTTTTAAAAATATCTTCAGTTTTTATCTCCAAAGTTCTGTCTCTGTGTTTACGAATTTTATCCCCCCTCTTAGGGTCCAGCTGCAAATGTTTATATAGAAAATTACTCATTGCCAGAGGCAGTTGCTTTTGATAGGCGAACAAGTATTCACCGGACGGGAGCTTAATGATCGGTTTTTCGTCCAAAGGGTTTCCCTGAGCAAAAAAAAGAAAGCGATCATTTGGTTTGGGGTCCAGTACAAAGATTTCCAGGAAACGGTCAATCTTTTCTTCAGCAAATGCAGAACAGTATTCCTCTCTTGTAAATTTAAAGGAATCATGGCTACTGATCATGAAGTTATCCAATCCACGTTTAACATCGGGGGGTAAAGCTGCTAACCGGCCAGCAAGATCATGGTGTTTCTCACCGGAAAGAAATTGTCCGAATGCCGGATCCTGTTGAAATTCCCTTTGTCTTTTATATTTTTCAGCACCAACAAACTCAGAGAAGCGGTACAGCCTGATCAAAAATTGTGTATTAAAACCAAAGTCCTTTTCAATCACCTCATCATAAGGTGTAAATATCCGCTTCAGACGGTCCAGATCCTGCTCTACATAATTTAGTACTCCATTTTCAAAGTAAGTATGAAAAGAAACATTATGAATTACCTTTTTCAGAACATCCTCATTATCCCCCAGTTCCCCTAAACCAATATCGCGATAGCAGTCTTTAATCGAGCGAAGGTCTTTCGCCCAGCTTTTAAGCTCCTGTTCTTTCATCCAGAAATCTTCTGTACCCCTGTTCTGGGCGGTAACATTCAAAGCCATGAGGTAAAGAAAATCTTTCAACCGGGATTGAAACTGACTGATTACCTCTCCCCCGGATTTATATCGAATAAAATAGCAAAAGAAGCCCACAAAGCTTTCTACATCAAAAGCACTTACCTCCTTTTTTAGCTGAAGGCTTAAGGCCTGCAATTTTTCATCGAGTATTTCCATGATCCAATTATGAAGGGTTATGGAGAAACTTATAAATCCTTTCATATTCCTGCTCATCGATCAGTCTAGGATTCACCTGATCGTAACCAAAATCATAAGGAAATACATCTAATAAATCCGGAGCATTCAATTTGACATAATAACCATAATAACTAATGATATCCTTATAGACTCCGATTAATCTATAGGTATCTTTTTCCAGCAATTTTGAATAGCGTTTTTCAGAAACAGATTCTTTGGTATGAATCGTCTGATTGCGGAGCTTCAATAATTTACGAAAATCCTCCCACCAAACAGCCTGCTGTGGATCTGGCGTAGAAAGGATATCTTTTAAAAGAATTTTCAATTTATCTGATAAGTTATATTCCTCTGTTGCTTTTTTGGTTATTCTTTTCCCATTTTTTGCCAAATAAGGATGCCCCTTAGCAACCATCATATTGATAAAAGCCTCAAGGGCAGTAAAAGAAAAAATAAGAGCGGTGGTTATTAACTCAAAATAATCCAAATACTTCTTCTGCTTGTCCATAGTGGGGAAAGTATGGTGATTATATTCATTACGATCCAAGATATATTCATCGAAGAAAACCTGCGCTTCTTTTAAATTTCTATCACAGATTTTAGCATATATACTGACATCGTTAGGCCTTATCATAAGAACAGATCGATCATCAAACTTTAGCACCCAATCATCGCTAAAAATATGCTTTTTAGAAAAATCGTCCTGGTAAAGCAAAATATCGGGTTTTCTTGCTCTGGGATCATTGTTTTCTTTATAGCGTTGATTAAGTTCACCGGTAACTTCGGCTAAAGGATCTACGACATTCCATTTATCATCTTCATAACTCAGATAATAAATCTTCTGTTTGGATACATAACAAGCCTTGAGCGAATTCACCAACACTTGATTGGTACCTGATGTCCATTCATGAATCGCTACGAATGCCTCACGAACACTATCCATCCAGTTTTCCAAGCTGTTATCCGATAACTGAAAGAGCAGTGTATTTTCATGTTCATCCAAATAATAAATAGAAAATACGGCGCTACGAATGCTATCCTGTGAGCTAAAATATCCAACGAATACAGCAAATAAAGTCTCCAGGTTTTCCATAAACACGCCGAACTCTGTACTCTGTTTCTGGGAGTGGAACTCCATAAATTTTTTACTGATGTAAAAGCTCAGGTTAGAAGGATTGCCAATTAATCCATTTTCAGGAAACAAATCACGAGCCCACATTAAAATCTCAATACTAATTCCGGTGTTGCACATCGGTACCTGAAGCTTCTGCTCAGCAAAAAGGAGGTAGGTTTGATTTGGAGAAGCGATACCAATATCTCCGGTAAGTTTAGGCCATTTCATAAGTTATGGATTTAAATTCAGTTCATTGCAGCAGTACAACTCAAATTAAGCAAAATAATTTCCATAAAGAGATCCATCATTAAAAAAAACGACATAAATCATACAATTATCATTATCTATCAAGAGGTTATATAAATAACAATGGAGACCTACTGATGACCATTTTTCAGCTGTTCCCACCGCCTACTGACCCATCGGCAGTGCATAAAAAGTGGAAACATTCGTTGTCGTTTTTTCTCAGATTGGCATTAAGTACTTTCAGGGATACTAATTTAAATGATATGCAAACACAAAATTCTTACGACCGTTCATTTTTATATGAAAATTTTATGAGAAGAGCTTTCCGTACAGGAAGAGATTTTTCAAAAGGAATTGATGGCTCACATTATCAGCAATTGGAAAGGATTTCTAACGGAACTTCATTAATCCGAACCAGTTATGCCAAACAGATGCAAAAGATTAAAAACTACCTATCAAAAGGAATTCAGAAAGTATTAAAATGGAAACTGACCGATCAGGAAAGGTCAAGAATAATTTTCTATGCTTCACAGATCGAAAGTACGGAATATGAAGACACGTTATATGTATCCATTGAAGGTTTGATTAATGTTACAGCACGGTTTAAAGAATAACGACAGTTATCCTATTAAAAAAACAATTCACAAACAAGGCAGAACTAAATTTGGTTACCTGGTGAATTGTTTTTTTATATTTAAATTATATCAATTAATGCCCTCATTTACACACCACCATAAGTGTGCCGCTAGTCACTGCAAGCAAAACTAAGCCTCCAGGTAGCTAAAGAAAGGGTTCTAAAAAATATGGCTATGAAAAAGACATTTAAAATCATCCAATTGGATCCCAAGGAGTTGCGTCATGAAGCAGGAAATTTCCCAATACAATCACAGGTACCATTTGGTCCACGATTTAATACTAAGCAAGAAGCAGAGGACTGGCTTGCAAAGAAGCTCAACATTAACAAGAGTTACATGATATTAGAAATCTACAGTTTATAAAACACTTTAAGGTTTTAATAAAAAATGATTAAGATTAAGGTCCCGTTACCGCCTGAGCTATCAAGATCAAAAAAATAATCTTGAGCAGCAAATTAACTCCTATGGAGCAATTGAGTAAGAGAATACCGGCACGAAAAAAGAATCCAATGATGTTTGGATACCGGATATGTATTATTGCAAATAAGAACGTCCTTCATCTTTTACTCCGAAGAACCAGTCATATAGAACTTCAGGTATTCAAAAGCACACGCAAACAGAGGAGTATCTTTGTGTTTTTTCATGATCTTCAACTCGGCCATAATTACCGGATCCTCTCCATAGTTTTCCATAAAATATTTAATTCCACCGACATCATGGTCCTCATATAGCTTCGAAAATTCATACCCCAAATCAAAAACCGTGTTAAATCGGCTAAATTCCTCATCAATAATTTCAGATGGATCAGTCACTTCACAAAACTCAAAAAAAGGTAGTTCCAGCTCTGGCTCAGTCGCCGTTTTTGCACCCGGATTTATGATTTCATTGAGACATTCAATCGTTTCGTTAACACAATCTTTTAGCTCCTGTTTAAAAAGCTTCTTTAAAAACCCGTATCTCTCATGCTCTAAGCGCTTTTGCTCGCATTCCAAAAGAAATTCTTTGGTATAAGCCTCATTATGCCTGAAGATAATTTCAAAGCGATGCTCAGCAAGATCAATTACCTTTTCAAAAGGTATGGTATCTATTAATGATGAGAAGCCAATAAGCTTTTTTTGAAAATCCTTAAGTATTTTAAAGATACGCTTCCAGATCAGGTCCAGATAGTGATCTAAAAAATCAAAATGCCTGGCAAGAATATCAGCCCAAGCAAATGTCATGGTTTTTCCCTGAAAGCGGCTTTCATTCTTATAAAGCACATACTTAATCTCTGAATTAGAAAATCCCCGACCAAAAAACACGGAAGAAATAAATTGGTTGTTACGTCTTCTGATAGGGTGGCCAATAAGTTCATTTCTAATGTCCCTGTTAATTTTTTTGTAGTCCCCCGAGCTTTTCTGCATTTTAAAAACAATCAATAATTCATCTATCAAATCCTGATGGGTATACAAGGTTTGAAGCACACCAATGGCATTAAAAACATTTTTCATCGCGTCATTGGTGTTACCAGCTTCGTTCATGAATTCAAGCGTATCGCGCAAATAAATAAAGACATCAGCAAGGTAATTATTTTGGATTTCCTCAGTGAAATTTATTTCACTGTTACAGGCTTTATATTCCAGAAAATAACGCATCCAGATATCCGAGATATTTTTAATTCTGCCCTGTATTTTAGTAATGCGTTCTGTCATATTGTATGATAAATCCGGGGAATAAAAAAACAAAGGCTGCCGGAGTGTTCCGGCAGCCTTTGTTAAAGCAGTTATAGACTTATTTGGTCTCTTTGTTTTTCAGTTCAGTAACTTCTGCGCGCCCTGCCTGAGCCAGCACTTTAATTTCCTGATAAGCTTTACGAAGACGAGTTCCGGCAGCTTTGTTTCCTTTTTCGTGGAAAGCAGTTGCATCAGCTTCAGTAGCTGCAACAAGGTCTTTTAGTTTTTGAAATGTTGACATAAAATAGGGTTTAGAATGTGAATGTATAAATAATTAGGTGAATTAAAAACGGATTAGATAGACATTCCTTCAGTTTGAGTTATATCTTTATCTTTTTTTGCATTCAACTGCCTGAAAGTGTTTTGCTCCTTACCAGGAACTATCTTATTTTGCTTTTGATAGTCTTCCCTTTTTACAGAGGTGCCATCAGGTTGATAAAAGTTGATGTTATAAAAACGAGGCATAGCTTCAATATGCAGCTTTTGTTCCAGTCCTGATTTATCGACTGCTGTAATTAAGGGCCGTTCTCCATCCTTAAGATCAGCTATCAAGGCTTCAAACTTTTCAGGAGTATTCAGTTCTTTGATATTGTAAGTCTGTAATTCTTTTTCCAGGTTAAACCCATACCCTTCACTATACTGATTAATTTTCAGATTCCCATAGTTGTCCCTGGGTTCATTTAGCTTATAAGTATTCCAGGCCTCGTATTGTTTTCCTAAACGACTAACCAGGTCATCTCTATAGGCAGCTCCATCCTGAAGCATATTGGCACTTTGCTTTAAATTAAAGCCCAAACCTTTGTTCACATAGACTGTATTGGTTAGAGGTTCGTTAAGCTCAAACTTAAACTCCTTGTTGGTATAGTTCACCTTTCCCTCGTTTACAGTTGCGATTAAAACAGCATCTTTAATACTTTTACCGATCATCAGTTCAGCATTATTCTCTCTGTTTTTGAAGTCTCTGATCGCCTGAACAGGACTTTGATAATGTTTGATTGCTTTTACTCCATTTTCCTGAGCGGGAGAAACGATCATATAACTTTTACCTTCTTCAAGTGGCCTAGCTTTACTTAAAGCCAGATCATACTTATTAAAGTAATAGTAATCTGATTTCGCTGAGCATTTGACATGTAGGGTCGCTTCAAGATAGCCTTGACGGGAAGGTAGTTGTCCGGTGACTTCAATTTTTACCAGCCCCTGATCCATTAATTCTTCCACCTGCCTGGCCATCTGTTCAGGCACTTTAAGGGCTTTTACTTCGGCCCTAAAATCTTCTAAACTGTTTCTGTTCATAAGCTTTACATCTTTTATAGTTAGCTGATATGCAGAGAATGTCCCTGTTTTCGATGTTTTATTTTTTTGACTGGCACAATAGCCTTTTCAAGTCTTTGAGTGGATTTTTTTTTCAGGCTGAGCATTTGGGGGTCAATCAACTGATGATCCTTATCACGGATAGTGATTTGTTTATTCTTAGGGTCTGCCTGCAGGTAAGAAAGCTCCCCAGAGGGCATCCTCACTGTGACTTGCTCTCCCTGCCCCATTGCCCTAAAGACACGCTCAAGGAGCAACTCCGGCTGTTTTAGCGTTTGGGAGAGGCTTTCCAACTCCTTTTTTAAATTAAATTGATGATCAAGCTCCATTAACATTAATTTTCCTCGCAACCCCGGAACATCATTATTAACCTGAATCCAGGTAGCAGCAGAATCGCCATTATTGTGCAAACCTTTCAGCAATACTGCCCGGCCCTGCATCAGATTCAGGGCCTGTCTTATATTAATCCCAGAGTCTGTTTTAAAATCACAGGATTGCTCCTTACCAGGGGGGTTCAGGTTCTTTACTGTGGCACTATAGCTATTAAATTGATAATGACCAGCCAGATTCTTTTGTAAATGAAGGCGAACATCCAGGCTGTAGTTTTCCCGGTAACTGGTATTGAGGTCAATCTGGATTTCATTACGTTGATAATCCAGGTGCTTCTCCAGGTCCGGCATTTTTCCTTGCAGGCCTTGTAAAGAAAATGCCTGGTACAATACCTGAATGTTATCCGCTTTCATTTTACGCATCCTGCTTAACTCAACAGGACGGTCAAAACCCACTGACTTTATCCTTCTGAACAAACGCAATAGCGGATTAGGATATAGCTTTTTTTCGAGCACAGCTACCGCTTTTTTTATTAAATCAAGGACCAGTTGTTCATCCACTGAGTTCCCCCCAGAGATCCTTAGTAAACCATTTCGTAGAAAATTATGTTTCTGTCTATCCAGGCCAGCAAGCACCGCATCGCCACTGAAAACCTCCTGTAACATTTTTTGCTTTTCTTCCCAGTTTTGCCACAGCAATACCGCCCTGTTTACTTCCCCGTTCATTTTACTTTCTCCTTATCGTATTGTCCCGCAATAGCAGCGGATAACCGGCCTTTAATTTCTGCTTAATACGTCTAAGCTTTTTGGTAAAAAGGGATTTGGCCGCATCTATTCCAGCTCCAGCGAGCTGCGTGGTTAAGCCTTGATCAAATCCGGGAAGGCTGATACTTCCCATTGCCTCAATAGTACCTCCGTTTAGCGCCTCGGTCAATAGTACCTCTGGAGCATTGATTCCAGCCATAGCATCCCGTTGATCAAAGACTGTCAGATTCACCGGAATGATAGAGTTTCCCAAGCGAACATTTTTAATTTCCAGATTCAACCGCTGGTTGCTGAACGCTGCCAGTCCAAATATCAAATGGCCCTTTGGAATCAATTGACCGTTGATTCTGACGGTATCCAAAATCTTTAACTTCACCACCGCCCCCTCTATCACTTTCTGGTTTTCAGCAATGATTGCTGGAATCGCTTTAAAAAGGCTATCAGTTGCAAAAGGCAACGATTTCTGAAGGCGTTGCTTTTTCAGCTCAGGGTGCTGAATGTCCATGATCTTATCCATCATTGAATTGAGCTGACTAATCTCAGGGTCTATCGTATCAGAAGGCTGCTGTATGCTGCGTATCAGGCTTTCCAGGCGATTGACATCTGTTGACATGCCTGGCCTAACAGGCACAGGGCTTCTTAGGGGTTCAGTAAAATTCGGCTGAACCTGGTAAGGTGTATTAATTTCCCTATTGATCGCGGACAGCTTTTCATTGATTTGTTTAGTCTGGGGATCATCAGGTAACCTAAAGTTATATTTCCCTACCACCGCATCCAGTTGCTGATGATTCGCATCTGAAGAATCTTTTAGTTTAAGGTTGTAGATGGCCATCTTATCCAGCGGATCCGTCGTGCTAAACTGCGCATCGGGCAAGGAAGTATTGATTCCTTTTTCAAAGGCAGTGGTTTGTTGCCTGGGCTCTTTACCTCCACCCAGCGCATAGAAGCCAAGGGCCAGAAAAGGTAAAATCAATAAGGGTAGCAGCAGCAAGCCCCTATGTTTATCAATCTGTTGTTTCATATTGTCAATGTTTTAGTATTCGGTTATTTAAAGGCAGAAGTCAAAAGGCAGATCAGGTAGCTTGCCGATATTCCGCAAAATAAGATCAGTAGCGAAAGCCAGGCTCTAGCTGAAAGATGAGTTGTCTTCTGGTTCAGAAAATCTGCCACTTTACGTTGCAGATTTAAGATTTCAAGTGCTATTTTTTCTGCGCTACGTTGTTGAGCTGCATTCAGACTCAGCGTTTTCTTTTTTTTGAAAAAATTCATGCTATAATGCTTTATGATTCAAATCGGTATTTACCAGGGTTTCCCACTTCTGGATTAGAAAACCATGGGGATTGTTGTCCGTCTGGGTTTTTATGTCCCGAACCTGTCCCTGAGTGATCAGTTTCCTTTTCAGGGTGCTTGTGGAACGCACCAGTTTTTGAGTGGCATAAAAGACAAAGGGGTAAGGATATTGATTCAAGTCAACCCTGATGCTATCTATTTCAATGTCCTGAGAGATGTTTGCCGAGATCAGATTGTTATAATAGCCAGACTCTTTGAGGTTATCGTACTGCTTTTTAGCAGATTCATCAGCCAAGTACAAAGCTTTAGCGATTGTCGCCTGGATAGCCTTATCGTCAGGACTCAGGTCAAAAAAATACTGATGAAAAGTTTTGATATGATCTTTCAGCTCCACCTGAAGATTAACCTTTCTGTCCAGAGCAACTGCTTCCAGCACCTTTCCGTTAAACAGGATATGTACCCGGCTTTGGGCAGTGCTCACCATATCATAGCTCTTATAAATACAAAAGCACATCACCAAAGCATTGGCAAGAATCAAAAAAAGGCTGAATCGCTTGATGTGCTGAAAAGCGGTATCTATATTTTTTAATTGTGTAAACATATTGGCAGCAGTTAAAGTTATTTTTGGTGAATTGTAAATGTCTTGGTTCTTTTAAGAACCCTTCCCTGAGACCTTATCTTTAAAATAATCCTGTCCTGATGCCTCCGCCATTCCCTGATTTAAATTCCTGCGTGCGTTATCAAAGCTATCGGTAACCATTCCTGCGGCCCCTTGCGCTCCGGAAAAGGCAACACCGGATCCACCGGCAATGATCGAATTCACCTTTTGCATCATGGCATTTCCGCCACCTGCATGGATGATGTAGTTTGCCACGTTGGGAACCGTAAAATATCCGATAATGCCAATTACCATGAACACCAAATACGCGGTATCCGTTGTACTGAAAAAAGTGTCTCCTTGTTGAGCGATCTGTGCAATATCAATTTTGAGCATATTCTGCTGAATCTTGCCTAGGATACTACCAAAAATATTAGCCACCGGGAGCCACATAAAAATATTCACATACCTTGCCAACCACACTGTCAGGGTATGTTGAAATCCATCAAATACAGCAAAACCAAATACCAATGGTCCCAACATAGCCATAACGATCAAATAGAAAGTACGGATGGTATTGATGCAAAGGGCTGCGGCAGCAAATAACACCTGAAGTATTTCGCTCATCCATTGTTTGACGGTATTTCTGAAATTATATGACTGCTTGTCCATCCAAAATTTCACGTCATTTCCCAGACCTTCGAAAATTCCTTCACGATCACTACCCGAATCGCGGGGATGGGTAAACTTATACCACTTTTCCCGGTCACCACTTCCATTTTCGCCTACATACATCTCCCACTGCGGGCTTTTGTTTACGGCAATTTCCTTTTTTTTGAGCAGTGTTAAAATCGCCTTATCACTATCCTTCACCATCATTGCTGTACCACTTACCACGGGCTCCAGCACCCCGTTAATCACCCCAATGACTGTTGGGAACAGCACAATTGCCATTCCCAAGGCAAAAGGTCGCATTAAAGGATAAAAGTCTACTGCTTCTGCAGCTGCAATCTGCCGCCATACCCTGGAAGAAATGTACCATAATGCTCCAAAGCCTGCAAGACCACGGGCCACACCAATCAGTCTAGCACAAAGGGGCAACATTTCATTGTAGACATTATCCAGCACAGGTTGTAATCCACTTATCGAACCGGCCATAGCACTCCCCTGTGCTAGCGAAATACAAGGCAAAAGCAAGCCCAGAACCACCAAATTGGCGGTTATTATCATAAATCTGTTCATGTTTTTTTAATTTAGTTTATACCATCTCTGTAAGGCGGAGCTCTCCGTCTTTTCCTTATTCCGTTGCTGGCTAAGCATCTCTGTTTTTTGATTAAAAGCCCGGAGAAAAATGAGCTTATCCTGAATAACCTCAAAAACCTTGTCAATGGCTTGCAGACGTTCATCATCGCTCATACGTAATTTGTTTGCTGTGATGACCATTGCAAGCTGATCCAAGCCCTGCATACTACGTCCAAGCAGCTCGGAATAGACACTGATAAAATAGTCAAGTTCAGTAACGGTAAAGTTCCCTGAGGCATTAAAATGGCGAAGAGCCGACTTATATTCAGCAACCAGGTTTTTCTGGGCGATAATGATGTCTGCAATTTTACGGTACTTTTTCACCTCCGGACTCACAAGCATCATACCATCAAGAAACAGCTCATGTAAAGAGAAGTTACCACGTGCAATATTGCTCACCGCCTGGTATCCCTGAGAAACCACCTGGTAACCTTTTTTCATATCCGAGAGAATATTTTTTAACTGGCTAAGTTTTTCTACATTCAACAGCAACTGCTGGGCCTCCTGAGATTGGGAGAAAGACCATTTTGCCATGCAGCAAAATAAGATTATTAAAACTATCCTGATCATACATTAGGGGATTAGATTAAACCAATGGATTAATTCTTCAGTTTCCTTTTGCTCATTCTGCCTCATACGGATAAATTGTGCCAGGTTATTGCAAAAGCTTTGGGCGAAGGCAGACCTATCCAGCATACTTTGATAGATTCTATCGAGTCTTTGCAAACGCTGGTCATCAGTCATTTCCAATTTAGCAGAGCTGATGGTCAGCAGCAGCTGCTGTAAGTCATCAAGACAACCCGCAACCACATTACCGCTGACTTCAGTGAGATAGGCTAAGTGTTCGGCCCCGAGTATGTGCTTGCCTTTAATTCCTCCAAAGGCCTTAATTATGGCCAATTGCAAAATGATGATCTCTCCTACCCGTGCATCATTACGCAAAGCCGGACTGACCTGCTTTAAAGAAGTGATGAAAAGATTATGCAGTTTAAATTCACCATTTGTGATGTCTTTAACCGTTTGCAATCCTGAATCTACAATCTGATATCCTTTATATGCATAATCCGCATAGACTTGCAAAGCAGCAATCTGCTGCAATAAGTATTTCTTCTGAGTTTTTTTCTGTTTAAACCATTCTGCCCAGCTCTGAGCTTTTGCTTTGCCAAAAAAGCCGGCCATGCAAATCAGGAAAAAAAAACAACATCTTCTAATTGACATCATACATCTGTTTTAAGGTTTTAATTTCAAATCCGGACTTTGCTCTCTGTATAGAAAGGACGATATTCTGCTGGTTAAATTCCTTTAAATCAGTATAATTCTGCTCCATCTGATCAGTAGCAGCATCAATCAGCTCCAGTCTTTTGGCATCAGCCATCTGAGTCTTAAAAGAGTTGATCACTACAAATACCTGATCCAGATTTTTAATGCTGGCATCTAAAATCCCCCTATATACTTCCTCCATAGTCAGCAGTTCAGTTGCGCTAAAATGCTTGTCCTTTTTGAACAGGCCGATAGCCCATTTATACTCCTGAACGATCGCTGCCTGAATCTGAGCCAGCTCTTTGATCCGTTTATAGGTCGAGATTAGCGATTTGACTTCCCAGAGTTTCTGATAATAATCAGCATACAACTGACGCTGTCGCTCTGTCCAATCGGAGATCTCTGATAGTTTGAACTTCGACAATTGATTCTCAATCACCTTCTGCGCATTCTGTAACCAGATTGTCTGATTTTGGAGCCTCTGAACTTTGAGGTCAACGGCACGAATGACTTTTTTAACTCCTGCTTTGATGACTTCCACGAAAGCCAGCTGCGCATTTGCACCCGAGGGCAAGGCAACCAGCAAAACCATGGCACTAAAGGGCAGGACAACCATATAGGTTCTCATATATTGCTTAATTGTTTTCATGAATAAATTTGTTATTTCAAGCGTTCGTACTTCTGCTCTCTCACTGTTAAGGTTCCTTTAGCCGTATTAAAAAAAATAGTGTTGCCATGGCGGCATTCTGAGATACTGTTATGAAGGTCGTCATACTCTCCAGACCAAAATTCTGATTTGTGTTTTGTTTTAGCAGTTTCATCGTTGAACTTAAAACCTGTATTATGATAGATTTTGTAACGTAGCCGATGGTCGTGCACTACCTTAAAGGTATCAGCAATGAAGCCCATTTTAGTTGCTCTGCAGTCCACATAGGTACCTGCAATCCCAGGTATAATATCTGTTTGACAAGCCATCGGCCAGACAGCAGACCATAAACAGAAAAACACCTTTAATTTTAATAAATGATTCATTTTCCAGTTATTTTATAAGATTAAATTTTCATTCCCTGAAGAATTTCCGCAGCCAGTATGCTAACTCCTCTCTCCACACCGCCATAACGGGATGCATATTCCTGAACTTTCAGCTTTTCTCTTTCTTCGGTGGTATATACCAGGTACTCCTCTAAAGAGAGTTCATTACGGTAAACATGCAGACACTGGCTTCCCTGATCCAATAATAACTCCCGATAAGATTTTCCCGGCTCATTTGCCCTGTTGAGTGAAAGCAATAATGTTTTTGCCTTATCAGATAAACCCAACGCTTCCTGAAGCTTGTCAAACTTATTCATGAATTTGCGCATGTCCAGCAGCAACTTGGTATCAGAAAGGTTGATTACCGTCTCCTTAATGATTGGGGAGCTGATTAAATCATCCACTTCCTGAGTAATCAGAGCGGCAATTCCGTTAAATTTCCTGACTGTTTTATAGAGGTACTTAATGAAATCGGCCATACCAGATTTTGCTATTGCGATCCAGGCTTCATCAATTGCCAGAATCTTGCGTTTACCTTTGAGTTTGCGCATTTTGGAGATGAACATTTCCATGATGATAATGGTCACAACAGGGAATAAAATCTCATGGTTCTTGATGTTATCCATCTCGAAAACAATAAATCGTTCGTTCAAGAGGTCGAGGTTCTGTGTAGCATTTAGCAGGTAATCAAATTCACCACCTTTGTAGTAGGGATTTAAGACATATAAAAAATTCTGTATGTCAAAATCCTTTTCTTTCACTTTACCATCTCTAAGTACAACCAGATATTCCAGCATCAAAAAATCATAGAAGGTATTAAAGCAGGCTTTTATCTCCGGGTGGGCATCCAGGTGTGCGTAATACATGGTAATTGCAACGGATATTGCCACATATTCTGACCGATTATAGCTTTCATCTTCTTTCTTCCACAAAGCGATCAGCAATGTTTTCAGGCTTTCTTTCTTTTCAATGTCCAGGGTGTCATCCTTAGCGATAAAGAAAGGGTTAAAACAAATCGGATCCTGTTCGGTGTAGGTAAAATAATAGCCACCAACCAACTCGCACAAGCCCTTGTAGCTTCCACCAATATCAATGGTCACACAATAAGTACCTTCATCATACAGCGTGCGAAGCAGGTGATTCATGGCTAATGACTTACCTGCTCCACTACCGCCACAGACAAATAGATTACGGTTAGTGATCAGCCCTGATTTCATCGGATTGTCAAAGAGGTCGATGTAGAGTGGTCTTCCTGAGCTGCGTTCTCCCAGACGCAGGCCCCGAGGGTCAGATCTGCCGTTGCTCTCCATATTGAAAAAGCAGGCTGCCTGCTGGACAAAAGTATCAAAAGTATCATTTAGGGGGAAGTCTGCCTGATTGCCCGGCATTCCGGCAAACCAAATCTGAGGTGCGCCATCGGTTTCCAGCTTACATACCGCATCCATAGCAGCCATTGCCGAACCGACCTTGTTTTTTATTTCCGACAACTCGGAAGAGTCCGCTGACCATGCAAGTATATTAAAACTTGCTTTTACAGGTAGTTTAAGGGTAACCACTGCCTCATTTAAAAATTCGTTGCATGCATCCCGGCTGATCGCATTCTCCCGGGAATAGGCCGATAAAGAATGTAGGCGTAGTTTCTTTGCTTCCAGTTGTTTAATTGTTTTGCGGGGATCGGTGATAAATACATACTGGTTATAAATGTGTTCGCAGTCCAAAAGCAGCCCCAAAGGTGAGGCAAAGCCAATACTATAGGTTGTCCGATCGGTTGAATACTTATCATAATTCATCCTTGGACCACAAAAGGAAGGAAGATCTACCGCATCTGAAAGCGTATAAAGTTCACATTGTTTCTCCCCTACACGAATATTATCTTTAATATGGATATCTCTGATCAGTGACTTTTGGCCAGGTTTGAGTAAAAAACAATATTTTTCTATAATACCTGGAACATTTGCAGTTCCTGCGAGCTCATCATCGATTAGCCTGGTTAATGCAAGCACACCACTATCCAACAGGATGCGCTCAAATTGTCCGCAGGAAGACAAAAAGCCTGCAAACAATTTTTCGTCCCGAAGTAAGACCGGCGTAATGGATTTACGCAGGATATTAGAATAAGCAGATGACGACAGCTTTCTACCCTGAGGCTGCTGGGTCAAGAACACATAACATTCGTGTTGAAGAAATAGCCGGTCTTTAAAACATCGTTCTCCAGTTCTTGCCAGGGCAGTCTGCTCCATCTTTTTGATCTCATCGCCTACTTTGTTCCTCGTAAACCAGTCTGCTTTATGCAATACCGTTCCGACAGACAGTACCCGAATCGCTTTCACGAAAGCCTGATGAAGGTGCTCGAAGTCCTGATCAGACTGCGTTCCTGATTCGGGCAAAGTCATGCGGTAGGCAATGGTCATGTCTCCATGCATAGAAATCATGGCATTATTTTCCACTTTCCAGATCGGCAGTATTTTTTCAATTTCGATCATACCAAGCCCTTTCCGAGCGAATAGCTCCCGTTTTTAATTCTATGAAAACACGTCTTGATCTGAATCTGATATATTTCGGTAATCCACGTTTAGCAATAAACTTACCTAGGCCGTGTACGCCGAAACGTTTAGAAAGCCTTGTGACTACAAAGAAAAGAGCTATGCCTAAGCCAAAGGTTAGCGGTAGAATCAGCGCAAAAGAGACGCCTGAAATATATAACAAGGCAAAACCAATCAGCAAGAGGCCCAAGCCAGCCACCAGATATGCGATATACTGACCGTGCAAGCCCCGAAACTCAATTGGTTTATTTATTCCTTTATTGATTTGATAGATTAAACTCATCTTCTTTTTATTTTTATACTCAAATTTGATTTGGAGCGGAGGTGACCTGAACCTGATTGACCTATACCCCGAAAAACGATTTCAGCACCGTAGCCACCACCACCAGGAAAATACAGGACCCAAACCAGGCCGAAGCAACTTTACTGGTATCAGGCTCCCCTCCATTCCATTTATTGAACACTTTTACTGCGCCGACAAGCCCTACAACAGCTCCAATTGCGTACATCAGGTCACAACCGGCATCAAAGTAATTAGTCACCTGATTTGTAGCCTGCTGTATACCTGCCTTTCCATCCTGAGCCTTTGCAGCAATACTGTTAAGAATATTGCAAAGAATAAGCGCGACTGGAATTAGTTTATAATTAGAGCGTATCTTTTCCTTGTTACTCTGTGAGTTCTTTTTCATATAAATGATTTGTTTTTGTTTCCTCAATCAGCGATTTTACCTGTCGCTATTATCTGTTTGGGAAGGAACTTAAAGCAAGTTCATTATAGTCCGAGTAGCCGTTTCTGCTTAATCCCAGAGAGCAACAAGCTCAGCACTGGTTAACTCAAAGGGAAGGTGTTCCGTGATGAACTCATTCAAGCTTGTATCCACCGGACTGAGCTCAGGATATTTGCTACGGAGAAGGGTAAACAAAGCAAAGAAGTCTTCTTTACTACCTCCCTGCTGCTGTAAAATCCCACAAATAGCTTTAATTTCATCCAGAGGGGCATTTACGGGCCGTTTATTCGTTGATGGGGCGAAAGAAAACTCCTCCGCCTCCAGCAACTCCACCCCTTCTCTGCCTTTTGTTTTCCCCATCAGCTCCGGCTGCTGAAGTTCATCCACATCATTCTGCCATCTATGCGTCAATGGTGAGACATGGTCAGGTGGTCTCCCCGTTATCAAATTCAGGGTTCGTCTTCGATAAAACAACAGCACAACGCCGGCATACCAAAGCAAACTCAAAACTACTGCAGCAAGGAAGAAATCCTGCCATGAGAAGCCTTTTAACATCGTTATTTTACTTTTGCCCGCTGCACCATTGCAGCGGGATTTAAAAGCAAATTTTCAAAAGCCTGAGGCAGGCTCATCACTAGTAGAGAAAAATAAATCCGCAAGGGCTATAATGCATCGTCCTGATCCATATATTCAATCAATACCTGTTGCATCAATTCCATAAAATGTGTTCTACTCAACCGCTTTCTTCGGCGAATTTCACGTAACCGATTTGCGGGAATACCAATTTGTACGCCAAAGCTTTCTTCCAGCCACCTGAAGATCTCAGCGAGTCCAGCTTTCTGATCATTCAATTGTTTAGACAAATAAATACCATAGCCCAATTCTACCAGGTTAATGATCTCTCCGGTCCAGTCAAACCATTTCTTTCCTTGTGTGGCCAGACCTGCTGAGGCTTGCTTCTGTTCAAGTATCATCAATTCATTCAAAATATACTCCTGCAGCATTTCATATGCAATGAATTGCGAAAACAGGTAATCACAACAGGTTGAGAATTCAGAATCAAGTTCCGGGATTACCGGCAAGAGTAAAGTCTGAGGAGTAGTACCCCTCAAAAAAAAGATTTCATCCAAGTCGGTGAAACCTGCTCTAAAATATTCATAGTGAAAAACATGTTGTTTAAAAAATCGGGAAATAAAAGCCAGTTCCTCCAGATAAAATTCACGCAACATTTCGCGGGTTCCTACCGGCATCTGCTGAGTCATTGTAAACTGAGCCACCTGAAAGATCTTCAGCGCATAAAATTCGGGTTTTTCAAATTTAAAGAAGTAGATCTCTTCAAACTTATCTTTAAAGGCCACCGCACTGATGTGCTGTCGGACTTCAGTCAGAAAGTCATTAATTAAACACATAGACTCATTGAACTTTTCTACCGGACTCAACTGATCTAGTCCAGTAATTACCTTTAACCTGCCACGGAGTTCACGGAAGGCTTGTTTGAGGGTAGTCTTTCTCATATGAAATATAGTTTAGATAAAATCCTGTAGCCACCTGTTCACTGGTGATTGTCTGTCACAACTACATGGATAAGAAGCGTTTGATTTTCGATTTACGTTATTGCCAAAATTGGGCAGAAGCTCCTCAGAAGGAAATAGGGTAACTACCTTATTTTATAATTTTAGGGTATTCACCCTAGAATTATAAACATTCTATTCTGCAACTTGCGTGCAATGGAAAACAGGGAAATTCCTACTCTTACACCCACTTCACATGCTACGGGCAGGAATTAAAAATAAAAAATCTAAAAGCAAACAAACCCGACATTATTTAATATTAATTCACAATTAAAACCAATAAATGTTAAAAAATGTAAATAAAGTTAATTATGTTAAATTGTTTGAAATAAAAAAAATCACCCTACAATTTTGGACCATGAAAAAATGGAAATTTTTAATGATGCTTGTTATAGGAATAGCAGGCTCAACAAACTTAAAGGCCCAAGAGCCATCAAAACCGGAAAGCTCCTTACAGATTGCTCCTTTTGCAGGATTTAACCTTGATAAAAAAACCTTTGTATATGGAGGAGAATTGAGTTATGAATACCGGTTTAACAACCGCTGGAGTCTAACCGCAGGAGCGATGATTTCTACGGGCAGCAAAGACAACCCGAAAAAATTCAATGGGCCTGATTTCTCATTAAAGCCAAATCACATACGGGTTATTGAATATGGACTTAATCTGGGAGCAAAATATTACATCGGGAACTTCTATCTGGCAGCAGGATTTGGAATCGGCAGAAATAGTCAAAAATTGACCTATCCGGGGTCAGTTAGCCCTGATGGCCTTAGACAAGAAGGAAAATACTTAACAAACGGGTTATTTCAAAGCTATGGTATAGGGTACCAAATTCCGTTAAAAAACAAAAGTAGTCTAGAGATATTCATGAAAGCTTACGGAACCCGTGATTTGAATGTGGCTACCGGTATACGTTTTTCATTTGGCCTGGGGAAAAAACAAACCAGGAAATAGAATCGGAACACTCAAGATCCCTTCGTTCTCTATAGCGGC
>NZ_QAJL01000001.1:2344535-2480715 GCF_003852525.1 Pedobacter sp. KBW06
GCCGCTATAGAGAACGAAGGCGCCGAAGGCTTAAAGTGGAAAATAGTTCCGGCGAAAGGCAGTTTATATAAACATCAAAGAAGATGAGGGCTCTAGGGCCCTCATCTAATTCCAGAAGCACTTATTTCCATTAAAATTTGAATCCCAATGACAGGTATATTCTCCAGGGATTGCGTTCAAATCCATTGGTTCTAGCAACAGCAAAATTAACTGGTCCCAGAAAGGACATGTAACCCAGTTTCGCACCATAACCCAACAGATAATCTTTAGAGCTCATATTAAAAGGATTAAAAGCTTTATTCTGCCAACCGATGTTGATATGCGGGGCAAGAAAAAAGTTCCAGCTTAGGTTGTATTGTAAAGCCAGGCCAAAAGAAGTGACATTCGCAATGGCAAACTCACCACTTTTTAATCCTATAAAATTTGATTGGCCCAACTCCTGACGAGCTTCTATTCCACCTATAGCGAATTTTGCATTTTCATAAGTGTAGGCTGAGTCTATACCGTGTTTGGCAGAATAGCTAAATCCCCAGAACACAGAAGAATTCAAAGAAAGCTTTGAACTGATCTTTTTGACAAAATTCTCATTCACGGAGAACTTGAGAATATTTCCCGGAAGTCCCTGTGATGGATTTAGATATTGATAAACAGCTTGTCCTTTATCATCATTGGGATCGGGAGCTATTGTTCTTAGGCTATTATTCACCATATATTTAACCTGCAGTGCCAAGGCATTTCCAGACCTTGGGAAATAGATGTTATCAAGGTTATTTTGTTTAAAAAGAAAGGTAAAAGCCTCGTTGTTGTGTTTATAGAGTGTACGGACATCGACTCCTTCATCAAAAATCCGTTTAAAGATATTTGGTCCCCGTTTCACTACCTCATTTTCTTTACTTAGCCCAATAGAAACGAAGCTCGATCTCCCCAGACTGTACCCGAGAGAAATCTCGGTAGCCATGGTATTGTTGAAATAATTTTCATCAGAAATTATTTTGTAAAGAACTGAATGATTCTGCAAGGCCTGATAATTAAAGTTCATCTTAAGCCAAAAGCGATTGGTTTCACTGAAAAACTTATAATAATCGATCCTTGCCTTGAAGCGTTCGGAAAGATCTACTGTAGCCAATATTCTGGATTTACTGAACAAAACGTTCCTATATGTATAATTAAGGATCAAACCTGCTGATTGCTCAGTATCATAGTGTACTGCAGCCTTAAACATTCCTGGCTTTCCTTGTTTCAACCTCACATTCATTGTTAGTGCTGAATCTCCTTTATTCTCAAAAGTATAAAATACCTTATCAAAAAACTGCGTTCCATAGATATCTCTAATGCCCTCCTTTACCGCTTCTACTTTCAGTTCCTCCCCTGAATGAAGACCTAAGCGAGAAGCAGCAAATTGTTCCAATACTGGAACGTCTAAAGGCTGGCCTTTATCATTTTGATAAGTGATCTTTGTGACTGGTAAATGTGGATCCTTTAAATCAAAGTTATTTTTTTCCAATGGATACTTTTTCTGCTCTTCTGCAATACGGATCAGTTCAGGCAGATATTTTCGGGCCTGTTTTTCACCGATTTCCAGGATCTCTTTATTCTGAAAAAAATCTGCAGTGGAATAGTTCAACAATGCCTGGGTGAAGTCTACAAACACATCGGTCATTTGTTGCTGCTTTTTTGAATCATCGACAGATCGAAAGGCGTGTGTCTGATAGATCAGCTTCATTGGGTTTTCTATCTCCTTTTCAGTAAATAAGCGAAATCCTGTATAGCCTCCAATAACAACTTCAGCCCCCATATCTTTCACTTCCTGAACCGGAAAATTACGGTCAAGTCCCCCATCTACCAAGAGTCGTCCGTCAATGTAAACGGGAGCAAAAGCAGCAGGAATTGCCAGAGTAGCTCTAATGGCCAAAGGCAGAGATCCCTTATTTTGCAATATCAGTCCTCCATTTACAATATCTGAAGAAGTAATCGTGATTGGAATCGGAAGTTTATTAAAATCAGTAATGTGCTTTGCCGAAAAAGTCAAAGTATTGAGTACCTCAGAAATGTATTGTCCATCAATTAGAGCCCCTGGCAGTCGTGGCATCACGCCCAAAACCGGAAATTCAATCATGTAATTACCATACTCCTGTTTTTCTTCAATATTGATTTGGTTTAATGGCACTTTATTACTCAATACCCTGCGCCAGTTTATTCCCAATGCAATTTTTTTCAGGGTGTCAGGGGAATAGCCCATTGCGTACAATCCCCCGAAGATTCCCCCTGCGCTGGTTCCTGAAATATAGTCAATCTTGATTCCTAATGAATCAATCAATCTTAAAAGCCCAATATGAGCCATCCCTTTTGCTCCTCCCCCACTAAGCGCTAAGCCCACCTTAGGACGGCGTCCCTGCCCCTCCTTTATTTTAGTTTGAGCGTAACAGTTGCCATTTATCATCAATAACAGCACTATGATAGAAAATAAGTAGCAGGCATCTTTTTTGTGTAACATCTGTGTATAGAATCTATTTTTAATTGTTTGTATTTGTCTTTCATCTTTCCGATCCAGTCATTACTAGTGGATCAGTAATGGTAAAGCTGTTCAAATCATGAGTTTTATTTTGATCGGGATACGTTTTACTTCATTGTTAGGGAATCATCAGTTGTAATCAGGTTATAGTAATTCTGTTCTTCGTCTATTAATGTTGCCAGCCTGCACCCACTTACTGAGGGGCTTATCATATAAATTCGGAATTGAGTATGGGGTCTGATTAATATTTTAGAAGTAAAACCCTCCAAAGCTGTACAGCCGGAGCATAAAATCAGTAGTAATGGAAGAGAATAAATTTTCATTAATACGTGCCAATATCACCTGATTAAAAACCTGTTAAGCATTAAGGCTAGAAGCAAGGACGAAAGTAACCAAACCCATAAACAGAGATGAAATCATCGCAGTTCTATCCTTTCTGCGGCCTTTGATGCTTATTCAGGTGGCGCAAATTAATACAATAAACATGCGGGTACGGAAAAAGTAACGCCAACTGACTAAAATTAATCTTGAACCCTCAATTTTAAGCCGTCGAAATCACCACCATTTCCAATTTAATGACAACATTCATTTCACGAAAGCAAAAAGACAGTTGAGGTATAATTTTGGAAAGCTGAATTAATTTTCACGAATACCATTTCCGGATTGATCTAACTTTACTTCTACAAGCTCAAGAAGCAAATAGACAGATAACTTTAACATCATGAAAAGATTCACCAGATTTAGGATGTTTTACATTAATAAAGCACTACCACTGGTTGCAAGTTTTTTCATTCTTGCTATGGTCAGCTCCTGCAAAAAAAGTCAACCTCAATATACACAAATTTTCTTCCAGATTACCGCTGAGGTAAAATCCCTGGCCGGGGTCAGTAAGGAGACATTTTTTAAAGCCACTTATACTAAGCACGACAAAAAGTTTGCTTATAGCTTTCGTCTGGATAAAATGGAATTAATTGAACAGGTTAATCTTCAGCATGGGTACTCCAGGCAACCAGGAAGCGCAACTATCAACTTATTCAAGAAGTCCAGCGTTCACGCCAATTTAGTTGAAGGTGAGGTTCTACTCAGTCCCGAATCGGAAGATGCTTTAATTAATGGAAATTTATATGTTAATTTTTCACCTTCAAAACTCACTGAAGGTGAAAGTCTGGGAAAGCTTATCTATTATACCAATGAACAAATTGACATGATTAGAAAGAAATTCAATTGGTAAGCCGATCTGATTTTCAGTTCGATACCTTAATGTGTCTTACCAGATCATGAAAATATACTGGCGTCCAAATATCTAATACTGATGGATTGGCAATAAATCTGGTGATATCTGCCTTTACTCTATCCATATTCACCGCATCTATTTTAGCATGCAGGAGTTCCATTAATTCGGGAACAGTCATACTCTCTTTGTTCCAATCCCCACTGTCCTGCGCCCTTAACACAAAATGGTTTCTGTTCAATGGGATTCCCTTTTTGATATACCATTCCATGTCATACCAATCTCTACCTTTTACATTGTCTACCCATTTTCTAAAAAGCAGGGCGTGCATTTTTCCCGCAAAGAGATCAGGAGCAGTAAAGCATTTGACATAAAAAGAGAAAGGATTTAAAAGTAATTTTTCTTCAGTTTCAAATCCCAACGATGGTTCTTTATCCACTTCCAGCTTAATCTTAATATTGGCCACCTCATCAATTCCTTTTTGCGGCAAGATTCCTTCCAATACCAGCTCTTTCCAAATGGTTTCTGATTTTAAAAAAGCGGAATCGATATTACTTTCTTTAGTTTTCTTCTTCTCCTTAACGGAGACCTTCATCCCCTGGGATTCAAATTCGTTCAGAATAGAATCCAGGTATTTTTCCAGAGAAAAATCAGGAGCTACCTTCAAAAGTGAAAAATCCAGGTCTTCAGAAAAACGATCCAAACCGTAGAATATCCGAAGCGCTGTTCCTCCATAAAATGCCGCTTTTTCAAAAAAGCCAGCGCGTTGCAGCCCTGCTAATGCAATTTCCTGCATAATTTCCCGCAACGCCTGTGCGGCTTCCTCCCTATTTGAAGGACGATACGATTCCAGCCACTCTTTTATCATAAGTTTTCAATCATTTTTATTACCATCAATATACTCTCTTTTTTAGGCGCCTCATCGCCCCACAGGCTCATCAAGCTCAGATTCAGGTTTCTCAAATTTTCTTCATCCATTCGCAAGTCTCCAATAAGATAATTTTCTACGGCTTTAACACTTCTTAAGATGAGCCCTGTGGTCGTTACGATTTTATCCAGCAACGCTTTTTCCGGCGAAGCGACCATTGCAAATTGGTCTGTAGCTAATTCCAATCTTTGGACACCAAAAGTATAATAAGGAAGAGGCAAGCGGTTGTAGCTGAATGTCCCCAGTGGAGTTTTAAAGCTTCGTGCTGCTTTAGTCGTCATGGAGGCATAGGCAAAAACCCGTTCAGGAATCAACCCATAATAGGATAATGCCGAATCTACAGAAATATAGCTTGGTCCTAAAAGGTGATTGGCCACCAGGAAAGGTTCTGGTTTTAGGTTGGTGCGTAACTTTGGTCCAATCATATACATCCCCCTTTTCAAAGCGATCAATACCCCAGAACTCAATAACTCATGAATCTTGTCATTCGGTCTTTTATAGCCCGGCAATAAAGACAGCAGTAGCTGATGTGTTATTGGTTGTGTAGCATAAGACCTTATTGCTTCTATTGCGCCCATACACAAATGTAGTATTTAAATAGGATAATCGGCAAATATCCGATTATCCTATTTAAATTAAACAATAAGCATACCTGTTATATAAAAAGAGAGAAACCTATTCGGAAGAATAGTCAAACATGTACAAATACAATAAGATAATCGGTTTATTTCCGATTATCCTATAAATATTAAACAAAAAAAAGAATTATTTTAACTCCCCAGTATAAAAATGCGAGGTCAACTTGAGTCAGAAGATCCACGAGGAAGTCCAAAATTAAAAACTGCTATGTAATAAAACTATTGGGTCTTTCCAGGAGATTACAGATCCTCAGTCATCACTGTAATAACATCTATGTGAAAAATAACACGAACCTTCAAAAGGGTAGATAACAGATAATCTTGACGGGCATTTTCAATTCGATCTATTTGTTCCCAATCAATGTCACACTTATTTGCCAATTGCAATTGTGTCCATTTATGTTTCAGCCGTAGTGTTTTAACATTTCTCCCTATTTTATGGTATCTGCTATAGAACTGTTCTTTCATTTTGAGCGTTAAAATCGGATAAATAAAATATTAGTTTACATCAAATTTATCACAAATAAGAAAACAACCTATGTCGACACCAGTTGAATAACAGAAAAATCTGGCACATCTATGCCCCAGAAGGCATCCACCTTGCTCCCCAACATCCAAAATTAAAACATCCCATTTTCCTGGAAAACATCAACTACTACTTTAATTATAAAGCCCCTCTTAATGGTTTATGGCAGATTAGTTAAAATACGCCCTACCGTCTCAAAGGTGAGCTAGGATAAAGGGCTACAAATATTTACTTCAAACCTACAGTTCATAGTTTCGAAGAGACTAATGTCGATTTAGATGGAAGAATAGCTTTACTAACTGATAAAATTCATTTTCGTGTATTACATACAAAAAAATCAAATAATCTACATTGGAGATAGATATTCATTCTCGGGAGCTGGTGCGAATTAAGACTCTAATCTCCAGGAATAATAACGAATCTATAATTGGATAAAAAGGCAAAACACTCTAAACAAACATGATCGAGTATTTTACATAAATTCAAGCCCTGGCTTTTTTTCTATTCTCCATCCATCGTCAAATAATGAAAAATACGCCTTAACGGTATCGGTTTGATCTAATTTTCCGCGAATGAACTCAACAAATGGTGTTATATTTTTATACTGAATGGTGTATTCAGCGATAGCACTTTTATTTTCATTCAGCATTTTAATGCCAGTTACTTCTCCTAAAACTATATCTGCAATTTTAACTCTCTGAACTTGATGCTCACGATCTTTTGCCGATGTTTCAAGTAGAAATGGTTTAGATTTTTCTGTGAATACAATTATTGGTCTATCATCAATTAGCGTAAGCTTCCGATTTAAAGTGATGTAGCCGTTTTTTTCCAGATTAGTCGCCATGATTTTTCTAGCATGTGCAGGATCACCGGCATAAATGTCCTCATCATATATCTTAGGATATTTTTTTTCTTTTTGGATCAGTTCAAAGGCCTTTTCTCTGTCAAGTTCTTTTGAGGAACAACCAACAAAAACAACGCAGAGTACTATTAGAAAAAGATTCTTCATAAAAGAGCGTTTTAGTTATCAATCTTAATGCGAATTGATAATTCACATAGTTTTGTAAAGGAAGCAATAAGAAATACTAGTTTTTATCCCAAATAAAGCACCTTGATTCAAATTTACTAAAACTCTCTTAATATTTCACCACCACATACAGCTGATAATAAATAACTTAAAAAACATAGACTAGATCTATTAATATAGAATCTACCTTTAAACTCCTTAGATATATAATATGAATTATTGCTATTTGATTGCAGATTTCTTTAGTCTTTCTGCTTTCTGCTTTTTATCATATTCCAACTGAGCAGTTTCAGCTATTGAAGGGCCCTCAGGCCACTTAATTGTAGGAATCAAAAAATCTTGCAGATTAGTTTTTGTCAATTCAGCAATCTTGTAAAGATTTTCAGTTTTGGGCTGAATTTCATTAGTTACCCATCTAGATACAGTTTCAGCTTTAACTCCCATTAGTTTTGCCAAGACTTTATTATCTATTCCCTTATCAGCCAGGATAGCACCTATTCTATAAATTTTTACCTTCTTTTCCCCCATGATGAATACAATCAAAGATAAAAAAAATTAATCCTTTGACTATCAGTATTTTACAAAATCATTTTAAATCATTTAAATGATCTATTAAAATATTTAATTGATTTATTAAATCATTTTATTATATTTGATTTTATAAAAAAATTTAAGAATATGATGTTTTAAATCAAAAAAATGATTTATAGCAGACATGTAAAATGAATTTAATAGATTTGCGATTACTTCAACAAAAAGAAATTTGAAGCAATTCGCTTTGAGTCTTGTTCTGGAAACTAGCACTTTCAAATGGACGCAAGATAAGAAGCCGGAATGCCCATACTATAGGTGTGGGGTTCCCTTCTTGTTGTGTCCAGGGTGTGCTAGCCCTCCAGAACGATAGGTTGGGACCCACGCCTATATTACCTAATCCCTCTTATATAGACTCCTTTTTTCAAAACTAAAGAAATGGAGTATTTAAATGACATTTTAATCTCGAGAAATTCTGTCACAAATATTGTGATGGGAAGCCCTATCTGTTTTTTGATTTGTGCCTTTTCTATAGATCTATTGTTTAAATGCCACAAATATTGAACAATGGAAAAAAAACAATCATGCATACTTACAGGATCAACTTACTTTATTAAAAAGCGAGCAAATTTAGGCGAGATTAATATTTGTCTATCGATACACAGTTCTCTATTCAATAGCGCTAAACTCCTTAAACCCAAAGCACCAACCTAACCAAACTGGCAAAGCAGGCGGTTATCTAGTTTTGAGGGGATTAGATGCCGTCTGACTTTGTAAATCACAAGTAACAAACCAGACTCAACTAACCATTATTCAAATGCATAAAAAAACGACTATAATTATCGTTGTGGCAGCGCTGTGCTTTTTTTTTAGCACAAAAGCGCAGCATACCAAGCTAACCGGACAGGTAAACACTTCATTGGACAACAAGTCATTGCCTGGCGCTTCTATCAGAATCAGATCAACTCATATCAGCAGTTATACAAATCAAGACGGAAGATTTATATTAAGTACCACAGAAAACTCAGGTACGATCGTAATTAGCCACGTAGGCTATAAGACAAAAGAACTTAGCTGGAACAGTACCAATACAATCTTTAAAATCAGTCTTGAAGAAGACAATAGTGAGCTTAAAGAAGTTGAAATCAACGCTGGTTATTATACAGTTAAGAATAAATTACGTACGGGATCTATTTCACGGGTCAACTCAGAAACCATCAGTAGTCAACCTGTGAGCAATCCACTTGCTGCTCTAATAGGAAGAGTCCCCGGTCTGGAGGTCACTCAACAAACCGGTATTCCCGGCGGGGGTTTTGGAATTCAAATAAGAGGAGTCAATAGTATTACCTCAGGATCACAACCGTTATACCTAATAGATGGAGTTCCCTTTGGATCTCATTCATTGGCATCATCTCTTTCCAACTCGATCACTCCACAATCCAGTCCATTCAACAGCCTAAGTCCGTCCGACATAGAAAGTATCGAAATATTAAAGGATGCTGATGCTACGGCCATCTATGGCTCGAGGGGTGCAAACGGTGTAATTCTAATTACCACAAAAAAGGGAAAATCAGGACGGACAACTACTGAATTCAATTATTACCACGGAATAGGCAAGGTAAGCAGAAAGATGGACCTACTCAACACCAGTCAATACTTGATAATGCGGAATGAGGCCTTTAAAAATGATGTTAGAATACCGACCACAGTAAGTGCTCCCGATCTTTTAGTATGGGATCAGCAAAAATCAACGGACTGGCAAAATATTCTCATCGGCGGAACTGCTATCAACAATAATATGCAGGGCTCTCTTTCAGGCGGTAACGGGCAAATTTCTTTTTCCATTAGAGGAGTGTATGGAGAAGAAGGTACAGTCTTCCCCGGAGAATTCAAAGAAAGTAAAGGATCAGGTGCACTTAATCTGAATTACCAAAGCATCGATAGTAAATTTAAGACGAATTTCTCCACGCAATATGCTGTTAACAGCAACAATCTGTTCAGTTATGATCTCACCAGCATTGCGCTAACCACTCCGCCCAATTCTCCAGACTTCTTAGATACTGAAGGAAAACTGGTATTTACCCCATCCTTAAGTAATCCTTATCAGGACCTCTACCGTAAATATAATGCAGGTACCAGGAATCTTATAGGAAATCTCAATATTTCCTACCAGCTTCTTCCACAACTTATGGTGAAGTTGACCGGTGGCTACACTAAAACTGAACGTAATGAAATCAGAACCTTGCCATCTACGACCATTGGCCCAACCAGTTCTTCAGTTCCATCAGCTGATTTTGGAACGAACAGCTCAGATAGCTGGATAGCAGAACCACAGGTCAACTATCAAAATAAAATTGGAAAAAGCACGTTTTCAGCACTTCTGGGATCAAGTTTTCAACAAAGTATCCGTAAATCTCAACTCATTAATGCCAGCGGTTATCAAAATGATCAGTTACTGGAAAACATACAGGCCGCGACTAATCTAAAATTGAGCAATTCTGACTATTTTAATTATCGTTACCAAGCTATTTTTGGAAGACTAAATTACAATCTTTCAGACACCTACCTTCTCAACTTCACCATGAGAAGAGATGGATCCAGCCGATTCGGTAAAGACCGGCAATTTGCCAATTTTTATGCATTAGGTGCAGCATGGATATTTTCAAATGAAGATTTCATCAAACAAAAGTTACCTTTTTTAAGCTTTGGAAAGCTCCGTGCAAGTTATGGAACCACCGGAAATGACCAGATTGGAGACTATCAATTTTTAGAATTATGGAAGTCTACCGCCTCTCCATATGGAGGCACCTCAGGGCTTTACCCCGTGAGAATTGCCAATCCAAACTACGCCTGGGAAATCAGCAGAAAACTAGAAACAGGAATAGAACTCGGCTTGATAAAAGACAGAATCAGGTTATCAGTTGCGTTTTATCAAAATAGAAGCTCCAATCAACTAGTTGGTTATTCTTTACCTCCCAGTTCAGGAGCAATCAGTGTCCAAAGCAACCTTCCTGCATTAGTAGAGAACCGGGGCTTGGAATTTGAGATTAGTACTACAAATATACAATCCGGAGAATTTAAATGGGAAAGCACCCTGAATCTTACCCTACCAAGAAATAAGCTTCTTGCTTATCCTGATATAGAAAAATCCGCCTATGCGAGTACCTACACAATTGGAAAATCACTACAAACACCAATGCTTTTTCACCTGACAGGTGTAGATCCCAAAACGGGAATCTACTTATTTCAGGACCTTGATCAAAATGGTAAAGGAGCTACATTCCCCACTGACCTTCTGGCCATTTATGACCTCAATAAAAAAGCATATGGAGGGATTGGCAATACGTTCAGTTATAAGGGATTCCAATTGGATGTATTTCTTCAATTTACCCGTCAACTTGGCACCAACTATATGAAAGGATTCGTTTCCCCAGGGTTGCTTTCCAATCAACCTGAGGTCGTGCAGAGCAGATGGCAAAATGAAGGCAGCAGCAGCACCATCCAGAAATTCTCCTCTCAAGCGGGTAGTGAAGCTTCAAGAGCTTACCTGTTAAATGGAGATCATAAGATCTCCGATGCCTCCTACTTACGGTTAAAAAACGTTTCCCTCTCCTACTATTTAAGTCGCAAGATCCTCGAAAAAATTAAACTGCAAAATGTAAAAATTTACTTTCAAGGGCAGAACCTATTCACTATCACCAAATACAGAGGCCTTGATCCGGAGAATCAAAACACCGGAAGTCTTCCTCCTCTGAGCATCTATAGTTTCGGAATCCAACTCACCTTATAAATATACTAGTTATGAAACTTATCATTCAACTCAAAACACTACCTATTATCCTTTGCATACTTCATTCTTCCTGCAAGAAATTCATCAATATTGATCCTCCCAACACCCAGATACTCAGTAATCTTGTTTTCACTTCTGATGCCACAGCAACCGCAGCAGTGACCGGTATATACAGCCGTCTAGCAGGCAGTGAAAGAGAAGGATTTGCAAGCGGCGGGCTTTCCAGTATTACTTACCTTACTGCACTGAGTTCGGATGAGCTCATCAGCTATTCTACCAGTAATGATTTTTACAAAAATGCCATTAATCCAAATAATACTACTCTTGTGAATGCACTTTGGCAAGAACCATACAATTGCATTTATTCAGCCAACTTAGTACTGGAGGGTTTAGATAAGTACCAAGGCGTCAGCCCTGCAGTTAAAAGACAATTGCAAGGAGAAGTAAAATTTATCAGAGCTTTCTGTTACTTCCACTTACTCAATTTATTTGAGAACATTCCTCTTCACCTCAGCACTGATTTCCGCATCAACTCCGTTTCACCTGCAGCTCCAAAGGCCGAAGTTTATGATCAGATTACTGAAGACCTTAAGCAATCAGTAACATTACTCACCGGGAATTATTCCCCAAAGGCAGAAGTAATCAGGGCCAACCAGTGGGCCGCGATGGCATTACTCGCCAGAGTATACCTTTATACATCTCAATGGCAAAAAGCAGAGCAGACAGCTACAAGTATCATTGAAAGTGGTTACTACAGTCTAAGCACAGATCTAAACAGTGTCTTTCTAAAGAATAGCATTGAGGCCATCTGGCAACTTAAACCGATTGATCCTCTATACAATACCAATGAAGGAAAATACTTTCGTTTACAAAATAGTCCCCTGTCTACCGGTGCTGCCGCCTTAAACTCAGCATTGGTCTTGGATTTTGATTCAAAAGACAAAAGAAGAAGACTCTGGATAGACAGTATCAGCATTTCAGGTCAGAAATTCTATTTCTCTTCAAAATACAAGATTTCAGGAGGTCACCAGGAACCATTAGTTGAATATTCGATGATCTTAAGACTTGCAGAACAATATCTAATCCGGGCTGAAGCCAGAGCGATGCAGGGCAATTCTTACGGAGCCAAAGCAGACTTGAATCAGGTGCGGCATCGTTCAGCACTCCCAGAGCTGACAACAGATTCCCAGACAGAAATATTACAGGCCATTACTACAGAACGCCGTCATGAGCTTTTTATGGAGTGGGGGCAACGGTGGTACGATTTAAAACGGCTTCAACTTACCGACCAAATCCTAACGCCCGCAAAGCCTCAGGACTGGCAGTCCAGCGATGCGCTGTATCCTATTCCACAAAAAGAGCTCAGCAACAACCACAATTTAAAACAAAATACAGGATACCAATAGACAAAGAATACATAAACCATACAACTTATGCTTAAATCAATTCAACTCTCCTACTGCTCACTATTAGTTAGCTTAATATTCAGACAAACTGAGATCTCTGGCATGATAACAAATCAGGTTGTAGACAAAGATTCTATGGCTAATTTTCAAGTTCATGTAATCGACAAATCTGATCCTATTGATAGCGTTGTAGTATCCTATAAAAAATCCTATATGTTTAACACTTTTGATAGATATTCCTTAAACATTGTGTTAAAACCAAACCATTCTGGAAATTTTCAATTCTCCCTCCCCATCACCAGCGGGGCGGGAAAAATCACTCAGTTACAAATATTTACTGGAAAAGAATATCTTATCTCAAAAGAATATCTGATAGAAACCGAAGACAGAATTAACTTAACAATCTGCAAGAAAGGAGATCAACTAACCCTAAATTTCAGTGGTAAAGGATCAGATAAATATACCTGCCGTAGAAACATTGAGCTGACCTACGACAAACTTAGGGAGGGATATTTCAGGTATAATGCAAATACACGTATGACTGATTTCAAATTCATGGACTCTATAAGCAATGCCTGGAAACTTGAAACGACTAAAATTATCAATCAAAACAAGAAACGAATCGGGATACTAGCCTACCAGGTTATGCAAGCGGATGCCCAAAATCAGGTACCTCTCAGGCGCGAACAGTTTTACCGGATTGCTTTTAATAAAAGTAAGAAGCCAGAAGAGAGAGAAAAAATCAGGCAGCACTATCTTTCCAGCCCCCAGAAACCTATTACTTTTTCAGATCAAACCTATACCTTAAGCTATCAGTATCTGCAAGATCTGATACGACAGGTGCAAACTTATCTCTATTTGAGTCATAACGGTTCTCAATATAGCATTGCTGAAGTATACAAATACATAGATGTCAAATATCAGGGAGTACTCAAAGAACGGCTGCTAATGCAGTTACTTATCAATCCAATGTTTGGTGGAATCGAAATGGAAGAACATACTGAAGATTACGAAAACTGCCTTCAAAAAGCTCTACTCATTTCCAAGTCTACTCAAGTGAGATACGAAATCAGCAAAAAGCTTAGTTCAATAAAAAAAGGCCTAAATGTCTATAATTTTTCTTTGCTTGATCAAAACGGCAACTTCGTCAGACTTGAAGATTTTCGTGGAAAAGTAATTTTGTTAGATATATGGTTCACCGGCTGTACTGCCTGCAAACAATTCTCAGAGAAAATGCAAAAAGAAATCACTCCGGTTCTTAAAGAAAATGATTCTTTTGTTGTGGTCAGCATTTCCACTGATAAGAACAAAGCTGTCTGGCTAAAAAGTCTCAGTCAAAACACATACACGACAAACGATCATATTAATCTTTACACTAACGGATTAGGAGCAGACCATCCACTATTATTATATTATGAGGCCAGGTCATTCCCATTTTTACTACTCATAGATAAAGATGGTAAACTATTTTCCAGATTTAATGCCAGCATAAATGCGAAAGACTTGATCAAGCTTGTCCAAAGTGCGATAGCTTCAGATTAAACTTATAAATAAAACTACCATAACACACATACAAGAAGTCGCGATATATATACAAATCTGAGATCCTTTTAAACCCAAATTTTGGTAGATAAAGACTATGCAGATATTTTCCTGTATTTAAATTATAAATATCCATCACAAAATTCTGCTTAAAATCTTTATCTGCTTCATTATCCGCCTTTAGTTTAGAGGATACCAAGAGCTTGTGTTGATAAATACAGCCCCTGGAATTGACCAGTAATGGTGGGCTTGCAAGGCTTGTCTTTTTTCGTGATGTGACTTCTGTAAGATTAAGCCTCGCCCTGGAAACCGTATCCAGGGTTCTGGCTTTTAACAGCACTTTAAGGTTACTGTCCAGAACAGTAAATGCATTTCGATAATAATAAAGATAAACCATTTTCCCAGATGGCCGATCATAAAGCAACTCTCCATCGGTACAAAAAAAACCATCTACTTGTTTCTCCAACATATGTGTTACGTCATTTCCTGGTTTATCTACCCTTAATTTCTTTAATACATTTTGATTACTTTTTTTATCAGGTGTGCGAAACACAAGAGAAGTTCCTGATAGTGCGATAACCTTGTCAAAACTCCGTAAAGGCATGGGGATTTCTCTAACGGAGTTGTCAGGCAAAACTCCCGAAAAATGATGTGGGGAACTTCCTTCTGTAAGATAAAAATGGGGATAATCTACACTAAGTTTCATTGAACGCCATGCAATCATTCTATCACTTCGCACCAATAGTTTCAAACTATCAGTTAAAGTTAATGCGGTATCGATGACTAGGACAGAGCGTGGAGCAACACTATTTCCTAGAAAAAATCTGTCACGATCAAAGCCAGAGAAGTACCAGGAATCAAATCCCACATTTATAAAACCAGCAGGTGATAATGTATCAACAGGAGTCTTACGGACAAAACCGTTATTGCGCTTTGTTTTGAAGGAGCTACGAAGAAACAACAAATACATAAAACCCACACAAAAAATCAGAATAATGCATATTAAAGCTATCGAACGTCTCATTTGGAAAAAAATAAAGAATCAAATGGAAAGGAACTTAAAGCCCTTCCCATATTGATAGAGGCGCTAATTAATCAGCACGGTAAATAAAATCATCATTTGCAGGATCGGTACAAACTCCGTCTAAACTATTTAGATAAAGCTGTGAAGAAGTACTACAAAGCTGAGCCTTTTCGATATCACTGCAAGTAACCTCAGTACATTGAGCTGGATTGTCCAGCTCCTGATAACGGGTTAAGTTATGTTCATTCTTCGATGAATAAGATGCAAATGCACTGCCTACAGCAACCATTGCGATGGCAGATAATAAGATTGTTCTTATCATTGTAATTGATTTTAATTAAATGCCTACTCTATTGGTTACAGGTTTTCGGCTTCGCCTGATTTTATTGCAATAAAATATTTTTTTATAAGTACAGATGAAATGGTATAGACTCTAAGTATAAGTACAATTGAAAGATTACGTCTTATCCAACACTAACACACCTCTGGTTTCCAGAAGGATACCAGCTATTCCCAATACAGCAAAAACTCCGTTAAAAATTAAATGACCTTTCCAACTCAGCCGCTCTAAAATTCCACCACAAGCACAAGGAATGTAGTCGCTATACCCCAGAATCGTTATGATATATGCAATAAACATAAGCATCAGTGTCAAGGCAGCATATAGTGCTTTTAATCTTAAGTCTGGAATTATTAAACAACACCCAATAACAATTTCCGATACCGGTATCAACCAAGATAGAATTCCTGAAAAATCAGTCAACAACGGAGATTGGCCTATTTGCATTCGAAATTGATCCACATCAAATAATTTAAAAGCCGCTGCATAGAAAAAAAGGAAAACATACAACATCACAATAATTAGTACTACAAAACGATCTTTGTTAATTTTTTTAAGGTTTCTTTCCGGCATATACTAATATTTTTAATATACTAAAGTTCATCAGGAAAATAATTCAAGAAATATCCTTCTGGATATTTTATTCCTAAAAGTTTTACTCATGATACTCCAGGCGGATTTCTATGCATTTAAAAATTATTATAGTTAAATCTACTTCCGTCAATAAAAAAGCACCAACCATATTGGTCAGTGCTTTTATAGCTTATTTTATACTTATAATATAGAACAGTTAAGAAATTAATGGATAACAGTCTCTTATTCAAAGGTGTTCGATCATTTTATAAAATCATATTCATCCTATTAATTCTCTATTTAGACTAAACCGGGTTGTCTTTCAAAAGTACCGTAAATAGTATTTATTTTAATTACCCTCTTTTAACCTAGTATCTGAACTTGGACTTGCTTTAGCCTCTAGATGATCAAGCAAATATTTGACTTTTGCACCATAATAACCGGCTTTAACCTCGGAACTTAACTCCGCATAAGCCTCCCGCATCTCATCTCTATCAAGGAGTGTCATAAACCATGGCGCCACCAGTGATTCCCGGTGGCTTGCAAACCAAGACTTCCTGAAGTCCAACTGCCGTTGCTTGTCATTAATTTTACTGATGTCTTCAATAAATTGTCGGTACTGCTGGTGGGCAGCGCTACCCTTAACCAGAACATCTGCTTCTCCAACGGCCCCTTCAATATGAATGATTTGGTTTTCGATAAAAATCGCTTTGGTACTTTTTTTGGATAATACAGTATCCATTTTAATGAAATGGAACCTACCGTTTAGCCGTAATTGTCCATTAAAGACAAATCGATCTCCACTAGAAATAGTTTTGACTACTGTATCCCCCTCCTGAGTGCAAAGGTACACTTTGCTGCTATTGGGCAGATTTTTAAAATGGCATATTAACTGGAAGCCGTTCTTTTGCTGAGCCATAATCGGCCCGCCATAATTTAGGAAGAATAAAAATATTAAAATTTTAATTTTCATGTTTGTTAGTTTAAATCTATAATGCATATACCGCGCAAATACATTACAGCATTGCTTTACGATAATGCAGCACAACTGAAATGATTCTAGTCATATTAAGCTTTGAAATCATGACTTCTTTTTCAGAGCATTATTAATCGCGGCAATGAGAAACTCTTTGCTTCTTAGCCCGGTGCCATTATTCTCAAATATTTTACCATCTTTATCAATGAGAAGAGGAAATGGATAACCTCGAACATTATAGTGTTTAATCACAGCAGCATTATAACCATCCTCCCCCGTGTTAAGATTAATCACATTAGCCTCATCTTTTGAAGTGAATTCACCAAGCCCCTTTTTGAGCCACTCATCCTTTTTAGTAGGGCTAATGGTTACAAATAGCACATTTTTATTACCATTAAACTGCCTTTCTACATCTTTAAGGACTAAATCATAATAGTTTTTACATGCGCCGCAGCCGACATACCAAAAATCAATAAGAACCACTTTTCCCTTCATCTTCACCATACTATGCATTTTTCCATTTTCATCCTGCAAGCTAAAATTATAGGCAGTCATCCCCCGCCCTGTGTTCTCAAAGCCAGAAAACACCTTTAAATTTTCCGGATTCTTAATCATCGGTCTTGCCAGATTTACTAATGTCTCCGGCTTCTCCAAGGATCCATTATACCGCGTAAAAAAACATATAAACACTTTCTCTCTTAGGGAGAATGGTCTTATTTTAGCAACCGTGTAGAAACTATCATCCTTTGAAATTCCCGAGAATATACGGTCTATATTAATTAGGGATAAAAGACTTTGATCAGCACCAATTGATAATTTCAACCCCTCTTCAGAAATACCAAAGTTATTAAAATCAATTCTGCTAGTAGCAACTAGTAGTTTTAATGCATCCAATTCTGCGTCTACATTTTTCAAACTTTCAGTAGATAAATCACCTTGTTTTTTTAGCATCATTAAGTCTATTAAATCAAAGAGCAATCCTCTTTCAAATGTTGCATAAACATATTCACCTAAAACATTTGCCTTAAGAATATCATAACTTATCGGGCTCAAAGCAGATTTTAAATGTTCTAGTATTGATAAGCAGGTGTCTAACTTTCTCTTATTTTGAGTTACTTGATTAAATTTAATGTTTGCCACCGTAGCCCGCTTTATTTCCTTAACCCCCGGCTCCATTATTTTATTTTTTGATCCTAATTTAAAAGTAACTGAGGATGTTTCTTTATAAGTACCACTTTTCTTAAGAACAAGAGTGTCTGTTATGGCAGTAAAATTATACTTGGCACTACCTTTCCCCGTTATCATCTTGTTTTTTTTACTGACATTATTCTTATTGATACCCGAAAAAATGATCTGTACATCATCACCAGGTTCGATTAATTGATCCATCAAACCAGACGGAACTCCTTCTTTTGGCGCTAAATACAAATTACAATAGGCAGATCTAGTCAAATCTTTTATAGAAAAAGTAAAATGACCGTTTTTTACCGTGGCCTTAAAAATTCGGATTTTATTAAAGTCAGCATAATCTCTTGGTTTACGAAAGAAAAAATTTGAAGCATAGATTGCATCACAAACTTTGAGTTCTACAGTATCCCCATCTTTCAGGTCTGCATAAAAACCTTTTAACGAAAAAAAAGCAGGGTTGTTTACTTTATTGTCTGTACGATTTTGTGTATATCCTACTACGCACCAAAGCAGTGTAAGACATATCGTCATGTATTTTTTCATAATTTTTAATTATTTTTAACGAATATTTTGAGGGATCCCACTTAAGCTAATCTCCAGATCCGGAATGGGAAATACATACTTTGGATCATTTGGGGCTAACTCATATACCTTGCCATTCAGTGTTCTTTTTAGTTTTTTTGCAGTGGAAGGATCTCGGTTTAATCTCCGTAAATCCATCCAACGGGTGCCCCTAAAAAGAAGTTCCTTCCGTCTCTCCACTAAAATAATAGCCAATGCTTCATCAATATTACTTGGCATTCTTCGAAATAGTGTCCCGGATTTGTATCGTTTATCCAACAGAACATTTAACACATTCATCGCAGATTGAATTTCACCTAGCCTAGCTAAACACTCACTCTTTGTCAAAAGAAGTTCATCTGTTGCAATACCGTTAAATATGGACGTTGTTCCCGAATAGGATCCTTTAAACGTCTGCTTTCCAACTGACTTATTTAAATAAAAAAAAGCAATTTTTCTCAGATCATTGTCTTCGTATAATTTATACAAGTCCTCATCAACTATAGACTGACGAAATATAGTTGAGAATGTAGTGTAGTGTAAAACCTCGTTTAACAGAAAATTAAAAGGACTTACATCAACACTTAGATCCAAGGTATTGTAATCTGTAAGTGCGCTGTAAATCCGTAAACTTTTATCAGCATAATCACCGGCCTTTTTATAATCCCCAATGGATAAATATACCCTGGACAATAAGGCATAAGCAGTTGCTTTACTTGGCTTAAACCGACTATTTAGGTTAACAGTCACAGGTAAAAATAAAGCTGCTTTTTCCAAATCCCGAATAATCTGATCATAAGTTTGCGCTACACTCGCTCTGGTATACTTTTCTGTAAAATCAGTGCTTAATTTCAAGGGAATACCTAGAGCGACTTCTGCATTTTCTATATGATATACTTGTCCAAAAAGTTCCTGTAGATTATAAAAAGCATTTGCTCTTAAAAACAGTGCCTGGCCCGTCAAATCATCATGTTCAACATTGTTCTTTTCCGTCGTTGCAATCTTTGCAACCCCTTCCAATACTACATTTGCATAGGCAATGTTACGATACAAATTATCCCATTCGAAGGAAGCGGTTCCTTCATATATATCCGACTCCCAAATATAAGCGTTTCTTTCCGCTCGACCTAAACTTTCATAAGCAGAAGTGGTTAAGCTTAAATCATCTGTACATGTTAATTGTATAGGCGACATTGCCATTGTAATCAGATCCGAATTATTTAGTAACTTTTGAAAATCTCCCAAAGTATTGGGGATCGATAAAGTCTTGTCCGAAATCTCTTCCAAATACTTTTTACAGGACAAGAGAGAACTGGCCAGAAAGACCAGTATTATAATAGTTTTTTTCATAATATTAAATGGTTAGCTTAAATCCAAATGAAATGGTTTTTGGTCGAACAAAAGAGCCCCCAAAACTAGCAAAGAGTTTTTCATCAGGATCGATTCCTCTTCTATTTGAACTCCAGATAACTCCAAGATTTGCTATATGAAAGAATAGATTTACATTCCGAAAAGGTAGATGCGGAAATCTGGACCTCAAAAAGGAATAATTTAGGCGTAAATCCTGTAAACGGATGTGATCTGCCTTTTCTACCAAAATTTCTGAATTTTTATAAAATAAAGCCCTGCTGTAATCTGCAGGAAAAACCATAGAAGGCACATTTGTTTGTTTCTCATCGCCGATTTTTTGCCAGCGTAACGCAAAGTCAATTTCCCCCATTCCAGATCCACCGTTTGAAAGTAAACTATAATAATCTATAGAATTTCGACGAAAGTAGTATCCAAATTTTCCACTCAGATTAAAAGAAAACTCAAAGCCCTTATAGGAAAAAGCATTCATCAAATTTCCAGTGACGACAGGAACAGCAGAACCATGATAAATCAACGATCCTGGATCTAATGTAGATGCGATTTTGGCATAATCTTTACTGAAGCTCTCTTTTAGATATCCAATAGGATCCCCAGTCTGCGAATCTAGCCCCGCCCATTTATAACTGTAGAATCCTTGCAAGGGCCTCCCTTCTACAAATCTTCCTCTAACATAATCAGAATTTGAATTTAATGGATCGGTAGTCGATGAAACAATATTAGTTGTATAGCTTAGATTAAGGGAACTAGTCCAACTAAAATTTCCCCTAAGATTCTCGGACCGGAGCTGCAAATCCCAGCCCTGTCCTTTTATTTTTCCTGAATTTAAATTCGGTGAATTTCCTGATACACCAACAACCGGAGGCAATACTACAGGCTGGATTAAATCTACCATGTTTTTATAGAACCACTCAATCCCCCCTGAAATTCTGTTTCTTTCAGTTGAAAAATTCACCCCTGCGTTAAACATACCCACTTTTTCCCATCGAAGTTCTGGATTTGGAAAATTACGAATTCCAGACGATGGTTCCCTAAATAGAGAATTTTGGCCTAAATCACTTGTAACAAGGTATGCGGTTAAATCCGTCCGTACATTACCCGTATAACCAAAACTTGTTTTCACTTTTAATTCAGGCAACCAATTGATACGGTAAAAGGCTTCTTTACTTAAATTCCAGTTTAATCCTACAGACCAAAGGGGTAGCCATTTTTGGTTAGTTTTAACCCCGAAAATATTTGCTGCATCATTTCTGACACTACCAAATATTACATATTTATTTTGATAGCTATAAGTCATAGCGCTATAAAAAGAGATATTACGTTGTGAAGTAACGGCAAGCAAAGAAGTTGCATCGAAAGGAATACGACGAGTTCCCCCTAAAATAGTGGGGTAGTAATTAATCGGATCTATTGAATTACTTGTCTCATGTATAGGATCGTAACCTGCGAAGGTATTGGTATAACCGCCAGTTTTCTTTTGTAGCAATTCAGCGCCAGCTATAAAATTCAGCTGATGGCCATCAATCCAATCGTTATTGTAATTAAGTTGTGCCCGAAAGTTTTTGCTGTTATAGTCATTGTTCGAATTTCTCAAAATTCCCCCAAAAGGTATAACTCTTTTAACACTACCCGTTACAGGATCAATTTGGCTAAAAGTGTTAATTAAATCACGTGCATAAAAACTATCCTGATCGTATTCCTTCTGATTTAGTGTATTACCAGATCCCAAAACTGTATTAAGGTTAACATTCAATTGTTTAGAGAAGTTAATTTTGGCTCCTAAGCTAAATTGATAATCCTTTGTGATACTGATATCCTTTACCTTTCCAATTTCATCCAAAGGACGATAATTCCAGTCCAACAATTTTTCATTCCATTTATCCAAAAAAGCTTTTTTATAAAGGCTATTTACTATTGCATTACTGCCATCTTCTTCTTTCAAACGCACGTAAGGGTACAATGCAGACGATGCTGAATTCGGGGTAAAAGCGTCAAATGGCAAGCTATTTTTATGATTCAAAGCATAACTAATTGCAGTATTGATTTCCAACAAACGATTAAAAAAACTATAGTTATAATTCGCCTTTAACGTTAAGCGATTGTAACTATCCCCTTTAGTACGATATAGATTTTTATCCCAACCTGCTGAAACAAAATAATTTTGCTGTTCACTACCTCCACTGACATTAATATGATATCGCTGGGCCACCTCCTTTTGAAATCGATATTTACTTAAATCGTCGCGAATATCATTTTTGCTTAATTCGTTTAACCTGGTTTCCAAGTCAGAATCATTAATTTTTCCCTTTTTATGATCTACCAGTGCTTGTATCGCTGGTGTCAAACTATTATAAGTGCCCGAATCTCCTATAAATAAATCAAACACCCCCTTATTAAATAAAAACCTTTCTTTTTCGATATAGTCGGAAATAGACATCCTCGGCCATTCGAACAGATCCGGCTTCTGGCTAACATCAATATCCACCCCGGCGGAAACCTGAGTAGCCTGAAGGTAGGCACCTTTTTTACTAGTGATCACAATAACCCCGTTTCCAGCCTTTGCACCCCAGATAGCGGCAGCGGCGGCGTCTTTTAATACAGTTACGCTTTCGATATCATTAGGATTAATATTATAAATATTTCCTTCATATGGGAAATTATCCAAAATAATTAGCGGACTATAGAGCCCATAACTAAAAGAACTCGCACCTCTTATTTTAATCGACTGTCTAGCAGATTTATCGTCACCAAAAACACTTGATTTTTCAAAAACGATTCCACTGGAAATGTTTTTGATCCTGTTTAATATATCCGGCCCAGGCGTTTGTTCCAATGCTTTATTATCTATATAATCAAACGAGCCCGTCATTTGACCTCGCTTAACTTTCTGATATCCTGTATTTACCTCAACCTCTTTTAGTTCTCCACTGAGGGGTTCCATACGGAGTTCTTTTATTTTTAACAACTCTTTTACCTGAATATCCTTTGTTTTATAACCTACATAGGAAATGAGTAATTCCGACTGTTCATCTATTTTCTGCAAAGAAAACTCTCCTTTATTATCTGTACTGGCTGATTTACCTCCTCCTTTTACCCGGATATTTGCTCCAACTAGAGGAATTCCTTTTTCGTCGACTACTTTACAATGCACATCGATCTCTGTCAATATCGCAACAACGCTCCTCAAAAAGGAAGAATTTTCTTTTGATTTTCTTCTCACCATGACGGTTTTGTCCTCGATCATATAAATCAAAGGCTGGTTTTCAAGGCATGTTTTAAGTGCAATTTCAAGGCTTACATGTTCCAATTTAACGTTGATTGGTGCTAGGTTCTCAAAAGCAATATCTGAGTAGATAAAATCATAGCCACTTTGTATACTTATTGATTTTAGAATTTTTTTTAGCGGTGATTGCCTTTCGTTTAAAGTAATTTGAGCTGCGGCGACCTCGAAGGTCAACGTAAGAAAAATTGCAACTAAGAGCATGAATAATCTCATAATCTTGGGTGTTGACAAAAGGTTGCTATTATGCCTGTCAGGCTCATTTTTTTCATTAATTTTCATTAATTTCGATTGTTTGGTTAATTGTTATTTTGTTCCTTCAGAGAATTTATTCTAACAGTACCGGACAAAAAAACGGGGATAGGTCGAATGATCCCCGTTTACCTTCCAGACTCATTTACGATAGTTATGGCATTACAATAACCCTCCTTCCTTCGATTTTAAAGTGGACATCTCCCGTAAATGAAAGTTTATCCAGGATTTTGGAAATATTAATATGTTTATTAATTGATCCTGTAAATGGTCTATTTTTCACCTTGCCCTGGTAAACTATCTCAATATTATACCAGCGAGCCAGCTTACGCATTATGCTTTCAAGATCTTCGCTTTCGAAAATGAATTTCCCATCTTTCCAGGCAATGGACGCTTTAACATCCGAATCCTGAACGTGGATTTCCCCTGATTTGGTGAACGATGCCTGTTCACCAGGTCTAAGTATTTGTCTATTGTTCAACATTATAGATCCTTCCAGTAAGTTAGTATGAATGGCGGGTTCCTCAGAATAACTGTTAATGTTAAAATGTGTACCCAAAACCCTCACCACCTGATTCCCGGTTGTTACTATAAAAGGACGTTTTTTATCTTTGGCGATTTCAAAATATGCTTCTCCCAGCAATTTAACAGCACGAATGCCGTGCCGATTAAGTCCGGCATCATAAGTCAGGCTTGAAGCCGCATTTAACCAAACTTTAGATCCGTCTGGCAAACGTAATTGAAAGGTTTCACCCCTTCCTGTTGAAAGGGTATTGATATTAACTGTGCTACTGGTATTTGTGTTATTTTCATAGGTCAAAAGACTATCGTTTGTTTTAGAAATCTTAATTCCAGATTCACTCACTAACAGTCCATTTGCTTCATCTGACAATATGATTTTCTTGCCGTCTGGTAAAGTAAGACTTGCTCTGTGTACCCCAGGTGCGATATCATATGATAATCTATTACTGATAGGAAGTTCTGTAGAGGACTTCCTAAAGACGAAAAACGCAATATTACCTATAAGAAGGAGCGATGCTGCGATCGCCGTGAATCTATATGACCTACTTCTTGAGACTTGATCGGCAGCAGGAGTACTTTCCAAAATACGCGCCCATAGTCTATTCCTCTTCTCTTCCAGCTGCTGATCCGTAAAAATTAACCCTTGATCTCGTCCAAACTGCAAATACCAGGCGTCGAGTATCATCTGTTCCTTTTGCGTAAGTTTCCCTTCTTTACATTTAAATAATAGCTCTTGTGCTTTATCTGTATTCATGGCTGTAAAAGGATATTATTTTCCCATTATACCAACACTACAGTTCAAAGCTATTCTGGTAGTAGATTTAATTTAAAAAAGATTAAAGTGGCATAAATACAATAAGGAATCGGATCTTCAATCGCAGTATTTTTATTGCATTATTGATCTGTTTTTTAACAGTTTTATCTGAAATTCCCAACTGATCTGCGATTTCCTTATGAGATTTATGATATATCCGACTCAGTTGAAAAACTTCACGCATTTTACGTGGCAAGTGCGTAACCTCTTTTTTTATTATTGATGCAAGTTCCTGTTCTCTGACGGTCTCTTCAGTAGACCAACTACCCTTGGTTAGAAAATCTTCCAATGACTCCAGATAAGATTGTTTTATTTTCCGGTGTGCGAGTGCATTCAACACTCTGTTTTTTATCGCTCGATAAAGATAAGCTGCCAAATTATCTTTTAACACCAGCTCTGGAGCTTTAATCCACAATGAAGTAAAAATTTCATGCAAAATATCTTCGGTCTCATCTTCGTCCATAAGAATCTTGTAAGCGTGGAGGTAAAGTAACCCCATGTACCGATTGTAGATTTCAGTAAATGCTGCATGATCCCGGGTCTTTAATAGGCTCGTTAACTGCTCATCGCTTAGTCTCGAATAAGTATACATTTTCTAATAAAAAAAATTGTCCCCGGAGTAATTCAGTAAATAAAGCTATACCTTCTATATGTAAGAAACAAAGTTTTTTTATCATTCAGCAAATCATCAACTGTTTTTTATTTCATCTTATTTGACTTTAATCAATTGACATCAAACATACTACAGTTCAGGTCTGATTTTCGCAAGTTCACGAGATCACACCCGATTTCACTTTTTTTTTCAATTTTATTCATTTTGCACGATGTGAATTGAGAATAAATTTCATTTATAGGTTGATCCAAATAGAAATGTCCATATCAAGTGGAGCTAAAAAAATTATGCTACCAATCTAAATGATCAGTGAATAACACCAGAGACTCATGAGTTCTAATTTTACGATGATGGTACATGTAGAGAGATCAACTTAGTAATGCGATTAAGCCTTTAGGGAATAATCAGTCTTTTTTATAGCCGTAGTTAGGAGTTCTTTATTCCTTAAATCCACAAATTACTTTCAAAAATGTTACCCTCTTTATCAATGGAAAGAGGTACCCCAGAACACTGTAATGTTTAATCAATGTACCATCATAACCATTCACATCTGTGTATAGATATATTCACATAAAACATCTGCCTTAAGAATATCGCAACTTATAGGACTAAAAGCAGATTTTAAATGTTCCAGTATTGATAAACAGGTATATGTCAGTATTGTCCCTGGTAACAACTGGACATAAATTTAATGGGTACAATCATAGGCATTAAACCCCTATCCTATTAAAATTGTACTCTTTAACAGATCTAGGCTTCTCTTTTGTGGCGGCTGATGACTTTCAGAGAAGCCCCCTTGAATAGTTAATTGAGTCGTTTTTGTTTATTCTTTATAACAGGAGTAATAGAAGAAATACCTAATTTGGCCTTAACTTCGGAGGTAATATCAATACCCTCATCCCAAATCCGTGACATACCAAAACCTTGTTGAGAGGAATCAAGTACATAAGCTAAGCCCCTTTGTTTTGCAACAGCTTTAACAGCAGCAATAAATTTATCGGCACAGGGAGTAAGTAATTCTGCCTGCTTTGTTCCAACTTCCTTTTTTGCAAGTAGTGTGGCTTGTTCCGCCCGATTTTTCAAGGTATCTAGTTCGGCATCCATTATTTGATTTAGCTTCATAAAAGCATCTTTTTTTTCGGCATTCAAGGCATTTCTTTTGGCAAAGGTCTCCTCATCCTTCATTTTTAGTTCCTTCTGCATTTTGTCAATCTCTACACGTTTCATTTTAATGAAAGTATTTAAACTAGATTGAGCTGCAATTACTTCGGGCATTATTGCCAATACAGACTCAGCGTTTACGTGCCCAATTTTTTGCTGACCCAAAATAGATTGCGCAGTGCATAGCCAAAGGATAAGTAGCAAGGAGTTTTTTAAGATTACATTTTTCATGGCTTTATACTTCACTATTATTAATTAAGAAACTATATCACTTTAATGTATATTTTTCACCCATACTAAAGACATATGCCATACAAAGACATTGCACGGTAAGTCTGTACAATATGGTTTTCTGAGAATAATATTCTATTCGTTACTCGCTTTTGGAACTATTACTTTCCCCAAAGCATTTTTGATTGCAGCAACAAGAGCTTCTTTATTCTTTAAAAGCATTTGATTATTTTCAATTATCTTACCTTGTTTATCAATAAGAAGAGGAAATGGATAACTACTAATATTATAATGTCTGATTACCGCTGCATTGTAACCCTCCTCCCCCGCATTTAAGTTAATGACGTTAGGTTCTTGCTTTGAAGTGAATTTCCCAAGTCCTTCTGTCAACCATTCTCTCCTCTTGGTAGGACTAATAGTTATAAATACTACATCTTTATTATCTCTGAACTGTCTTTCTACATCTTTAAGAGTTAAATCGTAGTAATTTTTACACGCGCCACAGCCAACATACCAAAAGTCCATTAACACGATTTTCCCCTTTAAACTCTCCATACTCACCAGTTTTCCGTTTTCATCCTGTAAGTTAAAATTGTAAGCTGACATCCCCTTTCCAGTTTTCTCTATAGCTGAAAACACTTTAATATTGTCAGGATTCTTTATCATTGGCCTAGCAAGATTTATTAACATTTCAGGTTGCTTCAAATATCCATTGTTGTTCAGAAAAAAACAGATAAAGACCTTTTCACGAAATGATAGTGGTGTTATTTTTGCAATTGCATCAAAACGTTCATCCATTGAAATTCCCGATAATAAACCGTCTATATCAATCATGGATAAAAGGCCTTGATCAGCACTTATTGACAAATTCAAACCCTTTTCAGAAACACCATATTTATCAAAATCCACCCGGCTGACAGCAAACAGTTTTTTTAATTCTTCCAATTCGACATCTATAATTTTTAAACTTTCAGTTGATAGATCACCTCGCAATCTTAGACGCAATAAATCGATTACATCAAACAATAAGCCTCTCTCAAATGTCGTATAAATATATTCACCTAAAACATCAGCCTTGAGAACATTATAAATCAAAGGGCTCAACTCAGATTTGAAATGCTCAAGTATCGACAAACAAGTATCTAATCGTATTTTTTTTTGAATTACGCCAAATTTAATGTTCGCTGCCGAGCGTCTCGTCCATTCCTCAACACCTTGCTTCATTATGCTGTTTTTTGGTCCTACTTTAAATGTAATTTGAGGTGTTCCTTCCCAAACTCCATGTTTTTTAAGAACTAGAGTGTCTACGATGGCTCTAAAATTATACTTGGGACTGCCTTTTCCTGTTATAAGCCTATTTCTTTTAGTTATGCCATTCCTGGTAGAATTAGAGAAAATAATATTTATATCATCTCCAGGCTCAATTAATTCAATATCCGAATAACCTAAATTTTCAGGGTGGAATACCAATTTACAATAGGCTACCCTAGTTAATTCTTTTTTCGAAAAAGCAAAATGACCATTCTTTGCCACGGCTTTAAAAATGCGTTTATACTGGTCAACGCTTCTTTCATCAAGAAAAAAAATGCGTGAAGCGTGAGCTGCATCACAAATTTTAAGTTCAACGGTATCTCCATCTTTCAAGCCCGCATTAAAGCCGCTTAAAGAAAAAGTTTTAGATTTGTTTAACTCACCATCTTCTTCTTTTTGTGTATAACCCTTTATACTTAAGCAGAGCAAAAGGATTGACAATACATATATTTTCATAATTTAATTATTAAATTAAACACAAACAAACACTCCTCGCAGATTTAAACCGCTGTAAATCAAAACACTTAAACCTATTTATTATCCAAATCGGAAGCTTATTTTAGGGCAGCAACTCCTTTAATTTTCTAAAAAGTTTCGATCCTCTTAAACCTTTTGCAATAATTTTTCCGTCGGGACCAATAAGTAAAGTTGCCGGAATACTTTCAATTGCATAATAGGAAGAAATTTCATTTTCCCATCCTTTGAGATCTGAGAGTTGTGTCCATTGCAACTGATCTTTCTTAATTGCAGCTAGCCAACTATCCTTGTCAGCATCCAGAGAGATTCCGATTATCGCGAAATTTTTATTTTTATACATATCATAAGCCTTTATTAAGGCCGGGTTGGCTTTCCTGCAAGGATCACACCAGCTGGCCCAAAAATCTATCAGTACATATTTGCCGTTAAAATCGGAAAAACGAACGGGTTTACCTTCAGCATCATTCTGTGTAAAATCTAGCATCTGAGCTCCTATTGCACTTCTTTTTAATATGTTAAGTTCGGCCACTAAGCGCCTGCCCTGACCTGTATTTTTAAAAGATTCATCCAACTGGTCGGCTAATTTTTTCACTTCACTATATTCTCCATATTTAATTCTCTCAAAAATAAGATCTATGCTAATTGTACTTTTGGGATACCGAACTATATAATCATCTACCTTCGTTTCTCTATATTTTATGACTTGGGCAACTCTTTTAAGTATAGATAAAGTGTCTTCACGACTCGCCCTTGCAGCTAAAAATTTTTCCTGGAGCTTTACCTGCTCATCATAAAGTTCTTTAATTGGTTTGCTATATTCTTCATATTCATCCTGAGTCTTTGAACCGGTTATTTTACATTCGCCTTCATTCTTCATTAAACCAACATATCTTTTTAATCCATTCACTCCACTTATATTAATACTGCTATTCTCGGCAAAAAACTGCAACACCATACATTTGGTATACTCCATATACTTTTCATCGATATCTCGCTTTAGAATGGAACTTATATATATTTTTTGGGGGTGTGTTAATTTTTTACTCCATTTAAAAGTTTCATTAAAAACAGTAACAGTATCTACTTTAGGGAACTCCCCATCGTAATAATTTATGGTAATCTGCTTGCATTTAATACCTCTAATTGTTCCGGAGATATTACACATTTCAGAATGTGCAGATTCATAATTTGGTTTTGATGCGTCTTGAAACTGCGACATGCCAATTAATTGCAAATAAGTGCACAGGGCTAATGACATGATAAAAAATCTCTTAATTTTAATTTTCATTGTTTTATTTTTTGTACTGATATATTTTGTTATTTGTTTCCAAGAATAATATCCAATATTCCTTCATTCTCAATGATCATCATTCCGTGACGATCCGTTGTAATACCATCTTCCAGCAAGTAGGTGTAAACAGGTTTTGATCCATTCATCGACGTAGGCAAATAGCGAAATTGAAAATTGTTACACCTCTCTCTTAATACTGTTCCTACTTCGATAATATGAGTAGAAATTATAAAAAGGCAATTTCTATTCTCTGAAAATGCTTGGGAAACTGCTAGTGTAGCATCATAAGCATCCTTTACATTCGTTCCTTTAAAGAGCTCATCAAAAATCACGATGAGATTCTTTGGTTCGCTTACTTGCTGCGCTACCGTTTTAATACGAAGCACCTCGGCATAAAAATGACTATAACCCTGGCTAAGATTATCGGGCACATTAATAGAAGTAAAAAGTCCTTCCTTTACAGAAAAAATCATATTCCCGGCTGCAATTGGAAAACCCATATGAGCCAGATATATGGCTATCCCAAAAGACTTCATTAGCGTAGATTTTCCAGCCATATTCGCACCGGTTAAAAAAAGCATATTACTTTGATGATTGAGAGATAAACAATTTCTTACTCCTTTTTCAAACCATGGGTGATAGAATTGCTCAATATTAAGTGTATTTGTCTTCCCAGTTAAAGCGGAAGCGTAGCAAAATCCTTTTTTCTTACAAACCTGTGAAACCGCAACATAAACATCCAGATGATAGATCAACTGAAAAAAAGCTTCTATCTGCATTTTTAGACGATTTTTTAACAAAAAACCATACCAGGCCATTTTAAATGCGGATATTACTTTTGCATTTTTTTCAGTAGAAAGGAAGCCAAGTTTTTTTTCTAAAAAAAAACTTTTTGCGACCTTCATTTCCCCCAAACAGGGACAGTCATCAGCTGATAGCTGATTAAGAAAATCTGAAAGCTTGTTTAATACACTAATGGCTTTACAAAGACCATCATGAAGCATTTGATATCCACTGTCTTTGTATATAAAATAGAGTGTTTTTTTCCAGTACACCCTAGTTAGTACTGTGATAAAATGATCATCTCCCTTTGTCTTGAGATAATCTTCTGCAATGTTAAATTCCTCTTTTTCAAAGGGAAAATGGGCATTTTGCTTCTGGAAGTATTGAAAACTACCACTCCGTTTATTGATTTGCTCTGCATCCGACATCGGATGATTAAACATATTCTCCAGCAACTTCTCAGCTCCTTTTGTTACAACCTGGTTAAAAAGACTGTGGATAGAATCATGTTTATATTTTCCAAGAATATTTAAATCATCCAGTGTTTGTTTGTCTACAATAAATGCCATAGCTAGGAACCTTTCGTTTGTTTCTTTTTTAAAATATCGATAACACCTTCGTTTTGCAGGATAATCATTCCATGCCTATCTGCTGTAATCCCAAATTCCAGCGTGTAAGTATATTCCGGAATATTTTGATTCATCCTAGTTGGCAAATACTGGAAATCTATGTTATCAAATTGCTCTTTCAGAACTTCAGCTGCTTCAACAATGTGGGTGGATACGACAAACATTGAGTTTCTCTTTTGTGCAAATGCTCCAGTAATAGCAATGGTTGCGTCATAAGCATCTTTCACATTAGTTCCTCTAAAGAGCTCATCAAAAATTACCAGCAAGCTCTTGTTCTTATTAAGTTCCAAAGCAATTTTTTTTAACCGCAGCACCTCAACGTAAAAGTGGCTGGCTCCCATACTCAGACTATCGGGAAGGTTGATAGTTGTATAAATCCCATTAAGCACAGAAAATTCCATTCTCCTGGCAGGCACAGGGAATCCCATATGAGCAAGAAAAAGTGCAATACCCAGCGATTTCATGAAAGTTGATTTACCAGCCATGTTCGCTCCTGTAAGAAAAATCACGTTACCTTCTGGCGCAATTATCAGGTTGTTTGGAACAGCATTGTTAAGTTCAGGGTGAAAGACTCCTTCCAAAATAATGCAACTATATTCGGCTTGCAGAGCCTTTGCAAAGACAAACCCGCGCTTTAAAGCTATATTGGCTACTGAAATATAGACATCCAGCTGATAAATATGTTTTAAAATACTTTTAACCTTACTTATCTGACTGTACCTCAATAAGCCATCCAATTTCACCATCATCGAATATTGAATCTTATTTTTCCATTCCAACCTAAAAAGCACAGCAAACTCCTGATCCTCCAGCAGCTTTTGAATTTCGATTCGCTCCTTATAGTATGGATTCATTTCATTTTCTGGTATTTCCTTCAGAAAATGACGAAGTATATTAAACATCTCAATCAGAGCGACAATACCTGTATAAATAACCTTATAATCGTTATTTATAGAAATAAGGTTATTAAATTTTGAACCCAAATTATTGTTCTGAAGAGAAAGTCGACTTCTTTGATCAGTATGACTAAGGTAATGTTCTGCTGCTTCAAACACACTTCCTGAAAAGGGAAAAACTGCCGCTACAGACTGGAAATATTGAATGATGCTACTTCTGGTATTAATGCCTTGGACATTAGACAACGGATACCGGAACATTTCTTCTAGTAAATCGGCTCCACCTCTGGTATGGGTTTGATTAAATAATGTGTAAATTGAATTTCTCCCATGCTGCCCAAATATATTCAGATCATTGAGCGTCTGTTTATCAGTTGTAAAGCTCATTTGCTATTTTCTTTTACGTCTGATCAGTAAAACTGACCCTGAAATCAATAATAAACCAGGAAAAAAAACAAGAAAAATAATTTTTAGGATACTGATATAAAAATCATTTGTGAGAACGTGATTATCCATCGATGCTGTTGTGCTAACATCGACCGGAAATCGCCCGTAATTAAACCAACTGAATAAAGCTATATTGAATTTAAAATTTCCTGTCTTTACCTTAGTATCTTTCAGCAACACTCCATTGGCCATCAGATCCGCATCTCCGATCACAGCAATACGCTGTTCTTTTTCTTTGATTTTTCTGGTAAGTGATAGTGCAACAGGGAATGACCCTTTTTCATCACCTTCTACCGAATTGTAGAAAACCTCCGTGGAATCCAACACCAATCTTCCTTTTTTATTCCAGCTTTTGTTAGCATCACTCATTAATAATGATTCAACCTTAAAATTGCCATCTTTAGAATAATCTAGTGCAGCCACACCAGATGTTGATACAGGTACACTATCTTTATAACTTTTTACAAAGTCTCTACCCCACTTACCAGAAGCCGGTGTCAGATAGGGTAAAACAAAATCTATTGTGTATTCCTTAGTAGGTTGTACAAGCGTCCCCTCTTTTATCTGAATTCCAACATCTTTCAAAATCGGGCTCAATATCACCTGTTTCCCTGGTTCAGCAGTAACCAAAAGATTTCCACCTTCTTTTATATAATTCCGAATCTTACTTTCCACTTCAGGGGTAAATTCTTTTCTTGGGTCTGCAATAACAAGTGCTATGATATCGGAAGGAATATCTTTGACCTGTAAATTGAGTTGCTCTACATCAAATCCTTGATTAATCATCGCAAAGCGAAATTCCTTATCAATGGTGAACCTATTGTATCCTCTATCACCAAGCTTGTCTATCCCCCGTTCATACTCTCCATCTAAAAAGGCGATTTTTGAAAGGCCACTATCTGTCAACACCTTAAATGCAGCAGCAATTTCAGATGAGCCTGGCCAAAACATATTGTCGTCAAATGTTCTTAAAAAGGTGCTTTTCCTCTTATATTTCAATTGCATTACCAGTCTGTTCCGTTCTGGTTTTAGATCGATAAGGGTCCTTATTTCTTCTGGTGTTTTAAAGTAACTCAGGTCCAACTTATAAGCTTTGGCTTTGGTTTCTGCCATTTGTTTTAATGTCTTTCCAGGGTTTGACTTATACAGATAACTGGATTTCCCTGCTGGCTCATCGTAATAATAAACATATTTAAATTCCAGATCAGGCTTAAACCTGGTATATCTTTCCCACCGGTCCATGTCAGAGTTTCTAAATTTTGACTGACCTTGCATATAAGTCTCATCGAGTAGATTGACATACATAGTAATTTCCAACGGACCAGGAAGCTCTTTCAGTATTTTTTGAACATCTTTCGAAATAGTCAGGGAGCTATTCCGTGTCGTATCAAAATATCCGACAAAAGCTGGCCTGGATGTAAAATAGCCGATGAATAAAGCCAGGAAAAGAACAAAGAAATATCTGCTAAGCTTTAAAATAATCGGTTTTGAATTTCTTTCATCCTGAAGCTTTATGATGCTTGCGGAAAGAAAAACTGCCATGATCACCAAAAAGTAAATTACATCCTTTGTAGAAATCAGGCCAAAAATAATCATTGTTGATCGTCCGGAAATAGACAAAAAATAAGTGAGGTCTCTGACAAAATCTATATCCTGCCATAGATATCCGATATAGTTTAAAAAGGCAAAGACTACGAAAGTACCTATGGCAGCAACAACTTGGTAAGAAGTCAAGCACGACATAAATAATCCAATAGATGCATAAGCACCGAGCAGGAGAAAAATCCCGAACAACCCGGAAAGCAACAATAAAACGTCTACGTATTCAATAGTAAAATAAGCGGCAAAGACAAATAAACCCAGCCCTGCTACCAACAAAAAGTTAAAGCATATTATTGCAAAAAACTTACCAAAAATAATTTCGCTGATTTTCACAGGTGAAGAATACAACAATTTGATTGAATTGCTACTGATCTCTCTACTAATCAAGCCCATAGTGAGCAGGGGAAGGTATAAATATAAATTTTCAGCTACTTGTTGGAAAAGCCCATAAATAGGGATAGAAAATAGCGACATTGTGATTGACATCATTGGGGCCTTCAATTCTTGGGCTCTATCATAGCTTTCCATTTTAGAGACATAAGGTATTGCCGTTTGAATCAAAAATGCAATCAACATAAACCAGGCAATTGGTGAATAAAACAATAGTCTAACCTCTGTTATTGCAATTCTTAAAGTAGTTCTCATAAGCTGTTTTTATTTTGAGTCTTTTTAGACAATTGAGCAAATATTTCATCTATAGAATTCTTTTCTACACTGATCTCCCGAAGTTTCCAATCCTTCTCCACACTAATCTTGATAATTTCCTCGGTAATTCCTTCATCCCCATCAAAGGACAACCTAAAGCGCTTTTCAGTAAGCATCTCAATCTTGGTAATTCCTTTAATACTTATTAGATCTTCTTCCTTTGGAGGATTATCCATCATCATTAATATACAATGGGGAGCAACATAATTATTAAAAGCATCTATGCTATCTGAAAAAACCAGTTGCCCTTCTTCTATCATCTTGATTTCTTTGCACAAAGCCTGTACTTCAGACAAAATGTGCGTTGAAAAAATAACAGTACGATCCCTCGCTATTTCGCGAATCAGTGTTCTGATCTCCATAATCTGGTTGGGGTCCAATCCATTTGTTGGTTCATCAAGGACTACAAGTTTCGGGTAATGAATAATTGCCTGGGCAATCCCAACCCGTTGGCGATAACCACCAGAAAGATTCCGAATCAACCTTTTACCAAAATGAGCAATAGCACACTTTTCCTTTACTTCTTCTATAGCTCTTTTGATCTTATCTTTGTCCATTAATCTTAAGAAGGCACAATGATTCAAATATTCGTCAACACTGAGATCCTGATGCAATGGTGCCGTTTGTGGTAAAAAACCGATTTGCCGTTTTGCTAACAAAGGATCCTTATGTAAATCAATACCGTCTATATAAACATTGCCCTCTGTTTGATTCAGCACTCCACAAAGAATGTTCATCGTGGTTGATTTCCCGGCTCCGTTAGAGCCCAATAAGCCAACAATGCCAGTATGATCGATTTCAAAATTAATGTCTCTAATTGCCCAAGAAGAGTGATATCTATGGGAAAGGTTTTCAATCTTTACAATATTTCTTTTCATAATAAACGTATGTTTTTTTAATTAACGAGGATTTTGGACTATACCGCTCAACTCAATCTCTTCTTTTGGAATGGGGAATACATATTTTGGATCGTTGGGTTTTAATTCGTACACATTATCGCCCAATATTCTTTTTAAAGTCTTCTGAGTTAAAGGGCCCTTATTTAGTCTACGCAGGTCTGTCCATCTTATACCTCCCCTTAAGACCAGTTCCTTCCTCCTTTCGCTTAAAATCATTAATAAAGCTTGATCCTTATGCTCTGAAGTCCTGGGAACAAAGGTGCCAGCTTTAAAACGTTTCACTAAAAGATGATTCAATACGGACATCGCACGCTGAAGCTGTCCTGTCCTGGCTAAGCATTCACTTTGAATTAGCATCAACTCGTCTGTTGCAAAACCATTAAAGTTTCGAGCTATCAGACCGGAATAATTACCAAAAAAATAAGGATCACCTAATTTGTTGACTTTAAAAAAGAATTTCTTTCTTAAATCAGTCTCCTCATAAGTATTATATAAATCCGGATCCACTCCTAAATCAGAATCCTGAACAGGATTACCAGAACCATCTAAGGAAAAATAAAAAACTTCATTCACAGGGAATTTAAACGGATTACTATCACCCAAAGAGAGTGTTAGCGTATTATAATCCAGAATCTCATTGTATAACTTCAAACCTTCAGAGGCACATTCTTCTGCTTTTTCATAATTACCAATAGTTAAATAAATCCTGGATAGAAGAGCAAAAACTGCTACTTTGGATGGGCGAAACCGGTGAGTCAAATCAATCTTTTCTGGCAAAAGTACCAACGCTTTGCTTAGATCACCGATAATTTGATCATATGTTTCTTCTACTGTCGCTCTAACATATTTTCCGTTAAAACTACTACTTAGCTTCAACGGAATTCCTAGCTTGGTTGAAGCATTTTCACTGTGATAAACCTGTCCAAATGTTTCCTGCAAGTTATAAAAATTATTCGCTCTTATAAAAAGGGCTTGCCCCAGAAGATAATTACGTTCAGATAGATTCTCTGATGTAGCTTTAATATTGGCTATCCCTTCCAGAACATTATTTGCATAAAAAACATTTTGATAGGCTAAGTTCCAATCCAAGCCCACTCTATCAAAAATGGACGGACTCCATATATAAAGTGCTTTATATGTTGGTTCTAGACCTGAGAATACAGAAGGGCTAAAGATTATATCATCAGAACTGTAATCACTCAACCTTCTAAAAATCCCTAGTCTAGGATTATCAAGCATTTTTTGAAAATCGCCAATCTCAGATGGTACAACCCAATCTTTTTGGGCAACTCCCGCTAAGTATTTCTTGCAGGACACCAGGCTCAACAGCATTATTGCCACAGCCAATACATTAATCATTGCTCTCATGCCTATTTAATTAAAGGTTTACTTTTGCACCGAATACAACCTCTGTCGGTTGAGGAAACTCAGAATTGAGTTGAACTTCAGGATCAATTTTTGTACGATCCGCTCTCCATAAAAAGCCAATATTATTAATCGAACACAAAAATTGTAGCTGCTTAAAAGGGAGCTTACTGCGACTGGTTCTGTTCAAGGTATATCCAATCCTCAAATCCCTCAACCTGATATGATCTCCTTTTTCAATCAGAATATTAGAGTTCAGGTAAGGAATTTCTCTGGACGAATCGAAAGGGTACACCATTGAGATTACATTTGTTATTTTTTCATCTCCTGGATTTTGCCATCTTTTAGAAAAGTCGCCATGTTGTCGATATGAACTATAGTTCAGCAATCCCGAATAATTGATTGAACTTCTTCTATAAGAATATCCAAACTGACCTGTAATATTAAAAGAGAAGTGGAATTGCCTCCAATTAAAAGTGTTGAATAAACTCAAAGAGCTGGTGGGTACAGAAGAACCATGATAAACCAAATCATCCTGATTTGTGTTATTTAGAATACTATTAAGATTTGAACTAGGCTCTCCGTTCACAAATACTCTAGCATTTCCCGTTAAAGGGTCCAGACCGGCCCACCTATAACTAAATAAAAGGTTATACGGCTTTCCGATTATTTGTTGACCGTTTACATAGGCTGAGTTGTATTCGGAAGGTATAATGCCATATTTTGTCACTTGATTTGAAGTAAAACTGAATAGTATATTGCTGCTCCAATTAAATTGCCCTGAAATATTAGTTGAATTTATTTTTATGTCACATCCACTTGTCGTCAAACCTGCTGTATTTCCACTAAAATCACTCCAGCCAAAGACTGGCGCTAACCTGATTGCACCAATTAAATCAGAGGTGCTCTTGCGATAATATTCCAGACTACCAGATAATCTGGAATTAAATGCCGAAAAATCTATCCCGACATTTAAGTGTCCTACTTTTTCCCACTTCAAATAGGGGTTAGGGGCGTTTCTAATCGTCGCATAAGATTGACGCTTAAATAGATCATCAATATCATTAGATATCAAATATGTAATCAGATGACCTGTAATGGTCTTATTAACATTTCCATTATAACCATACCCTGCACGTAACTTTAAAGAAGGCAACCATTTTACTTGGTAAAAAAAATCTTGGTTGATATCCCATGAAAGACCAATAGACCAAATCGGATTCCATTGGTTATTGGTGTAAACACCAAATAAGTTAGAACCATCATTCCTTACACTAGTTGATAAAACATATTTCTTCAAATAATCATAAGTTACCAAAAGAAAAGCAGACAAATTTCTATCTAATTTCTTCATAGACACTTGTCCATCAGAGAGCCTTAGCATTCCAATAGGTTTCACAGGATATAAATTCGCAAAATCTACAGAGGTACTGCTCCCAGATACACTATTGTAACCATAGAGGTTATTTCCTGTTTTATGGCTAACGGTTTCACTCATTTCTGCTCCTGCCAGGAAAGAAAATCCATGTTTTTGATTATTATAGTTATAAGAGGACGATATTCTTACATTTTTGTTGTCGTATTCATCATTTTTACTGTATATAATTCCACCTAAAGGGACAGGTCTTTTTATTGTTTCAGTAATCGGATCAATTTGAGTAAATTGATTGATCAGATTTCTTACATAAAAACTTCTTTCATCATATTCATTTGTGTTCTTCTTGGTACCCTGTCCAGAAGAATACTCAATTTTAACATCAAGAGTTCTGGATAAACGATACCTTAAGCCAACGTTAAACTGATGATCAACCACTCTGACTTTAGAGTTGTTAAGTTTCCAGTCATCAAGTGGGGAGAAACTCCAGTCCAATAACTTACCAGCAGGAAAACCTTCGACATAATTTGAGTCATATTGATCGACTACGGAATTTGTACCATCTTCTCGTTTCAGTTTGAGATATGTAAACCCGGATCTTGGACCGGAATTAAAGTAAGAAGATTGATTGTTTTTCTGAGTATATAGAATTCCGGCATCAATTTCAAGATTTTTATCAAAAAAAGAATAGGTATGGCTAGCCTTTATGGTCAGGTGATCAGCCAACGATTGTTTATAATCGACTCCTTTATTCCAGCCAACAGAAACTCCGTACTTCTGTTGTTCTGTTCCCCCATTTACCCCGACATGATATTGCTGATTTAATGTATTCCGGTAGATATATTGATTGTAATCATTGCGTAAATCATTTTTCCCTATCTCCCGGAGACCAGACTCTAAAGCCTCATCAGAAAGTTGACCTTTTTTGTTATCTACCAGCAATTGTAACACCGGTGTTAAAGGCATTTTCGACCTATCTTCTCCTCTAATCCGGGCATCAAAATAACCTTTATCATATAAAAATCTTTCCACATCGATGTAGTCCTTACTGGACATCACCGGAAAATGAAAAAGATCGGGCTTGCCCGCGAAGTGGAATTTTGTATCGAAAACCACATCTACCGGTTGATTATATCTTCCTTTTTTTGAAGTAAGCACAATAACACCATTTCCAGACTTGACACCCCATATCGCTGAAGCTACCGCATCTTTTAAAATAGTTACGCTTTCTATATCATTAGGATTAATATTATTAATATCTCCCAGATAAGGGAAATTATCTAAAACAATAAGTGGCTCGGTTCCTGCTGTCATAGTACTTAAGCCTCTGATGAGGATTCTATTTCTTGAATTTTCATCTGATGCGACTGCATTTCCCGGTAATTCCTTAAAAGAAAAACCAGCAGTCATTCCTTCCAGACGGCTAATGATATCCTGGCCAGTTCGTCTTTCCAAAGCTTTAATATCCAAATATTCAAAGGCCCCCACCGTCTTCTGCTTACTTAAGCTTTGGTAGCCTGTGTTTATTTTCACTTCATTTAACTCTGCGCTAACAGGTTCCATTTTCAAAACAGACATATTTCGCAGATCCTTCACCAAAATCTCTTTGGTTTTATAAGCCAAATAAGAAATCAAAATAATATCCTTATCGGTGATATTGTTAAGTACAAATTCACCCTTGCTGTTTGTGCTCGTAATTTTTAAAGTCCCTTTTACCTTTACAGTTGCTCCTTCGAGTGGCTTTTCATTTTCATCAACGACTTTACAATGCAATTCAACCTCAGTTAGAAAACTGATTATTTTGTCTTTAATGGAAATCTTTTTTTCTGTAATCACTATTGCGTAGTCTTCAATTACAAAATCAAGGCTTTGTCCCTTTAAGCAACATTTCAAAACCGTTTCGATAGAAGCATCTACCAGATCCACATTAATTAGCCTTATTCCTTCAATCATTTCAGATCTGTATAATACTGTGTATCCAGTTTGTTTTCTAATCTCTGTGAAAACCTCTTTAAGACCAATATTATTTCTCCTGATGGTAATCAACTTGACTGGAACTGAAGCGTTGACCTGAAAGATGCCAATTATCATTATGATGACAGTAAATTTTATTCTCCTTTGCAAGTGAGGGGCAAGCGGTACTTTAAGTTGAAACAAAAAATATGAATTCATGGTATGGTTTGATTTGGTTCATATGAAGATCTAGTATTGCAAAGATTCCAGATCCCCAGATTTAGTTTGTTAGAAATCGCTTCTAATATCAGAATGGCCAATAAACTGCTCTAAGAATGAAAAACATCAGAGATTTTGGCAGCGGAATGACAACCACTCTAAAAGCCTTAGTACTAATCATATGGATTATTTCATCGCGGTGACCCTCCTTCCCTCTATTTTAAAATGTATTCCTCCTGCTAGTTCAAGCTTTTTTAAGACTTTGGAGACATGGTCATAGCGGGAAATGCTACCACCAAATTTCTCATTTAGGTTTACTCCATCATATTCCACCTGCAGGTCGTACCACCTTTCAAGTTTCCGCATAATGCTCTGTAAAGGCTCATCCTGAAAGATAAATAGTCCATTTTTCCAACCAAGTGCTGTCTCAGTATCCACTTGGCTTACAACTAAAATTTCATCAGACAAAGCAGCCTGTTGCCCTGGTTCTAATTGTCGGGTATTGTACTTTGAGTCAATTATGATCGAGCCTTCAATCAATGTTGTAATAACTCCCGATTCATTCTCATAATCAGATATGTTAAAACGTGTCCCCAGGACCGTTATTTGCTGAGATTTCGTTTTTACAATGAATGGTTGCTTCTTATTTTTAGTGACCTCAAAGTAGGCTTCGCCGCTCAATTCAACTTTTCGTTGATTTGAGATCAGAAAAGTCGGGGAAAATTTAAGAGAGGAAGCGGCGTTAAGCCATACTTTGGTACCATCCGGTAAAGTCATCTGATACTGTTCACCTCTAGCGGTGTACAGTGTATTTACTCCCACTCTTGTAAATCTAGGGGAAGATTGCATGTGATATATTAATTTTCCATCGCTAGATTTAGATATGATAACTCCTGGCTGTTCTGCGACAGGTCCATTTAGGGCTTTTGAAAGCAGAATTTTACGTCCATCCATCAAGACAAGTGTTGCCTCATTTTTTCCAGGTGCAACATCTTCAGCGGAGGAAACATTAACATCCAGAACTTTATTATGATTACTTGGGATAAAATAAAATGAGATCCATCCAAAAATCAATAAGGCTGCGGCAGCTTCTCTGTATCCTATTGAAAAAAAACGCTTCTTATATACCCGGAATAACTTCCGGTAAACCTTATTAAGGTCCTCCTCTATCTCTTCAACAGAAAGATCAAGCTCCTTTTCCGGCAAACTTTCATACCACAGGTCCACCATCACTTTTTCCTCGGCGCTACAAGTACCCTGAAGATAATGTGTTATTAATTCGGAAGATTTAAGGTCTCTACGTTTCATCAATAGCCAGTAATTCTGTTTAATTACTAGATAGTCAAGTTGATGGCCCTAATGGGGGTATTTTTTTTTTATTTTTTTTAAGCTCACCATTTAAGATGCGCTCTGGTGGAAAAAAGACGAAGGTTATCAAACACTAAAGGAATATATCTAAACGATCGTGCTGCCACTCTCAACTGATAGACATATCAAAACGCATAAAAACCCCATTAATGATAGTAAGTTATGATGTATTTCAAAAGATAACTTTCCTTTCAATCTGCTAATTTATATGTTTATGGAAAAATTTGACGCACCTCATCTCAGATACGATTTTTTAATTGCCACCAATGTGGAAACTACGAAGTTAGCGGCGCAGGTTATATCTTACCTGTCCAATGCTGGATAAAATCTTCTGATGTCAGTCTATTAGACGAGCACGAAATCCAGAAACTTTAGAAATCAGTTGGGTCTGCATTTGAAAAACCTTTTCCAACTTCTTGATTTCCTTTTCTCATATCAAATTTTGGCAAAAGTTGGGTGCCTGGTTTTTGAATACTTTTGGATGAGACGCCGCATCTTCATTCACAAAATATTACCGTTTATTGCTAACTTAGCTTAGCAAGTGTGAAAATTAGATTTAGCTTGAATAGAAATTCAATATGCCAAACGATGTTGTAAGGAATAAATTATCTAAGAAGATAGGGGCATTAAGTCTTGATAAAGATGACTTGAGAAAGCTTTTGGATATTTTGCAACAGCGAGCCAAAACTGCCAGCGAAATCGAGTATAAGCGATTTGAAGAAACAAAAGTTGAAAATTTAGAACAGTTTAAACATAATATGGAGATATGTTCTATGTTAAAAATCACCGTTGTTGGCTTCAAAAGCGAGGAATTATTTGGAACTATTGAAGATGTATTCGGTTCTGTTTCTTTTCCAGACAGCGTAAAAACCATTTACGTGAACAGTGATGTTGTTTACCGAGCCAATTTCAACTACTACCCGAGTAATCATTTTCAATTATACATCGATTTTTCAAAACCTAAAGTCTTTGATTTTTCCTTTCAACCAAGCGACCGAACACCAAACGATTCAGAATTTATTGTTCAGGGAGACGATAGCATGTGGGTAAATGGGGTATTCCACGAAATTGATGCATTTGTGAAAGACCGGCCATCTAAGGCCCCCAAAATTCATCGAGGTAGTGTGTATGATCTTTTGGTTTGGCTGGTTGGACTTCCATTAGGTTTTTATATCTGCAATAAGTACCAGCAGTCGCCTTTTGTTGCTTCTCTGGAAAGCTCATTTCTGAATAATCTGGCAATGACTTATTTTTTCTTCTTAAGCTTATTCCTGTTGAGAGTCTTATTCCATTATTTCAGATGGGTATACCCAATGATTGAATATAAGTGTAAAAGGGACCGGTCTGCAGCGCATCAGGCTGCCGTATTGTCCATAACTTTAGGTATTGTTGGAAAAGTCTTGTATGACGTTTTTCAAAATATCCTAAGGTAACTCGAGCGTGGCAAAGGCATGATTTCTTCTTTTCTAAATCAGGCTTTCCAAAATGGATTGTTTTAAGTTCGCCTCATGAAGCGCACAAACAAAGCTAAAAGCATAACACAATTACCTTGAATTTCCCCTGATTTTATTTATCTTACCTATTAGAAGTTAAAATCTGAACAAAAAAGCTAGTAAAAGATAAATTCCAAGCTTTAAGCGAAGAATTCTTAACGCATTTTTGATATGACTACGGACACTCTGCTCGGAAAGGTTGAGCATACAGGCAATTTGCTTATGGGTCAGTCCTTCATTTCTGCTAAGCTCAAATACATGTCTCATTTTTGCAGGAAGACGTTCAATTTCTTTTTCAATAAGGCCTTTGAGCATATTTTCTCTCATCATGTAATCTGTAGTTGAGGAATAAGCTGCAGAAAAGGTGGTCAATGAGTCCAGGTACTGCTGCGCAAGTTTGGCTTTATTAAAGTGATTAATGATTTTATATCTAACGGATTGGTATAAATAGGCAGACAAGTTATTGGTGATTTCAAGAACTTCCCTTTTCTCCCAAAAATCGAGAAATACTTCATGAATCATATCCTTTACCTCTTCTCTTGATTGAAGTCTTTTGTAAGCATGCAAATATAAAAGTCCCTTATATCTGTGATATAAAAGTTCATAAGCGTCAACGTCTCCGGTCTTCAGACGAAGCAGCAGCTGACGATCATCAATTCCAAGAGTAGTACTCATCAATAATCATATTTACAAAAAAACAACCCGTAAAGAACAGGACTATTAAAAAGTCTATTTTTTTCACATTTGTCGAACATCATTCCGATTTCGGCCACCGTCACGTCAAGTACTTATCTTAACTCCTTAAACAAGATAATCTCCTGTGTTTGCTCAGGCAAAACCACACTGTCTACATCTTTACAACCGATCTTCGGATAGAAATGTTGTGTCCGCTCGTTTGAAAATGCAGAAATAAATAGCTTGTCAAATCCTGACGAAATCGTTTCTTTTCCCCAGAATCCGACCATAGCCTTTCCAATAGCTATATTCCGAGAAAATAAATAAAGAATTGATAAAAGGAATATGGTCCAAAAAAAGCCAAGCCCTAGAAATCTTAATGAATTTTCTTTAGGTGAGGCCAGGATGATTTCAGAATTTATTATTTTCCGATTAAGAGTCATTTTGGTAACCTGATTATCGTATCCGGTTAGCCAGACCAGATCGAGAAGACTTGCATATGCAATATTGAAAGCAATTTTCATTTTCTATATGGTTTTGTCTATCGATACTCTATCCTTACTTCTGAATTGATCAAAACCAACACGTATAAGATATATGGAAAGGAAAACTAGAAATAATAACATGCACCCAATTCCACAGAAGTGAACAAACCGAAGAATAATCGTATCAATAAAACTATGCTCCAATGGGAATGCTAAAAAATAAATAAATAAGATGCCCACCAATACAACCAAGACACTAGAGAGAAAAAAAATACTAAATTTTAGAAACTTATTCATATGCTCATTTTTTTGCTTCATTTTTTATATTCTTTGCGACATAATCGCCTTGTCCCAGATGATGATTGAAATATCTGGGGTTATTTTTTTTCCTTATCTGTTCAAGAGCAATGCAAATGAGAAATAAAGAAATCATAGTCAGAATTAATAAAATGCAAGTAACGCCAATAAAATGAACCAGTTTTTGAAAGACTGCTCCTATTAAGCTCTCCTTCAGTGGAAGGCATAAAAAAATGATAAACAACATCGTGATTATACCCATAACCACGCCCGGGGTAAAATAGACTACCAATTTTATAATTTTACTCATGTCTAAAAAATGAATCCTCAAATGAGATTTTATTCCTACAAATAGATGTATTAAGAGATATAAGCATAAATATTTCAATTTTACATTTCAGATAAATTTTCCTTCAGCAAAACTTATTAATAAAAGCGATGTATGAATTTAAATATGAAAAGGGTGCAACTTTATGAAAGCACCCCTTGCATTCACATGCTTACTTTTTACATCTGCATAAAAACAAAGCAGTACACAAACTAATTATGGTTATAAAAGTAAAGTAATAAGCAACTAACTTTAGTTGCAAACTGACTCAACTATCTAAATTTATACGCTAACTGTTACTGGCGTCGCCTGAATTGACACAACCTAATCCACACAAATACAAACAATTACTTCATTTTGAATTGATGTCTTTCATCCGGTTAAATTTTGCTTTGGCTATACTAAACCTTGATTCAGTCATTTTTAAGAAAGAAGCACAAACCTTGTTGGGCAATTTGTTAATCGGATACACCGAAGCAAATTCAATTACTTTGCTCTGATCAGTTAAGGTCATCAGACGCGTTCTAAAGATCTCAATTTTCTGTTCCTCCCACATGATATTACTAAACAAATCCTGAGTTTCAGGATATATTTTTAGTGTTTCATAATCACTGCGTTGAATAACCAACAAAGTGCATTTAGTAATGACGCTGAACTTTAGTGTCGATGGTCTAGATTTCAAGAAACTAAACATATCGGTAAAGATTTGCCAAGGCTGATAAATTCTGATCACGCGCTCTGTTCCATTCTCCTCTACCAAACTTGCAATGACAAAACCATCCACATTAAACCAAGCTCTATTCACGTATGTACCAGGATTAACCAAAAGATGTTTACCAATAAAAGAATGTTGGGTTAACATCGATCTGATTTCCCTTCTAAAAGACGGGGATATAGGAACCATAAGATTAAGATACTCCAGCAGCGTATCTATTTGAATACTCCATTCTATCTTTTTCATACCTACAAGATTTGTTTTAGTCCTTATCATTAAGTACTAGCATACCCTAGTACCCGAACCAGCTCCATTCGCTTTTTCACGCCAGTCTTACCAAAAATGTTGTGCGCATGAGCATCTACCGTCTTGGGAGAAATAAACAATAAGGATCCGATTTCTTTATAAGTCCTGCCCTGACATAGCAGTTCCGCAATTTCTATTTCCCTGCGAGTCAATTGAAATCTGAGACAACTCTTTTGAAAACAACTAGCAGGCTGGCTAAAAAGAACATCTGCTTTTTTATAGTCCGATCTCGACCTGCTCACCTCGGTAACCATTAGCCCCAACATTGTAAGTACAAAACCGCCATTGCCAAGAAATACCCAAACCCAACTGGCAAAATCTAACCAATAAGCAAACAAGGAAAGTAACATCGATAGCAATAGCAAACCATAAATCACATGAATACGTCTTTCAACTGTATGCTGCCGCTGAGCGAGAGCTACAGGGATGTATGATGATAATAAAAAGCCACTCCCATAAACAAGATTCAATATGATTTTTGATGTACCTAAATCTGAATCCGCAAAAAAACCGACAATAAGATTACCACCGATCATCAATAAACACCAGTACAAATACCAGAACCGGCGTTTATCATCGGGACAGGAATAACAAAAGCAGATTAGATAAGGAAGCATCATCAGTTCCAGTATAATAAAAACCATCGCCGGCAAGTGAACTGGGGAATTACAAACACACATATATATAAATTATTTTTAAGCATCATAAAAAACAGGGATTCTGATTGATCCTGTTAAAGAATAGAATCACAACGACCATCTGATAGGCCTTGATGACCGCCATCCAACTGCACTCTAAACAATACGAGAGTGCCGGACAACTACAGTAGTTTATTTTTCATATCACACTAGTCAACTCCAATAGGTTCGACTATGAAATCTCATTTTAAACCACATCAACTACCTTACGCGGTAATATTGCAGAACTTTATTACTCAAGGCAAATTGTTTCCATATCATTTCTTTCAGTACTACACTTCAATTAAATGTTCACATCATAAATCATCTACCAAATAAAAGCCGTAAGACCGATTCCAAAAGCAAAATGGTCAAAATCAGCCTTACGCCCTTCATTTTTAATAGCTTGGTAAGTATATTGACCACCTTTAGTCACATAATTTAATAGCTCCATTTCAAATTCATGAGTAGAACCAAAGTAGGTTGCATAAGCCTTGATCGCTGTATTACGTCCGATTCTCTTCTGAATCCCAACGCCCATGGAGTAACTAGAGGCTGTTTTAGGTTTGTATTTCATATAAGGAAGTTCAACAACGGGATAATCCTTCTGGTATTTTTCTTTGAGCCTCAAAATAAAGTTCCCCTTGCTTCCCGAGGAAACTCCTGCATTTATCTTACCTGTTATAAACCAGTTATTAGGGAGTGGCAGACTAAAATATGCACCAATATTAAAGTACTTAATCACAAGTGCCTGAATATAGAGTTCTGTACTCCTCCTGGAACTCTCCGGATCAAGTGGTACTCTTCTTGAATTCAATGGAAAGCTACTAAAGGCATACTCCCCCCCTACTCCAAAATTTTTATTTATAAACCATGCTCCTTCAAGGCCGAAATTAAATCCATCTGTAGCATACACCTCATCACTGTTTACTGGTTTAAGGTCTTTGCTGGTCGGGGTAGTATATCCCAAATGTAATTCCACAAAACTAGGATTGTTGGATACCGACACAGGTTTGCTCTTTATCGGTGCATTCATACCCCGGTCTTTAAAAATCTGATCTGCCAGCTGGTATCCCAATTCAGTGGAAACCAAACCTATTGCGGCCTCTGTCACCCAATATCTGTTGTTCAGGCCCCTGCTTAAAGGTGTATTGGTCGCCACGTTGTATCCTACAAGGTCAATAAGTGGATTTCGGTATTGTCCAAATTCTTTATCCAAAGCTGCCGCGTTCACAAGTGCCATGGCAGTATGGCCAGAAGGAAAGAAGTCTTTTGAGTTTGTATCCGGACGCACAGTTTTGGCCGTATATTTAATTTCAGTGGTTAATGGCCCCATGATTCTCATTGAAAAAGCATAGGAAACAAAAGCGCTTTTCGATGAATGTTTTCGTTTAATGTTCAAAGCATTTAAAGCTACTATTGTCGCAGCAGGAGTATATTGTAGGTAGTCATCATATTTATACCCGAAAGTAGGGATAAAGCTGTTTGCGACCTCTCTCACATCTTTAAGGTGAGGCCAGCACAACGCTGTGTCTTCCAGCAAAACTGCCGGGATAGTTGGCTTTTCAACAAAAGTACTTGTCCAAAAAGTGTTTATTGGTGGCTGCCGATAAGCAGTATCCGCGCATTGAGCCAGAGATTCTGCAGACGGCACACTCAACAAGATCAAAAACAGAACTTTTTCACTTTTATTAAGGAAATTTTGAAAACATTTATATTTAAAAAACATGATTAATTTTAATGTACTTTAACAGGTGACTACAATAACAAGCTTTAATGTAGTTTTTTACTTCGCACCATTCTTTCGATCAAAGGGACTCCAGACTGGTTCACATTTTTCCACTTATAGACGGAAATTTTGGAATGTGTATGCTATTGAAAGCTCTTGATTTGTTGCTCTACTAATTCCCTTTCTTTATCCTCCAATTCAGGGTGAGTTTGAATCGGTTTTGCTTCTGTAAAAGCTGCTGAGGCCTGAATTAACTTGATTTTTTGATCAGGCAAAAATCCGATACGTGCCATTGATCTCCCCCCCAACCAGAAAAGTGAGCTGAAAATCGGCGCGACCAGAATATCCATTGTATAATGGACATGCTGAATAAGAAGCAGAATAGACATTAATCCAGAAGCAATAAGTGCTATAGCTTTCTCTCTTTGTTCGGGAAGACATAAGGCGATCAGGAATAAAGTAGATACATGTCCTGAAAAGAAAAGATCTTTGGTAATTACTTCGGCATGATAAAAGAGAAAAGAGAAAGGATCTTTCAGATCAATTATTCCATGAGGTGGTTCAAGCGGTACAAGGCTAATAGAAATGGCTCTTGTAAGGCATAAAAAGATATAGCCCCAGATCATCGTCAGACAAGTTAAGGGACATTTTACCACACGAACCAGCAATAATCCAATCACTCCATACAACACAATGAACACCAATAGGGACACATCATGTGCGGGAATCAAACCTAAAACTGCATCAGAAATGACTTTGCCCTCCCGCCGCTGAATATTGGCCAGTAACAGCGGAAACAAGATGGCAATCATTATCATTATCCCTGCTCCCAAGTATATCATTCTTCGAAATGAAAGTACCTTCCATTGATTCACCCATAAATTTTGTGGTTTATACATATTTTTATTGTTTAAAAGTCAATTTTTAGTTTGGCCCTGATTCCCCATTTTGCAACCCGGGGATGATCCAGATAAGTAAATCTTCGGACCAGGTCTACTCTGAATATTTTAAAAATATTAGAGAGCCCGACACTCCCTTCGACATAGGGAGTTTGTCCCAAGCTAAAGGAAACCTCCTGCCCTTGCTTATCTACTGGAAAAGGATATAAGTCAGCATTTTTTTTTGGATCATTCCCGATAGACAATCCTCCCTGAAGAACTTTAACAGCAACAATCTCTCTTAACTGAAGTCGCTTGATTAATGGAATCTTATTAAGAAAAAAACCGTTAAATGAATGCTCAATATTTACACTGGCATACCTATCACTCATGAATTCCATAAAATTCATAAGGTTATAAGAAGGGAGTTGATAGGCAAAAGATTGATTTGCCCGATGTATAGCGAGTAAAGGAAAAGGGACTTTCCCAAAAACCCCACCTGCCTCCATTATGACGTCAGAATAGCCAAACTGGGATAAGTAGAGTCGTTTAAATATATTCAGGGTAAGAGTTTGATAATTATAATCTCCATTTAACAATCCTTTTATGCCCACAGATCCACGTAGGGTAAATACCGGGTATTCATTCCTGATCAGCCTTCTGAATCGCTTACCCTGGTAGAATTGTTCATGAGGTGCCCACCTAATTTCAGTAAAAAACTCCGATACACCAAGGTCATGAATCCCTGTCTGCTCAGAGAACCTTCCACGAACAAACCGAAGTCCTCCGGCTGGATTTAACACCTGATTTTTATATCCAAATTTAAAAGAGAAGTGAGATTTAGTTTCATGCAGGAATTCAAGCAACCACTTTCTATTGTATAGCCATTTATCGTTAATTCCTCTTTTAAAGGAAAGCAAGAAGCTATCTTCTTCCAAAAAGGTCAGGTCCTGCCCTGGAATTTGTGTTTCATAGCTATGCCGCAAAGTAACTGAACTCACCGGGAACTGATAGATAGAGCGTGGGGAAAGGGAAAGGGTCGTTCCTAAAGAATATTTCCATTTACGGTCACGGGTACCATAAGCTAAATGGCTATCGAAAAAAATCCTCTTGCTAAATGTGTCTGTCGTTCTACCGCCAAAACGGAAACGGGACCCTTCCACAGGATTAAAACTATAGAAGGAATTAAAAGGACCTACTTCCAAGATCCCTTTACCAATATAACCGGAAAGAAAAAAAGAAGCGATTCCCATCACCCTTTGAAAGGATTCAGATTTTTTCAGGCTGTCAATGTTGCGATAGGACATTGCATCAGAGAGGGACAATTTTTCTGGTCTTAATTTATCTAACAATTCAGCCTTTGATCTGCGCAAATCGTTTTCAGATCTATGAAGTTTTAAAGGTTGATCCAATCCTGCCAGCCCGGTAATAAAGTTGGTCAACATCAAAGTTTTCTCGCCATATACACCTAGACCTTCCTTAAAAATCCCAAGGTCCATTCCAAGGGTGCTCCTTTTCAAATAATAGCGTCCTGAGTCATCTCTATTATACTCAAGAGATATCTTCATATCTTTTACCCAATTTAGATTAATCTGTGGGCTAACAGACAGCTTAGCTTGCTCAACAGCATATTTTCCATCAAGAGATATATATAAATATCCTTGGAAAAGCACATCTTCCTTGTTCCTTGGAGAAACCAAAAGCTTGATTTGCCAGGGAGATACCTCTTTAATTGTATCGGTAATAAAGTACCTGTAAAACTGCGGAGCCAGTTGAGCGATGGGGCTCATAAAACTCTGATTTCCCATTCCCACATCATCCTGATAAATATCTACCCTTTGGTAAATTTTGTCCAGATATTCATTAATTCCATCCTCATCTATATATTGGTCGATACGTGATTGCTTCTCGGCAAGAATGCCAGACCTCTGTTTTGAAGTTGATTTCTCGATGATATGCTGTGTTAACTTTTCCGTGATGTAAATTGGTGTGAGACTTTTCCCTGGCAGGCTAACCGAATCCGAATTTTCCTTAAGAAAGGACAATTTATTAAGCAAGGACGAAGTTTTGACTTTTTCAGTTGCCATACTTAGGCAAATGTTTAATTTTTCGTACTCCTGATAAGCCAATGGCCCATTAAGCATCGCTTTATTAGCTTCCTTATGTTCAATCACTTTTCGGATCAATTCTACTGCCGGATTACCCTTATTCCTATATCCAGACACTTTAACAGCGGAAACATTTACTTCTGCCAGGTTGAGACTCTCGGGTATCATACGAACGTTCAATTTATGATCCTGACCAGGGATCACCGTAAATGCTAACCTTTTATATCCCATTCCCTGAAAATAAACTACGCTTACTTTCTCCCTGCAAGTAATACTATACTCTCCCTTAGCATTACTCGAAACCTTAATTGTGGAGTTTTCAAAGCCAATTGTAATTGCTCCTATAGGCAGCCCTGTCACCTTATCAAAAACCTGGCCCTTGACGGCAGTCTTTTGGGCTTCCGAAGCAAGAAAAGAGAACAAGCAAAATATAAGGGTCGAGAATTTCATTTAAATTGAGATATGCGGATTTTAAAAAAGAATAAATTGACAACACCTTCTGGAAACTCCTGAAAGCTCCCAGAGGTTGTTGTCATCTTAACTAATTATAGAGCGACTAGCCTTGTAGATTCACCAAAAAGCGATCCTGTGATACTCGATTCGGTGTTGTAGGAAATTTGTTATTTACGGTTTTTTAGGTTTTAATAATTGATTGGATTTACCCGAAGGCAAACGATCCTCATCTTTTGTATCCATTTTATTTTCATCCGTTTTTGATTTTTTCTTTCCGAAATTCCATGTAAGACTTAGTTTTACCATTCTCGAATCAGTACGGGAATCAAGATTAAAAATCTGCGCATTATTTGAAAGTACTGCAGCCTTAAAAATTCCATTATAAAAAACATCTGATGCGGTTACACCAATATTTAATTGATCATTATAAAACTTCTTGCTTAAACCTATATTGATCTCAGCGAGTGGTTTGTACCTAAAGTTTCCCTGCAGACCACCACTTTGATACCAAGCAGTAACTTCCAGATTAAACTTTTCAGGAAGTTTAAAGGAGTTCCAAGATAGAAATCCATAGCTGTTGGCCCTTTCCTTAAATGTTTTATTTTCCAATTTGGCATTAAACTGAGAGCTAAAAAAATAAGCACTTTGGTAGTTTTCCCACCAGTCAATTCCTGGTATCGGGAAAGATAAGGAAGCCTGCAAAGACTGCTGACGTCCGGCATTAAAGGTGGTATAGTACGAATTTATACCTGGTGTGGTGATGAAACTGTAAGTCATCGGATCTTTTATTCTGGTATAGCCCACTGTAACATCAACAAAGCTTAAAAACTTTTGACTCAATTCGATATTGTCAGAAAACTGGGCTTTAAGTCTCGGGTTCCCAGTCTGAGTGGTATATAAATCAAGATAACGAACCGAAGGATTCAAACGGTCATAGTCAGGACGTTCAATCCTCCTGAAATAGCTTAGAGAAAGGTCATAGTTTTCAGACATCTTATATCCTAGTCGCACATTTGGGAACAGAGAGAAATAACGCTGATTCACCACATCTTTATTTATCCCGCTGAAACCTGTAGAATCTCCCTTTACCCGGGTGTACTCTCCACGCAGTCCAGCACTTACACTCCATTTACCGAGGGTTAGATCGAGGGAGGTATAAGCTGCTTGAATTGCTTCCATATAGTGAAATCTATTCGTATTTGATAGGCCACCATCCTGCCATTTATTCCCAATCAGATTGTCGGTCCGTTGACTATTAAAGACATTAGTAATTGTACTTTTAAGCCCTGCTTCAAATGTTCCTATTTTCTCACCGTTCTCAATAATTCCAGAGGAATAATCGACTCTGGCTACACCTTTTTTGATCTCTGAGGGGTAGATATTCCGATAGCGAATGGAAGAAAGTCCCATTACCGAAGGAATCATTTTCAAAATACTATAATCCTCAGAACTACTGGAATTTAAATTGTTAAACTGCAAGGAAGCGGATAGGCTCTTTAAATCATTAAACTTATGTTTGTATTTCATCCCATATTCCCAGTTTCGAAGTTTGCTATTGAGATTATTTTCTTGATTAAGTAAAGAATCCAGAACAGATCCAGATTTGAATCTGGTTAACGTATTACCGGTAACCGGGTTTCGTATATCATTAAAAGACAAATTGAGTCCTAAAGAATTTTTCTCATCAAACCTATGATTAACACCAATTTTAACCAGATGTCCTTGTGATTTTTGGGGATTGGTTTGAATCTGAGTCATGGAAATTGGCTTACCTTCAATTGTACTTAAACGAAAAAGGCTGTCACGTTGCCAGCTACGGTCATGATCGTAAGCATAAAGAAAATTTAAATCCCAACTTTCCAAACCATGGCTGAGGGCAAACGAATTGTTAGTGCGGTAATAACGACCTTTACCAATGCTAGAATTAAGGGAACCATTGAAGCCCTTGTCCATCTTTCTCTTAAAAACCAGATTGATTACGCCACCACTCCCAGCCGCATCCATACTTGAAGGAGGGTTATTCATGACCTCAATAGAGCGTAATGTAGTACCAGGTGTAGCCTTAAGAATACTTTTAAGCTGACTGGCTCCCATTTCGGCTGGCTCACCATCAATCATTACAGTTACACCTGATTTCCCTTTGATGCGGATATCCCCATCTTTAGAAATATTAACTCCAGGCAGGCTTTTGAGTAAATCATAAGCAGACTGACTTTGCGCAAGATCACTTTGCTCAACATTCATAGTCGTTTTACCTGCTGCTATTGTAATTGACTTTTTATTTGCCTGTATACTCACTTCCTTAAGCGAGTGTTCGCTAGGTTGCATTTTAAAAATCACAGGCTGCAATGGTTTATCGCCAATAATCACCTGTTTGAACATGTTACCATAAGTCACATAAGTTGCTTCCAATATGTAACTCCCCTTTTTCACTTGTTTGAAGCTAAACTTCCCACCATTATCAGAAATAGAATAGGCAGTGATTGTCGAGTCGATTGACTGCTTGAGAGTAACAGTAGCACCAGGTAATGCCATATTATTCTCATCAGTAATTTTCCCAGTAATTTCCTGCTGGGCAAAGACATTTGCTGCGCTTAGCAGAAAGAAGATAAAACTAATATAACGCATATATTAAAATACTTTTAATCAATTAATAATGGGGCAAAATTATCTCAACATACCTTGGCTTTTATTGACAAACTGACCCAACTTTCCAAATTCATACGTCAACCGTCGTTCCTCTTTCGCGAAATGAATTTTAGGCATATCCTGAAAAAGGTTAAAAATTGCATCAAGGTGCCACACTTATCAACACAGGTAAATAAAAAGCTATTTCAGACTCTATTTTAGACAGTTAACGCTATTTTTTTATCGTTAGTTAGGTTTATAGGCTAGCTTTGGGCGATGCAAATCCTTGACTAGGCACATTTCTTCAGATTAAAAACAAATCATAAAATGGTTGAAGTCTAGGATTAAGCAATACGCAAATGAAACGCTCAGCACGACATAATCTGGAAAGGATTACTAGAGGATTAGTGCAGAGATAAAATACTTATTGAATACGAACATACGAATCTATTCCTAGGACTTATCCTTGAATAACTCTATTGAAACAAACTGAAGAATTGTATAGATCATAAATGTCCCATCTCAATAAACCAAGAATGCAACTGGAAATATCCGAATGACATTCGCGACCCGGGCACTTTCTCCCCCCATCCGGAAGTTCCGGGTCTGGTTTCTCCAATAAGCCGCCTCGCAAAATTTCATTGATTTTTTCCCAGGATCAGCTTCAAAAGCTGAACCAAACTGGAGTAGAAGAACCAAGTATATTTACTTATAGCCAGTACTGGGACAGAAAATTTTCAGATTTCCGGATTTGTATTCTTAGCCAGTCAAAATAGTAGTTTCACGTACCAATTATGTCAGTTCAGTCAGTTTCTATAACTGAAGAAAAAGAATTAGCTTAAATTTGTTTTGTCAGAAGACTGAAAAACAGACACATAAACTAAACTACGATTAATGACTTCAGGTAATGTACCCATTTTGCTTAACCACAGACTATACAAGTTTATTCTAATTGTAGTAGTAACTTTTGTATTGATTTTCTCTATGATGATCATTAATCCCTTAAACGAGTTCGATAACATTCTGAAACTGGAATTGACTTGGGATACGATAATGGATATCATCTGGTTTATGGCTATGGGCTGGAGTATTACCGAGTGTAGTCTGTTCATATCTTATCACCTTGACCGCTTATTGCCTTGGGAATTATTTTCCGGAAAGAGATTTTTCATACAATTGTTTGCTCAGTGTATCTGCGTCATGGGGATGATGACTCTGTTAATGGCTCTAACCAATATATTAATCGCTCTTGACAATAAACCTGTAGAAGATGATTGGGTTGCTTTTCGGCAAATGTTATTGATAAGTGTAATTTTATCACTGATTATTTCTGCGATTCACACTGGGAATCACCTGATTGAAAACTGGAAAAATTCCATCATAGAAGCTGCAGATCTAAAACAAGCAACTTTACAATCACAATTACAAACGCTGAAACTTCAATTGGACCCGCATTTTATGTTCAACAATTTTAGCACACTTTCCAGCTTAATTTCTGAAAACCAAAAAGACGCACAAAGATTTCTTGAACGTCTTTCGGAGGTGCACAGATATATGCTTGCCAACCTCGATAAAAATATTATTCCGCTAAAAGACGAGCTTAGCTTTATTGAGTCCTACATCTATCTGATTAAAATCAGATTCTCTGAAAACCTGCAGATTCAAGTGAATGATGTAAAACAGTATTTTTATACTGGTATTCCTCCAACCACACTTCAATTACTTGTTGAAAACGCAGTTAAACACAATATTGCTTCCCGCCACACCCCACTGTACATCCGAATTTATCCTGAAGATGATTACCTGGTGGTTGCCAATAATATACAGCCTATCCCACATCCTATTTTTTCCTCCAAGATCGGCCTAAAGAATATCAACAATCGTTATAAGTTATTATCCCAAAAACTTCCTGTGGTGATCGAAACCGAATTTGATTTCGTAGTTAAAGTACCACTATTACCATTAAACAGTTTAGAAGATGAAAGTATTAATTATAGAAGACGAACAACATAATGCCAAAAGGTTGAGCGCTTTGCTTAAGGAAATTGATTCAGATATTGAGATTCTGGCAATTTTAGAGAGTGTCGCTGAAAGCGTTGATTGGTTTAAATACCAACGTCAACCCGATCTGACATTTATGGACGTACGTCTAACCGATGGCCTATCTTTCGATATTTTTTCACAGATTAAAGTAAAATGTTCCGTCATATTCACCTCGGCATTTGATGAATATGCCATTCGGGCCTTCAAGGTAAACAGTGTTGATTATCTGTTAAAGCCGGTCAAGATAGAGGAACTTAAAGAAAGTTTAGAAAAATTTAAGACCAATATGGCTCCACCATATGTCGCTCAAATGATGGATGATGTATCAGGTATTTTACGTCAACAACAAAAGAATTATAGATCAAGATTCCTACTCCCAAGTAAAGATATACTTTATACCGTACTGATCAAAGATGTGATTTACTTCTACACTGAATACCGAATCACCAGAGCTGTAATGGCTGATAACCAAAGTCACATTGTTCCCTTTACAATGGAAGAACTTGAAGAACAACTGGATCCGGATATTTTTTTCAGAGTCACCCGCCAGTATTTGCTAAATAGCAGTGGTATTGTGAAGATTGTAAACTATTTCAATGGAAAACTCCAGATTCTCACTAATCCGGAGACCCAGGAAAAAATTGTTATGAGTCGTGACAGGTCCAAAATTTTCAAAAAATGGTTAGACCGATAAACTTAATGAGAATTAAAATCTAAAAATCACCGACAGGAATGAAAACCGAACGATTCGTTAGGCCCGAACATATTGAAACAGCAGTAAAAATTTATGTAGAGGCATTTCAAAATAAATTCATATACCTACTAGGAGACAAGCAGTCTATTGTCCGGCTAATTCAACGAGGGATGAATCCAGGTTGGGCAATAACTGCTATCTCTAATGAAGGAGAACTCATGGGCCTTGCAGGTTTTCATCAGGACAACCATTGTTTTGTTGATTTGAAAATATCTTGTTTCTGGAAAGAATTTGGATGGTTCAAAGGGACTTATAGAGCGCTGATGATGAAGATCTTTTTTAATAGAACACCTAAACCAGGGCAACTATTAATGGATGGTATTGTCGTCGCTCCTACATTTCGTGGCATGGGCGTAGGCAAATTATTGTTTTCCGAATTGGAAGTAATCGCTCAAGAACAGAAACTTGAATACATCAGACTTGACGTAATCAAAGAAAATACAAGAGCAAAAAAACTCTATAAAAAATTAGGATTTCAGGTCACCGGATACCAATTGATGAGTCCCTTTATTACAAAAATTATTGGTACATCAGGAGTATATAATATGATGAAAAAAGTAAAATACATTTTGAAAAGCCCTTAAGCAGAAATCCCAGGCGGTTTAACGCCGATTAAATCTAGTTAATACATCAATACAATAAATTATGGTTTAGAGTTAATTCTCCTATTCAACCATGAAAGGGATCTCTATTGCCTTTTTTCTAAGATATTATTTCTCTAAGAGGGCCAATGGCAGCATCCAATCGATGTCAAAAGACATTGAAAAATAAAAACAAAACTATTGACATATGAATACTAAAATTTTTGAATTTAGAATCCAGGTAAAGAATCTGGATCCCCATGAAGCAAAATTATTAACACTTTCCCCCTACTTTGTAGGAGCTGAGCATCAGACCGACACCTATTTTAATGTACCATTTGGGCAACTAAAATTAAGAGACACCAATTGTACAAGTGAGCTGATTCAGTATAAAAAAGATCGCGTCAAACACATAAAAGAGTCGAGCATTGTTGTTCCTACCTATAAGCCAAGTTTGGCACTAAAAGAAATATTACAATCTCAATTTGGAGTGAAGTCTGTGGTCAAGAAAATGCGAAGAGTATACCTTAAAGACAACGTTATTTTTCATTTTGATGCTGTGGAAGAGTTGGGGAAATTTATAAAAGTAGAAGCCACAGGTATAAACGATAAATACACTCATGAAGATTTAAAACAGCATTGTGAAAAATATCTAACCTTTTTCGGCTTTCATAAAGTCAATTCAGATGGGCTGAACTTAATTGAGAAGTCATACAGCGAACTAATAGATGAGAAACAGAGAAAATAACAATGCCCAGGCAGTTATCATGAAAATGAAATCTACTCAAAAAGTCCCGGAATTACCAAAAAGAATATCTGAACTGGATATTATACGCGGAATAGCCCTTATGGGCATATTGATTGTTAATATGGGCTTGTATTCTTTTCCGGCCCTATATCTGGACCAGTTCTCCAGCTGGAACGGCAATGTAAACAAATTCATTGTTGCCATAATTAGCTTAACTGCAGAAGGAAAATTTATCTCAATATTCTCATTTTTGTTTGGGTTGGGCTTCTATATTTTCATTCAGAATGCTTTCCAAAAGACTAAACGACCAGCCATGCTTTTTTTTCGTCGTTTAATTGTCCTGCTGGGGATCGGTCTTATTCACGCTTATTTAATTTGGTTTGGCGATGTCTTATGTATCTACAGCATTGCCGGAGTTTTTTTGCTTTTCTTTCGACATATGAGTTATAGAAGCGTACTGATATGGGCACTTTCTCTATTACTCATCCCTGTAATTTCATTTGTACTAGGAGCAATAGCGAACGGGTCTGCGTTTTATTCTGACCCCAATGTAAACGGTCCAGATATAGTTTCAATGGGAAAACAAGCTACACATATTTATCAAACGGGCTCCTACATCCAGATTCTGAAACAAAACATGACAGATCTGGTGATTGCCAAAATCTCTTATTTGATTATCCTTCCTCAAATCTTTGCGATGTTTTTATTAGGAGTCTATGCTGGAAAACGTCATATCTTTCAACGAATACCAGAGCACTTATCTTTTATCCGCAACATTCAATTGGGTTCATTTCTAATTGGTTTTCCAGCAGCAACCCAAGCTGTCATTTATATGGATGCCAGTCCGCAAAGTCTCGGCTACAACATTACTCAGTTTATCAGTAGCTACATCGCTGGTCCAGCTTTGGGTATTTTCTACATCTCAACATTACTTTTACTCTTACAAAGTGTACGCTGGCAAAACAGACTAAAACCATTCGCAGCGGTAGGTCGAATGGCTGCCACAAATTATATTCTCCAATCCGTCATCTGTACAAGCTCACTCTACGGGCTGAGCATTTATGGAAAGGTAGCACCAGGCTATGGCCTAATTCTTTCGTTGAGTATATTCCTTTGTCAAATTTGCTACAGCAACCTATGGATGAGCAAGTTCCAGTATGGCCCATTGGAATGGCTGTGGAGAACACTTACCTATGGAAAGCGTATCCCGATACAAAAAAAATCTAATCATGAATAATAGTCTTAGAAGAAAGCAAAGCATACAAATCGCTTAATAACAATACCAGAAGGATAATCTGACTAATCTCAAAAATTTTAGACAGAACATTCCAATAATAAACTGCAATTGAAAGTAAAGAATAAAATGGATCAAGTGTTCCTTTCAAAACCAAAGCTTTAACATTAAAAAAACAAGATATTCCATCAAGTATATTATAGAATATCGCATCATAATAGTCAATTATAAATTCGTAAATAAAAAAGAGCTGAGAATTCAGTTTATATATCCAATCCACAATAAAAAAGGATATAGTGATAAACAAGTTCAATACATTGTCTAACGTAAACGGAAAATTCAGCGTTTGTTCCCGCCAGACGGTTCTTTACAACGTTAAACGCCGCATCAAACCTGACTTATGCCAGTTCTCTAGTTGAGGGTGGGGAGCCCATAGTCAGGCTAAGCGGCGATTATAGACGAATAACATAACGTGTTGAAGTTATTCTTTGGGGCGATAAACGCCAAAATTTATCAAATACTCCAAAGCGACGATTATTTCATCAACAGCGTCGTTTTACCCAGTATTTAAATTTACTCACCTTAAGTAAAACTTTTATGAAAAATAACCCAGTCATTGCCATGTTAGTGACGGTAAGTCTAATAATGACAAAAAATGTATCCTTTAGTCAGAAGGCTAATCAAATCATTCCTTTTGATACAGGGACGAGAATGGGGAAATTGGCCAATGGTTTTACCTATTACATACGAAGAAACCTAACACCCGAAAAAAAGGCAGTATTTTATCTAATAAATAAGGTTGGTTCTGTTCTGGAAACTGAGAAACAACAGGGATTAGCACACCTTTTAGAACATATGGCATTTAACGGCACGGTTCATTTCCCTAAAACGGAAATAATTAACTACCTGCAAAATAAGGGTGTACGTATTGGTGCAGATGTAAATGCGTATACTGATTTCAATGAAACTGTATTTCAATTACCCATCCCCATAAATGACAAAAAGTTATTCAAAAATGCATTCTATATCATACGTGATTGGGCTCAGGGTATCACTCTTGAAGATGAGGAAATAAATAAGGAAAAAGGCGTCATTCTTGCTGAGATGCGCCAGCATTCAGGGGCCGCACAGCGAATTAAGGCAAAAACCAAGCCTTATCTATTTAACCGATCGATATATGCACAAAGACCCCCTTTAGGAAAACAGGAAGTTATAAAATCATTTAAAAATGAAGATTTAAGAAGCTTTTACCAGGACTGGTATCGCCCTGATCTACAAGCGATAGTAATTGCTGGCGACATTAATATCAACGAAGTTGAGGACATGATAGTAGCTATATTTAGTAATCTTAAAAATCCCTCTGAAAGAAAAATAAGACCACAATTCACTATCCCCCTTGATGGGAAAAATCAATTCGTTACAGTAACTGACCCCGAGGTACCGACTACCCAGGTGGAAATTACAATAAAACACCCCCGCAATGAACTCAAAACGCGCGACGATTTTCGTCGAAATTTGCTTCGCAAGCTTTTTAATACAATGGCAACTAACAGGATAAATGAATTATTGGCACAAGATAAAGTGCCTTTTCTAGCTGCCAATGTAAATATTGGAAAGTTTGTCGCCAATCTGGATGCCTTTGTAAGTCGGATGAATTGCGATGGAGAAAGGCTGGAAAATGCTTTAAAAGCATATTGGATTGAGCTCATGAAAATAAAAAAATACGGCTTTACCAGATATGAATTACAAAAAGCTAAAACCGCCCTTCTGAGCGGAATTGAACTAAATTATAAAGAACGAGACAAAAGACCTTCTGAAAACTATGCAAAAGAGTGCCTAGCGCACTTCTTAGAGGGAATAGCCACTCCTGGTCAAGGTTATGAGATGCAGATGTATAAAACAATGATCCCTGAAATTACAGCAGAAGAGATACAGCTAGAAATTGTTAATAAATACCTTACGCAACAGAATAGGGATATCATTATTGTTTGCAATACCTCTCAAAAACACACTCTACCCAACGAACAGCAGTTCTTAAATTGGCTCAAACAGATTGAGCAAAAGCCACTTGACAAATATTTGGGAACAAAACCTGTTCGTTTAGTATTGATGAATAATCTTCCCCCACCCGGAAGAATAATTGCAGAGCAGTCACTTGAAGATATTGGAATAAGGGAACTAATATTAGCTAACGGGATAAAGATTCTACTGAAGCCAACAAACTTTAAAGAGGATCAAATTGTTTTTAGGGGATTCAGTCTTGGCGGGCTATCCATAGTAAATGATCTCGATTTTTATGAAGGCAGACTTGCTGCAGATCTGGTTAATATGAGCGGAGTTGCGAACCACTCCCCATTGGAATTAGAAAATATACTTGTTGGAAAAAACTTGAATGTGACACCCTATATCGAGGACATATCCCAAGGTATCGAGGGAACCTCAACAAAAAAAGACCTGGAAACAGCACTTCAATTAGTCTATCTTTATTTAACTAGTCCCAGAAAAGATTCAACTACATTCACTCATTTAAAAAATCAGATTAAGTTGACAAATCATTTTTCCAAGACTATTCCTACCCAAATTTTCCAGGATACGATTCAGGCGGTCATGGGAAATTATCACTTTCGAAAAATGAAAATGCCAGAATCCAGAATTGACGCACTAAACCTCGATAAGATTCTTAAAATTTATAAGGATCGTTTTGCTGATGTCTCTGGCATGAACTTTATCCTTACAGGAAGCTTTAACGTAGATTCTGTAAAACCGTTACTGATCAAATACCTAGGAGCTATCCCGGCTTTACACCGTCATGAAACCATTAGGAATCTTAGACACAAGTATCCTTCTGGCAGAATCTCAAAAAAAATAGCAAAGGGAAATGAACCAAAAGCTATAGTATTTCTATCATATAGCGGGTCATTTGACTACCATATTAAGAACATCCTGCAAATGAGGGCATTGTCAAACATTTTAAAAACACGTTTGATAACAAAGTTGAGAGAAGATCAAGGTGGAATATACACTGCAGACGTCTCACTCATTGCAAACAAACTTCCAAGTGGTCAATATAACTACGCTATAAATTTCGTCTGTGCCCCTAAAAACACTGAAGCACTAATTCTCCTTGTTAATGCTGAAATTATAAACCTCAAAGAGCATGGTCCTAGCATTGACGAAATCAATAAATATATTTCAACTGAGAAGGGCATATGGTCAAGTCTCCTTATAAGCAACGACTTCTGGAGAGATTACATCACAGGAAAATTGATGTACGGAGAAAAATTAAAGTTCCCAGAAGTGGGTCGAATTGAGAAAGAACTTTCTATTGAGAGTCAAAAAGACACTGCTATCCGATTCTTTTCCAATCAAAACTATGTCAAATTGGTTCTTGTACCTGAGTCAGGAAAGTAAACAGAATAATGTAAACTAGACCTAATGGAACAATCAATTTAGCTTCAAGAACTGACTAAGTTGATTTTCTTTTTTCATTCAGTATAAATGGAAAATCAGTTCAAGAAAGGGAAATATCGGTTCGCGTATTATTTTGGAAACTTGAGTCAGTTTACAACAAAAAGTGCACACACAGACATCTACATTTGACTCATTACTAATTATTTAAAATAAAAAACATCAACATTTATGTTAACAAAGAGATTAACCCAATTAAAAGGAATTTCCTTAAAAAGGTCGGTGCTTCTGCTAAGTACGGCTTTCTGTATGTTTGTAATATTCAGCTCGTGTAAGAAAAAGAGTAATCCACCCATCCCTGTAAAAGTACCGACAGAATATACTTTTACCGGCCCAATCAATGCTATTCTAGCTCAAACAGGTTCTTCAGCTATTGGCATATTTTCAGCGACATACATTACTGCAACCAAAACATTAAATTACAATATCTTCTTTAACGGACTGGATCCAGAAAATATTAACCTACATCAAGGTAATTCCTCAATTCCAGGTAGTTTAATTGCTAATTTAAAAAAGACTGGTACTGCATATGTAAGTCCTCTGCTGGGATCTGTAGTACTAAATGATCAGTCAGAGAAAGAATTGCTAAACGGAAACCTATATGTTAACATGACATCAGTGAAGTTTCCTGCCGGAGAAATTAGAGGAAAAATATTTTTGATCAAAAATTAAAAAAATCGGCTATTAAAAATAGAACATCTGATGAATGAATTCGACAAAAGGATAAATATCGTGGCCGGAATCAGAAGAGCTCCTAAACGGTTTTCCTAGTTGGAATTCTACTGTGATTTGCGTGCCGAACAATTATAAATTGTATAACCATTTAGACTAGCGGGTCTGATTTATTTATTAGCCATTGTAACTACTATTTGCCTTCAAACTTTTAACACAGTAGAAGCGAAGCCTTTTTGAAGCATTTAAATGTGAATAACTAAAGATATAAAACCGAATTCAGTAATTCGCAGATCTATTTACAAAACAATCCAATAAACAACTATAAATTAAACAATTATGAAAAACATGTTAAACTTCAGTTTCATTTCAAGAGGATCAATTTTATCCCTCGCCATCTGTGCTTTAATGTCATTTGGAACGGGTGCAATGGCACAAACTCATCCTAAACATCCTAAAAAGGATACTGTTAAACAAACAAAACCGCTAAAAAAAGACGAGAAAGATCAAAAACCTGCTAGTCCGACTCCTACAAAACCTATAAAAAAAACAAGAAAGAGCTTATAAGCAAGCAAATCCTAACTTACCCCTAATTTAAAGGCCTGATGGTATAAACTCACCCTCAGGCCTTGTCAATGCCCATAGCGGACAATATCACAAGGCAGTTCGACTAATCTTGAAGGCCAATCTGCCCAAATTTAAAGTTGCCAATCCTAATACTTTTTTTAGCCTTTACAAAGACATTGCTTTTTTTCCACCATCATTTTTTTTATTCTTTTGGGTAGGTGTCAAAGATTTACGGATTGTCTGCTTTTTATCCGTCGTTCGAGTCGGTTTATGTTTGCCTTTATATTGTTCGTTTTCTTTCAGCTTCAACAATTCTGCATGGACCAAATTAGAAACTTCCCATTTGATCTTCTGATAATTATCTTCAACATCTTCGGCAGTTACATCTGATATCTCTGGAAGATCCTGATATTCTCTTTCTTCTTTTGCAATTGCCTGATGATCGTTTTGTATTTCACCATGAAACATCTTTAGGCTTATCTTGCAATCCGGACTGTCGGCAACAATTCCTACAAATTCACCCGAGGAAAGCGCAGCAATTTTAGAAGCTGGAATGGCGTAATCCATCTGTGTAGATTTAGAAATAGAGGTGTCAGCACTATTGATACTTAAACTTTGTCTATCCTGCATGATCTTACCAAAATTTTCAGATAATTTTTTGGCGCTCTCTCCAGACACCTGACCACTGATGACGTTGGCACATATTCCGGCAATAATTTCCGCCTGTTCAGTACCATACTCCTTTTTGACCTGTTCGATTGATTGAATCCCCAGCGTGCATGAAATTAAATTCGATCGGCCTGTGCTGATGGTAGTGATTAAATTAGCCACCAAAGTTGGGTATTCGTCGAAGATCAAACTGGATTTCAGTTTTCCTTTTTTATTAATCAGCTTCAGCATTCTATTGACATACAAAGAAAGCACCGCACCATAGGTCTCGATTTTTTGCGGATTGTTTCCCATACATACAATTTTCGGTGCCTGTGGATTGTTGATGTCTAACGTAAAGTCATTACCAGAGAGCACATAGTACAACTCTTTAGAGGCCAACCGGGCCAGTCCAATCTTAGCAGAGGCAATTTGTCCTTCTAGCTGTGCCTGTGCATTGTTTCTCAGGGCAGAAATAAATGGATTGATCAGTACCTTAATTTCTTCCTGAGTCTGCAACACTACAAAAAGCGGATCATAATCTGTTTGCATCAACTCAATCACATGAGGTAAGGTACAATACTTACCGTTTTCATACCTGCGTAAGTACCAGATTACAGCGGTCAAAAAATTGATGGGTGATTCTACAAAGAAATCTCCCTGTTTCTTCAACCAATCCCGGTTTAACCCCATCATGATGGTACGACTGGCTTCGATTGCGTCTGTAATGTCCACCATTGTATTAGGATCAAGAGGATTACATCGATGCGTACGGCTGAGATCTTCGAAGTTGATCACATAAAACAATGGCTTTACTGCATAATTTTTATAATACTTTAATAGCTTATTGTAAGCCATCTTTGTCAAATCATCGAATTTGAAGTCATAAAGAAACAAGCAAAAACCTTTTTTGATCTGCTGATCCAGGATGTGCCGGATCACAAAATATGTTTTACCTGCTCCACCAGATCCCGCTACAAGAACACTTCTGAATGGGTTCACACAGTTAATCCAACCATTACGGATCTTTCCTTTCAACCTGTATTTTGTGGGTAGATTAAATGAGAACTCATTTTCTAGCAGCCGTTCTTGTTGAGGAAAGGTTTCATTCTCAGAATTGAAAATGTCAGTGGATAGTTTGCCTTTAATTAAACGGCTCAGCCAGGTTCCTCCAGAGAGTATCAGTAAATATCCTACTGCAGAAAACGAGATATACAGACCAGCGATCAGACTTAGCTGACCATGCAAATAGAAAACCAGCGGACTAATCAGGTAGGCCAATAAACCACTCAATATAAAAGCGACAATGCTGTTTTTTTGAATCTTCTCCTGTTTTTTTCCCTTGACACCTATTAACGATACCGCTAAAAAAAGCAAAGCGGCTAATTTGGGTTTGAATATACCGGTAAACCAGCCCGTCTTTGCGATAAGACCAATGATTCGATCTGTAATCATAGCCGACCAGCCCCAAGACTCAAAAGCCTTGTAGCAACTGATGTAAAAATGAACACAAAGTATAAACAGGCTAATCAGTCTGCTGAAGTCAATAATCTTACGTAATCCTTTCGAATCCTCTCCTGTATCCATAATTGTAGCTTACAATGTTAATTCCTGATCAGCACTCTGACCTCTTTTTTTACGTCTCTTACGTTTTTTAGCCACACCTATTTCAAGATCCTGTCTTGTGCTAGTCAATAATGGCGTTAAAAAATTGAGCGGTTCTGGTGCCTTTAGATAGCTTGCGACCACCGGTTCACTTTGTAGCTGCTTTGATTTTGGCGTTTGTAAAACCAGGTCTTTCTCTTGAGGCAACTTGTTCGGGGTGTTAAAACTTTCTGTCAAAACTTTTGCACTGTACCCTTTACCCAGATCGCTGCCATTAAAAACCACTTTGTTGATGTGATCTATAAAAGTGGTCCCGAAAATAAAGCCCTGCTGGTTTTGCCTGATTAGAACATCGATTCCTTGCTTCTTCATTTCAGATTCAAACCTTAATCTGGTCATACCTTTTTTTATTGAAAGCAGCAGATCAATGCGTTTTTTTATGTCTGCTTTAAAGGGCAAGCGCTTTTTTCTGTCAGATTCAAATTTCTTTTCCAGGTTTTTAAGCGTGGGTTTAGTATAGAAGCTGCTTGCTTTTATTGGAACTCCTACTGGCAAGCCTTTCTCGTCCAGCAAGGAGTACATTAAGCCCTTATTCTGAAACATAGGGGTATTTTCCGCTCCTGTAAGCGCCGTTACATTAAAACACCGTAATATGGCATTCATTTCAGTCAGGGACTGAAAATTATAATTCCTTACAACTGGTATAATCACGTTATTGATAGCAGCTTTAGTTGGAAGTCTGCCGTACTTGGCTTTTTCAGCATCAGCCCTTTTAATACCTGCTTCTTGTTTAAATAATTTAGATTCTGCCTTAATCAAGTTAAAATCCCCTTCGATTATCTTTCTAGCGGGTTCAGAAAGCTTTTGACCGATATTATGCAGATCAATCCGCCGCCCTTCACGCGTAATATTAGTGGTTACAATGTGCATATGCATGTGTGCAGCGTCATCATGACGGTAAACCAGAAAAGGCTGATCTCCAAAACCAATTTTCTCCATATAACTGTTTGCAATTTGTTGTAAGATCTCATCAGACAGTTGCTCAGTGGAATGAAAATTTAAGGAGATATGGAGTGCATTGGTTTTAACACCGGGCCTTAAAGAAATCAGATGGTCAAACCGTTTTAGTTTGTTATTAAAATTCATTCCTTCGATATCTCCAGCAAAACCACTGGACATAATTAGCGTAGCTTCCCCGCTATCCACTTTGTTTTCATTATAGTGAAGCATTCCCCGAATGCTTTTCCCGATACTTATTTTTGCAACCATTTCCCGGCGAGGTTAGAGATTATAGTTAAGAGCGTTTCTACTTTTTGATCCACCTTTTTGTACAAACTGGCAACTTTCAGCACATAAAATGCCCGATGTGTTGCTACTTTATCCTGATTGAAAGTCCGGGTAATCTGATTGATATTGATCCCAATAGATCTTAGCTCCTTTCGGATCAATGCCAGTTCTTCCATAGTCGCATTAAGGGTGATGTCTTTGTGAAACAGGGTGATCTTTTCTTTGCTCAATATTTTTCTGGCAACCGTTCCGATTGAATGGCAATCACTTTTCTGGCGGATGTTCTCCAGTCTATTGAAAACAGTCTGAGTAACCCTGGTTCTAATAAAATGGGATAACAACTGCTCAGGCCTGGACGTTTTTTTTCTGGGCATAGTGATGTGCATATAGAAGTCAAAGAAGGCAAGTTCCGCAGCCAATAACAGGCCAACCGAAAAGGTTTTCGTGGACGAAAATACATCTTTGCTTAGACCACGCGGGCTACAACAAGGCGCCTTCCAAAACTGCTTTTGAACTCAGGTTAATTTGTTAAATAGAAAATAGCGATGCAACTGCAGCTACAATCAGCTAGTTTTTTGTTGTTGCTTAAATCGTTCCAGTGGAATAAAATCTCTCAAGGCCCGTCTGATTTTTTGACGCGGAAATTGTTTCACCTTTTTAAGCTTTAGATGAGGACTACCATTAAATTTTCGTCCTCTGACATTTGGATTCTGGTTATAACGCATGGCTTTTATTTTATTAGCCAAAAATGTAAAGCACCAAAACCAATTTATCACTAGTAAGGAAATTTTGTCTTGAGTGGACATTCTCAGAAAATTTATTTCACTCTAGTAGTGTAATATGTACCGATCATCTTTTCATCCTTGTAAATCAATTCAAATCATGAAAGGTTTCAAACTAAAAGAGGATAGAACAATAGTACCCGAGCAGGTGATTGAAATACTAAGCAAGCACAGAACAAATGTCAATATAACTGAAGCTCAACTTATTTTGGACTTCATGTACAAATTTGCTAAATTATCAGTCAAACAAGCACTTACAAAGGATTCCAGCGAAGCATTACCAGATGCAGGGAATCAGAGTAAGTCTTATAGATAAAATAATTTAAACAACAAATTAGCATGAAAAAGAAAGGAGAAATTAGATGAAAAGAGCATGTTTATACATCAGGGTAAGTACTGATGAACAGGCAGACAAAGGCTTTTCTCAACGAGATCAGGCAGAAAGGCTACAGGTCTATTGTGAAAAGAATGACATTGAGGTTGGTAAGGTAATTTTCGAGGATCACTCCGCAAAAACGTTCTTCCGGCCCGAATGGATTAAGTTATTAGCAGAACTAAAAAAAACCAAGGGTAAAAATTTCAATTACGTGATGTTTACCAAGTGGGATCGCTTTAGCCGAAATACCGCTGATGCCTATCAAATGATTCGCATATTAACAGATTACGCAATTGACCCGGTCGCGATTGAACAGCCCCTGGATCTGTCCGTTCCGGAAAGTAAAACCATTTTGGCAGTTTATCTGTCCATGCCTGAGGTTGAAAATGATCGCAGAGCATTGAATGTTACTTATGGGATGAGAAGAGCAAAAAAAGAAGGTCGATGGATGGGAGTCGCTCCACCTGGCTATAAGAATAAGATTACCGAGGACGGTAAAAAGTATATTGGAATCCAGAATCCCGAGGCTACTCATATGAAATGGGCATTTGAAAAACTAGCCGAGGGAATCTACGCGACCGAACATGTTTGGATGCTGGCAAAGGAAAGAGGGTTAAAATGCAGTAACAGCAGCTTTTGGATCCACATTAAAAATCCTGTTTACTGTGGTAAAATTACCATACATAAGTTCAAGGACGAAGAAATGTACCTTGTCGATGGTACCCACGAACCATTAATTACCGAAAGTTTGTTTTATAAGGTTCAGGACGTAATAAATAGCAGAAAGAGAAAAATCGGAGTTAATGGCGCTAAAGTTGTTTCTCCCCGTTCCCTCCCTCTGAGAGGCTTTTTATCTTGTCCCCATTGTAGTCGAACCATTTGCGGCAGCGCTTCAAAAGGGCGCAAGCATTATTACTACTACTATCACTGTATCACAGCATGTAAGGTTCGTTACAGAGCTGACATGGTTAATACCTTATTTGAGCGTTTACTGAAGCGATTTATTCCAAGGCCTGGCATGGACGAACTCTTTAAAATGGTGGTACGGGATTCCTATAATGATGACTCAAAATTCTACATTTCTGAGCGCAGAAGAATAGCGGAACTAATAAGTCAGCAGAATGTTCGTATCAACAAATCAAGGGAACTTTTGTTAACTGAGGACATTAACAGTACCGAGTACCATTCGCTAAAAAAAGAAAGTATGGATAAGATTGTGCGGTATGAAGCTGAGCTAAAAGACCTTACAGAGAGGGTATCTCATGGTTTAGATATAGAAGATATGTTGGAAGAAGCCGTTTCAAACCTAAAAAACCTACTTAAACTATATCTAGAGGCAGAAATTGAAGACAAAAGGTATATTATTGGTTCGATCTTTACAGAAAAATGGGTCTTTGATGGCGAAAAACATCGAACCGGAAACATCAACGAAGCGGCGCTGCTTATCTATCACATTAACAATAAGTTACGTCATAAAAAAACCGGAGTTAAACTTCTTGAAAGTTTTTACTCCGGCCTTGTGCACTTGTAGGGATTCGAACCCCAAACCTTCTCATCCGTAGTGAGATGCTCTATCCAATTGAGCTACAAATGCATTTCCGTTTTCGTTGTTTCGTTAACGGACTGCAAAAGTAGTGTTTGAAATTGATTTTACAAATTTTATTTAAAAAAAATCAACATTTTCAATCGGACAAACCCGCGCTTATGCTTCTATTGAGCGTTTAATCGCATCAAAATCAGGCATATTACCTGCATCTTCCAATACTTCTGAATGAATAATTTTTCCTTCTTCATCAATCACAAAAGCCGATCTTTTAGAGATTCCTTTCATATTGAAAGCAAATTCTTCGTACAAAGCACCAAATGCTTTAGAGGTTTCTTTGTTAAAATCAGACAATAAAGGGAACTGGTAACTTTGTTCTTCTTTAAATTTAGCCAAAGTGAAGGGAGAATCTACGGAGATACCCACTACATCGGCATTCATTCCTTCATAATAGCCAAAGCTATCTCTCATTGTACACAACTGTGCAGTACATACGCCTGTAAAAGCCAGTGGGAAGAAATGAACAACCAGTTTTCTACCTTTATAATCAGATAGCGCTACTTCTTTCAGGTCTGAGCTGAATAATTTAAAATCCGGGGCTTGATCGCCAACTTGTAATGCCATAATATTTATATTTATTTATCCTTTAACTGCTCATCTAATATCGCTAATCCTTCCTGGAAACTCCTTGGCTGATAATCAAGATCACGAATTGTTTTATCCAGGATGAATCCTGTTCTCACCGGACGCTTAGCGGTTTGGTTTAAAGTTTCTGCGCTGATCTCTTTGATCAGGCTTTTATCCAGGTTCCAGAAATCGGCTACCTTTCCAACCAGCTCAGAGATGCTCATCATGTCTTTTCCGGAAGCATTATAAACGCCCTGTGCATTTTTAACTACTGCAAGTAAGCAGCAGTCTGCAAGATCTTCTGCCAGGGTTGGCATGCGCCACTGGTCATTTACCACATTAATGGGCTCTCCTTTTTCCAAAGCACCTTTTGCCCATAGTACAATATTGCTACGGCTCATGTCACTGACAATACCATATACAATGATGGTTCTAAGGATTGCCCATTTTCCAGCTGCAGCGATGATCGCTTCTTCGGCTTCTAATTTCGTTTGTCCGTAATAACTTAAAGGGCATGCCGGAGCAAGCTCATCATAAGGTCCGTTGGCCCCATCAAAAATAAAGTCTGTAGACAAATGAACCAGCTGTATATCGAACTCCTTACAAACCTGAATTAAGGTTTCCACAGCGCCGACATTTAGTTCACGTGCCAGCTCTTTTTGCGACTCACAGGTATCCACATTCGTCATTGCTGCAGTGTGAATGATCGCATCCGGTTTGTATTTCGCTACGACTTCTGCCACATTTGCCGGATTCAGGATGTCCATTTCCGCGTAAATATATCCTTCTTTAACAGGGAAACGATTCTCCCCTTTCGACGTTGCAATGAGGTTAAAATCTTTTGTCGCCAGTACCCGTTCTGTGATCTTCTGCCCTGTAAGGCCGTTACTTCCTGTTACTAATATAGTTTTCATCAATATTTTTTTCTTTTTAACAACGAATGTATCCTTCAAAAAAACCGCTTTTTACCCTCAAAAAGCCGCTGTCTGAACCCCGTTTTATACCTGCTAAATTATTCATTTAAAAACTGTGGAAAAACTTTTTATTTATATATGTAATTTATGTTGGAAAATCTTAACTTTGCAAACCGAATTGTGGGCTTATAAAACAGCCTTTAACAAATTGATATTTATAATTTTACCCAAAACAATATATGCCTAACATTGGAAAAATAGCGCAGATTATAGGACCGGTAGTTGACGTGAGTTTTGCTGACGATGCTCATTTACCTCAAATTTTCTCTGCATTAGAGATTGAAAAAGAAAACGGACAGAAGATCGTTTTAGAAGTTCAACAACATCTTGGTGAAGACCGCGTACGTGCAATTGCAATGGACTCGACCGATGGTTTAGTTCGTGGCATGAAAGCATTAGATACTGGTGCGCCTATCAAAATGCCTGTTGGTGATCAGATTAAAGGTCGTCTATTCAATGTTGTAGGTGAGGCTATCGACGGGATCAACACGATTGATAAAACCGGCGGAAGACCAATCCACAATGCTCCTCCTAAGTTCGATGAGCTATCAACTGAATCAGAGGTACTATTTACAGGTATCAAAGTAATCGACTTATTAGAGCCTTATGCAAAAGGTGGTAAAATCGGTTTGTTCGGTGGTGCGGGTGTAGGTAAAACAGTATTGATCATGGAATTGGTAAACAACATCGCGAAAGCGTATGCTGGTTTATCTGTATTTGCCGGTGTAGGTGAGCGTACACGTGAAGGTAATGACCTTTTACGTGAGTTTATCGAATCTGGTGTAATCAACTATGGTGATGAGTTCCTTCATTCAATGGAAAAAGGTGGATGGGATTTAAGCAAGGTTGATACAGAAAAATTAAAAGATTCTAAAGCAACATTGGTATTCGGTCAGATGAATGAGCCTCCTGGAGCACGTGCTCGTGTGGCTTTATCAGGACTAACCGTTGCTGAATACTTCCGTGATGGTGATGGCGAAGGCGCTGGAAAAGACATCCTTTTCTTCGTTGATAACATCTTCCGTTTCACTCAGGCAGGTTCTGAAGTATCTGCACTTTTAGGTCGTATGCCTTCTGCGGTAGGTTACCAACCAACTTTGGCAACAGAGATGGGTTTAATGCAGGAACGTATTACTTCCACTAAACGTGGATCAATTACATCTGTTCAGGCGGTTTATGTACCTGCGGATGATTTAACGGATCCGGCTCCGGCTACAACGTTTGCCCACTTAGATGCTACAACTGTATTGTCCCGTAAAATTTCTGAGCTAGGTATTTATCCTGCGGTGGATCCACTGGATTCAACTTCAAGGATCTTATCTCCGGCGATCTTAGGTGATGAGCACTATAACACTGCTCAACGCGTAAAAGAAATCTTACAACGTTATAAAGAACTTCAGGATATCATCGCGATTCTTGGTATGGACGAGTTATCTGAAGAAGATAAATTAATCGTTCACCGTGCGCGTCGTGTTCAACGTTTCTTATCTCAACCATTCCACGTAGCTGAGCAGTTTACAGGCTTAAAAGGTGTACTTGTTGACATTAAAGATACCATCAAAGCATTTAACATGATTATGGATGGTGAAGTTGATGAATATCCAGAGGCTGCATTTAACTTGGTAGGTGGTATCGAAGATGCAATCGAAAAAGGTAAGAAACTATTAGCTGAAGCAAACGCTTAATTAAAGCGCTTATACTTTGAATATGACACTAGAAATATTAACACCAGATAAAAAAGTCTTTGAAGGCGAAGTAACCGCGGTTACGGTACCGGGTACTATGGGTTCTTTTCAAATTTTGAAAGACCATGCGCCTATTATCTCCACCCTAGAAGATGGACCAGTAATTATTAAAAGCAAAACCGGTGAAGAGACCTTTGTAATTAAAGGTGGTGTGGTTGAGGTTTTGAAAAATAAGATTATTGTCCTGGCCGAAGGGGTAGCTTAATATTTAAAGCATAATATATAAAAAGGATGTCTGCAGAGACATCCTTTTTTTTGTCTTGTAAAATCACTTCTTCATTAAAGACCGCTGAATCCCGAACTCCCAGCGGTTGATCTTGCCATTCTTCCCATCAGCGATATTCTCGAAACGTTCAATTCCTTTATTCATCCGAATGTACAATCGGGTAGAGCCACTTACTTTGACTTCCGCATCGAGCGCCAATGACATGAAATTCTTAAATGCCTGCTGATTTTCATCTATCCTGTATTTATACCGGTTGGTATGGAAATTCCATTGCGGTCCTGCACCTATACGCAGAAAAGGTAAAGGGTTAACCTGGAACAGAACAGGTACAGACCAATAGCCCATTCCTTTCATACCAGTCTTCAGCCCATCGAAAGCCACTATATTTTGTACCCGGGTCCGGTTATACAAGACCTCAGTTTGCAGACTCAGGAAGGGTAATGGATCAAGATTCAGGTACAGACCGAGCTGATAGCTAATGCGGTTCTTATCTGAAAAATTAGGATTGCCCCTGACATTTGTAGAAACGCCACCAAGTTTATAGCCGATATCTACCTGGGCGATAGCAGAAGAATTACAAATGATTACAATTGCCAATATTGCCGGCTTCTTTTTCAACAGGTCTAAGACCTTCTTTAGTTTAATGTTTACTTTCAATGTATATAATTATGGTTACACCTATATCTTATATACAATTGAAAACGAAGCAGGGACTAGTGGTCCGGCTATTTTATTCTATCCATGAAAGCATTTTTGTAAGTAATGCCAATTGGAATCGCACCATTTACATTCTTCAGACGGACCACATTTCCTTCTATCATCTGGATTCTGGAAATACGGATGATATAAGAATTATGTACGCGGACAAACTGAGCCATAGGTAGCAGCGATTCCAGGTCCTTCATATTCATTAAGGCCTGTACCAGTTCCCCGTTTTTATAGATTCCCACATAATTACGCATGCCCTCTACATAGTCTATCTCATCAAAGTTGATTTTGATCAGTTTTCCTTTTTGTTCGGTCTTCACGAAGAAATAATCCTTCCGCTCCTCCTCCCCTTTCGGCTTGTCTAACCCAGACATCAATGTCATGGCCTTTTGAGCACTTTTTAGGAATCGGGGAAAGATGATGGGTTTGAGCAGAAAATCAAGTACATCATGTTCAAAACCTTCCATTGCAAATTTACTATATGCGGTGGTAAAGACGACATGATGCTTTCCACGCAGCGCCTTTGTGAATTCCAGGCCAGATAACTCAGGCATTTCAATATCAGAAAAGATCAGGTCTACATCGGCGGTATTCAAAAATGCCAGCGCCTCCAGGGGATCTGTTGAACTGTAAGCCAGTTCCAAAAATGGAACGCGTTTAATGTAAGACACAAGGAGGTCTACAGCATGCTGTTCATCGTCTAACACTAAACATCTAATCATACACAAGAAGGTTACTTATTTCCCAGGCAAGCTCCATCCCCTATTGAATGTACTTAATCCGGCTCCACTATAAACATTAGTCGTATTATTTTTCGTTTTGTTACGCCAAAAGGGCAATAATTCTTAAATAACATCAAATCGATACCGGGAATCATCAAATCGATGTAGAAAATATTTGCACGATAACCGATTCCCATAAATTTACTTTAAGACTAACCATCAGTAATAAAGTTAATTCAGAAAAAAGATCCCCCTTAATAATTTCCCAATAGCCCTGCTTCAGCGAATACCCCCAGCTGATAACAGGGCTTTTTTTATGTCCCGAATTCTTACAAAATTTACCAAATTTTTCGGGGTTTTCCACATTTCAGGAAGAAAATCGACAAAATTACAATGCTTGCATAAGACCCATACCGAATACCGATTTCATATTTGGTATAGTAGCGACCAATTAAAGATATTAAAAACACAATAAATCAAGAATAATATTTGTATATTACAAAAAATATAAGAATAATATTTTTTTTCAATTATTTTTAACTGGCTATTGGAAGTGTAGAAGCCAAAGCCTAAATTGGATTTATAAAGCAACAACAAATAAAGAACAAAATGAACCTTATTAGCACCGCCTTAATTATTGTCATTATTAATGTGATTCTTCTGCTGATTATTCAGAGGGATAAGGCGCTGTAAATGAATATTTAATAAAAAAATATACGCAAGCGCCCCCCACAAGTGGCGCTTTTTTAATGAACCAATAAAAAGAACAAAACATCAATCTACAACCAAAATGAAATACCACAATTCAAATACAGTGTTATACTTAGACGGCAAGTTCCAGAAAGCCGCCAACACAACCGCCGATATCTACGGGCAATCGCTCCATTATGGCTACGCTGTATTTGAAGGGATCAGGGCTTACCATACCCATAACGGAACCCGTGTATTTAAGATCAGAGAGCATTTTGAAAGGTTAAAAAAATCTGCTGAACTCGTAAATATGCCTTTTCCATGGGACATCAACAACCTGATCAAACAAACCTATAAACTACTGGAATTAAACAACTTAAAAGACGCATACATCCGCCCGTTGGTATATGCCGCACCAAATATGCAATTGGTTGCTGCTACAGATGTTTCGATCATGATCTGTGCCTGGGAATGGGGAGCTTACCTTGGAAATCAGCAATTAAAAGTTTGCATTTCCAGCTATGAGCGTCCAAATCCAAAATCTACACCTATAGAAGCTAAAGTGAGTGGTAACTATGTGAATTCCATCCTGGCTACCACCGAAGCAAAACGCAAAGGATTTGATGAGGCCTTGTTGTTAGATATGAACGGCAACATCGCGGAAGCTCCCGGAGCAAATATTTTTATTGAAAAAAACGGAAGGCTATACACCCCTCCTCTTGGCAATATTCTGGCCGGAATCACCCGTGCTACCGTCATAGAATTATGCCGTATACTGGACATCGAACTGGTAGAAAAACACCTGACGGTAAAAGACCTGAAACATGCAGACAGCGCTTTCTTCTGTGGAACAGCTACAGAAATTGCAGGTATTGCTTCGGTTGACGAATATCAGTTCCCAATCCGTTGGAACGACAGTGTTGGTGCCACGATACAACGCACTTATAAATGTTTGGTTTTAGAAAAGCAAAATTACGAAGTAATCATATAATATGTCACAATCACCAGAAATAAACCGCTACAGTAAAGTATTCACGCAGGACCCAACCCAGCCTGCAGCGCAAGCCATGCTATATGGAATTGGTCTGACCAAGGAAGATATGGACAAGGCACAGGTCGGTGTTGCCAGTATGGGATACGATGGAAATACCTGCAACATGCACCTCAATGATTTAGCAAAAATTGTTAAAGACGGGGTCTGGGATAACGGAATGGTCGGTTTAACCTTCAGCACCATCGGCGTAAGCGATGGCATGTCAAACGGAACAGATGGAATGCGTTATTCGCTGGTTTCCAGAGATGTAATTGCAGATTCTATTGAGACAATTTGCGGTGGACAATATTACGATGGCGTAATTGCTTTACCCGGTTGTGATAAAAATATGCCGGGTTCGATCATGGCAATGGGCCGCTTAAACCGCCCATCGATCATGGTATATGGTGGAAGTATCCACTCCGGAAAATATAAAGGAAAATCATTAAATATCGTATCTGCATTTGAAGCCCTTGGCGAGAAACTGGCAGGTACTTTAGATGAAGAAGATTATCAGGGCATTATTCGCAACACCTGTCCTGGAGCCGGTGCCTGTGGTGGAATGTATACCGCAAATACCATGGCTTCAGCAATCGAAGCATTGGGCATGAGTTTGCCATACAGTTCTTCTTATCCTGCATTGAGCGAGGAAAAGAGAAAAGAATGTTTAGATGCAGGTAAAGCCATCCGTGTTTTATTGGAAAGAAACATCCTGCCTTCAGACATCATGACCGAAAAAGCATTCCACAATGCGATTGTAACGGTAATGGTTTTAGGTGGTTCTACCAATGCGGTATTGCACTTAATTGCCATGGCAAAATCAGTAGGACTAAGCTTAAAATTAGCAGATTTCCAAGCCGTTAGTGATAACACTCCGGTATTGGCAGATTTGAAACCAAGCGGACAATACCTGATGGAAGATGTTCATGAAATCGGTGGTGTTCCTGCAGTATTAAAATACCTGTTGAAAGTAGGTTTAATTCATGGCGACTGCTTAACAGTAACCGGAAAAACGCTGGCTGAAAATGTAGCGGATGCTGCTGATCTGGATTTCGATCAACAAAAAGTAATCCTTCCGGTAACCAACCCGGTAAAAGCAACGGGTCACTTACAAATGTTATATGGCAATATCGCCGAAAAAGGCTCAGTAGCCAAAATCAGTGGTAAAGAAGGAGAAAGATTTGAAGGTCCGGCAAGGGTGTTCGAAGGAGAAAAATCATTGATCGCCGGAATCCAGAGCGGAAAGGTGAAAAAAGGTGACGTAGTGGTGATCAGACAGGTAGGTCCTAAAGGAGCACCGGGAATGCCGGAAATGCTAAAACCAACTTCGGCCATTATTGGTGCAGGATTGGGAAAATCGGTAGCCTTGATTACGGACGGACGTTTCTCCGGAGGTACACATGGTTTCGTAGTAGGACACATCACTCCGGAAGCATGGGACGGTGGAAATATTGCTTTTGTACATGACAACGATACGATCATCATTGATGCGGTAAACAACACTTTACACCTGGACATTACCGAAGAGGAAATGGAAAAACGTAAAGCCGTTTGGAAACAGTTGCCACCACCCGTCAAAGGCGGCGTCCTTTACAAGTACCTGAAACAGGTAAGCGATGCCAGTGAGGGCTGCGTTACCGATGCCTACACTCACTAATTAACCGAAACCCCTATACCTAAAAATAAAACAATGAACACTGCACAAGAGGAAGCAACAACCTTAACGGAACCCAGGAAAACAGTAAATGTTTCCGGTTCTGTAGCTTTATTGGAAGGATTAATAGCTGAAGGCACGGATACCATTTTTGGTTATCCTGGAGGTGCCATCATGCCTATTTACGACGCGATATACGATTATAAAGACCAGTTAAAACATATTTTAGTACGCCATGAACAAGGCGGCACACATGCCGGACAAGGCTATGCACGTACTTCCGGAAAAGTCGGCGTCGTATTCGCTACGAGTGGTCCGGGAGCCACCAACCTGGTAACAGGTTTGGCCGATGCACAGATCGACAGTACGCCTATGGTTTGCATCACCGGACAGGTATATGCACACCTTTTAGGAACAGATGCTTTCCAGGAAACGGATGTAATTAACATTACGACTCCGGTAACGAAATGGAATTACCAGATCACTGATGCCACGGAAATCCCAAGTGTATTGGCGAAAGCTTTTTACATCGCCCGCAGCGGCAGACCAGGCCCGGTATTGATCGACATCACCAAAAATGCACAGTTGCAGATGTTTGATTATGAAGGTTACACACCTTGTGATCATGTTCGTAGCTACCGCCCGAGACCAAATATCCGTAAAGAATATATCGAACAGGCTGCTGCGCTGATCAATTCTGCAAAGAAACCTTTCATCCTTTTCGGACAAGGTGTTTCTTTAGGAAATGCAGAGCAGGAATTTAAAGCTTTTGTAGAAAAAACAGGAATTCCGGCAGCATGGACGATTATGGGTGCAGGTGCAATTCCTACAGATCATCCTTTAAATGTAGGGATGTTAGGGATGCATGGTAACTATGGTCCAAACGTGCAAACAAATGCATGTGATGTACTCATTGCAATAGGAATGCGCTTCGACGACCGTGTAACGGGACGTTTAGATAAATATGCCAAACAAGCCAAAGTAATCCACCTGGACATCGATCCTGCAGAGATCGATAAAAACGTAAAGGCGGAAGTTCCGGTATGGGGCGACTGTAAACAAACCCTTCCTCTTTTGACTGCTTTAGTGGATCAGAAAGAACATAAAGAATGGTTGGCAGAGTTCAGGGCTTATGATAAAACAGAGTTGGAAACCGTCATCCATAAGGAGTTGAACCCGGAAAGTGGCGAATTGACCATGGGTGAAGTGATCAACCAGCTAAATGTACTAACCAAAGGTGAAGCGATCATCGTAACCGATGTGGGTCAGCACCAAATGGTGGCTTGTCGTTATGCGAAGTTTAACCACACCAGAAGTAACATCACGAGTGGCGGCTTAGGCACAATGGGCTTCGGCTTACCTGCAGCGATCGGTGCTAAATTTGGCGCGCCGGACCGGACCGTAGTTGCCGTAATTGGTGATGGTGGTTTCCAGATGACGCTTCAGGAATTGGGTACGATCATGCAAAGTGGAATTGATGTGAAGATCATGATCCTGAACAACAGGTTCCTGGGTATGGTTCGCCAATGGCAGCAATTGTTCCATGAGAAACGCTACTCTTTCGTAGACATTACAAGTCCTGATTTCGTGAAACTTGCCGATTCGTATTATATCGCGGGTAAAAAGGTTTCTGAACGTGAAGATCTGGTGAGCTCTTTAGAAGAAATGTTAAACCACAAAGGTTCCTTCCTTTTAGAAGTAATGGTAGCCAAAGAACACAATGTATTCCCAATGGTTCCGCAAGGAAGCAGTGTAAGTGAAATCAGACTTAAATAATTAGCAGATCATGAGCAGTTCTCAAGAAATAAACGAAAAACAGGAATTTACGATCACGGTATACACGGAAAATCAAATCGGATTACTGAACCGTATTGCCATTATTTTTTCAAGAAGAAAAATCAATATAGATACTTTAAATACTTCTCCTTCGGAGATTGAGCACATTCACCGTTTCAATATCGTGATTCACGAAACTGAAGAAGTGGTGCGTAAACTGGCCCGTCAGATTGAAAAGCAGGTAGAGGTATTGAAAGTATATTTCAATACCAATGAAGACATCATCTGGCAGGAAATGGCCCTTTACAAAGTGCCTACCGACACCATCGCTGAGCTGGTATCTGTAGAACGTTTGTTGCGCGAAAATGGCGCAAGGGCGGTAGTGATCCGTAAAGATTACACCGTATTTGAAACGACCGGTCACCGCGAAGAAACCGACAAACTGATCGAAGTGCTGCAACCTTACGGACTGATCGAATTTGTCAGAAGTGCAAGGGTAGCGATCATCAAAGACAGTGAAGGCTTTAACCGCAAACTAAGAGAGTTTGAGCGCAGGGAACCAGGACAGGAAGTGATTGAAAACGAATTCCTTGATAAAGAGAAAAACGTATTCAGCATGTAATTTTCAAGGGCCGGATGTGCTCAGCAGAACAAATAAATATTAAACAAAAAATTAGAACCTATAAATAACCATTAAAAACGATGTCAAACTATTTTAACACACTACCTCTTAGAGAAAAATTAAACCAATTGGGTGTATGCGATTTCATGGACAGCTCTGAATTTCTAGACGGCGTAAATGCCCTGAAAGGAAAAAAGCTGGTGATCATCGGTTGCGGTGCACAAGGATTGAACCAGGGTTTAAATTTAAGAGATAGCGGTTTAGATGTTTCTTATACTTTACGTAAAGAAGCGATTGAAGGCAAAAGAGATTCCTGGAAAAATGCGACAGAGAATAACTTTACCGTAGGTACTTATGAAGAGTTGGTCCCTACAGCTGATGTATTGATTAACCTTACTCCTGATAAACAACACACTTCGGTAGTTAATGCAGTAATGCCTTTAATGAAACAAGGTGCTACCTTATCTTACTCACATGGTTTCAACATTGTGGAAGAAGGCATGCAGGTGCGTAAAGACATTACCGTAATTATGGTGGCACCAAAATGCCCTGGTAGTGAAGTAAGAGCAGAATATGTACGCGGTTTTGGTGTACCTACCCTAATTGCTGTTCACCCGGAGAATGATCCGGAAGGAAAAGGTTTAGATCAGGCTAAAGCCTATTGCGTAGGAACCGGCGGTCATAAAGCAGGTGTTTTAAAATCATCTTTTGTGGCAGAAGTAAAATCAGATTTGATGGGTGAGCAAACGATCCTTTGCGGATTATTGCAAACAGGCTCTATCCTTTCATTTGATAAAATGATTGAAAAAGGAATTGATGCAGGTTACGCTTCCAAATTGGTTCAGTATGGTGTAGAGGTGATCACTGAAGCCTTAAAACAAGGTGGTATCACTGCGATGATGGACAGATTGAGCAATGTAGCTAAGATCAAAGCATTTGAGGTTTCTGAAGAATTGAAAACGATCATGCGTCCATTATTCCAAAAGCATCAGGACGACATCATGAGCGGCGAGTTTAGCCGTGTAATGATGGAAGACTGGGCTGCCGGTGATAAAAACTTATTGGCATGGCGCGCCGCAACCGGCGAAACTGCTTTCGAAAAAACTCCTGCCGGAAATGTTAAAATTGGCGAACAGGAATATTTTGACAATGCATTGCTAATGGTTGCTTTTGTAAGAGCAGGTGTGGAACTGGCTTTCGAAACAATGGTAGAAGCTGGAATTAAACCAGAATCTGCTTACTACGAGTCATTACACGAAACTCCACTAATTGCAAACACCATTGCCCGTAAAAAATTATTCGAAATGAACAGGGTGATTTCAGATACTGCAGAATATGGTTGTTACTTATTTGACCATGCTTGTAAACCACTTCTGGCAGATTTCATGACTAAAGTTGATACTGACCTGATCGGTAAAAACTTCAACGAAGGTAAAGATGGCGCTGTGGACAACAGAGCATTGATCTCCGTAAATGAAGTGATCCGTTCACATCAGGTGGAAGTTGTAGGTGCTGAATTAAGAAAGGCAATGACTGCAATGAAATCTATTAAAACTGCCTAATCATAAAATTAGAAGGACCCAGGTATTAAAGGCCTGAGTCCTTTACAAAGCAATAAAAAATGTCAAAAACATTAGTAGAAAAAATTTGGGATGCCCATGTGGTAAAGAGTGAAGTCGGATTTCCGGATATTTTATATATCGATACACACTTGATACACGAGGTGACTTCCCCTCAGGCTTTCGATGGTCTACGCAAAAGAGGCTTGCCTGTTTTCCGTCCGCAGCAAACTGTGGCTACGGCAGATCATAATGTGCCTACCTTAAACCAGCTGCAACCCATTAAAGAAGAACTTTCCCGTTATCAGGTAGACATGTTAACCAAAAACTGTGCAGAATTTGGCATTGAGCTTTATGGTTTAGGTCATCCTTTCCAGGGAATTGTACACGTAATTGGTCCGGAACTGGGCATTACCCTACCAGGAAAAACCATGGTTTGCGGAGATAGCCATACTTCTACACACGGTGCCTTTGGTGCCATTGCCTTCGGGATCGGTACTTCTCAGGTGGAACAGGTTTTTGCCACACAATGTTTGTTGCAGCAGAAACCGAAAACCATGAAAATTGAGGTGAACGGTGCCTTAGGACAAGGTGTTACGGCTAAAGACATTATTCTATACATCATCTCTAAAATATCTGCTGCCGGTGGTACAGGTTATTTTATCGAATATGCAGGTTCTACCATTGAGGCTTTAAGTATGGAAGCGAGAATGACGATCTGTAATATGAGCATTGAAATGGGTGCCAGAGGCGGTTTGATTGCTCCTGACCAAATCACTTTCGATTACATTAAAGGAAGAGAATTTGCACCTGCAGGCGAAGAGTGGGACAAATCACTGGCCTACTGGAAAACATTATACAGCGATGCGGATGCTCAGTTTGACAGCGTTTTAACCTTTGATGCCGCAGACATCAGCCCAATGATCACTTACGGAACAAATCCGGGAATGGGAATGGGAATCTCAGAACACATTCCTTCTACTGCGAGTCAGGTTTCTTCGGAGCAGGCATCTTTCCAGAAAGCTTTGGATTATATGGGCATTGAACAGGATACAGAATTGGTAGGTAAACCTATTGACTATGTATTTATCGGCAGTTGCACCAATTCCAGAATGGAAGATTTACGCGAAGTGGCGGAATTTGTAAAGGGTCGTCAGAAAGCAGAAAACGTGACCGTTTGGATCGTACCGGGTTCTAAACAAATCGAGCAGCAAGCAATTGCTGAAGGATTGGATAAAATCTTTGAAGCGGCAGGATTCCAGTTGCGCGAGCCTGGATGTAGTGCTTGTTTAGGCATGAATGAGGATAAAATCCCTGCAGGAAAATACTGTGTATCTACTTCCAACAGAAATTTTGAAGGAAGACAAGGACCAGATTCCCGCACATTTTTAGCCAGTCCGCTTACCGCAGCTGCTGCTGCCATTACCGGAAGGGTTACGGATGTAAGAACTTTATTGAACGAACCTGCACACGCTTAAATAAGAATCATTATGAAAAAATTTGAAAAGCTTACTTCGGCGATTGTGCCTTTAAATATAGAGAATATAGATACCGACCAGATCATTCCGGCCAGGTTTCTAAAGGCGACTACGCGTGAAGGTTTCGGTGAGAACTTATTCCGTGATTGGCGTTATAACGGTGACAATACCTTAAAAACGGATTTCGTGTTGAACAACCCGGCTTTTAAAGGCAGGATTTTGGTGGCAGGAAAGAACTTTGGTTGCGGTAGTAGTCGCGAGCATGCAGCCTGGGCCATTCAGGATGCAGGTTTTGATGTAGTGATCAGCAGTTTCTTTGCCGACATCTTTAAAGGAAATGCATTAAACAATGGTTTATTACCAATCCAGGTAAGCGATGAGTTCTTAGCAGAGATCTTCAGCACAGTAGGTCAGGATAGTACTGCCCAGCTTGATGTTGATTTGGAAGCACAAACGGTAACCAATGTAGTAACCGGATCTAAAACTGATTTCGAAATCAATCCCTATAAAAAATCCTGCTTAATCAATGGTTATGATGACATCGATTTCATCTTAAACCAAAAGCAATTGGTCGTAGAATTTGAACAAAACAGATAATGTCACAACCCGTCGTCCATATCGCCCACTTTAATCTAAAGTACCATCAAAAACCGGTGTTACAGGATTTGAGCTGGGTAATAAACCGCAATGACAACTGGTTGTTGTGTGGTTCTAGTGGAACCGGAAAAACATCATTGGCCAAAGCTATCGCCGGCTTAATTCCCGTTCATGAGGGAGAGGTTAACATCAACTTCCACCCGGAAAGTACCTTACCGGCAATGGTCCATTATGTGGCCAACTGGTATCAGTTTAAAGACCTTGAAGGCGCTTCAAACTTCTATTACCAGCAACGTTATAACAGTTCGGTTACCGTAACCACAGCTACTGTAATCGCTGAACTGGAAGTTTATGGTAAAGAATACGGACTTCCATCTGAAGAAATTGAGCACATTCTGGAAGCCTTAGGCTTTACTGCTTTAAAAAACTCTCCGCTGATCCAGTTATCCAGCGGAGAACATAAAAAATTGCAATTGGTAAAGGCCTTATGGTTAAAACCGCAATTGTTAATTCTGGACCAACCCTACAATGGATTGGATAGCCTTTCCCGTAAAAACTTAAATATTTTGCTGGAAGAAATCGCGGCAGCCGGAACACAGTTGATCTTAATCAGCAATGAAACGGAACTTCCTGCCGTAATCAATCGCTTTGCCGAGATCCGGAAAGGCGCATTGAAGGAGGTTTCCTTTGAAGAACGCGCCTTAGATCTTGTAGAAGAAATCACTAAACCTGTTCCTTCGTTTTTAAATAATGTCTCTGTTTCCTCCACTGCTGATCATGTCATCAAAATGATCGATGTGAACATCAGCTACAGCGGGAAACAGGTATTAAAGAACATCAACTGGGAAGTAAATTCAGGAGAAAAATGGCTTCTGCAAGGTTACAACGGCTCCGGAAAATCAACTTTATTGAGTTTAATTGCAGGTGACCATCCACAGGCTTATTCCAATAACTTTTACCTGTTCGGCAATAAAAGAGGAACAGGCGAGAGCATCTGGGAGATCAAAGAGCGCATTGGTTTGATATCTCCTGAATTGCATTGGTATTTTGACGCTTCTGCTACGGTATGGCAAAGCATCGCTTCCGGATTCTACGACAGCTCAGGCTTGTTCTGCAATCCAGGTGCAACCAAACATAAACAGGTAGACGAACTGATCAGTTATTTCGGATTAACGGAATATAAAAACAGGTTGATGAATGAGCTTCCCTTAGGCAAGCAAAGGTTAACCTTACTGGCCCGGACCATTATCAAAAATCCGGAGATCTTAATACTTGATGAGCCTTGTCAGGGTTTAGATCAACAACAAACACAACATTTTAACAAGCTGGTGGATGAGCTATGCAAAAATGGAACAACATTAATCTACGTTGGCCATTTTGAATCCCAGTTACCGAGCTGTTTAGAGAAAAGAATTTTATTAGAAAACGGAGAAGTAAAATCCGTAGAACCGATGTTACAAACTATCTAGAACGATGAAGAAAAATATATTAGTTATTCCCGGCGACGGAATCGGACCTGAAGTGACCACTTGGGGTAAAGCAGTATTGGAAGAAATTGCCAAAGGTTTCGGACATGATTTCAGTTATGACGAAGCACTGATGGGCCATGCAGCAATTGAAGCAACAGGCAATCCACTACCCGATGAAACGCTGGAAAAAGCTAAAAAAAGCGATGCCATTCTTTTTGGTGCGGTAGGTCATGCTAAGTATGACAATGATCCTTCTTTAAAAGTACGCCCTGAGCAGGGATTACTTAAAATCCGCAAGGAATTAGGTTTGTATGCCAACCTGCGCCCTATTTTACTGTTTGACGAATTGTTAAATGCTTCGAGCATTAAACCCAATATATTAAAGGGTACAGACATCCTGTTTTTCAGAGAGCTGACAGGTGATGTTTATTTCGGCGAGAAAACCCGCTCTGAAGATAACAATACCGCTTCTGATCTGATGATCTACCACCGTTATGAGGTAGAAAGAATTGCCCGTAAAGCATTCGAAGCAGCCATGCAACGTAGAAAAAGATTGTGTTCTGTAGATAAAGCAAACGTATTGGAAAGCTCCAGATTATGGAGAGAAACCGTACAGCAGATTGCAAAGGAATATCCGGAAGTACAAACCGATCATATGTTCATTGACAACGCAGCAATGCAGTTGATCAAAGATCCGAAACAGTTTGACGTGGTACTAACGGCCAATCTTTTTGGAGATATCCTTACGGATGAAGCTTCACAAATTGCAGGATCGATGGGGATGCTGGCTTCCGCTTCTGTAGGCGAAAGCACTGGTTTCTTTGAACCAATCCATGGCTCGGCACATGACATCACCGGAAAGAACCTGGCTAACCCACTGGCTTCTATCCTATCGGTATCCCTGATGCTGGAAATTGGCTTCGGACTGAAAGATGAAGCAAAAGTGATCATCGATGCCGTAGATCAGGTGCTGAAAGAAGGTTTCAGAACAAACGACATTGCTGACGATACGACCAACCCATATAAAGTTCTTGGAACCAAAGAAATGGGACAATTGGTCTTGAAATATATTACACAGAAAACTAATCCCTAAACTCCAAGAATTATGTTACACGATCCTAATAGAGTCTATGTGTTTGACACCACCTTACGTGATGGTGAGCAAGTACCGGGTTGCCAGTTGGCCACTCCTGAAAAAATTGAAATTGCAAAAGCACTGGAAGCACTTGGAGTGGATGTAATTGAAGCTGGCTTTCCTATTTCCAGCCCTGGTGATTTTCAAAGTGTAGTAGAACTGTCTAAAGCAGTACGCGAACCGATTATCTGTGCCTTAACCCGCGCCAACAGAAAAGATATCGATTCGGCTGTTGCCGCTTTACAATATGCAAAAAGACCAAGAATCCATACCGGAATTGGTTCTTCAGACATGCACATCAAATATAAATTCAACAGCACCCGGGAAGACATTCTTCAAAGAGCAGTTGAAGCGGTAAAATATGCGAAACAGTTTGTAGAGGACATTGAGTTTTTCGCAGAAGATGCAGGGCGCGCAGACAATGTATTCTTAGCGCAAATGATCGAAGCAGTAATTGCTGCCGGAGCAACGGTAGTAAACATCCCGGATACGAATGGTTATTGCCTTCCGGATCAGTATGGCTCGAAGATCCTTTATTTGAAAGAAAACGTTAAAAATATAGATCAGGCGATTATCTCTGTACACTGCCATAATGATTTAGGCCTGGCGACGGCAAATAGCCTTGCAGGATTGATCAACGGTGCCCGTCAGGTAGAATGTACCATCAATGGAATCGGAGAGCGTGCAGGGAACACAGCGCTGGAAGAAGTGACCATGGTTTTAAAGACACACCATGCACTGAACTTAAAAACGAACATCAACAGCAAGCATTTCACAGAGATCAGTTCTATGGTGAGCCGCATGATGCACATGCCGGTACAACCGAACAAAGCGATTATCGGTCAGAATGCTTTTGCACATAGTTCCGGGATCCATCAGGACGGGTTTTTGAAACATAGAGAAAACTATGAGATCATCAATCCGGAAGATGTAGGTTTAAATTCAGCAGACATCATTTTGACAGCACGTAGTGGCCGTCATGCCTTAAAGCATCATTTAGAGCGCTTAGGTTATGAGATCGACCGTCTAAACCTGGATCAGGTATATGAGCGCTTCCTGATCATGGCTGATGAGAAGAAAACGATCGGTGACGATGATATTCTTTATCTAATGAGCGACACGGAAGAAGGCGCCGTAAAAAACGGATACAAACTGAACTTGTTACAAGTGCTTTGTGGTGATCCGCTGAGCCCTACGGCGAGCATCAGACTGGAATATGATGGTGTGGAGCAAGAAGCAATGGCTACCGGAAACGGACCTGTAAATGCAACGATCAAAGCGATTCAGACGATTGTCGGAAAAGACATCACACTGAAGGAATTTACCATTCAGGCCATGCATGGCGGAAGTGATGATGTAAGTAAAGTAAACATGAAGGTTGCCTACGAAGGAAAATCTTATGTAGGCTATGGTTTTAGTACAGATATCGTAAAGGCCTCGGCCAATGCCTATCTGGATGCAATGAATAAATTTATATAAGATGAGTGTAGAAAAAGAAGTTGTACTGGATTTTCTGGCGGCAGCAGAACGATTGAAAGGTACGGTAAAACGTACCCCTTTGGAATATAATGCAGGACTTTCTAAAACATACCAGGCGAATATTTATCTGAAAAGAGAAGATTTGCAATTGGTACGCTCCTATAAATTAAGAGGTGCTTACAACATGATCAGCACGCTGGAGCCAGAACAAATGGCACAGGGTGTGGTCTGTGCAAGTGCAGGAAATCATGCACAGGGTGTCGCACACTCCTGTAAAAAACTGAACATCAAAGGGGTTATTTTTATGCCGGAAATTACCCCGAGGCAAAAGGTGAAACAAACAGAAATGTTTGGTGGTGAACATATTGAAATCATCCTTGTAGGTGATACTTTTGACGATTGCTTAAAAGAAGCATTGGAATATACCGCAGCCAATGGAATGACTTTCATCCCTCCTTTCGATAATACGAAGGTGATCGAAGGTCAGGGAACCGTTGGTGTGGAAATCTTTGAAGACCTTCCGGAACTGGACATCGTGATCATGCCTATCGGTGGTGGCGGACTTGCTTCAGGTGTAGGTAGTTATCTGAGAAATCTAAAACCTGGGATTCAACTGATCGGTGTGGAACCTGAAGGCGCACCTTCTATGAAACATGCCTTAAATACCGGTGCTCCGGTTTTACTGGGCGACATTGATCGTTTTGTAGATGGTGCCGCAGTGAAAAGAGTAGGAAACCTGACTTTTGAATATTGCAGGGAACTCCTGAATCAAATGTTACTGATCCCTGAAGGAAAAATCTGCACAACGATCCTTAAATTATACAATGAGGATGCTATTGTGGTAGAGCCAGCAGGTGCATTGGCCGTAGCTTCCTTAGATCAGATCAAAACTCAGATCATAGGTAAAACAGTCGTATGTATCGTAAGTGGGGGTAACAATGACATTGAAAGGATGCAGGAGATCAAAGAGAAATCCTTACTCTTTGAAGGATTAAAGCATTATTTCATCGTTCGCTTTCCGCAGAGACCAGGAGCATTGAAACTATTTGTAAATAATGTGCTGGGCCCTCATGATGACATCACCCGTTTTGAATTTATCAAAAAAACCAATCGGGAAAATGGTCCTGCACTGGTAGGTATCGAGCTTGCAAAACCAACGGATTACGATGCATTGCTGCAAAGAATGAAGGAATTTAAATTTGAGATCATTGAATTGAACAATGATCAGACACTTTTCGAATATCTGGTATAACAACAATAGATATAATCACCCGAAGGCTGTATCATAGATCTATGATACAGCCTTTTTTTTATAATCCTTAACTCTGATTAGAAAGAATAACCTAATCCAACAGAAAGCACTCTGTTTTTAGCTTTTCCTTCACCACCAGCGTTGATCACATTGCTTAATCCAAGGCCATATCCTGCGTGGATATTAAAGCCATTATTTAACTGATAACCGGTTAATAGATTAATACCAAAATCGCCGCGTTTGAATGCTTTGTCATCGCCATATTCAATATCTTCCTTCACTTCTACTGAATTAGAACCAGACATTGCTTTAACTTTAACCTTTCCGGCTATACCAATTGCATAATAAGGACCAGCTCCAACAAAGAACTTACCACTACCTGATTGAAAGTTAGCTACGATATTTACCGGAATTTCCAAATAATGCGGGTTTAGTGTTGCTTCTGCCTTACCTGAACCTCCTTCACCGAACTCAGAAAAATCACCTGTATCTTTCGTGCCTTTTCCAATGTACAAAAGACCTGGCTGCACAGAGAACATTTCACTTACCGGGATATCGACAGTACCGCCAAAATAAAATGAAGTATTTAATTTGCCTGTCTCGTTAACTCCGGAACCGGAGAATGACATATTCGAGAATGATGCGCCAGCTTTAACCCCAAATTTAATAGGACTTGTTTGTGCCGAAGCAGTTAAACCCAAACCGGTTAAGATTGTTAATGATAGTAATAATTTTTTCACGCTTTTTTAAAAATTTATTCGTTAATATTCTATTGATTAACGATAAGACGTCAAAAAAAAACGATAGTTACAATCAATTTGCATTTATAAGCGAAATCAGGATATTATTTCTGGCACTAATCTGCTGGTTAACTACTTTCATCTCAAAAACATGTAATATTCTATCCCTAATTGCGCGTTAAGAAGAGAAATTCAGGAACAACACGTTTAATTAACCCTGAGAGATCTGAGCACGAGAATTCAACTGTCAGGTGTAAAATCTGGATCTGCACCTTCTATGAAACATGCCTTGTAAAGAATGAAGGAGTTTAAATTTGAGATTATTGAATTGAATATCTGGTATAAAACAATAGATAGGATCATCCGGCCCGACTCAATAGAATTGAATCGGGTCGGGTGATCTGAAAAATTTATTGATTTTGCACTAAAGACCTTCCATCTATACTAAAGACATCAAAAATTACCGCTGGATTTCCAACGATTGGGAGACCAACTTGTATCATTATACCAAACTGTAGACGCCCCATATAGACACTCTTCCAATACACATCCGATGCTCCAAAATATCCTGCATCAACAGCGTAATTCAAAATCTGAGTACCAGAAGCACCAACAGCGGCGAGAGCAGCTCCAGGATTTCCTTCCAGCCCTTTTGTAATGCAGATAACCCTATCGAAATGCTCAACATTTGCGAGACCATCAGAGAAATTCGGGTTTATATCAATTGAATTAGTGTACATGACTCCATCTCTGTTACCAGGGATTATAGTATTTGATAAATTTTGATAATCTATCGACACTCCTGTACGTCCAGCTGGTCTTTCAAATACATTAACTGCCATTCCAACACCTCTCCATGTACCAAAAATATTCTTATGCTCTGCTCTTCCTTCCAATGCAGCAAAACTTTGGTAATTTAGTGCGTCAGAATGCAAATTGTAGGCCTTGCTACGAAAAAGAACCCGTCCTCGTTCTTTATTAATAATATGCCAGTTTCCTAGTGCTGAAGTAAAACTATTTCTTTGTGGCACCGTAAGCTCCAGACTTTCTGTAGAGACCAGATTTGATTCACTTAGCTGCTGTGCTTTTTGAAACGAAACCTTTCTATATGTTGTTACTCCTTTTTCTTTAAAATGTAAATAGTCCTCTCCGACTTTAACAAAACCATTTTTATTTGTCAATATAGCTTCACTAATACCAGAATTGTTTATCCTATAGCTATCCTCGGTAAATAAAAGACTCTCCTTATATTTCATCTTAAGGTTCGAAAACCCTCTGAAATAATTTTCTTTCGATCCCTTTTCAAACTCGTTAAGTTCTTCATTAAAGCGCTCATATACAGTTTGCATAGAGGTAAAATTCAGAGACTTTTCCCACTGTTGTCTCTGACTTTTATTCATACTACTAACAACTTTGTAATAATCAACAAAGGCTGAGTAGTCTTTGAAAGCTAAGTGATCGCCTTCTAGCTCAACATCTCGTTTAATTTCATCTTTGATTGAGGAATCTTTCTTTTTACAAGAAGAGACCACTATTGCAAATACAATAAGGAACAGTTTAAAATTGTTTTTCATATTAATTTTTCTTAAAAGGCATAATAACAATATTATTTTTATTTTATAAATTATAAAATTTAATAAAATTGATCAAAAATACATTTTATATTTAAAAACCACGATTAAAGAAATAAAATTCTTTTAATTATTTTAAATTCACAAAAAAAACACCAAAAAAGCACTTAAATCCATAATTAAGACTTATTTTTTTTTGATATGAAACAAACACATACAGTTACTTCAACAGAATTAAATTCATAAAGTATTTCTAAATCATAGATATCACAACAAAAAAAGTTTTTCTAATTTTATCCTTCATTGGCGCTTTAACAAGAAAAGCATTAAAAATCACATGGAGCAGCAGCAACTAATAAATGAGAACATACTTCTGGAGAAATTTCCTGGTAAGGGAGGCTGGACTTTTGCACGCCTTCCAGGCATATCAAAAGATAAGCACAGGCCTTTCGGGACTAGAAAAGTAAGGGGTTTTATTGACAGCTATGAAGTAAAAGATACTGCGCTGATGCCAATGAAAGAAATGTTGTTTATTACCGTAAGGGCAGAAATACGCAAACAGATCGGCAAGCAGGCGGGCGATTATGTAAGAATTGTATTATACGATGATAGCGAACCGGTTTCCGAAATTATTCCTGAAGACTTTATTGAGTGTTTGAAGGATGAACCAGCAGCCTGGGCTTCGTTTCAGAAGTTAAGCAAAGCAAAACAAGAAGAATGTTTTCAATGGCTGATGGAATCCGAAATCGTTCAAACCAGGATTCAGCGTATGGCTGATGCCATTACCAATTTAGCATCCGGGTTTCCCTTTCATGCTACAAAAAGATAAGCATAGATTCTTTAAAAAAGATCAGATTCTTATAGATATCTACTGATTAGAACCTACTACAATCAAAATTATCCTCTGGAAACAATCACACTCTCAATCAATAAATCCCCATTAAACAGATTATTCGCAATATTATTCCATATAACATTTTAATTACAGTATAAGTAAAAGCAAAATTGTAATTTTATGGCAACAGATTTGCTATACGAAGATCAAACACACAAATCATATGAAAAGAATTTTATTACTATTAATCTGCACGGCTACACTAGGTCTGGTTTCGTGCAAGAAGGAGACAATCGTTCAGGAGACTTCCAATAAAACAATCATCTTTGACATTAACCCAAGCCAATGGAAACTATCCAATGATGGATTAAGCTATGATGTTAGTTTTAATGATATTCCTGAATTAGATGATTACGGTATAAAGTATGAGGGCACAATCTTATCGGTATCTTTTCCAAATTACACTATTTATAAGCCTCTACCTTATGTTTTTGATGTAAGTTCATATCATTACAGCGTTTATCAAGGTGGAATTACAATTAGTATTGAAAGTTCGGACCTACAGGCTACACGCCCAGTTCAACCTACCCAATCTATGAAATTTAAATTAGTCATTGTAGCCTCTAATAACGTAAGTTAATTGGCAATTTAAAGTATTATAACTGTAAAAAACGACCAATGTTCGCTTGAACATGGTCGTTTTTTTTATGCTCTCCTCTATTCAACTGAATTGCTCTTATCGTTACCCCATTTCTTTCCAGTAACAGTTCTTCGTAAAAACCTTTATAATAAACATCTTTCACCTCAAAACGCCTGCTGTTCCAGGAATTGGTCAGTTCTACCCATTCCGGATAAAATACCGCATTGCCTTCCGTAATTTCAAGACCAAGCTTTTTCGCTTCATCTGTATTAAGTACCACTGCATTTCCCAGCATCCGGGCAGTATAAATATGATTTGGGTGGTTATAAATCTCCGCTGGCTTTCCCCGCTGCATCAGATGCCCATCTTTCAGGATCAACAGTTCATCAGCCAGGAATAATCCATCGGCAGGATCATGAGAAACCATAATCACTGTTACCCCCGTCTCCGCAGCAATTCGTTTAATATCTGCCCTCAATTGATTTTTCAATAAAGCATCTACCTGACTAAAAGGTTCATCAAGTAACAGTACCGAAGTATTGGTTACCAATGCTTTTGCGATGGCCACCCTTTGTTGTTCCCCTCCACTCAACTGCGTAATCTTTTTATCTTTCAGGTGATCAATGTGCAGGTGAAGCATCATTTCCATCGTCTTCTCATGCTTATAATGCACATCTGTATTGGCCATCATGGAAGCGATGTTATCATATACTTTCGCATAGATGTTCAGGGAAAAATCCTGAGTCACCATTTTCATCTCCTTATGACCGGGGATCAATTGCTCATGCGGGCCAAAGATCCGTTCTCCTTTAAAAGTTACTTCTCCTTCATCAACACTCAGCAATCCATAAATACATTTCAGCAGGGTCGATTTCCCACTTCCACTTTCACCAATAATGGCGATGATCTCCCCCTTATTAATATCAAAGCTGATATTCTGTACTCCTGAAGCCTGTTCCTGCTGGTATTGTTTGCTGATGTTTTTAACGCTGATGATTTGTTCCTTCACCCTGTAAAGATAAAATATTTAATACAGTGGAATGTCACACGAATTAAAAATGTCCGGTTTTACTATACCTTTCCAACGCCAGGTCCAGATCATTGGTCGCATTGGCAGTCACACGTAAAACTACTTTCCCGTCTTTATCCAATAGGATTTTGGTAGGAAATCCCGTGATTTGATATGCCTTTACCACATCAATATCTGTATCATCCTTATTCAACAGATTGATCCAGTCTATACCATCTTTGAGCATTGCTGTTGCTGATGCAGCCCTCCGCTCTTCTATAGTTTTAGGGTGTTCCGTGCTGATTCCGATTATTTCGAAACCCATTTCTTTATACTTAGCATTAAGCAGCTTTAAATGAGGGTTTCCAGCCCTGCAGGGAATACACCAGCTGCCCCAAAAATCGAGCAGAATCACTTTACCTCTTTTAGCAGATAAATCAAATGGCAAACCGTTCTGATCGCTGCCTTTAAAGTTCAACGCCACTGTTCCCGCAGCTGTTGACTTAAGTGACTCCACTTTCTGGCGTACTTTAGCTGCAATCCCGGTCTGCTTATAGGTATCCGACAATTTAGAATATGCCGAAATATATTGATCTGCGGTATAAAAATTAGGCATTCTTCCCAACAGGTAACAGCTGAGCAATGCGTCCGGATAATCAGAAATGTATGCCTTCTGCTTAGCGATAATTTTCATGGAAACAGCCTGTCCTTTCCGAATCAATTCTCTTAGCAACAAGCTATCGGCTTTAGAAACCGACATCATCTGTCCCCTCAGCATCAGGTCTTCCGCAAGCAGGTTCTGAGCAGATTTCTTATAAGCCATAAACCCTTCATTCTCCACATCACCCTCTATAACAATCCGGTCAAAATCCTTCAAAGTACCCGAAACCTGCAGATCCGATCTGAACACAAAAAGATCTGTTCCTGACGCAATTGTTTCATTTGATCTTTTATCGACCCGTTTTTCGTCTTTAATGGGTGTCAATTGCAACCAGGCAAGAACCGGTTCCTTCTGCCGCTTCAGCTTAAAGCTGAATTTCCCGGCAAGGAGTTCCTGCGTATGAGTTTCCTTTTTACCTTCTCCGGATTGGAAAGAGAGGGTCAGCCTATGACTGCCCTCTCCTTTCAATTTACCTTTTATCACGATACTGTCCTGTTGTGCCAACGACTGCAACGCAAATAACAGCAAGATAAAACCAAGATTAATGCGCTTCATATTATTGCGGTTTGTAAACCAGATCGATGATCTTTCCCAATCCTGAAATTTTCTTAGTGTTGGAGGCGATGTTACCAGTTGGGGCAAGCTCAAAATAATACAATTTCCCTTCCTCCCCTTCATTAACACCGGCTACCAATGCGCCGTTAAGCATTCTTAATGCCATAATATTGGCAGATGCAAACGGAATCTCAAAGACTTTGCGCGCAGCATTCATTTCTACATCATACACATAGATCTTTTGACCCACTGCGTAATAGATCAGCGGTAAGGTAGAAGAGATCGCAAAAGTACTTGCCCTGCCGATATCAGGGACATTTGCCATTTGCTGATATTTTACTGCAGGATTTGTCCCATTTGAGTTAATCGCATAAAAATGAAAACTCTGGCTACGCGGATCTTTAAACAGCGCATAAAAGTGATCCAGTACCGGCGCTGGCTGCATAAAAACCATCGTTTTATTGATCTTGTTCATATCAAATGCAGCGCCCTCTACAACGGGTAGACCGACTAATTCCGACTTATTCGCAGGAAGCACCAGAAAACCGCCGTTTTTCTCATCGTAAATAATTCCCGGGTATTTTGAACCTACAGCCATAAAGCCTGCGGCCTTATAATCACCTGGAATCTTTGCTCCAAAGCGTGTGGGAGGAGGTACACTCGTAGCCATTACATACAATGATCCATCATTAATGATGAACTCCCTGTCCCCACTCTTCTTTAAAAAATACAATTCAGGCCTGGCGGGAGCAGGTTGCTCATAGAACAAAGAATTATAGTTCTGAATCTGTATAAAATCATTTCCCTTCAATTGAAGAATATCTGAAGCAGTCTGTACAAATACCTTCTGTTCCTGTTGTCCGTAATAGGTATAAATCCTGCTCGCTCCACCCGGAATTGCCTTTCCATTACTGAGTTTAAAAATATCAGAGAATATTTTCCCTGCTGGATTTACCATATCTATATCCACATCATTCCCCTTACGGTTCAACACCATCCATCCTTCGGAAAAAGGTGTTACCACTTTTACGCTGAAACTCCTGAATTCACTGATTCCGGTTGACGGATCCGTCGCCTTAAACACCAGTTCATAGGCATCCGTGATTGGCTCTTCGGCAATGATCACCGCAAGGTTCTTTTCTTTAGACAGCACTTTTGTTTTCCCTGTCTTCGGAGAATAAATTTTCCATTCATAGCTCAATACCTGGCTGCTTTCAGATTGCCTGATTCCTGCTGAAATCTTCAAAGAATCAAATTTCATCAAACTGAAATTCGGAATGGAATCTATTTTTACTTCATTTAGCTTTTTATACTCATAATTACCACGGTCCTTGGCACAACCGCTCAGGATCAGCAACACCGCAAAACAGGAATAGATATAGCCAGTATATTTTTTTATCGTCTTCATAATTTTAAACCATTTTAATTGGGAAAGGTTACCCTGTTCCCGAATTCATCCATCATCAGGCCATTGATTTTCTCCTCTTCGGCAAGCGCATTTTTCAACTTTATCTTCAGATAAGTCATCTGGCTATAGGGAACCTGCTCGGGATAAGCAAAGGTCGACATGCCCAGGGTTTTAAAAATAAAGGCAAATTTCACTTCACTAAAAACTCCGAAAAATACCGCAAGCCGCTGATCCCAGTTATCGGGCTTGGAAAAGAAATCATTGATCTTAATCTTGTAGCTTAGTTGTTTGCTGATGCCAGGCATAAAATCTTTCGACTGCAGTACATTTAGTTCCAGAAACACTTCTTTTTTCAGTAAATCCGGACTCCGCATTACAATAACCGGCAAACTCATTTTAAAAGAATCAGCAGGCATTGTATATGGAAGTAGTCTGTAGTGCTTTCCGGCAATAGCCGTACTGTTTTCGGAGGGCCCAAGGAGGATTTCACGGGGAGATTTTGCTGCTTTTCCCATGATGCGGACCTTTACATAAACCGTATCCTGCAGAACCTCCGCTTTTCTCACCGCAAAAGAATAGGAGGTACTATCCTTACTCACATCAGCAGCTATTTTTTCAATATACAGATGCGCCTCATCATTATACATAATGAGTTTATCTTTAACACAGGAACTGAGCATCAGCGCTCCTATAACCAGACACATGGTGCCTGCGATCTTCATCGCTTTATTTATTTCTAAACTCATATTCATTATCAGGAACAGGTAAAACATATACTTTATCATTGGCTATAACTGTAGAGCCGGGAACCTTGGGATAACTAAATCTTTTATAGTAATAAAAGAGTTGTCCTTCGCTGAAAAACTCCTTTTTATACTCTTTCAGAATTTCTTCTTTTACACCATCCAGATTGAAAGTTGTTGACAATGCTGAAATTCCCCGGTTCAGGCGGATTTCGTTCAGATAGCCGATAGCAGTAACCGGATTGGTCTCACATTCTGCCAGGATATAAAACATCTCTGAAATTCTGATCAGCGGCATCAGTTTAACATACATGCCTCCATTGACAGTCGCCTCTGAATATTCCTGCCAGAATTTTGAATGGTATTTTACAGATTGATCGATCTCCCACAAATAGGCGTAACGAAAATCTGTAGAACCACCGGAAGCCACTTCAAACACCGTTTTAATATTACTTTCCGAATGGTTAAGTTCCGTAGCGTCAATCCCTGCAACCCGGAATTTGAAATATTCTGAAGCCGGCTCGTTCAATTTAGAGATGTATAAGGAAAAGATATGCTCTGTGGAAAAGGTCCGGTCCTTTCTTGTTCCGGTAAGGTTTGCACTGGTAATGAACGTATATTTTTTAGCATCAACTACCTGTTTTGCACATAAAGCCGCATTGATTTTGTCACCTTTGTACAAATAAACACGCGCCAGAATTGCCTTGACGGCAAAATAGTTCATCCGGTTTGTTCTGAACTTAGAAAGGTCATCCCCATTTAAAGGCGCTCCGTTAAGCGGATCTGTTTTTTCTAATAGGGCTTCTGCTTCTTTAAGGTCGGCAATGATGTAAGCAAGTGTCTCATCAATCGTGGAAAGCGGACTTGTAGTGGTGCTCAACCGGTTCACATAAGGAATCCCGGCAACATTACCGCCTTTGCTATAGGCCGGGGCAAAAAGACGCAGCAGGTCGAAATGCATAAAAGCACGGAGTGCGAGGGTCTCTCCTTTAATCAGGTTGAAGTTACTTCCGGTGAAAACACCTTTCTTCTCTTCGATATGCCCGAGAATGTTATTGGCATTTGCGATGGTGTTGTACATCTCATTCCAGATCGCATCAATCCTTGGTCTGATTTTGATGTTCAGGTAATCATATCGCTGTGCATAATATAACTTATGCCCTGTATTGTTAACTGCATAACGTTGTGCCAATACGTCAAGGAAGCCCATGGTCAGGTTATCTGCATACAAGTCCGGGCTGGACATTTTGGAATATACACCCAATAGCGCATCCTTAAATCCAAGTTCATTTTCAAACAATTCTGCCTCTTTGATCTGAGAAGAAGGGCGAACATCCAGCCATTTTTTACAGCTCCCCAGACTTCCGGCAAAGAAAATAAGGAGTATCCCTGTGATCAGTATTTTAAAATCTTTCATATTTTTTGAAGTTTATAGCGTGGTTCTAAGGGAGAAAGAAACAGAACGGGCAAAAGGATAATTCAATCCTCTTTCCTGTTTTACAGTTGATATTCTGAAAATATCATTCATATAAAATGATAAGCGAAGGTTCTGAAGCCTGATTTTTTGGAGAAATTTCTGTTCAAAATCATAAGATAAAGAAGCAGATTGCAAGGCAAAGACACTTTCATTCTGAATGAACCTCGATGAGGTTTTTGTGATCGTTTTATCCTTTACATCTTTATAAAAAGTAAGGTCACCCGGAGATTTCCACCTTTGTTCATATACCCTTCTATCGGTATTAAATGCAGGATCAACATTTTCGACACGTTGAATCAAGGTAGAATTGTAGACCTGATTGCCAAATTTATAGGAAAAAATCACATTGAGATTAAACCCTTTATATCCCGCAAACGTACCAAAACGACCTTCCAGATCCGGTTCTAGATTACCCATGGCCTGTTTATCTGCAGGGTCCCAGATATTGGTCAGACTCCCATCTTTCTTTACAAAAACTTCCTTACCATTACTCGGATCAATCCCTTTCGAAGGAACCGCCCAAATGGTATTCACAGAATAGCCTTCTTCCAAACGCACTTTTGGTGCGGTCTGATCACCTTTATCCTGATCAGCATTCAGCTTCTTGAAAATGGCCCCCACATTCTGGATCTTATTTCTGTTCTGAACCCCTGATGCACTGATGCCGAGGTAGAAGTCTCTCGCTGTATTTTGTTTCAGGATCACAAATCTGGAAGTGATTTCAAAACCATTGTTTACCAGTTCTCCAAAGTTCGCCTTGTAACTACCGAACCCCACTGATGGTGGCGTAGTAATATCTGCGAGGGCATTCTGAGTCAAGTCATGATAATAATTTACAGAAATATCCAGCCGTTCATTGAACAGGAGAAAATCAGCACCTGCATTGGTGGATAGTTTATTCTGCCATTTTAAATTCTCATCTCCGAGGGCCAGCAAAAAGGCACCTACGCCAACGCGGTAATTTAAATTGGTAAAATAGCTATAGGTGGTCATGGCCTGATACGCCGGTACATTTAACCCTCCCTGTGAACCATAGCTGGCGCGAATTTTCAGTTTGTTCACAAACTTTAGCCCGCTCATAAAAGCTTCTTTGTGCATATTCCAGCCAGTTCCGACCGACCAGAATTTACCGAAACGGTTCTTTGCACCAAACTGAGAAGAGCCATCCATCCTGAAGGAAGCATCAAGAAGGTATTTCTCCATATAAGCATAGTTTGCATTGGAGAAAAAGCCAATCCGCCTGCTTACTTCCTCCAAACCCGATGGCTTGCCATTGAGTTCATATTGCTTGGCAAAAGTAATATCAGCGAGTCTGTCGTTGGGAAAACCTTCGGCCGTAAACTGATTGAAATCCGTTGAATTATCTGCGATATTGACACCACCAGCAGCGTAAAGCGTGTGCTTGCCAAAGGATTTTCCGAAATTAAAGGCCAGATTACCTTCATAATTGAGCATCTTTCCATTTCTAATCGTATAAGAGCCTCTTCTGAAGAAATCTGATTCCGGATACTTTGCAAATTTGCTGTGTTGCGCAGAATAAAACTCATCTGAATTCGTACTCTGCTTGGTTAAACTCAAATTGGCCACAAAACGTAAGGCTCTGCTCACAAACCACTCCGCAGAAAAATTATTGACAAATTCCTGATAAGATGTAAAATCTTTAGACCTTAAAGTGGTATTATAAATCGGGTTAGCGAACATCGAAGGCCTGCGGTACTTGTCAAAATACCCCTCATCGAGATTTGTCTTTATCCGGCCTTCATCATCATAAATACTCCAGTAAGGATTTAACAAGGTATACTGCGCAAAATTACCATAAGGGGAATTGTTTGCCTTATTGGTATTTACTGTCAGGGAATTTCTAAATTTAAATTGCTCAAACTGGTAGGAAATGGAGAACTCCCCGGAGTAATTGGTCCGGTCTGAGCCCTTCATCACACCCCGCTCAGTACCTTTTGTGAATTGCAATCCATAACGTACAAAATCATCTCCGCCTTCAGCATACAGCGTGTTTCTATCTGAATATCCGGTCCGGACAGGTTGCGCGAGCCAATCGGTATTTACCCCTCTCGTTACCGCTTTCAGGCGGATATTGTATTGCTCATCGTATACCTGAGTATAATCATCTCCTTCTGCACCAAACAATCCGGCGCTTTTTTCCAATGCCAGTTTATCTTTCGCATTTAAGAGGTTATAGTCAGATAAATCAGGCATAGACAACTTAAAATCATTGTTATAAGTAATGCTTAATTTCCCGCGTTTCGGTTTAATCGTTTCAATGACCATGACGCCATTTGCTCCTCTCGAGCCATAAATCGCAGTTGCCGCAGCATCCTTTAAAAGAGATACCGAAGCAATCCTGTTCATATCCAGATCGAAAACCCTTTGCAAAGGCACTTCAAATCCGTCCATAATAAACAATGGCTGATTTGGCTTTCCGGTATAACTTCCTTTGATGTCCGGAAAGCCGGAACCTCCCCTGATCTGTATATCCGGTAGCGCATTTATATTCGAACCAATGGTATTATTTTCAATAATGCGAAAGGAAGGATCCATTGCAGATACTGCCGACAATACATTTTGAGCGCTAACCTTTTTAAGGTCTGCCGCAGAAAGCGTAGTAATCGCGCCGGTATAAATTTCCTTTGGACGCTCAGAAATCCCGTTGATCACCACTTCTGTCAGTGATTTCTTTTCCGGCTCCAGGCGTACCACAAAATCTTTTTTGCCCCCAATTTCCACTTCTTTGTTCTGGTAACCTACATAACGAAAAACCAATACCCTCGCATCTTCAGGAACGTTAAAGCTAAACTCGCCTTTCTCATTGCTTTTAAAAACCTCCGTTTTCCCCTTGATCAGGATACTGGCATTTGGCAATGGGATTCCCATTTCATCCAGCACCTTCCCTTTTACAGGCGGATCTGCTGAAACGCGGCTTCTTTGGGAAAGATTTTCATCCCTTCGGATGATGACCGTTTTATCTTTAATGATATAAACCAGGCCATGCCCGGCAAGAACCGACTTCAGTGCAGTTTCTAATGGCTGATTATGAAGGTCTATATCAACTGTTTTTAAGGCATTCAGCTGATCTGGCTGCCATAGAAAATCATACCCTGTTTGTTTCCGAAATTCGATAAATACCTCTTCCAGTGCCATATTCTTTTTATGGAGCAGCACACGCTGAGCAAAGCCGGCGGCCCCCACATGTGCCATTCCGGCAATCAGTAGTGCGGTAACTAAATTTATTCGCATCAGTATTTTCTTTTTATCTGTCCTCAGCAGAAATTTCATCGCGCAGGCGGGAAGCCTGCACCCCTTGTGTGTAGAATTTTTATACATTTGATCTGTTTAGGTTTCTATTTGTAATAGAATGGGTTAGTAACGCTATTTTTTGCAATGAACCTGAATGTGTATCCAATGTCCGATGGCCGTCGGGCATTGGTTTTTCCAGATTTTAATCGTTACCTAAGGACATCGGGAAGGTGTTTTTTTCATTTGTTGGTTGGTTTAGTTGATTTATAAAATTTAATGTAATTCGACTTTGACTTGCTTACCCTTTATGGTAAACTTTACCGGACCGGTTAATTCCAGTTTTTCCAGCAACTCGGAGATGTTCTTAAAGCGGGAAACAGTACCGCTAAAAACCTGTTGTCTGGCAGCCTCATTTTCATAACTGACATCTACATCATACCAGCGACTGATCTTGCGCATAATGCTTTCCAGGCTTTCCTTGTTAAACACGAAATACCCATTGATCCAGTCGACCGTATTCCCGGCATTTACTTTCTCTACTTTGATCTCTTTTCCTGCAATTAAAGACTGCTCTCCCGGTTTCAGAATGACACTTTCCTTCGCCTGTTGTGACGCATCTTTTTCCATAAGGCTAACCTGTACACGCCCCTCAAGCAAAGTAGTACGGATATAAGGTTCTTCGATATAACTGTTGATGTTAAAGTGCGTTCCCAAGACTTTTAACTCCTGCACTCTGGTCTGGACAATAAAAGGGCGTTGGTCATTTCTGGCGACTTCAAAATAGGCTTCTCCGGTTAACTGTACTTTACGTTCCTGCTGCGTATTCAATAAGATGGAATACACCAGCTTCGAGGAAGAATTGAGCCAAACCCTCGTTCCATCAGGTAAATGTACCTGATACTGACCTCCTCTTGGCGTTTCAATGGTATTGACGGCTGTACTTTCGACATCCTTAGCGCAGGAAGTACAGGCGGTATAGACCAGTTGCCCATCTGCAGTCTTACTGATTTTTATCCCTGCCTGATTTGTCAATGCACCATTATCCGCATCCGTCAGACTGATCTTTTCGCCATTGGCCAGGGTCAGAAAGGCTTTATTACCCCCAGGCTGAATCGCTGTGATATCAGGTACTGCCAGCGGCTTATTCCTAAGATTAAAGAAATAGGTCCCCACACTCAACAGGAGCAGCAATACGGCAGCAATCCTGACCAGTTTCTGATACCTGAAGCCAGCCTTTACATTTGCTTTGTTACTTTGAATATTGGCAAACAGCCGGCCCCGCAGCTCGCTTTCAGTGCTGTCCGGACCATCCCATAAAACGGGTTCCTCACCGTTCAGGTCATACCAGCTGTCCAGCAGTTCGCGTTCTTCAGACGTAATGGTTCCCTTTAACCATTTATCAGCCAGTTCTTTTAACCGGGCCTTATCAGGTTCTCTCATTCAGGTTGCTTTTCTTATATAGTGTATAAGATTTAGGCCCTACCCTTAGTTGGGTATCAAAAAAATAAACAATTGGCTATGAACGACTGAAAACCAGTCGGTTAAAATCAGGAAGCAAAGCAAAAAACCGACGAATAGATTTCCGGAGAGACCTGAGGGCTTTACTGATGTGGGCTTCTACCGTTTTCTTTGACAAGTCCAGCGACTCGGCTATTTGCTGATCACTGAGGCCATCTTCCCGGCTCATACGAAATACCAGCTGACATTTTTCAGGCAAAGCCTGAACTGCTGCTTCAATCTCCAGCTGCAGGTCGGAGAAATTCAGCCATTCCTGTGTGGAGTTATCTGCCACCATCATTTGATCGATGTCATGCACCCCCTGGTGGCCAAGCTTTTTATTACTGGCCATTCTGGCCATCACCTTGTATTTGACAACAGCCGCAATATAAGTAGGAAAACTATGTTGGATTTGGATTCTGTGCCTGCTGTTCCAGAGGTCTATAAAAGCATCCTGAACCACTTCTTCGGCATCGGTATGGGATTCCAGTTTCAGCATGCTTTTATAGATAAGCCGCTTCCAATACCGTTGATACAATAAAGTAAATGCGTCTTCATTGTCATGAGCTAACAGGCCGTACAATTCCCTATCACTTAGCTTATTATATTCATACATAATTATTGATCCCCGGACGAATGTAGCAAATTAACGGGATTCCATAAAAAAATCCTGTAACCAAAGGCTACAGGACCGATTATATTTGTGTGCGTGTGTTCTTTTACAATCCTAAGGTGATACCGAAGGACATATTTCTCAGCCCTTTTTGAGCAGTAGTGGTAAACATATCATTGAAATAGTATTTAGTAAAGAGACCAATTGCCCCATAACCAATACGAACGGTTCCACCATAACGGAAAGGTTCAAAATTATAGTCGTCTTTAAACTTCTCTTTTCCTCTTTCTTTACTGATCTGTTTTACTTTAGCATTTAACAGGAAAGCCACTTCAGGACCTAAGACAAAGTAAAAACGTTTTCCACTGGCATTCTCTTTTGTACGAAATTCAAAGTTCAGCGGAATGTGTACATAGCTGCTGGACAACCTGTTTTTTGAGAAGTTAATATCTTCTTCAGTATAAGCCATTGTCGGGCTGTTTTTGAGTAGCGTGATGTTCTTTTTCAAACGGATCATGGTCCAGTCAAAACCTCCTGCCACATAAACCTTAAAATTTGGATTGAAGCGATAGCCAAACTGCAATACATCAAAGGAGAAAGTACTTGATTTGCCGCCGGTATAATCCAGGAATTCGTTGTCTTTGGATAAAGAAAAGCTACCGTTATCTACCAGCCTGGTGAAACCCCAGTCTAAGCGGGTAAAAGTAATTCCTCCGATAAAACGACCTTCCGAAGCTTTTGCCTTTTTTACGCTGTCACTCTCCACCTTGCGCATAGAGATCCCGGTTTCACTACCTACAGAGATGGTTAATCTACGTTTTGTACGGGTACTATCCTGTTGTGCGAATACGCTTTGAGTCATAACACCGGCAAGTCCGCTTACCAAAAGTGTTGTCAGTAATAATCGTTTCATATGGTTGGTTTGTTCTTTCTTATCTTATTTGTTCTTTCTCGAATTGAATTTCAAAATGCCAATGTTGACCGCTATTAAAGAAGAGTTGTCGTCATCATCTGTCTTGAATTGTATAATTTTATTTTCTCTTTTATCTAATTTATCCACCACAAAGTTGATCACGTCTCCTACATTCCGGATGCCTTTTCTTTCCCTGACTTCTGTCTCTGCGATTTGATTGTTCTGCTCATGTACCACCGGCGGGTCTATCTTTGCAATCATGATCTCTTTTTCCATCGTAAGCACAGGTTTGATTTCTTCTTTCGGCTCAGGAACAACATCCGCAACTTTAACCTGTTGACGCTTAACCTCCTCGTTTGGTTGCAAGGCCATCTGGCTATTTTTGCGGACCAGGTTCTCCAGCTTCACTTTCGGAGCCAATACCAATGGTGTACTCTCAGGACGCAGATCAGCAGGTTCCTCAACTGAAGCGTTTTGCTTAGGTACTGCTACAGGCACATTTTCTACCTGTGCGGTAGTTTCAGCAGTATTTCCCTGCAATTTTAAAGGCTCAGTTCTCTGAGAAAGCAAACCAATTGTCGTCGCAATGACCACTACTGCCGCTGCCGCCCAATATACCGGGAATGCCTTTTTTTTCTTTGGTGCCAGTTCCTGTTCAATATTGCCCCATAAGTTGGAAGAAGGCTGAATTTCGGCCTCCTCAAACCTGTCTTTAAACAACTGATCAAAATCTTTATCCTGCATAGCTTGCATAATCTATACCCTCCATTTTTATAATCTCCTCTTTTAAGATCGCCCTTGCTCTGGACAATTGCGATTTACTTGCCCCTTCAGAAATGCCAAGTGTTGCAGCAATCTCTTTATGGGAATATCCTTCGATGGCATACATATTAAATACCATCCTGTATCCGTCTGAAAGCTTTTGTATCACTTTCAATAAATCCTGCATTCCCAGGCGGCTAAAATCAAAGCCTGCCGAAGGTTGCTCATAAGCATCTTCAATCGGCACCACATTTAAGGTCCTCAGATTTTTGCGGTAACTTTCAATCGCAGTGTTGACCATTACCCTTCTCATCCAGCCTTCAAAAGAACCATCCCCTCTATATTCTGCAACCTTCTGAAAGATCTTGATATAACCCAGCTGCAATACATCTTCGGCTTCCATTCTGTCTTTTGCATAGCGCATACAAACCGCCAGCATTTTCGACGCAGTTTGCTGATAAAGCGCTTCCTGCATCTTTCGCTTACCGGCTTTACAGCCTTCCATGAGTTCCTCTATCTTATACTGCGTCAAAATCATTGTCTGTTTGGTATATAGAAGATGTGCATAACAACAGAAAGGTTGCATGCAAAGGAAAATAAAATGAAAAGAATAAGAAAGGAGTTAGCAGTCGTGCTTTTTCCTGTAGTGTTTGTACCATTTTACAGCAAGCATAATGACCACAGCAAATATAACCAGACCTATAAGTCCGTAAACCCAATTTACGGCGCTTTTAAGGACCACTGTAAAGACAATAGCTACCAGGAGGATAGTAGCGACTTCATTCCATAAACGAAGCTTAAATGAGCTTGTTTTGCATTTGCCCAGCTTGAGCTGATACATGATGTTCTGACAAATGAAATGATAGATAAGCAACAATGCGACAAAGACCAGTTTTACATGAAACCATGGAGTTTGCAGCAACACAGGGCTCAGACAAACCATGCTGACTCCGGCAACAACCGTGAGCACCATCGCAGGGGTAGTAATGATATGCCAGAGTTTAGCTTCTATGCGTTCATATTCCCTTTGCAGGATATTCCGCTCTATTTCAGGCTTATCCTCTGCTTCGACATGATAGATGAACAGGCGAACACTATAAAACAATCCCGCCATCCAGCTTACCATAAAGATGATGTGAACAGAGAGTATGTAGCGATAGTATTCCATTTTTTGTTTTGTTTGTTTTAACTTAAAAAGAGGCCATTTGATGTTCAAATAGCCTCTTTATTATATTTTAGTATCTGAATTCTTTAACCACTTCAATCGCATATTTCACGTTATCAAACGGAATATCCGGCATGATACCATGGCCAAGGTTAAAGATAAATCCATTCTCCCCGCGCATACGCTCAAACAATTGAAGGATGTGTTTTTTGATCACCGGTTTATCCGCATATAAAATATGTGGATCCAGGTTACCCTGAACTGCAATACCTGCAGGAAGTGCTTGTTTAATATTTAAAAGATCCGCATTCCAGTCTACCGAGATCACATCCGGTTTAGCCTCAGCCATGATCGGAGCAAATACGGAACTTCCTTTACAGAAGGAAATGACAGGAATATCTTTTCTGTTTAAGTTGGCAATGATTTCCTGAATATAACGGTGAGAAAACTCCTGATAATCGTTCCATGATAAAGCCAGTGCCCAACTATCAAAAATCTGGATGGCATTTACCCCTGCAGCAATCTGAAGGTTCAGGTAATCTGCAGTAACTTTCGCAATTTTCGCCAGTAAGCGATGTGCCAGTTCCGGATGATTGTGCATCAACAGTTTCGTCAGTTTGAAATCTTTTGAAGAACCACCTTCTACCAGGTAGCTCATTACGGTGAATGGTGCACCGGCAAAACCAATCAAAGGAATACTGCCGTTTAAACGTTGCTGAATCACTTTAATCGCATCAGCTACATATTCCAGTTTGTCCAGTACATCCACATTCAGGTTATCGATATCCTGTGCATTACGTACCGGATTGGCGAATTTAGGACCAACACCCTGAGTAAAGCTCAAATCTCCACCCATTGCTTCTCCGGTGACTAATATATCACAGAAAAGAATAGCGGCATCGATTCCCAACAAATCAACAGGTAACATCGTTACATCGGCAGCAATTTCAGGCGTTTTGCACATCTCCAGGAAAGAGTATTTGTTTTTGATTTCCCAGTACTCAGGCATAAAACGACCTGCCTGGCGCATCATCCATACCGGTGGACGTTCTGTTTGCTTTGAAAGTGCGGCATCTAAAAATAACGTATTCATGTGTAATTTGTTTGTTTATAAGCGGTTTGCTTCTTGCTCTATTTTATTAATTATCTCTTGTGCCTTTGGGGTCACTGCCAGCTCTTTAGCCTTTTCGATATATGCTTTTGTCCGTACTGCATCCTTTTTTCTAAGGGCCAGATTGGCCAGGTGGATCAATACAAAGGCCTTATCGTTCTTTCCTCCCAGGGGAAAGCGGCTGGCAATTTGAAAATGATGTTCTGCCACATCATATTCTTCTCTTTTCAGCGCGATATTGGCACGCATAAATTCATAATACCCTCTCCTGTTCCGGGCTAACCGGTCGGGATTAGGTACTTCTGCCAATATCTTTTCTGTTTTTTCGTAATCTCCGTTCTTAAAATGTTTGGAGGCCAGTAAAATGGAGCTGTGTTTGAAATGGCTCCAGATCACAAAGGCAAAGAAAAAACCGGCCAAAACAGCCAGTTGAATCTGATCGTAAAAAAGGCATACTCCTGCCGCAATCACGAAGAGTGCCATCAGGGCATACCTGCCTTTTGCGTTATACATTAATGAATATCCGTGAATTTATAACCTACACCTCTGATGGAATGGAAATACACCGGGTTTTTCTGATCTGGTTCGAAATACTTACGGAAAGTAAGGATAAAATTATCGATCGTACGGGTAGATGGATATACATCATAGTTCCATACCGTTTCCAGGATCTGCTCACGTGACACTGCCTCGTTCTTACGTTCGATCAGCAATTTCAGCAACATCGTCTCTTTCTTCGTCAGGGGAACAATTACACCATCGTCCTGTTTCAATTCAAAAGAGTTGAAATAGATCGTTTTATCTCCGATTTTGTAAGAATTGATTTCTTTAAGGTCATCCGCTTTCATGCTGCGTTTTACCAGAATTCCAACCCTTAAGATCAGTTCTTCCAGGTTAAACGGTTTTACCAGATAATCATCAGCTCCTTTTTTCAATCCCATTACACGGTCTTCACTTGTGTTTTTGGCCGTTAAGAAAAGAATTGGAACTTCTGTGTTCTCCAGTCTGATGGTTTCACACACCTGGAATCCATCCATTTCAGGAAGCATAACATCCAGAATGATCAGGTTAAAACGTTCTTCTTTAAAAACTTTTAAAGCAGTTTTTCCGTCTTTTACTGCATGAACTTTGTATCCTTCAAGTTCAAGGTTTAATTTTATAGCATCTAATAAGTGGTCTTCATCTTCAACCAGTAGTATTCTTAATTTCTGTTGCATAATTATCAACTAAATGTGATTTCAAAAATAGCACCTTGCGGTACGTTATCTCTAACGCTAATATCAGCGTCGTGCATTTGTAATACTTCCTTAACAATAAACAGGCCCAATCCTGTGCCTTTTGATTTTCTTACATTCTCATTACCTACGCGATAGAATTTATCAAAAATCAACATTTTTTCTGCATCAGGAATACCCGGGCCCTTATCTGAAACCCTTAAAAACGCATGACCATCTTTTTCCGCCAATTCGACATCTATATGCATACAGGGACCTGAATATTTGACAGCATTTTCGACCAGGTTCGTCACCACTGAAGACAAAGAAAGCTGATCTCCAACTACCTTTATGCCAGGCTTTACCGATAAGGTAATCACCTGCTCGCATCCACAGGAGTGGATTTGTAAACGGTCCGTAATTTTAGTCACCATCTCAGAAAAGTCAAACTCTTCTTTAAAGAAAGAATAAGAACCATTTTCCATTTTTGTGGCCAGCAACATATTTTCCACCAAATCATCCAGACGTTCAATGTCCTTTAAGGAATTGTTAAGCAGAGATGTTTGTCTGGCTTTATCCAGATCGCGCTTGATAATCGTTTGTATAGATAATTTTATAGCAGCCAGGGGCGATTTAAGCTCATGCGTTACAGAAAGTAAAAAATTCTGCTGCTGTTCTCTTAAACGGTCCTCTTTTTTGATCGACTGATGCAAAAAGTAGGCACCCACACATAACAGGAATAAGAATACAGATCCCTCTCCCATTACCATCGCCATCCTTGCAGGCTCCAGTTTTACGACAAGCGTTCCCCAGGAGATCAACTGTACCAAAGAGTACAGTAACATGAAATAAAATATAACGATTGATTTCTTCAAGGTGCCCCGCTTTATATACTATAAATATACTTTTTAATTTACTTATTTCTGAAAACCACGTCAAGACTCTCCAGGATCGCTCTTTTCGCTTTCTCCAGTTCGATCTTTGTATGTGCTGCAGAAACAAAACCTACTTCATATCCCGACGGGCCGATATAGATTCCCCTGTTCAGCAATTCCCTGTGCAGTACTTTAAATTTCTCCATGCTTGCCGGATCAATATCATCCGCCGACTGGATCTTGTCTTTGTCTGTAAATGCCATCCAGAAAATAGAACCTACATGGAATACTTTCAGTTTGTAATTCCTTGCCGTAGCAAAACGCTGAATGCTTTCCGCAAACTCAGACGCTTTGTTGTTCAATTCTTTATAGAATCCAGAACGCAGCAATTCAGTTAACTGAGCGATACCTGCAGCCATTGCTACCGGGTTGCCCGACAATGTTCCTGCCTGGTAAACGCCTCCATCAGGAGAAATATGTCCCATGATTTCGGCCGAAGCGCCATACATTCCTACAGGCAATCCACCACCGATGATTTTACCATAAGTTACGATATCAGGTTTAACGCCATAATGTGCCGCAGCACCTTCAAAGCCTAATCTGAACCCGGTGATTACTTCATCAAAAATCAATAAAGCTTTATTTTCTTTACAGATGTTCTCTAAGTATTTGATGTATTCCACATCCTGCATCAACAATCCGTTGTTTGCCGGAATACCTTCAATGATCACTGCTGCGACTTCATCTTTAAATTGCTCAAAAGCTGCTTTTATGGCATCTTTATCATTCAAAGGAATCACAATTGTTTCCTGAGCGAAAGATTTAGGAACACCCGCCGAAGAAGTTTCTCCGAAAGTAACCAGGCCTGAACCTGCTTTTACCAATAAAGAATCGGTATGTCCATGGTAACAACCTTCAAACTTGATGATCTTATCTTTACCTGTATATCCACGTGCCAGTCTGATTGCCGACATTACGGCCTCTGTACCTGAACTCGTGAAACGGATTTTTTCTACAAATTTGTTGTTTTTGATGATCAGTTCTGCCAGCTCATTTTCTAAAGCTGTAGGTGCGCCAAAGCTCATCCCGTTCTGCATTACTTCTGTCACCTTATCCCTAACCTTTGGATGGTTATGGCCCAGGATTAACGGACCCCAGCTACCGCAAAAATCTATAAATTGATTTCCATCGGCATCCCATACAAAACAGCCATCTCCCTTTTGAATAAACAAAGGAGTGCCATATACTGATTTAAAAGCCCTTACCGGAGAGTTTACTCCTCCCGGAAAATAGTTTTTAGCTTTTTCATACAGTTCTGCCGACTTTTCCCTTGAAATATCAGGTTTACTGCCCGTACTTACCGGCATGTCGCCTTCATTTCCTGAAAACATTTTTTTTAAAGATTCTAACATATTTTTATTTCCTTACAACCAATTCTTTTCAACCATATCCCTGATGTGATAAGTCGTAATGATACTTGCTCCTGCACGCGCAAAGGCATGCATCGTTTCCATTACTACTTTCTGCTCATCAATCCATCCTCTTTGCGCAGCCGCTTTAACCATAGAATATTCGCCGGAAACATTGTAACATGCGATCGGCAAATCTGTATGTTGTTTCAGGTTATGCATCACATCGAGGTAAGCCAAAGCAGGTTTCACCATCAATACATCTGCACCTTCACTTTCATCCAGCAAAGCTTCTCTCAAAGCTTCATTTCCATTTCTGAAATCCATCTGGTAAGCTTTCCTATCGCCCTTACTGGGTGCACAATCTGCTGCCTCACGGAAAGGACCGTAATAAGCAGAAGCAAATTTCGTAGCATGCGACATGATCGCTGTGTTTACAAAACCCTGTCCATCCAGTAAATGTCTCATTGCAGCAATTCTTCCATCCATCATATCCGATGGGGCAAGCATATCGGCACCTGCCTGCGCATGTGTCAGTCCCATTTTAGCAATTACCTCTACCGTGGGGTCATTCTGAACGTAATCGTCTTTTAAAATTCCGCAATGTCCATGAGTTGTGTAAGAACAAACGCAAACATCGGTCACAATGTATAAGTCGTCCCCAAAATTTTTCTTTAACAGACGAACTGCCGAAGGAACCAGGGAATGATCATGATAAGCAGAAGCCGCATCCTCGGACTTCTCATCACCTACACCAAAAAGCATGATCTTGTTTACACCAAGCTTCAAACCTTTCTCCACATCGCTCAATAAAGTATCCTCAGAAAAATGGCTGATTCCCGGCATCGCTTCTAAAGGATGAATTACATTCTTACCCGGTACGATGAAGTACGGATAAATAAACATGTCTTTAGATAACCTCGTTTCAGCTACCATTTCCCTCACTACAGGATTTTTTCTCAATCTACGCGGACGGTGCACCATATCAATTATTTATTATTTTATATCTATTCCGTAAACAGCTTCCGCCAATCCGATCTCATCAGGAGAATAAGGCTGAATGTATTTTACACCCATCTCATCAAATTTCTTTCCTGTAGAGTTTCCGATCGCAATCACCTGTTGTCCGGGTTCTAATAAGTTTTCTACAAAATAAGCGTCAACATTGGAAGGGCTGGTAAAGATCAGTACTTCCGCATAAGTCTGGTCTACATCCTCTTCAATCACAGTCTCATAAATAGGCAGGTCCACTACCTTCGTATCTGGCTTTAATGCCTTCTGGATGCTCAGTAAAGAGTCCTGTGCCCTTGGGAACAACACTGTTTTTCCAGCTACCAGCTCTGCAAAAAGATCAGCTACCTCATCAATATCACCACCTTCGCCAACGTAATCAGCAAGGTGTCCTGCTTTTCTCAAAGAATCTTCAGACCCTCTTCCTGCTACCCCAAACTTTACATGTTTAGGCAACAATGGCTTCAGGTTGAAGAAATACTCCACACTGTTGCGGCTGCTGAAGAAGATCCAGTCTATATGTTTCAGGTAGAAAGGGTCCAATACATTCACAATCGGGAACGTACGGATCAGCGATCTGCCTTCAATTTCTATCTTATGCTTTTCTAATGCTTTTCTAAAATAGCTATGTTCACCAATTTCTCTGGAGATAAATACTTTGGAAGGTAATTTTCTATCCGGGTTAAATTTGGCTACAATCTGTTCTGCAACACCTTCTAAGCTATCTACACGGCAAAAATAACGGTCAGGGAAGTGTTCATCAGTTTCTGCTTTGGAAGTCCAGATTTCATATTTTCCGTCTTCTTTCTTGCAATAACAACCCAATGGCATGTGACACCCGCCTTCAAACAGGTTTAATACCTTTCGTTCCACACCAATGGCCTCAATCGTTTCCTGATGGTTTAACTGCTGCAACAGGTCAGACAATTCCTGATCATTTTCTCTGATCTGAATCGCCAGGGCACCTTGTGCAGGAGCCGGAACCAGCTCTGTGGTATCTACCACCTCTACATGAAACTCTGAAAGATCGATGTTCAGACGGTTTACACCAGCTTTAGCCAATAAAATCGCATCATAATCTTCATCTCTCAGTTTCTGGATTCTGGTAGGCACATTGCCCCTTAAATCTTCGATGTTCAGGTCTGAACGCAAAGAAAGCATTTGTGCTTTACGTCTGTTGGAAGAAGTCCCCACCATTGCTCCCGTTTTCAGGGAAAGCTTTTGTTTGATGTCTACACAGTCTTTCAGGATCAGTAACAACTCGGAAGGATCTTCACGCTCTGTTACCGCTGCAATGGTTAAGCCTGCCGGATGTGTAGTAGGTAAATCTTTATGAGAGTGTACGGCTATATCGATCGTCCCACCTAATAGTTCTTCTTCAAGCTCTTTGGTAAAGAATCCTTTGCCTTCCAGCTTGTCCAGCCGAAGGTTTAAAATCTTATCTCCCTGAGTCTTGATGATCTTCAATTCGGCTTCAGCACCAATCTCTGCAAGTTTGTCCTTAATGAAGTTGGCTTGCCATAAAGCCAGGTCGCTGCCTCTTGTACCGATAATAAGTCTTTTCACGTTAATGCTAATTTTTCCGCAAATTTAGCTATTCTTTACCAATATCTCCTTTGCCATAACCATTGGAACACTGATGCATTTTTTTTCCATGTAATTCATCACTTTTTCCAATACCAATCTTGAGTTTTCATCAAGACTGTTGATCTCGTCGGCAAAGACGCCATTGATAGCAGTATGCTTAATTTCCTTGATTTTCTGAGGAACAGAACTCATTGCAATCTCTATTTTGCGCTGACGTAATACCAATTCAAAGTCCTTGATATTTTCTTCTATAATGTGCTCGGCATTCACCAGCTCATCATAACGTTCCTGAATATTTTTGCGGGCAATCTCTTTAAGAGATTCAACTTCTATAAAATGAATGGGGAATTCTGCAACCACTTCAGCAGCGGTATCGTTAGGAATCGCTAAATCGACGATGGTCTTTTTACCGGTATCTCCATTCAGAAGTTTTGTGTAGATTTCTTTAGTAATGATGGGTTCAGTAGCACCTGTACAGGTAATAATGACATCAAATCCCTGGTTGTAATTTTCCAGTTCGGTAAGCGGATAAGCGGTACCGTTTAATTCTTTGGCCAACACCTCTGCATTTTCTAATGTTCTGTTGAAAATGGAGAAGTTGGAGTATTTATGTTTTTTAAGATACTGAGCAATGTTTTTGTTGGTCTCACCGGCACCGATGATCAGGAGCCTGGAGGTGGCGGACATTTTTAGGTCGCGCAGCTTGCGATAAGCTAAAGAAACGATAGAAACCGGATTCTTTGAGATGTTGGTGTGGGTATATACTTCTTTTGCGGTCTTTACCACTCTACCCATGATCATCCGCATATAGTCTCCTGTGAACCCGGCAACGCGGCAGGTTTCATAAGCTTTTCTGACTTGTGCAAGAATCTCTTTCTCCCCTACTACCAGACTCTCTAATGAGCAGGAAGTTCTTAACAAATGATTGAAGGCAGCACCCTGTTCATATACAGAAACGTTCTCTACGAACTTATCCATGTACTCTTCGGGTAATCCCATATTTAATACCGTAAGAAAACGGGTGATGAATTGCTTGTCCAGCGTGTGGGCGGAAGTGAATACAAACTCAACCCTGTTGCAGGTTCCCATGTAGAATATTTCTTTAACACCTAACTCCGATTGAATGTTTCTCAATCTGTCGTCTAATGTCTGCTCACATATCACCAATTTACCCAATGCTTTTAGGTCAATATGTTTATGCGTAAAAGCAATGATCTTTAAATATTCCAAAATGTCGTATCCCTGTTTATTTTTAGCGTAACAAAAGTAACAACCGAACGTTATTTCACTGTCATTATGGAGTAATTAAGAGCTATTTAGAACGATTTCAAATAATAGAATGATTGTCTAAACATCTTTTCTTTAAGTTTGTTATATAAGGTGAATACATTATTATTTTTCATATATGATTATAAACGAGCAGTTTACATTAAGCGGATCATCAGGGAAACCCATTATTGGCGACTGTACTTACGACGATAAATCCATAAATCCGGCAATTATAATTTTTGTTCACGGCTTTAAAGGCTTCAAAGATTGGGGTGCACATCATCTCGTTGCCCGCTATTTTGCACAAAAAGGATACAGATATCTTAAATTTAACCTGTCACACAGCGGGGTTACGTCAGAAAATTTAAAAGATGTAACGGATTTGGAGGCTTTTTCTTCAAATACGGTGAGCAAAGAACTGACCGATTTAAATGAAGTGATTGGCTATGTAAGTTTGCATTATCCAAGTGTACCTGTTTATTTGATTGGGCATAGTCGCGGGGGTGGCTTAGCAGTTATTCAGGCAGCAAATGATTCCAGGATCAGTAAGCTGGTTACTTGGGCAGCTATTGCCGATTTTTCGAGTTTATGGAAAGCGGAGCAGGAAGAAGAATGGGTAAAGACAGGTCGGATATTTGTAGAGAACGCACGTACGAAGGAGAAAATGCCATTGAATAGTACGCTTTTAGAGGATTTTAACACACATAAGGACGAGTTTGACATTGTACAGGCTGCAGGAAGGATTGTTATTCCCTGGTTGATTATACATGGTGATGAGGATGTGAATGTAAAGTTCAGTGTAGCGCAGGAATTGGCTCAAAAACAATTGAAGGCAGAGATTCATAAGATTCAAGGTGCAAACCATGTTTTTGGCGCCTCACATCCGTACACGTTATCTGAGTTGCCGGTGCATTTGCAGCAGGTATGTGAGAAGACATTGGCATTTTTGGGCAATTAGAAGCGTCTTTTGGAGCGGTTATCTGATGAAATCATTAGAAGTAGCTTTTAAAGGAGAATTCATTACATGAAAAAAGAGATAAATTATTCGAAGGCTGGAACCTTTGCCCTGAAGGGGGCAAAATTCCTAGGCCTTTTCATAACATATCTCTTTTTTCTTTTAATCTTGCTCAGTGAGAGGGCGATTAATTTGGAGCAGAACTTAGCTGAATTCTGACTTTAATCAAGAGCATCTTTAATTTAGAGCAGAACTTAGCTGGATTCTGACCTTAATCAAGAGCATGTTTAATTTGGAGCAAAACTTAGCTGATCCGGACCTTAATCAAGAGCATGTTTAATTTGGAGCAAAACTTAGCTTAATTGGGAACTCAGATTTTATTTTACAGTAAAGGCAACAACAGTGGTACCCCACAGCAGGCTTACTTTTCCTGATTTCTCAATTTTGAAGGTCATTTGCTCTGTCGGCGTTGATGCTTTGCCTGGTTTTACCATAACACGTAAAGCATCATCAGCCTCGGTGTAATTGGTTCCCCATTGCTTCCAGGTTTTGTTGAAGATGATGGTCCATTCTTTTTCACCAGGAATCGTGTACAAGCCATACTTGCCTGCGGCAAGGTCTTTTCCCTGAACTTTTACAGCTTTGCTTACTTCAAATACGGTGGCTTCATTAGCTCCTGTACGCCATACTTTTCCAAATGGAGCAATTTCAACGCCTATGGTTCTTCCTTTTACGGAAGGCTGGCTATAGTCGATGCTAACTGTGGTTCCGGAGCTGATGGTTTCTTTTACGCTGGCAGGAGGGCTTGCTTTCTTCTTCTCTTGCGCTGAAGCTGTTACCAGTGTAAACAGGCTTACAAATAAGGTTAATACAAATATCTTTTTCATAATCAATAAGGTTTTTTTAGAACTCTAAGATGCTGAAAAAAAATAGAAGAAAACAGTCTGAAATCACAATAACTCACTTATAGCCACAGAATTGTGACAATACCATCGGGATAACCTACTTCACTTCAACCCAGTTTCCGTCTTCCCTGATCAGGTCGATCAGATCATCCAGGGCACGTGCTGCATTTACATTTTTCTTGACCACTTCTTTACCACGGTACAAAGTGATTTTTCCAGGCCCGGTACCTACATAGCCGTAATCGGCATCTGCCATTTCACCAGGACCATTCACGATGCAACCCATGATGCCAATCTTGATCCCTTTCAAATGATCGGTTCTGGAACGGATCAGCTGGGTGGTTTCCTGAAGGTCAAATAAAGTACGGCCACAACTTGGGCAAGAGATATATTCCGTTTTGGAAATACGGGTTCGGGTAGCCTGCAGGATTCCAAAACTGGTCGCATTTACTAAAGGAAGACCAACTGTTTCGGCTGCATTAATCCATACACCATCCCCCAGTCCGTCGGTAAAGAGTGCCCCAAGATCCGTTGCAGCGTACAACATTAAGTCGTCTGCATTCAGTTCGGGATAGGTTCTTTTAATGATAACAGGAATCTGGAGCTGATCCTTTAAAAGTTTTATAAAGAGCTCCCTTTGAGCTGCCATTCCATGCAAGGCATTGGCCTCTACCACCAGTACCACATTTTCCCGAAGAATTTCCAGGTTGGCATTTAATGCTTCAACTGCATCTATGCTCACCAGATTTAAGTGTTCGTCCTTTAGCGCTGCTTTTTCATAATCTGAAAAAGGAAGTAAAGGGTGACAATTATTTTTATCCGCCAGTCCCAGCCAGGTCTGATAGTTATAAATCTGCTTCAGGTTTCCCGGAAAGGAGAATGAAGGAAGCCCGTCGCCCAGATAAACCAGATCACAGGCCTGATCGGCCATATTATATTTATCCAGTCCGGCGCTATATTTATAACCTACAGCTCCCAGGAAATAAGGGTCTTTTAAGTTTTCTTTTGATACATCCAGCATCACTACAGGATGGTGATGTCCGCCGATATGCTGTACAGGCTTTGTTTGCCTGCGGTTGTATTCATACGGCTGATATGGAAGGTCCTGTATCCTGATTTTTTCTCTTTCCGTGGAAAGGTCAGTTAACAGTGCTCTGCGCTCGTATCTTAAGGCAAGGGCCTTTGCTACCGGTGCTTCGAACTCAGGATCCTCTGTCAGGGACACACGGATGGTATCTCCAAGACCATCTTCCAGCAAAGCGCCAATGCCGACAGCAGATTTGATTCTGCCATCTTCTCCATCGCCAGCCTCAGTTACACCAAGGTGTAAAGGATAGTTCATCCCCTCTTTCACCATCGTTGCAACGAGCAAACGGTAAGCCTGCACCATCACCTGTGTGTTGCTGGCCTTCATGGAGATGACCAGGTTATAGTAATTCTGATCCTCGCACATGCGGATAAATTCCATTGCCGATTCGACCATTCCCCTCGGCGTATCGCCGTAATGGCTCATGATGCGATCTGATAAGGAACCATGGTTGGTACCAATTCTCATGGCAGTACCATATTCTTTACAGATTTTTACCAAAGGAGTGAATTTCTTATAAATACGCTCCAGTTCCGCCTGATAGGCCTGCTGGGTGTATTCTATATTTTCAAAACGTTTCTTATCAGCGTAATTGCCCGGGTTGACCCTTACTTTTTCTACGATTCTTGCCGCAGACTCCGCAGCGTTGGGCGTAAAATGGATATCCGCAACCAGAGGGACTTTATATCCGCGGAAAAGCAATTCTTTCTTGATATTGGCCAGATTTTCAGCCTCTTTGATACTTGGAGCCGTGATCCGTACATATTCACAGCCCGAATTCACCATACGGATGGTTTGTTCAACTGTACCGATGGTATCCATCGTATCTGTTGTAGTCATAGACTGAATCCGAATCGGATTCAAGCCCCCCATAGGGATGTCACCTATGTTTACCTCGCGGGTAAGGAACCTGGAATATTGTGTTAAACTATTACAATATCCACCATTTAACTCTTTTTGAACAAATACGTCTTCCATCAATTTACGATACAAATATGAAGCAAAGATAAAGATTATGTTTATTATATCAGTCTTTCCTTGGTCACCAGTGTGTCCGCAATGAGGTCATGAAAACATTGCTGCTTCCGGTTTAGAAAACTATACAGGTAGCCAAAGAATACCGGAAGGACAGATAAGATCTTTGCTGCATTCCTGCCATAAGAATTGCTCAGGCTGATTCGGTTTCCATCTACATTGGTCACCTTGATGCCCAGCAATGCTTTGCCCACCGTCGCTTGTTTCACAGAGGCCTCGGCAATACTGCTATAAAAGAATTTCACCACCGGAATGATGGGAAGTCCGATCACGATCGCAGCAATCCTCTCGTTTTTCTCTCCTAAAAAGAGAAAGCTCAGCAAGACCAGCAACGCATATCCTATGGTAATAAAGAAGTAATCTAAAACCGAGGCGAGTAAACGCTGGTCAAAAGATGCAAAATACTGAGGGGCAGTTTTGCTGTATTTAAAACCAAGAAGCTCACGCAGTTCAGGGAACTCGTGAGCTTCTTTATAATCATCCATTCCAGGCTTCCTGACAAAGGTTCCCGGAAGGATTTCTAAGTTTTGTAATGATGCTAATGGATAAGGTCCTGTAGGCTTTCCGTTAATGACAACTGTGTATTCTCCTGTAACAGGACTTTCCATTATTAAATATTTATATACTGATGAACTTTAGCGTTTAGTAACGTTTCACTTCAAAGTTACTCAATCCTCCATCCAAATTGATAAATATCTTTTTGGTGGAAGCGTTATAATTCGGCGTTTCATAAGTACCATCTTTCAGCTTGGTAAAACCGTTAAAATCTTTAGCAGAAAGACCTGTTTTGGTTTTAATTCTACATCCTGACTCCGTAGGGATATTGATCTTAACATCCGCCACACCCGTTTTCACATTGATGTCTGTAATCGGAAGTAAGGAACCGAATTTAATGTCCAGTGCTGCTGCACCACCATCAAAGTTAAAGGCACGCAGTTTATACTCTGTGAAATCAAAATTCACTTCTCCTGCACCCATGCTCATGTGCACTTCCCATTCCGGTTTTTTGTTCAGGCGCAGGTCTACATCATTGCCTCCGTCACTCATTGACCAGCCGGATTTCCCTTTCATTTTGAAAGTCAGGTTACTCACACTGTCGGACACCACGTTTTGTAAAGAAAATACACCTGCTCTTTTTTGTACCTCTGCACTAATCAGGCTGTCTGTTTCTCCTTTTAAATCAAAGGAAGTACCACCACCAGAGATGTTCAGAATGGCTTTTTTTGCCAGAGAATCAGCATAGGGCTCCGAAAAACTCAGTTCTTCATAATTTTCTTCAGAATTGATATCGTCCTTAATACGGTCTCCAAGCCAGCGGTCTCTGTTTTCCGGTACCTGTTGTCCTTTCACAAACAATATCGCCAGGGTAATAACGAGTACTCCGATGGAAACGATTCCGCCAACCTGGGATTTGTTCCTGCTGAACAAAATATTTACACCAGCAATGATCAGAAATATAGGCCAGAAGCGGAATACACTGCGCCAGTAGAAATCAATGATATTAAAGTTTTCGAGAAGGAGTACGCCGCCGATAAACAACAGCACAATACCCCATATTATTCTATCCGTTTTCATCTGTATAGATTTAGATTTTTAATGGTCATGTTTAGTAAACCTGTCTTCAGCAGGTGCATCAGTACCCGGCTCCGGGTTTACTGTTGGCTGAACGCCTTCAGGATTTACCGGGCTTACCGGATCTACGGGTGCAGAAGGGCCGTTAGGCGCAGTTCCTGCATTACCTTGTTCCTGCTGACTTTTCCAGGTTTCCCAGGCATTTTTATTTTTACCCTTCATGATAAAGCTTACCCCGATGGCGACAAACACCAATGGCCATAATTTACCCAGACTAAACCAGAATGGAATGATGTTAAATTCGTTCATCAGAAAGTAAAGTCCGATCACTAACAGAAATAACCCACCTACTGTCCTTCCAGTCTCGTTGTTGCTCTTTTGAAAGGGCTTACCAAAATCAGTCATTTTAGGGCTTGCTTTAAAAGGATCTTCATTGATACCTGAGGAAGTCCAGCCTGTAGAAGAACTGCTTCCGGTAGGTTCAGCCGCATTTTGCGGTTGCGTAAACGCATTTGGCGAGTTAAACGGATTGTTTTTCTGCCCTTTATAATAATCGTTAAATCTTGAGAATTTTGCTGCAGGGTCATTGTTCACCGGAACAACGATCCACATTACAATATATACCAATACGCCCGTACCCACCAAAAATATAGTAGAGAGTACAAACAACAGCCTGATTATGGTTACATCAACCTCCATATACTCTGCAATTCCGGATGAAACACCTGCTACAACTTTGTCGTGCTCATTTCTAAATAATCGCTTGTCCATAATACTTTCCTCCTTTTCTTTATTTATTTTTTCTTTAAAATTGTATTGGCTTCAGGGTCACTTCATCAACGTTTACACCATCGCTTAAATTTAAAATCGTGTATAAGGTATTGGCAATATCTTCAGGTTGTACAAAACGCTCAGCAGGAATTTCTGTTCCTTCCCATGATGAGGTCAATGTTGATCCCGGCAAAATGGCCGTTACTTTAACGTTGTATTCAGCTAACTCCCCTCTGCATACATCATTAAGACTAAGCAAGGCCGATTTAGTTACACTGTAACCTCCTGCATTTGTTACAATTTCTTTACTCGCCACAGAGCAAATGTTGAAAATATGCCCGGAACGCTGCGTACGCATCATTTTACCGAAAAACTTAGAAAGATAATAAGGGGCCAAAAGGTTCAGATTCAATTGATTCTCTAATGAATCATCCGCCTCATCCAGGAGGATTCCCGGCATAAATATCCCCGCATTGTTCACCAAAACATTCAGTTCCGTCATTTCCTCCCTTACCGCTTCACAGAAAGCATAAAGCTCAGCTTTATCGCCCAGGTCGGCAACATAAGTAAAGACAGAAACGCCCGTATACTTCAATTCTTCGACCAGGGCAGACAGCTCTGCTTCATTCCTGGAACAAACAGCAAGGTTATATCCGCCTTCTGCCAGCTTAATGGCGATGGCTTTTCCGATTCCTCTGGTAGCACCCGTGATTACCGCATTCATTTTATCTCAATTTGGCAGCAATATTACATAAAATGCCATAGACTCTGTAGCCATTTTACCACTTAAAACCAGACAAAACACCCGGTAATTGAAATAATTATTTAATAAATAAAGAATGTCCCAACAATTTTTGTTGTTTCTTTGTAGTATTATTGCATTATTACCATAGCTAATTTTTCATTAAATGAATTTCACCAATTTTGGCAGGTACATCCTTTTGTTAAAGGCCGTATTCAGAAAGCCGGAAAAGTTAAGTATATATATGAAGGCCATTTTTAAACAGATGGACTTTATCGGCGTCGGCTCTATAGGACTAATAGCCATCATTTCGACCTTTATCGGGGCGGTAATGACCTTGCAGATTGCCTTTCAGCTCGTGAGTGACTTTATTCCCAAAACCATTATTGGTTCTGTAAACCGCGACTCCAGTATTCTGGAGCTTAGCCCAACCATTACGGCAATTGTACTGGCTGGTAAAATCGGATCTGCCATCTCCTCAGAGATCGGAACGATGCGCGTAAGTGAACAGATTGATGCACTGGAAATCATGGGCATCAACTCTCCGGGATACCTGATCCTGCCAAAAGTCCTTGCCGGAATTACCATGGTCCCGCTTTTGGTGATCTTATCAATGGTATTGAGCATTGGTGGCGGATACATCGGAGGAACTTTATCAGGTGCAGTTTCTGCAGCTGAATATGTTCAGGGGATTACCACTGATTTTAATCCTTATACCATTGTTGTAGCCCTGGTAAAAGCATTTGTTTTTGGTTTCATCATTACGTCTGTTCCTGCATATGAAGGTTTTTATGTGAAAGGCGGAGCGCTGGAAGTAGCACAGGCAAGTACAAGAGCCGTTGTAGTAAGTTGTATTACTATTCTGGCATGTGATTACATCGTAACCCAGTTATTACTATGATCGAAATCAAGGACATTTACAAATCATTCGGCGATAATGAAGTTTTAAAAGGAATTTCAGGACAGTTTAAACCAGGGGTAACCAATCTGATTATTGGCGGCTCCGGTTCCGGAAAAACCACTTTATTAAAGTGTATGATTGGCCTGCACCATCCTGAGAAAGGAAGTGTAGAATATGATGGGCGTGAATTTACGACCATGAACTTTGAAGAGAAAATCGAGATCAGGAAAGAGATCGGAATGCTTTTTCAGGGATCTGCACTCTTTGATTCAATGACGGTAGAAGAAAACATCATGTTTCCTTTAAATATGTTTACCGATCAGAAACGTAAAGAAAAACTGGATCGTGTAAACTTCTGTCTGGAACGGGTAAACCTGTCTGGAAAAAATGCACTTTTTCCTGCTGAACTTTCCGGAGGAATGAAAAAACGTGTGGGAATTGCGCGTGCGATTGCCATGAACCCTAAATACCTCTTTGTTGATGAGCCCAATTCTGGTTTGGACCCTAAGACTTCCATCGTTATTGATGAGCTGATCAAGGAGCTGACAGAAGAATACAATACCACAACGATTGTAGTAACCCACGATATGAACTCCGTAATGGGAATTGGTGATTACATCTTATTCTTACACGAAGGAAAGAAATTCTGGGAAGGATCAAATAAAGAGATCGCCCATACTGATATTCAAGAACTAAATGATTTTGTTTTTGCCAGCCGTTTTATGAAAGCTGCAAAAGACAAATTTTAAATACCCATATTTTTATGATAAGCCTGTTAACACCCACACACTGGAAAGATTATGAGTTGATTGATTGTGGTGATTTTGAAAAATTAGAACGCTTTGGCAACCTTGTGTTGTGCAGACCTGAGCCTCAGGCTGTATGGAAAAAGGTCCTTTCTGAGCAGGAATGGAAAAAATTAACCCATATCCGTTTCAAAGGACGTTCCGCAACCACCGGTGAGTGGATAAAGAGCTCCGCACACCTGCCCGACAGATGGAACGTAAACTACAAAAATGACGATGTAAGCATTAACCTTCGTTTAGGGCTGACCTCTTTCAAACATGTTGGTGTTTTCCCTGAACAGGCGGTAAACTGGGATTACATATCTTCTTCTGTTAGAAAATTCAAAACCCCGGTTCCTAAAGTACTCAACCTTTTTGCCTATACCGGTGCCGCATCATTGATTGCAAAGGCAGCAGGTGCTGATACTACACACGTAGATTCCATCAAACAGGTGGTCAACTGGGCCAATGAAAACCAGGAACTGTCGAACCTTAAAGATGTCCGCTGGGTGGTGGAAGATGCTTTAAAATTTGTCAAAAGAGAATTAAAACGCGGTAAAAAATATAACGGAATTATCCTGGACCCACCTGCATTTGGACACGGTCCGAATGGAGAGAAATGGAAACTCGAGGATCACATCCAGGAAATGATGCAGGATGTAGTACAGTTATTGGATGAGGAGGAACACTTCTTAATCCTGAACACTTATTCCTTAGGATTTTCTTCTGTGATTGTAGAGAACCTGATCAGGACTTCTTTCCCTCAGGTACAAAACCTGGAAACCGGAGAGCTGTACTTACAGGCAACTTCCGGAATAAAGTTACCTCTTGGGGTTTTTGGAAAGTTCAATACTTTTAAATAGCCCTGTAAAAAAACAAAGCGTCGGGGCCTAATCCGACGCTTTAAACACACCTAAACCCCAGCAACACCTCACTGGTTATAGATTTTTTTAGCCTTTAACGGCCAATTCATTTACAATTCTCCGCCAGTTTTCATCTTCCGGAATGCCTGGTTTACGCTTTCCAAAAAACTGAACGATAATATTTCCTTCGGCATCAAAAACTTCTATACTCGTTACGATTCCATCTTTTGTCGGCTTTTTCACCAGCCAAAGCGAAGCAATCCCATCCATTCTTAAATGCATGTTAAATTCAGGATCCATTACATTGAACCATGGACCTGTTTCCAGAATCTTTTTCACGAGCCCGGTATGGATCTGAATACAGCCGGCACTTCCCGTAAAGACCATAACTTCCAGATCTGTATCAGAAGCTTTATGTAACATCGCTTTCAGGGAATCCAGGGTAACAGGAACCGCATGCCCTTCCGGTGCCAGACGAAGTGCCTGAGTGCGTGTCAGCCCATAAGTATTCAGCAGGCCATGAAAATCATGAGTATCCTCTAAATCCAGCCAGGCCTGTTTAAAATCTGCTACCGCAACTTCCTCATCGGCAAGTTCCACCACAGGAGCCTTAGCTTCGCTAAAAGTCAGAGGAGCCTGCTGGTCTTCGGCTCTGTACTTTGTCACCAAAGCCTGATAAGCATCCTCATCACTGCTTTCAGTCAGGTAAACCTTATGTACCGCCTCACCGTCTTTTCCAAAAAACTGCAGGCTTTTTCGTTCATTTTCACTGACCGCGAAACCGGAAGCCCACTGGCCCATGAACAACCTCAGATCAATATCAGGATTAACTGCCAATCCGATTGATCCACGGAAAGACACCTTTTTATAGATCCCCTTGCGTTCGTGCACGCAATGGTCATTTCGGGTTAGTGCCATCACATAACCCAATCCTTCCACTTCTTTCAAAATTTCCGGAAACTGTTCCTGCAATCGAACGGCAGACTCCCCTACTGTAGTTGCAATTAATGCCGCTTCAGAAGTTGCCAGTTGTTTTGCTGCATCTCTGATCCTAACCTTTGGATGTTCGGCTTTAAAAGCCGCCCACTGATTTTTTAAATCTAATGTCTTTTCCATAATTCTTATTTTAATACTGTTGCCGGTACAACTAAGGGGCATGCATAACCTTCGCATTCCATCAGCTTTACCTTTATGCTGAATGTTTCATGTATATTTTCGCAATTGATCACTTCAACAGGCAGTCCTTCTGCTACTTTTTGCCCGTTCTTCAGCATCATGATCCGATCTGCAAACCTCGAGGCGAAGTTAATGTCGTGCAGAATGCAGATGACACAATAACCGCGGTCGGCGAGCGATCTCGCCAGCACCATAATCTGTTGCTGATACTGTAAATCCAGGCCATTGGTAGGCTCATCCAGAAACAGGCAGGCATTGGGACTGTCGTAAATCTGAGCAATGACCCTGGCCAGCTGTACCCTTTGCTGCTCTCCACCGGAAAGCGTGTTGTAATCTCTGGAAGCCAGGTGCGTAATTCCTGTTTCTTCCATTACCTGCTGCACAATTTTGAAATCTGCCTCCGTTGGTTCTTGCTGAAAATGAGGATATCTTCCCATCAGGACCAGCTCATTCACCTGGAAAGAGATGGAAATTGTATTGTGCTGCGACAATACTGCCCTCGTCCTGGCGAGATCTTCCAGCCTGTAATTGTCTAATTCTTTATCATTAATCGTGATCTTTCCGCTAAAAGGCTTGATTTCCCGGCAAAGCAATTTCATTAAGGTACTTTTACCGGCACCATTGGCACCCAGTATCGCCAGTAATTCGCCTCTGCCTGCGTCGAAACTCAGGTTATCCAATAACTTCTTACCTCCTGCCTTATAGCTCAGTGCCTTAACTTTGATCATTTATGGGTTATTTTTATTTCTTTCAGTAATGACAATATATATAAATACCGGAGCACCAATCATGGCTGTCAGAATTCCGATTGGCAATTCTGCCGGCGCGACTACCGTTCTTGCGATCAGGTCTGCCATGGTTAACAAGGACGCCCCCAGCAATGCCGCTCCCGGAATAACCAGGCGGTGATCTGCGGTAAAAGTCATCCTTAAAATATGTGGAATGATCAGCCCTATAAAGGCGATAATCCCTGCTACTGCAACGGAAGCCCCCACGGCCATCGTGGCCAACACGATGATTAGTCTTTTAACAACTTTCACATTTACCCCCATATGCATCGCCTGAGATTCTCCCAGTGCCAGCGCATTTAATGATTTGGCAAGAAAGGGCAATCCAAATACCGGAATTAATACAAATGGCAGCAAGGCCGTTACTGTTGGCCAGCTTGCACCCCCAAGGCTCCCCAGACTCCAGAAGGTAATGTTCCTTAACTGTGCATCGGTTGCCATATAGGTCAGTAAGCCAACAAAAGCACCCGCCAATGCATTGATGGCAATTCCTCCCAGCAATAATGTGGTAATAATGGTTTTTCCATTTCTCATTGCAATGCGATAGACAAGCATCGTCGTTAACCCTGCGCCAATAAAAGAGGCAAGAGAAAGCGCATAGAAGCCAATAACACCGCTCAGTTCTTTGAATATTTTAGTCTCTAAAACAATCATGATGACTGCAAATAAGGTCGCCCCTGAAGAGATACCTATTAAACCAGGTTCCGCAAGCGGATTGCGAAAGAGACCCTGAATTGCAGCACCGGAAACGCCCAATGCAGCGCCGATCAGTACACCCAATAAAACCCGCGGTAACCGTAAATTTAAAAATACTGCTGCCTGCTGTGATTCAAAATTTTGATGTCCCGATAATCCGGTATGATAAGCAATGATAGAGATGAGTTCAGAAAAGCTGATATGTACCGCACCTACGCAAGAGGAAATGACCATCGTCAGAACCAGGACAACAGTTAATATTAAAAGGATATATCCTGTATTTTTGATCACTTTATCTTCTCTGCTAATTCTGTTACGGCCTGTCCTAAGCGTGGACCAAAGCTGGTGAGCAATTCACCTTTCATGGTAACAAACCTTTTGTTTTTTCCTGCATTGGTTTGCGAAATGCCCTGCACACCTAAGAGTCCATTTGCACCACCTAAGCTTTCCAGTCCATCGTCAAATAAAAGGATCACATCGGGATTCGCTTTGACTAAAGATTCTGAAGTCAGTGGTTTGTATTCTGCAAATTCAGTAATGGCATTCGTACCTCCTGCCAGCTCAATCACCTTCTCTACCGGCGTTCCTGTTCCACCTACCATCATTGTCCCTGTACCGCGTGCATAAATAAACAGCACTTTAGGTTTTTTAGGATTGTTGATGTGCTTTTGCGCTTCCGCCAGCTCCGTTTCAAAGGCCTTGGTCAGCGAGTCTACCTTTAAGGTATGGTGCAGGCTATCTCCCACTGCGCGAATCAGGTCTTTCGTTCCTTTAGGCGTAAACTCCTGGTTAAACAGGATTAGCCTGATTCCTGAACTCCTGAACTGCGCGGCCAGCTGCGGGCTGACTTCTTTTGCCATTCCAACCACGATATTGGGTTGTAGGGATAATACGCCTTCTGCATTGATTCTCCGGTTATGTCCTATTTTAGGCTTGCTTTTCAGGCTCTCCGGATAATTGCTCGTAATATCTGTCCCTACAATATTTTTCTCCAGACCCAGGCCCGCCACAATCTCACTTACCGCCCCATTCAGGGAAACAATTTTTATGCTATCGGGAAGCTGGTCTTTATTTCTTTTGTCTGCCGCCACATTGCAGGCAGAGAGTGCCGCAGCGACTGTACAAGACAATAGGATTAATCTATATTTCATCATGATAATTTTTTATTAAATCTGGCTTTTTAAGTTAAAAAGAGGAGCTTCCGGCATCCACCGGAAGCAGCCTTCAACCTAAACTAACCAAATTTTAGCCCTTCTTAACGAGTACATATTCCAGTACCGGTTCACCGCGTTTACCCGCATCACCAGCACCCATTGATATGAATCTCAGTTTATATACATTTCCTGCAGCGTCTTTAATCACATAAAAGCGATCTGTTTTTACGCCTGTTGCCGGACTGGTTGAACGCCAGTCTGATCCAATTACATTTCTTTCTGCCTTAAAGGTGGTGGTGGCAATGTTACTTTCTTTGTAATCTGCATAAGATACCGTTGAAGTAGCCACCTGCGCTGCCTGAACGCCACCGAGGTTATTTACAAATACCACATCAGAGAAACCATAAGGATATGGTGCTGTGCCCATTAGTCCGTAGTAAACCGACCAGGTCCATACGAAGTCCCATTTAGCTTTCGAAGGCTCTACCTTCAGCACTTTAGCAACATCATCAAAAGCGATGAATACAAAGTTATTTGCGTCATCTTTAGTGATGTCGATTGTTTTGAAAGTAGTTTCTTTCAGTTTCGCATATTGTAAAGTATATCCGTTGCCTTTACGAAGGATGCGGATTTTCAATAAGTTGTCAAGAGACAAAACAGAAGTGTGACTTCCACCTGAAGGATTCACAATGTATACTTTGTTATCTGCATCGGTTGCAGAAACGTTCGCAATAATATCTTTTGTCACGTCGCCATATACGTTGTCTATGTTCACAAACGGTTTAACATCATTCGACTCCGGAGTACCCAATTGAATGGCCAGGTCATTTAAAACTACATCTGTAGCAGTTACCGCATTTAAATCAGCTTTAGCGCCCAATTTAATCGCTGAAGTTCCATTCGTATTGTTCAGTTTCACCCGGAAATCAGTTCCTGATGAAAATCCAAGTACCCAGGTATCTCTTTTTACATTGACCATGGAGTTGCTGCTCAGATCTACAAAGACAGAGTTTAGTGCTCCGCTTCCTGCTTCAGTACCTGCAATTCCCTTTAAAGTTAACGTTGAACCTTCAGAAGTGATCGAGCTAAAACTAAGCTGAGTTTTCACTGTAGTACCCAATACAATTGGATTTCCTGCAGAGCTGATGGTAAAATCTATGGTTTCTGTTCCGTTAATTACGGCATTTGCTACCTTTTTAACTTTAAAAGAAACTGATGTTCCTCCGGCAGGAATGGTCAACGACAAAGTATTGTTTGCTGCAGACGGCTCAGTAGTATATTCTACCCCATAGCTCAAACCTGCATTAGTCAGGTTCACCGTTACAGGAACCGCTACCGAAGAGGCCATTGCCAGGTTAATCTTCACCACGGTTTCTGTCGCCGAGGCTTCCAGTCCTTGTTTAGACGCTTCAAAATTAATGGTATTGTCCGGAGCTGGCGGATCTGACTTTTTACAGGAAATTACCCCGGTAGCTAAAGAGATGATCAAAAGGAAATGGAAAACTTTTTTCATATATTTTTAATTTGATTATTAATTATTTTTTAGACCAGTGCATTGTTAAACCCAGGAAATAAGAGCGTCCGAATCCGAATGGGTTATTGCCATCCCCAACATGTCCGCCACCTTCCAGGCCTACCGTTCTTACCCTGGTTACATTGAAGAGATTTCTTACCCCTCCGTTTATGGTTAAGTATTTATTTACAATTTTATTTAAGCTCATGTCTGAAATATGAAAAGCAGACATTTGGTTCAGTCTCGCGACCTGTTTCCCGTCTACAGTGCTACTGGTATAAGCGGACTGTTTTCCTGTGAACTTATAGAAAAAGCTAACGCTCGTTTCCAGCTTAGGGATCAGGTAACTGATATTCGTACTGACCTCGGGTGACCAAACATATTTCGGATTGTTGCCTGAGATCTGTTTTTGGTCTGACAACTCATTATACTGTCCGATATAGGACAATCCCAGGTTTGCCTGAAGATTTTTCCAGGACAATACTCCGGTCCATTCTCCACCCAGCGTTCTGGATTTATCGAAGTTCAGGTAAGTATTTAACCTACTATTGCCTTCCACTGTTCCCAGAACGATTCTATTTCTGTAATCGTTAAAGAAACCACTCAGTATCGTACTCAATCTGAGCTCCGGGCTATTTTTCAAGGTCCAGGAAAGGGAAGTATTAAAACTGTTTGAATATTCCGCTTTCAGGTCTAAGTTGCCTGCGATATCATGGTTCGCATCTCTGAAATAGAAATACAATTCCCTCAATACCGGTGCTCTGAACCCTCTGGCATAAGACAACCTGAAATCCAGCTGCTCATTTAACCTGAACTTGGTATGTAGTGACGGAATAAAAGGTGGCGCGTCATATACCGAATTTTTAACCATCCTGAAACCTGGTTTAATCTGTATCGCATCTATTAGCTGCAACTGTGAGGAAAGGAAAAATGCATAATCATTGATTGCAGGTTCACCGACGATCCGGTTACCTTTTCCTGAACTGCGGTTAAACTCAATTCCAGGTTGTAAAATCACCTCAGGGGACAATTTATATTGTAGCGTACTGCGAAAGAACGTGCTCTTCATGACGTCTTTATCCTGAGATCCAGGCTCAAGAGATAAGGTTTCTTTTCCGGTATTGATGTCTTTATTCGTAGATAAAGTACGGCGGCTATAATCGGTATATGATCCTGCCATATCCAGACTTAGCTTATCGCTGAGAAAAAAAGAACTTTGAACCTGATGGAACCAGCGTTTAGACAGGTATTGTTTATCTGCCGCTACAGGTGCAGCTAATGCAGGGTCATAATCTCCGCGAAGGGTTAAAGTTTCGTCCGTTCCGTTAAAGCGGTACCAAAGGTCCATTTTACTGTTTTTATAGCCTGCAGTTGCGGCGGTTAGCCATTGATCTTTCGGCAGCCATTCCTGCGCACGTCCGGTTTTGTTTCCTTTCCAGCCACCAAAATTATTGCGGGTACCTGAAGCGCCGATGTGCCAGCCATTTTTTTGCCAGTTCACATTGAGGTATTCATTATGAATGCCTTTATTACTGAAAGCATCGTATTCTTTTCCTGCGGTTTCTTCCTGCACACGGGCCGTAACGGAGAACTGATCGGAATTTCCTCTCCTGGTAATGATGTTAATTACACCAGCCATTGCATCTGTACCATAAATTACAGACATCGGACCTTCGACAATTTCAATCCGCTCTACCGTATTGATGTCAATCTGCCCAAGGCTCTCTTTATCTACTCCCCGATCCATCATTGGCACCCCATCCAAAAGGATTTTGATTCCTGAGCTGCTGCTGTTCAGTCCCATAAATTTAGGATTGCTGATTCCCGTCATCGGATCTGTGGAGAAGCGAATCCCAAGCTCAGTGCTCAATATGTTTTTTAAATCAGTTGCTCCGCGAAGTTTGATCATCTGGCTGCTGATGGTACGGATATTATATACAGAATTGCGGATGGATTGCGGTTCGTACAAACCAGTGATGACCACTTCATTTAGCTCGTAAGACTTTTCTCCCAGCAGAACAACCGGAATTTCCTGTTCCTTTCCGGCAATCACTGTTACCTGAATTTCTGTTTGTTTTTTTGTATTAGATTGAATGACCAATACCTGTGAGCCCGAAGGAGAAGAAATCCGGAAAACACCGTTCTCCGTTGTATATGCTATTCTGTTCAGGCCCTTGAGAAAAACCATCACATTCGCCGCCGGTAACCCGTCAGCTGTATTTACTTTTCCTAAAATTACTCCAGTCCTTTCCTGAGCATGAAGCCCCAAAACAGACATAAAAAGTAAAAAGGGAAGTAGAAATCGTTTCATTTAACTAGCTATTTAGAATCATTTCAAATAATACTGCAAGTATAAGGACTTATTTAGAATAATTCCAAACATTATTTAGAATAGTTCTAAGACATCCTGCTAATATTTAAGAACAGCTACTGAAACGGTTTTTTTATTCCTTTAAAGAACCTTATACTTGTAACAATTTTTATCTTTAGAAAACAATTACCACCATATGAAAATACCACAGTTAGCAGGAACAGTTTTAATAGGAATGGCATCACTTGGTGTATTCATCAGCTGCACTTCCGACGCAAAGAAAACGACCGAACAGAAGAAAACAGTTAATGCCAACGGAGATACCGTGGTTACCGCAGAACCAGAAGTAGGGACAGTAAGAGAGGCCGTAGATACTGCAAAGTACAATTCATTACTACAGAAACTCGCCAATGGCGATACTACAGGAACCTGGCCTGTAAAAAATCAACCTTACCCCCTTGCCGGAGCGATCCTTCCTTTTAAACGCATCGTTGTTTATTATGGAAACCTTCACTCCAAGAAAATGGGTGCCTTAGGAGAATATGCACCTAAAGAAATGTGGAGCAGGTTAAATGCGGAGATTAAACATTGGGAAAAGGCAGATCCTTCGACTCCTGTTCAGGCAGGTGTGCATTACATTGCTTCAGTGGCCAGCGGTACGCCAGGAAAAGATGGCAAATACATCAACCGTATGGGCGACAAGCAGATTGACTCTGTATTGAAGATTGCTAAAATGCAAAACGCAATTGTGTTCCTGGATATACAGGTAGGTTTAAGCACGATCAAAGCAGAACTACCAAGATTGGAAAAATACCTTCAGATGCCACAGGTACATTTAGGTATTGATCCTGAATTCTCGATGAAAGACGGAAGCAAACCTGGTAAAAAAATAGGAACCTATGATGCTGCAGATATCAACTATTGTTCTGAATACCTGGCAAACCTGGTAAAAAAATATAACCTTCCTCCAAAAGTATTTGTCGTTCATCGTTTCACCAGAAAAATGGTAACGAATTATAAGAACGTTAAACTTCGTCCGGAAGTTCAGATGGTCATGCACATGGACGGATGGGGTGAGCCGGAACTTAAAAAAGGTACTTACCGCCACTTTATCTTCCCGGAACCGGTTCAGTTTACCGGATTTAAATTGTTCTACAAAAATGATTTAAAGAAAGCACCAAACAGGTTAATGACACCGGAAGAATTGCTGAAACTAAAACCAATACCGATTTACATACAATACCAATAATAAGGTAAAATGCATAAATGGCCGAATAACCACCCGCTTTGTAAAGCAGATAGTTATTCGGCCATTTACTTTTAAAACGATTCCGATATCGGTCCCGAACCGCATTATCCAGCATTGTATGGTTTTCCGCTTGTTTTTTGTATAGGCTTCAGGGTTGCCGAGGGGTTGGCGAGGGGTTGG
>NZ_QAJL01000010.1 GCF_003852525.1 Pedobacter sp. KBW06
GTTACCTGGAAGGTAAAAACACCAACCTGCAGCTCTTTCACCTGAAAGCAGACCAGGTCGATCAGGTACCGGCAGAACAACCCTTTGATACGGTCATTGTCAACTCTGTATCCCAGTATTTCCCCGGCATTGCCTATTTCGAAGACATGCTCCTGAAAGCCTTTGACAAACTGAGCAAAAACGGGGTCATCTTCCTTGGCGACATCCGGAACTATGACCTGCAGAAACAACTGATTACAGAAAAACTGCAATATGCAGGAAAAACATACCAGCAGCAGGACATCGACAGAATTGCCCTGCGAGACAACGAATTCCTGCTCTCGCCAACCTATTTTACCCGCCTGCCCGAGCGTTATGCGGATATGGAAGTCAGCCTGCTCCTAAGAAATGGCAGTTATGACAATGAGTTGAGCAGGTACAGGTACGATGTACTCATTACCAGAAGAACAACAGATAAAACGACAATAAACAAAAGCCAGGCCCCGCCCCAGGGAACCTATAACCTCCCCTTCCTCAACCAGCTCACCAACGAAGACATCCTCTCGGCGGTCAGAAAGGTATTGCCCGATTATATGGTGCCCACAGCACTGGTTCAGATGGACAGTTTCCCGCTAACCACCAACAGCAAACTGGACAGAAGAGCACTGCCTGACCCGGAAACCGGGGATGGCGATAAATATGTGGCGCCACAAAACGAAACTCAGACCGGCATCTGTAACATCTGGCAGGAAGTTCTGGGCATCTCAAATGTCGGTATTGACGACGATTTCTTCCAGGTCGGAGGAAATTCAATCCTGGCCATTCAGGCTTCTCACAGAATGACTGCAGCGCTGGCATACGAAGTAAAGGTAGCCGATCTTTTCAGGTACAAAACACCGGCAAAACTCTCTGAAAACCTCGACAAAAAGGCACTCTTAAAAATAGACAGGATTGCCGGAACCTCAGCCCCGCTCTCCTTTGCGCAGGAAAGACTGTGGTTCATCGAGCAATATGAACAGGGTACAAATGCCTATCACATGCCCATGGTACTCGAACTGACGGCAGACTGCGATATTGAAGGACTCAGATATGCCCTCGGAAAAATCGTGGACAGACATGAAGTACTCAGGAGCATCATTAAACAGGACGACAGGCAGCAGGGAATCCAGGTTGTACAACAGGACCAGCTGCAAATCGAACAGCTGCAGCTATCTACGCTGGAAGATCTTGAAGCAATGATTTCCAAAGACATCAACCATCCCTTTAATCTCACAGCCGAATACCCGATCAGGGTCCGGTTCTACGATGTTAAAGATGAGGAAAGAACAGTGATCCTGATCAATACACATCATATTGCCAGCGATGGCTGGTCTATGGAAATATTCCTGAAAGAACTGCTGGCTTATTACGAAGCATTTGCCCGGGGAGACCTTGCCCTTGCACTTCCTCCGCTGGACATTCAGTATAAGGATTTTGCCGTATGGCAGAGAAACTACCTCAGTTCCGAACTGCTGGACAAACAATTGCACTATTGGAAAGATAAACTTTCCGGTTTCCAAACCCTGTTACTGCCAACAGATTTTACAAGGCCCGCTTCAATCAGCTATGCCGGATCCGGCCATAAATTTAACTTCAACGCCGATACCAGCAATAAACTCCGGATGCTCGCTAGAGAACAGGGAACCACTCTCCACAGTGTCCTGCTGAGTGCTTTCTATATTCTGTTGGGTAAATACTCCGGCCAGGACGACATTACAGTGGGAAGCCCTATTGCCAACAGACATCATTCGCAAATCCAGGAGCTCATCGGATTTTTCGTCAACACACAGGCCAACAGGACTATCCTGAGCAGAACCGGCAATTTTATGGAGCTGGTGCGACAGGTGCACGAAGAACAGATCTCTGCACAGTCTAATCAGGACCTGCCTTTTGAAAAACTGGTAGAAGAACTGGAAGTTCAGAGAGATACTTCCCGACATCCTGTTTTCCAGACCATGTTTGTGGTACAAAGCTTCACCAATGATCAGTATGCAAAAAAAGAACGGGAGCGTTATTTCCAGCCTTTCAGAGGATCTGTTTCCTCCGAAGTGGAAAAGTTCGATCTTTCGGTATTTATCGACGATAGCGACCGGGAAATCTCAGGTTTAATTAATTATGCCGCGAGCCTTTTCAAGGCAGAAACAATCGTACAGATCGCCAGACATTTTATACAGCTTGTTGACCAGCTGAGCAAAACGCCATACCAACCATACAGCAAGATATCTCTGCTCGGGCAAGAAGAGTTCGAACTCAGCGTAAACAACTGGTCAGGAACACTTCAGACCCCATCAGCTACAGAGACGCTTCAGTCACTTTTTACCCGTCAGGCAACAGAAAACCCGGAAGCGACTGCCATCATTTCCGAAGGAAGCCGGCTCTCCTACCAGCAACTGGACCTGCAAAGTAATCAGTTTGCACACCAGCTCAGAAAAGAATATCTCCGGCTAACCGGAACCCCAATATTGCCGGATACACTTATTCCTGTCTGCATGGATAGAAGTAAGGACATGATCGTTGCAATTCTTGGCATTCTCAAAGCTGGCGCGGCATATGTACCTGTAGATCCCGCATATCCACAACACAGAATAGATTATATATTGTCAGACACTGATGCCAAACTGATCGTATCCCAACAACACATACCAGCTGCATATCACATTACACTACCGGAACACAGAATTTCTCCCGACAAAAACTTCAGCAATGAACCATTGGAAGCACTTCCGGTATACAGCGCTCCGGAAAACCTGGCATACGTCATTTATACTTCAGGCACTACCGGGAATCCAAAGGGGGTGATGGTCGAACACAGGAATATCCTCTCCCTGGTGAACAGTGATTACATCAGTGTTGATGAAAAAGATACCTTCGCATTTCTCTCTTCTCCGGTGTTCGATGCCGCTACGCTGGAAATATGGACCCCATTGCTAAAAGGTGCTGTTCTGGCCATACATCCTGATGTCCGGGCACTGACCTCAAATCCGCAGAATTTCGCGGAATTTCTCTCGCAAAATCAGGTATCCGTTCTCTGGCTCACAAAAACGCTTTTCGATGGATTGTTCCTGCTCAATCAGGCCTTATTTTCCAGACTCAAATACCTCATCATAGGTGGAGAAGCTCTTGACAAGACCATAGTCAACAAATTGATATCCAGCTCACATAAACCTGCAAACTTCCTCAATGGCTATGGCCCTACAGAGAGTACAACCTTCAGCTGCACCTATACGCTCGCGCATCAGATAACCGGCAATGTAGTTCCTATAGGAAAGCCCATCCCAAATAGAAAAGTATATATACTGGACAGCGACAGGCAACCTGTGCCCATAGGCATTGTTGGCGAGCTCTATATCAGCGGGGCCGGACTGGCGAGAGGATACCTCAACAACATCCCCCTTACCGAAGCACGGTTTATCGAAAACCCATTTGCATCAGCTCTGGAAAGACAAATGGGATACACCAGAATGTACAAATCCGGCGACCTGGTCAAATGGTTGCCCGACGGTAACATTGCATTTCTGGGAAGGAATGACGACCAGGTCAAAATACGCGGCTACAGAATAGAACTGGCAGAAATTGAACACGCGATCACAGCGGCCGGAGGCATCGCACAGGCATGTGTTGTGCTGAGGGAAAGGCCAGCTTCAGCAGGACCATCCAGCTATCTGACCGGATATTATGTACCACAGCAAGGCAGCTCGCCTGATAAAACCAGACTGACTGAACACCTAAAAAAAACACTGCCGGATTACATGGTACCTGCAGTGCTGGTACAGATGGACAGTTTCCCGCTCAGCTCCAGCGGAAAGCTGGATAAAAGACTTTTACCAGATCCGGATATTGCCGCAAACAATGAGGGATACCTGGCCCCACAGAGCGAAACCGAGACTGAGATCTGCGCCATATGGCAAGACGTCCTGGGCATTGAACGTATTGGCATTGCTGATGATTTCTTCCAGATCGGAGGAAATTCCATCCTCGCGATGCAGGTCTCTCATAGAATGAGTGCGGCCTTAGGGGCTGAAATCAAAGTGGCCGATTTGTTCAGGCACGCCACAATTGAGGCAATCCTGGAATACAGCATCCTTCCGGTCATTGATCCGGATGCTGCTGAGTGGGAATTTTAATGGCAAAATAGATCATAAGAACATGGGAATTAAAAATATTCATACTTTTTTAAATACGCTTAGACATCATGCCGGCGCAATATGGCTTGAAAACGACCTGATCAAATTGCTGGTCCCTCCTGTTCTTCAGAACCAGGTTACCAAAGATCTGATCAGTAACCACAGAGAACAGCTCATCAGCCTGCTAAAAGAAAACAACATCTTTTCAAAAGCGCAATTTTTAAACGTCATCATTTTAAAAGACAGCAGCATCAGCAACTATCCTTTAAGCGCTGCACAGGAGCGGCTATGGTTCATTGAGCAGTATGAGCAGGGAACAAACGCTTATCATATCCCCATGGCCCTCGAGCTTGCAGAAGGGATCAATATTGAAGGAATCAAATATGCACTGTCCGGAATTGTAGAAAGACATGAGGTGCTCAGAAGCACCATTGAGCAGGACCAGCAGCAGCAGGGAATCCAGGTGGTACAGAACAAGCCCCTGGAAATCGAACAGATTCAGGTAAGTCATCCGGAAGATCTTGAAACCCTCCTTACTACAGACATTAACCGCCCGTTCAATCTGGCTGCAGAATATCCGATCAGGGTCAGTCTGTACCATATTACCGGTTCCCTCAGGTCAGTCCTCTTGATCACTACACATCATATTGCCGGTGATGGCTGGTCTGTAGGCATCTTTCAAAAGGAACTCATTGCCGGTTACGAGGCATTTATTGCGGGAGACGAGAACTTTAAACTTCCCCCATTAGCGATCCAGTATAAGGACTTCGCGATTTGGCAGAGAAATTACCTCAGCTCAGAAGTGCTGGAAAATCAACTGCAGTACTGGAAAGGTAAATTGTCGGGCTTCCAGACCTTATCCCTGCCGCTCGATTTTCCAAGACCTGCGACCATAAACTATCTGGGTGCAGGAGCAGACTTTCTCTTCGATGCGGATACCAGCGATAGGCTCCGAAAACTCGTAAAAGAACAGGGAACCACCCTGCACAACGTATTGATCACGGCCTTCTATATCCTTTTGGGTAAATATTCCGGGCAAAATGACATCACGGTGGGGAGTCCCATCGCCAACAGGCATTACTCACAACTCCAGGAACTGATCGGCGTTTTTGTGAATACACAGGCCAACCGCGTCATACTAAACGAATCAGATCATTTTATCGACCTGCTCCGGCAGGTTCACAAAGAACAAATCATTGCACAATCAAATCAGGACCTGCCCTTTGAGCGGCTCCTGAACGAACTGGAAGTCATACGAGACCCTTCACGTCACCCGATCTTTCAGGCCATGTTTGTCGTACAAAATTTCGGTAAGGACCAGCGGACTGCCAAAGAACGGGAGCGCTATTTTAAACCTTTCCAGGGATCCGTTTCCTTTGAAGTAGAAAAATTTGACCTCTCCGTATTTATCGACGACAGTGAACAGGAAATCTCAGGGCGTTTTAATTATGCTTCCAGCCTGTTCAAAAAAGAAACTATTGAGCAGATGGTACAGCATTTCATTTTGCTTGTTGACCGGCTCATCAGCAAACCGGATCGGCCCTACCAACAGGTATCCTTACTTGGTCGCGATGAGTTTGAACATATCCTGCAGGACTTTGGAGGAGCCCTCCAGCCCGCCCCTCAAAACGAAACCTTGCATGCCGTTCTTACAAAACACGCGCTACAATACCCGGAACAGCCAGCGCTCCTGTTTGCAGAAAACCATTTATCGTATCAGGAACTGGACCAGAAAAGCAACAGCCTGGCCAGAACCATCAGGGAAAAGTATTTAAAGCTCAGCGGACAAGCGTTAAGCCCGGACACCCTCATTCCCATCTGTATGGACAGGGGAACCGAAATGATTACCGCCATCCTTGCCGTACTCAAAGCCGGTGCCGCATATGTACCCGTCGATCCCGCTTATCCTCAACACAGGATTGACTATATCCTGGCGGATACCAATGCACAGATCGTGCTTTCTCAAAAGCACATCACACAGGCCTATCCCATCCTGCTGCCTGAAGAAAAAATAGTGCTGCCGGAACACCACGACCATGAGTCCACAGCTCCGCTTCCTGAATACAGTGCTCCGGAAAGCCTCGCCTATGTCATCTATACTTCCGGAACGACCGGAAAACCCAAAGG
>NZ_QAJL01000011.1:0-402 GCF_003852525.1 Pedobacter sp. KBW06
GCATATCCTGATAAAAAATGTAAGCCAGTTACTGTAATTGCGGGCATGCTGTATGCAACTTCGACTGCAATAGCCTGTCGATTAAAATCATCTATAACATTCAGGGTTCTAAACTTTCTTTTATTGGTCAACACATCACTCATGAAATCTATTGACCAGGTGTCTCCAGCATTTTCAGGCTGAAATAACGGCTGTTTGACACGGGCTGGAATCCTTTTGCGAACTTTTCTACGACGATTCATCCCCAGCAAAAGGTAAACACGGCGTACCCGTTTATAATTCCATATCAAGCCTTCTCTGCGAATGCGTCTATAATACAGATCCTGTCCTTCAGTAGGATGCTTTTCTGCAAGTTCCTGGAGTTTGAGGATAGTGGAATTATCGTCTTTGATCTTTTTGTAA
>NZ_QAJL01000011.1:616-10260 GCF_003852525.1 Pedobacter sp. KBW06
GATATTTAGGAAGGGTTACAATACAGTAATACCAGCATTTAAAATGGCACAAAAAAACAGGTCCATTATCCAGGAGCTGATCTTTCATTCTGATCGTGGGGTTCAGTACGCCTGTAACGAGTTTAAAAGTTTACTGGATAAAAATAATTTGATCATCAGGAGTATGAGCAGAAAGGGCAATTGTTGGGATAATGCAGTGGCCGAGAGCTTCTTTAAGACACTCAAAACCGAATGTATATACCAGCATAAGTTTGTAAACAAAGAGCAAGCAGCAATCGTCGTATTTGAATATATCGAAACCTGGTATAACCGTAAAAGACTACATTCAGCATTGGGCTACATGTCCCCGGAGGAATTTGGTCAAAACTTAAATAAACAAAATATTGCAGCTTAACCCAATGTCCATTTTATTGTTGCAATTCCAGACCTTCTTTTGAGGTCACAAATTGTGACCTCAAACTATCAAGCTCTTCTTTCGTCATCTCAAACATAAAATCTTCGGGAAAACGGGTAATATTACCTCTTACCGCTTGCTTTAGTACCTTGGTTTCAACCCCATACAACTCTCCAAGATCTCTATCGATCATAACTTTCTGATCACGGATAACATAGATTTCTCCAATATAAAACTAGCGTTTCATTTTATGTTTAGCATTTCCCTATAACGAGAATACTATAGCTCGATCCAATTTCTGCCACCATTGGTGGCAGTTTTTCATAAGTGTCATAAAACATACGCATACGCCATATATTCCGTCTACTCAGGCCCTCCATAACGTATAATCAATAAATAACAAAGCCCGGAAATGATATTATTTAATCTTCATTTCCTCAACCCATATATTTGGTCTACCCAAATAATAATCAACTATTCGCTCTTCTACATGCTCACCTTCCCAGACCGAAGCTCTTTCTAAGCCGATACATTTATTCTTTTGAGTTTTCTCTATTTTTCCGCTATTTGGATCGTATAACTCAAAGCTATTGGGATCCAGTGCATCTTGTATAAATTTCACAGGTAATTGCTCAAATTTATCTTCCAGAGGCAGTTTACCAATTTTCTGCCATCTTCCAGATGTAATAACATCGTCATAAACTGCAACTATAAAAAGGACTTCTCGCTGAGCAATCTCACTTACATCAGCCACATCATTGGTCATAAAATCATAGATAGCAACAGAAGCCATCTTCAAGACTCTTGCGTAGCCTATTTTACCATTAGATAGGTTTATCTTTAAAAAATCACCTATAGCTCTCCTTTGTTTTCCCATTTTAACTTCCGCCAAATTACTCTTTCAGCTTCTTTATATTTATCGTTCTTATGATGACACGCTTCACCTGATTTCCATTATTGATGCCTTTATCCAGGCATGCTAATACAAGAAAAGAATATAATCAAAGTTAATAGATCTTCTAACTTTGATTATTCTTATCTGATATCGCCTCTTACTTATTATTTAAATAGTTAAGATATTCATCTTGTATCATCCCAGCGCTTACAAAGCTATCTATTTTAGCGCCATATTCATCTAACGAAAAACTTATTGCTTCGTCTACAGTAGAAAACGTAGTGACAATCCCAAGTGGTTCATCCGGATCCAAAGTCGAAAACTCGTAAATATCAAGGAAATCTTCTCTTCCCTCATCAAAAGACTCGATATAAGCAACACTATATTCATCACTACTTTCTTTCTCAATACTTATCCACCTTAAAACGATATAATCATCCTCTTGTTTATAGCCAAGCCATTGTTCAACAGTTCTACCTAGACTTAGGTTAGTCTTAAGCTGTTCATTTTGCAAATAAACCATATATACATAATTTAATTAGTCATCTCTCCTCCTCTATAGCACCAATTCATTTTAGCATCCTCAATTCTCATTTTTCTGGTTACTCCTTGATTTATCTGATTCGGATGTGGCACATAACTAGTGTGACCGGGCTTAACTTCATGTATCGCTGAACCAGGCATTTGATCCGCATGGTGTAGTTCTAATGGCATCTTTTTTCCTGCAGCATTAGTTCTTGGGGGAAAATCCAATAGCTCTTGGCCCTTAGCGGCTCGCGCGAAATCACTTTTCGCCCATGGCCATTGAAATTTCATAGGCTCCATATCGGTGCCAAATTTTATATAATCCAACAGAATCAGGATACCACGATTATCCATTGGAAATTGATTTAAGAATTATACTACTTAGCTAATTTATTCTCCAAAACGGTAACATCATGTATAAGATTATCCAATTCAAGATCCCCCTATTCCAACACCCCACAATCTGATCACCAGGTCACGGTCATCCTTTTTAAGATCCAATTTCACAAAATTAGATTTAAAGACGGAATTATGAATCCCACTTATAATATACCCTATATCCTCGTTAGTTATAACAGTAATACTTTGTTTGATCTTTGCCAGGTGAGTAAAAATGATTTATACTATTTCCTGAACAACCAAACAAGAATATAGGAATTATATATAATCAAAACTCAATTCTTTATCATATAAAATTTATTTTCAGGATTATAACTTCTCAACGTCCCATCCATCATACAATTTAGCATCATAAAAATCAGCCAATTCATTAAATGCTATATTTCTTTTATGCAGTTTTTCTGGCGTCAATGAATCAATTTTGCTGACTTGCAAAACCCATTCATCATCTTTATTGAAATCAAATTTTTCAATAACATAATTATAATCCTTTAGTTCTCTAAATAACAATTCCAGTTTATCTTTGCGAGTATCAATAAAATAAAAACTCCATTTTAACGAACTTTTTGTATCAAACCCATCTTCATTCATTTTTATAAAAATACTCTTTAATTGGGTTAGGTCAGTTTGCATGTTGATTGAAAATTATTTCCTTTAAACCATGTAGATCATTTTTCAACTTTATATTATTGAAATCATAAATACCTAAAGTTGATAGCCTTTCTACGGAATATATTAAAGAGTCAAGTAATAACATTTTTCTTCCCAAAGAGTCTGATGTTTTGAACCTATCGATATCAAGAATAACATGAATATCAGTTTCCTTATTCTTTTTATTGTATTTAAAGACTTCCTTACCTTTATCCTTGGAAATAACGACTATAACATCCCAACTTAATACCCCATCCCCATAATTATTAGAAGCAAGAATATTATTAATATTTTTTTCTATGTAGTTTCTAACAACTCTAAACGAGTCGCTCACAATAGAATCTATTTCACCTGATATCCACAATTTCATTAGTAATCACTTTTATTTAAATCTGGCCTTTTACCATTATTATTCTTTTTATGTTCAAGTATCTTGTCATGTTGTTCTTTGTGCATCTCTTTTTTCGTACCACTATTTTCTTTGTTATAATCAACATTTTCCCTCTTCAACTGCTTCTTACTATATCTCTTTTGATTGCCAGCACCATATTTATCTTCTCCACGAGTAGTTTCCCCATGTTTTTTAACCTCACCTGTATTTCTATCTTTTAAAGTGTAACGTTCCGCAGGTTTATCATCTAATTTATTTCCATGAGATTTTTTAGGAGGACTCTGAGTTTGTGTTTTTGAATCACCCTTTTCGGTATCATTAGTTGTTATCTTATCTACCACCCACATAACCCCAGCAACAGCAGCCCCACCGACAATAATCCCTCCACCAATAACCCATCCAGCAGGAGCACCAATAACAGTAACAGTTCCACCAGTGGCAACAACTCCACCTGTAGCTAACGATGCAGCAAAAATTCCGCCCGCTACTCCTCCAGTAGTAATTGCAGCCCCTTTTATTACAGTCTTTGCAGTTGGGGGATCTATATCTGGTATCCTTCCATCCGGATCGGTATTTTTAACCGGGTTATTAAAAACATAACCGTAGGGCGAACCCGATTCCTGGTCTGCTTCATCAGCACTCGGATCTACAACATTCCACCTCCCAATCACTGGATCATAGAACCTTGCCCCGTAATCATACTGCCCACCTAATTCATCCTGAATCTCTTTTCCGTTATAAAGATATTTATTATTTACAGAAACCGGGCTACCGGAAGATTTTCTTAACCCAAATGCATAATAATCATCACTCTGCAGTCGCTCTAAAATACCATTTGACGGATTTCTCCGAAAACTATACCTTACATTGCCCAAATGATCACTCAGATTATACTCATAGCTAAAAATACCATTATTATTTCTGGCTACTCCCTCCTCTGTATGAATGATGTCAATTGTATTTCCTGCATACTCAATCCCACTGACATACGTCCTGACTTCACCATTACTTGCCTTTTGCAATTTCTCTCCCAGAGAACTATAAGTATAAGCCAGGTTCAAGCCGGGCTTGGTCACCGTAATTGGAAGATTTAGATAATTATACCCAATATTCAATCCATTCCTACCATCAAGAATCACATTTCCATTGTTATCATAACTGTACGGTCCTGTAGCCAAAGGCCCACTGATGATTTGGCTCAATCGGTTTCCGGTATAGCTATAGCTACTCGCTCCAAGTCCATCACGGTTCAGACTGGAAATATTACCCATCACATCATAAGTCAACACCTCAGTCATATTCACTCCGGTTGAGTTTGCACTTAAAAGTCTGTTCAATGCATCATAACCATATGTAAAGGCTTTGGCATAGCTAATCCCTGTCCCCCATCTTTGTCCTGAAATATTTCCATTAAACTGAGGAGAAGCACCATCCTGATACTGCAATTCCATTCCGAACTGATCCGAAACACTCCTTTTCAACCAACCACGTTCATTGTAATCATAAACCGTATTCTGAAGAAAGGTAAGGCCCTGATCAATACTATGCAGGTTTTTCTTCCGTAACTGGCCCAATTCATTATAGTCCAGTTTGCTCAATACAACCTCATTACCCCCGTTGATTTGTTCCAATGTAGCTTGCTTACGTCCCATATGATCGTAAATGAACTGATTGCTTATGGTAGTGCTCACTCCTGAGACAGTATGAACACGAACACTATTTTTTAGTTCTCCGGCGAAGCTATATCCATTGGTCACCACATCAGTCCCCCCAAGATGGTTCTGGCTTTTAGTTTGCGTAAGTTTGCCATCGGCGTCATAGTAATTCACTGTCATCAGCATTGTTCCAGTTCCCAATACTGTAACTCTGCTTGCAGTGAGTAAGCCTTTAGTTCTTTCACCACCGACCAATCCAAGCCCTGCATCCCCGGAAAACAAAGCACTTTCCGGAAATTCATAATTGTCATAATAATTGATGCTGTGATAGTAAGCAATGGTCCTTGGGAAGGCCAGATTGGTATAGTCTGCCCCTGCAATATTTCTGGTTTCACAAAGGACAGATTCCCCATTGACAGTGATCTGCATTGCTACCGGAGTAGATCCATCAGCGTAAATACCTGTAATCACTACCCTACCCAGGCCATCATATTTATTGAACAACCATTTCCCTTCTCCACGCTGAATTTCATCCTGGCTCAACACCAACTGATCCAGTTTATTGTATATCATAAACTCCCAGCCACGCTTTCCAGGAATTTTCTTCTCTGTCAACCGCTTACGCCCATCATAATGATAACCATAAATATAATTTTTGAACACTTCATCGCTTTCAGTAAAGCCGTCCTGAGTCACAATCGGTGGAATAACATAACGCAGGTTCCCCAGGTTGTCGTAAACATAATAGGTACTCAGGCTGCTAACATTACTTTCCCAGATCCTTTTCAAAACCACCCGTCCATTAAAATCTTTAAATTCCTCTACAGATCCTGCCTTTTGGCCAAAGGGGGTATTTTCATCCCTTATTACCGTTTTATACAACTTGCCAGGAGAATAAGGACGGGGTACCACTGCCCCCGATGCTGTTACCTCCCAAAGCTTCACCTCACCTGTAAGATTAGTCTCATAGCTCATCTTTTGGGTATGTCCCGAAGAAAGTTGCCAGGCTACACCCGGAGCACCTTGCTCCAGCACACGGTTTAAAGGAGAGTTTTCAAATTTGGTTTCAGAAAAAGCTGAATTGCTGATTACCGGGATCCCTACAACAGGATTGTTATAAAAATCCTTCTGCTCGGTAATTGAAGCGGGTTTAAAACTACCATTCCCTGAAGAAGGGTAAGGAAGGTATTTAAACTGTTCCCGGCCAAATGCGTCATAAGCCATAGGTTGTATCAGGTCTTTAAACGTCGGGCTTCCCTGTACACTGATCGTTTGTAGTGATCTACCTAATCCATCAATATATTGAACCGTTTGGTTTACCTCGCTGGTATTTCTTGCAGAATCTATGTTTTGTGGATTTACCCCTGGCATTTTAAAAACCCTGCTGCGTATATAGTTTTGATTTACCGAGGGGCTCCATAACGAAGGCACATTATTCTCAAAACTCCGTCCGGTATAGATCCGGACGTTCTGTCCTTTGGGGATGAAGAAACCACTTTTTAAGGTCACACTAACGGAATCCTTGATCTCAGTTTCACCGTTATATTGAGCCAGTACTTTACCTTCCTGAGCCATTAAAGTACAACCCGACATCAGCATCACAAACACGCTGAGGAATTTCTTTCTATTAAGATATCTTTTCATTACTGAGCGCTTCTAAGGTTTAAGGTGGTATTCGTAAGATTTAATGATATGTCCATTCTGATCTTTGATATATTTTAATCTTTGAAAATCATCGTACACATAATAAATGGTCTGACCACGGGAGTCACTCTGATCGGTTGTACCCACTTGTGGGAGGTAATTATAAGTGCTGATTGTTGCTTCCGCAGGATATAAACGAACCTCATCAACGATACCCGTTCCTGCAAGCTGAACATCAGCCACACCTGACAGATAATGGTCATATTGATACCAACCATTACCCAGTTTCGTTTGAGATACATTTCCAACGGTACCGGATACTGCAAAAGCAGAACTATTCATAGTCCTGTAGCTTAACACATATCGCTTACCGCCATTAAGACCAGCCTTACTCAAAGCTCCATTGCCAAGCTGATAAACCTTGCTTCCGGTAGCTGCCACAGCTGATACCAGCGGTACCCCCGCATAATTCCAATTTCCTTTTGACTCTGCCTCGAAACCTGAATAAGCAATATCTGTGTAGGCAGCATTCTTCACCTGTGCTACAGGGAATGAGCCCTCATAATCCCACAAAAGTGCAACTTTGCTGCTATCGCTGACCTCATATTCAACGATGTTGGAATTGGTATCATAATGATTTATCTTGAGCTGCCTCTGATAAGAGGGATCTGGCAAAAAGCTGGTTAATGCATTTCCCGTAGGCAGGTTTCCTGCAGCCGACTGATTCGAGAACTTAAAAGCGGATAAAGGAATCGGATTGATGGTTTCCAGGTTCAATTCTTCTTCTTTCAAACCTTTTCCGCCAGGTTTATAAGTGGTAATGTTACCTGAAAGTATTTTGATTTCGCCGGAGGAGCTGGTCATATACCTTGTTTTCTCTACCGGATAAGCAACCAAATGATTGGCCTTCATCTGGTCTATAAATCCAACACCACTGGCATAGTCCAAAGGATATGTAGTTCGTTCCGTTTCTTTCAACCCATCACTCGTTATGCTTTCTACAGCAGTTAACTGAATGTGATTAGGGTTATCGTACATAAACGTTTGAGTAGTTTCAACAGGGTTCTGTCCATTCAGGTCAAAAAGTTTAACACTGGTCGAATCTTTATAAATCCATTGCGAAATTTGAGAATATGGGTTGGTATTATAATCATTTCCACCAATTTCATGCTCACCTATACTTCTTCTGTAATAAGATATTGTAAACCCGTCCAAAACTCTGTAATGAAAGGGAGAGGTAATATTATAATGATGGTTCTCTTCCCGTACAGGAATTTTCAAACTACCTGTGGTTTTATAATCGGTTTTATTTAACAACAATCCTCTTAACTGGTCATTACTCGTAGACTGGCTATAAGCAACGGTTTCTACTCCGTCACCATGTTCAAACATCGTCGTATGCTTATACAATGTCCCCTCTCCGTTACTCTTTTCCATCCTAACTTCTCTGTACCCAACGTTCCCACCTTTAGTACTGCCCAGTGCCAGCGCATTTGCTGTTCTAACATAAAAACTACAGGTTACACCGTTAGTGATCTGGTTATAAATATAGTCGTAAACAGGTTCTCCCGCTACTACACCACTCGAACGCCAGGGCTCATCAGTCATCTTATAAGTATATGTTTTAACCATATCCGCGTTATTTCCAACACCGTCATGGTCAGTAATTTTCGCCACCCTGACACCACCTGTCACCTTACTATATACCGGAATATTTGTATTTGCTATATAGGTAGTACTAATCCGGGTGTTCGTAATAGGGTTCTCAGAATATGCCGTCATTGTATAAGAACCTGGTTCCAGATCATAACTTAATGAACCTTCACCGAAGGAGTTAATAAACATCCTTTCTCCGGTTTGGTTGTTTCTTAACGTCACATATTCATTGTAACTTGGGTATTCACCAGGCTCATCCGCTTTATTAACTGAATACTCAAAAGTAACTGTTTGAAAAAAATCAATAGTAACAGTTGAAACGGACATTGAGTTTGATGGATCTGCAATAACAGACGTTGTTACATAATCTTTCTCCCAATCTGCAACCTTAATTCTATTTATAAATCCTGCGTCATTGGACTCGTAATCGAATCTGGTATAGCCACCAGTTCCATAAGTGATTTTGTTGAGTACTCCTGCTATTGCAGAATCAAAATCAGGAGAACGATCAGCACCCAATAAGCGAATGGTTTTGCCCATTGCACCAGGCATCTTTCCAGGCGGAATCAAAGAAGTACCACGGTTCTTGTTTGCAAAACCCCAATGATCCTCCGCTTTTACAGAAGAACAGGGTACTCCTCCCGGATTGATATATTCAAATTTAAACAGGGGAAAACTGGACGAGGGTGATTTAGGGTCATATTGCCTTAGCCCATCTAACCTCAGCCTATTGCAGCCAAAAACATTGTATTCGAGGTTAATTCCTTTAACCGGAACACCATCATATTTAAACACAATTCCATCTAATCTGAATTCGGAACTGTAAGCTGGCAAATCGATCCTTTTTGTATTTGCAATAAATTCAATACTGTTTTTTCCTGAGTAAATACTATGCAAACGTGCCGTTCTGATCGCAACCCTTGTTCTGGCACAAGTTCCATTATAAATCCCTGGACATGCAGCGCCTTGTGACGTCCTTTGATAATCACTATCCTGAGTGATCACATCCAAATGAGTCAGACCTTCCGTATAGCCAAACCCCACGCTTTCCCCGCTTGGAGTTGTGATGGATCCTAAATGCCAGCTGGAAACAAACTCAGGTTCTTCATAAATACTACAGTCCTGTGTCTTGGTGGTATATTCAGAAGCACCAAAAGCATATTGTACTCCGGATTCGTCAGTAATTGTAAAACCTGAAGCGTCTTTAACAACCTTGAGTTGTTGATACGGCATTATCGTCCCTACTCCATTGGAATCGAAAATTATGCTTCCCGATTTCCCCTGAAAATTAAAAAAGAACTGATCCGGTTGAGTATCGTAGAAACCATCAGCAGCATTCTTTAAAAACAGCTGTTTTTCCGCATAAGTGTAAAGATTATTTTTATAACTGTCTAATTTTTGTTTCATGTGTTCGTAACCGATAAACAGTCCGTC
>NZ_QAJL01000012.1 GCF_003852525.1 Pedobacter sp. KBW06
GGACTGTCAGCAACATTGTGCCCCTGATTTCTTAATCAATTACTTCCTGAGACGATCATCATTCCTGGTATTTAATGACTCCCTGATGCAATCAGGATTTTCTATTTCTTCAGTAGCTTTCCTTTTGTTTCCCCAGAGGTTGCTGTGTGTGCAGGCCTTCCTGATTTGAATGACCTGCTTTTCAACGGAACTTCCATCGCTTTTACATATAGGTTTTCCGGAATCATTAAGCGGGAACCTTTCTGATTTCTTTATGAGTGTAGCTCTTGCTGCTTAGGAGCCTGGCAATTGACGATGAGTTAGGCATTGCTTTGATCACTAAATAGTACTTGTTCTTTTACGGTGTACATAATTTAGCAATCCATCTTTTTGTTCTTTTTGGATAATCTCCATGATTTAATATTTCCTCCTGTTGGGAAATGATCCCGCTGTTATTTTCGCGTTACATATCTGCTGCTAATCCAGCCCCTTAATTGCTGATCTTTAAAATCGAAGCTCACGGGATGACTTTTGCCAACCAGGAACGTAGGATCTACTTCGATAAATAGCCAGGATCTATCCTGCTGAATGAGTTCAGATAGAATATTGACTTTTGAACCCATTTTTATCTGGGCAATAATATTTGTGCCTTCGGTGATTCCGAAAGTGAACGTCTCTTTTTCAGCTCCTTTGAGCAGGTCAGTATCGGGAGAGAACCTTAAGTTATAATTGTTGGTATTAACGATGGCAGGTTCAGCTTGTTTGCTATAAAATGGGGGACTGAGCATACTGCTTCCGGTATATGCCGTATTTGTTAACACATAGTTGTCCCTGATCAGCAATCGGGTTGTATTAAATTCAAACGACCTTATCGAAACATAGGGACTTTCTCCGCAACAATGACCTAGTGTTAAAGTTAGTATCTTTCTGTTGTTGGTGTTAAATACCTGGTAACTCCAGCACTGCTCTGTAATCTGCTCTTTTAATATCCCGTTAATGTTTAGGTATACCTTTATGCATTTAGGTTCACCGCATTGATATAAGTAGATGTAATCATCTATTTGGTCATTATTAAGATCAATGATTTGCTTATCGAACTTGTGTTCCATAGCACTCGCCCTAATATCTTTTTCAATCTTTTGTAACTGATCAGCTTGTGCCTGGCTTTGTATATAAGAGAATAGAAAGATAACGATGAATAGTTTTCGCATGGGTAAAGGTTTATGAATGTTGGATTTTCGGGACGTTATGGAGGCAGCTGATAAGTAAAGCTAGAAATTGCAGTTGGAAGATGGGTTTAAGCCCTGCTTGTCTTTTTTCAGCAGAGGTACCCCTGTAGAAAAAGTGACCACCCATATGCTGTCATAATCATTTGTACCCCATTTTTGAGTGACCGATTTTACACCCAGTGCATTCACCAGTTGCTGAATATCCTTATGTTCCCAAACAATGATGACGGTGCCCTTCTCTTTTAGGAGCGCTTTGCTGATGTGTTTGTAATCCCCTTCCTCATATGCCGAGTTTATGGTTAAGTTATATTTCACCGCAAAAGGAGTGATGGTTTGAAACATCCTCGCCCGGCTGGTTTTTTTACCGAGGTTTATCGCCGGGACATAAATGTCAGATGGCCTGCCGAATTTCTTATACAATACTGCCGGTAATTGTATGGAACGGTTAAATCCTTTACAGGTAAGGTTATTCCCTTCCTCAGGACGTTCTGCATGCCGTATGAATACCAGTTTTAGATTTTTGTCCTGGGAGCTGGCGGTAAAGCTGAGCAAAACAAAGGCATAGAGGAATAGCTGGGTTAACAGGGGAAGTCTTCTCATAGTTTATCTAAAATAGGATATATGCTGCAATTGACAAACTACAATTGACAAAGTTTAATCAGAGCCCGGCTTAAAAACAAGATATCCTGTTAGAATGCGGGCCGAAACAGGAATCCTGTTGCCGAAGGGAGGCTTCCTGCTGCTGATAGGTTTCATTATTCGTTAAAGGTGTGTTCATTTTTATTTCATATGACCTGTAAAAGAAGGCTGTTTGTTTCTTTTTGCTTCCGGAATAAGAAATAAATGCGCCCATCTGTTAACCTGTTCAGTGCTGATTGTTCGTTGTTATAGCCATTTTAAGGCTTAGTTCTGGTATTTATGGGATTCTTATGGAAATAAAATACTATTGCTGTATCCGGAAATACATCGATCAATGTAGCTAAGGCTTAGTTCATTGGCTTTTAATCCCTGGTGTGATTTTCTCAAATATTTGGCCTAATGTTAAGATAAATACAATTTTATGTAAATAAAGTTTGCAGGGAGCAAAAATAATCCTACTTTTGCATCCCGCT
>NZ_QAJL01000013.1:0-1835 GCF_003852525.1 Pedobacter sp. KBW06
CGTTGGAGGTGAGGGGGAAGCTCTCCATCTGTACCAGTGCTGCCGGAACCATATAATCCGGTAAGGTCTTTTTCAGGGATTGTATTATCGTTGAGGTATCAGCTGGATTGCCCGCTTGTGGTATATAATAGCCGGTCAGGTATCTGGAGGATCCTATGGCGGTTGCTCTTTCCCTGACCATCACAATAGCCTGTACAACGCCTGGAATTTGTTCGATGGCATGTGCGATTTCTGCCAGCTCTATACGGTATCCCCGGATCTTAACNNCCTGATCGTCGTTTCTTCCTATGAACAGGATGTTACCATCGGGAAGCCATTTTACCAGATCACCCGTTTTGTACATTCTGGTATATCCCATCTGTTTGTCGCTGTCAGCTGCAAACGGATTTTCCAGGAATCGCTGTTCGCTGAGTTCCGGATGGTTAAGGTAACCTCTGGCTACTCCTGCACCTCCGATATGGAGTTCTCCTGGCACGCCGACCGGTACCGGTTGCCCGGCGCTATCCAATACATATATTTTTTTATCTGCCAGCGGAGCACCGATAGGAGCCATGCTTTGGGTGTTGTAATTCGTTAAGCTGCAGTAGGTGGAATACACGATATTCTCTGTAGGCCCATATACATGTACCAGCGAAGCATGTGGATAATGCAGTTTAAAGGAATTGATCGCTTCCAGGTTACAGGCTTCTCCTCCAAATAATACCTGTTGCAAATGTTCCAGACAGGTAGCCTGCTCAAAGACAAGCGCATTGAACAGGGCGGTGGTGCTAAAAATGGTATCTGCTTTGTGTGCGGACAGGAGTTGATCCAGCAGTGTGGGGTTTAGTATTGCCTTACTGTCGATCAGCAGTAACTGTTTGCCATTTATCAGCGTGAAGAAGATATCGAACACACTTCCGTCAAAGGCAAAATTAGAGATGCCGGCTACGGTATTGACCCTGTTGTAGTCGATAAAGTTGTTGTCCAGAACGAAGGACAGGACGTTCCTGTGTTCTACCATCACACCTTTGGGATTGCCGGTGGTGCCAGAGGTATAAATCACATAGGCAAGACTTTCAGGGGCAGTCCGCTCCGGAAGCGGCCCGGATGGTAATTCATCGCCAATGGCATCTATATCCTCCGTTAAAATGGTCTGCTCCGGTAAAAGGACGATCCCGTATGCTTCAGGGATATGCTGCTGAGATACCATGATCTGTGCCCCGGTGTCTTTCAGGATATAGGCAATCCTGTGCTGTGGATAGCCGGGATCAATTGGTACATAGGCTGCTCCGGCTTTCAATACGGCAAGGATGGCGGTGATCATTTCTGTCCCCCTGTCCATACAGATGGGAATAAGTGTATCGGGAAGGAGTTCATTCCCCGTTATCTGAAGGTATCTTTTTTTAATGATGTGGGCGAGCTTGCTGCTTTGCTGGTCCAGTTGCCTGTAGCTGATACGATTTTCTCCGAAGATGACCGCGGTGGCATCCGGCTGTTGTGCTGCCTGTTGTGCAAATCGTGCATGCAGTGTCTCCGTATGTGCAGGAGAGGAGTTCGTTCCTGCCCAGCGATGAACCGTAAGGTCGAAGGTTTCCGGTTCGAGCAGAGAGATGGAACTGTGCTTCCTGGTCGGATCAGCAATCACCTGTTCCAGCAGGTACGCGAAGGTGTTGAGCAAGCGCTCTGCTGCAGGTTCATCCAGGAATACCTGATCATATTGTAACTGTATGATCAGTTCATTGTCTTTTTCAAAGGAGGCAATGGTGATTGGGTAATCCAGCTTTTCCACAGATTCCTTCATCGTTGTTTTTACTGCCGTTTCGGTTTCATCGGCTGCAGGATAATTCTCGAATACA
>NZ_QAJL01000013.1:1890-4302 GCF_003852525.1 Pedobacter sp. KBW06
TCTACAGGCAGTTCTCTTCCGGATACCGTAGTACCCACCACGGTCCTGTCAGTCCCGCTGTATACCTGTAATATTTTATGCCATAGGAATTGGATCACAACATTGATCGTAACTCCTTCTTTCATGCATAAGCTCCTGATTTTCGCGAGCAGTTCCCCGGGGATGGGCAGGCTTTTCTCTGCGCCATGTTCTACCAATCTGTAGTTGTCCAGGTCTGCAGCTCTGCTGAGCAATGCGTTGATATTGTTGGCTCCATCCAGGTCGGCCAGGGCCTTTTCCCAATAGGAATTGGCCCATTGCTTATGCTCCAGTATGTATTGTTGTGCCGACAGGTAGGATTCGTCTTCTGATATCAACGGACGCTTGCCAGCCATAAGCTGCTGATAGTGACCATGCAGATTTGCGAAGAGCAGGGATTCACTCCAGCCATCCATAATGCTGTGATGTCCTGTCTTGATCACGGTGTAGAGCTGCTCCGTCTGTTTAATAATATGGATTCTGAGTAGCGTCGGACTGGAAAGGTCAAAAGGCTGAGTCCGGTCCTTTATCCTGATTTCTGCTATGAGTTTATCTTTTTCGGAGAAGGAGCGGAGGTCTGAAATATCGTGCAGCGTATATTCCAGTCTGCCTTTTTTGTAGATGACCTGTACCGCATCATCCTGCCAGTCGAAAGCTGTTCTCAGGATGGGATGCTGATCGATGCACATTTTCCAGGCCGCTATATATGCGTTGGTGTCCAGAGCTTGCTGGTAGTCGTATAGTACCTGGACCAGGTAGGCGTCATCGTCCGGCTGACTTAAAGCATGGTAGATGAAGCCCTGTTGTAAACTGTTTGCAGAAAAGAGGTGTGCAATGCCATTGTTCTTTTTGAATGCACGTGTTTGCAGGTTGTCGAGTAGTTCCTGACTGATGTTTACAGCGTGGAAATCAGCAGGGGTAAAGCCTGGTCCTTCCAGCTGTATTTTCTCAATGCAGTGATGAATTGTTTCTTCCAGACGGCCCTGCAGGAATTCCGCCAGTTTTCTGGTGTCGGTTTCTCCAAGTTTTGCAGTGATGGCGAAACTAAGTTTGCCAGCTGTCACCATACCATTGATATCGATCAGAAGATTATCCGTATTGTCAGGATGGATCTCCGGAAGTGTGCCTTCCTGAACGATCTTCCAGTCGGCATCCGTATGGTCGAACTGCCCCAGGTAATTGAACCTTATGGCTGGTAATTTGTTTTTATTCGCTGGAAATGTGCCAAAACCTATGCCTTTATTCGGAATGGCCGAGAGCGTCTCCTTCACAAGACGAATGTTGTCCTGGATTGAGGGGCTGGTTTTTAGCCTGACGGGGAACATGGAGGTAAACCATCCTACAGTTCTGCTATGGTCAATACTTAGATCCAAAGGCTCTCTTCCATGACCTTCCAATGTGATGGTGTGCGTGTCTTCTCCGTCTAAGTCTTTAAGCGCAAGCGCTAATGCGGTGAGCAGGAGGTCGTTGATCTGAGTGTTGTAGGCTGCAGGTGCCTTTTGCAATAGTCCCTGTGTTACAGCAGGATCCAGTTCAATGTTTAATGTTAAAGGTTTTTCCAGTATTGCTGAAGCGGCCGGCAGATCAGCGGTCTGGCTGTCCCAGTAGCGTTTCTCGTCCGGATAAAGCGCGGGATAGCCCTCCATGTATTCTACCCATTGACGGTAGCTGCTGCCTTTCTGTGGAAGTTTTTTTCCTTCGTAAGCTGTTCTGAGGTCTTCTGCCAGGATGCGCCAACTCACCATATCCACGATCAAATGGTGTAAGGCGATATAGACACGTGCGGTACCATCTGAATATCCATACAGGTATCCGATCTGGAAGAGCGGTCCTTTTTCGAGGTCAAAGCCATTTTGCCACTCGAAAAGTGTTTCCTCTATCTGTGCAGGCGACAGTTGTTGAATGTCCAGTGTTTTTATTTCCGGTATTTCAATNNTGAGGCGAATAGGTCTGCTGCCATTCCGCCCCCGACATGGTATATTTAGTCCTGAGCATGTCATGCTGCAGAACCAGCTTTTCAATCGCCTGTGTCAGCTTTTCGATGTCAAGTGCATCTGTTTTTATAAAAAAACTCTGGTTCCAATGCTGGTATTCCGGCAAGAGGCCTTCCGTCACCCACTGAACAAACCATTGTTGTATCGGTAAAAGGCCGAAGCTGCCAGAAAGTATTCCCTGCTCGGTACGCAGCGCTACTTCATTGCGGTTGTAACGCAAATGCTTTTCCAGTTTTTCTACGGTCCTATAGGAAAAAATATCCTTGACCAGGCAGTTGAAACCCATCCTTCTGATGCGGTTGGCTGCCTGTATACTGAGAATGGAATCTCCCCCGATCCGGAAGAAGTCGTCAGTAATTCCCACAGGGGTAATTCCCAGCACCTCCTGCCAGATGGAACA
>NZ_QAJL01000013.1:4410-4571 GCF_003852525.1 Pedobacter sp. KBW06
GGGAAGCTGTCCATCCGTACAAGAGCCGTTGGGACCATATAGTGGGGCAAAATCTGTTTCAGCTGTTCGCTGAGCGCAGTGCTATCCGGCGGATTGTCTTGATTTACAACATAATACCCGGTCAGGTATTTTGAGCTGCCAGAGGAAGTCTGTCTTTCCCT
>NZ_QAJL01000014.1 GCF_003852525.1 Pedobacter sp. KBW06
TCTTTTGTTTTATCTGGTTACTAAACCCGTCAAAACAACTTCTGACTTATCTCTACTGCAATCTTTCAAATCCTTCTCTCTGTATCAACCTCACTGTTTCTCTTCCTCCGAAGCGGGATGCAAAAGTAGGATTATTTTTGCTCCCTGCAAACTTTATTTACATAAAATTGTATTTATCTTAACATTAACCCAAATATCTGAGACAATCCTTCCAGGAATTAAAAGCCAACGAACTAAGCCTTAGCTCTATGGCAATATTCCCTTGAGAAAAAGAATCCCATTCAATTTTCTCCATACTTTCGCAAATACTCGAATTAATCTTGAATATAGCCAGATCACCCTACTATTAGTCCTGGTATTGGGAATCTTTAGTCCTTGCGCGGGGAACAGAAAAAATCCTTTTCTTCTGTTCTATAAGGCAAAAAAGGGAAAATGAATCTTCTTCCCTGCTTCGTATTAAACAAAAATGAAGCCCTCTTTATCAAATAATAAAGAACTGCAGCCAAAACTACTACCAACAATGCCATCAATGATGATATCTTTGCCTGGGCAGTTATTCTTTTTCCATTCGCCGCAACGCCAATGCTGCTTCCTCGTTACTACGATCTAATTCAATTGCCATCCTATAATCAGCAATTGCAGATTTTGTTTCATTGGTATCTTTACGAGCCTCTCCCCTTAGATAATAGGTATAAGATGAGCGGGGATATTTCTTTATTACTTCGTTACTAAGTTTCAATGCTTCCCCAGGTCTATCAATTCCGATAAGAAATTGAATTGCCTGGCTCCATTCCTTTTCTCCAAACTTCCTTTTTTTATAATACGTTCTTAATTCTTTCCGATTTCTTAAAAAATAGAAACAGGCCAAATTTTCTTTCCATTCCGGGTTTTCATTAATTGCTTTCAGAATGGTTTTTACTGCAGCTTGTTCATTTCCTCCCAGCAACAGCCCCATAATTAGCTTACTGTAAATACCATTCCAGCCTTCGACCAATTTACCAGCTTCAGTTAAGAGGCTAAGACCTTTTTTCTTTTCCCCGTTTTTCAAAAGCAGGATGGCTTGATTTAATTTTATACGTCCATAATGAAAATTCAAAAGGCGCTGTAAATCAGAAAGTGGCTGTTTAGCATTATCGATTCTTAAATCAATTTGGTTATACCATTCCTGGTGCAATCCTTTTACCATTAAAGCTGCAGATTGCTTTCCTGTGATTTGTCCTCCGGCATTCTGTCCGGCGCGAATACTTTTTAACAGGCGTTCGGCTAAGGTTCCCTTACTATGTTCATAGCTTGTGGCCATAGAGGATAGCACATCCTTAGCCAATTGATTTCCCAGCACAACATAATTCTTCCCTGCTAAATGTGAAGCACTACCTTTCCAAAATTTCAAAGATGCACCTGTATAAGCATAAACATTTCCAATGGAATCAATACCAGCAACCTGCCTGAAATTCGCGTCTTCATCACGATCTTTCGTATATTCAATAGCTTCTTTAATCGACTTACCTTTCTCTAATTCTTCGAAACCATTTATTGCATAATCGGGCTTTGTTTCCGCAATCACAGAAAATGCGGCCAATCCTGGCCGGACATATACAGTAGAATTACCAACATAGATGTTATTGGTAGCCACAGCAATTCCCCATTCCTGAGCGCCGGCATCATATGCTATAATAGAAAAGGTTGAATTGATATTACGGTTAAGCAGTAAGCTGGGAAGGTTTTGAGCAGAACAATATAAAGCAAGCGATTGAAAGATCGCGTAGAAGGCTATTTTCTTATTCATAAGTTTGAATTTAAAAATAAAGACACCATAAAAAATGATTCGTTGCAGCTCAGGTATTAAACATTTTTTCAGTGGTCGATAAAAGTATACCATGAATACATGCCTTACAGGCAATCCCGCTTTTAGTATCCGGGGGGCATATTTCTATGATAAAAGAGAGATGTGATCCAGGAACAGTCTTATGTAAGGGCTAAGAATCGAAGCAGCTGGTTTTGATGTCACATGAAACTTATAGAATAAAGCTGATCTGAGAGATAGTCATAAGGCTTCCATGGAACAGGAATAGTATAAACAGTTTTCTGACTATGATAAAGAAAACAGGTCTCGGAAATGCTTCTCAATGATTTCCGGAAACAGGAGCATTCTGAACCTGTTCTGTCCCTCCCCCAAAAGGCTGTAAACAAGAAAATTCCATAAACTATAGAATGGAGTCAATCTTTCAGGGTATTCCGGAAAAGCTTGTAAACAAGAAAACCCTGTAAACAAGAAAAGCCTGCAGTTTTCACTACAGGCTTAC
>NZ_QAJL01000015.1 GCF_003852525.1 Pedobacter sp. KBW06
CGGTTCCAGCACTTCGGTTTCCAGGTCCGTGACCCGTACCTGCCATTTTTCATATTCCCTGGCCAATGAGCCCAGTAATCCCGGAATCCCGCTTCCGCTTACCGATACCTGATCACCGGAAACCACCTTTTGCGTATTACAGGTAAACAGCTCCAGATAAAGTTCATTTTCCGGATCTGCCAGGTCTAACAATGTTTTAATGCTGTTGAACATCTTCAGCTCAAGCTGCCCATATTTCACAGAAGTTTCGGAATCCGGAACACCGTCTACAGCATCCAATATGGATTTTCCGGCAACTACCCCGATTGGCTCCCTATCCAGTCCGGCAGTAAAATAAAGATGATCTCCCTTGTTTAGCGAACCTTCCAAATCAGAAAGTTCTGCCAATATTTTCAGCTTTGCCCCCCCGGATTCCAGCCAGGCGACTAAACCCGCAGCAAACAATCCCGGCGAGCCACCAGTGATGATCAAATGCCGGTCAGCATCATTAGATTGCTCAACTGGCACTGAATCCCTGATCTCCGAAACAGCTTTACGCTCCCAAAAAGGCATATATAATATCCCTGCAACAGCAAGATCCGGAACAACTGCAGCCTCCCTCAGTTTTGAAACACCGGGAAGATTGACCATCACAAATTCTTCCATTTCTAAAACCACTTCCCCATGATCGTTGATCAGGTCAATATCATAGGCCACAGCTTTGCCATTGCCTTTGTTGGCGGCGCTCCTTCTTACGTAAGCCCAGATCTCGGCTGTTAGTTCAGCGTAGATATTTACAACTTTTACATAAAATGGCAGGGCAAGTGCCGTATTTTCTACTCCAAAAGCCAGACCTGCTAAAGTTTGCAATGCGCTGTCCAGGATTCCCGGACTAAGCACGTACCCTTTTTCCAATGGAAGTACGATCTTTGACAGGGCTTCTTCTTCCGCATAATACAGTCTTTCAATACCCTGAAATGCCGGGCCATATCCCAACCCTTTATCCCTGAAATACTGATAACATTCTTCTTTTTCTTTCATTTTATGGAACCGAAGCATCATCGATGTCAGGTCATAAGGCTCCGGCAACGAAAGTTCTCCGGTTGTCAATATCCCATGACTATGCAGGGAGTCCCCTGTTCCCTGGGTATAGACTTCAAATCCGGCTCCTTCGGCGGATGGAAACAGTCGGATGCTAACTTCTTCAGGTTGCTGGTTGATCTTTACAGGACTTAGCCAACTGACCTCTTTTAAACAGGTCACCTTCTGGCCGAGACTTCTTTCCCCTGCCTCTCTAGCCATTTCCAGGTAAGCTACTCCGGGCAATACTTTTTCCTCTGCAACCTTATGGTCTTTCAAAAAGTTTTCTTCACCGGTATAAGTGCTTACATATTTCTGCTCCGTAAGGTTTGATTCATTGCGGTGTAGCAGTGGATGCAGCTGGCCTGCTTCCTGACTCAGGAAGGGCTGATCCGGAAGCCAATAACGCTCACGTGCAAAGGGATAAGTTGGCAGACTGATCTTTTTAGGCCGTATGCCGTCATAGAGCAGCGACCAGTCGACAGGAAAACCTTTTACCCAAAGCTGTCCCAGTATTTTATAGGATTTGCTTTTAATTGCTGTTTCTATAAAGCTTTTACCGGCTTCTCCCTCCAATAGAAAACTAAGGTCATTTTTCTTTTCGCTTCCGGTTAAATATCCGGCCGTACCTTCCCTGAGGTAATCTTTCAGCTGTAAGATCAGTTCTTCTTTGTTTTCCGCCAGAAATGCCAGGCGTTCTTCCATAGCCGTCCTGCCTGTTTGTAAAGTATAGGCGATATCATAAAACCCGGAATCCGGATGCGATTCCAGAAAGCCTATTAAATCGGCCACGCGATCTTTTAGCCTTGCCGCGTTTCTTGCCGACAAGATAAAAATGGCGGGCAGATGGCTATGGTACACCTGCTGTACCGTTGGTAAATATTCTTCGACGACCACATGGGCATTGACACCTCCCAGTCCGAAACTGCTCACACCTGCTATCCTTGCTTTATTGTTTTCAGTTGTCCAGACCGTTGTCTCTTTCTGCAGAAAAAACGGACTTCCTTCCAGTCTCAGGTATTCATTGGGTGTTTCCAACTGCGGATTGCCTGCCAATGTCTGATGTTTAAGACAGAGCAATACTTTAATCATGCCCGCTACTCCCGCAGCGGCCTCCAAATGGCCGATATTTGTTTTTACACTCCCAATACTGCAATGAGGCGCAAGTGGAAAATCCAGCCCCCGGTCTCTGTATAATTCTTTAAAGGCCAGCTTTAGTCCCTCGGTTTCAATCGGATCCCCGAGCGGGGTTCCTGTGCCATGCGCTTCTATATAACTCAACTGCCGGGGATCAATATCTGCAGAACGGTAAGCCTTCAGCAGCAGTTCTTTTTGCGCCAAAGGATTTGGAGAAGTTAGCGAATTTGCCCTTCCCCCATGATTTTCTGCCGTTGCAGAGATCAGCCCATAAATACGGTCTCCATCGGCTTCAGCTTTTTCCAGAGATTTTAAAATCAGAATTCCAACTCCTTCCCCCCTTACATAACCTGCAGCCTGCTGGTCAAAAGTTTTGCACCTGCCATCTTCGTTCAGCATCCCTGCTTCCGTGAACGATGCCGTCAGCTCAGGCGATAACATCGCATTGACACCACCGGCAATTGCCATATCGCAATGCCCGTTTCTGATGTTTTCAACAGCTTTATGAATCGCAATCAACGAACTTGAACAAGCCGTATCTATAGGCTCACTGGGCCCATGTATGTCCAGCAGGTAAGAAATCCGGTTTACCAGTACCGAAAAAGCAGTGCCTATCGGCGATTGTGCCTGACTGGCTAAAACTGGTTGCTGATGAATCAATGTCGCATAATCTGAGCTCGAGACCCCAATAAATACACCCGCATTGGAACCTTTTAGCGCCTCTCTGGCAATCCCTGCATCTTCAAGCGCATGATAAACCGCCTCGAGGGTAATTCTTTGCTGAGGATCCATTAGTTCTGCCTCTTTGGGCGAGATATTGAAATACAATGCATCAAATTTGTCAATATCGGTGATAAAACCGCCCCATCTGCTGCTCAGCTTATCGAGTACTCCGGATCTGGCCTTGTCCCACCTATCTGCCGGAATTTCGGTGATCAGATCCCTGTTATTTTTAAGATTTTCCCAAAAAACATCTATATTTTCTGAACCTGGAAAACGGCCGCTTATCCCAACAACAGCAATTGGTGCTGTATTTTTATTGATGTTGCTCCACTTAGCCCTGTTAGTACTCTTTGGTTGTGCGATAACAGGACGCGGAATTCCGAAATGGCTGAGGCGCTGGTTTGCAACAGATGGCCTGTTTTCATTTGCAGGAAGGGACGACTCATCTTTAGCTCCGGTCAGTACATGTCTGGCCCCGATGTTTTCCGGGTATTCTCCCGCTAAAAAGGCGGACAGTTCATCTAAAGTCGGATAGTTGTAGAATATTGTTGGCAGCAACTTCAAACCGTAAAATGCATTCAGTTCATTTGAAAAACGAGTCAGCAAAATCGAATCAAAACCATAATCCCCGATTTTTTCCGTACTGCTGATTTCCTCTATATCCAGCTTCAGTAACACGGAGATCAGTTCAAGCAGTTTAGCGGCTGCCTTTCCTTGCAGATCATAGACCTTTGTTTCAAAGGACCGATCATTTTGAGACATTGCCGGCAGGGCCTTTTTTTCCATAAAAAACCCTTCTCCTGTTCCATAACTAACGATAACCCGGCCATTGGCATTATTGAGTATCGCGTCGAATAACCTGAGGCCTTCCGAAGCAGGCATTGGCAACATTCCCCACTGAAGCTCCAGATGCTTCTTCGTATCCTGATCCACCTGCATTCCACCATCCTGCCATAAGGGCCAGCTGATGCTGATCGTTTTCCCACTTCTCTCTCCTTTTGCAACCTGCTCATTACGGAACCTGCTCAGCTGGTCCAGATAAGCGCTGGCAGCGGCATAATCTGCCTGGCCAATATTGCCTGTAATCCCTGCAATGGACGAGAAAAAGACCATAAAATCCAATACATCGTCCTTTGTGACTTCATCCAGATTTTTTGCCACTTCGATTTTAGAAGAGAAAACTTCTTCAATTTCCTCTGTAGTCTTATTCACAATTAAAGCATCACGTATCACGCCTGCGCTATGAATGAACCCGTCTATCTTCCCATACTTTTCTTTAACGGCAGCAATCAAAGCGTGTATTTCAGCCTTGTTGCTTGAATCACAGCTATAATAACTTGTATTTGGCAATTCCGAAATAGAGGTCCTTTCACTTTCGGTTAACCGGCTTCTGCCAGTCAGGACGAGCTTCGTATTTTTTGTTTTACTCAGGTGCCCGGCGATAATTCTTCCCAGTCCGCCTGCCCCTCCCGTAATCAGGTAAACACCTCCTTCTTTGATGTGGACCCCGTTTGCCATGGTTTCAAGTGTGGAAATTGACTGAAACACTTTAGTCTGCCTTTCTCCGGCTACATAACGCAACTCGGGTTCCCGGCTCTCTTTTTCTGCTTCAAGCAGGTCCGAGAGGACTTCTATTTCTCTGACAGAGAGGCTTTCTACACCAATAACTTTAGCTGTAACATTTGGATTTTCAAGCGATGCCGTTTTCAGCAGACCGGATATAAACCCATAATCCAGGTAATCGCGATTCTGACAAACCACCACCACATGTACAGGATTGTTCTGACGAAGCTGCAGTTGCAACTGTTCCATTACCACACCAAAGTATATGGCCTCTGTGGCCTGGGGAATCGCCTGTACCTCAACTTCCAGTCTTTCTTTTAATTTATCAGCCAGATCAGCAGTTCCACCGGCCAGTAGCACCAAATAATTCCGGTCCGCCTGTTCCGTCACACTGGTTAGCGGAGCGGCCTCCCAATCCTGACTGAACAAACGACCTGCTATATTTTGCGGGGTTTTATTGGTTTCAATTTCACCGGTTTCCAGCTCAGCGGGCTCTTTTGCGAATCCAGCTGCAGGCAATGCAACAAAGTCCTTTAAACTCAAAAGCACTGTTCCTTTGTCATCCAGCAGATCAATATCATAGCTACTGACCTGATCATTTTCATTCCCCTCTTCTGCTTTCCTTACGTAGCACCACATCGCCGACTGCAGGTCCTTATAAATATTCAGCTCCCTTACACTAAAAGGAAGAAGTAATTGCGGTGTAGCTTTATTCAGGTTTAAGCCTGCACAGGTTTGCAAAGCACAATCAAATACGGCAGGAGAAAGTATATAATCCTTTCTTTTTGGTAAATTGATCATCGCCAGCGCCTCGGTATCGTTATAATACAGCATTTTCAAACCCTGAAAACTTTTCCCGTAATCCAGACCTGTTGCACTGAACAATTCGTAACAGGCTTCTCCTGTTCTTTTGTCCTTCAACCGGTTCTGAACTGCCGCCAGATCCAGAACCGGGGCCTCCTCCAGGATCTCAAATCCAAAGTAACCCTGACTGTGAACCTCTTTATTCGCTCCCGAACTGCTTTTTGTATATATCTCGTAAGCGAGTTCATCAGCAACCTGAAAAATTCCGGTATAAATGGTCTCCGGCTTAGTCTTTACTTTTAAAGGACTTAGAAAGAATACATCTTTCAACTGACTGATCCCTTGTTCCGTTGAACGGGCACCTGCTTCCCTGGCCATTTCCAGATAAGCTACCCCTGGCAATACTTTTTCTCCGGCTACCTTATGGTCTTTTAAAAAATGTTCTTCACCGGTGTAAATACTAATATATTTTTGATCGTTCAAGGTCGATTCGTTTCGATGCAGCAAAGGATGCAGTTTTCCTCCAACATGACCTGAAGCTTTAACCGAAGAAACCAAACCATCTGGCAACCAATACCGTTCTCTTGCGAAAGGATAAGTAGGCAAACCAATCTTTTCCGGTTTCCTGCCTGCTCCCTGATACAATAAAGACCAGTCAATCTCAGCTCCTTTTACCCAAAGTTGTCCAAGCGATGCAGCTTCTTTTCCAGCGATGGCTGCACTGATATACGCCTCAATGGCCTCTCCTTCCAGCACAAAACCATCCTGGTCCTTTTTAATGTTGCCGGTGTAAAAATCGCCTGCCGCGTCTTCCAGATAAGTACTTAGTTTGGCTTTCAGTTCATCCAGGTTACCGGCCGTCATGGCCAGCCGCTCTTCCATCGCTTCCCTGCCAATCTGCAGCGTATAGGCAATGGAATACAAATCCAGACCAGCCTGTGATTCCAGGTAGTCAGACAGGTTTTGCACCTGATCCTTCAGCCTTGCACCATTCTTTGCCGACAGTAAAATCACTGCGGCTCCTTTACCAACATAGGGCTGATGCAATTCAGGAAGGTATTCTTCCACTATGAGGTGTGCATTGCTGCCTCCTGCACCGAAACTGCTGATTCCCGCGATGCGGAGCTTGTCATTTTCCGGCAGCCAGGCTTCCAGCTTCTGCTGGACCCGGAAGGGACTGATTTTAAAATCTATATTTGGGTTCAGTACCGAAGAATGCAGTGAAGGTACCAGCTGCTGATGCCTGAATTGTAACAACACTTTGCTCAACCCCGAGATTCCTGCTGCAGATTCACCATGTCCGATATTCGATTTAACAGAACCGATGCTGCAATAAGAGCTCTTTTCTGAAGGAAAAACCTGGCTCAGCCCGGCGATTTCGATCGGGTCACCCAGGCTTGTACCTGTACCATGAGCCTCTATATAACTGATGTCGCCGGCCTGTATTCCTGCTCTTGAGATGGCCTCTCTGATCACTGCAGATTGTGCCCGAAGGTTCGGTACTGTAAACCCGCTGCTGCGCCCTCCATGGTTCACCGCTGTGCCTTTGATGACCCCATAAACCCGGTCGCCATCTGCTTTTGCCCTGCTCAGCCTTTTTAACAGCACCACACCCACACCTTCGCCAGGTACATAACCATCTCCGCCTTCTCCAAAACTTTCGCAGGTACCCTTAGAGGATAAAAACATCGAATTGGACAGCCAGGTGTATTTACTCGGATGTAAGCTCAGGCTTACCCCTCCGGCAAGTGCCATCGTACTTTCTCCCCTGTGAATACTCTCACAGGCCAGGTGAATTGCCGTGAGCGAAGAAGAGCATTGGGTATCGATCCCGATACTGGGACCGCGGAAACCCAAATGATAAGATACCGTATTGGCAGCCATCGATACAAAACTGCTTGGCATAAAGCCTCCTTCGGTCCCTCCTGCACGATACAGCTGGTAATCTGTCCAGAAAACGCCGGCAAAAACGCCTACTTTTTCTGTGTCTGCTAATTTCTTTGCCGTATAACCGGCATCTTCCACCGTCTTCCAGCTCTCCTGAAGAAATAAACGGGCCTGTGGATCCATATTTTCTGCTCCTATTGGAGGAATATTAAAAAACAAAGGATCAAACTTATCAGCATCTGCAATGAAGCCGCCCCACTTGCTGTAGCTCGTTCCTGTCTTTCCTTTTTCCGGGTCAAAATAGTGACTGGAATCCCAGCGCTCTTCCGGAATTTCAACAATGCTGTTTATGCCCTGACTCAGGTTTTCCCAGAATTCATCCAGGTCTTTTGCTCCCGGATAACGACCGCTGACCCCAATGATCGCAATCGGATCATCACCATACGAACCTTTATCTATCTCTTTAGAAGAATCATTTGAAGCAACTGATTTATAACCCAATAAATCACCTGAACCAAGTCCGGACTGAGACATAAGTCCAGATAAATCCTGCGCTGTTGCTTCTAGCTTAAAACCCGGAACTCCTGCCAGTGGCAAGGATACAGTCTGATGGTCGACAACTATAAAATGTGCCTCATCATTTTCCTGCAAATAAGCACTCAGTTCAGCTATGGTCTGATACTCGAACAATAATGAAGGATAAAAATCATGACCACATTTATGCTCCAGATCTTTGACCAGTTCCATGGTTTGCTTTGAGTCCAGGCCAAGGTCGTAAAAGCCCCGGTCTTCTTCTATTTCTGCAGCCGGACGATGGAGCCTGGCTGACAATAATTCTCTTAAATAAATACGGATGGCATGCTCAGTCTTTCGACCTCTTTCCGGAATCCCACTGCTATTGTTCATCACATGAGCAGGGATTACATTTTCCAGAGGCTCGATCAGTTGTCTGATCAGTTCCGGATGACGGATACGTTTGCTCGTCAGGTTCGTAAAACCGCCAAGGTAAAGCCCATCTTCGTTGTACAACAGGATGTTGTTTTTGATCACTTCAGGAGGGTTCGAAGCACTAAACTGCTGTTTTCTGCTGTATACAAAAAGTGTTGATGGAAGTGCCTCTAGCAATTCAAACTGATCAATTGAAAAAGGGATATAGGGTACTTTTCCGGAAAGTAAGCCCGTACCATCGGATAAACAATATGAGCTTCCCGCAAAGGTTGCCCCATCTAAAAATGGTGGCGGAGCCAGAAGCTGTGCCCGGTAATGTTCTGCCTGTTCGCTCAGGTTTAACACCATCAGTTCTTCTTCCCCGCGCTGGTAAAGCTTACCCCGGGTTTGCATGAAATCCCCATGCCAGATATCTACGGCCCTTGCCATGGCATATACAGCGGACATCTCAAATACGGTATCACTGTTTTCTATAAAGCCTGCGATATCCAGTTTCGGATGCGAAGCAGCTTGTACATCGTCCAGACGGCATTCCATGTGTTGTTCCCATTCTCCATAAACATCTCCCTGCTTATTGATCCGGCAGGAATGAATACCAGCCTCATAGAGGCTCTCTTTTCCTACTTTGTAGCGAATTTCTACCAGACGGTTAAAAGAGTCAGTGGTGGTTAGAGGTGAGGTAAAAAGCACCTTATTTAACATCAGCTCTTCCCCGAATAATTCTTTTGCTGTCCGCAATAGCATGTCCAGATAGGTTACCCCAGGCACAATACGCACTTCGTGGACCCGATGGTCCCGTAAAATATAATTCTCATGATGGAATTCCGAACGAACAACCCATTCCTGAAACTGCCTGAAGGTCTTGGTCTGCAGGTATTTCTCAAATGCATTCTCGCCAAAGGCAGCATCGGCGGAGGCAAGATCCTCATCCAGACTTCTTCCCTTTATCATCTCTGTAACCGCGCCTTTATACTGTTGTTTCTCTTCCTGCGACAGCTGTTCTTCCGGCCAGTAACGGCTCCGGTTATAAATAATACCAGATCCTGAAAAAGGTGCTTTTACGGCATTCGACGCAGGAATCCCTGCATTGCTCAGCAAAACATGGGCATTGTTCCCTCCAAGACCAAAAGCACTGACCCCTGCCCGTCTAATCCCGTTCAGTCCAAGCCAGTCCTGCAGCTG
>NZ_QAJL01000016.1:0-1449 GCF_003852525.1 Pedobacter sp. KBW06
ACAAGGCCTCCCAATCAACCAGGACACCTGAAACCCATAGCCGCGCTAACTCCGCCTCAGACTGCCCGTTGACATCATGCCGATCAGTACGATTTTTTTTGACACTTCCTGTAAAAAATGTACCTGTGTGACCAGTCAAAAAGTTTGTCAACTCGGTAATCAGGTCAGTAATCTGGTTTACGGCTACGGCAAATCGCTCTTCCATTGCTTCCCGGCCAATCTGTAGCGTATAGGCAACATCGTGTAAACTGAGCGCCGGAACGGAAAGCAGGTGTTTTTTTAGATCACCTGCATATTGTTGAAGCCTTTCCTGGTTCCTTGCAGAAAGCACAATAGTCACTCCTGCATCAGAAGTATATGAGGGCTTATTTTTAGCGGGATATTCTTCTATAACGATGTGCGCATTGGTTCCGCTAAAGCCAAAACTACTTACTGCGGCACGTCTTGGATGCTCAACATCAGATGCCCAGACTTCCGGTTTGTCCTGAATTTTAAATGGACTATCTGATAAATCGATCAATGGGTTCGTGTTTTCATAATTAATTGTAGGTGGAATCAATTGGTTTTTCAGGGAAAGTAAAATCTTGATGACTCCGGCGGCTCCCGCAGCCATTAAAGTATGACCGATATTTGTTTTTACACTTCCAAGCCCACAGTATTGCTTTTTAGCCGTAAACTCCCGGAATGATGCGGTCAGCGCGTCAAATTCTATCGGATCTCCCAGACTCGTTCCGGTACCATGGGCTTCTACATAACTAATGGTTTCAGGATGAATGTTAAACTGACGGTAGACTTCTGTTTCCAATTCGCGCTGCGACAATTCGCTCGGTGCCGTGATGCCATTCGTTGCTCCATCCTGATTGGTCAGACTGCCTTTGATCAGGCCATAGATCTGGTCATTATCACGTTCTGCATCTTCCAGTCGTTTCAGGATCAGCACTCCAACCCCTTCTCCGGGAACAAATCCATTTGCGCGGTTATCGAAAGTAAAACATTCCCCATCTGCAGATAACATGCCTGCCCTGTTCGCAAGCAGATAGAATTCGGGGGTATTCATGATGGTAATTCCTCCGGTGATGATCAGGTCAGTATCCCCTTTTTGCAGGCTCTTACATCCCATATCAATCGCGACCAAAGAACTCGAACATGCCGTATCTATTGCTATTGCAGGACCTTTCAGGTTCAGGAAGTAGGAGATCCGCGAGGCCAGAACTGAACTGGAGTTGCTCCAGAATGCAGATGCAGCCTTCGTATCCAGGATGCTTAAATAATCGCTTGCACCAACGCCAACATAAACACCGCATCTGCTCGCAGCCAATAAATCAGGCCGGATCGCCGCATCTTCTATCGCCTTCCAGCAATGTTCCATAAACAGTCGCTGCTGAGGGTCCATCACCTCTGCCTCTGCTCCGGAAATTCTAAAAAACATCGGATCAAACTTATCTATAT
>NZ_QAJL01000016.1:1497-3485 GCF_003852525.1 Pedobacter sp. KBW06
TCCGGAACATCTTCAATCAGACTCTTTCCTTTTACCAAAGCATCCCAAAACTCTTCCGCATTGCCGGCAGCACCAAATTGTCCGCTCAGGCCAACAATTGCAATGTCACCTGTCTTTGCAGGCTCCTTAACAACTGGCTGACCTTCAATTTCAGATATAAACCTGGGACGTGTTACTGTATCGGCAATTACCGCTTTAACTGAAGCTGTTACCGAAGTCTCTACAGGCCTCGGCTCCGCTTGAGGAACCGTCACAGGCAGGTTTATTTCTTTTCCGTACCTCTCGTGTATGTATTGACTTAACTCCTTTATATTCGGATAATTAAAAATATCTGTCGACTTTAACGTGATGTTCAGGGCTTCATTGATGTTCTTCATCAATGTGGTTCCCAGTATGGAATCAAATCCATATTCCGTAAAGGGAACATCCGATTCGAAATCTGCTTCCGGCAATTTTATCGTTTCTGAAGCAATCCCCCTCACTTTCAGTTCCAACCGATCCCGGAGCGATTTGCCCGGATTTAAGGAATCTTGCACTGCCTGCGGTTGTTCTTCTCTTAATGGCTGTTTTGCCTGCAATTGGACAGGCGAAGACGGTTGTGATGAAGATAGTGGGGATGACGAAGGTCTGCGCCGGGGTATTGTAATCCAGCCATTACTCTCCGCAATGATCACTTGTTGAGGCAATACTGATCCCTCAGGATATATTTTCGTTTGTTCAAAACCCTGTTCTGCAAGAACTGCAGTCCAGCCTGCAGCAGACAAACCCGGACTGCCTTCCAGACGGAGTTCCCGATCTTCGGATAACCACCATCCATCCAACAATCCAAAAGTCAGGGTCGTATAAAGATCTGTACGTGCTATTTCGTTTAGCATCAGCAAACCTCCCTTTTTCAACACGGCTTTGATATTACTCAGCGTTCTGCCAATATTTTTGGTAGCATGCACGACATTGGTCCCGAGGACAAGGTCAAATGAGCCTACTTCAATCTCCTGAAGCTCAGGAGATTCTTCAATATTAAATAATGCCGTTTGAAGATATGGTGCCTGAGCACTGTAATTCCGTTCAGCATGCAGCAGAAAGCTCTTTGAAATATCTGTATAGACATAAACAAGCGAAGCTTCATACCCTGCTAATTTCCTGAACAGCAACTCACTGGTTCCTCCCGTTCCGGCACCGATTTCCATGATCCGGAACTTATCCCCATCTTTTTTCTCTCCGATAGCGCTGATGATGCTTGCGGCCACCTCTGCAGTCAATAGTTCGTTAAAGTAATCAGCCCTGTAATTGCCTTTATATATGCCTTCCACATAAGCCAGGCTTCCTTCCGGAAAAATGACATCCGTAGCCCTCAATTCTCCTGTAAGGATTTTTTTAAGTGAGGATAAACAACGGGACAACAGCTCCAAATGAACCCTATGACCGGAATGCACTTTACTGAGGTTCCCGATTGCCCCGCTCAGGTCGAAACCAGGCAGCTCCTCTTTTATTGCCTCAGGTATTACAATCCTGTTTTTTTCTATTTCTATATGCCCGGATGTTCCCAATGCATTTAACATCGATTGCAATAACCGCTCATATTTACCACTGATCCCCAATGCTGCACTCAGTTCAGTGATCAGCAGACTTTGGTCATCGATCCACCTGGCACCATCCCAGTCAGCAGCATTCGCCTTAACATTTCTGCGATATACGTTGATCTCTTTCGAACCCTCAGTTTTAAAAGCAGCTTTTTCAAGCCCCATTTCCTGCAGCGTTTGAAGGAGGCTTTTGATGCAAACCTGAAACATCTGTGATTCATAGGCTCCTTCATGCACATAGGGCGGATTTAAAATCTCCTGCAACTGTAGGCTTGTATGTGTTGTTGCCTTTAACACCTCCCTATCATTCAGCAAGTTATTGGTCTTTGACACCGTTTCTGCTGACAGCTTCAATACCACTGCCTGCTCCTGATCATGAGCGATCAATGTTTCCAGCACCTGCATTCC
>NZ_QAJL01000017.1 GCF_003852525.1 Pedobacter sp. KBW06
AGCGGGATGCAAAAGTAGGAAAATTTAACCGTTCTCAAAACAATTCAACCATTATAATTGTATCACATCCATAACTGCATGATTTACAGCAACAAAAACACAAGTAGTGATCTAAAAAATAAACTTGCACAGCAGTATATTACCTATTAATAGAAAGCAACGATAAAAGTTCCTTTAAAAAAGATCCCGTTTTTTTCCTGGATCAATGCAGTAAAGGGCTCTTTCTATCTACTAAAATCATTAGAAAGAATATCCAGATGCCTGGTTTTACGCTGAAAGAATTCGATACAGCTCTATATTCAGGTAATAATTTGCGTCCTGGATGGTTCGTTTTTCTAAAATTCATAATGCCGTAAGCTGATCCAGGTATTTCCTTACCGTATTTTCCAAATACAATCCCATGGTAGTGATGTGTTTTACCCTGGTGTAAGGCTAACTAAATAATGTAAAGACCAGCGTTTCCGACCTCAATATATTCCCTTCCTCAATAAATTACTGTTAAAATGGCTCTTTGGCCGCTATAATATCATTAATCTTATAAGCCATATTCAAATAATGAGTTAAACAATCAGCGTAAACTTTAAAATGGTAACACATCCATAGGCTAACCTTAAAATTTAAGCATTTTAAGGTTTCCTCCGATTATGGCCTTAAGATAGTTGGACCGCCCATAGTTTAACCTTAAAATTTGAATCCGTTAAGGTTAACCTCCTCACATTAAATGATAAGGAAAAAGTGTTGAAAGCTTCAGTAGAAAAACAGGAATAAACAGGAATAATAAGCAGCAGCTCCATGATCAAGGTCATTCAAAATCAGGAAGGCCTGCACACATGGTAAACCCTGGAGAAACAAAAAGAAAGCTACTGAAGAAATAGAAAATCCTGATTGCATCAGGGAGTCATTAAATACCAGGAATGATGATCGCCTCAGAAAGCAATTGACCAAGAAATCAGAAGATCAATGTTATTAAAAGTCAATTGCCCCGGACGATTCTTCCAGGTATTCCTGAAAAATTCCCTAAACTATTAGAATGGAGTCAATCTTTCAAGGTATTCCGGAAAAGCTTGTAAACAAGAAAACCCTGTAAACAAGAAAAGCCTGTAGTTT
>NZ_QAJL01000018.1:0-1053 GCF_003852525.1 Pedobacter sp. KBW06
GCGCTTTAACTGTCTTTATTCGTACTGAAAATCAAAATCAAGTGAGCATTTCCCCTTTTGGTCCACACCAGGTTTCTGTCCTGGTTGAGCTCACCTTGGGACACCTGCGTTACCATTTGACAGATGTACCGCCCCAGTCAAACTCCCCACCTGACACTGTCCTCAGAACAGTTCGGTAGCATCCGAAGATTACTACCTTTTCTCCACAATAAATTGACCAAAGTCAACTGCACTGCATTACTGAGTAAGTAAAGAAACAATCAGAGTAGTGGTATTTCACTGTCGACTTGCGTCTCCCACTTATACTACACCTCTAATGTCTCCCTACAAAGTCGGACTAGAGTCAAGCTCAACAGGGTCTTCTTTCCCCGCTATATTTTCCAAGCCCGTTCCCTTGGCTGTAGTTTCGCTAGATAGTAGATAGGGACAGTAGGAATCTCGTTAATCCATTCATGCACGTCACTAATTAGATGACGAGGCATTTGGCTACCTGAAGAGAGTCATAGTTACTCCCGCCGTTAACCAGCGCTTGTTTGAATTTCTTCACGTTGACATTCATGGCACTGGGCAGAAATCACATTGCGTCAAAGCCGTTCACCAGCCATCGCAATGCTTTGTTTTAATTAGACAGTCGGATTCCCCTAGTCCATGCCAGTTCTAGGTTGACCGTTAATTGTACAATGACGACCATGAATCCGAAAATCCACAAATCATAGCCTAACCCGCCTATCAATCGAGTCGAAAAAGTTCCATTTCAACTCCATTTTAAGTTGCCCCAAAACAGAATCAAAACAGCCCAATTCCAATTCAATCAACTTCTTGATTAAGCCCATCATACCCGGTCCCTAGAGCCAATCCTTTTACCGAAGGTACGGATCTAGTTTGCCGACTTCCCTTACCTACATTGTTCTAAGGCTATAGGCTGCTCACCTTGGAGACCTGCTGCGGATATCGGTACGGCTTGAAACGAAATTTATAACTGCTCCCTCAGATTTTCAAGGGCCATCAGGGGCGCTTCGGACACCACAAGAACCGCGGTGCTTTTGACATTTC
>NZ_QAJL01000018.1:1297-1447 GCF_003852525.1 Pedobacter sp. KBW06
TAGGGACATGGTTATGTATACAAAGAAAAGAGAACTCTTCCCGAAACACTTGATGACGTCTCTGAGATCGCTTGTGTTGCCACCTTGTGTTGCCGAAACAACCAAATTTCCGTATTCAAGTTCAGGAATGTTAACCTGATTCCCTTTCGC
>NZ_QAJL01000002.1:0-180402 GCF_003852525.1 Pedobacter sp. KBW06
ACCATTATAATTGTATCACACCCATAACTGCATGATTTACAGTAAGAAATACTTAAAACTAAATACACAACAACAAAACCCAGCAATAAACAGCCAGTAAAACGCAAGGACAGGATAGAAATTAACCTATATAAAGCGAAAGACAGGACACAAATCCACCTTTATATAGTATATATAAAGAGCGAAACAATCCCAGCTGATGCAAAACCGGAAAAGGTATACTATAATATACTATATACGTCTTCAACAAAAAAGGGCTGCTAAACCAGCAACCCCAATAGTTCTTAATCCGGTTCAATATCCAAAATCCTATTTATTGATCCCCCTCAGCATTTCTCCACTCAATGTTACCGTTGCACTGTCTGATAGGTTATAATGAGTTTTAACAATTTTCGGATTCAGAAGTTCGATCTTATTCTTCCCCGGAAGACTAAAATCTGCAAAGGCGATCTGATTAGCAGCATCTACTGTCAAAGTTGCGCCTTCAGATCCAGCCTCCCCTACCCGGGCTTTTAAGGTTGCCAGCTTCACCCCGTCCATGTATATAGTTGTGAACTTTCCTATACCAAGGTTCAGCAAATCTCCCGCCAGGCCTTTAACCCTGATTTCTCCACTATTATAGAACCACTTTTTCTCCATTTGCTCTTTGTTAAAATAGGATGTCGTGTTAATGGTATTCAGGCTATTTGAAAAAAGAATAATGTCACCATCACTGGTATTAAAGCCGAGCTCCTTAGCCTCATCAGTCATGTCGATCGTTAGCCTACCTGCTACCTGAGTCACTTTAACCAATTTCCTGACCTTAGCTCTAATCCATAAACCTTCCTTTGGCCCTCTTTCCACGTTGATATTAAACCTGTTTGCGCAATTAACCTGCAGTTCCGTCAATTCTTTTACATTGCTAAACTCAAGTTCATTGAAACGATCCTTGTAACCACCTTTTTGGTAAGATGCTTTCAAAGAAAAGTTATAGGCAGTCAGCATTGCCAATGAGACAATTACCGCCGCAATAATAAATATAGTACTCAATTTCATCTTTTCTAATTTTATGTTTAGTAATTATTGCTGATAATGTTCCGACTTAAACTCCTCAAAGCGTTCTTCTATTTCTTTCATACTGATGTTCAGAAGAAATATGTTTCTAAAAAATTCCGGAAGTTCATTCTTAAGGAAGCGTTCTTTACTGTATGCCTTTATTTTTTCCTCAGCGTCGGCCGAAATAAAGAAACCTATCCCACGCTTATTCAGAATTACATCTTTATTCTGCAGGAATTCATAAGCCCTGACCACCGTATTCGGATTTACCTGTAAGTCCATTGCCAGCTCTCTAACAGAGGGAATCTTCTCATTAACCGGCCACTTACCCAGCATAATATTTTCTCCAACATACGCCGCAATCTGCAGGTATATCGCTTCATTCTCTCTAAATTCCATCTTAAACCTCTTTTTCTTTTAATTTAAAATAAGCTCCAATCCACAGCAACACCACAATAGTAAAAGATAAGCTCAACATCACCGGTCTAATGGAAGGCAATGGATCAACGTTATAATACCGACCTCCTTCTATAATACCTAGGCCTACAAAAGGCACAACTTTTTCCAGTTTTACATCAAATAATGCAAGTGCTATAGGTTGGTTAACTAAAAAGATCAACGCACTCAGCAAGAATACCACAAAGGCAGTTTTCATAAAATGAATCTTTTCGAAGAAGATAGCCCCCAGAAAAGCCAGGCTATGGAAAAGCATATAGAATAAAAAGCCGAACCTATACTCCCCTCTTGGCGAAAACACATTCAACAGCCTAAATTCCTGATCTCTCCAGGACTTACCAATCGTCAAAACAAGAAAGTCTACTACATAAAAACTCAGTAAAAAAACCAGCTGAAAGATTACAAAAGAGTAAAGCCAGGCCACCAGATACTTTTCAAAAGTAGAAACCGGCAGTGTAAGCATAGAAATTGATTTCCTTTTATCTCCAAAGTCTGCGAAAATTATACTGGTAAAAATAGAACCTGCGCCCAAAAAGGCAAGCAAAAAAACGGCAAACTGGCCTTTCTCCGAAATGCTCCCTCCGCTTTTATAACAAACAAATCCAAGACCCAAAGTGAGCAGAAAAAACAGCACTACTGCAGACAGCAAATAGGTCTTATAATATTCAGTAGTATGTTTACTAAAAAGAAGCGAAAATCTTCGAAAGCTAAATATATTGTTCATGGGGCGTTAGTTTAAAATGTCAGTTACTGATTTTTGACCGCTAATGATGGCATTGAAAAGCATTTCCATATCCACCTTACTAAAAGTTTCATTATGGTTTTCGCTAATGGTATTGATGCCTATCGCATTTGATTCCTCGTACAGGACCGCAGCTTTGTTGGCCTGCGCAGCCGTAGTAAACTGAAGGCGTTCGGCAATTTCATCCAGACTACGGTTCAGCACAATCTCCTGCTCGTGTAAAACCAGTACACTGTCGATCAGGCTATCCAGGTCACGGATCTGATGTGTAGAAATAATGATGCAGCGTTCATCGGTAAGTGCTCCTGCAATGATTTTTCTGAATTTAACCTTGGAAGGGATGTCCAGGCCATTGGTCGGCTCATCCATAATCAGCAAAGCTGTATTTGTAGCCAAACCAAAAGCAATCATTACCTTTTTCTGCTGGCCAAAAGACAGTTTACCCAATACGCTGGAAACCGGAACATCAAACTCCGCCAGCATTTTAATATACTGTTCTTCATTAAACTTAGGATAGAAATGTCCCGTGCTTCCCGCAAACTGACTGGCAGTAATGGATGGCAAGTGCATTTCCTCAGGAATAAAGAATAATTCCTGCAAAAAACCTGGTAAACGGTCTGCAGAATGATATCCTTTCAGAGAACAAAGTCCTTCCTGAGGAAAGACCAGGCCTGCAAGATTTTTAAGGAGGGTTGATTTTCCCGCTCCATTCTTACCCAGAAGACCATAGATATGGCCCATCTGAAGCTTCAGGTTTAGGTTTTTGAACAACAGGTTCTTTTTGCTGTATCCAAAAGTTAAGTTGGAGATTTCTATCATAGCGTTACAAGTTTAGTGTACCACATTACTAGTACACTACAAATGTATACAATAGAATTACTTCTCCAAATATTTTATGCTTTTTTTATTTTCCAGCCACCCAATTGCTGCTGAATTCCCCACAGGTGATGATATAAACCTTGCTTTTCCATCAGGTGCAAATGGGTTCCCTGTTCCGCTAAAGCACCCTCTTTAAGGACAAGAATCTGATCTGCGTTTCTGATAGTCGCCAGTTTATGTGCCACAACGATCACTGTTTTATTCTTTACCAGCTCCTGAATCGCCTTCTGAATGTGAATTTCATTTTCAGGATCCAGAGAAGCGGTTGCCTCATCCAGCAAAACAATTGGCGCATCCTTTAATAAGGCCCTTGCTATGCTGATGCGTTGCTTCTGTCCGCCTGAAAGTTGATTTCCCCCCTCGCCGGTTCTCGCCTGAAGCCCACCGGGCAATTCCCAGGCAAAATCAAGCACCTGCGCTAAATCTGCAGCCCGGATCACCTCTTCTTCAGTGGCATCCATTTTTCCAAAACGAATGTTGTTATAGATACTGTCGTCAAATAAATAAACGTCCTGAAAGACCTCACTGATGAGTTTATAAACCTCGCCCGGCTCCATATCCTTCACATCTACCCCACCAATTTTTACGGTTCCTTTTTGGCTGTCCCAGAAACGGGCGATCAGGGCCGTCACAGTGGTCTTCCCGGAACCGGAAGGCCCAACCAGTGCCATCATGCTATTTTCTTCTACACGGAAGGAAACCTGACGAAGGACCTCCTTACCTTCCTGATAAGCAAAAGAAACATCCTCAAAAGAGATCTCATATCCATCAGGCCTGCGTTTTGTTCCTGCACTTTGCTCCGGAATCTGAAGCACTTCTATTACCCTGCTCAAACTAATGTTCATATAACGGAGGACCACATAATCGACCAAAACGATTTTCAAAGGCTCATATAACCGGTAACCAATAATCAAAAAGGTAATCAGTGCAGGCGCAGCCAGACTTCCATGTGCAAAAAAGGTAACCGCAATTCCCAACATCAAGAGGAAGAACAGCTCCAGTACCAAACCACCGGTCAAAACAAAAGGCCCCGGAATGGCTTCTGTACGGATACTCGCTTTTCGAAAATCGTTGAGCGCTTTATCCAGACTACCAAAACGGACACCGGTCATTCCAAATGATTTGATGTGACGGATGCCTTGTACATACTCCAGGAAACGGGCACCAATTGCATTCCTCGCTTCTACATGTTTCCCACCCTCCTGAACGATCAGGTAATTAGAAATCCTGATCATTAACCAGCAAAGCGGAAGTGCGGCCAGTAAAACAAGCGCCAACCGCCAGTCCGTTAGAAATAAGAATACCGAAATGATGACTGTAGCAAAAAATGCGGCCGCCATATTCCCTATGGTATGTCCAAAAATCATCTCAAAATTAGCCACATCCTGAAGCACCACCGATGCCAGATCGCCAGGATCACGCTGTTTAAATGTCCCCATAGACAAACGCTGAAGGTGGTTGCCCAAACGGATGCGCAGGTTCGTCGACAAAGTATAGGTCATGGTATTCGTTCCCACAATTGTTTTTACCGAAACAAACAATTGCAGCAGCAGCAGGACCAGCATGATCCATATATAAGTCCACAGTCTCCCCTGATTTATTTCAGCCGAAAACAACTCCTGGACAATCAGCAACAAAAAGCCCGTAGGAACCGCAATAAACAGGCTGTGCAATAGCTCCAGCAGAATGTTCTTACGAACCATGGCCGGTGCCGTCTTAAAGACGAAGAAAATATTTTTTATCATTTTATTTTAGACTAGATACTTGTTCTGTAATCGTAAATTCTTTAGCGCGGGTATGCGCATTCCACATGTTAAGGTACAGCGGACAATCTTCCAGCAGGTCTTCATGTTTCCCGATCCCAACGGCCCTCCCTTGTTTCATCACCACAATCTGATCACAGCTCGTGATCGTGCTTAGCCTGTGGGCGATGACGATCACCGTTTTATTCCCGATCAGTTGATTAAAAGCCTGCTGGATGAGGTATTCATTTTCGGGATCACTAAAAGCAGTGGCTTCATCCAGAATAAGAATCGGCGAATCCTTGAGGATCGCCCTGGCCAGCTGAATCCGTTGCTGCTCTCCACCACTCAAATGCACTCCGTTTTCACCCCAAAGGGTCTCATAACCTTGTGGCATATTTTCAATAAAGCCATGACACCGGGCTGCAATGGCCGCATCCATGATTTCCTGTTTCGTCTTCTCCATTCCCATCCTGATGTTTTCATAAATTGTTTGCTGAAACATAAAACTATCCTGGAAGACAAACGAGACCTGTTTCATCAGTTCTTCGGGTTTCAGCGTTCTGATGTCCGTTCCCCCAATGAAAATACAACCATCCTGAGCATCCCAAAAACGGGCAACCAGTTGTGCCGCTGTAGATTTCCCCGAGCCCGAGGGGCCAACCAAGGCCGTAATACTTCCCTGCGGAACACAGAAACTGAGCCGGTCTACTGCTTTCCCCTGACCCTCATAGCTGAAGGAAACTTCATTAAATTCGATGTTAAAGTCGCCGGCCAGTTTTTCATTTCCCGGAGTTTCCTGTTCCTGACTAAACAGGATTTCATCAAGACGTTTCACGCCATGGTTAATCATCGACAATTGAGAACCCAGATTGCTCAATGCAAACAAAGGACGGATATAGCCCACGCCAAGGATCAGAAATAAAAACAAAACGGAAAGACTTACACCCCCTGCAAAATACAGGTAGAAGCCCAATGCCAGAACTGGCAGGGAAGCATTGCTGATAAAACTGATAAACACCCCAAAAGCCGGGGAAGAGCTCCGGATATAAGCCATTACCATTTCCCTGAAGCGATAAACAGAACCACTATATTTACCAAAGCTATCCGCGGTATGTCCGAAAATTTTAATCACCGGCATTGCCCTCACAAATTCCACAATCCCGGAATTCATTCCTTCCAGGGAATAGTGATAGTCAGACAGGACTTTGTTTCTTTTCTTATTGAACATGATGGGCATAATGATGGCCAGCAGCACCACAGGCAGACAACTGCTTAAAGCCAGAAGCCAGTTTACGCTAAACAAATAGATCAGTGTAACCAGGGGCAATGCAATGCCTTTTACAAAATCAGGAATGCTGTGTGCGATAAAGTTTTCTATCCGCTCCACGTCGTCGGCCATGATTTTCTTCAATGCCCCGGAATTGTTCTTATTGATAAAGCCCAATGGCAACCGGCCCAGCTTTTCGGCCATCTGCCTGCGCAGTTCATAGAGTATATTGAATGCAGCCACATGCGAGGCCATTCCTGAAGCATACAACAAAGCATAAGCAGCAATCAATGCGAACACCGCCTTCTGTAAATAGGAAATAACCAGCGCCGTATTTACCGGAGGGGCTAACATCGCCTGAATAATATAATATATCAATACATAAGGTATTACTGCCAATAAAACATGGATGACCGCAAGTACTGCGGATAACATCAGGAGTCTCTTTTCTTTCCCGGCAATTTGCAATAACCTGCCAATGCCGCTTTTAGGTGTTTTCGTTTTCATTCCAATCCTTTTAAACCTGTCAGCATTAAAGATTATTTATACTTCTTCTAAATAATACTAACTTTGTACAAAGATGGGCTCATCTTTAAAAGAACTTTTACACCAGGAGGATAACTTTTAACACAAAAAGGATTAATTATGGGAATGAGCGTATGTGATGAACATGGAAGATGGACTGACTTTGGCGGCACCATCCAGAACTTCGACCCCAGCACCCCTTCGATAACAGAATTAAGGGAGAAATACCAGCTTCCTTTCGGGGATGTGGAATTGGTTCATTTGTCTTTACCACACATTCATATTATATATGGCGACATGTCACTGAAGAAGCATCAGGTCCGTTTTCGTTCGGTAGACATGCCGGAGTATGTAGAACTACACTTTTCATTATCCGGCGGAAGCCTGATTGAAAACCATGCGAACGGCCGCAAATATGAATTCAGTGCCCTGCAACACAACATCGTCTATACCCAGGATTTTGACGGGGTCGGTCAGTATAAAAACAATCAACCCTATAAATTCTTTGAGGTACACTTCGCCCGGGAATACTTCCTACAGCTGGTCAAAGACAGTACCGGCGCTTTAAATGACTTTTGTGAAGATGTAGACCAGCAGAAATGCACCAACCTCTCCGAAAACAACCTGAGCATCACCTTCGCCATGCAGCAATGCATTTCTGACATTATGAACTCCACTGTTCAGGGGAGCCTGAAATTATTATTTCTACAATCCAAATGCATAGAGCTTCTTAGCCTGCAAGTTGAGACCTTTGAAAACGCTTCCACACGTTCGCAGCGGTCGGTACTCCGGTCTTCTTATGAGAAAGATTGTGTTCAGCAGGCAAAGGTTTACCTGAACCAAAATATTGATAAAACGCCAACATTATCGGAACTTTCAAAAATTGCGGGGATCAACGAATTCAAGCTTAAAAACGGATTTAAGGAACTCTTTGACACGACTGTTTTCGGATACCTGAGCGAGATCAGGTTACTCGAAGCAAAAGAACAACTGCGCTCAGGAAAAGCCATTAAAGTAATTTCAGACAACCTCGGCTATTCCTCAGTTCAACATTTCGGTACTGCTTTCCGGAAAAAATTCGGAATTTCACCAGGCAAAATGAAACTGAACTAAGGATGGAATATTCAGATAAAGCCATAGCAGATTTTCTGCAAAACAAATCAGCAGCGAGCATTGCCCTTTTCGAGGCACTGGTTGCTGCTTTCAAAGAAATCGGACCTGTGGAATTCCATGCAGCAAAAACCATGATTGCTTTTTCCGCGAAGATCAATTTCGCCTACGTGATACAAATGGGGAAAGATTTTATAGACATCGTACTCCCGTTTAAGCAGCCTTACGAGGACAACTTATGCTTTCGAAAGATCAAAGCTGTACCGGGCAGTGACGATTACAACCATCACCTGCGCATTTACCTGCCTGAGGACTTAAACGAAGAAGTACTCAGTTACCTCCGGATGGCCTATGAAAAGGGAAAATAAAAAGCCTGCCATCTAAGGCAGGATTTCAAATTCCTGTTTTAACTTAATGTCTTCGGAAGACTGACCGATCATGACCCTGAATTTTCCGGGTTCCACCCTCCAGTTCATGTCTTTATCCAAAATCGAGAGGTCGTCCGGATGGAGTATAAACCTCACTGTTTTCTCTTCTCCCGGGGGCAATGTCACCCGCTCAAATCCCCGAAGGTCGGAATCGTAAGTGGTCACACTGCTCACCAGATCTTTAAGATAAAGCTGCACTACATCATCTCCTTTACGTTTCCCGGTATTCTTCACCGTTACACTGACTTCAATATCAGAGCCAGCTTGCTGTGTTGGCTGTCTGACCTGCAAATTGCTATATTCAAAATCCGTGTAACTCAACCCATAGCCAAAAGGCAACAAGGCCCCGTTTACACTGGTTTTACCATAGCCATTGTTTCCGCTGCTTGGTTGTCCTGCCTGCGAAGCGGGCTTAAACGGAAAGTTATATTCCAGCTGACCAACAGATTTCGGGAAGGTGATTGGAAGTTTACCTCCGGGATTATAATCACCGAATAAAGTTTCCGCAATGATGTTTCCACTTTGCGGGCCGGGGAACCAGGCTTCCAGGATTGCCGGTAAATAGCGGTTTTCCCAATTGATCGTTAGCGGCTGTCCATTGATCATCACCATAACCACCGGTTTCCCCGTGGCATGAAGTGCCATTAACAACTGCAATTGTCTGCCGGGTAAGTTTAATCCGGTACGGGTAAGGCTTTCCCCTACCCTTTTCTCATCTTCTCCAACCACGGCAATGATCACATCGGCCAGTTTAGCCTGTGCAACAGCTTCGTCAATGCCTGCCTGTTCAGCTGCAGAAAGCGGACTGGGGATAATTTCACTTTCCGGCCAGTTGGGGTCGATGATGTCACAGCCTTTTACATAATTCACCTGCGCATTGCCGGCAGTATATTTTTTGATGCCATCCACTACCGAGGTAACCGGGTTGTTCGACGGCCCATACCTGCTCGTGGTATAGTTTACCTCAGCAGCCAAAGGCCCTGTTACCAGAATATTTTTCAATTTCTTCAATTCTAAAGGCAAGAGGTTTTGCTCATTTTTCAAGAGTACCAGCGACTGGCGACTGAGTTCCGCAGAAAAGGCTTCGCTCTTCGCCGTATGCACTACCTGATCCGAGTTTTTCGGATTCGGTACATAGGGCTGGTCAAAAAGCCCCAGCCTGAATTTAACCCGCAGTACATGAGCCACCCTTTCATCGATCGTTTTCATGGAAACTTTCCCTTCCCTGATCAGTTCCCTTAACGGCATAATGTATTGCTCCGGCATGGTAAAATTGGTCCGGACATCCAGTCCGGCTTCTACCACCTGTTTGATCGCGCCTTTATAATCATCCACTACATGGTGCTTGGAATAAAGGTATTCTACGGCCTCACTATCCGAAACAATATATCCTTTAAACCCATATTTTTCTCTCAGCAGTTCTGTCAGAAAGTAATGGCTTCCGGTAACCGGTACGCCGTCGTAATCATTATAGCTGCTCATCACCCCCATCGGTGAAGCCTCCTCAACCACCCTTCTAAACGGATAAAGGTGAATCTGGTGCAATTCTCTTAAGGCCACATGCGGATCAGTACGTGCATCGCCATCTCTTCCACCTTTAGGCACACTATATACCGCAAAATGTTTTAAGGTTGCTGCGACTCCGTTTTCCTGAATTCCCAGGACCATTTGTTTTCCCAGTTCGGCAATATGAAAAGGATTTTCTCCATAACATTCTACCACCCTTCCCCAGCGCTGGTCTCTGGCCGGATCTAAAATAGGGGCATAAACATTGGTATAACCCAATGCTTTGGCTTCGCGGCCAACAATGTCTCCTGCCTGCCTCACCATGGCTTTATTCCAGGTACTTCCAATATTTACAGGTGCAGGTAAAGGTGTTGCCCGGTCATGACAGAGCCCATGGATTCCCTCGTTGGTAAAATCAACCGGAATTCCCATTCTCGTTTCTTCAATAAACCATTTCTGAAGGGTATTGATGGCATCAGCATGTTTACTGAAGGGATAAGAATAAGCGGTTTGTGCTTTTTTATTGTAAGCGAGGCTGTTTAAAGCCTCATCAATATTGGCAATCCCGTCTTTCCAGACTTTCGTTTTCCATTCCGGGGTAGGCATTTCGTCTTTCAGGACTCTTCCATAGCCATACAGCGTTGCCATCTGACAGGTTTTCTCCTCCACTGTCATTTGAGAAAGCAGGTCTGCAATTCTTTTTTCTATTTCCTGTGATGGATCTTCGAAAACATCTTTCTTTCCGTTTTTATTAAAGTCAATCCAGTTCTTTTGATAGATATTTTTATGTTGGGCAAATGCAGCACTCTCCAAAGACAAGAGGGCTGCACAAAGCATCAGCGTCTTTTTCATTCGTATATATTGTTTTATTATGGTGATGAAACGGTCATGATCTTATGTTCACTTTATGATCTCAGCGCTAAGATCATCATGGTTTCATCATGATGGGCAATTGCAATTGTCCCGTTTTCTAAATCCCACTAAAATAAGGTAATTTAATGATTCCGGAATGGCATTTTCCTCAGTGATTTTAGCATTTCTTCTTTTCCCCTAATTGTCGGATTTAAACTTCCGCAGATTTGATCTGCCGGACATTATGAGCGGATAACCGGGCATCAGGAACAAGCTGTCTTTCGCAGGGCGATGCCTATCTCTGAAAAGGTATAAAGAATTGCATTCATATACGCGCATGGAAGTCTCCTAATACGCTCCTATCACGCTCCTAGGTTGAAAGGTAGTTGAGAGGTAGCTAGAAGGTGGTTGAGAGGTAGTTGAAAGGTTATTTAGCCTTTCAACTACCTCTCAACTACCTTTCAATCCCCTTCCAACCTAAGCGCATATACGGAGTATGTAAGGTGCCTTTAGGAATAAGAAAAAAACGACGCCATTTCGTTGTAAAGCTATATCCGGAATAAGCCGTAAAATAACACAGCCGGGACTGCCAAAAGACGGCTTCAGGACTGCTTTTTCCTATACAGGCTCTAACCACGCTCTATACTCGGTGCACACCCGCTTGAAAGCGGGTTAAAGGCGGGTAAGCAACGTATCAAAACCGGGCCAAAAACAAGATTTTCTGCAACCAGGGACCCACTTGCCATTTAGCTGCCGGATTCCGTATCTTTATCCCGCTTTTACGAACGGAAAAACGGGCCCGATAAACCCCGATTTGTTAAATTATGTTAAGGGTTTGACGGGATGAAACGCTTTACATAGCTTAGCGTCCTATTATTTTTAATTGACGTTATCGTATTATTAACTTATCTTTGCAGAATGTTTAAAATTAAACACGTATTACTATTAAGTTTCACCATCATAGCCCTGACGATCGCGGGTTGCAAAAGCCAGTTTGAAAAAATCAGATTGAGCAACGATGTAGCCAAGAAATATCAGGAGGCCATGAAGCTTTACAACAAGAAGAATTATAGCAAAGCTATCATTCTGTTTGAAGACCTTTCTCAAAAGTACAGGGGAAGAGCAGAAGCTGAAGACTTAAACTATTACTATGCCCTAACCTTATATAAATTAAGGGATTACACCACTGCAAGATATCAGTTCAAATCATTTGCTGATACTTATCCAACCAGTAAATATGCAGAAGAATGCAGATACCTGGGCGCTTATTGCTATTACCTGGAATCACCGAAATTTTCTTTAGATCAGGAGAATACTTATAAAGCAATTGATGCTTTACAATTGTTCATCAACTTCTATCCTAAGAGTGAGCGTGTGGCTGATGCCAGTAAATACATTGCCGATCTACGTGCGAAACTGGAAACTAAAGCATTTGAAAATGCGAAGTTATATTTCGACTTAGGCGGATGGGACATCAGCAATTATAAATCGGCAGTTATCGCTTTGAAAAATGCGCAGATTGATTTCCCTGATATTAAATATGCAGAAGAGATGGATCTTTTGATCGTTAAATCTCAATATTCATACGCAAAAAACAGTATTGAATTACGTCAGGAAGACAGGTACAACGAAGCCATCACATATGCTGATGAATTTTTAGAATCTCATCCTCAGAGTAAATTGGTTGATCAGGCTAAAGCTTTAAAGAAAGATAGTGAAGCCGGTATAGAACACGCAAAACGTGTAATTGCCGAATTCCAGAAGGACCAGGAAAAATATAAAGCAATGCTTGAAAAAGAAGCTAAAGCAGATAGTACCAATACCAAAATTAAAACCCCAATCAAATAATGAACACGAACAAACCTGCTGTACCGAATACTACGGTTACTAGAAATGTTAATGATTTAGATCAAAAAACTGAGAATATCTATGAGTCTTTAGTAATTATTTCTAAAAGGGCTAATCAGATTTCAAACAACATTAAAGAAGAATTACACGGTAAATTAGCTGAGTTTGCTTCTTCAAATGACAACCTGGAAGAGATCTTTGAAAACAGAGAACAAATCGAAATCAGTAAGCATTATGAGCGTATGCCTAAGCCTTCACTGATTGCTATCGATGAGTTCCTGAATGATAAAATTTATCACAGAAACCCTGCTAAAGAGCAACAATAAGATCAGGCATAGGTATTCAATTGCATTCTTGCATTAAAAAACCATGCTAGAAAATAAAAACATTATTCTTGGCGTTTGCGGCAGCATTGCAGCATATAAATCAGCGATACTGGTCAGGTTACTGGTAAAGGCTGGCGCAAACGTTAAAGTTATCCTTACGGCCGATGCGGCAAATTTCATTACCCCGCTCACACTGGCTACCCTATCAAAAAATCCTGTTTACACCCAATATTTCGACGCCGAAACCGGTGTCTGGAGTAACCATGTGGAGTTAGGCCTTTGGGCTGATTTTATGGTCATTGCCCCGGCAAGTGCCAACACACTGGCTAAAATGGCAACAGGCATTTGTGATAACCTTTTAACAGCAGTCTACTTATCGGCGAAATGTCCCGTTTTTGTTGCCCCGGCAATGGACCTGGATATGTGGAAGCACGAAAGTACACAGCAAAACATCGAAAAGATCTTATCCTACGAAAACGAGGTGATCCCTCCTGGAAAAGGAGAACTTGCCAGTGGTTTGTACGGGGAAGGCCGAATGGCTGAACCGGAAGAAATTGTTTCTTTCCTGAATGAAGCAGCCAGAAAAGGCCTGCCCTTGTTAGGTAAGAAAGTACTGGTTACTGCCGGCCCTACTTATGAAGCCATAGATCCTGTTCGTTTTATTGGAAATCACTCTTCCGGAAAAATGGGTTTTGCCATTGCCGGAGTCTTTGCTGGTTTAGGTGCAGAAGTAACCCTGATCAGCGGACCAACTGCGGAAAAAACGCTCCCACAAATCAAGAGGATCGACGTGGTCAGTGCAGCAGACATGTTGAAGGCCTGTAAGGCAGAATTCCCACAGTCGGACATCATGGTCATGAGCGCCGCCGTAGCAGACTATACCCCTGTTACCGCAGCCAGTCAGAAGATTAAAAAGACAAATCCGGAATTTAGCCTCGAGCTGAAAAAAACAGAAGATATCCTGGCTACTCTCGGACAAACAAAAACTGCACAGCAAATCCTTGTCGGCTTCGCCCTGGAAACAGAAAATGAAGAAGCTTATGCAAAAGCAAAGCTGAGCAAGAAAAACCTTGACCTGATTGTGCTCAATTCACTCAACGACAAAGGGGCCGGGTTTAAGGGAGATACCAATAAAATCACTATATTTAATAAAGCTGCTGAAAAAGTGGTTTTTGAAACAAAATCAAAAAATGAAGTTGCAAAAGACATTTGCAATGAAATATTAAAATTAGTTTTATAAGCTTCCTGACTGTAAAAAACGCTCCAAATGAAAAAACGCCTCTTTCTCTTTGTCCTCTCTTTCTTTCTTTGCCAGATTGATATTCATGCCCAGGAATTAAATGCAAGGGTTACGGTAATGGCACCAACGGTACCAAATATCAACAAGAGAAACATAGAGGTCTTACAAAATACCATCAGGGAGTTTTTAAATAACAACAAGTGGACCAACGAAACCTATACTCCTCAGGAACGTATAGAAACTAATTTCGTGATCACCGTGACCGCCTGGGATGGCAGTTCCGGCTATAAAGCAGAAGCACAGATCCAATCCAGCAGACCGGTATATGGAACGGCCTATAACAGCACCATTTTAAACATCAGCGACAAAGATTTCGACTTCAATTATAACGAAGGACAATCTTTGGACTACTCCGACCAGAACTTCATTTCCAACCTGAGCTCCCTGCTCGGATTTTATGCAAATACGATTATCGGACTGGATAAAGACAGCTTTAGTAATCTTGGTGGAACCCCTTTTTACAATAAAGCACAGAACATCCTCAATCTGGCACAGCAATCCGGCAATAAAGGCTGGAAAGCATCTGATGGTTTAAGAAACAGGTATTGGCTGAATGAAAACCTGCTCAACAAAAGCTTTGAGGACCTGAGGGAATTTATCTTCAGTTATCATTACAATGGCATGGACCGCCTTCAGGAAGATATGGACAAAGGTTCCAAAAAGATCATCTCCCTGCTCTCCGGACTCACAAAGATGGACCGTCAAAAATTAGGCTCGATCTTCCCCAACGTATACTTCGCTACCAAAGCTGATGAAATCGTGAACCTGCTCTCTATCGGAAATCCTCAGGACCGCTTAAAAGCGTTCAACCTCCTGGTAGACATTGACCCGGCAAACATCAACAAGTACGAAAGCTTAAAACCAGCCAAACAAGGCCTGTAATCCCCTTTTAGAAAAAAACAACTGTTTTTCAAACAAAATATTTTGTTTATACGAATAGATTCGTACATTTGATTACGAAACAATTCGTATATAAAGGATATGACAGCAGCGACACCCCTTAAACCTACCGAAAGTGAATTAGAAATCTTGCAGATACTATGGGAGAAAGGAAATTGTACGGTAAGAGAAGTCCATGAGATTTTAGAAAAGAATAAAGATGCAGGTTATACTACCACCCTGAAACTGATGCAGATCATGTCGGAAAAAGGCTTGGTGGTTCGTGATACTTCTTCCAAAACCCATATCTATAAAGCTCTCGTTAATCAACAGAAAACAGAACAACACCTGGTTAGTAAAATGATCGACAATGTGTTTAACGGTTCTGCTGCACGATTGGTGATGCAGGCACTCGGAAACCATAGTGCCAGTGCCGACGAAATAGATTCAATTAAAAAATACCTGGATAACCTAAGCAACAAATAAACCATGGAAGCAATTGTAAACAACCTGATCAAAGCCACGGGCTGGAGTATCTTTCACTCCTTATGGCAAGGCGCCATCATCTATGCCATTTTGTTCTTAACCGTATTGGTACTTCCAAAGCTGCGGTCTCAATTGAAGCACAATCTCGCTTACGGAGCCATGTGCCTGATCTTTGTTTCCTTCTGCGTTACCTTTTTCTCCATCTTTAAGCTCCCCGTAGCCAATGGAAGTACTGCTGGAGCAGAATTACAAATCAGTGCAGTTTATTATGAATACCTGAGAAGCCTGCCCCAGGAAATCAGCAGCAAAACAGAAACGTTGTTTCCTTATATCGTGACGGTCTACGGCATTGGTATCGTCTTCCAGCTCTTTATCCTGATCGCGGGATACCGAAAAATGAGCCAGCTTAAAAATGCCACGCAACTGGCAGTGCCCGCAGAATGGACCGCTGTATTTGAGGAGATGGTTTCCAAATTAAACCTCAAACAACAAATTGGCTTTTACCTGTCGGAAAAAGTAAATATTCCGCTGGTTATCGGATATTTTAAACCGGTAGTTTTATTTCCGGTTGCGCTGGCCACACAGCTTGACCTCAAACAGGTGGAAGCCATCCTGATCCATGAACTTTCACACATCCGTAGAAACGACTACCTCCTAAACCTCATCAAAACGGGGATAGAAACCATTTTGTTCTTTAATCCTTTCATCTGGCTTAGTGGCAGATTCATCAACATAGAACGTGAACATGCCTGCGATGACCTTGTGGTAGAACTGACCGGGACGCCGGTAACTTATGCCCATGCCTTGCTGAAGCTGGAAATCCTGAAAGATAAATCCACCCCTGCCCTTTCTATGGCGGCGACAGGGAAAAATCAACATTTATATCACCGTATTAAAAGAATCACAGACATGAAAACGAATTATATGAATGCAAAACAGCAGATTTTTGCAATCACACTCACGATTGCTACGGTAATTTCCTTAGCATGGGTTAAACCCTCTAAAGCGGAAAAAGTGACCGCTCCCGCTGTGCCACTGACTGAAGACATGGAAATTGCCGGTGTTGGCTTAAAATTCAAAGTGCAGGACTTAAAAGCGCTTAAATTAATCCAAAACACCCCATACAAGTATGCAGATACCACGAAGAAGAAACGCAAGTTTAAAATCATCACTGTGGATGCAAACGGCAACAAACATGAATACAATTCCATTAAAGAGGTTCCGGACAGTCTGAGAAGCGAGGTTTTTGACAAGACTTTCGTCAGCTTCCCAAAATCGGGTGAATTCAACGTTTTTGTAGACAGCGTCACCTCTGCAAGCCTTGCCTTTTTAAAATCCCCTGAGTGGAAAAAAAACATAGCAAACATTCAGAAACAAGGCGAAGTGATGAGCAAACATTTCAATTCTCCGGAATGGAAGAAGAATATAGCCGAAATCCAGAAAAACGGAGAAAAAATGAGCAAACACTTCAATTCTCCGGAATGGAAAAAACAACAGGAAGCCATTCAGAAAAATGCAGAAGAAATCAGCAAATATTACGACTCTCCGGAATGGAAAAAGCAGGAAGAAGGGATTAAGAAAAATGCAGAAGAAATGACCAGACATTTTGACTCTCCGGAATGGAAGAAAAACCTGGCTGAGATCCAAAAAGGCGCAGAGGAAACCGGTAAATATTTTAGCTCTCCGGAATGGAAAAAACAACTGGCCGAGATCCAGAAAGGTGCAGAAGAAACCGGTAAATACTTCAACTCTCCGGAATGGAAAAAGCAATTGGAAGAAATCCGCAAAAACGCTCCTGAAGGTGGGGTCTATTATGACCTGTCCGAACTCAAAAAAATGGGACAGGAAAACAAAGAAGTCCGTAACTCCGCTGAGTATAAAGCACTCAAACAGAAATTCGACCAGGAAGTAGAAGCCCTGAAAAAGAAAAAAGCAGCAGCTGCTGCAACAAAAACGAACAACTAAGGCATTAAAACCACAAATAAACGAAGATGGAGGCAGAGGATTTTTCTTCTGCCTTTTTTGTGGAAAAGTATGAACAGCCATTGATTAAGTTTTCATATTTTAGCAGCGTAATATGCTACAGAAACTTTCTATTCGTAACTACGCTTTAATAGACAGTGTTGAACTAAACCTCGACAAGGGTTTAAACATCATCACTGGAGAAACAGGTGCCGGTAAATCCATTATGCTGGGTGCCCTCTCGCTGATTTTAGGCCAGCGCGCAGAAACCAGATATTTCTTTAATCAGGAAAAGAAGTGCATTATTGAAGGTCAGTTTCTGCTGACAGACCATAACCTGCAGCACTTATTTGAAGACAATGATATTGACTTTAATGAGGAAACGATCTTAAGAAGGGAAATTTCTACCGACGGAAAATCAAGAGCTTTCATCAATGATACCCCTGTAACCCTCGTTGTGATGAAACAGGTTGGCGAGAAACTGATCGATATTCACTCTCAGCATGCGACTTTAGAAATTAATGACCCCGGATTCCAGCTTTCTGTGGTAGATACACTGGCAGACCATCAACTCTTGTTATCAGACTACCGCCAGGGTTACAAACAATATAAAAAACACCTGCAGCATTTATCGGCTCTGCAAACCGCAGCAGACGAAGCAAAAAGCAGACAGGATTACGAACAGTTCTTATTCAATGAGCTGGAAAGTGCCGATCTGAAAACGGATGAACAAACGCTTTTAGAAACAGAGCTCCAAACACTCAACAATGCGGAGAGCATTAAGAGAAGTCTGGTCAATGCCTATAACCTTTTGTCTGAAGAAGAAGCCTCAGCACTCCCGATTCTCAAAGAAGTGATCGTCCAGCTGCAGGGTATAGAACGCTTTAACGCGGACTATGCCAACTTAAATGAGCGCCTGCGCTCCGCATTAATCGAATTAAAAGACATCGCTGCAGAAACCATGAACCTGGAAGAAAGCATCATCTTTAATCCGGTGCGGATCGAAGAGATCAATGGCAGGTTAGATGTGATTTATACGCTTCAGCAAAAACATAAAGTCAACAGTGTAGCCGAATTGATTGGCATTCGTCAGCAATTGTCAGACAACCTGAATAACTTACTTAGCGGCGATGAAGAGATCGACCGCTTGAACAAAGAAATAGCGGCCTTAAAAGCCAGCTTACTGGAGATGGCGGAAACCCTTTCTGCCGACCGGAGTAAATCTATCATCAGTACCGAAAACCAGGTTGCCGCAGTCCTGCAGCAGGTAGGAATGCCTAAGGCCAGGATCAAAATAGAAAAGACAGTTCTCGAAGAACTGAATAAAGACGGAAAAGACAATATTGTATTGCTGTTCTCTGCCAACAGTGGCCAGCCACCTGCCCCGGTAGGAAAGGTCGCTTCGGGAGGAGAGCTTTCCAGACTGATGCTGGCCATCAAGTCCATCATGGCCAAACATACGGCTTTACCTACCCTTATCTTCGATGAAATTGATACTGGTATTTCCGGCGAAACCGCATTACGTGTAGGTGATGTGATCGGAGATCTGGAGAAAAACATGCAGGTGATCTGTATCACCCACCTTCCCCAGATTGCAGCCAAAGGAGAAGCACACTATTTCGTTTATAAAAATGAAAAAGGAGTCCGCCCTACTACGGGGATCCGCAGGTTAATTCCCGCAGAGCGAATCCAGGTGATCGCAGAAATGTTAAGCGGCAAGGATCCGGGTAACCCGGCCATCGCAAATGCAAAAGAACTTCTGGGCTATTAAAGATAGATTTTAGATAGTTATTCTTATCTCAGAAGTAAATAGAATTATCTCAAGAATACCACTAAATCTTACTTATCCTATGATTGGTAAGATTAGAGTCGCATCGATAAATTTTAACAAAAAAACCATTACACAAACAGTTAAGGTTAGTATAACTTATTTTTAATCAATAACCCCACCGAAATAATTAAAGCGGCGGATATTAAACACCCTCACAAGTCTACTTTCCTAAACTAGGAAAAATTCTCATCACAAATTAAACGCAAACATTTGATTTTCATTTATTTGTATTACATTTAATTTAATAACGAAGTTATCCTCGTTTAACAAACTCGCTCCAAACTAACAATAAATTTACGTTCATTTATCAAAATACATGAAGAAAGCTAGCTCTCTCTATTTACGAATATCGATAATTGGATTATTTTGCCTACTACAGTTGCTTACTGTAGTAAGCTGTAAAAAAAATGATCTGCCACAACCAATAACTCAGGGAGAGTTGGAAGACTGGTACAGCAAAAATAGATCAGTGAACGATGTATATTTTAAAGACATGATGCCCTTATGGGATTCAATCTATATAAATGACCAAACTGATCAGTGGGTATATGAATTAAATCTTTCGAATCCTAAAAATGTTCACCAAACATTAGGCTCTGTAAAATACAATAGTAATTCAAAGAACAATATTAGGTTACTCATATTTAAGAATAAAACAACGGGAAAAATTACAACTGGTTGCTACATGTCTGTTTTAAATGAAGAACCTGAATTGCAAAACTTAAAAGATATACATTACAAACATGCTGAGAATCTTAGCGGCAAGGTCATGTTTTTTAATATGAGGGGAAAGCTTGAGAATGGCTGGGAATATATTAAAGGTAGTATTGTAAAGAGAATCAATGGCAGTCTTGAAGGATATAATTATGGAACCAGAATCTATTATTCGCATTTAAAAAATGTGGGTAATACAAGACGTTTAGGCAATAGTAATACATTGATGATCTATCAAGATCCTCCATGCATATCGATGCAGCCTGACTACAAGACATCTTGTGTTGGAGTTGAGGGATATATGGAATGTACAACCTATGTATCTGGATATAGTTGTATGGTATACGCCCCGGGGGCCGGCTCTGGTGGTGGTGGCGGCGGTGATGGTGATGGTGGCGGATACACTCCATATCCTGGAGGAGGAGGTTCAGGCACTATTGATCCAGATCCAATCATTCCCGTCTGGGACATCATTGATTCATTAGTAAATTATCCATGTGCGCAAGACTTGTTAGCTCAAATGCCTTATTTGAAAAATGATATCGCGGAAAAGATAAACTCGACTTTTAACGGAAATTGCGATTTTCATATTAAATTTGTATCCTCGCCTTTTTCTTCGACTCCTAATATAGATGGAGATCATCAGGTCACTAATCTCGTAATGAAAAATGGATACAATTGGGATGCAGGATTTTCCATGGAATCACGCATTCGTATTAATGAAGAAGTGCTGAACCATGCGACTAAAGAATATATATTAGTTACGATGTACCACGAAGCTTTACATGCATATTTAAACGTCGAAAAAAGCAGACTGGGAGACCAGTTTACTACTGTTTATCCGGAAATCAATCCTGCGTATGCCAATAGTTTAACTGGAGGTATTGATGTAACAAAAGCTGTTTTTGTGAACCAACACACGGTAATGGGAAATAATTTTGTTAAGGAGTTATCTGCAGCTATCTGCAGCTTTAATACGAAACTACCAAAAATTACTGCAGACGCCCTTGCTTCATCGGGCATCCTTGCCATGGGCGCAGACGCAAAGCTTTTAAATCAAAATGAGCGTGATGTAAGAAAGAATAAGTTCACAGGGTCAAAATGTCCATAAAATGTCCCAATTACTATAATATAAGGTATTACAACAATTTGACAGATGAAAAAAACAACAATACTCTTTATACTTACCATCATATCTACAGCCTTGCTAGCTCATGATAAATATTTTGTCCTCGATTTGGATAGTAAGGATTATAAAGTCGTTGATATTAGTCTCCATGCAAATAAGGCTTATGGAAAATCTATAGACATTGAGCTCTATAACCTTAGGTACGACAAAAATACATTGATTTTGTTTTCTATTCTTCCCACAGTATCAAAAGAAAATTGGTCTGCAGTGAATGTTAAAGACCTAAAAGCCCAGATTATCGATTTTAGACAATTAAAACTGCTGTTTGAAGATGGCTTTAAGATGTTCCTGAACTCTAGTGGTTATGATTCCGATCACTTAAAAAGACAGGATATTATTTTAATTATCAAAAAGGGGGATAAATATTTCAGGTCCGAAAACTGTATTACCGAGTACTTTAAGATGATTGAACAACCAGTATTATTCCCAAATCTAATGGGCAATATATACATCAATACCAAATCACCCGACTTATCTGTTAAAGCATTTGAAACAAGACACAAAGAGATCTATAAGGACTTTTCTGTAAATGCTATTACCTCTAAAAATCAAACCGGTAGCTCAAGTTTAAAGAGACCTTTAGAACGGCCTTTAACTTTCTTTTCCGGTTCATTAGAGATACTGGGATATAAGTGTTATAAGTTTTGGCAATTCACAGACTGGCGGGTTGCAGACGGATTAAATCTGAGAAGGGGAATTGACCGCTTTTTGTATGTTCCAGAGTTAGGTATTATAGGTGGATCATTTGATTCTTGGTTTGAACCAATGGTTTCACAAACCGTCATTTTTGATCACTATATGAATGAAGTATTAATCATTCCTGAATCAGCAACTGATATTCATATTCACTAGATAACACAGCCCATTAGAAGCCCGGATCAAAAGCTTTATTGATGCCATACATTTTGCCCCACTGGCTCAAGGCCTTAATAAGGCTAACTAATTACAATTTTTATATGACCACTCAGAAAAAAGCTGCGTCTGACTAAATCCAAAAATATGTTAATTTTTATTACTTTCGACACGAAGTAATGTATAACAAAACAAGAAATTATGTACAACTTATTAAAAGGTAAACGCGGCATCATCACCGGTGCACTGGATCAGAATTCCATTGCATGGAAAGTGGCTGAAAAAGCGCATGAAGAAGGTGCCGAATTTGTTTTAACCAATGCCCCTATCGCCATGCGAATGGGAGAAATCAATGCTTTAGCCGAAAAAACAGGCTCAAAGATCATCCCTGCTGACGCAACCAGCGTGGAAGACCTCACTAACCTTTATACCCAATCACAAGAGATATTAGGTGGAAAAATAGATTTTGTACTCCACTCGATCGGAATGAGCGTAAACATTCGCAAAAAGATCCCTTATACAGAGTCTAACTACGATTATTTCATGAAAGGAATTGACGTGTCCGCGCTTTCTTTTCATAAAATGTTAGCAGTAGCTAAAAAATTAGATGCCATTAGTGAAGGTGGTAGTGTGGTCGCCCTGACCTACATGGCCGCACAAAGAACCTATCCTTTCTATACCGATATGGCAGACATTAAAGCCATGCTGGAATCTATTGCCAGAAGCTTTGGTTATCATTATGGCCTGGAGAAAAAAGTCCGTATCAATACGGTTTCACAATCTCCGACAAAAACAACCGCAGGTTCAGGAGTTAAAGGCTTCGGCGACTTCTTTGATTTTGCCAATTCTGTTGCCCCACTGGGCAATGCAGATGCAGAATCCTGCGCAGATTATTGCATCACCCTGTTCTCAGACCTTACCAGAATGGTAACAATGCAGAACCTGTTCCATGATGGAGGTTACTCTTCTACAGGAGTAAGTGACGATGTAATGAAAAGACTGGGAATTGAATCAGAATCCTGATCAACCACAGACAAGTAGTAAAAGCCCTGAAAAGGGCTTTTTTTATGCTTTTAAATCTATAAATGATTGGCTACATTAGCCAGATGATGAAATGGTACTCCTGTTGTGTTTTGCTTTTATTTTTCTCTTTTAACGGCTTCGGGCAAAATCTATTCAGTATTTCCGGAACGGTGAAGGATGGAGAAGGGAAACCTCTTCCGGGAGCAGGCATCTATCTGGCCGGATATAAAGCGGCCACGGTATCCGATGGCAACGGACAGTTTATATTGAGCAATGTGGCCGTGGGCAATTACGATGTCCTGATCCAGATGATGGGCTACCTTCCCCTGAGTAAAAACGTGCTGATCTCGGATAAATCCGTTAAAATTGAGGCTGTGTTAAAGGAAAACACGATTCAGCTGAAAGAGGTCGTCATCAAAGCGGACCCAAACCGGGCGCGTTACCTGGAAATGTTCAAAGACCATTTCATCGGGAAAACACCCAATTCCGAGAAATGTAAAATCCTCAATCCTCAGGTGATTCAAACGGAGTACGACAAAGAAAGAAAAATATTGAGGGTCACAGCCAATGAATTCCTCCTCATCGAAAATAAATCACTGGGTTACCGCATCAAATACCTTTTGGAGTATTTTGAAAGAGATTTCGTAGACAATGTGGTTTTCTATGCCGGCCACCCTTCTTTTGAAGAATTGCCTGCCTCCTCCTCAAAAAGAAAAAGCTGGCTGAAGAAAAGAGAAATCGCCTATGCAGGTTCTTCTCAGCATTTTTTCCGCTCCCTCTATCAGAATACGACGAAAACGGAAGGTTTTATCATTCATAAGATGAGGAGTGTTGCCAACCGCAACAGGCTTCCCGACAGCCTCATTAATGCCAGCATTAAGCGCTTGTACAAACCTGGAAATACCATTGTCCGCATTGGCCCGGGTTTTACCTCTCCGCTAAACGATTCCATCAGCTATTGGCTCAAACAAAGGGCAGTCGCAAAATCATTGAACGTCCTGGACAGGTCGGAAATCCTGACCGATACCCTGGCTACCCAATTGTATAAGGATGTCAAAACAATGAATTTCGACGGAGACCTGTATGTGATCAACACCAATGAACGCGAAACCGAAGATTATACCGCTTTTTCCGGTCATGCGGTTGCCAGACCACTCGATATCCCCAATTATCAGATTTCTACCCTTCACATCCTGAAAGGCCCTATCCATTTTTACCCTAACGGAGGGATTTTCAATCCGAAATCTGTCCTTCTGGGTGGATTCTGGGCTTATGAGAAAATCGCCGACATGGTTCCTATGGATTATATCCCCAATGTAAAAGAAGAATAATCATTTGCAAATTGCTAATATTATTAGTAATTTTAACTAATGATATTAGACGAAGAACCTAAGGACAATTACTTTAAAGGCAGGGGGGCACAGCTCAACCCGCACAACAGGTTTGCGAAGGATGATTATGTAAAAGAACATTCGGAAGGAATAGACGATTGGGAAGAAGCCGATCAAAAGACAACTTTCATCATCGGAAAAAGTAAATCTATTGTCAATAAGGTGGACAGTCCGGATGTAGGAATGGACTATTCCCTCAACCCTTATCAGGGATGTGAACATGGTTGTACCTATTGTTATGCCCGGAATGCCCATGAATATTGGGGATTTAGTGCAGGGCTTGATTTTGAAAGGAAGATCATCGTCAAGAAAGATGCACCACATTTGTTCAAAAAATTCCTGGAGCGTAAGGGCTGGGATGCGGCCGTCATTTCACTTTCCGGCAATACCGATTGTTATCAACCCGCAGAAAGGCAATTCAGGCTCACCCGTCAGCTGTTGGAAATCGCCCTGGAATACCGTCAACCGATAGGCCTGATCACCAAAAATGCATTGATCCTCCGGGACCTCGACCTGTTAACTGAGCTGGCAAAGCTAAATCTGTGTATGGTATATGTTTCGATTAACAGCCTGAATGAAAAGCTCAGACAAAAGATGGAACCCCGGACCACCACTGCCAAACAGCGGTTAAAAGTAGTGGAAGAACTCAGCAAAGCAGGGATTCCCATGGGCGTTATGGTGGCCCCGCTGGTTCCCGGCTTAAGTGATCATGAAATTCCGGCCATTTTAAAAACGGTAGCCAATGCGGGTGCTCAGGCAGCAGGTTATACGATTGTCAGGCTGAACGGCGCAATTTCCGGCATCTTTGAGGACTGGCTTCGCAAGAATTATCCGGACCGTTTTGAAAAAGTATGGCATGCGATCCAGTCCTGCCATGGAGGAAATGTAAACGACAGCAGGTTTGGGGAAAGAATGAGGGGCGATGGCAACATCGCAAAGCTGATCAGAGACAGCTTTAAACTGCATTGCCGGCTAAACCATTTAAATGAAGGGGTAATAAAACTGGACTCTGGCTTATTTAAAGTTCCAAAAGCCCAGTTTAGCTTATTTTAAGCGTTTTTAAGAAAGAAAATCATCCGACTCACGGTAAGCCTGGATCACACGGAGTTCTCCTTCCTTACCCCCTTTAGAATTCCCGTGCTCCATTCCCATCACGCCTTTATATCCTTTATTGTATAAGTGCTTGAATAAGTTCTTGTAATTGATCTCTCCGGTAGTCGGTTCTTTCCTTCCCGGATTGTCGCCGATCTGGATATAGGCAATCTCGTCCCAGCAACGGTCCATGTTCACGATCAGGTTGCCTTCGGTTTTCTGCATGTGATAAATGTCGTACAGAATTTTGCAGGAAGGACTGTTTACGGCCTTACACACGTTAAAGGTTTCATGCGTTTGCTGCAGGAAAAGCTCTGGCGTATCGCTCAGTGTTTCCAATACCATGATCAGGCCATGCGGTTCAAAGATCTCCGCTCCTGCCCTCATGGCATCTACTACATTTGCCATTTGGTTTCCATATGGAAGTTTACGCTCATAGAATCCCGGAACAACGGTCATCCATTTTGCATTACATCTTTTTGCTGCTTCTACGGATTGTTTGCAGGTTTCCACAAACTTGTCTTTAAATTCTTTCTTTCCTGTGGTCAGGGAAGTCTTCCAGTTGTCGCCCCCATCTACCACAAACACGCCCATCCTCATGCCCAGTTTGGCCAGTAAATCACCTATTTTCTTTTGTTCTTCTATAGGTCTGCCGAGATATCCGTTGTCTTCGATCGAGCGAAAGCCCTGATCATACATATACTGAATCTGGTCCAGGAAACTTTTACCCGCATGATTGGCAAACATGCCCTGATGTGGTGCATAATCCAGGTTAAAGGTTTTTCCTGCAAGTCCTGTTGCTGCGCTACCCGATGCAGGTGCCGCAGCTGCACTTAGGGAAGATCCGGCCAATGCCGCACCTGTGGCGATAAAGCTATTTCTTAAAAATTCTATTCTTTTCATAAATTATGCTTTGGTTGGTCTGGTTGTAAGTCTATTGTTTATTTTAAAATCATCTTTCTGAAACCGCTCGTCAGGGTATCGGCTACGCTTCCATCTTTACGATGGTAAATCAGGTAAGCCTCCATCCCTTTTTTAGCGTTCACAAAGGCCAGTGCTTCCTCTACCCCCATTGCCATGACCGCATTGTCATAACCATCGGCAGTAATGGCATCTTTGGCATAGATTGTTGCACTGATCAGCTGATTGTCTAAAGGATAACCCGTTTTGGGGTTAATCAGGTGTGCGATCTTTCCTTTGCCCCGCTGCAGGTATTTCCGGTAATTTCCGGAAGTGGTTACGGCACCACTGCTGAAACTTAAGATGTGCCTGATTTCGGGTTCCGATTGTGCAGATAAGGCAGGTCCTTCAATTCCGATCCTCATCACGGAACCGTCTGGTTTTGAACCTGCAACCCGCAGTTCTCCCCCAATTTCGACCACAAAGGAGCGAATTCCTTTCTTTAGCAGGTAATCGGCAACCACATCTACACTGTAGCCCTGAGCGATCCCATTCAGGTCGATCTTTATTCCAGGTTTTTTCTTTTTGAGGTAATTTCCCTTGAGTTCGAGGTAATTCATTCCTACATTTTGCAACAGTTGTTTCACCGTTGCGCTGTCAGGAAAGCTTTCCACAGGTTTCGGCCCAAATCCCCAGGCCTGAACCAGGGGCGCTACCGTGACGTCAAATTTCCCCTGAGTAGCTGCATAGATCTCAAAGGATTTTCTCATTACCGCGGCAAAATGAGCATCCAATAGGATTCCTTTCTCTGCCCTGTTGAACTGGCTGATCAGAGAATAGGATTTGTAAAGGGACATGGAAGAATCGATCTTTAGCAAGATGCTGTCTACTGCACTTTTGGTAACGACACTGTCTTCCGCGAAATATTTAATGGAATAATCTGTCCCCTGAGCATAGCCATGGATACTATACTGCTGCTGATCTTTCTTTTGTAAAAAAAGAGAGATCAGCAACGGTAACAGCAGGATTGCCGACTTAGGAACAATGGCCACAAGCGGAATTCCTGTTTAAATTATTTTTGATTTTCCCGGAGTAGGGATTGGATACAAGCCATTTTCATCCGGCATTAATCTTGGATTTGCCGTCCAGCTCAATTCTGCCGGCATCAGACTGTTGTCTGCTTTAAGGGCCTCATCCCATTTAATTGTTTGTCCTGAATACGTTGCATACCTGCCCACGATTGCGGTGAAGCAGCTTTTTGCACCACGTTCTGCATCGGCGAATTTATACTCACCTTTTGCTATTGCAGCAAAGAGTTCATCATGTTCGGTCTGGTATGGATTTGCATTGCCCTTGGTTGGGTGACTGAAAAGCTCTTTTCCTTTATGGTCCCAAAGTACCCCATTATTGCCCGCAGAAAGGTATACGCGGCCTTTAGTACCCTGGAAAGTTTCATCTACACGGTTTGCAATTCCTTCGAAATGGCGACACTGGCTGTAAATCACAGATCCATCCGCATAAGTCAGCTCTACCGCATGGTTGTCATAGATCTCTCCGTAGTCTTTCCCTGTTCTCCAGGCACGACTTCCGGTTCCCTGAATAGAAACAGGGTAAGCATTTTTAACCCAGTTGGCAATGTCAATATTGTGAACATGCTGCTCTACAATATGATCTCCGCACAACCAGTTGAAGTAATACCAGTTTCTCATTTGATATTCCATCTCCGTTTGTCCTGGCTGGCGTTTTTTCACCCATACCCCACCACTGTTCCAATATACCTGACCACTCACTACGTCGCCTATTGCGCCATCCTGAATGCGTTTTAAGGTTTCTCTATAGTTTGCCTGGTACCTGCGTTGCAGACCCACAACTACGTTTAATTTCTTTTGTTTCGCGAGTTCTGCCGCAGCAAGTACTTTACGGACGCCAGGCGCATCTACTGCAACCGGTTTTTCCATAAATACATGTTTTCCCTGCTTAATCGCTTCTTCGAAATGTGTAGGTCGGAATCCCGGAGGGGTCACCAGCAATACCACATCCGCAAGGGCGATGGCTTTCTGATACCCATCAAAACCTACAAATCTGCGGTCCTGAGGAACATCAACTTTTTCTTTAAATTTATCTGAAAGTACTTTATAGCTGTTGTCCAGTCTGTCCTGGAAAGCATCAGCCATAGCGACCAGTTTAATATTCTGCTTGGTGCTCAATGCCTGAAAAGCAGCCCCGGTTCCACGGTCACCGCATCCGATCAGTGCAATTTTAATGGTATCATCCGTAGAAGAATGACCACCTGCAAAGGCAAATTGATTTAGCATTACGCCACCTGCCACTAATGCAGATGTCTTTAAAAATTCACGGCGCTTATCGCGCAATTCTTCCTTATTCATAGTTTTTGGTTGGTTTATATTTGGTTGTTAGTGTGAGTTCTTTTTTCTAGTAATCTGCGATTACCGGTTTATTGTAATAGGCATCTATGGCTTCTTTTGAAGGAGGTGTAACCGGTCTTACCAGTCGCATTCCAATGAAAGGGGCTTCAGGAAACCACCAGTTGCTTTTTGGAATCTGTGGGTCCAGCTGTTTCCATACCGGATCTGAGGCTAATCTGGCTGCAGAACGTATATCTTTAGGCACATCATCATAAGAGCCTCCACGGATCACATGAGAATACAGTTTATCAGGCACAGAAACCGGGTTCTTCGCTTTTTCGCCTGTAACTCCTTTATAAAAATCAGGAACATACTGGTCATAGGTCCATTCTCCTACATTGCCGTACATATCGTATAATCCCCACTGGTTTGGTTTTTTCTGTCCTACCACATGGGTTTTTCCTGCACTGTTTTCTTTAAACCAGGCATAATCTCCGAGTTTAGCGGCGTCGTTACCAAAGGCATATTCTTCCGTGCTTCCTGCTCTGCTGGCATATTCCCATTCTGCTTCCGTTGGCAAGCGATAAAAAACACCGGTCCTTGCATATAACCATTTACAATACTGAATGGCATTGTAATGGGTCATCGCCAATGCGGGATGGTTTTCTTTCCCCATACCAAAAGTCATGTCGAGGTAGGGCTTCGTTGGCCTGGTTACCGCGTCTACATTGGCTGGAACAGGTCCGGTACTGTGTGTGGTTTCGTAATCTTTATATAAGAAAGGTTCGTAGATGTCCCAGATCACTTCATAGGTACTCATCCAGAAAGGGTCGATGGTTACCTTGTGAACAGGTTGCTCATCTGCTTTTCCTTTTTTACTTCCCATCTGGAATTCTCCACCGGGAATGGCCTTCATTTCAAAGCTTAATTTTGTGCCGTCAATTTGTTGTTTGTAAGCGCTGTTTTTCTCCTGAGCGGAGGCGCAAAAAGCAGAGACAAAGAGTGGGATTGTCAATAATACTTTAACTTTCATCTATAAGATTTTGATTCAACTGATATTTTACCTGACCTATTTAATCTCTAAAATAGAAGCATTTAGCCGAAATCCAAAATCCACAGGTGCATTAATTAACAAAATGTGTTAAAAACACACTAAGTTGTTACTAATATTGACATTAGCCGCCCAACAGAAGCCTTTTTTTGAAAGTATTTTTTTTCCAGACATAAATTAATACCTTGTATCATTCATCACTAAAACTAACCACAAATGAAAGTAACAGACCGTAGAAACTTCATCAGAGATCTGGGCATTTTATCTGCCGCCGCAAGCATCTCTTCTCTCCTTCCTCTGGAAGCCCTTGCCGCAGATAAAAAAGAATTTTTTCAGATCTCTCTTGCGGAGTGGTCATTTCATAAAGCACTCTTTGCCGGAAAGATGACCAACATGGATTTTCCGCTAAAAGCAAAAAATGATTTTGGCATTCATATCGTGGAATATGTAAGTCCTTTTTTCAAAAAGAAGGAAACGGATAAAACTTATTTAAAAGAACTTAAAGACAGAACAGATAGTGAAGGCATCCAAAACCACCTGATCATGATCGATGGAGAAGGCAATCTGGGTGATTTAGATGATAAAGCGAGATTGATCGCGGTAGAAAACCATTACAAATGGGTGGATGCTGCTAAATTTCTGGGCTGTAAAACCATTCGGGTAAATGCGGCAGGAAAAGGAACAGCAGAAGAAATTAAAGCCTCTGCGATTGACGGATTAGGGAAACTGACCGAATACGGTAAGAAAAACAAGATCAATATCATTGTGGAAAACCATGGCGGATATTCTTCGGATGGAAACTGGTTATCTTCGGTGATCAAGGGTGTAAACAGCTCTTATTGCGGAACCCTTCCTGATTTCGGAAACTTCAGAATCAGTGCGGAGAAAGAATATGATAAATATCAGGGGGTAAAAGACCTGATGCCTTTCGCAAAAGGTGTGAGCGCCAAAACCCATAATTTTAAAGAAGACGGTGAGGAAACAGACATCGATTATACCCGTATGTTTGAGATCATCAAAGCGGCAAAATGGACTGGAATTGTTGGCATAGAATACGAAGGGTCGACTTTATCCGAAGAAGAAGGAATCAGAAAAACAAAAGAACTACTGGAACGCGTCAGGAATAAATTCTAAGCCCGTTCTTTATAAGCAAAATGCTTTATATACAAAAATGGCTGCTTCCTTTCGGAGCAGCCATTTTTTGTTTTGCGGTCGTTTAAACCAGTTTTTTATATTTTAAACGGTGTGGAGTGACATCTCCAAGACGTTTTTTACGGTTTTCCTCGTAATCGCTGTAGTTTCCTTCGAAGAAGTAAACCTGCGAATCGCCTTCAAAAGCAAGAATATGCGTACAGATACGGTCTAAGAACCAGCGATCGTGACTGATCACTACTGCACATCCGCCAAAGTTTTCCAGCGCTTCTTCCAATGCCCTTAACGTGTTTACGTCAATATCATTGGTTGGCTCATCGAGTAACAATACGTTGGCACCTTTTTTCAAAGTGATGGCCAGATGGACCCTGTTGCGCTCTCCACCGGAAAGTATCCCCACCTTTTTCTGCTGGTCGCCGCCATTGAAGTTGAATTTAGATACATATGCCCTTCCACTTACTGCTTTATTTCCCAACTGAATGTTATCTAAACCATCAGTAATGTTTTCATAAACAGTTTTATTAGGATCAAGGTCATTGTGCATTTGATCCACATAACCTAAAGCAACGGTTTCTCCAACGCGGAATGTTCCGGTATCCGGTGTTTCCTGCTCCGTAATCAAACGGAATAAAGTGGTTTTACCTGCACCGTTTGGACCGATGATCCCTACAATGCCTGCCGGAGGTAAAGAGAAACTCAGGTTTTCAAACAAGAGTTTATCGCCATAAGCTTTGGTGATGTTATTGGCTTCAATCACCACATTTCCTAATCTTGGTCCTGCAGGGATAAACAGCTCCAGTTTGTCTTCTCTTTCTTTTGAGTCTTCAGAAGCCAGTTTGTCATAGTTTGATAAACGTGCTTTAGATTTGGCATGTCTGGCTTTTGGCGCCATGCGTACCCATTCCAGCTCTCGCTCCAGTGTTTTCTGACGTTTGCTTTCTGTTTTTTCCTCCTGTGCCAGGCGTTTTGCTTTCTGATCTAACCAGGAAGAATAATTTCCTTTCCATGGAATACCTTCACCTCTGTCTAATTCCAGGATCCAGCCTGCTACATTGTCCAGGAAGTACCTATCGTGGGTTACTGCAATTACAGTTCCTTTATAATCTTTCAGGAATTGCTCTAACCAATCGATACTTTCGGCATCCAGGTGATTCGTAGGCTCATCCAGTAACAATACATCCGGTTCCTGTAATAACAAACGGCACATCGCTACGCGGCGACGCTCACCACCCGATAAAACACCAATTTTGGTATCCGGATCAGGGCAACGAAGCGCATCCATGGCACGCTCCAGTTTATTGTCCAGCTCCCAGGCATTTGAGGCATCAATTTTATCTTGTAGTTCACCTTGTTTGGCCATCAGTTTATCCATTGCATCTGCATCTTCATAAACTTCAGGTAAGCCAAACTGCTCATTGATAGACTCGTATTCTTTAAGGATGGCTGTAATCTCAGCAACACCTTCTTCCACTACTTCTCTAACTGTTTTATTTTCATCCAGTTCAGGCTCCTGAGCCAGGTAACCAACGGTATATCCCGGAGAGAAAACCACTTCTCCCTGGAAGGATTTATCTAAACCTGCGATGATTTTTAAAAGAGATGATTTACCAGATCCGTTCAAACCGATAACACCAATTTTGGCACCATAGAAGAAGGAAAGGTAGATGTTTTTTAAAACTTGCTTTTGGGGTGGATAAATCTTATTTACCCCCGCCATTGAAAAGATTATTTTTTCGTCTGACATATTTGCTTATTATATTTTATGCCTTTAGCAGGCTTTATAGAATTAAAATTAATGAAATAAGGTTAGGGGCACAAAGATAAGGATGTAATCCCCATTAAAAAATTGTTTAGCAGATATCACAATAATATTAATTGTGCGCTTCGTCTGGTTCTTCTATATAGGTCTTGAACCGGTTCTCTCCGCCCTGCTCAAACAATATTCTTCCGCAGTGCTCACAATTATAGATGGTGCTGACTTTTACTTTACGCAGCCAAAGGTCATGAATCAGGTCGGCATCGCTCAATTCCAGGGCATAAGGCTCATTACCGAAATTCCGAACCACCCATTCTTCTCTTTTATTTACTTTAAGTGCTTCAATTAAATCTTTGATATGGTCAAATATTTCATATAATTCTTCAACATGCGTATCTTTAATAAAGTATCCTTTATAGGGAAGATCATCTGTTTGGTCTACAATGACATGTCCACACTTGCATAATAACTTCCCCATTGAGTAAATTAAGTGTTAAATATTTAAAACCATGAAAATTCTGACCGATAGGGATTTAGCTTCCGGTGTACAAAAGATGTTCTTTCGTCTGACATATTTGCGCATCGGTTTGTAAATATCACCAATAAAGTCAGAACTTAGTAAGATTTCTGAAATATCGGCAGTCTCAACATCCGTTTCCGCCGCTATGGCGTAATTGTTGATAAAATAATAAAATCAGGGGTGCCTTTTTATAAAACAATTTTTATAGTTTAGAGCATTCCCGATTTAGAAAGGTATATATGGAAGCTAAATTTTCTCCACAAGTAAAAGACGTGATATCTTTTAGCAGGGAAGAAGCCCTGAGATTAGGTCACGATTATATAGGCGCAGAACATCTTTTGTTGGGCCTAATTCGCGAAGGCGACGGTATGGCCATCAAGATCTTAAAATCACTGGGTGTTGATACTTCAAAACTTCGTCGTTCGATAGAAGACTCTGTTAGAGGTACGTCCAGTGTTACGGTTAACCTGGGGAATATCCCCTTGACCAAACAAGCCGAAAAGGTTTTAAAGATCACGTATCTGGAGGCCAAGATCTTCAAAAGCGATTTGATAGGAACAGAACACCTGTTGCTGTCGATCCTGCGCGATGATGATAACATTGCTTCTCAAATCTTACTGCAATACAGCATCAATTACGAGATTTTCAAACAGGAAGTTGAAGTGAATAAAAACGGTTTCAGAGATGAGACTCAAAATAGCGCATCAACTGGTGGTGACGATGATTATCGTGAGGAGGAAAGCTTCAGCAGCCCTAAAAAAGTATCGGACATCAAATCAAAAACTCCGGTTTTAGATAATTTTGGAAGAGACTTAACGAAAGCAGCAGAGGAAAACCGCTTAGATCCTATTGTAGGTCGTGAGAAAGAAATTGAGCGTGTGTCTCAGATCTTATCACGTCGTAAAAAGAACAATCCAATTCTGATTGGTGAGCCGGGTGTAGGTAAATCTGCTATTGCAGAAGGACTGGCATTACGTATTGTTCAGCGCAAGGTTTCCAGGGTATTGTTCAACAAACGTGTGGTGACCTTAGACCTTGCCTCATTGGTGGCAGGTACCAAATACCGCGGTCAGTTTGAAGAACGTATGAAAGCGGTGATGAATGAGCTGGAAAAATCTACAGATGTGATCTTATTTATTGATGAGATTCATACGATTGTAGGTGCCGGTGGTGCTTCAGGTTCACTGGACGCCTCGAATATGTTCAAACCTGCTTTGGCAAGGGGAGAAATTCAATGTATCGGTGCCACTACTTTAGATGAGTACCGTCAGTACATTGAGAAAGATGGTGCATTAGACCGTCGTTTCCAAAAGGTAATGATCGAGCCTGCTACACCGGATGAAACCATTGAGATCTTAAACCGTATCAAAGAAAAATACGAAGATCACCATGGGGTAACCTATACCGACGAAGCAATCAATGCCTGTGTGGCTTTGACTTCAAGGTACATTACCGACAGGTTCTTACCGGATAAAGCGATTGATGCTTTAGATGAAGCTGGTTCAAGGGTGCATTTAACAAACATCCATGTTCCTGAGAACATCATTGAGATTGAAAACAAGATTGAAGAGATCAAGCTTGAAAAGAATAAAGTGGTAAAAAGCCAGAAATACGAAGAGGCTGCGAAACTGAGAGATACTGAAAAGAATCTTTTAGAGGAGCTGGATCGTGCGAAGGCAGCATGGGAAGCAGAAACTAAAACCAAACGTTATACCGTATCGGAAGATAACGTGGCAGAAGTAGTTTCCATGATGACCGGAATTCCATTGCAACGTGTTGGACAAACCGATAGTGCTAAACTATTGAACATGTACGAAACAGTAGCAACGAAAATTATCGGACAGGATGATGCCATTAAGAAGCTGACAAAAGCAATTCAACGTACCAGAGCCGGATTAAAAGATCCTAAGAAACCAATTGGTTCATTTATCTTCTTAGGCCCTACAGGTGTTGGTAAAACAGAGTTGGCAAAAGAACTCGCCCGCTTCATGTTCGACAGTGATGATTCATTGATCCAGATCGATATGAGTGAGTACATGGAGAAATTTGCGGTTTCCCGTTTAGTGGGTGCGCCTCCGGGATACGTAGGTTATGAAGAAGGCGGACAGTTGACAGAAAAAGTTCGTCGCAAGCCTTATGCAGTGATTCTTTTGGATGAGATTGAAAAAGCTCACCCTGATGTATTCAACATCCTGTTACAGGTTTTGGATGAAGGACAGCTTACAGATAGCTTAGGCCGTAAAGTAGATTTTAGAAATACCATCATCATCATGACTTCGAACATTGGCGCACGTCAGTTGAAAGATTTCGGACAAGGCGTTGGTTTCTCTACTACAGCTAAGACAAATCAAGTGGATACACATTCAAGAGGTGTGATTGAAAATGCGCTAAAACGTGCTTTCGCTCCTGAATTCCTGAACCGTGTAGATGATGTAGTGGTCTTCAATACTTTGGGTAAAGAAGAAATCTTCAAAATCATTGACATTGAGTTGAAATCTTTATTCGGTCGTGTACATAACTTAGGTTATGAAGTGAAACTGACCGAAAGAGCTAAGGACTTCATCGCAGATAAAGGTTTCGACATCAACTTTGGTGCAAGGCCACTTAAACGTGCCATCCAGAAATACCTGGAAGATCCAATTGCAGAAGAAATCCTGAAAGGCGAGATCAATGATGGCGATACACTGGAAATTGATTACGACAAAGAGAGCGATCAAATTGTGGTAGAAAACAAAAGCCCGGGCAAGAAAAAGAAAAAAGAAGAAGGAAGTGTAGAATAACTATTCCGGAATAATCATAAAAAATCCCCTTTCAGCTAAACTGGAAGGGGATTTTTTAATTGGATTGCATTTACTTTAAGGCTCCTTTTCCTAAGCTGATGCTGATCAGTTTGTAGCCTTCTTCCGTCCTCAAAAAAGAAAAATGATCCTGAAATGAGTCCTTCCCTTTCCCATAAGAAATGACAATATTTTTTAGGGGATAGATCCATTCCTTTGCTGCCCCACAGTTATCAAAAAAGCGCTGGTATTCCTCTGATTCATAGATAAATTTGTTCAGCCCATCGTCAAAGATCTGGTATTTACAATCCGGACGGTTCAGCTGCAGCAGTTTCGTTTTTATGAGCTCGAAATTCCTGGTCATGAAACTGTGTTTATCTTCCGCCTTCCATCCATCCTGCTCTTCCCAATAGGTCAGCTCTTTATAACTAGCCTCCATTAAACTTTCTTTCGTAAAATGGTTAAGTAATGATTTTTTTAACCAGGTATCGAATTCTTTTCCAAAATCTATGAAGGAATAGTATTTACCCTGGCTGGTCTTAAAATTCTGTCGGACCGGATCTTCGTTCGGCTTATCGGAAACCAACAGGGAGAAGAAATTTAAATTACGCTCCGATTTGAAATCATCAATAAGCAACCGGTTATGGGTATCAATTAACAATTGCTTTCCGCCAACCCAACTGAAATGATAATCCCCGGAATCTTTTCCCCATTCCTCTTTTTTTGCCCCCTGTAATGCGATAACCATTCCATTTCTAACGCTGGTTATCGCGCTATAAATTGCAGGAATAGCGATGTCACCGTTGCGGTCAAACATGCCTTCTTTGTCCGTTTTCTTGTCCCTGAAGCGGATAAATCCCTCACTTTCACAATCTACGCCATTGTCAAATATATGCAGGCTGTCTCTGCCTACTATTCTTCCGGATTTGGTCAGGTAATAACTGGGCCACTTTTCATTTATTCTTTCCGTTACCCCAATAATGTCATCAAACTTACTGGCACTGATAAATCCGGTAAATTTGGGTTCAATCTTTACGTTATTCTTGCTGTCTTTAAAACCGATTAATGTGGTATCCTTATTATAAAACGCAATCCAGGGTTTGTTATCTTGTCCGAATGAACTGAAGCCGATCACCGTGAACAGGCTGGCGAAAATAAAATGTTTCATAGGCGGTTAAATCTTAGTTATATATAACGCAGGACAATCTAAAAAACTATCTTTCTGTAAAAATAATTAATAAAAACATCAATTGGGTTTCGGCTCATGTACTGACAGCGTACATCAGGCTGGAAATTAATCAGGAGATCAGTTGCAAATTACAAAAAAGAGAAGTAAAACGCCTCAATTTTTAATTTCAACTATATGATGTATAATTGCAGCTAAATATTCATTAACGCTAAAGCACCTCTCCTTTCCATGAAACCGTACAGAAAAATTTCATTGTTCGCTATCATTTCCTCTACGATAATCATTATTTGCAACCTGTTTTTCATTTCCTTTGGCAATGATCTGGAAGCACTTTCAGCGTTAGGAATGCTCCCTACAATCATGGGCATATTAAGTGGGACGCTATCAGCTTTCAATCTCAATTTTTTTAGCTATAGCCTTGATTTCACCTATTACCAATGGATCAATCTGGCATTTGATCTGTTATTTTTCTGTGGAGGATTACTTTACCTGAATAAAGGGAAAAGAATGCGCATCCTCAGGTTCACATTTTCTGTGATCCTGCTTTCTAAAGCCTTAACTTTTCTTAGTTCTTTCTTTTATTTGCCAGTCGACGCCGCAAATGAAAATTTAGTCAAAGACCTATTGTTTTTCGGATATTACAGTCTGGTAAACCTGGCCTGGATTTATTTTTCATTCCGCGTACTTAAATACCTGAATGGAACCAGAGAATTAGCAGTGGTACCCACTGAATATAGTACTGGTATTTCGAACTCATATGTCGAATCACCTAATGGCACACGTCTTTTTCATCTGGTGATAGACAGCGTCATGATCATCCTCATATTCAGTGTACCGATGATCACATTATTTCGCAGCAACATTTTTGGGGAGTTCTTTAACAATATGGCAGCAGCCTTTGGACCTAATATTTTTGCCATCTTCTTTCTGTTTTTTGCTACCGCAGTATATTATATCTTTTTTGAAGTTATTTTTCAAGCTTCTCCAGCTAAGTTTTTATCGGAAACAAGGGTACTGACCGTAGATGGCCGGCCAATCGACTTCACTAAATCTTTCGCGAGAACTCTTTCAAGATGGATCCCATTTAACGCCCTTTCTTTTCTATTCAGCCGTAATGGCTGGCATGACCGGTTTTCAGAAACAACTGTTTTAAAGGAAAAAGAAAACTCCGAAGAAAAGGAAGAAATTACCCTTTCTTAGTTGCAGGAAATCGATCTCATCGAATTTAAAGCAGGTTAATACAGCAATATATAGGGTTGAAATATCTACTCGATGGGTGTTTTATTTCTAAATTAAGCCTTATTGAAAAAGTTACTGAAAAACATCAGCTGAAAGCCAACTGCATTTTTCCAGTAATCCCAGTTATGGGCCCCTGGTCTGATCGTAAAATCATGAGGGATATTGTGGTACAATAATTCCTCATGAAGCTTATTGTTCACGTTATAGAAGAAATCATCCCTGCCACAGTCAATGATCAAAGCGAGTTTATTGGGAATGAGCAAATGCGTCATATTTACTACACTGTTCGCTTTCCAGCGTTCAGGTTGCTGTTCATAGCTGCCTAATCTTTTGGCAATGTCCCACTTCAGGGGGAAAGGCGTCATGTCAACTCCCCCACTCATGCTTCCCGCAGCGCCATAGACATCCTGGTGTTTAAAGGAAAGGTATAATGCCCCATGTCCGCCCATGCTCAGCCCGGTAATGGCCCTGCCTTTTCTGTCTTTAATCGTTTTATATTGCTGATCAATCTGGCTCACCAGTTCCGTGACGACATACGTTTCATACTTCCATTCCGGATCTACCGGACTGTCCATATACCAGCTGGAGACATTTCCATCCGGACAAACCAGGATCAATTGAAAATCATCTGCATATTTTTTCAATACGGTAACGGTATTGATCCAGCCATCATAGCTATCTCCATAACCGTGTAGCAGATAGACCGTCGGAAGGCTTTTCAGCTGCTGATAGTTGTCGGGAACGACAACCACCGCCTTTATTTTCTTTTTCATTGCAGCACTATAGGTCTGTATGGTATCTATCTTTGCCGCGAGGGCATTTGAATGATTCAGCAGGAACAATAGTCCTGCAATAAAAAAGTATTTCTTCATCTATCTTATTTTTGAGCCCATGCGCTCGCTGCACCTACCAGAGCTGCATCTTCCCACATTTCGCTTTGTCTGATCGCTACGGATTTATCTGTGATCTTACGCGTCAGTGCATCAATAAAGTGTTCCCATGTTTTGGCAATGTTGCCACCAATCACGACCACCTGTGGCTGCTCCTGAGCAATTAAATCGTTCAGAAAGATACTTAGATTGTCTGAAAATTCTTCAAAAATTTCATCTTTCACAGATTGTGCTGCAGTTGCCAGCATTTCTTCTACGTTTTTAACCTCTGCACCGGTAATTTCCTGATACCTTTTCATAAACCATCGCGTTGAGATATACTCCTCGGCAATACTTTCTTTAAAAGGACGGAATGCCCAGTTCATATCTACAGTGATCCCACTTGCATTACTGGTAGAACCTAATCCTGTCCCCAGGGTTACCCCTATTGCTCTTTCCTTATCTGCTGCTGCACCTGAGGCCAGCTCACCGCGAAGAAAGGCTTCCGCATCATTAATGAATACAATGTCTTCTTCAGGTATTTCCAGGCGCTGAGCCAGGATTTCCTTCACATTGATGTTGTATAAAGCATCGTATTTTTGCATCCCTTTCATCAAAGAGATTCCATGCTCATAATCAAATGGCCCTGGCATAGCGATCCCTATTTTGGAATTTTCACCATTGGTCCTGATGATCAGGGAAGAAAGTACTTTTAACCAGGATTCGATAATCACTTCTGCGGAGTCCATTGACGCGACCCTTTCACGTTTCATCGTGCTGTCGATTACTTTACATGTGGTTGCATCTACATGAGCAGCAGTGATGTGAGAGCCACCTATATCTACTCCTATATAGGGAAGTTTAGAAGATGTTGAATTCATTTTAGCCGTTATCTATATTTAAAATCTCAGCAAATTAATTAATAACTTTTGTATATTCTAATAGTTGTTAAATAGTTTTAGCAATATTTTTAACAAGCTTATTTTAATTTTACTCCGGAACAAAACAAAGCTGTTTTTTTCAAAAGCCAAAAGCGCCTGGCTAATATAAAAAAAGCGGGATCTTTTTAGGAATCCCGCTCTACGTTTTTTGTATTAAACACTATTGTTTGATGACCTTAAATTCCGTCCTTCTGTTGAGCTGATGTTCTGCATGACTACATTTCACACCGTTTCCGCATTTATTCAGCAGCATCGTTTCTCCATAACCTCTGGCCTTGATTCGTTCTTTCTCAATTCCACGATCAATCAGGTATTGTACCGCAGAATTCGCCCTGCGTTGCGACAACCATTGGTTATACTGATCCGCTCCCCTACTGTCTGTATGTGATCCCAGCTCAATCCAGATGGATGGATTTTCTTTTAGAATGGCCAGCAACTTATTCAGCTCCCTGGCTGCATCCGGTCTGATATTCGCTTTATCAAAATCATAATAGATATTTCTCAGCACATAGGTTTTCCCTGGTTCAAACTTATCTTTATCCAGAAAAGCCTCCATGGTTAGGGTATCAGATTTAGTAATTCCTTTTGTACTTACCATTTTCAGCACCGAAGTATAGCCCAGTTTGCTGATTTCGACCTTATAATCCTGGTCTTTTGTTAAACCAAAAAAGAACTTTCCATTCTGCTCCGTTACCTTGCGGTTCAGAACCTGTCCATTTCCGTCTGTTAAGGTCACTAACACCGAGTCTAAGCTCGCTTTACTCTTCTGGTCATAAACTGTACCATCCAGGGCAAGAATCATCACAGCAGGCGTCTGATCGTTGAAACTGTAAATATCGTCATCGCCGGCCCCACCTTCCCTGTTGGAAGAGAAATAACCCGTCTTGCCGTCTCTGCTGATGAAATAAAAATCATCACTCGTAGAATTCACCGGATATTTCAGGTTCTGTGATTTACTCCATTGTGTTTTTTCGCCACGACTGCTATAAATATCATATCCACCCATTCCTATTTTTCCTTTAGAGGAATAATACAATTCTCCGTAAGGGCCTGTAGTTGGAAAAGCTTCTTCTTCTTTAGTGTTGATCTCCGGACCACAGTTTACCGGTTTCCCCCAGCTTCCATCTGCCTGCAATTGGCTATACCAAATGTCTGTTTTCCCTACTCCACCAGGCATGTCTGAAGCAAAGTATAAGACTTGTCCATTTTTTGAAAGCGCCGCATGTCCCAGAGAATATTCTTTTACATTGTTGTAGGCGAAAGGTTTCAATTCCCCCCATTTGCCATCTTTTTTCAAGGCAATCATCAGTTCCAGTCTGCGGGTATACAAACGCTCCCTGATCTTGCCTTCTTTTTTATCCAATGGCAATTCGGAAGCAGAAGCCCTTGTCGCGATCGTCACATAAGCCACCTCTCCTGTCCCGTTCAGCTCCATTGGCCCGACATGGTATTCGGTTTTAGTTGGCGCATTTTGTTTGGTCACTACCGGAAGTTCTTCCTTCAATTGTGCATCCGGACTTGCCAGGTATAATTTCAGCCAGGGATTTCCTGTCCATTTATAAATGTCACTGCTTTTTTCATTCGCTTCGGTGTTCCGTTCTGAGGTAAATACAAAACCATCTTTCCCATAGTAATTCAATCCCCAGTCTGCGGATTTGGTATTTAGAGTCGCTACATTTTTGATCGCAATGTCTTTCGGCCGGCTGGTCCACAGAGCCGCACTATCGCAGGAATTGATCCTTAAGTTTACCTCCTCTTGGTTAACAGGCTCGCTTTCATTTGGCAGATCAGTATGTCTCGCCGAAGGTTTGATGCTCATTTCCTCCGGCTTAAGCAAGCTGCTGTAAGCACGATACTGCTCCTTTGCGAGGTCAAACTTTTTGTTTCGCTGCAAAGCTTCGGCATAATAGTAATGGCTCATCGGCTGTGCTTTCTTATTTTCTACTGCCTTTCCATACCACTTCTCTGCTTCCTCGTAAGCATTCATCATGCGGTAGCAATCGGCCAGTTTTTCTACCAGTTTCACATCGGGGTTCTTTCGTTCCGCAAGTGGAAGGTATAGCCTTGCCGCATTATAATATTCAAAGCGGTTAAAGAGCACATCCGCCTGTTGCTTACGGCTCAGCTGCTCCTGTGCCATTACGGAATTGCTTAGGAATAATGCCATTGTACTGATCAGCAACATGCGCTGCATCAGTAAAGCTGGTCTTTTAAATGCTGTTCTGTTCATATAATTCTGTTCAGCTTAAAAATAACGTGGACTCAATACTCTTGCTCTTTTTCCAGGGAAACTGATGCTCAGTGAAAGCTCATGCGAGCCGCTCTGATAGCTGGAAAGTTTACTCGTCGTATAATCAAAAGAATAACCCAGGCGAAAACGATTGCTCATCTGAAGCTCTATAATCCCGGCAACGGCATCGCTCTGGCTCAAGCCTTTTTGCAGGTTTTTCTTATCCCATAAGGTTACCCCGGTACGGTATGAAGCGCCCAGCCAAACTACCTTACTGATCAGCAGATACGCGTTCAGGTCTAAATTGGTTGGTCCTTTGAAATCTTCTTTCAACATAAAGGTAGGCTTCAGGTCCAGGGATTCCGATAAAGGAATCATCACACCTCCTGTGAGATAAATGTGTCTGACCTGACGTAACACTTTGTAATCCCCTTCTGTCTGGATGTCATCTTTTCTCATGCCCGACAGCAGGTCCATCACCGATGCACCAATGTAAAACTTAGGGGTATAAAAATAAACACCAAAACGAACATCCGGTCTCAGCTTACTCTCATTTCCTATCGGAATTGCCCCATCTCCAGGATCAGTCGCAATAAACTTCGATCCATCCAGGTTGTACTGCGTAAGCCCGGCACCGATACCAAAACTCAAACGTTTGGTATCTTCTGCATCCAATTGCAGACGGTAGGCATAATTCGCGTAAAAGGCAGAGGTATTCTGAGGGCCCAGGCGATCGGTTGTGGCAATAAAACCTAAGCCCATCTTCTTCGCCTGAGGGTCGACTATCCCGTCAAAGGAAGCTGTTGCGGTACGGGGAGCCCCTTCAATTCCCACCCATTGAGAGCGGAAACTGAAGTTGGCCGTCCAATCTTCTTTATAACCGGCGTAGGCTGGATTAACGGCAAGACCATTAAAAACATACTGACTGAACTGGATCGTCTGCTGCGCGTATCCACTGCTCAAACTGAAGATGAGCAGGGATAATAAACTATATTTCTTTAAATCTTTCATGTTTAGCGTGTCTTAATTTGTTTTACCTTTTTATAAACATCCATCCTTTAAATGCAGTTGTGCTGCCCGATTTCTCTTTCCTGAGGATCAGGTAGTAATAAGTACCTTCATTCAGCTGACTACCATCCCAATCGTTCAGGTAATTGGCAGAACGGTAAACTTCATTCCCCCATCTGTTGAAGATCGTTACCTGTGTTCCCGGATAATTTTCCAGTCCCTTGATTTTGAAGGTATCATTACTGCCATCTCCGTTTGGAGTAATGATATTAGGAATGATAAAGTCTGCATTATCTACTGTAGTAGAAACCGTATTACTGCTGACTTCTACCGTACCTGCACCTGAGAATGCCCTGGCCGTATTGTCGATCTTTCCGGTAAATGATTTGGAAATATTACCGGTAATGGTCAGGATCACTTTGTTTCCGGCACCTGCAGGAAGGTCAGCTGTGACGCTTACATTACTGCTGCTTCCCGTTCCTCCGGATATGATTTTCGCAGTTCCGGTGATTGCAGTTGTCCATTTCACATTCTGTATATCACTGCTGATCAAATCGGCGATCACCATATTATCGGCATTGCTGAAAGAAGTATTGCTCACCTCTACCACATAGGTGATCAGGTCGCCTGATTTCAACTGAGCAGGTCCGGTTTTAGTAATGGCAAATGCAGGGGTTTTGCTGACTTCCGTCACTACCGGTGGGGTTACTACCGGTGGAATACCCGGTTCAGCAGGTGTACCCGTTGCCGTGTTACTCAACGGACCAGTGTAGGCAGGATCAACAGTACCTGTAATGGTGATGATCAGCTTGTTGGCTGCACCAGCAGCAATGTCTCCTTTTACAGAAATCGCATTCCCTGATCCGCTGGCTCCGCTTGTAACCGCTGCTGTTCCGGCGGTACTCGTTGTCCAGCTCACATTTTTGATTTGTGAAGGCACATTATCGGTAATCACCAGGTCTTTTGCATTGCTGAATCCAATGTTACCCGCGGTGATCACATAAGTAATCGGAGCACCTGCACTGACCTTGGCAGGCCCGGTTTTCACAATGGTAATTCCCGGCTTCAAGGTCGTCTCGGTTTCTACCGGTGGGGTCACCACTGGTGGATTTCCAGGCTCTACCGGTGTCACCGTTGCCGTGTTACTTAATTTACCTGCAAAAGAGGCATCCACAGTACCGGTAATGTCTATCGTAATGATGTCATTCGATCCCGATGGAAGCGTTGCAGTTACACTCAGGTTATTTCCTGATCCGGTTTGTCCGTTAGAAATGCTGGCATTTCCGGTAACTGCAGCTGTCCAGGTTACTCCTGTTAATTTAGCAGGAACGACATCACTGATGACCGCATTCTGTGCCGTACCAGGTCCGGTATTGTATACTTTGATCTGGTATTTCATCACCTGACCTGCGGCTATTGTTGCAGGACCGGTTTTGCTGATTTTTAAATTTGACACATTGGTAACGGTAGTGCTTACTTCTGAATTGATCACTGGCTTGGCAGGATCTGCAGGTGTAAGTGCCGCTTTATTGAGGATCACTCCTGCAAAAGTTGGATTCACCTTACCATTAATGGTTACGATGATGCTTCCGTTTGCAGGCAGATCTGCGGTAAGGTCAACGTTATTGGCTGCGCCATTTGCACCAGAGCTGATCGTTGCACCGCCGCTCAGTGTGCTCGTCCATGAGACACCGGTTACCTGAGCAGGAACAACATCTTTCACTTTCACACCCAGCGCATCTGATGGTCCGGCATTGCTGATTCTTAAGGTATAACTGATTGATTCTCCAGAGTTCAGTGTGGCAGGACCGCTTTTCAGCAGGCTTAAACTCGCATTGTTCACAATCGCGGTAGTCACCGTGTTAGAAGTTACTGCAGGATTTCCAGGCTCAACAGGGGTCGCAGTAGCGGTATTGCTGATGCTTCCGTTTGCTGCATTTGCAGGAACCAATCCAGTAATGTTGACGATTACCGTACCATTTCCGGCAGGAAGATCAACTTTAAGGGCAACTGCATTTCCGGTACCTGTTGCACCGGACCTGATCACCGCGGCTGAATTGGCCGTAGCGGTCCAGCTGACACCAGTCAACACTGCCGGAACTGCATCGGCAACATCCACATTCATTGCATTTCCAGGACCTGCATTGCTGAGTTCAAGGGTATAATTGACCACTTTACCCGCTTCAATACTTGTAGGTCCGGATTTCAGGATCCTTACACTTGATTTATTACTTACTGTAGTCGTCACATCGCCGGAGGTTACCGGAGGATTTCCTGGTTCTGATGGGGTAACTGTTGCATTATTTAACAGTTGTCCGCTAAATCCAGGATCTATTGTTCCGTTAATCGTGATGTTGATTTCATTGGCTGCACCTGCAGGAATATTTGCAGAAACAGTTACCGTATTTCCGGTTCCGGCTGCTCCTGAATTGATAACCGCAGTTCCTGCTGAGGTTGCCGTCCAGCTCACAGCAGTTACTCCAGCCGGCACCAGATCTTTAATCTGTGCCTGGGCTGCATTACTAGGTCCGCTGTTTTTCACTTTGATCGTATAAGTGATTGCAGAACCTGAAACCCCGGTCTGAGGTCCTGATTTGCTGATGCTCAATCCGGACACAGAACTGATTTGTGTATTTACCTGACTGGTATTGTTTGCCGGGTTGAAATCTGCAACACCATTTGGTGTGCTTACACTTGCCACATTACTGATACTGCCCGATGGCGTATTGGCGTTCACCACTCCATTGACATTGATCAGAATGTAGTTTGCCGCGCCTACCGGAACATTCGCCTGTGTCAGAACAGCGTTTGAAGTGCCAGATGAAGCACCGGTCAGACTTGCCGCCCCGAAGGCCTGTGCAGTCCAGCTGATCTGTCCAACTTCCACAGGAACATTATCGGTAATGATCAGACCAGCGACATCTATTGGTCCCTGATTGCTGACTTTTAGCGTATAGTTAATATCAGAACCTGAAGTCACTGCCTGAGGCCCTGTTTTTTCTATTTTAAGATCAGTAGACTGATTTACGGCAGTGACCACTGAGCTTTTCCTTTCTCCATTTGCCGTTACTGTTACGGTATTGGTGAAGGTTGCGCCGGCTGTGGCTTTAACCGTTCCCTGAATGTCGATGGTGATTGCGGTAAGCGGATCGTTATCGGCAGGGATATCAGCTTTGAAACTGATGTTGTTGCCGGTACCTGTGCCTGTTCCGATAATTGTTGCTCCGCCGGTTTGAGTAGCTACCCAGCTGCTTACTGCGACATCTGCAGGAACCGGATCAGAAATATCGGCATTGGTAATGTTACCTGCACCACCATTTCTGATGATAATTTTATAATTGATCGGATCACCGATATTGACCGTTGAAGGTCCGCTTTTCGATACCCTGAGCACCGGATCATTGTTCACGATGGTTGGTACGGTACTGGTATTTGAGCTCAGTTCCGGATCCGTGATCGGACTTCCGACAGGGAAGAAAGCGGTTGCGGTATTGGTGAAGGCTGTTTTATCCGGATTGTTCGCTTTTACTTTTGCACGGATATCAATACTGATGATGCCTGTTCCGGCAGGAATATTTCCGGTGATATCGATATCTCCCGTACCGTTGGCAGCACTAACCGTTGCAGCACCTGTAAGCGTCGCAGTCCAGGTTGCTCCTGCTTCCAGATTCCCTGGAATCATATCTTTGATCAATACGCCTATGGCATCACTTGGTCCATCATTCACAATACGAAGGTTGTAAGTCATCATCTCTCCCACTGCAATGTCTGCAGGTCCGGATTTGGTAATCCTCACATTCGCCACTCTGGTAATTGTTGTAGTTACTGTGCTTGTTGCAGGCGTTGGATCTGTAATCCCAGCTCCAGGTGTTGCTGTAGCTGTGTTTACAAGACTACTGCCTGCATAAGCAGCATCAACCGTTCCGGTTACCAGAATCTGTACTGTTGCATTACCGGCAGGAATCGATGCATTTAAATTGATGTTCCCTGTTCCGGTATTCGCTCCGGTAATGGCTGCGCCATTCTGAGCGGTAGCCGTCCAGTTGACACCCGTTAAACCAACCGGAATCACATCTGCAATATTTACAGTTCCCGCATTACTTGGCCCTGCATTTTTCACATTGATGGTATAACTGATGGCCGAGCCTGCAACTACGGTTGAAGGTCCGGTTTTCTGAATCTGAATATCCGCTGTTTTCACCACATTGGTGGTCACCTCATCAGATGGTACAGCAGGATTACCTGGTTCCGATGGTGTTGCAGTAAAGCTATTTTTCAATGTTGCTCCGGCATAACCAGGATCAACATCTCCTGTAATCAGTACCGTTACTGAATTTCCGGTACCTGCAGGGATGTTCACCCTTGGATTTACCGCAGTACCGCTACCGGTTCCATTGGCCACAATACTGGCTGTACCAGCGATGCTTGTGGTCCAGCTCACATTGAGAATGCCCGCAGGGATTGCATCATTGATTACCAGATTTGCTGCATCGGCAGGCCCATCATTAAATACCTCAAGGGTATAACTAATACGCTCTCCGGCGGCAATGGAAGTCGGTGCAGATTTCACTGCCCTGATGTTTAATTTATGATCTACGGTAGTAGTTATCGTATTTGACGGTACTGCAGGGATGCCTGGTTCTGATGGCGTTGCAGTGGCAGTATTTGTTAATACTCCAGCTGGTGCTGATCCCGGAACCTTTCCGGTAATCGTGATCAGGATGCGGTTGGCCGCACCGGCATTGATGTCTCCCTTTACAGAAACTGCATTGCCTGTACCCGTAGCACCGCTGATCAGCGTAGCTGCACCTTCAGTTGTTGCAGACCAGCTCACATCGGTTAATCCGGCAGGAACAGGGTCTGTAATAGACAAGTTACGTGCATCAGATGGTCCGTTATTTCCTGCGATTAAAGTATAGGTTACCGTCTGACCGGCAGAAATCTGTGATGGTCCGCTTTTTACCAGGCTTACAGAAGGTTCCAATTTGATGGTCGTCGTTACCGTAGAGCTCGCCGGAACGGTTCCTTGTTCTGAAGGGGTTACCGTTGCTTTATTCACTAAATCTGTGGCTGCAGAAGGGTTCACTTTTCCTTTTACGGTAATCAGAACGGTATTTGCTGAACCGGCAGGGACGTTCACATTGACAGAAAGGTTATTGCCATTTCCGACAGCACCACTCAAGACACTTGCTGCCCCATTTATGGTGGTTGTCCAGGTTACTCCGGTGATGTTCACAGGGATCTGATCTGTAACAGAAGCATTGTCTGCATTGGCCGTTCCTGTATTGCTGACATTGATCGTATAGGTAATGTCCTGACCAGCAGAAATCGTAGCAGGCCCGTTTTTAGCGATGGCTAAAACAGGTGTTTTACTTACCACTGCAGTAGTCGTTGCTTCTACCGGAACAATACCAGGTTCTGATGGGCTTGCGATTGCTTTATTGGTTAGATTTCCATTAAATGAAGGATCAATGGTTCCTTTAACCGTAATGACGATGGTATTGGCGATGCCGGCAGGAATGTTACCCGTTAACTGGATCACATTACCTGTTCCACTTCCTCCACTGTTCACTGCTGCTGTTCCGGTAATACCTGAGGTCCAGCTCACATTGCTTAATAAAGCAGGTACATCATCAGTAATCAACAGGTTCTGTGCATTACTCAATCCCGTATTTCCGGCGGTAATCGTATAGGTAATTTCTGATCCTGCAATTGCAGCAGCAGGACCATCCTTACGAAGAACGATTCCCGGTTTAGATCCTACCTCTGTTTCTACCGGAGGGGTAACTACATTTGGTACATTGATTCCAGGAACCGAAGCGGTAGCGACGTTATTGATTTTTCCTGAGAACCCTGGGTTAACTGTACCTTTTACGGTAATGGTAATTTTATTATTTGCATTTCCGGCAGGTAAATCTCCGCTCACACGAACCTGATTTCCTGTTCCTGAAGCTCCGGTAATCACCGTTGCTACGCCAGACTGAACTGCAGTCCAGCTCACATTGATCAGCTCTGCAGGAACATCATCTACGATAGCTGTACCCGATGCATTACTTAATCCGTTATTCACGACTACAATGGTATAGGTAACCTCTCCTCCGGCGGTAGCTGTCGGCTGTCCGGTTTTAGTCACTACAATAATTGGTTTCTTATCCACATTTGTCTCTACCGGAGGACTGACCACAGGAGGATTACCTGGTTCTGAAGGTGTTCCGGTAACAATATTGGTAATCTTACCTGCAAAATCAGGATTTAATGTTCCATTAACTGTGATGCTGATTTTATTACCGGTACCGGCAGGAATATTACCGTTCAATACGACATTTCCTGTTCCTGTAGCAGCTCCATTGATGGTACTGCTTCCCGAAACCGTGGCAGCCCAGGTTGCCCCTGTAATTGCCGGGTCAAGTATATCTGAGATGGCGAGATTTTTAGCATTACTCAAACCTGTATTGCTGACCTCAATCACATAACTAATGGCTCCCCCTGCAGTTGCAGAAGCAGGACCTGTTTTATTGATGACAATTACCGGTGTCTGCGTCACCACCGTAGTTACAGGCGGGGTAACCACTGGTGGATTACCAGGCTCTGCAGGTGTAGCGGTAGCGGTATTGCTTAATGTTCCGGCAAAAGAAGGATCTACCGTTCCATTCACTGTAATTGTTATTTTATTGCTGGCCCCCGCAGGAATATTTCCATTCAGGCTGACCGCATTTCCTGAGCCCTGATTCAATCCGTTGATTGAGCTGTTTCCGGAAACAACGGCAGTCCAGCTTACATTTTTGATGTCCGCAGGTACAGCATCAGTAATCACCAGGTTATTGGCATCACTTAATCCGGTATTGTTGGCCTCAATCGTATAGGTAATGGCTCCACCTGCAACGGCTGTTGCCGGGCCTGTTTTGCTCATTACAATTACAGGACGCTGAACAACCACCGTTTCTACCGGTGGGGTCACCACTGGCGGGTTGTCCGGATCAGCAGGGGTCACGGTAGCAATATTACTGATCGTTCCAGCATAAGATGCGGCAACCTTACCTGTTACGGTAATGGTAATTTCATGCTGCTGGCCTACCGGGATATTGGCTTTCACACTTAAGGCATTTCCGGTTCCGGTTGTACCTTCAGTAATTACCGATCCGCCGGTTACCTCCGTTGTCCAGCTGACATTTTCCAGTTGAACCGGAACGGCATCTGTGATCAGGGCAGCCAGTGCAGTACTTGGTCCTTCATTAGAGACCTTAATCTGATAAGTCATCACCTGACCCGCGATGGCATTTGCCGTACCGCTTTTGCTGATGAGTAATTTGGTTAATTTTTTAACGGTTGTAGTCGCCACCGCATTGATTGGTGTCTCTCCTGCTTCCGTTGGTGTTAATGTGGCCGTATTGGTCAGTGTTCCCGCAAATAGCGGATCTACAGTACCTTTTACGTTAACCAAGATTGTTCCGTTTACAGGAATGTCTGCGGTTAGGTCCAGGTTATTTCCTGTTCCGGTCGCGCCATTGCTGATCACTACACCTCCGGCAACGGTACTCGTCCATGATACCACTTTGATATCCGCCGGAACCACATCTGTCAGCCTTGTCGCCGTTGCGTTTGAAGGCCCCGTATTTTTTATGGCTAAAGTATAAGTGATCGCCTCTCCTGCATTCAATGTCGCAGGGCCGGACTTGGTTAAACTCAGGGTTACATTTTTAACAATCGCCGTGGTGACTTCATTAGAAGTGACCGGCGGATTGCCCGGTTCTGCCGGAGTTGCCACTGCAGAATTCAGCAGGTTACCCGTTGCACTGTTAGCCGGAACATCTCCGATAATGGTGATCGTTAATTTTCCTGCTCCTGCAAGCAGGTTTGCGGTAACTGAAACTGCGTTGTTATTCGTTCCTGCTGCACCCGCAGTCACGACAGCACCTGCGGTGGTCGCTGTTGTCCAGCGAACATTGGTTAAACCTGCAGGAACCTGGTCAGTGATGACCGCAGCAACTGCATTACCAGGTCCTGAATTGCTGACTTCAACACTGTATTGTACCGTTCCTCCGGCATCTACTACTGAAGGTCCGGATTTGACAATCGTTAAACCTGATTTATTCAATACATTGGTCGTCACATTTTCTGAAGTTACCGGTGGGTTTCCTGGTTCTACAGGTGTAGCCACTGCGTTGTTCAGCAATTGTCCGGCAAATCCGGGATCAATGGTTCCTTTGATCGTGATGGTCACCTCATTTCCTGCACCTGCAGGGATATCAGCAACAAGGCTGACATTGTTATTATTCGTTCCTGTTGCACCAGCCGTAATGTTTGCGGTTCCGGTTTTGGCAGAAGTCCAGCTTACATTTTTAATATTGGAAGGCACCACATCAGTAATCGTGGTCTGTAAGACGTTACTTGGTCCGGCATTGGAAACGAGCACTGTGTAAGTAATTTCAGCACCTGATACCGCATCGGAAGGTCCCATCTTACGAACAGACAATCCTGATTTTGAGGTAACTGCAGTAACTACTGAGCTCGTATTATTGGCGGTATTAAAATCTGATTTGCCCGGAGGTAAAGTAACCGCAGCAGTATTGGTAATGTTTTTACCCGCTGTTGCTGCATCTACTGTTCCCTGAACATTAATCAGGATATAATTGGCTGCACCTGCTGCGATGTTTGCAGTAGTGCTGATGTTATTTGTTGTTCCCTGTGTCGCTCCGGTAAGTGTCGCAGTTCCGAACAGCGTGCTTGTCCAAACGACATTTTTGATATCTGCAGGGATATTATCAGCGATGGTTAGTCCTGTAATATTTACAGGTCCGTCATTTCCGATTTTCAGCTGATAAGTAATGGCCGAACCTGCAATCACCGATTGCGGGCCACTTTTCTCTACATAAACATCGGTCGACTGATTCACCGCGGTGACCACTGCACTCTTTTTCTCTCCATTGGCTTCCACCACCACCTCATTGGTAAAGGTGGCATCAGCAGTCGTTTTCACTGTGCCGGTGATTCTGATGAAAATAAGGGCAGGCATAGAGCCAGGCGCAGTGGCCGGAATATTACCGGTAGTGATAATCGAATTGCCCGTTCCGGATAACATAGCCGAAGAACCGGCCACAGTAGCTCCGTTTGATGGCGTAATTGTCCAGTTCGTAACGTCAACGGAATTCGGAACAATATCTGTAATGGATGCATTGGTAATGTTACTGATTCCTCCGTTTTTAATTTCAATCGTATAATCGATTCTATCCCCGATATCAATCGTAGAAGGTCCGCTTTTCGAAACCAACAGATCAGTTTGCAGCACTACCTGAGTAGGAACTGTACTGGTATTCGAAGAAAGATCAGGATCTGTAACCGGACTTCCCGGAGGGAAATTCGCAGTTGCCGTATTGGTGAAGGTTGCCGGAGTAGCTGCAGGATCTATCGTTCCCGTGATCACTACGTTGACCTCTCCTGTTCCCGCAGGGATTCCTGCGGTAAAGTTCACATTTCCTGATCCGTTTGTGGCACTTACGGTAGCCCCGTTAAGTCCCGTAGCAGTCCAGGTTGCATTCGTCACCCGGGTATTAAGTGCATCTAAGATCACCACTCCCGGTGCGTCACTTGGACCATCGTTAACAATTCTTAGGTTATAAGTGATCACATCTCCTGCAATGACGTTTGCAGGTCCGGATTTAATGATCCTTACATTTGCCACACGACCAACTGTCGTCGTTACGGTACTCGTAGCCGGTGTAGGATCTGTAATACCTGGTTCAGGTGTCGCAGTAGCTGTATTGGTCAATGAGGTCCCTGCAAAATTTGCTGCAATGGTTCCCGAGACATTGATCGTTACGGTACCCGCCCCCGAAGGAATTGCAGCCAGAACAGCAATATTATTTCCTGAACCGGTAGCGTTACCATTGATGGTTGCGCCATTCTGAGCAGTTGCAGTCCAGGTTACGCCGGTAATTCCTGCAGGAACCGCATCTGCGATACTGACGTTGTTCGCATTTGAAGGTCCGGCATTATTTACGGTGATCGTATAATTGATCGCACGGCCGGCAACAACAGTTGAAGGTCCTGTTTTTTGAATCTGCAGGTCTGCTTTTCTACTGATTAAAGTCGTAGTGGTATTGGAAGTTACTGCCGGATTGCCAGGTTCTGAAGGAGTCACGTTAAAGACGTTTACCAGTTGTGTACCTGCAAATGAAGGATCTACTTTACCTGTAACGGTTACCAGAACTGCATTGGCCGCACCTGCCGGAATATTCGCACTTAAACTCAGTGCAGATCCGCTTCCTGTTCCCCCCGAAATCAGCGATGCTGTTCCGGTGGTGCTCGTTGTCCAGCTGACATTAAGGATGCCTGCAGGCAACTGATCGGTCACCAGCAGATTTAAGGCATCACTTGGCCCGCTGTTTTTCACTTCCAGCGTATAGCTGATGTTCTCACCGGCAAATAATGCAGCTGTTGCTGATTTCACTGCCGAGATGTTTACTTTTTTATTGATGGTCGTCGTAATTGTATTTGAATTCACCGGAGGCACCCCAGGCTCTGCAGGTGTAGCCGTGGCAGTATTGGCAAATGAAGTTGAGCCGGTAGATGAAGGCACTTGTCCGCTGATGGTAATCAGGATACGGTTTCCTGCTCCTGCGGCGATGTTTCCTTTCACCAGCACACTATTGTTATTGGTTCCGCTGGCACCTGAAGTGATACTTGCAGTCCCCTCCACAGTTGTGCTCCAGCTGACATTGGTTAACGGAGCTGGCACGATATCGCTGATGCTTAAATTCGTCGCATCAGATGGACCACTGTTACCCGCAATTACCGTATAAGTAACTGTTTGTCCTGCCGAGATTTGAGAAGGGCCGGATTTGGATAAGGTAATACCAGGAGTGGATTTCAAGGTGGTAGTTACGGTAGAGCTGCCAGGTGTAGTACCTGGCTCAGCCGGAGTTACTGTACCCGTATTGCTGATGGTACCAGTGGCTGATGCACTAACTGTTCCCTGAATGTTTACTTTCAGCACATTGGCTGTACCGGCAGGAATATTCGCTTTGACGCTGATGTTATTTCCTGTACCTGATGCTGTGCCCACGATAACAGCGCTCGCATCGGCAACTGCCGACCAGGTCACATTTGAAATTCCCGCAGGAACCACATCGGTAATCGTGGCATTGTCAGCATTCGCTGTTCCGGTATTGTTAATGGTTAAGGTATAATTAATCTGCTGACCCGCGGAGATCGTTGCAGGTCCTGTTTTTTGGATGCTTAATAAAGGTATTTTACTAATACCAGCTGTGCTCGTGGCTGTTTTAGCAACCGTTCCAGGCTCTGCAGGAGTAGCACTTGCCGTATTCGTAATTGTACCGCTAAATGCAGGGGAAACGATTCCGTTTACCGTGACGGTAATCACATTGCCGCTTCCGGCAGGGAGATCACCGGTAATGCTGATTGCATTTCCTGATCCGCTAGGCGTACCGTTAATCACTGCCGTTCCGCTTACTGCGGCAGACCAGGTCACGCCGGTAATTGATGCCGGTACCTGATCGGCTATCACCAATGCCCTGGCATCAGAGCTGCTAAAATTATTAACCGTAATGGTATAGCTGATGTTTTGTCCGGCGATCAATGTTGCAGGACCTGTTTTGCTGATGCTCACATCCGGAGTACGGCTTGCAGTAGCCGTCGTAGTAGAGGTTACTGCCGTAGTGCCAGCCTCTGATGGTGTAGCAGTAGCCGTGTTGACGATGCTTCCGCTAAAGGCCGGATCAACCGTACCTCTAATGGTTAAAGTAACTTTATTTGCTGCACCGGCCGGAATATCGGCAGAAACAGCAAGGTTATTATTTGAGCCGGTGGCTCCGGTATTGATCAGGGCGGTCCCTGATACTGCCGAAGTCCAGGTTACCCCTTTAATACTTGCAGGGATGACATCCGCAATTGCCACTGCAACAGCATTAGAAGTTCCGGTATTTGAAACGGTAACGGTATAAGTGATTTGCTGACCTGCGGTAATCGTTGCAGGGCCTGCTTTGACAATGCTCAGGATTGGTTTTCTGCTAACCGCAGTGGTGGCGGTTGCCGATTTAGGTGTTGTACCCGGCTCCGCAGGTGTTGCGGTGGCGGTGTTTGTCAGCGATCCGTTAAATGAAGCAGCAACTGTTCCGGTCACCGTGATCGTGATTTTATTCGCCGCTCCGGCAGGAAGGTTTCCGGTAATGCTGATCGCATTTCCTGTTCCCGTTCCTGTACCAATCAGTCCCGCCAGACCAGCGGTACTGGCCGTCCAGTTTACATTTCCAATCTCTGCAGGTACCGCATCTGTAATCACCAATGCTTTTGCATCGGCAACACTGGTATTGGTCACCTCTATCGTATAGCTGATGTTTTGTCCGGCGTTTAATGTTGCAGGTCCGGTTTTGGTAATGGTCAGTACCGGAGTCCGGCCCACCTGTGTGGTTACGGTAGAACTTGAAGAAGGACTGCCCACCTCTGATGGATCTGCTGTACCGGTATTACTGATGCTTCCACTGAAGGAAGGATCAACAGTTCCGTTGATCGTTACCAAAATTGCATTTGCAGCACCCGTCGGGATATTGCCATTCAGGCTTACTGAATTTCCTGTTCCGGCTCCCGTACCGATAAGTGTTGCTGTACCCTGTACTGCAGAAGTCCAGCTTACATTTTTAATTTGTGTTGGAACGGCATCTGTGATCGATGCATTCATTGCATCACTCAATCCGTTATTGGTAATTTTTAAAGTATAAGAGATGGCAGTTCCGGCCTGTGCGGTGGAAGGTCCGTTTTTCAACATCACTAATCCGGACTGATTGGAAATCGTAGTGACCACCGTATTCGAATTCACGGTAGGTACCGGCTCCGTCGGGATCACTATGGCCATATTGCTAAAGTTTCCTGTTGCAGAAGGCAGTACTGTTCCGGTTACATCGATAACAATGGTATTTCCGGCTCCGGCAGGAATATTTCCGGTAAAGTTGATGTTGTTTCCTGTATTGGAGGCATTACCGGCAAAACTTGCTGTTCCTGTTTTGCTGACCACCCAGTTGACATTGGTGATCTTCGCAGGAACAGCATCTCTGATCGTGGTACCAATGGCGTCACCGATACCGGTATTGCTAATGATGATTTTATAAGTGATTGCATCGCCGGCAATGACATTTGAAGGTCCGTTTTTCGTTGCCGACAATTGTGGTATTCTGCTAACCGCCGTCGTCGCTGTAGAAGTAGGTGAAAGACTACCAGGCTCAGTTGCAGTTACCGATGCCGTATTTACACTATTTCCATTAAAAGCAGCGCCAACAGTTCCATTAACGGTAAATACAATTTTATTGCCTGTACCGGCCGGAATATTGGCCACCGCCTGAAGGTTATTGCCCGTTCCGGTAGCTCCGGAAGTAATTGTTGCTGCTCCTGTAACGGAAGAACTCCAGGTTACCCCTTGAATCTCCGAAGGAATAACGTCGTTGATATTCGCAGCAGTTGCATTACTTGGTCCGGTATTTCCAACGGTAATGGTATAAGAAATCGCCGCTCCGGAGTTTAGGGTTGCCGGCGCGGTTTTTAAAATAGTTAAACCTGATTTTGCGCTAAGCACGGTATTTACCGGCGTGGAGGTAACCGGTGTTACACCTGGCTCTGCAGGCGTTGCTGTAGCACTGTTTGTGATCGTACCGGTAGCATTTGAATTTATCGTTCCCGAAACAGCGATCTGGATCGTACCGTTTGCACTAAAATCAGCATTAAGGCTGATGGCATTTCCCGTTCCGCTGGCTCCTGAACTGATCACTGCAGTGCCACTGGTTACAGAACTTGTCCAGCTCACATTGCTGATAGCAGATGGAACGGCGTCTGTGATGACTGTGCTTAAACTATTGGAAGGCCCGGTATTTTTAACCGTTATCGTATAAGTGATATTATCGCCCGCAATAGCTGTTGCAGGTCCGGTTTTGGCAACCGTAAATACAGGTTGTTTTTTTACCGCAGTAACCACCTGAGAACTCACAGGTGTACTTCCGCTTTCTTTTGGGGTTGCAGTCGCCACATTGGTAATGTTTCCTGCAAAAGCTGGATTAACAGTTCCTGTTACGGTAATCGTAACTTTATTTGCTGCCCCTGCCGCAATATTCGCGGTTACATTTACATTTGACGTATTTCCCGTAGCGCCTGCGGTAATTGTGGATGAACCTGCAATTTGCGTAGTCCAGCTGACATTCGTTAAAGCAGCAGGAACAGGATCTGCAATGACAATTCCAGTCGCATTACTTGGTCCGTTATTTCCCACTTCAATCTGATAGCTGATCACGTTTCCGGCAACTGCATTTGAAGGACCGGTCTTTGTAATAACAACTCCCGAAGTACTCGTCACATTTGAATTTACCGTTGAGTTACTACCTGTGCCATTCGGCTCTGCAGGCGTAGCAGTTCCGGTATTGCTAATTGTTCCGGTTGCGCCTGGATTTACCGTTCCGGTGATGGTTACCGTTACTGTGTTTCCTGTCCCCGCAGGGATATTCGCTTTAAGGTTTACCGCATTACCGGTACCTGTTGCACCCGTAGTCACCAATGCAGCGCCTGCAACTGCAGTGCTCCAGCTTACATTGGTTAAAGCTGCAGGTACCGCGTCAGTAATATCTGCATTAACCGCATTACTGCTTCCGGTATTGGTAATTGTTAAGGTATAAGTAGCAACATTACCCGCTGTAACATTTGCAGCACCCAACTTCGTAATGAGCAATACCGGTTTGACCTGAGTCGCGTTGACATCAGTAGCGGTATTGTTTGCCGGTACCGGGTCCGTAATTCCGGCAGGAGCAGTTACCGTAACTGTATTCGTTAGAGGCGTCGTCACTGCAGCACCTACGGTACCTGCAATGGTCAGCGTTGTGCTTTGTCCGTTGGCAAGTGTAAGCCCGGTCCAGTTTCCATTGGCACTGGTATAGGTACCATTGGCCGCCGTATAGCTTGTCGCAGTGAAACCTGCAGGCAACACATCCACCACCTTAACGACATCCGTAGTCAATAAGCTACTTGGGCCATTATTTTTAAGTGTGACCGTATAAGTCAACGCGGCACCCGCAGTTAGCGGATTCGGCGTAGAAATTTTTGTCACCTCAAAATCGATCACCCGGTTCACATTGGTGATGACGTTTGCAGTATTGTTTCCGGGAACAAAATCAGTGATTCCCGGAGGATTAGTTACCGTTACGGTATTGGTCATTGCACTGGTTACATTTCCGGCCACCGTACCTGCTATAGTTAAGGTAGTACTTTGTCCGGTAGTCAGCGTTAAGCCTGTCCAGTCCCCTGTACCGCTGGTATAAGTGCCCTGTGCAGGGGTATAACTTGTCGCCGTGAATCCTGCAGGCAGGTTATCCACCACTTTAATGACATCAGCTGCCAACATCGGGCTTGGCCCATTGTTGGTTAGCGTAATGGTATAGGTTAATGCCTGACCGGCATTAACCGTAGTTGGATTCGAAGTTTTAAGTAGTCCCAGGTCATAGGAACGGTCGATCATTACGCTATAATCTTCGACTTCTCCATCAGTCATGGCTCCTCCCGTTGTTGCCGTAGAAATAGGATCCGTCGTCAGACGTAAACGTGCATAGGTCAGTCCGGCACTCAGATTTGCCAAACCGGTCCAGTTCAATACGACTGAAGTTGCATTGTTGGGTACACTGACCAGCAGCCCCTCTGAAGCTTCAAAGGTGCCGTTTTTATTAAAATCAACCCAGGCTGCCATTCTCGCGGCAATACCTGTAGTATTAATAACCGGAACAGTCATGCTGTAGCTCGTTGAAGCTGCCGTAAGTACCGGCAGTGTCGTAAAAGCATCTTCATCCAGCCCATCACCATTTGTGCCATTGGCATTCGCTCCGGCTGCAACAGACTGACCATCAAGCTCCCCATCTGTGGTTGCACCGATCCGGAGTCTGTTGTCCAGGGCATGTCTTGGCCCGTTGTCAATCAGCCGGGTTCCATAACTATTTGGCGCGTCGCCAAAATCAAGCGGTAAAATTTGTAAAGTATAATCTTCGACTTCTCCGTTACTGATGACAGATTCCGGAGTCGCGGTATTGAGTACCAATGCGATGGTATTGGAAATTCTGAAACGGGCATAGGTCTGCCCCGCCACCAGTCCGGATAAACCATTCCAGGTTAAAGTCGCCGTTGTCGCTCCGTTCGGCACACTCACCTGTACCCCTTCAGCAGCTTCAAAAGTCCCGTTTCTGTTGAAATCTATCCAGCCGACCAGGTTTACCGGAAGCCCTGTTGTGTTTCCTACAGCAACATTCAGACTATAGGTAGTTGCATTGACACGAAGTCTGGGGAAACTTGCCACTCCATCCTCATCATTTTCTCCGTTCAGGTTATCGGCATCTGCATTTGTACCTAAAGCAGTGAAAGCTGCCGGGTCAAAATCCCCCGCTATTGTTCCCAGTTTTGGGGTTGGAGGTTTGGTCACTGTTCCCGGAACAATCTGTTCAGGATTTGCAATGGATACGGTATTATTCAGAGCTGGTGTAGGATTACCTCCCCCTGTAATGGTAGGGGTAAGGGTATGAACAGGCGAACCATAAGTCAATGGTGCATCCGATTTCTCTGTATAGGTCATCAGTCCCAATGCCATAGCGGTAAGCCCGCCTGCCTGAATGGAACAATTGATGGTTAAAGGATTTAAAAGACTTGTTCCCGGCTTATCTGTGTATAAAAGCGCGGCATTCTCACTACAATTTAAGCGGACAGTTTTATCCAGATTACTGAAAATAATGGATCTTGGTGAATTGTTGTTGGTAACGATCCTTTCCAGTAATTTCCAGTCACTTCCATCAGTACTTCCCTGAGTAAACTCCACAGAGGAATCGTCCTCCGCATTCCCAAAAACCAGTCCGATGTCTGCCGGACTGGTACCTGTGGTCGCATAGGTACGGATCCGGAAGGTCGCATCTGCTCCATCGGGTATGGTGGTAATCGCATTTACCAATGTATTATTGGTAGAGGTCCCTCCAATATTGTACAAGCGATCCAGGCGGTCGCCTTGCCATGAACCGGACCGGTAAGGCCTTAACCTTGCCCCTGCTCCACCTGATGAAAAGACAACATTGTCGATAATTGCCGTAACCACCGTTCCGTTAACCGTAAATGTAAAGGTCTTAGTTTGTCCGGCAGCAAGATCCAGTCCTGTAAAGTTCAGCCAGTAAATATTGTTCTTATAGAGTCCTGTTCCACCTGTAGCCTGAACCTGAGCTGAGACCTGAGTTGAAAATGAAACCGTAAAAAACAAAATACATAAGGCATAAAATATCCGTCTCTGGCTTTTAGCAAACGAGCTTATTGTATCATATAAAGAAATAGCTGAATTCAGTATTTGCTTTGCGTAGAAGTTTTTTTTCATAAGCTACAGTTAGAGGGTAAAGGGTTGGAAAATGGCCATAGATCGGGTAGTGACCAGAAGATAAATCGGGAAAGTTTTCTCAAAAAAAGAAGATAAACGTGATCGGGCAGCAGAAACTGCTGAGAGAGGTATAGGTGTACTCATATTAGGTAGATATGGTATATAATAAATAAAGGTTTTCAGCGTTACCAAGGATAACTCTTTTATTGCCTTTACAATCCACGTTCCACCTTTACAGGAACTTCAACCCGCCAATTTAAGGCAATAGTTTCCTCATCATATTGTCAATATACAAATTTCTGTACATTTTGTTGTGCATTAACATCTACGTAATTAAATCAGAAAAAGTTTTCAATAAAATTTTACACCAAACACTTTAAGTTAATTATCAGCAAATTGCGACACAATGGCTCAATTTAATACTTTAAAGACGCATTTTGAATTTCTCCCATAAAAAAACAGGCAAGAAAATAAATTATTTTCTTGCCTGTTTTTAGGGATAAAAAAAATCTTAAACTCCTGGCTCAGCAGCAGGTTTAGGCTCCCTTGGTCCTCTTTTATAGATCACCAGTCCATTTAAAAAATTTCTTAAGATCTGGTCACCGCAAGGTTTAAAATTCGGATGGTCATCGCTCCTGAAAAAGGAACCAAGCTCGCTTTTGGTGATCTTAAAGTTCACCAATTCCATAATTTTAATGATGTCATCATTTGTCAATTCCAGCGCCACGCGCAGTTTTTTAAAAATATCGTTATTGCTCATTTTTTTGAACTTTATGTATTAAATTCAGATCAGTCATTAATTTCCAGCGACTTACATCGCGATCTCAATTTTAACCTTTTTATTTTTGATCTTTTCATTGGCTAAAGTACCAAGAACACGACCTACCATATTCCTTTTTATCGCCACATAAGAAGCCTGGTCTTTCACTTCGATCAAGCCTACATCTTCCTTTTGCAAGCCTCCTTTTTTCAATAGCAAACCGACAATATCAATTTTATTGACTTTATCCTTTTTGCCCGCAGCAATGTAAAGTGTCTGCCATGGACTGTCTTTAGGCAAAGCAAAATTTCCCTTTAGGTTTTCCGTTTCAATATCGCCCTTCAGGAAAGGATATTTTTCATCGTCAGCAATCACCAGATAAGCGGTTCCCTTTGCATTCATACGGGCTGTACGTCCGTTACGGTGCAGAAACGCATCTTCGGTATAAGGCAATTGGTAATGAATAATGTATTCTACTTCCGGAATGTCCAGTCCACGCGAAGCAAGATCTGTAGTGATCAGGATCCTGATGCTTCCATTTCTGAATTTCAGCAAAGCACGTTCCCGCTCGTCCTGCTCCATACCACCATGAAAAATGTCATGTGCCAGGTCTTTATCAATCAGCAGGTCACTGATCCTGTCTACTGTTTCCCGGTGGTTACAGAAAATAAGGGTTGTTTTATTGCCAATCTTGCAGATCAGTTGAAACAAGGTATCCAGTTTATCTTCCGCTGTAGTGAATACTTTTTTAAGTTTCAGATCCGGCGCTACTTTCACATCCTTCAAAAAGTCGATCTCCACTGCTTTCTTAACTCCGGTAAACGCGGGGATTTCTTCCATAGCTGTAGCTGAAGTCAGAATCCTTTGCTTTAAAGAGAGTAATTTAGAAATGATATAGGACATATCTTCCTGGAAACCAAATTCCAGTGCTTTATCAAACTCGTCCAGTACCAGAGTATGGATTGGTGATTCATCAAAGTTTTCATGACGCAAATGGTAAGCAATCCTTCCCGGTGTACCGATGAGTACTGCAGGTGGTTGCTCAAAGTTGTTTCGTTCCGTTCTCACAGGGTGACCTCCATAACAGCAGTTCACCTTAAAACCTGTCCCCATCTGTTTGAATACCTGTTCAATCTGTAAAGCAAGTTCACGCGAGGGAACAAGGATGAGGGCCTGAACGCCCTTAGTATCTGCATTGAGGTTCTTCAACAGCGGAAATAAAAACCCTAAAGTTTTTCCCGATCCTGTAGGTGCCAATAATACGACATCACTCCCTTTTCCGGTCGCTACAAGCGATGCCTGCTGCATCTCGTTCAAAGAAGTAATTTTTAATTTCTCCAGTATCTTTTCTACCATAATGGCACAAAGATAAGGCTTAAAATTTCAAATACTTCTTCCTCAAGTGTTTCATCGAGCTATTTAATTTCACATCCAGGTTCATCAGCATATTTCCACGTTTAGAAATCCAGCTGTTCATTTTACGGTTGACCTTCTTTATCGGCATATATACCTGCTCGTCCAATACCTCCCTGTAATCATAAGGAGCCCTGCTTTGTTGAAGTAAATAAAACTCATTTAATAATTCGCTCTTCATAATGCTTATATTTAGGTTAACAAACTGATCCTTATATTATTGAACGGAAATCCGAAAAGAATTAGTATAACAAAAGAAACCAGAAAAAGGTTTAACACTCAAAAAAGGCCTTTCCAACTCAAATTCGCAGGAACAGACATGCAATCTGTTGAAAATTAAGGATTTGTTAGCAATTAAACAATAAATAATTAACCGCTTTTTAATTTAATCAACTTATTTTTAGGAAACCTGAATACGGGTTGTTCACCATAACACCAATAACGTATGAACTGGAAGAAATTTAGCGGCGAGGTGATCCACTCGTCAATTTTAGAAGAAGTAGAACAAGCCATCATCAGGGAAACTGAAAAAGGGTTCCATCTCAAGGTCTGTATCGGTACAGACTCACAGGTAAAAGGTCCTGTAACTGATTTTGCCACTGTTATCGTTCTGTTAAGAGAACACCACGGCGGCTTCATGTACATTCATCAGGAAAAAACCCTTCAGAAGATGAGCATTAAGGAAAGAATGCTGGTAGAAGTACAGAAATCCATTGAGACCGCCTATTCTGTTTGCGACCTGCTGGACCTGTACGATGTAGATCTGGAGGTACATGCCGACATTAACACCAATCCGATGTTTAAATCTAACAAAGCTTTAAACGAGGCAATGGGTTATATCTTAAGCATGGGCTTTATTTTTAAAGCAAAACCTGAAGCTTTTGCCAGTTCTACCTGCGCGGATAAAATGGTACATTAACTACCATTTTTGATTTTTTGTATCAACGGAAGGAACAGCTTTAGCTGTAGGGGGATTTATTGCGCTCTCCAGCATCCCTTTCTTAAAACGCTCCGCAAAAAGCCTAGCCTCTCTGGCTGTCGCTTTTGAATAAGCAGTCCACTCTCCTGCATTTAATTTTCCCGGTTTGTTTTCCAATGGAATCGCAACCGTTGTTTCCGGCACAAAACTACCATACCGGTCTCTTTGATAAGAAATAAAACTAAAATCAGTCAGCCAAAAGCGGTATTTACCTTCTTTAAAATCCACATATAAGTGATATCCTACTTCTCCTGAAGGCCGGCTAAGTACAAAAGCTGTTTTATTAATCACCATCTTTCCCCTGGACATCCAAAGGCTGTCCTGAGGAGCGGTTTTCAGTTTTAATTCCTTTGAGCTGCTGAAAAATTTTGCAGCACGCTCCTTCAGCGTTACTGCAGGAACATCTTTCTGTACTACAACTTCATAATAAATAAACTTCCCTCTTTCATCAAAAGGCAATTCTGCATCCTGTGCAAATCCGGCAACGGTACAGAACATTAAAACAACAAACCATCCTCTTTTCATAGCAATACCTTTATGAAGGAAAACTGCCTGACGGGGGTATCAAAATACTCCTTCAGACAGCTCCTTTTTGTAAATTAACAGAGACTAAAAAGCATATACCACCGCCAATGCAAACTGAGATGCATTTTTTGAAGGGTTAAGGTTTTTTTTCTTAAACATATCCGAAGAAGAACCATTGTCAAACCTTACCTCCGGAATGAAGGTCAGGCCACCGGCTTTCACATTTCCCGAAAGAGTTACCGCAGCTACATGTTTATCCGACTCTTCTGCCACACCTTTCCAGTTGAAATATTCTCCTCTCAATCCCAAAGAGAAAGCGGAGGTAAAAGCATTTTGCACATAAAGTGCCGCTCCGCTATAACCGCCACCATCATTAGTAACAGAATAATCAGCCGCATTTAAGCCTAATTTCACCTTTTCCGTAACCTGGTAAGAAGTAGTCAGATCCAGAACCGTTCCGGTGCCTACCGCTCCCGCAGATTTTCCCGATAGTACATTCAGATAAGCAGTCCAGCCTTCCACAGGACTTACCGTCAGCTGGGCACCGATATGCGACACCCCATTCAAATCCTTGTACACATTCCAATCGTTAAACAAACCGACCATCAGGCTTACCTTATTGGAGAAAGCATAAGCTCCTTTAATCCCCGCATTCTGAAAAGGTCCGTTGGTAAACAAATAAGAAGTAGAATAATTGAAATTTCCTGTCGGCGCGATGACTTCATAACCGATAAAGGTCCCCATATATCCTGCAGTCACCGTAAATTTATCTGTAAAAGCATAGGAAGCATATAAGTTTTGAATATGAAAAGAGTTGTCGTCGGTACCATCTCCATTTAGCAATGATCCATACTGTCCGCGTGGTCCAAAAGACAGTTCTCCTACGAATGAAGCTTTACCTGTTGTTTTCTTTAAAGCCAGATCAATCATCCCCAGGGAGATGGAATTCTGGTCGTTGGCAAAACTGGTTCCGATATTAGGGACCTTGGCAAAATCGTATTTATAATAGGTATCTACAGAACCTGAGATCTGTAAAGGGGCAGCTTCCTGAGCATAAGAAAAAGAGGCAACAGATAAAGAGGCAGTGGTAAATATTGATTTTAATTTCATGGTCTGGTTGGTTTGGTTGGTTTAGGTTGTGATGAAAATCAAATAAATATGGTCGTAGGCATCCTCAGAACATTAAGTGGTCGGCTCATGTTCTATTTCCATTCCGGTACTGGCAACAATCAAAGTACCCTGGAAGTATTTTTCATTATGTTGACTGGCGTCAAGGCCTTCTTCCTCTTCTTCAGAAGTTACACGGATCGGCTGGATCAAATTGATGAACTTGAAGATCACAAATGAAACCACAAAACTAAAGGCGATTACGATTAATACTCCTTTTAATTGGGTAAAGAAAAATGCCGGATTGCCATAAAAAAGGCCATCTACACCAGCAGCATTCACTGTTTTAGTTGCGAATACCCCAGTCAGTAACATCCCTACAATACCACCTACACCATGACAAGGAAAAACATCCAAGGTATCATCCAGGCTGGTTTTAGACTTCCAAACCACGGCAAGGTTAGAAATCACTGCTGCAGCCGCTCCAATGAATATGCTGGAAGGGATACTGACAAAACCGGCACCAGGTGTAATGGCTACAAGACCTACAACTGCACCGATACAAAAACCAAGTACAGAAGGTTTTTTACCACGGGCAACATCAAAGAACATCCATGATAAACCCGCCGCACCTGCAGCAATATTAGTCGTTGCAAAAGCTGATACCGCCAGGCTGTTCGCTCCCAATGCAGAACCTGCATTAAAGCCAAACCATCCGAACCACAACAATCCTGTACCGATCAATACATAAGGAATATTGGCAGGAGGAATTTCCTGATGGTCCTGATGACTTCTCCTTCTTTTCAACACCAATGCACCCGCTAAGGCAGCCATACCTGCAGAGATGTGTACTACTGTACCTCCGGCAAAATCAAGCACGCCCATTTTAAACAGGATACCATCCGGATGCCATGTCCAGTGCGCCAAAGGCGAATACACAAACAAAGCAAACAATACGATAAATAAGATATAGGAAGTAAAACGGATCCGCTCTGCAACCGCACCAACTACCAGACCTGGCGTAATGATGGCAAACATCAATTGAAATAACGCAAATAAGGTCAATGGAATGGTAGGCGCCAGGCTCCATGAAGGACCTGAGTTTACGCCATGAAAGAACAAAAAGGTCAATGGATTTCCAATAAGTCCGTGAATACTTTCACCGAAAGCAAGACTGAAACTTACCGTTACCCATAAAACGCTGATCACTCCTGCAGCGACCACACTTTTTATCATGGTAGAGATCACATTTTTGCGATGAACCATGCCTCCGTAGAAAAAAGCGAGACCTGGAGTCATCAAAAATACAAGCGCAGTGGCAACAAGAATGAATGCGATGTCAGATGCGTTGTATTTACCCTCATCAAAGTTCGGAAGAAGGGGTGTAAATAGGGCTAAAATTGCAATTATTGATAAAACTACAAAAGGACCCACCTGTTTTAATAAAATTTTGGCCATAATTATTAGATTTTACTAGTTTATAACTGATTATCGTTGATTATTTATATAAAATTAGGAAATAAATCCATTTTCATCAAATAAAAACACAACAAAATCACGAAATCGTTATATTAATACCAATAAAACAACATTATAAATGAAAAATACCAAACAAAATATGCGTTTTTTATAAAAAAATCATAAAATACAGGGCTAAAAGGATATTTATAATGAAATATTAAAAATAAACAGGACTTAAAACTAAAAAAGAAACAAAAATCACCTGAAATTCAAAAAATGGAGAAGAAAAAATCTGAAAGCAGCAAATAACGTATCTTTACAAACATCATGAAGCCTTATCATTTAAATTTTAGTCAGCAACTGCCAATTTCCTTAACGGAAGCATGGGATTTCTTCTCTTCGCCATTAAACCTGGCTAAAATTACACCGGAAGACATGGCTTTTGAAGTCACTTCAGACCTGAGACAACTGGAAAAAATGTATGCCGGGATGATCATTACCTATAAGGTATCGCCGATCGCCGGCATTAAACTCAACTGGATGACAGAAATCACTCAGGTAAAGCCCCAGGAATATTTTATAGATGAACAACGCTTCGGTCCTTATCAGTTATGGCATCACCAGCATCATTTTAAAGCCATTGAAGGTGGGGTAGAAATGAATGACATTTTAACCTATGGCTTACCTATGGGCTTTTTTGGAAGAATAGCCAATAACCTATATGTAGCAAACAAGCTCCAGCAGATCTTTAACTACAGAAGAAAGAAAGTAATTGAGTTATTTGGTGATTATCCGGCAACAGGAACATAAGCCGATCCCTGAACTATTCCTCTTTTCTCGATTTCCTTATCGATATACGTCTGAATGGCAGATTTATTCAATCCCCAGTTAGGTGCGATCAATAAATCCCAATCTGAAATTCCGAATAAACGTTGAATCACAATATCAGGTCTCAACAATGGAATCAATTTACATAGTAAATCAGTATACTCTTCAAGAGAGAACAATTTGAAAGGTTCTTTTTTATACTTTACCCCCATGATTGATCCTTCCACAATGTGAAGGTGGTGGAATTTCACGAATTTAATCTTAGGGAATCTGTTGATTTCATGGATATACCCCAGCATCATTTCTTCTGTTTCCCATGGAAAACCAAAGATGGTGTGCACACATAAATCCAGTTTAGAATTGTCCAGTAATTTTACCGCCTCAACAAATTCTCCATGACTACAGCCACGGTTGATCTGATTGAGGGTATCATCATAGATAGATTCCATTCCCATCTCCAGGTCGACATCAAAACGGTCAGTATAACTTTCCAGTAAGGCTACTTTTTCCGCATCAATACAATCCGGACGGGTACCTACTGAAAAACCTACCACATCTTCCGTATTGATGGAAAGGGCTTCGTCGTACATCATCTTTAGATAATGTACCGGCGCATAGGTATTGGTATTGGGCTGAAAATAAACGATAAACTTATCGGCCTTATAAAAACCTTTTCCTCTCTCCATTCCCTGCTCCAATTGCTCGCGAATGGTCGGTAACTTCCGGGAAAGCTCGGGTGTAAAAGAATCTACGTTACAATAAGTACATCCCCCATAGCCTTTACTGCCATCACGGTTAGGACAAGTGAAGCCACCATCAACGATTACTTTGAATACACGCTGCCCCTTATACTTCTCCTTCAAGTGCGTTCCGTAATTATTATATCCTTTTATACCTAAGTCCAGTAGAGTTCCCAATTGCTTCTATTTTTTCACAAAAGTACAGCTTTTATTTTTGTTACACTTTATAGGTGATGAACTTCTCGTAGCTTTTCCCGTTTAAAAGGAAGATGAAAGTCACCTGATAACCTGCAAATCCATAGGTTCGCAGGTAAATAGAAATGGGCTCATTGAGCCTGTCTATAAATTTCTCGCAGTAATGCTCAAAATTATGATCAATAAATTTATACTGATATTGAGGGTTAAAATAATTCAGATTAATACGTAAAGTGGGGCCATTCATGACAATAAGCCGACTATAATCCGACATCGCACGCATAATGTGGCGATTCGCACGTACCCAGTTTGCCATATTTTTATTAAAATGCGGCTGATCAATTTCTACAAATTCCTGCACATCCATAACAGCGCAATATTAATAGTATTCTTTATAAGAAGAAAAATAATTTTACATTTCTTTATTTGTCGACACGCATCGCTTCTATCTCACTCATATACTGAGAGAAAGCCTGCAGGTAACTGAGGGATAAATGTTCCGGCCGACTAATAAAAGTCTTAAAATCCTCCAGATCATTGACCGTAAAACCCATTCTTACAAACAATTCCTTGTCCTGCTCCCAATCTTTAAGGTTCACTTTCTTCCCACCGATCTTCCGATACATCGACAATCCGTAGGAAAAGTCCTTATACTCTGCGGTTTTCCTGAAATCTGAGAAGAAGTTGACAATGGTGCGGTAAGTTGCCGGTTTTCCAGCTCTGACTTCCTGCAACATCAATACGCCCAGCATCGGTCCTTTTAAAAAGGCACTATCTACAGGATCGAAATTCCCGCAGCGTTTTAAGATCTCAATATCCCGCTTTAAAGCCAGATCCTGCTCTCCGGATTTATGTTTTACAAAATAGGGCTCCTGATCAAGGACCTTTTCACAGTCTTCCACTACCTGGGCGAAACCGGAGAAACCCATGAAAACCAATGCTAAAAATATCCCTGTTCTTTTCATCCCTTTTTTTTGCAAAGGTAATAAACAGTATCACAATATATTGAAATACAATACTAGCCTCCCTGCTTATGGAGCGCCAACATCTCGCTGTCTATCATATTTCCCAGTGATTCCAAAGGCAATTCCCTGCAATCGGGCAAACGGTACAACAACTTCCATTTTCCAGAGCTGGACTTATACACCTCATAAAGGCAACCACTCACTTCAATCTTAAACAAGTCTACTCCTTCCACCAATTGCTGGACATCATAAACTTTCGTATTCGTTTTTATACACAATCTTTTCATTAATATCCTTGCCTGATAAAGAACATTCATTAACACTCCACAGCCGCTAATTGCTTAACACTTTCAATCTTATTGAAAGTTTATTAACAATTACTACGAAAATGTAAATATAAGCAGTCAGTTATAAACCAACAATTAATAAATAAAATTAAATCCAGGTGCTTACTGAACATCATAGCAACTAAAAAACTGTTTAGTCGCTATCAAACCTTGTAAAAGAAAATTAAAAGAGATTTTCTCTGTTAGAAATATGATATATTTGTGCCATTAAAATCGCTTTATAAATCATCTATTCTGATAGTGACGCCCTTCATCACTACTCCCGCTATCATCTCTACATGATGGCTCATAAATCACTATGTATTTTTTTATAAAGCAAATATGATCGAAATATCCATACAGGATTTTTATACCCAAAGTTCGGAAGAAACCAGACTTCAAAGCGGACTTGGACCATTCGAATTCTTACGAAACAAAGACCTCATCAGCAGGCATCTCCCAAAAATTCAAGCAACTATCGCTGACATTGGAGGAGGAACAGGCCATTACGCCAGTTGGCTCTCTGCATTAGGACATCAGGTTATTCTTGTAGATCCTATAGAAAAACACCTGCAACAAGCTCAGAAAAGAGCGCAAAAATCCAAAAGAAGCTTCCGCTGTATCCATGGGGAAGCGCGAAGATTGCCTATAGAATCTAATTCTGTAGATGTGGTGATACTACACGGTCCACTCTATCACCTCCAGGAACAGCAGGAGCGCATCGCTGCGTTGAAAGAAGCAGGACGAATTTTAAGGCCTGGTGGTATTGTGATCGGCTTCGCCATTACTCATGCTGCCTTTACACTCGCCGCCCTTCAAAATGGAATAATCCATCAACCAGAGGTATTTAACATGTGTCAGCAGCAACTCAGCAGCGGAAACCATCACCCACCTGCTGAGTTTCCAGGGATGCTGGCACAAGCCTATTTTCATAAACCGGCAGCGCTTTCAATGGAATTTGAAAAGGCAGGATTTAAATCTTCCGGCATTACCGCGGTGGAGGGCATTGCCTGGCTGGACAATAATTTTTTTGAAGCCTGGGCGATGCCAGAAAAAAGAGAGCGGTTGCTAAAACTTACCCAGCTTATCGAATCAGATCCGGATTTACTCTCTCTTAGTCCTCATATCATGATTGTTGCTGAAATAGATTACGGTTTGTAAGACCCAGGCTGATCAAAATATCGCAAACAAAATGCTCATCAACAATGCATTTGTTTGCGATGATTATTGACACTACCTAAATGCTTCCGAAACCCATTGTAATTGCGCCTCCATTCTATTCATCAATAAGTGGGTTAATGGATCCTGATTGGTCCAGGAGACCTATTTACGGCTTAAGAAGGACCATTCGAAAGTCCAGGAATCTGATCGGAAAATGGAACTCCTTTCAAAAAGAACCAAAACACAAAACATCGCCTTTTTCCAGGCTTTATGTCCATTCAAAAGCATGATTTAAAATTATTTTCAAATAACTATTGCGCAATCAAATGATTGCACTTATATTTGCAACCATATAGTTGCATAATGAAAACAAGAAGAGACGTATTCCAGGCCATAGCAGATCCAACCCGCCGGCAAATTATCGAAAGAATTGCCCAGGGAGCGATGAACCTGAACACCATAGCAGAAACTTTTAACAGTAGTAGACAGGCAATTTCCAAACACATTCAGATCCTTACAGAATGCGGCCTGGTGGTCATCACTCAAAAAGGAAGGGAACGCTATTGTGAAGCCCAGCTTGGAAAGCTGAACGAAGTATCCGACTGGTTAGAACAGTCCAGAAAACAATGGATTAACAAGTTTGAAAAACTAGATCACTATTTAAATGAAATAAAAACCAAAGACCATGGAACAAAATAAGAAAGAGAAAGAATTGCTCATCAGCCACCTTTTCAACGCTTCTCCAGAATTGGTATTCAAAGCATGGACAGATCCTGAGCAATTGAAACATTGGTATGCCCCGGATGGATGTACCATTGAATTTAAATCAATAAACGTAAAAGAAGGGGGCAGTTTTCATTCCTGCATTCATGATCCCATTCATGGAGACTGCTGGATTATGGGAACCTACCAGGAAGTTATTGTTCCCGAAAAATTGGTCTTCTCTATGGTACTAACCAATGAAGAAGGTCATTCCCTCCGGTCTGTAGAAGCTGGAAAGCCGGAAGACTGGCCGGAAGAGATCCTGACCACCGTTACGTTTAAACCCGTTGGAAATCAAACGACCGTTTCTTTACATCAAACTGTTGCCGAAGCAACAGCCAAAGAAACCGGCGCTTACCAGAGCTGGATCAAAATGTTCCACAAGCTGGATGTTATTTTCAAAGGTTAACACCATTCACAAAAAACCGGGCTGGCTTTCGCCAGACCCGGTATAAGGAAAAAATCAAACGTATTTACTTATTTAAGAAAAACCTTTCTTATCGCATTATTGCTGGTGTCGATGAAATAGATATTTCCTTCTTTATCTACGATCACATCGCCCATATAACCAGCTGAAGCTTCCGAAAAGCTTCCATCTATTGCTTTTCCGCTTTTGAATTTGACAATCGTACTGACTTCTTTAGTTTTCAAATTCACCTTCCTGATTGCGACGTTCCCCGCATCTGCAATGATGAGATTGCCATTGCCATCAGCAGCCATACCATTGATGGCAGCAAAAGCGACTGCCCCGCCAGCACCATCTACATAGCCATAATTTCCGCCGAACACACGATTGGCATCCCTATTGGTAGTTAAATTAAAAGCATCGATGAAATAACCCTCATTATTTAACTTGTAAATCATATTGTCGGTGATCACAGGCCGGCATTGGTCAGCAAATGCATTGGTATTAATCGAAGTTCTCAAACCTTCAGTATTGATTCTCCAGGCACCGCTAAAGGAGCCAAGAACATATAATATACCACGATCATCAAATGCCAGCTTATTGATATTTCCAAAGCCTATGGCAAAATTACTAACCTCTCCCTGAGGGCTGACTTTTCTGACACTCAGGTTACCGTCACTGATGAAAAGGTTGTCATTTGCATCGATATCCATTCCCGGATTTGCACCGAAATTAAATAAGGCTTCAGCTCCTCTTCCATTCTTGTTTCCCCGCTCACCAGTAGAACTTCCGGCAAATAGAGTAACCACTCCCTCAGTACTGATTTTCTTGATTCTACTCTTTTCTACTTCCAATACAAAAATATTTCCATGACGGTCTATTGCCATACTACCTGTACGGAAAGAGGAAATATCCAGGTCTTTATTCCCTAATCCTCCTGCTATAGTGACTACTCCAGCTCTGCTAAAAGTTACCGGCGCAATGGCTTCAGCCCCATTATTAACCACTTTCAAAGGTCCTGTACTTAGACCTATCGGCGCCTTAACCACGATTTCAGTTTCTGTAGCACTGATCACCGATGCCGGCAATCCGTTAAACGTTACCATATTCTGAGCGGCATTGGCATTAAATCCGGTACCTGTAATCGTCACCTGGGTTCCGGCAAGACCGTTCTCAGGACTCAGTTTATTGATTCCCAACGACTGATCTTTAAATTCCGGTCCCTGCACCACCTGGTCATTCACACTTACGATCACTTTTCCGTTTCCGGTATTTCCTGGAAGTGTTAAAGTCAGCTTTGTTGCCGAAGCAGTAGTTACCGGAACAATTTGTCCGTTAATGCTTACTTTGTTCTCTTCCAGAATCGTACTGAAAGTATTTCCGGTTATCGTCATCACCGAACCTCCGGGACCGCTCAGGGGAGAAACGGTCTCGATCACTGGTGGGGGAACCACAGTGAAGACGGGTCCGGTAACTTTTTGCTTATTGATCGTTACCGACAATGGCCCTGTACCTACTTCCGCAGGAGCAACCACCAAAAGTGATGTTCCGCTGGCCTCTTTCACCAATGCAGGTTTACCATTAAAGTCCACATAATTACCCTCCGCAAGTTCTTCAAAACCCTCTCCGGTGATCCTCACCTGGGTACCTTTACCCCCGGTGAGCGGACTGATCTTTGCAATCGCCTGGTATTTAAAGATCTGTCCCGTAGCTTCCTTCCCGTCTACTTTCACTTTCACCGGACCGGTGCCTACTGCTACTGGAACTTCCACCACCAAAAGGGTATCTGAAGCACTGACTACAATACTTACTTTCCCGTTAATCAACACTTCAGCAGGGCCTTTTAAGCTGCTAAAACCGGCTCCCGAAATCCGGATATGCGCGCCGGCAGCACCATTTGAGGGACTGATGCGCTGCACACTTAATTCCTGATAAGTATAGCGGCCAATATTCAGCGTTTCTCCGGCCACTTTCATCACAATCTCTCCGGTACTTCCTTTTTGCGGCGCTCTTAACACCACCGCAGTCCCTGTCGCACTCACCACATCCGCAGGCGTACCCGAAAATGTAGCCGAAATATCCGAAGGATTATTACTGAATCCGGTACCTTCTATAGTCACCAGTGTTCCCTGGTTTCCACTATTGGGATAATAGTCGGTCACCTTTAAAGGTTCCTTAATGATTTCCGTTTTGTCCTTTTTACAGGCGGCCAGCATCAGCAGGAACAAGCCGACGCCAAACAGTCCTTTTTTCATCATATTCTTTACATGTAGATTCATCTTCATTGCTTAAAAAGTATATCTTAAACCAAATTGCACCTGGCTTCTTGAACCGTAATAATCCACGCTATAAGGCTTACCTGGCGCATTAAACTGGAAAGAAGGGTATCCACCTGCATTTTGTTGAGGCGGAAACAATACCGGAGTTAACCCGACACTGGAAGTGGAGTTAAAGGTATTGGGTGAGAAATATTGAATGCCCCAGCTTTTGCTGATCAGGTTGGTCAGGTTCATCACGTCTGCAGTCAGGGTGATGAATTGTTTCTTATCTCCTGAAACAAACAAATCATGGGAAAGGTGTAGATCGGCCTGCAGATTCCATGGTGTACGCCCCTTATTTCTTTCGGTAAACTGCCCTCTTCTGCTGCTCAGGTATTCATCTCCATCCACATAAGCATTAAATGCTTCGGCTTGTTGCTGAGCGGTAACCAATTGTCCTCCTGTATTGCGGTCCTGAAAATAGCGGATACTCTCCTCTTTATTAGGAATATAAGCCAAACTCACCTGTTGCGGCAAACCCTGAATACTATTATTTACAATACCATAAGTAAAGGGACTTCCCGATTGCGCACTGAAGAACAGGGAAACATTTGTTTTACCTTTGTTCCATATTTTATTGTAACTGATGGTACTCACTATACGGTGTCTGATGTCAAAATTACTATTGGCCAATACCGGATTATTAGGTACCAGCGACTGGTTCAATTGCCAGTTCGATTCCATAGAGTTACGTACACCGTTCGACAAATCTTTAGACTGTCCATAGGTATAAGCAACTGAGGCCTGCAATACCTCCGCTATATTTTTACTGATACTTCCGGTAAGGCTGTAACGGTATCCTTTACTCGTGTTGCTTAACAGGTAAGTGTTAGAAAAACGTTGGTCTACAGTCCCACTATAAACCGGTTGCTGGCGGGCTTTATCATATCCATAGTAAGTAGGATTATCCTGTACGTTCAGCTGTTGAAAAAGCACATCTTTAATGTTTTTAGTATAGATCGCTTCCAGACCAAATTTCCATTGTGTAGGTGTCGTATAGTCAATTCCCAGACTCGTTCTCAATACCTGAGGCATGACAAATCCATTGTCCACCAGGTCAATCTGCGTCTTTCCGCTGTTGCGGTTATTGGTCACCGCGCCATTTTCCTGAATGAAATCTGCGATTCCATTTGAACCTCCTTTTAATGGGTTGCTACCCGGAACAAAAGGTTTCTGATCTGCTTTCTGATCAAAACCGCCATAACTATCCCCGGTATTGTAAAAGGCATAAGCCAGCCATGCCATTGGAATTCTTCCGGTAAACAAACCCGCACCACCTCTCAGAATTAGACTCTGATCACCCATCCAATCGTACCTGAATCCTACTCTTGGAGAAAGCTGTACTTTGTTCAGGAAATTATTGGTGATTCTTTTGAGTGGCGTATAAGTATAAGTACCTCCAAAGAAGGGATCATCCATAGCCGTACACGTTTTATCGCTCAACTGTGGCATTTCCGGCAGGTGGGCCATATCCGCCCTAAGACCTGGGATGACTTTTAATTTATCGGAAATACGGATCTCATCCTGAAAATAAAGGCTATACAGGTTAACATTAAATTTTGCCCCCGGATGATTCAGGATATCATTCCTGTTATTGTTCTGATAGTTATAAGCCCCGCGAACACGGTACGGGTTGTTGTTCAGGTAATCCTCAATACTTAAATAATCTACCCTTCCGTTCCAGGCATTCACAAAACCATAGGTGATGTTATAAAACTCATTATGGGTACCCAGGGTGAGGGTATGTTTCCCGAGGTTCCAGTTCAGGTTGGCGGTCAGCTCCAGGGTTCTTTGTTTCATATCAAAGATGCTGGCCTCACGGTCTGTTCCCAAATAGATCGTCGTACCCGGGGTACGTCCGGCGATTTGCACCTGTGGCAGGCTTGGATCAGCCGATGGATCCCTGGAATCATTTACCATCGTATAACCTGCCAGTAAATTTCCAGACAAGTTATTGCTGAACCGGCTTTTCAACTCTGCTACCGTAGAACTTTGGTTATTTTTCTGTAGAAAGGCCATGCTGCTGAACCTGAAGTCCTGCTGATCACGGTCCATATGTGTGGCTTCAGAAATGATGGTATTGTTCCTGATGGCCAGCTGATGTTTATCATTGATGTTCCAGTCCAGGCGGTTAAAGAACTTATGCGATCTCGAATAGGTATTGAATTCGCCTGAAGTACCTGCATCGAGGAAATTAGCGGCACTGATTGCCTTTGCGTCATCTGCAGTCAGGATATGACTCGTTTCCGCTCTTCCAGCTAACAATTGTAAAGGATCCCTTCTGCGGGTAAACTCTTCATTGGTAAAAAAGAAAAGCTTGTTTTTAATGATCGGGAAACCGACACGGAAACCTGCCTGATAATCATAAAAATCATTGTTCATTTTACCAAGTGTTCCTACCCTGTCCTTACCTGTTAAGCTTGCATTACGGCCAAAACCATAGGCAGATCCACTAAAAGTATTCGTTCCACTTCTGGTTACCGCATTTACGGAACCGCCGGTAAAGTTTCCGATTTTCACATCATAAGGAGCAAGATAAACCTGCATGTCTTCGATGGCATCAAGGGATACCGGATTGGTACGGGTAGAACTTCCGGCCATACCTGAAGTTCCCGACTGTCCGCCTAAAGATGGACTAAAGCCAATTGCATCGTTATTGATGGCACCATCGATCGTGACGTTGTTGTAACGGAAATTTGTTCCGCCAAAACTATTGTCTTTACTCGCCTGTGGCACCTGACGGGTAATGTCGGTAATGCTTCTGGAAACCGTAGGCATATTCCGCACCTGATCAGCGCTGATGTTTTTACCTGTTCCATAAGTACTGGCCTGAGCCCCTCTTTTGGTGGCTTTGATCACCACTTCTCCCAACTGCTGGCTCTGATCGGCTAATCCAAAGTTTAATAATATAGCTGCCCCCAGACGAATGGTAATCCCTTCTTTCTTGTCCGTTTTCATACTGATCATCGCCGCTTCTACGGAATAAGGTCCGCCGATACGAAGATTAGGTAAATAATACCGGCCCCGACCATCAGCTGAGGTCGCATATTTAGTGCCGGATGGCTGATGAATGGCAGTCACGGAAGCACCAGGCAAAGGTTGTCCATTGGCATCATAAACCGTCCCATTCAGGGTACCACTGGTTTCCTGTGCGATTGCGGCAAAAGGCAGCATCAGCACCAGGAGTAGACTTATTTTTTTGAGTATTTTATTTAAAATCATCTCTGAAATCTTAATTTTTAATTACTGGGTGATTTTCAACATGCCTGTAATGGTATGCAGTACGCCATTTCCGGTAAGTACATCCTGTTTTTTTAAGGTGATAAATGCAGTATTTCCCGTTCCTTGTAATTGGATTCCTGTAAAAGCACCGGGAACATTCGCATTTGGAATGAGCTGAATCTGAATGGAATTCCCATCCATCATTGTCTGATCACTTTTTTCACTTGCGCCTGTACTGAGGATGTAATCATAGACAAAGCGACGGTCAGTAATGATGTGATAGCGCATTAAGGCAGCAAGTGCTGTTGGTTCTGCTGCATTGATATCAGCCAGACTGGCCAATCCATAAGCAGCCATAGCTGCATTTTCAGGTGCAAATACCGTAAAAGAACCTTTACCATTGAGTACCGTCATCAAACCTGAGCGCTGAATGGCCTGATAAAATAAACTCAGATTCCTGTCGGAGGCGATGGCTTCGCTTACCAGTTCATGCGAATATGGCTCCAGCATCTGGTCTACCACCTGAATCAATCCATTAGTAGCACGGATATTTTGTGATAAGACCCTGGAACCGTTGACAGTAAGCACGGTATCCGGCCCCTTTACCCAATGGGTAACAAATAGCTTTCCGCCGTTTGCCGAACGGATTTCCTGGTTAAACAGGAAGGGAAGCTTATTCAATTCATAGGTTCCATTTAAGATATGGTAATTCATAATTGCAGAAATCCGGGAAGGCTCTGCACTAAGAATCGCCACAGCATTTGCGAAGCCTGCCTTTAGAAAAGCATCATCCGAAGGAGCGATCACCGTAAAAGGTCCGGTTTCCTGCATCTTTGCTTTTAATCCGCTACGGTTAAGTCCTGTACTGAATACAGATAAATTAAAATTATCTGCAATTACAGCGCTGATTTTATTACTGTCTTTTCCGGACGACTGCTTTTCTTCTTTCTTACAAGCGGAAAGGCCCACACTAAATGCAAGTACAGGCATCAGGATATATTTAAAGTTATTCATTGCGTTCATGTTAAATCATTCGTGATATCCGGGAATTACAATTTGAAGCCTTTTGGCAGGAGCAATCGGTCTACGATATGAACCGGTCCCATAATCGTATTGATATCCGATTCGATGACGCTTGCTGCCGGGTAATCCGATCCTTTTACTTTTACCTTAATAACTCCAGCTTCATTATTGAAATCCAGTGGCATTTTGTAGGCAGGAAAAGCTACAGGATAGCCGCCGATAACCAGCGTATAGTCGCCCAATACGGTATTATTTAAATCATTGGAATAAAAGTTAGTGACATTGGTAACACCACGGCCGGCATTTGGTTCATCATGAGAAAAGTAGGTCCCCCATCGGTGATAACCAACCAAAGTATCGGTTGCCAGTCCTCCTTTTACGGCATAGGTATCCCAATCGACATAAGGTAAGGGATTGCGGTTATTCAATTCCATCATTTCATCTACCGTATTGTATCCCGCCTTACGGAAAGCATCATCGGTGACGGCAAAAATGGAATGAAAAGTGATGTTATAATCTCCATACTCTCTTACCTTCAAACCTTCCGTAAAATCATGTTGAAAATTCCCGTAAGTCAGTTCTGCAAATAAGGCATCCGTACGGGCAGTCAGGTCGAGGTACATTCCGAAACGACCATCCTCCCGCAGCACCTCCAAAATCGTCTTTGTTGGTTTGTGCAGAACACGGTTAACAGGCAAAAGCACGCCATTTTTTGCAGGAACAGCAGTGGCAGATCCTGCTTTTTTACCATTTACAAAAAGTTCGTTACCACTAACTTTCAGGTATTGAAGGTAAAAATAAGGAGCAGCTATAGCAGCGCCCGGAAGGGGTGCTTTTACCTTCAGATAGGGGTTTCCCAACAAGGTTTTTCCCGGATAATTGTCTACCCTGCCCTTCACCTCTTCAGGATTGAAAACTCCGGTTAGTGTGTGGTAAAGCAAAATACTGTCCAATAAAGCCGGCTCCGTACTGTTGATTTTCTCCATCGTTAGTCCATCAGCAATAAAAGCCTCATTTGTAGGCACGAGCAACGTATAAATTGCCCTATCGCCCTTTTCTTTCATGATCTTATCCATATTACTCCGCTGCCAGGCGGCTTTGAATATGGTATAAGGAGAAGTATTCAAGACCTCTTTCAGGCTGGCTGTAATTTCCGGATGTGGAACCGGTTGCCCCTCCACCTCGGGCATAAACTCTTTTTTTCTACAGGATGCCAGTGTAAAAAACAGCAGGCAAAAAGTAAGTATATGAATTGGTTTCATTTATTTTGTCTTTAGTTTTATCAATTTTTTAACGCCTGTTCAGGTCGCAATAACACCCCTTTTACTTCATGCAGCACTCCGTTATCAAACAGGTGATCTGATAAGGCCGGAACATCTGCTCCTGCACTTCCATAGACTTCATTGGGATAAGAAGGTGCAGTCCTCAGGTTTACACCTCCCGTAATCACTTTTGTAAAAAAGTTTTTCGTTATAGACACAAATGAGAACCAGGTATCATTGTCAATCTTTCTGGCCAGAAACTCCTGGCTGTTGTTGACCTTGAATACCTCAAAATCTGAAAGAAAGAAATGGGTTTTCGGCAGGATATAACTTCCAAACAGCCGTGTTCCACGATATTTCTGTACGTCCATCTCAGCAATTGAAGCTTCAGTAATCCCCTCTGCTTTCAGACCTTCATTCTCCGGCGCAAATACCGTGAACGGCCCGGCTGTGGCCAGCTGGTCCCAGAATCCGAATTTCTTCAAACCTGCTACAAAAATGCTGTATTTTGGACGGGCTGCCAACCAGGCCTGAATGGTCATTACAGGTGTATATTTCATCACCTTATTGAGCATATGCAGGGTTCCGTTCGCCAGTGGCACATCCTTTCGGGTTACCGGAGAACCATTGAAATAGAGATCATTCACTGCAAAAGCCTCTCCTCCGGGAGCATACCCTGCCATGGAAGCATAGACCTCGGTTCCTGCCAAAGTTGCATAACGTACGTCGACCCCATTGTGAGGCATATCGCTAAACAGCAGCCGTCTGGTTAGAATGTGTCTTTCCACAAGACTTTTAAGACTATCCTGATTGATTTTGCTGAAATCTGAGGGACGGTTGATACCCAATTCCCTAAAGGCAGCATCATTGGGCACCAATAAGGTAAAGGGTCCGTTTTCTTTCAGTTTATCAGTCAGTCCGACTTTTTCCACAGCAGCGTAAAAAAGGGTCATGTCATAATTGTTCTTTATAAAATCTGTCGCCAGCCTGAAATTTTCATTTTCCTTTTCAATTTCCAGATCATTGTGCTTGCAGGACTGGAGAACCAGCAGCAAGAATACGGGGATCAGGAGTAATGCCTGTGTTATTAATTTTCTAGTGTTCATTAGCATATTTTTAGAATCTGATCTGCATTGTTAATAGATAGGTGGGGCATACTTTCGCTGAATCGTAGTCAGGTAAACGTTACCGTTTACAATTTCTATCGTATTCACCGTTGCAAAAGAGCGGGGATTGTGTATCCCTGAATGAATGTTTATAATCATGTTTGGTAACTGCGCTCCATTGTCATTTCCCTGCAGTGCCGATTTGCCATCCAGCATACAATTGATCGGGGCCCAGTTTCCATCGGTGTTCATGAGAAAAGGTTCATAAGGATTATTTGCAGGATTCATACCGATCGACATGAGATCAAAACGTTGCCAGATATTGGTGTATATCCCATTTGATTTAGGATCGGCAAAGAGTGGAAAGCTATAGTATTTACTCACTTCCAGGACTTCAGAATTCCTTGTCAGCTGTCCCATAAACTTATAAGTACTGGAATAAACCGGACTCAGCATCGTTTTCTCACTGGTAAACAGCGATTGAAAAATGTTCATATTGTCTTTGATCCCATACCTCAGTGAGCCTGATTTTCTATTCGCCTCTTTCAGCTCGTTACTCGATTCCTGAAAACCTTTGGCACTCATGTTATAGAAATTCACATACACCAGTGAATCTGATAAAGAGAGTTTATGAAAATTTTCTTTTCTCAGGTAGATTCCGTTCTTCTTGGTCAGGAAATTTTTCTGCAGGATGTGCAGCGTATACACCTCTTTTGAGTCCAGCATAATGGTGGTATCAATCAGTACTTTTTGCTTCAAACGGGACTCCAGATTGAAGAAAGGCACATTATTTACCGGGCGGAACATAAATACAATCCGGTGTTTTCCGGAAGGAATCTGTGCCCAGCTGCTCAGATCGAATCCATTCAGTACAGGCCCTACCAGGACGTTTTCCTTTCCCGGATATTCCGGATTTTTGTAAGAAATACTGCTGCCTACATGAGAAGGATATGGAGGCGCATAAGGCTCCCGCTGATCGAGAAAATCACCTTTAATCCCTGCTTTGACCGGCATTCCGCTCTGATCCATTTCAGGATCAATGAGCATCGTCAGGAAAGGGACTTCTTCATCTTTATTCTCCAGTCCGACAACATAATTCAGGTTATTGAAGACCCTTAAATAAGCAGGATCATCTATTTTTGCATAATCAACTTTGCTACATCCACTGGCAAAAAGCAGGAGGACCGCAGCGCAGAACAATATATTTTGTAATCTTAATTGTGGCATAATGCTTCTATTTATTGTGTTTCACAATGATCATTTTTGCTTTTCCGGCATCAGTTGCGGAAGCCTTAGTACTTCCCACCAATGCGATGGTATAAAAACCAGGCTCATGATTGGGCAGCTCTCCCCTCACATACAATTCAGGTCTGGCGATGAGACTTCTGCCGGTCAGCACTGGTATGTCACTTGCCCAGGTTCCAGGAACTACTGAAGGTGAAGAGCGAAAAGCCATCATCTGATAAGGCTTGGCATCGAAGAAAGGCCTGATGTAAGGCGCTACCGTTGCCGGAATCCCTGGTCTCAGGTTATTCACCGCTACCGTATTAAATCCGTACAAGCTGGAAAATGCCTGCGCATTGTTTGTGGTCATGGTGAGGTAAGGAACATCCGGACAAAGGTTCAGGAAACGGATTCCGAAAGGATATTCCAGTGCAAATCTTGATGAAGAAGCATCATCTCCCGCTTCCCCAACAAATACTCCACTCAAATCATTGGCAACTGCACTGATCGTGGTTTTCCCGTTTGCATCCGGATGAACCCAGAAAGAGAAATTGGTATTGGCATCCAGCTGAAAGGCTTTTGTAGCCAGTACTGTACCTGAAGCATCAACAGCCTCGACGTTGTATGCACCAACGATGAGACTTTGGTATGCCGTATGTGCCGTATAATCCATAGGCGCATCCAAAACTTTACCGTTGACCAAGACTTTCATTCCCTTTGTACCTGGAACTGCATTTACAGCCTGAACCCTTCCATATGTCAGGTTCAAAGGTTCAGAGATGTCATTGATGATGCGGAACGAATTCTGATATCCTTTCACCGTCTCTCCCGGATTGCCGCTTCTATAGGGAATTTCAAATTCCTTCGCTGCCACTACAATGGTATAAACTCCTCCGGGTGCATAAGTTTTTACCGGGGAATAGGTCAGTGTGGTTCCAAATATCGTTGAGCTTGTTGCATCCAGGACATCCGGTCCTCCGCCAGAAATCTGAATGCCATTTTGCGTCAGTACTTTTAACTGGGCCGTTCCATAAGGAAGCTCTATATATTCAGAATATTGTCCCGGGAGGATGTTACTGGTTTTGCTGCTTACTGCTGTTCCATCCGCCCAGGTCAGGCTCATCGGGCCCAACAGGTCTTCCATTCCCTGATCGGGAAGAACCTTTGCAGCAAGGTTTAAGATTCTGACCTTAAAATTAGAAGGGTTGGCAGGGGAAGCGACCGATCTGGGTATTTTGACAAACGGAGGCTGTCCGGTTACCCTGAATGTCTCGGTAGGCAAAAGGTAGTAATCTGTTCCTTGCTGAAGTTCTTCTCTGACTTCAAATTCCAGCGGGTTTTTTAAAGGATTATAAATTTTGGTTTCCACCAATACCTTTGCAGTCCCATTATTCAGAAGACTTTGAGGGATATACCAGGTTGTCCCTAACCTGCCATTATCAGGAAAATAAAGTGTTCCCGGATACAGTCCTCCATTGGGATCATTTGGTGCCCTGACCACATAATTTGTCAGGGAGTCCCCATTCAGCTGGAGCTGATTGTAACCGCCAAGGTTGATCAGTCTTACTGTCGAATTTTTGCGGGCATCCGTTACTTTACGATTGTCAGATTGAAAATCTGTTTTATCCTTCTTACAGGCTACTATGGCCAGCAAAAGAACAAACAGCATATATTTTTTTAGTGCTTTCATCATTAAAACAAATTATAAGTGAAACCCATCATAAATTCGCTGCCACGTTTATAACCGCGGTTCAGGTATTCCTTTCCATACCAGGTACCACCGGTTCCGGGATTGGCATAAACTGTTTTGACAGATGGGTTCAGCAGGTTTTTCATGTAACCTTTAAAAATCACGTTCTTAAAAATCCGCTGACTGAATACAAAATCAAGGACCGGAACCGGACGGGTATATAAGTCTGGCTCGCCGGTCAGGTTGATCTGTACCAGACGTTCGCCTACCATGTTAAAAGTTCCGGTAAGACTTGTTCCCGAGCGTTTGTTGTTATAGTTCAGCCATCCGTTAAGGGAATATGGTGCCTGTTCAAACAGCGGGCTATTGCTTGGCGTATGTCTGTCGAGGGAACGGTTTGCTTCCAAGCGCTCCGGTGATTTTTTAATCTGACTTTGGGCAAGTAGTAAATTAGTTCCGATAAAGAAATTCTGAAGCGGGTCCCAGATTCTGCCCAGGTCTTTTACGATTTCCAGTTCCAGTCCCCATACTTTACCAATATTGGGATCATTTTCGAACCTGATGGTTGGATATTCCGGGTAAGTTGCAGCCAGACCACTCGTCTGCAGGCTGAATACTTTATACAATTGGTTTTGAATCCGTTTTCCGAACAATGATACCGCAATCACCTCTCCGTTGTTCGGGAAATACTCCCAACGGAAATCCAGGTTTTGTGTATACTGGTTGATCAGGTTTGGATTTCCGACTACCAATCCCATCTGGAAGGCATCAAATTCGAAAACGTTGGTGATCTCTCTGAGTTCAGGCCTGGCCAATGTGGTATTGTATCCTGCCCTGAAATTCATTTTATCTCTGAAGTTGTAAGTCGCGTTTAAGGAATAGTAAGGTTTGTATCCTGTTTTGTACACAGAGTTAGGGCTCGTTAAAGACAATGGAATCCTTGTTCCCCCTGTTCCCGGAGTAGTTAATGCAGGATCTAAAAACACACCTGCCGTATCTACTGCAGACTGGATATTCGTAGATTCAAAACGTAGCCCTCCGGTTAACCTCAGGTCTTTTGTAACTTTCAGGTCGACCATGGCGTAGGCCGCCTTGGTTTCAAAGAAACCGGTATAGTTGTTCGGGGATTTCTGACTATTGTATAAAAATCCTCCTACCGGGGCTGCACCTTCTCCGGTACCAGGAGCCATCGGGCGAATTCCGATCACTTCCGGTCCTACCAGTCGGTCCAGGTTTCCTTCTACTTTGTACAAAGGCAATGCGCCTAAAGAAGAGAAGTTAGATCCCGGAAGAAACAACACATTCTCCGTAAAATCACGGTCGCGGTTCAGGTAGTTTACCCCGGTTTTAAATTCCTGCTTGTCACCAAAAAGTTTAAAAGGAATACTGATGTCTGCTTTATAGTTATAATTCTTCTCATCCAGGTTTCTGTAACGCCGGCCGTTAGGCTCTGCCTGGATAATGCCATATGCACCAAATCCATTCACATAACCCGACGACAATGCATATAAATGATCTGAGCTCATCTGATCATTGATCCCGTTAGGACCGGTCGCTGGTCTGCCGTAATAAGCCTCCCCTTTTGGCATGTAATCAGCCAGGGTTACAAAGCGGTAATCCGGATCGTTTTGACCTGCCCTGGAAGAAGCGATGTTATAACTTAACCTCGGGGAATACTCACCCGTCAGGAATTTATGCTCTCCCTGAAGGTTAAAAGTATTGAGTTTGCGGTAGGACTGTTTAAGCGAATATATCGTACTGCGGACATCACCAGGCAGGCCGGTGTATTCATAGCCTCCGAACATATTGGTTGCCTGTGTTTCCCCACCCCAGCTGCCCAGGTATTGCATACTGATTTCATGCTGCGGGCTAAAGCGGTAAGTTAAACCTAATAAAGTTCCATAATTCAGGGTTTCTGTTCCTGTATTCTCTTTATAGGTTTGGTATTTACCCATATATAAGCTGTTTGGGGTAATGTAGTTAGGTATATTCCTTGGGCTGCTCACCTGAGGATTACCTGTTACCACTCCCTGATAAATGCTGTATTGCTGAATGTCACCACCAGCAATATCTGTAGTGCGGCGGTAATAGTTCCCGCCTGCAATGACGCCGAGTTTATGTTTTTTAAACAAAGTATAGCTGTTTCCGAAAGTCGCAGAGTACAATTGGTTCAGGGGACTTTGTTTGTAGCGAGTGGTCATGACCGGATCGAAGCCCTGCATGATTCCATTGATCCTTTTCACTTCCTGTTTCATTTCCGGGCTGTATCCGCTGTTGGCGATCATGCTCTGGATTTGCGGAAGTCCGCCTTTATATTGTGTGGCCAGATTTAAGAAATCAGCAGATAAGTTTTTCTTGTTGATTTTATCACCAAGGAAACCCATATCGCTATTAAAAAAGCTGTTGTGTTTTCCGCCGATTCCGATATTGGAATTGAAACCCGATTGAATGATCACATCAAAGACCATACTGTCTGGTACAGATTTCGTTTTCAGCTCTACAATTCCGGCAGCAGCATCTGCAGGTTTATCCGGGGTTACTGTTTTATAAATCGTGATGTTGTCTAAAAGTGAGGCTGGAACCAGGTCCAAAGGAATGGAACTGCGGTCCGGATCAGAAGAAGCCAGACGAACACCGTTTAGCTGCCCGATTACACTTCTATCGCCTAAACCACGGATGGCTACGTATTTATCATCGGTAATCGTTACGCCGGAAACCCTTTGCAAGGCCTGGGTCGTGGTGATACTTCCGGTACGTTCGATCTGAACTGCTGAGATGGCATCCTGTACAATGGCCGATTTTTTACGTTCGTCCAGAATGGCAACCTCAGTATTTGTTTTTCTTCTGGCCTGAACGGTCACCTCACTCAGCTGGGTGGAGGAAGCCGTTAAATTGATGTTCAGCTCTTTTGTCGCCGCATCCACCTTAATTTCCCTGCTTTGGTAACCCATATAAGAAACGACAAGAATACCTCCACCTTCGGGAACCGAGATTTTGAATTTACCGTTTACATCTGTAGATGCAGCGGTATTCGTTCCTTTCAGTTTCACACTTACGCCGATGAGGGTTTCCTTACTTTTTGCGTCGCTCACTGTTCCGGTAACGATGATTGGAACAGGTTTGCTGTCAATCACCACATAACCTTCTACCAGTTTATATTGTAAACCAGTATTGGCCAGCAGTTTACTGATCGCTTCCCTGACACTGATCTGTGCGGCAACGAGCGTAATATTCTTCTTTTCCCTTTGCATAGATTGCTCTCTCAGGGAAAACCGGATGTTTCCTACCTTCCCGATTGCAGACAATCCCTGTGCTATGGTCACATTTTCTAACCGCAGGCTTATTTTATGATCAAGATCCTGACTCTTTACATTACTGGCCATCAGGACACTTATAAAAGTAAGCTGGGCCGCAATGAGGATAAAAGAGCATTTCATAATAAATCGAATTGAAGGATATAGTTTTAATCCTTTTTGCATATTTTTGAACATTACTGGTTTATTCGCTGCGAGGCGATGATCTGTTAAAATTCCGTAGCTGTTTACAGGTACGGGTTGCTTTAAACCGTTAGGACGTCGAAATCATACGGTTTATGGACATTAAATTCGTTCCCTGCCCTTCCAGGCGGGGAATGTTTGTTTGTAGACAACCTTACATAGCTTTCCTTTCCTGATTTGTACGATTCATTATCTGATTTGTACTATTAATTAATTGAGACATTCCGAGCGCTGATATGGTATTTGAAATGGCCTGTTGCAGCCAGTATCTTCATGATTTTGTTGAGGGGAACATCGGCCTGCAGGACAACTGAAATCTTTTCTTTTGCTTTTTCTTTGTGATCAAAGCTGATTTCCACATTATACCAGCGTTCCAGTTCCGTCGTAATCTCTTTGAGGGATTGATTGTGAAAGACCAGGCGTGCGGCTTTCCATCCGCTGATCTCATCAATTTCCGCAGTTGCAGTTTTAACCACTCCCTGATCGTAGGTTACTTTTTGTCCTGGAGTCAGAACAGCGAGTGATTTACTTCGCTCTTTTATATATTCATCCACCCTTACTTTTCCCGTTGCCACTGCTACGGTTAGCGGGCGGTCTTTGAAAGCATCAATTTTAAAGGAAGTTCCCAGGACCCTGGTTTGTATCTTTCCGGTATGAACAATAAAAGGTTTCTTCGGATCTTTTGTAATTTCAAAAAAGGCTTCACCTTCCAGTTTTATTTCGCGGGACTTTGTTTCAAACTGCTCAGGAAAAGTGATCCTGCTTCCCGCGCCAAGATAAACAGCAGAGCTGTCCGGCAACACAATCCTTGAACGTTGTCCTCGGGCATTCTGAATCTCACGCATAGCGATCTGCTCCGCTACCGGAGTTTTTTTAAACTGGAGAATTCCATAAGTACCCAGTCCGAGGAAGATCACCGCTAAAACTGCAGCGTAACGTAAATAGGTCCTGCGTTTGATCACACGAACGTTATTTTCTTCTTCTTCCTCCTGATGAAAACGCTGCGCTTCCTCCCCTTCCAGTTTTTGGTAAAACTGTTGCAGTTTTTCCTGCAGGTGTGGCTGATCCGTATTTTCTTCTGCTTCCAGCCCTGTCCAGGTTTCCGACAGCAGCTCATCAAAAATTTGTTGTGTACCCGGAACCAACATCAATCTCTTTACTTCCTTCATCTCTTCAGACGTACAGTTGTGATTGAGGTATTTTCTAATCAGGGTTTTATCTTTATGCTCTGGCTCCATTCTTATTGTCCTTCACCTAACAAAACACAATTATTGGGGGACACCACCTATAGGAAATAAAAAAAAATCACATTTATTTTTATCTTAAAAACAGCCTTAACAAAACCTATGAAAATCAGCATCATTCCTGCTTTATGCTCACTGACTACATTTGTCGTCATCAGGCTTTTATTCAGAATTCAGGGCAAAGGCAGATGGGGCTGATCTGATTGGATTTCTCTGGCATTTCTATCACTATGCTCCGGGAGAAATCCCATCGATTCTAATATCAGCACATGGGACACTCTTCTTTTTACAAAGGTGATTTTGTACCTGGGTGATTTTGTACCGGAGCTCCTGATCTTCGACATACTCCTCTGTTGTTTTAAATACAGTTTCAAAAAATGGAGAGAAAGAAAAAAGGGCAATTAAACCTATAGAAAGAAAAAATTAGCCGAATGATAAGTCTAGCCCAATAGTAAGCTAATCAATAACACCAGCGTAAAGTCGGCATGTTCTTTCAATTGCTTGCGAAAAAAGCTCAAAGAAGCTACCATGTAATTTTCTACGGTATTGACCGACAAGTCCATATTCCGGGCAATCTCCGAATAGGTCATATTCTCTTCTCTGCTCATTTCATAAACCTTTCTCCGTTGCGGGCTCAACAGATTTAATTGCTGACGGTAAACCTGCTCCAGCTCTTTGCTGTCCAATTCATGATCAGCAGATCTTGAAGTATGGTTTAAATTTTCTGAGACCAATTCCAGAGACACCGTATTCAGGATCTTTTTGCGGTAATGGTTATAGATGGCATTCTTTACAGAACGATAGAGGTAAGCTTTGAGGTTGTCTTCTACCTTCACTTCTCCTTTTGTTTTCCAGAGACCGAGCATGACATCCATCGTGAGTTCTTCAGCGACGCCTGCTTCTTTTACATTTTTTAAGGCATAGCCATAAAGCGGGTCATAATAACGCTTAAAAAGAACATTATAGGCGGAAGTATTCCCCTGACTATACTTTTCCAATAAAATTTTATCCCCTAATGATGTAATTGATTTTGACATGTTTGTATCAAAGAAACTCTTTGACGCAAAAATAGGAGCTCAAATCCTTGGGTATATTAAGGGAACATTAACTTATAAAGAACTGCTCGTAACAACAATAGGAGAATGTTAATCCGTATCTTCCGGCTTTAAAACATCAACCAAATGTCGTCGGTTTTATCTGAGCTCTTATATATACATAGTATCTATATTCCAATTGTTGGCATATTAACCTATTCCGCTTACAAACGGAAGAACAATATGATTGCTTTCCTGATCATTAACACCATCTATATTTATATTTTAGGATCGCTGGTTATCGATTCGATTCAGAAACATGAGCCAGGATACGGAGTAGCCTGGAACGGCATTTACTCGCTGATCCTGCATGGCACTTTAACAGGCATAACCATCCTTATCTATATTTTCTTAAACTGGAAAATCGTTAAAAAAATAATCCTCCCTTAAAACTTCCGTCTTTACGATTGAATTGAAATATAGAAATGAATTAACCGGACGGCCCGATCCCATGATGAAAAACAACCGCCCGGCTGATCTGCTAAAGAAGAAAGCAAGACCATATGGAGGAACAAAATATCCAGCTAAAATCTAGTTCGTCACATTAACACCCATATTGGCAAAAATGGTAGGGCCAAAATCAGTTTCTCCAACAAGGTAAATAAACTGCTGACCTGTTGCTCCAAAATCCGCTCCGCTAAGGGTGATGGAGGTTTTACCATTCACAGGTGCAGAGGCATAAAACTCCAGTCGCGGGTTTCCCATGACCACCCATCTCAGGTCTGTTGCATTACCAAAGACTACGCTTGCAGTATACTCATAAGGACCACCGCTCAGACTAACATTACGTGGCCCGGTCATGTTAAGCAATACCTTACTTTTTTTAATTAAGCTCTTTTTGGATGATGTTTTTCTTTTTGAATCCGTAGCATTATTTGCATTAACACTTAATGAACCAATCAAAAGAAATAGCGAGAGGCATAAAATTACAGTCTTTTTCATTGTTTTTAATATTTAAGGGGTGATTAATAATTATCAACATACAATTTAGTTAAAATTATCATAATAAAACAAATAGATACACAAGCATTACCAATCGGAAAAATAAAAACGTTTCTTCTTATTAAATCATCGCTAACAGACGTCCTATCCGGGCTCATTACACGTATTTTGGCCGGAAAAAACAGTATTAGGCTCATCACCTTCATCTGCAGGCAAATAAATGAACTGACTTTCTTATAAAAGAACAGGAGTCAGGATAATAAAAACAAATCTATCTCATTAGTAATGAGCAACAAATAGCAGAATCCTCCAGCAAAATAAACCAGTCTATAAAAATCAGGCCCGAAATAACCTTTCAAAAGAGATCATGATATCAAAACATATTGACACCTAAACATCCAGACATCTATATGTAAATAAATCTAAAATAATCCATGCAAAAAGACATATTGACATCCAGACATCAATACACATTAGATGTACTGATATATTTATATATTGATATAGATACACCTGATTTAGACAGAAAACACTGCCCTAAAGCATCCATAACGCAATTTTAATTTGCTATATATTAATCACATATAGAATATATCCAGATATATTGAACCAAAGAAACATCCATATCAATATATCTTAGTATCATTGTGTTCTTGTATAAAGATATATTGATATGAAGATTATTGCTATAATAAACCATAAAGGTGGTACAGGGAAAACAACCTCCACCCTAAATATTGGCGCTGGATTAGCGCGTATAAAGAAGAAAACCTTACTGGTTGATATTGACCCTCAATCGAACCTAACGGAGGGCTTAGGATTCAGGGATGTGAAAGTTTCGATTTACGACAGTATAAAAGACGACGTCGCGCTTCCAATAGCATCCGTTTCAGAATACCTGGACATCATCCCCTCTTCTCTTGATTTACTGGGAGCAGAAATTGAACTGGTGTCCCGACTGGGAAGAGAAACCATACTTAAAAGATTGTTAAAAAGTGTGGAAGGGAAATATGACTATGTATTAATTGATTGTGCACCCGCACTGGGAATGCTAACAGTTAACGCACTGGTAGCAGCCGATACCGTAATGATTCCTTTAGAAGCTGAATACTTCGCTTACAGAGGGATTGACCGTTTGATCTCCATCATTTCAGATGTCAGAACTCATTATAATGAAAACCTGACGATTGGTGGCGTGTTCATTACCAAAATCAACCCAAGACGTGTCATCACGGAACAAATCACAGAGAGCATCAAGAAATATTTCAGTGATAAACTATTCGAGACTTCCATCAGGGTTAACGTTGCACTGGTAGAAGCACAGCTCAAAGGGGTGGATGTATTTGAATACGCTCCCCTATCAAATGCAGCAGTCGATTACGCAAATCTGACTGACGAAATTGTAGAAAAAATATAAAGATTATGGCAAAAAAGAACCTAGGTGATATAGAGGATAACAACAAGAATTTAGGAGGTGTATCTGCCCTGTTCAATTCTCCTTCAAAAGAGATCCCTGCCAAAGCCGGTAAGCCGGAACCAGCAGCTGAAGAGGAAACTGTGACTTACCCTTTGCGACTTAAAAAGAGCGCTTTAAAAGCTTTAAAAATACTCGCAGCACAAAGAGGCGTTACTGTAAAAGAATTGATTCTTTCTGTAGTAGACAAAGCCTACGACCTGTAAATCCAATAAGAAAAGTCCTGATGTATAGATATATTGATCTCTATACATCAGGACTTTCTTTAATAAAAAAACCTCGAGAACTGTGGGTTTCCGAGGCTTAGTATTGAGAGAGCATTAGGGATCGATTTTGTTATCAGAATCGTCTGGGGGGATATATAGATTGACTCTAATTTCTTGTTTATGGCAATGAAGGAATATTCTTTACTGACACTATATACTTGTATTTTTAATTAGTTGAACTTTCCATCCTTTGATTAACATCACAAATGTAAATAAGAAATGTCCGAATAAATATTTCAACCTATTTCAACGGCAGGATCAAAGCAGGAAAAATCTGACAAACAAATATAAAACCTAAAATAAACCCCCAAAAACGCAGTTTCCGGGGGTTCGGCACATTCCTGTGAAGAATAAAAATATTCCTGTAAAGAATAAAAAAGATTATGGGCAGGTTAAAGGATAAGCCGGACCTGTGCCATTATATCTCGATAATGCACGCACATCAGAATAGTTTTCAGGATCCGGTTTCGTTGGAAACTGAAGGAAAATATCATTTACTTCAAGTTTTTCCCAGGCGCCAAGTTCCGCATTCCAAACAGAATTTCCTTCTACTACTTTTTCAAAACGGATGTTAAATGCCCATGGATTTTTGAAAGAAACAAACTCGTCTCTAAGCACGGAATTTTCTGTTCCTACCGGAGTAATCGTCCTGTTTTTTTCTGTAAGGAACTCCAGGTATCCCGGATTAATCCAGCAAAAAGAAATCAGACCCATTACAATAGCACCAAACCCAAGGAAGGATTCATCACCACCGGCACCCAGATCATCCTCAATATTATTCTCCATCGCTGCATTGTATGCGGCCTTATTCAGACTGAAAGTTTTGTAATTTGTCGCCATAATCTCTTCCACATTTGCATGTGAACAAGGAGTAGCGCCACCAGTATCGGTTACCTCATATCCATTACCAAAAAGAGAAGTAAAAAGGGAATAATAAGCGGCCAGTGCAGCTGGTCTTTCACTCACAGCAGGTGCAGTCGGAACTTTGATCACAAAAAGATCAGAACCACCTAACCAGCCATTATTAGAATTGGGATCGTAAGGAGAATATACAGATACCGGTGTTGGAGGCAGGTGCTCATGTTTAACCACATTTTCAATGATAAACACTTCGGCTCTCCAATTGAGCTTCTGCTCTTTCGGAAGAAAACTTTTGAACACTTCATTTTTAAGAATGTTCGTCCATTTAACATTAGGTACACTGATGAATTCTTTCAAAAATTCATCATCTTTCCAGCCACGGGCGATACTTTGTAAGTAGGCTGTACGAAAAGCCATTAATTCGGAGGTTAAATTCATTGTTTTGTTTTTTTATGTTAAAGAAATAATTCTTGCTTATTTAATTCTGATTCTGACAATTTCTCCGTCTGCCAGCAGAGCTGTACCGGAAGATCGAACAAGCGCCTGTTACCCAATTCCGGCCAGATAAAAATTAAGCCAGGGATAATCACCTTGACAGTATGCAAAAGCGCGGCTGGCCTTGTGGTGTTCAGCACAAAAACATCGAAGCCCAATCCTGCTGTTTGCGCCGCACAATATTCCACATCTTCCTTAATGTCTGCACGGACTTCAAGCGGGTAATCCTTAAAAACCTTCTGACTAATGTTTGTTGCCGGATACAAAAACGGCTCATCTGCTATCTGACTAAACTTAAAAGCAGTCTTGTGTTGTTTGTTAATCACGATGATCTGATAAAGCTCGGTTAGTGCCCTCGTCACCGCAATTGAGATCTCCGGGTGAGCACCAAAGCCCAAACGGAATTCCTTACTGATCTTATGCTTTCCAACAGCCACCACAACAGGAATTCCAAAATCATGCGTCAGATCGAGGATCCAGTAGTCCCAGTTTTCGTCAAGGGCATTTTTGATTTTACCCAGCGCATCTACGTTCAGTTCGGTTAAGCTAACAGCTGGTCTGGAGACCCGGTTATACCACCATACCGCTACCGCATCCCTTTCTATCAGCTCTAGAAACCCCTGCAGAACAGCCTCTTCAATTGTATTCCCTGCCGCGCATCCGTTGGAATCAAAACGCACATATGTTTCATCCGGATAAGGTGTATTGCTATAACAAAACGTGAAGGGAAACCAGGCCTTCTCCCGATTCAATAAAGAATAAGCAGGTGTCCAGTGTAACTCAGTACCAACAGGCATTTCCTTTACCGCTTGCCGGCCATTCAGATTTTGAGCAAAGCGCAGCAGCTGATCCTGACTGTACCGCTTTAATGTTTCCGGGAAAAATGCTTTCGCATCCAACTGATCTCCTGCACCATAAACACATTCTTCTGTCCCGTCATACATTGCATTGTACCTTTCTATCGCTTCCGATAAGGCACTTATTTTTGACTGTTCTTTTGAAATTCCCTTTCCTAAAGAATACTGAATAAAATCTTCACTTTTCAGCAAGCCCTGCTTTTGGGGGACTTTAAAAAAAACGGTAGAATAAACACTAAGTGCATCCTCAGCCCCCGTCAGACAGTTCAGCGGATGTACAATCCCTGTCACAGGGCTGATGATAGATTCCAGATTTTTGATGGACTGTGCTGGGCTGATGGTACGATAGCCCCCATCATTTGTTTTTGTTTTAGGCCTTGAGCTGAATACAATAGCCGACTGCCTGTTTTCCGCCAGCTCATCACGCTGACTGCAGTAATGCTGAGGATTGACCGGATGCACAGCGATTTCAGCACTCAATGCATCAATGGTAGTCAGCACAGAAAGTTTTTCAGTCATGATCCCCTTTAACGTATCCACAAGAAGTGTCCGCTGGTTCAGGAAACGATCAATTGAAAAAACCACAGGAACTGACACTACCCCTGGCTTGTCTTTGCCAGCCCATTTACGGACAGGTTGATTTCTCCAAAGCTGTAGAGATAGGCAGTTATAACAGGTCTTTAATGAAGTAGAAGCCGGAAATAAAGGCCCCAGCATCCATTGTTCCCCACTTAATTTAAGCAGAACCCACTGCGCTATACCGTTTAAAAATTCAGTTTCCAACCCGTTTAAACGGGGATCCAAAGCATCATCCGTAAACACAAAAAGTGTAGGAATGGCTATCTGAATTTCTTTAACAAATTCCAGCAACAGCGATGTTTCAGGAATTTCCGTCAGCAACAACACTTTATGCTGCCCCACAGAAATTTCCTTTGGATCTGAAGCATAATCAGGTATCAGAACCAGCTCTTCCTGCTCTTGATCCAGTAATAGTCCGGCATCCTGAAACAAATTCACACAATACACCGCAAAAACTTCCTCTTGCAGACCATTACATAATTTATTTCCATTCAACAAGAAAGAAACCGCTGTATCATATTCCTGCTGAGTACAAATAAAATGATCAGCTTCTGCTAAAAAAAGATAATTGCCATTGCCTGCTGCCTGTCGGGCATACCTTTTATTCCAAAACAAAGGTCTCCCAAAATAATTAAGATCCTTTTTCCGTTCCTCCTCTTTTCTATCAAAAGCCAGCAATACGATTTCGTAAGGCAGTTCTCCGTTATTTTCAATTTTAAACTCCGCCTCAGCACTGGCATAGGCCGGAGAATTAGCTGCCAAAGTATTGTAATGACCGATGATTTCAATCCCCGGAACAACAGCGGCAATTGCACTGGCATTTTTAAACCCTGCCTGAAAATGCACTTTCTTAGCACTTCTGTTATTGATGATTGTCCCGTCGTAGGAATAATCCGGATGGCAATAATCAAATAAGATGCTCACTTTTGCAGTTTGCGATCTTACCTTCCTGCCTATATTATAAAGTAATTTTTCAAGTTTTTCCTGTGTTAAATAGGGAGATACCCCCTCCATAACCAGCAATACCGGCAAAGCATCAGGATTCCACAATTCGTCCAGCCAATTTGCATTTTCTATGTCATCACAAGCTTTGTTGCTGATATTCGCCTGTTCCTCATAAAGCACATTTCTAACCTCAATAACATTCTTCAGATCAACATTAATCCATTTGCTTCCTCTTGCAATTTCCTGCAGTCTGTTGGCACGGGAACAAAGGCCGCAGCCTAGACTCAGTACAATTGCCTCCGGGTTTTGCAATAAAAATGCGCTGGTTCCCTGATCAAATATCTTTGCCCTCTCGGTAATGGAGAAGATAAAATCTTTATCTGTGCGATCAATAGGAATGGCTGCCTTAACTTCATTCTTTATGGCTACCGCGTAAGGATCGGAAAACTGAAATTCCGGATAATACAAGGTAGCCAGAGCCCTTGCTTCCAACGTATACATCATCGAATAAGATATCGATTCCAACAATTCAATTTTATTGGAAAGGACATGAGCGCCAGTCTTAGTCAACTTGTTTTGATTTTATAAATATTGATTTTGTATGTAATAATTCTTCTTTATAGAAGTATTCTTTATTTTCTTCACAAAGTGCGAGACACTTATCCACGCGTTCCATGGCCTGCTCCTGTAATCCGTTTTCAAACTCCCAAACCGCAGGTAATGCCTGGTAATAGGTTAGCCCAAGTTTACAACCCATACCATCGAGCTGTGCGATGATCTGATCGATCGAATGCACATCATCAACCGCCCAGCAGTTTAAGGCTGCTGCGTACGCGGAGAAGGCAACGAGGCCATACTCTTTTGCCAGGGTCAAAATCTCGGTTGTCAGTGTTACGGTCTTTTCTTTTTCTCCCTCAAACTGGTGTATTGCACTGCGGTACATCAATGTAAGGCAAAGAGAAGGAACATGACTGATCTTCCTGGCCCGTTCGATTGCCCAGTCTGCGCGCTCTTTTCCTTCTTCCTTCTGACCATTTAACCACATCACCTGTCCCAGCATGGAAGAAGCATAACAAAGATTATCTATCCCGATCGTCAATTCGTTTGGCTGGTCAGCATCGTCAGTTAGCGCATTCATTATCGTTTCCAGAATGAGAATAGAGGCATCAAATTCCCCATCAACATAAAGGTGGATTCCCTTTAAGATCCCGGCAGAGGTCTCTAATGTCGGATCGTTCAACTCCTTGGCAAGCTGGATCAGATGCCCCGTGATCTCTTTTACTTTCTCACGCTCGCTCGCCACATGGTAATAAGTGATCAGTGCCCAGTAAGAAGACACAGAATTCATTAACGAAACATTGCTTTCTCCGGGATTTCGCACCAGCTTAAAAGCCGTTTGCACGCTGTCCTTCACTTCTTTGGCAGACCAGCCGTACTTTGCCATCAGCGCATTGGTTTGAATGCAGTAAATCGTCAGTTCATCATCCTTACTCTTCAGTTCTTCCTCCTGACAATCAAGCCAGCCAATTACCTGTTTTGCATAAGCCAGTGCCTCACTGTTTAAGGACCTGTCCAAAGATTGTTTAGCCGCCCGGATTCCATAATGTACGGCTTTCGGATGCAAGGCCGCTTCCGCAAGATGCCTTGCAATTTCAAAAGGATTTTCCTCAACGATGGCAGGGAAATCAGCCTCTAAGACCTCTGCAATTCTTTCATGCGTTTCTCTGCGCTGTGAGCTGAGCATTCCGTCATAAGCTGCATCCCGGATCAGCGCATGGCGGAAAATATAACTCTCGCCCTGTACATTTCGTTGCAGATAAATCAGGTCTTTCTTCAGCAGCTGCTCTATATCGGCCTGTACCACCGCCTCCTCTGACAAGGAAGATTTAACCAGCAGGTCATAACTGAACTCCCTTCCGATAACAGCCGCAAGCTGCGCTGTTTCTTTCGAAAACTTCAATTTATCCAGGCGCGCGTTGAGCAGGTCCTGAAGTGTAGTCGGAATGCTTTCTGCTGAAATTGTTTCTGTCAGCTGATAGGTCTCTTCCTCTAAAATCAAATGCCCCTGGTCAACCAGCATCAGGGTAAACTCCTCGATAAACAGCGGAACCCCGTCTGTTTTCCGGATCATATATTCAAGCGCAACTTCTGAGATAAATTTCCCGCCCAGAACACCTTCTATCAGTGCCCGGGTTGAATTTACAGCAAAAGGTTGCAGTGTAATTTCTATTGGCTGTATTTGCGACCAGCGATGTGCGTACTCCAGACGCGCAGTCAGCAGGATCATCAGCTTTCCTTGTCCGGACTGGCTTATAAATTCAATAAATTCCTCGCTGGTTGGATCAGCCCAATGCAAATCCTCCACCAGGAGCAGAAAAGAGCTGCCTTTATCAATTGCAAAAAAACACTTCACTAAAGTGTCAAACAATATTTTCTTTTGTTCTTCCGGAGATATCTGCCTGATGCTCAAATCATCCGGCACAGGAATTGCCAGCCAGGAACAAAGTATAGGAAAGCTGCGTTCCAGATCACATCCTGCTTCGGTTAAAGCACGCTTCAACCTTGCCGCTTTTTCTTTATTATCGGTTGAGCTGTTGATTCCCCACTGACTATAAAACATGGTAAGGAAAGGATAAAGTGCATTATTCTGATGTTCAGGAAGGCACTGGGCTACTTTGACCAGCCCTGCTCTTGTACGGATGTCCTTTACCACCTCATAGCTGAGCTTGGACTTTCCGATACCAGCCTGACCAGTCAGCAGGACTACCTTGTTCTCCGGCGATTCCTCGAACCTCCATTCGTTTAAAATCTGCGCCAGCTCCGCTGCTCTGCCGATCATTTTACGGCCCGTACTCCATGGCCTTAAAAATGAAAGCGCTTCTGCCTCACATTCGCCCTTCAATAAAAAGGCGGTTTTATGGGCATCAGGATCTGTGGGAAGAGCATCAAATTCAAGAAAAGGCTGCAACAATTTACGGGAACTTTCGCTCGCCAGAATTTGTCCCGGTTTCGCCTGATACATCAGGTCAAAAGCCGTATTGGCAACCAGTCCTTCTGGAAGCTGATGGTCAAATACCGTCACGTTCCCCGTATTTATGCCCATTTGAATTTCCAGTTTCACGCCATGCTGTTTATAAAGCGCAGTACTCCTTCGACGCACTTCGCTCAGCAATTCCAGCGCAGTTCTGCCTGCCCTTCTCGCATCCGTGTCGTTCACTTCAGGGAAACCAAAATAAACAACGATATGATTGGTGATGCTTCCTGCAATCGTACCCCCAAATTGTATGGCCGTATTCCGGCACAGGTTAAGCTGATCTTTTTGAAGTGCTTCCCTGATTTCCAAATCTGACTTTGTCTTTTCTGTGATCTCTAAATTCAGTTTGAGGCACAATACGGTCATCTGTTTTTTCTCGGTGAACGCATTTTTCTTCAAGATGAAGTTAGCAACGGTTAATGCATCGTCCTGTTCATCCGAATCTTCCGCATCCAGGCCGCTAAGGTCACCTACAATCGTATTAAAGTTGATGCCAGCATATTCTTCAAACACTGCCTTTGCATCTCCCATACGCTTATGGTGACTTTTATCCAAAACACGTCTCAGCAAATCTGCCAGTGGGTGTCCTGCGATAAAAGATGGCAGAGGAACATTCAAAGCGTTGAGCTGGTTATGAAATACTTCAGCAACAGATCCGCCTTCAATGGCAGGCCGTCCCTTTAAACATTCGATCAGAATCAGGCCCCAGGCGTATAAGTCTGATTTCAGCGTTGGATATTCTCCACGCAATTGCTCAGGGGCGCTATAGGTTGGTGTTCCCAAAGCCTCTGTAACCAGGGTCAGATCCCTGGTATCATTGGTTTGATTATTTTTAGTAAAGGCACCGATTCCAAAATCCAGGATCTTGGCATGAGGCTTCGATCCTGTTTGTGTGACCATAATATTGGCCGGCTTTAAATCCCGGTGCACAATCCCCAGAGAATGGGCGCATGCCAGTGCATCCAGAACCTGTCCCATCAGCTCTTTTGTAGCGACGGCCGACAAGCCACGGTTGGTATGTATGAGCTCTTTCAGGGAACATCCCGAGATGTATTCAAATACAGCAAAGGGTTCTCCTTCGGCACCGTAACCCCTGTCCAGCAATTTGACAATATTAGGATGGTTCATTTCAGCACAGAGCTGGGTTTCCCGTTCAAAACGCAAAATCTGGCGTTTCAGATACTGCTCTCCTTTTTCTTTCTGGAGTTTCAGCATTTTTATGGCGACCGTCTGTCCAGTACTTACCTGCTTCGCTTTGTAAACTAACCCGTAGCCTCCTTCTCCTATTTTTTCATCAAGGGTATAGTTATCGTGAAGTAGAAAATCCTTTTCTTTATTGTCCATTGTATATGACATGAGATTTGTTTTTTGTATATGGTGTTTTTTCGGAACGAACTTTATTTAATTGAAACTACCAATGGCATTTTCTTTATTTATCCGAAAGTTATTGTGCTCAAACCGCAGCTCTCCGTTTCGTCTTTCGATAACATTTGAAAGGAGATGACCGAAAGGATTCAACTCCATTAAGCGCTTCCTCAACCGGTGAATCTGTAAATTCACATAATAGTTGTCAATTTCTTTCAGCAATTCTTTGCCCAGAAGGAAGGTGAGTTTTTCCATTGAAATCCATCCCAGTTCTGTTTCCTGACAACCCTCTTCCAAATCTGCCTGTCTCTTTCTTGCCAACGCAAGTAAGACCTGATTGTAAGTGTGTTGCCCCAGGTCCAGTTCAAGATTGTTGATCTTAATCTTTATCGCCACCTCTTCTTCATCTACACTCAGGGAGAATAAAAAGCAGGTTTCAACTGAAATATCTGGAATACAAAGGGTTTGGTCGAGTACCTCGTTTTCATAAAAGTACCATTCTTTATCCGCAAAAAAATGACTCTGACCATGCATTAAGGCAATGGTTTGAAGGCCGTTATCTGCGTGCCACCTGGTATCTGCAGTCCTGTAGAAAGAGACCTCGGGCGCCTCTTCATTTGGATAGGCACTATAGGTAGAAAGCTCAATAATTTCTTTATTTTCAGATAATGATTCCAGAAAGCAGATTGGGGGATTGACATTCAATACCAGCCAAATGGTATCCTGCTCCTGTCCGAACTGGATTTGGTTACCGGCAGCCAGCTTTGTACTTAAATGATTGATCCGTTTCCCTTTAACCAGGGTGCCATTGCTGCTTTGATCTGCAAGATACCAGTCGTTGTTGACAAAACTAACAACAGCATGTGATTTTGAAATGTCGTTTCCCGGAATAATGGTCCGGTTGTGTTTGCCTCTTCCAAAATTATGCTCAGAAAAAAGAACTACTATTTCTTCCGTTTGCAAATTCTTAATTATTGCCATATCGTATCTGTGTAAGTAAGCGCTAATGTTGGTTCAGCATTTATACTTAGAACTTATGTGCTTTAACCGTACAAAAACGGCTAAAAATACCATTTTTTTAACACATATATGCCTGAATATTGACTATTTATAAAATCAAAAAAGACACTTTATAGTTTATAAAATGTCTTCCTTTGCAATTTAAAATTATCTCAACGAATTCCTTCCTTATTCCTGAAGAATAAAACGCAGGCCGTCAATCAGTGTCAAAATCATACTTATTTAGCAAGGTTTCTGCTGGAAATATATGGAACAATCGGATAAATGTAATCCTCGGCCTTTACACCTAATTTTTCGGGAGAAGAGCCCACAAAAACAGTTTTCTTACCCTGAATGGTAATTCTGCCCTTATGATCAATTTCAATCATTGCCCAGAGCGGGTCCTGATAAGGAACCGTGTATTTGATATTCGGACGTGCTTTATCCACTGCTTCAGAATAACGTATTTCTTTAAAATCATCCCCTAACCATTGATAAGAGGCACTATTGATCTGTACATAATGAATGTCGTTGATGCGGTTATAATAATCCTGATGGTGATGGCCACTTAAAACCAGGATCACTTTCTTCCAGCCAGCCTTTTGATTGGCCTGCTCCAGCGTATACCTCAGTAAAGTACCATTTTCAAGCCCTCCCGAATCATTGTCAAGCCCCTGATGGCAGCAAATCACCGAAGGTAGGGAACTCGCTTCCAGGTCCTTCCTCAGCCAGTCCAGTTGTGTGGCAGAAATGAACCTGGCATATCCTCCGGGTCTTGACTTGCTTTCATTATGCTCATTTCCATTGAGTACCACAAAATGAAAGCCATTGCGGTCAAAAGAATAATATTTTCCCTCCGCTTTCCAGAAATCAACCACTTCATCCGGCTTAAAGCCTCCATCGGTATCATGATTTCCGATCACATGGTATTTAGGCCCTTTAAATTGATTCCAAACCTCCATTAGCGGGGCATTCGTTTTCTTTGGCATACAGAAATCCCCCATCTGGATGATAAAATCCGGAGTTTTCTGATTCATGTCCTTGATAAATGCCGATAAGCGTTCGATGCCGTCATGCATAATGTCATGGTGCAAATCTGCGATCACGCCAAAGCGGACCTTTTTATCCGCAGGCTGAAGTTCAGGATAACGTGCCAGGAGGAGTGTACCTCCTGCAAGTCCTGTCTTTGTGAGAAACTCTTTTCTGTTCATTTTGTGTTGACGATTAACCTTAATTTTTAAGCTTCATATTTGATGTATTCATGATCAAAACTTCCATCATTGTAAAGATTGAGCAGTGTATATCCCGGTACGGTCTGCTTATAAGCACTTTTCCCGTCATCTCCAGGCTCCCACCAGAAACCGCTTGTTGCACCGTTGCACAGATAGGTGACATCGTTATACCAAACCTTATCCAGCAAATGAATGTGTCCGCTTAGACAAAGCTTCACATTTTTATTCCGGTTGAACACCTCAATGAACTTCATCACATCAAGGTGGTTATAGCTTCCGCTTATTTTAAAAGGCCCGCTTGCATCCGGCTTACTGTCCGTAATTCCGGTACAGCTGAGCAGCGGATAATGAGACATGATCAGAACCGGTTTACCCTGGCTATTCTTTTCCACATCGTCTACAAACCAGTTCCATTGTGTTTCATCAAGCATTCCGGGACTTGCAGGATGGTTGCTGTCCAGCATAATAAAATGCCAGCCGTTACGGTCAAAGCTGTAATAATTGTGCGGCATTTCCAGCATTTTCAATACCCCTGGTTTGCCATACATTTCGTCGCCTTTACCCTGCCACCACATGTCGTGATTTCCCAGTACATGATGCATCGGAATCCCGGCTACCACTTTAACACTGTCCTTCCAACAGGCCCACTGCTCCAGCACCCGTTCCTTTTTGATGTGCTCATAATCTGCGGCATAGATAGAATCCCCACCGTTCAGGATCAGGTCTACCCTATCTTTTTTTATTCTTTCCAGACAATTCTTAAACCGGTTTACGGCATTATGCTCTGGTCTGATGTGCACATCGGTGATGTGTGCGATCTTTAAAACTCTTTTCTTTTTTGGAGCCGAGGCAAGCGCAGGACTACCTGCCATGCCACTTAGCGCAAGCGTTCCGCCGGCAAGCCCCAGATTTTTAAGTAAATCTCTTCTTTTCATAATTAACATCAGGCAAGCACGCTCGGATATGGAGACGAATTACCTCATTAAACGAAGGTTATATATTGGTTCTGTTTCCTTTAATTTAGCCCATTTGCCTTACCCTGATTACCGGAATAATTAATTCTCAGCAACACAACTGATTACAAATACTAAACAAAATTCGATTTAAATGTACTGGTTTTTATTAAAAAAATGAAAAAAGAATAAAAAGACAAAGCGCATCTTATTCGAAAAAAAAAGTTCAAAATCAAGATAAAAATGGAGAAAATTGATAAAAACAAGGAGAAAAGCCAAATATATTTCTATTTAAAATTCTTTTTCAGCTTATCAAAAAATCAAAATTAAAAAAAACCACAAAAAGCACAAATACTAAACAAATGTAAATTTAGCTCCCAACAAAATCAACCCTGATTGTCTTGTTCCACAGCGCAAGATAACCAGGGTTGACATGGATAAAATATTTATGATCAGTTACAGGCTCAGTTTTACGCCTACTTGTCCGCGAACTCCATATCGCTCCACTTGCGAAGGACGTTCCGGTACGCCGAAATAATATCTGTATTCGGTATTCAGCAAATTATTCGCTTCTGCAAACAACATGAGCTTCGGACTGATGCGATAAGAAAGATTGGCGTCCATTGAGGTATTTTTACCAAAGTATTCATCAGCATTTGCAGTGATGCCATGAGCAACAATATTGCTTCCTTTATGATTTAAAGCAACCCTTGCCTGCAGCGTTTTGTTTTCATAAAATAAGGCCAGGTTAAACAGGTTATTCGCCTGTCCGGGGATACGTACCTTCTCTGTTCTATCGGGAATAGACATCCTCGAACGGATAAAAGTATAATTGGCATTGACGCCCAGGCCGCCAAGCAGCCCGGGAAGGAAATCCAGCTTTTTGCTCAGGCCCAATTCAAATCCTGCAACCCTTGCATCTGCCCCATTCTGATCCTGAACCACTCTTGCATCTTGTTTACCATTAAATTCGGTATAAAACTTAGAATCAGAGAAGATCGGATCCTTCACACTTTTATAAAAAGCACCTGCAGTGATTGCACCTACATTTCCGAAATAGTACTCCGTCATCAGGTCCAGATTATATGATTTAACCGGCTTAATCATCGGGTTTCCGTAAATGAATTTGTTATCCTGCGGAGTATAAGTACCTCCGGCAACCAATGAACCAAAATCCGGTCTCGCAAAAGTCTTCGTTGCCGCAATCCGAACATTTACATGATCGTTTGGCGAGTATTTCAGATGAAGCATCGGCAAGAGCACTGTATAGTTATTCCTTTTCGTTTGCGGGGTAAGTTTACCTCTGTAATTCGGCTGCCCCTCTACCGCTTCATACAACCATCCATCCACTCTGAGATCTGTATTTTCTACTCTTAATCCACCGATTACCGTCAGCTCTTCGGAGGCTTTCCATGTCCCCATGGCATAACCTGCGCTCTGTTTTTCATACACATCAAAATTAGATCCGGTTTGCACTCCGTTTGCCAGCAAAGCAGAACCCGTTGAATCGACTTTCAGGTTAGCCCTATATTTGTTAAAGAAGTTATCCGTCTCTGCGACCGACATGAACTTAGGGAAAATCCCTGAAAACTGGGCACCAAATTCCTTCGCATAATCATTGGCATAAGGTTTATTCACCAGGTTAAAATCGGTGTAGGCCGGCGGAGGCATGCTGCCTCCTTTATTGTCCCAGACCCAGGTTGGTAACTCATACCTTTCGGTACGTAATTTATCCCTGTATTTCAATCCTGCTTTGAATTCAAAAGCCGGGCTGATTTTATTTTTAAAGTTTACCTGAGCCACTACACGGTCTGTTTCATTGATGTGATGCAGTTCCATCTGTACAGAGCTAAAAGTATATTTACCGGCATCATTAACCGCATTCTGACCTGGCAGGTGCGTTTGCGGAGAATTTGGATCAATATCACCACCGTCTACCTGATAAGCGGCATACTTACCGCCGATCAGATTGGTATAGCCTACTTTATTCTGATCATATTGCACGATATAATAAGAAGGAAAATCTTTATTCGGGATGTCTCCGTAATTAAAATCATTGTTATAATGGGAGATTTTAAAATCCAGTGTTGAGTTCGTTCCCAGGCTGAAATCACCACCCACATCACCACCAAATAAGCGTGTTTTTAGGATGTTATGGATATTCTGCGCTTCCGCACGGTCTTTTTCATAGCGCAAACGCAGCTTATAGTGTTTTTCGTTGTCATTTAAGGAACCATACATTCCTCTCACATAGATTTTAGAGTTTTTAGCTACTTTATAATCCGCAGCGCCGTTAAAACCCATGGTACGACGACGGCCGTAATAATCCCTCAATTCCATACGCGCGATGTTCTGACCAGCAAAACGGGGTTCATAATTGTCTGTTGCCCATTGTCTGTTCCAGATGGAACCGTTCAGCAGGAAGCCAAATTTATCATCTTTACTGCGGTTGCCATAAAGCACATTTCCGCTAAAAGCCCCTCCATTTGCTTTTGCGTTGTAGCCGCCGCCCAGCGAAATGTCGAAAGTTTCTTTATCCGGAGAAGTCCGGGTGATAAAATTGACATTTCCGCCCAGTGCATCACCTTCCATATCAGGGGTCAGCGCTTTAGAGATCTCTACATATTGAATCAGTTCTGTAGGAAAAAAATCGAAGGCAGTAGAGCGTGAGTTCGTTTGTTCCTCCGCCGTTGGAATCCTGTCGCCGTTAATGCTCGAAGAGCTCCATTCTGCAGGCAAACCTCTCAGGGAGATGAACCTTCCTTCGCCCTGATCTCTTTCCAGCACTACACCGGCAACCCTTTGAACGGCCTCCCCCGCATTGCGGTCCGGTAATTTTCCAATCCCGTCGGCCGCAATCACATTCACGATTCTCGGGCTTTCTTTCTGCATATTTAATGCCCTGGCTTCGCTTCCTCTTCTGGAAGATGAGCCGTTTACCCTAACTTCAGTCAGGGTATTTTCATTCGAGCTGAGCGACATTGCACCGAGATTGGTAATTTCTCCTGCCTTGACCGTCACTTCTTTTTCCAATGGCTTATAGCCAATAAATTTCACGAGTAAAATATAATTTCCGGCAGCTACATTCGACATCCGGAATTCTCCTTTCACATCAGAGCTGCTTCCCGCACCATTCCCTTTCAGGAAGATGGAAGCACCGGGAAGTGGTCCTGTGTTGTCGGTAATTTTGCCAGTCAATGCTCCTTTTTGAGCAAATCCGATACTGCTCAGCAACAGCAGCGTAAAAGAGAGTAAAAGTTTTAGTTTCATCAGGCTTTTTTTTCGTTGTTAATCGATGGTACAAACCTAAGTTGATGTTTAGCATTAATTACTATTGTATACAAATAGTAAACAAACGATAACAATCTCTTAACACAAAAAAGCGCCGGACATGGACTGAAAACGAGCCGGTTATCATTTAAGAAAACGACTCAAAAACCGGTAATAGCCAGGAAAAAAGAAAGATTGGACTAAAAAATATTTAATGCCATAACCCGGAGATCTGACGGAATAGGTGCTCAGGCAAAAGAAGGGTATTTACACAGCTGCAAGCCGGGAATCTGAGCGGAATTTGATAAAAAGCAACCTCTAAAGAATTGAATCAGACGCTCCAGAAGCCACTAAAATCATCCGTTTTTTTTCTTTCGTATGCCTTATGGTTCACCAAAAATTCGCATTCCGGCGGTAAAGCTGCTTCGATTTTTGCCAGGAATTCTTCCTCTCCTTCCGAAGCCGAAATCAAGAGTAATTTTAAATTCTTCAGGCAGCCGATTTTCTCTAATCCATCAGGGGTGATTTCCGTTCCCCCTAAATGAAGCAGCTCTAAACTTTGTATTTCACACAGGAAATCAATACAGCCATTGTCTATCGCCCTGCATTCCTTAAGCCTCAGTTCTTTCAGGCTCTCCAATTGGGTTAAATAGCGAATCCCTTCGTTAGTGATATCCGTTCCATCCAGGTCCAGCTGTACAATAGACCGCACATACCCCACCATTCTCAACAGCCCTTCATCGTCTACATTATAAAGTCTGAAATTAACGCGTTTAAAAAAAGTAGGAATTTCATTGACACCATCAGGAAGATTGAAATAACAGAAATCAGCCCAGAATTTTTCTTCCTTTACCCTTTGTAGTTTTTTCCTTCTCATTAGATACCGATTTGAGGATCAACAGCATTACCGCCTATCTTGGAAATCAGGTTGGCCACATTTTTAGTACCCAGCTTTTTTCCTATGTTTTTTCGATGTGTTTTAATGGTCAACTCGGCCACAAACAGCGCTTCTGCAATTTCCTTACTGGTTTTGCCGATTGCGATGAGCGAGATGATCTCTTTTTCCCGTTTTGTTAACCTCAGCTGCTGTGTGAAAGCATCTTCAAAAGTATGGGCCACAATGATGTTCGGATCAAGGTATAAAACTCCCTTTTTCATTCCCTCAAGGGCTTCTTCCAGGATGTTCTTTCCAGATATTTTCAGGACATAGGCATCTCCTTTAAAACTGGCCAGATTCAAACCAATATCCGAGGGCTGATACATGGACAAAATCATGATTTTAAGGCCTCTGTACTCTTCCTTTATCTTGGTCAGCAGCTCCAGTCCGTTATAAGGGGGCAGGTTGATGTCAAGCAACAAAAAATCGATCGGATGCTGTCTCAGTAAACTAAACATTTCCGGAACAGAAGCCGCCACAAAGCTCAGCTGCAGATCAGAACTGCCGGAGATGATATTACTCAGGCCTTCTGCAAACAACACGTGATCGTCGGTGATGCCAATATTATATGTGCTCATTATTGTGCTGATTAAATTCAATGGAAATACTAAAACCTTTACCCTCACCGCTGTCAATGCTGAAATTACCCTTTAACAATTTGACGAGATCTTCCAGACTTTTTAACCCCACACCATCACTCACTTTATGCTGGTCCAGGCCAACGCCATTGTCTTCCGCGTAGATCGAGACCAGGTCCTGCTCCACCATCACCTGTAAAAATCCCGAGCTTGCTTTGGAATGTTTCAGCAGGTTTTGAAGTATTTCCTGTACCATTCTATAAATGATAATCTCATACTGTACGGAGATCCGGTCTTTGTTTCCCAGCCATTCAAACTGTAAGTCAATCTTTCCGTTATTGATAATTAACTTTACCATTTCGGCAATGGACAGATATAGTCCTTTATCCTGTAAGACCAGGGGAGAGAACTCATGACTCATTGTCCTCACTTCCTGCCCCAACTTCGTAATCGCCCCGGCGATCTTATCCCGTCCCTCTTCTGTTAGCGGCATATTATCCGTTTCCAATCTTAAAAAACCGAGGTTTGCCCCTACTGTATCGTGCAAGAGTGACGACATGCGCTGCATTTCTTTTTGCTGATAGATCGCGGTTTCGTTAAAGAGGTTTTCCTGTTGAAGCTGCGTTTCTTTCAACAGCCTTTCGGAATCATCTTTATAAGACTTGAAACGCAGGGCGAGGGCAAATGCCATCACCATACCTTCGAAAAACAGGCCCCAATAGACCGCGGAAGAAGTAAAATTATTCCTTGGCAAAACTTCATTTTGCTGAAGCACATAAATCAACGATGAAGCAAAAATAATCAGCAGGGAGATCACGGAATATCCCGCGTAGCGGATCCCCTTTTTAAGGCAATAAATACCTTCCACAAGAATCACCATCAACACCAAAGGATACACTACCCTATTCGTATGCACCCAATATCCCTGGATCTTATAATTTCCGGATGCAGAAGTAGAAACTGCCAGGATAAACAAAATACCAAAGACCAGCAACAACCGCTTATTGAAAAGGTACATCCTGGGCATTTTCTCCGGAAGGTTCATCAGGTTATTGAAAAAATTTACCTGAGGTATAAAACTAAGTGCAAAAACAGCAGGCCTGATAATGTCGTTCATAAAGGGATAATCAGGATAAACATACATAAACAGATGCCCCATGCTGGTCCCCAGGTAAAAGGCAATCATCAAAATGTAAATGCTGTACCACAAATACATGTTCTGCCTCATATTCACGAACAGATAAAAATTAAAAACAAACAGAAACAGGGTGATTCCAAGAAATATACCGAAGAGCAGATTTTTAGACTGACTCGCATGCAGGTAATGCGATTCCGTATAAAAGTTAACCGGAAGATCGAGCTTGGTATACCTTTTATCTGTGGCAATTACAAAATCACAGTCTTTATAATCCTGGCCATCAATATGATAAATAAAGGAGGCCGTAGGTAAAGGCCGGGTAGAAAATTTAACGTTATCCCCGCTGCGTTCAAAGGCCTTTACAATGCTGTCTTTTCTGATGATCCAGCACCTTAAAAAATTGATATGAGGATTGTTGATGTCAATAAAATTAAAATCCCCATACTGCAGCAAAGTCCGGATCGGAATTTTAAGCCAGACACAATGCGGAGAATTGCTAATGGGTATTTTACCGGTACTGAGCCTTTTCCAGTCCTTCATTTTTAAAAAGCTGGAATCGCTAAAATCATTGTCCGGACTGAATGCATACTGAATACCGGCACCTGCATATTCAATCTGGCGGCCATTACTCGTGATTTCCAGTTGTGCCCATGCAGCTGGAGCTGTAAAAAGCAGCAAAATATAAATCAGCAGTTTCCGTAGCATCTCATAAAAGTAAACAATACAATTTCGAAATGAATACAATGACTTTAAAATACCACTTTGTAGGTATTGTTTTAAATTGGCCCCTTTTTCATTTTTGAGTAACAAACGGAAACTCCGCTGGACAATAGGGAAATCAATTCATGCGCTCAGAGACCTGATCAGACGATCGGGTCTTTTTTTCTTTCAGATATGCAAGTAGCAATGCCTTTAAATCCTTTGGCCTGAGGTAACCGGAAAAACTATATTGCAGCTTATAGTGCTCATCCAGAATGAACCACATCGGATAAGCGAAGTCTTTATTGTCTTTTCCCAGGGCCAATACCAGTTCATGAATCCCCGTAGAGGGACCATTGGGCTGAAAATGATACTGTTCATGATTAAAAGAGATGCTTTCCTTATTTTCTGCATTCAGCCTGAGGTAATACATCTCTTTACCAAACAAAGCAGAGAATTCTCCCGACTTCTTTATTCCATTTTCCTGCATCATACAATAGCTACACCAATCGGTAAACACATTGATGATGATGGGCTTTGGATCTTTAGCCAGGCTGTCTGGCAAGGCCTCAAAAGAGATGGCCATATCGTTTTTTTGAGCAAAGCCCATAAAAGGCAATAAGCCCAGGAGCAGACAGCAGTAAAATTTAGTCGAAATCATAAGCCCCTTTTCTTTGGTGGTGGTCTTTTACAACTTTTAACGCCTGCTTCAGTTTTGAAATTTCTTTCAGCAGTTCAGTCGCCTTTTTCCGATCCTTAAACATCAGGTTATCCCTGCTGATCAACACTTTTCTATTCGATATTTCTGTTTGAAGTACTTTTATTGCAATTTCCATGATACATGATTTAAGTAAATAAGCGCCTGCAAATGCAGGCGCTTAAAAGGAAACCTATGGCTTTTACCTGCGTTACAGATCAGTTTCCTAAACCTTATTTAGACAAATCTAAATAAAATACCAATACAACTAACAACAAAAGTTAGGCAAATCTAAATATTGACATAATATTGCTTTTTATGTACTTTACGAAACATTAAAAAACATCAGCACTATGGGATATGACATCAGCTATCACCCGATAAAAGAAACAGAGATCAAAGCTTGGTATTTTGACGTACTGAACGATCCGGAGTTAATTTCCGGCATTGCGGCACAACACCAGGTAGACGATTTCTATAAAGAGAAATATCAGCAGGTAATTAACATTGGATCAGGAACAAAACCTGATGATTCATTTGAACGTTCACACGGTTATTACATCGCAGTTGTACAAGGTTTTCTCCGTAAATATTACTATACCCGGGGTTCCGCATTCTCATTTTTACTGGAAGAAAGCCCCTACTTTGAAAGGTATACAAGGGATTTTAAAACGATAGTCCCTGAAAGCATCAGCAACCCAATCAGCAACAGAATTGTTCAGAATTACAGTTCAGGTGTATTTATTCCGGTCGAACAGGTAAGTCAGTTGCTGGAAGATTATGCAAATGACCCGGACGTAAAAGCAGATCTTGAGCGCTTCTTTTCTGATGGCAGAATAGGGGTTTTCCTAAGGGCACTGGAAGATGCCAGACAACAGGAACTGGGTTTACTGGAAGCGACAGAAGTTATAGAGCCCAACCCATTAAACCTCAATGATTCCGCCTGCTATTCCAATTTGTTTAACTGTGATCAGGAAGGTGCCTATCTTTTCAAACAGGCAGCAATGGCGCAAATGAAAGCGATGGAAGAACAGAACAACCTTCAGCCCGGAGAAATAACGAATAATGCTGAGCGCGTTGTGATGAATACAGAAGAGGTCGAAGAAAAGGAAAAGAAAGGATTCTGGAAGAAGCTACTTGGATAGTTTGTCTTTCTGATCATTTCTCTAAAGTCATATCTTTCTGTTTACGCATGATCCCTGCTGAGGTCTTACAGATTAACCCGATATTTGTCTTTTCGATGAAAACCTGTTTATCCTATGCAAAATCTAAGTTCCAATACATTCGTCAATAATTTTACCGAAAGCTTCGAAGGAGATCAAAGCGGCAGTCTGCAGCCCAGACAAACTCCGGGCGTTTTATACAGCAAAGTGATGCCAAGTCCGGTCAGGGCACCTCAGTTACTGGCCTGGACAGAAGACCTCGCTGCAGCATTGGGAATAAGTATACCGAATGAAAAGGACATCGCATTACTTGGGGGAAACTTTGTTAATCCTACGATGCAGCCTTATGCCGCCTGTTATGCCGGACATCAGTTTGGCAACTGGGCAGGACAACTGGGCGACGGCAGGGCAATCACCCTGGGAGAATGGCCGCTGTCATCAGGTAATTCATGGGAGCTCCAGCTGAAAGGTGCAGGAATGACCCCTTACTCCCGCAGGGCTGATGGAAGGGCCGTACTCCGTTCTTCTGTCAGAGAATACCTGATGAGTGAGGCAATGCATCACCTGGGGGTTCCAACCACAAGAGCCTTGAGTTTGGTCGCTACAGGCGATCAGGTGAGGCGTGATATGTTTTATGATGGAAGACCTGCAAATGAACCAGGCGCAATAGTGATGCGCGCAGCGCCCAGCTTCCTGCGTTTCGGGAATTTCGAAATGCTGGCAGCAAGAAAAGAATATGATCATTTAAGGCAACTGGCAGACTGGACAATTGAGCACTTTTACCCTCATATCAAAGGTGAAGACAAGATTTTAACCTGGTTCAAAGAAGTCCTGGAAAAGACGGCAACAATGGTCGTGGAATGGCTCCGTGTGGGTTTTGTCCACGGTGTGATGAATACAGACAACATGTCGATCCTTGGCTTGACCATAGATTACGGGCCTTTTTCATTCCTGGATGCCTATGATCCGAACTTTAGTCCGAATACCACTGACCATCCGGGACTCCGTTATGCTTTTGGCAAGCAACATTCCATTGCTTACTGGAACCTGGGTTGCCTGGCCAATGCCATCGCCCCGCTCTTTGAAGATACTACTGAACTCGTCAAGACACTGGAGAACTTCGCTCCTGTTTTCTATGAAAAATATTATGCCATGAAGGCTGGAAAAATGGGTCTGGATGAGGTCAAAGGATATGATATTGAACTGATTGACCAATTCGAAAATCTATTGGCAACGCTGCAACCGGATATGACCATTTTTTATCAGTTACTCATTGAATTACCGGAAGATTTACGGGATGAACAGGCAATTACAGCTTATTTTATGCCTGCATTATATGATCAGCTGAGCAGCAGCGAACGCGAACTTCTAAGCAAAAATATCAAAGATTATCAGACCAGGATGGCGTTGAACAAAACCTCAAAAGCAGCGGCTCAATCACAGATGAGGACCAATAACCCAAGGTTTATTCTGAGGAATTTCCTGCTGTATCAGGCCATACAGGAACTGGAAAAAGGAGAAGATGCGCTTTTCAAAAGACTACAGGCAGCATTACAGGATCCTTATTCCAGGGATCATGATGAGTTCTTTGGATTGAGGCCGGCATGGGCAAATGAACAACCGGGCAGTGCCACGTTATCCTGCAGTTCATAATACGATAAAAATCAACCACTTAAATCGTAAATATTTTAATTTACGGAAGTAATTATGATCAATATAAATGAGTTTTGGCGTGATATACAAACCTATATTACGCCAAAACCCTATAAAAAATGTAGTTTTGGCGTGATATAAGAAGTTATATTACGCCAAAACTCGCAAATTATACTTAAATTTGTTTCAATAGAAACAAGCTTATGGAACCAGTTATAGGAAGAACCGATGAAAAAGTAATCCTTAAAAAAATAGAAAAATCAGGAGAAGCAGAGTTGGTGGCAGTATATGGTCGCAGACGTGTTGGTAAAACTTACCTGATTAGAAATGGCTTTAGCCAGGGATTAGCATTCGAATTTTCAGGTATCCATCACGCATCACTTAATCAACAGTTGGAAAGCTTCAGCCTGGCACTAACAAAGGCAAATCAGGGAATGCAGCTGGCAACACCAAAAAGCTGGTTAAAAGCCTTTCAAATGCTGATCCAATACCTCAGCCCTATCATAAAAAAAGACAGAGCAATTCTTTTTTTTGACGAATTCCCCTGGATCAATACACCCCGATCAGGTTTTTTATCTGCATTTGAAAATTTTTGGAATAGCTGGGCATCAAAAGAAAAAAACCTGGTAGTAGTCATCTGTGGCTCTGCAGCTTCATGGATGATCAAAAAGGTAATTAACAATCGGGGAGGTTTGCATAACCGGGTAACCAAGCGAATAAGACTTCTTCCATTTACCATTGGAGAAACAGCAGCTTACCTGAAATACCGAAAAATAAAGCTGGACAAACATCAATTACTACAGCTCTACATGGCTATAGGTGGAATTCCCCAATACCTAAAAGAAATTGAAGCTGGTGAAAGTACCGCTCAAATTGTAGATCGGCTGTGCTTTACCAAGGACGGCCTTTTACAAGATGAATTTAAAAACCTATATCATTCCTTATTTGATAGCGCTGAAAACCACATAGACATTGTGCGGGCCCTCGCAAAAAAAGGAAAAGGTATGACGCGCGCAGAGCTCATTGAAACCTGCAAATTGAGCACAGGAGGCTACGCTACACAGCTATTAGAAGAGCTGACCGAATCCGGTTTCATCACCCCTTATCTGCCATTAGGTAAAACTACTAAAGATGTCTTGTATAAACTCACCGATGAATATTCGCTGTTTTATTTAAAATTTATCGGTAACAGTAAAGCTACCGGTACAGGAACCTGGTTAAAGCTTTACTCAGGAAATTCATGGAAAAGCTGGAGCGGTAATGCCTTTGAAAGCATCTGCATGAAACATATAGTGCAGATCAAAAGGGCAATCGGCATTGAAAATGTCTATTCTGAAGTATCTGTATGGCGACACCAGCCAAAAAATGCAACAGAGCAAGGTGCTCAAATCGATCTGTTAATCGACCGGAATGATTCCTGCATCAATATCTGCGAGATGAAGTTTTCAATCCATCCCTTTGAAATAACCAAGGCCTACTCAAAGGAACTGGAAGCTAAGCTGAGTATATTTCAGCAACAAACAAAGACAAAAAAAGCACTTTTCCTGACATTAATTACAACTTACGGATTGAAAAACAGTTCAAATTATCCCGGATTAATACAAAAAGAAATCACCATGGATGCATTGTTTGATATTTAATAAATATTTATACAACCAACGCCTTTACTTGTTTTACTAAAAAGTTTAATTAATTTCACCAAATATCAACTTTGCTCCATATGGACAGAAAGAAGAAGAAACAGGCGGCGATTAAATCTGCGGCAAATGTAGAACAGGTTCGTAAGGCTTTAAAAGAGCGGTTCATGGACCGCATCAAGAAAATCATCACTTTGATTGGGGGCCCGGAGTTGCTGGCCAAATTTCCTCCTATCTTTATAAATCACTTATACGAAGTCCGCTATCCGGTACTGAAAGCAAAAGCTGCACCGGGATCTGAGATGTCCAAAACACGGATTGTTCAGTTCAACAAACTGATGTATCAACTCATGGAAGGCATAGACCTCGAACTGGACAATGGAAACACCATTCCTTTAACCTGGTACCTTTCTGAAGGATTAACACTGATAGACTGTGTGGGTGAGATTGACGTAACTGTTGACCCTGATTTATCAGAGCTTAAAACACATTTCCTGCCCTACTTACACGACAGCAAAACACATAGGGAAATTCAGGATGGACTGGTTAACCTGGTTACCCATACCTGCAGGCTTTTAGCAGATTACAACGATCAGATTTACAGCGCTGATCTTTCCATGACGCCATATTTTGCCCGGTTTAATCCGCAGAATGACATCATCATTCATCCTTTCAAACAGGAAAGGCACCAAATCATGCTAAAAGATAGTTTCCGGAGTGCCATACGCCTGGGCTGGGCTTCTGCGGATCAGGAGATGGAATATTTTAATGTAAAGCCATCTTTGCTGGGATTTAAGACCACCGGCCTGGATATCCCCTTACCCTTATACATCACCATTCATGCACTGGACAGGCTTAGGGAAAGGATCAATATCACACCGGGAATCATGCATGAAATCCTGTTGCTTACTTTTTTACAGGACAAAATCCCACACCGCTGGTCGGGCAATGAGAGCCAGGTCGATTTTTGTATAGCAGACCAGAAAGTGGGGTATTTTGCAGTGAAACTGCATGGCGACAAGCTCGTGGTCCGTACTTTTCTCTTCTTAACCAACAACGACACATTCGAAGGAGAAAAACTTAGCCGATTGCTGAATATCAACAAAATTGATAAGGAATACCTGGCCATTGACACGCTTCCGGCATTCAATTCTTACCATATTGACCAAAATGAAAAACTGAGCAAATTATTCAAAGATGCGGGATGTGGTTCTTTACTGGGACTGGGTTATCTGCAGGAATTCACTGCTAACCAGGTCAAGGATAAAGATCCTGAATCCATCCTGCAATATCTTGCTGACGCTCCATATTTTAACAGGCAGTTACAAACAGACCACGATGAGCATGATGGCCTGAGTATTGATTAATAAGCTCACAAATCTTATTTACTTTTACATTATGAAAAAACACACATCTACAATTATAATTCTGCTATTCTTCTCCCTTTCTTCTTATGCGCAAAAATACATCCTTTCAAATGAGGAGGTGATTTTATCGTTCACTACGAAAAATAACAAACGGGTAGTCCTCGCAAAAGATAAAGCCAATGCCTATATGATTTACCGTTTTGGAACCGCTCAGAAGATTGAATTTGAATTCCCTGAAAAAACAAAAGAGAGCTGGTCAAAATTCACCTACTCTTTTTACTTCAGAGGTGGCGGTGCTAAAAATGAAGGAATGGACCTGAATTATATTCATTTCAATAATAAAGGTTATAAGTATACGGTTTACGATAAAACTCCGGAAACAGGCATCACCATTACCAACCTGAAAACCAATAAGGAGACCGAAATAGAGGGAAAACCGAAAACAAGAAAAGGTAATCTGCTCGACTTCAGAAACAACGGACTACTGAAAATCACAGAATAAGTGATCACCTTACCTGATATTGCAAATTTAAAACCAAGAGATCAAGTCAGCTCAGATGGTTTTAGCGAGCTATCAAAACCAATAGCCCAGCAAAATAGGACAAAAAACAGGTCTTTGGCGGGCCGTCAAAACGATAGCCCGTCAAAACAAGGGCAAAAACTATATTCCAAATACGGAATAGACAGGTAATCTGATCAGATTCTCCAACTAAATTAGCTTTGTTTTGGAGGAAAGTCGATTCCTGCCTCCTGAATCAGCTCATAACCATATTTCATAATGGTTTCAATTACAGGAATCGCTTTTAATCCTTTTTCTGTTATGCTATACTCTACTTTCGGAGGTACAACAGGATAAACTTTCCGTTCGATCAATCCTTTTTCTTCCAGATCTCTTAATTGCGTCGTCAGCATCTTATCTGTGATATGAGGAATGTCTTTTTTCAACTCCCCATACCTGAGAATATTCTTGTGCAAACGCCAGAGAATGGGCATTTTCCATGTCCCCCCGATATGATTTAAAGCAAATTCAATGGGGGTATAATATAGTTTTTTATCATGAAAGAATTCTGGCATATGATGTTTTTTGGCTTTATACTTTCCTAAAAGTAAGTATCATACATAAAGGTGCGTACGATAAATCGGGTTCGCTTATTGGGCAAATTTGCACAAAAAACAACAGCTACAAAAATTTTATGAAACGAACACTTTATGTACTTGCCCTTGGCATTTTCGGCATTGCCACTACCGAATTTGGCATAATCGGAATTTTACCACAACTCTCCTCCGCTTTCCATGTCAGCATTGATAAAGCAGGCTGGCTCTTGAGTGCATTTGCATTGATTATTGCCTTATTTGGCCCATTCATGATGATGCTGGTATCCAGTTTTGACCGGAAGAAAACACTGGCCCTGGTGCTGGCTGCCTTTGCAGTATCCAATCTGATCTCTGCATTTTCCCCCAACTTTAATGTTTTATTAATTGCCAGGATTTTACCTGCATTTCTCCACCCTGTATTTTGGTCCATAGGTCTGGCAACAGCTGCTAAGTCAGTACCAGCTGAGCAATCCCCCAAAGCCGTAGGTATTGTATTCGCAGGATTTACCATTGCGAGTGTTTTCGGCATCCCGCTATCAGCCTTTATCGCTGATTTTCTGAACTGGCAGGCTTCATTTATATTATCAGCGCTGATAAATGTGATATCTTTTGCAGGATTGTTGTGGCTTTTACCACCTATTCACCGACCAGAGAAAAATAAGGCTACGGATCAGACTAAGATTTTTAGAAAGAGAATACTATGGATAAATCTGATCCTCGCCTGTTTAATGATTTCTGCAATGTACTCCACCTATGGCTATATGGCGGTATATTTAACACAAATCACCCATATGAAAGGCGGAGAAATTAGCCTGATGCTGTTACTTTTTGGCATCGCAGGTGTGGCTGGAAACTGGTTAGCAGGAAAATATTTAAGCAAAAACATAGATACGACAACATTGGTATTTATAGTCCTGCTGGCCATCGTTCACCTGCTATTATTTTTCTTCGGATCTCATTTTATTCCGATGGTTTTGATGGTTTTTTTCTGGGGGTTAGTGCATACCGGCGGCTTTTTGATCAGCAATGTAAATGTCACATCATCCGCTCCTGAAGCTCCCGAATTTGTAAACAGCATTTTTACTTCCTGTGGAAATTTAGCCGTTACAATAGGATCTACAGTTGGCGGTCTGACCATTGCAAAAGCCGGAATTCATCAGGTCCCTTTTACCAGCATCGCCCTGCTAGTACTGTCTTTGGGGATATTGTTAATGAAAAACATAGGAAAAACCGGGACTTTTCAGATGAAAGTTAAAACGCAGATATAAAAGCGGAAAACCAGATGATATGCCTGGGCTTGCAGGAAACTTAAACAAGTTCAGGCAAATCATCTTACAGCAGCACTATTGTCCAATTTAAATGGATTGAATTTCCTCATTACCGGACAAAAGCAAATACTTTAAAAGCCATAACAATTCATTCTGGAAAACCTGGGCATTCTGATTCAGGTAAATCAAATCCGATTCCAGAATCCAAACTGCAAATCCCCCTAAATTATAGCCCTGATCATATATGTCCCTGATAAAAAGATCTATCACCTCATTCACCAGAAACGTGGTTTGAATGCAACCATCCGATCTTTCAGTCAGCACATAAACCTGATTGATATACCGTTCTGAGTATCCCAGTGAAGCTACCTTCAGCTTAATTCTGAGCGGATCATAACGATTTTCGATAAGAATCTCCTTTATGCAAAAAAAGGAAGGAAAAACCAGTTTGGCTTTATGGACATGGGGAAGATCAAAATTCATATTAAATGGAGACTTCGACATTAAATTCGACACACTTTCAAGTGGATTAAGCGCTTCAGTAATAATGGGCGGACCATACAAAACTTCTCCTGAACGCCGAAAATATCTTTTTATTCCATGCTTTAAAAAAATCTCCCTAAACCTGATGTGGGTATAAATTGCAGTTCTGTCGGGCCTGTAATCGACCGGATGCAAGACTACGTTTTGAATTAAAACATCAAATCCGGATACCTCATTTCCTTTTTTATTCTGATCAGAAATGTAATCTTCGATCCCTTTCGCTATTGGTGCAATAACAATTGATGTAGGCTTATCCGCAATGAATGAAACAGTTACATCATCATTATCGGTCGGGATTAAAGTTAGCTCATAATCAATCACAAAGTTGCCGCCAGTTTGCTTGTACAAACAAAAACGTTCATGGTATTGATCCAGTATAGTGATGACTCTGGAAAAAGTTGATTCGGACCTGAGGACCGTGTATACTTTACTCATTAATAAAAAATTTTTCATCAAGATAAAGACAATATCCTTATTCTCCCCGACCAGAACTTATTTAATTTCCAATTTAAAAAAATTCTTCCCAATGAGTTCTCAATGCGGACAATTCGTCTCATTTTTGCAAAAAAATCATCCTACCTTTAGTGAAATACAACAGTTAAATGATGGAAAGAATTACAGAAAACTACGAGCGTTTATACCTCAATTTCATCAAAACATCTAAGTTAATTGTTATTGAAAAACGAATTCGACCTGGTTTTGCAGGGGTATTCAGTTTTTTATTGATGTTGATCCTGTTTGGATCCTGTAAACAAAAAAACGATCAGCATCAGTCGAACTCAGAACGTAAAAAAGTGATGTTTAAACAAGCTAAACCTGTGGAAATTAAACCGCATTCGATATTAAATTCAACTACAGGCTATGTGGAAGGACGTCGGTTTGTTATGACCTGCAATAGCGAATACCATCTTTTTTTGCTGAACCACAAAGGAGACACGCTTTATCAGGACAGTGTATATTCTCCCAATCAAAAGTTTGTTGACTTCAATGGAGACTGTTATAAAGATATTTTAATCGAATACATGACAAATGTACCGGGTATAGCTGATGTATTACTTTATGACAAAGCTCAAAATACGTACAAAAAAGTAAGTGATTTACAGGCTTTCCCTGCAGCAGAACGAATTGGAAATTCCGGTTACTATTACTCTTATCACCGCAGTGGTTGTGCAGATAAGAATTGGGATAGCGACTTATTTTATATAAAAAACTATAAAACAGTAAAAATTGGAAATATTAGCGGGAATGAATGCGGCGACACCGATGTAAAAGACGGAATCTACATCAGTAAAATACGGGGAGAAAAGCAAACTCAGTTTGCTAAATTACCGATAAATACCATCAGGCAATACAAAGACTATAAATGGGGATTTATAAAGCAATACTGGCATAAAAACTACAAAAGGTTTTTATAATTTCTTTGAAATTGTTTCGCAAGAAGCCTGCCAGAGACAAAGACAGGATCACTTGCAGAACTACCAGATACCGACAGGCTTCTTACACGCTATTCACTCGGTACCAACTCGGTCAGAAGCGCTTTATTATCGTGTAAATATCTTATATATTTCCAATAAAAACCAAATAATTCCAATATTAACCGTTTATCTATACTTATATTGTTTTTAAATTAATTTTAAAACAATTGCGATGGCCTCAATTAAAAATGGAATATTGGGTGGTTTTACTGGAAAAATAGGTAATGTTGTTGGCTACAGCAGCTATGGCGTGGACAGGATGAGATCCATATCGGACCGTACCGCGCTTGCTACAGCAGCAGAACTCAGGAACAGAAAACAGTTTAAACTGGTGCAAGACACCCTAAACTGTATTAAAGAATTGGTAAAAATCGGATTCAAGAACTACTGGACCAAGACAGGAGGCATCAGAGGCGCGGTTTCCTATAATAAAACCAGGGCCCTTGAGTTAGATGGAGACGATTGCACAATCGATCCTGAACGCTTCAGGTTTAGCGGCGGTGTACTTCCAGGATTACTTCACGCAGGGTTCGAGCTGGAACGCGAAGACCTGTTAAGGTTCAGCTCGAACCCTGAGCTGGTATACGGCGCTTCTCCAAAAGATCAGGTCATGCTGCTGGCCATTGACCTGGAAGGAAAAAAAGCATCCTGCGAATCTCTGGGCAATTTCATGGGTTCAGGTACAGATGTTTTAAGGTTTTCCAACGATTTAAAGGGTAAAACTCTGGACATCTATATTGCTGTTGTGGCTAAAGACAGGTCAAAACAATCCGACAGCCAGTATTTAGGCAGGGTCAATATTCCTGATCCGGATCATGATAAAATGCACAAAGAAGAGACCCATATCTTTCAGCAAATGGTAGAAACACTGACTTCTGAACAACAACAAGCCCCTACAGATTCCGCACAGGAGTACAAAGCACTGCATACCAACGCAATGAATGAGCAAGCATACAAACTGATTCCGAAAACAACAGATCCCGATGCCGTATCCGATATGTTTCCCAAATCAAATCACACCTACGTTATGAAAAATCACCTGCTAACCATCTGCTTTTTATTCCTGAGCAGTATTGCTTTCGCACAAAATCAACAGCCAAAAAATAGTATTGATGCCGATAAGTTATCAGCATCGCAATTGGCCCATATGGACCGTATTGCTCCTAAAAACGGCTGGGTCCTGGTTAAATATAAAGGTGAAAATTACATCAGGAATTTTTCCAATAAAGACTACGTTTTATCATTGTCTGTAAAATGTTCAAAATCAACTCAGAAACCCGGTTACTTAATTGAATATTCCAGCAATTATGGTGATAAGGAAATGGGCGGAATAGATTTTTTAAGTTCGTCAAAAATGGATTTTGCAAAGGTGAGGTTTCATCTGGACGGTAAGAATTTCGAAAATCCGTTTTCCAGAGCTAAGAACAACAACTTTAGTCTTTTTTATCAGGCATTAAAAACGGCTAAAATACTTAAGATTGAAACCTTCAACAATGAGTTTAATCCAAACACAGGTAAAGAAGAATTAAAATTAAACCGTGCAATTGATTTCAAACTGGAAAATGCAGCACTTTTAGAACTGCCTGTGAATTGTAAATAAAGATAAAAAAGCGATGTCGTCAATTGAAGATGATCAACAACTGACGACATCACTTTTAACAGCACTTAGCTCATAGAAGGGAAAGAAATCCCCTTAATCTTTCTGAAAAGCTCTACTGCATAAATATCTGTCATCCCTGAGATAAAGTCCAGTACGCTTTGAATTTTAGAATAAGCATCTGTTTCTTTGGTCAGGAACTGCTTTGGAATTAGTTCTACCAGTTTTTTGTGGTATTTAGACTCATTCAGCAGGTAAGCAGGAATAAATTCTTCCAGCAAACCGCCCATTACCTGATAACCTGCTACCTCTATCTGTACCACTGAAGAATAGTTATAGATCTTTTTATAAGAAATCCGTTCAATCTCTTTCATTACGGACAGGAAAGGTTCTTCGATTGCATCCATCAGGCTGATGTTGAAATCACCATTCAGGATAGCTTCCTGTTCTTTAAAGAATACCGTAGAACATTGCCAGATCAGGGTACTGATGGACTTTGCCCTCATCAGGGTAATCTTGGCATCATTGTCTTCCATTTCCGCCAGTCTTGCAGGCAATTTCGGATCATTACACAAAGGCAACAACAGCGTTTGCACCTCTTCGTAAGAAAGGATCTTCAGGCGGTGTGCATCTTCCAGGTCAATGATATTGTAGCAGATATCATCCGCAGCTTCCACCAGGTAGACCAGTGGATGACGTTTATAGACCAGTGGCTCCTCCTGAACCTTAATCAGGTCCATTTCTATCGCAATCTTTTCAAAACCACTTTCTTCCGACTGGAAGAAGCCATATTTCTTGGTATAAATGTTCTTTTTATTGTGTCCTGCCAAGGAAGCACAAGGGTATTTGGCAATAGAAGCCAGGGTAGCATAAGTCAGAGCGAAGCCTCCTGTCCCTTTCCCTGCAAACTGATGGGTGAGGATTCTCAGGGCATTTGCATTTCCCTCAAAGTGAATCAGGTCTTCCCATTGTCCCGGACTTACCTGTGATTCGTATTGCTTGCCATCACCATTGGTAAAGTAATGAGAAATCGCCGACTCACCGGAATGCCCGAAAGCAGGGTTTCCAAGGTCATGTGCCAGGCAGGCAGAAGCGATAATATTGCCTACCTCACAAAGTAAAGGACAAGTCTCATCAATATTGGCATCATTTTCCTTGATCTTATTGTAAAAGATCGTCCCCAAAGAACGGCCAACACTGGCTACTTCTAAGCTATGGGTTAAGCGGTTATGAACAAACACGCTTCCCGGCAAAGGAAATACCTGCGTTTTATTCTGCAGCCTCCTAAAGGGTGAAGAAAAAATGATCCTGTCGTAATCTCTTTGAAACTCTGACCTCGCCTCTTTCTGATTCCCTGCAAACCTGTCTTCATTCCCCCAGCGTTTCGCCGATAATAACTTTTCCCAATTCATATAATGGATTAAATTTTAATTCTATTTAGCAAAAAAAATATCAGCAATGCTGTATCCTGCTTTTTTTATGCTCAGTTTTTCTTTTCCTTTTTTATCAAAGATAAACAAAGTGCTTTCTGTCTCTCCTGAGAAAATACCCGGAGTACTTGCAATATACACATCTCCGTTTTGCGGGTTCACCTTCCATGCCGAAGCAAATAAAACCTGAGCGTCCGCAAAGTTGACAAATTCTTCCGCTGTTTTTGTTAAAGTATTGAACCTGCAAATCACCCCTAAGGATGTTTCCTGCCAGTAAATATATTCGTCGGTACCAGAAGCAGTAAGAATACCATTGGCCGGCAATTTATATTTCAAAGGATCAAGTTCTACAGAATCTACCGCTTTAAAGCTTTGGTCCAGCTTCACAAATTTAGGTTTATTGCTGAAACCCTGCACACCTACCCAAACGGTTTTGTTTGCTGTTTTAACAACTCCGGCTACATTCTCCTTATAAGCGTAAAGCACTTTAGCTGTATTATTTTCTATTTTCAATAACTGTTTCCCTGAACCGGCCAGCATGCTGTTCCCGATATAATCCAAAGGCACAAGACTGATGTCTTTCGTTCCGGGAATCAATGTTCCGGAGATCTGTTTGCTGACCAGGTCTACTGGATATAAACCTGATTTTCTGCGGTTGGTTACATTTACAAAACCGGTCTTTCCATCTGCAGTTGCGAAGTGTGTCACATCTGAAATTCCGGATTGCGTAATCACATAATCCAGTTTCAATGTCTGGTCGTCAACCACTGTCAAATGGTTGGGGCCATTCATCGAAGTGATGTAATAACGGTTGTTGTAGTGGTACAGGTTATAAGCCGCAGGCGATAGTTTTAGCCCCTTGTTGGCTAAAGCAAATACATTTGGTGTAAACACTCCTTTTTCATCTATAAAAGACAATTCAGAAGGACCATCGCTGTCTTCGTTACTATTGCTCAGCAATAAAACACCAGCACCATAAGGGCCAAGCACTCTGATTTTATAGGTTAAACTGCTTGTTCCCGCCTCATTGATAACTTTAAACACGAGGGTATAGGTACCCGGAACCTCTTTGTTAAATTTATAGCTCGCCGAAGTGGCTACTTCCTTATCATTTTCCAGCCATTGGTAAGCGTTTACTTTACCGGATACTTTTGGGCTTAGCACCAGTTCCTGGTTCATTTTTGTGTTCAACAGACTATCTCCGGCCTGTGCATGATCTACCGCAGCGACATTTACATTTTCTTTCTTACAGGCTGTAAAGGACAAAGCCATTACGCTTAGCAAGAACAGGATTCTTAACTTCATTTCTTAATTTATATTTTTTAAAATTCGCGCAAAGGTAAGGGATTCGTGACGATCGCCGCATTTCATTTTGACATTGTTATATTTACGCTTAAAATAATTTCCAATGACACACACAACGAAACTCGTTTTAGCACTATTGCTCACCGTTACCCTTTCCTGCAAAACAAAAAAAGCAGTGGTTACCACTCCAACACCTGTAGAAAAAACAACTGATACAGAGCTGGATAAAATCAAGAAAGACTTACCTCAGGACCAGGTAGAAAGAACAGAAGCCGGCATTAAGTTTACCTTTAGTTCAGAGATCTTATTCCCTACCAACTCCTCTATATTAAATCAGGAATCCAAAAAGAGAATTACTGACGTTGCTAAAGTAATCGGAGAGAAAGACAAATCAAGAGCCATTCTTATCGAAGGTCATTCTGATAAAACCGGAGAGGCAAAATACAATCAATGGCTTTCTGAGAAACGTGCGGTTTCCGTTAAAACTTATCTGGTTAGTCTTGGAATCAGTGCAGAAAGAATTACAACTGCAGGTCTTGGCGACAGCAAACCGATCGATGACAACAAAACCAAAGAAGGAAGATTAAAAAACAGAAGAGTGGAGATCACTTTGTTAAAATAACGCTGGTATTGACCAGCTATCCCATTTCAGGGTATCCATGATTTTGGATACCCTTTTTTATTAATATGAAAACCAGATGCATCAAAGCTGTATGTCCGGCTCTTGCCGTCAATGAGAACACCTGTTCAGCTATTGTATAAAAACCGAACAGATCCACCTGATATGTTCAGTTACACAGAAAAAATAGCCCCTGTCCAAACTTCCCTGACTTTTAATCCCTGAATCCTTATGTTTACAAGAATTAACAATGGTTTTTCAATTTTCAAACGTTTTGTTAAAACATTTGGAAAATTGAAAATATGTTTATAGTTTTAAGGAAGGGATATGAGTAAAAAAGAACTGGTAAAGGAAAAGATAGGAAGATCAGCCATGCAGTGTTTTGCAAAATTTGGCCTCGATAAGACGACCCTTGATGATATTGCCCAGGCTGTTGGCCTGAATAAAGCATCGTTGTATTATTACTATAGGAATAAGGAAGATATATTTATTGAGGTGGCACTCAAAGAAGGGGAAGATTTCATCAATTCCCTTCAGGAAACCACCCTGCTTAAAGAGGGAATAGAAAACAGGACTACCTTTTATCTGGAGTCGAGGTTCAATTATTACAAAAACGTGCTCAATATGAACCGGGTATCCGTAGACACCCTGAATAAGATCCTTCCCCGTTTTTTTGAATTGTACAATGCACTGATGAAAAGGGAGAAAATCTTCTTAACACAGCTGCTGGAAAAAGCGGCAAAGGAGGAAAACCTGATGATGACTGATCCGGAAAACACCGCATCCGTTCTCATCAACCTCACAGATGCTTTAAAACACAGTGTAGAACAGCAGGCAATCCTGAAAGGGGAAACTGAAATTGATTACACACAAAGTCTTCAGGACATCAAATTTTTGGTGTCACTGATCTTTACAGGAATAAGAAAATAGCGGTACTCTCGTAGTTTCATGACGGTTAAAGGGGTTTAAGCTATTTTATTATTTAAAATTTTGTTGCCAACCTAAACCAAACCAAATATGAACAAAGTCATGTTACTTAGCCTGATTCTTTATTTCTGTATGCCCGGTTCCCTCAGGGCGCAAAATCTGATCAAAGGAAATATTAAGAACAACGCCACACAGGAAGCTGCATACGCGGTTTCTGTAAAGGTAAAAAACGGAACAGAAGGTACCTATTCTGACGACCGTGGCAGGTTTCAATTGAAAACATCGAAGAAACTTCCGCTTACCCTGATCATTTCTTCCATCGGCTACGAACCTAAAGAAGTAGCGGTTCAAAGTTTTTCCGGCATTCTGGAAATCGGGCTGGAGCCTGCATCCGTACTTGGACAGGAAGTAGTGGTTTCTGCCAGCAGAACGGTACAAAAAAAGCTGGCCTCCCCCGTCACCATCGAACAGATCAGCAGTAAGGAGATCAGCAGTTCCCCTCAGCTAAACTATATGGACATGATCCAGGGTTTAAAAGGTGTGGATGTGACGGTTTCCAGTATCGGTTTCACCAGCATCTCTACCAGGGGATTTAATACAAGTGGAAATACCAATTTCACGCAGATTGTAGATGGGATGGACAACCAGGCACCCGGGCTTAACTTCCCCCTTGGTTCGGCCATCAGTTTAACACAGCTCGATGTAGACAACATAGAAATGCTTTCCGGCGCTTCCTCCGCACTTTATGGCTCCAGAGGTCTGAACGGAACGATGATCATGTCTGGCAAAGATCCTTTTAAATATCAGGGTTTAAGCGTGCTCGTTACCCAGGGTGCCAACCACCTGAACAACAAGAACCACAATGATCCCGTAGCCCCCTCCGCTTATTACGACTGGACCATTCGCTATGCGAAACAGGTCAATGAGAAATTCGCCTTTAAGATCAATTCTCAGTATACACAGGCAAAAGACTGGGTGGCCAATGATGCCAGCAATAAAAACGGAACCGGAACTGCCCTTACTGACCCGAATTACAATGGCGCTAATTATTACGGAGGAGCAACTTCCGTTGACATCTCGCCATTTCTACAGGCAGCACTGGCAGGAGAGCCTGCGCTCGCCCCCATCATTGAACCTTTACTCAGCAGGCCGAATTATGTAGCAAGAACCGGTTATCCTGAATTTGGCTACCTGGACAACAAAGCAAGACTATTTAAAGTCAATGCAGAATTGCGCTATAAGATCAACCCAAAACTGGAAGCGCTCATCTCCGGAACTTATGGAACGGGAAATATCGTCTATACCAATGACACCCGGTATCAGCTGAAAGGCTTTAAAGTAGGTCAGTACAGAATGGAACTTAAAAGTGATAAATGGTTTGTCCGCGGCTATACCACTCAGGAGAATTCCGGACGGACCATCGTTGCCGGACCTACAGCACAGTACATCAATGAATCCTGGAAAACCAGTTATGATGGCAATACCGGGGGATGGTATCCGGAATATACTTATGGCCTGATCAATGCGCTGGCCGGAGGCTCAGGACTCAACGAAGCACATTTAGCTGCCCGCGCATTTGCAGATCAGGGACGGGCAGAACTGGGAAGCCCCCTCTTTAACCGGCTGAAAGACAGCATCACCAATACCCCCATTTCTGATGGAGGCACGCTCTTCCTCGACCGCAGTAAGTTATACAATGCCGAGGCGCAGTATAATTTTACCGATCTGGTAAAATTCATGAGTGTCATTGCAGGGGTAAACTGGCGATTGTACAGTCTGAACAGTAAAAACACCCTTTTTCCGGATAAAAACAAACCCATCAATGTGAAGGAATACAGCGCCTATATCCAGCTGGCCAAAAAAGTTGCGGATGATAAACTCAGCATCAGCACTTCCTTCCGCTACGATAAAAATACGCTGTTCTCCTCTCCGAAAGTCACGTCGAGGGCTTCATTGGTTTTTGAAGCAGTGAAAGAAAACTTCATCAGGTTCTCCTATCAGAATGCTTATAGTTTCCCTTCTAATATCCAGGCTTTACAAAATACGCTGAGCGGCTACAACAGCTTTTCTTCCGGTGGTTCTTCCCTCCTGCTCAACGACAATTATCAGTTTAACAAATTTCCGCCTTATACACTGGAAAGTGTCAGCAAATACCAGCAGACAGGTGATGCAGGCGTACTTCAGAAATTCCAGTACAATGACATCAAACCTCAGTCGGTCAATGCCTTTGAACTCGGTTATGCCGCCCTGATCGGAAAGCGGGTGATCTTCGATGTGCTGGGCTATTTCTCTACCTGGAAAAACTTTATCGGCTATGCAAATGTTGCCAATACACCAGGTACAAATGATGTGACTGCATTTAAAGACCATAGCACCTATATCCAATACAACATTGCCTTTAACGGCGGGCAAATGGTAAATACCTATGGCTATGCCGCCAGTGTCAGCGTAGACCTCGGCCATAATTTCCTGACCAAGGTCAATTACTTTTCAGACCATATCAGGAATAAAAACAATTCCCAGATCAACAACTTCAACACCCCGAGTTACCACATCAATATGGAATTTGGGAACAGTGGTTTCGGGAAAAAACAAGAATGGTCATTCAGCACCAGCCTGCGTTATAAACCGGGTTATTTCTACGTAGTTTCCGGTGGTCTTGCCTCCGGACAGGTACCCAGTTCAGCAGTAATCGATGCACAGATCAGCTATAAGCTCATTAAGGCACGCTCCGGAATCAGACTGGGTGCCACCAATATCACCAACCAATACTATACCACAGGGGTTGCCAATCCGAATATCGGTGCGGTATACTATGTGACCTATGCCTACAATATCTTTTAATCAAACCAAAACTAACCAAATATGAAACAGTCCATCACTACAGCACTCCTCCTACTCCTGATCACCGGCGTTTTGAGCTCCTGTACCAGCAAATCCGGTCAAAAAGACATTTACACTACTGTCCTCAGTTTTAAACCCGGCGAAGAAGCTAAAATCGCAGAAGCTTTTCTCTCTTTAAAAGACAGCACAAGCATCCTGCTGAAAGCGGGGAACTATAAATTTGACAACCTCAGCATTGCCCAGGTGAACCATATCCTGATTCAGGGGGAAGGTCATGACAAGACCATTCTTGATTTCTCCGGACAGACGCAGGGCGGCGAAGGCATCCGGGTCACCGATGTGAAAGGCTTTACGATTGATGCCATGACCATCAGAGACTCCAAAGGCGATCTGCTAAAAATCAATAAAAGCAGCAACGTGACGGTAACCAATCTGCATGCGGTATGGAGCAAGGCTGATTCTACCAGCGGTGGTTATGCCATTTATCCGGTATTGTGCAAAAATGTGCTCATTGAAAACTGTTATACCGAAGGTTCTTCGGATGCCGGCATTTATGTTGGCCAGACCGACAGTGCCATTGTCAGGAAATGTAAAGCGGCTAAAAATGTGGCTGGCTGTGAGATTGAGAATACTTCCAACGCGGAAGTCTACGACAATGAGTTTTACAACAATACCGCAGGTTTTCTCGTTTTTGACCTTCCCGACCTTTCGAAAAGAGGAGGTCATGTGAAGGTTTACAACAACCATATCCACGACAATAACTTCAGAAATTTTGCCAAGTCAGGCAGTTTCGGCACCACCTGGGGCGTAGGAAATGCATCGCCGGGAAGTGGCATCATCATCCTCGCTGCTTCAGACATTGAGATCTACAACAACAAGATCATCAATAACAATACCTCCTCTATATCGATTGCTTCCGGCTTTGCCGTAGATGAGAAAGCCGGCGAGAAGATCAATGCCAACTATTCCCCTATTCCGAAAAACATCAGGATTCACGACAATACCATCGAAATGGGGCCTGCTTTCCCTAAGCCTGCTTATGAACACCGGATCGGGCAACTGCTTATCGCCACAGAAGCTCAGCTGAACAGACTGGACCCAGCCCGCAAAAACAAACGCATTCCCTGGATCATGTACGATGGGATTACCAGCAATATCCTGACCAAAGGAACCGCAGCAAATCCGGATTCTATTTGCATTAAACAGCCCGGCGACAATGTCTTCGTGAATGCCGACTTCCTCAATATTGCAAAACCTGAAAACTGGAAACCCAACACCAACATTAGCCCATACCAATGCAAATAAAGATGCGTACAACTTATCTTTTTGGCGGCCTGCTCCTCTTCAGCACTACATTTTCCATGCTGATGGAGCAGGGTTGCAAAAATAAAACCAAGCCCCTAAGTCAAACTGATTTTCAATTTAAAGAGAAACTTTCCGATTACGGATTTTTCAAAGGAAAACTCAAAGACCTGAATCCTGCAGATGGGATTTTTAACTATGAACTGAGTACCCCTTTGTTTACCGACTATGCCGTTAAAGACCGGTTCATTGTTTTACCGGCCGGCAAGGCGATAAAATACACCGAAAATGGGGCTTTAGACTTTCCTGATTCCAGCATCATCATTAAAAATTTCGCGTATACCAATGTGGCGCATCAAAAGGTGATGATTGAAACCCGTCTGCTGGTAAAAGATCCAAAGGATAAAAAATGGAAAGTGATGAACTACCTCTGGAATAAGGAGCAGACAGAGGCACTGAAACATATTACCGGAGCCAGGGTCCCGATCACTTTACTTGATGAGGAAGGAAAAAAGTATTTCACCAATTATCAGGTTCCAAATACCAACGACTGTAAAAGATGTCACATCAAGGATGGAGTCCTCACCCCAATCGGGCCTAAGGCAAGAAACCTCAACTTTACCCTTAGCGGACAGACGGTAAACCAACTGAGTCAATGGGCAGCCAAAGCCAGGCTTACAGGCTTGCCTGAGCTGAGCAAAGTACATCAGCTGCCAGTCTGGACGGACAAGAAACACTACAGCCTGGAACAACGGGCCAGGGCATATATGGATGTAAATTGTGCGCACTGTCATACTAAAGGTGGTGACGCTTACAATACCGGATTGTTTTTAGATTACCAGGAAACAAATGCAGATCATCTGGGGATGAAAAAAGCACCTGTTTCTGCAGGTGGTGGCGCAGGAGGTTTAGACTACGACATCGTTCCGGGAGTACCCGGGCAATCCATACTCTTATACAGAATGAACAGTACAGAACCGGGAACGGCCATGCCCGAGCTGGCACGTACCCTTATTCATAAAGAAGGTGTGGAACTGATCAGAGAATGGATCAGGAGTTTACCGAAACAGAAATAGGCTTGGCAGGGTTTATGAGTACAGCATTCCTCTAATGCCAGATTCATAAACCCTGCGCTAAGCTCCGGCTAAATTACCCGCTTAATTGCCGAGAAAGCTGCCTGTATTTTTGTTAAAAACGACTCCCTTATCACAATTGGCAAAAAACACGTAGCCGTTTTTATTCGCTTTATTGATCTTGAACCCGGATTGAGCATCTCCGTTATTTCCGCCATGCTCATATATTACACCATAACTTACAGGTCGGATTGCAATGCCAAGTCCCCATGCCGCATCCCCATTGGCGAGAAAATGTGGCGTGGTTTTATCGAGTTGTACCTGTTCCCTGAACAGCTCCTGATTACTCTTTTCTGACAGGCCCTTACCATTCATCAGTGCAATCAGAAAGGTGGAATAATCTATGGCTTCCGTATGTAATCCTCCTGCGGGTTCAAACCATGTTGAATCCTGCTCCGGAAAAGCAGTCGGCCATGGTTTTCCACTCAGCTTCCCATCGACATGCCCTTTTACTTTATGTTTTGTGATGTAATCATTCCCGCTAAACCAGGAGTTTTTGAGCTGAAGCGGCTTAGCGGCCTCTGACTGGAAATACGGATCCAGTGTCTGCATCGTTAAGTTCCTTAAATGCGCAATCACTTTAGCCAGATAAAAATACCCTTCACCTGAATAGGAAAATTGTGTTCCGGGAGTAAACCTGATATATAATTCACCGTATTTATACCGGTTTTCATCACGCTTATCGAAAAAGCGCCAGTTTGGGAAGCCAGTGGTATGAGACAAGACCATCCGTGCCGTGATCAGCTTATAGCATTCATCTTTAGCAATATCCGGATAGGGCAAATACCTGTACAAAGGAGTATCCAGGTTCAGGACTTTCTGATCCACCAGCTTCAATACGAAATAACTGAATAAAGGCTTTGACAAGGAAGCTGCTTCAAAAAGGGAATTTGCATCCACCTTTTTCTTAGTCAGGGCATCTGAAAACCCAAGGGAGCGGTGGTAAACTACTTTACCATTGTTGATCAGTGCAAATGATAAACCTGGGAGGCCCAGGGAATCCATTTGTTTCTTAATAAACCGGTCTAATTTTTCAATACTCAGTTTACTTCCTTTGAGGGTTTGTAATTGGGCAATACTTTTAAAATTCAGGAACAGCAGGAAGCTCAATACGACTACAGGAAGGTTGATTTTACTCATATTCTGAAATGGTTAAGGTCGCGTAAGGGAAGCGTTATCTACATTAGAGCAAGCTGGTGTATTAAAGTTACAGCTACGGATTTGCTATAAAAAACAAAAGCCACGACATCCATCGGGGCTCTTGTATCAACTAAACCTAAACTTATAAATACTAACCAAATATTTATGGCGCAAAACTAAGGTTGCATTGTAAAATTCAGGTTAAGCGTATATGATTTATGAGGTTTAGAAAAAAATGTTTTCTGTGGGTTTTTAAAAGGAAAAACCAGGTATATCGCTTCGCTTTATACCTGATTCATTAAACCTTCCGGCTATTTCTTAACAGGAATTTCCTGTAAAACTTTCAATAAATAACTCCAGTATTTCTGCACTGAAGAGATTTTCACGCATTCATCAGGAGAATGTGCCCCATGAATGGTAGGACCAAAAGAGATCATGTCCATTCCCGGAAGGTGGGCTCCTAAGATGCCGCATTCTAAACCAGCATGACAGGCATTTACATTTGGTTCTGCATGGAAGGTTGTTTTATACAACGCAGTCATCAATCTTAAGATATCAGAATCTGCATTTGGTTTCCAGCCCGGATAATCTCCGCTGCGGGAAACATCACAGCCCATATTTTCCAATGCTGCACCTACTGCATTTGCCACGTCATCTTTTGTGCTTTCCACACTGCTGCGCTGCAGGGATTGTGTAATAAACTCACCACCTTTGATGATGACCCTTGCCAGGTTTGAAGAGGCTTCAACCAGGTCGGCAATATCAGGGCTCATCCGGAATACCCCATTAGGAATCGCGTAAATTGCATTTACAATTTTTTGAAAATCGGCTTTATCCATTCCATGTTCAGGGAGCCCGGTTTCTTCAGCGCTGATGTTTAATCCAGCTTCAATGCTTTGGTATTCTTCTTTTAAAATCGCCAAAAAATCAGCAATAAAAGTAAGGAATACATCTTTTTGATTTGCAGGAACGCTAACTACCGCTTTAGATTCACGTGGAATTGCGTTTCTTAAACTTCCACCATCTACCGTAGTTAACTGTAAGTCTACTGCTTTAAGACCTGCATAAAACAGGCGGTTCATCAGCTTATTCGCATTTGCCCTTCCTTTGTGGATGTCCATTCCGGAATGTCCGCCGACAAGCCCTTTGATCACAATCTGATACGCCAGATGATCTTTAGCGATCGGTATTTGTTTATAGTGATAAATGCTGTTTGTATCTATCCCACCGGCACAGCCAATGGTCAGTTCATCATCTTCTTCGGTATCCAGGTTTAACAGAATAGTTCCCGATAGATTGGCAGGATCAAGTTCTTTAGCGCCTGTCATTCCGGTTTCCTCATCTATGGTGAATAAAGCTTCAATAGCAGGATGGGCAATGGTAGAAGAAGCCAGGATGGCCATGATGGTCGCCACGCCGATTCCGTTATCTGCTCCAAGTGTAGTCCCCTTTGCACGTACCCAGTCGCCATCTACAAACATCTCTATTCCCTGTGTTGCAAAGTCGAAATTGCTGTCGCCGTTTTTCTGATGAACCATATCCAGGTGTGATTGCATGATCACCGTCTGTCTGTTTTCCATACCTGCAGTAGCTGCTTTCCTGATCACGACATTGCCTGTCTTATCCTGAATGGTTTCCAGGCCAAGGCTGTTCCCATAGTTAACCATGAACTCAATCACCTTTTCTTCTTTTTTTGAAGCTCTCGGCACCGCGTTCAGGTTTGCAAAATTATTCCAAAGTTCCTGAGGTTCTAAATTTTTGACTTCCATTACTATCTCTTTGTTGTTTCAAACAAAGCTAGAAAAACCAGCAGGATATTCTTTACTGAAAGGAGATAATATCCATAAAAAAGACCGTACCGGTGTGTGAGCCGATACGGTCGATAGATATTAAAAAAGCGGGGGGATTGATATTAATAGCCTGGGTTTTGTTTCAATTCTTTGTTTTTATTGATCTCATCACGACTAAAAGGCCTGAAATAGATTTTATCATTCCAGGAGCGGTCTTCCTGAGCAGTCTCTATCGTAGGCGTATAGGTATAATTGTAAATGGAAGGATCATATTTGTACTTTCCTGACAGGGTTTGTCCGGCTTTAAACTTACCCGTCACCTTGATATACGTGATTTTCCGGCCCAGTGTTTCTTTGGCAATCATCCATCGGCGGGCATCATGGTAACGTTGTTCTTCGTACACCATTTCTATGCGGCGCTCATGTCGGTAGATCTCTCTGAGTTCATTTTGTCCCAGCGCTGTTATGGCCGGCATTCCTGAACGGAAGCGGATCCGGTTTAACCAAAGCAGGGCCTCATTTAACTGACCGATTTCAATACTTGCTTCGATATAATTCATCACGGCTTCCGTGTACCTGAAAAATGGCCATGGCACAAACTGAGGCATAGAAGCGTCCACAATATTTGGGTCCGGATCAATAAACTTATGCGTGTAATATCCCGTCCAGCTTCCATTCCAGCTTTCAATAGGTCCGGAACGCGTATCTAAACCTTTGGCCGTGATCAGCTTTCCATCTACCATCAGGTCGTACTCTCCGGTTTGAATCTGGCTTACCGGATCTACATCTCCGGACACCTTATCTCTCGGCTTCCATCCTGCGCCATCATACAGCACGGTGGCATAAAACCGGGGATCTCTGTTTTGGTAAGGCGCTGCTTTCTTGGCCGGATCAGACCAGCTGAACTTTGTGCCATCCGCCATTTCGTAATCGTCAACCAGTAAACCTACAGGGGTATTACCTGCCCAGTTGCGGTAGCCATTAGGGCCATTTGCACGCGCATAACGCATGTCGCTGCGGTCGATAAAATACCTGGCCAGGATTAACTCCGAACCTGCTGCGCCATCGATTCCAGGTGCCTTACTTCCGCCACCCATGGCCAGACTTTTATAATTGTTACGTCCTTCTTCCGGAGAAACTTTCTCAGAAAGCGTTAATTTATACCCCGTTCCGGCATCCATTACGGCCTTGGCTGCAAGCTGTGCAGCTACCCAGCGTTGCTGCTGATCGCCATCCAGATATGCCAACGGAGCCATTGCTTCTGCAGTCAAACCTGCAAGCAAATCAGATTTTGTCTTCGCTTTAGCCTGGTCGTGCAGGTCACTGGCAGCATACAGTAAAACCCTGGATTTTAAAGCCAGTGCAGCCAATGCCGGCGCCCTTCCTTTTCCAATGCTTTTGCCCGTTAGCAGTCTGTTTGCATCTTCGCAATCTTTAAGGATAAAATCAACACATTCTTTGTAAGTTGCACGTTTGGCATTGTAATCATCATTCAAAACATAAACTTTTGTAATCAGCGGCACACCGCCATAATACCTCAATAGCTGGTGGTAAAAATAAGCGCGGAGGAAATGCGCTTCTCCCAAAAGCCGGTCTTTCAGGGCCTGGTCTGTGAGGCCATTGTCTGTTCCTGACAACTTCTCTATCGTGATGTTACAAGTCCGGATGCGGTTATACATTTTCGCATATCCCCAGGTATCATCCACCCACCCCAATGTAGAAGGGTTAATTGTACTGGAATTGACCAAATCGATTCCCCTGTTTGGATGGGTAAAAAGTGATTCATCCGATACCGACGACAACATCTGTTCCGAGAAACCGCCTACACTCAGGCCGTTGTAAATCTCCAGTACAAAAGCATCAGCCAAACCTCCGTCTTTCCAGATCAGGTCTGTAGGAATAGTGGTTGGTGGTTTTTCAGAAAGGAAGTCTTTTTTACAGCTTGCTGCCAGCAAAGCCATCACAGCAATTGCCCATATATATGTATTCTTGATTGTTGATTTCATCTCTATATTTTTTAGTTTCAGTGGTCCTGGTTTGACTTAAAAAGTAGCTTTGATTCCGGTATTGATTACCCGGGCCTGCGGATAGTACTGTGCGCTGGAATTGGTAGATTCCGGATCCCAGATTTTGATCTTATCCAGTGTAAGCAGGTTCAATCCGCTTACATAAACCCTCAAAGCACTCAGTCCCATCTTTTTACTCAAAGTACCCGATAGAGAATAGCCTAATTCCACGTTCTTTAATCTGATATAGTTGTTGCTGCGGATCCAGTAGGTATTTCTGGCTGCATTGTTCATGTCGGTATAATAGGTTTTTCCGCGGTTGGAAAGGCGTGGATTTTCTGAGCTTGGGTTGTCTATCGTCCATCGGTTTTTATAAGACCACTCCAGGAAATTCCCGATATCGCCGGATTCCGTTAAACCGATAATCTGCACCCCACCGGTAGCACCCTGAATCAGGACAGACAGGTCGAAGTTTTTATACTGGAGGTTTAGGTTTAGTCCGCCTGTAAAGGTTGGCGTGCTCGTTTTATCCAGCCTGATCTGGTCGTCGGCATTGATCTTTCCATCTCCGTTCGTGTCCTGAAACTTCATGTCTCCAGGCAATAGCTTCGGTGTAATCGAGCTGTAATCGATCTTATTTGCATCAATCTCTGCCCGGTCTTTGAATACACCTGCAAACTGATAAGCCAATTCTGTTTTGGTAGGCATCCCTGTCGAGCGTTGCCATTCCGGAGCGCCTGGTGTTTCATCCCAGAAAACAATCTTATTTTTTGCGTAGCCTCCGTTTACGCTGATGCCATAACCAAACTCTCCGGCCCGGTCATTATAGCTCAGTTTAAACTCATATCCGCTATTGTTCACTTTTCCCAGGTTTACCGGAGGCAGTTTGTCTATAATTCCTGAGCTTTCAGGGATAGAGTTCCCTCTTCCGATCAGGATTTTTGTTCTTTTGTTATAGAAATAGTCGAACTCCAGGCTTAGCTTATTGTCCAGGAAGGAAGCATCCAAGCCGATATTGGTATTGTTTGCAACTTCCCAGCTGAAATCAGGATTGGGTACACGGTTTTCAGACAAGGTTTGGCTGAGCTGATCGTTCACCACATAGTTTCCAAAACCTGCGGTGCTCAGGTATTGATATTCTGCCAGTGCATCGCCAAAATAGGCTTCTGCTCCCATCTGTCCCCAGGAACCTCTCAGTTTCAGGTTGTTTACAAATTTCACATTTTCTTTGAAGAAAGGTTCTTCAGACAAGCGCCAGCCCAGGGATACGCCCGGGAAGAAGCCATATCGTTTATCTTCCGGGAAGATGTAGGAACCATCTACCCTCCAAAGGAATTCTGCAAGGTATTTTTCTTTATAGTTGTAACCCACTCTTCCGAAATAGCTCAGACGTGCCCTGTTAAACAAGTTATTCGGCGCATCGGCAGGGTTACCCACTGTCTGCTCTTTATCACTTCCTGCCACGAGCTCCTGTAGTGCAGTAGAGAGAAAATAGCGGCGTGAAGCATTGAAGCCATCATTATTTACCTTTTCACTCGTCATACCGGCCATCAGGCTAAAAGCATGTTCTCCGATTTTCTTATCGTAGTTGGCCATGGTCATCAGGTTGATCGCCAGCTGATCTCCGGCGGTTTCCGTCAGACTTGCATCTTTACGTTCCGAGCTCACTGCTCCGACCAGTTTCGGCGTTACCCCATCGGCTTCAAAAGTCTGTTTATCCCAGCTGTACAAGGTCCATGGCGTTTGCCATCTTTTTTGTCGTCCTGCAAATTTATCAATCGAGGCTGTACCCGTTAATTTTAATCCTTCCACACCCGGAATTTTGATCTCTACTTTACCCGTGGTTTGGAAATAATCTCTTTTATCTCTGTTATAGCCCGTAAGATCGGTGGTTGTCACATAAGGGTTGTAACCAAATTCGATTGCCGGTCCCGGTAAACCATTTGGCCAGACCTCCACTTCATTAGGTCTTCCGCGCATCAACATCCTAAAGATATCACCTGCACCCACGGTCGGGAAATTCCGCAGCTCTTCTCTTGCAGTAACCCCCAATGTAGTCGTGATGTATTTGTTTAGTGTCGCTTCGAGGTTAATCCTCATGTCATATTGTTTGTAACCCGTTGCCGACTTTTTGTAATAACCATCCTGATCGAGGTAGCCCATTGAAATCAGGTATTTGATATTTTCCGCACCTCCGTTGATCTGCAGGTTATGTCTTTGCTGCGGCGACCAGTTTTTAAGGGTCGTCTTGAACCAATCTGTATTTGGATAGCGAAGCGGATCCGAACCGTTTCTGAATTTTTCCATTTCATCCGGGCGGAAAGCAGCGGTAATGGTATTCCCGTTGTCAGTTCTCTGGTAAGCTCCTGTATTTTTAAAACCCTGTGACGCTGCCCCCCACTGGTTGTCGGGCAGATCTGAGCTAAAGATTTTCAACTCATTCAGGATTTCTGCATACTGAACAGAGTTCGACATCTTAGGCGTCCTGGTAGGCTGTTGTAACCCGTAGGAATAATCGTAAGAAAACTGAGGTTTACCTGATTTACCTTGTTTGGTAGTCACCAAAATTACACCGTTTGCAGCTCTGGACCCATAAATTGCCGCGGAAGCATCTTTCAATACCGAGACACTTTCCACATCATTCGGGTTCAGGCGTTCCAAACCACCAGCCCGGTTGGGAACCCCGTCAATTACAATCAGGGCATCGTTATTTCCCAGGGAGTTGACCCCACGGATTCTGATGGCAGAACCATCATATCCAGGCTCTCCGCTCGATTGGATGGCAGTTACGCCCGGCAGGCGTCCTGCAAGGGAATTGGAAAGGTTTGCGGTAGGTGTTTTGGCCAGATCAGTACCTTTTACAGAGGTCACCGCTCCGGAAACCACCGCTTTCTTTTGCGTACCATAACCCACAACAACAATCTCCGATAAGTCCTGGCTATTCTCCAGCAATTTCACATTGATTGTGCCCTGGCTGTTCACGTCGATCTCCTGGCTTACGAATCCGATATAGGAAAACATCAGGACACCATTATCAGGAACCTTGATGCTATACTTTCCGGCAGCATCGGTGGTGGTCGCGATGCTGCTGCCTTTGAGCTTGACGCTTGCCCCGGGAACAGCAACGCCTTTGGCATCGGTCACTGTTCCTTTCACCAGTATTTCCGCTGCATCTGCATTTTTTGAGCGGATAACAACCAGGTTATCTTCCAGCGACTGGAATTTTAAACCGGTTCCTTTTAAGAAAATATCCAGTGCAACAGACACGAGAATATCCTTTTCAATGAGGGTAATGCTTTTGCCTGCAGGAAGGTCTTCCTCGCTATAAAGCAGTCTGAAATTACCCTTCTGTCCGAGGATGGTCAGGGCATCTTTTAATTTCACTTTTCTGAGGTCCAGATCCACCTTGGTATTTTGTGAATAGGTCGCTGCCGATACCTGTATGCACAGGAGGAACGAAAAAACAAAGCTCCAGTTTAACATTAGTAGTATTTTTTTTCGGGAAAAGCCGGCACATAGAACTTTATTGCACAGTCCTTTTTTTTTCATAGATTTGTGAATTTCAAAGTTAAAAATCTGATAATGGTAGCTTTAGCTACCCTTGAAGGTTTGGAAAAGGGGGAAAATGTTGGCGCATTTACTCCCTTTTTTTGTTTAGTAAATAATTACGTCATCTGCTTTAAGTTTAAAGTGAAAAGGTTTGATTAATTGCATCGCCGTTAAGGCCTCTTTGATGTCTTCATTTTTAAAGATTCCTGTGAAACGATAAGATTTAGGCACATTTCCTGCGATCTCGATCTGAACATTAAACCAGCGTTCCAGTTTGGGTTTTAACTCTTCAAATGATTCGTTTTTAAAGACCAGCACATCGTCTTTCCAGGAAGTTTCTTCGATATAATCCTGACCTGCAATTCTTACAGGGGCTATATTTTCGATTTTTAAAGTAAGGTCACCGGAATCCTGAAGCAGTGTTTTTTCATCCTTTGCTGTTCTGTTTTCTGTAAGCGCGAATTTTTCGGATGGTTTTAAAAGAATCTTTTGCTGAGACTTATTGTTGACCGAAAGTTCTATAGAACCCCGCAGCAGGGTGGCCTCAGATACCTGATCCAGCTCGTAAGCTTTTACATTGAATGCCGTCCCTAAAACCTTTATAGAAATCTTGTTGGTACGCACAATGAAAGGACGGTTTTGCTCGTGGGCCACATCAAAGAACGCTTCTCCAACCAGGTATACCAGTCTTCTTTCTTTTTTATTGAGGTCACTGTCGTAAGACAGCTTGCTGCCCGCATTAAGCCAAACGAGAGTCCCATCGGGAAGTGTGATCTTTTTACGCATCCCTTTACCACTCACGATCTCTGTATCAAAATCTACTGCTTTTCTATTCAGCTGAAATAAAGCAGCAAGACAAATCAGGAACAGGCTGCAGGCGATGGCAAAAACACCAACATACTTTTTATACCAGATGGAAGGCATTTCCTCTTCCGGGGCAGCAGGTTCAAATTCCTCAGAAAATTTCAGCTTATGTTGTTCAAATAATCGGTTGATGTGCAGGTTATGGGAAGGTTTTTCTTCTCCGGAATCGCTCCAGATTTCTTTCAACACCTCCTCATAATGCAGGGAATCAGGATAGATAGCCACGAGTTCATCCAGCTCTTCCAACTCACGCGGTGTGGCTTCATTGGCCATTTTTCGGGCCAATAGTTCTATTATTCTATTGCTATCCATTTGGACGGTTCGTTCTGAAGTTTATATTGGTTGTTTGTATAGGACAATATTTTTCAGGAAACTCCCTAGTCGGACAAGAAAAAAAAAGAAAATAAATTACATGAGGTTAAGTTCCATCTTCAGGATGGCCGTTAATTTCTTTACTGCGGTAACCAGATGGGCATCTACGGTCTTTACAGAGATATTTAAAATCGCTGCCGTTTCTTTGTAACTCAAACCATCTTCTTTAATCAGCTTGAATACCAGCTGGCATTTACCGGGCAAAGATTGTGTAGCGCGTTCCAGTTTCTTTTTCAGCTCTCCGTTGATCAGCAATTGTTCGGGATTCAAAGCATCCAGGGTAACTTCAACCTGGATCTCATCGATAGAGACCAGTTCCTGCCGGGCGTGTTTGTTCAGGAGATTGAGGGAAAGGTTTCTGGCAATCACAAAAGCATAGACCCGGATATTTTCCACCTCCGTCAGTTTCTTCCTGTTTTTCCACAGCGTAATCATGACATCACTTGCCACTTCTTCCGACAACTCCCTTGACTTTAATAAGCAGTAGCTGAACCGATACAAAGAAGGGAACAATCCCTTAAAAAGTTGTTCGTACGAACTCTGACTGTCATATAAAGCAATGTGACTGATCAGGCTATTTAAGTCGGGTGAATGCTTGGACATAGGAGGTTTAGGTTAGATTAATTCAAATGTATGAATTTAACAATACCATCCAAATCTTTGTATATTTACTTAAGTTCAGAACTTTCTGAGCTTAAAACTGTTAGTAGTGTTAAGCTATAGTGTTATTTGTACATTAACGGGGTTTGAATCAATGTATAAAAAGGCAATCTCATTCTATAAAACAAGCTGGCCCGGGTTAATATTAGTCGTAATATTTTCCTTTACTTTCATTTTTGGCTTTCTCAAAGCCTCATTTCCAGAAACTTTTTATGAAAAGGCGAGCGGAAAAATTGATACGGCCATTATTGGAATCGGTTATTATCAGAACAACCATACGGTGGCACTGAAGCTGGACTCCGGCAATCTGACCCTGCGTCAAAGCTATCCCCTATGGTGGTATGCGCCACACCCTAAAGCCGCAGACCTGAAATCTGGGAAACAGGTATCTGTTTTAATGAAAAAATCTACAGGCAGCTTTTTTGGAATCAAAGCAGATGGAAAGGTCATTCAACCCGCCTGGTTTGATATTTTAACGGATTACTTCAACTCCCCTTCCGTATTAGTGGTCATGATCGGTTGTTTCCTTCTGATCAGCATTTATCATTATATGGAGGTGGTTAAAAATGTCTATCTATGGATGCCTTATGGCCTGGGGATTCTGGCATTAACGGTTTTCTGGGGCTACCTGAATGTAATTATTTTTACGATCCTTGTTCTGGTAGTGGTCAAATATATCCTGAAGAAAAGAAAGGCACAACAACTCAGCAATCAGCCAGCCATTGACTGATCCTGTTTATTGATGGTTAAAAAGTACATATGAAAGTATTTTTCTCCCATATGTACTTTTCATCAGTTAATGATTATGGCCGTTAACAGTTAATGGGCATGACCGCCTGCAGCTACCGGATGCAGCTCAAACTTCAAGTCCAGGTCATTGGCTCCGGCAAATCTGCTGGCAAAATTTACATCGCTCCAGTCAGCGGCAGTGATGTTCGCTTTCACCCCTGGGTTAAGGTGACGCAGCACATAGCGGAAAGTAAATCCTTCAGATGCTTTATCAACGGTCAGATATCCGGTTACGCCTACGTTCACCTTTTTATTGTCTTTATCCCGGTCTGCATAAGCATAGGTTAAAACTCCGGCAGGTGCACCCAGAATAAAGGCCTGATGAATGTCGTGCTTGCTTAAAAACTCCTGCTGCATTTCCCGGTTGGCAAAGTCAAATGATTTCAGGGTTAATTTATAGGTCTTGCCTGCGGTCAGGTGCATATGTGTTCCTACAGGTGCCAGGCCTTTGCTATCAAAAGAAATGGTTTCAGGTTTCGCGTCAGGGATGGGATTGTAATGGAAGTGGTCACCATGGGCTTCACGTTCCACTTCCAGGAAAGTAAGCGTTGCTTTTCCAATTTCTTCTTCCGGTATTTCCGGTTTTGGATCCTTCTTACAGGCGTTAAAAGTTAATGCAATTATTGCAACTAAAACAGCTAATGAGTAATGACGTAATTTGTTCATGTTTGTAATTTATTATTTGTAAGCAATTAAAATTTATAGGCTAAACGAAGCGTAATATTTCGTCCCATATCATGGGTATAATACCGGTAGCGGTTCATATAATCTTTGTAAGCAGTATTGAAAAGGTTATCAACGGTCAGATTTAAGCCCAATTCCCGGGCTGCAAATTTGAATCGGGCCCCTGCCCCCAGCTGCACCAGCTGATAGCCCGGAGGAGGAGCTGCATAATCACTTTCCGGTTCATACCGGGTTTGCCTCCTCACCATGCTATGTCCCAGTTGTAAATACGCTGTATTTTGCTGGTCAGGGTTCAGCTCAAATTTCAGGGAATGCGTGACTCTGTCTGAGGGAATATAGGGAAGGTATTTATCTTCGCTCAGGTCTCTGGCCCGAACAAAGGAGGCATTTAGCTGATAAGATAAATGAGGAAGGAACTCGTAAGTGCCGGATAAGTCGGCACCTGTAAACAAGGCGTTGGTTTGCCCGTACCTGAATATCGGATAGGTGCCCGCGATGGTTTGGCGGAAATTGCCATCCGGCCTGGTATAGATATAATTGTGGAGGTATTGGGCGTAAACATCCAGATTAAAAGAGAAATCAGAAGAAATACGTCTGATGGAACTCACCCATTTATAGCCTTGTTCCGCTTTGATGTCGGCATTTCCGATTTCAAACAAACCAGCACCATGATGTAATCCGTTGCTAAATAATTCATTTGCCGTTGGTGCTCTCCAGGCAAGGCCGACATTCGAAGATAAATGCCATTTGGGATTGATTTTCCATAATGCACCAGCAGATCCGGTTACATTATGAAAACGACGTTGTCCACCATACGATTCGGATTGTTCGTACTGATATCTGAATCCTGCAGCTTCAAATGTTTTAAAATCGTAACGGATTCCTGCTTCAAATTCAAAAGCCTTTCCGGTCCAGCGCTGCATCAAAAATACGCCCGATGTAAAGCTGTCATAATTTGGAATAAAGGTATTGGCCAGTGTTCCCGGAATATTGTTATTGACCTGAACAAGTCCATTAAATCCATACAGGCGCTTAGCACCATTTTCCAGCTGTTGTTCGAAACTCAGGTCTAAGGTATGGGTATGGAGTACCAGATCTGTGATCGGTAAAGCCTCGCGGTCTCCACGCCGGAAATCAAACTCTTTTCTGTGATTCCGCTGATAACCATAAACCACAGACAGTGATTTTCCTTCCTTCAAATCGTAATTGGCTTTTAGCTTCATCAGGTCATGGAAGATCTTTTGTCTCGGAGCAGTGATGCGGTAGGTAAAATCATATGATTCCAAAGGCCGTCCATGGGCAATTCTGGATTCAATATCCTCCTTTGTGCCTACATGTGCACTGTATAAAATTCCCAGTTCGGTACTGAACCGGCTATAAAAGGCTTCGTAACTTGAATTTGCAGTGGTATAGCCCAATGCAGCCGAATAATTGAGTTCGTTAACTCCTGTATTTCCCAGGTAATAATCAGCAGTCCGGATATTTCCGGCTTTCTTTAACGTTCCCTGAATCCTCCAGCCAAATCCAGGCAATGCTTTCAGTCCGCCGTTCAGCATTGCGGAAGCCGTACCAGCTCTTCCGTTCGAAGCGCCGGTTAGGTTTACAGTTCCTCCAATCCCTTCGGAAACGGGCAAAACAGGTGGTTCTACAATCACCACACCTGCCAGTGCTTCTGCACCATACCTCACAGATTCAGCTCCTTTGATCACCTGTATGCGTGTTGCGATAGCCGGGTCAATTTCCGGCGCATGTTCTGCTCCCCATTGCTGCCCTTCCAGTCTGATTCCATTATTCAGGATCAGGATTCGGTTGCTGTGCAATCCATGGATCACAGGTTTGGAAATGGTAGCCCCTGATTTCAGTATGCTTACTCCCGAAACAGCCGTTAAGGTCTCGGCCAGCGTCCCTCCCTTGGAAAGTTCCAGGTCTCTTTGGCTCAATGTGCTGGAAATACTGGTTTTAGGCAGTTGTTTTTGCCCTCCTTTTACCCCGACCTCTTTCAGCCGAATCACCGCAGGTTTCGACAAGGTATCCGGAGTTTTTTGCGCATAGGAATCACCCGCGCATAAATACAGGGCAAAAGGGATTAAAAATAATCTCTTTAACATAGATAAAAATTAAAAATGAAATGATGATGCGTTGGATACAACGCATAGAAAGATAAAAACCTAAGCTAAAGCCGGGGGACCCCGGTTGATCCGGCCAACTATCGGTAAACTAAACAGCCCTTCATCAGCAATAGCTTCAAACCGAAGCCGGGCTGCATCCGGATCTCCTAAGAAAACTGAAGTAATGGGAATTAAGGGGATGGGCTGATGTTTGTTCAGCAGCTGACAGACGTTACATTTGACGTGGTTGGTGCTCAATTTATCATGGCCATCAGGTCTCAGCTCCAGACCTTCACTATGATGGTGATGCATTTCTAAAACAGGCATCCCGGAAAAAACAGCAACCATCAGAAAGAGGAGCAATCTCTTTGCTAACAATAAAAACAGCTCTTTTCTTCCTTTTACCACGCAACAAAGTTGCGTTTTATTTTCTTAATTTCCCACCTGCCTCCCGATTATTTTTGGATCTGAAGGTCGTTATTGAACCTGCGGGCACGTAACTTCCTCATTGTAACAATATAAGCCGACTGCTATCTTAATTAAATAAAAGCTTTATGCCATTAAAAGATCAGGGCTACTATGTTAAATTTTGAACGATTCAAAAAGTTATACGCGGGGCACCTTGTGCTTGAAATTGATAAAATGACCATTGATTCCGGGATTTACTGGCTGAAAGGCGCAAACGGATCAGGAAAAAGCACCTTGTTAAAAGCCATAGCCGGTCTGCTTTCTTTTGAAGGACAGATCAGCCTTGCTCCGGGGACAGACCTGAAAAAGCAAAGTGTGGCTTATCGGAAAGTTGTCAATTTTGCGGAGGCCGAGCCAGTCTTCCCGGAGTTTCTGACCGGACAGGAAATGATCCGGATGTTTGTCAGCGCCAAAGCTGGCCAGCCGGGACAAGAGCAGCATTACCTGGAAAGCATGCAAATGCAGCACTATATACAGCAACCCATCAGTACTTATTCCAGCGGAATGCTGAAGAAATTATCGCTCGTTCTCGCTTTCATGGGCCAGCCTGAACTGATCTTGCTGGACGAACCCCTGATTACCATTGACAGCGATTCCCTCCAGGTCCTTTACTCCTGGATCGTAGAAAAACATCAAAAGAATGGAACAAGTTTTCTATTGGCTTCTCATCAGGCACTGGAACACGAAAGCCTTTCCAAAGCACAGGTATTACGGGTAGAAAACCGGACTTTAAAAGCCATTGCCAAATGACCGCATCCTTAACGCAACTGCTGATAAAAACCCTCTCCAGAGGGTTCTTTCGTGTACATTCCGGAATGCTGCTGTTTTTATTTGTTGCAGTTTTCAGCTATTGTTTCTTTATCCTGACAGCAGGAACGATCAGGCCAGACGAGGCATTGGTATTCAACATTATTTTCCTGCTCAGCTTTGCGAGTGCCCCAATTATGATGATCCTCGTCTTTATTGTCTGGCTGGTCTATACGATAAAAAGCTGGCAATATGTAGCCGCACAACTGCGCATGGATCAATATCAGTTCCTTTTTTACAGCAGTACTGCCCTCAGTAAAAGAAAACAATTCAAAAGCTGGTTTTTCGCACAATTGTTCATTTCCATTCCCCTAATCGTTTATGGATTATTCAGTGTGGTTGCAGGTGTCCTTTATGGACATTACCTGATTCCTGTGCTGATCGTCATTTACCTGCTGTTTTTAAATGGCCTCAGTGCATTTCTTTATCTTCAGCTGATGAACCGTATTATGCGGAACGAGGAATCCACAGTATTAAATAAACTGACGAACAGCTGGAAAAAGCCATTTCCGCTTTTGTTTCTTTATGACATCATACATCGGAAGAAACTGGCCTTTTTAATCACCAAATTACTCTGCTGGGCGATTTTATCAGGCGTATTTTTACTTTTTGCGGAACTAAGAAACGACCTCAGGATTGCAGGTATGGCGATATTGGGTGTCGCGGTTGCCCATACCCTCCTGATCTACCAGGGGCAGCGCTTTGAGGCTCAGTATTTAAGCTTTTCTAAGAATTTCCCTTATTCCAGAAACCGGCTTTATGTACAACTCGTTCTGCTGTATGTTTTGCTTTTATTGCCAGAAGGAACCTGGTTATTCCTTCGTTTTGATGCGATAACCGCATCAGGGCTGTTACTTATAATGCTAAGTGTTACGCTATTGTTTCGCAGCCTGCTGTATTGGCTCGGACTCCATATGAACAGCTACCTGCACTGGGTCTTTGGGCTTTTTATGCTGTTCTTCTGGATCATTATGTTTCAGTGGGTCTGGATTCTTATTCCCGTAAACTTCCTTTTATCCTATGCCTTGTTTTTCAGAAATTATTACCGGTAAAATAGGATTTCAGCAGCCATCAATATTAGCTTAAATAGCCGTAAAGTTCGTAAGCGATGGCACAAAGCAGGCAAAAACCCATTTCAAAAAACAAGAGCCCGGAGGCGCTCTTTTTATAGCCAAAGAACAAAATTATTCCTATAAACAGAAGTAATAGTCCGCTAAAAAAAACTTGAATATATCCTTGGAAAGGAAAAATTTCCTCTGGCCATATAAAAAATAAGATGACCGGAATAACCAGGAAAATCCCTATGCCGTATATAACTTTTAAACCAGCTCCTTTTATCGTTTATAACATAAATATTTATACAATTAATTCTATTTAAATTGAATCATCAAGCCCCCGCAACTTATTGATTTGGAAGTGTTTTGCAATTAATGTAATTTTGTAACCTGCTAAAGGGGAAATAAAAAGCAACACATACATGAGGAGTAGGAAAGAGAAAATGCCTGTATTTATACAGGCGATGTACGGTACTGTGATTGGTTTAAGCTTTTTTCAACTGGCACTTAAAACTCCTGTTCAACTGGACATCATCAGTTCCGCCGCAACTTTAACCAATTTTTTAACCAGTACTTCTTTCTTCCGTTTGTTGTTTTTAGTCTTGACGGCCCTTCTGGTTGCACAGGAATGGGTTGCCCAGGAGCAGACAAAGAAATCAAAACGCCCGTATTACTGGCACTATATCCCACAATTTCTTGCCCTGTTTTGTCTGTCCCAGATGTTTGCCGCCCTGGAAACGCTTCAGCTTAAATATTGGTATGCCAATGCGCTCGGCTATACATTATGTAATGTTTTTGGCTTTTTTCTCAGCAATAAGGAAACCCATAAAACCACCAATCTCCTTCAATATTTAAGGTACCTGATCCAGGTATTCCTGCTGGAAATCTTCTTTTTTATTATTCCGGCAGATTTCATCTGGCCTTTCCACCTGATTGCTTTTTTAGTAACGGCTTATGTGCTCGTCTTTATCTGGTGGCTGTGTAAAGTCCTTACTTTGTATTTTCAGCTAAAGGATAGCCCTTATCAATCCAGTCCGTCTTAACATTTACCGGTAATTCCAATAACTTCGCATTCTTAAACTTCAGGTCGTTGAGCAGCTGAAATGCAGGTCTGATGTTCGGACATTTATCCATCGGGCAACAGCCACAATAAACCACCAATGCCGTATTTACAGGAACTCCTTTTAACACTTGTGCGAATTTCTTCAGGTTTTCCTTTTCGCTGGCGGCACCCATATTTACCGCCCCTTTAATGTTCTGGACCACACCGATATTATAAATCTTAACTTTCTGTCCTCCACGGATCATTTTAACCAGGGTCTCAGGTTTCATCAACTGGCTGCTTGTCCAGGTATTTTTCTGTAAAGTAGCTCCTGCAGAAGGGAGTACCTGTGCTTGTGAAAAGCCAAATATGCTGACCATTAACAGGGTCAGAAGTGTGGTACGAAAGGTAGTATGGTTCATATGTTCTAAATAATTCTGTAGTGCAGCAAGTTAAACATAAGCCGGAAAACTCCGGAAAGATCAACACATTCTTTACACGATCTGGTTTAGGATCAGTACCCCTATTAACCCAATCACGGCTACCAGCGTTTCCATGATAGACCAGGACCGGATTGTGTCTTTAATCCCGAGGTTAAAATACTCCTTGAACATCCAGAATCCGGGGTCGTTGACATGGGAAAACATCAGACTTCCCGCACCGATGGAAAGTACCATCAGCTCCGGATTTACGTTTGAGTTGATCATCAGCGGTGCAATAATTCCCGCAGCAGTTAAACCTGCAACAGTGGCAGAACCCAGACAAACGCGGATCACCGCAGCAATCAGCCAGCCCAGGAATAAAGGTTCAATAGATAAACCTGCCAGCACATCCCCGATTTCTTTACTCACCCCACTATCGGAAAGCACCTGTTTCAAAGCGCCTGATCCGCCAATAATGAGCAGGATCATCGCGATATCTTTGACGGCATCGCCATAGATGGACATCACCTCCTTCATGCTCTTTCCCATTTTTATCCCCAGGGTGAAAGTGGTCAGGCATAAAGTAAGAAACATCACAATGGAAGGTTCAGCTAAGAAACCGGCAAATCCTGTTACCTCAGGGTTGTCCTTAAACAGCAAGACCGCGACCGTCGTCAATGCCATAACAATCACCGGCAGGAGCGCAGAAATGAAACTATTCCAGGTACCCGGGAGTTTCTCCTCCGGCAGGTCATCAGACTGAAAAGTTTTAAGCGGAACGGCGACAATATTTTTTAATGTTTTTGAATAAACAGGACCTGCGATAATGATTGCCGGAATAGCGAGCATAATGCCGTAAAACATGGTGAGGCCCATATTGGCATGGAACTGTAACACCAAAGCAGCCGGCGAAGGATGTGGCGGCAGGAAACCATGTGTAACCGATAAAGCAGCCAGCATTGGAAGTCCGAGGTATACTGCAGGTAATTTGTATTTGTAGACCACAGAAAAAATAAGCGGCACCATGAGTACGAAACCAACATTATAGAATAAAGGAATCCCGATGATAAAACCCGTGGTCATTAATCCCCATTGAATGTATTTACGCCCAAAGATCTTCATCATTACCGCAGCGATTTTCTGTGCAGCCCCACTTGCGGCTACGAGCTTACCCAGCATGGCCCCAAATACGATGACAATAATCAAAGAACCCAGAATATCCCCTACCCCCTTTTGCACAGATTTGGTAATCCCCGTTAAAGGAACACCCAGTAATAAACCTGCAAGAATAGACACAAAAAGAAAAGCAATAAAGGCATTGATTTTGCCCCAGGTGGTCAGCAAAACAAGCAGCAGGATGCAACCGACAACAATAAGTACAGTCATGGATTTTTAGTTTATAATGATTTCATCTGCCATCAGCCAGGCCTTTTCTCCTTCTCCATATCCTCCGACAGGTACTCTGCCGATATTTTCTCCAATTATTTTCAGGTACCGGACTTTTACCAAAGGAAACTTTGCCCGTACTTTATTGATGCCATTAAGATCGAAATTTCCTCCGGTATAGACTTCTTTAAATTCCTTTCCATCAACAGACACCAGGAAACTCAGTTTCTTCGGTGCCCACATTCTTTGCCAGGGATAGTGGAATACATTGATGCCAATTTGGGAAACAGGGGTTAAAGCACCTAAATCGATCGTCGCTTCCAGATCTTTCCCGCTAAAGCCCAGCCATTGTGAATCGTTAAAACGGTGGTGTCCTTCAATACCATTCAGGAGTAAGCCAGCTGGAAAATTGTATTTACCCGCAGGGGCATGGGCCAGGCTAATCTTTTTCTGAATTCCGGAGTGTTGAAGGTAAGCCTGATTAAAAATCCTCCCTGAGCGTTTATTTCCAACAAAGAGCCCTGCGTTCAAAACCATTGAACGGTTCAATAAAACAGGCCCCTGATACAGTTTACTTTTCAGGTTCGGAACTGAGCCATCCAGGGTATATCTGATTTGCGCTTTTGGCAATGTTGTTTTTAAGGTCAAAAGGGGATTCCCATTGGTTCCAGGTTTTATTTCCGAGGTAATTTCATCAAAATAAGGATAATAGTTGACCTTCATCCGGTTCAGGAAATTCCTATGGTGTCTGAGTTTCTCCAGAAACCAGGGATAATTCTTTTCTTTTTTGCCGGACCAGGCGATTTCCGATAAGGCCAGTGCACGCGGAAACACCATATACTCCAGGTGTTTTTCATCCTTCATGTATTCCGTCCAGATGCCCCCCTGAACGCCTTTGATGTAAGCAGCCTGCTCAGGACTTAGAGAATCCGGTATAGGTTCATAGCCATAGACCTTCGATAAGGGAGTATAATTTCCCGCAGCAACAGGCTCATTTTTATCCAGCGACTGGTAATAGTCGAAATACAGCATGTTCTCCGGGGTCATGATCACCTCATACTTTTCCTTAGCAGCAGCAATTCCACTCTGCTCCCCTCTCCAGTTCATGATCGTGGTATTTTTAGAAACCCCGCCTTCCAGTACTTCATCCCAGCCAACAGCCTTTCTGTTCTTACTGTTCAGGTATTTTTCCATTCTTTTCATGAAATAGCCCTGCAGTTCATGCTCATCTTTAAGTCCGTTTTCTTTGATCTTTTTTTGGCATTTGGCGCAGTGTTTCCATTTCAGCTTCGGACATTCATCTCCGCCAATATGGACATAAGCATAAGGAAACAAACCGACCACTTCATCCAGCACATCTTCCATAAACTGATAAACTTCTTCATTACCTGCACAGAAGACATCGTCAAAGACCCCCCAAAACTGCGCAGTCTGATAAGGACCTCCTGTACAACCCAGCTGAGGATAGGCCGTAAGCGCCGCTAAAGCATGTCCGGGCATTTCAATTTCCGGAAGTATGTTGACATATTTTGAAGCCGCATAACGCACTACTTCACGGATCTGGTCCTGTGTATAATAACCCCCATATTTTTGGCCGTCAAAAGTATGCGGTGCTTCTTTTTTATGACCGATGATCGTGCCATTCCTCCACGCAGATACCGACTGGAGCTTAGGGTATCTTTTAATTTCTATCCGCCAGCCCTGGTCTTCGGTGAGGTGCCAGTGAAAAATATTGAACTTGTAGACCGACAGCAAGTCGATAAACTTTTTGAGAAAAGCAACGGAATACATGTGCCTGCCCACATCCAGGTGCATTCCCCGGTAATTAAAGCGTGGATAATCCCTGATTTCGCCTTTTTCCAGACGCAATACGTTTTTTGCGGCCGGCGACCAGAGTTGCATTAAAGACTGGATGCCATAAAATACGCCGGCCTGGTCGTGCCCTTTGATCAGAATCTGATCATCTTTGACCAACAAATGATAACCTTCCTTTTCTTTAACCGACGCAGAATCCAGTTCTAATCTGATCTGGTTTGTCCCGGGTCTGATACTGGTATTTACAGCCAGCAGTCCCCCGGTAAAGGGACGGATTGCTTCATTCAGCAATTCTCCGCTGGCCTTCAGTTCACCGGGATAAGCGATCGTTGTAACAGCATAGATATTGACACTGCCATTGCCCTTTTTGAGGTAAACCGGTTCGGGGATTACAGAGAATGAAGTCTGCTGCGCACGCAAAACAGGGCTTATAAACAGTAAGGTCATCAGTAAAAACAATCGGAGGGTTTTATTCATGGCATTCCGGAAGATCATACAGCTTAGGTTTGTTTGCATATTTTTTGCAATAAATTGCATATTTCAAACATAAGGATTAAAATATTAATTTTCATTGCATGACTAAAATTATTAACAACAAGTTATTTCCTATTGCAAATTAATTATAATAAAACTACCTTAGGCTACTTTAATATGTAAACATGAGACAATTACTCTTTCAATTACCAATGCTCTTATTGGGACTAATTTCTACTGCACAAGTAAAAAAAGACGCTGTAAATGCAAAAAACATTGCAATTAATTGGCAAATAATAGAAAATAGCCATGCTGGTGGCGGGCAATTTCTTTCCAGTCTGAATGTTCAAAACAATGACCCTTTGGCCCTGGCCAACAAAAACTGGAAGCTGTATTTCAACTTTGCCAGAAGGATTGTTCCGGGAACGACGACGGGAAATCTGGAAATTGTACACGTCAACGGAGATTTATACTATATCCGTCCGACCGATCAGTTTAAGCCCATTCAAAATGGGACATCCGCTACGACGGAATTTGCCTCCAAAGACTGGGCAGTGAATGCTACGGATGCGCCGGAAGGGTTTTACCTGATCTATGATGACGCACCGAAACAGGCCATCCCCATTAAGAATGTAAAGGCAATTCCTTCCACACGTGCCGCACAATTTGCAAGGAACAAGCAGGATCGCGTACCTGCCATCACCCCTCAAATCATTTATGAACAGAATAAAAACAGCATAGATATTCCTGAGAAAGAGTTGCAAAAGGTCTTTCCCAGTCCGGCGAAATACGAAGAAAAAGCGGGAGAATTTATCCTGGACCAAGGGGTAAAGTTGAGTGCTGATCCGGCTTTTACTTCAGAAAGCACTTTCCTTCAGGAAAGGTTAAACCGCGTTTTAAGTGCGGGAAAAGGAGCTCAGACCGGGAAGACCATTCAGCTAACACTGGATAAATCTTTGGGAGCAGAAGCTTATCAACTGGAAATCAACAGCAAACAGATCCGGATTTCGGCATCGGAAAAAGCAGGTATTTTTTATGGCATTCAATCCCTACTCAGTACTTTTCCTCTGCAAAAAAAAGGTCAGAAAGTTGCTGCCATTAAATTACAGAACGCTGCAGTAACTGATCAGCCCCGCTTTCCTTTCCGCGGACTGATGATCGACGTTGCGAGAAACTTTCAAACAAAAGAAGAGATCCTGAAAGTCCTGGACCTGATGGGGATGTACAAATTAAACGTACTGCATTTTCACTTAAATGACGATGAAGGCTGGCGATTGGAAATTCAGGATTTACCGGAATTAACCGCAGTGGGTTCCAGAAGAGGGCACTTTTCTGACACCACTATTCATCACCTGCCCCCTTCTTTTGGTTCCGGTCCTTTCCTCAACGAGCATCATGGAACAGGTCATTACAGCAAAGCTGATTTCATTGAAATCTTAAAATATGCCAATGCACGTCATATCCGGGTGATTCCGGAGATAGAAGCACCAGGACATGCCAGGGCAGCTGTCCGCTCAATGCATGCGCGTTACAACAGGCTGATGAAAGAAGGCAAGCCGGAAGAAGCGAAGCGTTACCTTCTACATGACCTTAACGACCGCTCCACTTACCGCTCTGTACAAAACTGGAACGACAATGTGATGGATGTGTCTATTCCTTCTACCTATACCTTTATAGAAAAGATCAGCGATGAAATTATCGCCATGTATAAAACCGCAGGCGCACCTTTACAAACCATACATTTTGGAGGAGATGAAGTACCTGACGGCGCATGGGAAGGCTCTCCAAACAGTCTGAAATTCGTTAAAGATCATCCGGAATTAAAAGATGTAAATGGCCTCTGGGCTTACTTCTACAGCAATATAGACCGCATTTTAAAAAGCAGAAACCTATACCTTTCGGGATGGGAAGAAGTGGGCATGCAGCCGGTTGTTGCAGATGGAAAAAAATCTTATGTGATCAACCCTGCGCTGGGCGATAAAAACATCCACCTGAATGTCTGGAACAACATTATAGGCTGGGGAGCAGAAGATCTGGCATACCGGCTGGCCAATACAGGTTACAAAGTGATTCTTGGCGGGGTAAGCAACCTGTACTTCGATATGGCTTATCAGAAATCATTTGATGAACCAGGCTATTACTGGGGTGAGTATGCGGATATCGATAAGGCTTTTAATTTCATTCCTTTCAATTCCTTTCTCAATTCCAATATGGACAAGTTTGGCAATACTTTAAAACCTGGTTTTTACGATACCAAAGAACGCTTAACCGCAAAAGGGAAAGCAAATATTGTAGGTCTGCAGGGATTATTATGGAGCGAAACGATTAAAGGAGGTAAAGACCTGGAGTACATGATTATGCCTAAACTGCTGGGCCTTGCAGAAAGGGCATGGGCAACAGATCCGGAATGGGCCAATGAACCGGATTCTATCAAAAGAAAAGGAATGTATGATAAAGCCTGGGCCAGGTTTGCCAACAGACTTGGAAAAAAAGAACTGCCGAGGATAGATGCTGCATTTGGAGAACTGAATTACAGGTTACCTCCTGCCGGTGCCCTTGTAAAAGACGGACAGGTACATTTGAACAATCAGTTCCCCGGGATCACTGTCCGATATACCACCGACCAGACGGTACCAACCGCAAAGAGCCCGATATATACCAAACCGATTACCACCAAAGGACTCATCAGGTTCCGTACATTCGACAGTCAGGGCCGCGGAGGAAGAACTACATCCATTGTAAACGAGGTAGAATGGAACGTGACTCCTAAGGAGTTACCATAAATACAAAATTGTATAGAGTTTTATAATTAAGCCGTATTATTGTAATTATATACTAATTAATGACTACCGATCAACAACCAGCTACCCTAACAAAAGCGCAACGTAAGCAGCTCATTGTTAAAGAGATTAACATCCATACCCGTGCTACATTTGAGCATTTGGCATTGATTGTCAACGTTTCTGAAGACACCATCAGAAGGGACATCAATGAGCTGGAAAAAGAAAACCTGGTGATCAAGGTAAAAGGAGGTGCGATGGCGAGTGCTTACCATCACACTTCCGAACAAAAAGCCTACTCACAGGATGATAAGATTACCATCGCTCAGAAGTTGCTGCCCCTATTGAGGAAGGACATGCTATTGCTGCTGGGCGGGGGAACAACGATCAGGGAGTTCATCAAACTGATTCCGGGAAACCTAAGAATCACCATTGTGACCGCCAGTGTTTTATCGGCCGTGGAGTTATTGGATAAGCCTAATATCAGAACGATCATGCTCGGCGGGCAGATTTCCACTTACAGCCAGATGAGTTTTAGCGGCGATGTATTCAACCAGCTCTCTCACCTTAAAACTGACCTTTGCATTCTTGGCACCAATGCGCTGGATATTGAAGGAGGTTTTTCTGATTCCGACTGGGATACGGTTCAGGTAAAGAAAGCAATGCTGGCCTCTTCAGAAAAAGTGGCCATTGTTTCCATCTCCGAGAAATTAAACTCAACGATGAAAATCAAGATTGCCAACTTATCTGAAGTGGATTATATTGTCACAGAGCTTTCGCCGGATGCAGCATTACTAAGCCCCTATAAAACAGCCAACCCAAACCTGACTTTCCTTTAGATAGAGATCTTTTTGTCTCTGGCTTTAATCTTCCAGCTGGTTTCGATCTGTTTTTCTCTGACCACCTGAGCTTCTTCATAAAGTGCACAGGTTGGACAAACATGGTAAGGCATTCCATAAATGCGGTCGCCGATCTGATAGGTTACAGCCCCGGTATGCTTTAAGGTCAGGTGTTCTTCAGAATGACCATAAGGGATCAGATCTGCATTCCATGGAAAGCGCACCCGTTTCTCCAGGGGATTTTCCGAAGAAACCGATTTATAGCCCAGGTCTACGCAGATCAGGTCATCAGCAGGCTTTGAAATCACCGTACAAATCAGCAATGCGGCAGGCTGAAATTGCAATTCAGGCAAATGCCTCGTGTAATTGTCGTCCCAGAAAACGAAAGTTCCCGGGCTGCATTCCACGCGATCCTGACCAGCGTAATAAGTAAAGGTGTTGGACCCTCCTGCAACAATCTTCAGATCAGGAAGGCCGAGGTTGGCCAGTTCATCCGCAACTGCAAATATCGTTTCCAATGCTGGTTTTGCTTTTTCCGCACGGACAGCGGGATCTAAATCATGAAGATGGCCATCATAGGCATGTAAGCCCTGTAGTTTCAACCCTTTGATCCGGCTCAATGCCAGACAGAAGTTAATGATCTCCCCTGTTACCGGAAAACCTGTTCTGTTCATCCCCGTATTCAAATCTACGTATATGGCAATCTCCAGCTGATGAGTCAGCGCCAGCGCTGCAATCTGATGCGCCGTATCCAGATTATCAACCAAACAGGAAAATGAACATTTCGGAAAAGCAATGATCAATTCGATCAGCCTGTTGATTTTAAAGCCTACCGGCTGATAGGCAATCAATACATCGCTCATTCCATTTGCGGCCGCAAGTTCAGCTTCTGCAATCGTCGCACATTTAATTTTATAGATGCCATATCCGGAAAAAAGCCGGATGATCTCCCCGATCTTATGCGTTTTAATATGAGGCCTGAACCGGTCTGAATTTCCGGAAAGCATGGCCAGCGCGATTTCTATATTAGATTTAATACGCGATTCATAGACCACAAATAAAGGGGTATCATACGCATTCAGGTTTGAAATTTCCTGCCAGTTTTCCATACTATATAATTAGGAGGTGATTGAGATTTTTCCTGTTGTTATCTGTTTATTTTACTCGAGATGCCGCTTTGCATGAAAGCTTCGATTTCGTCTTTATCCGTTAAGGCCCAGTCGCCATGAATACTTTGTTTCAGCACGCCACAGGCTGCAGCCCAGTTGACCATCTTTTGAGGATCAAAGCCGGAAGAGATTCCATATAACAATCCAGCAGTAAAAGCATCTCCTGTTCCGATCTGGTCTGTAACCATTGGAAGGGTATGTACTGTGGAATAATAAAACTGTCCTTCATGGGCCAATCCGGCAAAATATTCATGATGAAGACCTTCGACCAGTCTGAAGCTCATGGCAAAGGTTTTAAGAAGGGGCATTTTCGTTTTCAGAAAAGAGAAACAGTATTCAAACCGGTCTCTTAATGACATTCCTTCTTTGGTTTTTATGCCGAAATAAATGGCCGCACTGTCCAGATCGGCGACAGCCACCTGGCAATAGCGCAATAAGCCGGGCATGATCTCCTGTGGCTCCTTTCCGTACTTCCAGAGTTTCTTACGGTAGTTAAAATCTGCCGATATCATGATTCCTTTCTGGTGGGCAATTTCTATCGCCTCTTTGCACACTTCTGCCGCACCCGCTGAAAGGGCCGCTGCAACGCCTGACCAATGGAACAAGGCAGATGATTTCAATAACTGCTGCCAGTCGGCCATTCCCGGCTGAAGTTCTGAAAAGGAAGAGCCTGAACGGTCATAGATCACTTGTGTTGGGCGGATATGGTTTCCGTTTTCCACGTAATATGTACCCAGCCGCTCTCCTCCTTTAAGAATTCCTGTGGTATCTACTCCATATTTCCGGAGCTCTGCAATGGCCATATCAGCCAGATCATTGTCGGGCACCCTGCTTACCATTTTACTGTTCAGGCCCAGTCTGGACAAAAGTACCGCCACATTTGCTTCTGCACCTGCGACATGAACATTAAAAGCATTGGACTGCACAAAGCGCAGGCCCAACTGTGTATTAAATCGTAACAACAGTTCACCAAAACAGGTGATATCAGGAGTAGAATTCATAGGCAATAACCTGTGATATTTGGTTGGATAGGCTAATTTATCAAATATATAACTGTTAAGCTAATATGCGTAAAAATTGCATAAATAGTTTGCAAAATATTTGCAAAACAGGATATTCGGAATGGGTTATTTTAGGATATGTCCATGGCTGCGTTGTGGTAGCCTTGGCCGATTCGCCACGTCACCACAACACTACCCGAACAAGGTTCTCCCGGTTAAATCGGAATGGAGAACAAAGGGATGTCCAGTCCTGAGGCCATGACCCTTGTTTTGCTGCGGTGCACCAATGAGGCCCAGAAACCGTATTTATTAGGAATCATGATCAAAAGATCTGCTTTGAATTCTTTGATTTCCTTTTCAATCTCTTTGATCACCTCATTAGACTTTACATTTTTATAATAATAGCTTACACCGGAGAGGCCACTGCCAATCCCGTCTTTTGAAGACAATGCAGGATGATCCGCTTTCATCTCTTCGATCGCATTGTTTACATGAAAGACCTCTACTTCAGCATTCAAACTCGTAGCCAATTCTTTAATTCGTTTCAGGATCTTTTTAGGAACCCCTCTCAATACATCACATGCAAAAAGGATCTTTTTAATCTCCCCGAACTTAGCTCCTGCCGGCACTGCCAGGACAGGGAATTTCAACTTTTTAATCGCGGCGGTAGTGGTATTTCCCATCAGGTCCTGTTCCAGTGTTCTGGCTTTCATCCCCAATACCAGCAAATCAGCCTTATGCCTGTCGATCAGGTCGCTCAATTCATCTTCTACAAATGAAAAACGGGCTTCGAAACCGACTTTGATGCCATAGGTTTTGGAAAGGTAAAGTGCCCTTTCCTGCAATCGGTTTTCATTTTCATCCATCAGCTTCTGAATACTGGAAGCAGGTAAAATAGTGTTGGCGGCATGAACGGGAAGGACATAAGAATTGAATAAAACCAGTCTTGCATTACCATGTTTTGCAGCTGCTGCAGCATATTCTACTGCATTTTCGGCTACTTCGGAAAAATCTGTTGCGACAATTATAGTTACCATAAGAATTGTGTATTGGTTATCCGTAAATTTAACCAATAGTTTCTCCTGACTTCCGGTTTTAATCGTCTCAGAAAATAATTTTACAATAAACAAACTGAAAGGTCAATCTAATATGACAAATCGAATGGCAGAAAAAAAACGATCTTTGCTTTGTTAACATTTGACCATGAAAAATATAAAAGTAATCGCTTTTGACGCGGACGACACACTTTGGGTGAACGAGCCTTATTTTTTAGAAACAGAGCAGAAATTCTGCGCTTTACTGGAGGATTACCTCCCACATCACAGCGTTTCTCAGGAGCTGTTCAAAACGGAAATGCAAAACCTTTCCCTGTACGGATATGGTGTAAAAAGCTTTATGCTTTGCATGATAGAAACCGTGCTGCGGGTCACGAACAATACTGCAAACCCGGAGATCTTACATAAAACCATACAATACGGACAAGAATTACTCCATAAGCCGATTGAGCTCCTTGACGATGTAAAGGAAATTTTAGAAGCCTTAAAAGGAAAATACCGGCTGGTGGTGGCAACAAAAGGCGATCTCCTGGATCAGGAACGGAAGCTGGCAAAGTCGGGATTATCCTCCTATTTCCATCACATTGAAATCATGAGTGATAAAAAAGAAAAAGACTATGAGAAACTGCTGAAACACCTGGACTGTAAACCGGAACACTTTCTGATGCTGGGCAACTCCTTAAAATCAGATGTAATGCCTGTTCTTGAAATTGGAGGACATGCCGTACATATTCCGTACCATACCACCTGGGCACATGAGCAGATTGACCATACCCTGGAACATGACAATTTTTATCAGGTCAAAGCATTGGCAGAGATCTTACCACAATTACTATAATGAAACAGATTTTAGATTTAAACGGCTGGGCAAGAAAAGAACATTTTCATTTCTTTAAACAATTTGACGAACCTTTTTTTGGTGTCACCGTAACTATAGATTGTACCCTGGCTTATGCCGCAGCAAAGGCAAAAGGGAATCCATTTTTCCTGTATTACTTACATAAATCCCTGACTGCAGCAAACCAGATCCCTGCTTTCCGGTACCGGATTGTAGAAGATCAGGTTTGGATTTACGACGAGGTGAATGTATCGTCTACGGTAGACCGTCCGGATGGAACTTTTGGTTTTTCTTATATAGAGTTCCGGGAAGACTTCCAGACATTTAAAGCAGGGGCAGATCAGGAAATCGCAGCAGTGCGAAACAGCAGCTCACTTTTTCCGCCAGCATTGGGAGAATGCGTGATCCATTATTCTGCATTGCCATGGATCAATTTCAGCTCCATGTCGCATGCAAGAAGTTTTTCATTTCCCGACAGCAGTCCGAAAATATCGTTTGGAAAAATGACAGAACTGGATGGAAAGAAAAGCATGCCGGTATCGATCCATGTACACCATGCATTGATGGACGGTTTTCATGTAGGCCAATATATAGACTGCTTTCAACGACTCATGAACGAAGCATAAGAAATGGAAGCATTCTGGCAATACATCAACCGCTATAATGCGATTTCTGAGGCCGCACAAAATGCCTGGCAACAGCTGTTACAGGAAAAAACCTTTAAGAAAGGGGGATACCTTCTGATGGAAGGGAGTATTCCTAAAAGGATCGCTTTTGTGAAGAAAGGACTTTTCTCTTATTACTACACCGACAAAGACGGCGCCACGGTAATCAAGAAGTTCTTTCCTGAGCAGACATTGGTGGCCTCCACCAGTGCGATGCTGTTGCAGCAACCCAGTTTGTTTACCATACAGGCACTGGAAGAAACAGAGATCATCAGCTATGGCTTTGAAGGATTCCGGGAGCTGACGCTGAAATACCCAGATATTGCGGAATTTTACATCCATTATATGGAGCGGCATTGGATCATCGAGAAAGAAATTGGGGAGATCAGTCTTAAATACCAAACTGCCAAACAACGGTACCTGGATTTCAGGGAAAATAATGCCGCCTTATTTGCAAGACTAAAGCAACACCATATGGCTTCCTATCTGGGGGTTACTCCTACACAGTTGAGCCGAATCAGGGCAGAGTTGTAAATTATATCAACATATGTAAAGAGGAAGCTCATAAATATGAGCTTTCTTTGCAGCGGAATGAAAAACAATATTATCAAAGGAAGTATTCTGGTTGCCCTGGGCTCATCCAGTTACGGCATGCTGGCCACATTTGTGAAAATGGCTTACAAAGAACATTACACCACTGCTGAAGTGACAATTTCTCAGTTCACTTTGGGCGTAATTGGCCTGTTGCTGCTGAGCCTGTTTTCAAGAAATAAGCCGCAGGCTCCAGACGCAGCTCCAAAATGGAAAAGCATAACCAAACTGATGGCAGCCGGAACCTCGATGGGATTAACCAGTGTTTTTTATTACCTGTCAGTACAATATATTCCCGTAAGTGTGGGCATTGTTTTGTTAATGCAAACGGTATGGATGGGTGTGATTCTGGAGATGATCATGCATAAGAAACTTCCCGGAACACGGAAGGTCATTGCCGTGCTGATCATTCTGGCAGGAACCCTGCTGGCGACCAATCTTTGGGGCGCTGCGATTACCATAGACTGGCGTGGGATTGGCTGGGGCATGCTCGCCGCAATGGCCTATACCGTTGCAGTATATGCCTCCAATGGCATCGCCCTGCATTTACCTTCGATCAAGAGAAGCCTGTATCTTGTTCTGGGCGGATTGATCATCATTATATGCATTTTCCATGCTTCTTTAACTGCAGATTTCGGCTTTAGCATCTTTTGGCGATGGGCAATTGTGCTGTCTTTATTTGGCACCATTTTACCGCCTCTGCTATTTACCATGGGAATGCCGCTTACCGGCGTGGGGTTAGGGGCGATTATTGCCGCAGTAGAGATTCCGGTATCTGTAATGATGGCGCATCTCCTCTTAAAGGAACCCGTTAATGCGTTTCAATGGCTGGGAATTGCACTCATTCTGGCTGCAGTGGTGCTCATGAATATCGAGAAACCAAAGCAGGCAGAACTGGCCGGATAGGTTATCTGTTTTTCTTTAACTGATCCAGACGGGCTTTTTGTTCATTGATTCTGTTTTCGAGATATCGCCTTCTTTCCTCATCATGGCTTTCATCGGCAGAAGGGTGTTCATCCACCCAGACCTGATATTGTTGCTCCTGATGGTCTGTATGGATTTTCAGCTTATTTTCCAGGGCTTCTCTTTTGGCGTTCAGATCTGCAAGTGTAATTACCCAATCTTGTTTTTCCGAAGCGCTTGCCGATGCGACGCTGATTTCTGCCATTTTAATATCCGCATTCAGCTTGTCGAGTTCTGTCTTTGCAGGCACAAAAACCTTTTCTTCTAAACTAAACCGCTTCAAATCAGTGCTAAGAGGCAACAATACCGTATCTACCGGTGTTTCCCAATTCTCCCAGACATGGGCAATCAAGACCGACTTTCCGTTAGGAATATTTGCAGACACCTGATCCAGGTAATCTGACACTCCTTCGGCCTTTAGCGTCTCTCCTGCGGATCCCGCAATCATCCCTCCTGCCAGTCCGACAATAAAACCCAATGGTCCGGCTAAAAGGCCAACCAATCCGCCAATCACTCCTCCGCCAATTACACCTGCTCCTTCTGATTCATTTTTGGCCGAACGGATATTAACGTTCCCATTCCCATCGCGGGTCAAAACATAAGTCTCTCCAACGGAAACATCTTTTGTACGGTGAAGTTCCTGTAATGCCTGTAGTCCTTTGAATGCCTCAACTTCAGAATTGAATAAGGCCTGAATCATTTTTTCCATGAGTATCGTTTTTTTGGTCCTGTACTTTCCTATACTACAAACCAGCAGATATTTTGTTTTCAGGAGCGGGAACGATCATTTCAGGAACAGCAATTTCAGGAACCCGGCTTTGCCGGCATTAAACTTATTTGTTCCCGGCGTGTTTATACTTCAGATCAATTAAACAGTACAGCTATGAAAAGTCCAAGAAATAAAACGGAACAAAGAGAACTGAATGAGACTACAAAGAAAGCAAAGGGCGCTGAGCCGGAAAATGCAACTTCCGCAAAAGATGCGAAGAAAGTAGTTACCCATAAAAAGAAAAACGCAAAGTAATTTTATTGCCGGCAATTTTTAATTCAATCGTGAAAAGATGCTTCAATAACATCAGGCAAAGCACCCATCAGAAAAAACTGCCTCCGGGGCAGACACTTGACCGGCAGACCGGAATAATGGTCTGCCTACTTCATTACCAGTACTTTCGATTTAGATTTTCTTACATTTCGTATTGTTTCTATCACAATCTTTCTTAAATTGACTGAAATATTTATAAAAGTTCTTAGTAAGATTATTTATTTTTTTAGCGATGGATATAGACCCTGTAGACAATATTGTAAATTATAAAGTGGGAATCATTTATTGGAATCCCGGAGATTCAAGATTAATCGTACCTAAACGCGAAAGGTCAATGGGTTATACCTTAAATTTTGCCCATAGGCTTAACATTCTGATTTTAGTGGTCATTACGGCGCTTGTAATTTATACTGCGATGTATCTTCAATAGGCAGGGAATGAAAATCATTCAGTCGAGTACAATTAATCCGGTTCAAAAGAAAGCGATCCACGACCTGTGGAACAAAGAATATCCGGCAAAATTAAAACACGGGGAGTTAAAGGAGCTGGACGATTACCTGAGTGGTCTTGCAGACCTGGAATATCACCTGCTGACTGGTCCTTCCGAAGAAGTGGTGGGCTGGGCTTTACGCTTCACGAGAAATAACCAACCCTGGTTTGCGATTGTAGTAGACAGCAATTCACACGGGCAAGGCCATGGCCGGCGCCTGCTGGAAGAAATGAAGAAGAGCACAGCCGAACTGAATGGCTGGGTGATCGATCATAACAAGGACCTGAAAGAAAACGGAGAATACTACCGGTCGCCATTAGGATTCTACCTGAAAAATGAATTCATCATTCTTCCTGACACCAGACTTGAACTGGAAAAAATGTCAGCGGTAGCCATCCGCTGGATCAATAAAAAATAACTAAGCTCTGGTTTCTTCAAAGAAATAGATAATCAGCATTATTGCTTTATCTTTTCCAATATTCCTTGGCGTATGAGAAAGACGTCCGTCAAAAAGAAGGGAATCTCCTGCCGACAATTCGATCTCCTGATCGTCGAAGATATATTTGATATTTCCAGCCAGGATATACTTATACTCAAAGGCCTCAGTAGTCACCATTGGTCTGGTGGCATCAGGCTCCAGCTCCAGCAAAACAATATCTACAGTAGAATTCTTTATCGACTTGGTCAGGATCCGCTGGTATAGAAATCCCAATGCCTGCTCCTTTTCAAAAGATTCATATTCTGCTTTTCTTTTGACCACCACGGGGCTTTGTTGGAACTCGCAGAGATGTCTTTAAAAAACTGGTTCAAGTCCACGTCAAGAGACTTAATGATGTCTATAAGGACCATCAAAGAAGGCACGGTGCGGTTGTTCTCAATTTGCGAAATCAGGCCTTTACTTACGCCTGCGCGATCCGCCAATTCCTGAATGGTGATGCCTCTTTCTTTTCTTATTTCTTTTATCCGGTAACTGATCTTCAGGATTACATCCTCTTCCATAGTTTTTTTTCTTGTCCAAAAATAATCAATTTACAGCCGCATCACCATTCTATTTGAACTAATTTATGTCAGCAGGGTCCAATTCCTTTTGTTTTGTCAGGTAATAAACAGGAATTCCAGCCAGCATGATGACTACACCCCATCCGCAGGTGCTGATCCTGGTAATCAACAGAGACACACAGAACACAGTTGCAAAGATGATGTATAACAATGGCAGTATCGGGTAACCAAAAGCTTTATATGGACGTGTGGCATCGGGCATTTTCTTTCTCAGGATAAAGATTCCGACAATGGTAAGGATATAGAAGATCATCACAATGATCATCACAAAATCCAGTAAAGCACCGTACTTACCGGTAAGGCATAAGGCTGAGGCCCAGAAACACTGAATCCACAGGGCCCAGGCCGGTACACTTGCTTTATTCAAATTAGCCGCTTTCTTAAAGAAAAGACCATCTTTTGCCATGGTATAATACACCCTCGCTCCTGCCATAATCAATCCGTTATTACAGGCGAAAGTAGAAATCATGATCATGACCGCAATGATGATCGTTCCTGCATTTCCAAAAATATGCTGGGCAGCAACTACTGCAACCCGGTCTGACTTTGCTGTAGCAATGTCATTTAAAGGAATCACAGCGATGTACATTAAGTTGGCAAGGATATAGATGACACTTACGATAAAGGTTCCAAGAAACAGGCTAAGCCCTACGTTACGCTCCGGTTTTTTGATTTCCCCGGCAATGAATGTTACGCCATTCCAGGCATCACTGGAAAACAAAGAGCCGACAAGGGAGGCAGAAACGGCTGCGAAAAGTACAGAACCTCCGACAGTCATCCAGGAGCCGCTTTCTACGTTAAAAGATCTGGTGCTCCAGGCATCTGCCCAGTTGGCATTCCATATTTCCGATTTGGCACCCAGGGTAAAACCAAATATGATCAGTCCAAAAAGAGATAAAATTTTGATAATGGTTAGAAAGGTCTGTAGGGTTTTGCTGTCTTTCACGCCACGGCTATTGATGTAACTGAGCAGGATAATGGTCAGAATGGATACTATTTGTGCCGCGCTTAAAGAGAAAAATTCCGGTGCTCCGGCTGCGTCCGTGCCGATCTTTAGCTGCCAAAGGATGTTTGTTTCACTCAGGGGTTCATAAAGGTAAGCGGCGAATTTGGAAAAGGCCACGCCTACTGCAGCGATGGTCCCGGTTTGAATGACCGCAAAAAAGCTCCATCCATATAGAAAAGCAATCAACTTATTATAAGATTCTTTCAGGTATACATATTGACCACCTGCTTTAGGAAACATGGCACTCAGCTCTCCGTAGCTTACCGCAGCAATTACCGTAACCAGTCCGGTGATGACCCAGATTAAAATCAGCCAGCCTGCCGATCCCACCTGCCGCGTAATATCGGCACTGACAATAAAGATTCCGGAACCGATCATAGAACCTACGACCAGCATTGTACCATCTAATAACCCAAGTTCTCTTTTGAAAGAGCCATCTTGATTTTCTTTTTCCATTTAGTTTGTTTTAGTTTTTAGTCCTGAATCTTTCAATTGCTGCATTTGTGGTTCCTGCAATACCTGAAACATTCATGGACCTGGTTTTGGTTTTTCAAAATGAAACGACCCTGTCGGCATTGATCTGCACAATTAATTGTGGTTCAATTTGATGGTTTCATTTTGTTTGGTTAGTTTGTGCTAATATATTTAAAATAATTAAAATCAGATTGCCCTGATTGGCATTCGGAATATTAAATTAATATTTCTCGAAAAAAGCTTAACAATCAATTCATTAAAAATTTGCTTTTTAAAAGAACACCCTTATTTTTACGTTGCTCTACCTTCATAATCAGCGCTCTAACCACTCATGATGATGAAGGGGCCGCCCTAAACCGCGAAAACCAAATAAAGAACCAAATAAACAGAAATTAAGTATGGAGTTTTTACAAAACAATCTAATCTATTTTATTCCCCTCCTGGGATTAATTGGCATTATCGTCATGGCTATTAAAAGTGCCTGGGTAAACAAACAGGATCCTGGTGATGCAAACATGCAAGAACTGGCCGGCTATATTGCCGACGGGGCCATGGCCTTTTTAAAAGCAGAATGGAAAGTACTGAGCATTTTCGTGGTCTTTACCGCAGCTCTACTTGCCTATTCCGGAACCGTTCATGAAGTCAATGGAGTGGAATTACATTCCAGCTGGATCATTGCAGTAGCCTTTGTGATTGGCGCTGTATTTTCTGCTACTGCAGGATATATCGGAATGAAAGCTGCCACAAAAGCCAATGTACGTACCACTCAGGCTGCGAGAACGAGTTTATCCAAAGCTTTGAAGGTTTCTTTTACCGGAGGAACGGTAATGGGATTGGGTGTGGCAGGACTGGCAATATTGGGATTAGGAGGTTTGTTCATTGTCTTCATGCAGGTATTTCATGTGATGGAAGCCAACAGTACAGAAATGAAAACAGCGATAGAGGTGCTGACAGGTTTCTCACTGGGTGCGGAATCCATCGCTTTATTTGCCCGTGTTGGCGGCGGTATTTACACCAAAGCAGCCGATGTGGGTGCCGATCTGGTAGGTAAAGTAGAAGCGGGAATTCCGGAAGATGACGTAAGAAATCCGGCAACGATTGCCGATAACGTAGGTGATAATGTGGGTGATGTGGCTGGAATGGGTGCCGATTTATTTGGTTCTTATGTGGCCACCATATTGGCTACCATGGTATTGGGACAGGAAATCGTTGTAGATAAATTAAATGGCATAGCGATAGATAACCTGAATGGTTTCTCACCGGTATTGCTGCCAATGGTAATTTGCGGCCTGGGAATTTTATTCTCCATCGTAGGGACCTGGTTCGTCCGCATTAAGGGAGAAGATTCCAATGTGCAGACTGCGCTGAACTTAGGAAACTGGAGCTCTATCGTACTTACTGCCATAGCTTCTTATTTTATTGTAATGTTCATGCTTCCCCCTCACCTGCATTTACGTGGGGTTAACTTTACCAGCCTAGATGTATTTTTTGCGATCATTGTTGGTTTAATCGTGGGTACTTTGATGAGTGTCATTACAGAATATTATACCGCTATGGGCAAAGGCCCTGTGAATTCAATCATTCAGCAATCAGGAACCGGCCATGCCACAAATATTATTGGTGGTTTGTCTGTAGGGATGAAATCTACAGTTGCACCAATCCTGGTACTGGCTGCCGGAATTATCTTTTCTTATTCCTTTGCAGGTCTATATGGTGTGGCGATTGCTGCAGCAGGAATGATGGCTACCACAGCGATGCAACTGGCCATTGACGCTTTCGGCCCTATTGCAGATAATGCAGGCGGAATTGCAGAAATGAGTCAGCTTCCACCAGAAGTACGTGAACGTACAGACAATTTAGATGCGGTAGGAAACACTACTGCAGCGACAGGCAAGGGTTTTGCCATTGCTTCTGCTGCCTTAACCTCACTGGCTTTATTTGCGGCCTTTGTTGGCGTTGCAGGAATTGATGCCATCGATATTTATAAAGCACCTGTTCTGGCAGGGTTATTTGTTGGAGCAATGATTCCGTTTATCTTCTCTGCTTTATGTATTGCGGCTGTTGGTAAGGCCGCGATGGATATGGTTCAGGAGGTTCGCCGTCAGTTCCGCGAGATTCCCGGAATTATGGAATATAAAGCGAAACCGGAATACGAGAAATGTGTAGCCATCTCTACAAAAGCCTCTATCCGCGAAATGATGTTACCTGGCGCCATTGCGTTACTGGTACCAATCATTGTTGGATTTGGACTTAAAGGTGTATTTCCATCGGTAAGTTCTGCAGAGATTTTGGGCGGTTTGCTTGCCGGTGTTACGGTATCCGGTGTATTGATGGGAATTTTCCAGAGTAATGCCGGGGGTGCCTGGGACAATGCTAAAAAATCATTTGAAAAAGGTGTAGAGATCAACGGAGAAATGTTCTATAAAAAATCAGAACCACATAAAGCTTCGGTTACCGGTGATACAGTAGGAGATCCGTTCAAGGATACTTCAGGTCCGTCGATGAATATTCTGATCAAACTGATGTCCATTGTTTCCCTGGTAATCGCTCCATACATTGCCGTTGGCGTGATGACAGAGACGAAGCAGGAGATCAAAAAGGAGATCAGGGTCATCAAAACGGTCGATTCTCTGGGAAAAGAAACAATGGATACGGTAAAAAATACCATTGACACCTTGACCATCAAGCCATAATATTATAATTGTTACTGCTAAAAGGGATTTTGAATAAGAATCCCTTTTATTTTTAAACATATTTTATTTAGGTTTGACAATCAGATTACAAACCAAAGACTATAGAAAACTATTACTAAATCTTAAACTATGAATTTTAGAAAGTCAATCGACTTACTTACAAAAGAAGCTGCTGAGAGCGGAGAGGGCACCCTGAAGCGGACCCTTGGCCCCGTTAACCTGGTAGCTTTGGGTATTGGAGCCATTATTGGTGCTGGACTATTTTCCATCACCGGTTCTGCAGCAGCCAATAATGCCGGCCCGGCGATCACCATTTCCTTTATCATTGCAGCAATTGGTTGCGGATTTGCAGGCTTATGCTATGCAGAGTTTGCATCCATGATCCCTGTTGCAGGAAGTGCTTATACCTATTCTTATGCCACCATGGGCGAATTAGTTGCCTGGATTATTGGTTGGGATTTAGTTTTAGAATATGCACTTGGTGCGGCTACCGTTTCCATTAGCTGGAGCCGGTATCTCGTTAAGTTTCTTGCTTATTATGACGTCCACCTGCCTGCAGAAGTGACCATGTCGCCTTTTGAAACCGCACAATTGCTTGACGGAACAACGGTTCATGGAATGTTCAACCTTCCGGCAGTGTTCATCATATGTCTGATGTCATTGGTGTTGATGAGAGGTACTCAGGAGTCTGCTTTTATCAATGGTTTGATTGTAGCGATTAAAGTGGTTATCGTATTCATATTTATCTTCTTAGGTTGGAAATACATCAACGCAGACAATTATTCTCCATATTTTATTCCTGCAGATAAGCCAGGTCATGACAGCTTCTTTACCAACGGATGGGGAGGTGTCATTCGGGCCGCGGGGATTGTGTTCTTTGCTTATATTGGTTTTGATGCGGTTTCTACCGCAGCACAGGAGGCCAAGAATCCAAAGAAAGATATGCCTATCGGAATTCTCGTTTCCCTGTTTGTCTGTACCGTTCTTTATATCTTATTCGCACACGTAATGACAGGTGTTGCCAACTATGACATGTTTAAAGGTCAGGATGGTATTGCTCCGGTTGCTGTTGCTATTGACAATATGGGCGTTAAAAATGCGGCAGGTATAGTTACGCCTGCATTCCCATGGTTAAACAAATTGATCATCCTAGCGATTTTAGGTGGTTATGCATCAGTAATTCTGGTGATGTTACTGGGACAATCAAGGGTATTCTTCTCTATGAGTAAAGATGGTTTATTGCCTAAAGTATTCTCCAGTGTTCATCCTAAATTCAGCACTCCTGTGAAAAGCAATTTACTTTTCATGGTGTTTGTGAGTTTATTTGCTGCATTTGTTCCGGCAGGAGTAGTTGGTGAGATGACCAGTATCGGTACCTTACTTGCGTTTATCCTGGTATGTATCGGAATTGTAATTCTTAGAAAACGCATGCCAGATCTTCCAAGAGCATTTAAAGTGCCATTGGTACCATTGATCCCGATCTTAGGTGTGGTAGTATGTTTAGGAATGATGGTATTCCTTCCTTTAGATACCTGGGTTCGTCTATTGGTATGGATGATCCTTGGTATGGATGTTTACCTGTTCTATGGTATCAAAAACAGTTTATTATCTGACAATAACCCGCTAACGCTGGCAAGAAGCAATAAAGTAGTTTCCTTAATCGGATTGGCCCTGGCCGCACTATTGGTTGCCGTTGCCTTCATTCACCATAGCATCACCGACGGAAAAGATACAGGCTTGTATTATTTCTCTCTGGTTTATGCTGCGTTACATTTACTATTATACGCTTATCGTCTTTCCACTTCTAAAAACGTGAAAGCCAAGATAAACTAACAACCGTTCAAAGAATTTCTATTCTTTATACGTCACAAGGCCTGGTGTTAATCCTAACATCAGGCCTTGTTGTTTGCCTATATTCTGCATTGAACAGCAAAACTGTCTCATTTTTATTACAATTTAATTTACCTTTGCAGCATAAATTAGCTGCTATGGAATTTAATTTCAGTCAAATCTTGTCGTGTTCGATGGTTATTTTTGCCATCATCGATATTCTCGGCTCCATCCCTGTGGTGATAGAGCTTAGAAAAAAAGCCGGTCATATTCAGTCTGAGAAAGCGACCATAGTAGCAACGGTACTGATGATTATCTTTCTTTTTGCGGGAGAAACTTTGCTAAAAGTCATTGGTCTTGATGTGGAATCTTTTGCCATTGCAGGTTCCTTTGTGATTTTCTTTATTGCAATGGAGATGATACTCGGCCTGACTATCTTTAAAGAAGAGGTTCCTGAAACCGTGTCTATTGTACCACTGGCCTTTCCTCTAATTGCAGGTGCAGGAACAATGACTACCCTTTTGTCCTTGAAAACAGAATATGCCACACAAAACATCATTGTGGGCATCCTGATTAATATGAGCTTTGTGTATTTTGTATTGAAAAATACAAACAGACTGGAAAGGCTTTTCGGAAAATCCGGGTTGAACGTATTAAGAAAGGCATTTGGAATCATCTTACTTGCAATTGCCATCAAACTTTTCCGCAACAATACCGGACTGTAACATATCTGGTTGGGGGGCGTCTTATATTAAGAAACCAATATCAGAAGATGAACAACTTCGAGCAATTTACCCTCATCATTGGCGCTTTGGCCATTTTCTTTGAAGCCCTAAGGCATGCGAAGGAAAAGATCAGGCATTGGTTTAGTACGCAAAAGCACTAAACCTTAATCAAACGGGCCACAAACATGGTGTCGGCTTTGTCTTTATAGCCTTTGATCACTTCCATTTTTTCCAGTTTCAGCGAAAAATTTTCTTCCAGATAGCTGATGACCTCCTCATTCTCCTGCTTAAAAACAGAACAGGTGATGTAAATGAGTGGTTTTCCTGCTTTCAGGTATTTCACCACATTCGTTGCAATGGCCTTTTGTAATTTGGTATAGTTACTGATTTTATGTTCATCGAAGAAATACAGCATTTCCGGTGTACGGCCCCAGGTCCCTGAACCGGAGCAAGGCGCATCCAGAATAATCCCATCAAACTCGTAATGGTGCAAATCCGGATCGTTGTTTTGCAACAGGTCAAGTACTTTCTTTTGATACTTTTTAATTCCCGCTTCGTGAAAACGATCATCGAGGTTGTTTAAGCTGTTTTCTCTGACATCGCTTACCAACAGCTGCACACTAGGCTCCAGATCGTGCAGAAGCAGGGATTTACCGCCTGAGGCAGCACAGCAATCCCACCAGTAATCCCAGGTTTTGGGCTCAAAGAACTTCCCCGTCTTTTGAGAGGAAAGATCCTGCACCTGATAGAACTTCTGATTGGGAAATACATTTTCCAGCTTTGTACCATTCGGCAAGGCCAGTGTGGTCTCGCTCAGCTCCTGAACAGGCACCTCATGTGCTTTCAAAGCTTCCAGTAATGGTTTTAAATGACCAGTAGTGATCCTCAAAAATAAGTCTGGCTGTGTAAAAAAGGATTCAAAGAAATCTTCTTTCTCTACTGCTGCCGAGAGGTTTTGATGAAAAGAAAAAACATCCGCCAATTTAAAACCGGCAAATGCCTGCTCTACCAATTCCAGTTTCGCCTTTACCGGCAGTTCCATTTGTGCGGCTAAAGTAGGCAAATGGGTCTCTACGACAAGGCTTGGCGTAGTATTACATAAGAAATCGGCTACTGCAAGGCGAACCACCTGTTGTTCACTGATCAGGGCTTTTCCAAGTCTAAAAAAGCTATAGATATAGCGGCTGGACCATCTTCTATCAGAAGAGCCCATTTTCTTATTCTGTTTGAAATAGATAAACAAAAAACGATGCAAAGGCAATAAGCCATCATAGTTTTTAAAGATCTGTTCAAATGCCCTGATTTGGTGTTCTATTCTCATTCTATAACGTTTAGCGCAAAATTCTTATAACGTAAAAGCATTAAACTGGTATTGATATAGCCCAGTTTCTCATTATGATAAAACGTGAAGGAATTATGCAGCCCTTTATACCTTTCTTTGGTCAGGTATTTCAGGTAATTAGCCCCATGTTCTGCAAACAATTTACCGAAATAGAAACCGATATCAAAGCCTTTGAAGGAATATTCGCCAGGTTCGAAATTGAACTTAGCCCGGTATTTCTTAATAAAGGTGATTGTTTCTCCGTTTTCGTAGTCGACTTTATAAGAAGAAGTAATGCTGGTATTTAGGGCCTGAAGCCTGTCGATATTATAATTTTGTTTTACCCAGTCCGGATGACCGAACAGGTTTACATTAAACCCTTTGTTTTTGATCTTCACCAACCTGTCCAGCGTAGGCACCACAAACTTACGGTCAGAAGAAGTCACAATCACCACGTATTGCTTGTTCTTTGCCATTTTAGTTTCGAAACTGAATACAGAAGGGTATTCCTGCATCAGATAGACCTTTTTGTTATAATGGAAATACTGACGCAAAGGTGCAGCCATAATCTCATCACTGGCAGTCTTTGGGTTGATCAGCACGATCACGGTATTGTCCGGATTATAATTCTTAGTGATATAATTGCCAATCTTCTCTGCATGAAGGTCAATGTTATTGACAATGGAGATCAGGTTAGGATTGGAAAACTCTTCCGGATGTGAAGCAGCCAAAGGTGATACTACGGGAATATTTTTAGCAATAGAATATTCCGTCATGTACTTTACACCCTGTGGAAATACCGGGCCAACAATCAGATTACTGGACAGCAAACCACCATTATTGATGAGTCCTTCCAACTGCGAATTATTATCACGTGTATCGTAAACATTGACTTTAAAATTCAGGCCTAAAGAAGCTGCAGAGTCTATCCCGAGCTTAAAGCCCTGATAAAAATCGATGGCCATAGCAGATTTCTCTACTTCGACTTTGGTTGCAGTCTTTAACTTGATTTCGTTTAAACGGAAAGGGATCAGTAAGGAAATATTGGCTTCGCTAAAGCGTTCTACGGGTTTCTCTACTTCTTTTTCTTTTGGGGGAGTATCAGGTTTTTTATTTGTATTGGGCCGTGTTTTCGGCGAACACGCCGAAAACAACAGGCCAATACAAAGGATCAGCCAATATTTATTCCCACTCAATTGTAGCTGGGGGTTTTGAGCTGATATCATATACAACGCGGTTTATTCCTTTTACTTTGTTAATAATTTCATTAGAAATTTTGGCGAGTACATTGTACGGTAAATGACACCAATCTGCGGTCATTCCATCTACAGATTCTACTGCACGAAGGCAAATGGCATTCTCGTAAGTACGCTCATCACCCATCACTCCTACGGATTGTACCGGAAGGAAGATGGCACCTGCCTGCCATACTTTATCGTATAGTCCTGCTTCTTTTAAATTGTTGATATAGATGGCATCTGCTTCCTGTAGGATCGCTACTTTCTCCGGAGTTACTTCACCAAGGATCCTGATCGCTAAACCTGGTCCGGGGAAAGGATGACGTCCGATAATGAAATGTTCCAATCCTAATGAAGTACCTACCCTTCTCACTTCATCTTTAAACAAAGTATTCAATGGCTCTACGACCTGTAACTTCATGAAGTCCGGTAATCCGCCTACATTATGGTGTGATTTAATGGTTGCTGATGGGCCATTCACAGAGATGGACTCAATTACATCAGGGTAAATTGTACCTTGTGCAAGCCATTTCACATCCTGTACCTGGTGTGCTTCATCATCGAAAACTTCGATAAATACGCGACCGATAGCCTTACGCTTCAATTCCGGATCCGTAACACCGGCAAGCTGGCTTAGGAAACGTTCTTTGGCATCCACACCTTTGATGTTTAAACCAAGGTGTTTATATTGCTCTAACACGCCTTCATATTCATCTTTACGAAGCAAACCATTGTCAACAAAAATACAATGAAGGTTTTTGCCGATTGCTTTATGTAAAAGGATGGCGGCTACACTGGAATCTACTCCTCCTGAAAGGGCCAGAACAACTTTATCGTTACCTAATTTTGCCTGCAGATCTGCAATTGTGGTTTCCACAAAAGCCTCAGAAGTCCATTCCTGTTTACATCCGCAGATGTCTACCAGGAAGTTTTCTAAAAGCTGTTTTCCATCGGTACTATGGGTAACCTCAGGATGGAACTGAATGGCGTATGTTTCGGTATCTTTAATCTGATAAGCCGCAACTTTTACGCTGTCTGTACTTGCAATCAGTTCAAAGTTTTCAGGGATTTTAGTGATGGTATCTCCATGAGACATCCATACCTGAGAATCCAGGTTGATATTTTTAAATAATTTATTTCCGCTAGCAACGAAATTCAGGTTAGCCCTGCCGTATTCACGTGTCGAAGAGGCCTGAACTTCACCTCCTAATTGTTGAGCCATGTATTGCGCACCATAGCAAACTCCCAAAACCGGAAATTTAAGGTGGAATTTGGTTAAGTCTATCTGAGGAGCATCTTCCTGACGAACAGAATATGGACTTCCTGAAAAGATGATACCTTTAACATCAGATGAGATCTCAGGAATGTTGTTGAATGGATGAATTTCGCAATACACATTTAATTCGCGTACCCTGCGGGCAATTAGCTGTGTGTATTGGGAACCAAAATCGAGAATAATGATTTTTTCTAGCATGGCCAAAGTTAAGAAAACTTAGCTGCTGCTACAAGACAGATTATCAATTAACCTCGATTTGATACTTATTCACTTCTACACCGAACCTGCGTAGAAAATCAACGCCTTCATCGCTCGGTAATCCTTTGTATTCCGCATAAGAATCCATATACAACACTTTCTTAATTCCCGACGACAAGATTAGCCTTGCACAGGCAATACAAGGGGAAAGTGTGGTGTATAAAGTCGAACCTTCGATCTTAGATCCGTTTTTTGAGGCATATAATATGGCATTTTCTTCTGCATGCAAAGCTAGGGAACAGCTTCCTCTGGAATCTCTTTCGCAACCCGTCTCCGGCCATTCCTCATCACAATTGTGTGTTCCCGGTGGCGGTCCGTTATAACCAATGGAAATAATCCTAGTATCTTTTGTCAGCACCGCTCCTACCTGTGCTCTTACACAATGCGAACGTGCGGCCAGATCAGCGGCCAGGTGCATGTAAATATGATCAAAACTTTTCTTACTCATTATGATATAAATTAAAAAGCTTCTCATTAAATAAATGAGAAGCTTTTTCTATTTTTTAATAGGATTAATGGCCTCCTGAAATCTTCTTATCGAAAGAGATGCCCTGAGCCCTAAGAATTCCACTCACTTTCCAGGCATAAAATACCAAGTAGGCAAAACAAAGAATTCCGACGATATAACTATTTTGAATACCAATAAACTCTGATACATAGCCCTGAACCCAGCTCATGATACCTCCACCCATGATCATCATGATCAGGAAGCTACTTCCCTGACTGGTGTTTTTGCCCAACCCACTCACCGCAAGGGTAAAGATACAAGGCCATAATGTACTGCAGAACAATCCTACACTTGTGATTGCGTAAACGCTGACCATACCCGTGGTAAACATACCGATCAATAAAGCAATGATTCCAATAGTAGCAAAGATCAATAACATACGCGCAGGGTTTCCTTTGCTCAATGTATCCGCAATAATCAACACAAGAATGATCCATCCATACACATAAAAAGGTGCCAAATCATGTTTTGCAATTGCATTAACACCTAGAAAAACACCAAATGCAAGGTAAGGAGCAACAAATCTCAGGATCTTTTGAGCCTGTACATTATCGGTGAAAGCTTCCACCGCACCTGTCCAGCGACCGATCATCATACTCGCCCAATACAAAGAGATATATGGTGCTACATCTTTTAATGCAAAACCCAGTTCTTTTTCCATATAAGCAGGTAAGTTACTTGCAGTAGATACCTCAACACCCACGTAAACGAAGATGGCAATCATTCCCAGAACCAACTGAGGGTATTTAAGTGCGGAACTTCTGGAAGCTCCGGCATCATCCCCGGATTCTTCTACCAAGGCTGGTCTGTCTGGAAGTGGAGATAATTTTAAGAAGATCGCAACTGCAAGGAAGGCTACACCCAGGATCAGGTAAGGTATTTTAACACTTTCGATGCTGATGTCGCTGCTACCTGCAGATCCAAAAATTGCAAAACTTACAATTAGCGGTCCAATCGTTGTTCCAAAATTATTGATCCCACCGGCAAGTGTTAAACGCTGAGAACCTGTTTTAATAGGACCTAATGCGATGGCAAGTGGATTTGCGACCGTTTGCTGTAAGGAAAATCCCAATGCAACAATAAACAACCCAGATAGCATCAATGGAAATGAACCATAATTTGCCGCCGGATAAAATAATAAAGTTCCAACTGCAGAAATACATAAGCCCAATGCAAGGCCGTTTTTGTATCCGATTTTATTGACAAGATCTTTTTTAATTAAAATAGAGACCCCCATATAGATCAATGAACCCACGGTATAAGCGATATAAAAAGCTAAGGATACCCACTGACTTTGACTTTGTGTTAAATGGAATGCTTTTTGAAATACAGGAATCAGGATATCATTACTCGCCGCTACAAAGCCCCAAAAAAAGAACACGGTAACTAAAGGAATGAACTGTCCCCACTTGGTTTGAGAATTTTCTGCAGTCATATTTATAATTGGTTTATACTGGGGTTAAACATAAATAAAAAAAACTGTTTTGTAAAGTGTATAATTTACACAATGATGTTCCGTCATTTTCAAATTGATATGGTCATAGCAGACACAAATTTGAGAATCAGCGATAAACAAAACTAAAGCTGGCCTCGTAATTGACGTTACCTGTAAAATAAACTAATTATAATAGGGTCGATTTTATTCATAAAATCGCATATTAGCGTAATTTTATATGTTTAGGTGAATGTTTGAAGCAATATTACAAGGAATAGGTGCAGGTATTTTATTCTCCTTTTTAACGGGACCTGTTTTCTTTTCCATGATAAAAACCAGCATTGAGAAAGGTTTTAAAGCGGGGTTTTCGCTTGCTGTGGGGGTGATTTTTAGTGACATCATATTTATTACGCTCACCATCTTCAGTGCTCAGTTTGTAGATTATAAATCGGAGTATTTTCAATATATAGGCATCGTTGGAGGCCTCTTTTTATTTGGCATAGGCTTGTATTACCTGTTCAACAAGGTAAAGGTGAGCTACGACATCTCTGAGATCGCCAAAGTCAGGAAACGCGGTTATATTTTAAAGGGCTTTTTAATGTGCCTTTTATCTCCCACCACACTGATGTTTTGGATCATGGTTGGTGGAATTATCTCAGTACAGCTTCATTATACAATGGCAGAGAAGATTGTCTTTTTCATCATTGCTATGGCTACACAGCTTTCTGTAGATGGGATAAAGACCTATTATGCAGCCAAATTAAGATATAGAATCAAAGAGAAGACTATTCAGAACCTGAACAGGATTGCCGGTGCAGTGATCATCATCTTTGCGATCAGGTTATTTGTAGAGGTCATATTGAAGCATTATAGATAACCATCAGATATTTAAACAAAAATCCCCGTTAT
>NZ_QAJL01000002.1:180408-252937 GCF_003852525.1 Pedobacter sp. KBW06
ATAACGGGGATTTTTGTTTATGAGCTGCTTATTCTAATAAGCTCTCTGGTTGTTTCCTTCTTTCCAGTTTACAAAAGCTTTGATCACAACTTTGTTTCCACCCGGGGTTGGGTAATTTCCTGAAAAATACCAGTCACCGGTATGATCCGGACAAGCCACATGTAAATTATCTAAAGTCTGGTAGATCACCTCTACTTCTGCATTAATGTTTGCAGGAGTAATGATTTTGGTAATCTGAGCAGAGATCTCTTCCTGAGTAAAAGGTCTGTAAATGTCCTTCACGTGATTTACAATCTGTTCTTTAGGCAACAACAGGGAAGCTTTACATTTCTGGTAAACCTCTTCAATGATGTGCTCCATTCCGCGTTCCTTTAACAACTGAATGGCGGCTTCAAAAGCAACAAACTGTCCCATTTTAGACATATCAATACCATAGCAATCCGGATAACGGATCTGAGGAGCAGAAGAAACGATAATGATCTTCTTAGGATGTAACCTGTCGATGATCTTAATGATACTTTGCTTTAAAGTTGTTCCCCTTACAATAGAATCATCTATCGCCACTAAGGTATCTGTATTGTTCTTGATGATGCCATAAGTCGTGTCATAAACATGCGCTACCATATCCTGCCTGTCGGCATCCTGGGTAATGAATGTTCTTAATTTCACATCTTTAATGGCCAGCTTTTCTACCCTTGGGTTCATAGAAAGCAATTCATCCAGTTCCTGATCGTTCAGTTCTTCTTTACGGTTCAGCAAGGTATCTTTTTGAACCCCTCTGATATAACTGTGTAATCCTTCTACCATTCCGTAGAAAGATACTTCAGCAGTATTCGGGATAAAAGAGAATACAGTATTTTTCAGGTCTGCACTTACGGCTTTCAGGATCTGATCGCACAGCAAGGCGCCTAGTTGTTTTCTTTCTTTATAAATATCAGCATCACTTCCTCTGGAGAAGTAAATACGTTCAAATGAGCAAGCTCTTTTTTCCTGAGGATCTCTGAATACTTCCTGAGTAACTTTACCGCTTTTCTTAACGATTAAAGCATGTCCTGGTTCGATTTCTTTAACATCTTTAAATGGAATGTTGAAAGCAGTCTGAATCGCCGGTCTTTCTGAAGCAGCCACTACAATTTCATCATCAGCATAGTAAAATGCCGGACGTATTCCCGAAGGATCACGAAGGACGAAAGCATCACCATTACCAACAATTCCTGAAATCGCATATCCGCCATCCCAGTTTTTCGCAGAGCGACGCAAAATTTTAGCGATGTCTAAACCTTCAGAGATTTTATGGGTAATTTCTACATTATCCAGTCCTTCTTTCTTGTAAGCATCAAAAAGTTCCTGATTTTCATCGTCAAGGAAATGACCAATTTTTTCAAGAACGGTAACCGTATCCGCTTTTTCTTTTGGATGTTGTCCAAGCTCATACAATTGCTCCAGCAACTCTTCTACATTCGTCATGTTGAAGTTACCTGCAATCACAAGATTACGGGTCATCCAGTTGTTCTGACGCAAAAATGGGTGGCAGTTTTCAATGCTGTTCTGACCATGGGTACCATATCGAAGGTGGCCTAGTAAAACTTCCCCGATAAAACTAACATTAGATTTCAACCATTCGGCATCCTGCATTAATTCAGGTGTTTCATTCTGAATGTCTACAAATTTACTTTGTACATATCCAAAAATATCTGCAACTGCATTTTGTGCCATAGACCTGTACCTGCTGATGTAGCGGTGTCCTGGTTTAACATCAAGTTTAATGGTTGCAATACCGGCTCCATCTTGTCCGCGGTTGTGTTGCTTTTCCATTAAAAGATAAAGCTTATTCAGTCCCCAGAGTGCTGTACCGTATTTTTCCTGGTAGTATGAGAGAGGTTTTAAAAGGCGGATAAAGGCAATTCCGCATTCATGCTTGATCGAGTCGCTCATTCGTGTGTGGTTTGAGCCGCAAATTTACCGTTAATAATAATTAGAACCTAGAAAGAAATAGAATCTTTCATTAAGATTATAATCAAATGTTCAAACATCATTTAAACCGTTTAGCAGCATAAAAACCGATAATTTCCAATAAAAAAAACCGCACATCTGGATGAGCGGTTTCTTGCAGAAAGGATTTTTGTTCCCTCCTTAACGATGGCTTAGTGTCTTTTATAGTTTGGCAATTACGAAATCATTCAGATTTAATTTGGAAACATCATTTCTAACCAGATTATGTTCTGCTGATGAACCGCTCAATTTCAAATCTGACTGGTCTTTCATGTCGGTATAAAGGCTTCCTACTTTTGCATTTACATTTGCTTTAGCATCATCTTTTAAAAAGATCTGAAGAACGGCAAGGTCAAAATTACCACGGGTTTTTACCTCGGCTGTATTGGCAGCATCAATTCTTTGCAGGTCTTTTACAGAAATATAGATTGTTGCAGGGCTTTGCGCAGTAGAGTTGATGTACAAGGTATATCCTTTTTGTTGAACGGTAGTATTTGCAGTCAGCTCATCATTCGTAGTGATGCTTTCTGAATTAGACTGTACCAATACTACTTTAGCATTTCCGGTTACCACTACTTTATTGAACTTTACGTTAGCAGATGCGCTTACAGGTGTGGTGTCTTTAGCGAAAGTAGTGAAGGCTGAAGAAGTTAAAACGATAGCAGTTAAGGCGGAAGCGAATAAGGTTTTGATCGAAGTTTTCATGACTTTATATTTTAAGTTTTTTAATTATTTAATTGTTGTTTTGTAGATAAGACGCCATCTCAGGGAAAACGTTTCAGCGTTTTCTGGCGCATTAGACCATGCCGGGGTAGCAGTCGACCAACTGCCATTACTATTCGACCAACAGACAAAAAAATAATAGAGAAAAAAAAAGCCCCTGACAGGGGCTGGAAGTATTAGACTTGAAGATGCATCTGTTCAGATTCGATTTCCTCTCCAAAGAAGATGGAAGCATGCTGATCAAAGACCTGCCGGTCACCGGAGGTATAAAAATATTTTTCGCCCTTCTGCGCAATTTTTGCCGCGATCTCTGGATGTTTCTTTAAATAGGTATCCAGGCTATCGGCTACAATCTCGGCCTGGCCCAATAGCTCAATACCCTGAGGAAGTATCGCTTTGAGCTTTGGAATAAGTAATGGGTAATGGGTACACGCCAACAGAATACAATCAATATCGGCATCCTTTTCCAGCAGTTCTTTCAGGTATTTGTCTACAAAATAATCGGCCCCGGGATTCAGGTGCTCATTATTTTCAATCAGCGGTACCCACATCGGACAGCTTTGCTGCAACACCTTTAATTCAGGAAAAAACTTAGCAATCTCCATAGGGTAAGACAGGGAGTTCACCGTTCCCCTGGTGCCCATTACACCAATGGTTTTGTTCCTGCTAAAATCGCCTACTACTTCTGCAGTAGGTCTGATTACGCCCAGTACCCGATGGTTCGGATACTTTAGCGGAAGCACCTTCTGCTGGATGCTGCGTAAAGCTTTTGCAGACGCCGTATTGCAGGCAAGAATCACCAGGGGGCAACCCTGGGCAAAAAGCCATTCTACACAGTCCAGTGTATACTGATAAATGGTTTCGTAAGAATGATCTCCATAGGGAGAGCGGGCGTTATCACCCAGATAGATATAATTGTATTGAGGTAACTTTTCAGCAATGGATTTAAACACGGTTAAACCACCATAACCAGAATCAAAAACGCCAATAGATTGTGTAATATTCATTATAAAAAAAACGGGATTGAGTTTTATCACCCAATCCCGCAATTTAAATATTTTAATTCTAATTATTTCTTAGGAGCTGCAGTTGCAGTGATACCCAATTTAGTTTTAACAGCTGCAGTGATATCATCACCACCATCCCAATAAACCAAAGCCTGGTTTGCAGTATCAAATACATAAGCGAAACCTTTTTCTTTAGAAACGGCTTTGATTGCTGCATCAGCTTTCACCTGGATAGGGTTAAATAATTCAGCATTTTTAGCTTCCATTTCCTGTTGAGCTTTAGCTCTTGCATCTTCAATACGTTTTTGAAGATCTTGCAAGTCAGCACCCATAGCTTGTAACTCTTTACCTACAGTTTCTTTGTTTGCTTCACTCAACGACTTTTGTTTATCTTCTGCTGCTTTCAGTTTAACCTGGTACTCAGAGATCATTTTCTCAACATCAGCTTGTTTGGTTTTTCCAAAAGCTTCCAATGCTGTTCTTGCTGCTTTAACTTCCGGCATTGCTTCAATGATCACTGCTGAATTTAAATGTGCGAATTTTTGTTGTGCATTTGCAATGTTGGCAGTAAACAATAACCCCGCTGCTACAAAAAATGCGTTAATTGACTTTCTCATTTCTATTTATCTTAATAATTGTTTTTACTTATTTGTGTGTTATTTTAAAGTTGAGCCTGGTTTAAATCCAAGTAGCCTGATGACATCGTTACTTACGTCATAGTTACTGCTGGCATAAATCATCATCGTCGACTCGCTGCTTTTATCAAAGATGAAATCAAACAGTTTAGCTTTAGCAACCTCACTAATGGTCTTGGTTACTTTTTCCTGAATCGGGCTCAATAGTTTAGTACGCGATTTGAAAAGCTCTCCATCGGGTCCAAAGATATTCCGTTGAAAATCTTTCGCCGCTTTCTCTTTTTCTATGATGTCATTTTCTCTTCTTTTACGCATGTCTGCAGTTAACAAAACCTGATCAGCCTGATAGGCTTTATACATTTTGTCGATCTCTACAAAGTTTTGATCTACCTGTCCCTGCCATTGATTAGATAAGGCAGTCAGCTGAGTTAAAGCGGATTTATATTCCGGAAGGTGTTTCAAGATATATTCGGTATCCACATATGCGAATTTCTGAGCAAAGGCTCCCATGCAGGTAAAACTCAGGAAGCATATTAAAAGATATTTTTTCATTCGTCTGTTTTTATTAGTTAAATCCACCTAACTGCTGTGCAATACTGAAAGTAAAGTTCTGCTTTCCGCCATTCTCAACTCCAGGAATCTTATCAAAAGGAATCGCATAATCAATTCCCAATAATCCAAATATCGGTAAAAATATCTTTGCACCAAAACCTGCAGAGCGTCTAACGTTAAAAGGATTGTATTCAGAGAACTTGTTCCAGGTATTACCACCCTCTGCAAAAGCCACAAGGAAGGCTGTAGCCGACTGACTTGCAATAACCGGATATCTTAATTCCAACATATATTTCGTGAAAATCGGACTTCCTGATTGTTGTGCAATCCTTACGTTCGAACCATTAGGAATCACCGCACTGTTGGAGTAACCACGCATGGCAATCAGTTCAGATCCCTGAAGGAAATCAAACCCTTGCATACCGTCACCACCCAATTTGAAACGCTCAAATGCCGGATCTCCTACTGCTTTGTTATATGATCCAAGGAAACCAAACTGTGCCTGTGCTTTCACAACAAACTTACCGGCTAACCTGTGGAACCATTGAGATTCAAATTTCCATTTGTGGTATTCTGTGAATTTATAGAATTCTTTGTCTGATGCGGTAGCATAGTTCAACTTATTCAACAAGGAATATGGTGGCGTTGCCTGAATCGTAAATTTAAAGAAGGAACCTCCTGTAGGGAAGATTGGGGAATCTCTTGAATCCCTGCTTAACTCCTGTGCTAAACTGATGTTGTAAGAAGTACCTGTGCTGAACTTATATCCGGAGTAGTTATTCAGAACATATTGCTGGAAACTCAAAGCATGGCTCAACTGGAAATAGTTATCCGGGAAGTTTAACTTTCTACCCAAACTTACCGTTACCCCGTTTAAACGGATTCTTTGTTGTTGTCCGCGGCTGTCATTTTCTTTTAGTCCGTTAGACTGTAATGAGGTAAATGCACTCACTCCAAAACTAACCGGTTTTTTACCACCTAACCATGGCTCAGAGAAAGAGAAACTATAAGACTGGTAATATTTACCGTTTGTCTGTCCACGTAAGCTCAGCTTCTGTCCGTCACCTTTTGGCAATGGTTTATAAGCGCTTCCGTTAAACAGGTTTTTCAAAGAGAAGTTATTGAAAGTAAGACCTAAAGTACCAATGATGTTACCACCACCAAAACCACCTGACAATTCGATCTGATCTGAAGGTTTTTCTTCTACGGCATATTCAATATCCACAGTTCCATCTGCCGGATTCGGTTTAGGCGTAGGTACTGTTTTAGACTCGTCAAAGTTGCCCATTTGTCCGATCTCACGAACGGTACGGATTAATAGATCTTTAGAGAATTTATCTCCCGGTTTAGTACGTACATCACGCAATACAACTCTGTCATTTGTGATGGTATTTCCTTTAACTGTAATCCTGTTATTGGTATACTGAGGTCCCTCATAGATACGTACTTCCACATCAACTGTGTCGCTGTAGATTTTAGTCTGAACAGGATCTACGTTAAAAGTTAAATAACCGTCGTTCAGGTATAGACTGGAAACGTCATCACTGTTAGGACTGCCTCTTAATTTCTTTTCCAGTTTCTCCTCGCTGAATACTTCTCCTTTTTCAAGGCCTAGGATTCTTCCAAGGTCTTTTCCTGCATACTTTGCATTACCTGCAAAGGTGATATTTCCGAAATAATATTTAGGTCCTTCAAACAGGTCCAGCTTAATGCCTACTGCTTTATCGCTATACTGATATACACTGTCTTTCAGAATTACCGCATCACGGTAACCTTTATCCTGCATTTTGGCAATCAGTGTTTTTTTATCTTCTTCGTATTTCTCTTTATTGAATTTACCTGAACCAAATATTTTGTAGAATGCCTGTTGTTTGGTCTTTTTCAAAAACTTACGCAGTTTCGCATCAGAAAATGCCTGATTTCCGGTAAAGTTAATTTCATGAACTTTAACCTTACGGCCTTTTTCTACATTAACTTCCAGGATAACATGGTTTTCCTGATTGGGATCAACTTTGGTTTTATACGTTACCGCAGTAAAGAAATATCCCTTTTCCAATAAATACTTTTTGATGGTACTTGTGGTAGTATTGTACAGGTTATCATTGATGATCGTCTTGGTCGCTTTTGCATTCAGCTTCTCCAAAATATCTGTTCTTTGAGATTTACTNNCCCCTGAATATCAAAAGAGCTCAAACGCGGACGTTCCACCACTTCAATATCGAAGAAAACGGAATCGCCGTCAATTTTAACAATATCCAACTGAACATCATCAAATAAACCTTGTTCCCAAAGAATTTTAATGGCATTGGCAGTAGCCTCTCCAGGAAGAACAATACGCTCTCCTTTAATCAGTTTTGAAAGGGTAATGATAACATCTTTATCTAAAAACTTCGCTCCCGTAAGCGTCACATCTGCGATGGTATACTCTTTGGGGTTAAAATAATCCAGATCCAGGCCATTAACTTTTAATGTAGGAGTTGCAGGATTGGACTGAGGACGGATCTGTGCCATTGTTGGTAAACCAATCAATAACAACAATATGAGTTGATATATTCTTTTCATTTAAATCTAAAAATCGATGCTAAGTTAATTTAAACACATGTTAAAAAGTGTTAAAAGTAAAATTAGTTCAACTGTTCACTAATTTTACCGAAGCGGCGTTCGCGCTTTTGGTAGTCTACAATTGCTTCAAAAAGGTCTTCCCTTCTAAAGTCAGGCCACAAAGTATCGGTAAAATACAGTTCGGTATAAGCCATCTGCCACAATAGAAAATTGCTGATCCTATGTTCCCCGCTCGTCCTGATCATGAGTTCAGGATCTGGAATATCGGTAGTTGTCAGCTGGGCTGAAAAAGTATTTTCATTGATTTCATCAATATTAATTTCCTGGTCTTTAACTTTTTGAGCCAGTTTCTTTGCCGCTTCGATGATTTCCCATTTCGCACTATAACTCAAAGCAAGTGTGAGGGTACAACGCGTATTTTTTGCGGTGTTATCCATAGCACTTTTCAGGTCGTCAATACATTTTTGTGGAAGGGAAGAGATGTCCCCGATGGCGTTAAGTCTGATGTTATTCTTATTAAGCGTTGCGGTTTCCTGATTAATGGTTGAGATCAGCAGCTCCATTAAAGCATTCACTTCTTCTATGGGCCTATTCCAGTTTTCGGTAGAAAAAGCATATACAGTCAGGTATTTGATACCTATATCTGCGCAGCCTTCTACAATATCTTTTACAGATAACACCCCGCTTTCATGGCCAAAGTGCCTGAATTTGCCTTGATTTTTTGCCCATCTCCCATTTCCATCCATGATGATTGCGATGTGCTCAGGCAGGCGTGTAACGTCAATTTGTTCTTTAAATCCCATTTATAATTGCAAATATGCTTAAAATGTATAACATTTTTGGGACACAAAGGTATAAGATATGCCAATACCTACAAACATATAGGTATCTCTTTTTCTAAAATCGCCTCTTTGGGTCCCTGAAAGAGTTCTTGGGGGAGTGCCTGATACTAAGGGACCTCTGTTAGGATCTGAAAGCGTTAACCCTCTGTTTCCATCAGCAGGCGGATGATCAATACCTGGATATTTTCCACTTACATCATCCAGATAATCTGTGAATGCCGTTCGGTAACCAATTTGAGAAAACAGTCCCCAGTTTTCTTTTAACCTGGTTTTAAAACCGATCCCATAAGGAACCGTCAATGCGTAGTTTTTATAAGGTTCTGTCTGCCCTTCCGTCCTGTAAAATCTCAGGTTATACTCCTGGTCGCCCAACTCGGCTACATGCGGATAATATCCTTTAGGACTAAAGAAAACCCCTCCAATTCCTGTAAATATATAAGGAGTAAACCTTTTCGTTCCTCCACCGGCAAAATATTCTAAGAAGTTAAAATCAACCTGCAGGCTGATTTCATTCAGAGAAGTCTTAAAATTAAGACCTCTGTCTCTAAATTGAGCGTTATCAGAACTCAGGTCATTTGCTTTGATTTTACCGAAATTGTAATGGATACCAAGAGCCCAGTAAGGATCAAAATTCATCTTTACATAAGCTCCGGCAGACATTCCGCTAATTTTCAAAGGTTTTGTCTGGTTAAGGTCCCCCATATATCCTGCCCCTCCACCGACCAGGCCGAGCTCCATTGTTTGAGCAGCAGCGTTAAATCCAATGAAAGAGATCGCAAAAAAACAGAAAAGCCTTGTTCCGTATCGCATCTTAATAATTGCGGGTATCAATACCCCAAAGTAGTTTATTTCTTAACGTGGTCAGGTAACTTTCATTGTTCAGCCTGATCAGATTTACATGAAAGGCAGCTTTATTTAAGGTCAGTTTTACAGAGCGGTCTACCGTTTCTGTTCTTGAATCGCAGGAAACCAGGAATTTTGCACTTCTGGCTTCTACTTCAAATGTAAGTGAAACATCATCAGGAATAATGACAGGCCTTACATTCAGGTTATGTGGTGCAATTGGGGTGATCACAAAATTTTGCGAACTTGGATAGATGATTGGGCCACCGCAGCTTAAAGAATAGGCTGTTGAACCTGTAGGTGTGGCAATGATCAAACCATCCGCCCAGTAAGAATTCACAAATTCATTGTTCATATAGGCATGAATAATCATCATCGCTGATTTATCCCTTCTATGAATAGTGATGTCATTTAAGGCGAAGTTTTCCTCACCAAACAGATCAAATTTCGATTCCAGACTCAGTAAAGTCCGCTTATCCAGAGAGTACTCTTTATTGTGGAGTGCTTTGATCGCGATTCTGATCTCATCTTTATTGATACTCGCCAAAAATCCCAGTCGGCCGAAGTTAATTCCGATCACCGGAATCCCCGAATCGCGGATCAGCGACAGTGTATCGAGTAATGTTCCGTCCCCGCCCAGGCTAATCAGAACGTCCGCCTGACCGACCAATTCGGTATGATTACTAAAAATAATAATGCCCTCAGGCAGCTTGATTTTATCTTTTATGAAGTCTAGGTAATCTTTGGAAACAAGAATGGGCGCTTTTGATTCGCCCAGAACATTGAATACTTCCTGTACATATGGTAAAACGCTATTATTGAACTCTCTACCGTAAATTGCAGTTCTCATTTATGGGTTTTATACGTTTAAATAATTCATGAATGAATTATATCTGTCTTCGGTACCATTATCTGAAATGGTGCTGTTAAACACAGCTTTTACCTGGTAATTATACCGCTCAAAAGAGGAGATAATTCCCGACAATTCAGTTTTATTGATTTTTAGAGTGACTTCCAATTTTGTAGAATCGGGAAAAGACTGCACATAAGAAGAAAGGATCTGCGCATTATCGGCTTCCACAATCTGCGCCATGTGAGAAAGGGAATTGTTACGGTTGCTGATTTCCAGCACGATAATCCCTCCCGGTTCTTTTACCGCATAAATATCGGCAGTATAATCTAACAGGTTATTTATAGAAATTAGTCCTAAATAGTTTTTTTTATAATCCAGAACAGGAACTACCGATAAGTGTAGCTGATGAAAGAGTCTGATGATGTCGTAAATGTGCGCATCTTCATAAACAAAAGGGTTTAAAATAGACAAAGGCAAACTGCCGATTGCCTGTTCTGTATCCCTCACCTCAATCAACTCTTCCTCTGCCAGCAGTCCCAGAAACTGGGTCTCATTTACAATGGGTAAATGGTATAGCTTGAACTCAGTCATCCTCTCCAAAGCTTTCTGAACCGAGTCAGAGGTCTTTAGCGGGGGAATTGAATTAGATATGAGTTCAGATGCAAACATTATTTAAGTAATATTCTATTTAAAAATTTCTCCAGGTATTCATTAAATAATTCCGGACGCTCCATCATCGGTGCATGTCCGCATTTATCTACCCAATTCAATTCTGAATTAGGCAGTAGTTCGTGAAATTCTTCCGCAACCTCAGGAGGGGTTACCTTATCCTGTTTCCCCCAGATTAAAGAAACGGGGATCGTAATCCTGGACAAGTCTTTCGACATGTTGTGGCGGATAGCCGACTTGGCTAAGGCCAGAATCCGGATTACCCTGGAACGGTCATTCACACTTTTATAAACTTCATCTACCAACTCCTTGGTAGCAACTGCAGGGTCATAGAAAGTAAACTCTACCTTTTCCCTAATATAATCATAACTTTCTCTTCTTGGAAATGATCCGCCAAAAGCATTTTCATATAAGCCGGAGCTTCCTGTTAGTACCAGTGCTTTTACATTTTCCTGATGGGAAGTTGTAAATACAAGACCTACATGTCCGCCCAATGAATTGCCAATTAAAACAACCTGACTAAGTTTCTTATGTTTTAAAAATCTGTTAACATATTTTGATAAGCTCTTTACACCTAAAGTAAGTATAGGGAGCTCATAAATTGGTAAAATAGGTACCATAACATGGTAATTGCCTTTAAAATGATCAATTACCGGTTCCCAATTACTCAACTCTCCCATTAAACCATGAAGTAATACCAGGGGTTCTCCTTTTCCAGCCTCAATATATTTAAACCCGTCTTCGTCTATTACTTCGTATTTCATATTTTGTGTTAAGTAAGGTAATGCTACTAAGTTAGTAGAGTAAATTAAATTTAATGTAATTTAAAACATTAATTTTTCGAAAAAAGGTTTAAACACATAAATTTTCAAGCATATTTTATGCCAATTGCGCTTTCACGATCTCGGCGATCAGTTTTCCATCTGCTTTGCCCGCAAGTTCCTTATTTGCAAGGCCTATTACTTTACCCATTTCTTTCACTGAAGCAGCACCGGAATCTTTGATGATCTGAGCAATGATGCTTTCAATTTCTGCCTGCTCCAATTGCTTAGGCATAAAGCGGCTGATCACTTCGATTTCTTCTTCTTCAATGATGCTCAGGTCTTCACGACCTTGTTGCTTATAGATATCAGCAGATTCGCGACGTTGTTTTACCAGCTTTTGTAAGATCTTTGATTCCACTTCTTCTGTGATCTCTTCGCCTGATCCTTTTTCTGTTTTAGCCAGCAATAAAGCTGCCTTAATCGCTCTTAAACCTCGTAATTGCGCCTGATCTTTAGCCAGCATCGCTTTTTTAATCTCCTGATCTATTGTAGTTGATATCATATCTGTTTCGATTAATATTTTAATTTCTTTTAATGATGGCACCCGTAGCCTGAGCAGTAGGCATAATGAGCATGTCGTTGATGTTTACATGTGCGGGCCTGCTGACGGCGAACCAGATCGCCTCCGCAATATCATTGGCAACCAGTGGTTCCAAGCCATCATACACCTTCTTCGCCCGACCTTCATCTCCTTTAAAACGAACTTTAGAAAACTCTGTTTCTACCATCCCGGGATTGATGGCCGTTACTTTTATTCCATGAGGTAACAAATCTATGCGCATGCCTTTATTCAGGGCATCAACTGCATGTTTTGTCGCACAGTAAACATTTCCGTTAGGATATACTTCCTGTCCGGCGATAGAACCGATATTAATGATATGACCTGACTTTTGGCTGATCATCCAGTTCGAAACGATCTTAGTCACATAAAGCAATCCTTTAACATTGGTATCAATCATGGTATCCCAATCAGAAATACTTCCTTTATCAATAGGATCTAAGCCCTGACTTAGCCCGGCATTATTGATTAACACATCCACCTGTTTCCATTGCGCAGGTAAAGTTTCCAATGCATAAGATAAATCGTCGTGAATTCTTACATCGGCAACAAGGGTTTTTGTTTCAATGGCATATTCATCTTCCAGGCGTTTCGCCACCTCTTTCAATAAATTTTCTCTTCTTGCCACTAAAATTAAGTGATAGCCCTGTGCAGCAAATAAGTCTGCGCAGGCTTCTCCGATTCCTGAAGTTGCTCCTGTAATTAATGCAGTTTTCATCCGTGTATATTTATTTTTTATCGGTTACGAAACCATTATCAAACGGTGGTTTCATTGGTACTATGATTATTTTTTTTAGATGGGGTATTGTCTTAACAAAACTAAAACTTTTTTCTCAGCCACATCATTCAAAAAATAAACTGAATGTCACATGTCGCAACATGAGCTTATCAATCGGAGTGGAAAACACATTCAGCGCTTCGTTTTTCTTCACACTATCAAAAGAATAAGACAATTTGATCTCGGGTGACATCTTGAAATATTCAAAGTACAGGTCCATCCCTAGTCCTGCTTCATAAGAAAAGAAGTTACGACGGTTATTCACAAACTTCTCCATTGGATCAAGTACGGCATTGTTATCGGACTTTTTCTTGGAAGAAATATCTGCAGTATACTTAACCCCTCCCATCATATAGGCCCGGAAATTGTTTCTTCTGTTGGACTTGATCTTCAAACTCAAGGGAAAATCTACAAATGTCGTCTCCAGTTTTTTCTGCACATCTATAGGTGTTTGCCCTAAACCAGTCCCAGGTGGTTCTTCAAAACGGTAATTTAGAATCCTATCATTAAAAACCAATATCGGCGTTAAGCGGACATCTACATTATCGTGGATCTTCTGATTGATCACAAAGCCGATTCCAAACCCTGCAGATGGCTTTGAAGAAATAGAACTAAACCCTTTGGGAACATCACTATTAAGCTTCCATTCATCGACATCAACATCCTTCCAATCCAATTTCTTCAAAATCTTATATTCCGAAGAAACATATTGAAAAGTAAATCCAAAATGGAGGTTATTGTCATCGATCCCGCCACCCCAGTTCTGAGCCTTTACTGTCGTAACAGTTAGCAGGCACATTAAAGGAAGGAGCAGTTTCATGTTCATATAGATGATTGAGCGATTTCGCCCGTAATGTTAAATTTTATTTTGTTCCGGTATAAATCGCACAGATGCCAAAGGTCAACCTGATGTCTTTTGCGTTTTTAAAACCAACCTTTGTCAGCATCGCATTAAACGTATCTCCATCAGGAAACGCGGCAACCGACTCTGGTAAATAAGTATAGGCACTGGCATCTTTAGAGAATGCTCTTCCAAAGAACGGAGTCACATAATTAAAGTAAAAATTATACCCTTGTTTAACAGGGAATTTCCTTGGTTTTGAAAACTCAAGAATGACGATTTTACCACCTGGCTTAAGCACACGGTACATATCTTTGATTCCTTTTTCCAGGTTTTCGTAATTCCTGACTCCAAAGGCCACCGTTACGGCATCAAAATGATTGTCGTCGAAATGTAAACCTTCTGAATCGCCCATTTGAACAGAGAAAACAGGGTGTAAATTCCGCTCATTGATCTTTTTACGGGCCACTTCCAGCATTCCTTCAGAAATATCTACCCCGATTACTTTCTCAGGATTAAGAATTTTGATCGCCTCAAAAGCAAAATCTCCGGTTCCTGTTGCGACATCAAGCATCAAACGCGGTTTGATGGACTTGAGCTCAGCAATTGCCCTTTTACGCCATAGAATATCAATTCCGAGCGACATAAAGTGATTTAAAAAATCATAAGTTCCTGATATCTTATCAAACATTGAGGCTACTTGTTCCTTTTTAGGAGCCGTTGCAGAGTGGGAGGTGGAGATCTTTTCGTTCATAGTAAGGCGCAAAGATAAGTATTGTTGAAAACTAATTTTCTACCTTTGTCAAATGATTATAAAATCAGCAACATTTATTTGTAGTAATACAAAGGTTTCAGCTTTGCCTGTAGCCAATATGCCCGAATATGCATTCATCGGACGTTCCAACGTTGGAAAATCCTCTTTAATTAATATGCTGGTGAATCAGCATGGTTTAGCAAAAACATCTCAAAGACCGGGAAAAACCCAGTTGATCAATCATTTTCTCATCAACGAAAAATGGTACATTGTAGATTTACCCGGATATGGATATGCGAAAGTTTCTAAAAACAGCAGAGAAAACTGGGAGAAATTCATCCGCAACTACATCACAAAAAGAGAAAGCTTACAATGTGTTTTTGTCCTGATAGATAGCCGCTTAGAACCTCAAAAAATAGATCTTGAGTTTTGCTGCTGGATGGGAGAAATTCAGATTCCTTTCGTGTTGGCTTTCACAAAAGCAGATAAGCAGTCTACAGCAAAAACAAATCAAAACGTCGCTGCCTTCAAAAAAGCATTGGGCGGATGGTTTGAAGAGATTCCTCCATGCTTTGTAACTTCCTCAGAAAAAAATGTAGGAAGAGATGAAATCCTGAATTTTGTAGATCAGACAAACCTTGATTTTGCCATGCCTATTTTAACACCGGATACAGATTTTTAATATCCCTTTCATGAAGAAGTATTTTTCACTGGTGCTGTTTGCCCATTCCATCTTTGCACTTCCTTTCGCAATGATTGGCTTTTTCCTGGGGGTAACCACAACCGATAATCCTTTCAACTGGATGTTATTGGTGGCTGTCCTCTTGTGTATGGTCTTTGCCCGCAATGCTGCAATGGCATTTAACAGATATCTGGACAGAAATATTGATGCAAAGAATCCACGTACTCAAATGCGCGACATTCCGGCAGGAAAGGTTTCTGCAAACGAAGCCCTGATCTTTGTCATCATTAACTGCGTTCTATTTGTTGCGACTACTGCATTTATCAACACACTTTGTTTTTATTTGTCGCCTGTTGCCTTATTTGTGGTTTTATTCTATAGTTACACCAAAAGGTTTACGGCTTTGTGCCACCTCGTACTCGGCCTTGGTCTGTCTCTGGCTCCCATTGGTGCGTATATTGCCGTAACCGGAGCATTCAGTATCGTTCCTGTATTGTATTCCTTTGCCGTATTGTTTTGGGTGAGTGGTTTTGACATCATCTATGCCCTGCAGGATGAAGATTTTGACCGGGAAGAGAAGTTACACTCCATCCCCGCAGCTTTAGGAATTAAAAATGCATTGAGACTTTCTGTGGTATTACATGTTTTCTCCGCACTATGTGTGATTCTTCCGATTTTCTTTACGCCACATAATTTCAGTTGGTTCTACTATATAGGCGTCGCATTTTTCTGCTTTATGTTGATTTATCAGCATTTACTGGTAAAACCAAACGACATCAGTAAAGTAAACAAGGCCTTTGCAACAACCAATGGATTTGCTTCTGTGGTGTTTGCAGTCTGCTTTCTCGCAGATGTACTTTTCAGAACAATATTACATTAATATATCATCTAAGGAGGACATTTTCAACTNNAGTTGAAAATGTCCTCCTTATAGTTCCAATGGAAAACTATCGCTTTTTCCGGCATTAAAATCAATTGTGTTTTCCGATTGCTGACGACCTTGCCGTTCCTTATATTTGCTTTATCTTAATTTTTAAAAACCTATGATCAATCTCAATATACCTGTAAAACAAAGAGCTTATATCCCCCAAAACCTGGAAATGAAATGGGACAACCTGGAGCCTATTCTTAATGAATTACTCGCACGTCCCATAGCAGATGTTTCCGGTCTGGAGCAATGGCTGAAAGACAAGAGCGAGCTTGAAGCAGCACTTGAGGAGGATTTTGCATGGAGATACATCAAAATGAGCTGCGATACGGCAAATGAAGAACTGCTGCAATCTTTTCAATATTTCGCAACAGAGATTGAACCAAAGATCTCTCCTATTGCCAACCAGCTGAATCAAAAATTCAACGACAGTCCTTTTATTGATGAACTGGATCAGGATAAATATTTCGTTTACATCAGGGCCATCAGAAAAGCAATAGAAATCTATCGGGAAGAAAATGTAGAGCTATTGACCAGATTGCAAGTCACTCAGCAGAAATATCAGGGTGTTACAGGTGCGATGAGTGTAGAGATCGGCGGGCAGGAATATACCCTGGAACAAGCGGCAAATTTCATAAAAGATACCGACAGAAGTGTCAGACAACAGGCATGGGAAACCATTCAACAGCGTCGTTTGGTAGACAAAGACGATCTAAACATACTCTTTGATGAACTTCTTACCATGCGTCACCAGGTTGCTTTAAATGCAGGCTTTGAGAATTACAGAGATTATATGTTCCAGGCATTGGGCAGATTTGATTATACCCCTCAGGATTGTTATCATTTCCATGAAGCTATTGAAAAACAAGTCGTTCCAATCTTAAAGGAACAGGCACAAAAACGTGCAGACGCTTTAGGGATTGAAGTCCTTAAACCCTGGGATATGGAGGTGAGTACGACCGGAAAAGCTGCTTTAAAACCGTTCAAAAATGGTGCAGAACTAATCGATAAGAGTATTGAATGCTTTAATGCTATTGATCCGAAACTTGGGCAAATGCTAGCGACGATGAAGGCAAACAACCTGTTTGATGTGGAAAGCAGGAAAGGTAAAGCACCTGGTGGGTACAACTACCCGCTTGCAGAAACCGGAGCGCCTTTTATTTTCATGAACTCAGCCAATTCCCTGAGAGATTTAACGACGATGGTTCATGAAGGTGGTCATGCGATCCATACCTTCCTTACGGCTCATCTGGAACTGAACGATTTCAAACACTGTCCTTCAGAGGTTGCAGAACTTGCTTCAATGAGCATGGAGCTCATCTCTATGGACAACTGGAACATCTATTTTGACAATGAAGAAGATCTCCTTCGTGCAAAAAGAGAACAATTACAAGACGTCCTGAAAACCCTTCCATGGGTAGCAGTAATCGACCAGTTTCAACATTGGATCTATACCAACCCAAGTCATAACGCGGCCGATAGAGAAGAAACATTCAAGCAAATATACACCCGTTTCGGTGCCGGATTCTCTAATTGGGAAGGACAGGAAGCCGAATTTGGCAACCTTTGGCAAAAACAACTTCATCTTTTTGAAGTTCCTTTTTATTATATAGAATATGCGATCGCACAATTGGGTGCCATTGCAATCTGGAAAAACTACAAAGAGAATCCACAAAAGGCTATGGAACAATACCTGGCGGCACTTTCTCTGGGGTACACGAAACCTATCAATGAAATTTATGAGACTGCAGGAATTAAATTTGACTTCAGTTTAAGCTATATTGAAGAGTTGGCCTCCTTTGTAAAAGACGAATTACAGAAATTAGGTTAATAGTTTAGAAGTAAATTTATAAGTTTGAATAATACAAACTAAACTAACCAATATTCTATGTTTGAAAAACTCTTCAGAAAGAAATCTATTACCAAAATATTAGAAGATGCAGAAAAAGGCTATGGAGAACATGGAACTTCTTTACATAAAACACTAGGGGTAAGAGACCTTACCGCTTTTGGAATTGCAGCAATTATTGGCGCAGGAATTTTCAGTACCATTGGAAAAGCCAGTGCCGATGGTGGCCCCGCAGTTATATTTTTATTCATTTTTACTGCTGTTGCCTGTAGCTTTGCGGCATTTGCCTACGCAGAATTTGCATCAATGGTTCCGGTTTCGGGTAGTGCTTACACCTATTCCTATGTAGCATTCGGAGAATTGGTGGCCTGGATTATTGGATGGTCACTCATTATGGAGTATTCCATTGGAAATATTACAGTGGCCATTTCCTGGTCGGATTATTTTACGGGGCTCCTCTCTTCCATACATATTCCCGCACTGGGTATTAAAGGCATTCATGTACCCGATTGGGCAACTATGGATTACCTTTCTGCTTACAATGGACACAAACATGCGGAAGCACTGGTGAATGCAGGAAAAAGCTTTGCCAATCTTGATGATGCCACCAGAATTGCCAATAATGCCTGGATTACGGCTCCAAAAATCGGAGGTTTTCATATTGTAGCCGACTTACCTGCATTAGGTATCATCATCTTTATTACCTGGCTGATCTATAGAGGAATGAAAGAATCCAGAAATGCGAGTAATGCCATGGTAGTTGTAAAGCTTGCCGTGATCTTGCTGGTGCTGGCCGTAGGTATTTTCTATGTAGATACTGCAAACTGGAATCCTTTTGCACCTAATGGTGTTTCAGGAGTTCTAAAAGGAGTTTCAGCGGTGTTCTTTGCTTACATCGGATTTGATGCCATCTCCACTACTGCAGAAGAGTGCAAGAACCCGCAACGCGATCTTCCTAGAGGGATGATGTGGGCAATTATTATCTGTACAATACTATATGTAGCCATAGCGCTGGTACTTACCGGCATCGTAAATTATAGCCTTTTAGCCGTAGGAGATCCCCTTGCATTTGTGTTCGACCACATCAATCTTAAGCTGATGAGTGGGATCATTGCGGTGAGTGCCGTATTTGCAATGGCAAGTGTACTGTTGGTTTTCCAAATGGGGCAACCTAGAATCTGGATGAGCATGAGCCGCGATGGCTTACTTCCAAAATCCTTTTCTAAAATCCATCCCAAATACCAAACTCCCTCCTTTGCAACTATAGTGGTTGGTTTTGTTGTAGCCATCCCTTCCTTATTTATGAACCTCACCATCGTAACTGATCTTTGTTCTATAGGAACATTGTTCGCCTTCGTATTGGTATGTGCAGGAGTATTGGTATTACAAAACAAGCCAAACATTCAAAGAGGGAAGTTCAAAACCCCCTATGTCAATTCAAAATACATTGTTCCCGTCGTTTTTATAGCAATGCTGATTTTTGGCTTCACGGAGTATAAAAAGGAAACAAATGCTTTTATCTTCAATACGCCAAGGGTATATGAACCGGTACATTTTATTACTTCACTTAACGCTTCAGAACTGGAGTTGGTTAAAGGGGAAATCAAAAACTCTTCAGTAAAAATAAATGCCGCGGAAAACCAGGATGCTACAGCTTACCTTAACGGCTTATCCGGAGATCAGTACCAAAGCTTTATGGACCAATCGAAGGTCAACATAGAGAAAAAATACGAATCAGGATGGGGTTTATTTAAGCATAAAATCCCAATGTGGATTTTCCTCATCATCTGTCTTGTGATTATTTATTATTGCATCACCAAAAACCTATCTCTGATTCCGGTGCTTGGGTTAATCAGCTGTTTATACATGATGTGTGAACTGGGTATTTCCAACTGGATTGGTTTTGGTATCTGGCTGATTATAGGTCTTGTGGTATACTTCCTTTATGGTTACAAACACAGTAAATTAGGGAAACAAAGTAGTCCTGCGGTATAATTTTTAGACTCGACCTTATAGCTAAGCCTCTGAATATAAATTCAGAGGCTTTTTTGATTTAAATCACCAATCCAAGAGTTTATTCTAAAGCCAATTGGTTCGATATTCCTTGCATACAAACAGATAACTGAAACGTGTCCAGGACCTACCAAAGACGTACCAGGAACGTCTTTTGATACAAATAGACGTACCTGGTACGTTCATGATACGTTCCAGGTACGTTCCAGTTAACTGTTGTAGTCGAACGAGAACCGAACATGGATCGAAAGGAGACAATACCAATCCTGACACCCGGACGGGTTAATTTCAATATATCGGTTTGATATACAGAAATAAAGATTTTTCAATGTAAATTCGAGAATATTTCTCGATATATTATTTTTTTAGAAAATATTTTTATACATTAGACTTATTAGAAATAATAAGATTAAAACGATGTTCTACAAAATCGACAATATGAGATTGAACATCCCTGAATTGCCCTCCTATAATTATCCCTATAATTGTCTGGTTAGACGACCAGCAATAAAGGCTCCTCCCCGGAGCCTTTTTTATTTGATCAGAATTCGGATAAAGCCACAAGCCCTTAACATTGCTAAAGAGAAAGCTCCGAAACAGAAATAACATTAAAATTCTTTTGATTTTGTAAATAAACCAGGAGATGAAGTCCTTTAGGGTCGAGCCCTTCGGGAATATCCAAACTTATACTCCCGGAAGGATCCAATGCCGGCGCGGAATAAAAGCTACGGACCACGTTCAGGTGTTCCAGTAACTTCCCTTTATTTTCACCCGCAGCTATCTGAACCGATTCCTGTCCCTGTAAAAGGGCAACCGATATCAGATTTCCCTGGTATGTTTGATCCAGGGTATAATCCAAAAGTAAATGTCTATCCTTTATACCTATTTTATACTGTGTCTGCTGCAGCTTGACCTTCCTTTTAAGGGCAGTGTTGATTGCCCCATGTATTTTTTCTCCATCCGAACCAACAAAGGATTCTCTACCATTGACAATTGCCTGCGGAGTATAAATCTGACCCATAAAAAACGCACTATATTGATATTGGCGCCGGGTAAATTCAGCACTGCTAAATTTATCTGTCCAACCTAATTTATTCCAATAATCCACATGAAAAGCCAATACATAAACTGGTCTGCCCTGATATTCCTGATGAACCTCTTTTAATAGCTTTTCCGCAGCCGGACAACTGGAACATCCTTCGGAGGTAAACAATTCGACAACAGCAAAACCAGTATCGGAGACCATCCTTTTTTGTGCTGCCTTTTCCGGACCTCCATTGACCACAGCCCAGGTGATCAAAGAGGTTAGTAACCACAAATGTTTCATATGATTATCTTTATGACATTTTTTTGGTGCCGTAGATTTCCTTTACTCCTATTGACACCGGTAAAGCTATAAAAAAGACGAGAATGGCCCAGCTCTTTGCAATTCCACTGAGTGTATAATCCTGAGCGCCGATCCTCGTTAGCGGCACTACACAAAGATTCATCACCATCCAGATAAAAGAGCCGTACAGCAAACTGCTAGCGACAATATTCCTGCGAAGCAGAGTTAAATGAGGATAGATAAAAAAATAAAATATCGTAAACGCAAAAGCATTAAAATAATGGAAACTTATCCCTAAAATGACTGTTCCTGCTCCACCATGAAAGGCTTCCGGCCCGAGAACTGCGCTGGAGATATATTTAAATACAATTGTCGCATTGCCTTTTGCAGATAAAAAAATAGCCGCCAGGCCGTCCAGTGTCCCCGCGATCAACCCTAGGCAGAAGACTTTAAAAAAAATCCCGGAAGATTTATCCTTGGAATAATTTTGTCGTGTAATATAGGTTTCCATAATCAAGTTTGGTTAGTTTTCTAATGTTCAGTAAAGTCCTGAATTCTCAGACATAAATCCAAAGTTCATCAACAGACAACACCTGTTAGAATACACATTACCATATTACCACCCTGAACGTGTTTTAATACGCCAGTACACCAGATCCAACTATTGATACCTCCCGGAATGCCATTGATATTATTTTCATTTATTTGGCATAAAAATCCCGAACTTCCGATAGTGAAGCACAAAATTTACCGACATCTCTTATTCTGGTGTACTTATAGTATCCAGGGAACGTTATTGGAATACGCCTGGATACATGATTTATTTCCACCAGAACGCGGAACCTATGTCGTCACACTTGCTATTTTGTTTAATCTCCTCCTGGTTTCCGTTAAAATGCCCTTTTCTTATTATGTGATGCAGTTTCCCATTAATAACCTTCTGGTCCAGAAAACTGCCACTTTCAAAATCCTCATTCAGATATTGCTGGCCCTGGTTGTTGCGATCTTTTTTTACCGTGTTGCAAACGTTTTTGTGATCAGTCCTTTACTCAAACCTGAAAAAATAGTAAGCATAACAGATGTATTTAATCCTTCAGGTCTGTTTATCGCCCTGCTGGACATTGGTTACATCTGTGGCATTGCAGTAGCCTTAAAGCTCTTTCGAATGCAGGCCTCAAAACTAAAAACAGAGAAGTTTCTGATCAAAGACAAATTAGAGACGGAATTGAAATTCCTAAAAAATCAGATCAACCCACATTTTCTGTTTAATACGCTGAACAACATTTACGGCCTGGCGAGAAAAAAATCAGATCAGGCTCCGGAGGTAGTCCTCAGGTTATCTAAACTACTAAGGTTTATGCTTTATGAATCGCATAGGGAATCCATTACCATTGCTGAAGAGATCCGGATCCTCGAAGACTACCTGGAACTGGAAAAAATCCGATATGATAATCGTTTGAAAGTCTTTTTTGAAAAAGAGATCGACAACAGTACTCAAATGATTACCCCACTCATTCTGCTCCCTTTTATAGAAAATGCATTTAAACATGGACTAAATGAGACTACCGGCGACAACCGTATTGAAATCAGAATCAGGTTAAAAAACGGGACTCTTTATTTTCAGACGAACAATACACAGGATTATAACGGCGAAAATATAGTAACTGAAAAAATTGGATTAAGTAATGTGCGCCGGCAGCTTGAATTGATGTATAAGGAATTCTCTCTACAGCTGGATAACCTTCCGGAAATTTTCAATGTTTCTTTAAAAATCAACCTGAACAGTCATGGAACCTTATAAATGCATCATTATCGAAGATGAACCCTTAGCTGCCGAAATCCTGCAGGATTATATTGCAGATGTTCCTTTTTTGAAATTAAAAAACACCTATGCAGATGCGATCAGTGCTTTGGACGATCTCGGTGCCAATGATATTGATGTTATTTTTCTGGACATTAATCTGCCGAAACTTAAAGGATTGGACTTTATACAAACCTTAAAACATCCTCCCCATATCATCATTACAACTGCTTATCATGAATATGCTTTGCAGGGATATGAGTTCAATATTGTAGATTACCTCCTAAAACCAATTGAATTCAGCAGATTTTTAAAAGCAGTGAATAAGCTAAATCAACTGAATTCCAGCAAACCAACAGCCGCAGCAGTAGTTACACCATCCGGTAAAGACTATATGTTTATCAATGCCAATAAAAAACGTATAAAGATTTACTTCAAGGACATCCTTTATATAGAAAGCCTGAAAGAATATGTCCGGATTTATACCAGGGACCAGGAGATCATTACCAAATTTCAGCTCGGACAGATAGAAACGCATCTTCCCAAAGCCGATTTTTTAAGGATCCATCGCTCCTTTCTGGTAGCAAAAGAAAAAATTGATGCCTATACGGGTACAGAAATTGAAATTCAGAACAAGCAACTTCCAATAGGAAGGAGTTATAAAGATATGGTTAATGAGTTCTTAAGTATGATTTAACAACTCATTAACCTGATATATAAGATTTAATTAAACCCACCCAGTTGTTGGGCAATGCTGAAGGAAAACGTTTTTTGCCCGTTATTCGGAAGTCCCTGGATTTTGTCAAAAGGAACAGCATAATCGATCCCCAGCAATCCAAATATTGGAAGAAATACCCTTGCGCCAATCCCAACAGAGCGCCTAACATTGAATGGATTGAATTCAGAAAACTTATTCCAGGTATTTCCTCCCTCTGCAAATGCCACAAGGAATGCAGTAGCAGAAGGACTGGCAATCACAGGATACCTGAGCTCTAACATGTATTTCGTAAAAATAGGGCTTCCTGATCTTTGTGCATTATCTACATTCGAGCCCCTGGGAATAACAGCACTGTTTTCATAACCACGCATAGCGATCAGTTCTGACCCCTGAAGGAAATCAAGGCCCTGCATCCCATCACCTCCCAGTTTGAACCGCTCAAATGCCGGATCCCCTACCGCTTTGTTATAGGATCCAAGAAAACCAAACTGTGCCTGCGCCTTTAGTACCAGCTTACCAGCCAGTTGGTGAAACCATTGAGATTCAAATTTCCATTTATGGTATTCCGTGAATTTATAAAATTGCTTGTCCGAAGCCGTAGCATAGTTCAATTTATTAAGTAAAGAATATGGCGGGGTTGCCTGAATCGTAAATTTAAAGAAGGAACCTCCTGTAGGAAAAACCGGATGGTTACGGGAATCCCTGCTCAACTCCTGTGATAAATTAATGTTATAAGCCGTACCCGTGCTAAATTTATATCCGGAATAATTATTCAGGATATATTGCTGAAAACTTAAGGCATGTGTTAACTGAAAATAGTTATCCGGGAAGTTTAACTTTCTGCCCAAACTTACCGTTATCCCGTTTAAACGGATCCTACCAGTTGCAGTATTGGGTACAGAGCTATAAACCGACTGCATGGAAGTAAAACCACTGAGTCCGAAGCTTACAGGTTTTTTACCGCCTAACCATGGTTCAGAGAAAGAAAAGCTGTATGACTGGTAATATTTGCCATTCGTCTGTCCACGTAAACTTAGTTTTTGTCCATCCCCTCTGGGTAATGGCTGAAAACCACTTCCGTTTAACAGGTTTTTCAAAGAAAAGTTATTGAAAGTAAGTCCTAAAGTACCGATGATATTACCACCGCCAAAGCCACCCGACAATTCGACCTGATCTGAAGGTTTTTCTTCTACGGCATATTCAATATCGACTGTTGCTTCCGCTGCATTTGGTTTGGTAATCGGCATTGTTTTAGACTCGTCAAAGTTCCCCATCTGCCCGATCTCTCGCAAAGTACGAACCACCTGTTCCTTAGAGAACTTTTCACCCGGTTTGGTACGTACTTCACGCAATACGACCTTATCACTTGTAATGGTATTCCCTTTCACCGTAATCCTGTTATTGGTATACTGAGGACCTTCATAAATGCGTACTTCCACATCAACCGTATCCCCATAGACTTTCGTCTGAACAGGATCTACGTGAAAAGTCAAATAACCATCGTTCAGGTACAAACTGGAAACGTCATCACTGTTAGGACTAGCCCTTAATCCCCGCTCTAATCTCGCTTCGCTAAACACCTCTCCTTTTTCAAGACCAAGGACTTGCTCCAGCTGTTTCCTGGTATATTTCGCGTTACCAACCCAGGTGATATTTCCGAAACGATATTTAGGCCCTTCAAACAGGTCCAGCCTAATACCCACTGCTTTATCGCTATACTGATAGACACTATCTTTCAGAATTGCCGCATCACGGTAACCTTTATCCTGCAATTTAGCAATCAATGTTTGCTTATCTTCTTCGTATTTCTCTTTATTAAATTTACCCGAACCAAAGATTTTATAGAATGCCTGCTGCTTGGTCTTTTTCAAAAACTTACGCAGTTTCGCGTCAGAAAAGACCTGACTTCCGGTAAAGTTAATTTCATGGACTTTAACCTTGCGGCCTTTTTCTACATCAACTTCGAGAATCATATGATTTTCCTGATTGGGATCAATCTTGGCTTTATAAGTTACCGCAGCAAAGAAGTATCCCTTTTCTAATAAATACTTTTTGATGGTACTTGTGGTAGTATTGTACAGGTTATCATTGATGATCGTCTTGGTCGCTTTTGCATTCAGCTTCTCCAAAATATCTGTTCTTTGAGATTTACTAAGCCCCTGAATATCAAAAGAGCTCAAACGCGGACGTTCCACCACTTCAATATCAAAGAAAACAGAATCGCCTTCAATCTTAACAATATCCAATTGGACATCATCAAATAAACCTTGTTCCCAAAGGATTTTAATGGCATTGGCAGTAGCCTCTCCAGGAAGAACAATACGTGTTCCCTTAACCAGTTTTGAAAGGGTAATGATGACATCTTTATCTAAAAATTTCGCCCCTGTAAGCGTCACATCTGCTATAGTGTACGTTGTGGGATTAAAATAATCCAGATCCAGGCCATTAACTTTTAATGTAGGAGTCGGAGGATTGGACTGGGGACGGATCTGTGCCATTGTCGGCAAGCCAATCAATAACAGGAATAACAATGGATAGGTATTTTTCATTTACGGTCTTAAAAACGATCGCAAACTAGATTTATCATATGTTAAAATAATTTAAAGTATGTTAAATAACCCTAAAAAACGTTAAGGAATGTTAAGAGATCATTTTAACTCATTGCCAAAGGATAAATAGCTTTTTTCCATAAAAAACACACGAAAATAGCTCCTACGGAACTTAACTTTCAGATTTAAGGTCTAAAGTAACAAGGATTCAAACATGCTATTTTTCCTTAAAGTAAACTCACAAAAAAATCTTAAAATCACAAAAGGGCTCCTTTCCGGAGCCCTTTACATTCAATTTTAATAACTTAAAATGATCTTAAACCGGAAGTCTGGTCAATTCGATATCATCAGGTGTCACAAAGATCAATGGAACTTTTTCTACATCCACATAACTGGAATCCAGACCAAAACTTCTCTCCTCAGAAAGACTGAAACGTTTCAGAATAAAGTAGTAATCCATTACACTTCGCTCATAAAAGCTCAGTTTCGAGAACTTAGACAAATGCTTTTCTAAAAGCACAAATCTAAAATCTCCTGCAATTTTATGTTTATTAAGTGAAGTATACTGACTGGTAATATCGACTTCTCCATTCTTTACCAGGTCTTCAATTACTTTTCTATACAACAGGTTTACACTCTGCTCTACCCGGAATCCCAATTTAAAGTCGATCCGGATCAGCTTGCCTGGAATCAGGAATTCTACTTTGTATTCTCTAGTATAGGGCTCATCCACTACATCAACATGAACCAGCCAGTAGATGTCTGCCCGTTTGGGCTCCTTTTGAATAATAGAGTAAATAATTTTTGATTCAATCTCTGTTTTAAAGTTTGCACTTGTCAGATAAACCAGCTGAGAAGAGTATTTCGGAACGGATTCATCTACACTCAGTTCAGAAATGATCTGGTAGTAGTCTTCTATCTCGACATATTTAACAAATCTGTTTTTGATTTTTCTGGCAACATACCAACTCCACATTACCGTAAACAGCGCTGAACCGATCAATACGGTCATCCAGCCACCATGGAAGAATTTCGCAAGATTACCGATAAGGAAGGTCGATTCAATGACACCATAAATGGCTATAAATATCAGAATCACATATAACGGTACTTTTTTACGTTTCATATAGGCCGCCACCAATATCGTGGTCGACAGGAAGGTCAGGTTGATGGCCAATCCATAAGCCCCCTCCATTGCTCCCGATTTTTTGAAAATCAACACTATTGCCACACACCCAATCCAAAGTAACCAGTTGATAGAAGGTACATAGATCTGCCCTTTTTGATTACTTGGATAATTAATCCGAACCTTTGGCCATAGGTTTAACCTCACTGCTTCGGAAATCAGGGTAAATGACCCAGTGATCATCGCCTGGCTGGCAATAACCGCCGCTAATGTTGCCAGGGCAACCATAAACAGCAAATAAGCAGGGGGCACAATTTCAAAGAATGGGTTTAATTCTACTTCATAATGGGGTCTGTGTAATACCCAAACTCCTTGTCCAAGATAATTCAGAATCAACATCGTCTTTACAAAAACCCAGCTCACCCTGATGTTGTTCTTTCCGCAATGGCCCATATCGGAATACAAAGCTTCCGCCCCGGTAGTACATAAAAAAACACCACCCAAAATGAGTAATGCTGCAGGGTTATTGATTAATAAAGTAATGGCATAGTAAGGATTTAATGCTTTTAAGATGCTGAAATCCTGAACAACAAACAGAATTCCAAGTACCCCCAAAGCAGTGAACCATAAAAACATCACCGGACCAAAAAGTTTCCCAACGAGGTTCGTTCCAAACTGCTGTATGATAAACAAAATCGATATGATAATGATAACGATAGGGATGACTGGAACATCAGGGAACTTTAATTGTAAACCCTCGATTGCTGTAGTCACCGTAATACTGGGGGTAATGATCCCATCGGCGAGCATCGCGCAGCCCCCTATAACAGCGGGAATGACGAGCCATTTGGCGTTCTTTCGGACCAGAGAGTATAGCGAAAAAATCCCTCCTTCCCCTTTATTATCCGCTTTAAGTGTAATGACCACGTATTTAATGGTCGTCTGTAAGGTTAGTGTCCAGATGATACAGGAAATTGCGCCAAGCACTAACTCCGGGGTAACCGCCTGTCCGGCTCCCTTTACTACTGTAAAAATTGCCTTTAATGTATAGAGTGGTGAAGTACCAATATCCCCGTAAACAATCCCAAGACTAATGAGTAACCCTCCGGCACTGAGCGCATTTAAATTTTTTTGATTTGACACTTTCTTCTAATTATGCGGTAAAATTACAGTAAATAAACAAATTTACAATCCCATAAAATGCAGGAGGCTCTCCTTTTTCTATAAAATGCCAAATGTAAGGAACGACGTAAGTTGTTAAATATTGTTAAATATTTAATAAGTAAACAAAATCATTGATTTTTTTGTTTTATTATTTATATTTTTGGCATCATCCAAACATGAATAGAAAACTACGAATAGCGCTGCTCTTAAACATTTTTTGCATTTTATGCATGAGTGTCTTCTGTAGCCTTAATGTTTTCGCTCAGCGTTCAGATAGTACCATCTCCAATGTAAGGGCAAAAAAGATTTACAAAACACCTCAGATTAAGGCTAATATTCCTACCTATAAGCCGAGATCTACTTTTGGATACATTCCATACAATGATGTTGCCAATACAAAGAGCGCTTCCAATATCAAGCAGGATAAAATCCTTACTGTACTAAAAGTATATCCAAACCCGGTAAGTGACCAGATCAATCTGATCCTGAGATTAGACCGGGAATCGAATCTTTCGGTAAAAATAATGGACCTTCTGGGCAATGAAGTGGTAACCCTTTCCAATGAACGGATTCCCTCAGGTGAACAAACAAAAAGTTATACGATCCCTAACCGCTTAAACAGTGGTATTTATTTCCTAAAGATCGTTTCCGGATCTGAAACTGTTGTAAAACGCATATCCGTTCTATAATTCCCCCTATTCTTTAGTATTTTTGGCCTTGAGGAAACTTTCGGGATTTTATCTTGTTAGCTACATAATTATTAAACACAAATCTGAAGATGAAGATAATTGCCATTGGCCGCAACTATGCAGCGCATGCCAAAGAATTAAACAATCCCATTCCGGGAAGCCCGGTTATATTTCTTAAACCGGATACTGCCGCGTTAAAAGACAACAAACCTTTTTATATCCCTGATTTTTCATCAGACATTCATTACGAACTGGAAGTGGTGCTTAAAATCTGTAAGGAAGGAAAACACATTTCAGAAAAGTTCGCCCCCAACTATTATGAAGAACTGGGACTTGGGATCGATTTTACAGCAAGAGACATTCAGGCCATCCATAAAGAAAAAGGATTGCCCTGGGAACTGGCTAAAGCATTTGACCAAAGCGCAGCCTTTAGCAACTTTATCCCAAAAACAGAAATTGAAGACATTTATAACCTCCCATTTGAACTTAAAATTAATGGGGTATCCAGACAAAGTGGAAATACGAAAAATATGATCTTTTCTTATGAACACATCATATCCTTTGTCTCCAGATACATCACCTTAAAAAAAGGAGACCTTATCTTTACAGGAACCCCGGAAGGTGTTGGCCAGGTTCATCAGGGCGATAAACTGGAAGCCTGGATGGCCGGACAGCAATTACTTAATTTCGATATAAAATAGCTTCAATGATTAAAGCAAAATCCCTCCTGCTTTCGCTGGTATTCCTGACCGGCTTTGCGCAGGCGCAACAAATTTTCAGCAATAACAAATACCCCCTGGTGGATTTCAGATCTCCCCTGGACATTGTCCCTCCGGCACTGGCAGGTTCATTCGGAGAACTCAGACCAAACCATTTCCATTCCGGAATGGACTACCGGACCAATCAACGTGAAGGATACCCGGTATATGCGATTGCAGACGGCTATATCTCCCGCCTGAGGGTACAGAACAGCGGCTTCGGACTTGCATTGTACATCAACCATCCAAATGGTTACACTTCAGTATATGGCCATTTACAGCGCTTTAATCCAAAAATAGCAACACAGGTAAAGAACATACAATATCAAAAGAAGTCTTACGAAATAGATGAATTCCCCAACTCTATACAAATTCCGGTACGCAAAGGAGAGGTAATCGCATATACAGGAAACACAGGGAGTTCAGGAGGTCCGCATTTACACTTTGAAATAAGAGATACCAAGACAGAAGCGACCATCAACCCTCAATTGTTTGGCTTTGAGATTCCGGATAATATTCCTCCGGTGATCTATTCGATGTATGTATACCGACTGAATAAAAAAACCTTCAATGAATTTACGCCCAAGCAATATTTTCAGGTGATTGGTGGAGCAGGCAATTATAAGCTAAATAAAGTAAACACCATCAACCTCAGCGGAGAAGTGGGTTTTGGAATCATCGCAACCGATAAACACAATGGTGCTTCAGGCACCAATGGTGTCTATTCTATTGAACTGGAACTGGATGGTAAGACGGTCTTCACTTCCTCTTTAGAGAAATTTAAATTTGAAAACAGTAAAGCCATAAATTCTCATATTGATTATCCGACGTTTATCAATACCAGAAAAAGCATTCAAAAAAGCTTCGTGGACCCTGGAAATCCATTAACAATTTATAGCAATCTGGTCAATAACGGGAGAATTGACTTCTCAGATGGAAAGCTTCACGAATTAAAATACATCGTTACGGATTCAAAAGGCAATAAGAGTATACTTCCTTTTAATGTTCAGGCAGACAGCAAATCGACCATCAGTACTCCGGAGCAGAACCCTGGAACACTCTACTCTTATGCCAATCAAAATGAATTCAACAATGGAGAGGTAAAAGTGATTTTCCCTAAAGGAACACTGTATAATGACCTGAATTTCCAATATAAAACGTTACCAAAACCCGCTGGAAATGCTTACTCTGCTGTTCATCAGATCCAGAATAGCCTGACTCCGCTTCATACGGGATTTGAAATCTGGATTAAAGCAGATAGCAGCTTGAGTAAATATAAAGAAAAGGCATTGATCGTGAATACAGGAAGGTCTTCCCAGGGTGGCTACTTCGAGAATGGATATGTAAAAGCAAAGCCCCGGAACTTTGGCGCCTTCTTTATCGCCATAGACACCCTCCCTCCTACACTCACACCAATCAATATCAGCGACGGAAAAAATATGGCAGGGATCAGCAAAATGTCCTTTAAATTAAGGGATAACTTATCCGGCATTAAAAGTTTCAATGGCTTTATTGACGGCAAGTGGATCCTAATGGAGTTTGATACCAAGTCGGCCAGCTTATGGCATACCTTTGATGACAGGACCGCTCCGGGAAAACATACCCTGGAAGTAATTGTTACTGATATGAAAGACAACAACAGAAACTATTCAATCACGTTTTATAGATAACATTATGAGTGAATTAAAAGAAGGTCAGGCAGCTCCTGACTTTACCGCAGCAGACCAGAATGGAAATACCGTTTCTTTAAATCAATTTAAAGGCAAAAAAGTAGTCCTTTATTTCTATCCAAAAGATGATACCCCGGGATGTACTGCCGAAGCCTGCGACTTCCGAGACAATTACCAGGGTTTAACCGCAAAGGGAATTGTGGTATTGGGCGTAAGTGTAGACGACGAAAAATCTCATCAGAAATTTGCGACAAAGCACAGTCTTCCTTTTACCCTTATAGCAGATACAGACAAAAAGATTGTGGAAGCTTATGGCGTTTGGGGAGAAAAGAACATGTATGGTAAGAAATACATGGGAACAAACAGAAAAACATTCCTGATTGATGAGGAAGGAAACATCTCACATATCATCAGCAAGGTAGATACAAAAAACTCAACAGCACAGGTACTGGAGCTGTTAAAATAAACAAGAACATGACGACGGTGATTGATAAAGCCGTCGTCATAATTCTTTATAGCCCCCCGGCTGTACTGCCTACCAGCATTTCTATTTTTTGATATAGTTCTGTAGAATCAAAAGGTTTGGAAATATAATCGTTCATTCCAATATCAGCACATTTTTCTAATTCTCCTTTTATCGTATGGGCAGTCATGGCTACAATAGGGATATCGCCTTTATTTCCATCCATCTTTCTAATGATCCGTGTCGCTTCATAACCATCCAACTCTGGCATTTGCAAGTCCATTAGGATGATGTCAAAATCTCCGTTTCGATATTCCTCCAGGGCAATCCTGCCATTCTCTGCAACAGTGGTCTCATACCCTCTCTTATCCAGTAATTTGATCACCAAAAGTTGATTAATCGGATTGTCTTCTACCACCAGAATCCGGACACCTTTTCCTGTTTCCAGAACAGTTTCGGGCGGTCTCGCCAACAGGTGCTGTGTTTCTTTACTAACCTCATCACTTACTTTCCCGAAAGCTAACCTAAAATAAAAATCCGAGCCACCTCCAACAATACTCTCCAGAAATATCTTTCCACCCTGCAATTCTACCAATCGCTTTACAATACTCAAGCCCAGTCCTGTTCCGGCATACCTCCGGGAAGTATCATTGGTGACCTGCTCAAAGAAATCAAATACTTTTTGATGTTTATCCGCAGGAATTCCTATTCCGGTATCCTTTACCCGAAATTCAATGATCACGTTTTCTTCCAGATTTTCAACGAGCTGCAAAGAAATCCTGATCTCTCCCTGCTCGGTAAATTTTATCGCATTGGAGGTAAGGTTCAAAAGGATTTGCCCTAAACGTACCGCATCTCCACTGAGTACCATTGGCAGGTCCTCAGGAATCGCATAACTAAAATTCAGTTCTTTAAGCTTTGCTGCAGGTTCCATTAAACGATATATGGAACGCACGGTATCCCTGAGCTCAAATGGCTGATTAACGAAATTGATATCGCCCGACTCTAACCTGGAAAAATCAAGAATATCATTAAGTATAGCCATAAGCTGGTCGGCAGACTTAATGATCATTTGAAGGGATTCCCGGTGGTCTTCATCCACCAGAGATTCTTCCAGTAATTTTGCAAATCCCAAAACCCCATTCATCGGGGTCCGGATCTCATGACTAATATTTACCAGAAAAATTTGCTTGGCCTTCTCTGAAGCTTCTCTCTTTTCCCGCTCCCGAACGATCTTCTGCTCTGCTAACTTCAGGGAATTGCCTTGACGGTGAAGAGCTTCCTTTAACTCCTGATAAGAAGGGATTACCGCTTCAGGACTGACCTCAGGATGGTCAAAATAACTTTTAATACGTTTTACTAAAATAAAACATAAAATCAGAACCGCTCCTCCTGCAAATAAGGACAAACCAAACATTAACGGACTTCTATCGGAAAACAGTAATGTTCCGTAACCAATGAGCATAGAGAGGACAATAAGCAATATCAACAGATATAACTTCCCTGAAATAGTAGTACTATTCAGCCTCTTTGTTAAGGTGGAAATGAGCATATAAAAACGTTAAAGCGTGAGCGCCTCCCTATCCGATATATCTAAAATACTGTTTTACACCTGACTTTGTTTTTAAAATGGCCGTTCATTTTGTTCAGTATTAAACAGATAGCCTGATTCAGAACAAAAAAGAGATAGAAATAAAAAGGGGAAGCTTTTTGGCTTCCCCTTTTTATTTAAGATTTAGTTCGGATCTTATGCCCGCGAGCGGCAAAAAACCAGATGTATAAATAACAAGGCAAAACGCTGACAAAAAACGCCAGCTGAAAATGCATATGCGCGTAATCCTTCAGATAACCATAGATCAGTGGCCAGATCGCTCCACCGGCAATCCCCATAATCATGATTGCAGATCCTGTTTTTGTAAATTTACCCAGGTCTTTAATTCCCAGAGGGAAGATCGCCGGCCACATCAGTGAATTTGCCAGACCTAATAAACCCACAAATACAACAGAAGTATAACCTGTGGTCAGATAAGCTGCAGTGATGAAAATCACCCCTAGAATAGCACAAATCTTTAAAGCCGCCTGTTGGGTAATATACTTAGGAATCACAATAATTCCGATCACATAACCAACCAACATACTGGCCAGCGTTAGTGTAGTAAAGTATTTACTGATATCAGCACTAATCCCAAGAGATTTGCCATAAACTCCGATAATATCGCCTGCCATTACTTCTGCAGCTACATAAACAAAGATACAGAAGGCACCAAGGAACAAATGTGGAAACTGGAAAATAGAGGTTTTGGTTACACGAACCTCGTCATCTGCCAGGACCTCTTCCTTATCTACATCCACTTCCGGAAGGTTTGAATATTTGATAAACAAAGCAAAAGCAGAGAAAACGATTGCCAATACAATATATGGTGTATGAACACGACCTAACACTTCTTGTAGTAAAGCTTCGCGTTCCAACACAGTAGTCGCTGCATCAGCAATCTTTGTTTCAATAGCGGAAGCATTTTTAAGGAAAATAGTTCCCATGATAATCGGTACAATCAGACCTGCAAACTTATTACACAGTCCCATAATACTGATCCGTTTCGCCGCACTTTCTATTGGACCAATGATACTGATATATGGATTAGAGGCAGTCTGTAATAAGGATAACGCCGCACCCTGAATGAAAATACCAGTCAGAAATAAACCAAAGCTTCTGGTATTCGCTGCCGGAATAAAGATCAGCGAGCCGAATGCCAAAATAAGTAAACCTATAATAATACCATTCTTAAAACCGAGCTTTCTTAAAATCCAGGAAGAAGGAAGTGCAAGGAAGAAATAGGCAATATAAGAGGCAAATGTTACCAGAAAAGCTTCGAAATCGGTTTTAAGACCGCAAGCTAATTTCAGAAAGGGGATTAAGGTACTATTGGCCCAGGTTACAAAGCCAAAAATGAAGAACAAAGCCCCAATGGTTACAATGGGAGAAATTACTGATTTTTGTGTTTGGTTTGTCATGATTTGGTTTAAGTATTTTTAGTTTTCAATTTTGCGGTGTTTGGTTAGTTTTTTTATGAAAATCGAAGATATCAGTTCCTAAAAATATAGAATTCTACGGAATATCACGCTTATTTTGCAAAAAGCGTAGCAAAATAAACAAATATCCCCTACCTTTTGGCCTGATACCAAACTTTACCTTAAGATGTTAGGTCCAAAGTATTTTTAATTACATTTGTCATATTAATCAATAACCCCAATTAATGAAACATACAATCAATGAATTAGAAGATATCGCTTCTCAAGTAAGAAGAGATATTGTTAGAATGGTGCACGGTTGCCAGTCAGGCCACCCGGGAGGATCATTAGGATGTGCAGATTTCATGACTGCCTTGTATTTTGATGTCATGAACTACTCTACTGATTTTAAAATGGACGGAATAGGAGAAGACTTATTTTTCCTTTCTAACGGACACATTTCACCGGTTTTCTATAGTGTACTTGCCAGAGCGGGTTACTTTGAGGTTAGCGAACTTGCCACCTTCAGAAAATTGAATTCAAGATTACAGGGACATCCAACTACTCATGAGCACCTTCCGGGAATCAGAATTGCTTCCGGATCTTTAGGTCAGGGCATGTCTGTAGCAATTGGGGCTGCACAAGCTAAAAAATTAAATAAAGATAAATCCATTGTATATTCCTTACATGGAGATGGTGAATTACAGGAAGGGCAGAATTGGGAAGCCATCATGTATGCACCTTTTAATAAAGTAGACAACCTGATTTCTACCATTGACTATAATGGTCAGCAGATTGACGGCCCTACAGAAAAAGTACTTTCATTGGAAAGTCTGCAGGCTAAATTTGAAGCTTTCGGATGGCATGTAATTACCTCTAATGGTAATGATATGGACGATATCGTTAAAGCATTACACTATGCTAAATCTTTAACCGGTAAAGGCAAACCAATTTTAAACTTAATGAGTACAATCATGGGTAATGGTGTAGATTTCATGATGGGATCTCACAAATGGCATGGTGTTGCTCCAAATGATGAGCAGCTTGCAACAGCCTTAGCACAATTAAACACGACCCTAAAAGACTACTAAGACCATGAAAAAGTACACATATACTGAAAAGAAAGATACCCGTTCCGGTTTCGGAGCAGGATTACTTGAAGCCGGAAAAAAGAATCCCGAAGTGGTTGCACTTTGTGCCGACTTAGTGGGATCTTTGAAAATGGATGCCTTTATTAAAGAATTTCCAGAGCGCTTTTTTCAAATCGGCATCGCCGAAGCAAACATGATAGGCATCGCTGCAGGTCTGACCATCGGAGGAAAAATTCCTTTCACAGGAACTTTCGCTAACTTCTCCACAGGAAGAGTTTATGATCAGATCAGACAATCCGTTGCTTATTCCAACAAAAATGTAAAGATCTGTGCTTCACACGCCGGATTAACCTTAGGTGAAGATGGGGCAACTCACCAGATCCTGGAAGATATAGGTTTGATGAAAATGCTTCCGGGCATGACCGTAATCAATACCTGCGATTACAACCAAACCAAGGCAGCAACCATTGCCATTGCAGAATTTGAAGGCCCTGTTTACTTACGTTTCGGACGCCCTGTAATTCCTGTATTTACTGATCCTGATCAAAAATTTGAAATTGGTAAAGCATGGATGGTAAATGAAGGTACTGATGTAACCATCGTCGCCACCGGACACATGGTATGGAAAGCAATCGAAGCCGGAGAGAAATTAGCCGAAATGGGCATTGATGCAGAAATTATCAATATCCACACCATTAAACCTCTGGACGAAGAAGCCATCCTGAAATCTATCAAAAAAACAGGTTGTGTGGTTACTGCCGAAGAGCACAATAAATTCGGTGGTCTGGGAGAAAGTGTTGCAAGATTGCTTTCTACAGAACTTCCATCACCTCAGGAATTTGTTGCGGTAAATGACAGCTTCGGAGAAAGTGGAACACCTGATCAATTGATGACAAAATATGGTTTAGATACCATTAACATCATCGAAGCAGTTCAGAAAGTAATGAAAAGAGCAAATAAGTAAGCATCCTAACGGTTCCGGACTATCCGGAACCAACAGGTAAAAGACAATAAATGAAGCAGGTTGAAGATTCAGAAATCTTAGAGAAATTTTCCAGCGAAAAAACTCGGCATGAGGGCTTTAACCTGCTTCTTAGTAAATATCAGCAAAAGATCTATTGGCACATCCGCCGTTTAGTCATCGACCACGACGACACCGACGACCTGGTTCAGGAAACCTTTGTTAAAGTCTGGAAAAACCTGGATAAGTTTCGCAGCGATTCCAAATTGTATACCTGGGTTTACCGAATCGCCACCAATGAATCAATTACCTTTTTAAATAAAAAGAAACAACGGAACAATACCCCGCTGGATGAAGTCTCCGAAGAACTCGCAGAAACCCTTGTCGCCTCCTCCTATTTCAACGGAGATAAAATTCAGATGAAATTACAGCAAGCCTTGCTGACTTTACCTGAAAAACAACGCCTGATCTTTAATATGAAATACTTTGACGACCTCAAATATGAAGAAATATCTGAGATCACAGGAACGAGCGTAGGGGCCCTAAAAGCCTCTTTTCACATTGCAGTAAAGAAAGTTGAGGTTTTTATGCTAAATGAAGACATTACCTTTTAAACCTTTTGCCCCGGATTGTATCAATATAGTAGTAATGGAAAATGATTTAGAAAATAGCGATTGGAAAAACGAAGCCCCCTACCTGGCCGGGCTTGGTATGAAATCTCCTTTTACTGTTCCTGAAGGCTATTTCGAACAACTTCCTGAGCATATTCATCAGGCCATATATCTGGAAAATCTTAAAGCAGAGCTTTCGGAAGATGGTTTTAAAGTTCCGGAAAATTATTTCGATGAGCTCAGTGCAGGAATCGAAGCTAAGCTTGCCGCCGGGCGATTAAAAGAACTGGTACCGAATGAAGGTTTTGCCCTTCCCGGAGATTATTTTAACCAGTTGCAGGCTAAGATTTCAGAAAAAACGAAGATTAAGGAAACTAAAATTGTTCGTTTATGGCATTCTAAGTTATTAAAGTATGCTTCTGCAGCTTGTTTCGTATTGATCAGCGCGACAGCAATTTACCTTTACCCAGGCAGTTCAGCCCGTCGGGCAGCCTCCGCTGAACTGGCGAATGAACAAATGCTTTACGATATCGACGAAAATACCATTATAGAACATATTCAATCTAATAGTCTGAAAGCGGAAAGCCCTGCTGTAGCAGACGCCGACTTAGAAAACTACATTCTCAGCAATTATAGCCAGAATGATATTGCTTCAGATTTATAATTATTACCAAGATGAAAAACAGAGTCATTGCCGCCTTTCTTTTGATGTTACCATTCTTTGTTTCCGCACAAAGAGGAGAAAGATCTCCGGAAATAGAAGCGTTCAGAATTAGCTATTTAACTCAAAAAATGGACCTTTCTGAAGATGAAGCCAAGATCTTCTGGCCAATATTTAACGAATTTCAGAAAGAACAGACCGCTTTAAATAAAGAAAGAAATCAGAACATGATCAGTTTCAGAAAAATCCCCGAAATTGACAACCTTTCCGATACAGAAGTGCAAACCCTGATCATGAATGAGCTGAATTTCAAACAAAGAAACCTGGCCATTGAAAAGAAATATTATTACAAGTTAAAATCCAATTTGCCCATCAAAGTAATCGGTAAATACTACCGCGCGCAGGAAACTTTCAAAAGAGAACTGCTTTCCAGATACAAAAAAGGAGGACCTGAGCGAAATTAATTTGTATTTTTGTGCATGCTTACACAACGTCAATTATTTCTTCAACATAACGCCCAAACCACACTAGAGCCCCTTCTTTTAGAATTCACCAAAGCCAGCGGCATGTATCTTTATGATACAACAGGAAAAAAGCACCTTGATCTGATTGCGGGTATTGGTGTAAGCAATATTGGCCATTGTCATCCGGCCGTAGTCAATGCAGTGAAAGAACAGGTAGAAACGTATATGCACATTATGGTGTATGGCGAATTTGTTCAAAGTCCACAAGTGAATTTTGCCAAAGCACTGGCAGATGTGCTCCCTGAAAACCTGAACTGTACCTATTTCGTCAACTCCGGAGCTGAAGCAGTAGAAGGTGCAATGAAACTGGCAAAAAGGTATACCGGAAGATCAGAAATTATTTCCTGCCATCACTCTTATCATGGAAGTACACAAGGTGCACTTAGCTTAATGGGCAACGAAGAGTTCAAACAGGCCTACAGACCCCTCCTTCCTGACATTACTTTCATCAATTATGCCAGTTTACCAGATCTGGATCAAATCACAGACCGAACTGCGGCAGTCTTTATAGAAACAGTACAGGGTGAAGCAGGGATCAGAATTGCAGATAAAGCCTATTTTGAAGCCCTTAGAAACAAATGTACAGCGACAGGCACCTTATTGGTCCTCGACGAGATTCAATGCGGTTTCGGACGTACAGGAAAGCTTTTCGGCTTTGAGCACTACGGAATTGCCCCTGATATTCTGCTCCTGGCCAAAGGAATTGGCGGTGGTATGCCGATTGGCGCCTTTATCAGCTCTACAGCAATCATGATGGCTTTGGCTACGAACCCGATATTAGGTCACCTGACTACTTTTGGTGGTCATCCGGTGAGTTGTGCAGCAGGACTCGCTACCCTTCAAACGATCCTTAATGACAACATCATTGCCGGAGTAGAAGAAAAAGGAGAATTGTTTAAGAAACTACTGGTTCATCCTGCCATTAAAGAAGTACGGGGAAAAGGTCTGATGATGGCGATAGAATTTGAAAACTTCGAGATCAATAAAAAGATCATCGATGCCTGTATTGCAGATGGCGTAATCAGCGACTGGTTTTTGCATTGCAGCAATTCAATGCGCGTAGCACCACCATTGATCATCACCACAGAAGAAATTCATGATGCCTGCGAGATCATTCTAAGAAATGTAATCGCAATAGCCGGGAATTAAATCCCTTAGCTCATTTTTTGCCTTTTAATCAGATAAGCTTGTAAAACAGGATGAAAGCCGGCAGCAATGTCGGCATCAATCATGTCAATCTTATATTGACTGCATTTCAGATCAATGGCTTTTCGATAATTTCTCATCCGGGAAAGATAATCCTCTTTTACATTTGAAGCATGTGCTTTAATGACTGCCCCTGTTTCCATATCGACAAATTCATAAGGACGGTTTTCAAATTGAAAATCGACCTCTTTAGACTTATCAGTTACGTTAAAAATGATCACCTCGTGTTTATTGAATTTCAGATGTTGAAGTGCAGAAAATAGGGCTTCAATATGGTCTGCTCCATGGTGTGTATTCAACATATCACTAAAGATCACGACCAGTGACCGCTTGTGAATCAACTCCGCAATCTGGTGTAAAGCCTGGGCAACATCGGTTTTTACATTCATCGGCTCCGAAACCATCAGCCCCTCCAAATGACTAAACAGATACTTCTGATGTGTAGTTGTTGATTTGGCAGGTGTATTCAATAATAAATGATCGGTAAACAAACTTAGCCCGAAAGCATCTCTTTGTCTTTTGAGCAGATAAATGAGCGCAGCAACAGCCTGCACGGAAAAATTGAGCTTATGATATTCTTTAGCGGGGAAATACATAGAAGAAGAAACATCAACAATAAACTGACACCTCAAATTGGTTTCTTCCTCGTATCGCTTACTAAACAGTTTATCGGTCCTGGCAAAAAGCTTCCAGTCGATATTCTTTACACTATCTCCGACATTGTATAAACGGTGTTCCGCAAACTCCACAGAAAACCCATGAAAGGGACTTTTATGGAGCCCGGTAATAAAACCTTCAACAACTTGTCTGGCTAATAATTCCAGGTTGCCATTGAAATGGAGTGTTTGTTCATCAATCGCTGACTGCATAGCGTAAATATAAAAAAAGCGTTCATAAACTATGAACGCTTTTTTGAATCCGTATATATGGAGTTGATTATGATAATTGCTTATCTAATTTTTGTGCCAATACTGATTTTGGAACTGCACCAACCTGTTTGTCTACTACTTCTCCGTTCTTGAAGAATAATAAAGCCGGGATGTTGCGGATACCGAATTGAGTCGAAATTTGAGGGTTGTTATCCACATTCACTTTACCTACGATTGCTTTTCCATCGTATTCTTTTGAGATCTCGTCTACGATTGGTCCTACCATGCGACATGGACCACACCATTCTGCCCAAAAATCAACCAAAACGGGTTTATCTGATTTTAATACAACTTCCTCGAAGTTTGCATCTGTAATTTCCAAAGCCATAATTCTTATTTTTATTTTATTAGTTTTTTTATCTTCTACTTGCCTGAATACTTAGGCGTTGCCTTTATACCCAAACCAGGGTACAAAGATATAATCAATTGTAATGCCATCAGCCTGACAATGCCAAAATGACATTAGTTCAACTTAGGATTAACGTTTAAGGCAGTTAATTGCTCTAAAAAGTTATTGTTAGGATTAATCTTCAGTGATTTCGAGGGCAATTTAACATTTACATTTTGTTCCCGGTCATAAACATCAAATAATAACTGACAATTCTGATGATCCGTATTCGCTTTGTTCTCTTCCAGAATCGCATGGATCTTACTCATAAAATCATCCGTAATCTTTTCTATAGGTACCTGAATGGTTACACTCTTCGCCAGCTTATCGCGCAGTTCGGATAAAAGGCTGATCGATGTGATCTTAAACTCCCAGTCGCCCTCTTTTCTGAAACGCTCACCAACCCTTCCACGAATCTGAAGGAAATATCCATCCGTAAGAAATTGTTTAAACTTGATGAAATCATCACCAAACAATGCAAGCTCACAGGTATCGTCGTAATCTTCAAAGACAATCGTTCCGAAAGGCTTTCCGGTTTTAGTCATCCTTTGCGCGGCAATAACCACCAATCCACCAACCACCAGCTCCCGGTTTTTGATTCCCTCAAATTCAGCAAGTACCTCCTCATTAGAATCCCCGGTCCTGATTTTATTTACCAGCGACAAGTGTTTCACTTTATGCTGACAGAATTCTTTCAGTTCCAGTTTATAATTATCCAGCGGGTGACCACTCAAAAAGATCCCAATCGCATCCTTCTCGAATTTCAACCTGTCTATCAGGCTCCACTCCGGAGCAACAGGCAAGCTTGGCTCGTAAATCATGTCTGCAACAGAACCTCCAAATAAGGACGACTGGGCAGAAGATTCATTGTTTTGAAAATCATTGGCAAACTTGATCATCTTTTCGATGCCGTTCATCTTATCATTGATCCCCACAAAGAAATATTGCGCCCTGTGGTATCCAAATCCATCAAAAGCACCGCTATAGACAAAACTCTCGTAAGCTTTCTTATTTACCGTACGCGTATTTGAACGTTTGGCGAAATCATATACACTTCTGTACTGACCACTTTCGTTGCGTTCCAGAATGATGCTCTCTACGGCTTTTTCTCCCACACCTTTGATCCCCGATAATCCAAAACGAACCTGTCCGCTAATGTTTACGGAAAACTTCGTTCCAGACTCATTTACGTCCGGACCAAGTACAGAAACCCCCATTTGCTTACACTCTTCCATAAAGAATGCCACCTGTTTAATGTCACTCATGTTGTTGGAAAGTACCGCCGCCATATATTCAGCAGGATAATGTGCTTTTAAATAGGCAGTCTGATAGGCAATCCAGGCGTAACAGGTAGAGTGGGATTTGTTGAAGGCATAAGATGCAAATGCTTCCCAATCTTTCCAGATTTTCTCCAGAACGGTAGCATCATGTCCCTTTTCCGCAGCCTGAGCCACAAATTTAGGTTTCATCTTATCCAAAACATCTTTTTGTTTCTTACCCATTGCCTTACGCAAAACGTCGGCCTCACCTTTCGTAAATCCGGCAAGTTTCTGGGACAAGAGCATCACCTGCTCCTGATATACGGTAATCCCGTAGGTTTCTTTTAAATATTCTTCACAGGCATCAAGGTCATACTTGATCTCTTCCTCTCCGTTCTTTCTGCGAACAAAGCTGGGAATATATTCCAATGGTCCCGGACGGTACAAAGCGTTCATGGCAATTAAATCCCCGAATACGGTGGGCTTCAATTCCTTCATGTATTTCTGCATCCCGTTCGACTCATACTGGAAGATACCGATGGTTTCCCCGCGCTGAAAGAGCTCATAAGTCTTTGCATCGTCAATTGGGAAATTATCCGGATCAAGGTCAATATTATGCCGGAACTTCACGAGCTTCACGGTATCCTTAATCAGGGTTAATGTTTTTAACCCCAAAAAGTCCATTTTCAATAAACCGGCACTTTCTACCACAGAGTTGTCAAACTGCGTAACGTAAAGATCGGAATCCTTTGCTGTAGCTACGGGTACGAAATTCGTAATGTCGCTAGGCGTGATGATTACCCCGCAGGCATGGATTCCCGTATTTCTTAGGGAACCTTCCAGAATCTGAGCCTGTTCAAGGGTCTTGGCACCAAGGTCATTGGCATTTGCCAGTCCCTTTAGTTCTAAAACCTTCTCATATTCATCTGCCCGAAGCGCCCCTTTCAGGCTCTTCTCGTCCAGCGTAAAGATCTTGGCCAGCTTCATGTTTGGAATCAACTTGGCAATCTTCTCCGCCTCGTATAAAGGAAGGTCAAGTACCCTTGCTGTATCTTTTACCGACGACTTTGCTGCCATCGTACCATAGGTGATGATCTGTGCCACCTGGTTGGCTCCGTATTTATTAATTACGTAGTCCATTACCCTTCCACGGCCCTCATCATCAAAATCGATATCAATATCGGGCATGGAAACCCTGTCCGGATTCAGGAAACGCTCAAATAGCAAATCGTATTTGATGGGGTCAATATTCGTAATCCCAAGACAATAAGCTACTGCAGATCCTGCAGCAGATCCCCTGCCCGGCCCCACAGAAACATCCAGCTCCCTTGCTTTCGCAATAAAATCCTGAACAATCAAAAAGTATCCGGGATATCCGGTCTTCTCAATGGTCTGTAACTCAAAATCCAAACGTTCTGTAATCGATTCGGTAATTTCACCGTATCTTTTTTTCGCCCCTACATAAGTCAGGTGACGTAAAAATTTATTTTCTCCCCGCTTACCGCCGTCTTCCTCATCTTCCTTTACCAGGAATTCTTCAGAAATATCGAACTTAGGTAAAAGTACTTCCCGTGCAAGTTTGTAAATCTCAATCTTATCGATTACGGATTGAATGTTGAGAATCGCTTCCGGTACATCAGCAAATAGGTTTTTCATCTCCTCAGGAGTTTTGAAATAATACTCCTGGTTCGGCAAGCCGAAACGGTATCCCCTGCCTCGCCCTATCGGTGTAGCTTGTTTCTCCCCCTCCTTTACACACAATAAAATATCATGTGCATTCGCATCTTTTTTGTTGATGTAATAGGTATTGTTGGTAGCAATCAACTTCACATCGTGCTTTTTTGCCAGGGCGATCAGGGAGATATTGACAATATCTTCATCTTCCTGACTGTGGCGCATTAACTCCATGTAAAAGTCTTCACCAAATTGAGATTTCCACCACAATAAAGCTTCTTCAGCTTGTTTTTCACCAAGGTTTAGCAATTTACTGGAGATCTCTCCATATAAGTTACCAGAAAGTACAATGATGTCATCTTTATACTGTTCTATAACTGCCTTATCAATCCTTGGAATATAATAGAATCCTTTTGTGTAGGCTATTGACGACATCTTTGCCAGGTTATGATAACCAGCCTTATTCTTGGCCAATAACACGACCTGATAGCCGTCGTCTTTTCTTTTCTTATCCTCGTGGTTCTCACAAACAAAAAATTCACAGCCTACAATAGGTTTAATGATCACCTCATCCGGCGTTTCCCCTTTTTCAACTGCAGCCTGATTTCTTGCTTCCACACCTTTGTTGTGGTTCAGAATCTGAGCCACAAAATGAAATGCCCCCATCATGTTGGCATGGTCAGTCATTGCTACCGCAGGCATTTTATATGCTGCTGTAGCTTTGATCAGCGAAGGGATGTTAATGGTAGATTGCAGTACCGAAAACTGCGTATGGTTGTGTAAGTGAACATAAGTAGCTGACGCGAGCTCCAGCTTGTTCTCTTCCAGTGTTTTTTTAGAAACTTTAGGCCCTTCTGCTTTTAATAACCGCTTTCTGATTTCATCAGAAGCCGCTTTTAAATTCAGGTGATTTAACCCAACGCGCTGGATTACTCCGGGATTACGTTCTTTATAAGACTGTATGTAGGCTACGTTAGCTTGAAGCTGATCGAGTGTAAATACCTCCAGTTTTATCAATTGAAGAAAGCAGCGCGTGGTCGCTTCCACATCGGCAGTCGCATTGTGCGCTTCTGCAAAGGGCTCTCCAAAAAGATATTGGTGTAATTCTGTTAATGTAGGTAATTTAAATTTACCGCCACGTCCGCCCGGCAAACGCAAAAGCTCTGCCGTGGTTTCTGTACAGGTATCCAAAACCGGCATCTGGCTCATCGGGCTTTCTACGCCAAGACGATGAAACTCACAGCCCATAATGTTCACGTCGAAACCGATATTCTGACCAACAACAAATTTAGACTTCGCCAGGGCAACATTGAACTTCTCCAGTACCTCCGACAAAGGAATTCCCTGTTCTTCTGCAAGCTCTGTAGAAATCCCGTGAATCCGCTCCGCATCATAAGGAATATTGAAACCATCAGGTCTGACTAAATAATCCTGGTGTTCGATAAGATTTCCAAACTCATCATGTAACTGCCATGCAATCTGGATACATCTCGGCCAATTATCCGTGTCGGTAATAGGCGCATTCCAATTGCGTGGCAACCCCGTCGTTTCGGTATCAAAAATCAAATACATAGCTAGGTAATTAGAAAATCGTCTTTTTAGAAATCAATATGATTGATCAAAAATACGGATTTTTTCAGTTCTCCATCTAATAGCAACAGATAATTTTACACAGAATGAACCTCAGGAATCGGTAGTGATGACTTGTGTTCCTGTGAAACTAATTTTGAAGTATCATAACCCTTTTTACGACAGCGCTCTATGATTTCTGCCAGCAATTCCTGGGGTAGGTTCGGTTTTCTGGCCATGATAAAAAGGTATTTAAATTTTGGGTGTCCAACCACCACATAAGAATAATCCCCGGCAAGTTCTATCACCCAATAATCCGCCTTTATAGGCCAGATAAACTGGGCTTTGAACCTCGCATTCCTGCTCCCCCGGATCACAAAAAGTTTAGAGCGGAAATATTTCTGCTTGTCCTGCCCCAGCACTTTATATCCTGTAAAAACAGCATAGTAACCATCGGGATGGATGACATAGGTCTCCACCGTTTGGCGCCAGTGCTTGTCCATGAAAGTAGGTATGGAATACAAAGAATACCACTTTCCGGCATACGACATAATATCAACTTTTTCTACCGGTACATTATCCATAACAGGGTCCATCATTTTACGACTATTAAGCAAATGTAAATTCTTTATCATAAAACCAGCAAGGTTGAAGAAAGTTTTAAAAAGCGTTTTTTAAACTGACCTAAATTTCTAACTTCGGCTTGAGACATTCCCCAACATGGTTTGCTTCATATATTAATTGTATCCTAAATTTATAGTCATAGATCAGCATTTAAAACAATAGATTTAAACCAGGAGGAAAACCTTTAAAATAAAATTAGATTCATTATGAAAATAACGGTTGTAGGTGCCGGCGCAGTAGGCGCCACTTGTGCAGATAATATTGCCAGAAAAGAATTAGCAGAAGAGCTCGTTTTATTAGACATCAAAGAAGGTTTTGCAGAAGGCAAAGCAATTGACATGATGCAAACCGCCACTTTATTAGGCTTTGATACAAAAATTACCGGTGTAACCAACGATTACAGCAAAACAGCAGGCTCTACAGTGGCTGTGATTACTTCCGGACTTCCGCGCAAACCGGGGATGACCCGCGAAGAACTGATCGGAATTAATGCCGGAATCGTAAAAGGTGTAGCAGAAAACATTTTAAAATATTCTCCCGATGCCATCATTATAGTGATCAGTAACCCAATGGACACGATGACTTACCTGGCATTAAAATCCCTTGGATTACCTAAAAACAGAATCATCGGAATGGGTGGAACATTAGACAGTGCCCGTTTCAAATATTATTTAAGTGTTGCTTTAAACTGCAATTCAAATGATTTGCAGGGTTTTGTAATCGGAGGCCATGGAGATACTACCATGATCCCTTTAACTCGCTACGCCACTTACCAGAGCTTGCCAGTGTCTGATCTGCTGGATAAAGCAACCTTAGATAAAGTTGCAGCAGATACCATGGTTGGTGGAGCTACATTAACGGGCCTTCTTGGAACCTCTGCCTGGTATGCACCGGGTGCTGCAGGAGCTGCGTTAGTAGAAAGCATTGTCCGTGATGAGAAAAAATTATTTACCTGCTGCGTATCCCTTGATGGAGAATACGGTCAGAATGACATCTGTCTGGGTGTTCCCGTAATCGTTGGACGTAACGGATGGGAAAAAATAATAGATTACAAATTAAATGAAGAAGAACAAGCTTCATTTAATAAAAGCGCCGATGCCGTACGCGCCATGAACAGCGTATTGCAGGAGATGAAATTAGTTTAAATTAATGAGAACCATTTCTGTTCCTTTAACCTTAATAAATTTACAAGATGATGGTTTCCACCTTTTGGTGGAAATTGTCATTTTTGGGAAGAAATCTTTTGCAGTACTCGATACAGGTGCTTCCAGGTCAGTATTCGATATGACATTAATCAAAGCAAATATTTCTGAACTGGAACATAGTGAAGAAACACACGCCACTACCCTCTTTGCTACATCAACCACTCTCCAGGCCACGATCCCTAAATTAAAAATCGGCAGGTTAGTCATCAATGATTACGATACCGTCGCACTTGATTTAGATACTGTTAACCAGGCGTACGAACAAATGGGCCATCCAAAAGTAATTGGTATCATTGGAAGCGACATACTGCTGAAGTACTATGCCAATATCAACTACAGAAAATTAAGGCTATTTCTTTACGCGGATTAATTATTTAAAAGGACCTTTACCCCAAGATGTACTTCCCGGACAAGGTCCTTTACAGCTTTTCTAATTAATAATTACGGTATGTGTCCCATCAGGATTCACAACGATGGAGGTAGCTCCATTATTAATTACCGTAGAATGGGTTCCATCAGCATTCACAATCAGACCGGTAGCACCATTATCAATCCACGTAGAATGAGTTCCGTCAGCATTCACTATCGTACTGACATTGCCGGTTTTCATCACTGTGGAATGTAAGCCTTTCGAATTAACAAACAAGGCATTTTCCCCATTTTTGATGAGCGTAGTATGCGTTCCAATAGCGTCTACGAGCGTAGTAATGTTCCCTACCTCCAGCTTACTGATAATTGTCACTGCTCTGTTTAACGGGATAAGGAAGCCTGGCAAACAGCCATTCGCTTTTTGTTGCTGTGCTTTCAATCCATAACAGACCGGAAAAACCAGCAGGAATAAAATTAATCTTTTCATAATCAATCATTTGTGTGTAATACAATATACACCATCAAAAAATTAAAGACAAAAAAAAGGAGCGATTTTTCAATCGCTCCTTTTTGCAAGTTAACACGCTTTAACTAAGCGTCAATCTTAGCATATTTTGCATTTCTTTCGATGAAATCCCTTCTTGGACCAACCTCATCACCCATTAGCATGGAGAAAGTATGGTCACATTCCGCTGCATTTTCAATCGTTGCCTGTAATAACGTACGTGTTGAAGGGTTAAGGGTAGTATCCCATAACTGCTCTGCGTTCATCTCTCCAAGACCTTTATAGCGTTGAATATGTACACTCTCTTCTTTACCAGCACCTTTCAAACGTTGCACTGCTGCATCACGTTGTTGGTCATTCCAGCAATATTCAAAATCTTTTCCTTTTTTAACCTGATACAAAGGTGGCGCAGCGATATACACGTAACCAGCTTCGATTAAGGATTTCATATATCTGAAGAAGAAAGTAAGAATCAAGGTCGTGATGTGAGATCCATCGATATCCGCATCCGTCATGATCACTACTTTATGGTAACGAAGCTTTGTTAGATTTAAAGCTTTATCATCTTCCGGTGTTCCAATACTTACGCCCAATGCAGTAAACATATTCTTGATCTCGTCGTTCTCGTAGATCTTATGCTCCATCGCTTTTTCCACATTCAGGATCTTACCTTTTAAAGGAAGGATCGCCTGGAAATTACGGTCCCTGCCTTGTTTGGCAGTTCCACCTGCGGAGTCTCCCTCCACCAGGTATATCTCACATTTTTCCGGATCACTGTCAGAACAATCGGCAAGCTTACCTGGAAGGCCTGAACCACCCATTACACTCTTACGTTGAACCATCTCACGGGCCTTACGGGCTGCAGCACGCGCTGTAGCAGCAAGGATCACTTTATTTACGATCAGCTTCGCTTCTCTTGGATATTCTTCCAGGTAGTTACTTAACGCCTCACCAACGGCCACATCAACTGCACCCATTACCTCAGAGTTACCCAACTTTGTTTTTGTCTGACCTTCAAACTGAGGCTCCTGAACTTTAACAGAAACTACAGCCGTTAAGCCTTCTCTAAAGTCATCACCGGTGATCTCAAATTTTACATTTTTAAGCAATCCCGATTTATCAGCATAAGCTTTTAATGTTCTGGTTAAACCTCTTCTGAAACCTGCAATATGCGTACCTCCCTCATGGGTATTGATGTTATTCACATAAGAGTGTACATTTTCAGCATAGCTGTCGTTGTATTGTAAAGCAAGCTCTACAGGAATTCCGTTTTTAATTCCTTCTACATAAATCGGCTCCGCAATTAGTGAAGGACGACCTCCATCTAAAAACTGAACAAATTCTTTTAATCCACCTTCTGAATGGAAAAGCTCAGAAATCGGATTTCCCTGATCATCAAGCTCACGCTCATCAGTAAGGGTTAATTTAATTCCTTTATTCAGGAAGGACAGCTCTCTAAGCCTGCTGGCCAAAGTATCATAACGGTACTCCGTTGTTTGGGTAAAGATTTCCGGATCCGGAGTAAAGGTAATTACCGTTCCTCTTTTGTCCGTTTCTCCCACAACTTTAACATCGTACTGAGGCTTCCCTTTTTCGTAATCCTGCTCCCATAATTGCCCGTCACGGTGAACCTGCGCTTTTAAATGTGTAGATAATGCGTTTACGCAACTTACCCCCACACCATGCAAACCACCGGAAACTTTATAAGTGTCCTTATCAAATTTACCACCAGCGTGTAATACCGTCATTACAATTTCCAGAGCTGACTTTTGCTCCTTCTGCATAATTCCCGTAGGAATACCACGCCCGTTATCTTCAACCCTGATCGAGTTGTCTTTAAGAATATTTACATATATCGTGTCGGCATGACCTGCCAACGCCTCATCTATAGAGTTATCTACTACTTCGTAAACTAAATGATGTAATCCTTTTACTCCGGTGTCTCCTATATACATCGAAGGGCGCTTACGCACCGCTTCTAAACCTTCTAATACCTGTATATTATCTGCCGAATAATTTGACTTTGGATCCTTTTCTTCGCTCATATTTTTAATAAAACAATTAGACTCAAAGATAACCATTTTAGGCCAATTAACCGCAAATGTGGATAACTATCTACCCATAAAAGGCCCAAAAAACACGCTAAAAATCACAGTTCTTTAGGATACTAAATTTGAAATTTTATATTTGTTGAAATTTATCCGCCAAAAATGGAAGGGGCATCCTAAAAAACAGGTCTTAAACCGGCTGGAAGGATGATGGGAACCAAAAATTAAAATAAAATATCAATTATAATCATTAGATGAAAAGATCAACATTAAAACTTGGCAGCATTGCTACTGCAGTCGCACTAGTTTCCGTAATGGCTTCTTGCCAAAACAAAGAAAACACCACTGCACCTGCTACAAAATCTGAGTCGGCTACAGTGACTAGCGCAGAGAAAATCGTCTATGTGAATTCTGATTCCCTGCTAACAAAATATCAGTATTTCAAAGACTTAAAAACGAAACTTGATGCGAAGTCAAAAACTGCTCAAACAGATCTTGCTTCTAAACAACAGGCATTCCAGCGTGAAGTATCACAATATCAGCAGCAACAAAATACCCTGCCTGCTGATCAACGTGCTTCTACAGAAGAAAGACTTGCCCGTAAACAACAGGAATTACAAGCTTATTCACAAAATGCAGGTGCTGCCCTTCAGAATGAACAAGCTTCAGAAAATGAAAAATTATATGATAAAGTTGCACAATACCTGAAAACTTATGCCAAAGGAAAAGGTTTCAAAATGGTATTGACTTATTCTAAAGGAAACAGTGCAATCCTTTTTGCTGATGAGTCTTTAGATGTAACAAGCGAAGTAATTGTAGGATTAAACGAAGCCTATAAAGCAGACAAAAAATAGTTCTTCCTGCTAAGAATTTAAATGCCCTGGTCATTCGGGGCATTTTTTTTGCGCTATAAAACCAGGATTATGCTACAAAAGCATAGCAACAACGAACAAAACCATCATTATGCCAGTTAAAGAAAACAATCCACACGAAAAATTCATGAAACTCGCCATCGCTCTATCTGAAAAGAATGTCACCGGAGGTCTTGGTGGCCCTTTTGGAGCAGTAGTCGTAAAAGACGGCAAAATTATAGCCAAAAGTGGCAATAAGGTAACCACAACAAATGATCCGACGGCCCATGCAGAAGTTTCTGCGATTCGTTTGGCCTGTAAAAAACTAAAGACATTTGACCTCAGCGGATGTGTAGTTTATACCAGTTGTGAGCCATGCCCGATGTGTCTCAGTGCCATTTATTGGGCAAGGATCGAAACGATCTACTATGCCAACACCAAAGTAGACGCGGCAAACATTGGCTTCGATGATAAATTCATTTACGATGAAATTGAAAAGCCAATGGCAAAACGTACCTTACCTATCCACCAGATGATGAGAAAAGAAGCACAACAGGCTTTCCAGCTCTGGGAGCAATCCTCCATGAAAATAGACTATTAAAAATGGACAAGTATCAGGAAAACATCAGGATAGAACTGGAATTCTGGAAACGGGAAATGATGGAGAAACCATCCTTTCTGAACAAGATGACAAACAATATCCAGAAGAAAATCAACAGTTACATTCCTGAGAAAGTCCATACCGCAATTACAGTGACCATTAAGAAAATGGTCCAGGCCGTGCTTTATGGTTCCACCTACACCACTTCAATCCTGCCTGCAGTAGAAATAAGTCTCCTGCACAGGGAAGCCCTGGTAAAACAAAAAATTGACAACTATTGTAAAACCGGAGCTGCAGAAGGGGGAATTACCGGTGCCGGTGGATTCCTGATGAGCATGGCTGATTTTCCGGTATTGATCGGCATAAAGATGAAAATGCTCTTTGAAATTGCGACGATTTATGGCTTCGACGTTAAAGACTATAAGGAACGTCTATACATCCTGTACATCTTCCAGCTCGCATTTTCCAGTCAGCATGGACGCACGAAAATCTTTATGCATATGGAAAACTGGGATCAGAAACGCCATATCCTCCCCGAAAATTCAGAAAACTTCGATTGGAAAACCTTTCAGCAGGAATACAGAGATTACATTGACCTCGCCAAAATGGCACAGCTTCTTCCGGTTGTTGGCGCCGCAGTAGGTGCTGTTGCCAATTATCAGCTGATAAAAAAACTAGGCAAAACTGCAATACAGGCTTATCGGATGAGAATCATCGGTCAATCCTGATTTATTCCTCTTCCTTAAAAAGATCGTCAGTAAGGGCATCGGTCTCCCGGCGGTCTTTCTTTGTTGGCCTCCCTGTTCCACGATCTCTTTTCAGTGCAGGAGCATGGAACATGCTTTTAAATCCATAAGTCTCTTCTTCAGGAGTAATGTCTTTATATTTCGTCACTGCAATTTTCGCCTCTACCCTATTGTATAAAAGCTCAACCACTTCGATCACCTTCTTCTCAATTCCTTTGGATACCTGGTACACATCCCCAGGCTTTACTACTGCTGAAGCTTTCAGATTCTGACCATTCAACTTAATCCGACCGGCCTTACAAGCCTCTGTCGCCAGGCTCCTGGTCTTAAATAATCTGATCGCCCATAAGTACTTATCTATCCGTAATTTTTCCTGCTCTGCCATAAAAAATCAAAAATACATTATAGAAAACAATGGTCTATACATAAAATTGATTTATTTTGTCAAAAAATAACTTACAACATGATAGCACAATTAAAAAAGTTAGTAGAAGCCGCTTGGGAAGACAGAACTTTATTAGAATATAGTGAATATTGCGAAGCAATAGAAACGGTGATTATGCAGTTAGATAAAGGTGAAATGCGCGTTGCTGAACCGGTACTTAACTCATGGGGAGTGAATGAGTGGATCAAAAAGGCAGTAATCCTTTATTTTCCAATCAGAGAAATGAAAGAAATTGAAGTTGGTCCTTTTGTATTTCATGATAAAATGAAATTAAAAACCAATTATAAAGAATTAGGCGTAAGGGTTGTTCCTCATGGTATCGCACGTTATGGCGCTTATCTCGCTAAAGGTGTAATCATGATGCCTTCTTATGTAAACATAGGTGCTTATGTAGACGAAGGTACAATGGTGGATACCTGGGCTACTGTAGGTTCATGTGCACAAATCGGTAAACATGTTCACCTAAGTGGTGGTGTAGGTATTGGTGGCGTTCTGGAACCAATTCAGGCGGCCCCGGTAATCATCGAAGACAACTGTTTCCTTGGTTCAAGAGCGATCGTTGTAGAAGGGGTACGTGTAGAAAGAGAAGCTGTTCTTGGTGCAAACGTGGTATTAACAGCATCTACTAAAATCATTGATGTAACCGGAAGCAGTCCGGTAGAATACAAAGGAATCGTTCCTGCGCGTTCGGTGGTAATTCCAGGTAGCTATGCGAAGAAATTCCCGGCGGGAGAATTCCAGGTTCCATGTGCACTGATCATCGGTCAGCGTAAAGAATCTACAGATAAAAAGACTTCCCTTAATGATGCATTAAGAGAAAACAATGTAGCGGTATAATATAATGAAGATTGGTTTTGACGGAAAAAGAGCAACAAACAACTTAACAGGACTGGGAAATTACAGCAGATCATTAATTGCCCAGCTCGCTGAATTTTTCCCTCAAAACCAATACTTTGTATACAGCCCAAAAATAAAAGAACACGCACAGATCAGGCATTTCTTAGCAGCCAAAGGCATTGAGTCCAGGCTTCCTGATCAACCCGGATTATTCTGGAGAACTTCCGGAATAAAAAAACAGCTGCTAAAAGACAATATCGACCTGTTTCATGGCTTGAGTCATGAAATTCCGCTCAAGATCCAAAATTCCGGCATCCCGGCTATTGTCACCATCCATGACCTGATCTTTTTAAAGTTCCCAAAGTATTTCGGGAGGATCGACAGGTTCATCTATAAACTGAAAGCCCGTTACGCCTGCAGGCATGCCGACAAGATCGTCGCCATCAGTGAATGTACAAAAAGAGACATTATCGAATTTTTCCATACTGATCCTGACAAGATTGAGGTCATTTATCAAAGCTGCGACGATAGCTTCAAATCTCCTTCATCAGCGCAAACAAAACAGGAAGTACGGATTAAACATAATTTACCGCACAAATACATCCTGAATGTAGGAACAATAGAAACCAGAAAAAACCTGTTAACCCTCATCAAAGCATTACCACAGATCCATCCGGATTATCAGTTGGTCGTGGTAGGAAAACAGACCGCCTACGCGGATTCCGTTCATCAGGAGATCGCGAACCTGGGTCTAAAAGACAGGGTTTATTTTCTTCAGAATGTTCCCTTTGATGAACTGCCTTCCATTTACCAGATGGCCGGCTCATTTGTATATCCATCCCTTTATGAAGGTTTTGGCATCCCAATCATTGAAGCGCTTTATTCCGGAGTTCCGGTAATCGCTGCGACGGGTTCCTGCCTGGAGGAAGCGGGTGGCGAAAATAGCCTCTATGTCTCTCCATTTAACCATGCCGCCCTATCAGCAGCCATCAACAAAGTATTGAATGATCCTGCCCTTGCCGGACAAATGAAAACAAAGGGATTGGAATATGTTCAGAAATTTAATACCCGGGTCATCGCCGGAGCACTGATGAAAGTTTACACCCAGGTGCTTTCCAGTCACCAGAAATAACAGTTTTATGCTTAGAACAGAAATTGAAAAGGCCCTTAATGTTTTAAAAGATGGAGGGGTTATCCTTTATCCGACGGATACCGTATGGGGATTAGGTTGCGATGCGACCAACGAGGCTGCAGCAGCCAAAATAAATGCGATTAAAGAACGTAGTGCAGATAAGAGTTTCATTATCCTCCTGGATAACGATTCCAAGCTGCAAAGTTATGTAACAGAAATTCCGGATGTGGCTTACGATCTGATCGAGTATGCAGAACATCCACTTACCATCATCTTTTCAGGTGCAAAAAACCTGGCCAAAAATGTCATCAATGAAGATGGCAGTGTAGGCATCAGAATTGTGAAACATGATTTCTGTCAACAGCTCATCCAAAGGTTCAGAAAGCCGATTACTTCTACCTCTGCCAATAAATCAGGATCACCTTCTCCGCTGATATTCGATGAGATTGATGAAGAAATTAAAGCTGCTGTAGATTACGTAGTCGATTGGGAACAAGAGCTTCAAAGTCCTAAAAAACCTTCTACCATAATGAAATTAGCACCGGGAGGGCAATTTTCCTTTATTAGAAAGTAAGTTTTATTACTTTTGTAACTCATTAATGGAAAAACATTTACAACAGTCAGTATTTAAAGTCCTTGCCGATATAGCTCAAACACATCAGATTGAAGCATACGTGATAGGTGGATATGTGCGCGATATTTTCTTAGAAAGACCTTCCAAAGACATTGATATTGTGGTATTGGGGAATGGTATAGAATTCGCGGAACTTGCAGGTAAAGTACTAAAAACCAAGGTTGCAGTATTCAAAAACTTTGGCACTGCCATGTTAAAAACCAAAGATCTGGAGATCGAGTTTGTGGGCGCAAGAAAGGAATCTTACCGCTCAGACTCCCGGAAACCAATTGTAGAAAACGGCACCATCAAAGATGACCAGCTGAGAAGGGATTTCACCATCAACGCCCTGGCCATCTCCCTGAATAAAGAAAATTACGGACAGCTGGTAGACCCCTTCGGAGGTACCACTGACCTGGAAAATAAACTCATCAAAACACCTCTTGATCCTGAAATCACCTTTTCAGATGATCCTTTAAGAATGATGAGGGCCATTCGCTTTGCCACCCAACTGGGTTTCAGCATCGACGAAAGTGCCATCAATGCCATTAAGAAGCAGAAAGAAAGAATTTCCATTGTTTCCAAAGAGCGCGTTACCGATGAGCTCAACAAGATCATTCTTTCAAAAATCCCTTCCATTGGCTTTAAATATCTGTTTGATACCGGTCTTTTACACCTCATCTTTCCACAAATGGCCAACCTCTACGGGGTGGACTTTATCAATGGAAAAGGACATAAGGACAATTTTTATCACACTTTACAGGTACTGGACAATATTTGTCTCGCTACAGACGATCTTTGGCTCCGTTGGGCGGCCATTCTTCATGACATTGCCAAACCGCCAACAAAACGTTTTGAAGAAGGACATGGCTGGACCTTTCATGGACATGAAGATAAAGGAGCACGCATGGTGCCCCAGATCTTTAACCAGTTGAAACTTCCACTGAACGAGAAAATGAAACTCGTGCAAAAGCTGGTACAACTTCACCTTCGCCCGATTGTACTGGCACAGGAAGTAGTTACAGACTCGGCAGTAAGAAGGCTTTTGTTTGATGCAGGAGAAGACATCGAAAGCCTCATGATGCTCTGCAACGCAGATGTAACGACCAAAAACGAGTACAAAGTAAAAAAATACCGCAATAACTTTGAACTGGTAAAACAGAAACTCAAAGATGTAGAGGAACGTGATAAAATCAGAAACTGGCAACCTCCAATTACCGGAAATGACATCATGGAAGTATTCGGTCTGGCTGCAGGAAAAGAAGTAGGGCTGATTAAGAATGCCATCCGGGAAGCAATTCTCGAAGGTGAAATCAAAAATACCTACGAAGAAGCGTTACAGTTCATGCTCGAGAAAGCAAAGGAATTTGGCCTTCTGCCTGTAAAGCAGTAATACAGCCCGAAGACAGGAACACAAATTATAGATAATATTTTTTAATTTTATAGCTAGAAAAAAAGCTCAGATGGCAATTTATAGATTTAGAATAAGTTTTGAAGATTTCGATGAAGTAGTTAGGGAAATCGATATAAAATCAAACCAGACATTTGAAGATTTACATCGTGCGGTACATCGCTCAACAGGATATTCTGCTGAAAAATCTTCTTCCTTTTATGTGAGTACCGATCACTGGATCAAAGGAGATGAAATTGCTTACCTGCCTACCCAACGTAAAACGGACAGAGGGGTTACCTTAATGGAAAAAGCAAAATTGAGTAGTTTTATCGAAGATCCGCATCAGAAGTTTTACTATATCTACAACTTTGACCGCCCCTTCGACTTTCATGTAGAACTGATCAAGATCATTCTGGAAACTGATCCCAAGCTCGAATACCCTGTACTGGTTAAAAGTACCGGAGAAGCGCCTAAAATCATCGACAAAGACAATTTTGGTTCGGTAGCAGTGTCTTCAAATCCGGAATCAACAGAATTTGATTTTCTGAATGAGATGGACTTTGTTCCTGAAGATACAGAAGAAATTGAAGCCATGGGCGGAAGAGGAATCAATACGGAAGAAAAAACGATTGATGATGATGCCGAAGAAGATGGAGATGATGCAGACGAATTCGGAAGTGACGACAGCTACGAAGACGAAGAATACGATAGCAAAGAAGATTATTAGTGCCCGGATATGGCATTGGATAAAACCTTAATTGTAATTGTCGGCCCTACCGGAATAGGAAAGACTGCACTGGCCATCGCATTGGCCAGACATTTTTCTACAGAGATCATTTCGGCAGATTCCCGTCAGTTCTTTAAGGAGATGGCAATAGGAACGGCAAAACCTTCCCAGGAAGAGTTGGAAGCAGCTCCCCATCACTTTATCGATTCCCATAGTATTGAAACACTTTTCAGTACGGGCGACTTTGAAATACAGGCCCTCCGCCTAATGGATGAACTCTTTAAAAAACAGGATCTGCTGATTATGGTCGGCGGATCCGGTTTATACATCGATGCCGTATGTAATGGCCTGGATGACCTCCCGGATGCCGATCTTAACATCCGTAAAAAACTCAAAGAACAGCTGGAAAAAGAGGGCATAACATCCATCAGGGAGCAACTGCAGGCCCACGATCCGGAGTATTATGCAAAAGTTGATCAGGCCAATCCTCAGCGAATGGTCAGGGGACTTGAATTCTTTCTCTCCACAGGCGAAAAGCTCTCCTCTTATCAAACCAACAGTAAAAAGCAACGTCCGTTCAACATCATTAAAATAGGCTTAAATATGGACCGTACGGCCCTGTATCAGCAGATTAACCTTAGGGTTGATAAAATGATGGAAGCAGGGCTTCTTGAGGAAGTAAAGGGACTTCAGGATTACCGGAAATACAATGCCCTGAATACCGTCGGCTATTCCGAATTATTCGATTACCTGGACGGTAACATCACGCTGGAAACAGCTGTAGATAAGATCAAACAAAATACAAGACGTTTTGCCAAACGCCAGCTCACCTGGTTTAGAAGGGATGACAGCACTGCCTGGTTTGAACCTACTGAAAGCAAAGCGGTCATCCTTCATATTGATAAAATCTTAAATGCTTAGGCCTGAGCTGTTGGTCCGCCAAAGTTCATCGGAAATCCCGGAGGCTCTTCCTGGGTTTTAATTCTTCCGTGCGCAGCTTCATATTTTTCCAGATTATCCTGCATCGCCACCATTAGTCTCTTGGCATGCTCAGGGGTCAGGATAATCCTTGACTTCACTCTTGCTTTAGGTACTCCAGGCATTACCCTGATGAAATCCAGAACAAATTCTGTATTAGAATGGGTAATAATAGCAAGGTTTGAAAAGATCCCTTCTGCAACTTCTTCAGAAAGTTCAATGTTTAGCTGGTTATCGTTGTGCTGTTCTTCCATAACACAAAACTACCGCTTTAAAATCATTACACCCAAAAAAAAATCCCCCAACTTTAACAGAAGGGGGATTTTTTCAAAAGATATTTAAATATTAAGCATCTACTTCTTCTTGTTTCGAAGCTAATAATTTATCGTATTCTTCCTGAGAACCTACAATGATACGCTCATATCCACGTACACCTGTACCTGAAGGGATTAAGTGTCCAACAATTACGTTTTCTTTTAATCCAAGCATGTTATCACGTTTACCAGCAATTGCTGCTTCGTTTAACACTTTTGTAGTTTCCTGGAATGATGCTGCAGAGATGAACGATTTCGTTCCTAATGAAGCACGTGTAATACCTTGTAACATTGAACTCGCAGTTGCAGGTCTTGCATCACGAACTTCAATTTGTTTCAAATCTTTACGTTTCAATTGAGAATTTTCATCTCTTAATTTACGTAGAGAAAGAATCTGTCCAGGTTTCACCGCGTTAGAATCACCGGCATCAACAACAACTTTTTTGTCATAGATCTCGTCATTCTCGATCATGAAGTCCCAACGATCTGCAGAGTTGTTCTCTAAGAAAGTGGTATCTCCCGGATCTTCAATGTGAACTTTCTGCATCATCTGGTGTACAATTACCTCAAAGTGTTTATCATTGATTTTCACACCTTGTAAACGATAAACCTCCTGGATACCATTCACTAGATATTCTTGTACAGCCGCAGGGCCTTTAATCGCTAAGATATCCGCAGGAGAGATAGAACCATCAGATAGAGGCATACCAGCTTTCACAAAGTCATTATCCTGAACAAGGATGTGTTTAGACAATGGAACAAGGTATTTTTTAACTTCTCCGTCTTTAGATTCGATAGTCATCTCACGGTTACCACGTTTAACACCACCTAAAGTTACCACACCATCAATCTCTGTTACTACAGCAGGGTTTGAAGGGTTACGTGCTTCGAAAAGCTCCGTTACACGTGGTAAACCACCCGTGATATCTCTTGTTTTACCAGTTGCACGAGGAATCTTAACCAGGATCTGACCAGTTTTAACTGCATCACCTTCATCAATTGCGATGTGGGCACCTACAGGGATGTTATATCCTCTGATCAATTCACCTTTTTTATCCACAACCCGTACAGAAGGGTTTTTAGTTTTATCACGTGTATCGATAATTACTTTCTCACGGTGACCGGTTTGCTCATCAGACTCTTCACGGAAGGTTACACCCTCAACGATAGCGTCAAATTCGATTTTACCGGCAAACTCTGAGATAATTACCGCATTATATGGATCCCATGAACAAATCCTGTCGCCTTTAGTGATTTTAGCACCATCCTCAACGTACAAGAATGCACCATAAGGAATGTTATTGGTCATGATCACTTTATTTGTACCAGGCTCAACAATTTTGAACTCTCCTGAACGACCTAAAACAATTTGTTTTACACCTTCTTCAGTATCGTTCTCTACTGTACGAACATTTTCAAATTCAATGATACCATCAAATTTAGCATTGATCTGAGATTCTGCAGCGATGTTCGATGCAGTACCCCCAACGTGGAACGTACGTAGTGTCAACTGTGTACCCGGCTCACCGATGGACTGTGCAGCAATTACACCGACAGCTTCACCTTTTTGAACACGTTTACCAGTAGCTAAGTTACGTCCGTAGCATAGTGCACAAACACCACGTTTGTTTTCGCAGGTTAATACCGAACGAATTTCAACGCCTTCCAACGGAGACTCTTCAATTGCTTTAGCAATATCTTCGTCGATATCCTGACCGGCAGCTACTAACAATGCACCATCCAAAGGATTAAATACATCATGTAGAGAGATACGGCCTAATAACCTGTCGTATAACGGCTCAACGATGTCTTCATTATCTTTCAATGCAGTCGTGTACATACCTCTTAAAGTACCACAATCTTCTGCATTAACGATCATATCCTGGGCCACATCATGTAAACGACGTGTTAAGTAACCCGCATCAGCTGTTTTTAACGCCGTATCCGCCAAACCTTTACGCGCACCGTGGGTAGAGATAAAGTATTCTAATACCGACAATCCTTCTTTAAAGTTCGAAAGAATCGGGTTTTCGATAATCTCACCACCTGAACCTGATTTCTGAGGCTTAGCCATCAAACCACGCATACCGCATAACTGACGAATCTGCTCTTTCGAACCACGGGCTCCAGAGTCCAACATCATGTAAACAGAGTTGAAACCTTGGTTATCGCTAGATAACTGAGTCATCACGAATGATGTTAAACGGTTATTGATACGAGTCCAGATATCGATAATTTGGTTGTAACGCTCGTTGTTGGTAATGAATCCCATGTTATAGTTATTCCTTACCTCATCCACCTCAGCAGAAGCCTGCTCTAATAGCGCCTGTTTCTCCACAGGAATGTTTACATCTTGTAAATTAAATGATAAACCTCCTCTGAATGCCATTTGGAAACCAAGTTCTTTGATATCATCAAGGAACCTTGCAGCACGGGCCATTCCGGTAATCTTCACTACTGTACCAATGATATCTCTAAGAGATTTCTTAGTCAGCAATTCATTGATATATCCTACTTCTACCGGAACCATTTGATTAAATAGTACACGGCCTACCGTAGTTTCCAACAATTTATTAACGATTGTTCCATCTTCCAGTTTCACATTTACCTTAACCTTGATAAATGCATGAAGATCGATTTCTTTTTCATTGTAAGCAATGATCACTTCTTCCGGAGAGTAGAAAGAGAAATCTTGTCCCTTAACTACACGCTGAGCATCAGTTCTACGGCCTTTAGTAATGTAATAAAGACCCAAAACCATATCCTGTGAAGGTACAGTGATCGGAGTTCCGTTTGCCGGGTTTAGAATGTTGTGTGCAGCAAGCATTAATACCTGTGCTTCTAAGATTGCGGCGTGCCCTAATGGTAAATGTACTGCCATCTGGTCACCGTCAAAATCCGCGTTAAATGCGGTACATACTAATGGATGTAACTGGATTGCTTTACCCTCTACCAATTTCGGCTGGAACGACTGGATACCCAATCTGTGCAACGTAGGCGCACGATTCAGTAATACCGGGTGTCCTTTTAAAACATTTTCCAGAATATCCCAAACTAATGGATCTTTTCTGTCTACAATTTTCTTTGCAGATTTTACTGTTTTAACGATACCCCTTTCAATCATCTTGCGAATGATAAACGGTTTGAATAGCTCAGCAGCCATATCTTTCGGTAAACCGCATTCATGTAACTTAAGGTTTGGACCTACAACAATTACCGAACGGGCAGAATAATCCACACGTTTACCTAATAAATTCTGACGGAAACGACCTTGTTTACCTTTCAGGATGTCTGAAAGAGATTTCAAAGCACGGTTACCTTCAGTTTTAACCGCATTTACTTTACGTGAGTTATCGAACAACGAATCTACCGCTTCCTGTAACATACGTTTTTCGTTACGTAAAATTACTTCCGGCGCTTTGATCTCGATCAAACGTTTCAAACGGTTGTTACGGATAATCACACGACGATACAAATCGTTTAGATCTGAAGTCGCAAAACGACCACCTTCCAATGGAACCAACGGACGCAATTCCGGTGGAATAACCGGAACAATCTTGATGATCATCCACTCTGGGTTATTCTCAATACGGGTTCTTGCACCACGGAAAGCTTCCACTACCTGTAAACGTTTCAAAGCTTCGTTTTTACGTTGCTGAGAAGTTTCGTTTGCAGCCTGGTGACGCAGGTTATATGATAAAGTATCTAAATCAATACGTTTCAATAAATCTTCTAATGCTTCAGCACCCATTTTGGCGATGAATTTATTAGGATCTTTATCGTCTAAATATTGGTTTTCTTTAGGCAACTTATCAAGAATATCAAGATATTCCTCTTCAGTTAAGAAATCCATATACTGAATACCTTCTTCTGCCATGAAACCAGGCTGAATTACTACATAACGCTCGTAGTAAATGATCAGGTCTAATCTCTTTGTAGGCAATCCTAACAGGTATCCAATTTTATTTGGCAGGGAGCGGAAATACCAGATATGCGCAACAGGAACCACCAAATTGATGTGTCCCATACGCTCTCTACGTACTTTCTTTTCCGTTACCTCAACACCACAACGGTCACAAACAATACCCTTATAACGGATACGTTTATATTTACCGCAATGACATTCGTAATCCTTTACCGGACCAAAAATACGCTCGCAAAACAAACCATCACGCTCAGGTTTGTAAGTACGGTAATTGATAGTCTCAGGTTTTAACACCTCACCACTAGAGCGCTCTAAAATAGCCTCCGGCGATGCCAAACTAATGGTGATCGAGGTGAAATTGCTTTTTAATTTATTATCCTTTTTGTAAGACATAGCTCTTTTGTTTGAAAGTTGAAAAATTTAAAAAGCCGGGATGCTTTTCAGGCGAGGCCTTAGCGGCATCCCGGCAAAATAACTTTCAACATTAGTCTAACGTAATATCTAGACCTAATCCACGTAACTCATGTACCAATACGTTAAACGATTCTGGTACACCCGGCGTAGGAAGGTTTTCGCCTTTTACAATCGCCTCATAAGTTTTGGCTCTACCGATCACATCATCTGACTTAACAGTTAAGATCTCCTGTAGGATATTAGCAGCACCGAATGCCTCTAATGCCCAAACCTCCATCTCACCAAAACGCTGACCCCCGAATTGAGCTTTACCACCCAATGGTTGTTGTGTAATCAATGAGTATGGTCCGATTGAACGGGCGTGCATTTTATCATCAACCATGTGCCCTAGTTTCAACATGTAGATAATACCTACAGTTGTTGGCTGGTCAAATTTCTCACCCGTTAAACCATTATGTAAGTAAGTTCTACCAGAAGCTGGTACACCGGCTTTAGCAATCCACTCTTCTACCTCGTCATGTTTAGCACCATCAAAGATCGGAGTTGCGAATTTCACACCCAGTTCTTTACCGGCCCATGCCAATACAGTTTCGTAGATCTGACCCAAGTTCATACGTGAAGGTACACCCAGTGGGTTCAACACGATATCAACAGGTGTTCCATCTTCTAAGAACGGCATATCTTCATCACGAACGATACGGGCTACAATACCCTTATTACCGTGACGACCAGCCATCTTATCACCTACTTTTAATTTACGTTTTTTAGCTACATAAACCTTTGCCATCTGTACAATACCTGAAGGCAATTCATCACCAACACTGATGGCAAATTTATCACGTTTGTACGCACCCAATTCTTCGTTCACACGAATACCATAGTTGTGCAACAGCAATTTAATCTGGTCATTTTTATCATCATCAGTAGTCCATTTGTATGGATTGATGTGTGCATATTCCAGATCAGCTAAACTTTTCTGAGTGAACTTAGCTCCTTTAGGGAATAAAAGCTCCTTGTAAACGTTGAATACACCCTGAGATGTTTTACCATTCACAATCTGGAACAATTTATCTACCAGTTCATTTTTCAGATTCGTTGTAGCAAGGTCATATCTCTTGTCTAATTTCTCTATCGCTGCTTTTTCTTCAGCTTTAGTAGTTTTCTTAGCTCTTGAGAATAACTTGGTATCAATTACCACACCTTTGATAGATGGAGGTGTTTTCAATGATGCATCTTTCACATCACCTGCTTTATCTCCAAAGATCGCACGTAGTAATTTCTCTTCCGGCGAAGGATCAGATTCTCCTTTAGGAGTGATCTTACCAATAAGGATGTCTCCTTCTTTAACTTCAGCACCTACACGGATGATACCGTTTTCATCTAAATCTTTAGTCGCTTCTTCAGAAACGTTAGGGATATCCGGTGTTAATTCCTCTTCTCCACGTTTTGTATCACGTACTTCCAATTCAAACTCTTCAATGTGCAATGAAGTAAAGATATCTTCACGAACAATACGCTCGTTGATTACGATCGCATCCTCAAAGTTGTACCCTTGCCAAGGCATGAAAGCAACTTTTAAGTTTCTTCCTAATGCCAGCTCACCATTTTCAGTTGCATAACCTTCACATAGTACTTGTCCTTTAACTACTTTCTGACCTCTCTTAACGATTGGTTTTAAGTTGATACAAGTGTTCTGGTTGGTTTTCTTGAATTTGATTAATTTATAAGTTTTGCTATCACCTTCGAATGAAACCAAACGATCTGAATCGTTACGTACATATTTAATGGTGATCTCATTTGCATCTACATATTCTACTACACCGTCACCTTCAGCATTGATCAGTGTTCTTGAATCGCGGGCTACGCGACCTTCCAAACCTGTACCAACGATTGGTGCCTCAGGACGTAACAATGGTACGGCCTGACGTTGCATGTTGGATCCCATCAGGGCCCTGTTCGCATCATCATGCTCAAGGAAAGGAATCAACGACGCAGCGATTGAAGTAATCTGATTAGGTGCCACGTCCATTAAGTCTAATTTCTCAGGCTCAATAACCGGGAAGTCACCCTCGTAACGTGCTTTAACACGTGTAGTGGTGAAATTACCTTGATCATCATAAGCAGCATTCGCTTGTGCAATAGTTTTACCATCTTCATCTTCTGCAGACAGGTAAATCACTTCCTCCTCTACCTGAACGATACCGTCTTTAACTTTTTTGTAAGGGGTTTCAATGAAACCTAAGTTATTGATCTTCGCGTGAACGCAAAGAGACGAGATCAAACCAATGTTTGGTCCCTCAGGAGTTTCAATCGTACAAAGACGACCGTAGTGAGTGTAGTGAACGTCACGCACCTCGAAACCGGCACGTTCACGTGAAAGACCACCTGGGCCTAAGGCTGAAAGACGACGCTTGTGCGTAATCTCTGCCAGAGGGTTCGTCTGGTCCATGAACTGCGATAACTGGTTTGTTCCAAAGAAGGAATTAATAACCGACGATAAAGTACGGGCATTAATTAAATCTGTTGGCGTAAACACCTCGTTATCACGAATGTTCATACGCTCACGAATGGTACGGGCCATACGTGCTAAACCAACACCAAATTGAGCGTACAATTGCTCACCTACTGTACGAACACGACGATTCGACAAGTGATCAATATCATCCACTTCTTCTTTAGAGTTGATCAGTTTGATCAAATATTTAACAATCGCAATAATATCTGCTTTTGTCAATACTTTTACGTGATCAGGAGTATCCATTTTCAACTTACGGTTGATGCGGTATCTACCCACATCTCCTAAGTCATAACGTTTATCCGAGAAGAACAAACGCTCAATGATACCTCTTGCAGTTTCCTCATCAGGTGGTTCTGCGTTACGCAAAGCACGATAGATGTTTTCAACAGCCTCTTTTTCAGAGTTTGAAGTATCTTTTTGTAAAGTATTATAGATAATGGTATAATCAGCCTGACTGGCACCATCATCTTTAGATAAGATGATCGTTTTAACGCCTGCGTCAATGATCATATCAATATGGTCATCTTCTAAAACAGTATCCCTGTCTAAGATCACTTCGTTACGATCTATGGAAACTACCTCACCGGTATCTTCATCCACAAAATCTTCAACCCATTTTCTTAATACCCTTGCAGCAAGTTTACGTCCGATGAATTTCTTTAAACCTGATTTGCTAACTTTTACTTCATCAGCAAGATCAAACAATTCAAGGATGTCTTTATCAGAATCATAACCGATCGCACGCAATAAAGTGGTTACCGGGAATTTTTTCTTACGGTCGATGTACGCATACATGACGTTATTCACGTCAGTAGCAAACTCGATCCATGAACCTTTGAAAGGAATCACACGGGCAGAATAAAGCTTAGTTCCATTTGTGTGACGGCTTTGGCCGAAGAACACACCTGGCGACCTGTGTAATTGAGAAACAATTACGCGCTCTGCACCGTTGATCACGAAGGTACCTTTAGGCGTCATATATGGTATGGTTCCCAGGTACACATCTTGAATGATGGTTTCAAAATCTTCGTGTTCTGCATCATTACAAGAAAGTTTCAGCTTCGCTTTTAATGGAACACTATACGTTAACCCACGGTCAATACACTCAGGTATATCATAACGAGGTGGATCAATAAAATAATCTAGGAATTCAAGAACAAAGATGTTTCTTGAATCTGTGATTGGGAAGTTTTCAGCAAACACCTTAAATAGACCCTCTGTGTGACGGTTATCTGAAGTGGTTTCGATCTGAAAAAATTCTCTGAATGATTGCAACTGTACATCTAGAAAATCCGGGTAATCTATGATGTGCTTACTACGTGCAAAATTTACTCTTTGGTCGACTTTATTTGCCAATGGACTAAAGTTAATTTAGTTTAAGAATAAACTATTTGTTTGGTTTGCCGTTAAACGTATTCACCAACCAAACAAGATGAAATGTTTATAAACAGGTATAGACTCCGACTATACAGTCGGAGTCTATGGTTAAAGTTATATTAAAATTAAGTTATTACTTAATTTCAACTACAGCTCCAGCTTCTTCTAATTGAGTTTTCAAAGCAGTAGCTTCGTCTTTAGAAACACCAGCTTTTAATTCTTTTGGTGCACCGTCAACTAGATCTTTAGCTTCTTTCAAACCTAAACCAGTTAAGTCTTTTACCAGTTTTACAACTGCTAATTTAGAACCACCAGCTTCTTTCAATATTACATCAAAAGTAGTTTTTTCTTCAGCTGCAGGAGCAGCATCACCAGCAGGACCTGCAATCGCAACTGCAGCAGCAGCTGGTTCGATACCATACTCGTCTTTTAAGATTTGAGCTAATTCGTTAACTTCTTTAACTGTTAAGTTTACCAATTGCTCAGCAAACGCTTTTAAATCTGCCATTTTTATAGATTTTAAAAATTTACGTAAAATAATTTATTATAATATGAACTTATAAGGTGTTCCTTAACCTTCTCTTTCTTGAAGAGTTTTAACAATTCCTGCAATTGTGTTACCGCCTGACTTTAAAGCCGAAATAACATTTTTCGCTGGTGATTGTAATAGACCAATGATGTCTCCGATAAGCTCTTCTCTTGATTTCAAGCTTACTAAAGTATCTAATTGGTTATCGCCTACAAATACTGTTGAATCGATATATGCTGCTTTAAGTACTGGTTTATCAGATCCTTTTCTCAAGGCTTTGATCAGCTTAGCTGGACCGTTACCTACTGTTGAGAATAATAATGCTGACTGACCTTTAAGCGCAACAAAGATCTCTGATGCATCGCCATCTAATCCTTCAATCGCTTTTCTGATTAAAGTGTTTTTAGCAACCTGCATTTCGATCCCGCTTTCGAAACATTTACGACGGATACCGTTAATTTTCTCAACAGATAGACTTGATGTATCGGCAATATAAAAATTACCGAATTCCTGCATCTTCACTTGAAGAGCCGAAACGACTTCGTGTTTTTCTTCTCTGTTCATAATTAGATCCCCGCTACTGATTTAGTTTCGATTGCAATTCCAGGACTCATAGTTGAAGAAACATGAATGCTCTTAAAATAAGTTCCTTTTGCAGCAGATGGTTTTAGCTTAGAAATTACTTGAAGAACTTCTAATGCATTTTCATATATTTTTTCTGCTGGGAATGATACTTTTCCTACTGAAGCGTGAATGATACCACTTTTGTCAACTTTAAAATCAATCTTACCGCCTTTTACATCAGTAACTGCTTTACCAACTTCGTTAGTAACAGTTCCTGACTTAGGGTTTGGCATAAGGTTACGTGGACCTAAAACGCGGCCCAGTTTACCTACTTTTGCCATACAAGCAGGAGTAGTGATAATAATGTCAACATCAGTCCATCCACCTTCAATCTTGGCTACATATTCGTCTAAACCTACAAAATCTGCACCTGCCGCTTTAGCCTCTTCTTCCTTATCAGGAGTACAAAGAACTAATACACGTACAGTTTTACCTGTACCGTGTGGTAAAGTAGCAATACCACGTACCATTTGATTGGCCTTACGTGGATCTACACCTAAAGCTACATCGATATCTACCGATGCATCAAATTTAGTTGTAGTAATCTCTTTTACCAAAGCAGCCGCATCCTGTAAAGAATACGTTTTACCAGATTCTAGTTTAGCATGTGCCTTTTTTTGATTTTTTGTTAATTTAGCCACTGTTGTAAACTGTTTTTTGTTAATTAATTTGTCCAAGGTGCATCACCGCTAACGGTGATTCCCATACTGCGTGCTGTACCTGCAACCATACTCATTGCAGATTCGATAGTGAAAGCATTTAAATCAGTCATTTTATCTTCAGCAATTGACTTAACCTGATCCCAAGTCACCGAACCAACTTTCTTACGGTTGGGCTCAGCAGAACCACTCGTTAATTTAGTAGCATCCTTTAACTGGATAGCAACCGGAGGGGTTTTGATGATGAATTCGAAAGACTTGTCAGCATAAACAGTAATTACAACTGGTAATACTTTACCGGGCTTATCTTGGGTACGAGCATTGAATTGTTTGCAAAACTCCATGATGTTCACCCCTTTAGCACCTAACGCAGGTCCTACCGGTGGCGATGGATTTGCAGCTCCACCCTTGATCTGTAACTTAACAAGTGCACTGACTTCTTTTGCCATTTTCTGTTTTGTTAATTTTAATACTCAATGTTATAATGTTGGAAGCAAGTAACATTTAAGATCTTATATGAATTGAATTCTATTCTTTTTCTACTTGCATATAGTTAAGCTCCAATGGAGTTTTTCTTCCGAAAATCTTAACCATAACTTTTAGTTTTTTCTTCTCTTCGTTCACCTCTTCGATCACACCGGTGAAACCGTTAAATGGTCCATCCATTACTTTAATGTTCTCTCCGACATAGTAAGCTACGTTCATGGTTTCACCTTGCTGGCTCATCTCATCAACTTTACCTAAAATACGGTTAACCTCTGCCTGACGCATAGGAACCGGGTTTCCACCTTTATCCCCTAAAAAACCAATCACACTATTAACGTTCTTAATAATGTGTTCAAGTTCTCCGTCCAAATTCGCTTCAATTAAAACATATCCGGGATAGAAGTTACGCTCTTTTGCAATTTTTTTTCCCTCTTTCATCTGGTAGTATTTCTCCATTGGGATTAATACCTGAGGTACAAGATGAGAAAAACCTAAACGGCTAATTTCAGAATCGATATACTGTTTTACCTTCTTCTCTTTTCCGCTAACAGCCCTAACTACATACCATTTTAACTGATCGTCCATTTAGCTATATTAATTAGAAAGTGATTTATAAAAAGTATCTAAAACAAAAGTAGATCCCTTATCCATTGCAAAAACAACTAATGCAATGATAAACGAAGCTACCAGAACCAGCACTGCAGAATTTTGCAATTCTCCCCATGTAGGCCAAGTAACCTTCTGGGTCATTTCTTCATACGATTCTTTAATAAATTGAACTACTTTAGCCATAATTAATTTTTTGCACGGGAACAAGGATTCGAACCCTGATCAAAGGTTTTGGAGACCTCTATTCTACCGTTGAACTATTCCCGTGTATAAGCTATTTCCTTTCCAGGATTTAGCAGCTTCTTTAGAAACAAAGTACTCAGGCGGTTTAAAAGCCTAAGTACTTTGCTTTATTGTTGTTTCTTATCCCTAAGGATAAAATACTATTTTAAAATTTCAGTTACCTGACCAGCACCTACTGTTCTACCACCCTCACGGATTGCGAAACGTAGACCTTTTTCCATTGCGATTGCGTTGATCAATTTAACTGTGATCGTAACGTTATCACCTGGCATAACCATTTCAGTTCCTTCAGCTAGTGAGATCTCACCAGTAACGTCTGTGGTACGGAAATAGAATTGTGGACGGTATTTGTTAAAGAATGGAGTGTGACGTCCACCTTCTGCTTTTGATAATACATAGATCTCAGCTTTGAAATCTGTGTGAGGAGTTACTGAACCTGGTTTACAGATAACCATACCACGACGGATATCAGTTTTCTCAATACCACGTAACAATAGACCTACGTTATCACCTGCTTCACCATAATCAAGGATCTTACGGAACATCTCAACACCTGTTACAGTTGATTTAAGATTTTCAGCACCCATACCCAGGATCTCAACAGGATCTCCAGAGTTGATTACACCACGCTCAATACGACCAGTTGCTACAGTACCACGACCAGTGATCGAGAATACATCTTCAACAGGCATTAAGAATGGAAGATCAGTTAAACGTGGAGGAATTGGAATGTAGCTATCTACAGCATCCATAAGCTCCATGATTTTTCCAACCCATTTAGCATCACCGTTCAAGCCACCAAGAGCTGAACCTTGAATTACAGGGATATCATCACCAGGGAATTCATAGAAAGATAACAATTCACGAACTTCCATCTCTACTAATTCTAGTAATTCAGGATCGTCAACCATATCCACTTTATTCATGAATACTACCAATGAAGGAACACCAACCTGACGAGCCAATAGAATGTGCTCACGAGTTTGTGGCATCGGACCATCTGTAGCAGCTACAACGATGATAGCTCCATCCATTTGCGCAGCACCAGTAACCATGTTCTTCACATAATCCGCGTGACCTGGACAGTCAACGTGAGCATAGTGACGGTTAGCTGTTGAATACTCAACGTGTGCTGTATTGATAGTGATACCTCTTTCTTTTTCCTCTGGAGCAGAGTCAATAGAATCAAATGAACGCGCCTCAGATAAACCAGCATCAGATAACACTTTAGTGATAGCTGCTGTTAAGGTTGTTTTACCGTGGTCAACGTGACCGATTGTGCCGATGTTTAAGTGCGGCTTGCTGCGGTCAAACTTTTCTTTTGCCATGTTTTTATACTTATTAGTAGTTTATAACTTTTTATTAATTAATTGTTTTGATACAAATTCAACACAAAAAACCTTGTTCAACTGCCATAATTACAGATTCAACAAAGCTTGTTTTTATCTTGAGCCAAAGATGGGACTTGAACCCACGACCTCTTCCTTACCAAGGAAGTGCTCTACCGCTGAGCTACTTCGGCTTTTTAATCTCAGCTTGTAATCTAAGTTAATTAAGTAGTTTAATTGGTATTCTAATTAAACTACTTAATTCTATGCCGATTTCCCAGCTTTTCCAATTTGAGCGAAAGACGAGGTTCGAACTCGCGACCTATAGCTTGGAAGGCTATCGCTCTACCAACTGAGCTACTTTCGCTTTTGTATT
>NZ_QAJL01000002.1:252969-405003 GCF_003852525.1 Pedobacter sp. KBW06
TTGCGACAACAGAGTTACAGTCTGTCCCATTTGGCCACTCTGGTATCCCCCCGCTTTTATCTTGCCAATACTTTACAGTACCGAAGTTAAAAGAGCCTCCTATCGGGATCGAACCAATGACCTACTGATTACAAGTCAGTTGCTCTACCAGCTGAGCTAAGGAGGCTTATATCATTCATTGCTGATGGTTGAGCAATGATTTTTATTATGTTTAATCTTTCACAGAACTTTCCGAATCTTTTAAGAGAAACGCCCTCTCTGATTGGGATTGCAAATGTACACGAATTTTAATACGATCCAAAATTATTTTCAAAAAAAATTGGCGGGTTTTAGTCCCGCCAACCTTTTTATTAAAAACGCTTAAAATATCCTCCTAATAATCAGATACTTCGTCTGCATTTAAAATTGCTTTATGTTCACTTAATTTTTCTCTCGTCTTGTCTTTATGTTTGGTAATTTGTTTTCTCAGGGACTCAATTGCCAAATCCGTCGCCTCTTCAAAAGTTTTACATTGCTCCTTTGCGAACATCGTAACACCCGGAACGATCAGTTTGATCTCACTTATTTTATTTGCCTCATCATCTACATTCTCTAATTTCAAATAGACCTCTCCACTAATAATCTGGTCAAAGAACTGATCTAACTTATCAACTTTCTTCTGAATAAACTCTAACAACTTCTGGTCTGCATTGAAATGGATCGATTGAACTGTAATTTTCATTGTTTCCTCCTTTTTTATGCCTTTGGATGGGCTTGTTTATATATTGATTTTAATCTTTCTACGGAGTTATGGGTATATACCTGGGTTGCCGCCAGGCTGGCATGCCCCAATAACTCTTTTATTGCATTTAAATCTGCACCCCTGTTCAACAGGCTTGTTGCGTATGAATGACGCAATACATGCGGACTCTTTTTATCCTGTGTGGATACATTTGTCAAATAACTCGTCACTATTCTATAGATGAGCTTGGTATAAGCAGGAGCTCCTTTATCTGTAACGATCAAGACCCCCGTTTTGTTATTAAAATTCTGTAACGTTTTCAAGTCAATATAAGCTTTCATCTGATCTCCAAGGACTTTGCCTATCGGAATAATCCGTTCTTTATTCCTTTTTCCCAAAACCCGGACCGTAGCCCCGTAAAAATCAATATCCGATTCTTTCAGCGACAACAGTTCGGCCAAACGCATACCGGTCCCAAATAAGGTTTCGATCACCACCTTATCACGTACAGAAGGGAAAGTATCATCAAAAAATGCCCCGGAGTCCAGCAGGACATCCAGCTTCTGGTCGTCCACAAATACAGGAAGTCGTTTGGGTACTTTAGGCGCCTTTACAAGCGTCATCGGGTTTGAAGCGATCAAACCTTCACGGGAAAGGTATTTATAGAAACTGCGAAGCGTAGAGAGCTTCCTTCCTACAGAATTCTCAGAAACATGATCCTCCAGAAGGGCCACCATGAAATTTCTTACATGAACATGCCCTGCTTCATTAAGGGGCAATTCAAATGTTTGCAGCAGGTATTCACTAAACTGCAACAAGTCTGTTTTGTAAGACTGAATGGTATGTGGAGAATAACGCTTCTCGTGCTGGAGATATGTCAGGAATTGAGCAACAATCATAAAAACTATTTGTATGACACGATTAAGTGAATATACAAAACATAGCTCAGCTAATTGTTTTTATTTTAACATAAAAAATAAAAAAGCGCTATCGGGTTTACCGACAGCGCTTTAATATCATTTAAACTTTTCAGAAACTATACAGTTCCTTCAAGTTGCATGTTTTGCTTGTAAATTGCATGTTTAACTAGTGTACGACGAGCTACAGATTTTTTCTCATAAGCTTGGCGGCTACGTAATTCTCTTAACACACCTGTTTTTTCGAATTTCTTCTTGAAACGTTTTAAGGCTTTATCCAGTGATTCGCCGTCTTTAATATTAATGATAATCATAACGTAATATACCCCCTTTCGTTGTTTTTAGGACCGCAAAGATAGGGCTTTGTTTTGAGAATCAAAACAATAAGTGTAAATTTATTAAAAACAAACCTCCTATATATAATGTATATGTTTAGGACTTATCTAATTACCTATGAAATCAAAGAAAACGCTTTTTATCATCCTTGGCGTACTCATCCTTATTCTTGCAGGATTCTTTTACTTCCGTTACAACTTTGTCCTGGGAGAAGGCGTTAAGGCCGGAGAGCTCAATTATGTAGTAAAGAAAGGATATCTCTTTAAAACCTATGAAGGAAAGCTCATCCAGGCCGGGATCCGTTCCAAACAAACCGGCAATATTCAATCTAATGAATTCGAGTTCTCAGTAGAGGACAAAGCCATCGCAGAAAAAATGATGCTGAACAGCGGTAAAGTTTTTGAACTGCGCTATAAAGAATATATCGGCGCTTTGCCATGGAGAGGATATAGCCCGTTTGTGGTCTATGAGATCATTTCCATTAAATAATCCATAAAAAATCCGGTGACCATCTCTGGTCACCGGATTCCGTTTTTGGTTATATTTGGTTAGAATATGCGGTTTAGAACAGGAAGGTACGAATTAATCTTTTAAAACTTCCCTTGCTATTACAATTTTTTGTATTTCTGACGTTCCTTCTCCAATAGTACACAATTTACTGTCCCTGTAATACTTCTCTACCGGGAAATCTTTAGTGTATCCGTAACCACCGAAGATCTGTACTGCCTCTGTGGCACACCTTACAGAAACTTCTGAGGCGAAATATTTAGCCATCGCTGATTCCTTGGTCATCGGTAATCCGCGGTTCTTTAAATCTGCAGCCTGACGGATCAGCAAATCTGCGGCTTCGATCTCTGTCGCCATATCTGCCAGTTTAAAACTGATTCCCTGAAAGTTCGCAATCGGCTGTCCAAACTGATGACGTTCTTTTGCGTATTGAAGTGCGGCTTCATAAGCACCTTTAGCAATTCCTAAAGATAAAGCTGCAATAGAGATTCTTCCTCCATCCAATACTTTCATGGCCTGTTTAAATCCTTCGCCAACATTTCCAAGCAGGTTTTCTTTAGGCACCCTGCAATTGTCGAAAATCATTTCTGTAGTCTCCGAAGCACGCATGCCCAGTTTATTCTCTTTTTTACCGGCAGAAAAACCAGGAGTACCGCGTTCTACTACGATCGCAGAAATTCCTTTTGAGCTGCCTTTCTCTCCGGTACGAACCATCACAACAGCAATATCACCTGATTTACCATGGGTAATCCAGTTTTTTGCACCATTGATCACATATTCATCTCCATCAAGTGTAGCGGTTGTCATCATGCGCAAAGCATCAGAACCGGTATTCGCTTCTGTCAGCCCCCATGCACCAATCCATTCCGCAGTAGCCAGTTTAGGCAACCATCTATGTTTTTGTTCTTCATTCGCAAAAGCTAAAATATGACCTGTACATAAGGAATTGTGTGCTGCCAGAGATAAACCGATAGAACCACAAACCTTAGCTACTTCTACAATCACATCTACATACTCCTGGTATCCAAAACCAGAACCACCGTAAATTTCAGGGACCAATACGCCCATCAATCCCAGCTCACCTAATTTCTTAAAAACCTCAACCGGAAAATGTTGAGCTTCATCCCATTCCATTACATTGGCACGAATATTCTTTTCAGCAAAATCTTTTACCATCTTCCTGATCATCTCCTGATTTTCTGAGATACTGAAGTTGTATCCTACAGAACTATCCATCATTTCTAACATATCTTATTGTTTGAATTTGGGCAATTATAATGATTTAAAACCAGAGCAACAGCAGTTGAAAATTCGCCTGATGATAGAACGAAACGGTATTTAGTTCATTAACCGTATCGCTTCATTTTTAAGGAAAACAAATGAGCGGAGAAAGTTTTTTTATTTTTTTTATTTTAGTTTTGAAAAATATCTGAAAAGAAGCGTAATCATGAGATTTATTACCAGAAAAGATGTCCTTTTACAAATAAAAAGAGACCTTATTGGAAAAGATGCTTACCGTGGGGTAACGTTAACCTATTCCTGGATGGCCAATCAGTTCGGACATTTTTCCCTCGGGTTTATCCCCACCTTTATCCTATATAAGATTTTAACGTCAAAAACAGAAATGACACAAGTAGAGATCTGGTCTCCGCTGATCATCTGGGGATGCTGGATCTTGTTTGAACTGTATAATTTTCTTGGACCGCTCCTGCTCAACGTCCCCGTAAAAAAAACGACTTCCGGAAAAAAGACCTACATCTTTAACCCGGAGTGGGCGAATGTCACTTTCGATACCCTTACCGACCTTTGTTTCTTTGGAATTGGTGCCCTGGCCTGCAGCCTGATCTGTCTCTATTCCCTGCCCATCATGATCGGATTTATCATTTTATGCCTGCTTTCCCTTTACCCTTCCTATTACTGGTACTCGACAAAGATGCACCTGCAAAATGCGGGATACCCTTTCCAGCTTAGGCTCAGCCAATGGAATTTCAATATGCAGGACGAGCATAAAAAGATGATCAGTGATTTTTTAAATTGCGAAGAAAAAGGAAAACACCTATTGCTGTTCGGCTCTAAAGGCAGCGGAAAGACCTCTCTTTCCGTAGGAATTGCTACAGAAATGTCCATTAGAAACAACCGTTGCAGTTACGTAACTGCTACCAAGCTATTGTCTATGTTTTTTGAGCAAAGTGACCGTAGCAGCCTCTCTCCCGGCTCATGGACATGGCATGATTCTTCCCTCCTTGTCATTGACGACATCAATCCCGGCGGGCTCATCAAGAAGGATATTTTAAGGGCAACCTTATTCTATGAATTGCTCAATAATCCTCAATACGGTCCTTTTAACATCCAGCATATTAAAGCGATGAACATCATCTGGGTGATGGGAAATGAGGAACCTTCAGAAAAGGTGGAAGATACCTGGGAATATCTGCTCGGACTGATAGGCGTACCCGAGTCAGACATCATTACTGTAAATCTGGGAAGTGCTTAGTTAAGGTAAAATATAATTGTCGTAGGCAAAGCTCACCAGGTGGGTCAGACTTTTCACATTGAACCGTTTATATAATGGAATGATCCTTTTCTCTATTGCAGAATGCGAAACTTTAAGCGCATGGGCGATTTCTTTAAAAGAATAGCCTTTCGCTACCAGTTCCAATGCTTCCTTTTCTTTGTTCGAGATCGCGAGGTAGCTAAAGAGGATTTTGTTCAGCTCTTCTTCAAACTTTTCTTTTTCCGGTCCATAAGCGGCATAACGCATCACCTTTCCAAAAATCAGACTTCTGTTCACCTGAAAACGGCCAATGATCGATTCGATCTTTCCATTTTCAGAACTGAAAACCCCTACCCTTGCAGAAATAGGAACCTGTGTCCCGTTTTTATGGATCTTTTTCAGCTCAATGGTAAAGCTATACTTTTCAAGATCCTTTGATTTATGATGAATAAATTTTAAGGCTTTATCGTTTAGCTCATGAGAAAAATGGGCAAATTCCGGCGCAGACATGTTGACAATAGCCAACATATTGATTTCATCATCTTTATATCCTAAAACATCTTCCCAACCACTGGCATAAATCATCCGGTTTTGCTTAAAGGAATAGATATACACCGCTTCATCCGCAAACTTCGGAATGCGCTCATCAAAAAATAGCGCTTCCTCACTTTTCAGATCCGCAGGAACAGCGGTAATAAAAGTCTTGGAATAATCACCAAAATTCTCTCTCTCTTGCATTTTCATTAGCGTATATTGTTTTTCAATGGTAATGAAGCGATCAGCGCCAGACATTTCGTTATGCGATCTGTAAGATCCTGATGGTTTCATTGGAACATGTTATTTTTTACGGTTATGAAGCGATCGTAAGCATGTCCATTATTTTTTTTAAACGGATGCTGATGACGGTTTCATTCGGTCTTTGACAAATTAAATAATCAAAACTGCGTGTTTTCGCAGTTGATACTCCCCATGTAGTCCTGTAATTTTACGGCAAAATAGAAAAGTAACATAGCTTATCCAAAGTATTATTGGGGAAATAAAATTATTCATTCTAAATATAATCACAATGTATCTCAAAAACGTTAACAAATCGTATGTGACTCGGTATTCGATTCTCATACTAAAGGTCATTGCAGTAGCACTTTTTATATTTTGCTTCTACCAGGCTGCAAAAATTAGCTCTTAATATATCTCCCCCCCTATATTTATGAACATGCAATCCTAACCAGTTTAGGGTTGCATTCATACAAATCTCTAAAAAAGATTAATAGGAAGCTAACGAGCAAACCTTAACTGCGTAAGGACTTAATCGCGTTCTCCCATTTAAAAAATCCAGACTAATGATAAACGAATATGCAGCTACCTCTGCACCTAGTTGCATCACGAGTTTGGAGGCTGCCACAACGGTCCCTCCTGTAGCCAACAGATCATCGTGGATCAGGACCCGTTGACCGGCAACCAAAGCATCCTCATGAACTTCAATCGTTGCTGTACCGTATTCCAGATCATAGCTTTGCCGTATGGTTTTATAAGGCAATTTCCCGGCTTTACGGATAGGAATAAAAGGTACATTTAAAAGCTGTGCCAGTGCAGGTCCAAATAAGAATCCCCTGCTTTCAATTCCTGCAACCACATCAATCTCTACACCTTTCAATTGTGCAGCTAAAGCCTCAGCGATTTCCAAACAGAGTTTAGGATCTTTCAGGATTGGCGTAATGTCTTTAAAAATAATTCCCGGTTTTGGGAAATCGTTCACATCGCGGACGGTCTGCTTAATTTTTTCTTCAATCATCGTTAAAAAGTAAGATAAGGGGCCAGCCTCCCTATAATTTCAGGCGTTAAAATGGCAACCTTATTTAAGTCGGCAATATTACTATAATTTCCGTGTTGTTTTCTATATTGTATCAGTGCATTTACTTGTTTATAACGGATATAGGGATTGGACTTAAAATCTGCAAGCTCTGCGGTATTGATATTGATCTTTTTCAGCTTGTCCGGATCTACACTCACCTGATTTTTAACCTCATTATATTTAAGGGAATCTATTCCAAACACCTCCATCAGCTGTTCCTTTTTATAGAACCCACCGATTCTTTCCCTATAGGCAACAATTCTTCTGGCGAAAACCTTTCCTATGCCTTTAATCTGATCCAACTCCAGGGTATCTGCTGCATTCAGCTCTATCAGTATCGGCTTCAATTCTTTAGGGCCGGAAGCCTGTGAGCCAGGCTTAACTCCAGTGTTTTGCAGTACCTGATGTGCTGTTTCTGCAATCTGCACATAAGGTTCCAGCAGGTGATACAACTCAGGACTAATGGTATACATCTTTTGCAAATCCGCTTTCTTACGAAAGACTCCTCCTTTCAACCGGTAATTTAAAATCGCCTGGGCCTGCTTTTCCGATAAACCCAGCTTTTGCCAGTCATGGATGTCAATGACATTGGGATCAAAATAAAATAATACAGATTTTCTTTTTTTGGGATAATCCCTTACGGAAAAATTTCGGGGCTCCGGTTTTTTGTCCTCTTCTGATGGATTGGCCATGGCAAATTTCAGCACAGCCAGCTGTTCTTCGGCTGTGGGAAGCTCCTGAGGCCTTAAGGCCCGATAAACCATAGGAAATACAAAAACTCCGGCCAGGAGAATCAGCAAAACCATCAGGCCATTAAATTCCTTTCTGGAAAATTCAAAGTAGTTATTTAGCCATTTTCTCATCACCTGTCTAATCTACTTACTGTTATTTAAAAATATAAATCTTATTTTTGAAATTGCTTTATTATTCACAAACAAAATTAAATGAAGATCATAACCACCAAAGAGTTTGCAAAGGCCACTAAGATAGATAAGTTAGGTGTGCCTGGCCTGGCCGCCTTACTTATGGAGATGATGAAATTGAATGATATCAACAAGGTTTTTTCCCAGAATGAACATTTTAACGGTTTAGAGTTTGTTGATAAAATCCTGGAAACTATTGGTGTAAGTATAGATTTTGATGAAGACGATCTAAAAAGTATTCCAAAGACAGGAGGATTCATCGCGATAGCCAATCACCCTTACGGTGGAATAGAAGGCCTGGCCCTGGTAAAATTGTTATGTACAGTAAGACCGGAAGCCAAGGTAATGGTGAACTTTATCCTTAAAAAGATCCCCAACCTGAGTGAATTCTTCGTTGCGGTAAACCCCTTCGAAAACGTACAACATACTTCCAGCATCAGCGGGCTCAAAGCAACTTTCGACCTTCTTCAAAGCGGTACCCCTATCGGGATATTCCCTGCAGGTGAGGTTTCGACCTTTAGCCTGGACAAACAGGAAATCACCGACAGGTTATGGCACCCGGTAGTAGGTAAACTGATTGCAAGAGCAAAACTACCCGTTGTTCCTATTTATTTCCATGGCAATAACGGTGTGCTGTTTAACATTCTTAGTTTCATCCATCCTACTTTAAGAACCGCCAAGCTTCCTTCAGAATTCCTGAATAAGCAAGGTCTTAAAATTAAGGTCAGGATAGGAAAGCCTATTCATATTGAAGACATTTCTTACAGAAACAATACCAATAAATTACTTGATTTCTTACGCGCCAGGACCTATGCTTTAGGAACAGGCCTGGATGAAGAGAAGAAATTATTCAACCCCATCAACCTCTTCAAGATCAAGAAAAAGCCGGAGCCTGTGATTGAGGAAACGGAGCGTTCACTGATCGTTTCAGAAATTGAAGACCTGGAAAGCTTCAGGGTATGGCAGGAGAAGAATTATGAGGTGTATATTACTCCGACTGCCATCATTCCAAACATCCTGAGAGAGATTGGCCGTTTACGTGAAATTACATTCAGAGAAGTTGGCGAAGGAACGAATAAGAAAATCGATCTGGACAACTACGACATCTATTACCATCACTTATTCATCTGGGATAAGGACCAGCAAAACATTGTAGGTGCTTACCGGATTGGTAAAGGAGATGAAATTCTAAATACGATGGGCAGAAGAGGTTTTTACCTTTCAGAGCTCTTCAAAATTAAAGAACCTTTTTATCCTTTACTGAGAAAAGGAATAGAGCTGGGCAGGTCCTGGATTCGCAAGGAATACCAGCTGAAACCGCTTCCTTTATTTCTGCTGTGGAAAGGAATCTTAAAGTATTTACTGGACAATCCGCAATACCGTTACATGTTCGGCCCGGTAAGTATCAGTAATAACTTCTCGAAGTTCTCCAAATCACTCATTGTGGATTACATCACCAAGAACCACTTTGATTACGAACTGGCAGCTTATGTGAAGCCTAAGAACAAATTTAAAGCAGACCTGTCTGCCATAGATAAAAACCTTTTGATTGAAAGCAGCGAGTCGCTGAAAGACCTGGACAGTTTAATCTCAGATATTGAAAACTCGCATATTAAAATTCCGGTATTGTTAAGACAGTATATGAACCTGAATGCGAAGATTATTTGTTTCAATATAGATCCTAAATTCTCTGATTGCCTCGATGGATTCCTCGTGGTGGATATGCAGAATATCCCTTCAGAAATGCTGGAGAAGATTGGTAAGAATTTCTAAAAAGCAAAGAGCCACGACATCCATCGTGGCTCTTTGTTATCAACTAAACCTAAACTTATAAATACTAACCAAATATTTATGACGCAAAAGTAAGGGCATCATATTAAATCCTTGTTAAATGCGGATTATGATAAGTATTCTTAACATATCAGTTTAGTCTACCATGATATAAAACATAGAAGTAAATCCCGGATCTATTATATTCTCTGCTTTAATCCTATTTTATAAAACTAAGTTTAGTCTTCAAGCTATAGTTAATAAAAAATAAAGCTTTATAGCCTTTATTTATGGTTTCCAGTCTATTTAACAACAAATGGGCTACCTCAGTAATTTGAGATAGCCCATTTATACGATAATGTCTAAATTTTTTTTTTATAATTTTTTACTGAGCAGGGAATGCATAAAACGCGATATGTTTTTTCACTAACAAATCTGAAACTTCTCCTGTTGCAATAAATAAAAACAAATTCATTCTCTCATGACTATAGCAATACACTGGAATAGTTCCAGGAACCTGTGTGCTATACGCATAAAAAGCCACTTTTGACGGAGCCGCCTCCCAAGCACTACCGGATCCTGTTAAGGCCTCTGTAGGTTTTTGATTAGAAGTTGAATAATAAGTCAAATTGGCTGGGAGACCTGGTTCACCATCGTTATCATACGATTTACCTTTAAACTCATAAACAGGTATTGTTCCGGGAGCCTGAGTTTTATATGCATGGTAATAAATACCACGATTACTCCAACCTGCAGGTGTTGACATTGCGTCATTCAAAGATAAATAGTATTCGCCGTTATTAGTCCCGGCTACCATATATATAGGAGCTTTAGGCACGGCCTTTTCAGTGTAAATCACCTGAATACGTTCATTTGTTCTCTCTTCAGTAACCACTTTATTCTGAGCAGAATTGAAATAAGTGAACCTTATATACAACATACCATTCAGTATACCTTTCGGCAATACAGCATCCATAGGTATAATGGCAGAGCCTGTTGGTTTGCCTAATCCATCATTAAAATCTGCATTCGTAACCTTTCTCGATACAAGGTCGATAGTTGCATTATTATTGTCTTTATATACTAACACGAAGCTACATTCGCCACTGTAGTATCCTCCGGTAGAACGTGCAGGTCGACTCAGGTCTAAGTGGAATTTGAAAGGAGTACTGGCATTTTTATCAGAAACACTCAATCCTCCGCCTGGGGCTAAATTTTCCGGATAAATTTTGAATGTTTGAATCAATATATCAGCATTGTCAGCTTTGGATGCAAAGACATTAAGAAAAAAGAACAATGCTAACAGGCAAATTCCTTTATAAGACTTTAGATTTTTCATATTTAATCTCCGTATTTCATGTGGTAAATATTTGCATCCTTATAAAATGCTTCGAGAAACACCCTATCTGTTCTGTTTATTCCATACACCACGAATTCATTGGTCGCTTTATCATATGTAATATCTTCCTTCCTTACACCCTGGCTTATCGATATAAATTTTATCATGAGGGAGTCTGAAACCGTATTGACGATTTTAGAGGAGGTTTCCTTTGTTACCTCGGCTTTTATTGGTTCTTCCTTTTTACAGGAGACAACAGCTACTGCGAGTAGCAGTAAAGCAAACGATGTCTTTTTTCCAAAAAAGACAAAAAAAGTTCTACTCTTCATATTTAAATATTTCAGGAAAAATAGACAAGTAATACTAACTTAATGTTAAATAATAATAAATATATAAAACAATTAAAATATAAATATGAAATAAAAACACCTAAAAAACGCTTTCTAAACAAAAAAAGCCCTGACTCACGTCAGGGCTCCTGCATTATTAAAAATTTTATAGAAAAAAGCGTTACCGCTTTAAAAATCATTCATCATATCCCCTTAGAAACTATACCTTAAACCAAACTGCATCTGGTACCTCGAAGCAAAGAAATCCTTTGAATAAGTACTCGTATTGTTCTGATCGAAGGTGTATGTCGGATAAGTACTTGCAGAACCTCCCGCTCCTGGTTTTAAACCTACACTAGCCATAGAGTTGTAGGTATTTGGAGAAAAGTACTGTACACCCCAGTTTTTATTCAGCAAATTGGTCAGATTGACAATATCATAAGTAAAAGTCAAGGTATGTTTACGACTTCCTTGCTCTGAAACAATCAGGGCCTGAGAGAAACGAAAATCTGCCTGAACATTCCATGGTGTACGTGCTCCGTTACGCTCTGTAAAATTACCCCTTCTGGTTTTCAGGTACCGGTCTCCGTCAATAAATGCATCAAATGCTGCTGCCTGTTGCATTCCATCTGGAGTTTTCGCAAAAAACTGAGGTGTTTCTCCTGCTTTTGGAATATACACCAAACTCACATTCTGTCCGGTACCATTGATCGTTGTGTTCAGGAAACCATAAGAATAAGGCGATCCGGACTGTGCACTGAAGAACAATGAGAAATTGGCGATATACCTGTTATTCTGATCCCAGGCATGTTTAAAATTCACGGTGGACACAATCCTGTTCCGGATGTCAAAATTAGAATAAGCCAAACCAGGACTATTCGGATTTAAAGACTGGTTCAACTGCCAGTTAGATTCCATGGAATTTCGGATTCCATTGGTCAGGTCTTTAGATTGTCCGTAGGTGTAGGCTGCCATCACGTCCAGCCCAAAAGGAAATGATTTACTCACTTGTCCGGTCAAACTATAACGATATCCCTGACTGGTATTAGACAACAAATAGGCATTACTGTACTTTGGATTAATTTTATTGTTTGTATTCGGATAGATAGGCTGCTGTTTCTCGGTATCGTATACATAATAAATCGGATTATCCGTAAAATTCACCTGTTGAAATTTCAGGTCATGAATAACCTTGGTATAGATCCCTTCCACTGTAAACTTCCATTGGTCATCTGTTTTATAATCGAATGCCAGACTGGTCCTCCAGGTTTTAGGCATTTTAAAATTGTTATCGATCAGGTCGACCTGTGTAGCGCCATTGGCATCATTCACATTAACCCCTTGTTTTGAAACATAACCAGCTTCCCCGTTACCATTGAGTGCATCCCTGATGGGATCGCTGCCGGCTGCCTGTGAAACAAGTGGCGGCTTGGCCGGATCATAGTTATACTTTTTATCAAAAGCACCATAAGTAACCCCATTGTTATAATAAGCATAACCTAACCAGGCAAAAGGAACCCTTCCGGTAAACAAGCCACTTCCTCCCCTTAACACCATTGTTTGATCGCCATTGATATCATAGTTAAACCCAATCCGAGGGGATACCTGAACCTGGCCTAAGAAATTATTCTTAATGTTTTTTGGCAATGTATAGCTAAAAGTATTGCCATAATTTGGATCAACCGGTGCATTGGTCGTCTTATCACTCAAAGGCTGCTTGTTCGGCAAATCAGCAAGGTCAAAACGAACACCATAAGTTAGCTTGAACCGGTCCGTCAGCTGAAACTGATCTTCTCCGTATAAACTGTACATGTTCAGCTTAAATTCTGCAGGAGGATTATTTAAAATATTATCCCTGGTATTGTCTGCATAATTGTAATTCGTCCGGACACGGCTTGGAAGGTTATTTAAGAAGTCGCTTACACTCCCATAGGCCACACGGCCATTCCATGCGTTTACAAAACCATAAGTAATATTATAAAGCTCGTTATGTGTACCGAAGGTAAATGTATGCTTCCCTTTAGTAAAAGTAAAGTTGTCTGTAAATTCAAAAGTCTTTTGCTTCATATTAAAGATACTCGCCTCCCGGTCAGTTCCCAGGAAAATTGTTCCTCCCCGGGAACTGATTTCTATCTGTGGTAAAGCAGGATTGTTGGTCGGATCTCTAAAATCATGAATGCTGGAATAACCGACTACCAGGCTATTGGAAGCGTTATTGGAAATTCTGCTTTTCAGCTCTGCAACGGTTGAACTCTGATTATTGGTTTGCTGAAAATCAATTCCACCAAACCTAAAGTTCGCCTGATCACGCTCCAGATTTGTCGCGGTAGACCTGATCGTATTGTTACGGATGGTCAATTGGTTATGATCATCTATGTTCCAATCCAAACGGTTAAAGAACTTGTTAGATTTCGCATAAATATTATAATTTCCTGATGAGCCCGGATCAATACCATATTTATTGATCATGTTATTGGTAATTGCAGTCGCTTCATCAGCGGTGATGATCTTCATGTCTTTTGAACCTGCACCTAAAATCACAGGATCTTGCCGGCGGGTGAGTTCTTCATTTGTAAAAAAGAACAACTTGTCCTTAATGATTGGAAAGCCAAGTCTCAGCCCTGTTTGGTAATCATGAAATGAAGAGGGCTCTTTGGAATTGTCGCCGATCTTGTTCCGGCCAATCAGTGCTGCATTACGTCCGTATCCATATACCGAACCGGTGACTTCATTGGTTCCTGAACGTGTAACCGCATTGACACTTCCACCCGTGAAGTTACCAATCTTCACATCATAAGGTGCCAGCAAAACCTGCACATCCTGAATGGCATCTAAAGAAACCGGATTCGTTCTGGTACTGCTGCCAGGCATTCCTGAGCTACCACTTTGCCCGCCTAAAGAAGGGCTAAATCCAATTGCATCGTTATTGATTGCTCCGTCTATCGTCACGTTGTTATACCGGAAATTCGTTCCTACAAAGGAATTGTCTTTGCTTCCCTGTGGCGTTAAACGGGTCAGGTCGGTCAGGCTTCTGCTTACCGTAGGAAGGGTCTTAATTTGCTCCTCTCCAATCTTTGTTCCTGTTCCTGTTTTCTGTCCTCCTCTTGTACCCGAAACAATCACCTCGCTGAGCAGCTGACCTTCGTCGGCCAGCGCAAAATCCTGCCGTTGATCTACTCCAAGGTTCAGGCTGTTCTGAATTCTTTCCTGTTTACTATATCCGATATAACTTACTGTAATTTTGTACGGTCCACCTGGGTTTAAGTTATTTACCCGATAGGATCCATCGCCCCCGGTCACCACACCATATTTAGTCCCGGTGGGTTGGTGCACAATTAATACACTTGCGCCGGGAATACCATCCCCTTTGGTGTCCCTAACCTTTCCGCTAATGCTTGAGGTCGTCACCTGTGCTATGGAATTAACTCCGGTAAAAAGAAGCAATGCCATAAGCAAATACGAGAAATAATTGTTGAGTTGTTTTTTCATTTGTCCCCTATAATTTTTATTCAAAACTATAGCAGCAAAATGAAGTTAATATTAAATTAACATGAATGCGTCATAGAATTAATATGGAATTAAAACGGGATTAAAACGCAATTAAAATATGGCTTCAGGCATTCCATTTCGATTCAAAAAATAATATGAGAGCGAACAATACCGGGAAACACGGCGACTAAAAATATTAATTTAATGTTATCATTATGTTAAAACCACCCCGTAAGATACTGACAACCAAAACACTTATCGATTCATACCAAACAAAAAAAGACATGTAAGTAATACTTACGGGTCTTTTTGTGTCTAACCTTTTAGGCTACTTTATCAAAAGTCAATCTTGCCTGACCAGGAGTTGTGGAAACTGAAGATTATGGATCAAATGAGCCCAACCAGTACTCCAGTCCGATGTTTAAAAGTGCCTCTCTGTTACGATCAAAAAGATTAAAAAAAAAGGCCATTGAGAAAACTCTCAACGGCCTTTTAATAAAGAACTTATTTACTTAAAAAGTTGCGCCTGTAGCTGCTACAGAGCCCGCTTTTAATACAAAACTTGGAGCAGTTAAGCTAAATGGACTTGCAAGTAAAGCTGCCGCTGCAGTTTCATCGACAGTAGTATTATTTTTAGAAGTAAGGTATGTTTTAAGCAAATCAACGTTTGCAAAAGAAGGAACAGTACCATCAGCTACAATATCCTTACCTGCAGTATATGACTGATAGATATTGTTCTTAATAAGTGAAGTACCATCAGTTAATGCATCTCCGGTTTCTTTATCGCGGATATCGATACCGAATTTAAATCCAATAAACAAAGAGTTTCCTAAGATCATTTTTGAACCTCTTCTCCATAAATTAGCGTATTCATGTTTAGCATCAACACCTACATTTCCAGGGCCGATGATTGTCATGTTAGAAATCACAGGACGTGTTCTTGGACCTACACTGAAGTCACCGGCAGAGTTATCAGACTCGATACCGTTAGACTGACCAGCCTGATCTGCTAATTTAGGATCTCTCTGACCCACTAAGAATTGCAATTTACCAGAAAAACCGTTATCAAAATCAAACACATCATCTACGTTTGCAGTAGAAACAAGGTGCTTTGCATTTACAGTACCTCCGAACCACTCGAAAGAGTCGTCACCTGAATAAGCAACCTGTACGTAGTCTATAGTAGTACCAGATCCAACAGAACCTAATGTTAATCCATTAATCTCATTATCTTTTGCAAAAGCAATACCTGGGAATTCAATACGAACAAATTTCAGTATACCTGAATTATCTAGAGGATCTGTTCCACCATGGTTACCTTCAGGAAGTGTTAAACCACCTTCAATAAGGCCGGTTCCGTTTGGAAGATTATTAGTTGATCTACCAAGAAGAATGATACCACCCCAATCACCAGGGTTTCTCAGGCCAGGACCAAAGTTAGAAGTAAAAACAATTGGTTTATCAATAGTACCTTGCGCAATTAATTTTGCACCACGGGTAACCACCAAAGTTCCTTTAGTTGTTTTATCACCTCTGATTACCGTTCCTGCCGGAATCGTTAATGTTACACCTTCTTTAACATAAACAAAGCCTGACAACAAATAAATTTTGTTCGCATCTAAAGTAGTATTAGTAGATATGGTTCCTGTTAATACATCTGTGGTTGCTCCGTAAACAGTTGTATTAGGAGTATAGTTGGTCCAAGTTGCAGTCCAGTCAGTTGTACCAAATGCTCCTCTGTAACTAACTTTTTCAAAAAAGGCATCTGCTAATGATTCATTTGAATCGGGTGGAGTTACGGGTGGATCTACAGTATTAGAATCCTTTTTGCAACTAGAGATGGTTGCCGCACCTGCCACTAAAATAGCTAATAAGCTTAAATTAAACTTGTTTTTCATTTTTCCTTGTATTATTTGTTCAAAGATATACCGACCACATTAACCTACTATTAATTTGAAATTAAGAATGGTCAGTATATATGTTAATTAATTGTAACCTCTATTTGATTTTATAAGAGAACCCAAGAGAAATTGTTGATCCGAAGCGATCTGAGATATTCACATTATCTGTCCTTTCATTAAATGAAGCATCCGGATTGGCTGTTTTTGGCTTTTGATAATAGATGGCTTTATTATTGAAGATATCACTATAGTTCAACTTCACTTCTGCTCTCGATTTAGCGAACTTTTTAGAGAGCTGTAAGTCTAATACATTTCTTGGTCTCTCATAAACATCCGGATCGCGCACATTTCCTACCACCCATATGCGTTTTCCAATTCGGTTATACAATAGACTTACTCCAATTGAATTTTTTTCTTTTGAACTATATTGCAGGCCAGCGTTAAGTAGGTACGGAGACTGCCCCATCATTGGTCTTTTACCTTTTATGTTTACTGTTGTTGGAACCTTTACCTCAGATTTGATATAAGATGCGTTTGCACTGAAGGTAAAATTATCAAACTCCTCTCCAACAAAACTCAATGTCTTTCTGAACTCAGCTTCAACACCGTATAAGTTAGCTGATGGCGCATTAAAATAGCCAAAAGATCTTCCAGATGCTGCAGGATCTAACTGTTGCTCGATTGGAGATTCAAAATACTTATAAAAGACAGAAACGGTGATTGCCTCTCCAGATGCAGGATACAAAGCATACCCCAAATCAAAATTTGTAGTTTTAGATTGCTTTAACTTCGGCTGTCCATATACGTTTACGTTCTTATTGAAATCATAGAATGAAAACGGAGCAATTTCTCTGAACTCTGGCCTTCCCACAGTTTGAGATCCTGATAAACGAATACTTGCTTTATCCGTTAAGTTATAAATCAAGTTTGCTGATGGGAGAATATTTGTATAAGTAGTATCTATTTTTAATGCCCTTGATGAGTTATCTGTACTATTTAATTTTTGGTTGTAATTTTCTAACCTTACACCAATTCCCAATCTTAACTGCTCAGTCAGATAACCATCAAACATCACATAACCCGCATTTAATAAAGAGTTTGCGTCGTATCTATCAGAACCATTGGTAATCTCGTCAATAATAAACCCATTAGGCGCAATATTATTAGCGTTAAAAATCTGATCCTGAGGAAGCGTTAGCAATGAGGTGTTAAAACTACTCCCACTTCTAATAAAACCGATATTTCTAGCGGAGAAATCTCTCTTTCTATACTGACCAAAATATCCAATTTTAAGCTTATTAGTGTCCTTAAACCATTTAACAGGAATTGTCAAATCTGCGGATCCACCATAGGTATTCTCGTTCAGAGCTGAAGAGAAATTACCACCTAAACCCGCTGAAGCGCTACCAGGTTGAATACTTGCGCGAAGAATACCGTCTCCACCATCAGCGTATTCCATTCTCTTATATCCTGGCTCTTTCCTGTCAATATTTGCGAAATTTAAACCCCAGTCCAATTTGATCTTACTTACTGAAGATAAGATATGATTACCGGTTAGCTGACTTGACAATAAAGAACGTTGTAACAGGTAATCACCTGTCCTTAAGAACGGACTACCACTTTCATCTGTACCAATTCTTTCAATAAACTGGCTCTCTAAAACCCTGTTATATAAATTCTTTAATGCGATTTTATTGGTTCCCCACGAGTAAGCAAAGTTTGCCAGGCCACCAATGTTTGTATTGTAGTTATAAGCATTATCATGATACCTGTCTCCGGCATTTTGCCCGGTATAAGCAATCTGATCACTTTCTCTCAGACGCTCATCATATCTGTATGACAATGACAACACCGTACCAAATTTGCTATCGTCTTTAAATACTTTACTTGTTCCGTAATTTGCCTGAAATATAGGTCCTAAAGTAGCCTTAACTTTATCATATCCCCAGTTGTTGGCAAAAGTTCTGGAAAGCGCAAAACGCTCTGATTCTGTTTTAGCCAGATAATCGATTCTTGAAGGAAAACCTGAAGGGATGTCCCTGTCTTTACTATAAAACCCGAAGACTTCGTTTCCGCTCTTTTTAGGAGATAAAAAGTCCTTAAAAGTAGATTGAGTATTATAAGATGTTCCCAAAGAAAAATTCAGGAAAGGAACATCTGGAAAGTCTTTTGTTGTTACCTGTACCACACCTCCGGAAAAGTCTCCCGGAATGTCAGCAGAGGCTGTTTTATTCACAACAATTGCATCGATAAGATTCGAAGGTAAAATATCAAATGAAAATGCTTTTTTGTCCACCTCAGTATTGGGTAATACAGAATTGTTTAGCATTGCCGAATTATACCTGTCAGAAAGACCGCGGACAATGATGTATTTATTATCCTGAATACTGGTACCGCTAACCCTTTTTAATACTTCTGAAGTATTTTTATCGGGACTCTTCCTAATCAATTCAGCAGAAATTCCACTTGAAATGCTCAGGCTTGATTTTTGGTTAGCATATAAGGTGTTTACAGATTCCTTGCTTACATTAGCAGAAATCACAACCTCATTTAAATTGCTGGATGAAGCTTCGTCCAAAACAAAATCAACATTGGTTGATCCATTACCTTTAACATCAATATCGGTAATTCTTTTTGTTGAATATCCTACATAAGAAGCTTCAACTATATATTTACCAGATGTTAAACCGCTGATAACATATCTTCCTTCCACATCGGTTGATGCACCTTTTGTTGTACCTGCAATCTTCACCGTCACACCGATCAGTGTTTCACCAGTTTTCTTATCAGATACTTTACCAGAAATTTTGCCGGTTTGAGCAAATACGGTTACGCCAATAATTACGAATAAAACTGTAATTAATGCCTTCTTGAGATTTAGTTGTGATTTCAATTTTTCCCTGTTTTTTATTTCAGGCAAAGCTATTACCACAATGTTAGCCCCATGTTACTCGGGCATTACCATTCCTTTATCACAATGTTAACCCAATATTAAATGGGGTTTGGCTCAATATTTTAAGCCCACTTTTTTGCATATAAAGTGCAATAACCAAATAGGGCCGATTAACAAAAACTTAACATCTTCTAAAAATGAAGGTTTCTTTCCTTCGATTTTATGACCGATAAATTGTCCGGCCCAGGCCGCTACAAAAATCACTGCACAAACCAGCCATAATGCCGGGCCACCAGCCAGTTGCCACTTTTCAAGCTGTACAATTCCCATAGACATCACGAAGATCAGCAGTAACATCAGGTAAGACATTACCGGAGAAAGTTTATAGTAGTAATAAACGGAAAAAGCGATCAGAAACGAGGCCCAGTTCAGGTAGCCATTGTACTTGCCAAGGAAGGCAAGATGAGGAAAGGGAATGGCCCAAACCAGTCCCAGCAGGCTAAAAACAATTAATGGAACGCAGATCCAATGGATCATTTCATTGGAATGATTTTGATGGCTTTCTGCATACTTATCAAAAAGAACATCTACCGCGCTTTTCTCTACTGGTTTCATCTTCATATCGCTTTTTAATATCCCTGTTCCGGAGAGAACAGGATTTTGGTAAAAATAAAGAAAGCGACAGATAAATCCATCGCTTTCCTTTTAAATATTCGCAGGCCCGAATGATCAGGCCAGATTTTTATTTTGCAAAAGAAACAGATCTGGTTTCCCTGATTACTGTTACTTTGATCTGACCAGGATAGGTCATTTCTGTTTGGATACGGTTAGAGATGTCGGCCGCCAACAATTCTGCCTGCTGATCGGTTACCCTTTCACTCTCTACCACTACCCTTAACTCTCTACCTGCCTGAATCGCAAAGGTTTTCTCTACACCAGGATAAGAAAGCGCCAGTTCTTCCAGTTCTTTCAATCGTTTGATATAGCTTTCCACTACCTCACGACGGGCACCCGGACGCGCACCGGAGATGGCATCACAAGCCTGAACGATTGGTGAGATCATGGAAGTCATCTCGATCTCGTCATGGTGAGCTCCAATGGCATTACAGATTTCAGGATGTTCCTTATATTTCTCTGCCAGCTGCATCCCTAAGATTGCGTGAGGCAATTCCGGGTTATCATCAGGCACTTTACCGATATCGTGTAATAATCCCGCACGTTTCGCCATTTTAGCATTCAGGCCAAGCTCTGCAGCCATCGTTGCGCAGAAGTTAGCCACCTCACGTGAGTGATGTAATAAGTTCTGTCCGTAAGAAGAACGGTAACGCATACGTCCAACCATTCTGATCAACTCAGGGTGTAAACCATGAATTCCAAGGTCAATTACCGTACGTTCTCCGATCTCTACGATCTCGTCTTCGATTTGTTTTTTTGTTTTAGCTACCACCTCTTCGATACGTGCAGGGTGAATCCTGCCATCCGTTACCAAACGGTGTAATGCCAAACGGGCAATCTCTCTTCTTACCGGGTCAAAACCTGATAAGATAATGGCTTCCGGCGTATCATCCACAATGATCTCAATTCCGGTAGCGGCTTCCAAAGCACGGATGTTACGTCCTTCTCTACCAATTACACGGCCTTTTATCTCATCACTTTCGATATGGAAGATAGAAACTGTATTTTCGATCGCTGCTTCTACAGCAGTACGCTGTATCGTCTGAATCACGACCTTTTTAGCTTCTTTAGTGGCAGTCAGTTTCGCCTCGTCCACAATGTCCTTCACCTGGATCATCGCCTGAGTACGGGCTTCCTGTTTCATGTTTTCTACCAGCTGATTCTTTGCTTCTTCCGCACTTAATCCCGCGATGGTTTCCAACTGCTTCACATGTTGATTTTTCAACAGGTCTACTTCTTCCTGTTTTTTAATCGCAACATCTGTTTGTTTTTCCAGGTTCTTTTTATGATTGTCAAGCTCCTGTTCCTTACGGTTCATGTTTTCCAAACGCTGATTTACAGATTGTTCTTTCTGTTTCATCGCATTTTCACGTTGGTTGATCTGGTTGTTTTTTGTATTTACTTCCTGCTCATGCTCAGATTTCATCTGTAAAAACTTCTCTTTAGCTTCCAGCAACCTGTCTTTCTTTAAAATATCAGCTTTGCTTTCTGCATCTTTGAGCATCTTTTTTACCTTGGTCTGTGCTGCAATCTCCTGCTTTTTAAGCAAGCCTCGCAGCAGGTATCTGCCTACTAAAACGCCAACCACCAGGCCGGCAAGTACATATCCAATTATTCCTACTATTTCCATTTTTAGTTCATCTGTATTTATATATTTCCTTTGTCCCTCAGATGCAGTTTAAATGACCTCTTACATTTCCCCCTCAGGATATCTTTAAATCATGTTTATAAAAAAACCGCAACTAATCAATAAGTCTCAACTATTCAAAACCTCAACGAGTTATAATTAGAATTTAAGTCATTTTCAGGTACATAAATGTAAATGAAATACACCCTCTTAATTCTATAAATATTGAAGTGTTAAGTTTTAAAATTTGTGAAACTCAAAAATTTAGCTGCGGCTATATCATTGTGCTAATCTTAACTTATATAAAGAACGCTCCTATTTGGAGAAAAAATCATTTAATAAACTATCCAGTTCCTCTACCTTTTCGGCTACAGCAGTATCCTGATCCTGGACTTTATTTTCAACACGTAACACTGCCGTTGCATAATGCAGTACCGCCATTGAAAGCAAATCCTGTTTATCCCTGACCGCATAATTTTCCTGATAGTCCTTTATGCGCTCATTAATAATCTTTGCTGCCCGCCTCACAATTTCTTCCTCTTCTGTATTTACCTTTAAGGGATAGATACGGTCGGAAATAGTTATTTTTATCGAGATTTCTCCCATTTCTTAGCTTTGTTTCACTTTTTCTGTTTTCCTTACTTCTTCAGTAAGACCACGCACTTATCTATTTCACGCACAAAATCGTTAATTTTTTGCTTTATATCAAGTGTCTTTTCACTTGTACCTTCAATACTCTTCGCTAATTTCAACACCCTAAGCTTTTCATCCAGGTCTGCATTCTTATTTTTAGAGTGATCCAGCGCAACTTTTATAGATTGATTTTCCTGCTTCAATAAATCGTTTTCTTCCTGTAAGGCATTACAGAGCTCTATTACGCGAGCTGTTTTCTGCAATACGGAGTTTAATTGATCGGCAACCGAAGACATGTTATTAAAGTTTGTTTACTAATCTAAATATTTTTTAAACGCAATAAATTATTTTCTTATTTCCGCTTTTGCTGTTTGCGCTAAGTTAGAAATAATCTTTTGCATCACCGCATCAATTTGCTTATCGGTTAAGGTCTGCTCCTCGTCTTGCAAAGTGAAATTCAAGGCATAAGATTTCTTCCCTTCAGGCAGCTTCTCCCCTACATACACATCGAACACTTGTACGCTCTTAATCAGCTTCTTCTCTGTTTTAAAAGCAATAGTTTTCAACTGATCAAAGGTCACATCTGTATCTACCAGCATTGATAAATCCCTTCTTACCGCAGGATATTTCGACACTTCTTTATTCACAATTTTATTCTTTCTGACAATGTCGAGTAATAAAGCCCAGTCAAAATCGGCGTAAAACACCTCTTTATCCACATCCGCTTTCTTCCGGTCTGCAGTGGTAACCGCACCAAATGTAACGATCGCTTTATCCCCTCTGAAATACTTCAGCCCGTAAGCAAAATTATCGTCGCTCACATCCGCCGACTGGTAATTACTGATCCCCAAACGGCTGATGACTGCATCTACAGCAGCTTTCAAATGGTAGAAACTTACCGGAGATACTTTATGGTTCCATTGCTCCGACTGATTTGATCCGGAGATCAGGATCAGCAGGCGCGGACGCTCCACATATTTTTCATTGATCAGGTGATAAGTTTTACCGAATTCATAAAACTTAATGTCTGCTGTTTTTCTGTTCTGGTTGTAAGCAACGCTTTCCAATGCCGGCATTAACAAGCCCTGACGCATTACATTCAAATCAGAACTCAAAGGATTCAGGATCTGAACCGCTTCTTCAGGATTCTTAGAATAAGCACCTTTGGTTAGGGAGTTACACCAGATCTCCAAAAATCCGTTGGCAGTCAGCATATCCGCAATCACATGCTGTGTCTGCTCCACATCTGGTTTAGAAGTGTTAGACAGCGAAGCATTGATTTTACTTGGAATCGCAATCTTGTTATAACCATAGATCCTAAGCACTTCTTCTGTGATGTCACATTCACGCGTTACATCCACTTTATAGCTCGGCACCTTCAACGACAAACCTTCTGCGGTCTCCGCCACTACTTCAATACTTAAAGCAGTAATGATCTCCTTAATTTCTGCATGAGGGATCTCGGCACCAATCAGTTTATTGATGTTATTGTAATTTACCTCCACATCGAAAGGAGCGACCGGAGACGGATAAACATCAGAGACTACAGAAGAGATTTCTCCACCTGCAAGTTCCTGAATCAATAAGGCCGCACGTTTTAACGCAAAGATCGTCATTTCAGGATCTGTACCACGTTCATACCTGAAAGAAGCATCAGTCTTCAGGCCATGTCTTTTAGCCGTCTTACGTACTGTTTTGGCATCAAAATAAGCGCTTTCCAGGAATACCTTTGTGGTGTTTTCATTCACTCCTGAGTTCTTACCACCGAATACACCGGCAATACACATCGGCTCTTCTGCATTACAAATCATCACGTCTTCTGCAGACAGCTTGCGTTCTACCCCATCAAGTGTTACAAAAGGAGTTCCTTCTGCACATTTCTTAACGATGATTTGTCCGCCTTTAAGGCTATCCGCATCAAAAGCATGAAGCGGTTGCCCTAACTCATGCAATACGTAATTGGTAATGTCAACAATATTATTGATCGGACGAATGCCGATTACTTTTAATTTATCCTGCAACCAGTCTGGCGAAGTTTTAACCGTAATTCCAGAAATGGAAACACTGCTATATCTTGGACATGCTTCCGAATCTTCCACACTTACTGCAATGTTCAACTGCTCATTTGCAGTTTTAAAAGCAGTAACATCAGGCATCGTCAATGGCGTGCGTAAATAAGCGGCCAAATCCCTGGCCACCCCTAAATGCGAAGCTGCATCAGCCCTGTTAGGGGTCAATCCGATTTCATACAGATAATCATCTTCCAGGTTGAAATAGGATTTAGCACTTAGCCCAATCTGTGTATCTTCAGGAAGCACCAAAATACCATCATGGGAAACTCCCAATCCGATTTCATCTTCCGCACAGATCATTCCTTCAGAAACTTCACCCCTGATTTTAGACTTATTGATCTTAAATGGCTCGCCTTCATTCGGGTAAACAGTAGTACCTACGGTAGCCACTACAACCTTCTGACCAGCAGCCACATTAGGCGCACCGCAAACAATCTGGATGTTTTCCGCTCCGCCTACATTTACCGTAGTCACGCGTAAACGATCCGCATTAGGATGTTGTACACAGCTCAATACATGACCAATCACCAATCCTTCCAATCCGCCTGCAACGGCTTGTACCGTTTCCAGACTTTCTACTTCCAGGCCAATGTCGGTCAGGATAAGCGAAAGTTCTGCAGGAGTTTTATCAGTTGTCAGGAATTGTGTCAGCCACTTATATGATATCTTCATGTTGTATGTTCAGTATAAAATGCAAAGATATAAAATAATGCCGTCGGAGTAAATGTCTTAGAAAGATAAACGGGCAATAATTGGTAAGTGGTCTGAAGGATAACGTAAATCCTTGCTGTCCGACAACACCCCAAACTTTTGAACCTTAAAACCTTTGTTCACAAAGATGTAATCAATTTTATCCTTCAGGGGGCTGTCAAATTTAAAAGCGTTAAAAGTACCTACCGGACCATAAGCAGGTTCTACAGAAGCTTCTTTTGCATCAATAAGGAAAGATTTAATGGTGGCAATTGCTTCAGTTTCCGGAGTGACATTCAAGTCCCCGGTAAATACCACCGGCAGCTTTGGCGCGATCTCCTGTATTTTCCTTTTGAGGAGTTTTGCAGATTCGATTCTGGCCTGCACCCCGATATGATCATAATGGGTATTGAAGACCAAAAACTCCTTTTTATTCTTTTTATCAAAAAGTCTCACCCAGGAACAAACCCTGTTCAATGCGGCATCCCATCCTTTAGACGGCTTTTCAGGGGTTTCTGATAACCAGAAAGTGCCTCCGTCTTTTTTGGTAAACCGGGATTTATCGAAGTAGATCGCCGAAAATTCCCCTGCACGCTTTCCATCGTCACGGCCCACACCTTCCATCGCATAATTGGTATTTTCGAGTAATTCATCTACCTGCAGTGGTAAAGCTTCCTGAACACAGAGGATATCTGCATCATGAAAACGCACCAATGCCTTTACGTTATCTTTTCGTTTTGGCCAGGCATTTTCGCCATCAGAAGCTACATTTAAACGGATGTTATAGGAAATAATGTTAATTGCATTTTCCCTTTGTGCATTGGCCATTGACACCATCAACAGCAATACTAGACTTAACTGGATTACCTTTCTCATAAGAAGGGCAAATTACTGAATACAGGTTAAATTAAACCTTCATCATTGAAACTAAGATAAGAATTGTTTGTAATAATTAAGTGATCAAGCACGTTCAGATCCAGCAGTTTTCCTGCAGTGATCAGCTTTCTGGTGAGGATCAGGTCTTCCTGACTGGGCTTTAAATTTCCGGAAGGATGGTTGTGTGCTAAAATGAGGTAAGCAGCATCGTGGTCCATCGCCACCTTAAAGATCACTTTGGGATCCGCTACAGTTCCTGACAAACCGCCCTTACTGATCTGATGTTTACTGATGACATGGTTTGCACGGTTCAGCAACAATACCCAGAACTCTTCATGCGGCAAATCAGTCAGCACAGGATAAAACTGCTCATAGCTGTCTTTAGCATCTTTAATCTGAACGAATTTCAGTTCTGTAACCTCCTCTTTTCTCCTGCGCCCAAGCTCCAGGCCTGCAACGATGGCAATCGCCTTTGCTACGCCTATTCCCCGGAAATTGGAAAGCTCTTTAACCGTTGCCCTCCCCAGTTTATCCAGGTCATTTTTATAGGCCGAAAGGATCCGTTTACTCAGGTCCACAGAGGTTTCTTCCAGATTACCGGAACCGATCAATACGGCAATCAATTCTGCATCGGTCAGGTGCCTCCTTCCGTATTGCATCAATTTCTCCCGGGGCCGGTCGGCCTCAGCCCATTGCTTGATTCCTATTTTCGGTTTGTATTTAGCCATAAATAAAAAAACGGGATATGCAATTAAGCATATCCCGTCTATAATATTGTAAAGCTATATTTAATTTAAGCCATTAACAAATTTAGTTAACTTCGATTTGTTGTTAGCTGCTTTGTTCTTGTGAATAACATTTTTCTTAGCCAAACGATCTAACATAGAAATTACTTTCGGTAATAATTCTTGTCCAGTTTTCTTGTCTTCAGCAGCACGTAACCTTTTGATAAAAGTACGGGTTGTTTTAGCTTGATATCTGTTACGTAAACGTTTAGTTGCGTTTGCTCTAATTCTTTTTAATGAAGATTTATGATTTGCCATTTTTCAATATTATAATATTCCTTTTAAAGCTTTCAAGACTATTGGGTACAATCCCAACCGCTACCAGCCTTTTGTTTTCCATTTTTTTCGGACTGCAAATATAGAATTAATGTTTTTAATATGCAAAATGAAGTCGCAAATATTTTTAATAAATCTTAAATATTGATTTATAGTGTTTTAATAAATCAGGACTACTGTACTACAGCCCCTCTGCAGAACTGCCTGCTTTGCATTCACAACAAACAAAATAATTCTTTTTAACCAGGTTTCCCGGGAAGGTCATCCAGTTTCTTTTTAAGGACCTCATATTCCTTTTCGAGATGCCGGAAGGCTTTAGTGTCCATATGTGCACCTCCATCCAGATGCATTAATCTATAATAATCCGCTTCTACCCGATCAAATCGTTCCTTTACTTCCAGGTACTTCTTCTTTTTAGACTTTTCTTCGGAACTTTCCATTTCACCGTTAAGGTTGCCCACATATACGCTATCTGAAATGTGCTTACCATCGGCTGATTTAAAGCACAAATACGCTTCTATGGGTTCATCCAGCCATTCTTTATCCATTTCAATAAAACGACTTCCCTCTTCTCTTCTCGCCGCATTAAGAAAAGATTTCGCCTTTTTTCTTAGTGGGTGATACAACATAATCATCACACTGTCGTCCAGCCCGTAATTAAAATCCAAACGGCCCGGGTCCCAGCTGATCAATACACCTGTATCTGTTTTCCTTAACTGAATGTCCTTTGCTACCGGCAAATCACCCTTGCTCAGGATCACCTTGCTATAATTAACGCTGATGTTGGGGTATTCGCCCTGAAGCGCCCCTTTCTTATTATAGGAAGTGGCCAGATTAAAGGCATTTTTAACTGTACCGGCAGCCTCCAGCGCAAAACCAACATTGATAAAACCTTTCATGCACCTTAGAAGCGCCATGGTCACTGCCATCGACTGCCGATTCCCCAACTGATTTCTGCTCGGTTTACCAGGATCACCAATCGTACGGCTTACATTCTGCCCGTTTAACACATAGCAAACAATATTGCCGATTTTTCCATTAGGATGACCAAAAAGGCCGTTTTTATTAGTCGCCATAGCTAAACGTCTAAGCAAGATACTCACAATTCAAAGCTTAATACAGACACTAACATCAGCTCATTCCCTTTTTATATTTCTTAAAATACCGGGAATTCCGGTATTGATGCAATCCCGCACAATTCAAACCCCATATATCCTTACTAAATGATACAAAAAGCAATAAAAATCTTCAGATGAATGCTTAAAATGCTACTTTTGACAAAGATCACCGGCCCATAAACACCGGTGAAGCCAGCTTGAGTTCATAAATCAACCAGCACAGATGAAAAAACGTATCGCCATATTTGCTTCAGGTTCAGGCTCCAATGCCCAAAAACTGATGGAACATTTTAAACGTAGTCCTGAAGTAGAGATCGCACTGGTACTCACCAACAATCCGGATGCCTACGTCTTGCAACGTGCAGACAACTTCGAAATTCCTTCTCATATTTTCGACAGGAATGAATTTTATCATACCGATCACATCTTAGACCTGCTCAAAAATCTGGAAGTAGACCTCATTGTACTTGCAGGCTTTTTATGGCTGATCCCTAAAAAACTGATCCACGAGTACCCTGGACGCATCATCAATATCCATCCTGCGATCCTGCCCAAATTTGGAGGAAAAGGAATGTATGGAGATCATGTGCATAAAGCCGTTATGGAAGCGAAAGAAACTGAAGGCGGTATCACCATTCATTATGTGAACGAGAATTATGACGAAGGAGAGTATATTTATCAGGCAAAATACCGCATCGATAAAGAGGACAACCTGGAGTTGATTAAATTCAAAGGGCAGCAACTGGAACACCAGCACTACCCTCGTATTGTAGAAACCATTATCAAAAAGATAAAAAAATAAACTGAACTTGAAGTCGACAAAGACGACTTCAAGTCTGCATTACATTGCTATTTTGAACTCCTGCCCATCACAGGATCACTAAAGCTTTCTGCGCCAGTTTCTACTCTGCCAGCAAAACGCTGCTCAAATGCTGCATTCCCTTCAATGGTTACACTGGTATCATACCAACCATAACTTTTACCGGCAGCAACAACCCACAACAGAACTTGTCCCGGCTCAATACTTTTTTTAACTTCCCCATTACCGTAGCCATGGTCCTTAATGATTAAGGTATAGGCTTTAGATGGATCTTGATTTCTGATTTTCAGCAATACATTTCCGCTCAGCTTTACACCCAGCTTTTCATATTCCACCAGCATGCTTATTGAAGCCTCCTGAGCTGAACCTTTATATGATCTGAAAAAACCATTTGGGCCATTTACCAGAAGCTGATAGTTCGCAGCCTCAAAAGCTGTGACCGGCCATTTGTAAGTCAGCTCATCCCCCGCGATCAGTCCAAAAGACCAATTTCTGCAAACCTCAGCTCCTGATCTGGATAAAGCATCCTGAAACTTGCCCGGTGCCACAACCGTAAACGGTGCTCCTGCCGACTTCGCGCCAAAGATCGTATTGCCAGCCGCAAACCTGATTTCAAAAGATTGCCGGTCTGCACTTAGCTGACCATTGACATGCAATTCATATGGCAGTGCACATGAGGGCCGGATTCCCTTTTCCTGCTGAGGCACTACGTTCTGATTTATTGGGTCCTGAATAAACCCGGCAATATCGGCCTCCGTCAGCTTTTTGAAACCATTTGGTTCTGCTTTAAACTTTGCATTGTAAATGTCTTCCACAAAATCATTTCGCTGCAGAAAATTAATCTGATCTTTTTTAGTTCCGTTATAAGGTGCAAATACGGAGGTCAAATCTCCACATACCGCTCTTCTCCATTTGCTGATGTTTTCGATATGGAGGTTCTTGTTGAGTTTTTTATTGAAGAATGTTTCCAGAAACTGCAAGGTAGAAGTATGGTCAAAAACTTCAGAACAAACCCTTCCGCCCCTGCTCCATGGAGACGCAATGAGCATCGGCACCCTGAATCCAAGCCCTATTGGTGCTTCACGGGCAGCTTTTTCAGGAATGCCCTGTTTCAATTCATTTGCCAGCCGGACATATTCTATCTCGGTATCAATACCTTTTGAAACCAGGCCTGTTTCCGGAATTTTAGCATCGGGAATAGAGAACGGAGGAACATGGTCAAAATAACCGTCATTTTCATCGTAGGTGGTAATGAAGATGGTCTTCTTCCATACCTCCGGATTTTTGGTCAGGATATCCAAAATCTCCGAAACATACCATGCCCCGTACCAGGGTGCACTTGGGTGATCGGAAAAATTCTGTGGCCCTGCCAGCCAGGAAACTGCCGGCAATTTACCGGTATTTGCATCCGTTCTGAACTGATACAACACATCCCCTTTTGGAACAGTCAATTCCCTTTTAGTACTTCCATCGCTATAACTCAGTGTAGTAACATCACGGTAATCCGGATCGCCGGTATTGGTTACAAAAGCATTTTTAAATAAACGTTTTTGCTGATCCGATAATTTATCATATGCTTCCTGGCTCCATTTTTTCAATTCAGAAGCGGCGTTATCTAAAGCGGCCAACTTTTTCGTAAGGTCTTTCTTGATTTTTTCTGCAGCCGCATCACTGGAAGGGCTCTCCTCCTGCAGTTTGTTGATTTCACCGGGAAGCGTTTCCATCAATTTTTGCAGGTTCGCCACATAACGGGACGAAAACTTAACATTGTAAGCGGCAAAAAACTCCAATAAATTACAACCAAAATTAGCAAGCCAAGCCCTTTCCTCTCCTTTATAACCACCACCACAGCTCAGGTCATTCTGATAAAATTTCCAGCTGATGTCGTTTTCTTCCAATAATTCAGGAAAGGCCTTCCAGGGAAGTTTTCCATAACTGAAATCGTCATTTCTAATGTTTACTTTTTGCAGGCCATCCAGCTGATAAGAAACTTTACCTGTCCAGAAAAACGACCTGTTTGGGGTTGTACTGGTCATTGCCGAACAGAAGTTCTGATCACAAACCGTAAAAGCATCAGCCATTGCATAATTGAAAGGCAGATCTTCCCTGGTATAATGTCCCAGCGTTAATGGCATATCACTATATTTTTTATTACCGGATCTCTTCGCGGTTAGCCATTTGTCATACTTTCCCTGATGATAAGCATCCACTTGGCTTGCCCTTGAATGGGGCAGATCTCCCATCCAGGTCACTTTAGAATCTTTGATATTTAAACGGAATGGCGCATAGGTTTCGCCCGCTGCATTGGTTTGCATCCATACCGGCTTCTGGTCAGGAAGCCTGATGGCACGGGGATCATTGAATCCACGCACCCCCTGCAAGGTACCAAAACAGTGGTCGAAAGACCTGTTTTCCTGCATCAGGATCACAATATGCTCTGCATCAAGAAAGCTGCTTCCTAATTTTGGATCAATGGCCAGGGCCCTTTGTATTGAGGCCGGTAACATTGCCGACAGTCCCGCTGCCCCGGATAATAAAAGGGATTTTCTAATAAATTCTCTTCTTGATTCCATGAATGATGCTGATGTGATTGGTCTCTGACCGGTTTTAATAATTCGCCTAATGTCCCACTCTGAAATGACGGATCAATGTATTCCATATAAAATTAATGTTATTTTTTTATAAGCCGAAAGGAGTCAAACGGAGGCTTTCAGAATATTGCTAAATCAGTTTAAAGCCATGGTTTAACTTAATCAATGTTTAACATCCGCTTAATGATGTAGCCTTCATCTTTGCAACAAATCCAGAAAATTCGAAACGAACAAAATATGCTCTGTTGTTTGAACGCTGCGAAAGCCGCTGAAAAACAATTGGGAAAAGAATAATTATCGGCATTGCCAAGCCAAACTACGACAAACAAAAACGACCAAAACAAATCGCATTATGACTAAAAACTCTACTCATCGTGTGCCGTTTCAAAAGCCATTAAAACACCTTGCCTTCGTATTGGTGCTGGCCATAACGCAACTGCCACAAATTCTTACAGCCGCAACTCCGGCAGAAGCAGTCCCCCCATTCCTGCAGGAAACTGTCACCATAAAAGGAACGGTTAAAGATGCAGGAGACGGGCAACCTTTACCTGGCGTTACCATTTCAAATGATCAAAAGAAAGTTTTAGGAACGACCGATGGAAATGGCTTCTTTACAGTAAAAGTAATCAGGGGAACCCAAATCTCTTTTAATATGGTGGGGTATGAACCTGCCAGACGCATGATTACTGTCGCAACCAATACCATGATGGTCAATATGAACAGTTCCAGTTCTGATCTGAATGAGGTCGTGGTTACCGCCTTAGGTATCAAAAGACAAGAAAAAGCCCTGGGTTATTCGGTGACCAAGATCGATAGTAACCAGTTAACCGATGCTGTTTCCAACAACTGGACAGATGCTTTATCTGGTAAGGTTGCAGGCTTGAACCTCGTACGGTCTAATGGTGGCCCCGCGGCTTCCAATAAAATCATTTTACGTGGGGAAAATAACCTGACAGGCGACAACGAGGCCTTGATTGTACTGGATGGGGTGATCATTAACAATAGCGGTGGCCGTCGTACTGCAAATGCCTCGGATAATGTATATGGAACAGGGAGCGACAATATGCCTGCGGATTACGGCAGTAGTGTGAACGACATCAATCCCGAAGATATCGAAAGTGTAACCGTTCTGAAAGGCCCGGGAGCTGCAGCACTATATGGACAACGGGGTGCCAATGGTGCCATCATTATCACCACCAAATCCGGAAATTCAAGGAAGCATAAAATGAACATTAAATTTACCTCAAATGGCTCCCTTGAATCTGTAAACCGCTGGCCAGACATGCAGTATGAATACGGGATGGGCCTGGATGGGCAGGCAGATTACGGATATGGCTCTTCAGCCAACAATGGAACAAGTTCTGCTTATGGACCAAAGTTTAACGGACAGCTGTTCTTTCAATATGACCCGGTTACGCAGACAAGGTCAACCGTGGCCACGCCCTGGGTACCTTATAAAAACCAGATCAGAAACTTCTTTGAGGTCGGACAGAATCTAACAAACTCCTTAACTTTAGATGGGGGTTATAAGAATACTACCGCACGCTTTTCAATCACCAATCAGAACAATACATGGATTGTTCCAAACACAGGTATGGAACGCACCTCTTTATCTCTGACGCTGAATTCAAAAGTAACTTCAAAGCTTTCCTTATCAGGAAAAATAAACTATACGAACAGGTTTAGCGACAACCTTCCGGGAAATGGATATGGCAACCAATCTTTAATGTACTGGTTTATATTCTGGCAGCCAAATGCTGATATGAACTGGTTAAAGAACTACTGGGTCAACGGACAAGAAGGCCGGGCTATCAAATACCCATACAGCACATTTCCCGAAAACCCATATGCCATTGTAAATGAATTCATCAACAGAAGTGGCCGTAATGGCGCAACAGCAAATGTTCAGGCAAACTATCAGATCACTAAAGAATTAAGCCTTCAGTTATTGAGCTCCATTGATTTTGCGGCAGAAAAACGGGCTCAGGAACGTCCATGGGATGCGGGTACAAAAATGCCCCACGGTTCGTACCGCACCCAGGATATTTATTCTCAGGAAACAAACAATCAGTTTTTAATCAGGTATGACAAGAAGCTAAAGAATGACCTGAATATCACGGCAACTGTGGGCGGTAGCCAAATAAGAAACAAATACAATAAAAAAGACCTTAGGGCTGACGGACTTAAAATACCCGGTGATTATCGCTTAGATAACAATGAGTTTAAAATCATCTCTGTTCCGGATACGAGCAGATACAGGATCAACAGCTTCTTTGGATTGCTGTCTGTAGGATATAAGAACTACCTGTACTTAGACGTCACCGCCCGTCAGGACTGGAATAGTGTACTTGCCACGCCAACACGTACCGATAATGTAGGCTTTTTCTATCCTTCTGCCAGCATGAGTTTTGTGTTGTCAGACTTTTTTAAACTCCCTGCAGCATTTAGCTTTGCGAAGTTAAGGGCATCAGTTTCGCAGGTCGGCAGCGGATCAAATATTCCTTACAGAACCTCGTATACTTACAGTCTTGCGGCCAACGGGACTTATCCCGACAGCGCATTAACAAATCCGGGATTACTTCCCAATCCAAATTTAAAACCACTTAAAACGAACACCTACGAATTCGGAACAGAAGTAAGGCTTTTCAAAAACCGCTTAGGCTTCGATGTGGCCTATTATGTAGGGAATACTAAAAATCAAATCCTGACCAGGATTGTTGACCGCTCCACAGGTTATAATTCTGCAGTAATCAATGCCGGACAGGTCAATAACTCAGGACTTGAAGTAGCCATCAACGGTAAAATCCTGGAGCATAAAAAAGGGTTTAACTGGGGGGCGACTTTCACCTTCGCCACCAATAAAAACAAGATTGTTTCCTTACCGGACAGCTCCATCATTATTGGAACGGGGCCTATTGCCGGCGGACAGATTGTGGCTAAGGTTGGTGGCAGCATGGGCGACATGTATGGAAGAGGATACCAGCGCTCACCGGATGGACAAGTTATTTATGATGCGGTTACCGGCCTCGCAAAGATCACTTCCGATGTGGTGTATATTGGAAATACCATCCCTAAATACAAACTGAGTATAGGAAATAACTTCAGCTATAAACAATTCAGTTTAAATGTACTATTTGATGCCCAGTTTGGCGCCATTGGTCATTCTTTACTGAATTATAAAATGGTTGAACAGGGTAAACTGACCAGTACACTTCCAGGCAGATATGCCGGTATTATTGGTAATGGGGTGGTTAAGAATGCAGATGGCAGCTATCGTAAAAACGATGTGGTAGCTTACGATATAGATGAATATTACCGTTCCCATATGGGTTCAGAAAATGCAGAAGGAAGCACCTTTAGTACCGACTTTATTAAGTTTAGAGAAGCCAGTTTAAATTATAAGTTTAATCCTAAACGGATTCAGAATCTGGGCTTGTCTTCACTAACCGTAGGCCTATATGGACGTAACCTGTTTATCTGGTCGCCATGGCCAATGTTCGACCCCGAGTTTGGAACATTAAGCGGGTCTGATATCGTACGTGGTTTCGAAGTCGGACAATTCCCATCTACAAGAACTATCGGTTTTAATTTAGTTATAGGGATTTAATTTTATAAAGATGAAAAATATTACATATAAAGTCCTTGGCGCTTTGCTGGTGTTTGCCACTATTCTGCCTTCCTGCGACAAGGGATTTGAAGAGATTAACACAGATCCGATCAATATACTGGAAACCACTCCGGATAAGTTACTTGCGCCCGCGCTGGTAAATATCTTATCTGCAAACATGATGCGTAACCGGAATTTTAACAATGAACTGATGCAGGTTACGGTAAGTATCAGTGACGGAGACGCTACGGTATTCCGCTACGAATACCGACGTACCTTTTCCGATTATCTATGGAACGCCTGGTTTGTACAGGTCAACAATTTAAAGGACATTTATAAGCTTGCCGGGGAGCCGGAAAAGTTAAATAAATCTTACCAGGGAATTTCCCTGATTTCCCAGGCCTGGGTATTCAGTTTGCTGACCGACACTTATGGCGATGTCCCTTATTCAGAGGCAGGTCAGGGGAAAAGCGGACAGCTTCAACCTAAATTTGATGCCCAGAAAGACATCTACCTGGACTTGTTTAAGAAACTTGAAGAAGCGAATACTTTGCTGACAGCAGGTACTGCCATCACTAAAGAAAGTGATCCGGTATACAATGGCGATGTGGCCAAATGGCGCAAATTCGGAAACTCCCTGTATTTAAGGCTTTTACTTCGCATTTCCGAAAAATCAGATGTTTCGTCCTCCTGCATTGCCAAAATCAAAGAAATAGCGGAAACAAACAGCGCTTCCTATCCTACCATCAGTAATAATGCGGAATCTGCTACCATTAAATGGTCGGGAGAACCTGGAGTTGGTCCGTATGTTAACCCATATTACAATGGCGTAAGGGCCCAGGATTTCCGTGCAGCATCTATGTGTAAGTTTTTCATGGACAACCTGAGGGACTGGCAGGATCCACGCATCAACCTGACTACCTATGCCAATGGCGGTGTTTCCTCAATTGGCATCAACCCTGGCAGCTCCGGTTTCTCAGGGGTGCCAAGTGGCTATAATGTAGGAGAAAATATAACCAGGCTCTCTTATTTCTATTCTTATGAGCAGTTGATTTCAAATGTAGTGGCAGGATCGAGGTCAATGCAGCAATCGCCCCTGACAGGGATTCTCATGAATTATGCGGAACTCCAGTTTATCCTGGCAGAAGCAGCGGCGAAAGGATGGATCAGCGGAGCGGCAGAGGGTTATTACTATAAAGGTATGGCAAATTCTATCAATTACTGGTCGCCTAAATTCCCTGCTGACCCTAATAACGCTGTATTTAAAGCCTACGTTACCAATGCCGAACTGGAATGGAATGCGGGAGGATCAATGGAGGATAAAATGGAACAGATCCATCTCCAGAAATATTACGCATTGTTCATGGTCGATATGCAGCAGTGGTTTGAATATCGCCGTACCAGTCACCCCATCCTTCCCTTAGGCCCAGGGCTAAAAAATAACCGCGAAATGCCGGCAAGAATGGCCTATCCGGTTTACGTGCAATCGGCCAATCCAGGCAATTATAACCTGGCAGTTGCCAATCAGGGTGGCGATGAAATAAATACTAAAGTCTGGTGGCAGAAACGCTAATGTAACCGGCTACACCAATTAAAAAAATATGGACATGAAACAGATATTATATAACAGTCTCATTCTACTTTCCGCAGTGCTGACCTGGTCTGGATGTAAACAGGATTTAAACTACCCGGGAGGAGAAGTGTATGCTTTTTTCCCACTACTGGATCTGAGAGGTGTTTATAAAGGCACCGATCTTACCCTGAACAAACAAAATATGCTTGGTTCGACCAAAATAGAAGGTACGGTCATATCTGATCACTCAGGGAAAAATTTACCAGCAGGCCTCCTGGTGATCGAATCCAACAGGCGCATTGGTCTCATCAGAGGGATTTCCATACCTATTGGCGCCGCCGCCGTCGCTTATATGCCCGGCGATTCACTTCATATTGACGTAGAAGGAGCAGTCTTAAAGCGGGTAGACGGAATTCTTCAGATCACCGGTATTCCGGTAACGGCAATTACTAAAATCGCTTCAAATGTAAAAGTGCCTAAGAACAGGGTCGCCAGCAGCGACATCATTGCAAACCCGGACGACTATGAAAGCACACTGGTTGCAGTTGTAAAAGCAGGCTTTGTGCCCTCTGTATTGCCAACGGATGTTTACTCCGGCGATAAAATCATTAATGACGGGTTCGGCGCAATGACGTTACATACAGAAACCGGGGCCACATTTGCCGGCACAAGCGGACTTTCTTTCAATGCGGTTTATTACGGAATTCCTTTCAATAAAGAAATTGAGGGTAAACTTGTGCCACAACACCGCATACGTACCATCAATGATGTTAAAGTACTCAGCTCGGTCCCTGAAATAGCAGACATTATTATCACCGGCTTTTATCCGGACCCTATAGAAAACCCGGATACAGATCACGAGTATATGCAGTTTATGGCAACCAGGGATATTGACTTTTCAGTAAGCCCTTTCTCTGTAGTGACCACCAATAATGCAGGGGCAACAAACCCTACAGGATTTCCTACACAGGGCTGGGCAACCGGAACCCTGGCAACATCTGGAAGTTCAAGAACTTTTAAATTCAACCTGACCACAGGCAAAGTAAGTAAAGGAGAGTTCTTTTATGTGGGTGGTGCCGGTAGAAAAATAAGCGGCATTAACTCTACAGACATTTCAAGCTCCAAATGGATCCGCTTCTTTGACTATTCGAAGATCAAAGGAGATGGTTTTGGCCGCAGTACAACCAATTTATTGGCCAATAGCGGTAATTCCTCTGGCTTTGCTGTATTTAAGGGGACAACCGTAGATGTAAATACAGTGCCTGTTGATGTGATATTTGTGGATGACGGCGGCAGCATTTATAACGGTATTGCAGCGGCACCTGTTGGTTATAAAATTGCCAATACAGATTTCTACGACAAAGTGGACCTTTTATCCGACAATACACCATTGACGCCTACCCCTTACTTCCTGAGCGGCGACAATAAAAGGGCTTTAATCTACCCTCCCGGAGATGCAGGTTATTTCATTAAGCTCGGCGGCATTTACAATCCGGCTTTAGGCAAATGGATGAAAGCAAGGCGTCAGGTTGCGTTCCCATTACCTAAAAGTGCACAACTTAGCGTGATTGAGGGATTGTTTCCTGAAAAAGGATATGAAGGCTTTCCTGATGGGTATCCGGCAACACAACTGCAGTAATACCTGCTAAATAATGTGATTTGTACCTAAAGGAAGTTTTAAATCAAAGGCTTCCTTTAGGTATATCAGGATAATCCCAATGATCAGTCGTTATAACGCTGAGGTCCTTTCCTGATTGGTTGTATCTTTTCCCAGGCAGCGCCAAGCTCAAGTAATTTACACTCTTCGAATGGCCTGGCTATAAAAGTTAAAGCCATTGGCTGCCCTTCTGAGTCATATCCCATTGGCAAACACATAGCAGGGTATTTAGCTACGGCGGCTTCAAATGCATTGTAATTATTAACAGATAAAATTACATCCAGTTGATCTTTGCTGAAAACGCGATCTAAGAAACCTCTGCTTTTTGCAATTATACTCCTTCTGATTTCCTCTACTTTGATCGATAACGTAGTATCTTTCAAAGCTAGTTCCAGTTGCGCTTGTCCATAAGGAGCATTCAGGGCCATGTTCTGCTGATTGAAAGCAAGCACATCTCCTAAAGATCTGATCTTTATATTTCTCTTACCATATACTTTGAAATATTTAATCAGATCCTGTTTAAGATCATCTTTTAAAATCAGGCCGAAATCATTTCCGGATATCCCTGAGGGCTTCAAATCAATTTCCAGCATCGTAGCTCCTGCCTCCTTCAGTTTGGCTACAGCCTGAGCATACAAAGGAATGTTTAAATATTCCTTTATTACCCCAATTTTTTTGCTGGTTAATACTGCCGGACTTAAATTTTCAGGGCAAGAACCCACTTCGTTAAGTCCAACGCTCTCCGCATCATTTTTATCTTTCCCCAGCATGGCAGATAATAGAATTGCATTATCAATCACAGATTTTGTGATCGGCCCCGGAGTATCAAATGTAGAAGACAAAGGAATAATGCCACTTCTGCTTAAAAGACCCAAGGTTGGTTTTAACCCAACAACTGAATTCTGACTTGAAGGAGAAAGAATTGATCCCGCTGTTTCCGTTCCGATAGCTGCCACTGCATAATTGGCCGCAACCGCGACAGCACTCCCTGAACTCGAACCTCCCGTATCAAATGTTCCCGGACCATAGGGATTCAGGGTATGCCCTCCGACACCTGAATATCCGGAAGGACAATCCAGACAAAAAAAGTAAGCCCATTCGCTCAGGTTGACTTTCCCTAATATTAATGCCCCATGCGCTTTCAGTTGTTTTACAATAAAAGCATCGGTAGTCTGGTTTTCCGCAAGAGCCAGTGCACCTGCAGTTGTGTTCATGTTTTCCGCACCGATATTATCTTTTAATAAGACCGGCATACCGAAAATTCCATGAATATGTTTATTCCCTTTCGATTGCAAATCCCGCGCTCTCGCCTCTTTCAGCACATTAGGATTCAGATCAATTACCGCATGTAAAGAGCTACCTGCAGATGTTTCGTATTTTGAGATGCGATAAAGATAAAACAAAGTCAATTCTTCGTAAGAAAGTTTACCTTCCTGAACAGCTTTCTGTATTTCAGGTATGCTTCTGTCAAAAATAAACGGCTTCAACTGTCGATATTTCTGATCTGAAAAATTCACCAGGGCAGCCCTGAGTACCCCTTCCATCTGGGGATGCTTTAGTGTCCGGGACTGAATCTGGTCAAACCTCTTCTCCTTTTCGGCTGTCTGCGCAAACAAAGCATTAGAGAGCATAACCGCAATAATAAATGTAAATACAACTTTTGAACGATACATATAATTTTAAATTAAACACCTCTGAGACAGCAGCAAATGTAACACAAGGCGTACTATTCCACGACAGGTTTCAGCAGATTTTCAGGAAAAATATTCTACAATTAACACAAAGATGTATTTCAGTTAAAAACACCGTAAATAAGCATTTGACATTAAAAGAAAAATGGGTACTTTTGCGGCTCAAAATTTTTCTCTAATGAGTCAATCGATAAAGATCAAAAACGCTTTAATTTCAGTTTATTACAAGGATGGTTTAGAACCTTTAGTTCGCCTGTTAGCTAAACAGGGTGTCCAGTTATTTTCTACTGGTGGTACCGAACAATTTATAAAAGACCTAAACCTCCCGGTTACAGCGGTCGAAGACCTTACAGGTTATCCTTCAATTTTAGGTGGAAGGGTAAAAACATTACACCCTAAAGTTTTTGGTGGTATTTTAAACAGAAGAGGACTGGATTCAGATCAGCAACAGATCAATGAATATGAGATCCCTGAAATCGACCTGGTTATTGTCGACCTGTATCCGTTTGAAGAAACCCTGAAAGCAGGTGGCACTGAAGAAGAAATCATCGAAAAGATTGACATCGGTGGAATCTCCCTGATCAGAGCAGCTGCAAAGAACTTCAACGACGTAGTTATCCTTGCTTCAAAAGACGACTACAGCAACTTACAACAACAATTAGAAGAACAAAACGGAGAAACGACTTTAGCACAACGTAAAGCGTATGCTAAAAAAGCATTCCATACTTCTTCACACTACGATACGGCCATCTTCAACTATTTCAATACGGAAGAACCGCTTAATGTATTCAAACAGAGCTTAAACACTGCACAAACATTAAGATATGGCGAAAACCCACACCAGCAGGGTGTATTTTATGGCGATTTAAATGCCATGTTCACGAAATTGAACGGTAAAGAGCTTTCTTATAACAACCTGGTTGATGTAGATGCTGCTGTAGCTTTAATCGATGAATTCGAAGAGCCTACTTTTGCCATCTTAAAACATACCAATGCCTGTGGTGTTGCTTCCAGAACAACGATCAAAGAAGCATGGGATATCGCCCTGGCCTGTGATCCTGTTTCTGCATTCGGTGGTGTCCTGATCGCTAACCGCGAGATTGACCTGGCTACGGCTACAGAAATCAACAAACTCTTTTTCGAGGTATTGATCGCTCCTTCTTATCAGCCGGAAGCTGTTGAATTGTTCCGCGCTAAAAAGAACAGGGTCATCTTGCAGAGAAACGACGTAGAACTGAGCAAAAAACAATTCAAGACCTTATTAAATGGTGTTATCGAACAAGATAAAGACCTGATCATTGAAAACACTGACCAGATGGTGGCCGTTACGGAGAAAGCACCTACAGCAGAAGAACTGAAAGATCTTTTCTTTGCCAATAAGATCGTTAAGCATACTAAATCTAATACCATTGTATTTGTGAAGAACAACCAGTTGCTATCAAGCGGTGTGGGTCAGACGTCAAGAGTAGACGCTTTGAAACAAGCCATCGTTAAAGCAAACGCGTTCAACTTTGCACTGGAAGGTTCAGTAATGGCATCTGATGCTTTCTTCCCATTCCCTGACTGTGTAGAAATTGCTGCTGAAGCAGGTATCACTGCCGTTTTACAACCAGGTGGTTCCATTAAAGATGCAGACTCCATCAATATGGCAAATGAGAAAGGCATCGCCATGGTTACCACGGGTATTAGACATTTTAAGCACTAATTTATTTAACTGCGAATACAATAAAAAGACGTAGTTTTACATTACTATAGTATACAGAATTTTTAATACTTAAATTATCACCTATAAATGGGTTTATTTAATTGGTTTACACAAGAGGTAGCTATCGACTTAGGTACGGCTAACACTCTGATTATACATAATGACAAAGTAGTGGTAGATGAACCTTCCATCGTTGCTTTTGACAGACAAACAAACAAAATTATCGCTATTGGCCGACAAGCCATGCAAATGGAAGGTAAGACGCACGACAACATCCGGACAGTAAGGCCATTGAAAGATGGTGTAATTGCTGATTTCAACGCCGCAGAAGCGATGATCAAAGGTATGATCCGCATGCTGAACGGTGGTAAAGGATGGATGTTCCCTTCTTTGAGAATGGTCATTTGTATTCCTTCCGGAATTACTGAGGTAGAGAAACGTGCGGTAAGGGATTCAGCGGAAATCGCGGGAGCTAAAGAAGTTTACCTGATTCATGAGCCAATGGCAGCTGCTGTAGGGATCGGAATCGACGTAGAAGAACCAATGGGTAACATGATCATCGATATAGGTGGTGGTACTACTGAGATCGCTGTAATCGCTTTGTCAGGGATCGTATGTGACCAGTCTATCCGCGTTGCGGGAGATAACTTCGACTCGGACATCGTAAATTACATCCGTCGTCAGCACAACATCATGATCGGTGACCGTACTGCGGAGAAAATCAAGATCGAAGTTGGGGCAGCATTACCTGAGTTAACGGATCCACCTGCAGACTTTGCAGTTCAGGGAAGAGATCTGATGACCGGTGTTCCAAAACAAATCACCGTTTCCTATACTGAAATTGCACACTGCTTAGATAAATCCATTTCAAAAATCGAAGAAGCCATCCTGAAAGCGTTAGAGATTACGCCACCGGAACTTTCTGCGGATATTTACCAGACTGGTATCTATTTAACAGGTGGTGGTGCATTACTTCGCGGTTTGGATAAACGTGTAGCTGCAAAAACAAAACTTCCTGTACATGTTGCCGAAGATCCGCTTCGTGCAGTAGTACGTGGAACGGGAATCGCTTTAAAGAACATTGGCGGTTATAAATTCTTAATGCAATAAGCGTCCTGAGTTTGGGTTTTAAATGTTAAGTTCCGACCTTCGGCTTTAAGTAATACTTAAAATAACATTTAAAACCTAAATCAGAAAACAAATCGAAAAGTATGCGTAACCTTTGGATTTTCATAAACAGATATAACGCATTTTTCTTTTTTATCATTTTCTTTACTATCGGGCTTTATCTCACGGTAAGTAACAACTCCTACCAGCGCAGTGTAGCCGTAAATTCTACCAATGAGGTAGTTGGAAAGGCTTATACCAATCTGAATGTACTGAAGAAGTACCTGAACCTGGGTGATGTAAATGATAGTCTTGCCTCAGAAAATGCAAAGCTAAAGACAGAAGTGCTCGCCCTTAAAAAGATCGACAGCGCTAAAAATGTGGTGGTCAAAGACAGCCTCAGCCATTCACAATACACTTATCTTGCCGCCAGGGTAATCAAAAATTCCATTACCTTAAGGAACAACATCATCACCATCAACAGGGGAAAGGCCGATGGCCTTGCCAGTGGAATGGCTGTGATCTCTCCGGGAAAGGGCGTTGTGGGTTATATCCGGGATGTTTCAGACCACCTGGCCACCATCTCTTCCTTACTACATAAGGATACCAAGGTGAGTGTGACCTTAAAGAAAAACAATGCCCTTGGTACTTTGGTATGGGGAACAAAAAATTCTGATTTCAGAAAGGCTTACATCAAAGATGTGCCCAACCATTTTAAGATCGCTTTAAAAGATACCGTCGTTACTTCAGGGTTCTCCTCTTTCCCTCCGGGCATTCCGGTAGGACGGGTGAGCAATACCGGCATCGCCACAGGAGATAATTTCCTGACGATAGAAATCGAACTTTTCAATGATTTTAGTACCTTACAGTACGTGTATGTCATTAAAGACAAATTAGCAGAGGAACAAAAAAGCTTAGAATCAAAATTGCCAAATGAACAGTAAAATAATATTGGTAAACATCTTCAGATGGTTCTTACTACTTTTTATTCAGATCATACTCCTTAGAAACCTGAGCTTTTACAGCCTGGCCACTCCTTTTGTGTATGTTCTTTTCCTACTCTTACTTCCTTTTAAAATCCCGAACCTCCTGTTGTACCTGATTGCATTTGTAACGGGATTAACACTGGATGCTTTCTATGATACGATGGGTGTGCATACTGCCGCCTGCGTGACCCTGACCTTCGTCAGGATTTCATTTATTGCCGTAACGGTAAACAAAGATAATTTTGATGAACCGGAACCTACGTTGGGGAACATGGGTTTCAAATGGTTTAGCATTTATGCTGCACTTTGTATTTCTGCGCATCATCTTGTCCTTTTCTTTCTGGAGACATTCCGCTTAACGGAGTTCTCCTATACTCTAGTGAGGTGCCTTTTCAGCACTTTATTTACTTTGTTTTTAATCATCTTAATAGAATTTGTATTCTATAACAGAAAGGCACGCTAATGGACAATCTGTTTAACCGAAAATATATCATACAGGGTTTATTTATCGTGATTGCCTTAATTCTGTTGGGCACCCTGTTTTATATTCAGGTAGCGAGCGATAAATACTTCCTCTCCGCAGAGAGTAATGTGCTGCGGAAACTTTATACCTTCCCGGCCAGGGGAGTGATCCTGGACAGGAATGAAAAAGTCCTCGTTCAGAATGAACCGGTATATGACTTAATGGTCATTCCAAACCAGGTCAAAGAATTTGATACCCTTGCCCTTTGCCACATCGTTGGTATCGACATGAAACGCTTCAAGAAAAGTCTGAATAAAGCCACGGTTCAATCCAGGTATCAGCCCAATATCTTTGAGAAACAGCTTTCGATCCAGGTCTATGCGGCCCTCTCCGAACAACTCTCCCGTTTCCCGGGTTTCTTTGTACAAAGCAGAACGGTAAGGTATTATCCTGACAGTGCAGCAGGCCATTTCTTTGGCTATGTAAAAGAAGTTTCCCCGAAAGATATTGAAGAAAGCGATGGTTATTACCGTCCCGGAGATTATATCGGTAAAGCCGGCGTGGAAAAACAATATAATGATGTCCTCAGAGGAGAAAAAGGCATCATCAACATGTTGTATGATGTGCACAACGTACCGAAAGGAAGTTATGCGGAAGGTAAATTTGATACCCTTGCCAAATCGGGGGAGAAAGTCGTTTCTTCTCTGGATTTCCGGATTCAGAAACTGGGCGAAGAGCTCATGAAAAATAAGGTTGGCAGTATCGTGGCAATTGAGCCCGCTACAGGCGAGATCCTGGCCTTTGTGAGTAGTCCGGGTTACGATCCAAACCTAATGGTGGGACGGCAGCAGGGAAACAATTACATGGATCTGATCAACCAGGAGAAAAATCCGAACAGGGTGTTTACGGTACGACCAATACAAGGTTATTATTCACCAGGTTCTTCATTTAAACCTCTAGACGCCTTATTAGGTTTACAGGAAGGAGTGATCGACCCGAATACCACCTTCAACTGTCCCGGATATTATATGGCCGGAAATCATAAGGTGAGATGTGAGCATGTGGATGGAAATATTGCCTTGCGTAAAGGTCTGGCCAGATCCTGCAACACTTATGCCCTCTATGTGTTTCAAAAGCTGATGACCCAAAGAAAATTTGCCAATCAGAGAATCGCTTATGATGCATGGCAGCAAAAGGTAAAGAAATTTGGTCTTGGAGATAAGCTGGGTGTCGACCTGCCTGCGGAACGGACCGGCAGATTATACGGTTCAGATTATTACAATAAAAAATACGGAAAATCCTGGCGCTATACTACGGTGATCTCTTTGGGAATCGGACAAGGGGAGATGGATGCTACCCCGTTACAAATGGCCAACATTATGGCCATCATCGCGAATCGCGGATACTATGTCAAACCCCACCTGATCAAAGCCATTGGAGAGAACAAGGTGATCAAAAAAGAATATGCCCGTAAAAACTATGTAGATGTAGATGCCAGACATTTTGAGCCGGTAATCGACGGAATGCAGGATGCGGTAAGTGCACCATGGGGTACCGCCAGACAATCCATGATCGATAACATCGTGATGTGCGGTAAGACGGGTACGGTACAAAATCCACGTGGAAAGAACCACTCTGTATTTATCGGTTTTGCACCGAGAGACAATCCTAAAATCGCCATTGCGGTGGTGGTAGAGAATGCAGGTTATGGTAGTTCCTATGCCGCACCAATTGCGAGTTACATCACGGAAAAATATTTGAAAGACAGCATTGCCGTCAACAAAAGAGCAAGTGTGGAATGGATGAAAAAACAGGTGATTTTGCCGGTGCCTCCAAAACCTAAGGTAAAGCTGAAACCGCTGCTGACAGATTCTGCTAAAAAGGATTCAATACTAAAAAGCACACAGAAGCCTAAAACATTAGGTACGCCTACTGTTCCTGCTAAACCAATTCAAACTGTTAAACCGGTTCAAATCGCTAAACCAATTCAAACGACAAAATGAGTAATCAACAGGGAAATCGGTTTTTCTTTAATGTAGACTGGATCACAATCCTGCTGTACGTTGCTTTATGTACGATTGGTGTGGTCAATATCTATGCTTCGATCTATAACGGATCAACTGCCAGTGAATTCAATTTTTCTACCAGCTACGGCAAACAACTGATCTATGTGATTACAGGACTGATTCTTGGCTTCTCGATTCTCTTACTGGACGCAAAGTTCTTCAGCATCTTCTCTCCCATTGTCTATGGGATAACGATGTTGCTGCTGGTCCTCGTACTCGTTGTGGGAAGAAAAGTAGGCGGAAACCAGGCCTGGATTCCTCTGGGAAGCTTTAGGTTGCAGCCCTCTGAATTGGCAAAATTTGGTACCGCACTGCTGCTCGCCCGTTATATCGGTACCTTCAGTCCTAAGTTAAGAGATGTAAAGTCTATATTTTTTGCGGCTGTAATTATTATCATTCCATTGTTTCTGATCATGCTGCAACCGGATATGGGTTCGGGGCTGGTCTTTTTATCTTTCATGTTCCCTTTGTACAGAGAAGGTTTATCAGGGTATTTCCTGTTGATTTTCCTGGGAATGATTGTACTCTTCATTGCCGATTTCCTCGTGCCCATAGAAATCTTGTTGCCGATAGTCCTGGCGATAGGAGGTTTGTTTATCTACCAGAACAGGCGAAAGCAGAAGATCATGTTCTCAAGTATCATTGTGACGGTAGTGGCAGTACTTTACCTGTTTACCGTAAAGCTGGCTTATGAGAAGCTTTTAGAACCACATCAGAAGACAAGGATTGAAATCATGTTAGGTCTCAAGACAGATCCTAAAGGTGCGGGATATAACGTGATACAGTCGAAAATTGCCATTGGTTCGGGTCAGTTAACCGGACGTGGATTTTTAGAGGGCACACAAACAAAATATGGCTACGTGCCGGAGCAAAGTACCGACTTTATCTTCTCCACCATCGGAGAGGAATGGGGATTTGCAGGTTGCTTCACCGTCATCGCTTTATATATTTTTATGCTGCTCAGGGTGATCAACCTTGCGGAACGGCAGCGATCTACCTTCTCCAGGGTTTATGGGTATTGTGTGGCCAGTATTATCTTCTTCCACGTGTTCATCAACATAGGCATGACGATAGGCATTATCCCGGTTATCGGGATTCCTTTGCCTTTCATCAGCTATGGTGGATCTTCGCTCTGGAGTTTTACGGTATTGCTGTTTATCTTCCTGAAACTGGATTCGAACAGAATGGGCTTTATCTAAGCAGATTAAAGATCTAAACCTGTTTAATTATTTGCCGGAAAACGCTGGTTTAACAATTCATAGAATTTATCAACAGTTCCCTGTCTGGATGCCCAGTTGTTCTTTATGGCGTAATTGTTCTGCAAAAAAGAATCTGCGGTTTTAAAATCAGGCATCTTGTTTAAGAGGTCGATGACTTCGGCATAAGCCAGGTTGTAACCGTTAAACAGGTCTTTTATATACAGCATCTTATCATTCAGGTTGATCCCTTGTTTCAGGTCTGTGATGCTGTTTCTGCTGCTCTCGCTGTTGACGTTGCTATTTCCGTTCTGGCGGGCAAGGAGCTCGTTTAAAGTGGGTCTGGTAGTCTCTTCTGCTTTAGGAGTTTCTACTTTAGGAAGTTCAGTTTTAGGCGTATCTGCTTTAGGTGCTTCTGCAACGGGAACTTCTGCTTTTGGTGCTTCCGTATTTCGTACTTCTGACTGATCAGCAATAACAGGAGTTTCCTCAACAACCGGTTCTTCCTTAAAGGCATGAACTTCTTTTCTTTCAAAATCATCCAAAACCAATTGAGTGCTGGCCGCAGGAACGATGTCTTCTTCTTTTGCGACAAGGAAAGGCTCTGGTCCAAGCTCATCATCAGTTTCCGTTTCTATCTTTACCTGGGCTTCCTGTTCCCGGATTCTTTGCTTCTGTGCGATGACTTCCTCTTCTTCTTTACTCAAAGGGCGGTCAAAGATTTCACCTACAGATTTCTCCTCAAACTCGAACTGATCGGTAGCGCCGATATCTTTCAATATAAATTCAAATGTAGAGGGTTCCTTATCAAGTTTAAACAAATCCCGTTCTATCGGCTCCCGTTCTCTCTGTGGTTCTACAAACGCTTCTTTAACCTGGTGTTGTGCTGTTTCTTCGACAACGGCAACAGGTTCGGTTTCCTCAGCAACAATTTCGTTGCGCTGCAATTCTTCTGCAATTTCTTCCTTAATCTCTTCAGCCTGATGTGACCATTCCTGGGGCTGAACCGATAATTCTGTTACCTTTTCTTCCACAGGCTCAGGAGCTGATGAGGTATGCTCCGGGATTTCCTTAACCACCCTGGCACTGTTTAATTTTCTTACAATCTGAACATGATCTGATAAAAAGTTGGCATTCGCCATAAAGAGTTCGAGTTCTAACTCATTGAGTTGCTTTGGGTTTTGCGCCAAATACTCGTACTGATCCTGAAGTTCATCTAAGATCAGGCCTATCTTTTTAAAAATATCTTCTTGGTTCATCATAATTTAATAACGACAGAATGAATGTTTTATGTTGGTAACTTGGTACTCAAAAATACTACAAAATTTCGATATTAGTCGGCTATAAAGATCAAACCATAGATGTTATTCAGCGAACAAAATTACAGAAGAGGAGAGTTTTGCGGTAGTATAGAGGTAATTTGCGGCTCTATGTTTTCAGGTAAAACAGAAGAATTGTTACGGAGGTTAAAGCGTGCCCAAATCGCTAAACTGAATGTAGAGATCTTCAAACCTGCAACGGATACCAGATATGATCAGACCGCAATTGTATCTCATGACAGAAATTCCATCCAGTCTACTCCTGTCGAAAATTCTTCCGCTATCTTATTACTGGATACGAATGTACAGGTTGTTGGAATTGACGAAGCACAGTTTTTCGATGAGAACCTTCCTGATGTTTGCAATATGCTGGCACAAAAAGGAATTCGCGTAATTGTTGCTGGCTTAGATATGGACTTTAGTGGTAAGCCTTTTGGTCCAATGCCTGCATTGATGGCAATAGCAGAATTGGTAACTAAAGTAAATGCGGTATGTGTGCGATGCGGAAGCCCGGCTGTTTATTCTTACAGGACGGTGGCAAATGAGTCAAAGATCCTTTTAGGAGAGAAGGACAGTTATGAACCAAGGTGCAGACCTTGTTTCCATGCCCGGGATTAATATTCCAGATCAGTTATAAATACAGCCGGGAAAAGAGATGAACTTAAATACAGCGATGGTTTTAAAATGCACCGCTATATTCAAAATATGAACTATTCCTTACCTTCTTCTTCGTCTTTAGGTTCCCAAAGCTCAATAGCATTTCCTTCCGGATCCAGGATATGAACGAATTTTCCAAATTCAGAGTCCACGATCTCATCAATAATGGTCACGTTGTCCTTTTTTAGCTCTTCTACCAACGCAACGATATTATCTACGCGGTAATTGATCATAAATGGCTTATCCGAGGGGTTAAAATATTTGGTATCCTTAGGAAAGGTGCACCATGCTGTGGATCCTGTTTTCGTAGGGTCATCGGCCTGCCGCCAATCAAACGTTGTTCCCCAATCACTGGTTGCCAATCCCAGGTTTTTAGCATACCATTCGTTCATGCCTTTCGGATTGTCGCATTTAAAAAATACGCCTCCAAGGCCTGTTACTTTTTTCATATCTAAATGTGTTTTACGATTAAAAAATGGAAGAAAAAGCTGTTCATCATATTTAACGTCGGTTAAATGTCTCTTTACACACAACCTTTCAAGTAATTTCGATCTATTTTTGGACATTACCAAATCTGCTTTTCAAATCCCGGACGCATTGGGATGGAGCATCATTTAACGCGGGCATCCTCATGCTCTTTATTATTTCTGTTGTGCGACCAGATTTCCGCCCATAACCCATCCTCCCCATTCCTGTAATGTGCTGACTTAATTATTTTCAATAATAATAATATCTAATATTGATTACACACAAACACATACAAATGAAAACCTTACAATTAAAAGAAAGGCATTTTCTGATGCCTTATGCAAGAGGCATTATGGTAATGCTACTTGCAGGCTGTTTCTTATCGACTAAGGCCCAATCTCTAAACAGTCATCAGAAAATAGAATATTACAATAGTGTTTTTGCTTCAGAAAATGGAAAGATAAAATCAATTGACGGTTCCATTCCGGAAGGCCTTTTGTTTATCTTAATGAACCAGAAATAGCAAATAATTTAATCCGGTGTCAAAATTGTGATTGACTATTCAGGACAATAGTGACGGATTATAAAAATCAGCTGTATGATAAAACCGTACAGCTGATTTTAAAGGTGCTTCATGATCAGATTAAGCATAAATTAGGGCTTTGCTCATATCTTCTGCCAGCTTATGAATGGTATCCTCAATCTTCCGTGCCTGTGTTGCAGAGGGGTATTTAACCTGACTGGCATATTGGCGCATTAAACCAGCATTGATTCCTGCTCTTTGGGCAATTTTTCCAATATTCAGAAAATCAAACTCCTGAAACAAGGCATAAACATCATAGAAATATTCAAAAACTACGGTTTCAGGTTCAACATTTTCAAATTCAAACAAGAGTAGCTTTAGCTTTTCTTCAAGATCATGTACGTTATCTGCCTCATCCACAATTAAAGAATCGTTGTAGGTTATTCTACCTGCCAAATCATGTTCACCACGCTCTATGATTAAATCTAATTTTAGCCTATTCATTTTAATTTTATTAAGAGAAAGTATTAACGGTGGGCTATTTAAGCCCGGCCTGTTTTAAAATTGAATTAAGGGTACCTCTCGGTATATCCCCCCCGTACACAGGTATGGTAACTTTACCAGGCTTCGAAGGATGCATCAACTGCAGATGGTTACCTTTTTAGGATTTCTCCTCACAACCATCGTCTTTTAGCAGTTTAAGCATTTCCTTAAACTTCATTGGAAAAGGTAGCAATTTTGCTACTTCTAAGCCAACAATAAGATCATAAAAAAGTCAACAGATGATCTATCCAGCCTTAAATTGGCTTCTCAAATATAATTCCCGACCTTTGCGCCGGAAAGGAATATAATGAATATAGCTATTGATAAAAAAGACATTAAAGAAGTTTATGAGACTTCGATTATTCAGCAGACGGCATTCTGGTCGGAAGTAAAAACCCAACAAGGTCTCCAATCTAAAGCATTTGACTTCAAAGTTAAAAACGAAGACATCTACCATGATGCTTTAACAAACAAGTTTACCCAGGCCGATTTCCTGGTATTACTCCAGCCCCTGGACAGTGAATATAGCATCGCCTATGTCCCTTATGGGCCGGAAATTGAACCCAACGAAGAATATCAGGGAAAGTTCCTGGAAGAGTTATCGGAAAACCTCCGCTCCCACCTTCCTTCAAAATGTATCTTAATCAGGTATGATCTCGCCTGGGAATCCCACTGGGCAAAAGAAGAAGACAACTTTGACCCTTCCGGAAACTGGATCGGTCCGCCCGAAAAGAAATATCAGGAGTTTCGTTTTAACTTCAACACTGAAAACTGGAATCTTAAAAAGACCAATTCAGATATCCTGCCTTCAAATACGATATTTTTGGATTTACAGCAGGAAGAAGACACCTTGTTAAGTTCCATGAAGGCAAAAACACGGTACAACATTAATCTATCCTATAGAAAAGGAGTTACGGTGAATAAGGTAGGTATGGAAAACCTGCACATCTGGTATGCCTTATATCAGGAAACTGCCTTACGGAACCGCATTCACATCAACGATATAGAATATTTCAGAACAGTGCTTTCTGCCCGTGCAGAAGATACTTCCTCGCCTGCAGAAGTTGAGTTGCTGCTTGCCGAAACAGAAGGGCAACCTTTGGCTGCCATGTTCCTGGTCCTCTCAGGTCAAAGAGGAACTTATCTCTACGGTGCTTCTTCCTCCAGCAACAGAAATTATATGGCTACGTATGCCCTGCAATGGGAAGCCATGAAGATTGCAAAAACCAGGGGATGTATAGAATACGACCTGTTTGGGGTAGCACCAAATCCTGATCCCTCCCACCCGCTTCATGGACTGTATAAATTTAAAACAGGTTTTGGCGGTGAACTGTACCACAGAATGGGTTGCTGGGACTATCCGCTGGATATGGAGCAATACCACCGTTTCATTGCTACTGAGATGCAGAGTCAGGGCTATCACCTGTAGACAAATAATTCTGGAATTGATAGCTGTTTTTATTGCTGGAAAGAGTTAAAACCGAAAGCCAGCAACAGCAATTTGTATTAATTCTAAATAAGACTATATTTGCTCCATCAATTGAAAAATCTTCTGATGGGGACCCTGCATTCCAGCTTTAATCACAAAATTACTGAACAGTCATTTACCTGGCTATTCGACAATTACTGGGAAAAAATTTATGCGCTTTGTTATCAGCAGATCCGTTCTCACGAAGATGCCAGAGAACTCACGCAAAACATTTTCGAGTCCATCTGGAAACGCAGGAATGAGCTCCAAATCGACGGTAATCCGGAGCACTACCTGATGCGGTCTGCTAAACTACAAATCATCAATTTCTACAGAGACACCAAAACCCGGGAAGAACATCAGGCCAGCTTATCTTCCGCCTATCGTGATGCGGACAACAGCACAGAAAATGAGGTTCTTTTCAACCACTTAAATCAACGGGTAAGCAGTGTCATTGAAAGCCTTCCAAGCCAGTGTAAATTGGTTTATCAGCTGAGTAAAAATAAACACCTATCTAATAAAGATGTGGCCGCAACCCTCAACATCTCGATAAAAACCGTCGAATATCATCTTTCCAATGCAAACAGCCAGCTAAAAAGAAGCCTGAAAGAATTTATATAATTCTTACCAGGGTTTTACCGGGCTGATGTTACTTAATTTATAGGAGGCATGAATTAGATGCCATTCTTATAAAGATGAACCAAATCAATCCAGAGATATTAAAGCGTTATGCAAATGGCAATTGTCCCCCGAAGGAACAGCTCCTTGTGGAAGCATGGCTGAGTTCCGAAGAAAACGAATCACCCGAACAGGGTGCTTTTGCCGGAATAGATAGAGAAGGATTAAAACAAGAATTATGGGCAGATCTAAACCCCGCATTCTCCCGTTTAAAGCTAAAATATCAACTGCCCACCCTGATCTATAAAGTGGCTGCAACTTTAACCCTGATTTCCTTTGTCGCCTATTTCGGCTACAGACATACCCGTCAACAGCAAGAAAAGCAATCACTTAGTGCTGCACTGACTTATAAGGAACTGGTTGTTCCAAAAGGAAGTAAAGCAAAAATCACCTTAACCGACGGAACAGAAATCAACTTAAATGCAGACAGTCGTCTGAAATATCCTGTTGCGTTTACCGGTAATTCCAGAACCATTTACCTGAGCGGTGAAGCCCACTTTAAAGTAGTAAAAGACCCATCTAAACCTTTCGTTATCCACACCCAGAAAACCGATACACGCGTTTTAGGAACCGTATTCAACCTTAAAGCCTACCCCGGAGACCATAGCGAGCTATTGACCGTAGAAGAGGGAAAAGTACAGTTTTCGATAAAATCAAACCCCACAAAGCCGCTCATTCTTACCAGAGATCAGCAAGGCATATTAAATGCAGATGGGAAACTGGACCGGGAGCATGTTTATGCCGCAGCTTATAGTAGCTGGAAAAGTGCGAAATTGAGGTTTAACGACCTCAGTTTAGCAGAAATTTCGATCCTATTAAACAGGGAATACAATATAGAGGTAGAGACAAAGAGCAAAAGCCTGAGGAAAAAACGCTTTACAGGTACCTACCAAAATTCAGCTCTAAATTCCATTGTCCGCGATATCAGCCTGGCATTACACTGCCAATACCAATTAAACAATCGATCATTAATTTTTTATTAAACCCCCTCCAAATGTAGCCAGCCTTTATCGAATCCCGTACAAAACCTTTCTATACCGAAAGAACAAAAAACCCGGTGCTCCGTCTCGCAAACCTCACACCGGGCAATGGTTAATCAAATCAGTTTTTAAAACCAATTAATTATCACAAAACTAATGAAATCTTTTTTTACAAGATCTATATTCATTTTCATCTTAGCCCTCAGCAGTTACGGCACCAGTCGGGCCCAACAAGGCTTATTGGAGAAAAAAATAAAATTAAGCCTCAATCAGTCGACAATTCCTGATGCATTAGCTTATATCTCAGATCAGGCTGGCTGCACGTTTTCCTACAGCAGTTCTTCTTTATCCTCAGACATTCGCATCAACACACAACATCAGGAGATTAGCCTCAGCGGGGCATTAAAGGAAATCTTCGGCAACCGGCTGGAAAAGCTGCAGGTTCAGGGAAGCAGTGTACTCATTGTACTAAAAAAAGCCTCCGGATCGGTGAGCGGTTTGGTTAAAACCAGCGATGGACAGCCAGCGAAATTTGTCAGCATTAGTATCAAAGGACTTACCGGAACTACAGTAGACAAAGATGGACGCTATCTGTTAAAAAATATACCTGAAGGCAGTTACAAGATCATTGCAAGCCTGGTAGGATTGAATTCTCAAAGCAAACAGGTACAGGTTAAAGCAAACGAAACTGAAGAAATTAGTTTCACACTCACAGAAAGTGGAGAGCAATTGAGTGAAGTAATTGTCAAAGCAAATAAGCCCAATAAATTCGCCGAAAAGGAGAGTGAAAACATTGCCCGTTTGCCCATCAAAAATCTGGAAAACCCACAGGTATATCAGGTGGTAACACAGGCTATTATGAAGGAACAAATGCTCACCAGTTATGCGGAAGCTTTTCAAAACGTTGCCGGTATTTCCACCTCCAATATTTTAAACACCAGAGGAACCTCTTTTTTCCTTAGAGGTTTCGCCAGTCCGCCTTCCATGCGTAATGGAATGGCAGCCCCCGGATGGGCCGAATCTATTGAACCGGTAAACATCGAACGTGTGGAAATTTTAAAAGGCCCGTCAGCAACTTTATTTGGTAACATTCAGTCCAGCTATGGCGGCGCGGTTAACAATGTAACCAAGAAACCTTTCGCAGGTACTGCGGGAGAAGTGGGCTATTCACTGGGAAGCTGGAATTTGAGCAGACTAACTGTTGATTATAACACGCCCTTAAATAAAGATACCACACTCCTGTTCAGAATAAATGCTGCCAGACACTGGTCTGATACCTTCCAGGATTATGGTTTTCAACATAGCTATGCTGTTGCGCCTTCTTTGTTATATAAGCCAAACTCCCGCTTAACACTGGCACTGGAAGTGGAAATGAATAACTACAAGGGAACCATGTGGGCATGGACAGGATTTGGCGAGGACGTCACTATTAAAAACATTAAAGACCTGAAAACCCCCTACAACAGATCTGTAACAGGAGATCAGCTCTTACAGGAATGGATATCCAGCAGTGTATATGCAAAAGCAGATTATAAACTATCTCATCAATGGACCTCTTCTACCAATCTGATTCAGTCTATTTATCACAGGTCTGAATTCTATGGCATGAACAACAACTTATGGAAAAACGATTCTACACTTGTCCGTGAAATTTTCGGAAATAGCCCGGCAACCGTTTCGACTTATCAGATCCAACAAAACTTCAACGGAGATTTTAAACTTGGAAAAATGCGAAACCGCATGGTGTTCGGTATAGATGTTTTCATGACAAAAGACAACCGCACCTTTAAGACTGGCCCGGATCCACAACACAGCAGGTATACAGATGAAGTCATCATGAATGATCCTTCCAGTGCGGTAAATGTATCAAAAGAGAAAGTATTGGCTTTTTTTGCGCCTTACCCCATGGATAATAATGTCGCCAGATTAAATACTTACAGTATATATGCTTCTGATGTCATCAATATTACGGACAAACTATTGGCTATGCTGAGCCTGAGGGTAGATCGTTTCGACAATAAAAAGCGGGTTGTCAATGGCGTTCCTGAAGCAACAGGAGATTATAAACAAACTGCTTTGTCCCCCAAATTCGGTGTGGTTTATCAGCTGGTAAAAGACCAGGTTTCCATCTTTGGAAATTACATGAATGGCTTTACCAATAATCAACCTCAGCAAAATGCGCAGAACGAAATGGTCACTTATAAACCTTCCCAGGCCAACCAATGGGAAGGAGGCGTAAAAACAGATCTTTTCCAACATAAACTATCTCTCCATCTAAGCTACTATAACATTTCAGTTAAAGATGCCTTACGCTGGACAGTTAGTCCGCCTGCACAGGATGGTACGCAATACAGCAGGGGGTTTGAAACCGAGGTGATCGCAAATCCATTACCCGGACTAAACATCTCTGCGGGATATGGGTACAACAAATCCAAATATGTAAAAGCGGAGGAAACACTGGAGGGAAAATCTCTGGGCGCACCTAAAAATGTAGCGAATTTCTGGATCAGTTATAAGTTACCGGAAGGCAAAGCAGAGGGCCTTGGATTTGGCTTTGGAGGAAACTATGTGAGTGATGTGTTCATCATCAACCCCATTGTGATTCCTTCTTACACCCTACTGAATGCAGCAGTGTTTTACGATGTATCAAAATATAAAATAGGCCTTAAGGTAAATAACCTGACCAGTCAGAAATATTGGTCATGGGACCACGTAACCGGACAGCCTCCTAGAAATTTCGTGCTGAATCTGGCTTATAAATTCTAACAAAAAAGGGTCGGAATTATTCCGACCCTTTCTTAAACATACTTTGGTTAATAAAACCTATTGAATCACTTTACCATCTTCTCCAATTTTGATGGAAGCAGTTTCTGCTTCTTTTTTCACATCAATCTGGTAATGTTTAGTTTTGTCTGCGTTAGTTACCAGGAAAGCTGCAACCGGAGTCCATGCTTTTACTGGTTCACTTTGCAATGTTGTTTTTACTGCTTCAGGAAGATCTTTCAATTCAACCGGAGTTTTTGTAGTGCTATCTTGTTTAACGGTAATTGCTACCGGAGTTTTTACTTCACTTGCGTTTACTGCTGAGATTCCTGCGAAAGCTAAAAATGCTGCTGATAAAATGATCTTTTTCATATTCTTTGTATTTCAGTTATTATTCTTGTTAATTACGTTTAGGGTAGGTTTAATAATGATGCCACAACAACATCAGTTTGGCACTACCACTGATAAACAACACTTTACATAATTAGCGCTAAATTTAAGTGTAGGGATGCTCCACACTTTGTAGCTTAAGGAAGCAGGATAATGCAAAAGGGCTGCACCATTATCATGGTACAGCCCTATGAAAAGCAAAAGTTCTTTGCGGTTATTGCAAGGTCCAAACGCAGCTATCGCTAAGTTCTTTCCCTTTAAATTTCGTTTTTACCAGAATATCATTGTTTCCTTTGCTCAGTTGTACGTTTTCCCAGATCATGGTATTCAGTCCATTTTTCGCTTTCTTTCCAATCCGTTTTCCGTTTACCCAAAGTTCAGCTGTCGCCACCGTGCTGTAGATCTTCACCGCAGTGCTGGCTTTAGTTCTATTGGTGTTTCTTCGCTCTGCGATATAGACCATTGGTTCCGGGTTCCAGTTTGCCTTATAAAAATAGAAAGCATCCTTCTTAATTTTCCTGTCGTAGGTAACCAATCCTTTATCATTGATTCCGTTCGCATCTCCTTCTGTTCTGATCGCGGAACCAAAATCAGCCAATACCCAAATGAACTTACCCCATAAGAAGGGACGCTTTTTTAATTCTTCCCAATGTTTCTCATGAAAGGCCGTTTGCCATTCTTCCGGGTGGAAATTACCTTTTGCTTCCGGTCGGATCAGTCCTTCCGTATGCTTAAAAGGACTTCCTCCTGCTCCGTATTCACTGATAGAGATCGGTTTGCCCGGCACCGCAGCATGCGTTTCGTCGGCCCACGCGCCTACCTGTTCAAACTTTCCTCCGTACCAGCCAAAGTATTGGTTCCAGCCCATCAGGTCTGTAAGGTCCGTAAAGGAGTTGCTTCCCAGATTGGAAGCCAATGTAGTTAACCGGTCCGGGTCTTCCTCTTTTGCCAGTGCATTCAATTCCTTGATGAAAGGCTGGGGATCGTCGTAGTTTAATTTCAATTCATTGAATAATCCCCAAAAGCATACCGAAGGGTGGTTGTAATTCTGACGGATCAGCTCTTTCAGCATTTGTTTGATATTCGTTTCCAGTTCAGCATCCTTCACATAACCGGTTCCTGTATATCCTCCAGGGCCAACAAAAGGGATCTCAGACCAAAGCACGATACCATTCCTGTCGCAGAGTTCATAAAAATGTTTGCTATGCGGATAATGCGTTAAACGTGCGGCAGTGGCACCAAGTTCCTTCATCAGCTCCATGTCGCGGTCATGGTCTTCATCAGTTAAAGCAGATCCCTTTGCCGATACATCCTCATGCCTTCCGGCTCCGTACAGGTCCAGGTATTTACCATTCAGAAAAAAGCCTTTATCCGGGTCTACACTGAAATAACGTAAACCCAGAGGCTGGGAGAGCTGGTCGATGACCTGTCCGTTTTGCAGGAGTTCCACACGAACCTCGTATAAATAAGGATCGGCTTTACCATTCCACAAATGTGGATTTGAAAGTTTGATAGATTGACTGAGCTCCTGAGGGTTTCCTTTTTCGATTTTGCTGGTTAAGGTAGCAACGACTTTCTTGTTCCCGTCCAAAAGGGTACTTCTCAGACTAAGCGCCTGATCATCCGACAAGGAAAGCTTGGTGAACACCTCAATCTCTGCAGAATCTTTAGAAACCTGTTTCTGCTTCAGGTAAACACCAGACGAACCATAGTCCAGCGGACTGATACAATTCTTATCAGTCAGGATTAAAGAAACCGGACGGTGAATGCCACCATAAATGTTAAAATCTCCATGCAGAGGAAGTACATCCAGGCGGTAAGCATTACTAACCTGTACCGTGATTTTATTCTCTCCAGATTTTACCGCATCGGTAATTTCGATTGCAAAAGCGGTATATCCGCCTTTATGTGTTCCCACCGACTTATTATTTACAAATACCATTGCTACGCTATTTGCACCTTCAAAGTAAAGGAACAGCCGTTTACCCGCCCATGCCGGGAGTACATGCAGTTTATTCTCATAAATCGCCGAGGTCCTGTTGTAATCGGGAACGCCTTTCAGCACTTCCATTGCATTCCAGGTATGGGGCAGGTTAACGGTTTCTTTTTTTATGCCTTGTTCAAAGTTATAAGCAAAATAAAATTGCCAGTCCTTATTAAACGGAATCGTTTCCCTGCCGTTTGACGCATGATTAAAAGGTTTTGCTGTACTATCAGCCAGTTGAAATAAAAGGAAAAGAATGGTGACAATGATGTTTTTCTTATAATGCATTATATTAATTTTTGTAAAGTCCTATTTCGGCGAATTGTGCAAATTGCTCTCCATCCCAGCTGGATTTAGCCAGGACTTTGAAATATCGGAAGGTTAAAGGTGCTGCGAAAGCAAAGTTTTGCGTGTAACCCAGTTTTGGGATCACATATGTAGCCTGAGGAAGGAAGTTAACCCCATCAACACTATATAGAATGTCTACATCTTTTATGGCACGCCGGTCGGCATTCAGGATGGTAAATCCATCTGCAGTTTGCTGCTGTCCTAAATCTACTGTGATAAAATGCGGATAGGATGCCGCGGGTGCTACTGACCACTGACTGTGCCATCCGGTACTTAAGTTCTTGTCGATCACATTCGCTGCCGGAGCGGTGGTTTGCTGAGAACTGTATGCTGCAATCGTCCATCCTGTTTTACTGATCTCATTTTTTGAACCAAAGCTCAGTACCGGTAAACCATTCACAAACTTATAGGTATAGATCGTTTCTTTAACCGTCCCGTTTTCGGCAACGAGTTTCACTTTCATCTCATAGGGGCTGGCATCTTTATATTTAAATTCAGAGATCGGCATCTCTACATAAAAACTATCCGTTCCTATCGTTTTAGATTCCCAGGTGGTAGCATTGTAGTCTTTATTCGTGCCCGTTCCTTCGTTGTTTACATTCGGGTCATTGTAATATACCACACTGTTTATTTTGGTATCACTGGTAAATTTTCCGGAAACCACAATCGCGCCTTTATCTGCCGAATAATCCGCATAAATTTTATTAATCGATGAAACTACAGGACCATAATAGGTTTTAGCATCATTGTTAAAAATTTGGTTCACATTTAAAATCGCGCAGTCTGTAGCTGTAAGAAAAGTTTTAGATTTTCCTAAAGTTCCATTTCCTGCCCACATCAATGCCATACCTAAGGTGGCATTTTCAGAAACCTTCTGACAATTGTGCGGTAAGTTGAGGCCATGTCCAAGTTCATGGACCATTCCACCAAACCAAACACTGAAACGGTTACCTTCAGCATCTGTTTTTCCAAGGTTTTTAATGTCCATACCTTCATAATCCAGGGCGAAACACCATTTCCCTAAACCATAAAACGGTCCACCGCTAGGGGTTCCATCTGGCTTAAAGGAATAACGTGGTAAAATAACCAGGGTATGCTCACTGGTTTTCTCCGAAGGATGTGCCGTAAAATAGGCATTGATCTCTGCCTGTACGTTTCCGGCACCGCCGGTATAGGCATAATCGCTTTTCGGTTTTGTTCCTCTGATTGTGATGATTTTGACACGATTAATCCGCAAATCAGCAAAGAGACCGAAGGTTTTCTCACCATAACCATTGCGCTGCATCTCTCCTTTAACAAAGTTCTGCGTCCAGAACATCAGTTCACTCAGACGTTTCTCATAAGCAGGAAGCGTATCAAGGTCGTTGGGTACAAAGTAAATTAAGTTAAGGTTTCTGTTCTGGGCACTGGTGTACACCGTATCGGTAACGGGCGTTTCCAAGGGAAGGGTATCTCCTTCCACTGAAGATTTTTTACACGCGATAAAGCAGGTTACCGCTAAAAGGCAAAGGGTTAACAGTTTGGTTCTCATAATTGTAGTTTAGGGTGATTTATTTTTATTTGTTCAGGTTATTCTTTCTTCTTTTTCTCCATCTCTTTTAAAAAATTCCATGGGTATTTATTCCCGTTTTTCTGATACTTCGTCGTTGCTTCGCTTAGGTTCAGCAGCTTCTCCTTACCAAGGATATTGCCTTTAAAGGTATTACCAATCCACTTTAGGGCCCCGTATTGTTTAGCCGATTTATTAAAAATCCCCAGGGAAGTTCCGCTGTAATGAAAAGTATTGCTTTCAAAAACTACGTTTTTAGGAACTCCATGTTCGATGTCTATTAATTCCATTTTCACAGAATCTGCAGACTCGTTGTAAAAATGGTTTCCGCTGATATAAGTGGAATCGGTAACCAGGGCGAAGTTGAAAAGGCGTTTACGTTTGTTTCCATCGTTCACACTCAGGTTATTTCTGATGATACTGTTTGTGGTCATTTTGCTTTTGGCATTTATCGCATCAGAGATCACCAGCATAAACCCACCCTCGTTATCATGACTATAATTGTTTTGAATGATGGTATTGGTACAGTTTCCATCAATATCGAACGACTGGCCGTCGTTAGACCAGTCCTGATTTTTGGTATAAGCCACCTCATTGTATTGAATGAGGGTATTGTCGCTGCTATGTGGCCAGATGCCAACTGCATTGTCTTTAGCCCGGGTTCTGATGTAAAACAGTTTATTGTGTTCCACCACCGAACCGTCGAATGCTTTCACCACGATTCCGTCTCCACCGATGTCTTCCAGCGTACAGCCCCGGATGATCAGGTTCTTGTTGGGAAACCAGTTTGTTCTGAAACCAAAAGTCCCGTTTCCTCGGATTCCGTTGCGGTCTACCCGCAGCAGTTTACAGTTTTCAATCAGCAGGTTTTCAATGTTACTTGGCATAGGTCCCTGGCAATCCCAGAAAATGCCATTGCCTTCATTGCTTCCTTTTTTATTGTCGCCATTAATGTCGTGGATGTATAAGTTGGACAAACGGATGTTGCCGATTGTGCCTATATTCTCTGCAAGAACGCGAACCCCTGCCGGACCTGTTTTTTGTTGTTTAACCAGGGTATCCAGGTTAGAAATGTCGAAGTATTCCAAAGCAATATTGCTCAGGTTTTTTAGCAGCACCGCATCTTTGAATTTCCCCTTTGCCGCGATCACCGGTAAAGCTCCTTTTCCATAAACCGTAAAAACTATGGGCTGTGTTTTCGTTCCTGAGCCTTGAGGTAAGAGTTGTCCCTCCCATTGCCCGCCTCTTTTAAAGAAGATCCGGTCGCCGGGACTAAAGGTTTGTGCATTCACCTTTGCCAATGATTTCCAGGCCTGTTTTTCTGATTGTCCGGATTGGTCATCATTGCCATTATTGCTGTCCACATAATATTTATGAATCGCCTTAAACTCATGAGCTTTCAGTTCGGGTAACATTCCATAGCCGGTTAACAGGCCTATCATCAAACAGATCAGGTACTTTTTCTTCATTATCATTCTTTCAGTTCCGGATCCACAGATCCGATTAATTTATATTTACGCTTACGACTAATTTCTATCTATTCTTAAATGTGGTGAAAGTACTAAAAAATGTCTGGTCAGGATCAATCAGTCGCCATTCTGAACCTCAGCATGACGACTGATGAGCCAACTTACTAACCCTGTCATCAACCACGATTGACATTATCTTCACTTCCCTTACCAGCCTGGATTTTGCAGCAGCTTAGGTGACTTTGCAATTTCTGATTCCGGAATCGGGAACAAATAGAAAGCAGGCCTGAAGGCATGAGGTTTGATGTCGATCACCTCATACGTGAATCCGGTGCCCACCTTTGTAATTTTCATTCCTTTCAGCATCACGTTATCTGTTACCTCTGCAATCTTCCATCTTCGTACATCCCATAGACGGTGTTCTTCCAATGCCAGCTCTACTCTACGTTCATTCTGGATCACCAAACGCATTTCATCTTTACTGATTCCCGTTTTTAATCCATAGTTCCCATTTGCACCCGCTAAAATGCCGGCTCTTTTTCTAACCTTTATCAGCGTATTGTATACGTCAGCAACAGGCCCCTGGTATTCATTCAATGCTTCTGCATAGTTTAAAAGCACTTCTGCATACCTGATCAACGGATAACAGCGGTCTGTATTTCCGGAACCATCTTCCACCATCATCTTTCTCCAGTAATATCCCGGAATATTGATCGGGCCGGTAGCTGCCGGACCGTCAGGACTCGAGCCGACGAAGGTATTGACCACGGCCATATTGTTACTGCTTGCAAAGAAAAACTTAGAACCGTTGTAAATGATGCTGTTTCCAAAACGTGGATCACGCTTCACATATGGATCATTGGGATTATAACCTGAGGCAGGATCTGTAATCGGTAATCCGTTTTCCATTCCAAAGGCATCTACCAATTGCTGTGTTGGCGCGCTGGACTTTCCACTCCCTGTTCTGGAAGTAGGCAAAAGGTTATTTTCATATTCCCTGTTTGGTGCTTTCATCGCAGCAAACAAATATTCGTTATTGTAACGTTTCAGGAATACGCTGTAGAAACCATATCCCATTCTTGTATCGTTATCTTCCAGCAATGCATACGTTCCGGAATTGATGATGTCTTTTGCTGCCTGAGCTGCTTTATTCCATCTTTCCTGATCTGCACTGGCATATCCGGTGATGTTTTTAAGCGTTGGATCAGTTGCAATTCCTCCGCCGTTAAACAAAGGACTTGCGGCATACAGCAATGCCCTGGATTTAAGTCCCATGCATGCCCCTTTGGTTACTCTTCCATAATCCTGCTGCAGCTGCTCGTTAAAACCCGGCAAGTCTGTCGCCGCGGCATCACATTCCTTAACGATATAGTCGATACAATCCCCATAATTAGAACGTGGCAGGTCGATATTGTCGTTAATGGTATAAACCACATCTCCTACCAAAGGAACACCGCCGTATACTTTAACCAGCTGAAAATAGTACCATGCCCTTAGAAAGCGGACTTCAGCCTTTAGCTTTTTCCTTAAGCCAGCACTCAGCGGGCTGCGGTCTACATTTTGCAGAAATACATTTGCCCTTCTGATGTTTTCCCATGGTGTTCTCCAGTTGTTGAGCACCTGTACCTGTTTGGTCACATTGGTACTGGATGCAGAAAGGGCACCACTCGCCATCAGGATGGCATCATTCTGAGGTCCTGTAAAGCGAACCGGAATGGCTTCATCCGCCAGTACCGGATGTCCTCCACCCTCCCATCTGTTCGCATCAAAGTTAAATCCTACATCCACATAAGAACGGGTTAAAAATGCGATCGTCCTCACACTGTCTGTAAAAGTAGCTTGTTCATTCAGGTCACTGGGTTGTTTTGCATCGAGGAAACTTCCTTTTTTGCAGGCACCTACTCCAACCAGCAGGATTGCCATTACCAGATACATCAATTTTATCTTCATGGTATTGAAATTTTAATCTTTATAATGAGAAAGTAGCACCGAAATTATAGATGCGTTGATTAGGGTATGCCGTAATTGCACCGGTATTGATAATTCCACCGGAGGCATTTACAGATTCCGGATCTGCCTGATAGAATTTATCCACATTGGTCCAGGTTAGCAGGTTATAGCCGTTGGCATAAACCCTGATGCTTTTAAATCCAATTGGCTTCACCCATTTCGCTGGCAGCTGATAGCCCACTTCCATTGTTTTTAACCTTAAATATTTAGCATCTACCAGCCAGAAATCAGAAAGAGAGACATTCGCGCGACTGATTGTGCTGTTGGTTCCCAATAGCGGGAACTTCGCGTTGTTGCCCAGTTCAGGGGTCCATGCTTTCAGGTGAATGGGTTGAAAATTAGCACTCAAACCTTCGATCGCCTCTGAAGCAAAATACATCGAGTAATCATACGATCCCTGTAACAAAGCACTAAAGCTAAATCCTTTGTAGCTAAAGCCCAGCGTTAAGCCCATCGTTGTGCTTGGCAAATTCGGGCTTCCTACTGCACGCTGATCCAATGCATCAATGATGCCGTCTCCATTCAGGTCCCTGTACTTCAGGTCACCCGGCTTAATCGGCGTAGTAGGCTTAGCACTGTTGGCGATGTCTTCTGCACTTTGGTAAAAGCCATCAAAGACATAACCGAATCCCTGACCAATAGATTGACCTGTTCTGGCCAGCCATGGATACCTTGGGTTGGCCTCATCTCTGAATGTTATTTTATTTTTAGCATAAGAAAAGGTTCCACGGAAGAAATACTGAAAATCTTTGATGTTGCTTCTGAAATTGATCTCTCCATCCCAGCCTTTGTTGTTCACTTTCCCTAAATTCATTGGAGGAAGGCCAATCCCCATGATCAGTGGTACACTCGCCCTTGGCGTAAGGATATCAAACCTGTTGTTGTTGAAATAATCGACTGTGAAGGAAAGCTTTCCTTCAAACATGGATACGTCCAGACCGATGTCCGTTTTCTTTTCTTTTTCCCAGGTGACGTTGTCGTTACCTAAAGTTCCTTCTGCAATCCCGGCAAAATTGTTGTGCTGCTGTCCGAAAGAATAAGTCCCATTATTGGTATATACCTGGTCGTACACGAACTTAAAATCACCAATATTATCCGAACCGACCAGTCCATAAGAGCCTCTGATTTTAAACAGGTTGATAAAAGGAACCTGCTTTTTAAAGAAAGATTCTTCTGCAATGTTCCAGCCCGCAGATAACGCAGGGAACCAGCCATTACGTTTCTTGCCTACGAATTTATCCGTTCCATTTCTGGCCGCGTTAAATTCAAACAGGTATTTTTGTTTATAGTCGTACCCTGCCCTAAGGGTGATTCCCCTGAAATTTGTCGGAATACTTGAACCTGGTTTATCCGATTTATTTTCAATATAGCTGTTCTGGTTGTACAAGGCTAAACCGTAGACCCGGTGCGCTCCGAAGTTATGGTCATAGTTTAAGGAAGCCTGGATATTGGTGGTTCTTTCTACCCCTCCTGCGCTGCGGCTCAGGTTATAAGGAGGGATGCGATAAACCGTTGCATCTTTAGGCGTATAAGTGTTCTTTTCCTGATTATAGTAATACTGAGGGAAGTTGGTATTGCTTCTGGCAAGGCCTCTGGAATTGGTTTGCGCACTGGCATAAGAGATCGTTCCCTTGGCAGATAAACCTGCAGCAATCATATCCAGTTTCTGGGTTCCGCCAAAAGTAATGTTCAGGTCGTTATCAAAACTCCTGTTATATCCCTGGGTAGCGATACGTCCAACCACATTGACCCCGCTTAAATTGGAGTTTGTTCCGTAACTGCCATCGGGATTGTATACTGCATAGGCAAAGGGCGGTAAAAAATTATAGCTATAAATCTCTCCGATCAGCCCGTTTCCATTAGGGCTATTGGTAATCGGCTCATTGGTTTCTCCAAAACGGCCTGTCATGTCTAACCTCAGACTCAAAGTCTTGGTGGCCTGTAAATCCAGGTTGGAGCGGAAATTATACCGTTTATAATAATGCGTATTGTTCACCTCACTTTTGGAGCTGAAATCTCTCAAAGCACCATTTTGCCACAGGTAACCCAGCGAAACGAAATACTTCACGCTTTCTGTACCTCCCGAAATGTCCAGGTTATTTCTGGAGATCAATGCCGTAGGTTTCATTAATGTACTGTACCAGTCTACATCCGGATGTCCATATGGATCACTGCCATCTTTAAACAATTCAATATCTCTGTCTGTGAAACGTTTGGTCTGATCGCTGTTTACCAATGCCTGATTGGTTAGCATTGCCGCCTCATAGGACCCTAAAAATTTAGGAACAAAGGTTTTTTGCTGTAATCCGAGTTCCGATTTAAAATTGATGACCGGAGCGCCGGAAACACCTCTTCTTGTCGTGATTACCAACACCCCATTTGCACCTTTCACCCCATAAATAGCAGTGGTGGAAGCATCTTTAAGGATCGTTACGCTTTCAATTTCATTGGGATCCAGTTGTGATACATCCGAATAGCTGTATTCAATATCATCTACAATGATTAAAGGACGTTGTCCGGAGGTATAGCTGCTGATCCCGCGGATAAAAAAGTCTGCCCCGTCTTTCCCCGGTTGTCCGCTTCTTTGCTGAGAGAAGAATCCGGGTAAACGACCGGCCAAAGTATTCTGCACACTGGCAGTAGGGTTCTGTCTCAGCTCTGAAGCATTGATAGAACTTACCGCACCGGTATTGGTGATTTTCTTTTGTCGCCCGAAACCAACCACAATCACTTCTTCCAGACCTTTGGCATCTACTGCAAGCGTGACGTTGACTTCTGATTTATTGGCCACATTGACCTCCTGAGAGATAAAGCCAATGCTTCTGATCACGATTGTATGGCTGCTGCCTTTTAGCGTCAGCTGAAATCGGCCGTCTACCCCGGTCTGTGCGCCATTATTTGGAATTCCTTTTTCTGTAATTGTTGCACCGGGCAATGGGCCTCCGCTTTCTCTGATGAGCCCTTTAATCACTTTGGTTTGTGCCAGTAAAAGACCTGGAACGAAGAAAACCATTGCAAGTGTTATATATATAAATCTTTGCATAACCTGAGTTTTGTTTATTTGAAATGAACCAGAATGATTTACCAACCTTGGTTTTGGGTTAAATTTGTGTTTTTGGTGATTTCCGAATAAGGGATTGGATAGTTGTACATTTTTGCTGCATCGAAAGTCACCGATGCTGCCTCAAAAGGAGCATAACTAAATCCACCCGCCGGGATCTTTACGATCTTCATTCCATGTAATTTTCCATTCATCACCTGTTCTGCAATCTTCCACCTTCTGATGTCCCAGAAACGTTGTTCTTCAAAAGCCATTTCTACCCTTCTTTCGTGTCGGATCACTTCTCTCATCTGTTCTTTGGAAAGGCCTGATGCCAGGGCAAAAGGAACCAGCCCGGCACGTTGTCTGATGTCTTCCACCGCCTTTTTAACCTCTGCGGTAGGACCGGCATATTCGTTTTGCGCTTCAGCAAAATTCAGCAGGATTTCTGCATAGCGGAAGATGATCGGGTTATGTGTCTGGTTGCTATAGGTTGTGGCAGTAGAAAAATCGGCCAGAAACTTACGCATATAATAACCTGTACGTGTCTGTGTCACAATTCCTCCTGGTTTGTCTAAACCGCCTTCAAAAGTCTCTACCTTACGTTTTATCCAATCGCTTCCATTGTAAAAGATGGTTTTATCAAAACGGGGATCACGGCCAGCGTAAGGATTAGCAGGATTATATCCGGATGTCGGATCGGTAATCGCTTTTCCGTTTTTCATTTCGAAAGCATCTACGAGTTCCTGAGTCGGGCTTGTTAGTCCGTTACTCGCTACTGCATCTGTATAACCCACCGGTGCATTGTCCTTTTCTAAAGTCGTATTTACTGTACGTTGATATCCCAGAATCACTTCCTTGTTTTTACGCGTCAGGAAAACATTGATGAAAGAACTTTCCAATCCGATGGCACTGCTCAGGTTCATCAGGTCCTTTGCTGCAGTTGCCGCAGCGAGCCATTTGGTCTGGTCATTCCCAGGATTGTATTTCGGGCTGGCGAGGTACAGCAGCAAGCGCGACTTAAGTGCCAATGCGGCAGCTTTAGAGATCCTTCCAAGGTCTGCATCCTGAACAGGGTTTGGACGAAGCTGGTCTTTGATCGCTTCAATCTCCGAAAGGATATATTGGGTACATTCCTCAGTCGTATTCCTTTTTAAAGAGAGGTCATCCTCCAGGCCCAGCACTTTATCGCCAAGCAAAGGAACACCGCCATAACGTTTCACCATTTCAAAATAAAACATCGCCCTGAGGAAACGGCTTTCTGCAATCCAGTAATTTTTTTCCACGATCATGGAATTCAGAAAGGGAACTTTCCCAATGTTCGCCAGGAACATATTCACTTTCCTGATCCCTTTGTAGTTTTTATCCCAGGCATCGTCTACGAGACTGAATGGGCTGATCCTGCCGTTGGTAAAGGACTCGATGGTACTTGATGCCTTAGAAGAAATGGCATCATCAGTCGCCGCATCCAGAACGTCGCTCGTGGTCACACTTCCCAAAGTTGTTCCGATCCGGTTATAACCCGTAGGCAATAAGGTATAGATGTCATTCAGAAAGTTTTTGGCATAATTACCCAGGGAATCTGTAGGATCAAAAATGATGTCCTCCGTCCATTTTTCCAGTGGGGTTTGTTCAATATTGCTTTTCTTACATGCGGTTAAGCACAATAATCCGCCTATTAAAATGTATATAAAGTGTTTCATAGGATTATAGTTTAATGGTGATACCAGCGTTCACGATTCGTTGCGCGGGATAGGATACGCCAAAAGTTTCAGGATCATAATCCTTACTATCAGAGAAAGTATATAAGTTCATTCCGTTGGCAAAGACACGGATAGATGCCAGTTTTACTTTTGCTGCAAGCCTTTGTGGAAGAGAATAACCGACTTCCAGGTTCTTTAGCCTCATATAATTTCCTGAGCGAAGCCAGAAAGAAGAAGTCATCTGGTTATTCGGGTTGGCACCTATCGAAAGCCTTGGGTAAGTAGCCGTTGCTGCGGTCTCCGGAGTCCAGCGGTTGAGGTGTTGCTCAAAAGCCTGTCCTTTTCCTTCATTTTGAAATTCCCATTGTGTTGGCCCTCCCATATATACAGTTCGGTTTGCCGCGCCCTGTAATAAGGCACTAAAATCGAAGCCTTTATAGTCGAAACCGAAGGATAAACCATAATAGATCATCGGTTTATTATTTTTTAACCCGGTCACATCAAACTGATTGATGATCCCGTCGTTATTTAAGTCTTTGTACTTGAGATCTCCCGGAATAGGAATATAACCGACTGTTTTAGGGCTATTCGCGATATCCGCAGCATTCTGGTAAAAACCGTTTGCCAGATATCCGAAAGTCTGATCCGTACGTTGTCCGGTTCTCTTCATCCAGTCGTACTCACGGAACACTTCATCCTGATATTCAATGATCTTATTGTTGGAAGTGACGTTGCCGGAAAGGAAATAATTGAAATTATTGACATGGTTGCGGTAACTCGCCGTCAGGTCTATTCCTTTGTAGCGGGTAGTACCGATATTTTCAAGAGGATAGGTATTTCCGATGATGCTGGTACTTTTGCCTCTGGTTTGCATCAGGTCGAAAAATTTGTTGTTATAGTATTCTGCCGTCAGGGTTAGTTTATCATTAAACAAGCCAACATCTACTCCCAGATTGAATTTATCTGCTTTCTCCCAGGTTACATTTGGGTTTGCCAAAGTCTGGTCGCCCACAGAATATACAAAAGTCCCTGATCCCGGACCAAAATAATAGCCCGCACCATCTGCGAAATACTGGTTATACACAAAGTAACCCACATTCGCATTTCCTGTACGTCCATAGGTACTGCGTAACTTCAGGGTATTTAACCATTTCACATGATCTGCGATAAAGCCCTCTTTGGCAATGTTCCAGCCTAAACCTACTGCCGGAAATAATCCATAACTTTTACCATCCGGATAGCGGTTTAAGCCACTATAGCTCATCGCTACTTCTGCCAGGTATTTTTCCTTGTAATCGTAGGAAAGGGTTCCGGCCAGGGTATTATAGGTAAGTGGCAAGTCGCTGTAGATAGAAATGTTCTGAACATTTGCGGAGGCAAGCGCATGGACATGGTGATCTCCGAAGCTGCGGTCATAGCCTGCAGAAAACTCAGAATAGAAGTTTTTATATTGATTGGTATTGGCACTATTTCCGGCTGATATCGTTCCATCTGTACCAAAACGCTGATAGGTTATCCCTGACGGACCATTCGTTCCCTGATACACCGCAAAGGTTTTACCTCTGGAGGTTGCTTCAGAAAGGTTGGTATTAAACGTAACCAAACCTTTAATCCACAATCCTTTTACCAGGTCATCCATCGTTCTTTTAAGGGAAAGGTCGGCAGACATCTCTCTCATATAGCTCAGCGTATACCCCGCCTGGGTACTCAAACCATAGACATTGTTCTGAAAATCTTTATTCCCTCCCAATGAACCATCCGGGTTAAACAGCGGATAGGCACTATTTGGTGTGGTCGCCAGCGCATTGAATATCGTATTGATCCCCAGATTGACTGTTCTGCCCCCGAAAGCACCAATAAAACTGGTTCCAGGTGCATTTCCATTCTCAATTCTTCCGAAGAGGTTCAGGTTTAAGGTTAAATTTTTGTTCAGGTCTACATCGATATTCGTACGCACGATGTACCGCTTAAAGTCTGAATTGGTATTGTAAGTATTTTTATCTGAAGTCTTTAAAAGCCCCTGCTGATCCAGGTAATCGACAGCCACAAAATAACGGGCATTGTTTCCACCACCGGAGGTACTCAAATTATATCGGGTGAAAGGCGCATTGTTTCTCATCACTTCCTTATACCAGTCTACGTTTGGATGGCCCATAGGGTCGGAACCCGTTCTGTAAGCTTCTAAATCCGCAGGGGTATAGATGGCTGGTTTTCCATCATTGTTCAGGGCTTCATTGTATAAGGTTGCATAATTAAAAGCATCTAATGTTTTAGGAAGTCTGATCGGGGTCTGCAATCCTGTTTGAGCAGTAAAAGCAATTTTCTGTTTTCCTACTTCCCCCTTTTTTGTCGTAATCATAATGGCACCACCAGATCCGCGTAAACCTAACATTGCAGTGGCCAGTGCATCTTTCAATACGGTAACAGATTCAATTTCTTCCGGATCTATAGAAGATACATCTCTTGGAACCCCGTTGATTAAGATCGTTGGATTTTGTCCCCTCAGGGAGAATTCCGCAGCGTCCAATCCCGGAATCCCTGTGGACTGCAAGGTCGTTAAGCCAGACATTCTACCTGTCAGGGCATTATTAATGGCCGTTACCGGCGAAGAGATCAGGTCTCTGGTATACACACTTTCTGTGGATAAGATGCTGGTCGCCTTTTTCTGGGTATCATAAAGGCGGTACACACTCAGCTGTGGCTTTTCCGATTCCGTAAAAACCAGGTTCAGTTTGTTTCCTGAAATGCTGACTTCCTGTGTCAGGTATCCTTTCAGAGAAAATATGGCGACTTCACCGGAATCAATCATCAGGGAATATTCTCCCTTGTTATCGGAAGAGACCACCGTCTCCCCAGTTTTACTTCTGATGTTTACACCAAAAAGAGGCTCTCCGTAAATATTGGTTAGTTTTCCTTTAACCACTCCCGGAATGTCGGTTGAGTTTTTGGTTTCTTTGCTGCCCTTATTGGTCTGGGCAGATAAAGAGATCGGAAAAAACATGGCCATCATCAGTCCCTTAAGCAGGAACTTCCCGTACACATGTCTTCCCTTTACTTTTAAGTAAGGTTTCATCATATTTGGTTTATTTTGGTTTATCGTTGCCTGGGAGGCAAAGCGTATTTGGTTATTTGGCTAACAGTAAAGTTGTGTGCAATCCAAAAAATAAGGGGGTGAAAAACGGTTGTAAATGGGGTGAAAATCTACTTAAATTGCTTATTCCTTGTAATAAGCAATCATTCTCCTGTTTTATCACTTCTTAAATTGTAATTTTAACATCGTGGAGGGGATTCCATTTGCCCGGCATGGCAAACATTTATTATAGGGGTATGATAAAGCAAACGTTATTTTTGATTACAGGTATTCTGATGCAGCTGTGTGTCAGGGGACAGGCACTGAATTTCAATCACCTCAAGACTGAAAACGGGCTTTCCCAGAATTCTATATTTGCCATTGTACAGGATGGACGCGGCTTTATGTGGTTTGGCTCCCGCTTTGGACTGAACCGTTACGACGGCAATCAGTTCAGGTTGTATAAAAGCAATGCCAGCGATTCCGGCAGCCTTTCGGATGATTACATCACCACCTTGTATAGTGATTCCAGGAAAATCCTTTGGGTAGGTACCGCAAATGGTTTAAATCGCTTTAATCCACAAAAGAACACTTTCGAAAGGATTTACCTTGATGGAAACAAATACAATAAACAGTATGCCCCTGTAAATTCCGTTTATGAAGACCGAAAGGGCAACCTCTGGGCTGCTGCCAGGACCGGACTTTACTTATTAACCAATCCCCGGACCAATACATTTACCTCAGCGGAAAAGCTGGGTCTGGATCCCCGGATTGCCCATACGGAAATCCTCAGCATCTATGAAGACCAGAAGGGGTTTTTATGGATCGGAACGAATAACGGATTGACGCGCTTCAGGCTGAATCCAAGGGTTCAGGAAGTACAAACCTTCAGTCATCATGCTGCTAAACCCGGTAGTTTAAGTGACAACTCCGTTACCGCCATTACCGAAGACCAGCAAAAGAACCTCTGGGTGGCTACTGAAAACGGAGGCATCAATCTTTTCCAGCCTTCCACGAATACCTTTTCCCGGTTTTTACATGAAGAAGGAAGAGAAAACAGCCTCGCTCATAATGCGGTCCGTAAAATGATGCTCAGCAAAAACGGATCATTATACATCGGCACCCAGGAAGGGTTAAGCGTATTTGATCCGGTAAGCCGGACATTCCACAATTATCAGCATCGGAAAGCCGATCAGCGAAGCTTAAACCAAAATTCCATTTACAGCTTGTATGAAGACCTGACGGGTTCCATCTGGATTGGCACCTATTATGGCGGGGTAAATGTCACTTATGCACATTCTACCAATTTTAAAACCCTGCAATACAACGAAAAGCTGGCAGGAATCAGTCACAATGTGGTGAGTTCCATCACTGCCGATAAAAATGAAAACCTTTGGATCGGAACCGAAGGCGGCGGACTGAACTATTATGATCAGCGGAGCCAGAGGTTTACAACTTATAAGCTGAAAGCTTCTTCCCCATCAAGCCTCGGTTCAGATCTGGTAAAAATCGTTTACAAAGATAAAACAGGGAACATATGGGTCGGCACGCATGGCGGAGGACTCAATGTCTTTGATCCTGCAACGAGTGGTTTCAGGCGCTTTATGGCAACCGGGAATGACATTAAAACAACGCGTTCGGAGATTGTTGCCCTTTTGGAAGACGAACACGGTGCATTCTGGACCGGGAGTCAGACCGGCATCCGGATATTTAACAAGGATAAACTTAACCTCAGCCCCTATCCTGAAATCCCAGCCATCCAAAGCATCAAAAACCAGAATATTAAAGTCTTATTTGAAGATTCCCGAAAGAACATCTGGATCGCAGCCACCACCGGCTTATACCTCCTTCCTGCCGACCGGAAAAACCTGCAATCGTTTACATTGCCAAAAGGAAGCAATAGTGTCAACAACAATGCGAATTACATCAATTGTATTCAGGAAGATTCGTCAGGGAACATATGGGTGGGCCTTTATTATGGCGGACTCAGTAAATATGCAGTAAACAGGAAGGCTTTCAGTAAAACTTATACCGTTAAGGATGGCCTGGCCAGCAATAATGTGGTCGGAATTCTGGAAGATAACCACAGACAGCTTTGGATCAGCACTTCTAACGGTTTATCGAGGTTTAACCCCAGAAATGAGGTGTTTCAGACCTATACGACCAGTGACGGCCTGGCGGGAGATGAGTTCAATTACAATTCATTTTTCAAAGCGGGAAATGGCGAAATGTTCTTTGGGGGATATAACGGGCTTACCCATTTCTCTCCTGCTGATATCGAAAAAAATGATCAGCAGGCGCAAGTGGTATTTACCGGATTGAAACTTTTCAACGACCGGGTAAGGCTTAATGATGCCAATGGCCTGCTGAAAAAAGACATCGGATTTACGGAAAAGCTGGTCTTCCATTACGGGCAGAACATCTTTACGATTGAGTTTGCCTTACTCAATTACATCAAATCGAACAAGAACAAATATGCCTATAAGCTGGAAGGCATGAATGGAGAATGGATAGAAAGCCATACGCCTGCAGCAACCTATACCAATCTGCCTTCAGGCGCTTATACGCTATTGGTCAAAGGGGCGAATAACGATGGCATCTGGAGTGAACCGGTCCGGATGCAGATCGAAATTTTGCCTCCATTCTGGAAAACATGGTGGGCCTACCTCCTTTATACCGCATTACTGATCATGGTCTTATTTTTCATCACCCGCTTTTTCTACCTTCGTGGTTTGCTGCTGAAGGATGAAGAGCTTCACCAGATCAAATTAAACTTCTTCACCAACATCTCTCATGAGATCCGGACCCACCTGACGCTGATCATGGCTCCGGTAGAAAAATTACTGGAAGGACAGCAATCAGACAGTCCGGTTGGACAGCAGTTAAGAAGTGTGAAAAATAACGCAGACCGGTTGTTAAAGCTGGTTAGCGAACTCATGGATTTCCGCAAAGCAGATACCAGGCACCTCAGACTGCGGGTTGCAGCTTATGACCTCATTCCTTTTGTGAGGGAGATTTATACTTCCTTCGAAGGTTTATCCGGGAAGAAACAGATCCGGTTTTCTTTCGTTTATGATCAGGAACCCCTCTTGCTGTATTTCGACAAGGAACAGTTGGAAAAGGTCTTTTTCAACCTGCTCTCCAATGCTTTTAAGTTTACACCGGATCATGGTGAAATTGCGCTGCACATCAAAACGGAAAAAGAGGAAGTACAAATCAGCATCAGTGATACCGGAAGGGGAATTGCGCCGCAATACCTGGATCAGTTATTTGTCAATTATTTTCAGGTAGATGACCACAGCATTCAAAATACAGGCTATGGCATCGGATTGGCACTGGCGAAAAACATATTGGAATTGCACAAAGGAAAAATTAAGGTGAGTAGTAAACCTGCAACAGCAGATGAAGCAGGCTTTACCCGTTTTGAGCTCAGTTTGCCGAAGGGAAATGCTCATTTCCAGGAAAGTCAGCTATCATTGCCCATCATGCCATTCCCTATCCGAATCCCCGAACAGGATGGGTTAAACCTGGAAAACACACCCTGGATAGGTCCTTCAGTAACGCATAGCAGCAATAAAAGACAGACCATCCTGATCGTGGAAGACAATGTTGAACTGCGTGGATTGATTAAGGGAACACTGGAAGCCGATTACGAGGTCTTTCTTGCCGGAAACGGATTGGAAGGATGGGAGATCTCGACCGTAGAAATTCCAGACCTTATCATCAGCGATGTTATGATGCCGGAAATGGATGGTTTTACGCTCTGTAATCAATTAAAATCCGACGAACGGACTAGTCACATCCCCGTAATACTTTTAACGGCTAAGAGCAGCCAAACGGATCAGATCAGCGGACTGACACAGGGAGCGGATAGCTACCTGACCAAACCCTTTAGCACCAAAATCCTGGAGCTCCAGGTACACAATCTGCTGGAAGCAAGAGAAAAGATGCGCAGGAAATATAGCAGGGAGCTCGTTCTGGAACCTGGGCAGCTCCCGGTAAACCCAGTAAACGAACAGTTTATCTCCAGGTTAATAAGCATCATTGAAGCCAATATGGAAAATGAAGAACTTGGCGTAGAGCTTCTGGCCGAACAAATAGGGATGAGTCAGTCTGTATTGTATAAAAAACTAAAAGCACTGACGGATCTTTCGGTAAATGATTTTTCCAAATCTATCCGTTTGAAAAAGGCAGCTCAGCTGCTCTTGCAAAAACAGTATACGGTGTATGAGGTAGGCTATATGGTAGGATTTTCGGACCGAAAGTATTTCAGCAGGGAGTTTAAGAAACAATTTGGAAAAACGCCCTCCGCATATATTTCAGATCAGTCAGCATGAAAAAATATAGCGGAATAGAAAAATCCTTTTCAAATCCGTTTGAAATGTCTCTCATTTCAGTTTTCCTTCTATTGACTGTCTCTTGATCACCAATAGGGGGTTGATAGGTCCTTAGTAGATCCCCAGGTCCTTTTAACGGTGTATTTAGGATCAGCAGAGACTTAATTTTATCATAACGCATATGAACCGGAGCTGAAACACATCAGGTAACCAAACGCTGGGTTTCTTTCCTAATTTAGAGGCGGACAAATAAATCCTCCGGATGAAAATTTTAAAAATACTTATTGCAGGTGGTTTAGTTGCATTGCTATGCTGTTTAGTTTATGATCGGATCATGCATCCGCCGGAGGAATGGCAGACTGCCGAAAGGTGTCAGGCATGTGATGTTTTGGAAAATGAAAAATTACAGGTACTTCAAGGAACTGTAGACCTCCGGAAAGATGGCAAGATGACCTTTCAGGAGGATAAAACCAAAAAATCATATGCTTTAATTCCCTGCGATATGAACTGTGAGCAGACATTGGTTAAATGGTTTGAAAAGATGGAACAGCTCGAAAGTGAAAAACCGGCTCTTTATAGCATTGAAGGAAAAACAGATGCCAAAAAACAGGAGTTTTTGATGCTGGAATCAGTACTACTGAATTAAAAATGGGTTATGATGGTACATATCTCTCCCATAGATGCACAATTCGTACCGGTTAACCAAACGGACAATTTCTACAACGCTTTCCTCTCAGAAACTTTTCACAGCAGTTCTTTTTCTTCTTGTCCTTTTTCTCCTGCTTCGATTTCTTCTTTTCTTTTCCCTTCTTTGACATCGCGCTACGTTTATTCCGATACAAAAATAGCACATACTGATGGGTTTTCCATCAATATGTGCTATAATAAAAAAGCTCTATGGCTTTTAATCAGCAGACTATCCCTCGTTGTAAACGATTTGGCCTACATTTTTATCGATCTGCCATCTTCCTGTTCCTTCTTCACCAATCACGTCGAATAGTTCCAGCGCACGTCTGGCTTTGTATTCTTCTTCACGTTGTTCTTTGAAGAACCAGTTTAAGAACTCTAAGGTTACATAATCCTGTTCTTTATGACAACGCGCAGCGATGTTTTTAATAGATTGGGTTACACTGATCTCCTGATCTAATGCTTCTTCAAACACCTCACGGAAAGAGTTATATTCAAGCTTGATATTGGTTACTTCAGGCGAAATAGCCATTCCACCCATATCAAGAACATATTTATAAAATTTTAACTGATGAACGCGTTCTTCTTCAGCTTGCTTAAAGAAGTAATCTGAGGAGAAATCGTATCCATTGCGGCCACACCATGAAGCCATGGACAGGTAGATCGAGGAAGAAAGTGCTTCTTTTTTAATCTGTTGGTTTAAAAGTGTCTCAACATCTGTGGAGAGTAAACTTTTTACGCGAATGATATCTTTCATATTACTGTTGATTTAATTCCTAATTACTAAGACAAAAATAGGGGTATAAATCAACAATATTGCATTTAAAAGCAATTCGGAAAGATTCTAAGTCTAATTAGATCAAACGACTAAGCGGAAAAGGCGGTCCTGAATAATGTGGTTTAAATCCAGCATCACGAAGGTTCCCTGTAATAATTCTTTCAGGGCAATGATCTGGAGTAAAGACAAAACATAACAATGATCACAGGCACAGATGAAGATGATCTCCACATCAGCGGATTTATCACTCGTTAACAGGATGTTTTCGATATCAATGTTGTATACTGCTTTCTTCAACTTTAAAAGATTGCGGTAATCAAATCGGGCCAGCTTTCCGGCAAAATCTATATACCAGCAGTTTTCACTGTCTGATTGATAAATTGAACCTTTCTTGGTACTAAATACCTCTTCAAAATGTATTGGAGATGCTATAGCTGTGTTCTGCATTGATTAAACCCTGTTGGTACTGCAAAGGTTGTTATTATTTAGATTTATTCCAAATCAATTGCTCAAAAAAGTTAAATATCTATTTTTTACTGGTTTGCGAGAGGAAGGTGCTTTCAAATATTTTATCTGCATTTCCCGCTTCAAAACCTTCCCTCCTATGGGTATTGTTCAGTTCGCCGGCAGGAAGTCCGGCAAATTCAGGTAATACCTTTCTTTCCGCAAATTCTACATAAGAACCGGCAATGACTTTCTTTTTACCTTCCGCAAAGCTGGCTTCCACCAATTCGGCAACCGTAGAGCTTTGCAGCAATGCCCCATCGCTGCTTGTTTTGATCTCGCCACCGGCATCGTTCAGCTTAAACCCGTTATTCAATAAGAACTGATCAAATGCTTCCAGGTTGTTGTAACCTTCTTTCAGGTTGTGGATGCTGATCGTAAAATGGTTCAGGTAGTAGCGGTTGTAAATCGTCCATGCGGCATATTCACTTTCGGCCATCAATTCCGTATAATCCTCCACCGTTGGTGTTTCCCAAAGCGGGCTGTGCAAAAATTCATCAACAGCAGCCGCATCATCCAGGTTCAGTGTATCTACAGGATCGGCGGTAATGGCATCCGTATATTTCCGGATCAACTCCTGTGCCCTTTCAGAAAGTTGCGTAACGACCAGTTCACTGATGAAAATACGTGGAAATTCCGGAGATGGAGGGGCATACCAATACGCATCCAGTTTCTTTTCCGAAAAATGGTAAGGGCTTTTTTTCTCATAACCATAAGCCAGGAATACTTTTTCCAGAGAGGCGATTCCTAAATGAGGAACCCCTAAAGTACGGAAGGCCACATGGTCATTTTCTATCTCTTCAAAACTGCTGATGATTCCTTCAGCAATCATCGCATTGATAATTCCTGCCACATCAGGAACACGTTCTTTATATCGGGTTAAGAGTCCGTTCAATACTCCTTTAAGGGTTTTATGCGCCATTATCTATTTAATTTTATACAATACCTCATCCAGCTGGGCCACCAGATCATCCGCATTCTCTTTGGAGAATACCAAAGGCGGTTTGATCTTGATCACATTGTGCAAAGGCCCGTCTGTGCTTAACAAAAATCCACGGTTTCTCATCTCTTCCACAATCCGGTCGATCTCAGGAACGGCAGGCTCCAGCGTTTCGTGATTTCTCACCAGCTCTACCCCTACAAAAAGGCCATGGCCCCGAACCTCCCCAATCAGCGGGTGTTTTTCCATCAGCTCTGTCAGCCCTACCATCAGGTGATTTCCTGTTTCCAGGGCCTGTTTTTGCAGCTCCTCTTCCTGTATGACCTTCATCACTGCAATCCCTGTTTCCATAGAAACCGGATTCCCTCCAAAAGTATTGAAATATTCCATTCCGTTGTTAAAAGAAGCAGCAATTTCGGCAGTTACCACTACCGCAGCCATAGGATGCCCGTTTCCGATCGGTTTACCCAGGACTACAATGTCGGGAATCACGCCCTGCAGTTCAAATCCCCAGAAATGATCTCCGATTCGTCCAAAGCCAACCTGTACTTCATCTGCAATGCAAAGTCCGCCGGCAGCCCTGACATGGCGGTATACTTCTTTCAGGTAATCCGGAGGTAAAGGGATCTGCCCGCCTACACCAAGCAGGGTCTCACAGATGAATGCAGCAACACCTTTATCTGATGTTTTAAGCGCCGTGATCAGGCGTTCTACGTCTGCGGCATACTTTGCACCCGCCTGTGCATCTCCATAGCGGTAAACGCCGCGGTACAGATCCGGATTCATGGCCTTGTGGATATAGGAGGCTTGTCCTCCCCCACCCGGCCCGTCGAACTTATAAGGACTCAGCTCCATGGCTACTGTAGAAGTACCATGATAGGCATGGTCCAGTACAATGACGTCTTTCTGGCGGGTAAAATGCCTGCTGATTCTGATGGCAAGGTCATTGGCTTCACTTCCAGAATTGGTAAAATAACAAACGCTCAAGGGTGCCGGCAAGCTATCGGTCAGTATTTTTGCATACTCCAGCAGGCTGTCGTGCAGATATCTGGTATTGGTATTTAATTTCGCAGCCTGTTGCTGGATTGCGCGTACCACGGTAGGATGGCAATGGCCAACATGGCTCACGTTATTGACGCAGTCAATAAAAGTATCGCCCTGATCATCGTACAGGTATTGAAATGCACCTTTAACGATTTTCAGAGGTGTTTTATAGCTGATGCTCAAATTGGCACCAATCCGCTCTTTTCTTGTTTTCAATAGTTGATCTAATTCCTCCACCGGCGGACTCACTTTTGAAAAACCACAGGCGAGGTTAAACTCATTCTGTGCGAGAACAGGATTGATCTTCAGCAATTGATATAATAGTTTCCAGGCATCGTTTTCCGATACAAAATGGTGTGCATTATCGCCCTGCGCTCTCTTGCTGGCAGACTGCGTGACACTTAAGCTCAATCTTGCCCCGATCAGGTAATATAAAACAGACAGTTCCTGTTCCGTTAAATTATATTCCTGATGGTAGGCTTTTAATACCGTAACCGCTGCTTTAAGGGGTTCTTCCTGACGGAACATCACGTAAGTCAGCGTGATCGCAATGTTGTGAATCAGCTGGGTATTCGCAATGTCCCCGAAGTCGATGAAGCCGGTGATTTTATCTTCATTCGCGAGTACATTCAGGTCATGGGCATCGTTGTGAACCACTGCCGTTCTCAATTGATACATCAATGGAAGCACTTCCATCTCATATTGAAGCAGAAAATAAGCGGCAATCCTTCTCTTTTCATGATCTTTGATAAAGTGAAGGTTCGCTTTTGAAGCCAGGACATAGGCCAGGTCCCATTCATTATAACGATAGACGGCAGGGTGACTGAAGCTCCGTAGTGCCTGGTCCATTTTTGCCAGTGTGCTCCCAAGATCAGTTAACAGTCCGGTGCTCAATACTGGCAGCTCAGCAAGGAAGGTCCCTTCCAGAAAAGACAAAATCCTGATGCAGTAATGGTGTCCGTTTACTTCCGTTTTGGTGATGGCCTGTCCGTCCAGATTGAGTTTTAAAGTAGGTACTTTAGCAGCCAGCGGCGTTGCTGATAAAAACTGCAAGGCCTTCAGCTGGGCATCCAGGTAAGGTTCATCATAGGGAGCAGGGTTTACTTTACAGATCAACCGCAGCCCTTCTTTAGTGTTCAGCAGGAAATTTTGTTCTTCATAACCGGCAATTTTCTTTACCTCAGCATCTAGCTTATAAAATGTGTTCAGGGTTTCTTTAAGGTCTTTCTCAGAAAGTATCATGTGTATTTTCTTTAAGTATAATTAACAAGTGTGCTGCTGACCAGCTGAAATTCTTAGCATTTAATCCCTTACCGGTAAGGGGGTGGTAATTCTCGCGGATGGCTCCCTGTCCCTGAAGCCCTTCTGCATTTTTCAATAATTTATTCAAAAAGTAGTTTGCTTCTTCTTTTCTGCCATATCGCAGCAAAGCGGAATAGCCAAAGTAGAACTGATCCAGCCAGACCGGACCTCTCCAATACCCCTTTAGCGGATCAAAACCCGGATGATCAGCTGCCAGTGTGGCAAGGGGAACGGACGTATCAAACTTATTTGTTTTTTTTATCATTTTCAGCACGGAATTGAATTGTTGTTTGTCTGCCAAACCACACCATAAGGGAAGCCAGCCTTCAGGCCCATCCACATCAATCCATTGTCCTTCCAGACTCTTATCGTAATAAAAGCCTTTGTCTTCCCGGAAGAAAGTCCGATTGATTTTTTGCTTTAAGGGGGCAAGCTGACTTTTCCATTCCTGACCTGCTTTACTGTTTCCGATGACCAGGGCTATTTTTGCGAGATACCCTTTTTCGGCATACAGATAGGCATTCAGGTCTACAGATTCCTGGTTTAAAGACCATGCTGTCTCATTGTTTTTTAACAAGACTGCTTTGTCGAACCTAACGGCGTTGTCCATTCCACTTTCCCATGCTGCGGCGATACGCGTTCCATCTGTTGAGCCAAATTCGCAAAGCCCATTTTGGTTATGGTCCCGGTTTTTATACCACCATTCGTGGTACTTAACCAGCTTAGGATAGATCGTATTCAGAAAAGAACCATCTTTTGACTGTTCATAGATTTTCCAGGCTGCCCATGCGGCAAGCGGAGGTTTGGTATCCCGCCAGTTGTTTTCCTTTTTATCCGTATAAATGCAATCGGCTACCATGCCATGTTCATCCTGGTAATCAAACATGGCCAGCATGTTTTCTTTTGCCAGTGCCGGATTAAAATAATTCAGGCCTACTGCCTGCTTCCAGCTGTCCCAACTCCAGAATCCATAAAACCCCTGGTAGTTCAGAGAAGGGAAAACGCCATCATGCAACAGGTCTTTTGATTTGCTTCTCCAATTGGTTTGCAGGGTTACTATTGACTTCACTGCGAGTTTTTGTTGCTCCACATTGCTCAGCTGTAGTCCGGGAGCATTGAAATAATCGTTCAGGTATTTATCCCAGCGCCTTTGGTTTGCACGGAACTCCTTATTGAAATTCAACGCTGTTCCTGTTGCGGCTGGTTCTTCTGCCGCATTCAGGTAATAACTCTGGGTCTGTCCGATACTAAAATGCGCATTTGGCTGAATCCTAATTTCTTCCAGATCTGCCTGATACCCATTACCAGAAACCTGAATATTCATTTTATGCGGACTGTTGAACTGTTGAATAAAGCGGTGTTCATTGTCTTTAAACCTGATGTCGATCCCCTTATCTCCTTTTTTAATCTGAGCATTGGTTAGCAAGCTTTCCCCTGTCCAGGACAGTTGTAATTTCCGTTCCTTTCCAGCCAGGTTATACACCCTGGTATTGATCACCGCAGATCTGTTACTCACGAAGATCAATTGCAGTTCTACCTTCAGGTCATTGATCCGCATTTCCTGACTAAGTAAGCCAGGATAATATTTAAGCACTGTTTTAGCACCGGAAAGGTCTATTACTTTTCCGGCTTCTTTGACTTGAAGTTTCGATATGGTATTGCCCAGCCACTCTCCTTTAAGGTCCATCAGAAGCGGGCCGATAAAGGCGCCATAATCCTTTGCAGAAGCAGGTTGGGTATAGGCATGCCATGCCCCCAGGTCGGAAAAGACATTCGTTTCAATTTTCTCCGGATTACTGACTTCAAAGCCCATTGCCAGTACATCCGGAAAATCTGTACGGGCCACATCCGAATTTTTCGTCTCGTTTAGGCTCGCCAACAGGACAAAACCACATAAACAGCAACTGCGTATAAAAGACATCATTATTTATTGTTTTTGATTTCGCCGGTCTCGTTAAAAACCGGGCGAAGCGTGAAAGAATAAGTATAATCACGGTAAGGCAACCGGTATTGCGGATGCGCCTCGGCACCCCAGCTGTTATCCCCACCTACACCTGTTTGTTTGGCATCGATGTTCCACCAGATGAGCGGTTCATTTGTCATCGATCCGCCATGTACATTCAGCTTTGCGTCTTTATCAAAATCGAGGTGTTTCATGTCAAAATGCAAGACTCCTGCGCTAATTTCAGGAGCACCCGCTGCGGAAAGCCCTATTCCCTGATGATTAGCCAAGGTCATCCACCTCACTCCTGTGCGGTAACCACTTTCCTGTGCCCTTGGATAAGGATGGAAAAGGGAATCTGCCCGCATGCGGTAAAGGTCGATATGTGCTGCATAATTGCGGTCTGCATAATTGTCAAAAGGTCCTCTGCCAAACCAGCTCACCTGATCAAATTCAGTGTTCAGGATTACCCTCATGCCTATTCTGGGAATCTCAGGCAAGCTAAGCTCACCTGCTTTAAACTGATAATTCACGTTGATGCTGCCATCTCCTTTGATGGTATATTCGGTGGTGATGCTCAGTTTCAGTTTTGGAAGGGTATGAACTGTCTTTAGCATCCGGCTTTCTTTTGAAAGTTGTTTATTTTCAAAAGCACTCAGTTCTGCCTGATCGAAGGCGTTTTGCCAGACTTTAGACCTGATCTGCATGCTGTTTCCAATGTCGTTATCTGTTGCTGCCCTCCAGAAATGGGGAACCAGGGCCGCTTTGATCAACTCTTTGCCAGCAATCACATAACTCTCCAGTAATCCTGTTTTTTTATTGAATCCGATGTTTACCGCATCGGTATAAAAATGAAGGGTTTCTGCAGTTTCTTTGGTTTTCAATTCTTTGATATTCGCTATGGAGATCACCTCAACCGCTTTTAAAGGCAATAGAAACTGTGCTTTTGCCAGCTTAAATCCTGCAGGCAGCAATTCCGTTGCCTTTTTACTAAAGACTTCAAAGCTGATCAGGTATTCCAGTCCGCCTTTAAGTTCAAAGGCCGGGATTTTAAGGCTGATTTCTTTTGCAGACTGCGGGGCAAGGGAAAGGTGTGCTATCGTCCCGGAAGCAACAACCGTTCCTCCTCCTTTAATGTACCATTTGAAATCATAATCTTCCAGATTGCTAAAATCAAACCTGTTCCTGATGTTAAACACATAACGCTGGAGGTCTACGGCTTCGAAGTTTACATTCTGATATACTTTTTGCAGCTCATAAGCCTGGGGATGCCAGGAACGGTCTGCGGCAACCAGTCCGTCTGCACAGAAACTCGTATCACTCGTAAGCCCTACAGTTCCCATATCCCGGCCATAAGCCCAGATGTTATTTCCTTTCTCATCTTTTTTACTAAAAGTCTGATCAGAGAAATCCCAGATGAAACCACCCTGCAACTGTTCGTGTTTATAGATCAGTTCCCAGTCGTCCTGTAAGTTTCCTCCGCTATTGCCCATCATATGGGCATATTCGCATTGGATCAAAGGCCTCTTTTTCCAGGTCTTTACGTAGTTTTCCATTACAGTGATGGATTTATACATTGGACAGAAAATGTCTGAATACCTTTCCTCTTTGGTCGCCTCATACTGAACAGGGCGGGAGGTATCTCTCGCTTTCAGCCAATCGTATCCGGCCATCAGGTTTTCCCCGAAACCACTTTCATTTCCCAAAGACCAGGTGATGATGCTGGTAAAATTCTTATCTCTTTCAAACATCCTGCGGATCCGGTCCAGGTACGCGGCTTTCCATTCGGGTTTATCGGATAAGGTTTTCAAAGGTGTGAAGCTCATGCCATCACATTCGATATTTGCTTCGTCTACCACATAGAGGCCATACTGATCGCACAAAGCATACCATCGCTCTGTATTGGGATAATGACTTGCCCTTACCGCATTGATGTTGAGTTCTTTCATCACCCTGATGTCATTGATCATCCCCTCTTCGGTCACGATCTTTCCATTGATCCTGTCGTGCTCATGGCGGTTCACCCCTTTGATCTTGATCGCTTTTCCATTGACCAGGAAAAGTCCGTTTTTAATTTCTACAGACCTGAACCCTATGTGATGACGGATGATTTCTACCGGTTTTCCTTTCTGATCCAGGTGGCTGATTTGCAGGACATACAAATTGGGATGTTCGGCATTCCAGGTTTTTATCTCCTTAAAAGTCGTGTTGAAGTTTAAGGTCGCATTGATATCTTTTTGTGTTTTATAAAGTAGTACGGAAGGGTTTTTCGGATCAAAGACTTTTAGTTCTACCGTTCCCTTATCCGCCTTTTCCGGTACTTTGTTGAAAGCAAGGTTCAGATTAAACTTTCCGTTTTTATAGCTTTCGTCCAGCGTTGCCTTCAGTTCAAAGTCAGATACATGAAATTTTGGTCTAGCGATCAGAAAAACGCTTCTTTCTATACCACTCAGCTTCCACATGTCCTGTCCTTCCAGGTAAGTGGCATCACTGAACCGGAACACCTGCAAAGAAATCGTGTTCTTTCCTTTTTTCAGGAATTTGGTAATGTCGAATTCGGTGGGTGTTTTACTGTCTTTGCTAAAACCAATGTACGCTCCGTTAATCCAGAGGTAAAAGAAAGAATTTACAGCTCCAAGGTGAACGAAGACCTGTTTTCCATCCCAGTTGGGATCAATTGTAAATTCCCTCTGGTACTGCCCTACCGGATTATCGTCCTTAGGTACAAATGGTGGTGTAGCAGGGATTGGGTATTCTACATCGGTAAATATAAATTTAGCATAGCCCTGTGTTTGCCAGTGACCAGGTACCTTAATTGTGCCCCAATCTTTGGTTTCTGTCGGGTTTTTATAAAAAGTATGGGACCTTTCGGAAGGGTTCTTCAGGAGCTTAAACTTCCAGATCCCATCCAAAGATTTCAGGAAAGGGCTCGATTGCTGAGCCAGTGCCTTTTGATCCGGATAAGGGATAAACCAGGCATGAGGTTTAACTGCATTCTGAGAAGGAATTAAAGGGTTTTCCCAGTCTGCCGGAGCCTGGGCAATCACTGAACCTGCAAAACCCAGGCAGAGCATTAAACAAAAAAAATAGGGTTTGATTAGATTCATGGACAAGGAAATAAGGCATCGTCATGCAGGCATTGCTGCATGACGATTGTGTTAAATAATCAGAGCGCTCGTGGTTCCATTATGGTGTTGATGGGTTATTGGTTGTTTCTTTCAGTGGCGTTGGATAAAAAGCTTTATCCGCACTGAACTTTCTACCCGCGGCCTGCATCTTTTGTGCAAGCAAGCCCCATCTCCTCAGGTCGTAGAAGCGACTTCCTTCCAGTGTAAACTCCATTACACGCTCATGGATGATCTGTTCAAAGACAGGTGCTTTACCGCTCAGGCTAACCCCAGGTAAGCCTGCCCTGCCCCGAACCTTATTGATCCAGGTTACTGCATCTCCTGATTTCTGCTGCTCATTTAAAACTTCTGCATACATTAATAAAACATCCGCATAACGCATTAAAGGCACATTGATCGCATTTGAAAAACCGATGCGGTCAGGTCCGGCAGGAATCCATTTCCGGAAAGCAATCGTTTTTGCAGTCGCGCCGAAAATTTCATTGTAGGTACTTCCGTATACCCTTGGAGTGGTGGTATCGTTAAAATAGGCATCATTAAAATACATGGTTTGATATACCCTGACATCGTAATTGCCATTGGCAATCTTGCCTTCTTTCAACATCTCGGTCAACAGTGCCGGGGTACCATAAATCTCTCCATAGCCCCCCAGTTCTGAAGCCGCCACCCAATCACTTAAATAAGATCTGTATACTGCCCCGCTGCTTGCATCCGAAGTTTGCTGCAGTTCAAAGATCGATTCTGTACTGTTTTTTGTCGTACCGTTAAACATGCCCAGGAAATTATTATCCAGCTGATACTCGTTGGAAAGAATGACTTTTTCCAACCATTTTGCGGCTTCGGTATAATAGGTGGCGGCATTCGCCTGGTCGTCACTTACCCGGTATAAGTTTACTTTTCCAAGGTAGGCCTGGGCCGCCCCTTTTGTTACACGTCCTAATTCAGTTGCCGGACGTGCAGACCTCAATGGCAGATCCGGTTCTGCTTCCTGAAGGTCTTTAAGGATAAAGCCATAGACCTCTGCTCTTTCAGAAAAGCCTTTGGAAAGGTCGGCTTCAGAGGTAGGTACTTTATCCCTGATGATGACCTTACTGTAATTGGTCAGGAGCTTAAAGTGATAGTATGCCCTCAGGAATTTCGCTTCTGCAAGGATCTGCTTTCTACCCGCATCATCAATTGCAGCAGCACTCATCTTGCCTACATTTTCCAGCACCTGGTTCGCGAAGTTGATGCCCCGGTAATTCTCTCTCCAGAGCAGGTCAACCGCATAGTTTCCGGAGGTAAATTCAAAATTATAATGTTCCGTCCACCATGGATAATTGAATGCATCGGCACCGGGAACAACGTAATCTTCCCGGTAAAATTCTCTCACCGAGCGTGCTTCTACGTAATTGTCCCAGCCCACAAAGCCTTCCAGCTGGGAATAGGCTGCCGACAATCCGGATAATGCCCGGTCTTTATTAATCCAAAAGTTATCTACGGTAAGCTGATCCGGTACACTTTGTTCCAGCTCAGACTTTTTACAGCCCATTACTGCCATTAGCAGGAACAAGCCTATATATAGTTTATTCGTTTTCATTCTTCGTTTTTTTATGGTGATTAAAATGTCAGCTGCAGTCCCATGAGCCATCTTTTGTTCTGAGGATACATCAAGCGGTCTACACCGTTGTTCAGGACATTAAAATTCCCCACTTCCGGATCCAGTCCGCTGTATTTGCTAAAGGTGACCAGGTTTTGTCCGCTGACATAGATTCTGAGTTTAGAAATCTTCAGGTGTTCCAGTACAGATTTAGGAAGGCTGTATCCCAGCTGAACTAACTTTAAGCGCAGGTAAGATCCACTTTCCAGGAAGCGGGTAGATTCACGTGCATTTTGGTTGGGATCTCCGAGAACGGCCCTTGGCATATCTGTTCCGGTATTTTGCGGCGTCCAGGCATTGAGGGTACTGGCCAGGAAATTTCTTCCGGCTTCCATTCCCTCCAGCTCAAATCGGTTTCCGTTATAGAGTTTGTTTCCGGCTACGCCCTGCCAGAACAAGGAAAGGTCGAAGTTCTTATAGTTGGCTGCAAGGTTCAGGCTATATTCATACTTCGCGAAACCTGAGCCCTGGTAAGTTTTGTCTTTTTCATCGATCTTACCATCACCATTGGTATCTCTGAACCTGATGTCTCCTGCTTTTGCATTTGGCTGCAAGACCTCACCGGCATTGTTTTTATATCCTGAAGCTTCTGCATCGGATTGGAAAATACCATCAGCCTCATATAAATAAAAAGCACCAATTTCTTTCCCGACCATGGTTTGAGTTGGGATATGGTCTGTCCCGAAGCGTAACCCTGTACCGTATAGAACCTGGTCTTTATTGGCCAGTGTCAGGACCTCATTTTTCAACAAACTGATGGCACCGCCGATATCAAACTGCCAGTCATTGTGATTGAAATGATAATTACTTTCCAGTTCCAGACCTTTGTTAGCGATCTTACCTACATTCAGGATCGGATTGTCCACACCTGCCGAAGGTGGTACTTCTTTAGTAATCAGCAAACCATCGGTGATGTTGTTAAAATAATTGATGGAACCCGACAGTTTGTTGTCAAAGAGTCCAAAATCAAGACCAATGTTCTTCGATTTAATTGTTTCCCATTGCAGGTCCAGGTTTTGAAGCGTATAGGCAGCGGAACCAGGCCATGGCGTAGCACCAGAACCCTGTACAGAGCCTCCGGACCAGTTGTTACGGGTAGTGATGAGTGCCTGGTGGTCATAATATCCTAAAGCACCTTCATTTCCAAGCTCTCCATAACTTGCACGAAGTTTTAAGTTATTCAGCCATTTAACCTCATTCAGGAAGGATTCTTTATGGATATTCCAGCCCAGGGAAACCGAAGGGAAGACGCCATACCGTCTGTTTTCTCCAAATACAGAAGAGCCATCTCTTCTTACAGAAACCTGTAAAAGATATTTGTTGTCATAGGCGTAGTTTAACCTCGCCAGTGTAGAAAGGCGCACATATTTATTGTTTGTTCCTGAGGCATTGAATGTACCGCCAAGACCGGCAGAAATGGTATTGAAATCCGGATTGGTAAAACCTCCCGGCACTTCTGTTTCCACAATTTTCCCATTTACTACAGTCCTTACAATCGTTTTTCCATCTGCGGTTACACTGATAAAGCGGTTTGTTTTTTCCTGCGCTGTATATCCTGCAAGAAGTTTCAGGCTGTGTTTACCGATATTCAGGTCGTAATTCAGCAAATGCTCCATTAAACGTTCCTTATACAGGGAGTTTCTGTTGAATACCCTCGTGTAGGAAACCAGGGGATCATTTGCATTGGCACGATATGGCGGATTAAAAGCGTACTCATCCGTCCTTGCATTGATGTAATTCAGATTGGCTGTATATTTTAAACCCTTGATGATGTCCAGTCCGAAGCGGATATTTCCGCCCAGGTAATTGGTTTTGGAATTGGCATCCAGAAAATGATCCGCAGCAATAGGGTTTTGAAATTTCGGCAATCCGTTTTCCGTTAATCCGTAACCATATTTTTCCTTCTCATCAAATACCGGAAGTAACGGCGACTGGAAATAACTGTCTTTCTGATCAAATTTAGCGGCTTCGGTTCTTGTTTCAGAATAGATAATGTTACTTTCTACCGTTAACCTACCTTTTTTAAACTCATTTCTGGACCTTACTGACTTCTTATTGAACTCAGAGCCGATAAAGGTTCCGCGATCGTCGGTCAGGTCACCGCTTAAAGAGTAGGTCAGGTATTCGCCGCCCCCTTTCAGGTTAACATTGTAATTCTGCGAAATCCCTTTGCGGTTAATTAAATCCTGCCAATCTGTATTTGTACCTGTGTTTTTAGACAGGTAAGCAGGTAAAGCCGGAGCAGAAGGCCCTGCATTGGTGTACATCATCGTATGCAGTTTTTTATAGCCCTCGGCATCCAGGAATTTAAATTGCTCTGTTGGCCTAACGATGCTGTAGAAAGAAGAAAAATCGATCACAGGGGCACCTTGTTTTCCTTTTTTGGTCGTAATAAGGATCACACCGTTGGCACTGTTCGAACCGTAGATCGATGCCGCAGCACCATCTTTAAGCACTTCTATGGAAGCAATATCGCCGTTACTGAGGTAATAAGGATTACCGGGTGTACCATCGATGATATACAAAGGCTGATGCGCACCAAAGGTGCCGATCCCCCGCAACCTGACATCCGAAGACTGTCCTGGATTTCCGCCGGGACTGCTGATGGATAATCCGGCTACCCTGCCCTGAAGTGCATTGATGGGATTGCTGGCCGCCACCTGTTCCAGTTTTGTGCCACTTACCGAGCTTACCGCACTGGTCAGGTTACTCCGTTGCTGGGTTCCGTACCCGATTACCACGACTTCATCGAGTCCTTTCATGTCTGTCCGCAATTTCAGCAGGATATCCTGGCCGGCAACCACCTGAATTTCTTGTGTAAGGTATCCTATAGCGGAGAAAATAAGCACATCTTTTGCTGAAGCATTGACCCGGAATTTCCCTTCGTGGTCTGAAGTTGTTCCTGTCTTTGTTCCCTTGACTTTAATATTGACTCCGGGAAGTGGTTGATCAGTTTCGTCGAGGACCTGACCTTTTATGGTACCGGTCTGAGCAAATACACTGCTGCCGGCGAGCGTCGAGAACAGGCAGAAAGCAAGCATGAGCCAGGTGAATTTACTGCTCCATAAATTGCTTATTGGCAATCGTAAATCTTTAATCATAATATTTGGTTTGAGTTGATTGATTCAATCAAACTTAATATGAGCATGATCCGAAAAACGAATTATGTACCCCTACATGTAGCGCTATCTTACCCCTACAAGACCTCTACACGAGCTGGAAACACCGCGCGAATGCGCTTTAGAACGACTTTAGGTAATCGTTGAGGTTATCGTTCTGCTGTAAGCCAAAATGCTTCCTCAGGCGGTACCTTGCCATTTCCGCAGACTTCACGGAGATGTTGTTCAGTGTGGCAATCTCTTTAATAGAAAGGCTTAGCCTGATCTGGGCGCAGAGTCTGCGCTCGTTCTGACTGAGGTGAGGAAACTTCTGCTGCAGGTTGTAGAAAAAGTCCTGGTATTGGGTTTCTACCTTGAGGTTAAAATCTTCCACATACTTCTCCAGGTTGATGTCGTATTTGAACTTATTCACCAGTTTGTGGAGCTGGTGGGGAATCTCTACCGGTTCCGTTCTATCCAGGCCGCCAAGCTCTTCAATAAACTTTACAATCAGGTCATTTCTGTGCGCAATGTATAAGGCATAGTTTTTTAACTCAATATGGTTAAAATCCAGGCGTTCATTGAGGGCCTTCTTATCCAGAACCGTATGTTCCAGCTCCTTCTCAATTTCCTGTTGTTTTATAGCTGCCAGCTCGGCTTTTTTCCTTTGCCTGCTTCTCAGTTTACCATACAGGAGCACACCGATGACAATTAACAATACGACAATGATGGCGAGGGCGTTCCGCTGAAAGGACTTGAGACTTTCTTTCACAGAAAGCGCCTCCAGTTGTCGTTCTTTCTCCTGCGCCTCACGCTTTAGCGTAAGTGTGAGTAACGCATTTACTTTGTTTTTGGACAGGAATTCCTCTCTGACGGCATTGTAGTGATTGGTGTTCTCAAAAGCCTGCCGGTAATCGCCCATGCGCTGATACAAGAGGGAAAAGACCTTATAATTGTCCAGGAGGTTTTCTTTTTTGGAGTTAGAGCTGCTTTGATCAATAAATGCCCTTGCTTTTTGTAAAGCAGTTAAGGCCTCCCCGTTTCTTCCGAGGTTAATCAGGGAGTAGGCCATCTGGTTGTTCAGTTCTGCAAGTGAAAGCAATTGTTTAGTAGAGTACTGCAGGGCGAGGTTAAAGTAAACAATGGCCTGATTGTAATTCTTATTGTTGTTGCTGCAAATGCCCAGATTATTGTAAGCGGCACTAATCAGCGCTCTTTTATTGTGTTTCTCTGCCATCACCAGGGCCTGTTTAAAAAAGCCTTCTGCCTTTCCAAATTCATTTTTAAGCTGGTAAATTAACCCGATGGCATTTAAGGAAAGCCCCGTTTCATCTGGATTTTGATGAGCTTTATAATAATCGTAAGCCATGGTATGGTATTTCAGGGAAAATTCTGCGTTTTCCACATCGTAGTAAATCCATCCCAATAAGGTATAGGTGGCACCCATTTTTGCTGGCTTATCCAGGCTTTTATAGATCTCCAGCGCATCAAATGAATATTCGAGGGCAAGATCATAAATATCATTGTACAAATAGCCTTCGGATAAGATGACGAGGGCATCGGCTTCCAGTTCTTTGTATTTGTTTTCGTAAGCTAAAAGGTAGGCCTCGTAAGCGGAGGCAATGGCCTGATTGGTAGAATCCCTGTTGAGGCTTTTTGCCCTTTTATTTAATGCAGTTATTCTGGCTTTAATGACGCTTTCGGTACTCCCGGAGCTCAAAGGTTTATCCCCTTCCCGGTTTGACTCACAGCTCATCAACAGCTGAAGCATCAAAAAAAAGAATAAAGTAAATAGTTTCTTTTGGTTAGTGTGGTTCATCATTTGCTGGGCACAAACCAAATATAGCTTTTTCCGCTGCGTTAAAAAAGGCAGAATCTAAAGAAAGCCTGCCGGCCGTGTTATTTACCTGAGACCTGATTTTGTAAGTTGTCAAGATGTACAATATTTTTAACAACAGGGCCCAGCTGGAGACATCAGGGGCCGATCTATTGTAATCTTAATTTAATAATTTAAAATATGGTAGTCCAACTTCATTTTTTTTTCTACATTTGTCCTTGAGAGCGTTAATTTAAACGGGGGTAAGTCTTCTGACTTATGCCCGTTTTCTTTTTACCGGCTATTTTTATTCCCTTCGAAAATTCAAATTCATTTCAGACTGACAAACACGTGCTAAACCTGGCTCTCTTTTCTATTTTTTTAAAAACAGCCAAATCTTTATTATAAACCGGGAAATTCTTATTTAACCTATGTATTCAGGGCTATGTACCTCGTCCTCAAATTGTAATCTTAATTCAATAATTTAAAAATCACTTGTTTGGAGATTGAATTTATTTTTACATTTGTCCCTGAGAGCGTTAATTTAAACGGGGGTAAGTCGGAGGATTTACTCCCGTTTTCCTTTTAAACAAAAAATCCCCGCCGAAGCAGGGATTTAAAATAGAGCGCTTATAAATATTAATTTTTATCCCACCAAACTCTGGAGGTCAATAAGTCTCCGCCCGGAACACTGGCCACGGCTTTATTATAGTTTTCTGTATTTGTTCCTGCTTCCACTACAGGATAAGGGAAACGACGAGGAATGGTTCCATTGGTTGCATTACCAGGATAAACCACCGGAGTCAATACCGGGAAGCCCGTTCTTCTCCAGTTTGCCCAAGACTCATAAAAATCAAGTTTAGTATTATTCAGTGCCCAATACTGTGTATTGATCATATTTAAGCCATTGGCCGGATTATAAGGATGTGCATCCGCATAGGCTGCTGCTGCTGTCGCAGTGATGGTTGCTGCTGCACCATACTGTGAAAGGTAGGTCATCGATGCGATTAATCCTTCACGGTAATGTTGCGCTGCACTTCCGGCGATACCGAAACGTTCCGCTGCATCTGCCAGTAATAATTCCGTTTCTGCATAAGTTAACACGAATGTTGGTCCGTCTTTCTTAATCATTACCGGACTTGGTGAAGAGTAATCAGTAAAGGCCGTAAAACCCGGATCCAGCTTAATTCCCTGCCCGGCAATTAAACTAAGGTCTTTACCATTAGGCATTCCTTTTTGCGCAGCAGGATTTGCGTTTGCATTAGGGTTTTGAGCTTTGGTATCTTCATTCACATATAAATTCGTTACTGCAACCACGCCTAAACGGGGATCGTTGGTGCTTTTAAGAAAATCAATAAAGGTTTTTGACCACCTTGTATAGAAATTTTCCTGGCCACCGCCACCCAGAAGAATCTGGCTATTCCTGTTAATCGTAATCCTGTTTCCGCTTTCCGAGCCCAGGATAAATGCATTATCGTCATTGCTCAACATCGTATTGCCAACAACTTTCTGTACATAGCTCTGCGCTGTAGCGGCATCTACTTTACTAAGACGCATGGCCATTCTAAGGACTAAGCTATTTCCGAAACGTTTCCATTTGGTTGGATCACCATTATAGAAAGCATCTCCCGCAGGCTTATCGCCATTCACATCCAATGCAGCTACTGCTTCGCTCACTTCTTTCAGCATGTCGGTGTAAATGTCCTTTTGCTTGTCGTAAACCGGGAAATAGTTTTTTCCAAGAAAACCGATTCCTGCCTGAGAATAAGGAACATCACCATAAAGGTCGGTGATGCGCTGAAAAATCAGCGCCCTCATGATTCTGGTAATCTGGTGTAAATTCTGGTATTCTTTCTTATCCTTGGTAAAGGCCAGCAAGTCTACAATCAGCCTTACCTGCTCAGGATAGGCACCATCACCACTGGTAATGGAATTGGAAGAAAATCCCCAGTAAGCAGCAGTATAAGTAGGATTTGAAATGTACTTATCTCCTGCCCAGTAACCGATTACAGAGGAAAGCCCCTGCATCATGGTAGAGCAATAGATCAAATTTGCGCGCCAGGTATCATAACTAAAATCGACACTTCCTGAATAGCTCAGTTGTGCACTCGTTAAGATAAAGTTAGGATTAAAATTTGCCGGGTTATAGGTAGAAGGATCAGTATTGATCTCCTCATAATGTTTTCTGCAACCTGTAGCAACCGTCAGGCAGAGGGCCGCCATTATAGTATATTTATATATCTTTTTCATTGGAATATATTTGTCTTTTGGTGATGAATCAATCATAAACATGATGGTTTCAATGGACTCTAATTGATTTTAAAATTTGCTTTTGTAACCTTGGTGTTTAGAACTTTACGCTCAGATTTAGTCCATACGTTCTGCTTGCCGGCACACCACCTAACTCTAACCCTTTAGCATTATTGCTATAATCAGATTCAGGATCTATGTTTGTCGTTTTTCTGCTGATGTAAAACAGGTTACGGCCAACGAAGCTAAGTGTAGCACCATTGATGACATTATTAAACATTTTACCAGGGAAAGTATAGCCCAGCATCACCTGACGGAATTTGATAAAATCGGCATTCTGAACAAAGATTCCGGATACATTACCAGCCATTGTGCTGTAATAATTCGCAGCTGCAGCACCCAGTTGTTCACGTTTTTCCAAAGTACCTTTATGCAAACCTAAAGTATACGCATAAGACTCTGTTGCAGAATAGATCTTACCACCAAATTTACCATCGATCATGAAGGAGAAATTGACTCCTTTATAAGAGAACTCATTGTTCCATCCAGCTACATATTTAGCGTAAGCAGATCCATAAGGTTTTAACAAGCCTTGTTTTGGAATGCCATTCGCTTCCAGCTCGATGTTACCATTGGCATCACGTTTATAATCAAAAGCCATAATCTGACCAAAAGGTAAGCCCACAATCTGCTGGGTAAAAGCATTACCGGTACGGGAAGTTGCACCTGGCAATGAAGTTTGTCCCGGAGAAAGAGAAATCACTTTATTATTATTGATGGAACCATTAACAGAGGTCGTCCAGCGGAAATCTTTTGTCTGCACAGGGATACCTGTAATCAAAGCCTCAATACCTCTGTTCTGCAATTCTCCGATATTCAGGATCGCGCCACCGTAACCGGAAGTTACAGAAGCCGGTGCCCTTACGATCTCATCTTTAGATCTTTTGTTATACCAGGTCAGGTCAAGGTTTAAACGACTGCCGAATAAACGGATCTCCGTACCAATTTCAAACTCAGACGCCACAGAAGCCACCAGGCTCTCATTCGGAACAAAGAAGTTAGAGATCAATCCCAAAGGTCTGCCATTCAGGACTGCACTATTAAAGCCATAGGCAAGTTGTGTCTGATAAGGATCTGTTGCCTGCCCTACCTGAGCAAAACCGGCACGGATCTTACCAAAGCTAAGCCAGTCTTTTTTCAATATTTCTGAAAACACAAATGAACCATTTACTGAAGGATAAATTACGTTCAGTTTGTTGTTCTTACCAGGAGTGGCAAGGGTAGAGAACCAATCGTTACGAATCGATCCGCTTAAATAAAGGTAATTTTTATAGCTCAGGTCTAAGGTTCCATAAATGGAGGCCACTTCACTTTCACTTGGCTTGTAAACCGGTGCATTCTGAAGATTGGCATTGGTAATTACGTATTTGTAGGGAATAGAGAAATCGTTTCCTGCAAGGGTAAACGCTTCCGATTTCGTTCTTCTGTAACTTCCTCCAATGTTCGGGGTAATGGTAAAATCGTCTACTTTAAAGCTCTTACCCGTCAACACATCGGTATTGATATCAGAGAATTTAGTCGTTGCTTCAGACATAGAGCCCAGCAAACGATAAGCTGTTCCTGTTGGCACGACAGATGTGTAACGATCGTTATAAGCGTCGCGTCCGGCACGGGCCTGGATAAAAGCACCATTGTCAAAATTATAACGCAGACTGATGGAAGAAATCAGACGTTCTCTTTTGGTATCGTTGATGAATTTATTGGCCGCAAACCAAGGGTTAGTGGCAAATGTATTGGCAGAATAACCAAATTCAGCACCATCAGGTTTAGTGGTCTGTTTTAAAGTCATCACATCCAGACTCGTAGGAAGTAAAGTTACATTGTAACTGGAATTACCCGCCCCGTCACTTAAGAAAGGTCTGTTTTTAGCTTGTTCCAGAATGTAATTTGCACGTGCATCTACTGTCAGGTGTTTATTGATGTTGTAATTTCCGTTCAGGTTGAATGATTGTCTGTTTAGTCCTGATCCCGGAGTAACCGCCTTACTGGTCAGGTCACTTGCAGAGAAGCGGATCGAACCACCATCAAAACTCTTGTTAAAAGCCAATGTATTTGTTGCTGTAGCTCCTGTGCGGAAGAAGTTCTCTATGTTATTTTTTTGTGCAGTATAAGGGCGGGATACACCATCAAACTGAACAACACTACTGCCGTCTAATTTGGCTCCCCAGCTCGCCTGTCCGGTTTGAAAAGCACCTGCAGCATCTGCCGGTTTCACACCGTTGGCACCATTTCCATAAACATATTGCCAGTCGGTCTGATCGATCACCTTTTCCAGTACATAATTGGAATTGAACTCAATAGAGTTGCCTTTTCCACTTTTAGTAGTAATTAAAATTACACCTGCTTTACCACGTGAACCATATAATGCGGAAGCAGCTGCTCCTTTCAATACGGAAATTGTTTCGATGTCATCAGGGTTAATGTTTCCAATCGCATCTCCAAGATCAGGAACATTATCATACTGATCACCCGGGGCACTGTTTCCTTTGTTTTCCATAGGAATACCGTTGACCACATATAGTGGCTGATTGGTCTGAGAAATACTCGAAACACCACGGATGATGACATTCGAAGAAGCTCCAACCCCACCGGCGATAGAGTTCACGTTCAGACCGGCAACCTTACCTACAAGGGAATTGATCACGTTATTTTCTCTGGCCTGGGTCAATTCATCACCTTTCACTTCTGTAACAGAATATCCCAGTGCTTTTCTTTCTTTTTTGATCCCCAAAGCTGTCACAACAACCTCACTCAGGAGCTTGGAATCTTCATCCAGCAAAATCGAAAGTGCTGAAGGAGTCGTAATGTTCACTTGTTTGGTGATGTAACCCAAATAACTGACTACCAAAACATCCCCGATATTTGCATCAATAACAAATTGTCCGTTGGAGTTGGTACTGGCACCTACCTGTGTACCTTTTACCTGTACACTTACACCGACTAAAGGTTGTCCTGTTGCATCTCTGACCACACCATTGATTTTGATGCGGTTGTTATTCGCTTCTGAAGACAAGCTAAGGTTTGGCATGCTTGCCGCATTTTGTGCGACACCAATATAATTGCCAACCATCCTGAATTCCAGTGCGGTTTTTTCGCGAAGTGTTTTTAAAACTTCCGAAAGCTGTTCATTTTTAAAGTTAAGGGTAAGGCTGGGCATGCGACCCAGCACCTGTTCATCATAAACAAAGGTCACATTTGCCTGCTGCTCTATTTTTTTAAAGACTTGTTTTACACTGGCTTTAACCAATTTAAAACTCATTTCCTGAGCCTTGATGTGCTTCGCCATCAGGAGTGTGGAAAAACACACTTGTATGCCAATAATAATTGTAGAAATGCGCATGCATTTTCGGAATATAGGCAATGCTTTGCCGTAAAAATTCATCATATTTGTTTTGGTTTAATTTTTTAAACTGAAGCCTACTGTCTATGGGTCTCAAGCATGTATACAGGGGCTATTCTTAATTCCGGGGGCAGGTTCTGTTCCCGGTTTTTTCTTTCTTAGCTACTAAGAAGGAAGTTCTATTTAATGATTATGTTGTCATTGGCCATTTGATATTTAAAATGTTTGGTAAAGCTTAGGATATCCATTGTCACGGCTAAATTCTGATCACCCAGGGTGATGGAGATTCTTTCGTCGAGCAACGCCGGATTTTCTGTGTTGATTTTAATATGATGTTTTTTCTCCAGGACAGAGAAAACGTTTCTTAAGGTTTCCTGCTCAAAGACCAGCTTACTATTGCACCAGGCATTCACAGCAATCTCAGGAGCAGCCGCTTTTATCAGGTGATTTTTGATACTGCTTAATACCACCTGTTCTTTAGGGAGTAACATTACTGCGGGCTTTTTAATGGCATCTTTCATGGTGATTCCGACTTTCCCGGTCACCACGCTTACTTTTGTACTGCCTTCTTTTTTATAAGCCCTCACATCAAATGAAGTTCCCAGAACCACTACATTCAGGCTATTGGTTTTCACAATAAAAGGGTGCTTGTTTCTATGTTTCACTTCAAAAAAGGCACGGCCTTCTATCAATTCCACTGTGCGGTTTTCGTCATTAAATTTTTTAGGGTATTTAAATACCGAGCCTGCATTGAGCCATACTTTTGAGCTATCTGACAAGGTGATTTCTATGATCTTATTACCAGGAACACTGACCAGTTTTTTTTCTGCAGCTCCAAACCGGGAGTTGCTGAACTGCCAGCCAAAAAAGACCAGCGTCAGTACCGCAGCTGCTGCGGTAATTTTTAACAGGAAACTTTTTACGGAGAAGCTGTGTCCGGAGCTTTCTCCTTTTTCTTCGATTTTCAGGAAGCCTTTATTTTTCAGGTTATCAAAGATCCTTTCTCTGACCTGATCTTCAGTTTCAGGCTTTTTGGTATGAACATTTTCTACCCAGCCCTCCTCAGTGGTATCGTACCATTGGTTCAGCAGTGTTTTTTCTTCTTCACTAGCGGTTCCATCGAGGTATTTTTGTGCCAGTCTTTTGAGTTCGTTCCTATCCATTTGAATTTTAATGACCCTGTTTTCTCTTATAGAGTCATGTGGAAACAAAACACCCTTAGTCCAAAACAAAAGTTTTTTTATTTTAATTTCCCCCTCTTGTTTTCAGGTTGGGGCATGATAGGAAACAGCAGGCTTTTTTAGCGGAACAATCCGGCTTAAATTATTTGAGTGTATACAATACGATCAGCAAGCTCAGTACATCTCCAACATTAGCGCGAATGATGCGGAGTGCCTTAGTCAGGTGTGCTTCGGCTGTTTTCTGAGTAATGTTCATCTGGGCGGCTACCTCGGCAAGGGATTGGTCCTGTAATTTGTTGTATTGAAATACCAAGCGGCATTTTTCCGGGAGTTTATTAGACAGCTCGGTGATGATTTCCAGCAGGATTTTATGGTCGACATCGATCTCTGAGGTGGCATTTGCAGTTAAAAGGCCAACAATATTTTCCTGTTGTCTGGAGCGTTTCTCCTTGGAAAGGTAGCGGAATACCGCATAACGGGTCATGGCTGCAAGGTAAGCTTGGATAGACTGAATGTGAAGGGTTTCTCTTTTCTTCCAGAGCACAAGAAATACTTCCTGAACAATTCCTTCCGCAGCATCAGGATCTTTCAAAAGCTTATGGGCGATATAATATAACTTATCCCAGTATTGGTTGTAAATTTCTGTAAAAGCTAATTCGTCGCCCTGCCTGAGGAGCAAGATGAGGTCATCGTCCGGGGTTAAATGATTAGCGTTCACAAATTTGGTTAGAAAGTTTAAAACGAAGCTAACACAAAAATAACAAAAAGTGTAATTTAAAATCTTATAAATAAAATCGCGGGAATGATTCTCAAAAAAATGAGCTATCCCCGCGATGTGTTCATTGATTTATATTTTTTGTCCGTCTTTCCACTCTTCCGTTCCTTTTTTCAGCACCTGATCAGCGATGTTCAAATCAGCAAATACTTCCATGAGTTCCCCCTTACGGATGCCAACCACCACAGGAACCCTTTTTAGGAGCTGTCCTTCCAACCGGATAATGAATACGCCCGACTGTGCCTGGACAACACTCGTTGCCGGCAACCAAAATGTGGCTTCCGGACGACGCATCTCCAGTTTTACCTGAGCATATTCTCCGCCTCCAAGAACCAGGTCTTTATTGATCACATCAAATTCTGCGGTTACAGACCTTAGTTTCTGTTGTAAAAATGCACTGTTTCTGGAAAGAAGGGCATGAAATGTTTTGCCAGGCAGGGCGCTGACTGTAAAAGAGGCCTTTGTATTTTTTGAGACCGACTGGCTGTGTTTCTCCGGAATGGCCACTGTTAACCTCAGCTTATCGTTCTGCACGATGGAGAATAAGGGGATTGAATTGTTCTCTCCCACCAATGCGCCTACGGAAACATTTTTATCCATTACTGTTCCATCAAAAGGTGCCCTGATGCTCAGGTACTGCTGCAGCTGACCGGACACCAGGGTATTGGATTTCACCGCGGCATAAGCCGCACTGTCGCTCTTCAGTTTACTCAGCGCCTTGTCCAACTCTATTGCCGCAACAGCTCCGGTCTTCATTGCCGCCTTTTTAAGTCTTTCATAAGATTGCTGGCTGTAGCGGTAATCTTCATAAAATTTCTGCTCGTCGGACTTTGCAGACACATAACGCTGCGCCACTTCGGGGGCTTCCAGTAAAGCAAGCAATTGCCCTTTTTTCACTTTACTTCCCCTGTCTACAAAGATTTTTTTCAGAAAGCCTTTAACTTTAGGATAGATCATCACCTCTTCATAAGGCCTCAATTCCCCCGGCAGGGAAAGCTGATAGGCCGGTTGTTCCAGCAGGGGCTTTACAAATTGCGGCTTTGCGAGCTCCGCTTTTACCACCTCCTGTTGTCCGCTTTTCGGTTGTTCTGAAGCACATGCGGCCAATGCTACTGAAAGAAATAGCATAAGGGTATATTTTTCGAGGTATATTTTCTTTAATCGTTTCATTTTAAGGTTATATATGGGGAGTTAATAGATTTTTATTCATTGGATCATCAGGATCAAGGCTGAGGCTGTCTCTTGTTTTGTTTTTCATGATCAGTACAAAGAGCTGTGGCAGAACCAGCAGCGCAGTGAGGGTCGATAAGATCAATCCTCCGATAACGGCCTGTCCCAATGGAGCGATCTGTTCGCCACCTTCTCCCATCCCTATTGCCATCGGAACCATTCCTGCAATCATGGCCATGCTGGTCATAATGATGGGACGCAAACGAGAAGAAGCAGCCAGGAGGGCGGCCTGTCTTGCAGGCAATCCATGTTTCAGACGATTCACTTCGGCCTGATTAATCATCAGCACTGCATTTGAAACAGAGACACCTACCGACATGATGATGCCCATATAGGATTGCAGGTTCAGGGTGCTTCCGGAAATCAGCAGCATCAGCAGGCTTCCCCCGATCACCGCCGGAACCACAGAGAGGATCAGGCCGGATAAGGCAAAAGATTGGTAATAGGCCGTCAGCATCAGGAAAATCACCACTATTGCAACTGCCAGTCCGGTTTGTAATCCGGAAAGGGTTTCTTCAAGCAACTGCATCAGCCCTTCTGAAGAAACCACCAATCCTCTCGGCGGTTCGCCCAGCTCCTTCAGGACTTTTTGCACCGCAGTGGAGGCGTTGCCCAGATCTGACTGATGAACATTGGCCAGTACCGTTACATACCGGTTAGGTCCCTGCCGGTTCACCTGTGCAGGTAATTTAATCATCTGCAGGGTGGCTACATCTTCCAGAACCGGTCTTGACTGTCCCGATTTCAGAGGCAATGAACGGAGCTTATCCAGCGATTGCATGTCTGTTTCAGGAACCTGGACCTGCACCTGAAACACAAGACCTGATTTAGGGTCTATCCAAAGATTTTTATTGGTAAAACGGGTAGATGAAGTGGCCATAGTTAATGCTTTACTGACATCCTCCATGGTCAGTCCAAACTGGGCTGCCTGTTCCCTGTTTACATTAATCTGTACGCTGGGGTAATTGATGGGTTCCGCGATCCGCACATCACGAAGAAAAGGGATTTTCTTTAAGCTGGCTTCAATCTTCAGGGCAAACTTTTCCGCACCCTTCAGTTGTCCTGCGGCCACTTTAATCTGAACGGGGTTCATTGCCCCCTGGCTCATGATCTTCTCCACCAGCTCCATGGGTTCAAAGCTGATTTTGAGTTCAGGCAGCTGTTTCGCCACTTCTTTACGAACCTGTTCCTTAAGACCGGAAATTGGTCTGTCGAATTTTTTCTGATCTATAGACAACTGTAAAACAGCTTCATGAGCGGCGCTTGTGAAAAGGAAAATGGGATTGATAGCAGTTGCGGAAGGTTGTAAACCTACAAACGCAGAGCTGATTTTAACCGAGCCTTCCGGCATTTGGGCTGTGATGATCTGTGTTAACCGTTCGAGGTATGCCTCCGTTTTTTCCAGTCTGCTCCCTTCTGGTGCCAACATCCGTACCTGAATGTCACCGCTGTTGCTGGCAGGGAGGATATCTGTTCCAATGGTTAATCCTGCGGCAATGACCATAGCGGGCACCAGGACGATATAAAGTCCGATCACGCCTGCTGCTTTTCGCTGACCTGCACGAATCAGGATCAGGTAACGACGCTTGAATTTCTCAAACCGCGTCAGCTCTTTTCTATGCAGGCTGATCTTATGGTGCCGGAAAAGCTCCGGTTTCATCATCCAGTTGGCGAGAATGGGAACAAATGTTTGTGAAGCGATAAAGGAAGCGATCATGGCAAAGGCCACAGCCAGTGATAAAGGCATAAACATATCTCTGGGAATCCCGGTCATCATGAAAGAAGGAATCAATACTGCGAGGATACAGAACAGGATCAGAATTTTGGGAATAGAAATTTCCAGCAATGCATCCAGAATGGCCCTTTGTTTCGGCTTTTCCATTTCAAAATGCTGATGGATGTTTTCTATGGTTACCGTGGCTTCATCGACCAGAATACCTATGGCCAGTGCCAGTCCGCTGAGGGTCATCACGTTGATGGTCTGACCAAACATGTACAACATGATCACTGCCGAAAGGATGGCAATGGGAATGGTGAGCACCACAATCAGGGCTCCCCGGGAATCTCCGAGAAAAAGAAATACCATTAATCCTGTCAAGATCGCGCCCAGCAGGCCTTCATGAACCAGGTTTTCCAATGAGCGTTCTATATATCCGCTTTGGTCAAATACATATTTTATATCCACATCTTCGGGCAATGCGGCCTTCAGCTTTGGAATTGAGGCTTTCAGGTTTTCTACCACCTTAAGCGTCGAAGCATCAGCTTTTTTGATCACAGGAAGGTAAACGGACCGTTTGCCATTGATGATGGCATATCCGGTCGTTACATCGGCTGCATCCTCCACACTGGCGATGTGTTTTACAAAAACATTCGTTCCTGATCCCGTCCTGATGGGAATATTCAGGAACTCTTCCGGGCCATTGGCCATGGAGTTAACCGGGCTCATCAGGTTCTGATCGCCAATCCGGATGTTTCCTGCGGGCGCAGGGAAGTTATTTTTAGCAATGGCTGTGGTTACTTCTTCTGCGGATAAACCATAAGAAAGCATCAGCTCCGGATTTACTTTTACTACGATGGTCCGTACATTGCCGCCAAACGGGGCAGGTGCCGTTACTCCGGGGATGGTCACAAACATGGGCCGCACTTTGGTCAGGGCAAGGGTTTGTAATTCTGTAATGGACTTTTCTGCACTTTCAAATACCAGCTGCCCAATGGGAAGAGAACTTCCATCAAAACGGACCACCTGTGGAGGTACAGCGCCCGGAGGCAGAAAGCCCATCGCACGGGATACCTGTGCAGAGAGCTCTCCCGAGGCCTGTGCCATATCTGTTCCGGGATAAAAAGTAAGCTTCATCAGGGTAAATCCCTGAACGCTCTTAAAATCTATGCCCTTTACCCCGCTGACAAAAATGAGTACCTTTTGAAACTCATTGGCCATAAAGCCATCCATATAAGCCGGGGTCAATCCTCCATAAGGCATGGCAATATAAATGACTGGCAGTTCCACCTTTGGAAAGATATCTACGTTGATATTTCTGATGGCCGTAAAGGAAAAATAGGCAATCGCCAGGATGGCGACCATTATTGTTAAAGGCTTTTTTAATGCAAACCTGATCATATTCATAATGTCTTATTTTAAATTGTTGAACAGATAGCTGTAATCACCGGAAAGCTCCGCTCTGATATTCAACTGGGTCCAAAGCTCCTGAGACAGTTCGAGATCGCTTTTCTCCACCTGCTGTAACAGCGCCTGAATCTGAAGGAGCTCGGTCAGGCTGATCAGTCCGGCTTCATATCTCGACAAGTACAAGTCATAAGCATTTAAGGTCTTCTTTAGTGCTTCTTTCGTTTTCGCTACCTGTTTCACCTGCGCATTGATCCGGGAAGAGATGGCCTGTAAAGCAGTATTCATCTGAAGTTTTTGCAGCTGATATTGAGATTGTGCTGCATCCACCTGTTTCTGCGCACGTTTTTTTTCCAGCGAACCGGTATACAGGCCAGTCAGGTTCCAGCTAAGCCCCAACCCGATCAGGTAATTCCGGGAGCTGTTGTCAAAACCGGAAGCAAAATCCCGATGTACACTCCCATCCCTATTGATTCCTGTCCCTCTTGCAGAAAGCCCTGCCAGCAAGGCGATGGATGGCAATTGCTTCCTTGCCAAGACCTCTTTCTGGCTCTGCTGATATTTGAGCCGTTGATCCAGGACCTGCAGAAATGGATGGCTTGTGGAGACAGCATCCAGACCTTGATCCGCGAGTCCGATGTTCCCGTACATTTTCATCGGAAGCCGCAGTGCTCCGCTTAATCCGGGTACAAATTCTTTCAGGTTATCCTGACCTGCGGCATATTTCCCTTGCCACTCCTCTTGCTGTGCCATAGCCTGCAGATAGGCAGAGGCGGCAAGAGCAGTATCTGCACCAGGCTTTAAACCCGCTTCGGCCAGGCTTGAGGAGAGGTCAAAAATTTCCTTTACACGCGATGCATTTTTATCTGCCCAGCTTAAACCCGCCCGGGCATAACATAAATTCAGATAAGTTCTGGTCATTTTACCTCGGAGCGAGAGCAGGGAAGCATCATAATTACTTTGTGCTTCCCGGACTTCGTATCCTGCGGATTCCATCATCTTTTGTTGTTTGCCAAACTGAGAAACTTTCCAATCCAGCAAGACAGAACCAAAAGTGTTCATCGTGCCGGCCGAAGCACCACCCTTGTTCTCCACATTGCCATTCACATTGAATACACCTGGAATTGGAAAGAATGCCCCGTTTGTGCCGGCAAAAGTGCCAAAGGAGTTTTGTAATTGTAACTGAACCTGCGGAAGGGCTGCAGTTCTCAACTCTTTCTTCCGGTATTCAAATTCTTCGATCCTCGCCTGCTTTTCGGTCAGCATAGGATATTTGTCGCCCATCAATTCCCATAAATAGGAAAGTGAGCCTTCTTTAGGTCCCTGAGAATAGGCCCCAACGCTATATAGCATCAGCAGCATACCCATCAGATAAAGAGGTAAGTTCTTCATCATCAAAAATTAAAATTGTAGCAATACGTGATTAGCATGTTGTTCTTTGGGAACGACATGAGCGGATTAAACAGCGGCGCTGTTTATTTAAAGAAGGGATGCTATATCAGTAAAAGCCTGTTTTTGATAAACAGGGGAACCGGAGAACCGGGGAGGTACGGATTTGAGGGTACTGCCAGGTATTTATCTTTTTTAAAGAAAAAGACAGACAGCAGAAAATCCGGTAACAGAAAAAACAGAATCAGGGCTGATGCCGACATCTGGTTCAGGTGCTGTTTAGAAAGAATTCCGTCTGCGGAGTTCAGCGTCGCCGTACAAATCTTACTGACTTTGACGCCCGTGGCAGCGACAGGGCTGACTTCCGCAAAAAAAGATTGGATTCCTTTTCTAACAGAACATGCAGAAAGTACAAAGCAGCCCATCAATACGAATAACAGCAGCGGTTTTAAGCGGCCGGCATTTTCATTGCGCATGGGATTTAAGATTTTATACATGTCTTACAAACATAGCTTTTTTTAAACGGACAGAAAAACTTTAAGGATGAACAACTGCCCAGCCCTGTTGCTGACGGATGATAATTTCTCCATTTCCGCTGGGAACGAAACTGATGAAATCGAACAATTCGGACTTATCGATTTTCCTTTCTTTCAGGGTGTTCTCACATTGGGCCAGGATCACACCTTTCGACTGTAACAATTTTAAAGCAGGTTCATAACTGCTGTTCTTATGGTATACTGCAACACCATCACCAAAGACAATCAGTTCTAATTCCAGTTTGCCTTTAAGGCGGGGATCTTCCAATGCATTTTTGATGTTCCGCAAAGTGCTATTGATCTTCTTCTCTTCTCCGTTATTGAGTACATACAAAGCTTTATAGTGCTTCATAGTCGCTTTAGCACCTGTAAAGCTCGCTTTTTCCTGGGCCATCAGTGGCTTAAAAAAAGTAGAAAAGAAGAACATGCAGAGGATAAAGGTTAGGTTTTTCATAGTTTCATCTGAGTTTTTAATTGGGGATCAGCCTGCAATATATGTTTTTTAACAAGGCGTGTCAAAATCTAAAAAGAAAGAGATTTTATACCTTTGAACGATCATAAGGTCAATCAAAAGATGAGAACAGCTAAAATAAAGATCCTCGCCATTTCCGGAAGCACCAGAAAAACCTCTTCAAATATTAACCTGATTAAGGCCATTGCCTTACTGGCCACAGAAACTTTTGCGATTACCATTTTTGAGGGGCTCACAGAATTGCCTCATTTTAATCCGGATCTGGATTATGGTCAGGTGCCGGAAAATGAAAAAGTGGCAAGCTTCAGAAAACAACTCAGGGAGGCCGATGCAGTTTTAATCTGTACCCCCGAGTATGCCGTTGGTGTTCCGGGCAGCTTAAAAAATGCCATTGACTGGACCGTTTCTACAATGGAATTTTCTAAAAAACCGGTGGCTTTGATTACAGCATCCACGGCGGGAAGCAGGGCGCATCAATCATTACTTGGAACCTTATTGATTATTGAATCCAAAATCAGTTCTGCTACACAGCTTCTGATTTCTGCGATTCAAACGAAGTTGAATTCAGATCTTCAGCTTACCGATGAAGAGACGCTAAACAAGGTGAATCAACTCATCCTGTCTTTAACAGAAATCGTAAACGGAACAGTTCCGGAGTCCGGACTTTTGCCTGCCCCGCTTTTAAATTAGTCTTTTACCGGCCATTTACTATAATAACTGAGGAGCTTAAATTCGCCTTTTATTTGTCCAACCACCAGACCAAACCAATAGTCTCCTCTTCCATCCGGACGTTCCCATTGCAGATAATAATTGAATAGCAACGTTCCGGGATCTGTTCCCCGCGACAACCGCTGATAATAATTGCTGGACTGATCGCTTTGAAGGTTTACCGGATATACGTCATCCCCTTGTTCGTAACCTAATACCCGACGCTGTTCTTTATCGAAAAAGTTCTTCCGGTAATATTCCGGAAACTCATCCCTACTTAACAGTCCGCCCTTTTCGTCGATTGCCTGCGATTCGTTCAACCACATCATCTGTGTTTGCATCGGAAAATGAATCATATTCAGGAGCCCTGGCTGATCATTATTTACGATTGCCGTTTTCAGTTTCATCAGAAAGATTCTGGCTTGCTTTAACTGCCCGGCGGTATCCAGTTGCTGCAGCGGAATTACTTTGGCCTTTTTTCCGGAATTAAGATCCTTAACAGGCAGCTGTGAATCAGGGCCCCGGGTACAACCCACCGCACAACACAATAACAAAAGAATTACGATTTGATAAATCCCCTCCATTTCTACCAATTTACATAAAAGAGTTCAAACCGAACAATTTTGATGTACCTGTTCAAAATCCAGAACAGAAGACATTTAACACGTGTAAAAACAAAGATCTTTGAATAACTTTGAAACGATCATGACTCATAAATCAATAATTAAGCTATTTCTAATCCTATTCATCTTTAGTTCCTGCAGTAGTAAAGAGCAAGACAAGCATCCGGAAATTAAAAACTTCCCTGAATTTAACAGTACTTCGAAAGACATTCACATGGAGCAGCTAGGTACGGATGAGGAAGATATCTGCCGGGTGTATCCTTCAAGAGACCAGAAAAGGCTCGTTGTGATCAGCAGGCTGATCAGTGAAGATGCACATAAGAAATACCGTTTACAGGTTTATGATACTGCACTGAATGTCCTGAAAAAGATTGATGCCCCTGAACTCGACGGCCTGTTTGGAACAGATGACCTGGAAAATATCTATGCAGGTAAAGGTTATTTTGAACATGGTTCTTATCAATATCGGCCAATACTACAAATGAAAGTAACTGACCGGCCCTCCAGGTCAGGACAGTCGCTGGAAATCGATGGAAAAACCTTATTTGAAATGCCACAAAGGGGGGATACATTACTTAGTTTTCAGCGTAAAGATTATAACGGGCTCTTTTATTACATGAAGCAATCGGGAAAAGTTTACCAGATCTTTTTCAAAAACTGCGCATATTGTGAGAGCAAGTTCAATGCAGATTGGTCCATTTCAGAATACCGGGCAGCAGACAACGGGACAAACCAGATCATCAGGCCTTATGACCGGCTCCCTAAAGGATGGTTTCAGGACCATTCGATCTACTATTACAGAATAGCGCTTGCCGGAGCATCAATCGATTTTAAAATCAGATACCTTGATGAAAGTCAGGCCAGCCTTCTAAAAAAGATAGATTTTGCAGGCAAGTCCTTTCTTTTTTATAAAAAAGCAGGACAGGAAAACCGCAGGTTATATTTCTTCAAAGAATTCAAAAAAGGATAAAGCCCGGGTAGCTGCTCATCAGGTCTCCGGGCTTTATCTTCCTTATGTTAATCACGCAACCAAAAATAGGGTGGTTCGATTCCCAGAGACCTCAGATAAACCGTAGCCTGTGCACGGTGGTGAATTTCGTTATCAATCCAATATAAGACGAAGGAATAGATGGGACCTTCGTATTCACCATAGGCAAGATCGGTTTCATGAAAACGGCTTAAAGGAATTCCAGGCCATCCGATCTCTATGTCGACCGTTAGCTCATCCCAGAGCCTCAGTATTTCCGCTTTCGATACAGGCTTTGAGCCATTTGTATGATGAGACAAGGCAGCTGTGTTATCCCATTCCCCGGTCAGGACACCTTTCATTCCTGATGATGCCAATCCGATCATTTCCAGCACCATTTCCGAGAAAGGACGCATCCCGCCAATACTATAATTAAAGAATTCATTTTCCGGAAAAGCTTCAATCGCTCTTCGTGTAAGCCGGCGGTGTCCCTGCCAGTGAACCAGTAGATCCTCCGTAGCAATAACAAAGGGAGAGGCATAAATTTTTTGTACGTCTGCAATATGATTTTCCATGTTTTAAGGTTTTATAGGGTCTTTGTATCTGTTTATAACACAAAGAAAACATAGACCACTGACAACCCTATGGCAGTCTGTTTTAATAAAAATTATTCATCAGGCAAACGGTCTTTATCGTCCTTTTTTCTATTGAACCTATAAACGACTGTCGCTGATACCAACCTGCCAATCCTTCTGGATTCAGATTCCAGATGATAGGTATCTGTATTGGTAATGCGTTTATCGACCATCGAATCAAAAACATTGATGACCCCCAGGGTAAAGGACATCTTATCCTTTAAAAAGTCTTTGCTCGCTGCCATATCGACCCTGTATTGTGCTTTATTGATGCTTTGGATATCCTGCTTTTTACCCGTATAGTTGAAGCTTGATTCTATAGAGAAGTTTTTAGGGAATTTCATCTTCGAACCAATTCTTGTAAACCAGGTCTGATCTTCAGCACTGTAGTTTTTTCCTTCGTATGCCCCCTGCTGCTTATACTTATAATAGTTAAAGTCCCATGATAAACGCCACCATCCAAATGGGTTGTAACTGCTGGAAAGCTCCAGGCCATAACGATTTTCAAAATCAAGGTTAACCGGGGTACTCACAAAATAGCCGTCAGGTGTCTGCTCGATAACAAACTGGAAATAATTGGTGGTATGTTTATAATAAATGGAAGGATTAATATTCAGTTTCCCCAGCCTCTTAATCAAAGAGAATTCAAATGAATTGGTATAAGTGGGATCCAGGTCCGGGTTTCCGACAGTCAGGTTTCGGGTATCGGATAGTCCCGAGAAGGGATTGAGCTGCCAAAACTGAGGCCTGTTGATCCTTCGGCTATAGCTCAGCTGAAACTCCGCACTTTCGGGAAGTTTATACGTCAGATGAACCGTTGGAAAAAGGTTCAGGTAATTTTTGTTGTTATTGAATGTTCCTGCACGGTCTGAGATTCCAATATGAGACAATTCGGCCCTTAAGCCAAGGAGATAACCAAACTTATCGATCTTATTTCCATACTGCATGTAGGCGCTATACAAATTCTCATCATACTTCAGTTTATTGTTATATTTTCCCAGCAATATCCCATCTGCTTTTGCCTGGTAGTCGCTCCTGATGGCACGAAGGTCTGTCCTGATTCCGGCTTCAAAGCGGGAGTCCTTGGAAAAGGCAGTAACGAAATCACTTTGGATATAGATGTCGTCGCTGCTTTCAATATTGCGTGAAGTAAGTCTGGAGATCATTTTGGAGACCGCAGCATTCTTTTGCTGGCTGATGTCCTGGTTTTCATCGTCATTCCAGAAATCATACTGAAGGTTAGTGGTCCATTTCTGGTCTTTGTTATCAAAGGTTTTTACATAATTCAATTCCAGCTGGTTGTATCGTTGTGGTTCTCTGTAGTTTTCGAAACGTGTAATTGCACTGTCGAGGGTGTTGCCTCCGTTATAATAGGCATATCCGAAATTGGTGGTATCTCTGTTGAACAAGGTACTGTGATAAAAACTGCCCGTCACCGTGTTTTTAGGATTGATGTAATAATCCCCCCCAACGTAAATATTGTAAGTATCGTCATTCCTTTTTTGCCTGTTCTGCTGACGCAGGGTGTTTGTCAGCCCGTTTTTGGTAGTCGTTTGAAAGCGTTTCTCCTCTGCGTAAAAATCTCTGGACCGGCCACCCACATTGGAGAAAAGGTTAAACTTCTCCGTTTTATAACTCAGGTTTACATTGCTATGGTAGTTGACCGGGTCCCCAAGTCCGGCCTGAACAGATCCGTTTAATCCGCCTTGTGCATTTTTCTTCAGTACAATATTAATGATCCCTCCTCCCCCCTGCGCCTCGTACCTTGCTGAAGGGTTGGTAATCACTTCCACCTTTTCTATATTGCTTGCCGGAATCTGCTCCAGACCGTTATTGGCAGTAAGCATGGAAGGTTTTCCGTTGATTAATACACGGACACTGCCATTGCCTCTTAAACTAACACCACCATTGGCATCAACACTTACGGAAGGCACATTATTCAAAATATCATTTGCAGAACCTCCTTTCGAAATCAGGTCTTTTCCAACATTAAAAACCTTCTTATCAAGGTTCAGCTCCACTGTGGATTTCTCTCCAACAACATCTACCGATTTCAGTAACTTAACATCCTCCTGTAACAGGATGTTGCCCAGATTTGTAGCTTCTTTGATTTGCTTATTTTCCAGTAAAACCGTTTTATAAGAAATGAATTCTATTTTCAGGTGATACTGTCCCGGACTGGCAAGCAGGGAAAATTCTCCCTTTTTATCCGTTACTGCCGTCTTTATGATTTTATTTCCTGTAAGTGACAACAAGGTGATTCCTGCATATTCCAATGGCTGTTGTGTGGTATTGTCCAGCACCTTTCCTCTGATGTTCACTTCCGGAGCCTGTTGTGCCGGACTTTTTAAGCTGCAAAATATTAGAAAGATCAGGATTAACTTTTCGACATTATTCATCGTTTGATTGGTTTTAGTTTTCCGAAAATGATCAAATACAAGACGCCAAAAAGAGGATAACGCTACACAGCATACAAAGGAGTACCAACAAGTTGAATACGATGGCAAAGCGGTTCCATAGGTCAATTCTATATTTCCATCTATATTTCAGACACATTCGTCGACAAAAGGACTTGATTTCTCCCCTGAACTCTATATTTGATAGGAATATGTCACTATTTGAGAAAATTGTACACTATAGCACGGTATATAGAATACCTAGCCATATCCTTTTCTGGGTGATGGTTTTTTTATTGTCGGTTAGCAAACCGGAGCAATATACATCTGTATCCGGGGAGTTAAGAACTGAATTGATTACGGAGGGATTTGCTCTTTTTTTATCTATGATCCCTACTTATTTCGTGGCTTACCTCGTCATTCCAAAACTATTAAATGCAAAGAATTATTATTTTGTAATCTTTTATTTCCTGATCAGCAGCTACCTGATCTGCGTTTTTTCAAGAACGGTAGTTATTTATGTCGTAGAGCCCCTGGTAAGAATCCCACCTTTTGACCAGGAATCCTTTCTGGAAATACTAACAGATATTCCCAAGCTTGCAGGTTCTTATTTTCTTCATGATTTTTCCACAGCCTGGGTTTTTACCTTTCTAAAATTACTCAAGGATCAATACCTTGTTCAAAAGCGTGCACTTCAGCTGGAAAAAGAAAAAGCAGAAGCAGAGCTTAAAATTTTAAAGATTCAGCTGAACCCTCATTTTCTTTTCAATACCCTAAATAACATTTACTCGTTATCCCTCATGAATTCAGCCGTGACCTCAAAGTCTATTGCTGGTTTGTCTGAAATTCTGGATCATGTACTTTACCGTTGCGATGGCACCTATGTACCTTTATCGGCTGAGGTTACGCTTTTACAGAATTACATTGGCCTGGAAAAGCTAAGGTATGATGACCGTCTGCAGGTAAATTTTCAGCAATCGATAGATGAAAACGCAGAAATAGCCCCACTGATTTTACTATCCCTGGTAGAGAATGCTTTTAAATACGGCGCCGGAGAAGACATTGGAAATCCGGTGATCAACATCCACCTGAAGCTTCAGAACAATCATTTCGAATTTATGGTCTCGAATTCTTTTATGCCCAGGGAGAACAAGAATAAAAATGAACAAATCGGATTAAACAACATCAGGAAACAGCTGGATTTAATTTATCCAAAAAATTACGAGCTGAACCTGTCTCAACATGAAGAGACTTTTGTAGCTTTATTAACCATTGACCTACAACATCCCCAGGTATAAAATATTAATTCCATGAAAGTAAAATGTCTCCTTGTAGACGATGAACCGCTGGCCATTCAACTGATCCAAAAACACATTGATCAACTTGATTCTTTTGAGGTGGTTGGTACCTGCGGGAATGCCATTAAGGCTTTGGAAGTGCTAAGATCTACACAGGTGGACTTGTTGTTTCTGGATATTAAGATGCCCCAGATTTCGGGAATTGACTTTTTAAAGACCTTGAGAAACCCTCCGGCAGTGATCATTACCACGGCTTACCGGGAGTTCGCCATTGAGGGGTATGACCTGGACCTTATTGACTACCTCTTAAAGCCCATTACCTTTGACCGCTTTTTTAAAGCAATTGAACGATATTTAAGATTAAATCACCAAAGCAGTCCTACCTTGCTTCCCCCCAGTGACCAACAGTTTATGTACCTTAAATCGGGAGGTAAGTTTCACAAATTAAATATTGAAGAGGTCTTATATATAGAAAGTCTGAAAGACTATGTAGTTGCTCATTGTATTGGCAACAAGATCACAGCTAAATATAAAATCAGCGATCTGGAGACGGAATTACAAGGCAAAGGTTTTCTGCGCATCCACCGGTCTTACCTGATCAATCTGAAAAGGGTTACTGCTTTTACGACCTATGATATTGAAATCGGAAATGCTGAAATTCCCATTGGTGCAAGTTATAAAGAATATGTATTTAAGGCCCTACAGCGGCCTGCACTCTGAATTACTTTGGGAAATTTTTCATAACTTAATGATCGTAAAGACATAAAGTTAATCGCCTGTCATGAAAGACATCACAAAAAAATACAGCAATGGAGAGGTGACCATCGTCTGGAAACCTGGCGTCTGCATCCATTCAAAAATCTGCTGGCAAGGACTTGCGGAAGTATTCAATCCTGCTGAACGACCATGGATAAAACCGAAAGCAGCAACAACCGATCAGATCATCGCACAAATTAAACAATGTCCATCCGGTGCACTCAGTTACTACCTGAATGATCAGGCAGAAGAATCCCAGGAATGCCATGCTGAAAGCATCGTAGAGGCCATTTCAAATGGACCATTATTGGTCTACGGAAACCTCATTGTGAAAGACAAGGATGGAAATGAAACCAGAAAGAATAAAGTAACTGCTTTTTGCAGGTGTGGTGCTTCAGCCAATAAACCTTATTGCGACGGAACCCACACTAAAATAGGATTTACATCCTGATACCGGGAACAGCTGGACTTATGCAATTGAAGCAGCTGGTTCTTCCTGCTCTTTATAAACAGAAAGCTCCAGCTTGCGCCGAAGCTTTCAGCCCCACACGGGTCAAAAGATAACCTTAAAAAATTGAAAGCGTTTTTAACTGATACCTGCATTATCGCTAAGCTTAGCCGAGTAATAGGCCGGGGTTAATTAATAGTTCTATACTCCTATTACGAATCTTCTCCCCTAAGCGTTGCCTGATCAAAAAATAAACCTGCTGTAGCTAAATTTTCCTGAGCTTCAAAGCATTTAACACCGGCTTACCCAGTACCGGAATAAAATCCAGGCGGATTCCTTTACCATTAGTTACATTCAGTCTCGTCTTCTTTTCCACCGCCCTTGTAACACCATATTCGGCTGAAATATTAAAATTCTCCAACAATAAAACCTCATTTATTTTCAGGCTAAAAACCCTTTGTTCTTTCTCTTCTTTCATCTTTTTATGATCTAGGTTATAAGCCAAAGCTTCTTTCTCCAGCCCTCCAAGAAGTTCAGCAAAGTATAGAGTCAATTCATATTCCCCATCGGGAACATCCATTTTATACTGCTTCAGGTCTACCTGTTGCGTCTGAAAAATGGGATCAAGTTCTGTTTCCAGGATATTCCGGTCAGATCCATAAGACATCCGGTCATTTGCAGCTTTAAAAGGCTGTCCGCCTACAGATCCCCAGGCCCCCTTTCTATAAGGTTGATCCGGAATCCATAATTGTTTTTCTTTTTCATCTATAAAATAACGTTTAGCCCCCAGCAGGATCTGTAAAGAATTAAAGTTTTCATTTGAAAAATGATCAGGCAGCAGTTTAAACTTTAGCTCCCTCTCCTCCATTAATCCGCTATGTTCCGGATCAACCGCCCTCAATTTATTGATGCCATTGATGAAAGGTACTGCCCATTCACAAAGGTGATCCGTAGCAGGTTTTATACCCAGGCTCTTTCCATTTAAAAACAACTCTACAGCCTTTAGATTGGTGGCGACCTGAATCAATTGCGTACAGACCTGAGCTGCAGAATCTGCCATTCCTGTTCTTTCTTTCCAATGTGCAGAACTGATCTTTAGAAAAGGTTCTTTTAACAAATAGGCCTGATAAAGATAATAGGTATCTTTTGGTTCTCTTGATAAGGTCAGCAATCCTTTATTATTTACATGCGGCATGGTTTCCTCCCTCGTTTCGGAATTGAAATCAGCCAGATTCCAGACCATGGCCCCATTTACGAAAGGCCGGCTCAAAATCGCATTCAGGTAAACCTGGTTAAACTTCAGCGCATATTCTACACTCTTATCAAAGCGAACCGGAGAAAAGGAACGGATTCTCGGATCTGCATCCGCTCCAAATTCTGTGACCAACATTGGTTTCTCAGGCAATTCAGTATGGTGTTTATCTAAAAACTGTGCAAATCCATCCAGGTTTCCTCCATACCACCCCTGGTACAAGTTCCATCCCAACACCATTGGAATCTTTGTCAGACCGACTTTATGGTACCTCTCAAAATCTCCATGACAAGCCAGCATGGTGTATCTTGAAGCATCTTCTTTTCTTGTCAGGATTTCCAGCGATTCTGCCAATTCCCGGATATGATCAAAATAAAGCGCTTGTCTTTCCTTGTCGTTTACAAATTTAGGCCTGAGCAGAATCTCATTCATATACGCCCAGATGACCACACTTGGATGGTTGAAATTCTGTTTGATCATCTCCAGCTGCATCTGTTCGCAATTACGCTTAAATGCATCGGTCTCGGTAATCGCATTGACCAATGGAATTTCCACCGAAGCTAAGATCCCAAGACGGTCGCAGGTTTCAAGGATCACCGGGTCCTGAGGATAATGTGCTACCCTCAGAAAGTTCCCTCCCATTTCTTTGATCAGCGTTACATCGCGGATTTGTAAAGCTTCAGGAACAGCATTCCCGAGACCCTCATAATCCTGGTGCCGGCTTGCGCCCACAAGTTTCAGCGGTTTTCCGTTTAGAAAAAAACCTTGCGCTGCATCAAACTTAAACCAGCGGAATCCTAAAGGATATTGCAAAAGATCAATGACCGACTGGTCTTTTGGATCAACAATTTTCGTAACTACACGATAGAGGTTTGGATGTTCCGGCGACCATAAGTCAGGATGTGCTACCGCCGGCAAATACTGGGTTAACGCTTTCTCTTCTCCCGCCTTGATACTCAACTGAGAGACCAGGGAAGAAACCTGCTTTCCACGCGCATCATAAATTGCCGTATTCAGCTGAAGTTTCCGGAACCGATCTGAGGAATTCAGCATCAATGCTTTCAGTTTCAACACCCCTTTTTCATTAGAAACCAGGGGTGTACTCAGGTAAACCCCATTTGAGCCATGATCTTGATTAGAAAAATGAACTTTATCCGTAATCAACAAGTTTACATTCCTGTAAATACCGCCAAAAAAGGTAAAATCTGCGGTTAAAGGAGCAATATCTTCGTTAAAGCGATTTGTTACTTTTACCAGAATTTCATTCGTAAAGCTGCCATCAAATTTCAGAAAAGCAGTCAGCGGAATCCTGAATCCCGTGTATCCACCGATATGTTTTCCTGCCAGCCGACCATTTACATAAATTTCCGTTTCCTGATTTACCCCGTCAAAACAAAGGAAAACCTGTTTATCCTTTAGCGCTGCATTGGTTTTAAGCGTTCTTTTATACCAGCCTGTTCCCCGGTAATATCCAGGTTCATCATCCATCACATCTTTAGCGTTCCAGGTATGCGGCAGGGACACCCGCTCCCAGTTCTTTTCATCTTTACTAAACGACCATTGGTCATTAAAGCCAATTTGCTGTCTGTTTCCAACAGACAGCAATGCTTTTGAAAATATTGGGGTATTCAGCAATGCGCAGATCATAAAAAGGTACAGTCGTTTTAAATTTCCCATTGGAATATCATTGTAATTAAAGGTCATGATTTATCATCACCTGTTTTTTGTAAGCAGTATGCTGATGATCGTTAATTTACTCCGGATTATTTAAGCTCAAAATCCTTTTCCAGACGAATCAGATCAGAAGAGGTACCCAGCATTAACTTAAAAGTACCAGGCTCTGTCTGCCAGCCGGCTCCGGGTTTATAAAAGGAAAGCTGATCAGGGCTGACCACAAAATTGATGACCTTACTTTCTCCCGGAAGAAGCATTACCTTTTTAAAATCCTTCAGTTCTTTAACAGGCCTGACTACAGTTGCCACTTTATCCTGTAAATACAATTGCACCACTTCTTCTCCTTTGTAAGCTCCTGTGTTGGTTAACTTAAAACTCAGCTTCAGACTTTCCCCTTTTTTGATCACCTCCTGACTTAAAACTCAGCTTCAGACTTTCCCCTTTTTTGATCACCTCCTGCGCTATATTAAGTGCGCTATACTCAAAGCTGGTATAACTCAGGCCATATCCAAAGGCATAAAGCGGGCTATTGGGTGCATCGATATAGGCGGATTTATAACGGATGTCCCCGGGTTTCGTCACCGGTCTTCCGGTATTGGCATGGTTATAAAACAGAGGAATTTGTCCTAGGGACCTTGGAAAGGTGAGCGGCAATTTTCCGGAAGGATTTTCGGCACCTGACAGGACATCGGCAAGGGCATTTCCTGCTTCGGCACCAAGCCAGAACGCATAAACGATGGCATCTGCTTTCTCTGCAATGGCATTAAATACCAGAGGCCTGCCGGCCATCAGCACCACAATGACTTTTTTCCCTGTTGCTTTTACTGCATTAAATAAAGCTTCCTGCCTTCCCGGCAAATCGATATTCGCCCTTGACTTCGCTTCCCCGGTCATGTCTCCTGCCTCGCCTAAAACCATCAGGACCACATCCGCTGCCTCCGCAGTTTTGACGGCCAGATTAAACCCTGTAGAAACCGTATCATTTAATTCACATCCCTTTGCATAGCTCAGCTCAACCTTATTGCCCAGCTTTTGTTGTAAACCATCATAGACATTGGTCATATTTGCGGTATCTGCATAAACGGTCCAGGTACTCGCCAGGTCTGCCTTTGCTTTGACCAGTGGCCCGATTAAAGCAATTTTTTTAATCCCTGCATTTAAAGGAAGCAGGTTCTTTTCATTTTTTAGCAGTACGATAGATTGGGTGGCGACAGCTCTGGCAATCCGCGCATGTTCCGGATCTTTCATGACCAGTTCCTCTCTTTTGAAATCCGAAAACTTATAGGGATCATCAAACAGTCCCAATTCAAATTTCTTATATAAGATCCGCTTTACAGCATCATCGATCAGTGCCGGTTTTACTTTACCCGATTTAACCAGGTTTTCCAGCTCTCCGATATAAGCGCCGCTTTCCATATCCATATCGCTCCCGGCAGTAATCGCAAATTCCGAAGCATCTGCCAGGTTTTGTGCAAATCCCCATGGAATCATCTCCCGCACAGACCCCCAGTCGCTCACCACAAAACCTTTATAATTCCAGTCTTTCTTTAAAATATCGCGTTGCAGATAAGTACTCGCTGTGGCCGGAATGCCATTCAGGGTATTGAAGGAATTCATAAAGGTGGCTACCCCCGCATCTGCCGCAGCTTTAAAAGGAGGCAGGTAAACTTCATGGAGCATTTGTTCACTCATGTCTACCGGATTATAATCCCGGCCGGCAAAAGCAGCACCATAGGCAGCAAAGTGTTTTACGCAGGCCATCAGCGCATCTGTTCCGCCCAATTTCTCCCCCTGAAATCCCAGAATCCTCGCTCTGGCAATGGCCGATCCCAGATAAGGATCCTCTCCTGCTCCTTCCATTACCCTTCCCCATCTTGGATCTCTGGCAATATCAACCATAGGCGCAAATGTCCAGTGGATTCCTGAAGCTGCAGCTTCTTTGGCCGCGATGTGTGCCGACTGGCGAATGGCATCCATATTCCAGGAAGCAGCTTCTGCCAGAGGAACAGGAAAGACCGTTTTATAACCATGGACAACATCCAGGCTAAACAACAACGGGATTTTTAAGCGCGATTGCAATGCCACCGCCTGAATGGCCCGGGTATCTTTTACGCCCTTCACATTCAGCATAGAACCGACCATTCCGGCTTTAATATCTTTCAGAAGTTCGTCTTTCCGGTTACTTACCGGTCCGGTGAGTTCACGCCCTGAGTACTGGTTCAACTGACCAATCTTTTCTTTCAAACTCATCAGCCGAAGCAATGAATCCACTCTTTTGTCAATGTGTTTATCCTGGGCGGATGCAATTGAAACGTTTAATCCTAATAAACAGAGGAACAGCTGGTATTTTTTCATCAATATATATTTGATTTTTATCGCTTATGAAAATATCATAAGTAGCTATAAAAATTTTCTTTGGAAAGAAAAGGTTCAGCTCCTGTTAAGCGCTGAACCTTTTCATTTGTTTACTCTATTTTATCGAGTGGCGGAACATTGGATTCAAACCCGCTGTATCCCTTATTCTGGTTCACACGACCATTGGCATTAAATCGCTGTACACTTGCAGGAACCGGCCACAAAACATGATACGGTGCAATTCTATATTTTACCCCCTGCAGGGTTGGAACTTCATTTTTGTAGAAATCATTTTTCTCCATGATGCGGTCGTAGAAGAAATTATTTTCCGAGAAGCTCGCCATTGCATATGATTTACCATTATATGCCGGCTTACCCGTCTGTGCAAAGATATAGGCAATCCGCGTCAGTTCTGTCTTCCTTGGTTCTTCCCAATACAGTTCCCTTGCACGTTCATCCAGAATGGTTCCGATGGTGACTTTGCTGATGTCTGTCAGTGGAGCTGCATTGGACCTCGCTCTCACCTTATTGATGTCCTCCATGGCAAGGCTCAGTTCTCCTTTCCAATAATAGGCCTCCGCTCTTAACAGGTAAGTTTCTGCCACCCTAAAAACATACCAGTCTGTATTTGTACCACGTGGCGGGCTCCAATACGGATCATTGGCCAATGCATTGGTCGAGTTAATGAACACTTTATAATGTGGCCATCCAAACCAGTGGCGGATGGTATCCAGTGCACCATTTTCAAAACGTGCAGCGACGTTACTGCTGTTATATTCCAGTAATGGTTTACCGTATAAGTCGCGGTCGGCCTGAATTTTTGAGGTTTTTAATGCCGGATTGTTGTAAACCAGGTCTGTCATGTTCATCCACATTCCTTTGGCATGCCTGTAATCGGTATTATCTGTCCAGATGTATTTGGTGCTATAAGGCGTACCGCGGTAACGGCCAATTCCACGGCCATACATTCTGGTTAGGGGGATTTCCGCATTGGCGGCATCAGTTAAAGCCGTGGCACCTGAAGGCGTTTTTACATTGGCAAAATGCCATGCAGGCACGGTGTTACGCATCAATTGAGAACCCAGGGCGGTAAAGCCACCAGCCAAGCCCTCTCTATCTACCACAAGAAACAACGTTTCCTTATTGTTTGGCAATGCTTTATTGTCCATCCGATGCAAGTCCCATACTACGTTTTTAGTTGCATCACTGGCTGTACTTCCAAAACGGCTGGTCATCAGGCCGTATTTACTGCCATTCAACACGTTGCCTGCAGAAGCAATGGCATCATCAAATTTCCCCAATGCAAGGTTAACTTTTGTGAGCAAATGACTCACTGCTCCTTTTGTCACTTCCCCTCTGTTGGCATTGTCCGGCACGTTGGTTTGCGCAAATTCAAGATCTGCTTTCATTTTTTCCAGAATCACTTCCCGCTTCGTAGAGAAAAAATTATCCCGTGGAGCATCCAGGTCTTTTAGCATCAAAGGCACATCCCCAAACTGGTGTACCAGCCTGTAGTAATGATAAGCACGATAAAAATAAGCAGCGCCTAAAATGCTGTTTCTTTCTGCCGGCGAGCTATACACTGGTCTGTCGATATTACTGATCACTGTATTTGCATACCTGACCCCTTTAAATTCTTCTTCCCAATACCAACCGATTTTATTGAAATCGGCGCTGTTCAGATTGGCATCCGGGGTGATGCGGGCAATCAGATCCTGGGCCGGGGTACTTTTGTCTGTTGTACCTTCAACGGCAACATCAGAAAAGATAGACTCTGTCAGCATAGGCGCAGAGTCACCAAAATATTCCTGGCGGACATTTGCACCCAGTGCATTTAGTGCCCCTCTCAATGCGGCAACATTACTTAGAGAGGTTTCCGGAGAATACTGAGATAACTGATCAGAATCCAGAAAGCTTTTCTTACATCCTCCCGCTGCAAGCAGTAAGACAGAGGCGACGTATATGGCGAGTTTTGTATTTGTTGTTTTCATTAGTGTTCTTGTTTTTATTACAATGAAAGATTAAGACCTACCGTATAATACCTTGGCGTAGGGCCATCATTTTCCGGATCCCAGTAATTCCAATCCGGGCTATATACTGCCGCATTGTTGACGTTCATGTATACTTTAGCTCCTTTAACCCTTACTTTCTCCAATAGACTTTTTGGAATGGTATAGGCAAGTGCAATGGTATTCAGTCTGATAAAAGAATTTTTCCGGTAAACGGCAAAGCTGGTTCCGCTTAATCCAGAGGCAAGCCTTGCATAATCGTTAATTGGATTGGAAGGTGTCCAGTAAGGGGTTACATAAGAGTTCATACGGGAAAAACCTACGCTGCCCGGTTGATTTTTCGGCTGATCATTTCTTTTATATTGTCCCCAGCTGGATACCAGCTGAAAGGAGAAATCGAAATTTTTATAGATGTTAAACTCATTTCTGATGGCCCAGTTAAAGCGCGGACTTTTATAACCAAGAAACTGTTTGTCCTTATCATCATAGCTATAGTTTCCATCCACATCCTGTAATTTGAAATCACCCGGTTTAATTCCTTTATTGAATTTATTGGCTTCGGCCACCTCATTCTCCTGCCATACACCAAGAATTTTGTAATCCCAGATCACATCAATGTCTTTCCCAATGAACCATCCGTTTCCAGGATCATCAGCTGGTGTAGCCAGTTTAATGATCTTGTTTCTGTTCATAAAGAAATTGAAGCTTGTATTCCAGGTGATGTTTCCGGCGGTAATATTTTTAGTATTCAGGTTCAGCTCTATTCCTTTATTGTTAACCTGGGCCAGGTTGGAATAAACATTCACATAACCTCCAACTGAAGAAAGCGATGGTCTCACCAGCAAATCCGTTGTCTTTTTAGTATACACATCTACGGAACCGCTGATGCGTTCTTTAAGGATAGAGAAGTCAAGTCCGGCATTGAAAGAAGCCGTCTGTTCCCATTTCAGTTTTGGGTTCGACATTCTGTTGCCAATCACTACGGTATTCACTTCCGAAGCTGTTCCACTCCCGTCTACCGTCTGATACTTATCAATTACCAGTTGCGATAAAGCCGCATATGGATCTACCGTGTTGTTATCCGGGTTGCGCAAGTCGCGGTTCCCGTTGATACCATAGGAGAAGCGTAACTTTCCGTAGTTGAGCCAGGTCTGTGATTTAAGGAAAGACTCTTCTGTGAAGGTCCAGGCAAAAGCTGCTGCCGGAAAAGTTGCCCTTTTAGATTGTACACCAAAAACGGAATAACCATCTCTGCGAACCGATAGCGTCAGGTTATAGCGCTGCATCAGGCTATAGCCCAATCTCGCCATCAAGGCATCACCGGTATACACTTTATCTTCACTGTTCACCGATGGCTTTACACCACTGGCCACATTGTGGTATCCCAGGACATCCGCTGGAATAAGGCCTTGATTTCCGGCCTGTGTCCACCAGGTTTGATATTTCTCTCCATTCGCCAGTAAAGTCACATCAAAATTGTGAATCTCAGCAATGGTTTTGTTCCATTTTAACAAATGATCCACCTGCCAGTTGTACCTCGTTTCCTGTGCACGGGTCACGATCCCGCCCGGTGTAGTTACATCCGGATTTTTGGAAGAACTGTGGTTAAAAAGCCGGAAATTATCCAGACTTGGGCTAAAGTTCAGCTGATAGGTAATTCCAAAAGGGAGTTTTACCCTCGTAAACAGACTGGCAAACAATGTTGTTTGCTTATCCATTCTGCTGTTATAGGTCATACTCAGGAATGGGTTCCTTGCATTCGATCCATTGTCATCAGTCGGAATTCTCCTTAAAGTACCGTCGGCATTGTATTGATCTCCGTACGGCGAAAGGTTTACGAGCTGGTTCCAGTTGGCTTCGATGGCTCCTTCATCCCGGTCTGCAAACTGCAGGTTCATCCCAACGGTTAAAAATTTGGCAGCTTGTCCTTCAATATTTAAACGGCTTCTGAAAGTGCTGAATTGTCCGCCTTTAATCAGGTTTTCATTCTTCTGATAGCCAAGGGACATGTAATAGCTGATTTCTTCTTTTTTTCCGCCCATGCTCAAAGTATGGTCCTGACGCAATCCCCTTCTGAAAACTTCATTGTACCAGTCGACCGTCTTGCCTTCCATGTAATTTGCCTTTTCATTGGCCAGAAGACCAAGTCTGTTGAGCCAAAGATCTAAAGGATCTCCATTTTGTCCGTTCAGCCATTGGGTAAGTGTAACCCCTTCCGGAAGGGCCCTTGGATCATTGTATAAATACTCAGGCGTTGCAGCTCCGCTGCGTTTTGCATCAGCGCGCCAGTCCAGAAAAGCCTGTCCCTGATAAATCTTCATATCCTGGGCCAGTTCTGCAATTCCGAAATTGGTATTGAAAGTGATCGTTGGCTTCTCACTTTTTCCCTTTTTAGTGGTAATTGCGACTACACCCGTTGCCGCTTTTGCACCGAAAACAGCAAGGGAACTTGCATCTTTCAGTACGTCAACAGCTTCAATATCATTTGGGTTGATGTCCGACAATTGTCCGTTATAGATCACACCATCGAGTACAATTAAAGGGGCCGTTCCAGCGCTCAGCGTTGTTTTCCCCCTTACCAGGAGGTCACCACCGCCTTTTGCACTGCTGTTTAGCTTCACGCTTAATCCGGCAATATTTCCCCTTAAAATGTCAGAAACACTCTGAGGGTTTTCATTTTCCAGCTGAGTGGCCTTGATACTGGATATTGCTCCCGTTACATCTTTTTTATTTGCGGTTCCATAACCGACCACAACGATCTCTGAAAGCCCTTGACTTTCTTCAACCAGCACTACGTTGACCTGGGACCGGTTGTTGACCGGCACTTCCAGACTGGTATAACCTATGGCCGAAAAAATCAATACGGCATTTCCGGGAACAGCAATCACGTAACTCCCGTCTCCTCCTGAAGAGGTACCACTCTTTGAATTTTTTAGCTTGATGGATACCCCTGGAATTGGTGTACCCTGTTTGTCCTGAACGAGGCCTTTAATGCTACGGTCCTGAGCGAAGGACAGTACGCAGCTCATCAGTACAAAGACAATAAGAAGAGTAATTCTTTTTTTCATGTTTGTTTGGTTAGAATTTATAATTGGTTTGCTAAAACTATTTGAATTTAATTGCAATACCAAGAAAAATAAAGCCATAAAACATTGATAAACAATTACTTACAATAAAAACAATACGGTTTAATCACAAGCAGAAAATGAGCTTTATCCCTGATTAAGATCAGATTAGCCCCTTTGTTATTTTTTGTCCGATACGGTAAAAAAGCATTAAAAATTTGTGTAAAAAAAAGGAAATTTAAGTCCAAAAAGCGCCATTTAAACCACTATAACAGGGTTTTCATAAAAATGGAGATGCCAATTATATCCCAAAAGATGATATATTTGGTTAAGAACTCCTAAAGCCCCGCTCAACCCATGAACTTATTCCTTAAAATCAAGCCCTGGCTGTTGTCATTTCTACTGCTTTTCAGCACACTTGTAATGGCCCAACCTGTACCAAAATTTAAAGTGATTGCTTTTTATACCGCAAAGAATGACCAGGCACACATCAGCTATGTTCGTGAAGCGAACAAATGGTTTCCTGAGATGGCGGCACAATACAATTTCCGATACGATACGACTGCAAACTGGAACAATATGAACGAAAAGTTTCTGTCGCAATACCAGGTCGTGCTGTTTCTGGACACCAGGCCGGAGGATCCTGCTCAACGGGCTGCTTTCCAAAGTTATATGGAGAAAGGAGGGGCATGGATGGGCTTTCATTTCGCCGCATTTTCATTGGCCGACTCTGCTTTCCCTGACAACTGGAACTGGTATCATCATCAGTTCCTGGGTTCAGGTGCCTATGGCAGTAATACCTGGCGGCCGACAACCGCGGTCTTAAGGGTAGAAAACCGGAAACATCCGGCGCTGCGGCAATTGCCACAGCGCTTCAAATCATCTCCAAATGAATGGTACCGATGGGAACTTGATTTAAGAAAGAATCCTGATATCGACATCTTACTGGCAGTAGACAGCAGCAGCTTTCCCCTGGGTACAGGGCCTAAAGCCCATGAGATCTGGCATAGCGGTTATTATCCCGTAGCCTGGAGCAATAAAAAGTATAAGATGATCTATGTAAACATGGGGCACAATGACATCGACTATGAGCACCATACCAACAAAGAATTGTCCCTGACCTTCGACAACCCCATTCAGAACAAATTCATCATGAACGGGCTATTGTGGCTTGGGAACCGAAAAAACAACTCAGGATTCAAGAACTAGCTTACTCCAGCCTCCTTCTCCCGCATTCCGGAGTTCTTTTTTGCGTTCCTCCAGCATCTTCTGCATTTTACTGTTGTAAGCCCAGCAGGTACTTTGCCGGATCAGCAGGATTTCAGACAATTTGTGGGAAGAAATCTTTCCTTTCGTGGAATACACCAGAAAGAGCATGTAAAATGCCTTGTTAATCGGGATTCTGCTGTTCTGAAAAATGGTATTGGCAATTACAGACTCATCATACCCACATTTGGTACAGCGCCGGCTATAGGGAAGAAAACCGGAGAGGAAATGCGCATTTGCACATTTTCTACACTGGTACCCCTTTGCCCATTTTAACTCAGAAAGATACTTAAAACACGTTTCCCGATCCGGGTAAATTTTGCTGAACTCCTCAAAATCCACTTCATCCGACATGACCCTTGCTCTCGTGACCTTTTCTATATTCTGATGAAGCTCCTGGTTGTCTTTTTCCAGCATGGCATTCATGAGGGAAATTTCTTCATTCTGCTTTTCAATGATCGCCGCTTTATCCCTCACCTCCCGGGTTCTGATCTCTACCAATGAGCTCAGTTCTTTATTGAGGGTTTCCTGTAACCGTTCATTGATTTGAAGTTGTGTGATGATCCGTTTCTGTGCTTTGTCCTTTTTCTTTCTGAGCGTCCTGATGCTCTCACCAATGGCAAAGGAAACCAGGATCATTTCAATTACAAAGCAAAAACTCAGACTGTAATAGGTGATTGGCCCATATGGCAGCCAGCTTACATTCAGCAGCAAGAGTATTTTTATAGCGAAACCGAGCAACAGAAAACTATAACCAATCACAAAGAACCTGGCCGGTTTATAGCGGTTCTTCAGGATATAAATCCCGGTTCCATAGGCCACGAGCAAAGGAATCAGTTCAATTAACTTATAGCTGAAAAGGTGCTTATCAAAAAGGCATAAAATGAAGAAAACTGTTCTCAGGACGATGACCGCAACAATCAAAGTATACAGCCTTGGTGCTTTCGCCTTTACATAGAGAAAGTTAAGGGTAAACATCAATCCGAAAACGCTGCTCAGGAACAGGGCAAAACCAAAACCATATTCATTCCACCAGGGGGCATTGGGCCAAAGGTACTGAAATGCAATTCCGTCGCTGCTCATCTCATACAAGCCAATACTCAGGTTGTACAATACATAGTATAGGTATTGCCTCTGCCTCACCGCAAAAAACATCAGGAGGTTGTACAAACTAAATACGATGACCATCCCATAGAACAAACCAAAGATGAGGTATTCATTGAGTGCATACTTAATGAACCAATGCACGTCACGGAGCACAATGATGGCTCCTACGGACTGGGAAGATTTCAGCTTTACATAATAGGTAAGTGCCAGATCGGAATTGTTCTTCAGGTCGTAGGTGAAATTTTTATGTCCGTATTCCCTTTTATTAAAGACATATTCTGTTCCAAAATAATGTGCGCGATATTGTTCTGCAGTGTCCGGAACAAATAAACTGACATGGTGAATAGACTGGTCAAAGAATTCAAGAATCCAATGCTTTGAGGAAGCTTTGCTGTGCTTGATTTTGAACCGGTACCAATAAGAAGAGCCGGTATGGTAATTTTTAGGGGTATAGTTTTTATTCGATTGAAACCTGGAATTGAGCTCAGGCTTTAAGATATCCGCGAACGTCAGGCTATTGGTTTTATCTTCCAGATATTGGATCTCTCCATAAGAGAAGATATGGTGTGGAGTCTGGTCCTTAATTTCTACGACCTGCTGGGCTTTAGCCCATTGCATTACTGAGGCCCATAAGATGAACGTAAGCAAAATGCTTTTAACACAAAGTCCCGGTAAAGACGTGTCATGTGGTTTTCTCATTTAATTTCAGGCTAAAGCGGCTGTTTGGTTGCCGTAAATTTAAAAGAGTTTTTGAAACAAACAACAAGAAAAACACACAAAACACTGAATATCAAATTATTGACACAAAATTGATACGCTTTAATCTCAAAATCTAAAGTGCTAAAGCTCAGTTTAAAGGCCAGTTGTAAAGCTGTAGATGTGGCATCTGATACGCTTCAGGTACAATCCTGCTAGAAGGATGATTTGTACCTGAAGCGACAATTTAAATTCCTTTAAAGACTTCTGATAAGAGCTGATAGGATTTTAAACGTGCCTGATGGTCAAAAATATGTGAGGTTGTCATCAGTTCATCGACCTGAGTCTGATCCAGAAACTCCTGCAGATCCCTGCTCAGCGTTTCCTTATTTCCTGTAAAAGTGCAGGCCAGCATTTGTTCTGCCTGTTCTTCTTCATATGCTGTCCAGATCCCCTCCATCGTTTCTACCGGTGGCTGAAGTAAAGAACGTTTACCCGTCACGATTCCTCTGAACAACTGATATAGGGAAGTAGCCAGTTTATTGGCTTCCGCATCTGTATCTGCTGCAACGATATTGACACAAGCCAGCACATAAGGTTCTTTTAGATGATCCGAAGGTTTAAAGTTTTGTCTGTAAATATTGATGGCCGTAAGGAATTGTGCCGGCGCAAAATGACTTGCAAAAGCATAAGGAAGACCCAATGCCGCAGCCAGGCGGGCGCTGTCGGTACTCGAACCCAGAATCCAGATTGGAATGTCCAAACCTTCTCCCGGAATTGCCCGGACACTGCTCGTACTGTTTTCTGCAGAGAAATAAGCCTGAAGCTTGAGTACATCCTGAGGAAAACTATTGGCTGCATTCATACGCTCTCCCCTGATCGCCATTGCGGTTAACTGATCTGTCCCGGGTGCCCTTCCCAGTCCAAGGTCAATTCTGCCCGGAAACAAGGACTCCAGAGTTCCAAACTGCTCGGCAATAACCAAAGGCGAATGATTTGGCAGCATGATTCCACCGGACCCCACCCTGATTGATTTAGTACCTCCGGCAATGTGACCGATCACAACTGAAGTTGCAGAGCTTGCTACACTGATCATGTTGTGGTGTTCTGCCAGCCAATAGCGGTGATAGCCCCAGCCTTCTGCCTGTTGCGCAAGATTCAAACTATTTTTAAAAGTATCTGCAGGCTTTTTTCCTTCAATAACGGTAGCCAGATCCAATACAGAATAAGGAATGGAAGTCAGTTGTTTCTTCATGTGAATAAAATAAAGTCAAAAATACAACCAAAACATCGCCCCGATAAGGGCCAGCAGCTGATATGACTTTCAGTTCACATGTTTTCAATTATTTAGACACCAGTCAAACAATTGGGCATTCCTGACTAAGACAAAACCGTCTTCGAGGTAGATCCCCGTTCTATCAGATTTGAGGGGATTTGCAGCTTCATTTCATTCGCATCTGTACTTTCTTCATTCCGTATTTGGGACAGCAGCATATCTATGGCCAGTTTGGCAATCTGATAGACCGGCTGCTGAATCGTTGTAATTCCCGGAGGAAAAAGACTAAAAATCTCACTCTCATCAAAACTGATCATGGCGATATCCGAGGGAATATTTAAGCCCAGCTCTTTTACACTTCTCAAACCCATAATGCCCAGGTAGTTTGTGGTAAAAAGAATGGCATCCATGTCCGGGTGTGCTTCAATAAAGCTTTTGATCTCCTCAATACTTTGATCTTTGTCCATCTGATAAGGCAATCTCAGCATCAGTTCCTTTTCTTCTTTCAGGCCATTCATCTTCAAAGCTGCTTTGTAGCCCATCAGCCGGTCCTGCAGCTGGATCAGATCAAGGTCAGAGGTCACAAAACCAATCCTTTTATACCCGCCCTGAATGAAACAATTTACCGCCTTGTTGACACTGTTGTAATTGTCGACCAGCACATGCGGGATATTCAATCCAGGGAAGTAGCCATCTACAAGCACCACAGGTTTCCCCTGATCCACCAGTTTCTGAACATCTTCTTCCAGCCCTTTCAGGGGAGTAATGATATATCCGTCTACCAATTGCTGGGTCAGCATTCGGATCACGTCTTTTCCTTTACTGATGCTGTTGTCTGTACTGCAGTAAAGAATCCGGTAGCCCAGCTTATCTGCTTCCTGCTCGATAACTTTACTCATCTCTCCAAAAAAAGGCCCACCGATATTTTCAACCACCAGCCCAATCACTTTAGAGACCCCGGTGCGCAAGCCGATGGCCATACGATTGGGTTCATATCCGATTTCCTGTGCCTTATCGAGTACCTTTTTAATGATCTCTTTACTAATGTGTCCTTTCCCATTTAACACAAAAGAAACGGTCGTAATAGAGGTATTGGTAAGTCTTGCAATATCTTTGATAGAGACTTTTTTATTCATCATCTGTATAGATCATTTAGTATGGGGGCTAAAAGTAGAGACAATTTATTAAAAAAATCTTACAATCCCGATGAATCGGCAGAACGGGAACTTCTTACTGCACTAAACTCTGATACCCCAAGCTGGATACCCGAGATGCTGATCAGGTACCAGAAGAATACCGTAAAGACAGGAGCAGCCAGAACATCTACCGTATAATGGACATGTTGAATTAACAACAGGATCCCCATCAGGAAGGTCATCCCAAATCCGATCAGCTTTCTCTGTTTATTTTGCTGACATAAAGCCAGCAGACATAAAATAGAAGTATGTCCGGAAAAGAACAGGTCTTTGGTAATGATTTTAGTATGGTAAAAAAAGATGGACAGCGGGTCCCACATTTCCACCAGTCCGACTGGCGGGTCGAGGGGAACCAGGCTAATCGTCACGATGCGGCTGACACATAAAAATACATAGGCCCAAAGTACGGTAAGGAAGACCATGGGATTCCGGATCACGTCCCTGATCAGCCATAAGATTCCTCCGTAAAGGACGATAAAGATCATGATAGAAACATCATAGGAAGGGATCACTTTTAACAATTCATCGCTCAGCACCAATCCATCTCTTTGCTCGATCTCGGCAAAGAAAACCGGCAGAAAAAAAGCCAGCAATCCCATTATAAAAACACCTAAAAACAATTTGGCTTTAAAAGCCGCGTTGTTCCATGCTTGTCGCCATGTCATTGTCGATATTTGAATTTTCATAAGATTAGAAGTCTACATTAATTTTTGCACGAATTCCCCATGGGCTTACGCCGGGGTTATTCAAATGCGTAAAGCGTTTTACAAAATCCACCCTCAGAAATTTAAACACATTAGAAACACCCACACTTCCCTCAACATAAGGCACATTTCCAATCTCAAAAGAGCGGGGTCTTTGATGCTCATCGAAAGGGAAGCGATACAGCTGAGGGTTCTTTGCCGGATCATTTCCGGCGCCGATGCTTCCGGTTAAGACTTTGACCGAGATCACCTCTCTCCATTGCAGTTTCTTGATAAGGGGCACTTTATTCAGGAAAAAACCATTAAATGAATGCTGCAGGTTCAGACTCGCATAACGGTCGCTCATGAATTCCATAAAATTCATCAGGTTATAAGAAGTCAGCTGGTAAGCATAGGTCTGGTTGGCACGGTGGATGTTTAGCAAAGGATAAGGAACTTTGCCAAACACGGCTCCTCCTTCCAGCACTACGTCCGAAAATCCAAACTGAGAAAAGAAGAAACGTTTGGCCACATTCAAGGTCAGGCTTTGGTAATTATAGTCTCCACCTAAAAAGTCTTTCATGCCAATGCTTCCTCTTAACGTAAATACAGGATGGCCGTTGTTGATCGGCCTCCTGAACCTCTTTCCCTGATAGAACTTCTCATGAGGTGCCCAGCGCAATTCGGCGGAAAACTCTGAAGTACGGAGTTCCCGGATCGCCGGGGAAGGAATCTCCGTTTGCGGAATAAACCGAAGTCCGCCTGCAGGGTTCAAAGCCTGATTTTTATAGCTCAGCCGCAGGGAAATGTGTTGTTCTGTTTCATGCAGGTATTCTGCCATCCACTTTCTATTGTACAACCATTTATCATTTACCCCTCTTTTAAAAGAGAGCAGGAAATTATCATCTTCCAGGAAGTTGAGTTCCTGACCCGGAATTTGTGTTTCAAAGCTATGCCTTAACGTCAGCGACCTGACCGGGAACTGATAGATGGAGCGGTCTGTTAATGAATAAATGGCACCCAGGCTATACTTCCATTTTTGATCCCGTGTTCCATAGGCAGCATGGCCGTCAAAGACCAGCTTTTTACTAAACTCATCCGTCGTACGGCCGCCAAAACGGAACCTCGCCCCTTCTACAGGGTTAAAGCTGAAAAAGGAATTAAACGGTCCGATCTCCACCGGCCCTTTGGTCAGATAACCGGAAAGTAAAAGCGCGGCCACTGCCATTTTCCGCTTGAAAGGCTTCGAGCTTTTAAGGCTGTCAATATTCGTATAGGCCATCTGCTCTGTTAAGGATAGCTTTTCATGTCTTGCTTTTTCCCAGAAATCATCAGTTTTACGGTTTACTTTCTGATCGGCAATCACATTCGGCCCTATCTTTTTTTGCAGGGCCTGCGGACCAAAAACAAAATCATTGATCATGATGGTCCTTTCCCCAAAAACGCTGGTTCCCTCTTTAAAGATGCCGAGATCCATACTCATCACGCTTTTTCCAAGATGGTAATGACCGGAGGAATCCTGACGGTAGTCCAAGGTAATCTGCAAATCTCTTACCCAATTGAGGTTAATCTGGTTATTTACAGAAAGTGTAGCCTTTTGCACCGCATAATGCCCATCCAGACTCACATACAAATACCCCATAAAGAGGACATCCTGTTTGTTTTTTGGGGAAACCATCACCTTAAGCTGCCATGGGGAGACATCTTTAAGCGTATCCAGAATAAAATACTTGTAAAACTGAGGTGCCATATCGGCGATAGGGCTTAGAAAACGCTGGTTTCCCATACCGATATCATGGTCATAGAGGTCTGCGCGCTGGTAAACTTTTTCCAGGTATTCGTTAATTCCATCCTCATCGATGTACTGGTCTATTCTGGATTGTTTCTCTCCCAGAACCAGGGTCGAATCCTGGCCCTGCCCCGAATACTTATACCGGCTTAATTTTTCCTGCATAAATACCGGAATCAAATGTTTTCCCGGCTTTCTTAATGAATCGGAGTTCTTGATCAGAAAAGGAAGTTTTTTGAGCAATGAAGATTTTTTAGCCTTCTCGCTGCTGATGCTCAAAGACATATTTAGCTTTTCATATTGCTCGTAAACCATCTCTTTATGGAACTTTGAACTGTTCCGCTCCTTATGCTCCATGACCTTGCGGATCAGTTCTACGGCAGGGTTATTTTTGTTCCGGTACCGGGGTTGTTTGGCCGCCACCACGCTCACTTCAGAGAGGTCCTGCGTGAGTGGTTCCATACTGATGTTGAACTCCTGAACCTCCGCTTTACCAATCGTCCTGACCTGCTTTTTATAGCCGACACCAGAGTAATTGACCTCTTTAACCTTTGCATTGGTGCTGATGGTATATTTTCCTTCGGCATCACTGCGTGATTTAACGCTGGAATTTGAAAATCCGATATTGATATGAGATAAGGGTAATCCTGTGGACTGATCGATGATCTTTCCTTTTATTTGAACAGATTGTGCGCGGACCCCGGAAATGATAAAAAAGAAGAATAACGACGTGAAATATTTCATAAATGTGTTCGACCTGCGGCTATAAAAAAGCGCACACGATCTGGTGTTTTCCTTTAAGACAACGGAATGTTCAAAAAGTCTTAGAACAGAAATGAAATATTTTAAAATTTAATTTCCCATCAGTTCTTTGATAGATTTTGTTTGCACCTCTACATCTATGGCATAAAAGAAACCGTTTGCATTACCGGAAATATTGCCTTTTACGTTTCCGGGGATAGAAGACAATAAACCCTTCCAATCTGTTTCCTGAAACACACTGTAGAGGTAGATGCTATAGTCATCCGAAATAGAATACTTATAAATTACCAGGTTGTCGTTTATTCCGGAATCTACAATTCTTGCCTTTTGAATCAATGGATGCAAAGCATTAGGCGTACCATAAACATGAGAATAACTATAAGGATAACTTTCATTGAATTTACCCGGATCCCATGATTTCCCTTCCGGTAAGATCAGCCATTGCTGTGCATTTGTCGTTCCAAAGGTATGCTTGGGAATGGTGAGCCGGACTCCTCCCGCCTGTGCCTTTTTGATAGAGAGCGGAATATAATTTGCGTCAATGGGGAATACCGGACGCAGCTGGTCCACCGCTTTATATTCTTTATGATCGTATTTAATGGTCAGCGTATAATCGGAAAAGTACCTGTCGTTATCCTCCATAACAGCCGTGTATATCCCTGTTCCCGGAATTTCAGTAAAAGGAACATCACGAATGCCGTCATTTACACTCACCAGGGCATCACTAATCGGGTTCAGGTTCAGTGAAGCCTCTTCATTTGCAAAGCCCACCGGTTTAATCAGCCGGATATACTGATGCTTACTATACGTATTGATTCCTCCTTCTACGATCAGGTCGTACATGGGAGATACGAAAGGGTTTTCCTGCTTTTTACATCCCGTTAATAAAAGGAATACGGCAAGGATCCATAAATCAGCGCTGAGTTTCATGTGCTAAAATTTAAAGTTATAACTGAGGGCCAGTGTTCTTCCCGAAAAGATCTGCTGATCAAACTGTAAATCCTCCGGATTGTTCTGGCTAAGTCTGTACACCAATGGGTTTTTCCTTCCATAAACATTATACAGGCCGATATTAAAACTACTGGTCCAGCATTTTTTTGTTTTATTACCCAGAGAAGGTTCCCATTTCATGCTAATGTCCAGGCGGTGAAAATCGGGCATTCTTGCAGAATTACGCTCCGGGTAGATCGGCACCTTTACATCTTTTTGCAAAAAATATCCGATGGGAAATGTCACTGGTCTTCCATTGTTATAGGTAAAAAAGGAATTCACAGAGAGCTGATCAGAAATCTGGTATCCCAGGGAAAGCTTTGCCACATGTGGGATGTCGTATCCTGCCGGATATCTCTTTCCCTGGTTAATCTGATCAATCTGGCGAAAGACCCTGGACCAGGTATAGAAAAGGCTTCCTTTAAAGCGGCCAACATCTTTCGAGAGCATAAACTCCAGACCATAGGCTTGCGATGTACCCGGACGGAGTAACATTTCTACAGCAGGATTTTTGATCAGCTGGGCATGGTCGATCATCTCGAGCTGATTTTGCATCTTTTTATAATAGCCGCTCAGGGAGATGCTGCCAAAAGGGAGCCGTTTTTTATATTCCAGAGAAAACATATCCGATTGCTGTGGCCTCAGGTTGGGGCTCGATGGAATCCAGCTTTCCAGTGATGAAAATGCCAGTTCGTCATTTTGCACCAATTGCAGGTACTGGTAATTCCGGTTGTAATTGAACTGCAGATAGCTGGAAGGTTGCAGCATGTATTGGAACGAGAAACGAGGTTCAAGTCTGAAAAAACGTTTATAGCCACCTCTAACATCTTCCTCGTAGTTAATCGGTTCGTAGAATTCGTCGAAATAAAACAGCTTCGGCGTAGAAATATTTTGAAACATCCCCATTCTTAAACCATATAAAAGTCTTATTTTTTCGCCTATAAACAGGCGGTGGGAGCCATAAACCGCAGATTCGGCCGCCCTTGCACGGGGGATACTGGTCTGATCCTCCCGATTGATTTCTCCCGGAATAAAAAGATGAAGAATGCTGCTAAAGCCAAACTGAAACTGACTTTGAGGTTTATGATAGAAGATAAAATCTCCTTTTACCGTGGCATCTTTAATCCCGGTGATCCATTTGTCCATCCCTGCCGGAGAATCTGCATTGATAAACAGCTGGTTTTTATAATTGCTATAGATCGCCGATAAGTTTAAGAACAGCCTCGGCGTAAAGATATGGTTCCAGCGTAAGGTAGCCGTTTGATTCCCCCAGCGGTTAAAATAACCATTTTGCGACCTCACCTTGTCTCTTCCGATATAGGAGGAGAAAAAGATCCGGTCCCGGGTATTGAACCTGTAATTTACTTTAAAATTGAAATCATGATAAGCGGGTTTCAAATCAAACAGTTCCAGGTCTTTGCTGAGCACATTACTCAGGCTCCTGCGGGCAGCAAACAAAAAAGAGCCTTTTTCCTTTACCAGAGGCCCTTCCATTGAAACCCTTGCCGCCAGCAAACTGATTCCTCCCTTAATGTGGAAGTTCTTGTCATCCCCATCAGCCATCCTCGCATCAATCACCGAAGATAAACGTCCCCCGAAATTGGCCGGTATGGCATCGGTATAGGTCTGAATATTTTTTAGCGCATCCGGATTAAAAATGGAGGTCAATCCAAACAGATGCGCCGGATTATAGACAATGGCTTCATCCAGTAAGATCAGGTTCTGATCTTTATTTCCTCCCCGGATAAACATCTGGCTGCTGCCTTCTGTTAAACCAACAATTCCGTTTTGCATTTGGAGCGCCTTGATCACATCAGCCTCGCCTCTATAATAGGGTGCATTCCTCAGTGATTCCCAATTCAGGGACTGACCCGGATTTTTGGCCGCGATAGAATCCGGACTCTGTACCGCCTTTACCACGATCTCTTCCAGTTTATTGACTTGTTTCTTCAATCGGATCATTTGAAGGTGGTTCGGAAACTGTAAAGAGAACTTCAGTCGCTGTGAGGAATAGCCCACATGGCTGACCAGGATTTCATAATCTTCGGTAGGCACAGTCAGGGAGTAGAAACCATAGTTGTTACTGTTTACCCCTTGTTTCAGACTTTCGATGTAAAAACTGGCGCCAATCAAATCCTCTCCCGTTTCAGCATCTACAATACGGCCATTCAGCGTGGTTTTATTCTCCTCCATGGGCAGGATAATCACTTCCCGGAAAAGAAATTTATAAGAAAGGCCGGTTTCAGCCAGCAGGAACTCCAGAATCAGGGCAAGGGGGGTATCGGAAAAAGACCGGTTAAATCTTTTCCCGGAAGGAATAATCGCCGGATCAAAAGACAGCGGGGTAGTATGGTCTGCATTCAACAGGTTCAGGGCTTCCTCCAGTGTGACATTGGAGAAACGAACGGTCATTTTTTTTCTTAAAGGAATATTCTGAGCTTTTGCTATCCCTCCTATCGTTAAAACAAGAAAAACCATGGCCATAAATTTAATGACCATGGATTGCCGAATGCAGAAGACCTTCATTCAGAAATGAGGGAGAAAAGAAATCATATTAACAATTATATTGTAATGATGGTTAAAATGTATAATTTAAAAATAGGCTCCTGATTTAATTAGATAAAACAAATGTACCATCTCTTTTGGTCACTTTTAACCTTAATGTTTCGCCGATGCTGTTCATAATTTCGTCTTCGGTCTTATCCTTAAAGTAAGCACTTAAGGTCCTTTCCTTTAACGTAGTATCCTGAAAAATAATGTGTGTCCCGAATAATTCCTTCATGTCATCAGAAACTTCGGACAAAGGTGCTTTTTCATAATGTAAGGTTTTGTCATGCCATGCCCTGTAATTGAGGTCATTGTTTTTGGCAAAGCTCATTTCTTTTGTCTCCTTATTGAAAGTCCCTCTATCCTGAGGAGACAGTAGAATTGTCTCTGTATCCTTAGCTTTTTCCAAAGAAACTTTCCCGGAATTTACAACGACCACTACTTGCTTAGGTTCTACTTTCAGGTTGAAGCTCGTTCCAAGATCATTTACCCTCAGCTCACCCACTTTGATAGAGAAAGGGCTTTTCTCGTCGTGAGTTACGTTGAAATAAGCTTCTCCTTCTTCCAGCTCCACATTTCTTGCCTTCAGGAACCCACGTTTATGATATGAAACCGTTGTATTGGCATTCATAAATATTTCCGTACCATCCGGTAAGGTTAGTTTTTGCTGCTCATTTTTTCCGGTGCTGATGCGCTGGCTTCCAATCCATCCGCTCCGATTTGCCAGCAACAGCGCTCCTGAAATCACCATTACGACAGCAACAGCCCATTTCAGGAAGAACAATCTGTTTTTCTTTTCCGGATGAAGGCGAACAATTTTTGCTTCTGCAGGAATCGAGGGGTTAAACTTTTGCCAGGCCAGTTCCGGATCTGCCTCCCGGTATGCCTTTAACAATTCCGCATGATCGGCGATATCAGCAATTTCCTGGTAGCTCCGCAAATGCGCCGGATCGGCTGCTTTCCAGCGCTCCAACTCCTGGAGGCCGGTCTCTGAAATTTTCCCTTCCATTTCATCCATGATCAGATGGTAGGGGATTTGATTTGGGTGATTAATTTCTTCCATGATAGTTATAAGACAATGTTTAAGTGCAGAAGTCTTAATTCAACTGCGAATAAAAGAAATAGAAAGAAAAACAACACCTGCTCTTTTGACAACATGACCCTGATTTTTTCGTACCCGTTGGTGAGGTGGCTTTTCACTGTTTTAACCGAAATATTTAAGGCATCTGCGATTTCCTGTTGTTTACATTTATCAAACTTGCTCATCATGATGACCTTCTTACACTGAGGAGGAAGACTGTCCAATGCCTTTTCCAGTCTGATCAGTTTATTTTCCAGGATTTGAGCTTCGTCATTTTCTGTTTCAGACTCCTCGTAACCCAACAGAAATTTCTCCTGATGAAAAGCCTTCCGGTTTTCTTTCTTTATGCTGTTCAGCGCTGTATTGATAATGCACCTGGACAAATAAGAACTCAGGGATTGCCTGATGTTCAATTGCTCGGCATCGTTCCAAAGCTTCAGGAAGACATCGTTCACCAGCTCTTCAGCCATTTCCGGCTGCCGTACATACTGAAATGCCAGAACGTATAATTTTTTATAATACCCTTTGTAAAGCAACTCAAAACTCCGTTTATCCTTTCGGCAGATCCCCTCTATGAGCTCAGTATCCTGATCAGTCATAAGTATTCCTTAGTCTATATATACATGATGACAACCTAAACTCATTTAAGTCCTACTGAAATCTTCATATTTTTTTTAAAAATAAAAGACTAAGACTTTTAAAACGAAGGGGTGTCTTACTAACAAAAACAAATTTAATTTTTATGTTAATGAAAACACTCATCTATCCAAAAGGAATTTCCTTCAGAAAACCAATTTTAATGCTTAGCGCGATTTGCTGTACACTTGCGCTGTTCAGCGCCTGTAAGAAAAAAACACAGGGTCCTGCCAGCAAAAAAGAAATTGAATACAACATCACTTCCGTGGTGAATGCAACGAATACCAAATCCGGTTCTGCCGCAACGGCTATATTTTCTGCTACTTACCTAAAATCAAACAAAACACTGAGGTATAACCTTCGCTTTAGCGACATTGATCCGGAAAGTGCCAACCTTCATCTTGGAACAGCAACAGAACTGGGCACCCTGGTCGTGAACCTGAAGAAAGAAGGTGCAAAATACTCCCTCCCTTCTATCGGTTCTGTGGTATTAAATGATGCCGGAGAAAAAGCCTTACTGGAAGACAAAGTCTACCTCAACCTCACTTCAACCAAATTCCCTGCCGGTGAAATCAGGGGACAATTACTCCTTAAAAAATAAAGAGATGAACCGCACATTTTTAGCAGCCCTGACCATGACCATTTTGCTGGCCAGTTCATGTACTGAAAAGCAAAGATTAAATAAGAGCAATACAAAAATTGAGATTATAGATGCCAAACCGATCACTTCTGATCTGGCAGATCTGGCCGCTTATACCGGCAGGTATCCCAATGAGGTTGCATTGCTGAAAAATGTAAGGCTGAAACCAAGGCTTCAGCAGTTATTGGGTAAAGATTATGATCTGATGATTAAATACTGGAATACAGAAACGCCAATCAGCGTTGAAAACAACATCATATCAACCACAGGTTGCGAGCAGCACAATTGCGCCAATAACGATTATACCTTGAGTATTGATTTACCAAATGACAGAATCAGTGTTTTCCATACCAAAAACGGGAAGGTAAAAAAGTATACTGAACAAAATAAAGCATTGGTATTGATCAAGCCATAAAAACAATAAAACACCTTAAAACAACAATTAAATTAAATCATTATGAAAAACAATTCGAACATCCAGTCCATTTTAAAAGGTTCCATTCTTGCGGCTATCTTCTGTGCAGTAATGCCAATCGGTATGAGTGCAATGGCACAAAACAGACCGAAACAAGCTCCGGCAAAAAAAGACACCATAAAAAAAGAGGCTCCGGCAAAAGACAGCAAATCGCAGAGCAAAGCGGATAAAGGTCAGAAACCGGCTGCTCCTGCAACAGGGAAGCCATCAAAAAAGGGTTAAGCCCCGGCAGCTTACAAAAAGACCCGGATGATCAATCATCCGGGTCTTTTTTATAGGTTAACATCTTGATTTTATTTCATAGAATAGACATCGCCGATTTTCAGGGTATGTGGAATATCCTTAGCGATAAAACTATATTGGTTATGATCGTCATCCTGTCCGCTGAGCAGACAATATCCATTCATCAGCGGGCTGATGGCATGAATCCTGAACTGGGAATCGGGCCTGGACATTCGCTCGGAATGTAGTTCTTTCAATGCCGTGCAGGAGCTGAATAAAAACAACGCCAGGAATAACAAGTAGATCTTCCTCATAACGTTATGACAACAAGAGTATAAAAAAGTCCTAAGCCAATTAGTAATTTCCTGAATTATTGATTCCGGTTTTGAGCAGCAGATACCCGGTTGCCGTATCGTTGTGAAATACGCCGCCCCCCGCAGCATTGAAATCAGCAACATTAATGGCCGATCCTGCGGCATAGATTGTTCCGTTAGGCAGCAGGTTGTCGGAAATATTAATCGAGTACTCGGAGTGAATGGTATTGTCGCGGTAATACCCAATCCCATGATACATATCGTTTGCAGCCCCTGCAATGTTAATGGTATTGTTAGAAACAACTACATATTTGAGGTAAGGAAAAGATGGACTGTTGGAATATTCATAAAGTAGGATTCCCGAATCATTCAGGGTATTGCCTGAAATATTGAGGTTTTGTCCGTTCCTGGCTTTAATACTTCCGCCGCTTCCATTTGCCGGCCATCCGGAAACGGTATTGTTCGAGATCGTCAATCCGTTAAAACTATGCGCATACATCCCGTGATCCGTAAGGCTGTCCACCAGACTTAGGCCTGGATTTCTGGTCAGCGTATTTCCATCGATTAAGGAATTGCTCTGGCTATTGTCATTAATGGCAGTCACGAAGTATCCTGTAGTCCCCCCATTGCCAAATGTATTGTTGATGATTTTGGAATTCGTCGTGTTTTTCAACCAGACTCCCCTCCCCGGATCTGCGGCCCTGTGGCAAAACACACAATTGCTCACCAGGCTCAGGTCTGCATCCCTGAATTCCAGGTAAGCATCTTTTAAGTTGTTTGTTTTATTGGTATTCGGGGCCCGTTTCCCATAATCAAAAATGCAGTACTTAAAAGAAGTGCCTGCAGCCCCGATCATAGAAAACCTGATGTTCCAGAAAGTGATCCCGGAAACCAGACAATTGCTAATGTCTGAGGTGTAACTCATCGTCAAAATAGCAGCTGAAGCACTCGCGTCGAAAATCGGGTTGGTACTGGTTTGTTTGGCCAATGAAACCCCGGCTTTCATTACAATTTTGCCGGTAATCGAATAAGTGCCCGGTTGCACCAACACCGTTTGTCCGGAACTGGCACCGGCGATCACTGCATTAATTTGTGCCAGGCTCATCCCTGTTTCAATGACATGATCTGCCACAGCAGCAAGGGCTGCTGTTTTCAGCGCTTTTTGCGGAGCGGGATTCATTTCATCCAGACCGGAATTCTTACAGGCAAAAGAGAAGGATACGATAAAGAGCATTGCCCTAAGCAGGTAATTGGAAGTAGTTTTCATCATTATTTGGTTTTAAGGTTTAGCAGGTCAGCGCAGAGATGATGATCCCCGCTTAATAAAATTGCGCAGGAATTTCATAAACAAGGGGGTTCCAATTCAGGTATATGAGGGTCGTAATCGGTTCTTATTTTCCTTTCCCTCATTACCCGGGATGTCCGTAAAACATTTTATTTCAGTTTTTCCAGACAAATGCAGAATTGATCAGCATAAATTTATTAAGCCAAAAAAGTAGGAAAAATCTGCCTTAAAACAAGAAAGAACTCCATTTAAGGGAAATAAGGAGCCGCATGTAAAAAGAAAAAACAGAGCTTATTTAAAAAAAGTCTAAATAACGTAGGGGAAACAGGGGACTTGTGATAATTATTAATTAAAAAGGGCCATACAGTTCGCAGCTGTATGACCCAAGCCCTGAAAAGGGTTACTCTTAAATCGAAACATCTAAAAGTAATGCAAATTAAAAAAATCTTGCTAACAGGCGTGCTATGCGTCTGTATATTTTGTGTGCAAGCGCAGAAATTGATCAAAAGCAGCATCAAAGGACAGGTCTCCGACGAGCAAAGACAAGGCATTTCATTCGCGACAATCAAGTTGCTCCCTGTTAACAAAACGGTCGCCACCGACCAGCAAGGTAATTATCAATTCCAGGATTTATCACCCGGATCTTATACCATTCAGATCAGCGTGGTAGGTTTCAAAAAGCTGGAGCAGAAAGTTGTACTTAAAGAATCGGAAACGCTTTCTTTAAATTTTTCTTTAAAGGGGAGCCAGAACGAATTACAGAATGTAGCGATTAACGGAAAGACCAAAGCGACGAAGATTAAAGAATCCGGTTATGCGGTCAACGTGATCGAGACCAAACAATATGCCAATACAAATTCCGATATCAATCAGGTATTGAGCCGAAGCACCGGGGTTAAAATCCGCGAGCAAGGTGGATTAGGCTCCAACTATTCCTTTTCTATCAATGGGCTTTCAGGTAACCATATTAAGTTTTTTATTGATGGAATCCCTCTGGAATCTTATGGCAGCGGAATGTCCTTCAATAACATTCCAATCAATATTGCAGAACGTATAGAGGTTTACAAAGGAGTGGTACCTCCTTATCTGGGTTCAGATGCATTAGGCGGGGCGGTGAACATCGTCACCAATCGCGACCGTGGAAAGTCACTAGATGTAAGTTATAGTTACGGTTCTTTCAACACCCACCGTACCGCTGTAAGTGGCAGCTATACTTATCCAAAAAGTGGATTGAAGGTGAATGTAAACTCCTATTATAACTATTCCGACAACAGTTATAAAATGAGAAGCTATCCAAAAGCGAATGTATACCTGCAGGTTCCGAGTAAAGACAAATCAGGCTTCGACACCCTGTCGTCGGCTAAAAGATTCCATAACGACTATCAGTCTTATATGGGCCAGCTGGAATTGGGTGTTGCCGATAAAAAATGGGCAGACATTGCCGTATTGGGCTTAACTTATAATAACGTAAAAAACGAGCGCCAAACAGGTGCCACACAAGAGAAGATATATGGAAATGTTGACGCCAATAGCTACAGTATTGTTCCTAGTTTTCGCTACCGTAAAAACAGGATCTTAGTGGATGGCTTATCGGCTACCGTTTTTGCGAACATGTCGATCAGTAAGGAAGTGAGAACAGATACGAGTTCCTTTTTCTCTTACCGCTGGAATGGCCAACCGGATGAATTGCCAAATCCAAAATATCCCAACAGAGGGGAAATGGGCAATAAATCTATCCTGCACTACAATAACAACAATGCCCTGGTTCAGCTAAATCTGAACTATCAGCTTTCTGATCAGCACCTTTTCAATCTGAATTATAACCTGAACACGACTACCCGCGAAGGCTATGATGAGATTGACCCCTATAACCAGACTTACAATAAAACCAATCGTGTCAACAAAACAGTTCTGGGCTTAAACTATCAGCAAACCTTCTTTAACAACAAACTAACCAATTCATTTTTTGGTAAATACTTTGGCTTCAGTGGCCGGCCAGACTCCAATAAGCCTGCTGAAACCGCAGCATACTATGGATACGGACTGGCTTCTACTTATAAAATAACAGAAGAATTGGGCATCAAAGCCTCTTATGAACATGCTTACCGACTTCCTGGTATGGTAGAATTGTTCGGAAATGGCCTGGATGTAATCGGTAACAGTGAACTTAAGCCTGAAAACAGCGACAACTTTAACCTAGGTCTTTTCTTTGGTAAAACCATTGGCAAGCATCGTTTTAGTGCTGACGGATCGGTGTTTTACAGAAATGCAAAAGACTATATCATTTCCAGAGCATACAGCAATTCTCAGGGTGCCTATTCCGAATCAGCAAATGAAGGCGGAATAAAAATAAAAGGAGCTGATTTTGAGTTAAAATACACTTATGGCGATTTATTATCAGCGTTGGTCAACATGAGTTATTACGATGCTGTGGACCGTGAAAAGTATGTACAAGGGACCAACAGAGAAAAGATAACTTATGGCAGCCGTACCCCGAACGAACCATGGTTGTACGGGAATACTGATGTAAGCTTAGGAAAAAGCAATGTATTTGGTAAAAAGGGCAACCGTCTTCAATTTAACTGGTATATGCAGTTTGTGAACGATTATTCCTTAAGCTGGTCAAAATTAGGGGATGAGAAGACTAAAGATTACATCCCGGCCCAATGGATACAAAACATCGCGCTTACTTATTCCCTTAAGAATGGCCGATACAACATCACCGGAGAGGCCCGCAACCTGACCGACCAGATTGCCTATGATGTCTTCAAACAGCAAAAACCTGGACGGGCATTCTTTTTAAAACTAAGATATAACATCAATTCATTTTAATAAATCAATATAAATATGTTTAATAAAACCAAGAACCGCAGTCTGCTTTTTGCAGGTGCATTATTTGTAGCTGCATCAATTACGGCCTGCAGCAAATCTAAAGGAGGCGATACCGGACCCACTCCGGAGGGCAAACCAGAATTCGCCATACATTACAGTACCTCTAAAGGTTCATACCTTCTGCCAATCCATGATTTAATGTCGGGCGTAATTACCCCTGTAGGAAAAGGAACCGATGTAACCAATATTTTTACCTGGGGTGAGAACATCATCCAGAAAGGCAAATATTTCTATACCGTTGAGCCAAATAGCGGCAAATTCGGTAAATACAACTTTGAAAACGGAGTATTACAGACCATAAAAGAAATTCCATTTTCGGCAATGTCTTATTTATACCTTGGCTGGCACACCTGGATCGACAGTAAAACCCTGATGATCGGCGGACGTGGCAATAGCGAATATGCGGTGATCGATACAGACAACATGACCATCATCAAAAGTGGTGTATTTGATACCGGAAAAGAATTACCAAAAGACCATACCTTATCAATTAACTCCATCACTCCACAAGGTGGGAAGGTATTTCTTACTTTTATGGTAAGAAACGAAGTTACCAAACTGACTTACGACACTGCTTACACCGCAGCTGTTGACTATCCAACCCTGGCTAATTTTAAAATCACAGGAAAGGATACGCGTTCTGCTCCTCCGGGCGCTTTACGTAACGGATATTTCCACAAGTTCAGCGATCAGGGTAATACATATGTGCTTACCCATCCTATGCCAATGCTGGGTGGAAACAAGCCCAATATGCCTACTGGTTTTTACCGCATCAAGGACGGCTCTACAGTTTTAGATCCGGGATATTTCTTCAACATCAGTGCACTTACTCAGGGTGACAACCAACTTGGTGTAGAATACCTTGGAAATGGAAAAGCTTTATTGATCAATGCCCGTGATGCCAAAAATCAAGTTAAAGAGAAAAATGACTGGTGGTATAAACCAATGTGGGAATATATCGTGGTTGACGTAAATTCACAAAAAATCGTGAAAAAACTTGACTTTCCATTGCTGTTGAATTCCCGTTCGGCAGTAGTTCATAACGGCAAAGTTTATATCGCAGTAAATGATGCTAAAGCAGATGCCATTTACATCTGGGAATATGACTCGAATACTGATAAACTGACAAAAGGAGCAAAAGTTGAAGGTGGCGATGGAGACACCCCTGTGCTTTATAAGTTAAACTAATAACCACAAAAAAATCACGGCAGAGCGACCTACAGTGTTGCTCTGCCGTTTATTTTAAGAGATGAAATCCAAACTATCCGCAATAAACGCATGGTTACACCTTTGGCTGGGATTAGCTTCAGGAATTGTAGTCGTTATTCTCAGCATCACCGGATGCGTCCTGGTATTTGAACAGGAAATCAAAAGCCTTGCCTATCCATGGCTTCATGCCGAACGCCCCAAAGATGCTAAAGTATTGGCCCCTTCTGTATTGCACCGTGCAGTTGAACAGGCATTGCCTGGAAAGCATATCGAATCGGTATGGTATCATGGAGAAGGTCGTACCGCACATTTCAGCGTCCATGAATCCGATTCAATGGTCTATGTAAATCCATATACTGCCGAAGTCATTGCCATGGTTGATCATGACGACTTCTTCCATTTTATGGATGAAGGACACCGGCACCTTTGGATTGAAGGCAAGCTGGGCAAACAAATTGTAGGTTGGTCTACATTTGTCTTCTTTTTATTGCTGATTAGCGGAATCGTATTATGGTGGCCAAAAAAATGGACCAAGTCCACCCGCGACCAAAGCTTTAAAATCAAATGGAAAGCACGCTTTAAGCGGGTAAATTATGACCTCCATAATGTATTGGGTTTCTATTCCCTGCTGCTGGCCATACTAATGGCAGTTACCGGCCTGGTGATGAGTTTCTCCTGGTTCGGTAAAGGCGTTTACTGGCTCACAGGAGGCGAAAATGGTTCAAGACCAAGGAGACAAAAAGTAGAAGTTTCCGGCCCCTCGGTCAATAGCGCCTTACAAAATGCAGACCTGATTTATAATAAAGTAGTCAATGAAATCGCGTTGTATAATAAAGACCAGGTCATCATACATTTTGCAGAAGAACCAGATGAGGCCATCTATGCCTGTACTGATATGACCATGGGCTTCTGGAGGGATCTTAATTTTGATCCCCTAACCCTGGAGCTCCTGCCTAATTCAACAAAAAGACTTGGGGACCTTAAATTCCCCGATCAGGTACGCAAGCTCAATTATGCGATACATGTAGGGGCGATTGGTGGCCTGACTACCAAAATCCTATACTTCTTAGCCAGTCTGATCTGTGCGAGTTTACCGATTACCGGATTCTACATCTGGTGGGGGAAAAAGAAAAAGAGTAAAAGCAAAAGTAAAACAAAGCCTAAACAAGCAGCATTAGCTGCTGTATAATCAGCAATAATATTTCACCTGGCCTTTTCATCCTAAAGGTTAGGTGTTCATCCCGGTCTAACTGTAAAAAACAACACTTAACTTTACGCTATGGAAATTAAAGGAACAGAAATGGTTACAATTACGGAATCAGGACTATTATCTTTAGTTGCAGATAAGCTAAAAGACAGGGTTTTATTTCCGGAAAAAGCTGAAGAAGCAAAGCAATTTATCAATAGTGTTATATTTAGTATGCTATAATGAAATATAAAAATCGATAATAAGCATAAAAAAAGGANNTCCTTTTTTTATGCTTATTAATTTCCAATTTACCTGCATTCCCAGGAATGATAAAAAAGCGTATAAAACAAGAAAGCTCCAGATTTCCCTGAAGCTTTTGAAGTGGTGTGGGCCGGGATCGAACCGGCGACACAAGGATTTTCAGTCCTTTGCTCTACCGACTGAGCTACCGCACCGTTTTAATTTCTTGTCCCATTGTTTGGGATTGCAAATGTAGGGTCTTTTTTCTAAAAACAAAATCTTTTTTGAAAATAATTTAAAATACTGATTTCGATCCGCTAATCTTCCAGAATTGCTGCTCCGAAAGGGTTGTCTACCAGCCACAACCAGATTCCGGCTTCATTTCTCTTTAAAATGCAGGAAGTATGTCCGTTCATCTCCAAATGATGCCCATCGGGAGTTTTCCCCCTCATTGTCCATTTATCCATCCACATGGCAAGGTCCTCCACGATCGTGATATGTGCCGACGATCCGACGATTAAAGGCTTCAGGATGCACAAACTCTTCATCGCCATTTCAATCTGCTGCAAGCCTTTCATTTCTTTGCCACTGCGGTCTATATACAGCCCCTGCGGATCAAAACATGCCAATGCCCCCGCTACATTTCCGTTTTTCAGACAATCTCTAAAATACCCTACCGCACCAGCCGGTGTTTTTCTGTCAAATTCTTCCATTGTTTTCTTAAAGGTCATTTCAAAGGCTAAAACAGGCAGCGTTAAAAAAAAGAATGCAAAAAACCTGATTAAATGCAGTTAAGCGAGCCTTGACCCTGGTTGCAAAACTCTGCAGAACCCTGGATATAAAAAATAACAATTGTTAGGAAAACGGGACTTAGCTTCTGATGCGGCTTAACGATTCTGGTTTCATTCCGAGGTAAGAAGCAAGATACTGAACCGGAATATGCTGCACAAAATCCGGTTTTTCTTTGATGAGCTTGGCATAACGTGCTTTACCTTTTAGTTTCCCGAAGGTCAGGATTCGTTCTTCCTTTTTTAGCAAGGCCGTTTTCAGGCATTTCATTCCAAACTGAATCCACCTTGGATCTTTTAAAGCTAAGGTCTCAAAGGAAGATTCTGCAATCTTCACGATCAGGCAATCCGTAAGGCATTGAATATTTTCAAAAGAAGCTGTCTTTTTCAGTATGCTGTACATTGACGCAGCAAACTCTCCTTTTCCCAAAAGCTCAGTCGTTACTTCTGTTCCATTTTCCGACAGGTAAAACGTACGTACATAACCGTCCATGATCAGGAAATAGTCTGTCGACAGCGCTCCTTCCTGCAGCAGGAAATCCTTTTTCTTCTTTCTGGAGAAAACAAAGTGTGTTTTAACCTCCGAAAATTCCCCCAGGGGGAAATCAAAATCATCCTTAAGACATTTCAGGAGCAATTCTATCATTCTTTTATTTTATTCAAAGATAGTTTTTCAATTGGCTCATTTTCTTAGTTTCCAATCATGGCAGGCATGGCTACTGCCTTTCCTGTTGCCTTTTCCACCGGCATCGGGGCTTCCCATTTTTTCAGCTGGGTCCCCAGTTGCCCAGCCATCGTCCTTACCTTTTCAGGATAGGCCGTGGCTTCGTTTTTCTGCTCACCGATGTCTTCTTTCAGGTTGTAAAGTTCAGTACTTCCATCCCGCATGTTATAGATCAGCTTCCAGTCCCCTACTCTGATGGCACTTTTATAATTAATTCCCGGGCCATCTACCGGAATCCATTTATTTGGAAAATGCCAGTATAAAGCCCGCTGATTGTCGGTATAACTCGCATCCTTCAGGATCGGCACAAAACTCTTTCCATCAATCTCCTGCAGGGTCTTATAATTTTTGATGCCTGCCATCTCCAATATTGTAGGGAAGAAATCTTCTATGATGACATATTGATTGGCTACACTGGAGGGCTTGGTCACCCCTGGCCATTTTACCAGCATCGGCTCCCGGATTCCGCCTTCATTCACAGAACCCTTACCTGCTTTTAACGGCAGGTTTTGTGTATGTGCGGTCCCATCTCTTGGCGGTACCAGGCTCAATCCACCGTTGTCGCTCATGAAAATAATGATGGTATTCTGATCTGCCTTTTTTGCTTTCAGATAATCCATGATGTCTCCCAGACTTTTATCCATTCCTTCAATTAAAGAGGCATATTTTGCTTCTACAGGAGCCAGTCCGGCAGTGATGTATTTTTGATAATACCGTTCATCGGCCTGGATCGGTGTATGAATCGCATAATGCGCCATGTTCAGGTAAAAAGGCTGTTTGTTCTTAATCGGGGCATCCAGTGTTTTCAGTGCTTCAAGGGTTAAAGCTTCCGTTAAAAAGGTTTCTGTGCCATAATACTCTTCCAGATCGGGCACCGATTGCAGGGTGTTTTTACCCGGCTTATTCCCATAAAAATCCTGTCCGTAATAACTTTGGGGATGTCCGGCAGCATGGCCTCCAATGTTTACCATAAAGCCAAGATTATAGGGATTTGCACCCGGACTGCCGATGGATGCCCAATGTGCTTTCCCCACATGTATGGTAAAATAACCCGCCTCCTTTAAGAGCTTTGGGTAGGGTGTAGCATAAATTGTATGGGGAACTCCGGGTTTTGGGCTCAGGCCGCTATAGTTCCAGTTTGCCGGCAGAAACTGCTCATCTTCATTGTCAGAGGAGACATTATTCTGGGGGGATGTCCAGTTGGTCACTTTGTGATGTGCTGCATTCATCCCGCTGATCAGGCTGATTCTGGTTGGTGTACATACAGGCGTGGCATAGGCGTTTGTAAATTTCATGCCTTCTTTTGCCAGCCGTTCCATGTTTGGCGTATGGTAGCGCTTATTTAAGGGTGTTGTTTGCGTCCAGAAAGGCAGAGAGGTATCCTGCCAGCCCATATCGTCCACCAGAAAAACAATTACATTAGGTTTTTGCTGTGCATGTGCGGCTACGCTAAAAAACAGGGCCACAAATAAAATAAGAACGAATTTCTTCCCCTGGTGCTTCATAAACTGAGATCTGATCATGTTAAAATTGGAAGGTACGAAAAATTCAATTTCCGGGTTGCGGACAAAGGGAAAATTTAACGGGCAACTGAAGAAATGAGAATGATGATTGGGAAATTA
>NZ_QAJL01000002.1:405038-574435 GCF_003852525.1 Pedobacter sp. KBW06
TTGCGACAACAGAGTTACAGTCTGTCCCATTTGGCCACTCTGGTATCCCCCCATTTCCATGAATTAAAACAAGAAAGCTTCAGATTGCGCTGAAGCTTTTTGAAGTGGTGTGGGCCGGGATCGAACCGGCGACACAAGGATTTTCAGTCCTTTGCTCTACCGACTGAGCTACCGCACCATTTAACCTTGTCCCCTCGTTTGGGATTGCAAATGTAGTGTCTTTTTTCAAAAAACAAATTAATTCTTAATATTTTATTTAAAACCCGTCTAAATTTAAATTTTATGCATGCATAGTAATTTGTTTTACCGGATTTGTTTTAACTTAGCAACACTATAACAGATCTTCAAAAAAATGGTGTTACAAATCCTATTTATAGCAATTGCATTGGCGGGGGTCGCCTTGTTCAGTTATAACTTAAAGAAAGTTATCCGCAACATTCGGATTGGAAGGGCGGCAAACAGAACCGATCAACCTCAAAAAAGAATGATGACCATGGTCAAAGTTGCGCTTGGACAGACGAAAATGTTCTTTCGTCCTATTCCTGCCTTTCTTCATTTGATTGTTTATGCCGGCTTTGTCATCATCAATATCGAAGTATTGGAGATCATGATCGATGGTATTTTTGGCACTCACCGCGTTTTCGGCGGAATGGGTGCGCTATATAATTTCCTCATTGCTTCTTTTGAAATCCTCGCCCTTGGTGTATGGCTCGGTTGCGCCATCTTCCTGGTGAGAAGAAATATCATTAAACTGAAAAGGTTTAGTGGCGTAGAGATGGCCGGCTGGCCGAAGTCTGATGCCAATTACATCCTGATTACCGAAATCTTATTGATGACGGCTTTCCTAGTGATGAATGCTGCAGATGCAAAACTACAGGCCATGGGTGCTGCACATTATACCGCAGTAGGATCTTTCCCTGTGAGTCAGTTCCTGATGAACCTGTTACCCAATACCGAAGGCGCTTTAATTGCAATTGAAAGAGGCTGCTGGTGGTTCCACATTATCGGGATATTTGGTTTCTTAAACTACCTGCCTTATTCCAAACATTTCCACATCATGTTTGCCTTTCCCAATACCTATTTCTCCAATCTGGAGCCTAAGGGGGAATTCAGCAATATGCAGAGCGTAACAAATGAAGTAAAAGCCATGCTTGATCCTTCATTTACCCCTCCTGAGCCCGATGGCAGCAAGTTTGGGGCTAAAGATGTGAACGACCTGACCTGGGTAAACCTGATGAATGCCTATACCTGCACCGAATGCGGAAGGTGTACTTCTGTATGTCCGGCAAACATCACCGGAAAATTGCTTTCCCCACGTAAGATCATGATGGATACCCGCGACAGGCTGGAGGAAGTTGGAAAAAATATTGATAAAACCGGAAACGGCTTTGATGATGGAAAGTCTTTAATAGACACCTATATCAGCAGGGAAGAAATATGGGCATGTACCAGCTGCAATGCCTGTACACAGGCCTGCCCGATCAACATTGATCCTTTGTCTATCATTACGGAGCTGAGAAGATACGCTGTGATGGAAGAATCGCAGGCTCCGGCCAGTATCAATGCCATGCTGGGTAACATTGAAAACAATGGTGCCCCATGGAAATATTCTCCGGCAGACCGGTTGAACTGGGCCAAAGAAAGTTAATCAAAATATTAAATCTGATATTAGAGCTAAGATGAGCGAGCAACTAAATTTTGAAGTGCCAACAATGGCAGAACTGTTAGCCAAAGGTGAAGAACCTGAAATCCTGTTTTGGGTAGGTTGTGCCGGAAGTTATGATGAAAGGGCGCAGAAAACCACTCGTGACATCTGTAAGATCCTACACCATGTAGGCATGAAATATGCAGTTCTTGGAACGGAAGAAAGCTGTACCGGAGACCCTGCAAAACGGGCGGGAAACGAATTCCTGTTCCAGATGCAGGCCATGACCAATATCGAAGTGCTCAACGCATATAACATTAAAAAGATCGTTACCGGATGTCCTCATTGTTTCAATACGATCAAAAATGAATATCCCGGACTTGGCGGAACCTATGAAGTTATTCACCATACTCAGCTGATTCAGGACCTGATCAATGACGGCAAGCTAAAAGCAGAAGGCGGAGAGAGCTTTAAAGGCAAAAAGATCACGTACCATGACCCTTGTTATCTGGGCCGCGGAAACGGGGTATATGAAGCACCACGTAAAGCGCTGGAAGTCCTGGATGCCCAATTGGTGGAAATGAAACGCTGTAAATCCAACGGCTTGTGCTGTGGTGCCGGTGGTGCCCAGATGTTTAAAGAACCTGAAAAAGGGAATAAAGACATCAATATTGAAAGAATCGAAGAAGCTTTGGAAACGCAGCCACAGGTGATTGCAGCTTCCTGCCCTTTCTGTATGACCATGCTTCGTGATGGTGTTAAACTGAAAGATCAGGACCAGAACGTTCAGGTATTGGATATTGCAGAAATTACCGCAAGAGCGAATGGCTTGTAATACCCTCTTCATCGCTTCCCTGAACTCAGGCAGCAACGGCAACTGCTACTATGTCGGCAACGACAAAGAGGCGGTATTAATCGATGCCGGCATCTCCTGCAGGGAAACAGAAAAGAGAATGTTAAGACTGGGCCTGAACATGGATAAGGTGAAGGCCATCTTTATCTCCCACGAGCATACGGACCATATCAAGGGACTTGCTGTGCTGTCTGCTAAATTCAATTTACCGGTTTACATCACTCCGGGTACTTTGAGCGGCTGCAAGTTTAACCTGAGAACAGATTTAGTCCGGACACTTTTAAGTCATCAGAGCGTACAGATTGGAGACCTGAACATCAGCAGCTTTCTGAAGTTACACGATGCTGCTGAACCGCACAGCTTCCTGGTTTCCTGCGGAGCCACTAAGGTAGGGGTATTTACAGATCTTGGGGCAGTATGTGAGGAGCTGACCAGCCATTTCCAGCAGTGTCATGCTGCATTTCTGGAAACCAATTATGACGACGAGCTTTTAAGCAAAAGTGCTTATCCTTATTTCCTGAAAAAACGCATCAGCGGAGGAATGGGTCACTTGTCCAATAAACAGGCCCTGGATCTTTTTATGGCGCACAAACCCTCTTTTATGAGCCACCTGCTCCTATCACATCTTTCCAAAGACAACAACTGCCCGGAACTCGCGGCAAACTTATTCAGGGAACATGCCAATGGAACGGAGATCATTGTAGCCTCCAGGTATGAAGAAACAGCTGTTTATGCTATTTTTGAACCGGTAGCAGTGCATTCATTTTAATCAGGCGCGCCGAAAGGTCAGACAAATCCTGGCTTTTCATGTTTTTCACCGGGATGGTCATAAAACAGGCCATGCTGTCTACATCGCCACCTATCTTATCATTATAGGTCTGAACGATCACATCTTCTCCTTTTGTACGCAGAAAAAGATTACCTGTTTCAGTGCTGTCGCCGACCCCCTGATAGTCCAATCCTTTGAATTTAACGAGGTTAAAAGAGAAATATTCTACTTTTCCGCTGGAGAAGTAACGCTTGTACCTACAGAAACCACTGTTGGTAACATTTAGTTCGTAGCGTTTAATTTCCTTTTCCTCTCTGCTGCTGTCGTAATGTTCAGTCAGCATTTTTTGAAGGTACGCCACCTCCTCATCCAGTATCATTCTGGCGGAAAAAGCCGTAAATATAACGCATGACAATGCGCAAAGGCATATTCTTAAGTTTAATGTAAACTTTTTCATCACGTTCCTATTTTAGAAAAATCAATTTAAATAATTTACTAAATTTGAAGTATGAGTTTTTCTCCACAATCAAAAGTTTGGGTATACCAAAGCAACCGTCCGTTTACTGACAACGAAGTGACGTCAATCCAGCAAAAGCTGAATGATTTTACCGCGCAATGGAAAGCGCATGGCCATCAGCTAAATGCTAAAGCCGAAGTATTGCATCATTTTTTCATTGTATTTACCGTGGACGAAGCCAGCGCCGGTGTGACCGGATGTTCTATCGATTCTTCTGTGAGGATCATGAAAGAAATAGAGCAGGAATATAAAGTGGACCTTTTTGACAGGTTCAACATGGCCTATAAAGTGGATGGCAAAGTGATCGTTACCAATAAGGAAGATTTTGAAACCCTGGTGAGCATCAAAAAGGTGGGACCAAAGACGGTTGTATTTAACAACCTCGTTCAGACGCTGGATGAATTCCAGAACAAATGGGAAGTTCCTTTTGAACAAAGCTGGCACAGCAAAGTGTTTGCACACCTGCTGTAACCGGGCTTAGTATTTTTTTACTTCGTATAAAAAGTATCTCCCTCTGTATACAGGCTGAACTGCAGTCCTTCCATTTTCAGGTGCTGTGATTTCGTAACCTTTAATTTTCGGGGACCGGCGATCCTCAACACCTGGCTCTCGCCCGCTACCCTGATCTTTTTCTGTTTTACGATGATGGCTGTCCCTTCATCAATACCGATACAATCGAAACCGGGATGGGCTGCCAAAGCAGAGATCAGGCGGTTGTACCGGCTCCTTTTTACAAAATGCTGATCGATGATCACGGAATCCAGTAAGCCAAGCCCTTCCTGAAATTCCACATTCCCGAAGCGCAGCTGATCAAATGTCGCTTTATAAGCCGTATCTCCAAGAAGCTGTGTTCCGGTAATCATATATTTGCTCATCACTGCAGCTCCGGCGCTGGTACCGGCCACCGTTGCCCCATTCTGATAAGCCTGATGAATCGCTTTGTAAACCGGCGTATTCAGAACCACCTTCATAAAACGGCTCTGATCGCCTCCGGTAATGTAAATTAAACGGGCTCCTGTCAAAGAATCCAGCCATTTCCGGTCATTTACCTTTGAGGCTTCAAAATTAAAACAGGTAATGTGATTGCGGGTAACCGCCGATAACTCCTGTTGAATCGCTTCGAAAGAACGCTCAGGGAAACCACTGGACATCGGCAAAACGACCACATAATCTTTTGCCTTCATATCAGCCGTTTTAATGAGTTCCTGAATTAATTCAGGGGATTTATCCCCGCCACCAATAATAAACAAACTGCCCTTCGCTACAGGCTTTTGCTGGGCAATGGCCAGGCAGGAAGTCAATGCAAATGCGCAGGCCAGCAAAGACCTGATCAATAAAGATTTCATCATCCCGTCTTATTTATAGATCAATACTTCTATCTTTCCATCTGCGGTCACCGTTCCTCTGTACATTCCTTCTGTATTAAAAGGCATCGCCACGTGGCCCTGTTTGTCCATAGCAATTAAACCACCGTCGCCGCCCATTTTCCCGACCTTATCCAATGCTGCTTTTGAAGCATCGGCCACAGACATCTTTTTATATTCCATCATTGCAGAAATGTCATGCGCCACGACATTACGGATGTAAAACTCGCCCCATCCCGTGCAGGAGATTCCTGCAGTCGCATTGTTGGCATAAGTTCCTGCACCGATGATGGGTGCATCTCCTACCCTTCCATATCTTTTATTTGTCATCCCTCCTGTAGAAGTCCCCGCGGCAAGGTTCCCTGATTTATCAAGTGCAACGGCACCTACCGTTCCGAATTTATAATCTTTATTGATCGTACCCAGCTTCATTGTTTTTTTACTGCCATGGTCCAGTACCGCTTTTACAGAATCCTCCCTGATGGCCTTCTGCAAGCCATCCCAGCGTTCCTTCGTATAGAAATACGATGGGTCTACGATTTCCAGTTTAGACTGTTTGGCAAAAGCCTCTGCACCTGCCCCTACCATCATCACATGCTCCGACTTTTCCATTACTGCCCTTGCGGCGCTGATGGGATTTCGGATCACAGTTACACCGGCCACGGAGCCTGCGGATAAGGTCTTCCCATCCATTACTGCCGCATCCATCTCATTTTTTCCATCGTGCGTAAAAACAGAACCCTTCCCTGCATTGAATAAGGGAGAATCTTCCATTACATGAATGGCCGCTTCAACCGCGTCCATGCTCGTTTTTCCCGCTTTGATGGCCTCATAACCCTTTTGCAATGCTTTGGTTAAATCGGCAATATAGGCTGCTTCCTTTTCAGCGGTCATATTTTTCTTAAGAATCGTCCCGGCACCGCCATGGATGACCATCACATATTTCTTTTGTCCATGAACTGCCATGCAGGTAAAGATCATCAGGCACAAAAGAGAATAGTTTAATTTTAATTTCATGTGGTTGTTTTTATAGGTTGTTTAATACAATGGGTTTTGTTTCACGTTTGAGTTGGCGCGAATCTCTGCATTTGGCACAGGATACGCATATTGTTTGTTTGCTGAAGTTAAAGTTACAGAACCTAGCGCATTTATTGCATCTGCAGGCTCTCTTGTTACCGGCAATCCATTTCTACGCAGGTCAAAGAACCTATGTCCTTCAAAAGCCAGTTCTTTATACCTTTCTAAAACAATCGCATTCAACAAGGTGGCCTGATCTCCAAAAGTCACATCCGTATATCCGGCAATCCTTGCAGCCCGAAGTGCATTCAGATCTGCTCCTGCCAAAGGCAGGTTTTGTTTCTGTGCATAGGCTTCGGCCCTGATCAGGTACATTTCTCCTGTTCTGTATAATTTCACATCACAAAGATTTGTCCGGCTGGTACTTCCTTCCAGGTATTTGTTCACACTGTAATTCGAAGTTCCCACTCCTCTGGTATCGTCAAATTTAACATAAGCAGCATACCTCACATCATTGTCGGCATCAAAGGAATTGATCAGTTCAAATGCAGGGGCATACAATACCACATCATCGGTATCATAATAGAAATCACCCAGACGGCTGTCTCCGCTTACTTTTTTCAGCTTCCAGATCACCTCATCTTCTGCCTTATCTTTCCAGATCAAAGGGAATTGATCCCGATTGGCCAGGGCTGCCCCATCGATCACTTCCGTACTGTATTTCAAGGCATCGTCCCAATTCTTCTCATATAAGGCTACCCTTGCCTGCATGGCAGAAACAGCGATCAGGGTAATTCTTGTCCGGTTGTTAAAGGAAGCAGGAATTAATCCTTTGGCGGCCAGTAAATCTGTTTTTATCTTTTGTATCGTTGCCCCGAAACTCAACCTCGAAGGACGGGATACCGTAGAGACTTCCATATAAGGAACACCCATTCCATTGCTTTCATAACTGGAAGCAAAATTCCTGAGCAGTTCAAAATGACAATAAGCCCTCATGGCCAGCATTTCACCTTTGTATTGATTTTTAAGGATTTCTTCTGCAGGTTTGGTTTTCACTTTATCCACAAAATTCAATGCCCTGTTGATCATATCAATGCTCGTATAATTACTTCCCCATCCGGCAGTAATTGTTCCGCCTGAGCCGTCATATTGCCATCTGTAGGTACCGATTCCACGCCCTGTTGAATTCTCCTTCGGCAGGTTACATTCATCAGAAGTCAGGGAAGTATTCGTGATGACATCTGTCCCTAAGGAAGCGTAAGCACCGATGAGTCCGCCGTTGAGGTCTTCTACGGTATTGAAAGCCCTGCTTTCATCAAAATTATCTGAGGGAACCAGGTCCAGTTCTTTACTGCAGGAGCTCAGCAGCATCAGGCCGCAGCATAATGTATATAGGAAAATTCTGTTGCTATAATATTTTAACATGATCATACGATTAGAAATTAACATTTAAACCAAAAGTGTAAGTCCTGGAACTTGGATAGTCAAACTTGGCCTCTCCATCACTATCTTCCGGATCGAAACCCTTCCATTTTGTCCAGGTAAGCAGGTTACTGCCCTGCACAAATACATTTACCCCACTGATAAACTTCGTACCGGCAAGTAAGGATTTGGGCAGTGCATAACTCAGGTTCACATTCCTCAGGCGGAGGTAAGAAGCATTCTGGATGTCTTTGGAAGAAAAGCTCCTTGCGGCATCGTATCTTGGCAGAATGGCATTATCGCCCTCTTTTTTCCATCGGTTGTTTAACATCCGGACAGACTGTCCGCTCGTTCCGAAATCAGGATTCTCATTGTAATAATCTTCGTTATTGTACCTGAATACATTATTGGCAAAGCTAAACAGGGCCGACAAATTGAATCCTTTATAATTCAATGAGGTATTGAATCCCCCGGTAAATGGTGGATACAGGCTTCCAAATTCAGCAACACTCATCGTGGCTGCATTATAATTTGTAGTCACATTTCCATTTTGGTCATAGTACAGGGGATCGCCGTTTTTGGGATCAACTCCTGCCCATTTGGGTGCATAATGAGAACCATAAGGCAAACCTTCCCTAACAATCTCGGAGTCTCCCTGTTCAAAACCTTCAGATCCGGCCAGAGAAAGCACCTTATTTTGATTATAAGCAAAGTTTAAGCCTACATTCCATTTCAGCTGATCAGTTCTGATCAGGTCCAGGCCCAAAGCCACTTCAATTCCACGGTTCCTCATTGAACCTGCATTTAAAGGCAGGGCACTTACTCCTGAGGTCAGAGATACCGGAAGGTCCAGGAACAGGTTTTCCGTTTTCTTATAATACACATCGGTTACCAGGTGGATTCTATTGTCTAAAAAGTCCAGGTCGAAACCGATGTTTAAATCTTTTGCATACTCCCAGTCGTAATTCACACTTCCATAAGCAGTCGGATAGATTCCGCTCTGCCCACCGTATGAAGTGGTCGAATAAGCCGAAAGGTAGGTGAAATTACCAGGAAAAGGACTCGCTGTTGTACCATAGCTGACACGGAGTTTCAGGTCATTAATCAGTTCTGAACCCGCAAGGAAATTTTCCTTTTTCAGGTTCCAGGCTGCACCCATGGAATAAAACCCATGCCATCTGTTTTTCTTTGGTAAAGTAGAAGAACCATCATAGCGGTAACTGGCGTTCAGGGTATAACGGTCGTTAAAGGTATAACGTCCCAAAGCGATGTAAGAGATCAAAGCATTTCTTGTTCTTCCTCCGCTAAATTCCGGAATAAAAGAATTTTCTGCAGATCCCGGGGTTCCTCCTGCCGGTGTTTCCGGCAAACGGGGATCAATTCCGAAAGCTTTATATCCAAAACCTCTGCGGTGTTGTTTGGTGATTTCATAAAGCCCGGTCAGCTCAAAACTGTGCTTCCCCAGTATCTTTGCATAGGTCAATCCCGAGGTAGAGATCATTGAGAAGTTTCTTTGCAGGTTCTCCCCAAAACTTCCTTTTTCTCCGTTCTCCTGAGCTCCGGAATAAGAGTCGGGCCGGACAAAATGTTCTGAGGTCGTTTCCCTGAAATCAATTCCAAACCTGGTTTTTGCAGTCAGGTCATCTGTAATTTTATAACTCAAAGCACCACTCAGAATTGTCTTATACTGGTTGTTTTTATTAGTTGTATTTAACAACCGCTCTAATGCTTTACTTCCCTCACGCTGATCATAGATTTCATATTCGTCCGAATTACCGTTATGAATCAATGTCCCGTCCGGGGCATAAGGATACTCATAAGGCAAGGCATAATAGACTGCCGACAAAGGGTTCTTCCCACTCGACTGCCCCTCATTCTCAATCATACTCGATTCCGAATATCCGAGACTGGTATTGATGCTTCCTGAAAGCTTCCCTGCATTAAAATCTACATTGTTCCGCAATGAATAACGCTCTAAGCCCGAACGCACAGCAATTCCGTCCTGTTTATAATAATTCAGGGAGCTGTAAAAGCGTACATTCTCATTTCCGCCACTGGCATCGACCTGTTGTTCTGTAAACTTTCCTGTTCTGAAAAAGATGTCTTTCCAATTGGCATTGATCTTTCCAATACTGTCCAGGATGGCATCAGCCCTGCGTTGTTCCTGTGGGGTTTTATCCGCATAGTCCGGATTCTTTTTAGAAAACTCCCAGCCCGGGCCAATCTCTGCCCCGGTTTCCAGGCCAATCTCTTCTTCAAACTGTAATCGCTGAGTGGTATTCATCATATTAAACTTCGGAGAAGTCAGTTTCGACAATCCATACTGTGATTTATAATTGAACTGCACCTTTCCTGATTTTCCCTTTTTGGTCGTGATGACGATCACTCCGTTCGCACCCCTGGCACCATATTGCGCTTTTGAGGTGGCATCCTTTAATACCGTCACACTTTCAAAATCGGAAGGATTCAGCGTTTGAAAATAGGAATCTTCCACAGGGATCCCGTCCAATACATATAATGGGGCGGTATTCCCGCTGATCGTTCCGATCCCCCTCAGGATAACCTTAGAACTTGCACCCGGCTGGCCGGAGCCCGAAGAAACCTGCAGACCGGAAACCCGGCCCTGCAATACCTGATCAAAGGTAGACAATGAAGTTTGGGCAAGGTCTTTCCCACTTACTACCGCAGAAGAACTTGCCGATTGCTGCCTGTTGTAACTCGTATACCCTGTTACCGTAACTTCCTGTAAATTCTGACTATCAGCTTTCAGTTCTATATTAACCGAGGTTCTGCCGCCGAGATTGACCACTTGTCTGGCATATCCGATAAATGAAAATTCCAGACTGGCATTCCCATCAGGCACCCTGATCGAATAAGCACCATTCGCATCTGTAATTGTTGCGATGGACAGGCCGGTTACTTTTACCGAAACACCCGGCAAAGGCAATCCTGCATCATCAAGTACTTTTCCCGTAACGACGATGTCTTTTTTATCCGCCGGAGCAGCTGTAGGGTACAGCACCACGAGGTTGTTCTCTTTCAATGCATAGCTCAGCCTGCTATCTTTCAGAATCAGCCGCATCGCCTCCTCCAGCGAGGCTTCCCTGATGTCGAGCGCATTCCGTTGAGCCGGCATTGCCGTATTGCTGTATACAAAACGATAGTCGGTTTGCCGTTCCACCGCTTTCAGCAACTCCTTTATGCTGCTTTCTTTCATTTTAATGGTGATTCTTTGCTGTGCAAAACCTGCAGCAGAAACCTGCATACACAGGAGCAGCAGCACAAAACCCGTAATTTTCATACTCAGTAATACTCTTCTCATATCTGTTTAGTTTGGTGGTTTAATTTGGTGGTTTGGTTCATTTGTATGACCCCGGATCAGGGCTATTTTTTGATATAAATTTGATCTCCTTTCACTTCAAAACGAAAAGGATAGGACAACTGCAGGGCCTCCAGTGTTTTCAAAATGGTTTCATTTTCAAAGACTCCCGAATACCTGTAATTTTTGACTTCTTCTCCGGCAATGCTGATCTTTATGCCATACCATTCCTGAAGCCTCTGTGCAATGACAGCAAGCGGCAGGTTATCGATGTCCAGGCGTTTCCGGACCCAGGCAATTTCCTCAGGCACCGGATCCGCTGCATGTTGCTTCAGCTCAGAGAGGCGGTATTCAGCAGCCCGCTTTGAAAGGGGCATTTTTACCGGGGAGTTGAGGCTCAGCAGTTTCTGATTGGGCTTCAACAGAACAACATAACCGGGATACTTCCTGGAGGCGACCTGTACCATTCCCTGAATAAGGGCGGTCTCCATCATGCCCGAATCGGCATAGGCTTTCACATTGAAAGTCGTTCCCAAAACTTTAATGTCATTAAAAGCAGTATGTACCACAAAAGGATGGGCTGCATCGTGCTTTACATCAAAGAAAGCAGCGCCCTGGAGCCATACTTCTCTCTTAGCCGTATTAAAACCTTCTCCCAAGCGAATGGAGCTCTCTTTCCCCATGGTAATTACAGAGCCATCCTTCAGGATAATCGTCTTGCGCAAGGCTTTACCAGAAGAAAACGAGGTCCATGAAGGCGCTTCTCCGGCCTTAAAAAAAACAGGCCCGGAGAAGTATAGAAAACTGACCGCGATCAGAATGGCTGCCGCAGCGCCGCCAAGGTAAAAATACCAGCCTGTTTTCCGGGCTTCAGGGCTCCTTTCCGGCAGTTCTTCTTCTCTGAAAGAGATTTCAGGTTTGAGCGCTATGGCCGACTGAAAAGCCTCCTGCTGTGTCAGACCAGACCCTAATGCCTTCAATTGCTCTATTCTGCTGCCTTGTTTTACATTCAGAATGGCTACGATTCTTTCCGCTTCTGCGAAATCTTCTTTTCTATCCGGATATTTTGCCATCCATTCCTTCCAAAGGATTTGATGTTCCAGACTTGCACCGAGACAATATTCCTGAAATGATTCATTACAAATCAATTCTTCCACGTCAAAATCGTTGTCAGGCATCTGTATCATAAGCAGGTTTTAATATACAGACGGAGAAATGGGACCCATTTCCTAAGAAAATTTAAAGTTTATTTACCAACCCGGCTATTTCAGCAATTTCCGAAGCACTTTGATCGCATCGTAAATGGTATTATAGGCCGTTTTTACGGTCTGTGCTGTTCTTTCTGAGATCTGTTCATAGCTCAACCCTTCAAAAAATTTAAGCTGAATCAGTTCCATTTGACGGGGAGTCAACTGGCGAATGGCAATTTTAAGCTTTTCCTTCAGGTCGTCATCCTGCTGAATGTTAATCAGCACCTGTTCATAGGAAAGCTCATTCCATTCTTCTTCAGCCAGCATCTTGCTCAGGGCCGCATTTGTTTTATTGAGGTATGACAACTGGTCCATCATACAATGACGAAGGGAGGCCATCAGATAGGCCCTGACGTTTTCCACCGGATGGAGGCGTTCCCGCTTATCCCAGATATTTAAGAAAATCTGATTGACACAATCCTTAACGAGTTCATCATCGGCATTGATCTTCAGTCCGGAACGGATAAGCTGGAAATACTGACGGTTGTACAGTTCAAACAGAGCCTGTTTATCCCCGAGGCGCATTTGTTCCCAATAATTGTGATCATCTTCGCCTAAGCCCATATTCAGGGATGAATATAGGAATTTCCAGAGAAAAAGGGATTAAAAATCCAAAGGTCCCAGACGTCTCATGTTCTTCATGATCAGGTATTGGCGGTGACGGATATAGGGGGTTGCATTTTTCGGCGACCATCGTCTTGGGTTAGGGAAGCAGGAAGCAATCAGTGCGGCCTGTGCCCGGCTTAACTTCGTACAGGATTTGCCATAGTAGGCCTGTGAAGCCGCTTCTGCACCATAAATTCCATCCCCCATTTCAATTACGTTGAGGTAAACCTCCAGAATGCGTTCTTTACTCCAGAAGATTTCGATCAGCAGCGTGAAATAGGCTTCAAAACCTTTGCGGATCCAGGAGCGTCCCGGCCATAGAAATACGTTTTTTGCCGTTTGCTGGGAGATGGTGCTTCCCCCTTTTATCTTTTTACCTTTTTTATTCGTCTCAAAAGCCTTTTCTATCGCCTTCACATCAAAGCCGATGTGTTTCAGAAAGAGCTGATCTTCGGCAGATACCGCCGCCCGTTTCATATTATCGGACATATCGTCGAAGTCCACCCATTTCTTTTCCATCTTTGAGGGCTTATCTTCTGAACTTCGTTCGATATTTCTCTGGATCATCAACAGGGTGATGGGCGGGTTTACAAAACGATAGAACAACACCCAAAGTATGGTCACCATCAAAAACCAAAGAAAGACCCTGGTCAGGATGCCGGTGATTTTTTTCAGTAAAGGAGATTTTGCTTTAGCGGGTGTGCGTCGTTTTGTTGCCATTGCCTCAAAGGTAAGAAGATTGCGGAATACCCGATTGAGGGACGGGCAAAAAAAGCAATAAAAAAAGGGCTCTGATGAATCAGAACCCTTTTTTATGTCATGTAGAAAAGATTACTCAGCTACAACTTCGAAAGGAACTTTAACTTTCACTTCTTTGTGTAAGTTTAAGTTGGCTACATATTCACCAACAAATTTAGGTTCAGTTTCGAAAGTGATACGGCGACGGTCAACATCAAAACCTTGTTGTTTCAATGCGTCAGAGATCATAATGGTATTTACAGCACCAAAAATCTTTCCTGTTTCACCAGCTTTAGCACCGATAGTTAACTTCACATCTACTAAACGTGCAGCGATACCATCAGCATCTTTCTTAATTTTATCTTGTTTGAAAGCAGCTTGTTTCAAGTTTTCTGCTAAAACTTTTTTCGCTGAAGGAGTAGCCAACTGAGCAAATCCTTGTGGGATTAAGTAGTTACGACCGTATCCTGGCTTTACATTAACGATATCATCTTTTTCCCCTAGGGATTTGATATCTTGTTTTAAAATAATTTCCATTTTTCAGCTCCTATTTTAATTGGTCAGCAACGAAAGGTAACAAACCAATGTGACGTGAACGTTTTACCGCCTGAGCCACTTTGCGTTGGAATTTCAATGAAGTACCGGTTAGACGGCGAGGTAAAATTTTACCTTGATCATTGATGAACTTTAACAAAAAGTTTGCGTCTTTGTAATCAATATATTTAATACCATTCTTTTTGAAACGGCAATATTTTTTTCTGTTATCGTCCACTTTTGGAGCGGTAACATATTGTATTTGATCTTTAGCCATTATCCTGCAACCTCCTCTTTCTTAGGTTTTTTGTTAAAAGCACCACTGCGTTTCTTCTCATTATACGCAACCGCATGACGATCTAATCTAATGGTAAGGAAACGTAGAACACGCTCATCACGTTTTAGTTCTAATTCCAATTTACTTACTAATTCACCTGAAGATTTATACTCTGTAAGGTGGAAGAATCCGCTTGCTTTTTTCTCAATCGGATACGCTAATTTTCTCAAACCCCAATTGTCCTCTTGAACAATTTCGGCTCCGCTATCAGTGATGATTTTGCTGAATTTGGCTAATGCCTCTTTCGCAACCTCTTCTGATAACAACGGGGTTAGAACGATAACAGTTTCGTACTGATTCATTGTTATGATTAATTTATGTTTATTTACCGCACAAAATGCGGGGCTGCAAATGTAGCAATAAAATATTAAAAATCAAATGATTTAGTGTTTACCAAACAGATAGTTAACGCCAAGTCTGAATTGTTGCTTATCTGCATTGAATAAGGCGTAGTTCGTAATGGCTGCAGGCATGCTATAACCAATAGAAAGTTCTATCTTTTTATTCAGGACCACTCCGGCAGATACCGGAAAGCTCGCATAGAAAGTCTCCAGGTCTAAGAGGTCATTGGGATCATTCGTCTTCACAGTTTCCACTCCTGTATAAAAATTCTTCGAATACCGGGTGGATTTCTGATTGCTGTAACGCGAGAAATTGAAACCAACACCACCGCCGATAAATACTTTAAAGTCGGCAGCATTATAGAGGTGATAGATCACCTGTGGATTGATCAGCACGCCTGCCTGGTCAAACGATAGTGAAACAGCAGGGCTGGAAATTTTATTTTTACCCGTCATTACGGCCAGTTCCACCCTAAATAACAGGCGGCGGATGGCAGGATTGGCAAAGAAGTCTATTCCCGTGGCAATTGTAGGGCCGAAAGAAAGTTTGGAACCCGCATCCGGTCCGGCCAGGACATGTGCCCCGCTAAAACCAATGGAACCTGCATTGATTCCTGCGCCGGCGAAAAACCTTGTTTTTGGAAATTTAGATTTCTCCAGCTGCTGGCCATTGATCAACTCCACGATCTTTAAGAGATCCTCACGTGTATAGTTTAAGCGGCCTAAGCGGCTTTCCAGCCTTTCCGTATATTTACCATGCTTTCTTAAAACCGCCATCAGCTGACGGGCATATTTGGCATTGGTAAGCACCACTCCAGACTCACCGGCTTTCATATAAAGCTGTCGGATCAGCTCCTGAGGTTCCTGTTCCCCTTTATCCAGGATGTAATACCTCCTTTTAACCTGATCTTCATAATTAAAGAAGCTCAGCTGCTGACCTTCCTGAATCACCTGAAGGAATACAGGTTCTCTTTTGGAACCCGTATCTACGATTTCAGTCAGTTTGGTCATGTCATCTGTGCCTAAACTGATGTTTACGACATGTCTTTGATAACTGACGATCTCATCGATACCAAAGCCGGCACAATCTTTAAGCGTATAGGTTTTTGGACTGGCATTCGCCTCCTGTTTGAAAACGATGGCAACAGGATTATTTTTATCTTCTCTATAATCAAGATATCCTTTTAAAGTATCTTTTGAATTGGTCAGTACATATCCTTTATGGAAATTGGATTGGGCAAAACCGAACATCGGCAAGGTCAAAATCAGACCGGCTAGAAAGCGCTTCATAAATTGAGTTTATATTTATGCGCAAATCTAAACTAAAATGTCAGTTTTGGAAAAGTATAAAAAGGTCCTGATTTCATTACCGTCATTTTATTTTCCCACAAATCTCTTCTGCTCCATAAAAAATTTATAATTTCGTTGCCGAATGGAGAATTTTATAGTATCAGCCCGTAAATACCGTCCGGCAACGTTTGAAACCGTTGTTGGTCAACACCACATTACGGGTACGTTAAAAAATGCCATTAAAAATAACCAGCTGGCCCAGGCATTCTTATTCTGTGGGCCAAGGGGTGTCGGTAAAACTACCTGTGCAAGGATTCTCGCAAAGACGATCAATTGTACCAGTTTAACCGCAGAACAGGAAGCTTGCGGAACCTGCGACTCCTGTGTTTCTTTTCAAACCGGCCATTCTTTCAATTTTCATGAATTAGATGCGGCATCGAACAACTCGGTTGATGACATCCGTAGTCTGATTGAGCAGGTTCGGATTCCGCCACAGGCCGGAAAATATAAGATCTATATCATTGATGAGGTGCACATGCTTTCGGCAAACGCATTTAATGCTTTTCTGAAAACACTGGAAGAACCACCTTCTTATGCCATATTTATATTAGCAACTACGGAAAAACACAAAATCCTGCCAACGATCCTATCGCGCTGTCAGATTTTCGACTTTAACCGGATTCAGGTAGATGACATTTCCAGTCACCTGAACAAGATTGCGATACGGGAAAACATCAATGTTGAGGCAGATGGGTTACACATCATCGCTCAGAAGGCAGACGGTGGATTGAGGGATGCCCTTTCCATGTTTGACCAGATTGTTAGTTATACCAATAAAAACTTAACCTATAAATCAGTAATCGATAACCTGAACATTCTGGATTATGATTACTATTTCAGGCTCACCCAATACCTGACCACCGCTGATGTCAGCAATGCCCTGATTTTATTTGATGAGGTGCTGAACAATGGTTTTGACGGGAACAACTTCATCAACGGACTGGCAAGTCACCTGAGAAACCTTCTCGTGGCCAAAGATCCGCAGACAACAAAGTTACTGGAGGTGAGTGAAAACATTAAGCAAAAATACATTAGTCAAAGTCAGCAGACGGCAGTTTCCTTTGTCCTCACTGCATTAAACCTTGCCAATCAGTGTGATCTGATTTATAAGAACAGCAAGAATCAGCGGCTCCAGGTGGAGCTGGCCCTGATCAAGATGTGCCACATTCCTTCGGTACTACAACTCGCCCAGCAGCCTAACCACACCTCCGCAACTGACCAAGATCAGATTAAAAAAAAAACTAATGTAAGTCCGGCGCCAGCTCAAAATCCGGCTCCGGTTGCTACTGCCTATAAATCAGCCGAAAAGGCTCCTGAGGTGGTAGAACCTGCTCCAAAAACCATTCCTGCACCTACGATAAGCGCTCCGGTAAAGTCGGTAACGAGCCCTGCTCCTACGGCAAAGATTGCATTAAATCAAAAGATCAACCTTAGTGGCAGCAATACCGCAAGCCTGATTCCTTCGTTAACAGACCTGAACCGAAGTTCAGCAGGGGAAGACAGCGATGAGCCTAAATACATCAGTGGTGACGACCGGGAAGTATTTACCCTGCCCCAGCTTTTAGTGCACTGGAATGAATATTCAGAAAATGCAAAAACTTCCGGGAAGATCAATATCTATACCTTAATGTCCGGAGCAGACCCACAGCTGGAGGGTACAGAAACCATCATTGTGAAGGTGGAACACAAACTTCAGGAAAGCCTGCTGCAGGAAGAAATGGTAGACCTGATGAATTTCTTAAGGCCAAGGCTGAAAAATTTCAGCGTTTCAATCCGGACCATACAAATGGCCCGTGAAGTGGTTAACAGATTGTATACCAGCACAGAGAAGTACCAGTACCTGGTAGAAAAAAACCCTAAGCTGGACGAGTTCCGCCGCAAGTTCAATCTGGACGTAAATCCTTAGAATCTCTTTCTGATGGCCGGGGAATCATTAATCGGGTAGCCCTCTTCATCCAGGTCCTCCCGTTCATCTTCTGCAGTTCTTCCCAGCAATTCATCTTCAGGGTTCAGTTCTACACTTTGTCCGTTATCGATGTGCATCCCTGCTTCTTCCAGATTTTCGCCAATTTGTTCCAGATCATTGTATTCACTTCCATTATAAGGATTGGCTTCATCATAAGTAGAAATGCTGTCCTCTCCATTTGGAGCGGAAGTATCATAAGGTAAAGGGTGATCGTACTCTTTTTCTGTGCCTTTTACATCAAACACAAAACTATTTTTATCCTTATCGTAAGACAGATTGTCAAAATCTTTGGTTTCGCCCAGATCGGTAGGATGAAGCTTATCTTTTTTTTCGATACTCATAATGGTAAGTTTATATCATCATAACGTTATAAAATCTTTAATTGTTTTTGGATATTGTCAGAAAATGAGGCTATAAACTCAAAATTTATATCTTTGTTTTTTCAACAATTAAAATTATATCCACTAATATGTCTGTACAAAAAATTAAAGTAACCCAACCCGTTGTAGAGTTAGATGGTGATGAAATGACCCGCATCATTTGGAAATTCATTAAAGATAAACTAATCCTTCCTTATCTGGAGCTTGACATCAAGTATTACGATTTAGGTGTAGAGTATCGTGATGAAACCAATGACCAGGTAACAATTGATGCAGCTGAGGCGATCAAGAAATATGGTGTAGGTATCAAATGCGCAACCATCACTCCTGATGAAGACCGTGTGAAGGAATTTAATTTGAAACAAATGTGGAAATCACCAAACGGAACCATCCGTAATATTTTAGATGGAACTGTTTTCCGTGAGCCGATTGTGATGAGCAATGTTCCACGTTTAGTACCAAACTGGACTGCCCCGATCTGTATCGGTCGTCATGCTTTTGGTGATCAATACCGTGCTACTGATCTAGTGACTAAAGGAAAAGGTAAATTAACCTTAACCTTCACTCCTGAAGATGGCAGCGAAGTTCAATCATTTGACGTGTATAACTTCAAAGGTGATGGCGTTGCATTGGCAATGTACAATACTGACGAAAGTATCCGCGGTTTCGCCAATGCATGTTTTAATCAGGCATTGAGCAAAAAATGGCCTTTATACCTATCTACAAAAAACACCATTCTTAAAAAATACGATGGACGTTTCAAAGACATCTTCCAGGAGATCTATGAGAACGACTTCAAAGAAAGATTTGATGCTGCAGGCATTACTTATGAGCACCGTTTGATCGATGACATGGTTGCTTCTGCATTAAAATGGAATGGTAACTTCGTTTGGGCTTGTAAAAACTATGACGGAGATGTTCAGTCTGATACGGTAGCTCAGGGATTTGGTTCATTAGGACTAATGACTTCTGTATTGATCACGCCAGATGGAAAAACAATGGAAGCGGAAGCGGCACATGGTACGGTTACCCGTCACTACCGTGACCACCAGGCTGGAAAACCAACATCTACGAACCCGATTGCTTCGATCTTCGCATGGACAAGAGGTTTAGAGTTCCGTGGTATTTTAGACAACAACCAGGAATTGGTTAAATTCTGTCAGGCTTTAGAGCAGGTTTGTATCGAAACTGTAGAAAGCGGAAAAATGACTAAAGATTTAGCCGTTTGTATCCATGGCAACAAAGTTGAGCATGGCAAACATTACTTATATACTGAAGAGTTCTTAGCTGCTATTGATGAGAACCTACAAGCAAAATTAGCTTAATCTTCTTTTTTAAGATAAAAAAAACCTGTTGGCTTTGCCAACAGGTTTTTTTTATTAAAACGCAGCTGAGATCCTGAAACCTGTACCGCTTCGATTGTTATAATTAAAGTTCTTCACGAAGTTCAATCTCAGACCAAATCGCTGAACACCTATATAGGCTTCTGTATAATTCTTAATCACATCAGAGCTCAGGTAATTCACACCAATCACTTCTTCCAGCTTCAATTTTTTAAACAAGGGGAGCTTACTTAAAAACAGCCCTCCGAAATTGTGTTCAAAATGGGCTTCCAGGAATTCCTTTCCGGTACTGAATTCATAAGGGCTCAGCATCAGGAAACCGTCTGTGAACTGGGTATAGACAAAAATATCACTTCCGGCAAAATGTTTAAAGTCCATGTAATACAGCTTGTTTCTGTTCAGGAACTTACCCGCAGCAACGCTATACCTGAAAGCACCAAGGATGCCCAGTTTTTTATTAGAGTCAAAAATGCGGGCCCCGACATAATCAAAATCTACATCCGAATTGAAGAGCCCCTTGATCCCTTTGCGATAGTCCAGCTGAAGCTTCGGATAAACAGAACCCTGTCTGATGTTAAAATCAGGACGTTCGATATAGGTTTGTGCAAAGGCGATATTTAAGGTTATCCCCATCGTAAGTGCCTTATGAGCCGTAAACGCATAATCATTACCGGAGGAAGGATATGGATTATTCGCTGTAAACTCCTTATCCGGGAAGCGGCTTGCTGTTCTGAATGAAGTATTGATTAAAGGGGTCCTGCTGGCATACTCCAGATTCCCTGAGAGGTATAATCCATTACTCAGCTCCCTTCCGGAAATCACATTTACAAAATCCTTCTTGTACAGTTTGAGAATATTCTCTTTAGAGAACAAGGTACTTATGGTATTAAACAGCGGGGGGATTGCCGAATAATTGCTGTTAAAGTCAGTATAAGCTGTTCCTCCGCTCAGTCCAACATAACCATTGTGTTTACGGTCATAAACATAGCCCAGACTGGCATTTGCTGTCAGCTTTTTATTTTCAAAACCATAACGGCCATTGAGCTTTGCAATCAGTACAGTACTGTCCTTCAATGTCTTTCTATAGGTCAGCCCGGGGCTGTATACCCAGCCTTCTACCGTATTATAATTGATGTTGAAAAGCGGCCCGCTGATTCTCCAGGATTCCTTTTCCCTGGAATTCTGATGTGCATAGCCCAAAGTCAACACTTTTAACAGCTTAAACTTATTTGCTTTTCTATCGATGGAGTCCTTGTATTTATCAGAGCTCTTCCACAATTTGATGCTGTCCTTTTTTACGTAATCCCTGCGTTCTTCCGGGGTTAACAACATCGGACGGACTCCTGCCCAGTAGGCCGAGTCTCTCTTATTGGCATCTGCATTTACTTTCAGTACCCTGTTGGTAAAGAATTTTGGCGGAAAATTGGGTTCTATGTTATAGTTGCTGAACACCCCGGTATAACTCCCCAGGAATTTGAAACTGAAAATCCCTCCGGCGTAGTCATACTGCTGACTGGCCAGCATCCATTTGCCATTTTTCACAGGAATAAACTGTTGTTTGATCTTAAGTGTGTCGATTCCTTCGATCATAGCATTGTTTGTTATCTCCAGGTCAGTACTGTGAATCCTCCAGCTGTCGTCAATGATATAGATATAACCGTTGAAGACCTGATCGTATTTCCGTCTGGAGATCACCTGGATTTTATTGATCCAGTCGTTGCCTTCCCTGAAAGTACCGATGAATTTATAACGATAAAACAACATCGCATTGTCGGCGATTGGAGAAACAAAACCCACACGGCTCAGGTCGCTGATCTCGACCGTATTTTTATAAAAGCTGATCAGAAAATCTGTGGCCTGGTTAAAGCTAAAACCATTGCTGTTCCCACTCACCTTTGAAGAAATCATTTCTTCATTGATTTTGTTGGGTTGCTGGAAGTTAAACTTAGAAACAGATTCCGACAGGTAAAGGATTCCTCTTTTACCGGAGTCCAGTCCCATATCTTTCAGCTCTCCCTGGACTTCCCTGCCCAGAAATTTCTTGGGTGCATTTTTGAGTTTAGTCACCCCTTTTATATAGGTATCACAGGAATACGCTTTTACTTCCGTTAAATGTTCTTTACGTTTTTTGATTGCATTTCTGATGATTTCATATGCCGGATCTTCGGCATTTGCCTTAATCAGAACATCTTTTAGCTGGTAGGCTTCTGCTTCCATTACTACAGACAAATCGGTATCCTTGCTGATCTCCAGCTCCCTGATCAGTTGTTTATAGCCCACTGCCCTGAACACCAGACTGTATTTTCCCTTTTCAAGTCTGAGCTGAAATTCCCCGTTGGTATTGGCTGATGTGCCTTTACTGGTCCCCTGAATATAAACACTTGTGAAGGGGAGTATACTCTTATCATGGTCGTAAGTAACACCTTTTAAGGTAAATTGCTGGGAAAAGGCCATGCCACCGGATAACAGGCACAGCAACAGGAAAAAGAGCTTCTTCATACATTTTATATTATGAAGTAAAGTTGAACTAATTTGTGAATACAATGACCTGCCAAAAGGTTAAAAAAAGTTAAAAACATCAATAAAATATTACACTAAAAAATAAAGATTTAAAAATAGTCCCCCCCTTTATTTTCCTGATCAGCTGAGGGTGCCCGGACCTGCTCTTCTTCAGCAAAAAGACTGCAGGCAGAAATGCACATTTTAGCCTCCATTTACAGCCGCTGCTTACCCGCCTTTAACACGCTTTCAAGCGGGCTTGCACCGAGTATAGACCGAGCTTAGACCGAGGTTAGACCCAGCTCAGGTAACACCTGGTATTTACCCGTTAGATCCTTGAATAAACCATCCCGGTTAAAGACTTAATTTGAGCCAGGCTATACACTTTAATTTGTTATTTGTACCACAACTATACATGGTATCCAGAGAGGGGCTTTCCGGGAGCTCAAAGCATTTGAATCAAAGCCAGAATCCCTGACAAAATAGCCAGTCAAAGACGCGTTTCTTTGGCCATAAATTTTAGCTTTGTTAAAGATGAAAACACTTTTAGGCACTTCGTTATTATTGCTTTCCTTTTCCGCATTTGCACAACAGCTACAGGACACTACAAAGCGGTTAAAAGAGGTTCAGATCCGGCCCTATTTTTCTACACAGCCACTCCTGAGGTCCACGGGTTCGATAGGCCTCCTCAATACCTCTTTACTGGAAAAACAACCAGGTGGATCTTTTGTCTCTGCCATGAATACCATCTCCGGACTGAGAATGGAAGAGCGTTCGCCGGGAAGTTATCGTTTATCCATAAGGGGAAGCTTACTGCGTTCTCCTTTTGGTGTCAGGAATGTAAAAATCTATTTTGACGATTTCCCCCTCACCGATGCCGGAGGAAACAGCTACCTCAATGCGCTTGAGGTTGCCGGAGCAAGTCAGATTCAGGTACTAAAAGGACCACAGGGAAGTATTTTCGGTGCAAATTCCGGCGGTGTGGTCCTGATTCAGCCTCAGGAAAGCAATACCGGCGATCCCTTAGCCAGCCTGAAGCTGGAAGCAGGTGCCTACGGCAGTTTCCGGCAGCAGCTAAGCCTCGGACAGCAATTCAACAAATACAGTCTGAACATTACCCAGGCTTATCAGCGCAGCGACGGATACCGGGACCATAGCGGGATGAACAAAAAGTATATTCAGGCCTTTCAAAAATATAACTATGCGAAAGACAGAAGCCTTAAAGCGCTGATCTTTTATTCTGATCTTCAGTACCAGACGCCGGGTGGATTAACAGAGGGACAATATCAGGACAACCCAAAAGGATCGAGACCTGCAGACGGCGCGCTCAAAAGCGCCATACAGCAAAATGCGGGAATCCTTAGCAAAACCGTGTTCGCTGGCATTTCCCATGACTGGCAGCTCAATCAGCAGCTGAAACATGTAGTTTCTGTTTTCTCTTCTTATACCGACTTCAAAAATCCGTTTATCACGAATTATGAGAAGAGGAAAGAGTTTACCCTCGGCCTCCGCTCGTATCTGGAATATCAGCGTCAAACGGAAATGCTCAATTACAAGTTCAACCTCGGACTGGAAAGCATGCAAACAGCTTCCGACATTAACAATTATGGCAATGACCTGGGTAAAGCCAGTGCATTGAAAGCAGGTGACAAACTGAAAGCCGCTTCCAATGTAGCTTTCGCACAGTTAACTGTTGATTTACAGAAAAAGTGGTTACTGGAATTATCGGCCAGTACGAACTGGTATCAGTATGCGTATAGCAGTACTTTCCCTGTTGAGACAAGCAGAAAGACCAACCGTTTTGACCTTCAGTTTATGCCAAGGGTTGCGCTTTCTTATTTAATCGCTCCCAGCTTATCCTTACGCAGTGCCATTAGCAAAGGGTACTCCCCACCTACCATTGCCGAGGTAAGGGCATCAGATAATGTCATCAATACCAACCTGCAACCAGAGTCCGGATGGAATTATGAAAGCGGAATCCGTTATCAGGATCCTAAGGGCAGAATTCAGGCCGATCTTACCGGTTTCTATTACCGGTTGCAGCAGGCCATCGTCAGGCGCCTGAATACAGGTGGCTCCGAATATTTCATCAATGCAGGAGGTACAAGGCAGTGGGGACTGGAAACTTCCCTCTCCGGCTGGCTGATTCCGGTTAATGCTTCAAAATTTATCCGGGGATTACAGCTGCGTAATGCTTATACCTTAAGTCAGTTCAGGTTTAGCAGTTACAGTGATAAAACCTCCGACTATTCGGGTAACAACCTAACCGGCGTTCCAAAACATATGCTGATTAGCAGTGCTGATCTCCAGTTTGCCGGCGCATGGTCTTTATTTGTCCAACACAATTACACCTCCAGCCTGCCACTCAACGATGCCAATACCGTATATGCGGAAAGGTATCATTTGATCCAGGCGAGGTTGAGCTGGAAATACCGGTCGGCAGGCAAGCTGCCACTGGAATTCTTTGCAGGAGCAGATAACCTGTTAAATGAAAAATACAGTCTTGGAAATGACCTCAATGCGGCTGGAGGAAGGTACTTTAATGCAGCAGCGGGAAGAAATTTTTATGCCGGATTAAGCCTTCAGTTCAAAAGGAAATAAACATTGCATTGTTGAGGTGCCCGGAACACCTCAACAATGCAATATGCGATCAGCCCTCAATTTTCTCTGCCACTTCCAGGTGGTTTACAAAAATCTCGGTTGTTAAACGCTGTTCTCCTTTTTTGTCGGTATAGCTTTGTACGTTCAGACTTCCTTCAATACTGAGCTCCGCTCCCTTTTTGATCAATTGTAAGGCAAGGTCTGCTTTCTTATTCCAAAAAACCAGATTGAACCATTGGGTCTGACAGACGGCTTCACCTGCACTATTTTTATAAAATTCATTAATTGCCAGGCTTACCCTGGCCAATTTTTTCTCATCGGAGAAGCTTACTACAATAGGATCTGTTCCTGCAAGGCCTGTTAAATACACGCTGTTTCTGAAATTTTTCATCTCTTTAAATGATTAGGTGATCTATGGTTTAACGAACAGCAACCACCCTGGCTGCCGACGATACAAACCTCTGGATTCCTCAAACATTCTTCTTTATTTTAAGCGCTTATAATCGGTTATAAACGCTTATAAACGTTTAACGGAGAAATTTTATTAACTTAAACTTCTTTTTAACCGAAATTCAGGAGAAATGGAAAGATATTGTTTAGATTGTGAATTGCCTTTGAAAGGCCGGGCAGATCAGAAATTCTGCAGTCAGCACTGCAGGAACAATTACAATAACGGGCACAAACACCCCGGGCAGGATACCCTGAAGGCCATTAATAAAATCCTCAGAAAAAACAGGGACATCCTGAAACGGCTAAATCCTGATGGAAAAATAAAGATCAGCAGGCAGCAACTGCTGGCCACCGGGTTCAGGCTCGACTATTTTACCCACCTGTATCAAAACAAAAAAGGAAACACCTATCATTTCTGCTACGAATACGGGTATCTTTCTTTGGAAAATGACGAATATTTACTCGTTACGGAATATAAAGGATTAATGATATCTTTATGATTTAAACCCATCAACATGCTTAAATCATACGCTTTTGTACTGCTGACATTTTCCATGATGCTCTCCTTTAACAGCAACAGTTTCGCGAAGAAAAAAAAGATTCTGATCTTTTCCAAAACTGCCGGATTTCACCATAGCTCGATTCCCGCCGGAATCATGGCCATCCAACGCCTGGCGATGGAAAACAAGTTTATTGCAGACAGCACTACCGACGCGACAAAAATAAACACCGCAAACCTTAAACAATATGCCGCAGTTGTATTTCTCAATACTACCGGAGACATCTTTAATGAGCAACAGGAAAAAGCATTTGAGCAATACATCCGATCAGGAGGAGGTTTTGTGGGTGTACATGCAGCCACGGATACCGAGTATGGCTGGCCCTGGTTTGGAAAACTTTCGGGTGCCTATTTTGTAAAACATCCGGCACAGCAGGTCGCGGAACTAAACGTCCTTAACCGCAATACCATTTCCACCAAACATTTGCCGGAGGTTTGGAAAAGAAAAGACGAATGGTACAACTTCAAAGACATCTCCCCCGATCTGAAAGTCCTCATCAGCATCAACGAAAACAGTTATACCGGAGGAAGCAACGGGGCAAACCACCCTATGGCCTGGTATCATGATTTTGAAGGCGGAAGGTCTTTCTATACCGGACTCGGGCATACAGAAGAATCTTATACTGATCCTCTTTTTTTACAGCACCTGCTTGGAGGGATTCAATATGCGATGGGTGTAAAGCGAATGGAACGCTAAAAAGTTAGTGGATTCTTCTTCGCTTAAAAATCGGTTTGGCCGGATATTTCCGGTGACGCATATTGTTGAACACCAGGGCAACAAGAAAAAGGATCATCACACCGGTAAATACCGGGGAAAAAACATAAAGGTATCCCATTGCTTTAATTTTTGCCCCTCCGGTTACTGCGATTAAAGCTGTAGCACCACCCGGTGGGTGCAAAGTCTTGGTGATCTGCATGGCTACAATTGACAATGAAACCGCCAATGCACCGGCAAACCAGAGTTCAGAAGGAAAAAGTTTCAGGATGGTTACGCCAATGATGGCAGAGATGACATGCCCCCCGATCAGGTTGCGGGGTTGGGCCAGAGGGCTGTTAATGATCCCGTAAATCAATACCGAAGAAGCGCCAAATGAGCCGATCAGGAATAAATTATCGTTGGCAACCAGGTACTGGCTGTTGAGTAAACCAATCAAACCAATTCCAACGAAGGAACCGATAAAGGTTAAAATATGCTCCTTTGCGTCAATTAAAGTCTCCCGGTACAGTACGTACCTTGCTCTGCGGTAATGTTTTCTAATGATCTTTCCTGGCATCCCAATCTATATTCGCCGCAAAAGTAACACAATATCTAGTGAAACACTAGTCTTTATCCGAATTTTACACTAAACAGAAAGGTCTTCCGCAACACTTATTCCGGAAGACCTCTTTTGTTTCCTGCTTAATAAGCAGCTGTAAATCTTTGCTTTGGGTGTTTGTTATTTTCCAGTTCATCGGCAATCACTACCGCTAAATCCTGCACAGAAAGGATGCTTCTGCCTTCTTCATTGAAAACCGGGCTGTTTGCACCTAAACGGTAATGTCCGGTACGTCCGGCAGTGATGCCGGGATGCATTTCTATTGCAGGGCTAAAGAAAGTCCAGTCCAGTTCTTCTTCTTTTTTGATGGTATTCAGGTAATCTCTGGCAGCGGTAGCACCTGCTTTATATTCGGCAGGAAAATCCGGCCCGTCTACCAGCTGATTTCCGTCGATCTCCAGGCTTCCTGCGCCACCAATTACAATCAGGCGGTTCACATCTGAGGCTTTAACTGCTTTTTGGATGGCTTCTGAACCCTCCACAAAATCATGGTAAAGATTTGGATTGGTCCATCCTGCGTTGTAAGCACTGATCACTGCATCGGCACCTTCAATAGCAGCGGTTAATTCAGCGGTATTCAATACATCTACCTCTTTTACGGCAAGCTGTGCATTGCTTTGTTTTACTTTCGCTGCATCCCTTACAATTCCCGTAACCTCATGACCACGGTTTAACAGCTCTTCTAAAATGTTTGATCCTACGAAGCCACTTGCTCCAATTAATGATACTTTCATGTTTTCTATTTTTTAGTTATATTGTAATGTTATTTGTTACAGTTATAGTCAAAAAAAATCAATCGAACTGATCACTGAAATCAGCTAATGTTTTTTTAGACAATTCGTTAATTAATACCTGTTCTGTATCGTCATATAATGCTTTTAAATGCTGACTCACCTGCTTACCCACCGCACAATGGGGATTGGGTTCATTTTTAGAAGTACCCAGCAGGTTGTTCTGTCTTACTGCAACATAAACCTGATCTAAGGTGATTGTGTTTGCAGGCTTAGCCAAAAAACTTCCTCCGTTTTTACCCTCTTTGCTTCCTACAAAGCCATGGTTTCTTAAAGTGATCAGCTCCTTTCTTACCAGAACAGGGTTGATGTTCACACTTCCTGCGATATAGTCGGAAGACATCAGCTCCCCTTTTGCTTTCTCAAGCAATGTCAGGATGTGTAAAGAAATGGCAAATCTTGCATTGTTCATTCTGTAATTATTTTTATTACAGTACAAAGGTAATGCTATAATTGTTATTTCCAAAAAATATTTAAGATCGGCAAAGAAGTTTAACTTTGTCTCTTTATTGAGTTGCTTCCCCATGATGATGATCCCTGGTCCTTTTTTACACCGACTTTTTTTAGCCTGTCTCCTGTTCGTATCGGCCCTCTCCTCCTGTAAACGGGAAAGCAACGCTGATGCGGCATTTTATTACTGGAAGCAAACCTTAACCTTAAATAAAGCACAACATCAAGTTCTGGATGAAGTTGCGGCCGGTAAACTTTACCTGCGCTTTTTTGATATCAAATGGGATGACCATGCCGGAAAAGCACATCCTGAAGCGATCATCAGTTTTAAAGAACCTGTTAACACAACAAAGCTGACCCCTGTGGTCTTCATCACCAATCAGACCTTTGAAAAGTTAAGCCTTGCAGGTGTGGATAGCCTCGCCATGCAAAGCAATACCTTATTGCAGCATCTGGCACAGGCACAAAAAATAAACTATCAAAGTGTACAATTCGATTGCGACTGGAGCCTGGGAACGAAAGACAAATACTTTCAGTTTCTGAAATCCTTTAAGGCCATCAGCAAAAAGCAACTCGAGGCAACCATCAGGCTCCACCAGGTCAAATATCAGGTCAAAACCGGCATCCCTCCTGTAGACAGGGGAATCCTGATGTTTTACAACATGGGAAAGCTCTCTCCAAAACCCGAAGATCCAAATTCCATTTATAATCCCAAAGATGCGGCAACTTATATCAGCTATCTTCCGAAATACGGCTTACCTTTGGACATTGCTTTGCCCCTGTTTTCCTGGTCCGTTCACATCAGGAATGGTGAAATTATCCAGGTATATGGAAAAATCGGAAAAAAGGAACTGAGTAACACGGAAAACTTTCAGCCTGCCGCAGATAAAAATGTGTATAAAGCGTTAAGAAGCTTTTTTACCGGAGGGGTTTATGTGAAAACCGACGACCTTTTCAAGCTGGAAGAAACAGATAAAGCATTACTGGAACAGGCCGCCATACAACTGGCCGAACATTTGAATAAAAAAGAACACAAAACCATCATCTATTATGAAATTGGCAACCTCAACATTTCAACATTTAAAACAAAGGATTTCGAAGAAATTTCTGCTCATTTTTAGCCTTAGCACACTTTCTGTCGGAGGAGTAGTCTGGGCTTGCGCAGATTATGGCTATTCCGACGACTTCTCCAGCTTTAGTCCTGAAGCCTTTGTGGCTAAGGAATATACCCCTTTCTTTTATAGTGATTTCTCTACCTATTATACCAAAGATTACACGTATAGGGACGACAATACCAATACCCGTTACAACGATCAGATTGTAAAAGAATGGCATGATTATTTTGGACAACAGCTGGGTAAAAAGGACCTGGAATACCTGTTGCTAAAGACCAGTGCCAAAGGAATAGATTCTGTTTATCAAAATTTCCAGGGCAAAATTAAAGTCCTGCCCGACAGCATGCCTCAGCTAAAAACATTAAAACTGGACAAAAAACAGGTCAACTCCTTTTTTGAGTACCTGTCGCTGGCCAAATCTGCTGAAGATTTTTCCGCAAAATATCAGGAATATTATGGCTGGGATGAGAAACCAAATTATGCTGCACCAAAATCAATGGAACTCTCCCTGTTAACCGCATTCCAAAAAACCAAAGATCCTTTTATCAAGCAACGCCTCTGGTTCCAGCTGGTTCGTTATTATTATTTCCTGGAAAGAAGCACGGGTGTTAAACCCGTTAAAGATTCACAGCTGATCAAAGCCTTTGATACCTATAAAGATACTTTCCCAAAAAACATGATTTATTACAGAACCCTGGGTTATGTTGCAGGAAGACATTACCTGGCGAAAGATTATGCGACTTCCAACTACCTTTTCAGCCTTTGCTACAATTACGCTTCGGAGATGAAAATTCCTGCAAAATGGGCCTTTCACCCGAACGAGGAGGCAGATTGGAAGCAGAGCCTGGCGATGGCCAAAAGCAAGGAAGAAAAGATCACGCTCTGGCATTTACTGGGCATCTATTTCGATACCGAAAGGGCCATTCCTGAGATCATCGCTTTAGATCCTAAATCAGAAAAACTGGACCTGCTCCTGAGCAGGGTGGTTAATATCACAGAAAGCAGCCGCTCCGGTTACTGGGGAGGAAAAGAAGATTCGACCAAAACCCTAAGGGCAAATACAGCCCTGGTAAGTGGGATCGCTTTGAAAAACAATACTTCCAAACCTTATTTCTGGAACCTTGCCGCAGGGTACCTGAACTTCATGAATAAAAACTATGCCCAGGCCGCTAAATTTTATCAGGCTGCAAAAACACAGCTGCCTAAAGACAATGCGCTGATCATGGCTCAGTACAAGATTCTGGACTGGGGTTTATACATCAGACAACTGAAAAAGATCGATGCAAAAGCCGAAGCTAAAATGGTAGAGCCTTTAAACTGGTTTGCCAGACTTAAAGAAGGAAAAGACACCATCCCTGACCTCAGGTTCTATCAATCCCTGAACGAAAGCCTGGGCGTGATTTCCAGCCTTTATAAAAAACAAGGCGATCCTGTAAAAGCCAATATCTTCAGCAATTACCATGAATTTTACACGAACAACCAAAACATTGAAAGCCTGAAAAGCCTGATGCAGAAAAGCAATCAGAGCCCTTTTGAAAAGGCCATGTTACACTATTACCCTTACAAACTGGAAGACCTTTATTTCTTCCAGGCCACAGTACTGGTGTATCAGGAAAGGCTGGATGAGGCGATTGCATTTTTAGCGAAAAGCAACAGGGCAGGTACCATGCTTTTAGGGAACCCTTTCAACATGCGCATGAACGATTGTCATGATTGCGACCACCAGATGGCACAGTCTAAAAAATTCAGTTCGATGAGCATGCTGAAGATGATGAAAAACCTGAAAGATGAGCTTACTGCCGGCAGAAACGTTTACAACAATGCAAACCTGCTTGCCAATGCCTATTACAACATTACCCATTATGGAAATGCAAGGGCATTTTATGAATCAGAGCTTACCGATTCTTACAGCAGTTATGCCATGGGGATTCCTGCTCCGTTCCGTCCGATGTTGCTTTCCGGAAAAATTGCAGAGAAGTATTACCTCATTGCAAGGGAAGCCACCAAGAGCAAAGAACAAAAGGCAAGGTGTACGTTTATGGCCAGCAAATGTGAGCGCAATGAAAGCTATAACCGTTCTTATGAACTTCCGGAAAACAAGAACGCAGGTTATTGGAGTGTAAAGACAGATCCGGTTTATTTCGGCAGGTACTTTTCCGTACTGAGACAACAATATGCAGATACCAGATTCTACCAGGAAGCCTTAAATGAATGTGGGTATTTCAGGAAATATGCCAGCAAGACCCGATAACCTGTTTCAAAAGCAATGTCGATGAAACCAGTTGTGGAACTGATTACGGCCTGGGCCGATTATGAAAGCAAAAATCCCGCTGCTTCGGTAGCGGATTTTTGCAGTCATTATTTGCTGAACAGCAAAGGCCTGCCGATCGGCGAAACTCCGGTTGAAGCCACAATTTCAGACGCTGATGCCCAACTGTCCGGCCTCATTAACCAGCTTAATGCCATTCATGTGATTTATGCAAAGGCGGTATTAAAGGAAATGCCCGGAATAGAGCTGGAATGGTTTTATTTTATGAAAGAAATAGACCGGCAGAAAGAAGCGAGAAAGTCTGACGTGGTAAGCGCTGTATTTTTTGAACAATCCACCGGGATTGACATCCTCAACAGGATTAAAAAAGCAGGCTTAATCCAGGAAAGGAATGATCCGATGGATAAGCGGGCAAGATTGGTAAAACTCAGCCCACAGGGAGAAAAGATACTGATCAGTCTTCATCAGCTCCTCTCTAAAGCAGATCATATGCTGTATCAGGACCTTGCCGGCCCCAATAAAAAGATGCTGATCAACCTCCTGTCCGATACGGAGAAAAAACACAATGCCCTGATCTCAGAAAACCGCCATAAGCAGCTGGAAGAATTGATCGCCGGGTATCAGCAGGAAAAGAAATAGCGCAAGTTTCGGGTTTTAACTCCTTAAGCTTAGCCGTAGTTTTGAATTGTAAATTTCGAAACATGGAAACATTAAATCAAATTGATTACCACAGAATTGAAAAAGCGATTGATTATTTAAAGGTCAACTTTAAACAACAGCCCTCATTGGAGGATGTCGCCGCTCATGTATACCTGAGCCCCTTTCATTTTCAACGGATGTTTAAGGAATGGGCAGGTGTTACACCAAAGAAATTTCTTCAGTACCTCAGTATAGAATATGCTAAAGGAATGCTAAAAGACCAGCAAAACACCTTATTTGATGTTGCTTACGAAACCGGATTATCAGGTACCAGCAGGCTTCATGACCTTTTCATCAAAATTGAAGGCATGACTCCCGGGGAGTATAAAAACGGGGGTGCACAGCTTCAGATCAATTATAGTTTTGCGGAGAGTCCTTTTGGATCGCTCATCGTTGCCGCTACGCCCAAAGGCATTTGCTATATGGCTTTTGCGGATGATCCGGACCTTGCTTTTCAGGAACTTCAGGAACGCTTTCCAAATGCAAAATACCGTCAGGTTCTGGACATGATGCAGCAAAATGCGCTGTATATTTTCGGAAAAGACTGGAGCAGGCTGCAGGAACTGAAACTCCACCTGAAAGGGACTGACTTTCAGATTAAAGTTTGGGAAACCTTATTAAAGGTGCCAGTGGGCGAATTGTCAACCTATTCGGCCATTGCATCCGCGATAGACAAGCCTAAAGCTTCCAGAGCGGTCGGTTCTGCAGTGGGCGATAATCCCGTAGCATTTCTGATTCCTTGTCACAGGGTGATTAAATCTACAGGCGAATTGGGCCAATACCATTGGGGAAGTCCGCGGAAAACCGCCATGATTGGCTGGGAAGCGGCGCAAACAGACCTAAGCCTCTGATCGTTTGGACAGCGATCTCCAAAGGTAAAAAACAAGGTAGCTCTCCCATGTGGGATAAGCGGAAAAGAAACCCTCAATTTCGAGTGCTTGTTTTTTATCTGTGATGATCCCATGAATCAGCAAAGCATTTAGTAATCCTGCGTCTCCGAAGGGGATGCAGGATCTTTCTTTCAGGCATTTCATCAGGGTATAATTGGCAGTCCAGAGTCCTACCCCTTTGATGTCCATCAGGGCTTTTTGCCTGGAAGCAAGGTCAGGCAATTGCCGCAAGCCTTGTTTACTGAGCTGTCCGCTGGCAAAAGCCCGGGCAATGAGGGTCAGGTAAAGTGCTTTGCTTTTAGAAAACTGCATGCCCTGCAATTCTTCAATGGCGGCTTCGGCCAGTACCGCAGCCTCCGGAAAAAGGTAATAAGTATCGCCTTGAAAATCCACCCGGCCTCCGTATCGTTCTACCAGTCTTCTTTTTAGTTTATAGGCAAAAGTCAGGTTGATCTGTTGTCCGATAATCGCCCAGCAAATGGCTTCGAACATATCCGGAATGCCAACCAGGCGAAGGCCACGATAGGCTTCTGCCATAAAGGCCAAGCGCGGGTCTTTATTCAGCAGTGTATAAAAAGGATTCAGGTTGAGCCCGGTATCAAACCAGTCTTCTATATATTTTTTAAGCTCCGGTTCTTCATCTGCACTGAGCTCACCCTGTAAAACAGAGGCCTTCAGCTGTGCCGCATCGGCACTGATGTTCAGCAGGACAGGCCCATTCTTCAGTAACAGCACTTTATTCAGGCTGTCCCTGTTTACTTTCAGCATACAATCATCGAAATCGCGGTCTAAAAACCACAGACATTCTCCAAAGTTAAAATCAGGAGGTATTGGTATGCTAAGTATGCGTGTGCCCATCTTCAAAAATACTCAATTGGAAAGAGAATTAAATCTGATTCTTGCTGAAACAGCTTTTCTCGGGCAACAGGTGGAAGAAGAAGAAAAATTCTTCCGATCTTTGGCGGCATCTATTACCTTTAGTTTCTCCGTAACCGCATGTCTTCAAAATTCTTATTCCGCTGCAAAGTTGTTTTCCTGATGCTTTTTCTCTTGCCGGGCAAACATTCAGGAGCGCAGGAAGTGGTTACCATAAGCGATCAGATTGACCAGCATATTTTTTCCTTTAAGCAGATTGAAATGCTTCACGATCCGGGGAATACGCTCAGTTTTGAACAGATTCACAGTAAAGCATACGATAAAAGATTTACTGCCAGTAAGCGGAGTACCCCACAGACCATTCAGCTGAATTCCCCTTATTGGTTCAGGATTAAAATAAAACACAACAGCAAAGCGGAGAAATATTTTCTCCTGGAGTTTTTTGACCAGACCCTGGACCATGTAACCGCCTATATTCCACAGCAAGATGGAAGTTACAAGATCAGGGAGTTTGGCGACCGCTTTAATTTTGAGAAGCGCAGGCTGCAGCATAAGAATTTTGAGTTTTATCTCTCCAACAATAGTGATGAGGTGCAGACTTACTATTTCAAGATTCAGTCTTCACAGATTGGTGATGCCATCATTGTACTTCGTTCTGTGGACTGGTTTATCTCTTATGCGGTAGATGAATACTTCTATTTCGGCATTTTCTATGGAATGATCCTGGTGTTCAGTTTTTACAACCTGATTATGTTTATCGCCATGCGCCAAAAGCAATACCTGTATTATGTGCTTTACAACCTGAGCGTGGGCTTTTTTGAGATGAGTACAGACGGGATTGCCTACCAGTACCTCTGGCCTAACCATCCGGTCTGGAACCAGACGGCTTATGCTTTCTCCCTTTATGCCGTCAGCATTTTTGCTTTGCTCTTTACCCGGGAACTGTTGTTTGTCAAATCCAAGGCACCGAAACTCAATCAGCTGATCCTGCTTGTTATCGGCATCCGGACGATTTGGTTTTTATATTGCCTGGCCTTCAACCAGAATCTGTTCAACTATAAGTTTATTGATGCCGTTCCCCTGTCCGTTGCCTTTTTTACCGGAATCTACATTTACAAACAAGGATATCTTCCTGCGCGTTTCTTTGTTTTGGGGTATAGCTTCCTTTTCGCGGGATTTCTTCTTAAGTTTTTAATCATGCTGGGCTTTGATGCCTTAAATTTCGGTGTCATCAGCTATTATAGCCTCAGCTTTTGTTTTGTCCTGGAAATGGTCTTTCTTTCTTTTGCGATCGGCGATAAGGTCAGCATTCTTAAAAAGAAGAAAGATAAGGTACAGCGGCAGATGATCCGTCAGATGGCCCTGAATGCGAAGTTAAAAGACAGCCTGAATGAAGAGCTCGAAAGTCAGGTTCAGGAGCGAACCAGAGAGGTTTTTCATAAATCATTGATCATTGAAGCCAAGAACGGGGAACTGCAGGAGGCAAATGACCTGTTGAAGCAGCAGGCGGAAGAGATTTCCAGAATGAATACCTTACTGGAACAGGACAACCAGGAACTGCAGACCAATGTGGAGAAAGTGACCCGCGACCGGGTCATGTCGGCAGATGTGGATTTCGAAGAATTCAGCAAGATCTATCCTGACAAAGAAAGCTGTAATTTATTCCTTTCCGAGCTCAAATGGAAAGATGGGTACACCTGCAGAAAGTGTAAGAACGACCATTATTACAGCGGACATATTGCCTATAGCCGACGCTGCAGCAAATGCAGTTATGAAGAGTCGGTGACGACCTATACCATTTTCCACAATACCCGGATTCCGATCGTGAAAGCCTTTTACATGGTCTTCCTGATTTTCTCTTCGAAGGGTAAGATTTCCTCCCATAAATTATCCGAGATTTTAGGCATCCGGCAAAGCACTTGCTGGACCTATGGTTCCAGAATAAAACAGGTGATGGAAGAGCGAAAAACCCAGCTTAAAAAAGCAAATAAAAACGGCTGGAGTCTCCTGGTGCTCGACTAAAAAGACCTGAAAACCGTTCAAACACCCAATTTTATTGTATTTTCTAACCTCTGCGCATTTTTTTTGACAAGAAAAAGACAGGGGTACTTAAGCGTATCATGCCCGGCATCTGTTCCCGGCTTACTTATAACTCTATCCACTGTATATCAGCACTTAGGCTCATCTCAGGCTAGGGTACCAAAGCGTATCAAAACCAACACAACAACCTAATTATCAGTTATTTACATAAAATAAATCAACTCATTTACTAGGATTTAACACTAAAGGAACCTTAACTTTATCACATCAAATTCAATTAAACTAAAGCAAAAATTATGAGAAAAAAGTTTACTCTTTTCATCCTCTGTCTGCTCTGTGGCATCTCCATCAGTATGGCGCAGGAACTCAACATCAAAGGAGCGGTAAAAGACCATCAGGGTTTGCCACTTCCGGGGGTTTCTGTTAAAGTAAAGGGAACCAGTAAAGGAGCGATCACCAACGCCGACGGAACCTACTCCTTAAGTGCAGCTGCAAATGCGACCTTAACCTTTTCTTTTATCGGTTATAAAACGGTTGAAGAAGCTGTAGGGAACAGAACCCAGTTAAACATCAATCTCAGTGAAGACAATAACCAACTCAATGAAGTCATTGTGGTCGGCTACGGAACACAAACCAAGAAAGACCTGACTACAGCAGTCACCACCATTACTTCAAAAGACCTTAAGAATCAACCGATCACGAGCCCGTTACAGGCTGTTCAAGGTAAAGCAGCAGGTGTACAGGTCAGCTCACAATCCGGTAAACCAGGTTCAGACATTACCATTAGCATTCGTGGGAATACCTCTATTACTGCTTCTAACAGTCCTTTATACGTAATTGACGGGATTACCTCCAGAACAGCAGGTTTCCTGAACCCCAATGACATTGAGTCGCTAACCATTCTGAAAGATGCTTCCGCAGCCGCCATTTATGGATCAAGCGGTGCAAACGGTGTGGTATTGATCACAACCAAGAAAGGAACTTCAGGAAAAGTGAAAGTAGACTTTAATGCTTTTACCGGATTTTCGAACTTCTGGCGCAAGCAAAAAGTATTGAACAATGAGCAATACATTACGCTGCAGAAAGAACTGGGTTATACCACCTTTGGCGGAGACAGCAATACCGACTGGCAAAAAGAAACCTTTGGCACGGGAACACAAAACCAGTATCAGGTAGCGATTTCCGGTGGCGGTAAGGGAGGTCAGTATTACCTGTCTTCGGGTTATCAGCAGGATAAAGGTGTCGTTGCTCCGGCTAAACTGGACCGGTATACCCTCAATTTCAACGGATCTCAAAAGGCAACCTCATGGTTGAAATTCAGCGCTAATGCAGCATTGACTTCCAGAAATTCGATTGATGTATCTGACAACAATGGCGTTGCCAATGGAGGTGTGATCTTATCCGCCCTGAATACGCCTTCCACCATAGGAGTTTACAATCCTGATGGCACCTATACCACATTGCCAAATGCAGGAGGATGGGACAATCCTATAGCCCTGGCTTTTGGTGCAAAAAACAAAACCCGCAATTTCAGGTTTATCGGTGCGTTTAGCGGAGAGCTGAACTTTACAAAAGACCTCTCTTTTAAATCTACCATCAGTACCAATTTAAACAAGAATTTCTATGATTATTCCCTCGATGCCTTCAAAACTACTTATGGACGTCAGGAACGCGGAATCTACAGAAACAACCATACCCGTGATAATGTATGGCTAAATGAGAATATCCTGAACTATAAAAAAGATTTTGGAAAAAATGCTTTCGGCGCAACCGCAGGTTACACCATTCAGGAATCCGATTATAAATACAATGACTACCAGGAGACCAGGTTCTTTGACCTGACAGGTACCATACCACAAAAGCCTTCGGTATCGCCAACGATTCCAAAGAGGGCACAATGGGCCAAACAATCTTATCTGGCGAGGATTACTTATGCTTACGACAGCAAATATCTATTCAGCACGAATTTCAGAGCAGATGGTTCCTCACGTTTTAGCAAAAACAATCAGTTTGGTTACTTCCCATCGGCTTCTGCTGGCTGGAGAATTTCCGGAGAGAATTTCCTGAAAGACAGCAAAACCATTAACGACTTAAAAATCAGGGGAAGCTGGGGTAAAGTGGGTAACGACGAAGGAATCGGCGATTATTCTTATATGAAATTGTATGAGATCAATGCCCAAAACACCTATACCCTGAAAAACCCGGAGAACAAAGACCTTGCCTGGGAAACAACAACTCAGACAAATATTGGTCTGGATTTAACGATGTTCAATAACAGGGTAACCTTTACCGCAGATGCTTACTTAAAGAAAACAGACGACCTGCTGATCAATGTGCAACTTCCACTTTCTTCAGGCTTTGTAGAACAGGCCTTTAACATTGGCTCCATGGAGAATAAAGGATTGGAATTTACCCTATCCACCAAAAACTTTGACAGGAAGAAATTTACCTGGTCTACGGATTTGAACATCTCATTCAATAAGAACAAAGTTACCAGTCTTGGGGAAACAACCCCATCTCTTGATTTCGCACCAATTGCCAGACGTACATCCGCAGTGCGTGTAGTAAAAGGGATGCCATTGGGAAGCTTTTATGGATATCAGTTTACAGGAGTTAATCCTGAAACCGGAATGGCCACCTATGCGGACCTAAACGGGGATCACAAAATTGATGCGAACGACAGAACCTTTATTGGTTCCGCACAACCGGATTTCACTTATGGTATCACCAACAACCTGACTTATGGAAATTTTGGATTAAACATCTTCTTCCAGGGGGTACAGGGCAATCAGTTGTTCAATGCTTCAGGAATTGACCTGGAAGGAATGATTGACGCCAAAAACCAATCTGATAAAGTATTGAACAGATGGACACCTTCAAATACCAATACGAATATCCCTAAAGCTGTAAAAGATGATGTCAACAACTCACTAACCTCCAGCAGATTTGTAGAAAATGCTTCTTACCTGCGACTGAAAACAGCCACCTTGTCTTACAATTTCGGAGCAGCATCGCTGGGAAAACTGAAGATGAGCAAATTAACGCTATTTGCAACAGGCTACAACATCCTCACCTTCACCAAATACAAGGGACTGGATCCTGAGGTGAACCAATACAGTTCAAATGGTCCGCAGATGGGCGTAGATTATGGAACCTATCCACAAAGCAGGAGCTTTCTGTTTGGTGTAAATGTTGGATTTTAAATATTAGAACATCATGAAAATTAAATTATATTCTATCCTCACAGCAGCGGCCATTACCATTAGTGTTCAGTCTGCCTGTAAAAAAGATTTCCTTGATAAAAAACCTTTCAACCAGGTCACCGGAGATGTGGCTTTTGTGGACCTGGCAGGCGCAGAAAAATTGCTTGCAGGTGCCTACGGGAGCATGTACAATGATGCCAATATCTGGGATTATATGATTAACGGAGACGTGAGTGCAGACAATGCTTACGCAGGAGGAGACAATGCGAACATCAATGACCTTGATCTTTTTAAAGCCATTTCTACCAATGAAGTGGTAGAAAGAGACTGGAAAGGTTTCTACAGCAACATTAAAGATGCGAACGAAGTACTGGAAAATGTACCGAACATCAAGGATCCTGAGCTGGATAAAGGCGACAGGCGCAATCAGATTCTGGGAGAGGCTGCTGGCCTGAGGGCTTATTATTACTTCAATCTTGTCCGCCTCTGGGGCCCGGTACCATTGGTACTGAAATCGGCCACTAACCTGGCGGAGATGCAGGCACCGAAATCAAGTGTAGATCAGGTATATGCCCAGATCATTAAAGACCTTGAATTCGCCCTGGCCAATACGAGGACCACTGCCCCTCACAAAGGGATCATCACCAAGGGTGTTGCCAATGCCTTGCTTGCTAAAGTATACGCAACTAAACCAAATCCTGACTGGAACAAAGTAAGCCAATATACTGATGCGACCATTAACGGAGGTTACAGCCTGTTTGGCAGTTATGACGGCCTGTTTTCCGGTACCAATAAAAACAATTCAGAAGCCATCTGGGAAATGCAGTACGACGGATGGGGAGGTCCTCTGGGACGTGGAAACTGGATGCCGGGCTTGCTGATCGGTTCCGGATGGAAAAGGTTCTGTACCCCAACAAATGACCTGGTAAAGGCATTTGACGACGAAGGCGATGTGGTTCGTAAAAACTCCAGCATTACCTTTAAGAATGTCGCAACAGAAGGCTGGGCAGATATTTACTGGTCAAAAAACAATTATCCGTTTATCAACAAATACAGACTGGATGATAAAACAGATAGTTATATCATCCGTCTGGCAGATATTATCCTGCTGAAAGCCGAAGCGCTAAACGAGATCAGTGCCGGAGGATGGGCGCAATCCAAAGTACTGGTAGATCAGATCAGAGGCCGCGTTAACCTTTTGGGAACTCCTGCTGCAAATCAGGCTGACATGCGTTTGGCTATTGAAAAAGAACGTCGCCTGGAGCTGGCATTTGAAGGCCACAGGTGGTTCGACCTCATCCGTACCAACAGAGCTGTAGCGGTGATGAACGCACAAAAAGATGGCTCGGGGGGATCACTCAACTACAACATTACCAATGCAAATCTTCAACTGCCGGTTCCGCAGAAAGAAATCGACAGAAATCCGAATATCAATAAATAAAATTCCGGGGGGAGCGCTTCAATTCCGGCGCTCCTCTTTTTTAAACACACAACATGAAATTAAAAAGAACCCTTTCTTTATTGCTCCTATCCGGCTGCTTAGGTACAGCCATTGCCCAAACGAATAACCAGGCGAAAGTGGAAAGCCTGCTGAAAAAGATGAGCCTCGAAGAGAAAGTCGGACAAATGGCTCAAATCACCCTGGATGTAATTGGTAAAGGAAAAGGGCGTTTTGAAAGCGATGAGCCGTTTGGTTTAGATGAAAAAGAATTACAAAGAGTCCTGGTAAAATACCATGTAGGCTCGGTCCTGAATACCTCAAATAACAGGGCGAGAACACCACAGGTCTGGTATAACATCATCAGTAAGATCCAGAACGTGGCGATGAAACAAACGCCGAACAAGATCCCTGTGATTTATGGTGTGGATGAAATTCATGGTGCCACTTATACCGTTGGTGCAACGATGTTCCCGCAGCAAATCGGACAAGCCGCAACTTTTAACCGTTCACTGGTTAAAAATGGTGCTTCGATTACTGCTTATGAGACCCGTGCAAGTTCTATTCCATGGAACTTTGCCCCTTTGCTTGATCTTGGTGCAGACCCGCGCTTCCCGCGTCAATGGGAAAGCTTTGGTGAAGATCCCTACCTGATCAAAGAACTGGGTGTTGCCGCAGTAAAAGGTTATGAAGGAGAAGACGGAAGAGTAGCACATCCGGAAAAAGTAGCTTCTTCGATCAAACACTTCCTGGGTTATCAGGTATCTGTTTCAGGTAAAGACAGAACCCCTGCATTTATCTCAGACCAGGCACTGAGAGAGTACCACCTGCCTCCTTTTAAAGCGGCAATTGATGCTGGTGCAAAAACCATTATGATCAATTCAGGAATCATCAACGGTGTTCCCGTTCATGCGAACTATCATATCCTTACAGAACTGTTGAAAGAAGAACTGAACTTCAAAGGCCTGGTGGTAACAGATTGGGGAGATATCGAAAACCTTTACAAAAGAGACCGCATTGCCAAAGACGATAAAGAAGCGATCATGATTGCCATCAATGCCGGGATCGACATGTCTATGATTGCCTACAATTACGAGACTTTCTGCGATAACCTGATTGCATTGGTGAAAGAAGGAAAAGTAAAAGAATCGCGTATTGATGATGCAGTGAGAAGAATCCTGTGGGTAAAATACGAACTGAACCTTTTTGAAAAACCAACCACCAATCCTAAAGACTATCCAAAATTCGGAAGTAAGGAATTTGAGCAGGCTGCTTATCAAACCGCAGCAGAATCGATCACTTTGTTGAAAAACACTGATCAGCTCCTTCCATTGGCCAAAGGAACAAAAATCCTGGTTACCGGTCCTAATGCCAATTCTATGAGAACCTTAAACGGAGCATGGACCTATTCATGGCAGGGAGAAAAAGTGGAAGAATTTGCCGCGAGATACAATACCATTCTGGAAGCATTGCAACTTAAAGCAGGAAAAGAAAATGTGAACTACCTGCCTGGTGTAAGCTATAAAATGGATGGCAAATATTACGACGAATATGCAGACAAAATGGACGAAACCATTGCTGCAGCCAAAAATGCAGATGTGATTGTATTGTGTCTTGGAGAGAACTCCTATACAGAATCGCCGGGAAACATGAACGATCTTTACCTGTCCGACCTGCAAACAGAACTCGCTCAGAAACTGGCTGCCACAGGTAAGAAGGTGATCCTCGTTCTGAATGAAGGAAGACCACGTGTGATCAGCAAATTTGAGAAAAAAATGAATGCAATTGTACAGACTTACCTTCCGGGAAACTTTGGTGGTGATGCCCTTACAGCTGTTTTATATGGTGAGGTTAACCCTTCCGGAAAACTTCCCTATACTTATCCGCAATTCCCTAACGCCTTGTTCACGTACTACCATAAGCCATCAGAATCTAAAGGAACTACAGAAGGTGTTTACAACTACGATTCGGATTATAACCCTCAATATATTTTCGGTCATGGTTTAAGTTACACGACCTTCAAATATGACCAGTTGAAACTGAGCAGCAATACCCTTAAAAAAGGAGAAAGCCTGACGATCACTGTAAATGTGAGCAATACAGGTAAAGTGGATGGAAAAGAGACTGTCCTCCTGTTTACTTCAGATTTAGTGGCTACTTTAATTACTCCTGATGTGAAACGTTTAAGAGGATTTGAGAAGATCGAACTGAAAGCGGGTGAGACGAAAACGGTAACTTTTAAAATCGATGCAGCAGACATTGGCTTTATCAACACCGAGAATAAACTCGTTACCGAAGCAGGAGAATTTACCCTTCAGATCGCAGACCAGAAAGTAAACTTTAATTATATCCCTTAATTCAGCAGCATAAATCCTTATGAAATTACTCAATATAAGCGTACTGATTGCCCTTGCCCTAAGTTCATGTGCCACAAAAAAAGGTGCTGAAAATGGCGGCGACAACAGTAAATCCGAAAAACCAGTAAACACACAAGTGGAATTCTGGTTAACGAACGGTGATAAATCAGCCCTGCTACAGCGACAAAATGTACCGATGTTCTTTAATACCGCTATGAAAACCGGAACGACAGTCGTAGTGGATGATACCAAAACTTTTCAAACGATTGATGGTTTTGGCTATACCTTAACCGGTGGCAGTGCCAGCCTGATCAACGGGCTTCCCAAAGCTGAAAAAGCGGCTTTACTAAAAGAGCTGTTCTCTACTGCAGGTAATGGAATTGGCATCAGCTACCTCAGGCTGAGCATTGGTGCTTCCGATCTTAGTGCAGAGACCTTCACCTATAATGAAATGCCTGCAGGACAAAGCGACCCTGATTTGAAGCAGTTTTCTATCGCTAAGGAAATGACTGACCTCGTTCCTGTTTTGAAACAGATCATCGCCATCAATCCAAAAATTAAGATCATGGGCTCTCCATGGACGGCGCCTACCTGGATGAAAGACAATCAGGCTTATCGTGGCGGAAGCTTAAAGCCGGAATATTATCAGGCTTATGCCAGATACTTCGTCAAATATATCGAGGCGATGAAGGCACAAGGGATCGTCATAGACGCAATAACTATTCAAAATGAGCCATTGCATCCGGGAAACAATCCGAGCATGTATATGACTCCTGAAGATCAAACCAATTTCATCAAAAATGCCCTTGGTCCTGTATTTGAATCGGCAGGGATCAAAACCAAAATCATTATTTATGACCACAATGCAGATCGCCCTGATTATCCGATCACAGTACTGAATGATCCGGCAGCAAATAAATACATTGATGGTTCTGCTTTTCACCTTTATGGAGGAAACATTTCTGCCTTATCAAAAGTGCAGGAAGCACATCCTGACAAGAATCTGTACTTCACAGAGCAATGGGTAGGTGGTCCCGGAAATTTCGCTGAAGACCTGAAATGGCATGTATCCACTTTAGTGGTTGGGGCAACCCGCAACTGGAGTAAAACCGTTCTGGAATGGAATTTAGCTGCAGATCCACAGTACCGTCCCTTTACCCCTGATGGTGGGTGCACCAGCTGTCTGGGCGCGATCACGATCGGCAAAGATGTCAGCAGAAATGTGGCCTATTATGTGATCGGTCATGCTTCAAAATTTGTGAGCCCTGGTTCAGTCCGCGTTTCTTCCAACCAACAGGACAACATTCAGAATGTTGCATTTAAAACCCCTGAAGGAAAAATCGTATTGATTGCGATGAACACCAGTGCAAGTCCTCAGACCTTCCATATCAAATACAATGGAATGGTCGTTACAACCAGTCTTCCTGCAGGTTCTGCCGGAACTTATTCCTGGAAAAGTAACACGCGATCCAACTAATCTCAGAGCCCTGCACATCGCAGGGCTTTTTTTTGCTTTTTTGGCAAGGCTATTGCAGCATTTTCAGGAATAAACTCCATTAATGATGAAAAAAGCTTTTTTCTTATTTGCAGGAATGGCCACAATGCTGGCCTCCTGTACCAGTAACGAAACGGAAAAGAAGGCCAAAGATACTACCGGAATGATTGCACTGGATACGACTTTCAGTCCAACCAATCCGGTTCCTGAAAACAGTAGCAACTGTTATTTATATGCCAACAAGAAGGATACAGCTTCTATAAAGCTCCAGATCAAAGGAGAAGAACTGACCGGGACGCTCCGTTATAACATCTTCCAGAAGGACCTGAACAATGGAACAATTGCAGGGGAAATAAAGGGAGATACCATCATCGCAGACTATACCTTTGATTCTGAAGGGTTGAGGTCGGTAAGACAGGTGGTCTTTCTGAAAAAGGACGGAAAGCTCTATGAGGGCTATGGGGAAATGAAAGAACAAAGCGGCAAATTTACCTTTGTAAGCCGTGCCAAGCTGAAGTTCGACGACCACTTTACCTTTAATCCGGTAGATTGTAAATAAAAAGAAAGGGTTCCCCTCATCGGAAAGCCCTTTCTTTTTTAAAGAACCCCGATCGGGCCGTTCTTCCAGTATTTGATGTTTTTCCAACGGGTTTCCGAGCGGTTGCCTTCGATGTTATAGGTTCCACATTTAAAGTAATGGGTAGCTTGTCCGCGGTCGTCAAAGGTACCGACATGTGCATTATCGAGATACACATAGATTTTACCATTGTCGGCATCATGCTGTACGTTTACATGGATCCATCGGCTGTATACATTGGTCATCAGCGTCTGACTGCCATAGCGCTTCAAGGTGCCGTTATTCGCAGAGAACACTTTCATCATAAAAGAGGTCGAATTGGTTACCCCGCCAAAAACCTGCATGACATCCGTTCCTGTTGAACCCGGAACAATGTACACATCTCCTTCAAACTGGTGTTTTCCCAGCAGGTAGTCATTTTTCATCCTGAACTCAGACCTTGGCCCGGTATTGCTGGATGGGGTATGCGGGCTGTCGTCAGGATAGATCCAGAACGTATGCTGCCCAGCCGAATAGGTATAACGGTCTGACTGCGGGAGGTCGTGAGGGGTCTGGATGTTATAAGTATAAGGTGTGAGTGTCCATCCGGTAGTCAAAGAACTTATTCCAACTTCCTGGCCAGACATCTGTGCCTTTGCAGCGACCTGCTCCCGGGGGCTTAGCGGGTTTTCACTCTTTTTACAGGACAATTGAAAAAAAGACAAGAGCAGTGCTGCGCTCCATAAGGGCATTAATTTCATAATCGTTTAATAATTTGGTTTACAATAGGTTAATTAACTAAAAATAAACAATCACAAACAAGATTAATTCAGCCATATATCCCTAATAATCAACCAGATTGTCGAATTAAAAAATAAAAAATTTCAAAGTACAATACAGGGACATTTTTCTGCTGGTTGTCCTTCCTAAAAAAAACAAAATCTCAGTTTAAATAAAAATATGGAGGGAAATGGAGTGGGATGGCACTTTTCATACAGAGAAAACACAGTCAGCTTAGTGTAACATTAACATATACATTTTCAGTATTATTCAATAAAATATTTTTTTAACAACATTTTTTATTAAAGGGATATTCTTATATTAGATTATTACGATCTAACTAACCTCATCCCTATTATGATCAAAAATCTAAAAAACATCGCTTGCATTGCATTAGTTGCACTGGCGATCTCATCGTGCTCTAAAACCAAAGATGCACCCGCTGCTCAGGAACCAGCAGCTAAAAAAGACAAAGTTTTCAACTACATTACCAGTCTGGGATTTCCTTCCAGCAGTATAGTTGACCTTGGAACGGAATACATGGTAGAAGGAGACATCAGTTTCCCTAAAGACATGGAAGTTCCAACTACGGACGGTAGTCCAAAACTGGAGCAGTATTATACCGGTACTTTAGTAAGCCCTGCCAATGCAGCTGCAATCAGAGTATTTGCAGATGCAACTATGACCAGTATGAATGCAGAAATTGCTTCTGCTGTTGCTCAATGGAACGGCGTAGCCGGTTCAGCGTTAAGATTTAGAATAGTGACCTCTGCCCCTTATGATATCCGTATTACAGATGTGAATCTTGGAAACGGTGTTTGTGGTTCAGGTACTTTTCCTTCAGGAGGACTTGCAGGTAACCTGATCAGAATTAACAAAGCTTATATTGCTCCAAATAGTTTTGCTCAGCGTGCAAGAACCATTTGTCATGAATTAGGCCATAACATCTCTTTCAGACATACCAACTGGGCAGCGATTGGTGAAAGCTCGGCCATCAATGTACCGGGAGTACCGGGAACTGATGCTGCTTCATTAATGAATGGCGGTCAATGTGGATCTGGTGCTACAGTATTGTCTGCAAAAGACAAAGCAGCTGTTGCCGCATTGTACTAATCAACAAACCTAATCAACCAATTAAATTATAAACGCTTTTAGATCGTAATCCCATTCAGGATGGATACTCTTCAAAAAGTATTTATCCTGAATTACGGTTTTTACATGTTCTCGAACTTTTCCCAAAATCCGTCTACCGGAAGTTTGGCGAAAATATTTACAGGTTCTTTCTTTACCGGGTGGATAAATTGCAGTCTGCGGGCATGTAAACAAATGCTTCCCTTTCTGCTTCCCCTCGGATAACCATATTTATTATCTCCTACGATCGGACAACCTAAAGTAGAAAGCTGTACCCGGATCTGGTGTGACCTTCCCGTGAGCGGGTCTACTTCAATCAGGTAATAGCCATTTAGCTCTCCGATTAAGCGGTAACTCAATTCTGAACGCTGACTTCCCTCCACTTCCACATTGTGCGGAGTAACCACATTTTTCTGCGGGTTTTTTACCAGCCAATGTACGAGGGTACCGGAAGCTTTCGCAGGCTTATTTCTCACCACCGCCCAATAGGTTTTCTTGACTTCCCTGTTTTTGAAAACGGCATTCATCCTTTCCAGTGCTTTACTCGTTTTGGCAAATAAAATCACGCCGCTTACCGGTCTGTCCAGGCGGTGAACTACGCCCAGGAAAGCACTGTTTGGTTTATTATAGGTTTTGGCCAGGTATTTTTTAACCATTTCGTCCAGAGGTTCATCCCCTGTTTCATCTACCTGGACAATATCACCTGCCCGCTTACATACCGCGATCAGGTGATTGTCTTCATAAAGTATATCTTTTGCTGTTATTGGCATCTTTGTAGCTGGAGCTCCGGTTAATATTGCTCTTTTTCGTTAGGGAAATCATTTGACTTCACATCTTTAATATAAGACTGTGCTGCATTTAGAATGCCATCATACAGGTCTATATACTGACGCAAAAAGCGTGGTTTGAATCCTTTTGTTAAACCAATCATGTCATTTACAACCAGGACTTGTCCGTCGCAATCAGGACCAGCGCCAATTCCTATAGTAGGAATATCAAGGAATTCGGAAACTTCTTTACCCAGTTTTGCCGGAATCTTTTCCAATACTACTGCAAAACATCCTGCTTCCTGCAATGCTTTTGCATCAGTTTTTAGTTTATCAGCTTCTGCTTCGTCTTTTGCCCTTACGGTATAGGTTCCGAATTTATAAATAGACTGAGGAGTCAGGCCCAGGTGTCCCATCACAGGGATTCCGGCGGTGATGATCCTTTGTACAGATTCCACGATTTCCGTTCCGCCTTCCAATTTCACGGCATGTGCACCCGATTCTTTCATGATTCGGATTGCAGAGCTCAATGCTTCTTTAGAGTTTCCCTGATAAGATCCGAAAGGAAGATCAACTACGACTAAAGCACGGGAAGCTCCCCTTACCACAGATTGCGCATGATAGATCATTTGATCCAGCGTGATCGGCAAGGTAGTTTCATGTCCCGCCATAACATTGGAAGCGGAGTCTCCAACCAATAATACATCTAAGCCGGCATCATCAAGGATGGTGGCCATAGAATAGTCATAAGCAGTTAGCATCGCGATCTTTTCACCACGTTGCTTCATTGCTTGCAAAATATGGGTAGTTATCCGTTTTACTTCTTTATTTACAGACATGTTTTTATATTTTAGTTTGGGCAAAATTAGTTTTTACATCCGGAATAAAGCGAATTTATTCATTTTCTGACAGAATCAGGAGATCCCTCTCCCGCCTATTCGGGAATGGATTCCTTTGTCTCCTACAGAATATTAAAAAAAGTCTTGATTTAAATCATCAAAAACGTATCTTTGTATCCCGAAATGAAGGGGTTACTTAACAGCACATTTGTTAACTACAGAAGTGATATCAAAATCACACATAAACCATCATTTTTCTCTTTTTTCACCATAATTTCTCATTTTTATACACACAATGACTAACTACACCAAGTTACCTGCAATCTTGTTATTGGCTGATGGCACCGTTTACTACGGAAAAGCTGCGGGAAAAATCGGCACAACTACCGGAGAGATCTGTTTCAATACCGGAATGACAGGATATCAGGAAATTTTCACTGATCCTTCTTACTTCGGACAGATCATGGTCACCACCAATGCACATATTGGGAATTATGGAATCCATAGAGAAGAAATAGAATCTGACAGCATCAAAATTGCAGGTCTGGTTTGTAAGAACTACAACATCGGATTTAGCCGTAAAGAAGCTTCTGAATCTATTCAGGACTATTTTCAAAATGAAAACATTGTAGGAATTTCTGATATCGACACCCGCTCTTTGGTGCGTCATATCAGACATAAAGGTGCAATGAATGCCATTATCTCTTCCGAAATCACCAATCTTGAAGAGCTGAAAGCCAAGTTAGCAGAAGTTCCATCTATGGACGGACTGGAATTGTCTTCTCAGGTATCTACAAAATCGGCTTATTTCTACGGTTCTCCGGATGCAACTTATAAAATTGCAGCTTTAGACCTTGGAATTAAAAAGAACATTCTTCGCAACTTCGACGACAGAGACATCTATGTACAGGTATTCCCGGCTAAAACAAGCTTTGAAGAAATGGACAAATGGGGTGCCGACGGTTACTTTATTTCTAATGGCCCCGGTGATCCATCGGCAATGCCATATGCAATTGAGACGGTAAAACAGATCTTAGCTGCGGATAAACCATTGTTCGGAATTTGCTTAGGTCACCAGTTACTGGCAGAAGCGAACGGAATCGGAACGATGAAAATGTTTAACGGACACAGAGGTTTAAACCACCCGGTAAAAAACATCATCAAAGACCACTGTGAAGTAACTTCTCAGAACCATGGTTTCGGTGTTATTCCGGAAGAAGTGAGAAGTTCTGACAAAGTTGAGATTACCCACATCAACCTGAATGACCAGAGTATTGAAGGCATCAGGGTAAAAGGTAAAAAGGCATTCTCTGTACAATATCACCCGGAGTCTTCTCCAGGCCCGCATGATTCACGTTACCTGTTTGATGATTTCATTGAGATGATCAAAGGCGAACTCGCCTGGTAATTAGGGATTAACCGGATTAAAACATCATTTTACCGACATATTCGAAGGTTTAGCAAGGATTAGGTTTTCTATTCTTCTAAACCTTCTTACATTTATACCATGGACAAACCCAATGCCATTATCAGTGTAAAGAACCTCGTTAAAAAATACGACGACTTTACCGCAGTACAAGGCATCAGCTTTGATGTATATCAAAACGAAATCTTCGGCCTCCTTGGCCCAAACGGAGCAGGAAAAACCACCACTTTAGAAATCATAGAAACCCTTCGCGAGAAAACCTCCGGAGAGATTATCGTAGATGGACATTCCGTAGATAAAGATGCCAGCAAAATCAAAAGAATCATTGGCGTACAGCTTCAGGCAGCAGGCTATTACCCAAACCTCAACCTGGTAGAGCTCATGGAATTGTTCTCCGGCCTATATGGTGTAGACATCAAGCCAATGGAAATGCTGGAAAAAGTAAACCTTCAGGATAAGGCTAAAGCGAAATACAAGGCCCTTTCCGGCGGGCAAAAACAGCGTTTCTCCATCGCCACCACCCTTATCAATTCTCCGAAGATCATTTTCCTGGATGAACCGACTACCGGACTTGATCCGCAGGCACGGCGGAACCTATGGGACCTAATCATTGACATCAGAAATAACGGGACAACAGTAGTACTGACTACCCACTATATGGATGAAGCAGAGCAGTTATGTGACCGTGTTGCTTTTGTGGAACGTGGAGAGATCATCGCACTGGATACTCCGGACAATTTAATCGACCAGCTGATCAACAGCGGTTTCGAACGTAAGAAAGAAGTTAAAAAAGCCAATCTGGAAGATGTTTTCATCAACCTGACCGGAAAAGAGTGGAGAGAAGACAATTAAAAATATACATGAGTAAACCTTACAATAATACTAAAGCTACCCTGGCCCTTGCGAAAGCAAGTTTCCGTTCGATTATGCGTAGCCCTTCGGCAGTGGTTTTTACCCTTGCCTTTCCTTTGGTGTTCATCCTGGTCTTCGGATTTCTGGGAGGCGGGGGTGTAAAAGTAGACCTGGCCATTGCTCCGGGATCTGACCTTCAAAACCCAATCATCAAAGCATTGGAGGAAATTTCAGTCGTCCACATCATTAAAGATAAAGATGCTGCAGACATCAAAACCGGACTGGAGAAAGGTCATATTGATGCCTTAATTGACGTGCAAAAGAATCCTTCCGGAAAACCGGCCTACCTGGCTGATATTAAATATACCTCGGCCTCTATAGATAAAGGTAATATCCTGAAATCTGTGGTTCATAACCTGATGTATACCTTGAATACAAAAGATGTGATGCCTACGGTAGCGCAGCTAAATGAAAGCACGGTGCAGGGAAGAATTTACCGCACAATAGATTTCATCTTGCCGGGACAATTGGGTTTCTCGCTGTTAAGTACGGGTGTTTTTGGAACTGCTTTCGTCTTTTTCAGTTTACGTCAGACCCTGGTGATCAAACGTTTCTTTGCCACTCCGGTAAGAAAATCAAGTATTGTCTTTGGAGAAGGAATAGCAAGGATAGGTTTTGCCTTACTGGGTGCAGTATTCATTATCCTGCTTGGTCATTTCTTTTTCCATTTTACATTGATCAATGGCGCAGTCACGGTATTAAACATGCTGCTGCTGTCCATCATCGGACTGATCGTTTTTATGGGTTTCGGTTTTGTAGTTTCCGGAATCGCGAAAAGCGAAAGCACCATCCCTCCCATTTCCAATATCATTACCCTGCCCCAGTTTTTGCTGTCGGGCACGTTTTTCTCTATAGATGCTTTCCCGAGCTGGCTTCAGCCAATCAGCAGGGCATTACCCTTGACTTATTTGAATGATGCCATGAGAAAGGTCGCCTTCGAAGGCGCTGGATTATGGGATGTGAAACATCAGATCCTGATCATGGTGATCTGGGGTATTGGAATTTATGCGGTTGCGGTAAAGGTTTTTAAATGGGAGTAATGGCATAAAAAACAGAGGGCCATACCTTTAGCCCTCTATTTTTCACTGATCATTCAGCGTCTTTAAAAAAGCAATAATATCCTGGATCTCTTTTTTACTCAGATTTAACGGATCAGCAGATAGTGTTTGGTTTTCCAGTACAATTCCCATTCCCGCAGCACCACCTTTATTATAAAAATCCATTACCTCTTCTAAGGTCTGATATGCACCATTATGCATATATGGAGCAGTCAAAGCAACATTTCTTAACGTAGGCGTCTTAAAAGCAAATTTAAGGACATCCATTTTTGTCCAGTTATACCTGCCTTCATCAGCATCGATTACAGGTGTTTTAGCTTTTGGGTCTTTTAGGGTACCCAAAACCTCTCCTTCAGTATTGGAAAAAGCAGGTCCGGCAGTACCGTTAAACAAAGGCATGAAATGACAGGTAGCACATTTAGCTTTCCCCATAAATAAATTGAAGCCTTTCAATTCATCCCGGTTCATCTTTTGATCATCCCCTCTCATGTATTGATCTAATCTGGAATTAAATGGACTCAGGGAACGAATGTAACTTGCAATTGCAATCATAACAAAACGTGGCTTAATCTCCTTTTCCATCGCCGGAAAAGCCTTTTTAAACAGTGCATTGTAATGTCCGTCTTTTTGAAGGCGTTTCGCCGCTTCTTCAATAGAACCATGCATCTCGTCTTTGTTGGCAATGACGTCCATGGCCTGATTCTCCAGACTGCTGAAACGCATGTCGTAAAATTGAGCATTTTGCAATCCTGCATATTTCAATGTAGGCGCATTTCTGTTTACCGTCTTTCCTGGTGTCAGGGAAGGACTTTTTACCAATCCGTCTGAAAAAGCAAGTTCTGGCTTATGACAGCTATTACAGGTTCTTACAGAACCAGACACAATAGGATCATTAAATAAAGCTTTTCCAATGGCCAGTTTTTCGGGGCTTGGCATGGCTTCAACACTGTTTACAAAATGTTTGATGTTAAACATATTCTCATCGAAGAGCGTTGCCGTATTGTTATGTAATGCCAGTTCGGTTTCAAGCGGTTTGATCTTTAACTCATTCTGCCATTTCAGAATTCCTTTTGAAATTCCATTCGCATAATTTCTAATGAATGTTACCCGATCAAAAGAATTAAAATCAGGATGTTGCTGAACATAGGCGACCGCCTGACCGATTTGCTTTTGCAATGCATTATTTTCTCCAAACATCCGGAGCACAGCTGCTACTGCTTTTAATGAAACCGCAGATTCGGCAATTCCGGAACCAGATAAAGGCGTATCAAATCCGGTGATTCCGGTAATGCTAATCCTGAAAATCTCCAGCTTACAGGCATCAAATACATGTGCTTCTGTGAGTTCAGTCTGATCAATTGTCGACTTAAGCCGGACCAGGCTTGCCCGCAGAGAGGTGATTTCTCTTTTTAAATTTTCTTTTTCCAAAGGCTGAGCCGGATAGATCAGTTCTTCGATTACCTGCAAACCGGAAGGTTCTGCCAGTTTATTTTCTTCCACTTCTATCTCTGGCAAGGGAGGACCATTCACTTCCCGGGATAAACCAGGAATATAATATTCGCAAAACCATTCTACTTTTTTAAAGGCATTCCTGGTTTCCAGAAAACGCTTTCTTAATAAAGTACTGTCATCCCTACGGGCAGCTTCATCCAATTGGTTCAGAGAAAGATTCAGCGAGTCACTTTGACTGATAAGGAGCGTTTTTACAGCTGCAGTTCCCTGCTTCGAGGATGGTGCAGTACAGTATACAGAAAGTAGAATAAAAAGAACGAAAACAGGGAATATGAATCTTCTTAAAGGCATATTATTTTTTATAAAAAGCCGAGAACTCTTCCCTGATTGGGGAAGAGTTCTCGGCTATGAAGTAGTTTTACTTATCTTGGAACACCACTGAGAATGACCGTCTGGCCACCTTCCTTATTTGTTGTGATACCGCTGCCATCAGCATTTTTGAATTTATCGCTGGTCCAGGTATGTGGGTGAAGGTTCAATACAATGGTATTAGGTTTTCCAATCAAATCAGAAATATCATACATTGCACCATATTCCCAGGTACTCAAACGTTGGTCATTTGGAACATTATATTTGGCATTGAAAGTTGGGTCATCCCTGCGATGGTTCATTTCAATCATTGGTTTAATCTCTTTAGTCGCAATATTGTATTGCCATACACGACCATCATGTTTCACCGCCTTATAGTAAGAATCCCCATCCTCCTGGATATACACGTAATTCTTGGTTACACAGAGGTTATCCGGATTAATGATGCTATTTCCAGGATCAACAGCACCATCAATTAATGGGGTTAATTTTCCTTTAAGCGGGCTGGAAGCATCTAGTTCAAGTTTATAAACCCTGCCCCACATCGTCAGTCCGGGTTTTGGATTAACAAGGTCTCCACTTACACCTGTGGCAGTGAAGTAAAGCGTACGGTTGGCCGCAGCATCACCTTTTCCATAATCCAAATCTTCTACACGTGCAAACTGAATTGCACTTTTGGTGATCGTTTGGGAAGCGAGTTGTGCACCTGTACTTGTTTTCACATCATCATAGGCAACAAACTCCACGTCGTAACTCGAATTTACATTCATATCTGTTTCTACAACATTTAAGTTTGTCCTGCGAAGCATATACAGTTTGCCATCGTTAAGATCTCCGGGTGTATTAGACAAATATAAGTTCACCTGCCCCATGCTTGGACCATTACTTTGATCTTCTCCAATAAAGATAGCCGTCTTTCCCGGGTAAGCATTTTTTGAAAGCGGAACTGCATTTTCAGCACTGGCCTTACCCAGGGCAGCAAGAGAATTGTTCTTTTTCTTATCAGAAACCGGTCCAAAAGGATTAATTGCTTCAATTGAAGATTCCCCATCAGTTTCTCCTGCCGTTAAAAATACCGGATAAGGAAAGCCATGTTCCTCCGGAGTTGCAAGCGTTGCAGAGCATAACCTGGTTTTGCCTCCTTCAGCATCAAGAATATACTCTCCTCTTAAAGGTTTTAGATTTTTGTCAAGAAATACACGGGAAACTGAGAACAGGATCTCGTGGTTATTGATCATAATGTAACCATCGCTGTTGGGATCCTTCATCATTGCTCCGCCATCTGGTTGAGCACCGTAAACGAAGTTTGGTGAGCCTGGCAGTACATCGTCACTACTGATCAATGTAGTGATCTTGATATTGTCAAAACCACTTAATGTTTTTACCAATGATGGGTTTACTGAATAATCCGTAATTGAAGATTCAACCGCATTCTTTTTATCTTTTTTACAGGCAGTTATGGTGATTGCTGCTGCAACAAAACCGGCAATGACAAAAGCCAGAGTCTTAGTTTCGAATAGATTTCTTTTCATAGTTTGTTTTTGTTTCTATTCAAACCTACCCCACTAATATTGTCTGGAGTTTAAGGGTGTGTTAAAAGAAATTGCAGGTGGTAATTTGGAATGATTCTACCATCCTGACCTGCCCGCTATTCTCATTAGGAATATTGAATATTTGTTATTAAATTTCATTTACAAACATCTATTGAACACTCATCATAAACAATGTAGAAAAATGAAAAAACTTGTAGCAGAATTTATCGGAACATTTTGGCTGGTTCTTGGCGGTTGCGGAAGCGCTGTTCTGGCCTGTAATTATCCCGGAGCAGGAATCGGCTTTGCCGGAGTAGCCCTTGCATTTGGATTAACAGTGGTCACCATCGCTTATGCGTTGGGACACATCTCAGGCGCGCACCTCAATCCAGCCGTTTCAATTGGCTTATGGATTGGCGGACGTTTCGACGGAAAAGACCTGATTCCTTACATCATATCCCAGGTTCTGGGCGGGATCGCTGCTGCAGGTATACTATATGTCATCGCAACCGGTAACGGAAGTTCCATAGGTGGATTTGCCACGAACGGCTACGGAGATCTCTCCCCGGGGAAATACAGCATGACCGCAGCCCTGGTAACCGAAGTGGTCATGACCTTTATCTTTTTGTTGATCATTTTAGGTGCTACAGATGAAAGAGCGCCAAAAGGCTTTGCAGGCCTGGCCATTGGCTTAGGATTAACATTGATCCACCTGATCAGTATTCCGGTAACTAATACTTCTGTAAATCCTGCAAGAAGCACAAGTCAGGCTTTATTTGTTGGTGGCGAAGCAGTAGGCCAGTTATGGCTGTTCTGGGTTGCCCCTATCGCAGGTGCGATTTTAGCCGGATTGGTATATAAAGCAGTTTTTGCCGCTAAACCAGAAACGACATAGATTTTAAATCATTAAAACATAGGCTCATACCCACAAAAAAGTCGTAATTAAATTAATTACGACTTTTTTGTGTTTAATTTTTAACTTTGGATATCGCAGTAGTAATTGTAATATTTACACTAAGGCTGATTAACAAATAAAATCCGATAAAAATGAGTTTAATAATTGATGTTCACGCCAGACAAATCCTTGATTCAAGAGGAAATCCTACTATTGAAGTAGATGTAATGACAGAAAATGGCGTTCTTGGTCGTGCTGCAGTGCCTTCCGGCGCTTCAACAGGTATCCATGAAGCTGTAGAGCTTCGTGACAATGATAAATCTGTATACATGGGTAAAGGTGTTTTAAAGGCCGTTGCCAATGTAAATGATAAAATTGCAGATGAATTAAGAGGTATTGATGTATTTGAACAAAATGCAATCGATAGCTTATTGATCAAGCTGGACGGAACAGAAAATAAAGGAAATCTTGGTGCCAACGCTATCTTAGGTGTTTCTTTAGCTGTTGCTAAAGCTGCAGCTCAGGAAAGCCGTCAACCTTTATATCGTTATATCGGAGGTGTTAATGCTAACATCCTTCCTATCCCAATGATGAACATTGTAAACGGTGGTTCTCACTCTGATGCGCCTATCGCTTTCCAGGAATTCATGATCATGCCGGTTGGTGCTTCTTCTTTCTCTGAAGCATTAAGATGGGGAACAGAAGTATTCCATAACTTAAAAGCAATTTTACATGATAGGGGTCTTTCTACTGCTGTAGGTGATGAAGGTGGTTTTGCGCCAACTTTTGAAGGTACAGAAGATGCAGTGGAAACCATTATTCAGGCGATTGAAAAAGCAGGTTACAAAGCAGGTGAGCAAATTTATCTTGCATTTGACTGTGCTGCTTCTGAGTTCTACAAAGACGGTAAATACGATTACACTAAATTTGAAGGTGATAAAGGTGCCATCCGTACCAGCGAAGAACAAGCAGAATACCTTGCTCAACTTGCAGCAAAATATCCGATCATCTCTATTGAAGATGGTATGGGAGAAGATGACTGGGCTGGATGGAAACTGTTAACTGAGAAAATCGGCGACCGTGTTCAGTTGGTTGGAGATGATTTATTTGTAACTAACGTGAAACGTCTGCAAAGAGGTATTGATACCGACACTGCAAACTCTATCTTAGTAAAAGTAAACCAGATCGGTTCATTAACGGAAACCATTAACGCAGTAAGTTTAGCACAAACTAACGGTTATACTTCGGTAATGAGCCATAGAAGTGGAGAAACTGAAGATACTACGATTGCAGATTTAGCAGTAGCTTTAAACTGTGGTCAGATCAAAACAGGTTCTGCTTCACGTTCTGACAGGATCGCGAAATACAACCAATTGTTACGTATTGAAGAAGAATTAGGTTCTGCAGCACGTTTCATCGGTAAAGATTTCAAATTTTTGAAGAAAAAATAATATTGCATAAAAAAGGAAAGGTGCTTTTCGTCCTCAAATCTTTTGAAGGAAAGATTTGCATGTCCTCAAAACACCTTTTCTTTTTTTGTTAATATGTGGAAAATACTACATTGGAAAACATCCGGAGATTTAGAACCTTCGGATGTTTTTTTAAAACAAGAATTTTAGAATCTTAAATCAGCTGATTACCAGGGCTATTTCTTAGATTAGCTTATCAGGGTTTATTTATATCTTTGTATTATGGAACGTTTGCTGGAACTCATACGCAATAAATACTTTCTGTCTGTGGCAGCCTTCATCGTATGGATGTTGTTTTTTGATAAAAATGACATGCTGTCTCAATACGAATTCCGCTCTGAAGTGAATAAACTTCAGGAAGAAAAGGATTTTTATGAAAAGGAAACGGCTACGGTGAAAAAAGATTTAAACGAGCTGAACACCAATCTGAATACGGCAGAGAAATTTGCCCGTGAAAAGTATTTCATGAAAAGAGACAATGAAGACGTTTTTGTGATCATTAAAGAAGCCCCTAAAGATTAATATCCGAATTTAGGAAGCGTCAGCTTATATTTTACCACGACTATTCTGAAAACAAAAATGAAAGCGATGACCGAAATATTGGCCACATCCTCTTTCAGGTTGAAATGTTTAAGTGTAAAATAGAGAATTCCTCCCAGGATACAGGCAGTCGCGTATATTTCCTTCCTAAAAATCAATGGGATCGTGTTTAAGAAGGTATCTCTGATGACCCCACCGAAACACCCAGTAATTGTACCGAGTGCCACACAGATGCCCGGACTAAGTCCAAACATAATTCCCTTCTGAATTCCCAGCATGGTAAATAAGCCCAATCCTGCCGAGTCAAACAAAAACAGGGTGACTTTAAACTTTTTGATATGGGTTTTAAAGAATATCGTAGCCAAAGAAGTAAGCAGGATAAGCAGACAGTAATTTACATCGCGCATCCAGGCTACCGGAGTATCTCCGATGAGTAAATCCCTTACGGTACCACCACCAATGGAAGTCACAAATGCAATGATCAGTACCCCAAAAGGATCCAGTCTTCTTTGCATAGCAGCAAATGAGCCCGAAATCGAGAAGGCAACCGTCCCTAATGTTTCAATGGTTTGCATGGTGCTGATTTCCATATCCTGTGCAGATTAAATTTCGCCGTTTCTCTTTCTGAAAAACCACTCCAAGCTAAGCAATAAGATGATCATGGCAAATAGCCACTTGAAGTTTATCAGTTCCTCGTACCTGCGGTCTTCATAACTCAGGGTTTTGATGTTTTCATTTTTCGAGATATCTCCCAAAATATTTAACAGGTTTTGAGGCATGTACATTTTGCCATTGGTCTGTACCGACATATTGTTCAGCAGCTGATGGTTGGCTATGGTTTGCTGATACTCGGCAATCATCGCATTTACGTAAAAAGCACCCTGTGCAGTCTGTTTTTTGCCACCCAGGCTGGTGCTGGCACTGAAGGTATAGTTTCCGGCAGGAAGCATTCCTGCATCCAGCTGATAAGCGGATTCCGTTCTGGAGAAAAGAAAATTATACAGTTTACCTTCCTGATTTTTGATCTGGATATTGACATCCGGCGTATTGATTGCAACATAGCTGTCATTGTACAATACTGCGTTGATCAGGACATTTTCATTTTCGTCGAAAGTATTCTTGGCAGGATAAGCTTTAAATTTCCGCTTATCATCCTTTACCGAGAGGTATTGAACCGTTTTTGAGATCAAACTATTGACTACTGAACTTGTAAGCCCATCTTTGCTTTCAGATAATTTCCATCTCCACAGCCCTTCTCCAATCAAATACCCTGCTTTTTTTCCGTTTTCATTCAGGAAAAACAATTGTGCCGAGGGTGTTTTAATTTTTCCAATCCGCTGGCTCAGCGCAATTAAACCATTTCCATTGATGGTAATTTTCCCGAAAGGAGCCAATAATGGATCAAAATCTTCGATATGCCTTGCCGATGCCATATCAATATCGAAAGTGGTAAAGTCGGGATTAGAATAGGAAAAAGCTTCCTGAATGGTACTGTTGCTACCGTTAAAACTAACGGATTTTTGCACCTGATTAAACTTGCTTACATCACTTTGCGCACCAAGAATATACCATACAGGGATATTGGCCTGCTGCAACCTGGCGAGAAAGGAAGCACCATGATTCTGAACATCCGGTAGCTGATATAAAATGACCAGGCCATAATCGGCTACATTTACTGCATTCAGCTCTTCTCCTAATGCAACTTTTAAATCGTAGTTCTTATTTGCCGTGATGGCCTGTTTTATCGTAGCGATATCCGGATGAGCTGCCCCTGCAGCAATCAGTACTTTCTGACGGGCATCGATGACTTCTATAAAAATGCTTTGTGCATTGTTCTTTTCTGAGACCTCATTGCTTAAAGGGCTCAGCTGTACCGTATATTTTTGCAGGCCCATCTTTGAAGCTTTTAGCTTTACAGGAACTGTCTTTGCAAAAGCATTACTTCCAATCTGAAGCGTGCTCTCCTGTACAGTTTTTCCATTTTCAGAAACCGTCAGCTTTGTTTCCCCGCCTTTACTTTCAAATGCTTCTATCTGCACTTCAATCGTAAATTCATTGTTCAGGTATACCAGGCTATTATGGTTCACATTTGCGACCATTAAATCCCTTTTGGGAATAGTATCCCCCAGCGCAATCGTATATACCGGCGCTTTAAGTTTATTCAGGTCATAAAGCGGACTGCCGCCACGGTTAAATATTCCGTCTGAAGCCAAAATAACGGCACCGATATTACGGTTTAAATATTCGTCGTTCAGGCGGTTAAAAAATGTCGTTGCGTTACTGAGCTTACCTTTATTGGAGAAATCAAAGCCAGTCTTGATGCTGTCACTGAAATGATAAATCTTTAGTTCATATTTTGCAGACAGTTTATCCGCCAGTTCCTGAAGATCTTTTTCGTATTGCTGCTTATTGAAACCTGCGGGTTGAATATGCCCGACAGACAAGGAGTTGTCCTGGCCAATAATGATCACAGGTTTTTCGAGATTATAACTGACCCGTTTCACCAAAGGGAAAAACAACAGTCCACAGATCAGGGCAATCAGGGCCGCTCTTAAAGCGGCAAGGCCAATGCGGAGTCTTCTTTCCAGATGTCCCGTTTTTCCGTAGTATACATATGCGAACAGGAGTCCCAGCAGAAGACATCCCATTAAAGCCATTATTGTATATAAATTGAAAGAATCGCCCATATGTATTTGGGTAAAGATGCTAAATTTTAAAAAAATAAGATTAATTTGTTTTCATAAAAACCAGACCAATTAAGAAACGATGATACGCTCCGGATCAAACTATACGAAAACCTTATTTCAGGTGATACTTTTTTTCATGATGACCAGCTCTGTAAACGCACAATTGACTTTTAAACAACAACAACTTACTTTTCCAAGGGTGAGGGCTGCCTATGACGATAGCTGGAGCAGCCTGCAAAGTCAATTAAAAACAGCAAAGTTCGATGGCCCTTTTCAATTGTACCTCGCCGCCTATAAAACTGAAGGCGTCCTGGAAGTCTGGGCGAAAAAGCTAAAGGATAAAGAATATCGCTTATTTAAGACCTATAAGTTTTGTCAGCATTCCGGTACACTCGGACCAAAAGTACAGGAAGGGGACTATCAGACACCAGAAGGAATTTACTACATCAATGTATTTAACCCGATGAGTAATTTTCATTTGTCGCTGGGCGTAAATTATCCCAACAGTGTCGACAAAAAAAGGAGTGGCACCAAACGTCCGGGAGGAGACATCTACATTCATGGGAACTGTGTTACCGTGGGTTGTATTCCACTTACAGATGAAAAGATTAAGGAAGTTTATGTGCTGGCAGTAGAAGCCCAAAATAGCGGTCAGTCCAGAATCCCGGTTCATATCTTTCCGTTTAAGATGAATAAAGCCAACCTGGATAAATTTGCAGTCCAGTTCCCTCAGCAAAAAACATTCTGGGCAGGACTTCAACCCGCTTATCAGCTTTTTGAACAGCATAAAACAGTTCCTCAATCCTCAGAAAAAGAAGGAAAATACAGTTTTAAATAGTCTCCAAAAAAGGTGTAAAAAAAACGCAGAATTTCTTCTGCGTTTTTTTTTATTTAAGAACCCTTTATCGGGGTTGATTTATCTACAACATTCCTCCGCAAACAGACAATACCTGTCCGGTTACATAAGCACTCATGTCTGAAGCTAAAAACACGCAAACATTTGCCACATCTTCAGGTTCTCCTGCTCTTTTCAATGGAATGCCTTCTTCCCAGCCTTTAACCACTTTAGGATCCAGTACATCAGTCATTTCAGTACGGATAAATCCTGGAGCAACCACATTGGTACGGATATTACGGGAACCCAATTCTTTAGCTAAGGATTTAGAGAAACCAATAATTCCTGCCTTTGAAGCTGCATAGTTTGCCTGACCGGCATTTCCCTGAACACCAACTACAGAGCTCATATTAATGATCGATCCTTTACGGACTTTCATCATTACTTTAGAAGCAGCCTTAGAAACATTAAATACGGATTTAAGGTTCACATTGATCACCTCATCCCAGTTCTCTTCGCTCATGCGCATCAATAAACCGTCTTTAGTGATTCCAGCATTGTTCACTACAATATCTAAAGCGCCGAAATCAGCAACAATATCATTGATTAGTTTTTCTGCTTCATCAAATTTAGAAGCATCCGAACGGTATCCTTTAACCTGAGTACCGAAGCCTTGCAGCTCCTGCTCTAATGCCTGGCCTTTTTCTACTGAGGACAGATAAGTAAAAGCAACGTTTGCACCCTGCTCCGCAAATTTCTCCGCAATCTTGCGGCCTATTCCTTTAGAAGCACCGGTGATTAATGCTGTTTTTCCTTCTAGTAATTTCATCGTAAATATGTTTGGTTATGAAAATATTTTGTTTTTGTTTTGTTGTTTGTAATCCTTAAATCGCAGGCTCCTGCTGACTCAGACAGTGAAAACTACCCAGTCCCCAGATGATATCCGTAGAATCAATACCTACTACTTTTCTATCCGGGAAAACATCCTGAATAATCTTCAGCGCTTTCTCATCATTCACATCCCTGAATGTAGGCACAATAACCGAAGTATTGGCAATATAGAAGTTGGCATAAGAAGCCGGTAAACGGGTATCCTCATGAATCACCGGTGAAGGCATAGGAAGCTTAACAATGTTCAATGGCTTACCATTTAACAAACGCATCTCTTTTAATGCCGCCAGGTTCTCCTGTAACAGGATATAATTCTCATCCAGAGGATTACTCTCCACTACCGTTAAAACGGTGTCCTCGTTTACAAAACGGGTAATATCATCGATATGTCCGTCTGTGTCATCTCCAACAATACCATCACCCAGCCAAAGTACTTGTTCAGCACCATAAAACTCCAGCAAATATTGTTCAATCACTTCTTTTGTCAGATGTGGATTTCTGTTCTTGTTCAATAAACAAGCCGTAGTGGTCAGGATGGTTCCTGCACCATTGAATTCAACAGATCCACCCTCCATCACAATTTCAGGAAGATAAAGCGGGAGGTTAAAATGGTTGGCGATTTTAGTAGGAATCACATCATCCAGATCGAATGGCGGATATTTACCACCCCAGGCATTGTAACCCCAGTCTACCACAGCTTTCTGATCCTGTGCCTCATTTAATAAAAATGCAGGCCCATGATCCCTGCACCAGGCATCATTGGTAGGATTCAGGTAAAACTCAACCTGACTCAGATCTGCGCCTACCTTTTCCAGTTCGGAAATGGCAAAAGCTTTGGTTTCTTCATCATTAACGTTAATTCTTACTTTCTCTCCTTCTGCTACAATTTTGATAAACTGGCAATAAGGAGTGTATATCGTTTCCAGTTTTCCTGGCCAGGATTCTTCCTTATGTGGCCAGCTTAACCATGTAGCTTCGTGCTTTACCCATTCTGCAGGAAAACGGTATCCTGCTTTTTTGGGGCTATCGTTAAATAGATTCGTCATCTATATATCTTTTGGTGATTTGTGAATAACTATCGATACGTCTGTCGCGTAAAAATGGCCAGTGCGTCCTGTAGCTGTCGGATTTCGACAGGTCCAGTTCTACTACTTTTAATTCTTCTTTGCTATGGTCTGCCTGATACAATATCGTTCCGAATGGATTAGATACGAATGATCCTCCCCAGAAAGCGACTCCTGCCTCTTCACCTACCCTGTTAATGCTCACTACCGGAACACCATTTGCGATAGAATGAGAACGCTGGATGGTTTGCCATGCATTATATTGTTCCACATTGGTTGCTTCGTCCTGAGTAGTTGCCCAGCCAATAGCAGTCGGGTAAACCAGGAAGTCCGCGCCCATTAAAGCAGTCAAACGTGCTGCTTCAGGATACCACTGATCCCAACAGATCAACACACCTATTTTAGCGAATTTGGTTTTAAATACTTTATAGCCTAAATCACCGGGAGTGAAATAAAACTTCTCATAAAAACCAGGATCATCGGGAATATGCATCTTACGATATTTACCCAGGTAAGCACCATCAGCATCCAATACAGCTGTCGTATTATGGTATAAGCCTTCCGCTCTTTTCTCGAATAAAGAAGCAACAATGACCACATTCAGCTCAGCTGCAACTTTCGACAACACATCTGTTGATGGGCCGGGAATAGATTCTGCCAGTTTGAAGTTTTCATAATTCTCTTCATCGCAGAAATACAATGAAGTAAATAGTTCCTGCAAGCACACCACCTGTGCGCCCATAGCGGCGATCTCTCTGATCTTAAGGATCGCCTTATCTAAATTCTCTTGTTTATTACCGGTGCAACTCATTTGCACCAATCCAACCTGTACTTTAGCCATTCTATGAAATTTTGTGAGACAAAGTTAGCAGAAAATAATTTCTTTTCAGGAAGCCACCATCTCCCTGTACTCACCCTGAAGTTCAAACAGGCATTTAGCACAAAGACAGCCATCGTAAAGCTCGCTGATGTATTGCACTTCGTTAAGATTGAGTTGCACCACACTACACTGACATTTGGTGTAGGAGTTGGCCTTACACTCTATTGGTGTACCGCAACGCTCGCAGGGAATGATTTCGTGTTTGGCCATTATTTTACAAAGATACGAGATCCTGATTTAAGGTGTAGATGCGTTAATAAAAATGACAAAGTGCTTATTTTCAATCAAAAAGCATGTTGATAACTCTGTGGGGAACCTGTTTACAACCTGTGAGCAAGCTGTTTGTAACCTGTTTATAAGCTGTGGGTAACTCCGAATAGCTGTGGGAAACCATTAATACAGGAATATTCCCTCTATTTTTCTACTCAAATCCATTGTCTAATTTTTCATAAAATCAGAGGGCCAATTACAGTTGCTTTAATCCACATTTGCATTATCGGGAATTTTTTCAGTATTTATCCCATTTCTTATAGCAGAAATAAGCCGGTGAATAAGCCCACAAAAAAGTTAGTAAAAAACATAACTCACTCCTATACAACAACAAACAATGTTGATAACCCTGTGGGGAACCTGTTGACAAGCTGTGGGGAAGCTGTGAATAGCATGTTTGTAAGCTGTGAGTAACCTATATAGTGCCTGTGGGAAATCTGTGAGCAACTTTTCATAGCCGTGGAGAACTACAAATTTAGCGTGGAAAACATGTGAATAAGCAAAAAGCACCCATCACGAAGCATGTGGATAACTATGTGGGAAACCACAATTATGCTGTTGGGAACGCGTTAAGAACCTGTTGGCAAACTATAAAAAACAGTGAATAAACGTGAATAATCATGTTTAAAATGTGCAGAAAGAAGGCATTGGATGTTTACAAGCTGTTCACAACCCGATTTTAGAATGTGGATAACTCATGCACAAAAAAAAGGGGCAAGATGAAATCTTACCCCTTTATATATTAATTGTTAGAAGGAATTAACCTGAACAGCTGATACAGCCTTCTTCCATTGAACAAACCGGTCCGTCAGTGATTTCTTCCACCACCTGCTCGATATGTTCCGGAATTACCGGCTCCATGTTTTTACCAGCCTGGTTCTCTACAGTAAATTTAACTGCCTGAGAAGCTGCTTGTGTACGTAAGTAATACATACCGGTTTTCAATCCTTTCTTCCATGCATAGAAGTGCATTGAAGTCAGTTTCGAAGTATTCGGTGCATTGATAAACAAGTTTAGGGATTGCGACTGACAGATATAAGCGCCTCTGTCGGCAGCCATGTCAATAATGCTGCGCATTTTAATTTCCCAAACTGTTTTGTACAATTCTTTGATATAATCAGGAATCTCAGCGATGTCCTGGATGGAACCGTTCGCTAAAATGATTCTGTCTTTCATTGCAGGAGTCCAAAGACCTAAAGCAACAAGATCTTTCAACAAGTGTTTGTTCACCACGATGAACTCTCCGCTCAATACCCTTCTTGTATATATGTTAGAAGTATACGGCTCAAAGCACTCATTATTACCCAAAATCTGCGAAGTAGATGCTGTAGGCATTGGTGCCACTAAAAGCGAGTTATACACCCCGTCTTTTACTACTTTCTTACGTAATGTTTCCCAATCCCAACGGTTGCTGCTTGGTTTTACATCCCAAAGGTCAAACTGGAATTTACCTTTCGATAAAGGAGATCCTTTAAACGTCTCGTAAGGTCCATTGATTACCGCAAGGTCATGTGAAGCAGTCATTGCTGCGAAATAGATCGTTTCGAAGATTTCTTTATTCAATTCACGTGCACCTTCACTTTCGAAAGGCAAGCGCATCAAGATAAAGGCATCCGCTAATCCCTGCACACCTAAACCAATTGGTCTGTGACGCATGTTGGAGTTTTTAGCCTCTTCAACAGGATAATAGTTATAATCGATGATTTTATTCAGGTTTAAAGTTGCCTGATAAGTCACATCATATAATCTCTGGTGATCGAATTCACCATTGATCACATATCTTGGCAAAGCCAGTGAAGCTAAGTTACATACTGCAACTTCATCTTTCGAAGTATACTCGATGATCTCTGTACAAAGGTTGGAACTTTTGATCGTACCCAGGTTTTGCTGGTTTGATTTGCTGTTGGCAGCATCTTTATACAGCAAGTAAGGAGTACCTGTCTCAATCTGTGAATCCAGGATGGCGAACCATAATTCCTGAGCTTTGATCGTTTTACGTGCTCTTCCTTCTTTTTCGTAACGCTCGTATAAATCTTCGAATTCTTTACCGAAGCAATCAGCTAATCCCGGTGCTTCATGCGGACAGAATAAACTCCAGTCAGCATTTTCTTCTACACGTTTCATGAACAAGTCACAAACCCAAAGTGCATAGAATAAATCACGGGCACGAAGCTCTTCTTTACCATGGTTTTTACGAAGGTCAAGGAAACTAAATACATCTGCATGCCAAGGCTCTAAGTAAATTGCAAAGGCACCTTTACGTTTACCTCCACCCTGATCTACGTAACGCGCAGTATCATTGAATACTTTTAACATTGGAACGATACCGTTACTTGTTCCATTGGTACCACCAATATAAGAACCTGTTGCACGGATATTGTGAATGCTCAATCCGATACCACCTGCACTTTGTGAAATCTTAGCCGTTTGTTTTAACGTATCATAAATTCCTTCAATACTGTCATCCTGCATTGTTAATAAGAAACAAGAAGACATTTGAGGTTTTGGAGTAGCGGCATTAAATAAAGTTGGAGTCGCATGCGTAAACCAACGTTCGCTCATCAGATTATAAGTTTTGATTACGCTGTCGATATCACCTTTGTGGATACCTACAGAAACCCTCATGAATAAATGTTGAGGACGCTCTACGATCTGACCTTCAATTTTCAACAGGTATGATTTCTCTAATGTTTTGAAACCGAAGTAGTCAAAACCAAAATCTCTGTCGTAAATGATGGTACTGTCAAGAATATCTGCATTCTCTTTAATTACTTCCCATACATCATCAGCGATCAATGATGCATTTTTATCTGTTTTGGAATCTACATACAGATACAACATTTCCATCGTTTTTGAGAACGACTTCGTGGTATTTTTATGAAGATTGGAAACCGCAATACGGGAAGCCAGCAAAGCGTAGTCAGGATGCTTTGTGGTTAAAGAAGCTGCAGTTTCAGCGGCAAGGTTATCCAGTTCTGAAGTAGTCACTCCATCATATAAACCTTCGATTACCTTTTTAGCAACATCGATCGGATCCACCAGTTCGACATTAAAGCCATAACATAACTTTTCGATACGAGCGGTGATCTTATCGAATCTTACCGCTTCTTTACGGCCATCTCTTTTTATTACAAACATATTTTTCAGGTATTTAAAGGTGCATATTGCCTTGTGATGAGCAAGCCAGCATCGGCACCAAATTTCTAATTATTTAAAAATCGTCGTCCAGGGAGAATGCGGCAGCCTTATCTTCTGTTGAAGTCAGTACACCACTCTTCTGGTAATCCCCTACTCTTTTCTCAAAGAAGTTGGTTTTTCCCTGAAGAGAGATCATCTCCATAAAGTCAAACGGATTTGTCGCATTATATATTTTGGTATAGCCCAATTCCTGTAACCATCTGTCGGCCACAAACTCAATGTACTGAGACATCAGCTTCGCATTCATTCCAATCAGTGCTACCGGAAGCGCATCTGTTACAAATTCTTTTTCGATTTCAACCGCATCGCGGATGATGCCATGAACCTGCTCTTCGCTCAGTTTATTTTTAAGCATGCCGTACAACAGACAGGCGAATTCACAGTGCGAGCCTTCATCTCTTGAAATCAGCTCATTGCTGAAAGTTAATCCTGGCATTAATCCACGTTTCTTTAACCAGAAAATCGAGCAGAAACTACCGCTGAAGAAAATTCCTTCTACCGCAGCAAAAGCGACTAAACGCTCGGCAAAGTTTCCATTGTCTATCCAGCGCAATGCCCACTCTGCTTTTCTTTTTACACAAGGAACTGTTTCTATAGCGTGGAACAACCTGTCTTTTTCATCAGGATCTTTGATATACGTATCGATCAGTAAGGCGTAAGTCTCAGAGTGGATATTTTCCATCATGATCTGAAAACCATAGAAACAACGTGCTTCAGGAAGCTGAACTTCACTCATAAAGTTCACCGCAAGGTTTTCATTTACAATTCCGTCACTGGCTGAGAAGAAGGCTAAAATATGAGAAATAAAGTGTCTTTCACCATCGTTAAGATTGTCCCAATGCTTCTGATCATCCGAAAGGTCGATTTCCTCTGCTGTCCAAAAACTTGCTTCACTCTTCTTATACATTTCCCAGATTTCAGGATATTTAATCGGCAAAAGAACAAAACGATCTTTGTTTTCTTTTAATAATACTTCTTCTTCTTGCATAAGCATCTTTTTAATAGGTAAATGTATAGGATAATTGAAAAGTCTTTAAAAATTCCAGCAGCCGTGCAATCCGTACCTAGTTTTAAAAAGATGAAAAGAAATCGAATCTTATAACAGCCTTAAGCAACTAAATATTAAACCTTTAACTAAAAATCTGGATGTGATTTATTAAAGAACTTTGTAATAACAAATATAAAGTCTGGGACATTGATTCGTGTACATAAGTTGTTAACAAGCGGTCATATTTATCAACACGCTGAACAGAATTTGACATACCAGTTACCTTGAAAATTGGTATTTATTTCTTTTTTTCAATTCCGGAACTTTGGCCGCAATGTTAATAAATATAGGGAAACTGACTATAGCCGCTTTAAAGTTAAAAAAGCTATTCTCTGTGAAGCTGGTAGCTGATCTCTACCTTTGAATGTCCCATCCTGTAGAAGCCTAGTTTTTTTGCGGCTCCGGCGGAAAGATCGATGATGTATTTTCTGCTATGCGGACCTCTGTCGTTCACTTTCACATCGACAGATTTACCGTTAGATAGATTGGTTACTTTTACTACAGTTCCGAAAGGTAATGACAAATGTGCTGCAGTCATTTTGCTGGCACGGTACCTCACCCCACTCGTTGTTTTGCGTCCTTCAAATTTCCGGGCATAATAAGTCGCGTATCCTGTCTTTGTACGAACAGTGGAGTCTGCTTCTGTCTCTTGCTTCCTGAAATTTTCCCGGGCAGAGATGCCCGCGAAAGACAACATAAAACATAAAAATAAACCATACTTCATATTTACAATTGTTGGTGAAAGGACAAACATAAGCAAAGTCCACCCGGATAAACAAGAAATGCCCGACAAGTTATCATCGGGCATCATAGCAATATCATTATAAAACAAACTATTTCTTATCTGGCACAAAACTCATGGAAACCGAGTTCACACAATTGCGTGTATTTTTAGCGGTGAAGCCTTCTCCAATAAACACATGACCCAGGTGAGCCTTACAATTTGCACATACAATCTCCGTGCGCATGCCATCTGCATCGGGAATTCTTTCCACTGCACCTTTGATCTCATCGTCAAAACTTGGCCATCCGCATTCCGACTCAAATTTCGACTCAGAACGGTACAATGGCGCATTACAACGTCTGCAGATATAGGTACCCTTTTCTTTGTTATTCAGTAGTTTTCCTGTACCCGGATATTCCGTACCCTTACGTACAATTACGTCCTCTTCTTCTTTGGTTAATTTATTCCACTCCATATTCCTGGTTGTTTTTTTTGAATCTTCTTTTTTCTGTTGCTGGGCGCAAGCCATCAGGCTGGTTAAAATTAACAAACCTGCCAGTATAAATGTTTTGTTGATCAGGGTCTTCATGTGTATCTCCTCTATTTTATACAATATACGGCTAAAGTCTTTTTATAGTTTTAACGCTATGCCATAATTTGGTCATCCTTATCCCATAAAAAAAGCTCCGATGAAAATTCACCAGAGCTTTTGATTTATACAAGAAGATCTTCTTATTTCTTCAACAGTTCAGCCATTGCTTCACCGATTTCAGCAGGACTTTCTACTACACGGATACCACATTCAGCCATAATTTTCATTTTTGCTGCGGCAGTATCATCAGCACCGCCAACGATTGCACCTGCATGGCCCATTCTACGTCCCGGAGGCGCAGTTTGTCCGGCGATGAATCCTACAACTGGTTTAGTACCATGTTCTTTGATCCAAAGCGCTGCTTCAGCTTCCATACCTCCGCCGATTTCACCAATCATGATGATACCTTCAGTTTCAGGATCATTCATCAACAATTCAACCGCCTCTTTAGTAGTTGTACCAATGATTGGGTCACCACCGATACCGATAGCTGTAGTAATTCCCAAACCTGCTTTAACTACCTGATCAACGGCTTCGTAAGTCAAAGTACCTGATTTAGACACCACACCAACTGTACCTTTTTTGAAGATAAAACCTGGCATAATACCGATTTTAGCTTCATCAGCAGTGATGATACCCGGGCAGTTTGGACCGATTAAACGACAATCCCTGTCAGAAATATATTCTTTTACCTGAATCATATCCTTTGTAGGGATACCTTCAGTAATACAAACGATAACTTTAATTCCTGCTTCAGCAGCTTCCATAATGGCATCTGCAGCAAAAGCCGGAGGAACGAAAATGATAGATACATTGGCACCGGCTTTATCAACCGCATCTTTTACCGTATTAAATACGGGCCTGTCTAAATGAGTCTGGCCACCTTTGCCTGGCGTTACACCACCAACAACGTTAGTTCCGTAATCTATCATTTGAGAGGCATGATAAGTACCCTCATTTCCAGTAAAACCCTGAACAATAACTTTTGAATCCTTATTTACTAAAACACTCATGTATCTATTTTTTTTTGTGCAAATCTAAGCTAATTGAAATGGATTGTCAAATGCATTACCATTTTTATTACAATCGGTTTTTTTTCTACAAAAACAGCAATCTCTGCAGGTTCCAGCCTTAGTGCTTGATATTTACTCAAATATTTTCGCCGGGAAATGCAAATACTTCTTTCTTTGCACCAAACAAATTCCCGCAATGAAACCACTCAACATCTTCTTTAAAATTACCAAAACAGGAAACGGAAAATTTCTGGCCACTAAAAATGAAGTGAATAACCTGATTGTAGACCTGATCAACAGAAATCCCAGTCAGTCTTCCAGCGCGCTAAGGGAAATTGCCATTAAGGAACTCAATAGCAGTCCGGCAGCACAACAGGTATTGAAAACAAACGAATACTTCTTTATTGATACAGTCACGGATATTGAGATTGTCATTACCTACTTACCGCAGGAAAAAATACTTTCGGAACAGTTCTATACTCAGTGGAGGTATGTACAAATCTCCGCCCCTTACCGGTTAGTTCAATACCTGGACGAGACCAGAGTGGTAGTATACAGTGAAAAAACAAAAGTATTACACACGATCAAATTAGATAAAACAGTTACTGTAATTGTAGACGAAACAATATGAACTGATGAAATTCAACGACTATGAATTCAAACTCATGGTCTTCCTTTTATGAATCCCCTGTTCAGACAAGTAATACTTTTTCATCAATGTATAAAGCGTCAGTTCATGCAGCCTTGGCTGAGAAAGAAAAAAGCGGTTCATATACATATGTATATAACTGGAAAGCAAATAAAAACCATCCGTATCGGCTAAAAGGCAACCATCAAACAAAGCAATTATCGCCTGGATCGTATCTCTCGTTCCTGCGCTTCTTTTGGCAAATTCCGCAGTGGCTTCGTCGATCTCATTCTCTATATCCTGTTCCGGATCAAGGAAACTTCTTATGGACTTACTATGATTCCTAAAATGCCCGTTCAGCGCAACTGTCAACTTTTTATCCCCATTGTGCTCCTTAAAGAATGCATCTGATATTTTTTCAAACACATTGATTTTATCTTCCAGCCCAAGTCCAAAGTCATTCAAGAGCTCATCTAATCCTCTGGCCGCCAGAAGCCATCTGTACGACTCCCCGACATCCCCCTCTATCATATTTAAAATCTCGGTGATGGCCACACTATCATGATAAAACAAAGCTTCAGAATTTTCGATATTCTGCGCTCCATACCGTTCTAATTCTCTGACATAGGTATCCAACTGTATTTTATACAATCCATCGCCTTCAAGATCTGATTTAAACAAACCATAAAACCCCGAAATCACCTGACTTACCCCAGTTATTTGCCTCGCATTAACCCTCAGCCTTAAACGGATATGATGGTTCGGATCGGTGTACCGGACGAAAAACCACGCTTTTATCAAGCCCTCATCAATCAGCAATTTGAGATACGGTCGAATGGTTTCCACCAATACCTTTTCAGTGCTCATGGTCCCACCATATAGCTTAAAATAAACCCATTCACTTCCGGGAATAAAGGTCCGCTGAACTTCCGAAGCCCCTGAAAAATTCGGCTTAGGATATCTTAACCAACTTTTCTTATTGGAAAGTGGCAATAGAATTTCATTTGCCACTCCTTCCTTCCCCTCTTTTATAAAACAATCCTCAGGCCGGGAAAGAAATTCAGACAGTTTAACCATTCCTTTTTTATTCAATTCCTGGTAGACCAGGGTTCTGCCCAGATAATTATGGGTATCAATTAAAAGTTCATTATCGTGATCTGTTAAACAAACATATCTTGGCACCTTCATTCGCTCTAAATGGGTGCTGACCGAAGTAATGTCTTCTTCTATTTTTCCTGTCAGGTCATTGAAAGCAAACTTATTGATCGTCCAGGAAGCTTTTGAAAGGATAATATTTTTGTAGACTACCCTTGGGAGGAATGGGGAATCACTCAGGTTGTCCCAATTCCAGTAAACACTGTGATAAAGACCCTCCTGTTGCAAGTCGCAAAGGAAACGGTAAACAGGCAAACCATTCGTGTAATTATGGGCTGTAGATAACCTTGGAATAACAATTTTATTCAGTTTTACGGATCTCAACACCACTTTCCCTTGTTTCAGAGAAACCATGATGTCTTGAATTCGGATCTGATCTTTTAGTGTCTTGGACGATCTGCCCAGAAAAGGAATTTCATAATTCCTAAGTTCAGGCCTGATCAGGACATTTCCGATCCTTGATTCCGGCAAATGGACAACCTCCGCGTAAACTTTACTTTCATCATCCTGCTCATCTTCATTGAGCGTTTCCGTTATATTCTTATACAATAAAGGATCACCATGACAAAACCGGGATAATACATTTGCTGCCGATGGCCCGGAACAGCTGCCAAGAGAAAACTGATAATTCCCGGCATCCAATTCCTCAGCAGAGGGCGCTATAATCGAACCAAAAGCAAATAAGCTTGCTGGCACTTGCTCCTCAAGACCATCTTTCTCCTCTAATTCTTCAAGATCGGCAGCAGTAAGCTCTCCGATTCCCATTCCACTTTCCAGTGCCCTTTTAAAAACTTTATTCACCATGACGGTGGATGCCGACCAGGTAATTACTTTTGGCATTTTTTTTACGCCAGGTGTGATTCCTTCCAGCAAGGGCAAATGATCCGACTTTCCTAAGCTACCATAGCCAATACCAGACTCACCATCCAATACCTGCAACAAAGGAACCTCGCGATCCTCATATCTTTCGTAAAAATTCTTTTTAAAATCATCCAGATCCTTTGCGCTTCCTCTGTAAGATAAACGGTACAATTCAGAAAGTTGGGAAGTGATTTGAGCTGCCGTTTCAGCGTTCAGTTGATTTTTTTTATGTTCAAAGAACAGATCCGTTTGGATCAGGTCCTTTGACTGGCACGCACCAAAACAATCATTTATAATCTTATGAACCTGCTCAAATGCACTTATCCCACCTTCATTCAACAGGGAGTTGATTTCCTTAATGTCTTCAATCACCCCGGGAGCAACCTTACCGGTAAGCTTTTCCACCAGGGTATCCATATATATTTCGCCCGTAATCGTAGGCTCCAGTTCGCTAATCAGAATCTGACTTTCAATCAGTTCATCCAAAAAAGCTTCCGCCTCCTCTTTTTCAACTGTAGTTGCGGCCGCCATGAGCAGACCAAGAAGCTCCTCATAGCTCAACTCTTTTTCCGCCGCCTGAATCAATAAATCCAGGAATTCATTTTTTCTGACGGATGCCAGGGTATAATGCCTTCTTTTATTCTCTATCTTATATGCTATATAGCGGTAAAATTCAGCTACCGCATATAAACTCGTATTTACACTATAAGATAACTTTCGCTTCAACTCCGGAATCAGTTGTAAATGATTCACAAGCTCATTTACATAATTCATATCCAGACGTGACTCCTTTCTGTGGGAAACATCCGTGTAAGAAATATGGGTTTGATCAGCAATCGTTCCAGTCGAACAGCCTGCAAATAAACCATAAGGCGTACAACGGGTGCTCATTCTGGATAAATATTTATAAAGTGTAAGGATAAGCCTCGAGCCCGGCTTAACTTCCCCGTTGATCACTTTACAAAATTCATAATACAGTTCGGGAGAAGCCGTATAAATGGCTTCCATCAATACCGGATCGCCTTTGTATTTATTCAAAAGTGTCTCTTCAAACACTTCATTATTACTATACACCAATTCATTGATCTCAAAAAACGTATTGACAGATAATAGTGGGCGTCTTAATAGGTAATATTTCGCGTGCGCTAAAGAAAGCATGCTCTTCATACAAGTAAAATTATTTTGGGTCCCGTTATTTTGTCAAAATACAAACAATCCAGGACTTACACTGCGATACCCGATTTAATTTATGTTAAAATTCCCCGCTGAAAAAAACCGCATTTAACAAGCATGATTTCGATTTTGAAGTTCCAATGTCCGTCACACTTGTCTTTTGCAGCTCAGGGATGGTAGATGTCTTATAAATATGTTTTAAACAATGTTTTCATTTTCATTTCGAAACAAAGTAGCAGCAAAAAGAAGTTAATGGGAAATTATTTAGATGAATGTCACCACTTTTTAGACGTTTGTACAAATGGCTTCGACTAAACAACTTCAAGGGTATTTCCGGCACATCCCCTTCTATTCGTCTATTCAGAGCGAATATTGGTCGAAAAAACGACCAATTTGCCTTCTAAACTGAGCAGAAATATGACCCGGGGAATCCATTAAAAACTGTTGAATTTGGAATTGAATGGCTAAAAATTTACCTTAGAATGCAATTATATGCCCAGATCGTCAAAACATTGTAGATGTCAAGTATCGTTAATCAAATCACAGCCATTCTTCTTGGAACAAACAAAAACAAGATTGTCACGATTGCTACACATCTCATTTTTTGGATTTGCATTTTCCAATGGTTTCTTTTTCAGGCAAGGTGGGTCTCGGGAGATCAACATCCTGAGGCTGCATACCTCATCGGACTTCATAAATACCTGATCATTCTTGCCTGTTTTTACAGCACTTCCTATGCCTTGGGCCTCAAGACATCAAATCTAAAAATTGGGATTTATATCCTGATTATTTTGGTATTGACACTATTTCTCTACGGAACTACCGTATATATGCTGTACAACTATATTAATCAGGACAAGAGCATGCCCGGTTATTACAGGATCTTTGTAAAAAACATTTCTCATCTTGGAATGTGGACTTTTATCAAAGAAAATGAAGTCCTTTATTTCCATTTTGAACAATTAGGATTGGCCTTGTTTCCGCCGCTAACCGTAAAGATTTTCAGGGCTGCTTTCCAGTCAAAAATTGAAAAACTAAAGCTTGAAAAGAACAATCTGGAACTGGAACTCAATTTTCTAAGGTCGCAGATTAACCCACATTTTCTATTCAACACCCTAAATAGTGTCTATTCTCTTATAGAAGATAAGGACGAGGTTGCCGCCTCGATTGTTTTTTCTTTATCGAATATGATGCGTTATGCCCTTTATGATTCCAACACCTCAGAGGTTGAAGTCAACAAAGAATTAAATTTTATAAAAAGTTATATCGACATTCAGAACATAAGACATAGCAAAAGGTTATCTATAGAGATGGACTTTACGAATATGCACGACTTCAAAATTCCACCTTTGCTGTTGATCAATTTTGTGGAAAATGCTTTTAAACACGGAGTAGATAAGATTGCCAAAGATTCCTGGATCAGAATCAAAGCTTCAATTGACAACGAGAATGAATTTTGCTTCCGGATCAGCAACTTGAAACCGAAAAATGGCAGTGCCAAAAGTATCGGGGGAATCGGCTTTTCCAATACAAAAAGAAGACTAAATATCTTATACCCTCAGCGTCACCTCCTGGAAATTACGGAAGATGAACTAACTTACAACCTCCTTTTAAAAATCTGGTAAAAATGGAAAACAGCATTTCGTGTATTATTATTGACGATGAACACCTGGGCCAGGAATTAATCGAAAAATACGTAAAACGTATTCCTTCATTAAATCTTTTAGCAAAATGCGAAAATGCTATTGAAGCACTGGAGCGGGTATCGACCCTGCGCCCAAACCTGATTTTTCTGGATGTCAATATGCCTGAAATGACAGGAATTGAGTTCATCAAGACCTTCAGTACTTATAAACCAATTATTGTTTTAACGACTGCCTATCCTGAATACGCAATTGACGGGTATGACCTCGATGTACTGGATTTTATTCTAAAACCCATTACCTTCGACCGGTTTGTTAAGGCCATCAATAAGGTTAGAGAAAAACTTGCCTACGGGAATTTCAGCACCCAATCTCAGATTCCGGAAATCCAGGTCAATGAGCTGGAAAAAACAACCTCAGCTGAAGCGCAGCTTAAAAACCGGCAGATCCTTTTTAAAGAAAACAAAAAATATGTGAATGTGTCTATTGACGAGATTCATTTTGTGGAAGGCATGAAAGATTATTTAAAGATCCATACCACCTCAAAAATGCTCATCACCCATATGACCATGACCAGGATTGAACAACTTCTTCCAAGCACAGAATTCCTGAGGGTAAACCGCTCTTTTATAGTCAGGAAACTCTCCGTAAAGGCCATCAAAGGAAACACTATAGAACTTACCACAAACCGCGAAGTGCCTATCGGCACCCGCTACAAAGAAGTAATTAAAGAGCTGCTGGACGGAGGAGCCCTCTAACATCCGTCGATTAGTCGAAAGAAGGAATCAATTCGTCGAAATAAATCGCCAGTTTACGTATCCTTTTGTTTATTTGGTTTCACCTTATCATAAAAAGACCATGAAAAAACTGAACAAAACCACCAAAATTTTAAACTTAAAGAAAGCAACTGTTTCTAACCTGACTGCACGTGTAATCAAAAATGAAGAAGCTTCATTTATAACGACGTCCAGACTTTGCTGGGAAACGACTACCCAGGTATCTCTCTAAGATTCCCGGAAAAATACACGAATTGACATTTATAAAAGCAGAAGCCATTAATGGAAGGGACAAAATATTATACCTGCGGAATTATAGAGGATGAGGCCTTAGCCTATTCTCTGTTGGAAAAATACATTCTAAGAATGGGGCTAATAGAAATTAAATGGTCTACCCCCTCTGTCGACGATGTACTAGCCGATGCCCATGAAAAAGTTGATATTGTCTTCCTCGACCTCATCAATAGTCCCTTATCCATTTATACCAAGATCGATCATGAGATCAATCAATATGGTAATATCATCATCACTACTGCCCATAACGAAAAATATGTAAACACATTGGGGATTGACTACCTTCAATTGTTAAATAAGCCCTTCTCCTATAAAATTTTCGAAGAAACCATTAATGAGGTCATGATCCAGCTTCAATCTGTGAGTAAGATCGCATAAACCGAAAAAATAAATTATTGGATTGTCCTGTAATTTTTTCTATCATTGATCCTTTTAGGGGAAAATTTTATAGAAGAAATGCAAGAAGGGGTAGATGAAGAAGACATCAAACAACGCTGTTCACGCGGGGATAGAGCGGCTTATGCACTATTATATACCTTTTATTTTAAGCCGCTTTACCGCCATGTCTTTTTATTCCTGAAATCAAAGGAAGAGACCGAAGAGATTGTTCAGGATGCTTTTGTAAAAATCTGGGAAAACAGGGCTTCATTGCCTGAAGTCCGGAACCTTAAACCCTACCTGTACCGGGTTGCTAAAAACCTGTTACTCGATCATCTGAGAAGACTACAAACCCAAAACAAAGTCATCCGCATTGCCAGTCCGCAGACAGAACCCCTGGAAGACAGTACCTCAAATCAGATCAACCACAAAGATTACATTGCCTTCTCCCTCGAGGCCATTCAGCATCTGACTGAGAAAAGAAGACAAATATTCTTAATGCGTACACAACAGGAGCTTTCTCTCGATGAGATTGCACTACAACTGGGCATCTCCAAATCTGTAGTGAAAAAGCAACTTTATGCCGCCATCACTTTTGTCAGGGAGTACATGCACAAACATGGTGGCATCCCTCTCGGCTTCCTTATTATACTGCTCGAAGCTTTATCCTAAATTATTATAACTACAGGGGGTCTTTTATAATTCTCATTCGTCATACCTGATATGGACAAAATCCAATTACCCATCTTCTTAAAAAGATACGCCAATAGTGAGCATACAGAACTTCAGCATGAAGCGTTTATCGCATGGACAAAAAACGCTTCTATTGCTGAAATAGAGGATGCCATAGCACTTTACCTCCAATACGAAGATCAAAATCAGGGTATCGAATTGCCATCTTCCGAATTTATCAATGGACTGGAATCCAGACTCGACGAACTGGATCAAAAGCCAACCTTTACAGGAACCAGACTTTGGTATTCCATTGCCGCAGCAGTAGCGATGATGGCTTTATGCGTGTTTTTCTTTACAGGCCCCCGGTATAAGTCTGCACAAAGCCAGGTCAGCCTTGTTAACGGGATCGATCTGCAACCAGGAAAACATCAGGCAGTCCTTACTTTAGCCAATGGTTCGAAGATTGAATTGGAGGATTTACAAAAAGGCCGGTTTGCTTCGGAAGCGGGGGTAATTTTAGAAAAATCGGAAGATGGACAGATCAGCTATAAAACAAATAACAATACGGCTTCTGCCAAAGAAAGACCACTTTCCTATAACACCGTCTCGACCCCTAAAGGGGGGCTATATCAGGTCATTTTACCAGATGGAACAAAAGTATGGCTCAATGCCGCTTCTTCCTTAAAATATCCGGTTCAGTTTGCCAGTCAGGAACGAAGGGTAACCTTAACCGGTGAGGCTTACTTCGAAGTGAGCAAGCGGAAGGCCCAGCCTTTTATCGTTAGCACCGACCAGCAGGTAGTCAAAGTCCTGGGCACTCATTTTAACATCAATAGTTATTCTGATCATCGTCAGACCAGTACGACCTTATTAGAAGGACGTGTTAGCGTATCTGCTTTAGCCCGGCCTTCTGCCTCGAAAATACTGGAGCCCGGACAGCAGGCCCAGCTTAAAGGCACAGAGATAACCCTGACGAAAGCCAACACTGAGGCTGTCATGGCATGGAAGAGAAACCTGTTCAGCTTCGATGATGCAGATCTGAAAACGATTATGACTGAGTTCTCCAGATGGTATGATGTTCCTGTCTTTTTCGAAGGAACGATGCCTGAGCAAAGATTTACCGGTGAAATCGCTAAAAATATTAAGGCCTCCGAATTCCTGGAAATCCTAAGCAGCTTCAAAGTGAAATTCAGAATTGAAGGCAATGACAAAAATAAAATGTTATCCAGAATCATCGTATCTACTAAATAACCACAGCTAATTAACAGAACCTAAACCACCAAACCAACCAAAGATGAAAAGACAACTACGAAAGCCCTGAGCATCATCGCGTTTTAAAAATCACGAAGCCGGAAAATGGGTCGAAGCACTTTCCGGCAGAGCCTGAGTAAAACGCAAAAACAATTGCTATAACCATTTCAGTATGAACTCAAACTAACGCAAAACTAATGAAAATTAATGCGATTACTACCGCTATGCCCCGAAATTGGGGATCATCCAAAATATTGCTGATGATGAAACTGATTACCTTTATGGTCTTTATAACCCTGATGCAGGCCAGTGCTGCAGGTTATGGACAACGAATCAATTTATCGGAGAAAAATGCCCCTTTGAAAGAGGTACTCCAATCCATTAAAAAGCAGAGTGGATACCTGTTTTTTTATAACGCTGACGACCTCAAAGCGCGCAACCTCAGCATCAATATCAGGAATGCAACGCTGGAAGAAACATTGAGCGCTTGTTTTAAAGACCTGCCTTTCACGTATAAAATTATTCAGAACACCGTCGTCCTGACAAAAAGGGAGCAAACACTTATAGACAGGTTATCCACATACTTTTCCACAATAGATGTGAAAGGCAGAATTGTTGACGAAATGGGGAGGTCACTTGTTGGCGCCACTATCAGTATTGTCATCAGTGAGGGCGACAACGACAAAAAAACGGGCGACTATTCCCTCACTTTAAAAGGAAGAAATGCCGCAGCAATCAGTGATAAAAACGGAGAATTTTCCCTGAAAAATGTAGATGAAAAAGCAGTACTGCTCATTTCCTTCCTTGGATACAAGACTCAACCAGTGAAAGTTGCAAAAGAAATTGGTGTAATTAAAATGATTCCGGACGAAGGAAACCTGCAGGAAGTAACGGTAACAATGAACACCGGATACCAGTCTATTGCCAGGGAGAGAAGTGCCGGAGCCATTGCAAAACCGGATATGGACATCTTAAAAAACCGTTCCGGATCCATGAGCGTGATTCAGCGGCTGGACGGACTTATTCCGGGATTAGTTATTAACAATTCCACAAGTCCTACCGGAAATATTATCAACACTAAGAGAAGCTCTTCTATCCTTATCAGAGGACTCAGTACCATTAGTGACTTCACCAATCGCGACCCACTCTTTGTAGTCAACGGTGTTCCGGTAACAGATATCAACACTTTAAATCCTAATGATGTAGAAGACATTACTGTATTGAAAGATGCAACTTCTGCATCAATCTGGGGTTCGAGGGCTGCCAACGGTGTCATTGTCATCACTACAAAAAAGGGAACAAACAACGGAGAACTTAAGGTAAACTATGATGGCTTTATCAATTTCCAGGGAAAGCCTGATCTGGGTTATCTGAATACGATGAACAGTAAGAACTTTATACAAAGTGCAAAGGAAATCTTCGACCCCGTTTTAAATCCCTGGACAACGGTCATCAAACCTGTAGTAGGTAACGGAACAGCGCCGGTATCCCCACATGAATTGATTCTCTATAACCAATCCCGCGGATTAATTACTTCCGCTCAGGCAGATGAGCAGTTAAATGCACTTGCAGCACAATCTAATTTATCACAGATTAACGATCTCTGGTATCGCAATTCTGCATTAATGAACCATACCCTTTCCTTATCGGGCGGAGGCAGCAAATACAGTTTTTATGGCTCAGGTGCTTATACAAAAACACAAAGCAATACTCCTGGTGCTAAAAATGATGATTACAGCCTCAACCTGCGTCAGGATTTCAAATTCAATGACCGGATAAAGATGTACCTGATCACCGATCTGAGAAATAACCTGAGCAGTTCCAAAAATACGGTTAGCCCGGATGCCCGCTTTTTACCATATGCCATGTTTCAGAATCCAGATGGCAGCAATGCAGATATGTCCTGGTTATATCGCATCGACGACCTGAGAACAAGTTATGAAAACAAAAGTCTGATCAGTCTGAAGTACAATCCAATGGACGAAATCAATACCGGCAGTACAAAAAGTAACCTTTTCAGAGGAAGAATAACTACCGGAATTACGGCCAGTCTTTTAAGCGGATTAAGGTATGAAGGCATTTTTGGAATCAGCAGGGCGCAAAGTAAAACTGTCAGCTTTCTTGAACAGAACAATTACAATGTACGTTCAGAGCTAACCTCTTTTACCGTCGCAGCAGCTACCGCCGGGGCCAGGCCCACCTATTATCTACCAGAATCTGGTGGAAGAAATTCCCTGACCAATATCGTAAACCAGGACTGGACCTTGAGAAATCAACTTGTTTACGACCATGCCTGGAAAGAAAAAATACACCAGATTACTTTCCTGCTAGGGCAAGAAGTGCAAAAACAAACGTCAAATCAGATCAGGACAACAGTAAGAGGATACAACAACCAGCTATTGTCCTATGGGCTGATCGACTATGCCACACTTAATTTAAAAGGACTATCAAACCCGGTAATGCCAAGCGGGCTGGGAAATAGCCTTCTGTCCAACGATTTATACAGTGAAAGTGAATCTGACGCCCGATTCAATTCTTATTATGCAAATGGCGGTTATACCTATGCCGGAAAATACACCATCAATGCCGGAGCGAGAATAGACAAATCTAACCTGTTTGGAAAGGATAAATCAGCACAGAACAAACCCGTATGGAGTACCGGTCTGGCCTGGCAAATAGGAAAAGAGAATTTCATGAGCGATCTTTCCTGGCTCAATGCTTTAGTGATCCGCAGCAGTTATGGAATTACCGGAAACACACCTAATCCGGGGACTGCAGCTTCAAAAGATATCCTATCCTCTGTTACCAATCCATTTTATCCGGGTGGTGTTGGCCTCAACCTCTCTACTCCTGCCAACAGAACCTTAACCTGGGAAACCACAAAAAACCTAAATCTTGGCGTAGATTTTAGTTTATTAAACTACCGGTTAAAGGGAACCATAGATTTTTACAAGAAAAAAACAGAAAATCTGATCGGGTTTATGGACTTAAACCCCTTCACCGGATTCCCAAGCATTACCGGAAATGCCGGCGATATGAACAATATAGGTATCGACCTGAACATTTCTTCTGTAAACCTGGTTCAAGGCGATTTTAAATGGAATACCTTACTGACCCTGAGTTTCAATAAGAACAAAATTACCCGTTTAAACCTCTCAAGTCCGATTGTGCTTGGCAGTGATAAAATCAACAAACCATATCTGGAAGGATACTCCGCCTTCTCTGTATTTGCATACGAGTATGCAGGTCTGGACAATGCCGGAAATCCACAAATTAAACTGAACGACGGAACCATCACTAAAGCATTGAATATTGCCAAACCCGATGATGTGAAATACATGGGAAGTTTTCAGCCTAAATGGAGCGGAGGCTTAAGTAATACCATTGGCTACAAAGCATTCTCATTAACTATAAACACCGTATTTAACCTCGGCTATGTGATGCGAAGAGATGTCAATTCCCTATATGCAGGGAGAGGCCTTTATTCCGACTCAGGATTTGGAGGAAATGTCAATTCAGAATTTATTAACCGCTGGAAAAAACCAGGAGATGAAGCATCGACTAACATTCCGGGATATATTTCATCTGGATCAGCAAGCCTGGCCGCCAGGGATGTCTCTTATTATACCATGGCGGATGTGAATGTTCTTGATGCGGCTTACCTGAAACTTCGTGATTTAACCCTGGCTTATAGTTTACCAAAACATTTAATGACTAAGCTAAAGGTTGATGGCATTAGCTTCCGGGCACAATTATCGAATGTAATGCTATGGAAAGCGAATAAATATGGAATTGATCCTGAGTTTCATAATGCCTTGGGAGGATCTGTTGCCGGGGGATTGAGAACGGCGCCTTTCAACCAGCACAGCATTACTTTAGGTGCCCATATTAGTTTTTAATTTATTTTAAAATTTATCACATGAAAACACCAACGATAAAAATATATGTCATCTTGCTGCTACTGATAACAGGATTATATTCCTGCAAGAAAAGCTTTCTTGAGGTAGAGCCAAAAGGAAAGTTAATCGCAAAGAACACCAACGATTACAACCTGTTACTAAACAGTCCTTTTTTTAATGCCGCCGACATTGACGGGCAATTGTTTCTGGGTGATGAGCTCACTTCTACCGAACCTTATTTTAAGAATATGTTTACCCTGAAATCTAAACGTTCTTTTCAATATGCGGATGTGATTTATGAGCCTAATGAAGATGGGTCTGAAATTAAAGCCCTGATGAAACAGCTTTACACTTACAACATAGTTATCAATGAGGTCATGAATTCCGAAGGAGGGACGGATGAACAAAAACTTACCTTAAAAGCGGAGGCCCTAACCAACAGGGCCTGGATTTACTTTATGCTGATCAACTATTATGGAAAACCATACCTGGAAGCAACAGCGGCTACAGATCCCGGATTTCCTATCGTTACTGCTGCCGATGTGACCCTAAACAAATTTGAAAGGGCGTCCGTGAAAGCAGTCTATGACTTTATGATCAATGATCTTCAAACGGCTATTCCTGCCTTACCCATCTCAGCCGGAAACAGAACACGGGTATCGAAGTCCGGAGCAGAAGCCCTTTTAGGAAAGATTTATTTATTTATGGGAAAATACCAGGAAGGTCTGGTTCAAATGGACAATGCTTTTTCCCATCTTCCAACAACCTATAGAGTAGAACTCTACGACTACAACGTCACACTTGCAGTTAACGGCACATGGGGTTACAATCCTGCCACCAGCCCTTCCGGCTTTTTGCTGGGCGCTGCCACAGTAACCGACAACCTGGAAGTACTCTTTCCTAAACAACTATCAAACAATTATACTTTCCTTTCAAATGATCTGTTGCTGAATGCTCAGACTGTTGGATTATATGGAGCAAAGGACCAGCGTTTAAAACTCCTCAGCAGTAATTATTACGGCGGTGCTCCAATTAAAGCAACAGCTGTCAAAAGAAAAATAGGACCTGTTTTAGTACAGTTGGGAATGAGCATGCCCGACATGTACCTGATCAGGGCAGAGCTAAAAGCCCGTACCTCGGACATAGCAGCTGCAAAAACAATCATGGAAACATTCCTGAAAAACAGAATGCCCGCAGCCGACGCCGTCCTGAACATTACAGATCAGACTGCGATGATTAAATTCATCATCGAAGAACGGATCAGAGAATTTGCACTGCAGGGGCATCGCTGGTTTGATATGCGCAGGTTGTCCGTAGACCCCATTTTTGCGGGAACGACCTATGCGCATCAGGCCTTGTCAGAAACAGGAGAAGTAGTGGGCACGTTCCCATTGAAACCTGAACGGTTTGTCTTCCGCTTCCCTGCAAAAGTCATCAATGCCAATCCTGGAATGCCTGACAATCCTTAATCATATCCTTCCTATCATAATCAACCAAAGAAGTCCTCTCTGATGCTGTTCAGTTCACACATCCGGGAGGGCTCTTTCTTTTTACTCCTTTTCTAAGGGGTTCTTTTCCCTGATTCATTCGTCTTAGGTATATAAATCTAAACCAATCTTAACAGATGAAGAAAATAATCCTTACAGGTCTTTTGGGCCTGTTGCTTAACATCCCACTGTGGGCACAAAAAAACAATGGATACGTGATTACAGGCAAAATAGAAAACCAGGGCAATGCAAAAGTTTTACTTGGGTATCCGGACAAAAGTAGCGCGAATGGCATGCACATTGATTCTGTGGCAGCTGTAGATGGCTTTTTTACCTTACAAGGAACTATAACTGAACCTACCCTGGCCTACCTTTTCACAAAAGTACGCTCAAAAAACATGAACATGCAGCAATTCGTTCTCTCTCCTACCCGGATTCAGATCAGCGGAGACGCCAAAAACCTTGACCAGGCTAAGCTGAGTGACGATTTCTACAATGCTCCTTTCAACAAATACAAACAGCTATCCGAAATGCCTGATTTGATTTCAGCACGTTTGGATCAGCATTACCGACTCGCTAAAAAAGCAAAAGATACGTTGTTAATAAAGCAGTATAGCGATAGCATTAAGGTTGCAGATGAGCAGAAGGACCAGATCAGGAAACAATTCATTGCTGCACATCCAAAAGCATGGATTACGCCCTATATCATGCAAGCCTACCTAGTTTCTACCCCGGTAGAAATTCTGGAGCCCATGTACCTTAAACTGGATAAAAGCATTCAAAAAACTGCTTATGGCAAAGTAATCGCAGACAAGATTAATGGATTAAAAGCCACTAAACCAGGTCAGCAGGCCATTGGTTTTATCAAGACCGACAAAGAAGGCAAAACCATAGATCTGGGGAAATACAAAGGAAAATACGTGTTACTGGATTTCTGGGGAAGCTGGTGTGGTCCATGTCGTGCCAGCCATCCACATTTAAAAGCACTTTATCAGCAGTATAAAGATAAAGGCTTTGAAATATTAGGGATCGCTTATGAAAACGGAGCTTCACTTGCCGAACAAAAAAAGAGCTGGTTAAAAGCCATAACAGAAGATGGTTTGCCATGGACACAACTGTTAAGCAATGAGGGTGCAGAAAAACAGGACATCGTTAAACTGTATGGCGTCAGCGCCTTTCCTACCAAAATCCTCTTAGATAAAAAAGGTAAAATACTGGCTCGATACACAGGAGATGGCACAGACATCGATGGAAAACTAGCTGAATTAATAAAATAACCAAAACCATACATAATGAAAAGAATAACCTATATGATTGCTGGAATCAGCTTTTTAGCTTTTACTGCAGATGCACAAAATAGCTTTTCCGTAAACGGAAAGTTTAGCAGCTTAAAAGAAGACATGAAAGTCTTTTTAAATTACAGACAAAACAGCAAGAGAATAGCAGACTCTGCCATCACAAAAAATGGGACATTCAGCTTCAAAGGACAAATAGGAAATGAGCCTATAAAAGCATCCATTACCCTTAAACCTGTCAGCTCAGATCCGTCCAAATCTTTTATTGAGAAAATGTTGAGAAGTGACGAACAGGATTTCTTTCTTGAACAGGGAACCATCTCCGTAAAAGGAACATCAACCGCAAAAACAGCATTGATCACCGGCGGAAAAACACAGTCTGAATATCTGGCGCTTCAGGCATTGTTAAAACCAGAGAAGGATCAGGCAGCCCCATTGAGAGAACAAATGATTCCCATATTGGTTCGCACACAAGGAAAAGGAATGGATACCATAAAACGTCTACAGGAAATCCAAAAACTGATAGGTCCTTTAAGTCAGAAGGAAGATGCAAAAGAAGAAGCTTTTATCAAAGCCAATCCCGATTCTTATGTCAGCTTTAATCTGGTTCAGGAAAGGGGAGGAATTATCAGGCCCAAAACATTTGAACCATTATTCAATAGCCTGAGTTCCCGTTTAAGAAATACAGAAAACGGCAAAGCCCTGGCAAAAAAACTGGACATCGTAAAGAAAACCGCAGTTGGAGTTAAGGCGATGGATTTTAGTCAGCCGGATGTAAGTGGTAAAATGGTTTCTTTGAGCTCCTATAAAGGAAAGTATGTGTTACTGGATTTCTGGGCAAGCTGGTGTGGTCCTTGTCGCGCGGAAAACCCAAATGTTTTAAAGGCTTACAAAGAATTTAAAGATAAAAACTTTGATATCCTTGCGGTCTCTTTAGATGATAAGAAAGAGAACTGGCTAAAAGCTGTAAAAGATGATGCTTTGCCCTGGACTCAGGTGAGTGACCTGATGGGTTGGAAAAATCAGGCAGCAGGGTTTTATGCCATCACCGCTATTCCACAAAATTTCCTGATTGATCCCAATGGAGTGATCATTGCCAGTAACCTTCGCGGAGAAGAGTTGGCGAAAAAACTGAGTCAGTTAATTAAATAAAAAATACCGTTAAATTTCATACTTAGAGGGCTGTCAAAAATTAGTTAATGGTATCATTAGCGAACTTTTTTGACGGCCCTTCTTCTTTTACCTTCAACATGCTTCTGATCCTAATCACTACATAATCATAATATTGTAGAAAAAATTATTTAACATTGGGTTCGAATAACATTATAATTCTACCCGGGGGGGATAAAGGGGACATGGGATTTTACCAGGCCAATTCAGATTTGGAACTTGTCGACTTGCTTAAGCAGGATGATCGGGATGCCTTTGCCGAAATATACCGCAGGCATGCCCATCGGCTTACCGATTTTGCCAGTTCAAAACTATATTCTTTAAACGATGCAAGAGACCTGATTCAGGACCTATTCGCAGGTTTATGGGCAGATCGCAGTAAAATACCCGTTAGCACTTCTTTGCAATCCTATCTGTTTGCGTCAGTAAGGTATAAAGTCATTGATAAAATCCGTAAGAATGTAACCCGGGAGGAGTATGCCATTATTGTTCAGTCTTTAGCCATGCATACCAGCCATAACCCTGAAAAAGAACTGGAAGCAAAAGAGCTGAAGAAGATTGTAGACCTTGCTATTGAGCAACTTCCTCCGCGTACCAGAGAGATCTATAAACTGAGCAGAGATGAGCATCAAACCATATCCGAAATTGCCACACAACTCAACTTATCTGATCAGACTGTAAAAAATCAACTGACGACAGCAATGAAATCACTACGGGAGACGCTGGAGCGCCTTTCAATACTGTTGCTCTGATCTCATTTTTTAAAACTTTTTTTTAAAATGTTATAGTACCTCAGACCTGTTAATACGACAATGCAGCAAACCTCAACTGTATTGAAATGAATGAGATAAAAGATCTTCTGGACCGTTATTTTAATGGGACTTGTTCGGAGGCTGAGAAACAAAATGTAGAAACATGGCTTGAAACCTACAACAAGGAAGATAATGAATGGTTAGCCATGAACAAAGCACAACAAGAGCTATGGTTAAACTCGTTGTTTACGAAGATTGAACTTGATATAGATCGTCCTGGTCACCTTAAGGAGCTTCCCAAGCGATCTCCCGTTCATATGGGGATACTCTTAAAGATTGCAGCAACTATAATTCTGCTACTCTCCATTGGATTTCTTTTCTTTAAATATCAGAAGGCCGAACCAGCAACAGCAAGTCCGGAAAACCAGGAAATCATAGCGGGAGGAAACAGAGCGATTTTAACGCTTGCGAACGGACAAACGATAGATCTTAGTCATTCAAAGAATGGAGAAATCGCCACTCAGTCGGGGCTAACCATCACCAAAAAAATGAACGGAGAACTGATTTATGAAATCGCCGGCCAAAAGGAAACGTCTGAAAATGCCGGCCAGGCCATTACCTACAATACCATCAGTACCCCACGTGGTGGCAAATATCAGATCAATCTGCCGGATGGAACCCAGATATGGCTGAATGCAGCATCCTCAGTCCGTTTCCCCGCAAGTTTCAGGAATCTGCCAAACAGAAGGGTTGAACTATCTGGAGAGGCCTACTTTGAAGTTACCAAAAATGCAAACAAGCCATTCATCGTGGTTACGAAAAAACAGGAAACACAGGTTCTCGGAACCCATTTTAACATCAATAGCTATGAGGATGAAGGGCAAACTAAAACCACACTTCTGGAAGGCTCCATTCGTGTCTCCGACAAAGCAAATAGAAATATCATCTTAAAACCCGGACAGCAGTCTACGCTTAAAGAGGGCAATATTGACATCCGGAATGTAGATGAAAATGATGCTATTGCCTGGAAAAAAGGCCTCTTCAGCTTCAATGATGAAAACCTGGAAAGCATCATGAGAAAAATATCAAGATGGTATGACGTCGATATTCATTATCAGGACACTTTCAGTAAAACCTCATTCCTGGGGACCATTTCCCTTTCCAAGAATATCACTTCGGTATTAAAGATCCTGGAGAAATCCGGAGAAGTTCATTTTAAAATAGAAGGAAGGAGGATTACCGTTATGAAATAATGCTACGAGAATAATCAATGCAAAAAACAGACGGTTCCGATGAAAACATACCGAAAGTGCTCGACACACTTCCGGTATAAAACATTGGATTTACCTGTCGAATAAGTGCTTAAACTTTTTTAATCAAGAAACCCTGACGTCCGATTCCTTCTGCGAGCAGGAGGAGTATGTCAGCTAAACCCGAACAAATGTATGAATTTTCACCATCTGTATAAGCCTAAACCAGGCTTTTATATACCTAGACAATTGCTGCTTATTATGAAACTCACCACACTCATAATTTTCCTTGCGATCATGCAAATCAGTGCGTCGACCACCGCACAAACTGTTACCCTAAGCGAAAAAAACGTATCCCTTGAATCTGTTCTAAAAAAAATAGGTGCACAAACCGGATACGATTTTTTTGGAGATACCAGAGTGATCAGGGCCGCAAATCCAGTCAGCATTAACGTAAAAAATGCCCCTCTTAATGAGGTTCTGAGATTATGCATGCTAGATCAGCTGCTTAGCTACGCTATTGAAGAAAAAACCATTATTATTAAACAGCTCAGCGCCACTGCTCATGAACTGAGTGGAGACGGGCAGCAGGTCAGAACGATTGAGGGAACAGTGGTTTCTGAAGATGGGGAAATTCCACTCGCCAACGCCACCATCCTTGCACTTGGCTCCTCTGTAAAAACCTATACCAATAAGGAAGGCAAATTTTCAATAAACATCCCGGAGACAGTTAAAACGCTCAGAATTAACTACGTAGGCTATGATTCCAGAGATGTCAAAATAGAGGATAAAACAAGAAAGATTACGGTAAGAATGGTCACTCAAAATAATTCTCTAAAGGAATTTGTAGTGAGAACCGGAGTTTATAAAAGACCTGTAGAAAATTTTACCGGCTCGGCAAAAACCATTACTGCAGAAGAGTTAAAACGCGTTTCTTCCCAAAACATACTCGCCGCCATCAGCATTCTGGATCCTTCAGTCCAGCTTCCGGAGAACATCAATCTCGGTTCTGATCCCAACCAGTTGCCCGATATAGAACTCAGAGGACAAAACAACTTCCCACAGTCGACCTCCAATACTGCGCTAAAAAATGCGTATGGTGATAAACCCAATGCACCGCTTTTTATATTGGATGGATTTCAGGTTCCGTTACAGCGCATTTACGATCTGGACATGAATAGAGTGGAGCGCATTACGATCTTAAAAGATGCCGCAGCAACTTCAATCTATGGCTCCAGGGCCAGCAACGGGGTCATTATCATTGATACACGGCAACCTAAAGAAGGAAGTGTCCGCGTTTCGTACCGGGGTGGCGTGACTATGACAACCCCTGATCTGACCAGTTATGACCTGCTCAATGCAAAGGATAAACTGAACTTTGAGAAAGAAGTCGGCTTTTATAATGAACCCGGAAATTCTCCCTTTTTACAAATATTAAGAGATCAGGAATATAACGAACGCCTAAAAGATGTAACCAGGGGCGTGGATACCTATTGGCTGTCGCAACCACTAAGAACTGCCTACGGAAACAGTCATTCACTCTACCTCGAAGGAGGTGATCCGGTAGTGCGCTACGGCATCAATTTAAATAGTCAGAACGACCAGGCCGTGATGAAAAAATCCGGCAGAGAAAAAGTCAGTGGCGGAGTTACCCTCACTTACCGTACCCCTAAACTGTTGTTTGGAAATGATCTTTCCGTGAACAGTGTAAAAGCAACCAACAGTCCATATGGAAGCTTCTCCGATTACTCTAAATTAAATCAATACTGGACGCCATATGATGAGGACGGACAACTGCTGAAATTTCTGGGACAGGGAAGAAGGAATGTTGGCGGAGGGCCTTTATATAATTATTACAGCAATCCGCTATACAATGCATCGTTACCGAGCAAAGATTTCAACCGTCAGCTCGGTTTCACCAACAACTTTAAATTTGAATGGTCAGTTCAGCCCTGGATCAGAATCACAGGTGGTGCCAGTTATACGCACAATACGACCTCTGCAGATAAGTACCTCTCCTCCAACAATACGATATTTGAAGACAAACTGATTACTGAGCGGGGAAGCTACAAAAAGAGCAATGGAACCAGCGATTTGATCGATGCCAACCTGGGCTTTGACATTCGCAAAAACTGGAACAAGAACCTTATCTACGTAACAGGAAATGTTAATGTAAATGAGGGAAAGCTCGACGAATCTGCAGTAACGGTGATTGGCTTTCCCAATGAAAAAGTCTCAGATTTAATATTTGGAAGTAAATTCGATCCTACAAAAAACAAACCTATCGGTACTCAGGGAATCACACGACTCATCAGTAGCCGTCTGAATATCAATTATGCTTTCGACAACAAGTATCTTTTAGATCTTTCCGCCAGTGCAGATGCGTCCTCACAATTTGGGAAAGACAAACAACTCGCACCTTTCTGGTCGTTAGGAATGGGCTGGAACCTGCACCGTGAAGAATTTATCAGTAAGTTGACATGGGTAAACTTTCTCAAAATCAGAGGATCTGTAGGCACAACGGGAGACCAGAACTTCCCTCCTTATATGGCCTTAACCACTTATGATTATTTTAACCAGGAATATTACCTGGATCAGCTTAGTGCCTTCCTGATGGGCTATGGAAATTCTGCCCTGGGCTGGCAGAAAAGCTTCAAGAAAAGCATTGGTTTGGATGCCACCTTTCTGAACAACAGACTTGCTCTTTCCGCAGATTTTTATCACAATACCACAGATGGGCTAATCCTTGATGTCAGTACACCACCTTCTTTGGGCTTCAGCAGCTACAAAGAAAATATGGGCGCTTTAAAGAATGTGGGCTGGCAGGCCAGTTTAAATTATGCCATCTTACAGAAACCAAGGCAACAGTTGTTCTGGAGAGTTGGCTTGTCTGCATATGGAAATAGAAATACAATTGATAAAATTTCCAATGCGCTAAAGAAACTTAATGAAAAATCAAATACCGACGATCAGGATCTAAACAATCCAAACAGGAATAAACCTAAAAGCTATTATCAGGAAGGAGAATCCCTGACCAGAATTTTTGCGGTAAGAAGTCTCGGAATTGATCCGGCAAATGGCCAGGAGCTCTTTTTGGACAGAAATGGAAATGCAACTTATGTATGGAATTCCCTGGATAAGGTCGCCGTCGGTGATACCAATCCAAAAGTTACCGGTACCCTAAGTACCGGGGTAGACTATAAGGGCTTTGGTTTCAATATTTACATGACTTATCGTTTAGGTGCAGACCTTTACAATCAGACCCTGGTAGACCGCATCGAGAATGCCAACATTACTTACAACGTGGATCGAAGGATTGCAACTGAAAGGTGGAGAAATCCGGGAGACCGGACTTTCTTTAAAGGCATTGTTGGCAATACCGGAAACAGCCCTGTGGCTGAAACTACCCTGGCCACCTCCAGATTTGTACAAAAAGAATATACACTGGAAGCATCCAGGTTGTCTTTTACGTATCAGTTTCCTGAAAGAAGCCGCTGGCTGAAAAAAGCAAATCTCTCGAACACGAGAATAGAATTTTATATGGCCACTCCATTCCGTTTATCTTCTATCAAAAGAGAAAGAGGTCTGGATTATCCATTTGCTCAAAGTTATACCCTAAACCTATCCACAAGTATTTTTTAACCCCCCCTTAATTATTGCATCATGAAAAGAATTACCTACTTATTCTCGGCGCTGATCCTGATTACAGGACTGGCCTCCTGCAAAAAATGGCTGGACGTGAGTCCCGGGACTCAGGTACAGCAGGAAGAGTTCTATAGCACTGAGGCGGGCTTTAATCAGGCTTTATTGGGAAGTTATGTAAAAATGGAACGCGGACTATATGCGGATAACCTGACCATGACTACCTTAAGTGCAATGGGTCAGAATTATCAGACTTCCCTCACCGGAAACCCATTTTTAGAACATGCCAAATATAACTATAATGCCCCTGCAGTAAAAGACACGATAAAAGTGATCTGGTCTAAAATGTATACGGCTATTGCTGGGGTAAACAACATCCTGGAACATGTAGAAACGTCCAAACCAGTTCTTTTTAAAAACCATTATAACATCGTAAAAGGCGAAGCGCTTGGATTAAGGGCCTTTCTACACTTTGACCTCCTCCGCATGTTCGGTCCAATGCCTGCCACCGGCGGGAATACAGCTGCGATTCCCTATATCAAAACTTTCGGAAAGACCATCACCCCTTTGAGCACGACCAATGCCATAATCAATGCCTGCCTCGCTGATCTGGATGAAGCTGAAAGCCTGTTAGCGGTCAATAAAGAGGTCATCTATGCGAATGATGACCGTTTTATCAGCTATACCAGGAACCATTTTAACTACTGGGCAGTAAAAGCACTCAAAGCCAGGATTTATCTCTACAAAGGTGATAAAATCAAAGCCGCACAATATGCAAATGAGGTGATCAGTTCAGAGAAGTTTCCATTTGTAAACAGAAGTACATTCAATCAGAGCGCCAATCAGGACCATACTTTTTCTACGGAACATGTTTTCGCCTTGCAAGTTCCCCTGCTGAAGGACATGGTTGACCGAAGATTCAGACTTGAAGGTGTCCCATCTTATCAGACGAGTACTTTATACCTGAGTACTGCCACTATAAACAGCTTGTATGAGACACAACAGGGAGGAACTACAGATTACCGCTACCTGTACAATATCAGAACCTATACCAATGTCTCTTATACGACCAAATATTGGCAGGATGGATTGACCAATTTGGAAATTGCAAAACAGATTCCTCTGATCCGCCTTTCGGAAATGTATTATATCGCTGCAGAAGCCAGCCCTGATTTAGGTCAGGCATTACAACTGATCAATAAGATCAGGACTCAGAGAGGGCTGGAAAACCTGAACATCACACTCGATGAAAACAGGAGAATGGCCGAAATTGAGAAGGAATACATTAAAGAGTTTTATGGAGAGGGTCAGCTTTTCTTCTTTTATAAACGCCTGGAAAGACCCATCATTCCACGATCAACAGTTGGAATGACAAATCTAACCTATACTTTCCCTTTACCTGATGATGAAATCGAATTCGGTAACCGCTAAATCAAAAATCATGAAAACACCAACCATAAAATATAATCCCTGTCAGATCCTGATCCTATGCCTGCTGCTTTCCCTGATTTCCTGTAAGAAGAAAGATCTTTTATATCAGGACCTTCCGGCAATATACATCAATAAGGAATTGATGACCGGATCCAGAGACAGCGTCTCCTATTCCTTTGCAGAGAAAGAGAACAACAGGTTACTGGACACCATCTTTATTCCGGTAAGGATCTCCGGTACTCCTGCTTCAGGTACCAGACTGGTTCCTCTTGCAGCTAACCCCGGCAATTCTACCGCAATACCGGAACAGCACTATACCATCGTAAAGACTACGGTAAACGTTGGCGCATATACAGCTAAAGTACCCGTTGTAGTCAGAAGAATAGCAGACTTAAAAAATCGTCAGGTAAGAATCTACCTGAGGATAGAACCAAGCGCTGAATTTCCGCAGCTCATTTCCAATACAAAAACACCAAATACAACCAATGGAAACCCACTTAACATCTATACCAATGTTTTTCTGATCAAATTAAGCGATCAGATCCTGAAGCCAGATACCTGGGACCTTTCAGGGAGTTGGTTTAAGTATTTCTTTGGTGCTTACAGCGCAGTCAAATACAAATTTATTATAGATGTCACCGGCCGGAGTATATGGCCTCCCTATGCAAGATATGGAGAAAATGCACCGACCTCAGATCAGATGACCATTTACTATTCCAAGCTGGTTACTGCGCTATATGAGTATGAAAAGAAAAACGGGCCTATGCTCGACGAAAATGGTAGTCAGGTTACATTTCCTAAACTATAAGCATTATGAAAAAGAACATTAACTTTCTCTTTATCCTGATCATTCTTTCTGCGCTGATGGCTTCCTGTGCCAAAGACAAAGGAAATTACGACCTACAGCCAATCCATGAAATTGTGATTGCAGATTTCAATGAAAGCGGAAATTATGAAATATTAATTAACGATACTCTTCGGATTAACCCTGATATGAAGCAGGAAAATGTACAAAATGGCAAATACAAATACCGCTGGTATGTTTACTCCAACAATTATGATCCTGCAGTAGAATTATCCTCAGAAAAAAACCTAAAGAAGGCCATTACCGTTCCAATAGGGGGTTACACCCTTGTATTTACCGCCACAGATGAGAGCACAGGTATCGGGACTACAAAAACGGCCAACCTGATAGTCAGCTCTAAGTTCAGCAGTGGTCTGGTTGTATTGGAGGAAAAAGGACAAGGAGGAGATATCTGTCAGATTACATTTAACGGCACCGTTTACAGGAATTTATTCAGTGAGGCAAATGGAGGGCAGTTTATCCCAAAACCTGTCGGAAAACTGGATGGATTCTATTTTAAAGGCGGAGTAGCAGTTCAGAAGCCCATCAATCTGTTTTTAACATCGGAAAGCAGAAATCCAATGGAATTGAATCCGGAAAACTACAAGCTGAACAAACCTTTTTCGGAATTTATGGCGATTCCACCTTCGGGAAATATAAATCTGCAGACCATCCAGCAAAATGGGAACAGCAATGCCATTTATGCAATTGTAAATGGCAAGATGCAATTCGGCTTTCCTTACGAAGCAACTCCCATCTTTGAAGGCGCACTTTTAGGGGATTACGAGCTTGCCCCTTTTATCATCACTTCGACTACCGGAGGAAGAATTAACCTGCCCAATAAAACAGACCTGATCAGTTATGATCAAAAGAACGGACGTTTTCTGTGGTACTCAGGATTTAAGATTGGAGAATACAATACCTATAGCAAGGACATGTCTACCCTTGGCGCATTTGATCCCAACAATGTCAGGAAAAAGTGTGTATATGCCGGCTATTCCAATGATTACCTGTATTACAACTGGCTCATGAAAGATGATGCCGGAGAAATGTATTTCTATCAGATATACCCTGTATCTACCCAAAAAGCAGGAGCAGATTATAAAGCCATCACTGACGCCCCTGAGATGAAAACAGCAAAAATATTTGCAGGATCGACCAAACTGCCAAACATCTATTTTGCCGCTCAGAACAAGGTCTATTCTTATGATTACAAATCCAATATGACAAGACTGATCTATTCTTTCGCTGCAGCAGATGAGATTACGGATATGAAATTCGCAGTAAGCAGGGTCTCAGAATTTGAAAACTTCTACATGCCGCTGCGAACATTGGACAAAATCTATATTGCTACCTACAACGGTACTGAAGGCAAGGTAAATGAGTTTGAGGTATCAGGCACAGGATCAATAGGCATAGCAACCAATATTTACGGAGGATTCGGCCGCATCACCAGTATGTTTTATAAAGAAAAAAGACAATAATGAAAAAGATCTTATTAGTATTGTCACTTGTGCCTGCATTGGGCCTGTGTCAATTAAAAAACAAAACTTTTACCATTGAAGGAAAAGTCGCAGACACCAAACGTGCCGTTAACAACATCATCTATCTGAAATATAAACAGAACGGGCAACAATTTACAGATAGCGCTACACTCCACAATGGCAATTACAGGTTCAAAGGCAACCTGCAGTATCCCGTCAAAGCAGTAATCCAGTTAAAAGTTGCTGATAGTGTCGAGAAATACTACCGCAGTACCCGTCTGTTAAAAGATTATGCTCATGAGTTCTATCTTGATCAGGGAAAGCTGCTGGCAAATTCTTCAGAAAAAATACAGCAAACCATCGTAAAGGGCTCTTTAGCAGAAGCAGATCACCAGAAATTGACAGCAAAATTAGCTCCATTTTATACCCGCAGCGCTGCACTGTACGAAACTGAAGGAAAAAAAGTATATGAAAGCAAAGATGCCCAGGCCATTGCAAAGTATACCAGGAAAAGTTATGCTATCCAGGATCAGATTGATTCAGTTGAGCGGGACTTCATGCTGAACCATCTTCAGTCCGGAATTGCATTTGATATGCTGCAGGAATATACCAGAAGCGCTCTTGAGCCTTCAGAAATTGAGCCCATGTTTCAGAAAATCCAGTCTTCATTAAAAGCTTCAGCTGATGGCATTGCCTATGCTGAACGCATTGAAAAAGCAAAAAAAACCGCCATCGGTGCGCTTGCCCCCGACTTTGTCCTCAAAGATAGAAACGGAAAAGAGCAGCGTCTTTCTTCGCTCAAAGGAAAACTGGTGCTGCTTGATTTCTGGGGCAGCTGGTGTATGCCTTGCAGACAAACCCATCCACATCTGAAAGAATTATATAACGAGTATAAATCCAAAGGCCTTGAAATTTTAGGCGTTTCCAATGAATCCGGAAATCAGGAAACTGACTACAAAAAATGGACAACAGCACTGGATGAAGACAAGATGGATTGGATAAATGTGTTGAATACCAATAGCAGAAGCGATAAAAACAAAGGAGTACTGAGCGACTATGGAGTTGCCGCCTTCCCGACAAAAGTATTGATTGATCAGAATGGAATCATCATTAAACGTTTTGTAGGCAATACCTCACGCAATGCAGAGATGCTGGATGAAATTGTTAAACACCGGCTTAAATCAACGAAATAATGTGATTTGATCCCAACTGCGGATCACCACAAAAAAAAACTTCTTAACCAATTAAAAAAACAAATATATGTTAGTGAGAAACATAAAAATAATACTGACTACACTCCTTGCCATACCTTTTCTAGGTTATTCCCAAAACAATGATTATCTGCTGACTGCTAAAATCGGCCAACTCAGTGCACCTGCAAAAGCCTATCTCAGTTACCGGTTAAATGGCAATAATGTGCTCGACTCCGTCGTCCTCGATAATGGCACTTTTCAATTCAAAGGAGTTGTAAGCGACCCCATCAGGGCTTCCTTAATTTTAGACCATACCGGAGCCGGCATCAAAAACAAAAAGAAACAGGATGTCCTGACCATCTACCTGGAAAAGGGAAGAATTCAGGTCAATGCCACAGATTCCATTAAAAAAGGAGTAGTCTCTGGTCCAAAGATCAACATGGAATACCTGGGATATAAAGCCAGTGAAAATTACCTTGGGAAGGTGATGGCAGCTTTGAATTGGGAATATGAAAAAGCGACCAAAGAAAAGCGAAAAGATCCTGAATTTCAAAAGGATCTTGAAGCCAGATACGCCAAAGCAGAAGCAGAAAGAGATGTCTTACTAAATAAGTATATTAAAGCAAATCCGGATTCCTTTTTCAGTTTGGTTGCACTGAAAGAAATCAGCGACAGTGATATGGATGTTCATGTCCTGGAGCCTGTTTTCAACAAGTTATCTACAGGTTTAAAAAACAGTAACGCAGGTAAAGAATTTGCAAAATCAATGGAGAAAGCACGAGCAACATCTATCGGCGCCATTGCAATGGATTTCAGTCAGAATGATATGAATGACAGACCTGTGAAATTGTCAGATTTTAGAGGGAAATATCTATTGCTAGACTTCTGGGCATCATGGTGCGGCCCATGCAGGCAAGAAAACCCCAACGTGGTAAAAGCCTACAAAACTTATAAAGACAAAAATTTCACGGTGCTTGGCGTTTCACTGGATCAACCTGGTAAAAAACAGGATTGGTTACAGGCTATAGAAAAAGACGGTCTGACCTGGACTCAGCTTTCTGATTTACAGGGTTGGAAAAATGCAGCCTCCACTTTGTATGGCGTTAGAGGAATTCCCGCGAACTTCCTGATTGATCCACAAGGAAAAATTGTAGGAAAAGACCTTAGAGGAGCAGCGCTGGAAAAGAAACTGGGAGAATTATTGGGGAAATAATTTTCCATATTAAAAAAGAGGCTGCCCTGGCAGTCTCTTTTTTAATATCTGATTTACCGCCACTCGTTCACCTGCTCCACCTTATCGTCAAATTGAGCAGCAAAAGCACTCACTCTCGACTTCAATAGCAATCTCCGCCCCTCAATTGTCCGCGTATAGATCAGGTCGCAAGCTCCTACTGTTGCTACCCACTGATTTCTAAAATACACCGCAAATTCTTTCTTTCTTCCGATGACCTCGGGAATAGAGTGGTAATCTTCTTGCTTCATAAAAGACAGAAATTCACTCTTTCTAACGATCACATATCTTGGATTACTTATGGGGCCAACAATTTCTGCTAACGCATTAATAAAGGTGGATCTTTCAAAAGCAGTCCCTCCTTCCAGATGGGAATATATCGCGCCAAATTCATCCACAGAAGACTGTACGCTTAATCTGGAAGGTTCAGTTTTAAATATTTCGGCATGGATTAAGGTTTTCAACAAACATGTCCCAATTTCCTGAATGTCTTTAGAGATATCCCTGTATTTGAGGTAAAGTTTAAAAGTTTTTAAAGCAAGGCTGCCGACCACAAAAAAGCCTACTGCGGCGAAGCCGCCAATAACAAAATAGAAATCACTCATCGACCGGATATTTCTTCCTGCCCGAATCAAATATCCCGGGAATTCAAAAAGAAAACTAATGAAGCTAAACCCTAGCATAGAAATTAGGTACCCAAGAGTTTTGTTCCAGTACATCTTTTCAATTCCTTTAAAAGGTCGGTTCTCAGCAAAAGGAATTTTAATTTCTTCCACAAGATTTACTCCGGATTTCAGCGCCAGTCTCCAGCGTTCTTTCAGGGAGTTTCGGTCCGCAGCATAGTTAAATGTCTCTGCATTTTTAGCCTCAAGTTCTTTTCTCAGGTGAATATTAACCGGAATGTCTAATCTTCCCAGCCCATTCTCTATAGCCGGTTCATCTTTAAAAGAAACACCAACAAAACTTCTGAACCGCCGCTTTAGCAATTCGAAGTCATCCCCTCCATGGAAAACTGTGGGATCAATACAGACCAGATGCCAAATGTTTCCTGTTTTATCTTTATTTCCATTTTGTGTTCTGATGGCCCGGCCACGCATCTGATTGGAAAGGACGAAAGAGCCTACGAAACTGGCCAGGATCAACGCATTGATTGCCGGGGCATCCCAACCTTCTCCAAGCAATGATTTTGTGCCGATCAACACTTCAATTTCCCCTTCTTGAAAAATCTGGGTCACAATATGTACCACCGCATGATTTAATTGCTCCGTCTGACTGATCAAAATATAATCCTTATCAAAGGGAACGGGAGTACAGTTCACCTTCTCTATTCCGGATTTCCCGGCCTTTTCTTCAAATGCAGGATAAGCCGTTTTTGGGAGAATAATCATGGAACCGGTTAGCACTCCAATCTTTATTCCTGTTTTATTTTCCCTTCTGAGTTTTTCAAAGATGGGTATTACCCCCATTTTATTAAGTTCCAGATTATTCTCTGAGGATCCAACATAAAATTCCTTTCTGATAAAGTCCGACAGGACTACCAGGCGCAATGATGGCCCCATATTCCGATACTCAAAATCTACAATATGTTTTATTCCATTCAGTTTACTGAGACTGGAGGTTAAGAAACTGGTAACTTTTTTATGGTGTCTAAAATTGATCTGGCGCCCTTCCATTGCTCCGGATCTTCTTAATCTATTTTCCAGGCTTTTCCGGTGTTCCTCAAACACCTTGAAATATTCCGGTTCTTTATAGAGATAAAAATCCAGCAGCGTTTCTATCCAGCTATAATTAAATTCCGGGACTTCCAGCTGCTTCACTCCGACCACGTTCAAATGGGCCTTAGTCATTGCGACCGCATTCGAGTTCAGGAAGATCAGCATGGCAGAGTAAAAGGAGATGTTGCCGTAGATCCATTCCAGATTTTCAGCCGGCGATAACCACGCAGGATGTGTACTTATCGCTGTAATTAGTGTTTCATCCTTTTTTATTTCCTCAAAAATCTTACCTACATGCGCTCTGAAATTTTGAATACTTTCATTTTCTTCCATTGTTGGAAGTGTAAAATGGACATAGTCCTGATGTGGGCAGAGGTCACCTTCAATGATAAGCTCAGGAACTGCAATTTCTATATCTACAGGACCATTGAGTTCCAAATAACGCTGCCATTCATTGGGTGTTACGTCATAAGGCGGCGTGGCCGTTAAACCCACAATTACCGGATCGAGCCCCTGCTTAACCTTCGTTAGCGTATACCACCATTCATTTTGTAAATGATGCGCTTCATCAACGACAATCGTTTTCACCTGCTGTACTTTAAGCCCCGCTATGATCTTACTCAGGTTCTGATGGGTATTTTTTGTTACCCCCACTTCTTCTGCGAACCTTTGTTCACCCGAAGCGGCTTCAATCTCAACTTCAGAGACCGCTTCTACTTCCAGCATAGGCTGATCATTACAGGCTGCATGAAGCCCCTGATAAGTCACAATTGTTAAGAATTTCGGATTACGGATATCTTTAGAAATCCAGTCGGGAATAAGATCTGTTTGAAGAAATAGTTCACAAAATCTTTGAATCCACTGGTTTCTAATGGCAATAGTTGGTGCCAGGATTAACGTAGCTTGATTGAGTCTTAGCGCAACCTCCAGTCCTAATACGGTCTTTCCTGATCCCGGAGGAGCAATTACGTGTAAATGTCGGTCCTTTAAATGATCGTCTAACCCATCAAGTACCTTTTGTTGATACTTCCTCCAACTGTATTTAAATTTTGTTTCTTCCGGAAAATTGATCAAAATATATTTTTGTTTTAAGAGGAGTTTATCGTACTTCCTATGGCATTAAACCCTTCATTTGCTGTATTATTTTTTCCTGCTGTTGGATGAGTTTTTTCAGCTCATTTTTATTCGGTAAATGCTCCCTCTGATATTTCTCCATAACCGGCAGTGTTTTCACAATTTTCAATGCAGCATGGTGGTCGAACAGAAGGGTATCATTATCGGAAATTGTTTTCAATAAAGCATTTGTTTCGGCAGTTCTAGCCTCATATGCCTTTGTATGTGCCATGATCAACGATTGCATCTTTTTCATTAACAAGCTATCTTTGATTCCCTTCGCTTTACCATTCACCGAGGCGTAATAATTTCCAGATTTATCAAGATAATTATTAAATACCGTAGTCACTTTTATTGATCCGGATCTGAAAGCGATAATTTCGTCTTCCAGGTTTCTTAAAAGAGAATCCTTATCCACCAGTCCCTGATAAAGGTCTTCTGTTAAATCCCCTTTCATTCTTTTTAAACTGGAATACCCGTTCTGAAGGGCCTCCGGGGTTTGCAGGTTATTGTTCTCCTCTTTTGGCCTGCAGGAAACTGCTATCAGGGAGAAAACCAAAATAATATAGCTTATTTTTTTCATGTCTGTTTTTTTAGGGAATATAAGGTCCTCCGGGAGCTCCCCAGTCCCATTTCGGCATAGGTTCTTCCGGGTTCATTGGATTTTCGGTAATTACAGAATTGATCACTGCGATCCTTGTTCCCCATTCCAGGTAGCCCACAAAAGCAGAGCGAAATTCCGGATCGCTTTTTAGCCCTACTTCATCGGCACTTTGCAATAACAGGTAAACCCATCGCTGGCGCTTCTCTTCAGTCAGCATTTTACCGATATGGTGTCCAACCATTTGAGCATGGCTTCCTCCGTCTTCGGAAGAATACAACTTAGGTCCACCGAAAACTTCTGCCACGAAATGAGCAACATGGCTTACATGTTCCGGAGACATATTTTTAAAAACTTCAGCGAGTAAATCGTCTCTTAAAACCTTGTCATAAAACCTGCTGAATAACAATTCGAAGGTTTTCATATCTCCTGCCCATTCGTATAAAGTTGGTATGTTCTTCATGACACTAACATTTGCTATGGTTACTACATTGAAGATAACAACAAAAAACAAGTACTTAATATTTTAAATATTTAGCAGGCACATGATCGGTAAGCCATACCTCATTTTCTGATAAAAAGAATTCGTAATTGTCACGGTACATTTGCCCGGATAATACCTCAAACACAAATGGCTTTCCATGCCGCTGTCCGACATTAACAGCAGTTTCTTTATGCTGGCTTAAATGAACATGATGTCTGCTTTGTTTCTCCAAGCCTGAGCTTTTAATCAAATCAACAAACTTAACCCCTGTTCCATGGTACAATACCTCAGGAGGTTCCTGTGGACTATACCCCAAATCTACCTCAACTGAATGTCCCTGGTTGGCCCTGATCTTATCCAGTTGTTCATTAAAACTAAATCTCTTTTTTGCATTGGTATCCACGATATACTTCAGCATTTCGAAATCTAATACCGGTTCTGTTTTTCTGGATTTCTGAATCAACACAGACACATCAGTCCAGCCATTTCCATCCAGTTCAATACCGATTAATTCCGGATGATGTCTTAATACAAAGCTTAGAAACTTACTAATTCTTTTATTCTCCTTCTCAGTGATCATGCTTCAATGGTATGATTAATTTGATTTTATCGTTGTTAATAATTCGCTGTTATAAATGCTTTCCGGCGAAATCACCGTTTCATTCATGGGTATCTTGTTACCATACCGGGCTTTCATTTTTTCCTTTACAGCAAAACTGCTCAAATCAAAATTTTTTAACTTTTCAAGTTTACCCAGTTCTAACCCCGTAGCTTCTTTATAGACTTTCCAAATAAGTTCGGAGCAATAAATCCTATCGTCTGTCCATTCAAAGTAAAGATCATAATGCTTCCCTTTAAACCGGTCTCCAACTGTTTTCATTTTGTTCAATACCGGAGTCGTTAACACCTCATCCGAATTTTTCAACCTCTTGATCACAAAGTGGCCTCCGGATCCGCGCGCAATCCATTTATTCAAAGGTGTCAGACAAACAGGCTCTATGGCTTCGTAAACAAAGTAGTTCTCCCCATTCTTATACACAATTCCACAATGGCTGTATTTAGAATGTGTGGCCAGCTGAATGGCTTTACTTTGTCCGGATACCGAGGTCTGGAAAATAATATCCCCACTTTTTATTTCGGTTGAACCAGCCATCGCCTTACTCTTTTTACCTGCTTTTTTAATTTGATATGGAGGCCCAAAAATCTCATTTCTGGCATAGGTACCAGCAATGATCAACAATATTAAGATTAGTATGGTGCTGACTCGTCTTCTCATTTTATTTTCCAATGCTATAAAGAAACACAATTCTTCCGGTTTCAACCCATCAGCGAATTGACATTTTTTTTTCAATTTATTAAAAAACGCATCTTCCACCAACATTCTTATTCTACAATTTTATTTAAGTTTATAACACTTAAACATCAAGTCCGGAAAACTATGAATTGGTATAATAAACCACTTAAATCAGTTGAAGATATAAACTCATTAACCATGACGGTAGATCCGGAAACCGATTACTGGAGAATTACCCACTATGGTTTCATCAGGGACAACGGCCCCTTCTACTACACAGAGCTGGCCGGCAATTTTGAAGTGAGCGTAAAAATTACAGGTGTTTATCAGGACCTGTTCCATCAGGCAGGATTAATGATCAGAACAGACGATAAGAACTGGATCAAAACTGGTATTGAGTATGTAGATGGCGTACAAAATGTGAGCGCTGTAGTGACACGTGACTTTTCCGACTGGTCTGTTGTACCCAGACACGACAGCCCTGAATCAATCTGGTTAAAACTCCTTCGCAAAGGCGATTATGTAGAAATAAAATATTCTTTTGACGGAACAAAATTCGAGATGCTTCGTCTGGCCTATTTCCCCGCAAAAGTAAAAGCGATGATCGGAATGGTTGCTGCTGCACCCGGAAAAAAGAGTTTTGATGTCAGGTTTGAAGATTTTGAAGTAACCCCGGTAAAGTAACAGCATTTTCTAACCTTTTTTGCTGTTCAATTCCCTCTGCAAATATCTATAATCCCTTTCTCATCTGAACAAGATGTCGCATAAAGCCTGCTTTTTCATAAGCCTTAATGGCAGATTCATTTGTTTGATAAACATCGAGCCGGAGTTCTGTAATCCCTCTTGAAGCAGACCAACTGCTCAGCGCCTCAATAATTTTTTGATTTACCCCTAAACCACGATAACCTGGATCAACATACATAAACCCTAAATAGGCATGTTGTTCATGCAGAAGGTAAGGTTTAGCACTTTCTATCCTGGCATAACCAGAACCAATAACTTCATCACCCGATACTGCAACAAGAAGTTCTACCTCTGTTGAATTGATCATTTGATCAATATCATAGTACTTGATCCCGGCCGGTTTTAGTGTAGGATCAAATGGCCTTTCGGCATTGATAACCCCTTGTTCAAAAGCAAGGAGTGTATCCATATCGTTTAAAGTTGCTTTGCGAATAAATATATCTTTCATCAATCAAATTTTGTGTTTGCTGAAAAACCTCTGGATGTCCCTTCGATTTCCTTTTTAATTGCCTGCGACTTCAATTGATCTTCAATTGGTCACTAATAGGGGGTTGATAGGTCCTTGATTGGTTCTACAGACCTTTTAACGTCCTTTCCAGGATCAACCGGCCATCCACATTAAGCGACCGCATATGAACATCATATAAAACGAACATCTGTTATGCGCGGTGATGTGCCTAAGCTCAGGCAGAAACAATTCCACCGGAATTGAACTGAAGATCGTACAATCGTTTATAATATCCATCCAGTTTTAACAGTTCCTGGTGGGTTCCGATTTCTTTGATCTCTCCTTTATCCAGAACCAGGATTTTATCGGCTTTCTGAATCGTAGACAAGCGATGCGCAATAACAATGGAAGTTCTGCCTTTCATCAGGTTCTCTATCGCCCGTTGGATCAGCATTTCTGTTTCGGTATCTACCGAAGAAGTGGCCTCATCCAATACCAGAATCGATGGATTATACACCAATGCGCGGATAAAGGAGATCAATTGTGCCTGTCCTGCGGAAAGCGTTGCACCGCGCTCCATCACATTGTACTGATAACCACCAGGCAGTCTTTCAATAAAATCATGGGCACCAACTTTCTTCGCTGCATCCACTACCTCTTCCATGGAAATGTCTGGATTATTTAAGGTCACATTGTTAAAGATGGTATCTGAAAACAGGAAAACATCCTGTAGAACAGTGGCAATATTGCGTCTCAGGTAATTGAGTTGATAATCCTGGATTTTCACACCATCCACCTTGATCTCTCCTTTCTGGATCTCATAAAATCTGTTCAGAATATTAATTGTGGAAGACTTACCCGCACCGGTGGCACCTACCAAAGCAATGGTCTTTCCTGACTGCACTTCAAAAGAAATATCTTTCAGCACATAATTCTCATCATTATAAGCAAACCAGACCTTGTCAAAAGAAATCGAACCCGCCATCTTTTCAGGGGCAAATGTTCCTTTGTCTTCCGTCACCTCATCGGTATCTAAAACCTTAAACACCCGCTCCGCTCCGACCATCCCCATCTGAAGGGTATTAAACTTATCAGCAAGTTCCCGGATCGGACGGAAAAGCATTCCGATATATAAAATAAATTCTGCGATTGTCCCTGGAGTTACGTCGAGTGGTTTAGCAAGAATACTTCTCGATCCATACCATACCAGTAAGCCCAATGACATTGCTGAAATGATCTCCACTACCGGAAAAAAGATGGAATAATACCAGTTAGAACGGATATTTGCATCCCTATATCTTGCATTGATCTTTACAAACTTCTTATATTCCTGTTGCTCTCTTGCAAAATATTGAATAATCGAAACTCCGGAAATGTGTTCCTGTAAATAAGTATTCAGGTTAGAAACCTCTGTTCTGATCTCCTGAAACGCCGATTTAATGGCTTTCTGAAAAACGGAGGTCGCCAGTATCAGTAAAGGCATAGGCAATAATACCACAAAGGTCAATGCCCAATCCCGGTAGATCATTACTCCGATGATCACAATCACCATCAGAATATCACCGATGATCACGATCAAGCCCTCGGAAAAGATCTCTGCGATCGTTTCCAGATCGGAAACTGTCCGGGTAATTAGTTGCCCGATAGGCGTATTGTCAAAATATTTTAGCCTAAGTTTGGTGATGTGGTTAAAAACGTTAATCCTCAGGTCCCGGATGGCCGATTGTCCAAGGGTATTTGTCAACAGGGTATGGCTGAACTGGATTCCTGCCTGAAGCACCAGCAGGATCAACATCACGATGGTCATTTTTAACAAACCTCCGTGCTGGTCCTTCATGATGTAATGGTCCAGGGTATACTGGATTAAAAAAGGTCTTACCGGTGCAATTAAAGCTAATAATATGGTCAACACGATTGCCCAGATAAAGATCCTGCGGTAAGGTTTTACATATTGAAAAACCCTTCTCAACAGGCCAACATTCAACGCATCACCAGTTATTTTAGACATATCAATAGTTTACATAGGGATAAACAACATTCACTAAGTATAAACCACATGCCGGGACCGACTGCCCTGCATTACTGCGGTTTTTACTTTCAATAATTTCTCTGAGTTCTGCTAAGTTAATTTCTTTTTTTCCAATCCGAACCAGGGTACCCACAATTGCCCGCACCATATTTCTCAGAAAACGGTCTGCGCGGATGGTGAACTGCAGACCACCGTCTGTTGGTTCGAAATAAGCTTCAGTCACCTTACAATTGTTCGTAAATGTTTGGGTATTGGATTTACTAAAACAGGAAAAATCAGTGTATTCGAGAATAATTTTGGCCGCCTCATTCATTGCTTCGACATCCAGTTCACCTTTAAACAACCATGAGCGCTCTAATTTAAAAGGATCTTTATGAAAATGAAGGTGATAATGGTAAGCCCTTTCCGTGGCATCGAAGCGGGCATGGGCGTCGACGGCGACTGGAAAAACACGCTTAACAGCAATCTGGTAAGGCAACAAAGAATTGATTCCTGTAATGGAACGTTCTGCATTTACTGGTTTTTCCTCAGAAATCTCCAGGTCAAAATGGGCAAAAAACTCTGTAGCATGGACCCCGGCATCTGTTCTCCCGCAGCCCAGCGTAACGACAGGCTGACGAAAATAAACAGACAATGCCTGGTCCAGACATTCCTGCACGGTCATGGCATTTGGCTGTATTTGCCAACCATGATAACTTGTGCCATTATAAGACAATTCAATAAAATATCGCTGTATGTTCGGTTTCAATAGGACAAATTTAATCTTTTGGATCAAGATATTGATTGGTTAGTAGGGGCCTTTTAATATATTTGTTGAAATTATTGAACTGATATGATACAACGAGTACAATCCATCTGGCTTCTGTTAGCAGGCCTGGCCATATTACTTTTAATGTTTATCCCGATTGTAAGCAGCCAGTCTAATGGCTCAGAATATTGGATTGTGGCGACCGGTTTATACCAAAAAACAAATGGTATAGTTGCAAAAACAGATTATTTTAAGCCCCTATTTTTAAATACAGTATGTGTATCCATGCTATGTCTCGCCACTATTTTTACATTTAAAAACAGAACCGGACAAAAACGTCTCATCATTGTGGCCATCATCGCAACACTTTCATTGTGTTTCTGGATCTTCAATTATGCGCAGGGACTTCCGGGCGGAATCGCGGCTGTTAAGCCGGGTATCGGTGCTTTTTTACCAATTGCAGCAATCCTGTTTTGTGCATTGGCTTTCCGCGGAATCCGTAAAGATGAGCAATTATTGAGATCAGCCGACAGACTAAGATAATTAATTGCCTCATTTTTATTTAGTTACGCATCTGTGAAATACCAAATATTAAGCGTACCTTTGCGGCTTAATTAATATAAATACATGATAAACCCATTTAGTAAATTGGGGATAAGTGATGACGTTGTTAGTGCCGTAAAGGATTTAGGTTTCGAAAATCCAACACCTATTCAGGAGCAAAGTATTCCTGTGCTGTTAGAGGGCAATAACGATTTTGTTGGTTTGGCCCAAACAGGAACAGGAAAGACAGCCGCATTCGGTTTACCTCTGTTAGAATTGATCGACTTTAAAAGCAACAAGCCTCAGGCATTAATTTTATGCCCTACAAGAGAGCTTTGCTTACAGATTACGAGCGACATCAAGAATTTCTCAAAAAACATCTCTGGTGCTAGTGTAGTTGCCGTTTACGGTGGCGCAAACATTATGCAGCAGCTGCGTGAAATTAGAAACGGTGTACAAATTGTTGTGGCTACACCGGGCCGCATGTTAGACATTATTGGCAGAAAAGCTATTGATTTCACGAATGTGAAATATGTAGTTTTGGATGAAGCCGATGAAATGTTAAACATGGGTTTCCAGGAAGACATTAACGACATCTTGTCGACTACTCCTGACGACAAAAAAACATGGTTATTCTCCGCTACTATGCCTCCAGAGGTTAGAAGAATAGCTAAAAACTACATGGACTCTCCGGTAGAGTTAACCATGGGTACCAAAAACACAGGTAACGTAAATATCGAGCACGAGTACTATATCGTACGTGCAAGAGATAAATACGCTGCTTTAAAACGTATCGTAGATTTTAACCCTGAAATCTTTGCGGTAGTATTCTGTAAAACCAAAATGGATACACAGGATGTTGCTGAGCACTTGATTAAAGATGGTTATAATGCGGATGCTTTACACGGAGATTTATCTCAACAACAACGTGATAAAGTAATGCAGCGTTTCCGTGACCGTAACATGCAGTTATTAATTGCTACAGATGTTGCAGCACGTGGTATTGATGTTCAAAACGTAACTCACGTTGTGAATTATTCATTACCTGACGAAATTGAAAGTTATACCCACCGTAGTGGTCGTACCGGCCGTGCGGGTAAAACAGGTGTTTCTATCTGTATCGTTAACTCTAAAGAACTTGGCAAAATCCGTCAGATCGAAAGAATCATTGGTAAACAATTTACTAAAGCTTCTTTACCTACAGGTTTTGACGTTTGTGAGAAACAATTGTTTGCTTTGGTTCACAAGGTTCACAATGTAGAAGTTAACGAAGCACAAATTGAGCAATACATCCCTCGTATTATGGATGAGTTTGCTGAATTGAGCAAAGAAGACGTGATCAAACGTTTTGCATCTTTAGAGTTTAACCGCTTTTTAGAGTATTACAAAAACGCTCCTGATCTTAATTCTTCGGCTGATGATCGCGGTGAAAGAGGAGAACGTGGTGAGCGCGGTGAAAGAGGCCCTAGAGGTAGCGATGGTTACACCCGTTTATTTATCAACTTAGGTTCGGTTGATGACTTTACAAGAGGTGACTTGTTATCTTTTGTTTGTAACAACGGTAAAATCAGTGGAAAAAGCATTGGCAAAATCGACTTAAAAGGTGTTTATTCATTCTTTGAAGTAGAAGATGCAACTGTAGATTCTTTATTCAATAATTTCAAAGGAGTTGAATTCAACAACCGTGGGGTTAGAATTGAGAAAACTGCTGATGGTGATGGCGGCGGTGGTCGTAGTCGTGGTGGATTCGGCGGCGGTGGTGGCAGACGCGAAGGCGGAAGCTACGGCGGCGGAAGAAGCGGTGGCGGTGACAGAAGAAGCAGCGGTGGCGGCGGTAGACGCGAAGGCGGAAACAGCGGCGGTGGTTTCAGAGATTTCTCTGGAAGAAGCCGTGAAGATCGTGGTGGAAACACTGGCGGAAGCGGAAGACGTGAAGGTGGAGCCGGAAGTGGCGATAGAAGACGCAGATCTTAATCCAAATCATATGATTAAAAACCTCCGGAGATTCCGGAGGTTTTTTTTTTGCCCTGAGACTTCTTCGTGACCGTTAAACGGACATTTTTTATACCTATATTTACAGTCCAATTAACGTTATGAATAATTATTTATCAGCCATTACTATCGTATTCCTATTTGCATTGACAGGATGCAAAAAATCAAAAGAAAATCCCAACCCACAAACCATTGATCAAAAACCTGTTACAGAACTCGACAGACCCATTTATGTCTCCGCAACAAAAGGTAAATTTGGAAACAGAATCGTAGTTACCTGGGCTCCGATTCCCAAAGCAAAAAAATATCAGCTATTTAAGTTGAACGAGAGTACCCAGGAATATGTGTTGACTAAAGAAACCGCCGACACCAGTTTTACAGACCTGCAAATTACAAAGCCACTGACTAAAGTATATTATAAAGTCATGGTTCGCAACAGTGAAACTGAATACAGTAGATTCAGCGATCTGGATTATGGATACACCTCAGGACAGAATTACGTCCCGGTCTTTAGTTTCGGAACTGAAGGAACTGGTCCTGGACAGTTCAATTTTGCTTACCATTTAGAAGTAGACAAAGACAACAATATATATGTAAGTGACGAAGGAAATAATGTAGTTCAGAAATTTGATCAGAAAGGTACATTTTTAGAGCGTTTTTATAATGGACAGGGAGCAAGAGGTATTGCATTTCTTAACAATGGCAATGCTGTGGTTACTCAGGCTCAATACAGCAGTCCTTACGTTGCGATCATGGACAAGCAGAAAAATATCCTGAAAGGATGGGGAACATACGGTACAGCGGACAATCAATTCCTCAACATTGAAGAAATCACCATTGATGACGAGCAGAATATCTACGTTGTAGATGGTTCAAATAATCTCGTGAAGAAGTTTGATCAGAATGGTAATTTCCTGCTGAAATTTCCCGGAGCAGTTCGGGCTCCTGCACAGCAGGACAATGCTTATCCGCTTGGAATTTGCTTCTTCAAAAACAAGATCTTTGTCACCTCCCCAAGAAATGGTCAGGTTAGAGTTTATGATAAGACAGGGAATTATATCAAAACCTGGAATACAGGGGCCTCAGCAAACGCAATTAAAGCGAAAGGAGACCATCTCTATGTAGCATGCGGAGGATCTATTCTAAAAACAGACGAAGATGGATTGGTTAAAGAGGACATTGGAAGAAGTGAAATCGCCGGAGGCCACGTTAGGGGTATTGCTGTAAACAGCGACGGTGATATCATTGCACTCAATATATCTGCAAGAAAAGTCATTGTATTCAAAAAGCTATAATTTACCGGTATAAAAAAGGTCGGCTTCCATAACGGAGCCGACCTTTTCATTTAACAGCGGATCTGAAATCCACTATTTTTCTTTCTTGACAGGACGGGTCTTGATCTGAGATTCTTTCAGATATACCTTCCCTCCTTTTTTATTGATGTAATATTTCTTGTTTTTGCCGTTGATGTACACATCGGAACCATCAGGCGCCATTTTACCTTTATATGTCTGATCAGCAACTTTAGCCGTGCCCTTCACCGCGACTTCTGCAGTTTTGTTACCTACCTTTTTAGCTGTTTTGCTAATTACCTGGCCAACACTTTCTTTTTTCTCCTGAGCGTTAGAGGTTAAGGCCAATGTGCTAAGGAACGCAAGGGCTAAACCCCCAAATAGATATTTTCTTTTCATGGTGAGATGTTTTTTAGCTAATAACAAAATACCATCAAATTTGTTTGACTATTTAGTTGAGTTGCTCTGTCAGCAATCGCATTTCGATATGCGGAGAATGTTGTTCATAAAGAATGGCATATACCGCTCTGCTGATCGGCATATCTACTTTATATTTCTTATTGATATGGTGCATGCATTTCACCGCATAATAGCCCTCTGCCACCATGTTCATTTCCAGCTGTGCTGATTTCACCGTATATCCTTTACCGATCATATTCCCAAAAGTCCGGTTCCGGCTAAATTGAGAATAAGCAGTAACCAGCAAATCCCCAAGATAAGCAGATTCTTTAATGTCTCTGGAAATCGGATGTACCGCATCCACAAAACGCTTGATTTCCCGAATTGCATTGGAGATTAAAACAGCTTGAAAGTTATCTCCATAACCTACCCCGTGACAAATTCCGCTGGCCACGGCATAGATGTTCTTCAACACCGCAGCGTATTCCGTTCCGAAAATATCATCTGAAACATTTGTTTTGATATACCTGGTACTCAATAAACCTGCAAAGATGCCTGCAAGGTCCAAATCCAGAGAAGCGATGGTCAGGTAAGACAGTTTCTCAAAAGCCACTTCTTCTGCATGACAAGGACCACTGATCACCACGATATCTTCCAAAGGAACGCCGTATTTCTGATTCAGAAACTCGCCTATGATCTGATTTTCATCAGGCACAATCCCTTTAATCGCAGAGATCATTTTCTTGCCCTTTAACATTTCCGGAGTGACATCTTTTAAGGTTTCCTTTAAAAATGCCGCAGGGACATTTAAAATCACGTATTCAGCCTGCTCAATAATGGTGACGATATCGCTGGAAATATTTGTTTCAGGAATCCTGATCTCCACAGAGCTCAGGTAGTTTGGATTGTGCTTATATTTTTGCAGGTGCGTAATTGCTTCTGCATTGCGCATCCACCAATAAATCTCTTTCGCAGTCGTATTGTCTGAAAGCATTTTTACAATAGCAGTAGCCCAACTACCCCCACCAATCATTGCAACTTTAGGTATCATACAGTATTAAATAAAAAACCCCGGTTATTGTTTTAACCGGGGCAATTTACTCATTTAAAAATGATTGATAAAGTTTACTTTTTACCAGGATTAGCAAACAATTGATCCTTAGTTGTTTTCTCTACTTTCATTCCGTCTTTCAATTTGTTCTGAATGGCAGAGTAAGGGCCGGATACCACTTCCTGTCCGGCTTTAAGGCCGCTTTTAATGATGATGAACTGATCGTTCTGAATTCCTGTAGTTACTTCTACCTGCTTAACTGTTCCTGCATTGAAAACATACACATATTGCTTCACCGTTTTATCGGCAAGTTTTGTTTTCTGTTTATCTGCATTCTCGTCATTGCCTGCAGTTTTAACATCTTTATTTTTTTCACTGGTAAACACAGACTGAATTGGAATAGCCAGGCCATGTACCGATTCGCTTTCAATGTCTACAGTTGCCGACAAGCCCGGTCTGAAAGGAGAAGGAAGGTCTTTTGCACCACCTTTAACCCCTTCGTAAGAATCTGCAATGATCCTTACCTTAACCACGAAGTTCGTTACCTGATCCACTGAAGTTGTCACTGAACCAATGTCTTTTGAAGAGCTTGCAATTTCAGTAACCACTCCTTTGAATTTTTTATCCGCAAAAGCATCTACCTCGATCTTTGCACTATCACCAACATTTACCCTGTTGATGTCATTCTCGTTTACGTCTACGTTTACTTCCATCGTCTTCAGGTTGGAAATTCTCATGATCTCGGTTCCTGCCATTTGTGCAGTACCCAGGATACGGTCACCCAGTTCAACAGACAATTTAGAGATCACACCGTCTACCGGCGCATAGATTGTTGCTTTAGCCAGATTCGCATTTGCTTCCTGAACATTCGCACCAGATTGCTCCAGCTGGAATTTTGCAGAGATGTAATCTTCTTTAGATTTAGCAACATTGGTTTTCGCCGTTAAAAAAGCAGCCTTTGCCGCATCAAACTCTGAGGCAGATATGACCTTTTTACCGAACAACTCCACATTACGTTTGTAAGTTGCTTCTGCGTTTACGAAGTTACCTTCACTTTGTTTCATCATTTGCAAAGCAGAAGCTACTCCTGCTTTCTGAGAGCTATAGGAGGCTACCGCCCTGTCATAACCCGACTTTAATACATCAGGACGAACTTTGATCAGCAACTGGCCTTTTTTAACCACATCGCCTTCTTTCACTAAAAGTTCAGTCACCTCTCCGGAAACCTCAGAGCTTAATTTCACTTCTGTTTCCGGTTGTACCTTTCCACTGGCAGTAACCGTTTCTATTACTTTTCTGTCTGCAGCTTTATCAATGGTTACTTTTTCAATTTTTTCACCACCAATAAGGCCCGTAAGCTTTGCTACAACCAGTAAAGCAATGACTACGCCTAATGTTATTAATATGGGTTTTAGTTTCATTTGTTGTTGTTTATTTATTTTATATCAAATCGAGCCTTATAATGCTTTAGAAGATGATTTGCTTGCCCAGGTAATAGTCAATGACTTTTGCCCTGAAGAGTAAATCGTATTTGGCCTGAATCATATCGACTTCAGCTTTATTCATGTTGGATTGGGAAGTACTGTAATCCAGGGAGTTTACCAATCCTACTGCATAACGTTGTTCAATCACGTTGAATGCATCTTTTTGCGCCTGAAAGGTATTTGTTGTAGATCTGTAACGGCTTTCTGCAGCTTTAAGATCGGCTACCGCCTGATAGATCACTTTATTCAGGTTATTCTTTGCCAGTTGTTCATCAGTTTGTGTTTGTAGCAGACTGATTTTAGCTTTTCTAACCCCACTTCTGGCCTGAAGTCCATTAAAGATCGGAATGCTCAGACTCAAACCAATGTTCTGACCAAAACGGTCGTTGAGCTGCTCTGAGAAAGTACGCTGAGGAATATTCGCATCATTATATCCGAAAATATAAGAATAAGAAGATCCTAATCCCGCATTAAAGCCCAATCTTGGATACAAAGCACCTTTAGCCACATCCACGCCTTTTTTTGCAGCTTCCGTACGAAGAGCTGCCAGCTTAATGTCTGGGAAAAGACCGATCGCATCCGCATAAACTTCATCAGGATTGTATCTTGTTTTTGGTGCACTAAAGCTTTCCAGTAAAGGGGCCTTAACTTCATATTTTGTAGAAGAAGGCACATCCATAAGCTGCGCAAGTGTCAGGTAAGAAATTGTAAGCGCATTGTCGGCATTGGTCACATTTAATTCTGCAGTAGCTAACTGTGATTTTGCCTGCGACAGATCTGCCAATGTTTTATTACCTACATCCAGCAATTGCTGCTCTCTGTTCAATTGCTGCTTAGCAACACCCAGCTGAACATTCGCTGCTTTCAAAAGGTCTATATTATACAGGATCTGCAGGTAGGAAGTCACCACCTGTAAGATCAGGTCATTTTTAACTTTATCAGTATTTGCCTTTCCTGCATCCAATAGTAATTTATTCTGTTTGATCTGGTTGATCTTGGACCATCCTTCGAAAACGGTAACTCCCGATGACAGTGATCCGGAAGATGTTAACAATTTCTGGGTAATGATCTTATAAGTGTTCTGATCCTGACTACGTCCAAAACTGATACCACTGCTGATGGATCCACTCAAAGTAGGTACCAATGCAAGTTTTGACTGTTTTAGGTTTTCGTCTGCCAAACTTTCACTAAACTGTGATTGTTTGATAGTGAGGTTATTATTTAGAGTCTTATCTATCGCATCCTGAATGGTGATTACTTCCTGTGCCGCGGAGTTCTGCACAAACCCTGTAATCAATGCTAATGACAAAACTAAGCTGAGCTTGGGTAACGCATTAAAACTGGTAAACTTTCTCATAATTTTAATTTCACAATAATAATATAAACAACTAACTGATTTTGTAAATTTTCAGGTACAACAAAGTATTTTATTACTTTTGGACATGTACCTGGTTAAATCTCCGCTTTTACTGAAATGGTATTATCCATCTCTCATCTGGAACAAAACCCGAGCTCAAAGAGTCATTTATTTAACCTTTGACGACGGACCCATACCGGATGTTACAGACTTCGTACTAAAAACTTTAAAAAGCTTTAATGCGAAAGCCACCTTTTTTTGCATTGGCGATAATATACAAAAGCATCCCGATATTTTCGGGAGGCTCAAAGCCGAAGGACACCGGATCGGAAACCATACTTTTAATCACTTAAAAGGCTGGAAAACGGAAGACCAGGTTTACCTTCAAAATTTCCGGCAATGCCAGGAACTGACCAACACTAATTTATTTCGTCCGCCTTACGGCAGAATTAAAAAATCACAGATTTCGAGTCTGCGCACTGAATTTCCTGACCTACAAATTGTCATGTGGGATGTGCTTAGCGGCGATTTTGACCTCAAACTCGCCCCACAAAAGTGCTATGATCAGGTGGTTAAACATGTCGAAAACGGTTCAATCATCGTTTTCCATGACAGCATTAAAGCTTTCGACAGGCTAAAATATACTTTACCAAGGGCTTTACAATATTTCAGTGAACAAGGATTCCGATTCGAAACCCTTTAACGTTCAGACCGGATTTAAGCGAAGCTCAGGCCAAGAATAGAAAAACACCACAAAAAACTATCTGTCAGCATTTTACAATTGAACAATCTTTTACAACTGTTCATAAACGAACAGCAATGTTCGCAAACGACCAGTGTTATTCTTTTCATTCAGTTTCCAGATCTCTTGCTTATATTATTTAGAATATTTATAAATAATATAATGATCTGCAGATGATGTCCTGTGCCTGTTTTTTTTCGTAAATTCGCTACAAATAATTAAGAATAACTTACCCTTTTAACACATATTATCAATGGCTTTTGATATAGAAATGATCAAAAAGGTGTATGCAAACTTTGGCCCCCGTGTAGAGGCGGCCCGTAAATTAGTAGGCAGACCTTTAACACTTTCAGAAAAAATTCTTTACACCCACCTTTGGGATGGAAATACAAATACTTCTTATGTAAGAGGTACTGATTACGTAGATTTTGCTCCTGACCGTGTGGCCATGCAAGATGCAACTGCACAAATGGCGCTCCTGCAATTTATGCAGGCCGGAAGACCTCAGGCAGCTGTTCCTTCAACGGTTCATTGTGATCACCTGATCACTGCAAAATATGGTGCTGAGATTGATTTACCGGCAGCAAACACCGAAAGTAAAGAAGTTTTCGACTTCCTTGCTTCAGTTTCAAACAAATATGGCATTGGTTTCTGGAAACCAGGTGCAGGTATCATTCACCAGGTAGTATTGGAAAACTATGCTTTCCCTGGTGGTATGATGATCGGAACCGATTCTCACACTGTAAACGCAGGTGGTTTAGGTATGGTTGCCATTGGAGTTGGTGGTGCTGATGCCTGTGATGTAATGGCAGGTTTGCCATGGGAGCTTAAATTCCCTAAACTGATCGGGATCAAATTAACCGGAAAATTAAACGGATGGACTTCTGCTAAAGACGTAATTCTTAAAGTTGCCGGTATCCTGACTGTAAAAGGTGGTACTGGTGCGATTGTGGAATACTTCGGTGAGGGTGCCAACAATATGAGCTGTACTGGTAAAGGAACCATTTGTAATATGGGTGCTGAAATCGGTGCAACTACTTCAACCTTCGGTTATGATGAGAGCATGGAGCGTTATTTACGTGCAACCAACAGAGCTGATGTGGCTGATGCAGCAAATGCAATTAAAGAACACTTAACAGGTGATGCAGAAGTATATGCAGAACCGGAAAAATATTTTGATCAGATCATTGAAATCAATCTTTCAGAGCTTGAGCCTTATTTGAACGGTCCTTTCACACCGGATTTGGCTACGCCAATCTCTAAAATGAAAGAAGTTGCCGCAGCAAACGGATGGCCAATGAAAATTGATGTTGGTTTGATCGGTTCATGTACCAACTCTTCTTATGAAGACATCTCCCGTGCGGTAAGTATCGCCAAACAGGTTTCGGAAAAAGGCTTAACAGCAAAATCTGAATACTGTATCAACCCGGGATCTGAGCAGATCCGTTTCACGATTCAACGTGATGGCTTCTTAGATGTATTCGAGAAAATTGGCGCTAAAGTATTCACCAATGCCTGCGGACCATGTATTGGTATGTGGGACAGGGTAGGTTCTGAAAAACAAGAGAAAAACACCATCGTTCACTCTTTCAACAGAAACTTCGCGAAACGTGCAGATGGAAACCCGAACACCTTTGCTTTTGTAGGTTCTCCGGAACTGGTAACTGCATTGGCAATCGCTGGTGACCTCAGCTTTAACCCACTTACAGATACACTGACAAATGCAAATGGCGAACAGGTAAAACTGGATGCACCATCAGGATTTGAATTGCCTCCAAAAGGTTTTGATGTAGATGATGCAGGATATCAGCAACCGGCTGCCGATGGTAGTGCTGTACAGGTATTGGTATCTCCTACCTCACACAGGCTGCAATTGCTGGATCCGTTTACACCTTGGGAAGGTACAGACCTTAAAGGTTTAAAATTACTGATCAAAGCAAAAGGAAAATGTACTACGGATCACATCTCTATGGCTGGTCCATGGTTGAAATTCCGTGGTCACCTGGACAACATCTCTAACAATATGTTGATTGGTGCAGTAAACTATTTCAATGATAAAACTGATAACGTTAAGAATGAATTAACAGGCGAATATGGTCCTGTTCCTGCAACTCAACGTGCTTATAAAGCAGAAGGAATCGGTTCTATTGTAGTTGGTGATGAAAACTATGGTGAAGGATCAAGTCGTGAGCATGCTGCGATGGAACCTCGTCACTTAGGTGTTCGCGCGGTGTTAGTAAAATCTTTTGCCCGTATCCACGAAACCAACCTGAAAAAACAAGGAATGCTTGGTTTAACATTTGTCAACAAAGATGACTATGAGAAAATCCAGGAAGACGATAACATCGACATCATTGGTTTAACTACCTTCACTCCTGATGTTCCATTGACATTGGTGTTAAACCACAAAGATGGCACTAAAGAAGAGATTTCTGTTAACCATAGCTACAATGCGCAGCAGATTGAATGGTTCAAAGCAGGTGGTGCACTAAACATCATCCGCAGAGAAGCAGCATTGAAAAACGCATAGTTCAGGCTAAAAATATAATGACCAAAAGCTGTTCCTTTCCGGAGCAGCTTTTTTTATGCATTATGTGCTGCAAGAATTATACATCAAACTCATGCCCGCAGTCGAAACAATGATGTGTCTGTCTGGCTTTAAAAGGATAAACCATTAACAGCAATGAAACGACCGTTGTCAAGATGTTGAACCGGTTTTTCGTAGCCTGGACATAGCCAACGTGACTGGAGCCACAGCTTGAACAAATAAAATCTGAGGCTGCCTGTTCAGTTACCGGGAACTCCCTTTCCACCTCAGCCAGCAATCCCTCTGTTCCTTCCTCAAAAGAATTTTCAAGTCCCCCTTCCCGGAGAATACTTTGCGCCAGGGGCACATCGCCCTCAAACACATGCAGTTTAACTCCTCCAAGAGCCTGTGTGTATAGTGGATTAATGGTCACTGAATTTTCATCAGACAGAAAACACTGTATGTCACTATCCAGCAATCTTGCTTTTACAATATTTGCTTCAATGGGGTTATAAAAAGTTTCCAGTACTACGATCTTATCCATACCTATAATATAGCAAAAATAGTTCCGTTTAACAAGTCAAAAATTGCTGCCACCAGTACCCTGAATCTTTGATCGTCCGTTTCTGGGTTTTAAAATCATTATGTACAAGGCCAAAGCGGGCATTAAATCCTTCTGCCCATTCAAAGTTATCCATCAGCGTCCAGGCCATGTATCCGGTGATGTTTAAACCTTCATTTTTCGCCTTTAACACAGCCGCAAGGTATTCTTCAAAGTAAGCAATTCTTTCTGCATCATGAACCTTTCCATCGCTCAGTTTATCATGGTAAGCCGCACCGTTCTCCGTGATCATTAAACTTTTGATCTTAGGGTAAGCGGCAAACTGTTTGATCACATTGTAAAAACTGTTCCCGTTGATTTCCCAACCCATGCTGGTATGTGGAACCTTCCGGCTTTTAGCTTTCACTTCCCATGCCTGAATCACGGGGATAAAGGCATTGTATTTAATCGTGAGCGGGAAATAGTTCTGAATCCCTATAAAGTCGAAATCAAAGGTTAAGCGTTCAGTATGGCGCCAGGTAGAATGTTGAATAGAGAACTTCTCCATCACTTCCCAATCCGTCCCCGGATAGCCCATTCCTAAGGTGGGTTCTATAAACAACCTGTTCATCAGGCAATCTACGCGTTGTGCCGCCAGCAAGTCGGATTCACTCTGTGTATAGGGAATGATTTCCGAGCAGGAAAAGCTGGTACCGATATTTGCCTGGCTGACTTCAGACCTCAAAATACGGCCACCATCTGCCTGTGCAATCGCCGCGTGATGCACTGCCGAAAAGAAATTTGTCAAACCCGTATTTCCCGGCGCATGGATGCCCAGCATATACCCCAGAGAGGTAAAGCCAAAAGGTTCATTCAGGACAATCCAGTTTTTTACTTTATCACCATAGGTTTTGGCACAGATCAAAACGAAAGCATTAAAGGCACTGTTAATGCCAAAAGCTGTCCAGCCTCCCTCCTGCTCCAATGCTTCGGGCAGGTCCCAATGGTATAAGGTAATGTAGGGAACCAATCCATTCTCCAGACATTCATCAATCACCTGATGGTAAAAGCGAATGCCCTCTTCATTTACCGTTCCCTCTCCATAAGGCATGATCCTTGGCCAGGAAATGGAAAAACGAAATACAGAAAAACCAAGCAGTCTGACTAAAGCAATATCTTCTTTATACTTATGATAAAAATCACAGGCGATGGTCGGATGGTGTCCTTTTTTAATCTTGCCCGATCTGTTGGCATAGGTATCCCAAATAGAAGGCCCCTTTCCGTAAAGATCTGCTGCCCCTTCAATCTGGGCTGCAGCAGTAGCCACTCCCCAGGAAAAATCAGGCCCAAAATCTGATGCTTTAATCATATCTGTTGAATATAACAGCCAAGATGGGAATAAGGTGTTAATTTAACGTTAAGCCAATCTCCTTTAAAAGTAAAGCGGCGTTAAAGGTGGTACAAGGGCCATGTTTCAATTTATAATCGAAGTTCATTTCTCCTTCATTGATCTGAATGTCAAAATGATAGTTCCTGACCTGCTCCGGATAATCGGCGATCATTTCAGATAACTGCAAATCGTGGGTAGCAAATAAAGCAGGAGTCTGCTGCTCGATCAGTTTCTCGATAAAGACTTTTGAGCCCAGGTATTTATCCCGGCTGTTGGTTCCCCTTAACATCTCGTCAATAAGGACAAGAGAATTAGAAGAGGTCCTGATCGCATCCAGGATCATTTTCAACCGGTTTAATTCGGCTTTAAAGGTCGAAGTCTGGTCGTTCAAAGAATCCTTGATCCGCATATAGGAAAGTACTTTAAAGATCGAAACAGACATTTCTTTGGCACAAACAGGAGCACCTGAAAAAGCCAGGACCATATTGATCCCCACAGTTCGCAGAAAAGTACTTTTTCCTGCCATATTAGAGCCTGTTACAATATCTACTGTAGGATGTGGGTTTAAAGTAAAATCGTTCAGCACACGCGTTCCCTGAGGAATCAGCGGATGTCCGAGTTCGGATGTCCGGAGATGGAATGCATCTTCAATGGATGGCAGATTCCAATCCGGCTGGTTATAGGTCAGGGTGGCGAAAGAAATCAGCTCTTCAAATTTGCAGATCCGGTCTAAGCCTTCCAGCACCTCATTTGCATATTTACTGTGCCAACCGGCAAGATTTACGGAACATTTCAGGTCCCACAATAAAAACAGGTTTAGGAAAGCACTCAGGATGATGTTTAGTCTGGCATCAAAGGCCTGAATGATCTTTGTCAGCTGTCTGATCTGATTGCTCACCTGAAGCCCTTCCTGTTGCGCAGGAAAGAGGTTTTTAATATAAGGGCTGCTCCATTTCACTTCTTCCGTCCAATTGATGGTGCCGGAGAAGGCATTTAAAAGATTGGAGCTGCCCGAAAAACCGTAATAAACCTGATTGATGTCCTTCAGGTTAAAAAAGGTAAACCCCATATTGAATACTGCCGCCAGGCCAAAGAGCTGCCATGCCACACCGCCAAAGATACTGGCCGCTGCCAGCAAAGCCAGCATCAAAAATGGCACTGCCTTTATATATAATTTCAAAAAACGTTTATTGGTAAACAACAGCTGTTCCGGCAACTGATATTTCAGTTTATTCTGAATAACTCTCAATTGTTCCGGTTTATGGTTTTGCAGCTCTGCACGGAAATGAAAGGTTTGGTCAATATGGGTATGCAGTTCCTGGATTGCTTCCTGTCTGTCCAGAATGGTCTTCTTATCGTTCGGCCGACTAAAATTATCAGCAAGTAAATCCATTCCTTTTTGTGTATTACAGCGGTTGGTAAAGGCATATAGAGAACCCGCACCAAAGATATCCAGGTCTGAAGTATAAGGATGCTGCTCATCCTGATAAGCCTCGCCATTGTGATAGCCGTTTTTACCAAAAAGCACCTGATCGGCTTCATTCTGATAAATCCACAATAACTGTCCGGTATAGGTCAATTCATTCTGCACCGCACTTTGTTTTTTTACCAGCAGCATGAACAGGAACAGAGGAACAACCAGTAAACCTGTAAGGATAGGATTAAAGCCAATATTGATGATGAGGGCAACGATCAGTATTTCAGCGATGAATAGCCCTAAACGCGAAAAGGAGATCTTGTTCAACTTCTTTTTAAGATCTATAATGCGGCTTTCCTGCGTTTTAATGTTATTTTGGTAGTCGTTTAAAATACTATCTCTTGTTTTTACCATTATCTTTGGATGTTCTCTAAATGGCTAAATATAGAAATTAGAATACATACTTAATGAAACCATCGTAAGCATATCGCTTAAAAACAATAATGATACACCTATGATCGCTTCATAACCATAATAAACGATATACACTTAATGAAAATTACATTACTGGTTGTTGGAAAAACCGAAGATAAATACCTGATTGAGGGGATTGATAAATATTTAAAACGGCTGAAGCATTATATCGGGTTTAACCTGCTGGTCATTCCGGATGTAAAGAACACCAAGAACCTGACGGAAGCCCAGCAGAAAACAAAGGAAGCGGAGCTAATTTTAAAGCAACTGAGCAACCTGGATACGGTTATCCTTATGGATGAAAAAGGAAAGAAATATACCTCCATCTTATTTTCCAATTACCTGAATAAACAAATGATCGGTAGTGTACAACACCTCGTCTTTATCATTGGTGGTCCTTATGGCTTTGATGAAACGGTATACCAAAGGGCTAATGGGAGCATGTCTTTGTCTGACATGACCTTTTCTCACCAAATGGTACGTTTATTCTTTGTAGAGCAGCTTTACCGGGCATTCAGTATTTTAAAAGGTGAGCCTTACCACCACGAATAAAATTTATTGGGTTTGTGGAAAACCAATACAAACATCATCATCAATAAAAAGGAGTTATTATGCAATTGCCAAGTGATTTTAAAAGAGAGTACAAATTCAAAAGCGACAAGAAACGGGACCGCCTGAGCTATATTATTGCCATAGTAGTATCCGTCATTGCCTTTATTCTGATCTGGTTTTTTCTCTAAATAAAAAGCCGGATCTCCTGAGATCCGGCTTTTATATACCTTGATGGAGTTTGTTCTAAACTCCTTTTTTGCTGGTCATATTGGCTTTCTTAGCCGGCTGAGCAGTTTTGCTTGGCGCTTTTGCATTAGATGGCTTTGGAGTAGCTTTAGGCTTCTTCTCTACCTTATCTTCTGTTTTCACACCTTCGTGGTCTACCGCTTCTTTAGGAGCCTCTTCACTGAAAAGTGGCATATCCTTTAACAAGTGGTACCATGAAACGATTTTCTTCATATCCGAAGTGTATACTTTCTCCTGGTCGTGACCCGGAGCAACTTCAAGGAAAAAAGCTTTCAATTCTTTTACATCAGCTTTTGCATCAGGAACGTTTCCTTTAGCCGCAACGATATTAGCTAAAACATCCAATAGCTTCAAATCGTCGTCCTCGCCATATACGGTAATATCTTCTAATGACGCAAGTTTAGTTGTAGTAATATTAGCTACAATTTTAACCTTTTGAGCATCCAGACTTTCTAAAACGTATCCGCCTTTGTTTTGCCCTACAAGCTTAAATAGACCTGGTCTTCCAGATACTGCAACGATTCCTCTTAAATTCATATAAATTGTCTTTTTTTGAGAAGTAAGAACTAGTCTTCAATTACTTCTATCCCTATAATCTTATCTCCTTGTTTGATATCGTCAACAATATCAACATTTTCTATTACTTTTCCGAAACAAGTATGATTCCTGTCTAAATGAGCAGTATTGTCTCTGCTGTGGCATACAAAGAATTGTGAACCACCAGTATTTCTGCCAGCATGTGCCATAGACAATACACCACGATCATGGTATTGGTTTTCACCGCTCAATTCGCAATCAATTTTGTATCCCGGACCACCGGTACCTGCCAAATGTGCTTTAGACGGATCTTTAGAGTTCGGACATCCACCCTGAATAACGAAGTTAGGAATTACCCTGTGGAAAGTAATGCCATCATAAAATCCTTCTGAAGCTAATTTCTTAAAGTTAGCAACGGTATTTGGCGCATCCTGATCATAGAACTGAACGGTCATATTGCCTTTATCTGTTTTTATTATTGCTTTGCTCATGATAATTTTTTGTAAATGCCAAATTTAGTAAATTGAAATGATTACTGAATAGTAAATTAATAGTAAAAAAACATAGATACTGAATATCGTGTATAAACGTTTATTAAGCACAATAATTTTATTATAGGTTTATAAAAAATTACATTCGCATATACCCGATTAAAGTATGGCCCTTAAAAAAACCTACCTCCTGTTTTTTCTGTTGATTTTCAGCCTTGGCCTGAAGGCCTCTTCCATCCTGATTTTTATGGATGAAAGCCAGAAGAACCACTTAAAAGCATATGGCATCGCCTATTGGAGCATCAAGCAAAAGGCCGATGTAAGCTGGCTTTTAAACTATAGAGGCGGCAGTTTTTTAATCCAGTACAACAAGGGTATTGAAGAAGAATGTAAAACCAGGGGTGTTTCTTATCAGGTCCTGGCGGATGGAAAGGTCACAGCCATATTAAATGAGATCAGTGATCCGGAAGTGAATATGGAAGTGGTGAAACTGGAAAAATCGCCCAAAATTGCCGTCTACTCTCCAAAAAGCAAACTCCCATGGGATGATGCTGTAACCATGGTGCTGACCTATGCGGAGATTCCTTACGATGTGGTTTATGACGATGAGGTCCTGAAAGACAAACTTTCCGGTTACGACTGGCTGCACCTGCACCATGAGGATTTTACCGGACAATACGGACGTTTCTGGAGTGCTTTCAGAAATGCGACCTGGTATCGGGAAGATGTAAAAAATCAGGAAGCAACGGCAAAGAGAAACGGATTTAATAAAGTCTCTGAGATGAAACTCGCGGTAGCGAAAAGAATCAAAGAATTCTGTGCCGGTGGAGGCTTCCTCTTCGCCATGTGCTCCGGAACAGATAGTTTTGACATCGCCCTGAGTGCCGATGGCGTAGACATCTGCGAAAGCATGTTCGATGGAGACAGTGCTGATCCGCAGGCACAGGCGAAACTGAATTTCAATAAAACCTTTGCATTCAAAGATTTCAGGCTTGATGTAAATCCTAATAACTATGAATTTTCTGATATCGATGTGACCCAGACCAGGTCATTAACACAGGCCAATGATTACTTTACGCTGTTTGATTTCTCTGCAAAATGGGACCTTGTACCTACCATGCTTACCCAAAACCATGAGAAAGTGATCAAAGGTTTTATGGGACAGACTACTGCTTTTAAGAAGTCGCTGGTAAAACCAAACATTACCGTATTGGGAGAAAATAAAGGGGCTGAAGAAGTGCGGTACCTGAACGGAGAAATCGGAAAGGGACAGTTTACCTTTTATGGTGGTCATGATCCGGAAGATTATCAGCATGCTGTAGGGGATCCGCCAACGGACCTGAACCTGCATCCCAACTCTCCCGGCTACAGGCTCATCTTAAATAATGTGTTATTTCCTGCGGCCAAAAAGAAACCGCAGAAAACTTAATCGTAGAAACTCCAGCTCACACCGAACTTAAACAGCACACGGTCCATCATTGGATAACGGTTCACAGAATAATAACCTTTGGACAGCAATCCCTGGTTGGCATAATCTGTTTTCACAAACAGATTCGCTTTTCTCAGGCTTGCTTTCACCCAAACATCCACAATTGGATAAGAATCAAAGGTCCTTCCCTCCCCAACATAAAACTGTCCTGCCGGAGCAGAATAAGAATAGTTTTTATAAGGGGTATTGTACCTGACGTCAAGCCCCACATTTGTTTTCAGGGTCTTGAAGAAAGTATGATCCAGATAAATGCTGGCAAAAGCATACACTTCAGGAGTTCTCAGGATATTTGGATTGTCTGTTTTTTGATAAACCAGGTAACTGTCTACATTAAACTTACCAAAGTTGAGTTTCTTACCCAGTGTGATTTTTAACAGGTTTAAACTTCCCAGTTGTGCAGGAACAATATTATTTGCATTCTTTTTATAAAAATCTTCTTCCGACATCGTTGGAACACCATCCTTAACCGGAATTGCAGGCATGGTAAAATACAGATAATCGTTGATCAGGTAATATTCAGCAGCAGCTTCAAACTTCAGCTTATCATGGTAATATTTAAAAGACAGATTAATGGTCTTTGTTCTGTTAAAAGTGGCCTCCCAATCATAATGATTTCCAAAATACCGGGTAAAAACTTCTTCAGGAGATTTATTCTGAAAATATCCACCCAGCACAATACGGCCAACTGACTTACTGAGCATCACATTACTGCGGCCCTCATAAAGAAAATCACCGCTATTTCTTCCCTGAAAGATCTGCTGTACATCTACGTTCAGGTCAATACGGCTGCTAAACCTGTAACCTGCCGAGCCCAATAAGGTAACATTCTGAAAAGTGGACCTGAAGTCGTAATAAGGACTTTTCCTGTCAGAATAATATACCCCCTGGTTATACTTATAAAAATCATGTCTAATCCCGGCATCCAGTTTCAGCTCATTCTTAATGATTGAATTTCCCTTTGCCCGCAGAAAAAAGCTATACATAAATTCATTCTGTACGTTCATATAACGGGTACTGTCGTAGGTAAAAGAGACATTTGCAATACCTGCAGGAATTGCCGTACCATTATCTGCATTCCCTTTATGGAAAGTATAGGAGTTTTGACTGTATTTAAAAGTATAGGCAATTTTATTGGTGGGCAGGATCTTCTGGCTGATTTCCTGTGCAAGGCTATCAATACGCCCCACAAAATAAGTTTGCTTGATTAAGAAACTGTTTTCCCTGTAAATGTGCCCTGCATCCGACAAACGGACACTCTCAGACATGTGGTCCAGGCCTAAAGTCTGCGATTTATTGGTATAAATCTCATCATTGAATACAGAACCATTTTCACGCGCTTTGAGGGTATTAAAAATGGCACTCACCCATAGATTATACCGCTTATTTGGACTTTGATACCAGTTAAAAAGATCCGCATTTAAGTGATCTCCACGCTGGCGGGTATAGTATCCGTTCGCACCGATTCGATTGAAATTTGCACCAATGTTCCAGTTCGGTTTAATGTTTTGGGAGTGCGTCACCTTAAACACTGCTTCAGTTTCTCCCGCCGAAACGAAATACAGATTAGTAAAGGGGGTCCTTGCCTTGTAATATTTAATATCGTCGTGTCCGATGGCATAAAAATCCAGGGAGTGGAAGCCGGCATCAAACCCAATGGTTTTCGAAGGTTCGAAAAGCATAGGCCTTGCTGCCAGTCCGAGGTTACCCGTTCCAATAGTAGGCCTTCTTGGCTGTGCTATCATACTGAAATTCTGAAAACCGTTTAAACTGGTATCCAGTGCCAAAGTCTGAATGCTGTCTTTGGTCAGCTTCAGTGTCGTGTAACGAATAAAACGGGAAGTAAAAATAACAGAGTCTAATCCATTTTCTTCTTTCTTTCTCAAAGAGTCCAATAGTTTATTATCGTTCACCTTGGTCTTTAGATCCTGTGCAAACAAAGCCCCTGTCCCCAAAAGGAGAAAGCAAAAAACAAATAAAGCAATGCTTTTATACATTATAAAGTTGAGATTAATTGGCTCAGTATTTTAGTCATTTTAGGTTCCGCGATTCTTGCGGTTTCAATAATCTCTTCCAGGCTTACCGGTTGTAATACTTCAGTAAATCCTTCATCAGTCAGCACAGAAATGGCAAACACAGGAATTCCCATATGGTTGGCTACAATAACTTCCGGAACAGTGCTCATACCTACCGCATCGCCACCTATGATTCTCAGGTAATTGTATTCTGCTTTAGTTTCCAGGTTTGGCCCGGTCACCGCAATGTATACGCCCTGGTGACAGGTAATCTCATTTTCTTTAGCAATTTCCAATGCCTGTTTCACCAAAGAGCGCTGATAAGGCTGACTCATATCCGGAAAACGTGGTCCCATATCGGCATCATTTCTGCCACGTAATGGACTTTCCGGCTGCAGATTGATGTGGTCATTGATCACCATCAGGTCGCCTTTTTTAAAATCTTTATTCAGGGAACCCGCAGCATTGGACACAAAGAGATGGGCGATTCCCAAAGCTTTCATCACACGGATCGGAAAGGTGATCTGCTGCATGCTATATCCTTCGTAATAATGTAAGCGGCCCTGCATGGCCACTACACGTTTTCCATTCAGGATTCCAAAGATCAGTTTACCGGAATGAAATTCCAGTGTAGAAATCGGAAAATTAGGAATATTGGAATACATCAGCTGATGTTTAACCTCTATTTCGCTAACCAGTCCGCCAAGACCTGTTCCTAAGACAATGCCGATCTCCGGTTGGAAATCTTCTGTTTTACGCTTTAAATATTCAACGGTTTCGTGTATGATTTGAAACATAATCTAAAATCTTTTGATCAAATGTAGTTTTATCTTTTGCTCTTATCCCTATCTGAATAGGTAAATAAAAGAGCGGTAAATTTAACAGTAATTCTTTTAAAGTATCACCTAATAAACGTTGCGCATCCTTTTCTGTTGTGATGATGATTTTTTCTGTGGAAGGATCTTGCTCAAAGGCATGGATCAGGTCCATGATATCCTTTCGTTTGAAGTCATAATGATCCGGAAAATCATGGTGACGAATCTCGGCAGTATACTGCTTTAAATGCATCAAAAGTGGCTTTGGATTGGCAATACCGGTTAACAGAAAGACGGTGGTTTGCGCTGACACAGAAGAACAGCTGCGCTTTTCCCCGGCAATCAAAGGTAAAAGGTCCTGATAAACGAGTGCAGAAAATACAGTCTGGGCTTTCCATTCTCTGTTAAACCTGGACAGACATTTTGCTTCCTGCGCCGGGCTGATCGTTTCCGGTGTCTTGGTGATCAGGATAGAATCTGCCCTTTTATATCCGGAAAAGATTTCTCTAAGGTTCCCTGCGGGGAGCAGAAATTGCGGATGAAGTAACTTTTCAAACTCAAATAACAGGATGCTAAACCCGGGACGGATGGCCCGGTGCTGATAGGCATCATCCAGAATAATCAAATCGTGCTGAGCCTCTAAAAGCCGGACTCCCTTTACCCGGTCTTCGCACACCGCCACGGTGACTTCGGGAAACTTCCGGTAAAACTGCATGGGCTCATCGCCAATCCTTTCGGCCGTTGCCTTTTCATCCGCCAGGATAAATCCTTTCGTTTTACGGCCATAACCCCTGCTCAGAATCGCAATGCGATGACCTGGAAAAAGACGAACAAGATATTCTGTCACAGGACTTTTACCGGAACCTCCAACAACGAGATTCCCCACACAAATGACTGGAATATCAAAACCTTCGGACGAAAAAATCCGGGCATCATATAGCTTATTTCTCACAAAAACCACAATCCCATAAAGGATGGAAAAAGGAAATAACAGTAACCGTAGGTATTTAATCATGCTGAGCTTCAAAAATAAGAATTATAGCGCGCATTGTATGAAGTTAATACATATTCAGGGCTACCAGCCAACAAAATAAAAGGCTATCTTTGTACAAACAATATTTTATATCATGCTTAAAGGATTTTTTAACGTACCCACTCCGATCAATGAGCCGATTTTAGGCTATGCTCCCGGAAGTAAAGAACGTGAACTTTTGAAGGCTGCAATAGCCGATGCCCGCTCTAAAAAAATTGACATCCCAATGTACATTGACGGGAAGGAAGTGCATACGGAAAATAAAGGAAAAGCAACTCCTCCACACGACCATCAGCACATTCTTGCTGAGTACAGTAAGGGGAATAAAGACCATGTAAAACAAGCTATTGATGCCGCTCTGGCCGCAAAAGCAAACTGGGAAAATCTGGCATGGGAACATCGTGCAGCGATCTTCTTAAAAGCAGCCGATCTTATTGCCGGACCATACCGTTATAAACTGAATGCAGCAACCATGTTGGGACAGTCAAAAAATGCCTATCAGGCAGAGATTGATTCGGCATGTGAGCTGATCGACTTCCTTCGTTTTAACGTAAGTTATATGTCGGAAATCTATAAACAACAACCTCCGGTTTCCCCTAAAGGATCATGGAACAGGGTTGAACAACGTCCTTTAGAAGGATTTGTATTCGCCTTAACGCCATTCAACTTTACGGCAATCGCAGGAAACCTGCCAACATCTGCAGCAATGATGGGAAATGTGGTAGTCTGGAAACCGGCAAATACACAAATCTATTCTGCAAATGTATTGATGCAGATCTTCAGAGAAGCAGGATTACCTGATGGTGTAATCAACCTGGTTTATGTTTCAGGACCGGAAGCAGGTGAAGTGATCTTCAACCACCCTGACTTTGCAGGTATTCACTTTACAGGATCTACAGGGGTATTCCAGGACATCTGGAAAACCATTGGAAATAACATTCACAAATTTAAAACATACCCACGCATCGTTGGTGAAACAGGTGGTAAAGATTTTATCCTTGTTCATGGTTCAGCAGAAGCAGAATCATCCAGCACGGCGATCATCCGTGGTGCATTTGAATACCAGGGGCAGAAATGTTCTGCAGCTTCACGCGTTTATGTAGCAAAAAGCATCTGGCCTAAGGTCAAAGAATTTATGCAGCGCGATTTAGCGACCTTCAAAATGGGCGGTACAGAAGATTTTGGCAATTTCATCAATGCAGTAATCGACGGAAACTCTTTCGATAAACTGACAAAATATATCGATGAGGCTAAAAACGATAAATCTGTAGAGATCATCGCTGGTGGTAACTACGATAAATCTAAAGGATACTTCATTGAGCCTACTGTATTGGTGGTTCAGGATCCTAAATACGTGACGATGTGCGAAGAGTTATTCGGCCCGGTATTGACGTTATATGTTTATGATGACGAAGAATTCGATCAGATCCTGGATATCGTAGACAGCACTTCTATCTATGCCTTAACCGGTGCAGTGATTGCTCAGGATCGTTATGCGATTGAAAAAGCAACACACCGTTTGAGAAATGCAGCAGGTAACTTCTACATCAATGATAAATGTACAGGTGCCGTTGTTGGTCAGCAGCCATTTGGCGGTGCCAGAGGTTCAGGTACCAACGATAAAGCAGGATCAATGATCAACCTTTTACGTTGGGTTTCTCCACGTACGATCAAAGAAACTTTCGATCCGCCAAAAGATTACCGTTACCCGTTCTTGTCTAACGACTAGAATTTTTAAGCATAAAAAAAGGAGGATTCTTTTATAGAATCCTCCTTTTTTTATGGAAGGCTGAATCTGAGATTCAGCCTTTTTTATGTTATTTTGCTTTTTCTATGCCATCCATACGAAATACAGATTTCATGTGGGTGTTGTTCTCGCAGGTAACGCCAAGATCTGTAATCAAACCAGTTGCAAGGCTGTAAGCCCATCCATGTAAACTTAGTTTTTTACCATTAGACCATCTGTTCTGAACGATAGATGTTTTGCTCAAATTGAAAACACCTTCTACTACGTTCAGCTCTACCAATCTCGCTGCTCTCTTTTTATGATCAGAAATCATATCCAGCTCATGATAATGTAACCTGTAAGTATCTTTAATGTTTCTCAACCAGTTGTCGATGATGCCCACCTGTTTGTTGCCCATCGCAGCTTCTACCCCACCGCAACCATAATGACCACATACGATCACATGCTCTACTTCCAATACATTTACTGCATAATCCAGTACACTTAACATGTTCATATCGGTATGCACCACCACATTGGCAATGTTACGGTGAACAAAGATATCGCCTGGAGCAGTATTTGTGATCTGGTTTGCCGGAACACGGCTGTCAGAACAACCAATCCACAAGATCGGTGGTTTTTGTCCCGCAGATAAACGATCAAAGAAGGTAGGATCTTCTGCCAAGGTTGCAGCAACCCAGTCTTTATTTCCCTGCAATAATCCCTCGTATGTAATTTGTTTTGTTTCTGTTGTTTCTAATTTTGCGCACATAATAATTCTAATTATTAATTTCTTCTATGATTTTACTATTCAACTTTGGAACAGTGTATTGTGTTTTAATGTTCTCTAAACTTACGATAATCCCCTTAGTATAAGCGTTGTGCTTATAATTAAAGATGGTTTCTAAAACATCGGGATCTATATATCTGGAATTTGTTCCGTCAATGATCACATTTGTTTCTTTAGGGATATTTGTCAGCATCACCTGAATGGCGGCCTTATTTAAAAATGATACCTCTTCGGCAAGTTTTATCCGCAGGTTTTTCTTGTTGCCTTCTTCCTGGATTTTGTAGAAGAACGGGTTCCGCATATTGGTACGCAGCAGGTAGAAGATGGAGAATAACATCCCTATAGCCACACCTTTTAACAAGTCGGTTAACAACACGGCGATAATCGTGATGACAAACGGTACAAACTGGTCCCAACCTTTATGATACATATGTTTGAACAATGCTACACGTGTCAATTTATAACCAGTTACCAATAGAATCGCTGCCAGACAGGCCAGAGGAATCATATTGATGATACCCGGAATAAATAATAAGGATAAAAGTAACCAAACTCCGTGAAATATTGCGGACATTTTAGTTCTTCCGCCGGCATTTACGTTGGCGGAACTCCTTACAATTACTGAAGTCATTGGCAAACCACCCAACATACCACTCACCATATTTCCCGCACCCTGAGCCATCAACTCTCTGTTGGTTGGGGAGACCCTTTTGATCGGGTCAATTTTATCTACTGCTTCAATACTTAACAATGTCTCCAGACTGGCTACCACTGCAATTGTCGCAGCCACTACCCATACTTTCGAATCTGTAATTGCCGAGAACTTCGGAACAGCAAACAGGGCCGTAAATTCCGACCATCCGCTCACCACCGGAATCTCTACCATTTGTTTGGCTTGCAAAGCATATCCTGTATTCTGGAATACAATAGTTAAGGCAATTCCCAATACCACCACAATTAATGGTGCAGGGATAACCGCCAGTTTCTTGAATTTAGGCCATAAAAGCAAAACCGCAATAGACAATCCGCTAATCACAATTGCTGCTAAGCTAAAATGACTAAAGGCATTTCCAATGGCAGAGAAGGTATTTTCATTGTCTTTCTGAAAGAAGCTTTCATCACCAAAAAAATCTGAATCTATGCCCAAAGCATGAGGAAGCTGTTTAAGGATCAGCGTTAAACCAATAGCGGCAAGCATTCCTTCAATTACACTTGAAGGGAAATAATTACCGATTGTACCTCCTTTTAATAAACCAAGGATCAGCTGCATTACCCCGGCAAGCACAACAGCCAATAAAAAGATGTCATAGGCACCTAACTGAGCTATTGCTCCTAAAACGATGGCCGTTAAACCGGCAGCCGGACCACTGACACTCAATTGAGATCCACTTAGCGTGGATACTACGATTCCTCCAACAATACCAGTCACAAGACCGGCAAATAATGGCGCACCTGAGGCTAAGGCGATACCTAAACACAAAGGCAGGGCCACCAGGAACACGACAATACTCGAAGGTAAATCGTGTTTTAAATTCTTTTTTAATATATACTTTTTCACGTCCAATCTTGAAAAGACTGAGTTACCATTCTGCATAAAACTACGTTTTAATTCTAATAAACTAATTCAAAAAAATGCATAGCTATCCCATCAGGGTTAGTTATACGAATAAATTAGCACCAGTTTGGCGGCGGAGTAGGTACGGAGGGATGGAAGGGATCGACATGCCGCTTAAAGTGATCGATATAGCTATTGCTGATACCAAAGTGGCTAAGTATGGCCATAAAACTTACGGCATAATGAACGTCGATCATTTTAGAATCACATAGGTTCACTTTTACTTTACCACTGTCACCATCAGCACTATGCTCTACTTCGATCTGCATGATCACAGAGTTGATGCTATCTTTATGGAAATTGCTAAAAAACACTGGAGCACCGGAAATCACCATCTTTACGCAAAAGATGCCCAAAAAGGTAATGATGATTAAAAGACGGTACTTCCTTAGGAACATGCTGATCTATAATTTTTTCTTCAACTCTTCAAAAATAGCTCCAAAACAGTCTTTTTACCAAATTGTCATGTAAAAAAAATGTAATTTAGTGATGACAGTCACAAAAAACAACTGCTGTTTTTTAAAATCCCCTTGCTTTCCATCGAAAAACGAAGCATTAACTGTAATTTAGGCGACTCAAAACACTGTTTACCATTCATGAGAAAATTATTACTATTCCTTGCCATTTTAAGCCCTTTTTCGCTATTGGCACAAAGCAATAACGCCCCCTCTTCTTATGACCCGCATGAAATCGCCATCACCGGGTATCTTCAAACTCAATATCAACATGCACAATCCGGCGGAATCAATTCTTTTTCCGGGGGAGATTTTGCAAAAAACTCTAAAGACCGCTTTATGATCCGCAGGGGAAGGTTAAAAATAGATAGGGCAGATAAATACTCCAGCATTGTTTTCCAGATAGACGCAACACAAAATGGTGTTCAGCTGATGGATGCTTTTATTCAGCTTCATCAGCCAAACTCGAAACAACTGATGTTTACCGCCGGACTTTTCAACCGTCCTTTTGGGCACTCCATTGTGTATTCTTCAGGATACCGGGACTTTCCTGAACGCGCAAGGGTTTTTCAGACGCTGATGCCGAGAGAACGTGACCTTGGTGCCATGATCACTTTCAGACCTGACAACAAGGCATTTCACTTCCTGACAGCCGAAATTGCCGTAATTAATGGCAGCGGACACAGTGCCAGGGATTATGATTCTAAAAAAGACATCGTAGGAAACCTGGGATTTAAATTTGACAGTCTGGCTAACGGCAAATTACACCTTGGTTTTGGAGGCTCCATTTATAAAGGATATGTACGCAGCAATACGGATACCCTGTTGAGACGCAGCGGAAATGCTTTCATTAAAGACGTGAGTACCAGCTATACAGATTCCTACGCCAAACGCGATTATTATGGTGCCAACCTGCAATTGCAATATGACAACCCGCTGGGCACGACCCTGTTTAAAGCTGAATATATTGGCGGTAAACAACCTGGCGTTGCAGGTTCTTCCAAAGTTACCGGCCCATTGGCCAGCACAAGTTTCTCTGTACAACCGGAAACGAATCTATACTTACGCGAATTTTCAGGTTATTACCTATGGCTGAGCCATCGAATTGCAAAATCCAAGTTTACCGCACTGGCGGCTTACGATGTCTATGATCCCAACGACCAGATCAAAGAAAGTGAAATCGGAGCGCCAAACAGCAATACCACTTCCGGCGACATCAAGTTCAGCACATTGGGCTACGGGATGACCTATCTGATCAACGGCCGCTTAAAACTAACCCTTTACAATGAGCATGTGGTAAACGACAAAACACAATTGCCACAATACCTGGACGACATTAAAGATGATGTATTTACTGCCAGACTACAATACCGCTGGTAATGCCATCGTTTCAATAACAATTGCTATTTTACAAAACTCATCCGGTATGATCCACAATTTGCAAAAAACCGGATGTTTAACCTTGAACCAAATATATTCGAATGAAACCATCATCAGCATACCGCTTAAAAATGAAGATGGCTTCAGAACCGCTAAAAAAAACATATTCCAATGAAAACCAAAATAGATTTACTTCAGGATAAAGTTAAACAAGCTCAAACCGGTGGTGGAGCAGCAAGGATCGAAAGTCAGCATAAAAAAGGAAAACTGACCGCAAGGGAAAGAATTCATTTCCTGATGGATGAAAATACTTTTGAAGAGATTGGAATGATGGTAACCCACAGAAGTACCGATTTCGGAATGGAAAGGGAGAAGTATTTAGGTGACGGCGTAGTAACCGGATATGGAAACATCAATGGCCGCCTGGTCTATGTGTTTTCACAGGATTTCACCGTTTTCGGTGGATCTTTATCAGAAACCCATGCCGAGAAAATCTGTAAGATCATGGATATGGCCATGAAAAACGGCGCTCCTGTGATTGGATTAAATGACAGTGGTGGTGCGAGGATCCAGGAAGGTGTAGTTTCCCTTGGCGGCTATGCAGATATCTTTTACAGGAATGTACAGGCTTCGGGAGTGATCCCACAGTTGTCGGCCATCATGGGCCCTTGTGCCGGTGGCGCAGTATACTCTCCTGCAATTACCGACTTTATACTGATGGTGGAAAACACCTCTTATATGTTTGTAACAGGACCTAATGTGGTCAAAACGGTAACCCATGAAGAGGTAACCTCTGAGGAACTGGGCGGGGCATCAACACATGCGACCAAGTCTGGTGTGACCCATTTTGCCTGTGCCAATGAACTGGATGCCATCAATCATGTGAAAAGGTTGCTGAGTTATATGCCTCAGAACTGTGAGGAAACACCAGCGGCTTTAGCCTACACTGCCGCAGAGGAAAGTCGCCCGGCATTAAATACCCTGATGCCTGTCAATAACAATCAGCCTTACGACATCAGGTCTGTTGTTTCTGAAGTGATGGATGCAGACAGCTTTCTGGAAGTACACCGTGAATATGCGGAAAACATCGTGGTTGGTTTTGCACGCCTTGCCGGCAGAAGCATCGGTATCGTGGCCAATCAGCCGGCCTACCTTGCCGGAGTACTGGACAACCATGCCTCAACCAAAGCCGCACGTTTTGTACGTTTCTGTGATTGTTTCAATATTCCGCTATTGGTATTTGAAGATGTTCCGGGATTCCTTCCGGGTACAGATCAGGAATGGAATGGCATTATCAACAATGGTGCAAAACTATTGTATGCTTTCAGTGAAGCGACTGTTCCCCGCATTACGGTCATCACCCGAAAAGCTTATGGTGGTGCTTACGATGTGATGAACTCTAAACACATTGGTGCAGATATGAACTATGCCTGGCCAACTGCGGAAATCGCAGTAATGGGTGCTAAGGGAGCTGCCGAGATCATCTTCAAAAAAGAGATCAGCACTGCTGAAAACCCGGAAGAAAAATGGCTGGAAAAAGAGAAATTATACTCTGATACCTTTGCTAATCCTTATCGTGCGGCAGAACGTGGCTTTGTGGATGAAGTGATCGAGCCCAGCCAAACGAGAATTAAATTAATCAAGGCATTTAAGATGCTGGAAAATAAAGTTGTCAACCGTCCCCGCAGAAAACACGGGAACATCCCATTATAGAAAATAAATGAAGCTTAGTCGTACTGACGTTTTGCTGATGGCCTTTTGCACGGGTCTTATCGTAGCTAATATCTATTATTGCCAGCCATTGGTGATCCTTGTAGCCCAGGAGTTCGGGCTCAGCGAAAGTCACGCTGGCAAAATCACTTACCTTACCCAGGCCGGTTACGCCCTGGGTTTGTTTTTAATTGTTCCGCTGGGCGATATGTTCGAACGCCGCAAGCAGATCTTAATGATTACGGGTGTCGCAGTAGCGGCCTTATTGCTTGCCGCACTCTCCCACTCGTTCCTTTTGCTGCAAATTGCCAGCGTATTGATCGGGGCCAGTTCTATCGTGCCACAGCTCATCTTACCGATGGCTGCCAACCTGAGTTCCGATGAAAAAAGAGGAGAAACCATTGGCATCATCATGAGTGGCCTGCTGGTAGGCATCCTCGCATCAAGGGCGATTAGCGGAAGTATTGGTTTCCTCTGGGGCTGGAGAACAATGTATTTTATCGCTGCCGGAATCTGTTCTTTGTTATTGGTTCTGATGGCCAAACGTTTTCCATTAAGTATGCCTTCTTTTAAAGGCAGCTATAAGGAGTTGATGTCTTCTATGTGGCATTATGTGAAAACGCAACCGGTATTAAGGGAAGCTTCAATTATCAATTTCCTTGCTTTCTCTATCCTGAGTGCCTTCTGGACCACTATGGTTTTGTTCCTGGCCAACCCTCCTTTCAGCTTTCAGACCTTACAGATAGGTTTATTTGGAATTGCCGGAGCTGCCGGAGCTTTAGCGGCCCCATTGGTGGGCAGGCTGAGTAGTGGCAGCAATCCACGTAGAAACCTGCTGACAGGCCTCATTTTACAACTGCTGAGTATCGCTGCTTTTTACTTTACCGGAACCCATCTGTACCTCTTTATCGCAGGAATTATTCTGATCGACATTGGTCAGCAAGCGATCCATGTGACCAACCAAACGCGGATTTACGCTTTGCTCCCTGAGGCACGCAACCGCCTCAATACGGTATTTATGTCCGTAAGTTTTGTCGGCGCCTCCTTTGGCTCTGCCCTGGGCTTATGGTTGTGGGATAAAGGTCAATGGCCCTTATTTTGCATGGGAACTACCGCAGTCATCCTGCTGAACATTTGTATCTATAAATTTTACAGCGGAAAGCTGAAAACCTAATTCTCCGGCTAATGGAAAAAATACAGATTGAACAAATCAGACCTGACCTTACCTGGCGCATCAGACATGAAGCAATGTATCCGGATGAGCCATATGATGCCATAAAACTGGAAGACGATCCCAATGGGATTCACTTCGGACTGTTCGCCGATGATCAGCTTGTCACGGTCATCTCTGTCTTTGAATATGGTACAGTTTACCAGTTCCGCAAATTTGCAACCCTTCCTGCTGCACAGGGAAAAGGATATGGAAGCCGGATGCTCCGGCACATCATGACCTATGTGGAGCACATGGGGGCCACGAGACTCTGGTGCAATGCCAGGACATCGGCCTCGCCTTTCTACCTGAAATTTGGCTTTTCGGAGACCGATCAGCGCTTCAGCAAATCCGGACTGGAATTTGTCATCATGCAGTTACAACTCAACAATTAACTTGTTGCTTAAACCCTAGTTTATATATTTGTTCAGCTTAAGCATAAATCCGCTTAAAAACACGTTTTAAAGAAAACATCATAATGGCAAAAAAGAAAGACGATAAACAGAAACATGTTTCTGTAGTTACTAAGAAATCACTCCAATTTTTTGAAGAATATATCAACAACCCATCTCCTACAGGTTTTGAATACCCCGGGCAGAAGTTATGGCTGGACTATTTAAAACCTTATATCGATGAAAGCTTTATCGATAACTATGGTACGGCAGTAGGGGTCATCAACCCAAAAGCAGAATACAGGGTGGTGATTGAGGCACATGCCGATGAAATCTCCTGGTTTGTGAATTACATTACTTCTGATGGTTTAATTTACGTAATCCGCAATGGTGGTTCAGATCATCAGATTGCCCCTTCAAAACGCGTAAATATCCACACCGACAAAGGCATGGTGAAAGCTGTTTTCGGATGGCCGGCCATTCATACCAGAAGCGGTGAAAAAGAAGAAGCCCCTGCCTTAAAAAATATTTTCCTTGACTGTGGATGTACCAGCAAAGAAGAAGTGGAAAAACTGGGGATCCATGTAGGTTGTGTGATCACTTATGAAGATGAATTCATGGTGCTGAACGACCGTTATTATGTTGGCCGTGCATTAGACAACAGAGCCGGTGGTTTCATGATTGCTGAAGTAGCGCGTTTACTTAAAGAAAACAAACAAAAACTTCCTTTTGCCTTATACATCGTAAACTCTGTACAGGAAGAAATCGGTCTGCGTGGTGCAGAAATGATTGCCGACAGGATTAAGCCCCATGTAGCGATTGTGACCGATGTGACTCACGATACCAGTACCCCAATGATCAACAAAATCACACAGGGTGATTTGGCATGTGGTAAAGGCCCGGTAGTTTCTTATGCTCCTGCGGTACAAACAAACCTGAATAAATTATTGATTGAAACGGCAGAAAAGAATGACATTCCATTCCAGCGTCAGGCTTCGTCAAGGTCTACAGGTACAGATACCGATGCTTTTGCTTACTCTAACGGTGGTGTTCCTTCTGCTTTGATCTCTCTTCCGTTACGCTATATGCACACTACGGTAGAAATGATCCATAAAGAAGATGTAGACAACGTGATCAGCCTAATTTATCACTCTTTATTGAACATCAAAAAAGACCACGATTTCAAATATTCTAAATAAAAGACCTGTCATCAGGTATTGATAAAAGCGTGTCTGGCGAAAGCCATTCACGCTTTTATTTTTTATTCCCTATTTTTAGAAAAGCATGTCAATGAAAAAACATACCCTCCTATGAGTGATCAAACCCAACAGTTTATAGAAAAAGTTAAAGCAGCTTATCAACCTAAAGGCTCCTATATCTATCTAGGTGCAGGAATTTTAGAAGGCGAAGTCCTGGCAGAAGCAGAGGTAAATCTCTATTTACATATGATGAACCGTCATGGCCTCGTTGCCGGTGCTACCGGTACGGGAAAAACCAGAACCCTGCAACTGCTTGCCGAACAGCTTTCCGATGCGGGTGTTCCCGTATTTATGCTCGATGTCAAAGGAGACCTTTCCGGTTTGTACCAGGCAGGCGAAAGCAACCCTAAAATTGAGGAAAGGGCAACGCAGCTGAAAAAACCATTTACGCCTTCCGGATATCCGATAGAACCTTATTCCCTTTCCGGGAAATTAGGTGCACAGATGAGGGCAACCATTCTGGAATTCGGACCAACCTTGCTGGCCAAGATTCTGGACCTTAACGATACGCAAACCGGGGTACTTTCTGTCATCTTTAAATATGCGGACGACAGTAAGCTTCCGTTAATTGACCTGAACGACCTTAAAAAACTCGTTTCCTACCTTTCAGACGGACCTGGAAAAGAAGAAATAAAAAGTGACTACGGTTCTATTTCCCCTGCCACCTCAGGAACCATTCTCAGAAAAATCATTACGATTGAACAACAGGGTCTGGGCGCGATGTTCGGGGAACGCTCTTTTGATATCGAAGACCTCTTTGTCAGAACTGATGGTAAAGGGACCATCTCTTTGCTGAACATCTCAGATGTTCAAAACCAACCGAAACTCTATTCCACCTATCTGCTGAGTTTACTGGCAGAACTGTATTATAATTTACCCGAAGTCGGAGATCTCGACAAACCTAAACTGGTCTTCTTCTTTGATGAGGCACACCTGCTGTTTAAAGACTCCTCCAAAGCTTTTATGGAGCAGATTGAAACGATCATCCGGCTCATCAGATCCAAGGGCATAGGCGTCTTCTTTTGCACGCAATCGCCTACAGATGTTCCGGAGAGCGTACTCTCTCAATTGGGCAACAGGATTCAACATGCACTAAGGGTATTTACGCCCAACGATGCCGATGCTTTAAAGAAAACGGTCAATACCTATCCCACCTCTGCTTTCTATAAGATCGATAAGGTGCTGACTTCACTGGGAACCGGTCAGGCACTCATCACGGTTCTAAACGATAAAGGCATCCCAACAGAAGTCACTGCAACAATGCTTACACCTCCAAAATCAGTGATGGGCCCCATGAATGCCTCAGACTATGGAAAATTAGTCCAATCCAGCCCCATGAACCAAAAGTATCAGGAAAGCATTGATCCGGAAAGTGCCTATGAAATCCTGACCAAACGAATTAACGATAAACTGGCCGCAGAAAGCACAGAAGAAGAACCTGCCCCCAAAAAGGAGGGCAAAAGCATCATAGAACAGGTCATGGGAGCCACCATTACCCGGCAGATTGGCAAGGAAATTGTACGTGGGCTGTTCGGAATGTTAACCGGCAAAAAAACGCGCAGCAGCGGGGGGAAAGGGATCTTTGGTTTTTAAATCAGCGAATCACTCCCTATTAGTGGTTAAATTATAAATAAACCCGTATTTTTTACCTTGAATTTAAACTTAATAATTATTTTAGTCCCATGAAACCAACCTTATTAATACTAGCAGCTGGGATGGCAAGTCGCTACGGCAGCATGAAACAAATTGACGGATTCGGCCCGAACAACGAGACCATTATTGATTACTCTATATATGATGCGATTAAAGCCGGATTCGGTAAGGTTGTCTTTATTATTAAAGAGGAGTTTTTAAACGATTTCAAAGAGATTTTTGAAGCGAAACTAAACGGAAAAATCGAAACTGATTACGTATTCCAAAACTTTGACATCAAACAATTTGGTGTGGATATCGACATTGAAAGAGCAAAACCATGGGGTACTGCACACGCGATCCTTTCCGGAAGAACGGCCATCAATGAGCCTTTCTGCGTGATCAATGCAGATGACTTCTACGGATTGGATGCTTACCAGAAAATGGTAAAATTCCTGACTACTGAAGTGAGCGACAGCAACTACTCAATGATCGGATATGAAATTGGCAAAACTTTGTCAGACTATGGTTCTGTATCAAGAGGTGTTTGCAAAGTGGACGAGAACGGTACTCTTGAAGATATCAATGAGCGTACAAAGGTATTAAGAGACGGTGAGACGATCGTTTTCGAAGAAGACGACAAACAATACCCATTGGCAGTAGATACGCGCGTATCGATGAATTTCTGGGGCTTTACACCTGCTGTTTTCCAAATCACGGAAGAGCTGTTCAGAGATTTCGCTGTACAGAACAAAGAAAACCCTAAAGCAGAGTTTTTCATTCCATTGGTAGCAGAATACCTGGTAAAATCAAGAAAAGCAGATTTCAAAGTAGTTCCTACTGACAGTCAGTGGTTCGGCGTAACTTATAAAGAAGATAAACCAATCGTTAAAGCAAGTATTGATCAGTTGATCAAAGACGGAGCTTATCCGGATAACCTTTGGAACTAATCTCTACACCAGCAGATAAAAAAAGGGATTCACAAATGTGAATCCCTTTTTTGTTTTATCGCAATAATACATAAAAAAAGGGTGCTCTGAATTCTCAGAACACCCTTTTTATGTTATCGTATGAACGACTATTTTTTATCGTCTTTTACTTCTTCAAAATCTACATCGGTAACGTCGTCACCACCTGCAGGCTGACCTTCCTGTTGAGCACCTGCAGCACCTTCTGGTTGTGCACCATCTTGTCCTGCTTTGTACATCTCTTCAGAAGCTGCATTCCATGCATTCTGTAATTCTTCCTGAGCAGCATCGATATCAGCAAAGTTTCTAGCAGCATGCGCATCTTTCAGTTTTTTCAAACCTTCTTCGATAGGTGCTTTTTTATCTGCAGAGATTTTCTCGCCAAATTCTTTCAGTTGTTTCTCAGTAGAGAAGATTAAAGCATCAGCGCTGTTGATTTTTTCAGCTTCTTCTTTAGCTGCTTTATCTGCATCAGCATTTTGCTCTGCTTCTTCTTTCATCCTTTTGATCTCTTCGTCAGTTAAGCCTGAAGAAGCTTCAATACGGATTTTTTGCTCTTTACCAGTAGCTTTATCTTTAGCACTTACATGTAAGATACCGTTTGCATCAATATCAAATGCTACTTCTACCTGAGGAACTCCACGTGGAGCCGGTGGAATACCATCTAAGATGAAACGACCAATTGTACGGTTCTGAGCTGCCATTGGACGCTCTCCCTGTAAGATGTGGATTTCTACTGAAGGCTGGTTGTCAGCTGCTGTAGAGAAAGTTTCTGCTTTTTTAGAAGGAATAGTAGTGTTTGATTCAATTAGTTTTGTCATTACACCACCCATAGTCTCGATACCTAATGAAAGAGGGGTAACATCTAATAACAATACATCTTTAACTTCACCTGTCAATACACCACCTTGAATTGCAGCACCGATAGCTACAACCTCATCAGGGTTAACACCTTTAGAAGGCTCTTTACCGAAGAAAGCTTTAACAGCATCCTGGATTGCAGGGATACGTGTAGAACCACCAACTAAGATGATCTCATCAATATCACTTGTTTTTAAACCTGCATTTTTCAATGCTGATTTACAAGGATCAATTGTACGTTTGATTAAATCAGCTGCCAATTGCTCAAATTTAGCACGGCTTAAAGTTCTAACCAAGTGTTTAGGACCTGTTGCATCAGCAGTGATGTAAGGAAGGTTGATCTCAGTAGAAGTAGTGCTTGAAAGCTCAATTTTAGCTTTCTCAGCTGCTTCTTTCAAACGTTGTAATGCCATTGGATCCTGGTTAAGGTCCATACCATATTCGTTTTTGAATTCAGCTGCCAACCATTCGATAATGATATGGTCAAAGTCATCACCACCTAAGTGTGTATCACCATCAGTAGATTTTACTTCAAATACACCGTCACCTAATTCTAATACGGAAACGTCATGAGTACCACCACCACAGTCAAACACAACAATTTTCATGTCTTTGTGTGCTTTATCCAAACCGTAAGCTAAAGCAGCTGCAGTTGGCTCGTTGATGATACGTTTCACTGTTAAACCAGCGATTTCACCAGCTTCTTTAGTTGCCTGACGTTGTGCATCGTTAAAGTAAGCAGGAACAGTAATAACTGCTTCAGTTACCTCATGACCCAAAAAGTCTTCAGCTGTTTTTTTCATTTTCTGCAAGATCATTGCAGAAAGCTCTTGAGGCGTATATTTACGGTCGTCAATTTCTACACGTGGTGTATTGTTGTCGCCTTTAACTACTTTATAAGGTACACGACCAGCTTCTTTAGTCACCTCAGCAAAGCTGCTGCCCATAAAGCGTTTGATCGAAGAAATTGTTTTTGTTGGGTTAGTAATCGCCTGGCGTTTTGCCGGCTCACCTACTTTACGTTCTCCATTTTCTGCAAAAGCAACAATGGATGGCGTAGTACGTTTACCCTCACTGTTGGCTATAACTACAGGTTCGTTACCTTCCATTACGGCTACGCAAGAGTTTGTTGTTCCTAAGTCTATACCAATAATTTTTGACATGCTATTTATCTCTGTTTATGTTATGAAATCTTTTTATTTACATCTGTTTAACAAGCAATGTGCCAATTGAGTTTTGGCAGAAAATCTTCGGAATATCCAATCATTAAAGAATTTTATGTCCGAAACCTGTTACAAATATGTGACAGGATGACAGAATTTTACTTAAACCTGTTTATCCAGGCCGAGAATTCGTTCCAAATGATGGTAACCAATTCCGAAATAAGCCTTCGATTCTGCGATCTTTTGTTTGATCTCTGCCCTTTTTTCTTCCTGTGCCTTATCAGCCTGTCCGGGACCGGTAGTTTTGATGCCGACTACCAAGACATTTTTAGGGGTATGGGCATCAGAAATGAATTCAAAAACCTTCGTCTTATAGCCACAGTACTCCAGGATCAAAGCCCTGATACCATCTGTCACCATCTCCGCCTGACGTTCCATGAAAATTCCGTGTCTGGTTAAAAAGGCCAGTTCATTTTTTGCTTTATTTTTCTCCATCTCTCTCCTGATCTGCTTATGGCAGCAAGGTGCCACCACAATCAGCCCGGCATTTGCCATGATCCCTTTATAGATCGCATCGTCAGTAGCCGTATCGCAGGCATGAAGGGCAATCAGCAGGTCGATCGATTCCACAGCATAGTTCTCGATCGTTCCCGGCACAAAATCAAGTTTGTCAAATCCGGAATTTCCCGCAATGCCGTTACACAGCGTAACGAGGTCTTCCCGGTACTCTACTCCCGTTACTTTTGTATCCAGCTTTAATACATTGTGCAAATAATCGTAGAGTGCAAAAGTCAGGTATCCTTTACCCGAACCCATATCCACTACACTATTGATTTTCCCGGCCGGAAGTTCTTTAATCAAAGCACTCAGGATCTCCACGTACTGATTGATCTGACGGTATTTATCCTGCGCATTTTTGAATACATTTCCTTCAGCATCACTAATCTTCAATTCCTGCAGATATGTCTTTCCTGTAGGCTGGATGATGCGTTTCTTCTCTTTATTATGGCTGAGTGTTGGCTGGACAGCCGCTTTCACGATATTTTCCCTTACAGAGATCAGTTGCTTTTTACTATGCTCCAGGATCACTTCTTTTAAAGTCGTAAAAAGGGTACAAACCTTGAAATCATTGCTGATGAAATTAGCCACCAGACGAATGCCTTCCGGGATTGGCAGATTCTTGATAATGTCCCTGGTTTTATAGCGGTAAGTAAAAGAAAGCATATCTGTTCTTTTGATCTTTACCCTGCGGGCGTAAACATTCTTTAGTTCCTTTTCATTTCCCTGATAATTGCCAAGGGAAATTTTCAAAAAGGTATTCGATGAAATACTTTCAGCGATCTGCTGCTGGAACTGTTGTAAATGGAGTTGATTGGACATGAAATTGGATTACCTTACAAAGGTAACCTTTTGAAAAGGAAATTTAAGCGCCTCCATGAGACAGAAAATACAAAGGCTTTGTATTTACTAATATTTTTAGTAATTTAGTCTTATGGAAGATTTATACTTTATAGCCATCCTTCCTCCGGAGGAACTGAGGCAAAGGATCGATGAGATCAGGAAAGCGGTTTCTCTTGAACATGGAGTGTTCAGTGCGTTGAAGCCTCCGGTACACATCACGCTGGTCCCTCCTTTTAAACTGAAAACGGCAATGGAAAAACAGCTCATCCAAAAGCTGAAATCCCTTTGTCATTTTGATCCCTTCATTCAAAAGCTGGAAGATTTTGATGGTTTCCCGGAACATACTGTTTTTATCAGGGCCTTAAAAAGCACCGGTATCTCCACACTTTATAAAAAGCTGAAGGCGGGATTGAAACCTTACGTTGAAGGTTCCAGAAATCCATTCCATCCGCACCTCACGATTGCTTACCGGGATGCCAAAGAAGCCTATCCACAAATCATGGAACAATATCAAAACAGGAGGTTCAGGGAAGAATTTTTAGCAGCTCATTTCACACTGTTAAAGCATGATGGAAAACGTTGGAACATCCATAGTGAGTATTATGCTCAACCTGCGATTACGCAATTGGAAATGGGCCTGTAAAAAAGGTGATCTGCCAAAAACCTATAAACACAAAAAACCCTGTCCGAATCGAACAGGGTTTCCTTATGTTGATGAGGGAATAAATTATTCGCCTTTATCTTCAGATTTTGCTTCAGCTGCAGGTGCTTCTGGTGCTGCTTCTTCAGTAGCCGGAGCTTCTTCTGCAACAACTTCAGCTTTCTCAGCTTTAGGAGCATCAGCTTTTTTAGCTTTGGTTCTACCACGACGTGTAGTTTTCTTCTCAGCAGATTCAGCTTCTTTACCGTAAACTTCATTGTAATCAACCAATTCAATTAAAGCCATCTCCGCGTTATCACCAAGACGGTTGTTTAATTTAATGATCCTTGTGTAACCACCCGGACGGTTAGCAATTTTAGCTGCAACGTCACGGAACAATTCAGTAACAGTTTCTTTATCTTGTAAGTAACCGAAAACGATACGACGAGAGTGAGTAGTATCAGTTTTAGATTTTGTCAAAAGAGGCTCAACATACATACGTAAAGCTTTTGCTTTAGCTAAAGTAGTTGAAATTCTTTTGTGTTTAATTAACGATGAAGCCATGTTAGCCAACATCGCTTTACGATGTGAATCTGTTCTTCCTAAGTGGTTTACTTTTTTACCGTGTCTCATTTTTGATTTTATTCAGTGTATACCGTCTCTTTGATGTTTATCTGAGGGAATTATACACTATTAACAATATTGTTATTTAATGTTTGGTCTGATTACTCTTCGTCTAATTTAAATTTCGATAAGTTCATACCGAAAGATAAGCTTTTAGATTTCACCAGTTCCTGAATCTCTGTCAATGATTTTTTACCGAAGTTTCTGAATTTTAACATGTCAGCAACATCGTAAGAAACCAGGTCAGCTAAAGTACGGATATCAGCTGCTTTTAAGCAGTTTAACGCACGTACAGAAAGATCTAAATCAACCAGTTCAGTTTTAAGGATCTTACGCATATGCAGGATTTCCTCATCTACTTCTTTAGTTTCTTCTTTAGCTTGAGATTCCAATACTAAATTCTCATCAGAGAACAACATAAAGTGCTGGATTAAGATTTTCGCAGCTTCTTTTAGTGCTTCTTCAGGATGGATTGAACCATCTGTAGAGATATCTAATATTAATTTTTCATAATCTGTCTTTTGTTCAACACGATAATTTTCAATCGAGTATTTTACATTTTTCATTGGTGTAAAGATCGAATCGATAGCGATCACACCAACTACAGCATCATTAATTTTATTTTCTTCAGCTGGAACATAACCGCGTCCTTTATTGATAGTCAATTCTACCTCTAAAGTCACTGTTTTTTCCATGTTACAAATAACGAAATCAGGGTTAAGAACCTCGAAGTTGTTAGAGAATTTTGTAATATCTCCAGCAGTAAACTGATCTTGACCGTTTACTAAAATGAAAACTTTTTCAGAATCACCAGAATCACCAACTTTTTTAAAACGTACTTGTTTTAAGTTAAGGATGATTTCCGTCAAATCTTCTACAACACCTTTCATTGTAGAAAACTCGTGAGATACGCCAGAAAAACGAATACTTGTAATGGCATAACCTTCTAATGAAGAAAGTAAAATTCTTCTTAGGGCGTTACCAATTGTTACACCGAAACCGGGCTCTAAAGGACGAAATTCAAATATACCATCGAAATCTGTTGATTTCTGCATGATTACCTTATCGGGTTTCTGAAATGCTAAAATTGCCATTTATAATGTTTTTAGATCGTTATTAAAATTATGTAATGAAATAAAGTGAATTGCCCAAAAAGGCAATTCACTAAATATATTACTTAGAGTATAACTCTACTATAAGGTTCTCTTTGATATTTTCTGGGATCTCGTCACGGTTAGGATAAGTTAAGAACTTACCTGTCAATTCACTTGCATTCCAGTCTAACCAATTGAATTTATTGATTACTCTGCCTGCTACTGAATTTGTAATCGCTTCTAAAGTCTTAGACTTTTCGCGAACTGCAACAACATCACCAGCTTTTAATTGATATGAAGGGATATTTACTACTTCACCGTTAACTGTTACGTGTTTATGGCTAACTAACTGACGGGCAGCTGAACGTGTTGTAGCAATACCTAATCTGTATACTGTGTTATCTAAACGAGCTTCTAATAATTGCAATAAGTTGTCACCAGTGATACCTTCACGTGAAGATGCTTTTGTGAACAAATTACGGAACTGACGTTCTAATACACCATAAGTATATTTAACTTTCTGTTTTTCCATTAACTGTACTGCGTACTCGGATTGTTTTCCTCTTCTTTTGGAAGCACCGTGCTGTCCAGGAGGATAATTTTTTCTATCTAAAACCTTATCAGGGCCGAAAATTGGCTCTCTGAATTTACGGGCTATTTTGGACTTTGGTCCTGTATATCTTGCCATTGCTTTTTGTTTTAAAGTATCATACAGCCTTAAACTGCAGACTCTTAGCTTTAAAAGTTAATTATTAAACTCTTCTCTTCTTAGGAGGACGACATCCGTTGTGCGGAAGCGGGGTGATATCTTTGATAGAGGTTACTTCGATACCTGAGATTTGCAATGTTCTAATTGCAGACTCACGACCTGAACCTGGACCTTTAACAAAAACTTCTACTTTACGCAGACCTAAATCAAATGCTACTTTACCGCAATCTGATGCAGCCTGACCTGCTGCATAAGGAGTGTTCTTTTTAGAACCCTTGAATCCCATTTTACCTGCAGAAGACCATGAAATAGTTTGACCGTTGTTATTTGTTAAAGTAACAATGATATTGTTAAAAGTAGCATTGATGTGCGCCTGACCAACAGGCTCAATAACAACAATACGCTTTTTGGTAACTTTTTTACTCTTAGCCATAATTCTTATTCAGTACTAATTTTATTTAGTAGCTTTTTTCTTGTTAGCAACTGTTTTTCTCTTGCCTTTACGTGTACGAGAGTTGTTCTTAGTACGTTGTCCACGTACCGGCAAACCTTTTCTGTGACGTAATCCACGGTAACAACCGATATCCATTAAACGTTTAATGTTCAACTGAACTTCTGAACGTAAAGCACCTTCTACTTTTACGCCGTCGTTGATGATGGTACGGATCGCTGATAACTCATCATCAGACCAGTCCTGTACTTTCTTGTTAAAATCGATACCTGCTTCCGTTAAAATACGTTGAGCAGTTGATCTTCCTACTCCGAAGATGTAAGTAAGACCAATTTCGCCTCTTTTGTTTCTTGGTAAATCAATACCTGATATCCTTGCCATATTTGTACTAATGTTTGATTAACTGAATGAACGAGATTGAGTATCTTGTACATTCAATCTACATCAAATTCAATAATTTCTTAACCTTGACGTTGCTTGTATTTTGGATTTTTCTTGTTAATCACGAAAAGTTTACCTTTACGACGAATAATCTTGCAATCAGCGCTACGTTTTTTAATTGATGACCTAACTTTCATTTTATTTATATCTATAAGTAATCCTGCCCTTTGATAAATCGTAAGGCGACATCTCTAATTTGACTTTGTCTCCAGGAAGAATCTTGATGTAGTGCATCCTCATCTTACCTGAAATATGAGCTATTATCTCATGACCATTCTCTAGTTCCACCCGGAACATGGCATTGGATAATGCTTCCCTTATTACACCGTCTTGCTCAATTGAGGCTTGTTTAGCCATATAATATTGATTTTTACTTAATTAGCTGTTACTAAACAGGGTTGCAAAATTAAATAAAAAAATTTAATTATTTACTTTTTTTTATTTAAAACTTCTTCAATTACTGAAAAGGTCGATAAAACGTCTGCATTACCCTTTTTAACTGCCACTGTATGCTCAAAATGAGCAGATGGCCTATTGTCCTTACTGGTTACTGTCCAGCCGTCAGACCAGAACTTTACACCAGCTGTACCTGCATTGATCATTGGCTCAATAGCGATCACCATTCCTTCCTCCAGTTTGATTCCACTCCCGCGTTTACCATAATTTGGTACCTCAGGTTTTTCATGTAACTGGACTCCGACTCCGTGACCCACTAATTCTTTCACCACACCAAATCCATTCGCCTCCGCATGCGCCTGTACAGCATAGCCTACGTCTCCGATCCTTGAACCTACAACGGCCTTCTCAATCGCAAGCCTTAAGCATTCTTTCGTCACGTCAACCAGTTTCTGTTTCTCCGCAGATATCTCTCCGATGGAGAACGTATATGCGGAGTCACCGAAGAACTTGTTTAGAATGACCCCACAGTCTACAGAGATTAAATCTCCTTCCTGTATCACATACTCACCGGGAAAGCCATGAACAACCTGCTCATTAGGCGAAATACACAGTGAATACGGGAAGCCGTTATAGTTTAAAAAAGCAGGGATTGCTCCGTGGTCTTTAATAAACGTTTCAGCCAGGTCATTCAGTTTTTTTGTCGTGATGCCCGGACCAATTACTTTAGCTACTTCAGCTAAGGTTTTAGATACGAGTAAAGAACTCTCTCTGATTAACTCGATCTCCTCCGGAGATTTGTAATAGATCTTAGACATGCAATATATTAGATCACCGCATTGCTACCACTTGCTGCAGCAGGAATTCCTGTGCGGCCGGTAACCCTGCCTGTTTTCATTAAACCATCATAATGACGCATTAACAAATAACTTTCGATTTGTTGCAAAGTATCCAATACTACACCTACCAGGATCAACAGGGAAGTTCCACCATAGAAATGGGCAAATTCCGACTTGATACCGAACTTAACCGCTATAGAAGGAAGGATCGCAATGATGGCAAGGAAAACAGCACCCGGGAAGGTGATCTTCGAAATTACATCATCTATGAAGCTTGAGGTAGCAAGACCCGGTTTGATACCAGGAATGAAACCACCATTCTTCTTCATGTCGTCCGACATCTGAGTAGGGTTAACAGTAATTGCAGTATAAAAGAATGTAAATGCAATAATTAAAAAGCCAAATGTTAAGCTATACGCTAATGAAGTATAGTCACTGAACTGAACCAACCAGGTATTTTGCAGGGAAGGAAAGAACTGAGGAATAAACCCTGGAATAAACATCAATGCCTGAGCAAAGATGATCGGCATTACACCGGCAGCATTCACCTTTAAAGGGATGTACTGTCTTACTCCACCAAACTGTCTGTTACCAACAATCCTTTTCGCATACTGAACAGGTACTTTACGTACACCCTGAACAATCATGATGGTAAACATCACTACTGCAAATAAGGCAACAATTTCCACGACAAGGGCTATTAAGCCTGCGCCAACAAATCTCGAAGTAATCTCCTGGTATAAAGCGATTGGCAATCTGGCGATAATACCGACCATGATGATCAGTGAAATACCATTTCCAATACCTTTATCGGTGATTTTCTCACCCAACCACATCACAAACAATGTTCCTGCTGCCAACACGAATGTTGCCATTACATAGAACAAAGCATGATCAATAACGATTGCTTCTGCTGGAACCTGTGTTTTAACGTAACCTACAGCCTGAACAGCTGTAATGGCTACCGTCAGGTAACGCGTAATTTGATTTAGTTTCTTCCTGCCACTTTCACCCTCCTTTTGCATTTTCTGGAAGGAAGGAACAGCAATACCTAATAGCTGAACTACAATTGAGGCAGAAATATAAGGCATAACACCCAAGGCAAGGATAGATACCCGTGAAAACGAACCTCCGGCAAACATATCCAAGAGACCCAAAAGTCCAGACTTCTCATTATTGCCTAAAAGAGTTGCATCAACACCTGGAAGAACCACGTGGGATACAAACCTATAAACCAAAAGAATCATGAGCGTAAATACTATACGCTCTTTCAATTCTTGAATTTTCCAAATATTACTTAAAGTAGTAAACAGCTTCTTCATTAATTACAATTTTTCGATTGAGCCTCCAACAGCCTCAATAGCTTTTTGTGCGGTTGCAGAAAAAGCATGTGCTTTAACTTCTAACTTAGTTTTAACTTCACCACGACCAAGAATTTTAACAAGGTCATTTTTATGAGCTAAACCATGATCCTGCAATGTAGCAAAATCAATTGTAGTTAAGCTAAATTTCTCTGCTAATCCTTGTAATACGTCTAAGTTAACACTTACGTATTCAACGCGGTTAATAGGTTTGAAACCTACCTTAGGTACACGACGTTGCAATGGCATTTGTCCACCCTCAAAACCAATTTTGGTTTTGTGACCTGAACGTGATCCAGCACCTTTGTGTCCACGTGTAGATGTACCACCGCGTCCGGAACCGGTACCACGACCAATTCTCTTGTTGTTTTTTGTTGAACCTGCTGCAGGTTTAAGATTACTTAAGTTCATTTTTTGAAACTTGTGCTGCCCTTCGCTTTCACTAATCAGGGCAACGGTTAAACATATTTAAAGGTTGCAAATGTAATTATATAAACCACATTTACAACCTTTAAAAATTTATATACTCTCTATAGCAACTAAGTGATTCACTTTTCTCACCATTCCGATGATGGCAGCGTTAGCTTCCACTTCTACACTTTGGTTCATTTTAGTTAAACCTAATGCTTTCATCGTTCTTTTTTGGCGTTCGCTTCTATCGATAATGCTTTTTACCTGGGTTATTTTGATCTTAGCCATAATATTATCCGTTAAAAACTTTATTTAAATCGACACCACGTTGCTGAGCGACAGTATAAGCATCGCGCATTTTAGTTAAAGCATCAACAGTTGCTTTTACCACGTTGTGAGGATTTGATGAACCTTTAGACTTTGCAAGTACGTTATGTACTCCTGCACTCTCTAATACCGCACGCATTGCACCACCGGCAATAACACCTGTACCTACTGCTGCTGGTTTGATTAATACAAAACCACCAGAGAATTTACCGATTTGCTCATGAGGAACAGTACCGTTTAACAGAGGAACTTTTACCAAGTTCTTTTTAGCATCATCGATACCTTTAGCGATCGCTTCAGTTACCTCTTTTGCTTTACCTAAACCGTAACCTACGATTCCGTTTTCATCTCCAACAACCACGATGGCTGAGAAGCTGAAAGTACGTCCACCTTTAGTTACTTTGGCAACACGTTGTATGCTAACTAAACGATCTTTCAATTCGATCTCGCTAGTCTTAACTCTTTTTATATTGATAGTTGACATTCTTATCCTATTTTCAGATTAAAATACTAAACCAGCTTCGCGAGCACCTTCTGCCAACGATTTAACACGTCCATGGTACAAATAGCCATTTCTATCGAAAACTACTTCTTTAACACCAGCTGCAAGTGCTTTTTCAGCTACTAACTTACCCACTGCTACTGATTGTTCAGATTTGTTTCCAGTTCCAGAAAAGTCTTTTGATAAAGACGAAGCTGATACAATTGTATTACCGGTTACGTCGTTAATGATTTGAGCATAAATTCCTTTATTGCTTCTATATACCGATAGACGTGGACGGCTTTCAGAACCTGTTAATCTTTTTCTGATTCCTTTTTTTATACGATCTCTACGAGATAATTTTTTTCCTGCCATTTTGATTATTTTTTAGAAGCTGATTTACCTGCTTTTCTTCTTAACACTTCACCTACAAACTTGATACCTTTACCTTTATATGGCTCAGGAGTACGTAACGAACGGATTTTCGCTGCTACTTGTCCGATCAATTGTTTGTCAATACTTTCTAAAATGATTTTAGGAGTCTGACCTTTTTCAGATGTTGTTGTTACTTTAATTTCTTCCGGCAATTGGAATACATAGTGGTGAGAATAACCCAGAACTAAGTCTAATGTGTTTCCTGTGTTTGTAGCACGGTAACCAACACCTACTAATTCCTGAGAAATTTTATATCCTTCTGTTACACCAACAACCATATTGTTTAACAATGAACGGTATAAACCGTGCAATGCTTTGTGTCTTTTCTGCTCTGAGGGACGGGTTACAGTTAGTACTCCGTCTTCCTGACTTACAGTGATATCAGAATCAACTGCTTGAGTCAATTCTCCTTTAGGTCCTTTTACAGTCACTACGTTATCTTTAGCTACTGTAATCGTTACACCTGCAGGTACATTAATTGGGGCTTTTCCTATTCTTGACATTTTGCTATCCTCCTTTAATTAATAAACGTGACACAAAACCTCGCCACCAATGTTCAGTTTGGCTGCTTCTTTATCTGTCATAACACCTTTAGATGTAGACAAGATGGCGATACCTAAACCGTTTAATACTCTTGGCATATTTTCTACGCCGGCATATTGCCTTAAACCTGGTTTGCTGATACGGGTCAATGTACGGATTGCAGGGATCTTAGTGATCGCATTGTATTTCAAAGCGATTTTGATCGTTCCTTGAGCCGTAGTGTCCTCAAACTTGTAATTAGCAATGTAACCTTTGTCAAAAAGAACTTTAGTGATTTCTTTTTTAAGGTTTGATGCAGGAATTTCTACAATTCTGTGATTTGCCTTGATGGCATTTCTTACTCTTGTAAGATAATCTGCTATTGGATCTGTATTCATTTTTATATAATTGTGACGGTGGTTTCCTTCCTATCCTATTCGGGACGACCTTCCATCGGTTAATATTCGTTGTTCTCTGCCTTGGGAAAATCCCTTAGCATAAAGAAAGCTGTTTTACCAGCTTGCTTTTCTTACTCCAGGGATTTTACCTGCTAAAGCCATATCACGGAACAATACCCTTGATATACCGAAAGTACGCATGTAACCACGAGGACGTCCAGTTAATTTACAACGGTTGTGTAAACGTACTGCAGATGAGTTTTTTGGTAACTTATCTAATCCTTCATAATCACCAGCAGCTTTAAGTTCTGCACGTTTATCAGCATATTTAGCCACCAATTTTTGGCGCTTAATTTCGCGAGCTTTTACACCTTCTTTTGCCATTATGAATTTGTGTTATTTTGGTTTTTAAATGGTAATCCAAATTGTTTTAATAATTCCAATGCTTCAACATCAGTAGTAGCGCTGGTTACAAACGTAATATCCATACCTAAAATCTTGCTGATTTTGTCGATGTTGATCTCAGGGAAGATGATTTGCTCAGTAACTCCTAATGTGTAGTTACCTTTTCCATCAAATCCTTTATCATTGATACCTTTGAAATCACGGATACGAGGTAAAGCTACGGAAATTAAACGATCTAAAAACTCATACATGTTGTTATCACGCAAAGTTACACGTACACCAACCGGCATACCTTTACGTAATTTAAAGTTTGAGATATCTTTTTTAGATTTTGCTCCAACTGCCTGCTGACCTGCGATAGTAGTCATCTCTAAAATAGAGCTGTCCATAATCTTTTTGTCAGTTACAGAGAAACGACCAACACCCTGGTTGATTGAGATTTTCTCTAACTTAGGAACCTGCATAACGCTTTTGTAATTGAACTTATCTTTAAGTGCAGTTACAATTTCCTCTTTATATTTACTTTTTAATCTTGGTACGTAAGTCATTATTTGATCTCCTCTCCTGATTTTTTACTAACCCTAACTAATTTCCCATCAGCATTAAGCTTTCTGCCAACGCGAGTAGTTGCACCTGTTTTAGGGTCAACTAATGCTACGTTAGAAATATGAAGAGCAGCCTCTTTTTTAATGATACCTCCGTTTGGAGTAGCAGCATTAGGTTTTGTATGTTTTGATACAAGGTTAACACCTTCTACAAGGATTCTGCTTTTTGTAATTAATACAGAAAGAACTGTTCCTTGTTGGCCTTTTGAATCGCCAGCGATTACCTTAACTAAATCTCCTTTACGGATTTTTATCTTTGGTGTAGTTACTTTATTTTTCATTTTATAATACCTCCGGTGCTAATGATACAATTTTCATGAATTGTTTTTCACGCAGTTCTCTTGCTACCGGGCCGAAAATACGTGTACCACGCGGCTCATCTTGTGCATTTAATAATACTGCTGCATTGTCGTCGAAACGAATGTAAGAACCATCTTTACGTCTGATTTCTTTTCTTGTTCTTACAACCACTGCTTTAGAAACGGTTCCTTTTTTAATGTTACCTGAAGGCAATGCACTTTTAACGGTAACAACGATTTTGTCACCAATAGAAGCATATCTCTTTCCGGTACCACCAAGTACACGGATAACCAATACTTCTTTTGCGCCGCTATTGTCGGCTACGTTTAATCTTGATTCCTGTTGTACCATGTTATTTAGCCCTTTCTAAAATTTCAACTAATCTCCAGTTCTTGTTTTTACTCAGCGGACGAGTCTCCATGATCAGTACTGTATCACCAATACCGCAATCGTTTTTCTCGTCATGAGCCATAAATTTGGTAGTTTTCTTAACAAACTTACCATAGATCGGGTGTTTCACTTTACGTTCTACCGCTACAACAACAGACTTATCCATTTTGTTGCTTACTACCAACCCGGTTCTTGTTTTTCTTAATTGTCTTTCCATTTCGACTCTAAAGTTATTTAGTTTCAGTAGCAGACTGAGCTTTACGCTTAGTCACTTCAGTGTTTAATCGGGCAATATCCCTTCTTACCTTTTTGATACGGGTAGGATTCTCAATAGCCGAAATTGTATGTGCAAATCTTAACTTTACTAAGTTTTCAGTTTCTTCTGCAATCCTGGCTACTAGTTCTTCTTGTGAAAGCCCTGTGATTTCTGAGTTCTTCATTTTATTAATTTTTATGCCTTGGGTCTAGCGGTTATAATAACAAGTTACTTACAACATTCAACCCAAGAGCTTTTTTTATGCTTCTACGTAATCTCTACGTACTACAAATTTTGTTTGGATCGGCAATTTTTGGGCCGCTAATCTCATTGCTTCTTTAGCAACTTCTAAAGGAACACCTTCGGCTTCAAAAATAATACGTCCGGGTCTAACAACGGCAACCCAGTATTCTGGAGCACCCTTACCTTTACCCATACGTACCTCAGCTGGTTTCTTAGTTACCGGTTTGTCCGGGAATATTCTAATCCACACCTGGCCTTCACGTTTCATGAAACGAGTTACCGCAATACGGGCTGCCTCTATCTGACGACTTGTGATCCAAGTCGACTCTAAAGACTTGATCCCGAAGGATCCGAATGATAATTCAGCACCACGAGTTGCTAAACCTTTCATTCTGCCTTTTTGCATCTTTCTGAACTTCGTTCTTTTTGGCTGTAACATCTTATTCTAATATTATCGTTAAACGATCTGTTAACTAATTATTTACGAGGACCTCTGTTAGGAGTATTTCCGCCTCTATTATCTCTTCCTGCACCAGGACCGCCTTGACCTGGACCTCTTCCGCCACGACCTTTATTGTCGTTTCTTCTGTCGCCACCGCCACGGTTATCTCTGTCTCTTCCACCACCGAAAGCACCTTCTGGTCTGCCACCTTTACCTGGAGCATTGCTCACTGCACCGATGTTAGGAGAAAGATCACGTTTACCGTAAACTTCACCTTTACAGATCCATACTTTAACACCTATTTTACCATAAGTAGTTAAAGCTTCTGCTAAAGCATAGTCAATGTCAGCACGGAAAGTATGCAAAGGAATTCTTCCTTCTTTATACTGTTCGCTACGAGCCATCTCAGCACCACCTAAACGACCAGAGGTCATAATTTTGATACCTTCAGCACCCATACGCATTGTTGATGCGATAGTAGATTTCATTGCTCTACGGAATGAGATCCTTGCTTCTAATTGTTTTGCAACACCTTCTGCAACTAATTGTGCATCAAGCTCAGGACGTTTGATCTCAAAAATGTTGATTTGAATTTCCTTTTTAGTCAATTTCTTCAACTCTTCTTTGATCTTATCCACCTCAGCTCCTGCTTTACCGATCACAATACCCGGACGAGCTGTGTGGATAGTTACCGTGATACGTTTTAACGTACGCTCGATTACCACTTTAGCTACACCGCCTTTTGCGATACGTGCAGAAAGGTATTTTCTTATTTTTTCGTCCTCAACTAATTTATCAGCATAGTTGTTGCCACCGAACCAGTTAGAATCCCAACCTTTGATGATCCCTAACCTGTTTCCTATTGGATGTGCTTTTTGTCCCATTTCTGTTAATTAGTTTGAGTTTCAACGTTTTTACTATCTACTACCAAAGTTACATGGTTTGAACGCTTACGGATTCTGTAACCACGTCCTTGAGGTGCTGGTCTAAGTCTTTTTAACTGACGACCACCGCCTACCATTATCGTTTTCACGTATAACTGGTTTTCTTCAGGGCGAGAACCTTCATTTTTAGTTTCCCAGTTTTTGATCGCTGATAATAATAGTTTCTCAACTCTTATTGCTGCATCTTTATTGGTAAACTTTAAAATATGTAAAGCTTTCTCAACACGCTCACCTCTGATAAGATCTACAACCAAACGCATTTTACGTGGTGAGGTTGGACAATTGTTTAATTTCGCTACTGCTTCCATCTCTTAATTATTTTTTCTTTTCAGAGTGACCCCTAAATGTTCTGGTTGGAGCAAACTCTCCCAGCTTGTGACCAACCATGTTTTCTGTTACGTATACCGGTATAAATTTATTACCGTTATGCACTGCAAATGTATGACCCACAAAATCTGGTGAAATCATTGATCTGCGAGACCAAGTTTTAATTACAGACCTTTTGCCTGAATCATTCATAGATACTACTTTCTTCTCTACGTTATGGTCAATATAAGGTCCTTTTTTTATCGAACGAGCCATTATTTCTTCCTTTTCTCTATGATGAAACGATTTGAGTATTTTTTAAGTGAACGGGTTTTGAAACCTTTAGAGTACATACCGTTTCTTGAGCGAGGCTGACCTCCTGATGAGCGACCCTCACCACCACCCATTGGGTGATCGACTGGGTTCATCGCTACCGGACGAGTTCTAGGACGACGTCCTAACCAACGTTTACGACCTGCTTTACCTAATACTTCATTTGCATGATCCGAGTTAGAAACTGCACCGATAGTTGCTAAACAGGTAACTAAGATAGATCTTACTTCACCTGATGGCATTTTAACAGTTGCATACTTTCCGTCACGTGCTGCCAATTGAGCATAAGCACCAGCACTACGTGCCATTTGTGCTCCACGTCCTGGTTGGATTTCAATGTTATGTACAATTGAACCCAATGGAATGTTAGCTAATTTCAATGTATTTCCTACTTCTGGAGTAGCTGTATCACCCGAAACTACTGTTTGTCCTACTTGCAATCCTTCCGGTGCAATAATGTAACGCTTCTCACCATCTACGTAATGCAATAAAGCAATACGAGCTGTACGGTTTGGATCGTACTCAACAGTAGCTACTGTTGCAGGAATATCAAACTTATCACGTTTAAAGTCAATTAAACGGTAAGATTTTTTGTGACCACCACCCATGTAGCGCATAGTCATCTTTCCTGTATTGTTACGTCCTCCCGATTTTTTAGAAGATACAACCAATGATTTTTCGGGCTTGGTTGCTGTAATCTCCGTAAAGCTGGCACCTACTCTAAAGCGGGTTCCCGGAGTGACTGGTTTAAATTTTCTTAAGCCCATAGTTATAAATTATTCAATTCTTATTAAATATTCGCGTAATAATCAATTGTCTCGCCTGCTGCCAGTGTAACAATCGCTTTCTTGTATTTTGGGCTACGACCCGTAACTAAACCACCTTTAGTGTTTCTGGACTTCATTTTACCGTTAACAATCATGGTATTGATTGCTAAGATGTTCACGTTGTACATTTTCTCTATGGCTTGCTTAATCTGCAATTTATTTGCTTTGTGTTCTACTCTAAAAGTAAAGCGGTTAGACTTTTCTGTTAATGCAGAAGCTTTTTCTGTTAATATTGGTTTCCTTAAAAATTCCATATTACTTGGCAAATGCCTCCTCCAATGTTTTAAGAGAATCAGCCGTTAACAAAAGCTTGCCACAGTTTAATACATCATATGTATTCAACTGATCTGCAGTAATCACTTTCGCTTTCTGGATGTTTCTGCTTGATAAATAGATATTGTTATTTTGTGAAGGTAAAACCAACAATGTCTTTTCGCCAGCTAAATTTAAAGCGCTAACTAAATTGATGTAGTTTTTAGTTTTGATTGAATCAAAAGCAAAGTCTTCTAAAACAACAACGTTGTTATCCTGAGCTTTGTAAGTCAATGCTGATCTACGAGCCAGTTGCTTTAATTTTTTATTCAATTTGAAACTATAATCACGTGGCTGAGGACCAAACACGCGACCACCACCATTGAACAATGGAGATTTAATACTTCCGGCACGAGCACCACCAGTACCTTTTTGTTTGTATAGTTTACGGGTTGAACCAGCAATTTCGTTACGTTGTTTAGACTTGTGAGTACCTTGACGTTGATTAGCCAAATACTGTTTTACATCTAAATAGATTGCGTGGTCAACAGGCGTAATGCCAAATACTGACTCAGGAAGTTGCACCTTGGCACCTGTCTCTTTTCCTGAAATGTTTAATACTTTAACTTCCATCTGCTTACTTATCTAAGATTACGTAAGAACCCTTAGCTCCTGGAATGGAACCACTAACTACAACAAGGTTTTGATCAGCATAAACTTTCAAAACCTGTAAGTTTTGAACTTTTACTCTGTCACCACCCATTCTACCCGCCATACGCATACCTTTAAATACACGTGCAGGATAAGATGCAGCACCTAATGAACCTGGCGCACGCATTCTGTTATGCTGTCCGTGAGTTTGTCCACCAACACCGGCGAAACCATGGCGTTTTACAACACCCTGGAAACCTTTACCTTTAGAAGTACCAACAACATCCACAAAATCGCCTTCATTGAAAATACTTACCGTTACCGTATCACCTAAGTTCAACGATTCTTCAAACGGCTCAAATTCAACCAATTTACGTTTTGGGGTAGTGTTTGCTTTCGCAAAGTGGCCTTTAAGAGGCATGGTAGTGTTCTTTTCTTTGGCTTCATCGAAACCTAACTGAACTGAAACGTAACCGTCTTTCTCTTCGGTCTTTACCTGTGTTACTACACAAGGCCCAGCTTCGATCACCGTACATGGAATGTTTCTTCCATCGGCGTCGAAAATGCTGGTCATTCCTACTTTTTTTCCAATAATACCTGACATTTTCTTTTTTTAAATTAACACCCATCGAAGCAGTAGGGCTTCGTTCAAGGTGGATACAATTCCCGTTAAGGGAGGGCAAAAATACGAAAGAAATCTTAATTTTCAAATAGTTAGCTAATTATTTTTTCAAATAAGCCCTATTTTTTTTCGCGAAGGGGAATCCGTTGAGATAAGTAAGTTTTTAACCAACCAACTTGTCACTCAGGCTGTACAAGATTATTGATAAAACGAACAAACCGATCAAAACGTATAAATAATCACGCTCAATCAGGAAACTAAATATAGAAAAAACGACCCTTGCAACAGGGGTAAAAATCAGCAGCAAGGTCCCAAACTGGATGATCGCTTTGGCATCCAGGTCTTTCAGTCCGATCAGAATCGCCGGAATAGAAGAGAAGCCCGACTTATTCGGGTTGAAATTGCGGTAATCGATCAGTCTGGCATGGTCGGAAAAGAGGTAAAGCAGCCCTCCTATCAGTACCACAGACATAGAAGCGATCACGCCTACCCGCAATAAAGTACCGAGAATGACCTGAATATCACGGTCTGCAAAGAAATTTTTCTTTTCCGAACTCATAATTTACCTGATAAACCATTATAAATCATCTGCAATGCCAGGAAGGTCACGACTACTGCAAATACCACTTTCAACTTATCTGTTTTGGTCTTCACCAGGATCTTTGAACCCAAAGTTGCCCCGCAAAGCACCCCAATCGTTACCGGCATGGCAATTCCCGGGTCTATTTGTCCGCGGTGAAGGTATACCAGTGCACTTGCAGCTGCCGTAACCCCCATCATGAAATTGCTTGTCGTAGTAGACACTTTAAAAGGGATCCTCATGATATTATCCATCGCAATCACCTTTAAGGCACCGGAACCTATCCCCAGCAAGCCCGAAATGATCCCTGCAAAGAACATCATTACAAATCCGCCAAGCACCCGGTGAACCGCATATTTCTTCATGCCCCCATCTGTAGGATACGTGCCGTTCAGCTTCAAAAAAACCGCCAGTTTTCCGGAAGTATCATTGTCTGAGCGATCTACCTTCTTCACTATCATCATTGCAGCAGAGAACAGGAGGATCAAACCAAAGATCACCGCAATATATCCCGGGTCCAGATAAACGGTCACCACCGCGCCTATAATGGCACTGATCGTTGTAGCCATTTCCAGAAACATGCCAATCCTGATGTTCGTAATTCCTTCTTTCACATAAGCCGCGGCAGATCCGGAAGAAGTGGCAATCACAGACACAATAGAAGCTCCGATGGCATAGTGAATATCGACACCAAGAACCAATGTCAGCAGCGGAATAATCACTACCCCACCCCCTAAACCGGTCAGAGAACCGACCAATCCAGCTAAAAAAGCTCCAGCTAAAACTATAATTGTAAATAGTAATACCGACATTGCTGCAAATATACTATCTACAGTCAGAACACAATAAAATTACAATATGAATGTTAAATTAAATATCATGCCGCCATCATGAGCCTTCAAACACCACAAATTTCCGATCAATGACCCTTAAAAACAGAAACATCCTATTAAAAAAACAGCAACTATGAAAAAACTGATATTCGCAATTATAGCCGTTCTCCTCTTAAATTTAAATGCACAATCACAAATTCCAGCAGACAGTGCACAAGCTGCCCCTGGTCTTCGGGGCCAATACGAATTCATGTTGTCGAAATCTAAAACCATTAATGGCTATAAACTCATCAATCCAGCCAGGCTTGCCGGACTTTGGAAAAGTGTAGCAGATTCACTCAATACCAGTCGCAGGCAACTTGGCGCAGTAAAACTGAAACTTGCAGAACAGGAAAAAACAATTGCGACATTGAAGGGACAAATTTCCGGAACAGAAAGCTCTCTGGCGACTTCCAATGCCAGATTAAATGAAATCAGCTTCCTTGGGATCTCGTTTACCAAAAGCAATTACAATGTGATTGTATGGAGCCTGATCCTGGTATTGGCCGCTGCTTTAGCGATTGTGATCCTGAGATCAGCGAAGCACATTCATGAAGCGAAATACAGAAGCTCCTTATATGAAGAGATCTCACAGGAGTATCAAAGTTATAAAACGAAAGCCAATGACAAAGAGAAGAAACTGGCAAGGGAACTGCAGGACGAGCGCAACAAACTTGATGAATTAAAAAACAGGGGCAGACAATAATTCCCCTGATACAAAAAAAAGCCTTCCTGAAATTCAGGAAGGCTTTTTTTGTTAACCGTCTATATAGTTAAACTTTGATTTCAACTTCAACACCGCTAGGCAATTCAAGTTTCATTAAAGCATCAACTGTTTTAGAGTTAGAGCTGTAAATGTCTAACAAACGTTTGTAAGCACATAATTGAAACTGCTCACGTGCTTTTTTGTTCACGTGTGGTGAACGTAAAACAGTGAAGATTTTCTTTTCTGTAGGCAATGGAATTGGTCCACTAACTACTGCACCCGTAGGTTTAACAGTCTTAACGATTTTCTCAGCAGATTTATCTACCAGGTTATAATCGTAAGATTTTAATTTGATTCTGATTCTTTGGCTCATCTTATTTATGTATTAAGGCTGCCGGTTAGAGCTATTAATAACCGGCTGCCGATTTTTTATTATTCTGCGGATTTAATTCTGCCTTTTGATTTAGCAACTACTTCATCCTGAACGTTTCTTGGTGCTGGTTCGTAGTGATCAAACTCCATAGTTGAAGTTGCACGACCAGAAGTAATGGTACGTAACTGAGTTACATAACCAAACATTTCAGAAAGAGGTACAGTTGCTTTAATTACCTGAGCACCATTACGGGTGTCCATACCTAAAAGCTGACCACGACGACGGTTCATGTCACCGATAACATCACCCATGTTTTCTTCAGGGGTTAAGATTTCGATTTTCATAATTGGCTCCATCAATACAGGGCTACATTTAGGCAATGCCTCACGGTAAGCCATTTTAGCAGCAAGCTCGAATGACAAAGCATCTGAATCGACTGCGTGGAATGAACCATCAATTAAGCGAACTTTCATGTCTGGAAGTGGATATCCAGCCAATACTCCGTTAGCCATCGATGCTGCGAATCCTTTCTCTACAGAAGGGATAAACTCACGAGGGATTGAACCACCTGTAATTTCGTTTACAAATTGTAATCCACCTTTTTCAAAGTCCGCATCGATTGGAGAAATCACAACCTGGATATCCGCGAATTTACCACGACCACCTGATTGTTTTTTGTAAGTCTCACGATGTTGAACAGATCCGTGAATTGCCTCTTTATAAGCAACTTGTGGCGCTCCTTGATTAACCTCTACTTTAAACTCACGTCTTAAGCGGTCAATCAGGATGTCTAAGTGAAGCTCACCCATACCAGAGATCACAGTCTGACCAGTTTCCTCGTCAGTTTGAACTCTAAATGTAGGATCTTCTTCAGCTAATTTAGATAAACCGATACCTAATTTATCGATATCAGCTTGAGTTTTAGGCTCGATAGCTAAACCAATAACCGGCTCAGGGAAATCCATAGACTCCAGAATGATCGGGTGTTTCTCATCACAAAGTGTATCACCTGTTTTGATATCTTTAAATCCTACTACTGCAGCAATATCACCAGCACCTACATTAGGGATTGGGTTTTGCTTGTTCGCATGCATCTGGAAGATACGGGAGATACGCTCTTTGTTCTCAGAACGTGCGTTATAAACGTAAGAACCAGCTTCTAAGTTACCTGAGTAAACACGGATAAAGCACAAACGACCTACGAAAGGATCGGTTGCAATTTTAAACGCTAAAGCTGCAAATGGCTCTTTTACATCTGGTTGACGGGTTACTTCTTCACCTGTGTCCGGGTTGGTACCAGTGATACCATCCACATCCATTGGCGAAGGCAATAATTCCATTACCAGATCCAACATGGTCTGAACACCTTTGTTTTTGAAAGATGAACCACAAACCATAGGAACGATTTTAGCATCTAAAGTTGCTTTACGCAATGCGTCAAGAATCTCACGCTCAGTGATTGAGTTAGGATCATCAAAGAATTTCTCCATTAATGACTCATCATAATCAGCAACAGCTTCTAATAAGTTCTCTCTCCATTCTGCAACTTCATCAACCATGTCAGCAGGAATTGGCACTTCAGTAAAGGTCATCCCTTTATCATGCTCATTCCAAACAATACCACGGTTATTGATTAAATCAACAACACCAGTAAAGCTATCTTCTGCACCAATTGGCAATTGCAAAGGAACTGCATGGCTACCCAGCATGTCTCTTACCTGCTTAACAACTTTTAAGAAGTCAGCTCCGGAACGGTCCATTTTGTTAACGAAACCAATACGTGGAACTGCATAGTTGTTAGCTAAACGCCAGTTAGTTTCAGATTGAGGCTCAACACCATCAACAGCTGAAAATAAGAATACCAATCCATCCAAAACACGAAGTGAACGGTTTACCTCTACGGTAAAATCCACGTGTCCTGGAGTATCGATAACGTTTACCTGATATTTTTCACCACGGTAAGGCCAGAAAACTGTTGTAGCAGCAGAGGTGATTGTTATCCCACGTTCCGCTTCCTGTACCATCCAGTCCATCGTAGACGCACCTTCGTGTACCTCACCAATTTTGTGATTTACTCCGGCGTAATAAAGGATACGCTCAGTTGTTGTGGTTTTACCCGCATCAATGTGAGCCGCGATTCCAATATTTCTTGTAAATTTTAAATCTCTTGACATTTTATGATTCTGTATAATTAGAAACGGAAATGAGAGAACGCTTTGTTAGCCTCAGCCATTTTATGCGTATCTTCTTTTTTCTTCACTGCTGCACCTTCACCTTTAGCTGCTGAAACGATTTCACCTGCTAATTTCTCTTTCATTGTTTTTTCTCCACGTTTACGAGCGTAAGAAATTAACCATTTCATGCCTAAAGCAATCTTACGGTCAGGTCTTACCTCTGTAGGTACCTGGAAGTTTGCACCACCTACACGACGAGATTTAACCTCTACTGCAGGCATTACATTTGTTAAAGCACGTTTCCATACTTCTAATCCGTTCTCACCAGCTTTTTTCTCAGCTAGTTCTACAGCATCATAAAAAATATCATATGCAATGGATTTTTTTCCATCATACATCATATTGTTTACAAACCTTGTCACCTGAACATCGTTAAATTTTGGATCAGGAAGGATAATTCTCTTTTTTGGTTTTGACTTTCTCATTTGTTTTTCCTCCTAATTATTTCTTTTTACCTTTTGTTGGTGCCGCAGCTACTTGTCCTGGCTTAGGACGTTTAGTACCATATTTTGAACGACGTTGGTTACGACCAGCAACTCCTGAAGTATCTAGTGCTCCACGGATGA
>NZ_QAJL01000002.1:574628-810855 GCF_003852525.1 Pedobacter sp. KBW06
ACCTCTTCGCTGTGGACAGCTGTCCAACGCTGGAGACTTACTCTTGAACTCCAGTGCTACTCTACCTTTTCTAACTAATTGTTGAATGGTTGGCATTGTTCTTTTTTTGTTTTCTATTAATATTTAAAAACTTTACCCCTATAATAAGGGACTGCAAAGGTAAGACAATACATTTTATAAATCAAGGGGTTAACATAAAAATAATTCGGTGGAAACCTGACATCAGACAGGGCAGATCAGCAATCCCGGATAATCACAGCCTCCTTCGGGAATCCTCCGCGCAATGACTGTTCCGGAGAGGCCGCTGACTGGCAGGACAATGTAAAACGACAATTCAGAAAGAGCCCGAAAAATGTTCCGGATGAAACCCGGATAGAACAGGGACAAAATCCGGGTTTGATCCCTGTTCTATCCGGCCTTGATGCTGAGCTTATCTCCCTCTTTTCCGAAACAGTTTTCAACCCCTTTTTTTCCATCTCCCGCAAAACAGCTCCACACAGAAAATGATTCACTTAAGTAGCTGGCAGATTTTTATTTTGCCGTTATGGACTGACCAATATCCCCAGCCCTAAATAATCCGCTTCGGTTTTATGGAGGTAAACCTTTGTCTGAACAGCAGCCCGGTTCATCACATAATACTTCAACCCCGCCGTCCAGTAAGTTTTAACCTCTTCCGCAGATTTAGAAAAATTATTAAAATGCAGATAATAACCATATTTCGCCATCACCGCCAGCCGGTCCATCCAAAAATCAGGGCCAATGGCCAGTCCCAGCCTCCAGCGGTCTAATGAAGTTGCCAATGACTGGTAAGTCTGAGGAGTATATTGGTAAACGGTATGGTAATAAACCGCATCGATCCCTGAGCTACAGCCCAGCAACTCATTTAACTGATAATTATACCCTGCATAAAGGCCCGTTTTATACAAGCCATCACGACTTCTCGCTACCCCCCTGCAACCAATGTTAACTCCAAAGTCAAACTGGTGCCGGTTAGCTTCCAAACGTTCCTTTCTCGCTGTTGTATCCCGTTTTGGCTGCGCCGAAGAATGCAGAAGCTGTAGTATCCCAAAGCTTACACTGCTGATATTTAAACCATAATTAGGTGTTCTTATCGCAGCATTGGAAAAATGCAGTACATCCATTCCCGCAGATAAGCGGGTATAAGGCGCAACTTTAGCCGCGACTTTCAGCGCCATCCTCGAAGCAAAATTAAGGTGGCTTCCAATCAATATATTCCGGTTTGTGAAATAAGTTTGTCCAAGATACCCGATCCCCAGACCCGGTGCCGCCCATAATTCGGCATACCTGGATTTTAGCAGGCTGAAATTCAATGCAGTCACCATGGCATAAGCATCTCCAAACAAATTAGGCCTTGGGTCTGAAGCCAGCATGACCTTTTCCATGTTCTTATAATTAAACACAAAGTCAATGCTGTTTAAACGAAGCATGCGCATCCATGGCCTCGGACAATCGCTCTTCTGAAGATGATAGGTAAATTCTCCACCGGGAGCAGAGCCACGCAGCTTATTTCCGGCAGTAAAAAGCGCTAAAGAAACCTGTGGAGAAAACTCAAGACTATTCCGGTGGTCCGACTGCTGTCGTCCATAGCCATGGTTCGCCAATATCAGAAAGCTAAAAAATAATATGGCGCAACAACAACGAACACCCCCTATGTAGTTCATTACATAGCATATATAAGAAAAATAAATTTATTTAATGGAAGGTATTCAAATAAAGTTTTTCTACTTTTTTCCTTGCCCAATCCGTCTTACGTAAAAACTTCAAACTGGACTTCAGGCTGGGATTATTCTGAAAGCAGTCGATGCGAATCAATGTACCCAATTCCGGCCAGCCATAATGCCATACCAGTTGTTTAACAATAAACTCCAGTGTTTTACCATGCAATGGGTTATTTGGCTGTTCTGCTTCCGTCATCCGACAAAATTAAAAAGAATTTCCGGCTCTAATGATTAAATTTGTTGTAATCAGTTTTATTTAATCCATAACAGATGCAATTTAAATTAGGAGATTTTGTTCGTTTTGTAGACGAAAACATAGAAGGGTACATCACCAGAATCATAGATAAAGACACCATAGGCGTAACAGATTCCAATGATTTTGAAATTCCTGTTCAGGCCACAAAAGTGACCCTGGTTCATGGAGAAATTCCCGACAACGACGTGGTTTCGAACCGTCCGGCAGTAGTCGTACCTGAAGCACAATTTATTAAAGAAGGAATTTATCTGGGCCTGATCACCGATCAGCACAGCAGTTCCGTAGCCCATTTCCACCTGGTTAATGAAAGCTCCTTCCAGCTCCTGGCCAGCCTGACTACAGAAAAAGGCGACCATTACAAAGGAGAATTTGCGGCAATAGTCCCGGCACATTCGACAAAGAAAATCTATTCTGCCCAACTCGGAGACATTCAGATCTGGCCGAAATTTAAACTGGAGATCTTATTTCATACCCCGGCAAATGTAGAGCCTAAAGATGCCATCATCTATCGTGAACGCATCAAAGGAAAAGATCTTTCCGTGGCTAAAGAAGAAATCGCCCTGCTCAAACAAAAAGGCTGGCTCATTCGTCTTGATGCTGCCGAAGCCTTAATTGACGCTGACAAACTTAAAGAAAGCTTTTTTAAAGCACGATAACACTTAAACCCAACGTAATGAAAAATCTATCCCCCCTTTTCGCGATTCTCTTTTGTATTCCCCTGATGGCGGTCACCTGTAACCGCCCAATGGAAAAAGCCGATGAACCCCGGCTTAAAGACATCAAATTACCTGATGGATTCAAAATAGCGGTTTATGCTAAAGTTGACAATGCCCGTTCTATGGCGCTTGGCAGCAATGGAACCGTATTCGTAGGCAATCGTGATGGCGATAAAGTCTATGCACTGGTAGATGCGGATAAGGATGGGGTAGCAGAAAAAACATACGTTATTGCCCAGGGATTAAAAGACATGCCTAATGGAATTGCCTTTAAAGATGGCAGTTTATATGTGGCTGAGGTGAGCAAAATCTGGCGCTTTGATCAGATAGAAGACCACCTGGCCAATCCGCCAAAACCGGTATTGCTGTACGACAAACTACCAAAGGATACACACCATGGATGGAAATATCTGGGTTTTGGCCCCGACGGGAAGCTTTACTTTCCGATTGGTGCCCCCTGCAATATTTGCGACAATACGGATAAAGACAAGAGGTATGCCTCCATCCTGCGGATGAACCCCGACGGAACAGGTCTGGAAATTTTTGCCAATGGGGTAAGAAATTCTGTTGGTTTCGACTGGAATCCCCTGACCAAAGATTTATGGTTCACCGACAATGGAAGGGACATGCTTGGCGAAGACATCCCCGGAGATGAACTGAACCGTGCCGATAAACCCGGCATGCATTTCGGCTATCCCTTTGTCCATGCCGGAGACATCTTAGATCCGGAATTTGGAAAAGGAAAAGACCCTAAAAATTTTACTGCCCCTCAGAGAAAACTCGATGCACATGTGGCTGCATTGGGCATGAAATTCTATACAGGCGATATGTTTCCGAAAACCTATAAAAATCAGATCTTAATCCCGGAACACGGTTCATGGAACCGCAAAGTCCCATCGGGGTACCGCCTGATGCTGGTTAAACTGGATGGCAATAAAGTATTGAGTTATGAACCATTTGCCACAGGCTGGCTAAAAGGAGGAAAAGCCTGGGGAAGACCGGTAGACATCCTGCAGTTACCTGATGGATCTATCCTCGTCTCCGACGACTTTGCCAATCTGGTTTATAGAATCTCTTATAAAGGCTAATATTTTAGATCAGAATATTGTCTTTCCAATTATTTTTTTGTAATCTGTTGCACTTAGTTAAAATAACGATAAATGAGCGCAACAGATTACGATTTTGACTTTCAGAACATCGGCAAAAAAACACATGACCTCCTGATCAAATGGGGAGTTTCCGAAAGCATTGCCGACTATATTAACCTGCTCGGACTATCACTGGTCCTCGCCATTGCAGTCTACCTGCTGCATTACGTACTCAGGCGACTGTTAAGGATTACCTTAATCCGGATCACCAAACGCACCAAGATTGATTTCTTCCATCATTTACTGGAAAACCGTTTTTCTCATTTTGTAGCACTCAGCACTGCTGTTACACTGGTAAAAAGTTCTATTCCGGTAGTATTTTATTCTTTTCCAAGCCTGATCGCCCCCTTAAACAAACTGACAGAAGTATACCTGGTCATCATTATCATTTGGCTGATCATCTCTCTGATTCGCTCCGGTGCAGACTCCCTGAGAAAAAAATCTGCCTTCAAATCAAAGCCGATTGAAAGCTATATGCAGGTGATCAGAATCATCCTCTTTTTTATAGGGGCTGTGATCATCTTCTCCAACCTGACCGGAAAATCTCCACTTACTTTCTTTACGGCCATGGGTGCAATCTCGGCAGTGCTGCTGCTGATGTTCAAAGATACCATTATGGGTTTTGTGGCCAGCATACAGGTAAGTACCAATGATACGGTCCGCATCGGCGACTGGATTACGATGGCAAAATATGGTGCCGACGGCGATGTCGTAGAAATTAACCTGACCACAGTAAAAGTGCAGAACTTCGATAAAACCATTACCACCATCCCAACCTATTCCTTAATTTCGGATTCTTTCCAAAACTGGCGCGGCATGACCCAATCCGGAGGAAGAAGGATTAAAAGGGCCATCTTCATCAGACAATCCACCATTCGTTTTCTTACCTATGAAGAAGTGGAACAATTCAGAAGAATCCAATCCCTGACCTCTTATATTGATCACCGTCAAAAAGACATTGACAAACATAACGAACGTATTGGGGCAGACAAAAGCTTACTGATTAACGGAAGAAACCTAACCAATGCAGGACTGTACAGAAAATATATCGACAACTACATTTCAAACCATACCGGTTTACATAAAAAGATGACGATGATGGTCAGACAACTGGCCCCAACGCCAAGCGGACTACCACTGGAGATCTATGCTTTTACAGGCACCACTAAATGGGTAGATTACGAATACATCATGGCAGATATATTTGACCACCTGCTGGCCTCTGCCAGTTATTTCGACCTGAAGGTCCATGAAATGGACATCATCGCACCTGGTCAATAAAAAAATCCCCTTGTGCAGATGCACAAGGGGATTTTTTTTATTCGATTTGAAAATTATTTGGTCCAGCTGTTGTTTGCAGCATTGCTGTCAGGAAGGACTTGATTCGGATCCAGTGTCACTGAAATGACTTCCTCTGTAGTCGGATAATTAACCGTCCACTTCGTATTGCGCATCCAGACATCTACCGGAAGTTTAATGATGTCTGTCTTTCCGCTTTTTGTTTTCACTTCAATAATCACCGGCATCGGCATTTTCTCCAGGTTCGCCACAACGATGTCATAACCTGTTCTTTCACCATTTTTTGTCAGCTCCTTAACCTCTGCAATGGCCTGGTCTGTTTTCCAGTTTTCCATAAACCAGCCTCTCCAGAACCAGGAAAGATCCTCTCCTGCCCCATTCTCCATTGCACGGAAAAAGTCGAAAGGGCTCGGGTGTTTATAAGCCCAGTTTTCAATATATTTCTTAAAGGCATAATCAAAACGATCCGCACCTAAAACCTGATTTCTTAATACGTTTAATCCCCATGATGGTTTATAATAGAGGTTGACGCCAATATTGGCTTCCTTCATTGCATCAGGACTTAACATCACGTATTCCAGGGCATCGTTACTTAAATATTTAGCAACCCCCTGCATGTTCTCCGGTTTGCCGCTATATTCGCCGTTGTTGAATGCGGCTTTAGACAAGCCATTGATAAACGTGTTAAAGCCTTCATCCATCCAGCCGAATTTACGCTCATTACTCCCTACAATCATCGGGAACCAGGTATGACCAAATTCATGATCAATTACCCCCCAGGCACTTCCGTTTTTCGCTTTCCAACCGCAAAAAACAATTCCCGGATATTCCATACCACCTACATTACTGGCTACATTTACCGCCATTGGATAAGGGTATTCAAACCATTTATTGGAATAATATTCTATAGAAGATTTCACATACTCTACTCCTCTGCCATAACCATCTTTACCATTGCTCTCCACCGGATGTGCAGAAACTGCGAGCGACTTCTTCCCACTTGGCAGGTTAATCCTTGCGGCATCCAAAACAAATGCTTTTGAGGAAGCCCAGGCCACATCCCTGGTGTTTTTAATTTTAAACTTCCAGGTCAGGGTTCCTTTTGCAGGGCGGGATTTCGGGTCTGTTACTTCCGACTCAGATCGGATGGCAATCGTTTTATCGCTCAGCTTAGCGGCATTCCAGCGCGCCAGCTGCTCTGCAGTAAATACCTCCTGTGGGTTTAACAGTTCCCCTGAGCCCATCACAATGTGACTGGCAGGTGCGGTAACCGAAAAGTCTACATCTCCGTATTCGCAATAAAATTCACCTGCACCCCAATACGGTAACGTGTTCCATCCCAGGATATCGTCATAAACACTCATCCTTGGAAACCATTGTGCAATGGCAAAGATCTCTCCGTTTTTGGTTACCAGGTGCCCCATGCGGTCCGAACCATTGATAGGGATCACAAATGAAAAGTTCATTTTAATCGTGATCGTCTCTCCGTTTGCCGCCAAAGGCTCATTCAAACGGATCTGCATCCTGGTATCTTCCGTCAGGGAGGTAAATTTTACAGGTTTCGCTTTTTGAGAAACACTTAAGCCCTCAATTTTATATCCCCCTTCTACTTTCTCTCCTCTTGCACCGTACCTGCTGCCGGCAGCAATCAGTGAATTTCCTCTTGAATGCTCCGCAAACAGGTTCTGGTCAAGCTGCAACCATAGAAACGGCAGTTTATCGGGACTATTATTTTTATAGGTAATGGTTACCGTTCCCGTAACACTGTTTTTTGCTTCATCCAGGTTTGCGGTAATGTGATAATCTGCACGGTTCTGCCAGTATTTAGCGCCGGGATATCCATTTGCGGACCGGTATTCATTGCCATTTTGCGTATAAAAAAGGGGGTTGAATGCAACATGGGGATCATAGTTCCCTGTGGTCTGTTGCCCCATGGAACTGAAACCGAATGCGCATAACAAGACCAATAGTAAGGTGGGCTTATTCATGATGTTTAGTTGTTGGTTTTAGATTCGAACTAAAGGTATAAAATGAAATGTTATACCTGACCATTGTAACGGTTTTATTAGTTCGCCTTCAATTTAGGCATTGGATAGACCTTTCGCTGTCCGGCAGGGAGTTTAAGCCAGCTATGATAAGCCTTAACAATATAATAGGTATAGTTAAAAGGGCGTTCGTCTTTGATCAGGGCTTCTGTTGGCCGGTATATGGCCATAAAGTCCTTGAGGTCCTCACCCTTGAGCTTCACGAGTTTGGTAATGCTCTCCTCGTTAAAATTCTCCCTGATTTCCGTTTCATAGACATCCCTTTCTTCCAGTCTTCTTTCTTTCTCCCGCTCCCGCTTCATTTTGCCATAGCCCAGGTTAAACATCATCCCTCCGGCCCGGTCATTATTTCCTTTGCCCCTGAGTCCGTCTGCTCCAAACCGCTTTGATTCTTTGGCATTCGGGTCCCGGTACAATACGGAAGGATTTACTTTTGCACTTAAAATCTCCACCTCTTTTAAGGTTTTCGAATTTCCGGGCAGGAAAATGGTCTTTGGCTTCAGGTCAATCAGAAAAAGCGTATCGGTATGATAACCAACAAAAGAAAACTCCAGCAGGTCACCTACTTTTGCGGCCAGTGTAAACTGTCCGGCAGCCTTTGTTCTTGAAAGCTCCTTACTGTTCAGGTTCCTTACAATCACATCCTGAATAGGAAAAGTTTTATTATCGTAATCATACACCGTACCAGACACAGAAGTTTGTGCCCAGACTCCGAAAGGGGCAATACAGATGAACAACAAGAATAAATACTTAGACATATCCAAATGTAACGCTGTTTTTACGCCTTGATTATATTTTAACAAAATTTAACAACAGCATGTCGGTTACTTCAAAAGACTTTGGTAACTGTCTTCCTCAAAACCGATGAGTACCGCTTTCTGATCAAGCTCAACAACAGGCCTCTTGATCGCACTGGTATGCTGCAGCAAAACCTGAACTGCCGAAGCCTGATCAACAACCGCAGCCTGTTGTTCCGGACTTAGTTTTTTCCAGGTGGTTCCTTTTTTATTCAGCACCTTTTCCCAGCCAAAAACTGCACACCACTCATTCAGTTTTTCGGCCGTAATGCCACTCTTCTTGAAGTCGTGGAACTCCGGATTAAATCCATTCTCTGCCAACCAGGTCCTGGCTTTCTTTACTGTATTGCAATTTGGTATTCCGTATATGATCATATCGGCAAAAATAAAATTTATTATCATTAATATTGTTGTTGATTTTATCTCTCTCTGTGGGGGGCGACTTGAAATTGAAAAAGACATAGCCAAAAACGAGGTTCAGGACAGGATAGTACTGAATTTCGGACCTTTTTGTGCAAAACTTTAATTTCAATCTAATTCACAATTTCAGATAAGTTCTTAACATCTAATTGTTCAAGTCTATGTTTAAGCTAACTTTTAAACAACAAGTATTAACAGGTTTCACTGTTTCCTTATTGTTTGTCCTGGTATCGGCCATCACCTCCTACTTCAGTGTGGAGAAACTGACCGATGATACAAAATGGCAAGGCCATACCTATGAGGTCATTGACCTGATCAAGAATGTAGAAACCCAGGTTCTGAATTCAGAAAGTGCTTTACGTGGCTTCATCTTATCGCAGAAAAGTTTGTACCTGAAGCCCTACAATAGAAATGCGCCCCTGATACTCGAGACGGTGCAGGATTTAAAGAAACTGATCAGTGACAATCCGGAACAGGAAGAAAGGGCCGATTCTTTGGATTCCTATGCGCATAAAAAAGTAGCGGAAATGCAGGAAGTGATCCGTATTTACGACAGTAAGGGACAGGCAGCAGCTACCGACCGCGTACTAAACGGAGGCGGACAACATTATAAGGACCAGATGCTGCTCATCAGTAAAAAGATGATTGAGGCTGAATTCCGCCTGCTGGCAGAACGGAAATCGAATACCGCGAGCAGCAGTCAGAGGAGCACCTGGATCATTTTACTAAGTTCTTTAATCATATTCTGTCTGATTCTTTTTCTCTTTACTTACATCCGGAGAACCTTCGACCAGCAGAAATTAACAGAAGCCCGGATCAGGGAGTCCAATCTCCAGCTGGAAGAGCTCTCTGTTGAAAATGAACAGAAAAACTGGTTGTTGTCAGGTGCGACAACGGTGAATGATGCCATGCGCGGAGAACAGGAGATTGAAGAGCTATCGGTCAATATCATTACGAGGATCAGCAATTACATCAATGCGCCTATCGGTGCTTTCTTTCTGATCAACAGCGCTAAAAAGACCTTTAAATTTACCGGAGGATATGCCTATCAGCCTAAGAAAGGAGAAACCAATCAATACCATTTGGGAGAAGGACTGGTGGGTCAGGTTGCGGCAGAAAAACGGGTTAAACTACTCAACAATATCCCTTTGGATTACCTGAAAATCAGTTCTGGTCTGGGAGATACCTTACCGAAGTGTATTTACCTTGTACCTATTGTATTTGAAGATGAAACCCTGGCTGTGATTGAGCTCGGACTTCAGGAGCAGCCTGATGAAAAAACGATCCTGTTCCTGAACAGCATCAGCGAAAGTGTGGGTGTTGCGGTGAACAGCGCAGTGGCAAGGGTGAAACTCAGGGCCTTGTTCGAACAAACCCAGCAGCAGGCAGAAGAACTGGAAAGCCAGCAGGAAGAGTTACGGACAACCAATGAAGAACTGATGTACAAAACAGACCAGCTTCAGTCGTCTGAAGAAGAACTGAGGGTACAACAGGAAGAATTGCGTCAGACCAATGCGGAACTGGAGGAGAAAGCCCAGCAACTGGAAGAACGTAACATCTCCATCAACCAGGCCAGAGAGGCAATTAGTTTAAAAGCTGAAGAACTGGAAATTTCCAGCAAATATAAATCTGAATTTCTGGCCAACATGAGTCATGAATTAAGAACACCTTTAAACAGTATTCTGATTCTGGCAAGAATCTTAAAAGAAAACAGGCCTGACAACCTGAATGAAGATCAGATCAAATATGCCGGTGTCATTCACAATGCAGGAAATGATCTACTCAGCCTCATCAACGACATTCTGGATTTGTCAAAAATAGAATCCGGAAAGGTAGACCTGAGCATAGAGACCGTAAAACCAGATGCCATCAAACATGGAATGGAATCCCTGTTTACCGAGCTTGCCAGAAGTAAGAAGATCCAGTTCAATACCATTGTTGAAGATGGCCTGCCGGATTATATCCTTACCGATCAGACGAGACTGGAGCAGATCGTCAAAAACTTACTCTCCAATGCATTTAAGTTCACACCGGAATACGGTCAGATTACGCTCAGCATCAGCAGGCCATCCAGAGGAGTCCGCTTTTTCTCTGACCGCCTGAAAAATACAGCAGAAGAAATCATCGGCATTACCGTTAAAGATTCGGGCATCGGTATTCCGGAAGACAAGCAAAAACTGATCTTCGAGGCCTTCCAGCAAGCCGACGGCTCTACGAGCAGAAAATTTGGCGGAACAGGACTTGGCCTCTCCATCAGTAAAGAGCTGGCCTATATCCTTGGCGGAGAAATCCAGGTCAGCAGTAAACCTAATGAAGGAAGTACCTTTACTCTATTTGTGCCAAGAAACAATTCCTTCCAGCTTCCCGAGCAGCTGAACCCTCATCAGGTGGAAGAAGCCGTCATCATTCCGTTTGTTCCGGAAATGGCAGTCAGCCCGGTCAAACAAGCCGATGAGCCACAAACTCTGCTGATCATTGAAGACGATGTGGTTTTCGCAGATGTACTCAATGACTATGCCCTGGAAAAAGGCTTCCAGCCGATTCTTGCACACAGTGGTGATACCGGCCTGGAAATGGCCTTCTCTCAGCTACCCGATGCCATCGTTCTGGACATTATGTTACCGGTAATGGACGGCTGGACGATCCTGAAAAAACTGAAGGCTGATCCAAGAACCAAGCATATTCCGGTACATATGATGTCGGCAGGAAATGAAAAAGCCAGCAAAGCCAAAAAAGAAGGTGCTATAGGCTTCCTGAAAAAACCGGTTGAAAAAGAACAGCTGGATGAAGCTTTTAACCTCCTCAGTGCCGCTTACCTGAAATACAATTTCAAAAGCGTACTGGTGATTGAAGATCAGGAATTGCAAAGCAGGGAACTGACGCAACAGCTGACTGAAAAAGGGGTGGATGTGAAACAGGCTTTCACAGGAAAAGAAGCCCTGGACCTCCTGGACGACCAGGTCTTTGATTGCATTATTCTGGACCTGAAGCTTCCTGACATTTCGGGATTTGATTTGCTAGACCAGATCAAGTCGCAGGCCCTTCATGCACATATTCCCGTGATCATTAATACCGCCATGGAGCTGGATCAGGAAAAAATGGCCCATATCATGAAGTATACCGATGCCATGGTGCTGAAATCAAATAAATCCAACGACCGCTTAATTGACGAGGTCAGCCTGTTCATCAATAAACTTAAACAGGATGGCCCATCTGCACCTGCAAAACCAGGAGCAGTGAAAGGCAAAAGCGTTTCCACGATGGAGAAAGTTTTGAAAGACAAAACCATTTTAATTACCGATGATGACATGCGGAACATCTTCGCCCTTTCTAGTGCACTACAGCTTTATGACCTCAAGATCGTCATTGCCAACAATGGCAGGGAAGCCCTGGAGAAACTCGAAGAAGCAGAGCAGATTGACCTGGTGCTGATGGACATCATGATGCCGGAAATGGATGGTTATGAAGCCATGAAAGCCATCAGAACGGAAAAACGTTTCGCAAAACTACCGATCATTGCATTAACGGCAAAAGCCATGAAAAATGATCGTGAAAAATGTATTGAAGCCGGAGCAAATGATTATATTTCTAAGCCGGTTGATATGGATAAACTATTGTCAATGTTAAGGGTGTGGTTAAGTTAGTATGCATAAGGAGGAGGATTACATCAGCTATGATCAATTATCAGAACTAATTGATTTCATTAAAAACATCCATGGCTTTGATTTTAGTGACTACTCTGCAGCCTCTCTGAAAAGAAGGGTGACCAGAATTATGCAATTGCAAAAACTAAGCTTATTTGACTTACGTACCTTACTGACAAACGACCATGACTATTTCGAGTCCTTTTTGATCGAGATCACCGTTAATGTGACAGAAATGTTCCGTGACCCTGCATTTTACAGGTCTGTGAAGGAAAACATCATCCCCTACCTTCGCTCCTATCAAAGGATTAAAGTTTGGAATGCAGGTTGCTCTACAGGAGAAGAACTGTACTCTTATGCGATCATGTTTGCCGAAGAAGAGTTGTATGACCGCAGTTTCTTCTATGGTACCGATATCAATAATGATGTACTGGAGTTTGCCAAAGACGGGATCTATGATTTGCAAAAGATGAAGCAGTATTCAGAAAATTATCAAAAGACAGGAACCATGCATACGCTTTCTGATTTTTATACCGCCCGATATGAGGCGGCATCCATCAACCGTTCTCTCAAAAAAAACCTGTTGTTCTCGGCACATAACCTCGCTTCAGACGGTGTGTTTAATGAATTTCAGGTCATCTCCTGCCGCAATGTACTGATCTATTTTAATACAGATCTGCAAAAGAAAGTGATAGAGTTATTCTATAATAGTTTAGCTAATTTTGGGTTCCTGTGTTTAGGGGCCAAAGAAACTTTAAGAAGTACAGAAACCGGTCGTTTTAAGATTATCGACAAGAAAAATAACATTTACCAAAAAATAGCATAGGGGCCATTCAAAACCATCCCCAAACACTACCTCATACCAGAGACCTATGGAAAAGATTAATATCTTAATCGTTGATGACAGACCTGAAAATATCATTGCCCTCGAGGCATTGCTTCAGCGTGATGACATCAATATTATTACCACCACCAATCCCAATGAAGCGTTAAGAATATCCTGGGAAATGGATATTGCCATTGCCCTGGTGGATGTTCAAATGCCGGAGATGGATGGGTTTGAGCTGGTAGAAATTTTAAAAAGTAACCCCAGAACCAAAGGGATCCTCATCATATTCGTGACTGCAATTTCCAAAGAAACGAAATATGCCGTAAAAGGGTTAAATACAGGCGCGGTAGATTACCTGTACAAACCGCTTGATCCTTATGTCACCTCTGCTAAAGTAGATTCTTTTATCCAGCTGGTGAGAAATGAAAGAGAGATCAAGAAGAAAAATCAGGAACTGGAGGCTTACCAGAAAGAACTGATCAAGGCGAAAGAGCAGGCAGAACAGGGAAAAAGGATTAAGGAGAATTTCCTGGCCAATATGAGTCATGAGATCCGTACCCCGATCAATGGGATCATTGGCCTGGCCAACCTCCTGGGAAGAACGAATTTAACCGCAGAACAGAAAGAGATGATCAACCTTTTAGAGATCTCCTCAGACTCTCTGCTCGGGGTCATCAACGACATTCTGGACCTTTCAAAGATTGAATCCGGGAAGTTTAAAATCAACAGGTCCGGTACTGATATTGTAAAAATCTGCAATTCGGTAGTGAACCTGCTGCGCATCCGTGCCATCGAGAAAGAGCTTGACCTGATCACCGAGTTTGATGCGGAATTGCCAAAGCTGGTCCTGGCAGATTCGCTTCGTCTGAACCAGATCCTGATGAACCTGATTGGAAATGCCATTAAGTTTACCATTCAGGGGAGCGTCACTTTGAAAACGGAAATTATTGATAGAAAAGGAAACAACCTGCAGATCAAATTCTCGGTTATTGATACGGGCATCGGCATTGCCAAAAACAATATTGATAAGATCTTTGAAACCTTTGAACAGGCGGACGAACAAACCACCGTAAAGTTTGGAGGCACGGGACTGGGGCTGTCCATTGTTAAAAACCTGGCAAAATTAAAAGGAGGTGTACTGGAAGTCATCAGTGAAGAAGGCGTAGGCAGCACCTTCTGTTTCACCAATTGGTATGAAGTGTTAAAAGATACTGTAGTCGTTAAAAAAATGAACAAACCACATTTAGGCCCTTTTAAAGGATTAAGGGTGCTTGTTGCAGAAGACAATCCCATCAACAAATTTCTGATTGTAAAAATACTAAAAGACTGGGAAGTGAACCCGGACGTGGTAGAGAACGGTAAGGATGCGCTGGACAAGCTCAGAGATGCAGACTACGACCTCATCCTGATGGACACCTTTATGCCCGTTATGAATGGGCTGGATGCCATTAAACTCATCCGTGAAGGATTTATTAAAGGCAAGGAAAGCATTCCGATCATCACCTTCTCTGCGGCGGTTTTAGAAACAGATAAACAGACGGCCATCGATGCCGGTGCAAATGATGTGGTCAGTAAACCTTTCGAATTAGAAGTCCTTCACGAGAAAATAACAAAGTATTCCGGAATAGCCGATACTACTTATTAAAGGCAGTCATGGTAAGCGCAGGACCTATGGTCACAAAACTTTTGATCAGGTCCACGCTTTTATCAATCAATGCCGGAAGCTCCGGGAGCTCGTCCTTATCAAAGGAACTCAGCACATAATCCGCTTGCCTGCCTTTGGCAAAGTTATCGCTGATCCCAAAACGTAAGCGGGGATATCCCTGTCCGCCACAAAGGCCTTCAATGCTTTTCAGTCCGTTATGCCCGGCACTGCTGCCCTGCATTTTCAGCCTCAGTTTACCCAATGGCAAAGCCAGGTCATCTACAATAACCAGTACATTTTCCAATGGGATTCTCAGCTCCTGCATATAATAGTTGACCGCTTTACCGCTCAGGTTCATATAGGTGGTTGGCTTGATCACATGCAGCTTTTTTCCTTTAAAAGAGACTTCAGCATAATAAGCCAGGCGGACATTCGAAAATGATCCTCCCAGGTCTTTCACCAGTTCATCAGCAATGTTAAAACCGATATTGTGTCGCGTATCCATATATTCAGGACCGATATTCCCTAAACCAACGATTAAGTATTTCATGTGCTGCAAATATAATAGTTTAGATGAGAACAAGCATTTACCCAAAACCTATTCCATAAAAAAAGCAGCACCGTTGTCGATGCTGCTTTTTTGAATAAGCTGCAAGAAATTATTTCTTGTTCGCTTCGTTTTCTGCTTGTTTTAAAGCTCTTGACATTCCTACAGATACGATGGTATCTTCCGGAGTGTTTGTGATCACGTAGTCAGCTTTTGCAAGGTCACGTACGCGGAACAAGTTTCCAACTTCTAATTTAGCAATGCTCACTTCAACTGTCTGAGGCATATCTTTAGGGAATGCTTTAACACGAAGTTTACGTAATTTCTGTACTAATTTACCACCCATTTTAACACCTGGAGAAGTACCGGTTAATTTAACAGGGATTTCCATTAAGATCTCTTTGTCATCAAATAACTGAAGAAAATCTACGTGTAATAAAAGGTCTGTAAGCGGGTGAAATTGTAATTCTTTAATGATCGCTTTAGTTTTAGTACCATTAATGTCAATTTCAACAAAGTTTGCTTCAGGAGTATAAATAGCATCCTTTAATTCGGTTGTAATTACAGCAAAATGTTGTTGCTCTTTACCACCATACAATACTGCAGGAACTTTACCTTCATAGCGAAGCTCTTTAGCATCGCGTTTCCCTACGTTCTCTCTTGGAGAACCGCTAATTGCGATTGTTTTCATTTTTTATTGATTATATATTATGTATTAAAATATTAAACTCTAAAAAGGTCACTGATAGAACCGTGCTCATTTACATTGGCAATTGCTTTTGCAAATAATTCAGCGGTGCTCAATACCCTTATTTTATCACTCTGACGTTTCAGTGGAATGGTATCTGTAACGATCAGTTCTGCCAGCATGGAGTTCTCAATCGTTTCATAAGCGTTCCCCGACAATACCGCGTGTGTACAAACTGCCCTCACGCTTTTTGCTCCTTTTTCCATGATCAGTGCTGCTGCTTTGGACAAAGTTCCTGCGGTGTCACAAATGTCGTCAATTAAAACGATATCCTGACCAACTACATCTCCAATGATCGACATTGATTCGATTTCATTGGCACGTTTACGTCTCTTATCACAAATCACCACCTCTGCATTGAAGAACTTTGCAAAAGTACGTGCGCGGTAAGAACCACCCATATCCGGAGAAGCAATAGTTAGATTCTCCAGGCCTAAGCTTTTGATATAAGGAACGAAGATCACTGAACCATCTAAGTGGTCTACAGGGATATCGAAGAAACCTTGTATCTGAGCAGCGTGAAGGTCCATGGTCATGATCCTGTGGATACCTGCAGACTTTAATAAGTTCGCTACCAATTTTGCTCCGATAGCCACACGTGGTTTATCTTTCCTGTCTTGTCTGGCCAAACCATAATAAGGAACAACAGCAGTAATGTAATGAGCAGATGCGCGTTTTGCGGCATCAATCATTAACAAAAGCTCCATTAAGTTGTCGTTAGGCTGGTAAGTAGAATTGATTAGGAAGACATCACAACCGCGTACTGTTTCATCGTAAGAAGGTTGAAATTCACCGTCACTAAACCGGTTTAAAGTGACGTTGCCTAGAGGCTTGCCGTAGCTTTCGGCAATTTTGATTGCTAATTCTTTTGTACCGGTTCCGGCAAAAAGCTTAACTGGGTTAAACTGCAATGGCATGATTGAAGGTGTATCAATGCTGGTTAAAAAAAATCGGATTGTGAGTAAAACCACAATCCGAATATGTTTTGTTGCCCGACCAGGATTCGAACCTAGACAAACGGTACCAAAAACCGTTGTACTACCTTTATACTATCGGGCAATCTTTCCTTTTTAAAGCGTGATAGGCTTGCTTTGTAAGGGAATGCAAATGTACGCACATTTTTGATTTTTGCAAGGGCTCGCGCAAAAAAAATTAAAATAATTTAAGCACTCCGCTTCACAAGGGAAATAAATTATTTAAAATCAGGAAGTTGTAAATGATCTTTTTTTAAAACTTTTTTTTAAAAAAATTGAAGCAATGCATCCGGGCCTTCAAAAAGGCAAGGTTACTGAACCTGCTCCTCTAAAATAACCAGCGCTCTTTATAGTAACATATAAGTGATATAGTAATAAGTGCCCCCTATAGCACCGTTAAATTTGTTAAACTCCCCATTACTTTGTGCGTTTATCAATCTTATTCTTTATTTTCGGCTGCATTTTATTCGCGCGACTTTAATAACTATTCAATACAAAAAATGAATTATTCAAAAACCAACAACCTTACCGGCTGGATTTGTTTTCTGATCGCTACACTAACGTATGTCCTGACATTAGAACCCTCAGTGAGTTTCTGGGATTGCGGTGAGTTTATCGCTTCTGCCTTAAAAATGCAGGTAGTCCACCAACCGGGAGCCCCTTTGTTCCTGATGATCCAGCGGTTCTTCTCGCTCTTCGCTTTTGGTGATGTCACTAAAGTAGCCTACTTCATGAACGTAGGTTCTGCAATTGCCAGTGGTGCAACGATCTTATTCTTATTCTGGACCATCACCGCACTGGCGAAAAAAGTCCTGGTAAAAGAAAACGAAGAAGTCAGCAAATCTAACCTGATCTCTATTATGGGTGCAGGTATCGTAGGTGCGCTTGCTTATACCTTTTCCGACAGCTTCTGGTTTTCGGCTGTAGAGTCTGAAGTATATGCACTTTCTTCCCTGTTCACCGCCATCGTATTCTGGGGGATCTTAAAATGGGAAGCCAATGCCAATGAACCCCGTGCAGACAGGTGGTTGTTGTTCATCGCTTATATTATGGGTTTATCCATCGGGATTCACTTATTGAACTTATTGACCATTCCGGCAATTGCCTTTGTATATTATTTCAAGAAAACAAAAAACCCAACTACTTCAGGTACCATTAAAGCCGGAATTGTAGGGATTTTGATTCTTGCTGTGATCCAGTATGGAATCATACAATACCTGGTTTCATTTGGTGCCTACTTTGACTTGTTCTTCGTAAACACCCTTGGAATGGGCTTCGGTACCGGTGTGATTTTCTTTGCCATCCTATTGATCGGAGGCCTTACCTGGGGAATCAGGTACTCCATTAAACACGAGAAAAAGATCCTTAACCTGGCTTTACTGTCTACGGTACTGATCATTTTTGGTTATGGCTCATTTGCGATGATCATTATCCGTGCAAAAGCAAATCCTAACCTGAACAACAGTTCTCCTGACAATGCCTTCTCTTTCTTAGGCTATCTGAACAGGGAACAATATGGCGACAGACCTTTATTATTTGGTCCTAACTATAATTCTCAGGGCGTAAACGTAGTAGAAGGAAAAACACTTTATAGAAAAGGTGCTGAAAAATATGAAGTAGCCGGTAAAAAGACCGAGTACGAATATGACAGAACCACTCCATTCCCTCGTATGTACAGCGATGATCCGGGTCACGTTGCGTATTATAAAGACATGATGGGCTTTAGTGATGATCACTTCCCAAGTCTGATCGACAATGTCGGCTTCCTGATGTCTTACCAGATTGGACAGATGTACATGAGGTACTTTATGTGGAACTTTGTCGGCAGACAAAATGACGACCAGGGACAGGGCAGTATCTATGAAGGCCAATGGCTGAGTGGAATCAAGCCTATCGACGGCATCATGCTTGGAGATCAGAAAAACCTGCCTCCTTCCATCACAGAGAGCAATGCTTACAACAGGTTCTTCTTCCTTCCTTTAATTATGGGATTGTTAGGTGCGATATGGCATTTCAAACGCAATCAGAAAGATGCGGGAATTGTTGGCCTTTTATTCTTCTTTACCGGTATTGCCATCGTATTGTACCTGAATCAGAAACCAATGGAACCAAGGGAACGTGATTACGCTTACGCGGGCTCATTCTATGCCTTTGCCATCTGGGTCGGGTTTGGTGTCCTTGCCTTAAGGGAATGGGTCTTTAAGAAAATGACCCCGGCCACCGGAGGGATCCTGGCAACGGTAGCGGGTTTATTTGCTGCGCCGATCATTATGGCTGCCCAGGGATGGGATGACCATGACCGTTCTACGAAAATGGTTGCTCATGATATTGCAGTGGATTACCTGCAGTCCTGCGCGCCGAATGCCATCCTCTTTACTTATGGAGACAACGATACTTATCCCCTATGGTATGCACAGGAAGTGGAAAACATCAGACCGGATATCCGTTTGGTTAACCTGAGCTTATTTGATACCGATTGGTACATCAATGGAATGAAACGCAAACAAAATGAATCTGCGCCACTTCCGATCAGCATGAAAGAATCTCAGTATGTTCAGGGAGAAAGAGACGTGATGTATTATCAGGATAAAGATATCGCAGGAAATGTAGAATTAAAAACCATTGTAGAACTCCTGCTTTCTGAAAATAATGAGGATAAAGTTCCATTGAACGACGGAAGAAAAGTAAACTTCATTCCAACAAAGAACTTTAAACTAACGATCAATAAAGCCGAGGCCATCAAAAACGGTGCGGCAACTGCAGCGGATTCTGCAAGGATCGCCCCTGCATTGGAATGGACTTTCAATAAAGGTTATGTAACCAAAGGAACGTTGGCCATGTTCGACATCCTGGTACATAACGACTGGAAGAGACCAATTTACTTTGCAAGTACTGTTCCTTCTGATCAATACAACGGATTGGATAAATACCTGTATAATGAAGGCCTGGCTTTACGTCTGATGCCTTTCAAACCGGATACTGCGGCTGCTAAAAATGAGCAGCTTAATATTGCGCCACTATACAACAATGTGATGAACAAGTTTGTATGGGGTAATGTTAAAAACGCAAAATACCTGGACACACAATCAGGTGATGACATTTCAATCTTCACGAATGTATTCAACAATACTGTTTCAGGATTACTTAAAGAAGGTAAAACAGAAGATGCTAAAAAGGTAGTGAACCGTTATTTTGAAGTGATGCCGGAGAAATTCTATGGCATGCGTTCTATGATGGGTGCTTATTTTATGGCAGAAAACCTATACCTGCTGAATGATCAGAAAAGAGCAAACGCATTGATTGAAAGGTCAGCTACCTATATTGAAAAAGAACTGACTTACCTTGCCGATGTTTCTCAAAGCAAGAAGAAGTTTGTAGGTGGACAAAACGTTCAGCTGGGCATGTCCTTCCTGAACCAGATGGCAAGAACTGCTGCTGAATACAAGCAAACAAAACTCAGCAAGGACCTGAATGATAAGTTTGCGATGTTAGAAGCGAGATTCTCTGCTTTCTTTCCACCGCAACAATAAGATTTCAACTCCATAAAAAAAGAGCATTCCAATTGGGATGCTCTTTTTTTATGGAATGCTGTTTAGGCTATTCAGGAAAGGTAAAAGGCAATCCTGATAAGTAACGGCTGATCTTACGATAGGGATAATCTCCGGCTCCTCTAAGGGCAAACTGAACGATAATGGTATGTGTTAAGGGATCAACATATAAACGTTGCCCACGCATTCCCTCTGCGGCGAAATCACCATTGACTCCTTCCTGGGGAAGCCACCACAAATAGTTTTGCCGCGTCTTCTGCCAGCCTTTTACCGGAATTGCAGGATCAGACTTTGCATGAACAGATTGTGCTACCCAGTCTTCAGGAACGACCTGATGCCCGTTATACTTCCCCTTATTCAGGTACAACCTCCCGATTTTGGCCAGATCTATGGCTGTTGCCTGAAACCTGCTCGCGGTATTTGCCAATCCATCAACATGGTCCAGTCCCCAGCTTGCCCGGTGTGCGGCTCCGATTTTTTTCCAGATGTGATCCTGAAAGTAAGTGGCGGTCTTTTCCCCGGTTGCCTGCTCCAATGCCCAGCTGAGTAACATGACATCAACGCTTTTATACTTCCAGATCTTTCCCGGAGGATGAGCTGCTTTAAGCTTAGACAGCTCTTTTTTAAGATCCCGGGTATAATAGTATTTGGCCTCATCTGATAAAAAGGCAGCAATCAGTCCACCCTCAATGCCACTGAACTCCAGTCCTGATTTCATTTCCATCAGGTTCCTTAAAGTGATCTGGTCAAATGCAGGGTTCTCTTTCAATTCAGGAATATAGGTCAGCAGATGGTCGTCCAGGCTTTTGATCTTTCCTTCTTCAATTGCCTGTCCCAACATGATCGAGACCATTGACTTGGCTACGGAAAAAAGTGTGGTTAAGCCCGTATCACTATAGCCCGGCTTAAACTTCTGGTAAATCACTGTATCATTCCTGATCACCATAAAAAGGCAGATCTTTCCTGCTTCCAGATAATCTTTAAAAGGCATGCTTTTTTTATCCCGGTCAAAGACCAGGATCGTATCCAGGTCATTCCTCATCCTTTCTGCTTTTACGAAATGAAAAGGGCTATCTGCCGGATTGACGAACGTTTGTGGATATAGCTTATAGGTTTCCGCAGCAGGCGTCTGGTAGCGTAAAACACGGATCAGTTCCGGCCGCCGGATGAAGAGGATACAAAGGACCAGTACAAAAAGGGAGAGCATCCCGGCAAGGCCATATCCGATTTTCTTTATCATACGCATTTATAGAAAGTATTAAAAAGAAAAAGGCCGCAGTGTTGAGTTGCAGCCTTTTTCTTTTGATTTCTTTATAATGATTTATTCGTTTACCACACCCATTGCACAGAATTTATCAATTCTCTTGGTGATCATGGCATCCGTTTTTAATTTTTTAAGTTCTTTCAGGTCTTTTAAGATCTGTTCTTTCACTGTTTCGCCCATTGCCTCAGGATTCTGGTGTGCACCTCCCAGTGGCTCTTTAATGATGCCATCAATCAGTTGATTGTTGTACATATCATCGGAAGTCAGCTTCAGGCATTCTGCTGCTCTTTCTTTGTAATCCCAGCTGCGCCATAAAATAGAAGAGCAGGATTCCGGAGAAATTACAGAGTACCAGGTATGTTCCAACATATAGACACGGTCGCCGATTCCGATTCCCAACGCACCGCCCGAAGCGCCTTCACCTACTACAAAACATAGGATTGGTACTTTTAGCACGGACATCTCCAACAGGTTACGTGCAATTGCTTCTCCCTGTCCGCGTTCTTCCGCTTCCAGTCCGGGATAAGCACCCATCGTATCAATAAAAGAAATAACCGGTTTATTGAACTTCTCAGCAAGGCGCATTAAACGCAATGCTTTTCTATATCCTTCAGGATTGGCCATTCCGAAGTTACGGTACTGGCGTTCTTTCGTGTTTTTACCTTTCTGGTGTCCGATCACCATTACGGTCTGTCCGGCAATGCTTGCAAAACCGCCAATAATGGCTTTATCGTCCTTTACAGTCCTGTCGCCATGCATTTCGATGAAATCATCGCAGATCATGCTGATGTAATCCAGGGTTTGAGGCCTTTCAGGATGACGTGACATCTGAACTTTCTGCCATCCGGTAAGGTGGCTGTAAAGCGTTAACTGAGTCTCAGCTAACTTCTCTTCCAGTTCAGCTAGTGTCGCAGACATATCTACTTTGGTTTTATCGGCAACCTGTTTAACCTTTTCAATTTGCTGCGCCAATTCAGCTAAAGGTTTTTCGAAATCAAATGATGTTTTTATCTGTTCCATAAGTGGGCTGTAAAAATAGACATTTTATTTAAAACTTCGCAGGCACCCCGGGTTTAGGTAAAGATTTTAATATAAATTCACGGATATGGCGGTTTCCTTTAGCGAGATCTTCCTTCCTTAAATACATCATATGGCCGCTTTCATAGCCTTCAAAGCTCAATCTGTCTTTTAATCTGCCTCCCGGATCTAATTGCCACATGCTGTACTTTGCATTAAAATAATCGCATGCACCATCAAAATATCCCGACTGCACCATCACATTCAGATATGGATTTTGTGCCATTGCCTGTCGTAAGTTCTCTCCGGTCCTGTCGTTACTATTGTCCCAGGGCCTTACCGAACCAAACATATTGTACTTCAGGTCCGTTTTATAATTCAGCTCATTTCTAAGGTACATATTGATGGCAGGGGTAAAAGAATGCAACCAGGAAGTCAGCTCCGCATTGTAATCCGGGCGTTCACCCCCATCACTTTTATCGATCCCTTTATACCTGGAATCCAAACGGCCCACGGTAAAACCTTTATCCCGCAGCAGCTCTTTCCAGAAAAAGTTCGTCGACACATCCAGGTTATATTGTAAGATCACCTTTTCCGAAATTCCGGAATAGCGCGCCATCTTTGCCGCAATTTCTTTCTTTTTTTGTTCCGTCAGGAAATTGCCCCTCGCCATTGCCGGCAACAGCTCATTGATGGTAAACTCCTCCACTTCCGGTAGAAATGCCTCCAGTTTTTTCGACTGCAAATCTGCGGGAAGAGCTTTGTGATACCAGGCAGTAGCGGCATAATACGGCCAGCGTAAAGCTGCCTCTACAGGTCCGCTGCGCTCAATCCCCAGTTCTGTAGGAGAGACCAGGATCACACCGTTTAAATACATCCATTGGGAATTCTGAAGCTCCAGTGCCAGTCCCGAAACGCGGGTAGTTCCATAGCTCTCCCCGATCAGGAATTTAGGAGATGCCCATCGGTTGCTCCTCGTCACAAAAGTATTGATCCATTCTGCGAGGTATTTGATATCGGCATTAACCCCAAAAAACTTAGTTCCCGGAACATCTTTATTTGTTGGTCTTGAATACCCCGTATTGACCGGGTCGATGTAAATGATATCTGCAACATCGAGGATGGAGTTCGGATTTTCTTTATACCCATAAGGTTGCACCGGATACCCTTCATCGTCGATCTTTAAGACTACGGGTCCGGTATAGGCGATGTGCATCCATACAGAAGCAGAACCCGGGCCTCCGTTAAAGGAGATCACCAATGGCCTGCTGTCGCGGTTTTGAACATCGGAACGTTCATAATAAGTGTAAAACAGACCTGCAATTGCTTTTCCCTCTTCATCCCATACCGGCAGGGTTCCGGCAGTTGCCTTATAGGCAATGCGCTGTCCGTTGATGGTGGCCTGATGTTGGGTAACGACTGAACTTTCAGGAACGATGGTTCTTGAAGGGCTTACCGGTTCGGTCTTTGCAGTTGGTTCAGCTTTCGTTACGGGAGCTTTTTGTGCATATGAAATGTTAAAACAGCATACACAGGCCAATGCAAGGGTAAATACTTTTGTTCTCATTAGTGGTTTAGGTTGGTTTATGCATATAAATATCAAACTAAACACAATCAATGCATCCTATGCTTTAAAATTGTTACTCTTTTATCTGAGATACAGAGGCTTCCTGCTATATATATGGTATTCGCCGGGGCTCAGTGTTTTTGTATAAGTATTTCCGTTAAGGCTCAGCGTATTTCCTCCCGGCCATTCCTGCCATTGCCCGGGCTGTCCGAAATCAACGCTAAGTATTTGTTCCTTCACATCAAAATTACCAACCACCACTACTGTATTGTCTGCATTCGTTAATTTCAGGTATTTGGCAGGCCCGCTAAGTTGATACGTTGGGATACCCGTTTTGAAAATGGAATTGTTCGTTTTATAATTGATCAGGCTGGCATAGGCTGCCTTCAAAGAGAAACGTGCCGCCTGTCCGAGGTAGTCCCAGTGGATCGGTTTTTCGCCCGTTCTTCCGTTTTGTTCTATGGATACTTCATAACCCAGTTCTCCAAACTGCCACAACATCTTCGGCCCCGGAACAGAAAAGAAAAATGCTGCCGCCATCTCCTGACGCTTCAATGCGGTGGCCAGGTTTTTCACACTATAATTTCCCGAAGCATTGCCATAGCTCAGGTTTTTAAACATGAGCCGCTCTTCATCATGGCTCTCCATATAGCTGACCAGATTCTCCGACCTGCTAAAGCCATGCGTCCCGGAGAAAATGCGGGAGAAATCGGAGTTTTCCTGATAGCCCATCGTTGCCTGATTGAAACTTGCATTCACATTGTTCCAGAACATCATCCCTTCCTCAGAAAGTTCTTTTTCCTCCGCATCTGCAGCAAAATGTTCCAGAATGACATAGAAATTATCCGGATTATTGGTTTTAATAAATGAATTATAGTCTTTCCAGATCGCTACCCTACCCGGATCATAAGCACTCCATGCAGAAACGCCCGCATCCGTAGTTCCGGAGTTCTTTTGAGTGAAGCCTTTGGAAAGGTCAAACCTGAAACCATCGATCTGGTAGGTATCCATCCAGAACTTCAGCACATTTCGGACAAAGCTTTTCGTAGCCGGACTTTCATGGTTAAAGTCGTAACCCACATTAAAAGGATGGGTGGGCGTTGCATTAAACCAGGGGCTATTTGCCGCAGGTTTCCCGGAAGCTTCATCAAAGTACAATTGCACCATCGGCGACTGCCCAAAGGAATGGTTCAGCACCATATCCATGATCACGGCAATCCCCCGCCCATGGCACTCGTCTATGAATTGTTGTAATGCCGTCTTTGTTCCGTAATATTTATCCGGAGCAAAATAGAAGGAAGGGTTATATCCCCAACTGGAATTCCCCTCAAATTCATTGACCGGCATCAGTTCGATTGCATTCACATGGAGCTTACTGAGGTAGTCCAGTGTATCCCTCAGGGTATTGTAATTTGCATTTTTAAGAAAATCGCGAAGGTGGAGTTCGTAGATCACCAGATCGTTCTTTTCCGGTCTTTTAAAGTTTTTGTATTTCCAGGAATAAGCAGGCTGACTGCTCTGCATTACGCTCAGGATGCCCGAAGTCTTTCCCATTGGATAAGGCATGATGGAAGGGTAGCTCGAAGATGGAATTGCCCCATCATACTGAGGATCGATCACTTTTTCTGTATAAGGATCCGCAATTCTTAATTTGCCCTCTACTAAATATTGATAGGCATATTCCTTACCGGGCTGTAAATTATCAATCTGAACCCACCATTTGTTGCCATCGGGTGTCCTTTTCATAAAATAAGGAAGGCCAGACTGCCAGTCGTTAAAATCGCCTATGGCATAAACATATTGTTTGAAAGGGGCATATAAAGTAAGAATCGCCGATTTTCCACCATTGATAAAGACCACTCCTTCCTTTGCCCCTGCCGGCAATTCGGCCGTCTCCACAGCTCCGTTTAAAAGGAAAGTAAAAGATCGTTCTATGGTAGTCGTACCATCTGTTCCGCTCAGTTTCAGCTCGTGTCTTCCCGCAGCGTTCACTTTGACCTTTCCACTGATCTCTTTTGCATTTGTTGCCGAGGCAAAACCAACGCCATCCAGAGAAAGGTTCAATGTAGCTGCTTTTGAGGCAGCGCCGCTAACGCTCAGCTCCTCTCCGATCATTTGAATGCTGATCACCGGAACGGGATTGAAAGTAGGTTCAAATTCAGGAAGCTTAAACCTTATGCCGAGTTGATTGGCTTCATAAATGGGCAGGTATAGATCACTTTGGTCTTTGTTTCGTCCAACAATCTTTCCATCAGCAGTGCGGAACAACATCACCAGCTGGAGGATCTTCTCTCCCATTGGCACACCATAAAAACTCCGGGGACTCAGGCTGATTTGAAATTTCCCATTTCCAATGGCGGTCATTTTTGCCGCCGGGTCCGGGCTGCTGAAAGATGCACTTTTCAGATATTTCCAGTCGGCCGCTCCGGTACTTTTGTCGGTAATAACCCCGGTATAGATATAGATGTCTGCGGAAGTATTTTGTAAAGCAGCATTCCCTTTGGCAGCATCAAAAGTAAGGGTAAAAGTTTCATCCGCTGTGGGGAAATCTGTGGAAGTGGTCAGCAAACCAGTCTGTGAAATGACTACCGGTGCTGTTGTTCCGGGATCTTTACCAATTGGATCCGACTTCCTGCAGGCTGCAGCGAATACCATAAAAATCAATAAAAGGGCATATGTTTTTCTCATGGTATTCGTTTCAGCGTTTAGTTTTACAATTCTTTTTTATTTCGGATATACAGAACGGAGATGGCCCCGAGGAGCATAAATACCCCCGCCATAACGATGGCATAAATGGCCTTTCCATCGTAGAATTTTTCGACAATCAAACCGCCGAAGAAGCCATTGACAATTTGTGGCATCGTGATAAAGAAATTAAAGATTCCCATATAAACGCCCATTTTACGCGCAGGAATAGAACTCGATAAGATGGCATAAGGCATAGACAGGATACTTCCCCAGGCCAGGCCGATGCCGATCATAGAGAAGATCAGGTGTTGCGGATTGCTGATGAAATAAACAGACAGTAAACCTATGCCCCCTGCAGTTAAAGAGAAAGCATGTGCAATTTTCTTGCTCGTTGCTTTGGCTATGGAAGGCAACAGTAAGGCATAGATGGCAGACACCCCATTATAAATTCCGAAGAGGATACCGACCCAGTTTCCTGCATCTGCAAATTTCAGGGAAGAGGTATCAGCTGGAGCGACCTTATAAATGTGTTGAGCGATTGCCGGAGTGGTAAAGACCCACATCGAGAACAGGGCAAACCAGGAAAAAAACTGCACCAGGCCCAGTTGTTTCATCGTCAAAGGCATTTTGGAAAAATCCGTAAAAATAGACATGATCCCTTTATGCTCTTCTTCAACAGATTCTCCATGATAGCGTTCCATTTCTTCCGGCGGATATTCTTTTGTCGTGACTACGGTCCACAGGATGGTCAGTACCAATACCGCTGCCCCTACGTAAAAGGAATAGATCACATTATTCGGGATGTGTCCTTGTGCCGCTACTTTCGATACGCCTAAATATTCGGAAAGAATATAAGGCAGCCAGGAACCGGCGATGGCTCCGGCACCAATCAGAAAAGTCTGCATGGAAAAACCAAAGCTCCTTTGCTCTTCCGGAAGCTTATCTCCCACCAGTGCGCGAAAAGGTTCCATTGCCACATTGATGGAAGCGTCCATGATCATCAGCATCCCTGCCCCAATGATGATCGGCGGCAAAAGGCTCGCCATAGCGGCCGAATTGGGCATCAGAATTAAAGCAAGTGCTGTCAATACCGCGCCGATCAGAAAATAAGGTCTCCTCCTGCCAAACCTGTTCCAGGTCCGGTCGCTGTAATAACCAATAATCGGCTGAACGATCATCCCTGTCAGCGGTGCTGCCAGCCAAAACAGAGAAAGATGTTCTACATCTGCTCCGTAGGTTTGCAGGATTCTGGAGGCATTTCCATTCTGTAAAGCAAATCCAAACTGGATTCCGAAGAATCCGGCGCTCAGGTTAAATATTTGTAACGATGATAGTCTTGGTTTACTTACAGCAATTTTCTTTTCCATCGGGCAATTTTTTTAAAATTCTATGATTTGTGCCGTTCCCGGCAAGACCTTTAAAGATATAGATAGATTGGTATGGGCGTTCTTAGTTCCTGTTAATAAATCAACGGCCTGAGTAATGTTACGTCCATTCAGTAGATTTTCAGGAATATTGATTTCCTGGCTGACCGATTGATCCCGGTCGAAATTGGCCACAACCAGCAAGCGTTGATTTCCGGAATAACGGATAAAGGCGTAAGCCCTTTCTGTTTGCAACGGGACTTCCAGGATCTCTCCTTTCAGCACTGCTTCCGAAGTACCTGAAACTTTCATCAGTTGCTGATAGAAAGTCCTTAATTTCTGCTGTTCCGGACTTAGCAATCCGCCATCAAATGCCCCTTTGTTCATCCATTTCTGATGTTCAGGGACACCCCAGTAATCGAAGATCGTGGTTCTGTTGTCCTCGCCACCAAAACCTTCCAGTCCTTTTCCAGGTTCTCCAACTTCCTGTCCGAAATAAAGCATCACCGGACCTGCGGATAAAGTAGCGGAAACCACCATCGCCGGAATGGCATAAGCAGCATTTCCTGCAAAACCTGCTGAAGCAATTCTTTCTTCATCGTGATTTTCCAGAAAGCGAAGCATCTTATCACCAAAGCCCGCGCTTTCTACCTGCCATACTTTACTGATGTCTTTAATACTTGCTCCGGGTTCATTCCTGATCAGCTTTTTTAAACCATCATATAAACCAACTTTATCATATAAGTAATCAAAATGACCCGTGTACAGGTATTCTTTATACACCGCCGGGTTGTAAGCTTCTCCTATAAAAATCAGGTCAGGGTATTGTTTTTTAACCTCCGGAATCACCCATACCCAAAAGGCTACAGGGACCATTTCGGCCATATCACAGCGAAAACCATCTACGCCCTTTCCGGCCCAGTAAACCAGGATATCGCGCATCTTTGTCCATACCGGAGGAATAGGTTCAAAATATTTCTTTTCTCCGTTTGCGTAATCGACACCATAGTTCAGCTTTACCGTTTCATACCAATCCCCACTTGAAGGGCTTTGAGAAAACACATTGTTTCCCGTTGCCTTAGCAGGATTTTCGTCAAACCGGCCATCTTTCAACGCCGTTAATGGATTTGGCTGACCTTCATTTGCCGGAACAACAAAAGGCTTTCCGGGAACATAATAGTAATCATTTGCAGCGCTGAAGCTTTTACTGACATCATCACGGAAACCGAAGTCTTCCACTCCTGCAGGTTTGACCAGAGAATGGTAATGACGGGCCACATGATTGGGCACAAAATCAATAAGAACTTTAAGGTCCTTCTGATGTGTGCGGGAAATCAGGGCTTCAAACTCAGCCATCCGGTTGTTAACATCTACCGCCAGATCAGGATCTACATCATAATAATCTCTGATGGCATAAGGGGAACCGGCGCGTCCTTTCACCACATCTGCATCATCGGGTTTAATGCCAAAAGCACTATAATCCGTCAGACTGGCATGGGCAACCACCCCGGTATACCAAACGTGGGTAACACTCAATTCTTTCAGTCCGTCCAAAGCTTTAAAGCTGATGTCGTTAAACTTGCCCGTACCATTCTGTTCAATGGTCCCGTAGGCGATGTTATTGCTTTGCTGATTGCCGAATAAACGGGGCAGCAACTGATAAATGATGGGTTTGCTTTGTGCCATGCTCATACCGGAAGATCCTATATACATCAATACGATCAAAGTAATATTTCTGAAACTTTTGTTCATGCCAGCGCTCCTTTATAGGAAATCACTTTTTCTCCATGAGGGACAGCATAAGCCTGATTAAAGACCACGATTTGTAATTCCTGATCTGAATTGTTCCGGATACTGATCTGATCTGCTGTGATGCTCACTTTTAACTGTACCCCTCTAAAGCCGATGCTGAAAGAAAAGCCATTCCAGTTTTTGGGTAAAAACGGTTGAAACACCAGTTGCCCGTTACGCACACGCATCCCGGCAAAACCTTCTACCACACTCATCCAGGTACCTGCCATAGAAGTAATGTGTAAGCCGTCTTCTGTATCGTTATTGTAATCGTCGAGGTCCAGGCGGGCAGTACGCAGATAAAACTCATAGGCTTTCTCTTCATCATTCAGCTTTGCGGCTAAAATGCTGTGAACGCAGGGCGATAATGAACTCTCATGAACCGTTCTGCTTTCATAGAAATTGAAATTCTTACGGAGCGTCTCCAGGTCGTATTCTTCTTCAAAGAAGTACATGCCCTGTAATACATCCGCTTGTTTAATAAAGCAGGAACGAAGGATCCTGTCCCAGCTCCATTTCTGGTTTAGCGGGCGTTCTGCTGCCGGTAAATCTTTGACCAGGATTTGTTCCTTATCCAGGAAGCCGTCCTGCTGCAGGAAAACACCGGTTTTCTCATCAAAAGGATAATACATTTGTTCGGCTACCGAAGTCCAGTCCTGAAACTCCTGCGTTTCCTGAAGACCGGTTTTTTGAAGGATCTCCAGGTATTGCTCCGGAGCCTGTTCTTTAACTTTCGCCGCAGCGGTAATCGTATATTTTAAACACCAGGCCGCCAATTTGTTGGTGTACCAGTTGTTGTTAATGTTGTTCTCGTACTCATTCGGGCCGGTTACACCGAGCATCACAAACTTGTTTTTATCTGCACTCCAGTTCACCCTTTGTTTCCAGAAACGGGCAATGCCGATCAGGACTTCCAGTCCGTATTGTGCCAGGTAACTTTCATCACCGGTATACCTGATATAGTTAAAAATGGCAAAAGCAATGGCTCCGTTTCTATGAATTTCTTCAAAGGTGATTTCCCATTCATTATGGCACTCTTCACCATTCATGGTCACCATTGGATAAAGGGCAGCCCCATCTTTAAATCCTAGTTTAGCTGCATTTTCTATGGCTTTATCCAGGTGTTTATAGCGGTAAACCAATAGGTTTTTAGCCACTTCTTCCGGAGCTACAGACAGGTAAAAAGGAATACAATAGGCTTCCGTATCCCAATAAGTAGAACCTCCGTATTTTTCCCCGGTAAAGCCTTTAGGTCCGATATTTAAACGGGCATCTTTTCCGGTATAGGTTTGGTTCAGCTGAAAAATATTAAAACGGATGGCTTGTTGAGCGGCAACATCACCTTCAATAATGATGTCACCTTCCTCCCATTTCTTTGCCCATGCTTCCGTCTGTTCTTTCCACAATTGTGAGAAACCTTTAGCAGCTGCCATGTCGATCCTCAGCTCTGCTTCGTTTAGCAATTGTTCCTTATCATAATTCTGGGAAGAAAGGTTCGCGACAATTTTATAAAGGTCGATATGCCCGCCTTGTATCAGGTTGACAGTTGCAGTTTGTCCCAGGTGTTTTTCTTTGCTTACCTGTTTCAATTCCTGAGCTGCCCCGTTATTTAAGATACTGGTCCGGCTCACCGTACAAACTTCAAACTCCGTTTTTTTAGTGCGCAATACGAGATAGTCTGTCCCCTTGTCTTGCTGTTGACTTACCTGATCCCAGAACTTTTCATCGTAATTGGAATCCTGATTTTTCACATCTCCATCCAGGAAGGAAGTCAGCTGAACAGCTGCGTCAAAATTGATGGCAGAAAGGCGGTAGTGTAAAGCCCCAACCTCGTCATCGGCAATACTGCAAAAACGGATGGCTTCTACTGATACGATTTTTCCGCTTTTCAGTTCAGCCCTGAAGCTCCGGCTCAGGGTCCCTTCTTTCATGTTCAGGACCCGCTTAAATTCGGTTACCTTACAGGTATTCAGGTCTAAGATCTCTTCTCCAATCCGGATATCAATTCCAATCCAGTTGGTGGCATTCAGGACTTTTGCAAAATACTCCGGATAGCCATTCTTCCACCAGCCCACTCTTGTTTTGTCGGGATAATACACACCGGCAACATAGTTCCCCTGCAAAGTTTCTCCGGAATAGCTTTCCTCAAAATTGGCACGTTGACCCATTCGGCCATTGCCAATACTAAATAAACTCTCTGATATCTTATTCAAATGAGGATCAAAACCTTCCTCAATAATATTCCACTCGTCTGCTTTTATGTAATTCTTCATCTTATATACTGCTCTGGTATTCCGGGGGTGATTAAACCGGTTTACGTTATCCTTTATCTGTACTCAGACTTTTCAGTCTTTCAATTTCTGTTACGGTAATTTCTGATAGGTCTTTGATGACGATATCTGATCCGGGAAGGTTTTCAATTGTCCCTATTCCCACCACTTTCATTCCTGCTGCAATAGCGGCCTGTACTCCCGCAGCGGCATCTTCAAAAACCACGCAATCTTCCTTTGCTGCATTTAACAATTCCGCAGCTTTCAGGAAAACCTCCGGATCTGGCTTGGAGGTTGTCACGGAATTTCCATCTACAATGGCATCAAAGAAATGGGTCAGTGCGGTGCGTTCCAGAATGAGGGAAGAGTTCTTGCTGGCGGATCCCAATGCAATCTTTGCGCCCCTTGATTTAAGCTCCTGCAAAAGCTGCAGCGAACCTGGCAGGACTTCTGCTTCGGTCATTTTGCTGATCATGGCCACATACCATTCGTTTTTTTGAGCTGCCAGCACTTCTTTTTCTTCGGCAGACTGCTCCACTCCTCCCCATTGGAGGATCATGTCCAATGAACGCATCCGGTTTACGCCCTTCAGCTGCTCATTCTGGTGTTCCGTGAAGTCGAAGCCCATGGAATTGGCCAGTTGTTTCCAGGCCTTATAATGATAAACGGCAGTGTCTACCAGTACTCCATCGAGGTCAAATATGCAGGCGATATGTTGTTTGATTTCTTGCATTTAGTTTAATTCAAGTACCAATGTGCCTTTTGCAGGTACAGCAATGGTTTTTAGTGTATTCAATTGTTCTTTTGTAATGATATTGATGGCCGTTGTCGCGCCAGACATCCGTTCAGAAAATCTTGCTGTTTCCAGGCTTTTGACCTGATCATCTCCGTTGACGATGACCATTACAGTCTTGCCCCCTTCAGGCAGATACCTGAAATAAGTATACAGGCCATTTTCAGGTACATATTGCATCATTTTCCCGCTTTGTAATGCAGGACTGTTTTTTCTATAATTTGCGAGGGTCCTGAAATAGTTCCAGGCCTCATTCTCTTGTGGCGTACGCCCCGCCGCAGTAAACTTGTCGGATTTATCACCGGCCCATCCGCCAGGGAAATCGGAACGGACCAGTCCGTCGGGATTGGAATAATTTTTCATCAGAATTTCTGTTCCATAATAGACCTGAGGGATTCCGCGAAGGGTAAGCAGGAGCGCCATTCCTGATTTGTACTTATTCAGGTCTTCGTTGACCATAGAATAAAAGCGGCTCATATCGTGATTGTCCAGGAAGATCACATTGCGGTCTGCATCCTGGTACAGGAAGTCCTGGGCAATGGTCGTGTATAAACGGAATACCCCATCTGTCCAGCCCGACTTGCCATTCAGTGCTTCGTAGATCGCATTCTTCATCACCGCATCGGTAACACCGGGTAATTCGGTATCAAAACCTCTGCTCACCGTATTTCCTCCGGTAAAATAAGCTTGTGCCGCAGCAGAGTTGACCAATGTTTCACCAAAGATGGACAGGGTAGGAAATTCTGCTTTTATTTTGCCCGCCCAGTCTTTCATGTATTCCGGATCATTGTAGGGATAGGTATCCAGTCTTAGTCCGTCAATACCGGCATATTCTACCCACCAAATGTGGTTTTGGGTGATGTAATTCTGTACGTAGGGATTTCTCTGGTTAAAATCCGGCATGGTGGGTACAAACCAGCCATCCAGCATTTTCTTTTGATCTGCTTTTGAAGCATGAGGGTCCATTACGGGCTCATCGCGATAGCTGGTTTGGGTAAAGACCGGCCATTCGTTGACCCAGTTTTTCATTGGCATATCTTTGAAAAACCAATGTTCGGTTCCCATATGGTTATGTACAATGTCCTTTACAATCTTCATTCCCTTTTCATGCAGTTTATCAACCAGCGTTTTGTAGAGGGCTAAGTTGCCGTACCTTGGGTCTATTTTATAATGGTCTGTGGCGGCATATCCATGGTAAGATGCCAGTGACATGTCGTTTTCAATTTCCGGGGTCATCCAAAGGGCGGTTATCCCCAGGTCTTTCAGGTAGTCCAGCTTGTTGATTACGCCCTGCAAATCGCCACCATGACGGTAATACATAGAATCACGGTTCAGCTTCGTTTCTTTCATTCCCTTTACGACGTCGTTCTTCGGATCTCCGTTAGAGAAACGGTCCGGCATCAGTAAATAGATCAGGTCTTTATTGGTTACCGGCTGAATCCTTCTGGTGTTTTGTGTTCTTTCTTTTAATTCGTAGACATTTTCAAATCTTTTCTTTCCATTGAGAAAAAAACCAATGGTCATGTTACCCGCTTTAGCAGTTGCAGAAATCTCAAGATCTGCGAACAGGTAATTTGGATTTTCTACTTTATGCACCTCCAGGAGTTTTACACCAGGATAGTTAATCCGGACCTCATATGCTGCGATTTGAGTTCCATGAATCAGGAGCTGAAGTTTAGGATTGTGCATCCCCACCCACCAGTTCATTGGTTCGATGCGTTCTAATCTGGATTGTGCAAAAACAGTACTGGAAAGAAGTAAAAAGAATAAAAATGAAAATCGTCTCATGCTTAAAAAATTAGGAAGGAATTGAGGAGACCGGATTTACCGGTCTCCGTAACTATTTAGTTTTTTACTACCGTATATTTCTTGTTGACCTCATCGAGGGTAACGGTATACATGGCTGTTTCAGAAATGGAGATATTGTCACCACCAAGGTCAGTACCATTAGGAGAGCCTCCATAATTTACATCCCAGCTTCCTTTCTTAGGGATAAACTTGAACCCTCCACCTTGCGTCAGACGAAGTGTAATCGTCCATTTTCCATCTCCCAAAGCCGTCATTTCAGGAATCGAAGCATTCCCTGCCGAATTGTCCCAGCCTCCCGGTGTGGCATCACCAATCAGGTACATTGTCAGTTTTGTTCCACGCTTAATCACGATGTCATTTGAATAGTCGGCAAACTTTTTAAAAGCTCCTGAATTCGCCTCTACGTTCCATTTCAAACTGTCAAGATGAGTCCGGTCTGTTAATCCTGCCGCTTTCATGGCAACATCAAGATTGCTGTAACTGATAGAAAAAGTACTGTCAGCACCATTGTTGGCTGAAGTAAATTCCATTAAAGGACTATTAAAATCACCCCCATTTTTAATGAACTTCACTTTATAGGTGATGTTACCGGCAGTTTTACCTGCAAAAGATTTCTGCCACTTGAACTTCAAAAATTCAGCTGAGGAAAGAGATTCTACAGAGATCACATCAAATGATGATGCAGGGCTATAGAGTGCGAAGTTAGATGCACCATCTCCAAAACGGGTGATGGAAAGGTTAAATGTTTCTGCAGCGCGAAGACTAACACTTCCGTTCTTTGCAAGAATGGTCCAGACCAAGTCTGTTTTAATCCCTTCTGCAACACCTTTTGCCTTCAATGCGTCGTCCAATGCTTTCTGACTAATGGTCAGTCTATTGGTCAATCCTTTATTGTCTGCAGGAATCTCCAGCAATGGCACATCAAGCGAGCCTGTTTTAAGCGCTGCGATCCAGGTATAGGTTGGCGCGGTATTTACGCCGGGCAGGGCTGCGGTCCAGTCGATCACGACCTGTTGATCAGGTGTGGCAGAATTCAGGATCAGCATGGTATTTTTTTCAGGAGCTTTCAGGCTAAAGTTTCCTAAAGCCTCCCCCTTTATCGTATTGTCAAATTCGTTTCTTTTACAACCTGTAATTGCAATTACGGCAATGATGGCCAGGCTTAGTATTTTCTTCATAATTGCGTGTTATTTAAGATCCAGAAATACAACCTCGGCCTCTTCAGTAGTATAAGGAACCGTTGCGCCATTCACATCCTTTACAGTTCCGGTAAAGCTGTATACTGCTTTATTTACGATTTTCCCTTCGGGAATACCGAACAATATTTCCGGTAAGAAAGTATAGCCAAAAGAGCCGTCCTTTTGTTTAACGATGGGAAGTCCTTTCTTTTCCTGTCCCACAAGCTGTCCGGCAGCATCCAGGATTCGGATATTGATGCTGGTCGGAGAAAAGCGCTGGTTATTCGGACTGGCGGTATAGCGTTGATCCAGGTAAAGGCTCAAAGCATCATACTGACTGGTGCGTAGCGGAAAATTTCTGAACAATGTAGGTACAAACAGAATCGGGGAAAACTTTGTAGGCGTATAATCTTCCGATTGGATTCCTCCGTCTTTTGTTTTCACCAGGAAGCTAAAAGGCTTGCCGATAATGTCTGATGCTCCCTTATTATAAAACGTGGTTCCGACAAATATGTATTTCCATTTATCATCAGCCACTTTAGTGAACTTCGCGATATCCGGAGAACTTGTCCAGCTGGTATTTGTGATGGCATCTCCAGGGCCGAAAGCCCAGATATAAGGTTCCTTTCCTGCAAGGGAAGAACCGGCAAGGTCAATCTCCAGGACCACTTCATCTTCCGGCGTAAATACACCGGGAGTAACCGTATATTTTATCTGCGCCTTCTGCGCCTGCGCAGTAATGCCAATCAAACAGAAAGAGGCAATCAGCGATAATTTGTAAATTCTTTTCATTTTATGACTGTTTAATTGGCTTTTTTGAAATAGTAGTTATTCGATAAAACGAGTGTTCTCTCGCCCTTGCTGCCTACCTGATATTTTTTAACAGTCAGCAACAGCTGCCCCTGATCCAGCAATCCGTATTTCCCGATGGTGATCTGGTCTGTGGTGGTTCCACTGGTCAGCGTCATCGTTTGAGGTGCATCGTTATTGTCTACCGTCCAGTTTCCCTGAGTCAGTTTAAGAAACTTAGGAGAATTACCAAAGGAGATGCTGAACGTGCTCGGCTTATGATCCTCAGTGGTATTCAGGGTTAGCTTGGCTTCACGGTAAGGATATAGATCCGTGAGCTCCACTGTAGTAAATGGAAACTGTTTATCTTTAGCGTATTCATCTACCTGAATTACAGAATTCAGGCTCCAGCTACCTTTCATCGCACTGATCACCTGACGTGCCGGGCCTATGTCTTTCAGCTCATCCTGCTTACATGAGGCAGCGCCTAGAACTACCAGCAGGAAAATGATATATTTTAACTTTTTCATATCTGTATATTTTTAATTACATCCGCCTTCCGGATTTTTAACGAACAAAGGATTCAGGTTAAACTCAGTACCTGGGAACTGAAGGATCATCCCGTTACAATTCCAGACTACACCACGACTGAAAGAAATTTCTCCTTTCGCTCCGATTCTCTTGATCTGTTGCGCACGGTCACCTTCTCCAATCATTTCTTTTTCACGTTGTGTACGTACCTGATCTTTCAACAGAGAGGCACTGGCATTCCCTGGCAGAAGTGTCGCAGTCTCACCATAAGCACGGGATTTGATGTCATTCAGATCTGCAATTCCTATTGGCAGGTTCAATCCGGTTTCGGCTGCTGATTCTGCCCTGATCAGTTTCATTTCTGTGAAATGGATCAAAGTAGTGGTGAAATTCTGTACATCAAATTTTTTCAGCATCTTCCAGTCGGACGATGTTCCGGCAGCATACCAGGCAGCACCTCTTTTGTCGTTCACATCCCCGGCATTCGCTGTATAAAAGCTATTCATCACTTTCATCTCCGGGTTGTTTCCTTCTGATTTGTAAAGATCCCTGTAGCTACCCGAACGTCCGGACAAACCTGGTTCATTCACGACTTCAAAAATAGATTCCTTAGAACCGGCCACTGAGAAACGGTCAGCATAGGGCAATTCTTTATAACCGATCTGCGCATAACTTTGTCCCCTCACACTTTGACCATTTGTCAATACATCATTTGCATAAGCATAGGCTTCGGTGAATTTATTCATCTGAAAATAAACGCGCGCCAGTAAAGCTTTCGCAGCCCATTTTGTAGGATAAACCCCGTTTTGAGAAGGGAGTTTGGCTTCTGCATCTTTAAGGTCCAGAATAATCTGATCGTAAACCTGTTTTACCGTAGCCCTGGCGACTGCACTTTCTACACTTACCGTCAATTGTAAAATAATTCCCGGATGCGCATTGTCAGTGTTGGTATTGTAAGGCTGTGCAAATAATTTCACCAGGTCAAAATGTCCCAATGCTCTTGCAAATTTAGCCTGTCCTTCGGCATTGTCTTTAAATCCGGCAGAAACGATACCGATGTTATCCAATACCTGATTGGAACGCTGAATGGCATAATAAGGTTCTTTATGAAGCGCCTTAATATCGTCGTTAAAAACGCTGGTGTTGCGGTTATAGATTTCTCCTTTGGTAGAACCCAGCTGTGCACCAAAAAATTCATCACCCAACAAATCGTTGAATTGCTGAACCCTTCCGTTGGACCATTTATCTGAGCCAATAACGGTGTAGATAGAGTTCAGTAAAGATTTGATGTTCGCTTCAGAACTGAAGACTTCTTCTTTCTCAATTCCACCTAATGGATCTAATTCCAGTGCTTTTTCACATCCCTGGAAACCCAGCACTGCTGTAGCGGTCAGAAAGGTGAATATATATCTGTTTAATGTTTTCATCTCTAGTTGTGCTTAAAAATTTAGAAATTAAGATTTACACCCAATATGAATGATTTCTGCTGTGGCGGGGTAAGGTAAGTGACATTTGCACTCAGGTTACGGTCGGTCGCATTTTCATAATCACGGGCTACCTCAGGATCTCCCCCCGGATATTTTGTAAATGTCAGCAGGTTGACTCCTGTCAGATAAAACTTCACATTGCTCAGCTTCAACTTCCTCATTGCCTCCGCAGGAAGGGTATAAGCAATCGTTGCCTGTTTAAGTTTGATGTAAGAACCATCGTACAGGAACATATTAGAGTTGAATAAGTACTGGGCAGTCACACCCGGGTACCCATTGGCAGTATTGTAATAAGAACGTGGATATTTAGCAATATCTCCGGGTTTACGCCAGCGGTCAAAGAAATCTTCCCTCACTACCCAGTTTTGAGTAGAAGCACCCTGGAACTGGAACTTCGCAGAGTTGTCCCATAAATCCTGTCCTTTTACAAAGGTGAATAAGGTAGAGAATTCAAAACCTTTATAGTTAAAAGTATTGGTTAATCCACCGGAGAAATCAGGGGTAACTTTACCTGCTGCAACACGGTTGTCCGGGCTATAGGTCTTGGTCTGATTGCCGTTTTTATCCAGCCAGATCGGGTTTCCATCAGCCGGATCAACACCAACATAACGAACCAGGAAGTTTGTTCCGATAGGATAACCAACAATCACACGGGTATCGTTTGTTCCACCCTGAATGGCTTCAGAAGGCAGACCACCAACATCAAGAATTTTGTTGTTATTGGTAGCAATATTGAAATTTGTAGTCCAGCTAAAGTCTTTGCCAACGATGTTTCTGGTATTTAAACTCAGCTCAAAACCCTGGTTTCTGATCTTACCCAGGTTTCTGTACTGACTTTCATACCCCACATGATCCGGCAGGTTAACACTTAGCAAAGCGTCTGTGGTCTTTTTGTTATAATAAGAAATTTCACCGGTAATCCTGTTGTTTAAGAATCCATATTCCAGGGCCAGGTCAATGCTGCGGATGTCTTCCCATTTCAAGTCCGGGTTAGCCAGCTGAGAAGGATAAATGATGGGCTCATTTCCATATTTACCTTCATCTACTTTGTAATAAGACCTCCATTTGTCGGAAGGGATGTTTGCATTTCCGGTAATTCCATAACCTGCGCGTAATTTCAACAGGGAAACCCATTCCAGAGATTTAACAAAATCTTCCTGACTGGCAATCCACGCTCCGGAAATGGCAGGAAAGAAACCGTATTTATTGTTCGGGCCGAAGCGGGAAGAACCATCTGTACGTGCCAATGCCTGAATGACAAACTTGTCGTTATAGGTATAGTTTAACCTCGCAAATACGGAAGCAAATGCCCAACGTCCGTCCGGAGCGATTAAGCCATTTTTATCATTTACATAAAATTTAGTGGCCTGATCCAATAAATCAGGGTTCTTATAGAAAACTCCGGTTGCATTCGGGCCAAATAATTCAATGCGACTGTATTGTTTGGTCACGGACCTTTGATATTCAACCCCAGCCAATGCGGTGAATTTATGTTTGTCAGTAAATTTAAAATTGTAAGTTGCCGTTGCATTGGTATTGTAATTGGTTACCCATACCGGAAAGCGAAGCGATTGTCCGTTTACTGGCTTTGCTCCGTCAATAAGGTATTTACTTTGATAACGGTCCTGCTGAGTATCGTTATAATCCAGGGAACCACCAACACGAATGGTCAGGTCTTTAATCGGGGTATAATTCAGGTAAACATTGGAAATCCAGCGGGTATCCAATGTTCTCCAATCTGTATTTTCTTCAGATCTTACCGGGTTTGCCCCGTTGAAGAAGTATGGATTTCCGTCGTTGGTTGCCGGATCTTTATAGACCGGGAAAATAGGCAAAGCGGAAGACATGGCATCTCCGATCCCTCCTGCCCAGGCAGCCAATACACGTTGGTTATCACCCTGTGCCCAGCTGGACGACAGGTTGACGCTTAGTTTATCATTAAAAGTATAATCAAGATTTCCTCTTGTACTCAGTCTTTTATAACTGTTGCCTACAATATAGGAAGGGTTATCATTCCAGGCTCCGCTTAAAAATGTTTTCAGCTTCTTTCCTCCTCCGCTTACAGAAAGACTGTAATCCTGAGAAACGGCATCTCTGGTCGTCAGGTCCCACCAGTCGGTATTGGTTTTTTTGGCATCTTCCCAGGTAATGTTTGCAGGTAAAGGGGCCAATCCGGTATTGCCATCATTTTCCCATGCTTCCTGACGAAGCTGCAGCCATTGCTCGCTATTGGTATAGTGAGGTCTGTTGGAGGCACTTGACAATCCCACTTTCGAAGAGAAACTAAATTGCGGTGCTCCTGTCTTACCACGTTTTGTGGTGATTAGAATTACCCCATTTGCTCCTCTGGACCCGTAAATACCCGCTGCACCGGCATCTTTCAGGATGTCTACAGATTCAATGTCGTTCGGATTCAGGGTAGCCAGGGGATTCTGATTAAAACCAGCGCGTACCCTGGAGTCGCCGTTTGCACCTGCGCCCGAGAAGATATCGGAGGTCATTGGAATTCCATCAATCACATATAATGGCTCACCACCACCGGAGATGGAACCAATTCCACGGATTCTGATTTGCGCCGAAGAACCGGCTATCCCGGATCCTGTGGTCACCTGTACACCGGCAGCCCTACCTGCCAAAGCAGATTCAAATGAAGGTGCAGGGGTTGAGGCAATCTGATCGCCTGTAACTTTAGCAATAGAACCGGTAATTTCTCTTCTGGTTTGCGTACCATAACCAACTACGACTACCTCATTAAGGCTTTCCGCACTTGGCTTTAAACTGAAATTAACATTGGTGTTGCCTTTGATGCTGACTTCCTGGCTATGTGACTGGTAGCCAATATAGCTCACGGTTACTGTTACAGTGCCGTTGCTCAGTCCGCCTAACTGGTAGGCACCATCGCCTGTAGTGGTGGTACTTTTCTGGAGATTTTTGATCTGAACAGATGCTCCGGGCAGAGGTTGTCCGGTCTCGTCAAGTACCTTTCCAGCTAAGGAACTGGTTTGCGCATTTGCCGTCAATGTGATTAGCGCTAACCACACCAAAAGACTATGCTTCATCAGGTAAAATACTTTCATATTTGGGCTCTTTTTTAATGTAAATATTTGGTTAATGTTAAGTGTATGTAACACTTATGGTAAATTTACAAGCCCACCTGAGAAATCAAAATTTTATATTATATTTTTTTTTAACACCATATTTTATACTTCAAAAGGTAAAAAATCTGGATATAAATTTGCAAGTCCATTTTTTATAAAATTGGGACTAAATAATTTTAAACATTCATTATCAGACAATTACAAACATTTTCAAGCATTATTAGTGTATTTTTTACACTTATGATATTTTGAGTGTTTTCCCGGGAACGATACCGGGAACGTTCCCGTAATTATCCGCACATTTTTCAAAGCGCAGTTTAAAATCCCGGCTGAATTCTGCGTGAAATCGGAAAATCCCAATTATTTTTTTCAAAAAACAGGGATTTTGGGCAGCCCAAAAAGCAGCCCTTCAGCAGGAAGAAAAGGGAAGAAAAATCAGCGCGGATTTCTTTGTTTTTCCAGGGCTTTTTGAAAGTTGAAAAAAGGGAAGATCCGGTAAAGAAATGAAGCTTAACTCCGATCGGTAGACCTTCTTTTAATCAATTTAGAATTCAGTATAATTTTTTCGCTGGGATTAACTGCTCCCGGTGTTTCCAACATTTTAAATAAAAGATTGGCAGCTGCGATTCCTATTTTGGTAGCGGGCTGTGTAACCGTTGTTAAAGATGGATTCAATAGAGGTGCGATCTCCAGACTAGAGAAACCGATTACCTTCAAGTCATCAGGAATAGAGATGTTAAGGTCATAACAGGCGTAATAAGTCGCAAATGCCAGCCTTTCCACTGAAGTAAAGACCCCATCGGGCTTGATGTCCAGCAATAAACGTTTTAAGATGGCATCGTTCTTGGCGTAACTATTCGTACAATCTACAACCAGGCGATCGTCAAAAGGAATGCGGTGTTTTTCCAGGGCATCAAGGTAGCCCTGCATCCTAAACTTCCCTATAGACAGATTTTTGTTGATCACCAGGTAAGCAATTTCCTTACACCCTTGCTTGATCAGGTGTTGTGTAGCAGCAAAACTGCTGTCATAATCATTGGTGATCACCCTGGGGGTAACAATATCTTCGTAAACCCGGTCAAAGAACACCAGGGGAAGCCGGTTCTGGCTCAGCTCATTCAGATAAGTATGGTCATTGGCTTCTCCCGATACCGACATAATGATGCCATCGGCACGTCCGTTATGCAGGTGTCTGATAAAGGACACTTCTTTTTCATAATCATCCTCCGTCGCATAAATCAGGATGTGATAACCTTTATCTCTGGCAATGCGTTCGATCCCGCGAATGGCCTGTGAGAAAAAATTGTTGGCCAGCTCGGGAACAATTACGGCAATGGTTTTACTTTTTTGCTCTCTCAGGTTACTTGCGTAATGATTGGGCTGATAATTTAATTCCTTTGCTTTGGAAAGTATTTTTTCCTTCGTTTCCTTACTGATGTCACTGTTATCTCTGAAAGCCCTGGATACCGTTGAAGTGGATAAATTCAGTGCTTTAGCTAATTGCTTGATATTTACGCTCTCCATCTATGTTTCAATAATGATTGATATAGAACCATTAATTTATGGTAAATATAGATGAAAATCTAAACTGCCGGCATTTTCGTAACTAAATAATAATATAAGAAAGCATAATCTACCTATTTAATTATAGTACATTAGCCAAAATTACACGGGGAGCAAGCGATTCATTTTTAGGGGAAAACACATTTATGACGAGGAAAGTCAAATTCACTAATGCCAATAAGTCAACATTTTATAATACAGTACGGAAGCGGGTTGATGCCTACTTTATTGAAAATAACATTTCAACGCATGCCAATGCTGCCATGTGGTTTAAGGTTTTTTTCTTTATTACCGGACTAACAGGTATTTATCTCCTGCTGCTGCTGGGAAACCTAAGTTTGCCCATTATGCTTTTACTGGCCATTCTTCTGGGAATGTTTGGTGCTTTTGTAGGCTTCAATGTTTGCCATGATGCCATTCACAAAGCGCTATCTCCCAATCCTACGGTCAACAAAATATTCAGCTTTGTATTTAACCTGATTGGTGCCAGTCCTTATGTCTGGAACATTTGCCACAACATCGTTCACCATACCTATACGAATATTGCCGGACATGATGAAGACATTGATGTTGCCCCCGGCCTGATCCGCTTCTCTACATCTGAAACCGTCAACAGGGTACAACAATATCAGCATTTTTATGCTTTTGCATTATATAGCCTGGCCATGCTTTCCTGGGTATTCAGAAAAGATTATAAAAAGTTCTTTCAGAAAAAGATCGGCGAGCATGTATTGAGCCATCCTAAAATTGAATATTTTAACCTCTTTTTTTACAAGGCAATTTATTACTTCCTGTTTATTGTGCTTCCCCTTTTGGTCATGAACATCAGCTGGTGGGAATTCATCATCGGCTTTCTGGTGATGCAATTTGCACAGGGTTTAGTCCTTGGTCTGGTATTTCAGCTTGCCCACGTGGTAGAATCCACAGAATTTCCTTTTCCTAACGAAGCCGGCAATATCGAAGAAGCCTGGGCAGCACATCAGCTTCAGACAACAGCCAACTTTGCAGTAGAGAGTCAATTGGCCGCCTTTTTATGCGGAGGGTTAAACAGACAGGTAGAACACCATCTCTTTCCTAAAATCTGCCATATCCATTACCCTGCTATTGGAGCGATTGTTAAACAAACAGCAGCAGAATTTGACCTGCCTTATAATGAGTGTATCACCTTTGGGGATGCCTTAAAATCTCATTACCGGATGCTTCGGAAATTAGGTAAGGAGACCTATAAAGAGAACAGGTATGTCAACAGAGAAACGGAACTGACCATTTACACAGCACCCATTTCCTGATTGAGATCTGTTTTACGCTGAATCAGCGCCTTATTGAAATTGATTAAGGTATTAAATTCTTTCAGCAGGGTATCACACTTCATCAACTGGTAAAATTCATCATCTGTCAGGTCTTTCTTCATTTTCAGGGAGACCTTTAAACGGATGACTATATCTGCCAATCTGCAGGATTCCGACAAATGAAACTCACAGACCTCGATCGTATCTTCCAGTTGCTGGTAAGGCAGCTTTTCCAGTTCCGACTTAATCCGCTTAAATTCCTTTTGCAAAAAACTCCCCTTTAAACCATGGTCTCTTCCCACCATACCAGCGCTCAGATTCCCGATTAAGCGCGCTAAAACTACCAATTGATTTTCCATTAAAAAGCCCCCGATTCCTGATTATAATCTAATGTGATAAACGTTATAAATAGTCAAACAGATTCTATTTTAAATAATTACCCGCCTTAAGCAGTTTTGCCCATTCCTGATACCCCGCAGCATTCAGATGTAAACCATCAGAACTGAGGTTTTCTTTAAGCCTGTTTTCCGCATCAATAAAATGAGGATAGAGATCAATAACGGTCACTCTTTTACTTTTCAACTTTCTGATTTCCTGATTTAACCAGGTAATGTGTTCACTCCTTTCCCGTTGTTTATCACCGGCATAATTAACCGGTAAGAGGGTATTAAAGTAGATTTTCGACTTTGAGCCTTTTTCAATACGGCCAATCATCCGTTTATAATTCCGTAAGATAAGACTGTCAGGGATTCCTTTGGATATGTCGTTGATTCCGATGAGTATAAATATTTTGCGGGGGTTAGCCTCAATGATTTCGGACAGGCGGTCCAGCACACCAAAAGTGATATCGCCGGAAATCCCTCTGTTCTTTGCCAGGGGCAAATCCAGTAACTCTGCCCAATTGGCTCCGGCAGTAATGCTGTTCCCCAGAAATACAAAGTCCTGCTCCGAAATCGGATCGGATTTAAATTTCAACAGCTTTTCTGCATAATACTTCGCTCTGGAAGTGGTATCCCATTTTGCGGTCTGGGCGTTTAACTTAAAAGAGGCTAAAAGAAAGATCAGGCAAGTTCCTGTGATCAGGTAGCAGCATACTTTTTTCATACAGAACTAAACTACGACTTTAGCTGATCTTTCTATAAGGTCTATGCACAAAACTCATTAACAAATATGTTACCTAATGAACCAGTAGATCAGGATAATCGGAGATGATTCCATCCACATTCAAAGCTTTGAGCTCTGCTATTTCCTTAGCCGTATTCACTGTCCACGGGATCACTTTAATCTGCTGTTCATGGCATTTTTTAACAAGCTCCACATTTACCATCTGATACATCGGGCTCAGGATAAATGGATTAAAGCCGAGGTCAGCAATGTTTTCTTCAAAGCTCTTTTTATTGGCCACCAGATAAGAGGTCTTCACTTTTGGATATTTCTTGTGTAACACCTGCAAAGTCCTCTTATCAAAAGACTGGATGACAACAAATGGTTGAATTCCTTTTTTCTCAATTACCTCCATCAACAGTTTTACAAAAGTTTCGGGATCCGGATTCAGCAAGCCATCTCCTTCCGGACTGCATTTCGTTTCTATATTATAAAAAACCTGCTTTTTACCCGTTTCCTTTAAATATTGCTGAACAGCTTCTATCAATTCTCCCAGGCGGGGAATATAGCTTTTCATCTTTTTCTGCTGAGGAAATGTTTCATAATATTTAGACCCCAGGTCGAATTGTTTCAGTGCGGCATAATCCATTTGAAAAACAGCATATTTCCGGGCATCGGATTTCGGGATTTCCAAACCCTGTGGATCAAGCATGAAAGCAGGGCTCAGGTAATCATCATGGGTAACAACCACTTCCTGATCTTTGGTAATATGTGTATCCATTTCCAGTGTAGTTACCCCGATGTCTATGGCATGCTGCATTGCAGGAATCGTGTTTTCCGGCATTAAACCCCGCCCACCCCGGTGACCTTCATTACTAAAAGCAGGAAATTGAGCAGTTGTAGTCATAGGCTGTTGCATGGTCTTACACGAAGATAAGCCGATTGCGGCGATACAGAGTAGGAACGTAGCATTTTTCATGGTCATGTCTTGATGATTTAGGACAAATGTCCCGGTTTCCTTATTAAGGAGGTATTATAGATCTGTTAAACTAAAAAACAAATGGAATAATTTATTTTTCACTTAAGTTTGTTGCATCTTTAATTTGAAACCAGGTACCCGAACCACAATCAAGACCTTCGATGATCAATATAGCAGAAAGACACCAATATATTCTCCATAAAATTCAGACTGACGGATCAGTAGATGTTCAGGCTTTATGTAAAGAGCTGGATGTTTCCTCTGTAACGATCAGAAAAGACCTGAAACTACTCGAAGATAAAAATCTTTTGTTCAGAACCCATGGAGGGGCAACATTAAACAATCCGTACACCGTAGATAAGCCGGTAAATGAAAAAGAACAGTTGCAATCTACCGAAAAGATGAGAATTGGTGCACTCGCTGCAGATCTGGTAGAAGATAACGACTCCATCATCATTGCATCGGGTACGACTGTGCTTGCGCTAGCCAGGTGTATCAGGCCCAAAGGCAACCTTACGGTCATTACTTCCGCATTAAATGTAGCTCTGGAACTCGTTCACCATAGCAATATTGAGGTGATTCAGTTGGGTGGATTACTTAGAAAAAGTTCGTCTTCTGTAACCGGCCCCTATTCCGACAATATCCTGGGTAATGTTTTTTGCAGCAAACTCTTTCTCGGAGTCGATGGCATAGACCTTGAGTTCGGCTTAACCACTACCAATGCGTTTGAAGCCCACCTCAACCGTCAAATGATCGATTCCTCACAAAAAATAATCGTCCTCGCTGATTCTACGAAATTCGGAAAAAGAGGATTTGGCAAGATCTGTGGTATCGATGAAGTAGACCATATCATTACAGATAGCGGTATTTCCCCGCAAACGATAAAAAATCTGGAGAGTATGGGCATCAAAGTATCCATCATCTGATAGCCATCAGATAGCAAAAACTTCATCCTGTGTTAATATTACGATCGATATTTTTGAGTTATATCATCTGTAATATGAACAGCTTTTTCAAAGTCTTTAGCCCTAAGGATAAAAAATTCCAGCCGCTCTTCGAGGAATGTGGTGGAAATCTAGTCAGTATCTCAGAAGCACTCCTGCTTACTTTGAGTACGACCGATATAGAAAAACGAAAAATATACATCAAGGAAATTGAGCGCATGGAACATGTGGGCGAACTCATCCGGACCAGGGTTTTCCTGAAGCTGAGCACCAGTCTCATCACCCCATTCAGCAGAGAAGATATCCATTCTTTGATCAGCTCATTATATGACATTGCCGACCATATGCATACTGCTGCCATCAACATTGACCTGTACCATGTGGTCGAGCTCAACAAGCCGATGATTAAAATGGCACAGCTGCTGATTGAAATGTGTAAAGACCTGGAAATCGCACTTAAAGAGTTAAAGACTTTTAAAAACACCGGACTCATCAGTGATGTCTGTCTGAGGATCTACAAAGGTGAAAGCAAGGCAGATTCGCTTTGTAACCATGCCCTGGCTGGCTTATTCGAGTCGGAAACCAATGCTATTGAACTCATCAAACAAAAAGAAATTCTTCAAACACTGGAAATGGCTACAGACAAATGTGACGATGTCGCTAATGTATTGGAAAGCATTCTGGTGAAAAACGCCTAATACAATCCTCCCCTTTTTTTTATTGAATTTGCAATACACTATTGCAAGTTCAATTTTTAATACTTTACTTTGCAACACAAAGTACTTTTATGGAAGAGAAAGAAATTTATACCGAACTCAATTCTATCAGGAACCTGATGGAACGTTCTGCCAAATTCATATCCTTAAGCGGATTGTCAGGAATTATGGCTGGAGTTTATGCACTGATTGGTGCAGGTTATGCTTACTATCTTGTATATGGTCCCTATGGTGGTCTTCAATACAGAGACTATTACATCACTGATCAACAGGTACTTTGGAAATTATTTTTCATTGCACTGATCGTATTGATCCTTTCCCTGGGAACAGGGATATTATTGACGCTCAGAAAAGCAGCGAAGAAAAATCAGAATGTATGGAACCCAAGCAGCAGAAAGCTGATGGTCAACATGGCCATTCCTTTGCTGACCGGGGGCTTGTTTATCCTGATTTTAATTGCAAGGGGTCATTATGCTGTTGTTGCCCCTGCCAGCTTGATATTTTATGGCCTGGCACTTGTTGCCGCAAGTCATTATACTTTTGAAGATGTAAAATGGCTGGGTATCCTGGAAATTATTCTTGGTTTATTTGCTACTTTGCTACCCGGATATGGCCTTATTTTCTGGTCTGTAGGTTTCGGGCTACTTCACATCATTTACGGTTCTATCATGCATTTTAAATACGACAGGTGAGATCAGCATTAGAACATTTCGATAAAGCCTTTGAGAACAGGATCCGTCTGCAGGTCATGAGCATCCTCGTGGCCAATGAGAATTACGACTTTAATTCCCTGAAGGAATTACTGGAGGTAACTGATGGTAACCTGGCTTCTCACCTTAAGGCATTGGAAAAAGAAGAATATATCATCATTTATAAGTCCTTTCTGGGCAGAAAACCCAATACCAGCTATGCAGCTTCTGAAAAAGGAAGAGCTGCTTTTCTGAAACACCTGCAATCCCTTGAAAATTTAATTAAACAACAAAAACGTTAATTTTTTTTATCCAACTACTTTGAAATACAAAGTACTTTTAAACATCAAACTATGGAACCATTTCAATTGCCCCCACAAAAATCATTCTTCGCTCAGCTACAGGAATCTGTAGGTGCCAAACTTTTCTTAATTGGCATGCTTACCGTATTGCTGCTGCTCCCCTCCTCCTGGATTCAGTCGCTCATCACAGAACGCGAACAACGTCAGAATGAAGCGATCGTAGAAATTGCAGAAAAATGGTCGGGTAAGCAACTGATTGAAAGCCCTGTGATGCAGCTGCCTTACAAAACCTTCGTCAAAGTGACAGATGCAGCGGGCAAAACGAGCTTGAAAGACGGGCTTTCCGTAATATATATCCTGCCGGAAGACCTGAACATTCAAAGCAAGGTAAGTCCTGAAATTTTGCACCGCGGGATCTTTGATGCCGTCGTATATAACACAAAACTGAAAATTCAAGGTCGATTCAGCGAACTGGAATTAAAAAAATCAGGCATCAATCCAGAGCTCATCTTATGGGATAAAGTCAAAGTGATTGCCGGATTAAGTGATTTAAAAGGGTTAAAAAATAACCCAATCATAAAACTTGAGGACCTGGCCTATACCGCAGAACCTGATTTCTCCCCGGAAAACCTGTTCAACAATAGTCTCGCGGTACAGGCCAACCTTAGTACTGGTAAAAGCACAGCCATTCGTTTTAACTACGACATTGACCTTCGCGGGAGCGGAGAATTAGATTTCCTGCACCTGGGCAAAAGCACTTCTGTGAGCGTCACAGGAAATTGGAGCAACCCAAGCTTTACAGGCAACTACCTACCCGAAACCAGGTCAATCACGGATAAACAATTTAACAGTAACTGGAAAATGTCCAATTTCAACCGACCTTTCCCACAGCAATGGATGGGTAGTAATGATGCGCTAAGCGAGCAAAATAAAGCTAAAGCGACTTTCGGTGTCAAGTTTCTTCTTCCTGTGGATCAGTACCAGAAAACCACACGCTCAGCAAAATATTCGGTACTGATCATCCTATTGAGCTTTATCTCTCTTTTCTTTATTGAACTGCTCAATAAAATAAAGGTTAACCTGCTTCAATATGTATTGATTGGCGCGGCAATGATCATCTACTATAGCCTGTTGCTGTCTTTCACAGAACAGATTGGCTTTGCCCCCGCTTATTTGATTGCTTCCATCGCCACCATTGTCCTGGTGAGCGTCTTTATCGGAACATTTTTGAGAAACAAAAAAGCAGCATTTGTATTTGCTGCTATTCTGAGCATATTTTATAGTTTCATCTATGTGATCATTCAATTGCAGGACATGGCGCTCCTTTTCGGAAGTATCGGTTTATTTATCACGGTTGCCTGTCTGATGTATTTCTCTGTTAAAATCAACTGGAATAAAAATCAACCTGTTATTGCTTAAATCATGAAAAGCATAAAATCCATTCTTTTAGAAGACAAATTCCGCCTGAGCGGAATTGTCTCTATTCTTATTTCGGCAACAATATTTGTGATTTCAGGGTTTCTCAGCGAGGACGCCGCATTTTTTCTCTTTATCCTTTGCTATGGATTCTCGGCCATCTTTGCGCTGCTCTTTTTATACAAAATCGTTTTCTTGTACAAAAGAAAAGCGGGTCAGGCTAAAATAGAATATACCGCATTGATACTTGTCCTTTGGTTTATCAGTGCATTTTCTCTGAACAGAGTCATGAACATTTTTAACAATTCCAGCACCTGGCTCTCCGTATACATCTGTATCGCATGCCTGGCCATAGTATTGAGTACAATACAAGAGGTATTCGGCCTGTTCATTAAACATATACTGACCTTCATATTGGCCGCCTCAAGCCTGTTGTTCATCTATTACGCCATTTATTTGATTCCATTTTATGCCCTTAGTGCCTTGGCAGCTATACTTTTAGGGTTATCTGTTCATTCTTTTATTCCGCTATTTCTGGCCATCATTTCCATTTCGTTTCTGGTGAAATTTGTTAAAAAAATCCCTGAGCTAAAATATTCCATTTCTGCCGGCGCTCTGATTCCGCTACTCATTACCGCCTGGTTTACCTTTGAGTGGAGTCGGCTGAATAAAAGTGTCAGTTTATCTCAAAATCACAATTCACTAAATGAAAGTCCGCTTCCGGAATGGGCAGTCATTGCAGCACAACTTCCAAAATCGCTGATTACGGAAAAATACCTGAAAGCCGATCTGGTATACACCACTCCAAATGAAAACAGAAATTGGTTCTGGGGGGATGTCAGATCTTCCTTTGCAGAACCTAAAAAACACGATCCTCTGATTGTGTTTGCCAGTCTGTGGTCGGGTAAACCTAACCTGAGTGACGAAAACCGGATTAAAATCCTCAAATCTATTTATGACTCCAGACACCTCGCCGAGGAAAGGCTTTGGTCTGGCGATGATCTGGAAACACAAAGTGTAACCAGCAATATCAAAGTGTATCCCGAGTACAGGATGGCATACACAGAAAAAACACTAAGCATTCGCAACAATAACCAAAGACCATGGAGCATGAACCAGGAGGCCATCTATACCTTTCACCTCCCTGAAGGGTCGGTCATCAGTTCACTTTCTTTATGGATCAACGGGATAGAGGAAAAGGCACGACTGACGACAAAAGGGAAAGCAGATTCTGCCTACAAAACGATTGTCGGAGTCGAATCCCGCGATCCTTCCGTGGTTCACTGGCAGGAAGGCAATACGGTAAGTGTTCGCGTCTTTCCATGTACCAGCGAAGAAAACAGGAAATTTAAAATCGGCATCAGCAGTCCTCTCAAAAAAGAGAGCAATCAGCTCATTTATGAAAACACCTGGTTTGATGGTCCTACGGCAAAAAATGCGGAAGAAAGCGTTCAGCTGGATTTTTCGGTTCCTCCAGCGGAACTCGATACCGACCTCCAGCTTCAGAAAAACGGGAAGTACACTACAGACCGCCAGTACAAAGACAAATGGACATTAAGCCTTGGTAAGGCCGAGTTATCTGCTCAGCTCTTTTCATTTGGAGGCAACAGCTATCAGTTGAAAGAAGCCGCCCCCATCTCTGTAGCATTCAAACCAAAAGCCATTTACCTGGACCTCAATCGCTCCTGGTCGGAACAAGAATTAAAAAAACTCTGGCCAAAAATAAGTCAGCAAAACGTATATGTTTTTAAGGAAAAGCTGATCAAAGTAACTGCAGAGAATTTAAATTCAGTTTACCAGAATTTTAGCGACCTTAACTTTAGCCTGTTTCCGTTCTATGAAATCTCAGACCCTGAAAACGCCCTGGTTATTAGTAAAAGTAACGGAAATGAACCTAACCTTAGAGATCTGGAAAATAGTAAATTTCAGAAAAAGACAAGCACTTTCTTTGCTAAGGCCCGGCCATTTCATTTATATCAACTGGGCGAACAAAGCAGCCCTTACCTAAAAACATTAAAGGAATTTGGTCTCTTCACCTATAATGAAGGAGATCTGGACCTGCTCATTAGCCGGTTGCAGACAAATCAATTCAGGAGTTTCGAAGAGCAGGAAAATTCCCTGATGATTCCCAATGCTGAAATGAAAGTAGAAAAGATAAAAGGCAGTGTAAATACGAATGCTCCTGATCATTTACTTCGTTTGTTTGCTTACAATGACATTCTTAAAAAAGTAGGAGCTACCTATTTTGAGAAAAACTATGTTCAGGATGATTTGCTGGCCACGGCCGACCAGGCCTTTATCGTCTCTCCTGTGTCCAGTATGATCATTTTGGAAAGCCAGAAGGACTATGATCGCTTTGGGATAGAAGAGAGTAAGGACAGCCTTAAAAACGCCTCTATTCAATCTTCGGGCGCTGCTCCCGAACCACATGAATGGATGCTCATCATACTGTGTGCAGCCGTCATGATTTATTTCAGTTACCAGTCCGGACATTTTAACAGGCTTAGCCAATTATGGAAATAGCAGGATTAAGAAAGCCGCTAACCGCTCTTTTACCAGTCATGATGTGTCTGTGCTATGCATTGATCTCCTTTAGGTTGCTTTCAGGATACCTGATCCGGGACCTCACTTTATACATCGGAATCGCCATTATTCCTTATGTATGCCGCATAGAAAGTAAAAGCCGGTCTTTGCGCTTTCTTATTCCTGCCTTACTTTTTACTTTGCTCGCCATTTTTATACCTGCAAAATCAACCCTGTTTTTTACACTGGTATTTACGATGTTGTTGCTATTTGAAAATTTCATGGGGAAAATTAGCCTGAACTTCTTCTTCGTTCTGGTGTTGCTGTCCCCTCTTTTTAAATTCTTTAGCGATACGCTCAGCTTCCCCCTTCGGTTATGGTTAAGCGATACAGTTGCTAAGACCATAACCCTGACAGGGATTCATGCCAGAGCAGCCGGAAACATCATTACCATTGATGGTTACGATTTCTATATTGATCAGGCCTGTGCCGGATTAAATATGCTCAGTATTTCTTTGCTGATCTGCCTTTTTATCCTCAGTTTCCACCAGAAGAAAAATGAAAGATCTCTTTCATTTTATAGCCTGGCGACAGTGCTGATTCTGACGTTCCTCCTTAACATTGTTTCCAACTTTTTCAGGATCATGATGATTGTCATTTTCAAGATCATGCCCGCAACAGCAATGCATGACCTCGTTGGGATGTGTACTCTGATTGTTTACGTCATTCTTCCCTTGATGGCACTCAGTGGTCCTTTCGTACAGCGCTTTGGTAAAATAAACCTGGAAAAGGAAGATCAGGCAACAGCACATTTATTGAGGTATCCGGTCTTACACCTGATGTTCTTTGGTGTGATCATTTTTATCTCCATCCGTTCAGCTGAAAATGTACAGGGAGCACACAGTAACGGCAAGCACATCACATTGAAAGGATATCAGAAAACCTTTCTTCAAAACAACGTATTAAAGTTTGAGAACAAAGAAGCATTGATCTACATGAAGTCTACTTCTTTCTACGCACCGGAACACAATCCCATGATCTGCTGGACGGGAAGTGGTTATGAGTTTCAATTGATAAAGAAAGAAATGATCAACGGAACAGAAATCTATACGGGTACCCTGGTTAAAGGAAAGGATAAAATCTACGCCTCCTGGTGGTTTGACAATGGAAACATGAAAACCATTAACCAGCTCCAGTGGAGGTGGAACGCGGCCAGGGGGGATCAGGAATTTTACCTTATCAACGTAAATGCCACTAAAAGCGAAGATCTTAAAAGAATTACCGCTGCACTCCTACCATCTCCATTCGCCGGCAATCCTTAACGGAACTTCCAGTTCATTGTCCTGAAGGAAGACTTTCAAAGCTTCTTCAGTTTGTTTAACAACAGGGATGCTCGGCGTATTGGCAAGTGCATAAGCAAGCATGGCACTGTACCTGACGGTATTTTTTAAGCCTTGCTCATCTACCAGTTTAAACACATCTCCATCAGAGTGGTAGTAAGGCCCGGAATTGTTAGGTAATTTACCTCCTGCACCACCACCTGTAGGCACACCTTGCAATAAGAATGGCTGATGGTCACTATGCAATCCTGCACCGGAATAAAAAACATTTTTAAAACCTGTATCGAGTTTACTGATCTGCCCGCCCCATTCGGTAAATAAAGTTTTCATTTCTTTTCTGCTGGTAGAAAATCCTTTAGGATCATTGGTCATATCATAATTTAACATGAACCGCAGCTGATTCAATGTATTTTCTTTTTTTGCTGCATCCACATAAGCTTTAGATCCCAACAAGCCTTGTTCTTCGCCCATAAACAGGATGAATTCCAAAGTACGGTCTGTGCTTAAGTTCAATTTTTTAAAAGTACGTGCCATATCCATAATCGCAAAGGATCCGATTCCATTGTCTATCGCACCTGTAGCCAGATCCCAGCTGTCCAAATGTCCGCCTACCACAATCTTTTCTTCCGGATGTGTTTTTCCTTTTATAGTCGCAATGACATTGCGGGCTTTAATCATTCCCGAAAAATTGGTCATGTTTAAACTCGCGAATTGTTTTTTCGTTTTTAAAGCTTCTTTCAGGCGCATTCCGTTTTCCAGTCCGATGCAAACAGCAGGAATAGGGATCAGTTTTCCGGTTACAGAAGCGGTCCCCGTAAGCAATACACCACCTTTAACCCCATTGATGATGATGATTCCACTTGCTCCGTATTTAGTCGCAATTGCGGCCTTCTCTGAACGGTGTAATGAGGGCGTATTTGCAGGAGATCCGGGTAAAACCCCCAGATAAACCAAAGCTATCTTTCCTTTTACCTTACCCGCATCTTTCTGATAATCTTCTTCCAGTCCATTTCCCAGGTCTACCATTTCCCCAACAACCGTTGCCTTAACCGGTGAATGTGCTAAAGTCACAGAACTGATTTTTTTCAATTCATTTTCAGCATCCCCTATTTTAGTTTCATTGGTCAGACGGCTCCAGCTTTCTACTTCGAAAGGCTGATATTTTACGTCATAACCATAAGATTTTAAAAGATTGAAAGCATATTCTTCGGCCTTAGCTCCGTTGGCGGAACCCGTCAGGCGATGCCCGATGCTTTCCGTAGCAAACTTCAAATTTCCATAAGCGTTGGAATTGGCCTGTACCTCTTTGCTGATTTTCTCAAAAACGGGAGTGAAATTGTCTTGCGACTGCGCGGAAAGGGCCATACCACAAATGAGCAAACTAAAGAAAGCTTTCATAAAGATGTTTTTTTGATGAAAATAAGAATTTTGACTGCGATGTCCTACGTTCTTTCTTTTTTGTTCTGCAACAAATCTATTGCGAAAGACTATTTCTTACGTTCCGTCGTATAACGAACCAATTGCTCCAGACCTGTTCTTGCCTCCCCAGGTTCAAAGCTGTGAAGGATTTCGAAAGCTTCCTGCTGATATTGTACCATTTTCTCATTGGCATAGCGAACCCCTTCTTTGGCATTCACAAAATCAATGATCTCCTGTATTTTTGCAGGCTCATCCTGATGGTTTTTCACCAGATTGATAATTCTCTTTTTCTCTGCTTTTTCTGATCGGTTTAGAGCATAAATCAAAGGAAGGGTCACTTTCTTTTCTTTAATATCGATTCCTAAAGGTTTTCCAACATCGTCAGTTCCGAAATCAAAAGTATCGTCTTTGATCTGGAAGGCGATGCCCACCTTTTCACCGAACAGTCTCATTTTTTCTATCGTCTCTTCATCCGCACCGGCTGAGGCAGCACCACAGGCACAGCAGGAAGCAATTAAGGAAGCAGTCTTCTGACGGATCACATCGAAGTAAAGTTCTTCGCTGATGTCCATTTTCCGTACTTTCTCAATTTGCAATAATTCCCCTTCACTCATTTGCTTCACCGCTTCAGAAACGATTTGCAGCAATCGGAATTCTCCGTTATTCACAGAAAGCAATAAGCCCTTGGCCAATAAATAGTCACCTACCAGAACAGCAATCTTATTTTTCCATAAAGCATTGATGGAAAAGAAACCTCTTCTTTCGTAGGCATTATCTACTACATCATCATGAACCAGCGTTGCGGTATGTAAAAGCTCTACTAATGCAGCACCTCTGTGAGTGGATTCAATGATTCCGCCACAAAGTTTTGCAGCAAAGAAGACGAACATCGGGCGAATCTGCTTACCCTTTCTTTTAACAATATAATGGGTAATCCGATCGAGCAATGGTGCGTCACTATGCATCGAGGCCTTGAATTTTTCTTCGAAGGCAGCTATGTCGGCGGCTATGGGGAGTTTTATCTGATTTATTCCTGGCATTCAGGTAAAAAAATATGTGTGCAAACATAAATTAAATATCTTTAAAAGCGTACTTTTAGTAAAAAGTTTAAAGTGAAAATAACATTTAAAGTACTTATCGCCGTTATTTTGGTGGCTACCGTGGTATATTTCATGGGCCCCAAGCCTAAGCATCCGGAATATAATACAGAGATTCCCCCTGTTCCGGACCTCAATCAGCTGGAAGACTATGTAAAAAAGATCGAATCCCAGCATAAAGTAAAACCGGGTAACGAGGCCGAAATTGTCTGGGCAGACTCCGCTTTAAAAAGCCAATCGGAATATGCAGTAGTCTATTTACACGGTTATTCTGCATCCAAAGAAGAGGGAAATCCTGTGCACCTTCATTTAGCAAAAGAAATTAAAGCCAACCTATACCTCGCCCGTCTTGCAGACCATGGCGTGGATACCACTGCTGCGATGGAGTATTTCACCGCCGACCGCCTCTGGGAAAGCGCCAAACAAGCCATGGAAATTGGAAAGAAATTAGGAAAGAAAATTATTCTTGTCGGCACCTCTACCGGAGGAACACTGGCTTTAAAGCTGGCTGCAACCTATCCGGATCAGATCAACAGCCTGATTCTCATTTCTCCAAATATTGAGATCAATGATAAAATGGCTTTTATGCTCAATGCACCCTGGGGATTACAGATCGCCCGCTTAGCACTTGGAGGTAAAGAAAGGGTAATCGAGGGAGAGTCTGCCACTTATGAAAAATACTGGTACACCCGTTACCGTCTGGAATCTACCGTACAACTTCAGGAACTGGTAGAAACCAGTATGAATAAACAGACTTTTGAAAAAGTGAAACAACCTGTTCTACTGCTTTATTATTATAAAAACGAACAGGAACAAGATCAGACAGTAAAAGTATCTGCGGAACTGAGCATGTTTGATGAGCTGGGTACACCAAAAGATTTAAAAGTTAAAACGGCGATCCCTAACGGAGCAAGCCATGTATTGGGTTCCCACATTACATCCAAAGATATTCCGGCAGTAGAGAAGGCTATAGATAGCTTCACACACACCGTATTGAAGATTAACTAGGACTGAGCAGCTATATGGGCAAAGATTTGCTCCGCATGCACCCTGCTGTTTTCAATAAACCATTTGTGGGTATCCATCCCACCACAGACCACTCCTGCCAGGTATAAGCCTGGCAGATTGCTTTCCATGGTTTCCGGATCATAGAAAGGCTGACTGCCATCTCCCATCTCCACGCCCAACTTTTTCAGCATGCCAAAATCAGGCTGATAGCCAGTCATGGCGATTACAAAATCATTCTCAATGACCTGCTCTCCTTCCGGAGTTTTAATTACGACCTGATCCGGCGTAACAGACAGTACTTCTGAATTAAAATGAGCGGTGATCTCTCCTTCTTTAATCCTGTTTTCGATATCTGGCCTTACCCAATACTTCACATAAGAACCGATCTCTCCGCGACGAATGACCAGGGTTACCTTTGCCCCCTTCCGGTAAGTTTCCAGTGCGGCATCTATGGCAGAATTATTTGCGCCGATCACCACCACATTCTGAAAAGCATACAAATGCGGATCTTTGTAATAGTGGGTAACTTTAGGCAGCGTTTCGCCCGGAATCCCCATCAGCAAAGGGATATCATAGAATCCTGTAGCAATGATAACCTGCTTTGCTTTATAAGTTGTTTTGGAAGTTCCTACTTCAAACAGTCCATCCGTCTCTTTCCTTACTTTCTCTACCCTTTCAAACAAATGGATATTTAAAGAGAACTTTTCAGCTACTCTCCTGTAATACTCCACGGCTTCATTGCGGTTAGGTTTCGGATTGATGCTTACAAAAGGAACATCACCGATCTCCAGACGCTGGGAAGTTGAGAAAAAGGTCATAAAAACCGGATAGTTGTACAAACTGTTAACCAGGGCTCCCTTCTCCACGATGACATAACTCAGCCCGGCCTTTTTCGCTTCAATAGCACAAGCCATACCTATAGGGCCGGCACCGATAATCAGTACATCGTAGTCTTTCATCAATTTCTTATGTTTTTGTGGTTAAGCCTTCATTGCTTTTGAGGGACAGGCAAAGTCTGTGCGTTTTAAACCCGTAGATTTAATCGCTCCATAACCACCCGCAACATCAATCACATTTTCTACTCCACGTGCTTTTAGAATCGAAGCTGCAATCATAGACCGGTAGCCTCCTGCACAATGAATATAATAAGTCTCCTTATGGTCAATTTCATTCGTCCATTCGTTGATATAATCCAGGGGACGCGTTAAAGTCTGTTCCAGGTGCTCCGCTTCATATTCTCCAGGTTTCCTGACATCAAGCGCATTAATGTTTTCATTATTATTCAATACCTGCTCAAATTCTGATGCAGAAATAGAGCTGATGGTATCCAGGTCTTTACCAGCAGATTGCCACAATACAATTCCATCAGATAAGAAACCTATGGTATTGTCGTAACCAACTCTTGCCAGACGTGTAATCGTTTCTTCCTCTTTTCCCGCATCGCAAACCAACAATAAAGGTTGCTTTAAATCGGTGATCAAAGCGCCTACCCATGGGGCAAACTGTCCGTTAAGTCCAATATTTACCGAAGAAGGAATAAAACCTTTAGCAAAAACCTGCGGATCTCTGGTATCAAGAATCACAGCTCCGCTCAGGTTGGCCATGGCTTCAAATTCATCAGGAGATAAAGGCGTCAGGCCTTTTTCATAAACTTCGTCAAAACTCTCATAACCATGTTTGTTCATGGCTGCATTTTTAGCAAAATATTGTGGTGGAGGTAAAATACCTTCCGTTACTTCTTTTATAAACTGTTCTTTTGTTTCCGCTTTCAATGCATAGTTCACTTCTTTCTGGTGTCCCAGTGTATCGAAAGTCTCCTTACTCATATTTTTACCACAGGCAGAACCCGCCCCATGGGCAGGATAAACAAGGATATCATCCGGAAGGGTCAAAATCCTATTTTGTAAGGAGTCATATAAAGTAGCAGCCATGTCTTCCATCGTCAGTTCTCCTTTCTGAGCCAGATCAGGGCGACCAACATCCCCGATAAACAAGGTATCACCTGTAAAAATACAATATGCTTTACCCTCCTCATCTGTTAACAGATAAGTAGTGGACTCCGGCGTATGGCCTGGTGTATGTAAAGTGGTAATGGTCAGTGCGCCGATCTTGAATTGTTCTCCATCTTTTGCAATCAGCGACTTGAAGCTCGTCTGAGCGGTCGGTCCGTAGACAATCTCAGCTCCTGATTTTTCGGCAAGGTCCACATGTCCGGACACAAAATCCGCATGAAAATGAGTTTCAAAAATATACTTTATCGTTGCATTGTCTTTTTGCGCACGTTTCAGGTAAGGTGCAACCTCACGCAAAGGATCAATGATTGCTGCTTCGCCGTTACTCTCTATGTAATAAGCCGCCTCTGCTAAACAACCCGTATATATCTGTTCTATCTTCATTCCTGTCTATATGCTATTGAAATACAAAATTAAGGTTATAATTGAAGTACCGCAAATATTCCCTTATTAATGACATAACTATAGGGAAGGAACGGATCATAAAGATCTGGCGAGCCGGAAACCAAGGTCATCAATTTTAAACGAGGTTGGATGGCTGCGCCTGCGGTTTGTGGCCAGACACCCTCTCGCTTCATCGCACCAGCCCCCTCCGCGAAAGATGCGGTAAGAACCGTAAACTTCTTCGTCATAGATATCCGAGCACCATTCCCAGACATTTCCAAGCATATCATACAAACCCCAGGCATTCGGAACCTTTGTACCAACTTCATGGCTGCTGTTCTGGGAATTCGCCTTATACCAGGCAATTTCGTCAAGATCACCATACCTGGCTTCCAACCTTCCTGCTTTACAGGCATACTCCCATTCGGCCTCCAGCGGAAGCCGGTATCCATTAGCTTTGAAATCAAAGAGAATATCATCGCCAATGAGGTAACATTCATTGAGGCCTGATTTTCGGGAAAGCAGGTTACAGAAAGTAATGGCATCTTTCCAGGTGACCTGTTCCACAGGATTTTTATCTCCATGAAAGAAAGATGGAGATTCTTTTGTAATAGAGGAATACAGGTCTTGAGTTACCGGATATCTGGCAATCAGGAAAGAGTCAATTTTCACCGCCCATTCCTTTTTGATCCGATCGTCCCTCAATACAATTTCCCCGGCGGGTATTGCAACCAGTAAATCCTTATCGATTTCCATATTAGCTGGCCGTCAGCTCGCCTCTTAAAGATTGTTCCATTAAAATTGCAACTTCTTCATTTGGCAAGCCCTGCCCCATCAGGTACATCAGTTTAGTGATCGTTGCTTCAAAAGTAGTATCATAACCACTAATGACCCCCATTTGCTGAAGTTTCTTACTCGTTTCATACTTACCCAATTCCACAGAACCTCTTTTGCATTGTGTAATATCGATAATCAGCTTACCACTGTTAACGGCATCCTGCAAACTGGAAATGAACCATTCGGCAGTCGTCGTATTTCCGGAACCAAATGTTTCCAGCACAATGGCATCTACACCTGATTTGGTAATCGCATGAACGGCCTGTGATGAAATTCCAGGATAAAGTTTTAATACACCAATATTTGAATTGAAGCTGGTATGTACCTTAAGCGCTTCAGTAGGTTGTTTTGCAATGTAATTCTTAAAAAACGACAGGTGTACGCCTGCTTCTGCAAGAATCGGATAATTTGGGGAACGGAAGGCTTCAAATTTCTCCGAATTGTATTTAATGGACCTGTTACCGCGAAACAACTGGTAGTCAAAGTAAATACATACCTCTGGAACCATTGCCTTTCCCTGTTTTTTCATGGCCGCTATTTCCAGTGCCGTAATCAGGTTCTCTTTTGCATCTGTTCTGATCTCCCCTATTGGCAATTGAGATCCGGTAAGGATGACAGGTTTAGAGAGATTTTCTAACATAAAGCTCAATGCAGATGCGGTAAAGGACATGGTATCTGAACCATGCAGCACCACAAATCCATCAAACTCTTCATATTTATCCTGAATCAGCTTCGCCAGCTGCTCCCAAATCAGGGGATCCATGTTAGAGGAGTCAAGAATGGGATCAAAAGAATACACCGAAAGGTCATAATTTAAGCGGGCCAGTTCGGGTACATTTTGTTGAATCTGTTCAAAGTTAAAAGGTATAAGGACACCGGTTTTAGGGTCATTTACCATCCCTATGGTTCCACCGGTGTAGATGATCAGTATTTTGGTCATTGATTAAATGTTAAAGATGCTCCTGGAATTTGCTGTGGTTACTTCAGCGATTTCCTCTATATTGGTCTGGTAAATATCTGCTAATTTCTCGGCAATATGAACAAGATAACTGCTTTCATTTGGTTTCCCGCGGAAGGGAACCGGAGCCAGGTAAGGAGAATCCGTCTCTAAAACCAGGTTTGCCAGGGGAATCTCTTTCAACACTTCATCAAGGCCTGCTTTTTTATAGGTCACCACGCCACCAATTCCCAAATAAAAACCAAGGTCTATGGCTTTTCTGGCTTGTTCCAGATTACCCGTAAAGCAATGCAAAATCCCTCTTAACTTATCGTCTTTCTCTTTTTCCAGGATCTCAAAGATCTCGTCAAAGGCCTCACGACAATGAATAACGATGGGTAAATTAAGGTCCTTTGCCCAGTTAATCTGCTCAGTAAAGGCAATCTGTTGAATCTCCAAAGTGGTTTTATCCCAATGAAGGTCAATGCCGATTTCACCAATGGCATAGATCTCCCGGTCTGCAATACTTTCACAAATCTCGTCCAGTACCAACTCATAATCTTCTTTTACATCGCAGGGATGTAAACCTGCCATGGCAAAACAATGACCAGGGTATTTTTTAACCAGGTCATCAATCTTTGCGATCGAAGCAATATCAACATTGGGTAAGAACAAACGTTCTACTTTGTTATCGAAGCAACGTTGCATCAATAGGTCCAGTTTTTCAGGGTCTGTCTCGTAATATAGGTGGGTATGGGTATCCGTAAAAAGCATAGACAAAGTTAATAAAAAAACCCTGTCCGGAATATCCGGACAGGGTTTGTATTTTATGGGCAACACCCGGTCATGCTTTCAGACCACGATGTTCCTTTTTATTTTATTAGTGTTTGTGACCTTCATGCCCTGCTGCTGCTGGTGCAGTTGCCGGAGCTGTGGTTACCGGTGCAATAGTAGCACCTGCTACACCTGCCGGAGCAGCTTTAGGTTTTTTGATGTCAGATAATTCAACTTCAAATACCAATGGAGAGAAAGGACTGATACCGCCTTGTTGCATACCACCTTCACCATAAGCAAGGTTTGAAGGAATGATCAACGTCATTTTTCCACCTTTACCAATTAATTTTAAGCCTTCATCAAATCCTGGGATTGCACGACCTAAAGTGATCGGACGAGGACCATAAGTAGCCATAGGATTGTGTTTACCTGATTCCTTAGCGATTTTCTCATCACTGGTATCAAACACATTGTCTTTACCATTAGATTTTTTAGTCGTTAATTTACCAGTATAGTTTACCATCATGGTATCACCTAAAACAGGTTTTTCTGCGTTACCTGGTTTGCTGATTACATATTGTAAACCTGATGCTGTAGTTACTGTTTTAAGGTTGTTATCAGCGATATATTTTTTGATTTTTCCTGCTTCAGCACCTTTCAATCTTTCGATGTTTGCTTTGTAGTCTTTTTCAAAGAAATCTCTTGCTTTTTTCTGGAAAGTAGAGTCAGCCTCACCTTTACCTTTTTGCAATACTTTTTCTACTTTAATTGTAAATACAAGATATTTATCTTTTGTATTTGCTGGTTTTGGTTGTCCTGAATATTTAGCAACAGTATCTAAGTCTAATTTGAATGTTGCACTATCACCTTCTCCAAATAAAGTCAACACATCATTCATATCGCCTGCATATACTTTTTTCTGAACAGGGAACACTTGAGGTGCATCCATATCCCAGGTATTAACAGTTACTGAATCTTTTTCAGTTTTCTGAATAAAGTTCAATTTAACGATATCACCTTCTTTGATTTTATCTTTACCGCCATCTTTATGGATGGTGTACATAAGGCCTCCCGGGCCTTTTTTGTATTGGTTACAAGCAGCTAATCCAAGTGTGGCTGCGAAAAGAATTACTATACCTTTCTTCATGTGGTTTTTAAATTATTTTTTTTCGTTTTATGTTTATTTTTCTTTCAGCGGTACTCAAGAGGGCTTCGCCGTTTTTCGTTTTATGTTTATTTTTCTTTCAGCGGTACTCAAGAGGGCTTCGCCGTTTTTTATTTCCTGTTTATTTGCCAATAAAAAGACAATGTCTTTTACTGTAATAACTGCGTTTTATAATCACTTAATAACGCCTTAAATTCCAGCACAGTATCTTCCAGATTTTGGTCAGAATACCCACCTGCAGCGTTCCTGTGGCCTCCTCCGTTAAAATATTTCTTGCAAATTTCATTGGCAGGAAAATCACCGGTGGAGCGCAAAGATAATTTAACTTTATCAGTTCTTTCAATAATAAATGCAGCTAGTTTTATTCCATTTACAGACAGGGCATAATTTACAATTCCTTCCGTATCACCCGTTTGAATATTGAATGCTTTTAACTCTTCTTTCGTCACGGTAATGATCGCAGTCCGGAGATCCCGAAGAATTTCCAGCTTATTACTCAGGCAGTGGCCAAGGAAACGCAGGCGGTTTTCAGTAGCATTATCGTATACCAGCTGATGAATCCTCCAATGTTCAGCACCACAATCGATCAGGTCTGCTGCAATTCTGTAAACAGTCGAATCGGCAGAAGGAAAACGGAAAGATCCTGAATCGGTCATGATCCCTGTATATAAGCAGGTCGCAATATCCTTATTCATGAATTCCCCTTCTTTCAGTTCATTTACGATAAAATCATACACCAGCTGAGCTGCTGCACAGGCGCTGATACTCCAATGACGATAGTCATCAAAATCTTCAGGATCCAGATGATGATCGATCATGATCTTATAAGCATCCGATGCCCTTACCAATTCTCCAAGCTCATTGATCCTGCTCAGCGTATTGAAATCCAGGCAAAAGATCATAGAGGCCTCTTCCACTAATTTAGCAGAGCGCTCCTGTTGCTCTGTATAAATAATTACATCCGAGTTATTTGGAAGCCAATGTAAAAAGTAAGGATAGTCCGTAGGCGTAATCACCGTAACATGGTGCCCCTTTTGGATCAGATAAGCATATAAGCCCAGAGATGAACCCATCGCATCACCATCAGGTTTATGATGGGTGGTAATTACAATTTTCTGCGGCGTAGCCAGCAATGATTTTATTTCAGAAACAGATAGCATATTTTTCGTTGCAAAGCTAATGATTAAATGATAAATGGAGCGTATTATATTTGAAGCTTTAATATTAACAGTATAAAATGTAATTTTGCAAAAAAATTGAAATTAAGATGAGTACAAACAGAACATTTACCATGATTAAGCCGGATGCTGTTGCAAACGGACACATCGGTGCAATAATCAATGACATTACTGCAGCAGGTTTTAAAATCATTGCATTAAAATATACTAAACTAACTGACGAAACTGCTGGTCAGTTCTATGCAGTTCACAAAGAACGTCCTTTCTATGCTGATCTGGTAAGCTTTATGTCTTCAGGACCTATCGTTGCTGCGATCTTAGAAAAAGACAATGCAATCGAAGACTTTAGAAAACTAATCGGTGCAACTAACCCTGCTGATGCAGCAGAAGGTACCATCCGTGCTAAATATGCAAAATCTATTGATGCAAATGCGGTTCACGGTTCTGATTCTGACGAAAATGCACAGATTGAAGGAGATTTCTTCTTTACTGCTGCTGAGCGTTTCTAGTATTCAGCCGACATAAAACATTAACGGTAACCGTTAAAAAAATAAGCACCCCAACAAGGTGCTTATTTTTTTAAGGATACTTTGTACCTTTCCAACCAAATTAAAACCATTGAAACTGATGAAAAGAATTTTTATCACCTTATTACTCCCTTTTTGTACGCTCATCACAATGGCGCAAACAAAAGGAAAAAAGGCAACTGCTCCTAAAAAAGCAACTACACAAAAAGCAGCAACGAAAGTTATCTTTAACAGCAGCCTTGATTCTGCCAGTTATGCATTCGGAGCAAACATGGCCAGCAGCATGAAAAATGATGGCTTAGGCGCTTTAAATTACGACCTTCTGGTTAAAGGGCTGAAAGATGCTTTTGAAGGAAAGACCTTACTTATCAGTAAAGAGCAATCGCAGTTGCCGATCAGCAACCTCTTTAACGGACTGAGTAAAAAGAAATTTGCGGTCAATATTGCCGAAGGAAAAAATTTTCTGGAAAACAACAAGAAACAACCAGGTGTGCAGGTAACCCCGAGCGGATTGCAGTACATCGTGATTAAAGCCGGAGACGGAATCAAACCTAAAGTTACCGATACTGTTTTGGCGCACTACAAAGGCACCTTATTAAACGGCAAACAATTTGACAGTTCTTACGATAGAAACGAGCCCCTTTCTCTTCCTTTAAACAGGGTAATTGCCGGATGGACGGAAGGAATTCAACTAATGCCTGCTGGTTCTAAATACAAATTCTTTATCCCTTACCAACTGGCTTATGGCGAGCGTGGTGCCGGACAGGATATTCCACCATACAGCACGCTGATTTTCGAGGTTGAACTCTTAAAGGTAAATGGTAAATAAGGCGATCAAAACCATCCGGAGATTTGTTTGTTAGTCTATAAAGCAAAAACTTATGATGACAAAAAGATATTTCCCTCTGGCAATTATTGCATTATTATCAACGACCCTTGCAAGTTGCGAACTCGTTCAAGGCATATTCAAAGCCGGCGTATGGACCGGAGTTATCGTTGTAGTATTGGTATTGGCTTTGGTCATCTGGCTGATTAGCCGGATTTTCGGTGGCCGAAGCTAAAATCCTAAAGAAATACGATTTCTATGATTACTTCAGAACCGGCGCGTTCATTTAATTTTTCTATGATCCCGGTTCTGACCATCATCAGCTCATTCTTAATCACCGAAGACTCTATCCTCACAAACAATTTCTTTTGACTGATGTAAATCTGTGTCGTACGGTTCCCGATAGCCACACCCATCAGCTCCGGCCAAAGTGCAATAATGGTGGTCTCATCGAACTTGCCTTTGAGCTTATATACATTGAGCATTTTTCCGATACCTTCTTTTAAGGTGATGTCATTAGGTTTACGCATGATTTACTGCTCCATTATTTACTTCAAACAAGGTGACTGCTACATCTATTTTATTAAATACCGCCATCACCCTTTCTCTTCCTGTATCGGTAATAAAAATCTGTCCAAAATCCTGATGGGACACCATTTCCATCAATTTATGCATCCTGCTATCGTCCAGTTTATCAAAAATATCGTCCAGCAGCAGCAAAGGCTTGAATCCTTTAAATCTCTGAAGATAAGCATATTGCGCAAGCTTTAATGCAATTAAAAAAGATTTTTGTTGCCCTTGAGAGCCGAACTTCTTCAAAGCCATTCCTGTAATCGTAAAGATCAGCTCATCTTTATGAATTCCGGTAGTAGTTCTTTCCAGAATCTTATCTTTTTCAATGGATTGTCCAAGCAATTTAAGAAAAGGGGTTTCGCTTAACTGCGACTGGTAAAACAAACTAACCTCTTCTTTATCTTCCGTCAAAAACTGGTAGTACTTATCAAACAAAGGAATAAAATCCTTCATAAACTGTTCGCGTTTGGCAAAGATTTTATTGCCGGATTGCACAAGCTGCTCATTGTAAATTTCCAGTAAAGTAGGGTCGTAACTTCTGGTTACTGCAATCTGCTTCAACAGCGCATTTCTGTTTAAGAGATGTCTGTTGTATAAAATGAGTTCATCCAGGTAATGTGCATCAGTTTGCGAAATCACATTGTCCATAAAACGACGACGCTCTTCACTCCCATCCATAATGATATTGGTATCATAAGGAGAGATCATGACCAAAGGGAACAAACCAATATGACTGGCCAGCTTATCATACTCTTTCTTATTCCGCTTAAATTGTTTCTTTTGGTTTCTTTTTACACCACAGGTGATCTTCTCATTTTTCTGCTCGCGCTCGAAATCCCCCTGGATCATAAACAGATCTTCGGAAGTCTTAATCTGCTGGCTGTCTATCGGATTAAAGTATCCTTTACATAAACAGAGGTAATGTATCGCATCCAGTAAATTTGTTTTGCCAGCACCGTTATTACCCACAAATGCGTTCACAGTTTTTGAAAAACTGAGACTGGCATCTGCATAGTTCTTAAAGTTGAGGAGTGTAATGTTTTTTAACCACATATTATTATGCCGCAAAGTTACCTTTTATTTCTCTTCTCTTATTCCGTAATATTTCAGTTATTTTAATGGCTCTCTACTAGAATATTAAACATCAGGCAGTTCTGTTTGGAACTACCCTTTAATAAAGTTTAATAAATCCGCAAAAAGGGGTTGATACTTTGATGTAAAAATGTATTTTTGCAATCCTTAATTTTTTTAAATAAAATGTCTACAACAGAAAAAGAAGTAAGTCACCCGGTAAAGAAGGGTTCCTTTTTAGAAGAAAACTCAAAAAGCCTTTTGTTCATTGCAGGCGCTGTAGTGTTATTGATTGGAGTTTACCTTTGGTATCAAAACGTATATTTAAAAAACAGAGCTTTAGAAGCTTCTGCAAAAATGTACAAATCAGAACAGTATGTTGGAGTCGATTCCCTTGCCAATAAAGCAATCAATGGCGCTTCGGGTTATCCAGGTTTAGAGAAAATTGCGGAAGAGTACGACAATACCAAATCAGCAAACCTAGCCAACCTTTATCTAGGTGGTATCTATTTGCGTAAAGGTGAATACAAAAAAGCAACTGAAGCTTTAGGTAAATACTCAGAAACAGGAAGTCCTGTTGCAGATCCATTGGCATTAGGTCTATTAGGTGATGCTTACAGTGAGTTGAAAGACTTTAAACAAGCTGCAACTTATTACAAGAAAGCTGCCGATAAAGCCAGCAACAAATTCACTTCTCCTTTGTTCCTCAAAAAACTAGGATTAGTTTATGAACATCTTAAAGATTTCAAATCTGCAGAAGATGCTTACACGAAAATCAAAACTCAATACCCTGAAAGCCAGGAAGCAGCAATGGCAGATGAATTCATCGCCCGCGCTTCAGCTCAGATAAAATAATTGAGCAAAAAATATTATGACAAAGGTTAGCCATTACGGCTAGCCTTTTTTTGTACCCTTTACTTATATTTGCAAAATGGCAACACAACTTAAAAACCTATCTGACTTTTCTCATACGACGATTCCCAACGGAAGTGCTTTTAAAATCGCGATCGCCGTTGCAGAATGGAATGCAGAAATCACCGGAAGCCTGTACAATGGCGCTTTACAAACCCTGATGAACAATGGCGTATTGGCAGAAAACATCGTTTCTATTGCAGTACCGGGTACCTTCGAACTAACTTCAGCTGCGGATATTTTGCTGCAAAAGCACAAAGATCTTGATGCAGTTATCTGCCTGGGATGTGTGATTCAGGGAGAGACCAGACATTTTGACTTTATCTGCGATGCTGTCGCTCAGGGCATCACACAGGTCAGCATAAAATATAGCAAACCCGTAATCTTCGGCGTGCTGACTACAAATGACCAACAACAGGCAATTGATCGCGCAGGCGGTAAACATGGCAATAAGGGCGACGAGGCGGCGATTACAGCACTAAAAATGGCAGAGCTGGTAGCTACAATTTAGCAACACCTTGTTTCTTCATATTAAAATCTGTAAATTAGTGGAGAATTTTTATAAAAATTAACCTCATGAAAAAAGTAGCCATATTATTGCTTGGCGTATTCTTAACCATAGCGCTTCTGGAAGCCTGCTCAAACCGGCTTTGCCCGGCATACGGCTCTTATCCGGAAAGCAGGAGAAGAAGGTAAGCAACAAACATACATTTTAGGAGAATATTGATGCAGTGGAAATTTATAACTGATTTGGCACAAATCAGTGACATACAAAAAGAGACCGGGTATAGCTTAATTTTTAAACACAGCACCCGTTGTTCGGTGAGCATGATGGCAAAAAGACGCTTTGAAATGGACTGGGAAGCCATCCCTACGGATACTTCCTTATACTTTTTAGATTTAATCAGCTATCGTGCGATTTCCGCACAAATAGCTGAGACTTTTCAGGTTCACCATGAATCCCCGCAAATCTTATTGATTAAAGACGGGGAATGCGTTCTTGATGCTTCACATAGTGACATTTCCGCAGAGGAAGTTGCCGAAGTGATTAATAATTAAAAGAAACTGTTTTCTTAAGATCAGGATGTAAGCTGAAAGCTACCGGACAGGTATTGGCCGATCTTTCAATGATCTTTTTATCCTTATCAGAATAATCATTTGCAGGGAATTGGAAGTTGACCACAATTTCCGAAACCCTTCTTGGATTTTCAGCCATGATCTTCGTAATCTCGCAGGTCGCACCATCGATGTTAAATCCATGTTCATTTGCTGCAATTCCAACAATAGTCAACATACAGTTTCCCAGCGAGGTAGCCAGCAAATCTGTCGGTGAGAAAGCAGCTCCCTGCCCTTTATTATCTATAGGTGCATCAGTAATGATTTCATTTCCTGAACGTTCATGAACGGATGTGGTTCTTAGACCACCATTATAGGTTATTTTTGAAGTTGCCATCGTTTATATTTTAGACTACAAGATTAACATAATTTTTCAAAGGAGGCAATTCAATTCAGCTTTTCCACCTCCCCTGGTCTATAACAAATAAAGCCCTTCCTTATCCGGTGTTTCGGCATTCCCTTTAAATCCTACTGATTTGCGGTTTGGTAAAATTGATCATGAATTGATCTTCAATAGGGGGGTTGATAGATCCTTGATTGGTCTAACAGACCTGTTAACAATGACACACCAGTCAATTGACGCTGAATTTTAATAAAACACATCTGAATATCACCCAAAACAGAGAACATTACATCCGGCAAACACTTCATTTTTATAACTATTCAAACCTATTGCTTAACTTTGCACTATGATCGCACTTCCGGTTGTTTCCGCAAACCCAGTACAACGTAAACCAGATTGGCTTAGAGTTAAGCTTCCTGTAGGTAAAGAATATGCACAAGTACGTAGTCTTGTAGACACACATAAGCTGCACACCATTTGCGAAAGTGGCAATTGCCCTAATATGGGTGAATGCTGGGGCGCAGGTACCGCTACCTTTATGATTCTTGGAAATATCTGTACCCGCTCCTGCTCTTTCTGCGCAGTAGCAACAGGCAGACCATTGGCAGTAGATACCGATGAACCTAACCGTGTAGCTAATTCTGTGAAATTAATGCAGGTAAAACATTGTGTAATCACTTCTGTAGATAGAGACGACCTGAAAGATGGCGGATCCATCATCTGGGCCGAAACATTACAGGCAATCAGAAGAGAAAGTCCTGAGACAACACTGGAAACCCTGATTCCTGACTTCAGAGGGATCTGGGACAACCTATACCGTGTATTGGAAGAAAGACCAGAGGTGATGTCACACAACATTGAAACAGTAAGACGTTTAACCAAACAGGTCCGCATTCAGGCAAAATACGACAGAAGTTTAGAATGTCTTAAACGCATTTCTGATTTTGGTTTAAGAACAAAAACAGGCATCATGCTTGGATTAGGAGAAACTGAAGAAGATGTATACGAAGCCATGGACGATCTTGTTGCTAATGGTGTTCACATCCTTACTTTAGGTCAGTATTTACAACCCACCCGTAATCACCATCCGGTATTGGACTGGATTCATCCTGATCAATTTGCAAAATACAAAGAAGTGGGAATGGCAAAAGGCTTTAAATACGTAGAGAGTGGCCCGCTGGTACGTTCTTCTTACCATGCCGAAAAACACCTGTTTGATTTATAATTTTCAGAATACCAAACAAATTTTATTTTTTCCTGTTTTTCTTTCTGTATATTAGCTGAACTTGACCGCAACAAAGAAAATATCCCTCTCCGAAGAAGAACTCGTTCGGGCCCTCAAAAGCCAGGAAACAGTTGCTATTAAAGCATTGTACGATATGTATTCGGGAGCGTTGTTCGGTGTCATTTCAAGAATTATCCTCCAGGCCGAGGTTGCGGAGGATGTATTACAGGAAACTTTCATAAAAATCTGGAAATCTGCAGATAGTTATGATCCCGGTAAAGGGCGTCTATTTACCTGGATGATGAATATTTGTAGAAATTTAGCCATTGATAAACTCCGTTCCAAGGATTTTAAAAACGCTAATAAAAACCAGGACATAGAAAATAACGTAGATTTCATTGACACTCAAAAAGAGGTCACTTTCAATGCCGATGCAATTGGTTTAAAAGACATGGTTACGTCACTTAAACCAGAATTTAATCTGGTATTAGATATGGTGTATTTTAAGGGATATACCCATGTGGAAGCGGCGGAAGAATTGGATTTACCATTGGGTACGGTGAAAACCCGGATCCGGATGGCAATTATGGAATTAAGAAAGAATTTTAATTAAGGTGGAAGAGGGAAAAGCATATATCGAATCAGGCATACTTGAGCTTTATGTTCTTGGCGAGTTAAACGAGCAGGAGCAATATGAAGTGGAAGCAATGGCAGCAAAATACCCTGAGGTAAAACAGGAGATTTCTGCAATTGAGCTTGCTATGGAAGAATATGCAATTCAACATTCGGTTCAACCCTCACTAGGATTGGAAAATAAAATATTAGAGAAAATCGGAGTGGCACCAGTGGTCACAACTGAAATTCCTGAAAATATAACTCCATCGGATCCACAGGAAACTAAAATCCTTCCTCTATATCCTGAAGGTTATGAATCAAAACTAAAAACACTTCGGATTGCATTGATCGCCTGCGCCTGCCTCCTTATCGTAGCTGGAGTTGCACTTTACTCTGCACATACAGAACTCGGTACTGCCAAAGATCAAATCATTGCCCTCAATCAGGACAAACAGAAATTCGCCAATACGGTGAATTATATGAAAGAAACCAATCAGGAATTAAAGACCATTGCCGACATGCCAAATGATCCCGATTGGAAGGTGGTTAAACTTGCCGGCACAAAAATGGCTCCTCAAGCTAAAATGATGGTCTACTGGCATACTTCAGGACGCCATGTTATGGTAGACAATTCCAAAATGGGGCTTCCTCAAAACGACCAGGCACACCAGTACCAGCTTTGGGCTTTGGTAAACGGAAAACCGGTAGATCTTGGCGTATTTGATGTTAAAGCAGATACTACACACATTCTGCTTAAAATGAAAGAAATCGGATCAGCACAGGCTTTCGCCGTGACTTTGGAAAAACGTGGTGGAGTAGCAAGCCCGACGATGGATCAGATGATCGTTATGGGCGGAGTATCTATCTAATCTTCCGGTTTAAAATCTGTAAATCTTTTCACTGCTTTTGGAACCTGTTGCGCCACCTGCGATGCGGTGACATTAATATGGTCTTCAGCCAGCTCATCTCCTGCTTTTCCGTGGAAGAAACAAGCCAGAATTGCAGCAGCCTTAACACTATACCCCTGGGCAACATAAGCAGCAGTTAAACCTGTCAGGACATCTCCCATCCCCCCCTGCGCCATAGCAGGATTACCGGTTTGGTTGATCATCACATCTCCCTGCTGATCAATAATGAAAGTAAATTGATTTTTCAGGACAATCACTGCACCTAACTTCTTAGCCTCAATTCGGGCTGTCTGTAGGCGTTCCCACCAGTTTTTATGCTTCCCAAACAGGTTGTCAAACTCTTTTACATGAGGTGTAAGGATCGAATCCTTCGGTAAATGATACAACAAGTCCTGATGTTCCGCCAAAAGGCCCAGCGCATCGGCATCGGCAATGATTGGTCGCTTCAATGCAAACAAGCCCTCCAGCACCGCCATACCGTCCAGCAGCTTTCCAATTCCGGGACCTATGGCAACAGCATTATACTTCTTTAAAGATTTCGTCTTAATGAGCTGCTTTCTTTCCAGAAACATCACCTCTGGCAAGGCGGAATTTAACGCGGTTAACCCACTTTCCGGAATGGAAAGTGTTATCAGACCTGCGCCGCCATAGAGGCAGCCTTTTGCAGACAACATGGCCGCTCCCATTGTCCGGATTTCTCCGGCAATGATTAGCGCATGACCATACGTTCCTTTATGTGAGAAGGGCATTCTAGGCTTCAGCAACCCCCTGATATCTTCTTCTTCTATTAACTTATAAGGAGAAGCAGATGCTTCTGCACTTTGTTTATTTAATCCCCGATCTACCACCTGTAATTTACTCAATGGATCTGTATCGGGCAGAAAAGTATTCAGGAAGACTGACATAACTTTAAATTTATAAGCCCATTTCTTTCTTCAAAAATTTACCGGTTAAACTTATTGGGTTTTGTACCAATCCTTCAGGAGTTCCTTCAAATATGATTCTACCGCCACCTGCGCCACCTTCTTCACCTAAATCGATTACCCAATCTGCTACTTTTACGACATCAAGGTTGTGCTCAATCACCAATACGGTATTCCCTTTCTCTACCAGCTCGTTCAGCACACCCAATAAAACATTTATATCCTCAAAATGCAGGCCAGTTGTGGGTTCATCCAAAATATAAAATGTTCTGCCCGTATCTTTCTTAGATAATTCAGTAGCCAGCTTAACCCGCTGAGCCTCACCACCAGAAAGTGTTGTAGAGGACTGTCCTAAAGTGATATAACCTAAGCCCACATCTTTTAGCGTTTTGATCTTCCGGTAAATTACCGGCATGTTCTCAAAGAAATCACAGGCATCTTCGATACTCATGTCAAGTACATCACTAATGGATTTACTCCGGTAGCGAACCTCCAGGGTTTCCCTGTTGTACCTCTTTCCGCCACATTCTTCACATGGTACCTGAACATCGGGAAGGAAGTTCATTTCTATAACTTTCATTCCACCCCCCTGACAGGTTTCACATCTTCCGCCTTTTACATTGAAAGAAAAACGACCAGGCTTATAACCCCTGATCTTTGCTTCCGGCAATTGTACAAATAAGTTTCTGATGTCGGAAAATACGCCGGTATAAGTAGAAGGATTCGATCTTGGCGTACGTCCGATAGGCGCCTGATCGATCTCAATTACTTTATCTATTTCTTTAATCCCATTGATCTTCTCGTAAGGTAAAGGATGTTTCTTCGCCCTGAAAAAATGATGGTTTAATATCGGATATAAGGTTTCTGTAATCAGGCTTGATTTTCCGCTTCCGGAAACACCGGTTACTGCAATGAACTTTCCAAGAGGGAAATCTACAGATACCTCTTTCAGGTTATGCCCACTCGCCTTAATAATCGACAACTTATGTCCGGTTCCTTTTCTGCGCTTTTTAGGCACTTCAATCTCTTTTTTACCATTCAGATAAGCCGCAGTCAGGGTATCAGATTTTAAAATCTCTGCAGGTGTTCCCTGAGCAACAATCTGACCACCGCGAACTCCTGCTGCCGGTCCCACATCAATCACGTGATCGGCTTCCAGGATCATGTCTTTATCGTGTTCTACCACCAACACCGTATTTCCAAGATCACGCAGGTTTTTAAGCGCACCAATCAGGCGCTCATTGTCACGCTGATGAAGACCAATACTTGGCTCATCCAGAATGTACATCACATTCATCAGCTGCGAGCCGATTTGTGTAGCCAGACGAATCCGTTGTGCCTCTCCTCCTGATAATGTACGTGCAGTACGGTCCAGAGAAAGGTAATTCAAGCCTACATCCGTCAGGAAGCCTAATCTCGCCCTGATCTCTTTAAGAATTTCTTTAGCAATCGTATTTTGTCTTTCATTTAGGCGGCTTTCTACATCAAGATACCAGTTTTTCAGGCTGTTGATGTCCATTTCTGCCAGTTCGAAGATGTTTTTTCCGTCAATTTTAAAATGCAGGCTTTCTTTCTTTAACCTTGCGCCATTACAAACCGGACAGGTTTTCAGCTTACGGAAAGTCTCCATATCATCAACGGCACCCTCTCCTTTTTTCTCCTGTTGTTCTTCCAGTAATTTGATGATTCCATCAAAGGTAATCTGGTAGTTCTGAACATTCCATTTGTTGTATTCCACCGCCACGCTCAATAATTCATGCGAACCATTTAAGATGATATTGATGTGTTCTTCACTTAATTTCTCCAATGGCGTAGACAAAGAGAAGTTGTATTTTTTTGCCAAAGCTTTCAGTACCTGGAACACCCATATGTCGCGGTATTCTCCCAGAGGGGCCAATCCGCCGCTCATAATGCTCAGCTTAGGATTCGGCATTACCGATTCCTTATCAATAACGAAGATATAACCCAGTCCGTCGCAGTTCTCACACGCCCCATAAGGAGAATTAAAAGAGAAACTGTTCGGTTGTGGTTCATCGTAAGAGATTCCCGTTGTCGGGCACATTAGAAAACGACTGAAATGGGAAACATTATTGTCCTTATCGCTGATTTTGATGATTCCTTTTCCAAGGCGCATCGCCGTTTGGAGGGAATCTTGTAATCGTTTCTGGTCTTTTCTATCGATAATAAGCCGGTCTACCACAATCTCGATGTCATGGATCTTGTAACGGTCTACCTGCATCTTCGGGCTAATGTCCTGAATATCCCCATCCACGCGGACTTTAACATAGCCTTGTTTCCGAATCTGTTCAAACAACTCCCTGTAATGTCCTTTACGCCCTTTTACTACTGGTGCAAGGATATTAACCGGCATATCTTCAAATTTGTTGTAGATATTACCGAGGATCTGATCTTCGCTCATACGCTCCATCTTCTCCCCTGTATTGTAGGAGAAAGCATCCGCTGCACGGGCATATAGCAAACGCATGAAATCGTAGATTTCTGTGATCGTTCCCACAGTAGACCTTGGGTTCTTACTGGTCGTTTTTTGTTCAATGGCAATCACCGGGCTTAAGCCGGATACTTTATCCACATCCGGGCGCTCCATTCCTCCCATAAACTGACGGGAATACGCACTAAAGGTTTCCATATACCTCCGCTGCCCTTCTGCATAAATGGTATCAAAAGCCAGTGAGGACTTTCCACTGCCACTGAGACCGGTAATAACTACCAGTTTATTCCGTGGAAAGGAAATGTCTATATTTTTAAGGTTATGTACCCTGGCTCCATATACTTCTACATCCTTTTGCTCGCCCAGGTCAACGGTATTTTTGCTCATATTTTTATTAAAACTGTACTGATATCTATATATTTAGGATAACAAATTTTCAGCCACAAAAATGCTAAAAATTTTATCAAAAGAAAAGTTTACGCAAGGCAGACCTGAGAATGTTTACCAAACCAGTGTGGTGCCATTTTCAGTAGGGTGACCCGTACAAACCAGCACTCTGCCTGCTGCGATTTCATCATCCATTAAAACTTCATTATAATCCATTTCCACACGCCCCTTGATACAATTGGCAGTACAGGTGCTGCAGATGCCAGCATGACAGCTATATGGCAGGTCTATTTTCTGTTCCAGTGCCGCATCAAGAATACTCTGATAATAAGGCACCTCAATTTCATGTACTTTCCCGCGGTAGTTCAGGATCACGGAATAAGTATTGGTATCCCTGACTTTCTTTTCGGTCATGTCGTCTTCATCCGCTTCATCTTCCGGAAGCACAAAAGTTTCTCTTTTTATCTGCGTTCTGTCGAAACCCAGATTCAGTAAAGTGATCCTGCATACGTCCATGTAATCGACTGGTCCGCAGGTGTAAAGTAAGACATCTTGTTTTTCAAATTCCAGCTGCTCTGCCACAATTCGTTCAATCAACTGCCCGTTCAGGCGGGCCATCAATAAATTCTTCGACTGACTGAACAGATAAATCAGTTTAAAACGATCCGGATACTGCACTTGTAAAGCATTGAGTTCTGCATAAAATAATGTTCCTTCTGCAGATCTGTTGCTATAGATTAATATGACTTTGCTGTGTTTTTCTCTGGTGAGTGCCGTCTTTAAAATCGAGAATAAAGGAGTGATCCCCACACCTGCAGCAAAAAGAAAAACTGTCCTTCTGATTTCCTGATCCGGAAGATAGCTGAATTGTCCATTGGGCTCCAATGCGTTTAAAAGATCTCCTACAGCAGTTTTATGGTGTAATAATCTCGAAATTGCACCATTTTCTACCCTTTTAATCGCTATAGACAAAGGTTCGTCCACATCCGGGGAACTGCATAGAGAATAAGAACGCCTCAGTTCTTTCCCTTTTTCCTCAAAAACCAGGGTCAGGAACTGACCGGCAAGATAGTCAGGTTTCAGTCCTTCCAGGGGTTCAAAGCTGATGATTAATGTCTCCCCCGGACAATAGGTCATCGCGGTAATGCGCAGTTTTAACAATCCCATATCGGGTAAAATAGTAAAATTCCAAGAAAAACAAAAAGCCGGAATAAATTCCGGCTTCCCCCATTTGTGTGTCTTTTATCTTTTACTATTCCGCATTTGCGGTCTTTTCTGCATTATTTGCAGCTTTTTCAGCATTGTATGCCAACAGGGCTCTTGGTGCTTTATAACCATATCTACCAGGAAATTCCAGAATCTGCTTCATGGAAATCAATTTGTATACATAACCCGCTGTTTCACGGTTCAGTTTCATCTTGAAATAATTGTCCTGTTTTTGCCTGTTGATCTGCTTTTGCATGTGGCCGTCACCTACATTATATGCAGCTGCAACCAATGTCCAGCTATCAAAAATGCCGTAAAGCTCTTTGATATACTTTGCCGCTGCAATTGTTGACTTACGTAAGTTGTTACGCTCGTCTACATTTGAGTTGACTTTCAAACCAAAACTACGGGCCGTACCTGGCATAAATTGCCAAAAGCCTGCAGCACCTTTAGGTGATACGCCTGCCTTTAATCCTGATTCAACTAAAGGGATGTATTTAAAATCCTCCGGAATGCCATAAGCGGCGAGGATTGGTTCTATTACAGGAAACCACTCCGCTGCCTTATTGTGCAAACGATTGGTCTGTAATTTACTGTGACTGAATGCAGCAAGAACTTTTTTCATTTTACGTTCCACCCTGGCATCGCCCAGTGGAAGTGTCTCTTCTGCAAAATTTAACCGGGCAATTACTGCTACCGGTTCTTCGATTTTTGGTGTTAATGTATCTGTATTCTTTGTTGTTTTTTCTTCTTTTAAAAGACTTTCTGCTGCTTGGGGCATGTTGTAAGCAAACACTTTTGCCATAACCAGTAATGCAATTATTACCGTACATGTTATTATGTGTTTCTTTATCATTTTCCTCCTTTTTTTGGTTAATAATTTTAAAACGTTTGCAAACATACGGTATATTATGTTAATTATCAACCTTTTACAAAAACTGCACTGAAAATCAGCGTTTAAACACCCATAGGCTATGATTTTTTACATCTTGTACAAATCCGAAAAATTCAGCTATAAATTGACCGATTTTTATTAAATTTGCAGCCGCATAAATTATGCGGTTATATAGCGTATCATGATCAAAGACAACAACAGGAACAGTCGGGATGACAAGTCCAAACCGGGAAACAGAAGTACAACAGGCAAGAGTCGTAGTGGAACAGACAGTTCTTACAAAGGCAAAGGCAAGTTTGACGACAAAGAGGGGAAGGATAGTAAGTTTGGTGGCCCGAGAGATTTTAAACCAAGAGAAGGCGATAGAAAAGACTTCAAACCAAGAGAAGGAGACAGGAAAGACTTTAAGCCAAGAGAAGGCGGTTCCAGAGATTACAAACCAAGAGAAGGTGGATCAAGGGACTACAAGCCAAGAGAAGGTGGCTCAAGAGATTTCAAACCGAGAGAAGGTGGTTCGAGAGATTTCAAACCAAGAGAAGGTGGGTCAAGGGATTTCAAACCAAGAGAGGGAGATTCAAGAAGCTTCAAACCAAGGGGAGATAATGAGTCGAGAGACTTCAAACCAAGGGAAGGTGGATCAAGAGATTACAAACCTAGAGAAGGTGGTTCGAGAGATTTCAAACCAAGAGAAGGCGGTTCAAGAGATTACAAACCAAGACCACACAGTGCAGGAAGCTCAAGAGATGTTCCTCCTACAGATAAAACCCGTAGTTATATAAAGAAAGACAATTTCGGAAGTGGTGATCAACCTTTCAGAAAATTCGATGATAAAAAAGGATCTGCTTCCAGAAGTACGGACAGCAGACCATTCAGAAAAAGAGAAGACGACAATTCAAAACCAGGATTTAAAGCACGTGGAGAACGTTCTGAACGCGACGATAGCAATACCGTTATGCGTGGCAGAAAAGCTCCGATCGTAAAAGATGACGGACTGATCCGTTTGAACCGTTACATTGCCAATTCAGGCATTTGCTCACGCCGTAAAGCGGATGAGCTGATTGCAGCAGGTGTAGTATCTGTAAATGGAGAAGCTGTTTCGGAACTGGGACATAAAATTGACCCCGCGAAAGATGAAATCCGTTACAACGGGGAATTATTGAAACGCGAAAAGAAAGTTTACGTTTTATTGAACAAACCAAAAGATTACATCACCACAACTGACGATCCTCAGGAACGTCGTACCGTGATGCAACTGGTAGATAAAGCAAGCAGAGAACGCATTTATCCGGTAGGAAGATTAGACCGCAATACAACAGGTCTTTTATTGATGACCAATGATGGTGATCTCGCAGACAAACTATCACACCCTAAAAACGGCATCACTAAGATCTATCATGTGGAATTGAGCAGAAGCTTAAGCCAGGGAGATCTGAACAAAATTCAGTTCGGTCTTGAACTGGAAGATGGCATCATCAAACCAGACAATGTATCTTATGTAACCGGAGGTAGTAAACGTGAGGTTGGTATCCAGATCCACAGTGGTAAAAATAGAATCGTAAGAAGAATATTTGAGCACCTGGGTTATGATGTAGTAAAACTAGACCGCGTTGTTTATGGTAACCTGACTAAAAAAGACCTTCCACGTGGAAGATGGCGCTATTTAGAAGAACATGAATTGATCCAGATTAAACACCTGATCAAGTAAAAAAATACCTGAAGAACCGGTTACACCAAACGTAACCGGTTCTTTTTATTTATATCCCTCCCGAATACGGTATCGTCCCCTGCCCGACCTCCTTTACTGCCCTCTCTTTTCGGAAAACAGACTGAATCTCCCAACAATCTGAACTTATTTCCTATAATTTCAAGTTTAATATGATATTATTGCTAAATAATAAATATTCAAATGAGAGCACTTTTGTTTTTCCCAGTAATACTTCTAGCCATGCAAAGCTATGCACAACAAACAGATTACAACCTGATCATTGGAACCTATACCAATACCGGGAAAAGTGAAGGAATCTATGTTTATGATTTCAATACGAATACCGCCGATTTCAAAGCAAAAAGTATCACCAAAAATGTAGAAAACCCGAGTTATCTGGCTTTAGGAACCGGAAACAAAACCATTTATGCCGTTAATGAAACCGGAGAAACTAGTGCAGTCAGTGCTTTTCGTTTTGATGCAGCATCAGGTAAGCTGACTTTCTTAAACAAACAGGCAACGGGTGCTGATCCCTGCTACGTCATCGCTGATCAAAAGAATGTCATCACGGCAAACTATTCAGGAGGAAGTCTTTCTACGTTCGGTATTAAAAAAGATGGTTCCTTATCTGCGTTAAAACTACTTACACAACATACAGGAAAAAGCATTGTTAAACCTCAGCAGGACCAGCCACACGTCCATATGGCTCAGTTTACGCCAGACGGCAAATATATTGTCGTGAATGACCTGGGAACGGACAAGATCTTTTTATACAAATACAACCCAGGCCTTAATGAAAAGGTACTACAAGTACAATATAGCATTGATGTAACACCGGGAACCGGCCCAAGACACCTTGTATTCAGCAAGGATGGTAAATATGCTTACCTCGTTGGGGAAATCAACGCAGGGATCACCGCATTCAGTTATAGCGATGGGAATCTGAACGAAATTCAACAAACCAAACTCACAGAAGATGGATTTACAGGACAAAACGGTGCGGCAGATATCCACCTTTCTCCTGACGGTAAATTTTTGTACGCCAGCAACAGGGGATCAGAAAATAAGATCACCATTTTCGCCATTGAAAAAGGAGGCTTGTTAAGCATCAGAGGATATGCCAGTACACTTGGTAAGGGCCCAAGAAATTTTGTCATTGACCCAAGTGGAAAATACCTGCTGGTAGGACACCAGTACACGAATAATGTGGTTATTTTTGAACGTAACCAGGAAACAGGCGATTTAAAAGATACCGGCAAGAGAATTGAAGTTGGCGCTCCAGTATGCCTGCTGTTTGCTCCGGTAAAATAACTGTCAGATCCTGAAATAATTGATCATAAAAAAGCCCTTTGGACTATCCAAAGGGCTTTTTAGGTTTAAACCGTTTTCAGTTTATGCGCTTCTTCTATTACCTGATTGTAATAATCGATATATACCGGCAGGATCTTCTTCAGGTCAAAGTCCTGAGCCCTGATGAAGGCATTCTCTTTAAATCGTTGTAATACCTCGTCATTCTCCAGAATCTGAATTCCTTTGGCGGCCATATCCTCGATATCGCCTACATTGCTCATAAATCCACAGAAACCATCGATATTCAACTCTGGCAAACCACCGGCATTGGAAGTAATCGCAGGAACTTTACAAGCCATGGCCTCTAACGCTGCCAATCCGAAGCTTTCCGATTCCGAAGGCATCAGGAACAAGTCTGATACCGATAAAATCTCTTCTATTGCATCCTGTTTTCCTAAGAAACGAACATGTTCACAAATTCCCAGTTCGCGGCACAGCTGCTCATTGTAAGCACGTTCCGGACCATCCCCTACCATCAATAATTTGGAAGGGATCTTTTTTTGAATCTTCTCAAAGGTCCTGATCACATCACCTGTACGCTTCACTTTCCTGAAGTTAGAGGTATGGATCAGAATCCGCTCATTATTCGGGGCTATGGCTTTTTTAAAATGATCTTTAGGTTTCAGGCTAAATCTGTTGAAATCGATAAAGTTAGGAATCACTTTGATCTCATTTGTGATCTCAAAATGTTTCTCCGTATCTTCTTTCAGGTTCTGCGAAACGGTTGTTACACCATCTGATTTGTTAATCGAAAAGGTAACCACCGGTTTATAGGTTGGATCTTTACCCACCAGGGTGATGTCAGTTCCATGCAGCGTAGTCACAAATGGGATGTATATTCCATAAGTTTCCAGAATCTGCTTGGCCATAAATGCAGCAGAAGCATGTGGAATCGCATAATGTACATGCAGAATGTCCAGCTTTTCAAAGCGCACTACATCTACCAGTTTACTCGCCAGTGCAGATTCATAGGGAGCATAGTCAAATAAAGGATAATCCCTTACGGACACTTCATGATAGAATAAGTTGGCAGAGAAAAAGTCGAGGCGGGCAGGCTGACTATAAGTGATAAAATGGACCTGGTGACCTTCGTCAGCAAGTGCTTTACCTAGTTCAGTAGCAACTACTCCACTACCTCCAAAAGTTGGGTAACAAACGATACCTATTTTCATTCTAGCGAATTTGTTTTACGATGCAAAGTACAATACTTAAACTGAGCTTTGTGTTAAACAATTGCAATTATTTAAGATTTCATCTGGTCCTTCAGGACCAGGTACATTTCATTAGGGCGTTGTGTTCCGATAAAGTACTCAAAACCATCACGATCAGTAAGTACTACCGCATCTTTTCCTGAAGAATAAAAGCGCACACTTCCTTTACGGTGCAGGTTATACACGGGATTATTGAATAAATAATTGCTGTATGTATCTTTTCTAACACTTTTAATGGTATGCAGATCAATCTCCACCTTTCTGGCAGACCATAAACCGTCGATCATGATCTTTTTATCATCAATGATCGTTTTATATTGAATCATGAAAAGGAGAATAATAGAAACGCCGATAATTCCAAAACCTACGACTAAAAATAAATCCTGGGTATTGTCGCGGTCACGCTCATAGACATAAGCAGCAAAACAAAATGCAGCCATAACCAACCGAATACATATTCTGATGTAATCGCGGCCTATATATTGTTTCTCCAAAAATGCGTATCGGTTCCCCATCTATATAATTTTCAATAAAGTTACTTGTTTTTTCCTTTGCTTAGCAAAACAACCTGCTTAAGATTGTTTAGAAATTGTAATATGTAGATTTCTAAAAGTCAATATTGTTACATTTTTCGTCGCTGGAGTGATCTTATACCGGTTATCCTGTCTCAGGCCCATCACCCAAATAATTTCGCCATTCCCATTTACCAGGATAGGAATATCATCTTTCCTCGTCACCGGCACTTTTTCGTCAATAAAGAAGTCGCTTAGCTTTTTAAAGCTGTTCATCCCGATCGGTTTAAACTTATCCCCGTTTTGTCTGTTTCTTAATACTAACGGATAAATCAGCTTTTCCGCATCAAGGTAGGCTTCAAAATGGTCTTTTTTAAACGAATACGTTTCTTCAAATTTCGATTTGGGAAGGGTAACCATCCTCAGTTCTCCCTCAGGAAGCGAAGTAGTCGGATCCTGGCTGTGTATCATCAGGTGCTGTCGGGGCATCGCCCCCTTATCTTTCAAGGCAACCAAAATTAAATCCTCCCGATCCAGTGTCAACTGATGGGAAGGGCTAAAAAATGAAATCCCACTTTGTTTATCCAGGGCCTGCAGCACATCTGCCACCAGGTGTTCAGAAAAACCATATGGCTTCAATACCTCGAACAACAGCAGTTTCTGTGGAGACAGGCTTTTAACTTCCGCAATGGAAAGGTGAATTCCATCCTGTTTTTTCATGAGGAGGCTCCGGCTTAAATCTGCCACTACTTTTTGCAGCACGAGTTCCGTATCGGCAAAACGCTGAATGTTGTGCTGAAAGGTGACTTCCAGGTTCCCATTAATTTCTTTCAACCGGGGCAATACCTTTAACCTGATTTTATTCCGGGCATAGTTCGTACTTAGGTTGGAACTGTCTTCCACATAGTCGAGATGTTCTCTTTCCATCAGTTCATTGATTTCCGTTCTGGAGAGAAACAAAAGAGGCCTGATTAAATGTCCTCTTTTAGGCAGGATGCCATGTAATCCCGCGATCCCGGTACCACGGGTCAGATTAAGGAGTACCGTTTCGATGGCATCATCCTGGTGTTGCGCAAGGGCGATAAAGGCATAGCCTTCCTTACTTCTCAACTCTTCAAACCATTGATAACGCAAATCCCTCGCCGCCATCTGTATCGAAACCTTATGTGCAGCGGCATACTCTTTTGTCTGAAAATGCTGCACATAAAAAGGGACATCGAGTGTTACGGCCAACATTTTCACAAAATGTTCATCACGTACAGATTCTTCTCCCCTCAAATTAAAATTACAGTGTGCGATACCAAAATCATATCCGGAGAGTTTAAATAGATGAACCATTAAAACAGAGTCTCTGCCCCCGCTTACGGCCAGAAGAATCCGGTCATTTGCAGTGAAAAGAGCATTTTGGCTGATGTAATCTTTAAAATTCTGAAGAGGTAACATCTTTCAAAAATATTTAATTTAAACCACAATGGGATACCTTAGAAAAAAACAATAATTTAAAGACTGGTAATCACCCGTTCATACCAGCCTGATCACCGTAAAAAAAGCCGATATCTGCCAATGAAACCTGTATCTTCATGACCAGTTCGGAGCCCCTAAACCGAATTTATGAGTTCTTGAGAACCTTTAAAATCAATAAATAACGCTAAAAAAACAAATATATTCCGATGGAAATGGTACGCAAAAAACTAACTTTGTAAAGTGCAAAAATTACGCCTTTTTTTAATTCTATTCCTGCTCCCGTTTTCTTTGCTCGCGCAACAGAAAACAAAGATTTCCCTGTTAAGTTTCACTACGACAACAGTAAAGAAGAGTCCTTCCGGCTCGGTTTCCTATATAAGAAACCCTGTGTTCAAACAAGATAATGCCACACTTGCCTGCGACAGCGCGATATTTTACGAAGAAAAAAACATGTTTGATGCTTTTGATCATGTGCATATCAACCAGGCCGATACCATCAACATTTATTCTGACCGGCTTACTTATGATGGAAACACTAAAAATGCCCATTTAACAAGTAATGTTAAAATGATCGATAAAGAATCCATATTGACGACCAACATTCTGGATTATAACCTTGGCAGCAAGGTAGGAACTTACGTAACCGGAGGTAAAATTGTGAGTAAAGATGTCACGCTAACCAGTAAAAACGGCTATTATTTTTCGAACAGCCGTGACGCTTACTTCCGTTATAATGTAGTTGTAGTTACTCCTGAATCTACCATCAAATCAGATACCTTAAGATACAATACCCTCAGCAACTGGGCTTATTTCTACGGCCCCACCAACATCATCGGAAAGGACGACAACCTTTATACCGAAAACGGAGCCTACAATACCAAAACACAATATGCTTACTTTGGAAAGAAAAACCTATACACTCAGGGTTCCAAATCTTTAAAAGGCGACAGTTTATATTATGATGGAATTGCCGGATACGGCAAAGCGGTAAGAAACATCGTATTTAAAGATACGACCGATAAAACCGTGATGTATGGACAACTGGGGTATTATTACAAAATAGACCAGCGCACCATTGTGACGAAAAATCCTTACATAGGATTAGGCACTTCAGATTCTGTAATGGTGGGCAAAAAGCTTCGTCCCGACAGCTTGTGGATGGGAGCCGATACACTGGAAACACAAATGGTCCTTTTAAAAACATTGAAACTCATCTCCTCTCCGGTACTTAAAAAGGACAACGAAATGGGCGAAGAGGAAAGAGATGAGAAAAAAGTTGGAGATAAAAAAGGGATAACAGCCGCTGCACCCACACAGAAAGGGCAAAAAAAGGGCGAAAAAAATGATAAAACCCCAAAAACAGAGAACAAACCTATTGCCATTAACGACAGTACGAAAGTAAAAATCCCCGGATTAACGGACAGCCTTAAAAAAGACAATATTCTACTGAAAAAAGACAGCATTCCGATAAAGAAAAAAGAAGTCCCCATTGTCAAAAAAGCACAAAAACAGGTCCTCGCCGACAGCACCATACTTACCGTATTGAAGGCTGCTGAAATTATTCAGCCTGCAACGGCAAAAGATTCGGTTAAGCTTGCTAAAGCGGACCCTAAAAAGGCCAAAACTACGGATGTCAAAAAGGGTACTGATCCAAAAAAAGCAACCGACCTGAAAAAAGGAACGGGAGGAAAAACGCCTGTCGCAAAGCCAGGTACAAAACCTTCAGTTCAGGACTCCCTTCCCTTTAATCCTGCTGATACGATCAGAACCAGGGCAATTAAAGCCTATCACAATGTAAGGGTGTTTAAGTCGAACATGCAGGCAAGGGCCGATTCCCTGTTTTATACCAGTTCAGATTCTACATTACGCTGGTATGGAAGTCCGGTCCTATGGGCCGAAGGATCTCAGCAAACCGGCGATACCATTTACCTGAAACTGAAAAACAAGCAGCTGAATACTTCACAGGTACTCAACAATGGTTTCATGGTGAACGTAAACCTAGATTCAGCAAGATACAACCAGGTCAAAGGAAAACTCATTACCGGCTTTTTCATCGATGGTAAACTGAACCGGATGTTTGTGGATGGAAATGCAGAAAGTATTTATTTCAACAAGGAAAAGGACAGCATTTACACAGAAATGAACCAAACGGTGAGCGCCAGGATAAAAATTATTTTTCAAAATAAGGAAATCAAGGACATCATCACCATTAAGGATACTGAAGGAGCGAGAACACCAATAAAAGAGCTCAAAGAAGATGTATTTCTAACCGGATTCACCTGGAAACCTGAGCTTAGGCCATTGTCAAAGAAAGAAGTGATCAATGGAAAACCTAAGCCTAAACCGGGAGCAAAGAAGGCTCCGGGGCCTAAGGGACCAAAAATGCCGCTGAAACCTAAGGACAAAGATGATCCGGCTGCTGTTCCGGAAAAAGGAAATGTGATCCCTAAAGTACCATCGAAGCAAACAGCTGAGAAAGAAAATCTTAAAACAGATTCTACAAAAACAGGCACCACTAAACCCGGAACGATAAAGCCAGCTGCAATTAAAGCGGATAGCATTTCCAAATTACCTGTTAAAGCGGACAGCCTGAAAGGCCTTCCGCTCAAAACCGATACGATTAAAGTACCGGCTGTTGTTCCTTTAAAAAAGCAATAAGCTTACGCATGGCGATGGCCCGGTGACTGATCTGATTCTTCTGTTCCATGCTCATCTGTGCAAAACTCTGCTCATATCCTTCAGGGACAAAAATAGGATCGTATCCAAATCCCTGGTCGCCGATAGGATTTTCCCGGATATATCCGTTTATTACCCCCTCAAAAAAGTAGTTCTTTTTCTCCTGAATCAAAGAGATGACCGTTTTAAAACGAGCCTTTCTATTGCTTAGCCCTTCCATTTTCTGAAGCACCAGTTTCAGGTTCACCTGATCATCTTTCTGTCCTGAATACCTTGCAGAATAAATCCCCGGTTCATTGTTCAAAGCTTCGATTTCAAGCCCGCTATCGTCTGCAAAGCAATCCAGCTGATAGTTTTCCACTACATAGCTGCTTTTCAAAAAAGCATTCTCTTCAAAAGTATCACCCGTTTCCGGGATATCTACTGTACAGCCGATATCTGAAAGGTTAAGTACCTTGTATTCGTTCAGCAAAAGCTTGCCGACTTCTTCTGTTTTATGTTTGTTGTTGGTAGCAAATACCAGTTCTTTTATCATAATCCTAATTGTTTAAGGCTGCCCCATAATACTTTCTTTCCTGTCGGATCTTCCTCCAGCGTTTTCAGCTCCGAGGAGAAAATTAATCTTACCCCTTCCTCCACTACAATGCTGTTCTGAGGATATGCTTTCATTTTCAACTGTTCGGGTGTCACACCAAAAGCAAAGATCAGTACACTGGAAAAATGCCGCTGTAATTGTGCATAGCTGGTGCCGGCATAACCGGCATAATTCAACAGGGCAAAATCATTGGCGCTGAGGTTCACTGATTTTACGATCTTGCGCAATAACTCTCTTCCTTTTTCGTCGCTTACCTCATGCTCAGAATCATTCACGAGAATAAGAATATTGCGGCTGTTCTTACCCAGGAATTTAAAAGATGGAATTTCTTTCGGCTCTTCGACAAGGCCCGGAAACGAAACCACAGGGCTAACCGGAGCCTCTTCAACCACAATAACCGGCTGATCTTCAGAAACAACCACCTCATCCACCGATAAAATCTCCTCTCCCCTAATCAAATAAATATCATCTGTGAAAAATAAACGCAGAGCGTCTCCGTTAGTTGTAAGTTGGCTGGCCATTAATGCTGATTTTATGGGAAATCTTTTTTCTGTTAAAATTAGTTAAATATCTTATTATAGCGCCTTTATTTGTTACTTTTATGCCTTAAAATATATATAGTATATATCTTTCGTGAGAAAAACTTATTGCATTATTATCTTCAGCCTGACCTTTGCCGGCGCATTTGCACAAAATGTGGCAAGTATCAATGGGAAGCCTGTGGGCAGCAAAGAATTTATGTGGGTTTACAAAAAAAACCACTCTGGAACTGCAAACGCAGCATTTAAAGAGCTGGAAGATTATTTGAACCTTTACCTGAATTTCAAGCTTAAAGTACTCGATGCCATAGAAATGGGCTTTGATAAGGATACGGCCTATCTTACAGAGATAAAGAATTACGAGGCTGCGTTGCGTACCCGGAAGAAGATCTCCAACACAAAAGCAACGTATTCGATGGTCATGAATGAATATAAGAATGCGGTACTGATGTTTAACATTTCGGAACTAAAAGTTTGGGATAAAGCACAGAATGATGAAGGCCAGCTCCGCAGTTTTTACGAAAGAAACAAGCTCTTTTATAACGATGGTTCGTTCGAAGAGCTTAAAGGAAAAGTCATTAATGACTACCAGGAGGCCCTGGAAAGAGAATGGGTGGTTGCATTAAGGAAGAAGTATCCGGTGAAAATATACGAGGCGGAATTAAGAAAACTGGCTAAATTATAAATATACCGCCTGAAGATTATTAATATTAAATTTGCAAAAAGAATATAATTGAACGTACATAGAATGAAGAAATTTTTAGCGATTGCAGGCGGATTGATCTGTTTGTTTTTGAACGCACAAGCACAACCAGCAAAGAAAAATATAGATAAAGTGGTTGCAGTATTAGGGAATAATATCATTTTATTATCGGACCTGAACCAGCAATATGCGCAATATCTGAATTCGGGAAACCCGGCTGATGAAAAAGTAAAATGCTATATTTTGCAGCAGATGCTTGCTCAGAAACTGCTGAAACAACAGGCAGAAATTGACTCCATCACTGTGGAAGAAGCTCAGGTAGATGAAGAAGTGGATAAAAGAATGCGTATGCAGATCCAACGTGCCGGCGGACAAGAACGTCTGGAGCAATTTTTAAACCGTTCTGTTCTCCAATATAAAGATGAGATCAGACCTGATTTAAAAGAGCAGCTGATCTCTAACAAGATGCAGGCCCACATCACTCAGGACGTAAGTATTACTCCGCTGGAGGTTAAAAAATATTTTGATTCTTACAAAAAAGACAGTCTTCCTGATATTCCTACAGAGTTTGAGGTTGGAGAAATCGTGCTTCACCCAAAACTAACCAAGGCAGAGAAACAAAAATTCTATGATAAAATTGATGCTTTAAGACTTAGGGTAAAAAGCGGTGAAGACTTTGCTTTCCTTGCAAAATCTTACTCTGAAGATCCGGGATCAGCACCTGATGGTGGTGACTTAGGTTTCTTTGACCGTACCAGAATGGTGAAAGAATTTACCGCATGGGCTTTCAAACTGAAGGCTGGCGAACTCTCTCCTGTTTTTGAATCAGAGCATGGTTTCCACATTTTACAGGTAATTGAACGTCGTGGTGAACAGGTCCAGGCCCGTCACATTCTGATTCGTCCTCAAACTACTCCACAGAGTTTAGATCGAGTGAAGCTTCAGGCAGACAGTCTTTACACCAATATCAAGACAAACAAAATCTCTTTTTCTACTGCAGCATCTTTATATTCTGACAACAAAGAATCCCAATACAATGGTGGTATGATCCTTTATGCAGATAACGTAACCGCAAGAACGACCTTTATCCCTGCTGACAAGCTTGATCCTAAAGTATTCTTAGTAGTCGATACCATGAAAGTTGGTGAGATCTCTCAACCCGTACTTTTCACCGGACAAGATGGTAAAGAAGGCTACAAGCTCCTTTACCTTAAATCTAAAATCCCACCTCATAAAGGAAACCTGGAGCAGGATTATGCCAAGTTTAAAGAAAGGGCACAACAAAGCAAAATCGACCGTATCCTGAGTGAATGGTTCGAAAAAAGAAGAGAAAATACTTACATCAGAATTGACGAAGATTACAACAAATGTGATGAGTTAAAAATCTGGACTAAAACGGCTAAAAAATAGGTCTATGCAGTTTGATAACGATATAAAAGCCGTAGACGCATTACATCAATCGTACAAAGATATTAAGGCCGAGATCGGCAAAGTAGTCATTGGACAGGATGATGTTGTAAAATCCGTTTTAATATCCATTTTCAGTAATGGTCATTGTTTACTCGTTGGGGTTCCCGGCCTGGCAAAGACCTTACTTGTTCAAACTGTGGCCAATGTCCTGGACCTTAACTTTAACAGGATCCAGTTTACGCCCGACTTAATGCCCAGTGACATCATTGGTGCAGAAATACTTGGGGAAGACAGAAATTTCAAGTTCATTCCCGGACCCATATTTTCGAATATCATCCTTGCCGATGAGATCAACAGAACACCGCCCAAAACGCAGGCTGCCTTACTGGAAGCCATGCAGGAAAAAGCGGTAACTGCGGCTGGTCAAAGACATATTTTACCCAATCCGTTCTTTGTCCTTGCCACACAGAATCCAATTGAGCAGGAAGGTACTTATCCACTTCCTGAAGCACAGTTAGACCGCTTCATGTTCAATGTACACCTGGACTACCCTTCTTTCGAGGAAGAGCTCACGATCGTCAAAAATACGACAAGCAATCAGGATGTTCAATTGAAAAAAATCATCAATGCACAGCAAATTCAGTATTTCCAGAAACTGGTAAGAAACATCCCTGTTGCAGACAATGTAGTAGAATATGCAGTTAAACTGGCCACCAAAACCCGCCCGCATACGCCTTCTGCCACTGAAGACATCAATAAATACATCAGCTGGGGTGCAGGCCCGAGGGCTTCTCAGTTCCTGGTGATCGGTGCAAAATGTCATGCTGCAATATCTGGTAAGTATTCTCCTGACATTGAAGATGTACAAGCTGTTGCAGAAGCCATTTTACGCCACCGTATCGTGCGAAACTATCGTGCTGAAGCCGAAGGCTTAAGTATTGAACAAATCATTAAAAATCTATATTAATCTGACAGCAGGTTAAAACAAATACTAAGTAAAAGGGCCTTGAAAAAATTCAAGGCCCTTTTACTTTTATACAGAAATCTTACTGCTCCAGAAGTTCCGCCTTAAACAAGTTCGGATAGTCAGTCACAATGCCATCCACACCAAGATCAATCAGGTATTTCATCTGTTTTGTCGAGTTAACCGTCCATGGAATGATCTTAATTCCCGCGGCATGACAACGGTCTACCAGACCTTTACCTACCAGTACAGAATACGGGCTATATACCGTAGGGTTAAATCCCAACTCCTGAATGTTATTCTCAAAATCTTCTTTTTCATCAATCAGTAAAGCCGTTTTGATCTTGGGATAATGCTCGTGCAGGTACTGGAGTGTGCGGACATCAAAAGATTGAATCGTAACCCTTTTTTCCATTTTCTTTCTCTTTACCACGTCCATGATCAGGTCTACAAATTCTGCAGGTTCCGGCTGGAACTCATTGTCTCCTTTAGGAATGGTCTTCGTTTCTATGCTGTAATTTGGCTTCGCCAGTCGATTTATTTTCACGTAGCTTTCCACAGAATCAATCGTTTCTTCCAACAAAGGCTTATAAGCTTTGAATTTTTGCTGTCCAGGAAACCGGTTATGTACCTTACTTCCTACATCATACTTTTTCACATCCGCATAATCCATCTTATAGATATTGTGCTTTTTCTGATCCTTTAAGCTGATTTCCTTTCCGTCTGGTTTCAGACTAATCTCCGAATTGAAATAAGGTTCCTGAGAAAGTACCACCTGCTTATCCTTCGATATCACCGCATTCATAATTAAGGTATTTACGCCCAGATCCAGGGCCTTAATCATTCCCGGAATCGTATTCTCAGGCATGATCCCCCGAGCGCCTCTCTGCCCCTGCAAATCGAATTTCTGGGCCTGACTTTGGAAAGCCAGCATAGTGGCTGCAACGAATAGTATACTTTTCTTCATAAATGTCTTTGTTTACCATTGATAACGGGAATAACTACAAATCCTTATCCCGGATTAATACAGCAATAGCATATAAAAAAAGNNCTTTTTTTATATGCTATTGCCTTTTGACTAACGTTCAGCAGGTGTAAAGACCTGTACAATCAGGTTCCAGTTATGATCTGCCTGACGTTCATAAATAAAAAGGTAGTTGAAGCTTTCTCTTAGATCTGCTTTATAATCTACCGTAGCTACACCATAAGTATAAGCAAGATCGCCACCGTCTGCTTTATTTGCTTTGGTAGTTTTCAAAGTTATATTTTTGACCATTCCATTGAAGAAAGCCAACGCTTTGTCTTTTCCTATGATCGGCTCATATCCGGGAAACAAAACCCTTGCATCGGGGTTTAAGAATCCGGCAAAAGCGGCGATTCCGTAAGATTTCAACATCGTATTCAATGTTTTCTCGGTTGTTGCAATGATGTCAACTCCTGCTGCCCTTTGCTTCTCACCAGCGAACTTAGGTTTATAAAAATCTTTAGGCTCAATAAATAACGGCTCCACCTTGTTTAAAGGTTTGTTATGTGTGATTCCCAGGTCCATTGCCAACTCCCACTTTCCATCTTTCGCTTTCCATACTGAAAGGTACTGGCCATAGGTTTTAGTCTCCCCATCAGCAGTAAAAGGACCGGTCGTAAACCCCCAGTCGCCACTTCTTGCTACTTTAGCATAAACCGGGTTCCAGCTCAACCCTTTATTACCTCCCTGCCCCGCATAAAAAGTTTTCGCATTTACCGGGTTGGGTCTGAATACCAGGGCATCATCTGCAGAATAAGTGGTAAATGCAGTCTTTGCACCATGTTTAGCCAGGTCTTCTGCAAATTCTTTTTCAGCTTTAACCAGGGATTTAGTGCTTCCATCCGATTTTTGTGCGTAGGCACCAAGGGTCATAGAAACCGCTATAATTGTATATAAAAATTTATTCATCATGTTTTAGGTATAGTTTGGGCACTAATATAATCGTTGTACAGCTGTTGACCTTTAAAAAGTAATTAACAATTAAACAATGTTAAGCTTTGTTCCAGGTGGTACCTTCTTTACTATCCTTCAACTGGATGCCCATACTTTGGAGACCCAGGCGGATTTTATCAGATGTGGCATAGTCCTTATTTTCTTTAGCCGTCTTTCTTAGCTCGATCACCATGTCCAGCACCGAATTCAATTCCAGATTGGAAGTATCTTCCGCTTTCAATCCAAAAATGTCAGACACGAAATCTTTCATCAGCTTTTTAAGCTTATCCAGTTCTATAGCAGAGATGGTTCCTTTTCCATCATATACCGTATTGATGATGCGGACGGCTTCGAACAGTTCTGCAATCACCACAGGGCTGTTGAAATCATCATTCATTGCTTTCAAACAGTTGTCCATAATTGGACCGATCTCAAAATCGCTGCTTTCCGAAGGGCTTAATTTATCCATCAGGCTGATGGCATTCATCAATCTTTTGAATCCTTTTTCTGAGGCATCTAATGCTTCATTAGAAAAATCAAGCGTACTGCGGTAATGTGCCTGAAGCATAAAGAATTTAACTGTCATCGGGCTAAAGCCTTTTTCCAGCAATACATGCTCCCCTTTGAACAACTGCTCAGGAAGGAAACCATTGCCTAAAGTTTTAGACATTCTGGTTCCATTTACCGTTAGCATATTGGTATGCATCCAGTATTTAGCCGGTTGTTTATGACTGCAGGCCTCAGATTGTGCAATTTCATTCGTATGATGTGTTGCAGCAAGGTCCATTCCTCCTCCATGAATGTCAAATTCTTCACCAAGGTATTTCGCACTCATCGCTGAACATTCAATATGCCAGCCCGGGAAACCTTCGCCCCATGGAGAAGCCCAGCGCATAATCGTTTCCGGCTTCGCTTTAATCCAAAGCGCAAAATCCAGTCGACCGCGCTTCTCATCCTGTCCACCCAGTTCCCTGGTATTGGCCAGCATGTCTTCCATGTTTCTGTTGGTAAGAATGGTATAGTTATACTCTTTACTATATTTTTCTACGTCAAAATATACAGTTCCGTTAGCTTCATATGCATATCCGTTGCTAATGATCTCTTTGATCATTTCGATTTGCTCGATGATATGTCCGGTAGCAGTAGGCTCAATGCTTGGCGGCAGGGTATTGAACATTCTCAGAACATCATGAAATCCAAGGGTGTACTTCTGTACAATTTCCATTGGCTCCAGTTGCTCCAGCTTTGCTCTTTTTGCAAATTTATCATCACCCTCATCACGATCACCTTCCAAATGGCCGGCATCTGTAATGTTCCGCACATAGCGAACTTTATACCCACTATACGTTAAGTACCTGAAGATCAAATCGAATGAGATAAACGTACGACAATTCCCCAAATGAACGTCACTGTAAACAGTAGGGCCGCAAACGTACATGCCTACATGAGGCGCGTTTAGCGGTTCAAAAATTTCTTTTTTACGCGTAAGGGTATTGTAGAGCTGTAGACCTGTATCCATTTTGCAAAGGTAAAAATTTTAGGGGTTTAATATCAAATCGCTGCGAACAGGAAAGTGGTCTGACAATTTTGCCGGGATCACCAGGTGATTCATCACTTTGATGTCCTTTGTCGCGGCAATATAGTCGATCTGAAAGTTGGGGAATTTACCATTATAAGTTCGCCCTAATCCAGTTCCTTGCTCCTGAAACGTGTTGTTTAATGATTTCGTTAATTGGGTTACCGCATAAGATGCGGGTGTATCGTTAAAATCGCCGGCAATCAGGAAAGAACTCTGGCATTTTGCCATATGCTCCTTCATAATATCCACCTGCTCACTTCGTTTCAGAAAAGCATTCCTGAGCAAAGTCAGAATGCGCTTGGAAGGTTTAATTTCTGCATCCATCTTTTTCTTCACCTTATCAATATAGCTGTAATCCTGCTTATCAAAAGAGATGGACTGTAAATGCAGATTGTACACTCTGAGTTTCTTTTTGTTCACTTCCACATCGATATAGATCGAAGCATTGCCACCGAAATTTGGGCCGAAAGCAATCGTCCCTTTATCCTGAATCGGGTAACGGGAAAAGATGGCCAGACCTGTAGCTTCATAATTGTTCTCGCTTGAAGGAACGAAATAGAAATACCGGGTATTCAGAATCCTTTTCAAGCTATCGGTAATGTCAAAAGATCCTTTCCTGCGGGTAAAGTACTCCTGAAAGCAAATGACATCCGGATTCTCTTTACCAATCAATTCCAGCATCTGTTGTTTCACAGACTCAATATTTTCCTGCCCATAGGGTTTAAAACTATGCACATTATAGGTCATCATACGCAGTGCTCTGGGATCAGATTTAGGACCTTTCCCTGTTTCTCCGGAGATCCCCATCGTGGCGGTCAATGCCTGCCATCCCATGAGGATTAAAACCAGCGTAGCTCCTGCAAAGATCCATCGCTTACGGATGCACCACCAGAGGATCATAAACATGTTCAGAAACAAAATAAAGGGGTAAGCTAAACCGAAAAAAGCAATCAATTGATACTTTCTGGGATCGAACCTGCCAGCCATAAAGCCCAGCAGTAAAGTCACCGCCAGCAGAACTGCCAGGAAACGAACCAGTTTATCAAGAAATGTCGGTTCAGATTTCTTCATTAATGTTTACTTGCCTTAAATAAAGTTTCTTTTTCTGCCCTGCTTAACTGATCGTATCCTGATTTAGAAATCTTATCTAAGATTGCATCTATTTCCTGCTGATTAACCCCTGTACTTCTGGAGTTTCCGGAAGGTTTTGCCTGTTCATTTCTAACCACCTTCAATTTAGATTTTCTTTTAAACATACTACTCCAGTCTTTACCGTTTTGCAGCAGCTTAATATAAGCAAATCCCATCAGCGCCCCCCCCAGATGTGAGAAACTTCCTCCTGCGTTTACAGAGGCAATGCCGATCAGGTCCAGGGCAATATAGCCGATCGCCAGGTATTTTAATTTTACATCTCCAAGAAAAAGCATGCGAATGCTATAATCAGGAACCAATGTCGCTGTTGCGACAATGATAGCCGTTACTGATGCAGAAGAACCGATGGTGGTAGCATCAGCTATACTTCCCGAAAAAACCGGAAAAACATTGTAAGCCAGAATAAAAATCAAAGCTCCCACAACTCCTCCTGCCAGGTATACAAAATGAAACTGTCTTGGCTTCAGGAAATCCAGGAAAATTTTCCCCATCCAGAACAACCAAAGCATATTGAATAACAAGTGCATCACTCCTTCATGGAAGAACTGATAAGTAATTACGGTGTAAAATCGGGTTGGCAGCTTATCAATCGATGCCGGAACACCTACATACTCCCTAACGAGAAGAGAAAAGTCTCTGAACTCCGTTCCCGACAGGAAAAAAGGAAGACCTACCAACGCCACTACTAAAAAAAAGAGCACATTGATGCCTATATAAAAAAACAAGGGGTTTCCTGAGTGGAATACCTTGTACTTCAGGTCCTGGAAGAGATTCTTATTCATAATACTTATAAAATCTGTTGTTATCCTTGTCTTTCCATAATTTCACCAGTATAAAGCCTAACAACGCGCCACCGAGGTGTGCATAATGGGCTACAGAGTCACCTGGAACACGTGCTACGCCAAGTGAAAGTTCCATTAGAATATATACGGGAATAATAAATTTAGCTTTCACCGGGATCGGGATGAACATGATGTACATCTCTGTATTCGGGTATAGCATTCCAAAAGCCACCAACAGTCCGAAGATCGCTCCGGAAGCACCTACCATAGGAAAACCGTAAATACCTGCCAGTGTGTACTTACCCATATCTGATATACCAGGAATCGCCATTGCATCCATGTTGGCAGCTGCGGTAGCTCCAACATCTGCTATTACAGGATTATTAAAAGCTGAGCCCGTAATCTGATAGACTTCATAAGCCTGCACGCCCATTTGAAGTGCCACCGCACCTAAACCTGTGATCAGGTAAAAGTTAATAAAACGCTTGGCACCCCATCTGCTTTCTAAAACGCCTCCAAACATGAATAACGCAAACATGTTGAAAAAGATATGTCCCCAACCACCATGCATAAACATGTAAGTGATCAGCTGCCATACCCGAAAGTAAGGCGAGTCAAAATAATAGACGCCTAAAACGCGCCCCAGGTCCATAGAGCTGGCCAACAACTCGGTAGCAGCAAAGAACAGCACATTGATAATGAGCAGATTTTTAACAACTGGTGGTATATGAATGTTATTCATTGTATCTATTTATCAAATTTCTTATCCAATTCTGTCAGGCCAATGGTTTGGATCACTGGCTTTCCACTAATGCTAAAGTTAGGAGTTTGACAGGCAAAAAGTTGCTCAATGAGCGTATTCATTTCCTGTTGCCCCAAGGCTGTTCCGCTCTTAATGGCACTATTCCTGGCCATACTTTTTGCCAGGGCATCTCTTCTATCCAGTTTCAATTCCTGTTGTGAATTTTTAAAACCTTCGATCAGGTGTTCAAACAATTGCGTTTCATTCACATTGTTACTGCCAAGGTCTACCGGAATCCCTTCGATGATTAACGTATTTTTACCGAACTCTCTTACTTCAAAGCCCAAACTTTTAATGTCTTCCAGTAAACTTTTTGCAAGCTCGTAGTCATTCGGACTTAAAGTCACGGTTTGCGGGAAGAGGCTTTGCTGAGAAGCGCCTTTCCGGTCCTCCAGGTTTTTGCTGAAACGCTCATATAGAATACGTTCATGTGCGGCCTGTTGATCAATTAGCATTAACCCTGACTTAATCTGGGAAATGATATAACGGTTGTGCAGCTGCATCAGTTGTTTTTGTACGGGCACCAGTGAATCATCCGGCAAAGGTGCTGTCCCCGGCAGGTCTATAGCCGTTTGTTCTGCCTCCGTATGGTTAGCGATCTCATATAATGAGCCCCAGTTTTTTGTACTTGGTGTAATCGCAGCACTTGAATTTCTGGAAAAAACCGTCGGTTCCTTGGCAGGACTTGCCTCAGCGAAAGGGTTGAAATTCGGATTAAAGCTAATGCTTGGTGGTACAATTTCTTCCGGAGCTTTATGTGTAATCATTCCGCTGAATCCGGTTTCCTGATCAAAATCAATCGTCGGACTGATGTTAAACCTACCGATAGACCGTTTTACCGCCGAATGAAGGATCGCATAAATAGACTTTTCATCCAGGTATTTGATCTCTGTTTTTGTAGGATGCACGTTTACATCGATCTTTGCAGGGTCGATGTCTATAAACAACACATACAAAGGAAAATGGTCATCCGGCAACAGGTCTTCATAAGCCTTATTGACCGCATGGTTTAGATAAGTATCCCTGATGTAGCGGTTGTTGACAAAGAAAAACTGCTCTCCTCTGGTTTTCTTGGCAAACTCAGGTTTCCCAATAAATCCTTTCAGGTTGATAATGCTCGTTTCTTCCTCTACAGGAATCAGTCGCTGGTTATAATTATTTCCAAATAAATGGACTATTCGTTGTTTCAAAACAGAAGAAGGCAGACGGAAAATCTCCACGCCATCATGGTGCAGGCTAAAGGCAATCGTAGGATTGGCCAATGATACCCTTTGAAATTCTTCCAGTACATGACGCATTTCTGCGGGGTTACTTTTCAGAAAGTTTCTTCTCGCCGGAGTATTATAGAAAAGATTTTTGATGCTGATGCTTGTTCCTTCGGCAGTTGCCACTGGCTCCTGTTTCAGAAAAACAGAGCCTTCGATTTCCACCATTGTTCCCAGCTCATCTTCATGCCTGCGGGTTTTCATTTCTACCTGGGAAATCGCAGCAATAGAAGCCATTGCTTCACCTCTAAAGCCCATTGTACGAATGGCAAACAAGTCTTCGGCTTTGCGTACTTTAGAAGTTGCATGGCGTTCAAAACACATGCGTGCATCTGTAACACTCATTCCACAACCATTGTCGATCACCTGGATCAACCCTTTGCCGCCATCTTTTAAAATTAACTGTATCTTGTTTGCACCTGCATCTATCGCATTCTCCAAAAGCTCTTTCACGGCTGATGCCGGTCGTTGCACCACCTCTCCGGCCGCGATCTGGTTGGCAACACTATCCGGTAAAAGTTGTATTATATCTGACATTTATTTCTCGCTGGTAAAGGTGGCTAATTTAAGGAAAATAAGCCTCAATCCTTGTTTTTCATTTGTATATAATTTGTCTTTTTCATTGTTATCAAGCCTTCGTCGCCAGTTTTATCCTTCAAAATAGCAAAATTCTTTAGAATCTTCGCACAACGATGTAGTTCTCGTTTTCATTGTTCCTTTTTCTATCTTTAACTCCTGAAACCAACATCATCTCAGAGGTCTTTCAAAGACATCAAGATCATGATCGGTTCATATTCGCTAAACCTGGAATACGAGTTCCTGAGCTCATTTATAAATCGATAAAAAGTCAGAAAAAAAACATAAACCAATGAAAAACCTCTTCGCGACCCTGACCATCACTAGCTTACTCCTCAGCAGCTGCAACGCTCAAAAAGCAGATTTAGTTGTCTACAACGGTAAAGTTTATACAGTAAATGAGAAATTTGACACTGCAGAAGCTTTTGCAGTGAAAGACGGCAAGATCATCGGGGTCGGAAGCAGCGCTGAAATCAGAAAACAGTTTACCGCAACTGAAGAAGTCAATGCCGCCGGAAAGAGCATCTACCCCGGCTTTATCGACGCGCATGCTCATTTCTTCGGTTATGGGGAAAGCTTACAAACTGCAGATCTCAGGGGTACCAACAGCTGGGAGGAGGTTACACAACGCCTGGCTCAATTTGCAAAAACACATCCTGAGGGCTGGTTAACCGGCAGAGGCTGGGACCAAAATGACTGGGCCGACAAACAATTTCCGGACAAAGCACAATTGGACCTGCTCTTTCCTGATCGCCCGGTATTGCTCAGCAGAATTGACGGTCATGCCGCGATAGCCAATCAAAAAGCGCTGACGATTGCCGGAATTACCCGGAGTTATACACTTACCGGTGGAGAAATTGTGGAAAACAACGGAAAACTGACCGGACTACTGATCGACAATGCCGTTGATCTCGTCAATAGCAAAATTCCGGGATCAACAGCTTCCCAGGCAGAAAAGATATTACTCGATGCACAAGCCAAATGTTTCGCTGCCGGACTGACCACCATTGACGATTGCGGTGTAGATGCCAGCTTGGTTAGCCTCGTTGAAAAACTCCATGCATCAAAAAGCTTAAAAATGCGTTTATATCTGATGCTATCAGACAGTGAACCGAATTACAATTATTTATTCAGTCGCGGGGCAATCAAAACCGACCGCCTTAATGTCCGCGCTTTTAAAGTTTACGCAGATGGAGCTTTAGGTTCCAGAGGCGCATGCCTGTTGCACCCATATCATGACATGCCGAATAAAACAGGCTTTATGCTCAGCAATCCAAAACACTTCGAGGAAGTTGCAGAAAAGATCGCCAAACACAATTTTCAAATGTGCACCCATGCCATCGGCGACTCCGCCAACCGCAGTATCCTGAAAATCTACAACAAAGTCCTTGGCGGAAAAAACGACAAGCGCTGGCGGATAGAACATGCCCAAGTGGTTGCGCCTGAAGATTTCGGGCTTTTTGGTAGCGCCAATGTGGTTCCTTCTGTTCAGCCCACCCATGCCACATCTGATATGTACTGGGCCGGAGACCGCTTGGGCAAAGAACGCTTAAAAGGTGCTTATGCCTACAAACAATTGATGCAACAAAATGGTTGGTTACCTTTGGGTACAGACTTCCCGGTAGAAGACATCAACCCTATCTTCACGTTTTATGCGGCAACGGTTAGAAAAGATTCAAAAAATTATCCTGCAGGAGGCTTCCAAATGGAAAATGCGCTGAGCAGAGAAGAGGCCCTGAAGGGAATGACCATTTGGGCTGCTAAAGCCAACTTTGAAGAAAAAGAAAAAGGAAGCATTGAAAAAGGGAAATTTGCCGACTTCATCATCCTTGATCAGGACCTGATGAAGAGCGATCCTTCAAAAATATTAAACACACAAGTATTAAAAACCTATGTTAACGGAGAAAAAGTATATGAGAAAAAATAACCTTGCAGGGATCATCACCATTAGTTTCATTGCCTTATTTACCTTCAACGCCTGTGCTCAGAATCACCAGCAAAACCAACAACAATTATCTCTTCTCCGAACCATCAGTAACAATACCGTATTGCTGAACAATCAGGAAAACACCATCCCTTTGATCGATCTGGACAAAAAGAACATTGCTTCAGTCAGCCTTGGCTTTGCTTTTCATACCTCATTCGACAGCCTGCTGAACAAATACACCAAAGTGAGCAGCTTCTCCTCTGATCAGTATTTAAATTCAACCACACTAAATGATCTGGAGGACGACCTGAAGTACTTCAACCTGGTGATCATCTCCCTTCCAGTCTCAGCAGTTAACGATCCCAGAAATACCGGCTTCATCACCAGCCTGGCGAAAAGTAAAAAAATTATCATTTCCCTATTCGGAGAAACCGGAAGCCTGCTCGCGTTTGACGGACTCAGCGCCCCGCTGATCTGGGCAAATCAGAATAATGAAGAGGCAGCCATCACCATTCCTCAAATGATCTTTGGCGGAATCGGCATCAGCAAAAAACTAACTGCCAATTATTCTCCAAAATATACAACAGGATCAGGAACACTAACCAGCACCACCCGCTTAAAGTATACACTTCCGGAAGATGCAGGCGTCAACTCAGACAACCTGAAAGAAATTGACAACATTGCCAACGAAGCGATCCGCGCTCAGGCAGCTCCCGGAATTGTGGTACTGGTTGCCAAAGACGGAAAGGTCATTTTCAACAAGGCTTATGGAAACCACACCTACAACAACGGACTTCCGGAAAAAGTAACAGACATTTTTGATCTGGCCTCCTTAACAAAGACCACCGCCACGACCCCAACGGTAATGCGTCTTTTTGAAGAACACAAACTGAACCTGGACACAAATATCGGAGCTTATATTCCAAAAGCAAGGTTATCACCTATGAACAACATTAAGGTTCGCGAGGTCATGTTGCATCAGGCAGGATTTATCCCTTATATCCCTTTCCATAATTTTGTAAAAGCAGGAGATTACAGCAGGGATTCCAGCGCTGCTTATCCCACCAAAGTCGCCGACTTCTATTACATCAAAAAGGGGTTCTTCAAAGATTTCATGTGGCCGAAAATGCTAAACTCCCCGATTCAAACCCGCGGAAAGTACGTATACAGCGACATCAGCATGTATGTAATGAAGGAAATCTCCGAACGCCTGAGCGGAATTCCCCTCGACACCTATGTCTGGGAAAACTTCTATAAACCACTTGGAATGCAAACCGCAGGCTTTCTACCCCGCAACCGCTTTACCAAAGATCAGATCGTTCCTACAGAACAGGATACTTATTTCAGAAAAACTTTACTGGAGGGCTATGTACATGATCAGGGTGCTGCATTGGCAGGAGGCGTTTCCGGACATGCAGGTTTATTTGCCAGTGCAAACGACGTGGCCATCATTTACCAAATGCTGCTAAACAAGGGCACCTATGGCGGTAACCGTTATTTTCAACCACAAACCGTAGACATGTTCACTCAAAAACAATCCGATGTAAGCAGAAGAGGACTGGGCTTTGACCGCTGGGATCCGGATGCGAGCAAAAAATACCCTTCAGAACTCGCCTCTCCTCAAACTTACGGACATACCGGATATACCGGAACCTGCGTATGGGTAGACCCGGCGAAAGGCCTGGTATATGTCTTTTTATCCAACAGGGTAAACCCCTCGGTATCAGAAAAATTAGGCAGCATGAAAATCCGGCCAAGAATTCAGGATGCCATTTACAAAGCAATAGAAAAGGGAAGCGACTAAGAAAACCCAGGCAGATCGAATTGTAACATTTTTGATAACTTTTATTTTGATACCTTCCGAATTAAAGGTAAATTAGTTAGGACCATACAAAACCAAAAACTAATGAAATGAAAAAGTTAACATTAACTGTTATGGCATTGCTGATGCTTGTCATAACCTGCCGGGTTCAGGCACAGGACGACGCCATGATGAAAGCATGGCAAGCCTATATGACCCCTGGCGATGTGCACAAAATGATGGCTAAGGGCAATGGGATGCAGAAGTAACGATGTGGATGGTACCCGGAGCACCCCCGGAAAAGAGCAAAGGAAGCTCAGAAAATTCAATGATTATGGGTGGACGTTATCAAAAATGTCTTTTTAAAGGAACCATGATGGGGATGCCATTTGAAGGAATGAGCATTATGGGCTATGACAATTCAAAAAAAGCCTTTGTCAGCAGCTGGATAGACAACATGGGCACAGGCATCATGCACATGGATGGTACCTGGGATGATGCTTCCAGGTCGATCAACTTTAAAGGTACCTGTGTAGATCCGATGACAGGGAAAGACACCAGTATTCGTCAGGTGATGAAGTTTGTGGATGACAACAACCAGATCCTGGAAATGTATTGTAACATGGATGGAAAAGAAATGAAAAACATGGAGATCAAATATTCAAGAAAAAAATAAGCTTGAATTCTATCTATGAACTTCAACAAAAAAGGGTCCTTAACTTTCATTAAGGACCCTTTTATAGTTTATCAGAATGGATTATTTCTTCAATCCGATTTCTCTTAAACGCTCATCAAGATATTCTCCTGCAGTCATATCTTCATATACTTTCGGATGTGCCTCATCAATGGTAGATTCCAGACTTGTTAAATCCATATCTGAACGTGGATGTAAGAAGAAAGGAACAGAGAAACGGGAAGTTTTCATCAGTTCACGTGGTGGGTTTACCACTCTGTGCGTAGTAGAACGTAATTTGTTGTTGGTTAAACGTTGCAACATATCTCCAACATTGACTACGATATCGGTATGACCGGCCTTGATTGGCAACCATTCGTTGCTGCGGGTCAGGACTTCTAATCCATCCGCACTTGCACCAATCAATAAAGTGATCAGGTTAATGTCTTCATGTGCACCTGCACGAACTGCATCATCAGGTAAAGCATCCGGATTTTCAATTGGAAAATAATGAATTCCTCTTAGAATCGAATTGCCATTATGTACATGTTTATCGAAATAATCAATCGGCAGGGACAGATAGGTAGCAATGGCACGTAAAAGGTGTTTACCATTGTCTTCTAAACGCTGATAGATTTCGCGGGTTACTTCATTGAATTCAGGAAGCTCTTCTAATACCTCATTATCCGGATATTCTGCTTTAATCACATCTCCATCGGTCACTTCCTGACCAATCTGCCAGAATTCCTTCAGATCTGCGGTTTTAGCACCTTTAGCCGTTTCCTTTCCCGGGCTGGTGTATCCGCGCTGACCGGCAAGCTCTACCTTTTCGTATTTCTTTTTCTGCTCCGGGCTCAGTCCGAAAACTGCCTGAATATTTTTGTATAGCTTATCAATTAACTCCTGACTTACACCATGATTAGTGATGGTTACAAAACCAGAATCATTGAAGGCCCTGCCCAATTCGTCAGAGAACTTTTTACGCTGTGCTTCATCGCCATCGATGTAAGAGCTCAGGTCTAAACTTGGAATATAAGGTGTTGACATATTGATTTATTTATAGGTATTAACAGCATAAATTTAAGAAAGAATTGTTAATAAACGTTAAATAACAATACTTATCTTGCGTAACATTCTGCAAATAACGAGATTAAGTTATACACATTTTTCTGATTGAAAAATCAAATTATCAGTCAAATGTAATTTAGGTTACGAAGGGTATCCTGCAAAAACTATAAAGCCTACTCTTACGTAATATATCTTGAAAAGTGTTTTTTCAACTTGTATTTACAATCATGAAGTATTTATCAATTATGATCCTAGTTCTCTTATCAGCATTGTCAGCAGACCAGGCTGATGCACAGTCTAAAAAATTACAGAAAGCAACTTTTGGAATGGGATGCTTCTGGTGTTCAGAAGCACTTTTCCAGCGACTTGACGGGGTCAGCAGTGTAAGGTCCGGCTATGAAGGCGGAGATGTGGCCAACCCTTCTTATGAAGATGTCTGTACCGGAACAACCGGACATGCAGAAGTAATTGAGGTTACTTATGACCCGCTTAAAATAAAATACGACGAACTTTTAGAAGTTTTCTGGAAGAGCCATGATCCGACTACTTTAAACCGTCAGGGGGCAGATGTAGGCACTCAGTACCGCTCTGTGGTTTTCTACCATAACGACGAACAGAAACAAATTGCAGAGAAATATAAAAAAGAACTGAATGACACCCGTGCTTTTGGAAAACCGGTGGTCACCGCGATCAATAAAGCAGCAACCTTTTATCCGGCAGAGAGCTATCACCAGGATTATTTCAATAAAAATGGAAGTCAGCCTTATTGCCGTATGGTCATCCTTCCTAAACTGGAGAAGCTGGAAAAGATCTTTAAAGCAAAACTGAAACACTAAGCTAACAGTTAAAAGCTAAAAGCGGTTTGGATGTTAAACATCCAAACCGCTTTTTTGTAAAACAAAATCCTTTCCCAGCCGTTAAAACAGATACAAACTCATTACCCGTGAAACCATCATCAGCATACTACTTACAAAAAGCAATGAACCTCGCTTGCGAGCTCATGAATAGCATTGAAAATAATAAATATCAATGAATAATATGCTTATGATAGCTTCATAACGATTAAAAAACAATTAGATCCTGATGAAAAAACAAATCTTAACTCTCGCTACGGTATCCATATTACTATGGAGCTGTACTAATGAAACAAAAAAGACGTCTGATGCAGACAGTACTGCAAAAACGGAAAAAACAGACAGCACTGTAAAGACAGCAGATGAAGCCATCAACGATGGCCATAATGCTCAGAATTCGCTGGACTGGAATGGCACTTATAAAGGAGTCCTTCCCTGCGCAGATTGTGAAGGCATCCAAACAGAACTTACCCTTAACCAGGACATGACCTTTGTACTCAAGACAAATTACATGGGCAAAGACACAAAGTTTCCTCAGGATAAAGGAACATTCAAATGGGACAGCACTGGTTCAAAAGTAGAACTGATCGGGCTAAAGGATCAGCCAAACACTTATTTTGTTGGAGAAAATAAACTGATACAACTGGATATGGAGGGAAAAGAAATCACCGGAGCACTCGCAGACAAATATATCCTCAAGAAATAAATGACAAAGCGAACTGATCAGTCAACTTTAGTTCATCAAAGAAAGGCCCTGTAAACATCAATGTTTTACAGGGCCTTTATCATTTGTGTGCTATTGATCCCTGCTCTCCCCGTATTTCCATTTTGAAGGATCAAAAAGAGTCATCTGATCAGATTTGGGACCAAAATATCTGTTTAAGATTTAGCGGCGTATTTCACTTCTTCATAAGGCTGAACTAAAACCCATCCTTCGCCCATAAATTCCAGCTGGAAAGATTCCCCACTACCTCTTCCAATAAATGAACCGAATGTTAAATTCGTTTTGATTTTTGGCGTTAGATTTTCAGACCAGGCTACAGTAGCATTTGGATCGGTAAAAACAGGCTGACCAGGAGTCACTTTTAATAGAATAGGCTCTCCATGGGTAGTGATGGCAATATAACCTGAACCGGAAAGTTTCACTTGAAATAAACCTCCGGACATCATTCCGGCAACACTTTTAAGCATTTTGATTTCATTCTGAATACTTTCTTCCAATGCCAGAACATCATTGCCATTTACAAATATGGCTTCATTTTTCAGTTTTATGATCTTTACTTTCTTACCCTCATCGGCCAGATATAGCTTTCCGGTTCCGGCAGCATACATTAAAGACGTTCCTTCTCCGGATATCGCCTTTTTAAGTAAGCCGCCAAGTCCTTTACTCATCATGCCTTCTCTTTTGAAATCGACATTACCGATATAAGCCACCATGGAGCCGGCCTTAGCCATTATCCTTTGATTATTAAGATTAACCTCCAATAGGGAGGGCTTTTCCAATTCAAAAAAATCATTTTCGTTAGGATCTTCTGCAGCCTCCAGAATAAATTCATTCAGTGTGTATTCTCTTTTATTCATGTAATTTTTTTATTTAATCTTATACGTTGCATGAATATAGAAACTTAAAAGTTCATACTATTAAAAACTGCGTAAAAACGCATGTCAAATTCGCAGCAGAAAACAGTTATTATCCTTAAGCGTAAAACGTCAGATTTTCATAAGGCATAATCAACTCCTTTTTTCAGGCACTGATCAACGGCGATTATAAATTCAGGGAAGCATGTCAAGTTATTCAGAGCTCAAAAAAAATGGGATTTGAACTTCTGGTTCAAATCCCATTTCGGCATAATAAGGTATTATTAAGGGAACTTCACCCCTCTATATTTAGTCACATCCACAATCGGGATAGAAGAACCGTATTTTGAATTAATAGATCTGATAAACTCATTGGCTACAATTGAATAACCAAGCGGAGTCAGGTGAATTCCATCTAAAGAGAAGATATTACCAGTAATAAAGGCCGCACTGACTCTCACTCCGTTAACATCCTTACCTGCGCCATATTCTTTTAACAGTGCATAAGCATCAACCAAGGCCAAACCTTTAGCCGCAGCAACAGATTTGATTGTCGTATTATAAGCATTTGTATAATCAGCAACTATTGCCGCCTCATCCTTGTCCAATACCCATTTACTTTCAATTGGATTTAATGGGTGTAAACCATAAGGAATTCCTCCCGTAGGTACGCCGATCACACCAGCAGAAAGCAGGGGAAGTACGAAATAATCCTGAGCCGTTGCTGCTCTGGTAACGTTTGCGCCTGTCTTGATATAAATTGCAGTCACTGTAGGCGCAGTTGCCTGTACCGTTGCTAATATTGAAGCCAAAGTAACCGTATTAAAATAAGGTGTACCTAACACATCCGGGATCGTTGCAACCACCCCTTTGGCACCTTTATCCGTCATCTTATTGGCAGCCAGATTGTATAAAGCGGTAAAAGTTGCTTTAGGTGTTGGCTGATCCGCAGGATTTGCACCTCCGGAACTTGCATATCCCAGGATGTCATTATTCCCTAACCACATGCTAAAAAAAGTATAGGGATTAGCGGTTACAAAGTCCAGATATGGAGTCGTATTTCCAGGAGCATTTCCTGGCAGCAATCTTTCATAGAATCCATTCAGGTTACCATATTGAGGAACGGTAATGTGCAATAGCTTAATCCCCGGAACACCATAGTTGTTAAGATCTCCGGTATACTTCGTAAAAAGCGTTACGGCACCAGATTCCGGTCTTACTGCCAAATTGGTATTCTGCATTACGATTTGCGGTAATCCTTTCGCATCGAATCCTTTTAATACCAGATGACCGGAACCATCCGCTTCGCTATCTTTAAAAAACGGAGTAGAAAAAGATCCGCCACCTACAGCTTTCATCTGTTCGGCGATCATTCCGGGATAAGAGTTTTTCTGTCCGTCCAGGAACAATCCGTTATCCGCATAACCGGAAGTCAGGGAATTTCCTACGGCGATGTATCTTGAAAAATCAGCCGAACCTTTGGTAGGCGTAATTTCTTTGAGCTCTGGTTTGCAGGAAGCCATTCCAAGAAGAGCGACCGCAAAAATACTTTTATATATAAAATTTGATTTCATTATATTTTTTCTGAAAAGGTTAACTACCATTTATAAGAGAAAGAGATACCTGGGATATACGCTGCAGTTTTAAACTCACCGCTCAAGCCTGTTTCAATATTAGTTTCATTTCTGGCTTTCACATTTTCATATAGGAAAGACAAATCAATAAGGAACCTTTCAGATGCCTTAAATCCAAGACCCGCGCTTAACAGAAGGCGGTTCGCATCCGGAACTTCCGGTGTTACATACCCTTTTCCTACCGGTGTAAATGCATAAGCAATACCCGCACGCAGGGCTAACCTTGTGGTGGTTTGATTTTGAATACCCAGACGTAAAGCTGCTGCATCGTGGTAATTTCTAGGTGATTTAGTGTCAGGAATCCGGGCATTGTTGTCATAGTCAAAAGCCAGTTCTTTGTATTTACTCCAGTGCACCCAGTTTGCATCTACTGCAATCGTTGTTTTTTCGGATGGATAAAAGCCCAGTCCAATGGAAGTTGTGGCCGGTAAAGGAAGTTCTGCGTTAAATTTCGTTGGCATGCTCGCTTTCAATGCGTCAGGAACATCAAAGATGGCATCACCATTTTTAACTGTTGCCGTGATCTGCGAGCGGTGGGTAATACCGATAGAAACACCGGATACCGTTTGAACATAGATCCCTGCATTCCAGCCAAAATCCTTTGCATCACCTTTTAGTTTTGCAGTTGAGGCTTCTCCATTTGACTTCGTGATTGGAACTGCTCTTCTCAAATCAACTTTCCCTAAGGAATATACCAAACCTCCACCGATACCAATATTGTCGGTAATTTTCAAACTAAGCGTTGGCTGGATATAAATGGCTTGTAAATCAAGAGAGGTTACTGTATATTTTCCTGTCCAGTCTTCTTTCCAGTGCATTGCTCCACCAAACGGGGTGTAGATGCCAATACCAAACCTAAGGCGGTTAGCTGGTGAACCGAATACAGCATAACCCATTACAGGGGTTGCTATTTTATCTTTATTGTATTCCGTAATGTTGGAGCCATTTTCGCGAAATGCTGTTTTAAGATACAAGGGACTGATACCAGCCTGAATACCATTTTTCTTTAGGAATGAAACTGCTCCCGGGTTAAAAAACACAGCAGCTTCGTCCAGGGCAACGCCGGTTCCGGCACCTCCCATGGCGGTTTGCTTTTGCCCTTGAAGGTTTACCTGGAAGGATTGGGAGTAGCCTAGAATAGGCACAGCCAGTAAAAAGCTTAGTAGGATCTTTTTCATATTTGGATAGGGTTAAATTGATATTCGGTTCATCTCAAAGAAACATTTAATGTCGATCTTATTCTAGATTAACAATTTCAATCTGATTGAGTTTGCAGCAAAACAATTATGCTTGCATAACAATAAACGATTTTACGGAATAAAAAAAACTAATCCAAATGTTATCGCATACTTTTTGTCACAATCAAGTATCATCTAAAAGTAAAAAGCAAAAAACAATGGACAAGATATCAGTAACATACCTACATTTGCTAACAGTGTTATTTATTTAGTCGCTATATAACTTGCACGCAAAAAAAGAAAAATTTTAGATAAAAAAATAAGAATATGAGCTTAATTGAAGCATTAAAATGGCGTTATGCCACAAAAAAAATGAATGGTGAGAAAGTTTCACAGGATAAGGTTGACCAGATCCTTGCTGCAGCACACCTTGCCCCTACTTCTTCTGGTTTACAACCTTTCAAGATTATTGTGGTTACCAATCCTGAATTAAAGGAAAAAATTAAAGCAGTTGCTTATGGACAGTCTCAGATTACAGATTCTTCACATTTGTTAATTTTTGCTGCATGGGAAAATTACACTGAAGAAAACATCAGAAACGTATTTGCTCATGGCAACAGAGAGCGTGGCATGCCTGAGGATTCACATTCAGACTATGTCAACAACCTTGTCGCAACTTATACAGCAAGAACTCCTGAAGAAAACTTCACTCATGCTGCAAAACAAGCCTACATCGGTTTCGGTGTTGCCCTTGCGGAAGCTGCTTTATTAAAAGTTGATGCAACACCAATGGAAGGTTTCAATCCGGCAGCATTGGATGAGTTGTTAGGCTTAAAAGAAAAAGGACTTCGTACCACCACTTTATTACCCCTTGGATACAGAGACGAAAGTGGCGACTGGTTGGTGAACCTTAAAAAGGTACGCACACCATTAGAAGATTTTATCATTGAATTTAAATAGGCAATAAAAAGCATCTTTGTGACCTGGTATAGTCGAGCTATACCGGGTTAATTATTTCTACCTTTTTCTTATTTTACATATCCTCTAAAGATAATCCTCATTTTATATTCTATTAACAGGGTATTGGCATCTTTGCAATAGATTTTTCGCTCCAGATTGCCCCCCTAATGAGAATATTAAAAAGGTTTCTAATCCTCAGCATTTTTTTCTTACTGTGTCAGAAAGCAAGTATATCAAGCCCGGTCCCCAATTTCCACGACGTTTCGGTCAGCCTGCTGACCTGCGAAAAAACTGACCGGTATATTTATGCCTTGTTTGGCCATAGCGCCATCCGGATCAGGGATGAATCCTCTCAGCTGGACCTGGTTTACAACTATGGGACCTTTGATACCAGTGACCCGGGATTCTACGTCAACTTTCTCCATGGCAGGATGAAATACTTTCTGTCCCGGACAGATTACCAGACCTTTATCCGCTCCTACCTGATGGACGAACAATCAGTTACGGAACAAAAGCTGCAATTGAACGAAACCCAGAAAAGTAAGCTGATTTCCATATTACAGACACAAATAAAGCCCGAAAACAGGTCTTATAATTATGATTTCGTCAGGCAAAACTGCTCCACTAAAATCGTCGACCTCTTATCGGAATCTATAGGTCCTGATTTTGACCAGTCCCTATCTGAGGTCAGCAAGGGAAAAGGAGCTTCCATCCGGGAACTGTTAGGCGCCTACCTGAAACACAATGAGTTTGAAATGATTGGCATGAACAGCTTTCTCGGCAAACAATCGGATACCCTTACCAACAGGGCCCTCAGTTTATTTTTACCCGATACCCTGCGAAAAAGAATCGATGGGATGCAATTCCCGAAAAGGAAGTTCTCCGGACCCATCACTTATTTATATAAGGCCAATCGCAATACCAGCAATGCCAGCTCCCTGATGAGCACCTTGTTTTATGGCTTAAACTTACTGCTGTTATTTCCTATCCTCGGCAGGCTGCTGATCGATATCCGAAAGTATCCTTTATTGAAGCTTTCGGCCTCCTTCCTGAGCGGATCTTTTCTCCTGCTCCTAAGTGCTGCCGGCCTGCTCCTTATCTACCTCTCAATCTATTCGGAACTGGATCTGATGCGACATAATTTCAATATCTTATGGTGTCATCCATTTTATCCGGCCTTGTTTTTCAGGAAAACGTCGAAGATGGCTGCAATCATCTTCCTCGCCGGGATACTGACATTTATCTTCTTATATATCAACACTGTGCCTTTCCCTGCTTTGTTCCCACTTTTAATGCTGCTGATCTTATGGCTAAGCTTCCATATTTTACCCGGGAAGCGATAAACCGAATGTCAAAAAGTGTTAAACATGACGGTTAATATGGCTATTCAACTCATAAATGAATATATTAGCCATATTAACCGTATTGAACTATTTTGATGAGATTTATAAACTTCTTTATTGCCCTTATACTGCTATCCGCTACTGCGCATCTTTCAGCCAGTGCACAGCAAGACAGTGTCGTCCTAGACAATATCATTAGCAAAACCAAGAAACTTTCGGATGAACATCCCGTAGAAAAGGTCTATGTCCATTTTGATAAACCTTATTATAGCGTTGCTGACACCATCTGGTTTAAAGCTTATGTGACAATGGAGCAAAATATTCCTTCACAGCTTAGTAAGATTGTTTATGTGGACGTAGTGAATGCCAAAGACTCCCTGGTACAAACCCTTAAACTGCCGACAGTTAATGCGGTAGCCACCGGAAACATTCCGCTTACACCCGGAACCTATAAGCAAGGAAACTATTACATCAGGGCCTATACCGTATGGATGCTCAACTCGAGCGACAAGTTCTTTTTCAGTAAGACGATTCCTATTGGAGAGGCTATTGACAAACAACTGATCACTCATTTCAGCTATAAGAACACACAGAGCGATAAAAGCCAGAGCATTGAGGCCATGGTCCAGTTTAAAAACCCGGATAAAGTAGCACAGGCAAATAAAACGGTCAATTGGAAAGTGATCTCTAATTATGATGTGGTTAGTAAAGGAAAAGGAACAACAGACCAGAACGGGATTCTAAAAATAAAGATTGAACCCAAAAAGAATGAACTCATCACCAATGGGGAACTGATTACAGAACTCAATCTGACAGATAAAGATATCGTCACCAACAGCTTTAATTTAAGGCCGGTAGCGACCACACATGACATTCAGTTTTTTCCTGAAGGCGGAGAGATGATCAGCGGTTTGGCCATGCGGGTAAGTTTCAAGGCTGTAACCGCTAAGGGCTTAGGCATAGACCTTAAAGGAACAGTTACTGACAATCAAGGAAATACGCTTAGCAATTTCAGCTCCAGTCACCTGGGAATGGGCTCTTTTTACCTGAATGTAGAAACGGACAAAAGCTATAAAGCAAACATTACATTTAAAGATGGTACAAGCAAAAGCTTTGATTTGCCTAAAGCATCACCCTCAGGCATCATCAGCCAGATCACCAACACAGACCCGGCGGCTTTTAACCTTAAGATCCTGGCCAACGACACCTATTTTCAACAGAACAAAGGAAAGACGTTCTTTATTGTAGCTACACAGGGTGGCATCATCTATTATGCTGCAAAAACACGCCTGGCCACACAGGTCAATTCAGCAAAGATCCCTAAGGATAAATTCCCTGCAGGAATTGTTCAGGTCACTTTATTCTCCGAGTCCGGAGAGCCAATTAACGAAAGACTGGCCTTCAACTACCCGATAAACGAAGTCCTCTCCCTTAAATCAGACCTTCCATCTTATAAACCGAGACAAAAAGTAAAGCTGACGGTTAGCCCTAAGAATGCAACTCAGCCACTGGAAGGAAACTATTCCATCTCCGTTACCGACGAAACTAAAGTTCCGGTTGACGAAGACACAGAGACGACCATATTAAGTTCTCTTTTACTGACTTCAGATTTACAGGGTTACGTTGAAAAACCAAATTATTATTTCACTAAACCAGATGAGAAAAAACTGGCCGATCTGGATCTCCTCATGTTGACTCAGGGATTCCGCCGTTTTGCATTTAAAGATATTCTGGCCAATAAATTTCCACCTGTAACCTATTTGCCGGAGCAGGACATGCGCATTACAGGAACATTAAGGGACCGTACGGGAATGCCGGTAAGAAAAGGGGCTTTACGTTTAACTGTTCCGGGAACGAATATTTCTTCGGAAGCAGTGACCAGCCCATCCGGTCTTTTCGCTTTCCCGAACCTATCAATTCCGGATTCCTCAGAAGTATTGATCAACGCCAAATACAGCACAAATGGTTCCAACCTGATGATCATGCTGGATGGATCACCTTTACCTGAGGTTAGCAAAAACCCTTATCCTGCAGAAGAAGTAAGCAATATAGACAGTACCCTATCTGCCTATCTAAGCAACAGCAAGCGTCAGTACAACTACCTGCGTACCTTAAAAGAAGTAAAAATTGAAGGGGCTAAAGTTAAAAAACCGAGTCATGCGGATCATTCTGCATTGGCAGGGCTGAGTTCAATCACTGGAACAGTGATCGATGGAGAACGCCTGAAAGATTGTAACTCTATTGCGCTCTGTCTGCAAACCATGGCCATGGGACTTACCTTTTTTGAAAATAATTTCTATGTCACCCGGGATTATCAGGCCGGAAGCAGGGTTCCTGTCCAAATTTTCATCAATGGAATGGCAGTAGATTATCTGGCTCTATTGAGCGTTGTTCCTACTGAAGTAGAATCCGTAGAGGTCTTTACCAAAGATGAACTTGGAACGGTAAACAGAATGTACAATACCAATGGGGTATTGGTAGTAAATACAAAGAAGATCAAGAAAACCACCATGAGCATTGCGGATCTGAAGAAAATGCTGCCTCAGCAGAACATGTTAAAATTCAATCCAAAAGGCTTCAGCAAACAGAGAGAGTTTTATATGCCAAAATATATCAACCCGGCAAACACATATAATTTTAATGATTTAAGAACAACCATTTACTGGAATCCAAAGGTAATTACTACCGGAACAGCGCCGCTGAGTTTAGAGTATTTTAATGCAGATGGCAAAGGAACTTACAGAGCAGTAATTGAAGGGGTAGACAAATTCGGTAATGTTACCCGATCTGTCTACCGCTACACTGTAAAATAGTTATTCGTTGTCTGAATCTTTACGTTCATTCATACACTTTAAGCCTGTATCTGTCATGATCCACTCTGTAAATTCAGCAGTTCCATCTTCATTACAGTCCCAGTAGTTGTACCCGTTTAAAAACCATTCCAGATCACGACTGATTTTTAAATGGGTACCTACAGGTACCCTCAGCATCAACCTGACTTCCTGGTTCCTCCAGCTGGCTTTTTTAGTCAGCTGCAAGCGGGAACTGAAATTCAACAGAGAATCCTTTTGTACAAATTCATAACGAATATTTTGCGCCTGCTTTAAAGCAGCTTCAAAAGTTTTCCCCTGTGCACTGTAATTTCTAACCAGTTCACTTTTTCCGTTTTCACTTTTTTCAATTCTAAGGTTGACATTTCTTGGCTCATCAAAAGGACCATGATGGTCGTTTAAAATTTTGCGTCCATTTTTATTGTAGGACTCGATCTGATAATTAACACTATCTTCCTTACTAAAGAACCGGGTTTTATCTACCGTTAGGAAAATGGTTTTACGGGCAACCAATGGCGTAACCTGTGCCAGTTCTGCACTTTCTTTAAACTCGGTCGTGATTTTAGCGATGTAAAATATACTCACGACTACACCTCCCAGCCAGATGATCAACAGACCAAAGGAAAGGGTTTTATTAATCGCCCTGCCATTGAAAGCCACCCGAACCGAAAACAATACCAGGGCCAGTAATGGAACTGCAAAAACAATAAATACAGCGATCACTAAAGAACTGAGGTAATCCTCATTGACCATGCTCACCGGGAAATAACTGTAAACATTGGAGTCCCAGATTCCAAATAAACCGGCAACCGCTGCAATCAGAAACAAAAGGAATAAAGAACCAAAAATGATAATTCCTACCGCAATGATTTTGAATAATGTCTTTCCTGCACCCTGAATAAAGCTGCCCAGAAATTCAAAAAACTCAGCAATAAAACCGCGTGACTGCTTCATCAGTGGGTTCAGATGGCTGTTGGCAAAGCCTCTCAGGTTAGGTTCTTCCCCTCTCATCGTCATTTTCTCCGACTTGCTTTCTGCCCTTGGAATAACGATCCACATGATGAGATAAGCGAGTACTCCGGATCCTCCGATAAACATCGAGATCAAAGCTGCCAAACGGATCCAGCGGGCTTCAATATTCAGATAGTGACCGAGACCAACACATACACCTGCAACCATCGCCTGATCAGTATCTCGGTATAATTTCTTTACGCCATCATACGGTGGGATATGAGCAAGCGGGTCTTCAGCTCCTTCTGATTCCTCAGAGCTTTCGAAATCTTTTACCGAACCCATTTGGGCAGTTACTGATTTAACATCTTCTATATTGATGGCCTGTTTTTGCTGGGCAGACAAGATCTCGCCAAACATTTCGGCAATCCTGTTTTCAATATCTGTAACGATCTCATAATCATCTGCATTTTTTGAAAAATGGTGTTTTACTTCGTTCAGGTAAATGGTCAGCATTTCGTAAGCATCCTCTTCGATGTGAACGATGGAGTTACCGATATTTATGTTAAGTGTCTTCTTCATGAGTTGGTTAAATTAGTTTTGGACGTGTTTATTGCATAAACCAACTCCTGCCAGGTATGGTCCAGCTGACCGAGAATGGCTTTCCCCTCGGCCGTTAACAGGTAGTATTTCCGGGGAGGCCCTGATGTAGACTCGACCCAGTTATAACTCAGTAAGCCATTATTTTTTAAGCGGGTAAGTAAGGGGTACAAAGTCCCCTCTACGACCAACAATTTGGCTGACTTTAATTCTGCGATAATATCAGAAGCATAGATCTCACCTCTGGATATGATCAGGAGCACACAGTATTCCAGTATGCCCTTTCGCATTTGTGTTTGCGTATTTTCTGCTATCATAATACAAAGTTATATGTTTTATATAGTAATATGCAATACATAGTACTATAATAAATCACAAAACCAACACAACAAACTCATTATCAGCGTAATAATTTAACAAACCAATTTTATAGAAATCAATAATCAGGGCAAAATCAGGATTTTAAAACCGAATTCAGAGAATAAGCAGTGTTTAAAATCTGTATATCCTTTTATGGCTAAAAAAAGGACAACATGGAGAACTTATGGACAACAACTCACTATAAATGAGGGACAAAAGTCACAAACAAGTCCCAAAATAACGGAAGAAATGAAAATTATTAACTTTTTCACATTCCATTAAATTTTTGGCTCGCAGTTTGCATTAAATGAATTACTAAAAAACAGCCAGCTATGTTAAGTAAACCCTACTCTATTCTTCAGGTTTTTGCAAGGCAAAAAGAGGAAAAAAAAGAAAGGCCACTCACTAAAAGTGAATGGATACAGGTAGACCGTGTAGTGATCATCCTGCTGTTTGTGGCGGTAATTATCGGGGCAATCCTCTTTTCCTGATCCCGAAAATTTTAGCCTTTAGATTAATTAATTTTTAATTAAGCGTTCTCCAGGGTACGCTTTTTTTATGCGCATTGGTTTCGCTTTAAGCCTGCTTATAACAAAAGGGTGTCGATGCGGTGGGCCTGCACCCTCCCCTGACTTTCAGACCAGGTATAAATGGTAAAATGCCCATCCTGAGAAGCAACCAGGGCAGTCGCATCCCTCTGGTCATGCACAAACTGCGCGGCAGAAAGGTGTCTTGTTCCACCAACTTTGGTTGGATGAACCACGATCGCATCTCCCCCTTTAATCGGTTCAGAGAAAGAGAGTTCATCAATATTCTCTTTTCCTTTTGCCCTACCGATTTTGGCACCGAAAGAAAGCAGCTCATAATCACTGCTGATTACCGTCGCACCATCTACAGCAGTCAGACCTGCAAGATGTTCGACCTCACGCTTCAATGCCGTTTGCCAGAAAATCTGACTGGCCTCTTTACGGTCTTGCTGAAGCAGTTTAGACAAGCCGGTAAAGGCCGGCTGAACATAATATTGAATCGGCTTAATGATCGACTGAAGCCAGTTGTTGGTTTCTGTGGGTACTACCAGCAATGTACCACCCCTCCCATGACTCCTCATAGAAACGGCCAGCTGAATCATTACGTTAACCGAATCGTTCCAGTAAGAAGGCGCAGTAAGGTCCAGTAAAGAAAGTAACATCGGCGGGCAATCGGCCATATTGGTATTGTTTTCGTCTACCATTTTCACCTGATCACCTTTGAGTACTGCAATATTGGTAAACTTACCGAAACCATAAATCCTGCGGTGTTTGATCACCAGTAAAGCCGGTTCAGATACATCCAATACAAAACAGAAGTTTGGAATACTAACAGTAGTTCCCCAGATGAACAATTCATCGTCTTCCAGCCAGACCCCCAAATGGATCCCCGCCCTTTCTACACCTGGGGCAATCTTGGTCAGAATCCCGGGGCTCAGTGGCAGGCGGTGTTTAAAAAGCAAAGGGTTACCCGCTTGCTGAGGAGGTAAATAAGCCAGTGATATTTTCGGGGAATGTCCCTCCTCTTTGCGCAGGCTCGCCCAAAATGTAGCATCAATGATGGCTTCAACCACATTGGCTGTTGGCAATGGTGCCAGATCATCTTCGCCGCTTTCTCTGGCCGCGGAAAGATGTGCTGCAAAAATAGCTTCAACTTTTGGGGCAATAACCCGTGCTGCCTGATAGGTCGACTGGTAGATCATGCCATAAAGTTAAGCTATTCATGTTTATTTTATAGTATACCTAATGCCAAAAAATCCCCGGATATTCTGATTCGGTCCGTAGACATAAGCAGGATCAAAAGACAGCCCATAAGGAGTGCTCACATCAGGTTTATCAAAGGGGTTATTCGCACCGGCAATGATAAATGGATTTCCTCTGTTTGGGGTCCAGTTGAGTAAGTTTTTTACCCCACCATAAAGCTCAAATTTGTTAAAACCGCTGTGAGTGAACTGAATATTCTGAATACTCCATACCGGAGAAAATTCTCTTCTTGGATCTGAAGGTCCTGCTAATGGCAAACGCATCGGGCTATAAATATTTCCCGTATAGTCGATGCCCAGATTCAACTTCCTGATTTTATAAGATACAGCCCAATTTCCTGAGAACTTTTCCGTCAGAATCTGTTGCTTTTTAATCCCATGCTCATATGTGGCTACATCCTGATACGTTGCACCCAATACGAATTTCAAGCCGTTATTCAAGGCGATATCTATATTAGCAGTCAAGCCTTTACTCACGGCGTAACCGTCCAGGTTGTTGTAAATGATTTTGTTGGGATCAGTATCATAGTCTCCATTAATTTTATTATTGAAATAAGTATAGAATGCTGAAGTCTCAACTCCAAAGAAAGTACCATCAGCAGCATACATTTTCCTCAGGTAATTCAGGTTTACATTATAGGACTTCTCAGGTTTCAGCTGGCTGACAATCGTTACATCTCTTGCTCCGGTTAATGCAGCATGGTCTTCCGTGAAAATGTTCACCACTCTGAATCCAGTACCCGCATTTAAACGAAGGATATTATTGTCGTTCAGATTCCACTTATAAGCAAATCTTGGGGTAAAGATATTTCCATGTAAAGAATTGTAATCGTAACGGAAGCCTGCCAGAAATTTATGTTTTGGGGCAATCGTGATTTCATCCTGTACAAAAACTCCAGGCAGCCAAATGTTTTTTGCCGGGTTATTCAGTTCCGTAGCTGGAGTATTGTCGTCATAGTACGTATAGCGTAATGCAGTGCCGACCAGCAAATCATGGTTCTTTATTTTCTTATCCCAGGTAAGCTGTCCGAAACCAACCTTTTGTGTTGCGATATAAGATTTGATGCCATAGCGGCTATCCTGATCGTGGTTATTATACGAAAAAGCAAAGAAAATTTTCTCCTTTACAGGAAGCTGGTAATTCCCAATAAATTCCCATCTTTTGGTATAAATACTTTCTCCATAAACCTGATCTCCACCACGGTATGATTTATTCCAATTCGTTTCACCTCCCCACCTGTCTTCATATAAATAGCGTCCGGCTATGGTAAACAAACGGTTTTCCTTGCGCCGAAAATTCCATTTCTGAAAAACAGAAACCCTGTCCTGTAAAGTGACATCAGTAAAATTATCATGGTTATGGTCTACGACATTTCCAAATTTAAAATAATTAACCCCCGTCAATGCTGTTGCAGATCCGACTTTAGTTTTCAGTCCAAGATCAGCGTTGAATTCCTGATAAGTGGTTCCAAAGATATCCGCAGAAAGCAAAGGCGCATTCTGAGGTTTTTTAGTGATGATATTGATCAGGCCTCCTACCGCCTCGCTTCCATACAGGGAAGAAGCCGGACCTTTCACTACTTCAATTTGTTCTACCAGAGAATTTGGGATACCGGAAAGACCATAAACTGTAGACAAGCTGCTCACGATGGGCATCCCATCGATAAGGATCATGGTATAAGGCCCTTCCAGGCCATTGATGTGGATATCGCCGGTATTACAAATATTACAATTCAGCTGTGGCCTTACCCCATTTACATTTTGCAAGGCTTCAAAGATGCTTGGCGTTGGGTTTTTTCTGAAGAAAGCCGGGGTATATACCTCTACCGGCACAGGACTTTCCAGCCGGTTCACTTCTTTTAAAGTTCCGGTCACCACCACTTCATTCAGGTCGTTCTGAAAATTACTCAGGTCAAAATTCAGATTTACCTGTTCCCCTTTTTTCAGGACAATGGTTTTGGTCATTTTCCGGAAACCTACTGCTGTTGCCTGCACTTTATAACTTCCCGCAGGAATTGAGGCCAGTTTATACATACCCGCGCTGTCGGTCATGATGATGGATGCTGTTCCCTGTAAACTGATATTCACCAGGGGAACCGGGCTACCTTCGGAAATCACCTTTCCTTCAATAACTCCCGTTTGTGCCCAAACAGAGGTTCCAAAAAATATAAATAAAATAGTGGCTGCGGCTCGAATAGAGATTGCTTTCATTCGCATTGATTTGTTGTTAAAATGTGTGTGTTGTTAAGATATCCGGGACGGCCGATCCCTCTTGTCTTCATAATTATACTACAAAACTATAAAAGTTAGACTAGTCTAACAAATATAATCTGACATTTATTGTTTTATATTTGCAGCATGCTATCTTACACGGAAGAAAACTATTTAAAGGCTTTGTTGAAACTAAGCTTTCAGAATGAAGATAAACCTGAGGCCGGGACCAATGAAATGGCGGCTTATCTGGGGGTTAAACCTGCCACGGCAACAGACATGCTGAAAAAGCTGAAAGAAAAGGAATTGGTTACTTACAAGAAGTATGGGAAGATCTTATTAACTGAAACCGGAAAACAAAACGGAATCGCCATTTTAAGGAAACACCGTTTATGGGAAACCTTTTTATACGAAAAGCTTGATTTCAGCTGGGATGAGGTTCATGAAGTGGCAGAGCAACTGGAGCATATTCAATCGGCAAAGCTGGTAGATAAGCTGGAAGAGTTCCTCAATTTCCCGGAGTTTGATCCGCATGGCGATCCGATCCCCAAGGCAAACGGAGAAATCCCAACGATTGATAAGATCTTGCTTTCCGAGCTGAAAGAAAATGAATTGTGTAAAGTCGTAGCCGTAAAAGACACCTCTACGGTGTTTCTTCAGTATCTTGAAAAACTGCGCATCACGATAGGCACCCCGATTAAAGTACTGGAACGCATCGACTTTGACGGTTCCTTAAGCATTCAGATTGCCGGGGAAGAAGCGCGAAATGTATCTATGAAGTTTGCAGAAAGTTTGTTTGTAAAGAGATAGTCGTAAATTTGTATTCATTCAATTCATCCGTTCCCATTACATTCAAGATATGTCAACAGAAATAAAATGCCCTAATTGTGCACACACTTTTCCTATAGAAGAGGTAATGGCTGAGGAATATAAAAAAGACCTCAGAGAGAAGATGGTCTCTTTTACCAAACAAAAGGACGAAGAATACAATAAAAAACTGAATGAGTTAGGCCAGCAGCAGAAACAGCAGGAGCAGGTATTTGAACAGCAGCACAAGCTCCAGGCCCAGGCTTTCGAGCAAAAGCTGGCAGAAGAAAAGAAAGTCCTTCAGACCGCACTGGAAGAGAGTTTAAGAAAAAGCATTGCCAGCGATTTTGAAAACAAACTTCAAATGATGAACGCGGCCAATAAAGAGAGTGAAGAAAAGCTGAAGCTTGCCCGCGCCAAAGAGCTGGACTTCCTGATGAAGGAAAAAGCAATGAAGGAGAAGGAAGAAGAAATGGAGATCCAGCTTCAACGCAAACTTCAGGAGCAACGCGCTGAAATGGTCGAACAGATCAGAAAACAGGAAACCGAAAAGAATAACCTCAAAGATACCGAACACCAGCTCAGGGTAAAAGAACTGGAAAAACAACTCGATGACCAGAAAAAACTGGCCGAGGAAATGAAGCGTAAGGCCGAACAAGGCTCTATGCAATTGCAGGGCGAAGTTCAGGAGCTGATCCTGGAAGAGCTCTTACGCAATGCTTTCCCTTTTGACCTCATTACCGAAGTCGGCAAAGGTGTAAGAGGAGCAGATTGTGTACACCATGTCAGAAATCAATTCGGGCAGGAATGTGGCAAAATCATTTATGAAAGCAAGCGAACCAAGGACTTCTCCATGGAATGGATTGAGAAACTGAAAAAGGACATGCGCAGCATGGGGGTTGATGTGGCAGTAATCGTGACGCAAAGCTACCCTAAAGGCATGGATTGTTTTGGAGAAAAAGACGGGGTCTGGATTTGCTCTTTTGATGAAGTAAAAGCAGTTTCTTATATCCTCAGAGATGGTATTGTCAAATTGTTTGGTGCCATAAAATCCCAGGAAAACCGTGGGGATAAAATGCACATGCTTTACGATTACCTGACCAGCAATGAGTTTTCAGAACAGTGGAAAGCCATCAGAGAAGGTTTCATGAGCATGAAACTCTCCATCCAGAAAGAACGTGATGCGATGGAAAAACTCTGGAAAGCCCGTGAGAAACAACTGGAAAAAGTAATGTTAAACGCAGCACATATCCGTGGTTCCATCGAAGGGATTGCCGGAACAGATACCATTCAGCTTAGCCTTACTGATGATGAAGACGATGATGATGCCCTGCTATTAGAATAATAATTTCTGCCGATGATCTACGCAAAGAAGAAAGTCCAAAATACCGCAAACCTGGCTGCTCAGACAGCTAAGATCATTGCCAACGTAAAAGAACTGGAAGAAAAGAACCTGATCCGGCTGGAAGAAAAGGAGATATATTTATATCCTGATATCTGGAAGGATACAGCAACAGCATTGAACTGGATCAAATGCCTGCATCTTTACTATATGCTTAAAAGACGATTTAAAGAAAGTGACCCCCTGTTGTTCAAACATATGGAAACAGGGGAATTAATTGGTTCTTTTAAAAATAAAAAAGCGAAATTAATGTAAGCTACCACCTGCTTTTTTTCCAGTTTGCCTGCTCCTCAGGACTTAAGAAAGTCCAGGCTACAAAACGGCTGATCTTCTGCCCCTGGGCCATCTCTATCGTTCTGATCTCTACCGGACGTTGTCTTTCCAGAGAACCATAAATAAAAGGCACATTCATGCTTTTTGAAACGAGCGTGGAGAACCAAAAACATTGCTTGGCTAAGGCGGCACTCTCTTCGATCATCTTCCGGATGAAGCCAACTTCACCACCTTCACACCAGAGCTCGGCCTGTTGCCCGCCAAAATTAAGCACCGGATCTTTCCCTCTCTGCTTACCGAGGTTCCTCACTTTACGCTGGCTTCCGGCCTGCGCCTCCGCTGCAGAAGCATGGAAAGGAGGATTGCACAAGGTAAAATCAAAGAGCTCTCCGGGTTTTACCACGCCTTTAAAAATATGATTTTTGCTGCTCTGCAGCCTTGGAAATACCGCGGCAGATAATGCCGGGTTTATAGAGGCAATATTCTTCGCTGATTTAATGGCGTAACTGTCCACGTCAGAACCGGCAAAGGTCCATCCGTACTCCTGATGGCCAATGATCGGATAAATGCAATTTGCCCCCAAGCCAATATCCAGGCCTTTCACATGTTTTCCTTTGGGCACAACGCCTTCATTTACGGAAGCCAGTAAATCGGCAAGGTAATGAATATAATCTGCCCTTCCGGGAATTGGCGGACATAGATAACCTTCCGGAATATCCCAATGGTCTATCTGATAGAAATGTTTCAGTAATGCTTTATTCAAGAGCTTCACCGCCACAGGATCCGAAAAATCTATCGATTCATCACCATAGGCGTTAAGGGCAACAAAAGGATGCAATTCCGGCAGACTTTTAATCAGTTCCGGAAAATCATACCTGGACCGATGCTTGTTTCTTGGATGTAAGACTTGTTTTTCTATAGACATTACCTTCGACTAAATAATTCGTCAAAGGTAATGTTATTTTAATTTCAGGCCTTCACTAAATAATGTTCCGCTACTTCCGCAGCATGTAACATCATGTTATGTACCTCTGTATTTTTGATAAGTGGCCTTAACTGCTCACTTCCAGGTCCAAACATTGCAATCTCTACAAAATCCGCAGCATGGTCCATTCCTGCCCAACCTACAGAAGTATGTTTAAACTGCATCTTTGCCATTTCATAGAAAGGCAGTTTTTCGTCGTTATACAATTGCCCTTCCTGAATATCGGAGAAATGAGTCAGCAGGTTTTTAGCTTCTGCATCGGTGATCAGCATTCCCTGACCGCTTTTGATCAGTTCGATCACCTGTGCAGGGCTTGACGTCCGGTTCAATTGGTTCAGCACCCACTGATTGCTGTGTTTAAATAACTGAAGACTATCGAAGTTCTTGTCGGCTTTACTACCCGAGAATAAACCAGGATTTGCATTGGCATGATCGGTCGTTATGATTACCAATGTTTCTCCGTCTTTTTCCGCAAAGTCTATTGCGATGGCTACAGCTTCATCAAAAGCCAATTGGTCGAAAATCAGTCCGCCGATGTCATTTCCATGAGCCGCCCAGTCTACCCTTCCGCCTTCTACCTGTAATACAAAACCATCTTTATGGTCTTTCATTAAGGAAATTGCCTTACTGGTCATTTCTGCCAGCGAAGGAACATCTTTCAGCAGCTGAGGTGTATTTTTACGGTCTATTTCATAAGGCAGTCCATCAGGAGCAAAAATCCCTAAAACAGGGGCATTCCCTTTATAGCCCGTCATCTCTGCCTTATTTTCGACTATTTTAAATCCTTGTGTTAAATATTTAGGGAGTAAACTTCCATTTTTTCTTTTTGGTCCGAAATAATCGGCACCACCACCCATCATCACATCAAACTTCAGGTTAAGGTACATTTCTGCAATCTCTTCCATCCCATTGCGGCTATTGATGTTCACACAGAATCCGGCAGGAGTAGCATGAGTAATCGGAACAGTGGTTACACAACCTACTTTCTTACCTGTTTCTTTAAATTTCTGAAGGATTGGCTGTGGTTTTTCACCATTCGGACCTACATTCAGGGAACCATTGTTAACGCGCATACCGCCTCCCCAGGAGGAACTTGCCGCAGCAGAATCAGTCACCATAGAACTGGCCGACGCCGTATCCATTAAACCACGGGTCACTTTAGCATCACGATATAACTGCATCCAGGTGCTTGTTTTACCAAAAGCGCGCTGTGCATAAAGATCAGCCATATTCAACGTTCCCTGGCTCATTCCATCACTGACCAACATAATGATGTTCTTTGCCTTTTTTCTTAGCCCAGCTGGTTTCGCCAATACATCGCCTGCAGATAAAAATGGCAAACCCAATCCGGCCAGCAATCCTCCCTTTAATAATGATCTTCTATTCATTCTGTGTGTTTTGAGCAAAAATATGGTCCCAAGGCGACCTCAGGCTTAACTGCCCGTTAAGCTATTGTTAACAATAAAGTTCCGGCTATTCCTGTCTGAGTTTAAACACAGTCAGGACTCCCTTATGGTCGCTTGGCCAGACTCCCTGCGGTGTAATGAAATAATCTTTGGTCCTTTCCTCTACCCTTTGGTTCCTCAGAATAGAAGATTTAGGGCCCACAACCGAGCTGCGCACTGCTTTGAGAGATTTGTCAGGATAGTAATAGATAAAATCGATCCGTTCTCTTTCGTCTGCATCCGGTGCCCAGGTCATTTTCTTTACTTCCAGATCTTTATTGTCGGAGGGAAAGGTAAAACCAGGATAGTTTAAAGGGTCAGGATGAACGACACGATAGCTGTCTTTAAAACCATTTTTGTACAAAGTCTTAGAATTTTGCCATGGAATGATCATCCCATTATGGTCAAAACTATTTTTTGTAGAGGCTATCCAGTCTAAATGAGAAGCTTCGTTAAAATCTCCACCGAGAAAGACCAGCCTTCCTTTTTTGAGGTCTTGTTTGGCTTCAGTAACAAAGCTTTGAATTGCTTCATCTCTTTTGGAAGCGAGGTTATCCGCCAGGACAGTATCTTTGTTCAGGACCGGTGCATTAAGTTTTTTCCAGGTCGTTCCGCTATACCCCCTGGGCAGATAAACGGCATAATTTTCATAATCCAGATGTGCTGAATAGAGCGCAATTTCCCTTCCTCCAATGTGGGTGATCATTTTATAAATACTTCCCTTTTCTTTAAATACCAGACTGCTATCTGTAATCGGATACTTACTCAATACGCCAGATCCGCTGCTGAAAAAGGAATAATACGATTGTCCCCTTAGGGCAAGATCCTTCAGGATCCGTTCATTAAACCTGGTGTTTTTATAATTCCTCACCTCACTAAAGGTCACCAAATCGGGTTTTAAAGATGCGATTTCGTTAACGATGGCTTCATATCCACCAGGCAATTGCGTTCCTTCCTGCCAAATATTGAGTTGTAATACCTTAAGCTCCAGCTCCTGGCCAGAGGCCGTCTGAATCAAACAAAACAGCAAAGCACTTGCTGAAAACAGTTTTCTCAATGATTTCATCATTTTAAATGTATTTTGAAATAAGTGATATAAAAAACCGGCCGCCCTAAGCAAATCACAAAAGGCGGCCGGTAGGAATTGAGCGTTACAATTATTGTAAGATCCACATTAAACCATTACTCTTATCGTTGCCGGAGTATTGCCTGCTTAAGGCAGCCTTAAGGTTCTCTACGTTGTACTTATACTCCTCTGAAGGGTACAAATAACGCACAGGGATTTTAGTTTTATCATCGGGATTGGTATTTGTCGCAGGATCTATCGGAAGATTAGGATAACCTGTCCGTCTGTAATCATAATAGGCATCATAGGAATACTGCATAAAATACATCAGATATTTCTGCATCCAGACTTGTTTAAGCTGGCTAGCCGGGTTTGCAGAAAAGGCCACAGCTGCTCCTTTCAAATAATCCGCAATATAAGCCGGGGTCATTTTTCTTCCACTATGGTACTTTACGTCATCAGGCGTTGCCTTTACGATAAACTCCATCGACTGCGTAATTCCATCTTCGTAATAAGCTTTACCATTACCAGGAATCCAGCCTCTGATCGCCGCTTCAGCAAGAATAAAGTTTTGCTCATTATAACCAATACGGATGTTTGGCTCTCCTGCCGCGTATCCTGTATACCTCAGGTTATACTGAGAATATTTGTTTGCATTGTAAAGCTTCACTACATCTGAGAAATCAATGACCGGACTCGTTCCCTGATAAGCGTCCCAATCACCCGCAGCCTTTGATTCCGACTCCAGTTTATATCTGGAAGGTGCCGCATAATAGAACAAACGATAATCATTGTATTTCTTCAATGTATCTGTCAGCACACTTGAAATCATCCCATAAGTGGTAAACTTACTTACCGCGTTGTTGTAAGGATAAATCTGTCCGGCTCGATCCGAATACACCAATTGAAGGTTGTCGTTATTGCTGCGCAGTAGAGGTTCTGTGGCTGCGATTTTAGCGAAGCTTTCTTTGATTTTAAGATCCTGATCTGCTTCTTTTTTTGACAGACTGATGAGGACCTTCAACCGGAAAGCATTCACCACCCTGCGCCAGGTGTCAACATTGCCATTAAGAATAGGATCTCCGCTAAAGTTTTTTGCACCATTGAAGGAGTTTGATGCCGTTTCCAGATCTTTTAATACCTGGATCATCACGTCTTTCTGGGTATCGTATTTTGGGCTAACAATTCCCTTTTCTGCCTGAAGTGCTTCAGAGTATGGAATATCACCTACGCTCAAAGAAAGGTAATACAATTTATAGGCTTTGATGAACAAGCCAAGGCCTGTATATGCCTTTTTATCTACCTCTGGCGCGAGGTCAATCATCTTCTGCACATTGGTTAAGACCTGTAAACCGTCAAAGCTGGCAGCTCCAAAGCTATTGTATTGTTCTCCCTGTGCGATCTCGCCCCAAACAATGTGTTTACTCGTCATTGCTGCATAAAGAAAATTCTTGTCTGCTGAGGAACGGGTGATATTGAGGATCAGGTTGGTGGCCAATAAGCCTGGCGTCGTTACTGCAGGGGAATTCGGGTTGGTATTGATGGAGTCGAACTTTTTACAGGACTGCAGAAAAATTATTCCTGCTGCCAGTAAAAGAACGCCTTTATTAAATATTTTCATGTTCGTAATTTTTAAAAGTTAACTTTTACATTGAATCCCATATACCTTACTGATGGGGAGTTTAGGTTATCTATTCCTTTATCAGGATCAGCATACTTCCATTCTTTGGTCCACAACAACATGTTTTGTCCGACGAAACCCACTGAAGCATTCCTCATTCCCAGCTTTTTCACCAGTTCTCCGGGAATTGCATAGGTCAGGCTAAGCTCTCTCAGCTTAAGGAAGGTTTGTAAAAAGTAATTCTGTGGCGCGCCGGTATAGGCATTGGAATGATATTTTTTAGTATAAGCTTCATAAGATACCCCAGTTGTATTTGGAGCAAATACCCTGGTGTCATTAATGATATTTCCATATACGTCTCTGGTAGCGGTACCGGATACTACCGTTACCCCGTTTGCCACATATGATTTCTTTCCATTAACCACTTCATCATACCTCCAGGAATTGTCGCTGTCGATATGAGCTCCTGAATTCCATAATGCCTGAACAGTATTCGAATAGCTGCGTCCGCCAACCCTGCCATCAAAAGAGAAGGAAAGTGAAAAGTTTTTATACCTGAAATTATTATTAATCCCCCAGATCCAGTCAGGGTCAGTATAAGCCAAGACACTATTCTGAGGACTGCGAACCGGCAAACCGTTTTGTAAGATCGGCTGACCATCAGGAGCAGTATCCCATTTCGCACCTGATTCCCAATCCCATCGGCTGCCTTCTTTTACCCATTGTTCTTTGGAAGAATAAACGGGGTCTAACTTCGCGTAATACATTCTGTTCGTTGCCCAGTTCAGCCCTACTGTCCAGCTAAAATCTGTGTTCTTGATCGCTGTTCCTTCCAGGGAAAGCTCGACCCCTCTTCTGGATAATTCTTCCTTCGTATTGATCAGTACGTCTCTGAATCCGGAGGCACTACTGATTCTGGAAGAAGTAATTCTATTGTAGTAAAGGTTATTGAAATAGGTGGCATCAAATCTGATTTTGTTTTTCAGGAAAGCAAAAGCGGCACCGACTTCATAAGTTCTGTTCGTTTGCGGCAAGATGTCCACACCTCTGATTTTTGTTGGAAAGACACTGGAACTGGCCCCATTCCAAACATTGGTAGAAATTCCGTAGCTGTTGTTTACTTCATAAATTCCAGGATCTAATTTTGTCTGTGTCCATGCTCCACGTACCTTGGCCAGGTCTACCCATTCAGGCAACTTAATGATTTCGGAGAACACCAAACTTCCTGAAACCGAAGGATAGAAATAAGAGCGCTGATCAGCCGACAAAGTCGAAGACCAGTCATTACGGCCGGTAAGGTCAAGATAAGCGAAGTTCTTATAGGATAAAGAGAGCTTTGAATACAATCCGTTAACCTGTTTTTTGCGGTTCATCAAAACATCGCCATCAGGATGGATATAAGAAGTTGTTACCGGATCAACCGATGCGGCAAGGGAATAAAATCCAGGAACACTGATTCCGTTCGCAGTTGAAACCCTCACCCCCTGATGCTGGGTATAGTATAAACTTCCTCCCACCATACCATTGATATCAAAATCACCAAGTTTGGTATTCGCTGTTAAGATGACATCATTGTTGATGCTGAATCCATTGTTTTTGATCAGACTGTAATGACCTTTTTTATTCCATCCACCTACAGCGCTGATTGCATTACGGTACTCATCTGTATTTCCATAACTATCCACACCTGTGCGGATCATGGCCTTTAGCCAGGGTTTAATCTCATAACCGGCATTTACATAACCATTGATCAGGTTATAGTCATTCCCATGAAGGATTTCATTGGCAATAAAATAAGGATTGTCATACCAGTTGTTTTCCATCCAGTTTTGCTGCACATTTTCCTTACCGTTTACCCAGTAGTTTTTATAATCCCGGACATCATATTCGGAACCGGTCCAAACGACAAGGTTATACAGATACCCACCACCATTATACTTGGACCCTACATTGTTAGGATAATATCTTTTATTGAAAGTAAAACCTCCATCCAGGCTAAATTTCCCGGCTTTCATATCTCCGGAGATGCTGGCGATAATTTTATTTAATTTACTGTTCGGGTATTGTCCTTTGTCGTAAACATGGGTAAATGAGGTACGAAAACTTCCATATTTTCCTTTTTGAGAAATGCTTAAGCTGTTGTTCAGGATATAGCCCTGCTGCATAAAATTCTTAAGGTTTTCTTTTCCTTTAGAAACCAATGGCATTTCTTCGAACTGGTATGTGGAAGGGTTATATTGTTTAGCGGTCCTTCCGATGTCCAGTTTATCCCCCCAAACATAATCTCCAACACCATATTTGCCACCACCGCCAGAGCTATAGGCGGTCTGCACTTCCGGAAAAGCAAGGAAGCCTGAAGAGAACATATTGCTGCTATTGAACGCAATGTCTAATCCTCCTTCTTTGTTTCCTCTTTTGGTGGTGATCATGATGGCACCATTTCCACCACGGTTACCGTATAGTGCAGATGCTGTGGCACCCTTCAATACATCAATACTTTCCACATCATCCGGAGCGATGTCACTTAATGAAACATTCGCATAGGGTACCCCATCGATTACCAATAAGGCTTCGGCGCCCCTGAGTCTGATGGTTGGGCTTTCTCCAAATTCTGTACTGTTTTTGATATTTAATCCTGCTACCTTACCCGTTAAAGAGGTGGCCACATCTACGCCCTTTACCGAAGTCAGTGTATTTCCCTGTACTTTCTGCACGGCATAGCCCAAAGATTTTTCTTCTCTTTTGATCCCCAGGGCCGTTACAACTACCCCCTCCAGGCTTACCGTAGATTCCTTTAACGTAATGCTGATGCTGGTTTCCTTTCCAACAGTAAATTCCTGGCTCTGATAGCCGATCATACTGATCAGCAGGACCTCATTTTCCGCAGCTACAATTTTAAATGTTCCTTCCCCATCAGTCAGGGTTCTTTTTGTCGTGCCCTTAACGGCGATAGAAGCGCCAGGCAATGGTCCGCCAGTTGCGTCAACCACCTTACCGACGATGTTTACAAAGGAGAAATACGTGCTTACCTTTTCAAAAGAAGACATTTCCTTTTTCCGGATGATGACACTCTTGTCTTCAATGTTATATTTAAGTGGCTGTCCTTCAAAAATCACGTTCAGGACTTCAGTAATCATCATGTTCTTCACATCGATGCTCACTGGTTTTGCCTCTTTAAGGATCGAGGTTGTAAAGAGAAAATCATAACCACTTTGGGATCTTATTTTATCAAAAACCTTTTTCAGGGGGGCATTTTTTTCAGATAAAGTAATCCTTTGCGCATAAGAGCTGGCACTTACCTGTAAGATGGTCGTGATCAAAAGCAGGGTACTCAACTTCATAATCAGCAAAAATTTAGCTACAGGCCGCCTTGGCTCCCGTAGGGATTTAGGGTAAAAATTGTACATTTGATTAGTTTTTAGCGGTTTGCCCTTTCATTTTCCAAGATGCGTCAGGCGATCGCGGTTCATTAATATATTCCAGGATGTATTGATCAATCTGAACTACAGTCAGGATTCCGATTCCAGTCGGTCTCCTGGCTTTTTTGTTTAGCAAAGATCATCTGTTGTTGTCATGGTTATGGCATCACGATGACCCTCCTTCCTTCAACTTTAAACCGAACAGCTCCGGTAGAGGACAACAGGCTTAACACCTGACTGATATTTTTATATCTAGATATCCCACCATTGAAGCGTTCAGCAGTGATTTTACCATTAAACTCAATGTCTACATTATACCAGCGCGACAACTTGCGCATCACACTTTGGATCTCTTCATCATTAAAATCAAAATAACCGTTCTTCCAGGCCAGTACTTCCTGAAGATTTGCAGTACCAACCGTTAAACCTTTATTCTGAGCAACAGATTGCTGCCCTGGTTTAAGGACTTTTTGCGCTCCGGAATTGGATACCCTTACTGAACCTTCAAATAAAGTGGTCCTTACTGCCTGTTCGTTGGTATAACTGTTTACATTAAAATGAGTCCCCAGTACTTCCAGTTCCTGGCCCTTACTCCTCACATAAAAAGGTTTATTTTTATCTTTTGCGACTTCAAAATAAGCCTCCCCGTTTAACTCCACTTTACGCTGTTTGCTGTTTGCGAAACTGGTGGGATATTTTAGAGAAGAGGCTGCATTGAGCCAAACTACGGTCCCATCCGGTAAACTCACCTGGTATTGTCCGCCATTAGGCGTTTCGATCGTGTTAAATCCCGAAGCATTCCCGGCTTTTTGCTCAGAAATGGTATAAATGAGTTGTCCATCGGCCTTTTTGGTGATGGTGATCCCGGATTGTTCTGCAAGGGTTCCGTTTTTTGCGTCTGTTAAAGCGATGCGTTTTCCATCCGCCAAAACCAGATAAGCTTTATTTCCACCGGGGGCGATGTCATTGCTCTGGCTGATTTTAGATTCCACCGGAGGCGCAAGGTTAGTATTGGAGTTGTAAAAATAGATCCCTGCCCCGATCACCATAAGAATGGCCGCAGCGGCCGCAATACGGCGATAAACAATAAACCTGCTTTTTGGAGCAGGCACCTGCTGCCCGATCATTTCCCACATCAGCTCCTTCGTTTCCGAAAGCTCTTCCTGAATCGGGTTGATCTTATTTTTTCTTGCCTGTTGGTTGTACCAGGATTCGATAACCGCCTCCTCTTCCGGAGTACAATTGCCTTCTTCATACTTTTTCAACAGCAATAAAATACCGTCTTTGTTCATATTTGATTTATAAAGGGATGATGCTTTACCCTGATAAGACACGCTGCGGGAGCGAAGGGTGTACGCAATAAGAAAAAATATTTTAATTTATAATTTCAGTAACACCAACAGCACCGTTACCGGCAGGTGTAACTTGAGCCTCAGCAGACGTAAGGCCTTATTGATTTGCTTTTTCACAGTTCCTTCAGAGATGTCCAGGTGTCTTGCAATTTCTGCATGAGGAAGGTATTGCTTCCTGCTCAGGTCAAAAACTTCCCTCATTTTAGGTGGCATCTGACTCAAGCCCTCTTCAATCAGTTGATGAAGTTCTTTGAAACGCAGCTGTTCTTCGGTGCAGGGAATGCCTTCCTGATAAAAGTGACCTAAATCGGCGAGATAACCCAGTTCAACTTTCTCCCTGCGGATCAAATTCAGAATGGTATTTCTGACGGATTTGTACAAATAAGCATTGAGGCTAATGTGCAGTTCCAATTGGGCAGATTTCTGCCATATCCCTGTAAATACCTCCTGAACAACATCACGGGCAAGGTCAGCCTCTCCTAACATACCACGCGCATGGACATAAAGCACCGACCAATACCGATTGTAAATTTCAGTAAAAGCCGCATGATCACCGCCTTTTAAACGGGCAAGTAATTGTTGATCGCTATGTTCCAATTCTCGTTCTCATGTTAAATATCCCCGCAGGCGCTTGTATGCCCGTGCTTTGTTTCCCCCCTGGGAATCTCTTGTGTTTCTGAGCGCTGGATTTTACTGCGACAAAAGTAAAACAGATTCCATGCTTCAAGTTTAAGCAATTGTTAAGGTATTGTTAATAAACATTAAAAACAAGAAGCCGAATTAAAATTGGATATGTTGGAAAGCATGACGTACTTTGCAGGAGGACCAATCCTCATTTGGACGGCATGATATGACTAAGTTTATAAAAAGTTTCGGTTATGCGTTTTCAGGAATTGCCCATGCCTTTAAAAGCCAGCTTAATTTCAGGTTCCATATTGCAGCATTGATTGTTGTTGGCATTGCGGGATGGTATTTTCAATTGTCCACCGGCGAATGGCTCTGGATCGTTGCTGCTGCCGGGATCGTATTGCTCTCTGAATTGTTCAACACTGCTATAGAAGTTCTGGTAGACCTGGTTTCTCCGGATATTCATCCAAAAGCAAAGATCATTAAAGATACGGCTGCCGCTGCAGTATTGATTGCTGCCATTACTGCCATACTTATCGGGCTGATCATTTTCATTCCTAAAATAGCCCATGCTGCATAAAACCCGGGGAATTATACTTAAAACGACGCTCTACAGTGAGAGTAGTGTCGTGGTGCAAATGTTTACCGAGAAATTCGGAATCCAGTCTTACATGATCAACGGAGTTAGAAAGCCAAAGGCGAAGATCAGGATGAACATGCTGCAACCGCTTCACCTGGTAGAAATGATCGTTTATCATAAGGCGAATAGCAGTATCCAGCGGATTTCAGAGTTAAGGCCAACGCCCATCTTCCGCAGCATTCCTTATGACATCATCAAAAGCACCATCACCATTTTCCTGAATGAAGTTTTATACAAAAGCATCCGGCAGCAAATGGCAGATGAACATTTGTTTGATTTTATATTCAGTGCCGTATGCTGGTTTGACGAGTCAGAAGAAACCAACGTAAATTTTCACCTTGCTTTTTTGCTAAAACTCTCCCGTTATTTAGGTTTTGCACCGAGTACAGAGACAAAAAGCGACCAGAGTTATTTCGATTTGCAGGAAGGAGAGTTCAAATCTCTTCCCCCTGTACACCCTTATTTTATAGATAAAGCCGATGCCGCCTTATTTATTTCGCTTTATATTTCACCTTTTGAAAAAATAAATGAAATTAAATTAGAAAATAAAACAAGACGCTCTATTCTTGATAAAATACTGGTTTACTACACCTTACACACCGCATCTTTCGGAGAAATCCGCTCACATCAGGTCCTTGAAGATGTGCTCTCTTAAAAAAGCTGAAAAAACTTTTGCAAAAATGATTTTAGGGTGTATATTTGCAATCCCAAAACGAAGGGAACTTTGACAAACGAATACGGCTTACTCAGCTGGTTTAATACAAAAAGAGTAGAATCAAGGGGAGATTAGCTCAGCTGGTTCAGAGCACCTGCCTTACAAGCAGGGGGTCACTGGTTCGAACCCAGTATCTCCCACTAAAAGCCTCAGAGAAATCTAAGGCTTTTTAAATAGCAACCTTACTCGGTTGGATATAAAAAGAGTAGAACCAAAGGGAGATTAGCTCAGCTGGTTCAGAGCACCTGCCTTACAAGCAGGGGGTCACTGGTTCGAACCCAGTATCTCCCACTAAAAAACCTGTTCATCAATGATGAACAGGTTTTTTTCATTTATATCATTGTTGTTTTCCTCAGCCTTTACCAGCTGCTTCCGGAACCAGCACCTCCCGAAGACCCTCCGCCCCAACTACCTGATGAACCGGAACTGCCGGAAGAACCTGAGCCATTGTCGCCGGAACTGCCATTACCCGACCCTATCGTAAAACTAAAGCTCCGTCTCCTGATCGGCTCAGATTTATTAAATTTAGCCTTACAAAACTGACATTCATATTCATTAAGACTAAGCCCTTCCTGTTTCGAAGTCGCCTTCTTTTCTGTTTTAGAACTCAGTCTCTTTCCCGTCATATTCCCGCAGGAGCTACATTTCACAATCCCGGAATTCCCGTTCAGGTATTTAACCTTGAGCAGGTCATCGCAGTCCTCTGCGCGCCAGACATCATAAGAAACTGCCCCCAGCCTATGCTCCATCCTTTCTGCCTCCGACAAGCCATTCTTTTCTTCCTCCCGAACCAGTTTCATATTTGACTGACATTTTTCCGAATAATAAGGCGCATAACGAAGCCGCCGCAGTTTAATTTTCAGCCTTATAAACTGAATCATCAACAGCGGCAATGGGAATAAAAAAGTATAGTAGATAAGGTCTTTCATTTTTAACTTCAGCCCGTCGTAGCGCTCTGCCCGGCTCTTCTTATCATCTTTCATCGCATACATGATTTCGCCGGTAAAATAAACACTCATACAAATGCACCAGCAGCCATAAAGAATTGCGATCATCACCCGGTAGTTAAGATAGACATTTGTAAACACGGCCAGTAACGTGACAATGAGTGCCGGGCCGAACAATAAGAAAATACCCCACCAGCAAGAGGTATTATGAAGTACGCGCTCACCTGCAGGCGAGCAGACATAAATGGTATAAATAGCGATATAAACGATGAGCACCAGGAAATCCTGAAACAAGACCCTGAGCGGATACACCGGCTTTTCTTCCGATAACGATCCATTACGCGATATCAGTTCTTCTTTTGATGCAGACAACCGGGCTGCCACTTTTTCGACTCCTGATAAAACGGCCCCATCATAATCTCCTGCTTTTAGTTTAGGGAGCATCTCCTGCTGTTGAATCCGAAAAGCGATCATATCCGGGAACACACCTTCCAAACCATAGCCTACCTCAAATTCAACCCTTCTCTGATCTTTAATCAGTAAGATCAACAAGCCATTATGTGTATCCTGGTCGCCAATTTTCCAGGTTCTGAACAACTTATTCGCAAAATCCTTTGGAAGGGCATTTCCAATTGAATTGACAAGAACAACTGCCACCTGAGCTTTCTTTTCCTTATCCAGTTTCGTAAGGATCTCATTGAGCCTGATTACCGTAGCCCCACTGATCATCTGATCTTCATTGCTCACATAGCCTTTTCCATAATCCTTTGGATTAAGAAGGCTATCAACAGATCGGTCAACACCATTACGCACAGATACTTCAGCCTTTAAAGGCTGGCAAAACCATAAGGTAACCAATAGAAAAAACTGAAAAACCGGGCTTCTGAACATTAAAATTGGCTATATACGATTGGTTTTATACCAACCTCATTAAAAGAAATAAAATTTAACATGCGATATAAAAAATGCTTTCTGACCTAACCAACAACCAAGCCAAACTACAATTCCGGTAAAAATCTTCCATGAAAATACATTTTCAGTCCTCCAGCTAAAATTATATAAATCATTTTCAGAATTCTATAAGATCTTTTTTAAAGAGAACAGCATCTTTGTTTCCTGTTATGAGAAGACTGTTCAGCCTGTTTCTTTGCATTTTGTTCCTGACCGTATCCACCGGATTTACGGCCAGTGCTCATTTTTGCAATGGCATCAAACAGGAGATTCAGTTTTTTCCCGACGATCATCAAAATAAAGTATGTCCGGTTTGCGTGATTAAAACCAAACAGAAAACCAGGAAAGACAATTGCTGCAAACATGAAAAAGAGCAAATCAAACTCACAGAAAAAGTAGAGAAGATTTCACAGCAGCAAAGCCTGTTTAAGTTTTCCGGAGAAACCGTTCTTCATCAACACCCTCTTCCTGCTTTCGGCGGAAGCTCTGTTTCAACAGAACTTAAAGTTCCTTCATTTTATTTTTCTACTCCCAAAGAGCGGCCCCCGCTCTATGTATTACATTGCGTATACAGAATATAGACCATCCCCTTTTTGAAACCTGTAGTATGTTTCCATACTAAGTCGTCATGATGGTTTAATTTCTAATTATTATACAATGAATATCAGATTCATTGCGTTAGCGGCATTTTGTGGCTTATCGACGCTGTCGTATGCCCAAACTTTACAACTGCCCGACGCATTACAACGTTCTATACAGAACTACGAAAAGATTAAAGCAAAAGAAGCCCTGGTCCTGGCTTCCCGCGAAAATATTACTTATCAGAAAAGTCAGCATTTACCAGATTTCAGCCTGTTGGCACAACAGAGCTATGGGACCATCAATGCCCAGAACGGGCCGATGTATGCTTATGGGGGATTAGGTAGTGCCGCCAGCTCTATGCCACTTGCAGAACAGAACTGGAATGCCGCTTTTGGTTCCCTTTACCTGGCCAACATCAACTGGAACCTCTTTACTTTTGGCCGGATAAAAAACCAGGTTCAGATCGCAAGGACAGATGAAAAAGTAGCCATTGCAGATCTGGAGCAGGAAAAGTTTCAGCACCAGGTAAAAGTTGGCGCCGCTTATCTCAACCTGCTGGCCAGTCAGCGGATCAAATATGTACAAGAGAAAAATCTGGATCGCGCTCAGGTATTCATGACCACCACGGTAAGCCGTGCAGCAAGCGGACTGATTCCGGGAGTAGACGCATCTCTTGCCAGGGCAGAAGTTTCCAACGCCCAATCTGCAAGGATTAAGGCCTATGATATGGAGCTGGAATACGCCAAATCGCTTTCCGTACTGCTTGGTGAACAGTACCAAAGCTTTTCCCTGGATTCTGTTTTTACGCGTACAACCCCGCAACTGACAGACAAGAATCCCTCAGTAAAGCAACACCCGATCTTGTTATGGCAAAAAAGTAAAGTAGAAAGCAGTGAACAGGCAGAAAAGCTTCATCGCTCGAACAAACTTCCCTCTTTATCTGCTTTTGGTGTACTTCAGGGACGCGGTTCAGGGTTTGAATGGAATTATGTACAAGACAACAGTGCCTATTCCAGGTCTTACGGAAAAGGAGCAGGAATAGACCGTGGCAATTACCTCACGGGATTGACCCTGAGCTGGAACCTGACCAATCTTTATCGGTTCTCCGCAAAGACAAGGGAACAAAAATACAGGACACAATCCCTTCAAAATGAGTATCAGCTCATCAATGAGGATTTATCTGCACAAACACAACTCGCCAATGCCAAATTAAAAAATGCAATAGAGAATTTTGAAGAGACGAAAATCCAGATTAAAGCCGCATCCGATGCCTACCGTCAGAACATGGCTTTATACCGGAATGGATTGACCACCATTGTAGACCTGACCCAATCCCTCTATGCACTGAACCGGGCGGAGATTGACTTTGAAATTGCCCGGAACAACATCTGGCAAGCCCTGCTCATCAAATCTGCCGCAATGGGGGAATTGTCTATTTTATTAAATGCCATCCAATAATCCCGAACAAACATGAATTTAATACGCTTAGCACTGCGCAAGCCCATTTCCATTATGGTGATGGTACTCGGGCTTTTGTTCTTCGGGATCAAAGCCTCTAAGGATATCAAGATTGATATTCTTCCGGAAATGAACCTTCCTGTGGTCTATATTGCCCATTCCTTCAATGGCTATACACCGCAGCAGATGGAAGGTTATTTCACCAAGATGTATGTGAACATGATGCTCTTTACCAGTGGCATCAAAAGTATAGAAACTAAAAATACACAGGGGCTCACCCTGATGAAACTCAACTTTTATGAAGGAATAGACATGGGCCAGGCCATCGCAGAGATCAGCGCCTTGTCCAACCGTTCGCAGGTATTCTTACCTCCGGGTGCACCTCCACCCTTCATTATCCGTTTCGATGCTTCTTCACAGCCCGTGGGCCAGCTCGTTTTCAGGAGTGAGACCAAGACCAATAATGAGTTACAGGATATCGCCAACTTTACCGCGCGCCCCTTCCTGATTGCCATTCCCGGACTCACCACAGCTCCTCCTTTCGGCGGAAGTCCGAGAACTGTCGAGATCAATATTGACCCCAATAAATTACGGACCCACCAGCTTTCTCCGGACCAGATCGTAGAAGCAATCAGCCGCAATAACATCACGGCCCCATCGGGAAATGTTTATATCAATGACATCAACTACCTGACGCCAACAAATAACACCATTAAAGCGGTAGAAGATTTCGGCAATATCCCAATCTTTAAAGGCAAGGTCGACAACGTCTATATCCGAGATGTGGCAACCGTAAAAGACGGTGCAGACATTACCACAGGTTACGCCCTGATCAATGGCAAGCGTTCTGTATACATCAATATTGCAAAATCCGGAAACGCTTCTACCTGGGATGTCGTGAGCAACCTGAAAAAGGCCATTCCAAATATCCAGAATAACCTGCCCGGCGACATCAGGATTTCGTATGAATTTGACCAGTCGGTGTATGTGATCAATGCCGTAAAAAGTTTAATTGTAGAGGGCGCATTAGGTGCCATATTGACCGGATTGATGGTCTTATTGTTCCTCGGCGATCGCCGTTGTGCCATCATTGTGATATTGACCATCCCGATTTCCATTATTTCCGGTGTTCTCTTCCTCAAGCTCTTCGGACAAAGCATTAACATCATGTCCCTGTCCGGACTGGCCCTGGCCATCGGAATCCTGGTAGATGAAAGTACAGTAACGATAGAAAATATCCACCAGCATCTGGCCATGGGAAAACCGAAATCACTGGCCATCTGGGATGCCTGTAAGGAGATTGCCTTCCCGAAACTGTTGATCCTGTTGTGTATCCTTGCCGTATTTGCACCGGCCTTTATCATGACCGGAATTCCGGGAGCCTTGTTTATGCCATTGGCCCTCGCCATCGGCTTCTCCATGATCTTCTCCTTCCTGCTATCGCAAACCTTCGTTCCGATTCTATGTAACTGGCTGATCAAACCACTTTCGGCAGAAGAACACAGTAAAGAAGGCCGTTTTGATCGTTTCCGAAACCGCTTTATTGCCTTTCTGGAAAGCCTGCTCCCTAAACGAAAACCCGTGATTATCATCAGCTTTCTGGCAATTGGGGCCCTGATTTACCTGATGTTCAGCATCACCGGAACAGACGTACTGCCTGCTGTAAATTCCAGTCAGTTTCAGGTACGGGTAAAAGCACCGGAAGGTACGCGGATCGAGAAAACCGAGCAAAAGATCAAACAGATGCTGCGTGAACTGGAAACCATTATCGGAAAAGAGCATATCGCAATATCCTCGGTATTTATCGGACAACATCCTTCCTCTTTTGCTGTAAGTCCTATTTATTTATACAACGCAGGGCCGCATGAAGCACTTATGCAGGTAGCATTAAAGGATTATTCCGGAAACACAAATGAATTAAAAGACCAGATCCGGGCACACATGAAAAAGAAAATGCCGGAACTGCAGCTTTCTTTTGAGCCGATCGAGCTGACCGAAAAAATTCTGAGCCAGGGTACCAATACGCCGATTGAAGTGCGTTTCTCAGGAATGATGAAAAAGAGAAATGTCATGTATGCCAATAAGCTCCTGGCAAAACTAAAGGAGATCGATTACCTGAGAGATCAGCAGATCCCTCAATCCTTAAACTATCCGGCCATGGCGATCAATATAGACCGCGTTCGTGCGGCACAGCTGGGAATTGATGCACAGGATATCGCCCGTTCGCTGATTGCTTCCACTGCATCTTCCCGGTATACCAGCAAGAACATGTGGGTAGAAGGAATGATGGGAATTGCCTACGACGTACAGGTCCAGACTCCTCAAAATGTACTGAACAGTAAAGATGAGCTGGCAAATATCCCTCTATCCAAAAATTCTGACCGTCCGGTACTGGGAGATGTGGCGACCATTATGCCAACCACCGCCCTTGGTGAAAGCTATAACCTGGGGACAATGGCCTATACTACGGTTACCGCCAATCTGCACAATCAGGATCTTGGCAGGGCACAGAAGGATGTCAACGCGGCGATCGCTTCCTTAGGAGAAATCCCGAAAGGGCTGAACATTTCTGTCGCAGGAATGTCCCCGGTACTGGACGAAACAATGGAAAGCCTGATCAATGGTTTATTGATCGCTGTACTCGTGATCTTCCTGATGCTGACGGCAAATTTCCAATCTTTCAAAGTCTCTTTCGTGGTCCTGACTACCGTTCCTTTTGTGGTACTGGGATCCCTGGTTCTCCTTAAAATAACAGGTTCTACACTCAACCTGCAATCTTATATGGGCATCATAATGTCCGTTGGGGTCTCTATTGCCAACGCCGTATTGCTGATCAGCAATGCGGAAACCCTAAGGTTACAAAATGGAGATGCTTTTGCTTCGGCGATGAAAGCGGCCTCCCTCAGGATCCGTCCAATCATCATGACCTCCATGGCGATGATGGCAGGAATGCTGCCAATGGCGATCGGACATGGCGAAGGTGGTGATCAGGTATCGCCGTTAGGCCGTGCAGTGATCGGAGGCTTATTTGCCTCTACCTTCTCTGTGCTTATCTTATTACCTCTGGTATTTGCCTGGGTACAGGGAAAAACGAGCACCATCTCCCCTTCCCTTGATCCGGAAGATGAGAACAGCGTCCATTTTATTAAACCAAACCATTAAGAAAAATGAAAAGATTAACTTATATCCTTGCAGGATTGGCGCTGACTTTCAGTGCCTGCAATAATGAAAAGAAAGAAACCGCAAAGACTGCGGCAATGCCGATGATGCCAGGCTTTGAGACGGTTTCCATCCAGAAAAGTAACCCCAGGGTATCGCTGAAGCTGGCAGGAGAACTCCTCGCAGATCAGGAGACGGAATTGTATGCCAAGGTACACAGCTACGTACAGCAGATCAATGTAGACATTGGCTCAAAAGTAAGCGCGGGCCAGGTGCTGATGGTACTGGAAGCTCCGGAGATTCTCGCCCAACTTGCCACAGCAAAATCCAAACTCCATGCACAGGAAGCCATTTACATTGCCACTAAAGCAAATTACGACCGGATGTTTGATGCAGATAAAACCGAAGGGGCCATCTCCAAAGATGCCCTGGACCAGATTACTGCAAAAAAACAAGCCGATGAAGCAACGGTAAATGCCGCAAGGTCTGTTTACAATGAGCTAAAGGCCATGAACAATTACCTGGTCATCCGTGCTCCTTTTAGCGGCACCGTGACCGACAGAAGTGTAGATCTGGGGGCTTATGTTGGTCCTATGGGCAAAGCTGCCGATAAGCCCTTGCTTGTCATACAGAACAACCATAAACTTCGCCTGTCTTTATCCGTTCCTGAATCAAGTACTCCTTACCTGAATGTAGGAGATACGATCCGGTTTAGGGTAAAATCTGTACCGCAAAAGATGTATGCAGCGAGAATCTCCCGTAAATCGGGTGCCCTTGACCTGAAATTACGGTCTGAAAAGATTGAAGCAGATTTCATGAATACAGGCCAGGACCTGAAGCCATTAATGGTTGCAGAGACAAACATCCCTTTACAAGCCGGACAAGCCACTTTCTTTATCCCGAAAACAGCATTAGTAGATGCGAATCTGGGCATCTATGTGATCCGTGTTGAAAACGGAAAGACAAAGAACATCCCTGTTAGTAAAGGACGCATGATGCCCGACAAAGTAGAGGTATTCGGCGAACTCAGCGAGGGCGACCAAATCCTGCTAAAAGCAACTGAAGAAATCGAAGAAGGAACATCCATAAAAAAATAGAAATTATGAACACATTTAATCAATTATGCTGTACCCTGGCCTTATCCAGCGTACTTTTTGCCGCCTGTAATTCCACCGCTCAACCGGTAAATACCACAACAAATAAAGAAGCCGTCAGCACAAAAGCAGCAATACCGGTGGCTCCTGCAGCCCTTACCAGGGGACCTGAAAAAGGAAGCCGGGTGCCCAACAGTGAGGTCTGCATGGTAAATGATGCCTATATGGGGAAAAAACAAATTGAAGTTCCCTACAAAGGGGATATGTTTTATGGCTGCTGCGAGATGTGCGTAGAGCGTATTCCAAAGGATGAAACAGTCAGGATCGCAACCGATCCCCAAACTGGAGAAAAGGTAAGTAAGGCAACCGCCTATATCGTCCTGCTCAGTGAAGAGGGCAGTGTAGCCTATTTTGCCAATGAGAAAAACTACAAAGATTTTGTAGCCAGTCATCAATAAAAGCGGAATAAGAGGATTTCTTGATTCCCTGCCAGACAGGTACAGCTGATCCTGTACTTGTCTGGCTTTTTAATTTCATTTCGGAACGGCAATCAAATGATGAAGGAATCGAGGTCAATTCCGCTCTCCGGAGATTTCTTTGATCAAAGCATCACACTCCTGAAAAGCCTGATAAATATATTTATTCCGGTGTTTCTCTCCCTGCCCGCTAAATGAAACCGACTTACGCATCAGGCTTTGCATCCATGCTTTGGTTTGCAGGCAATAATTAGGATCTTCTGTTTTCAAAAAGTTAAAGGTATTGAAGCGGTTGAAACAGATTTTAGTCCCGTTCATTTCTGCGAGATAGGCAATGGTGCCTAAAACATCACAATTGTACCAGTTAAAAGTATGCGCTGTATCTATGGTCTTTTTACTGCTCATGGCATACATGTTCATATCCGTAAGACAATAGCGCAATTGTACCACCAGCTCCTCCGCTAAAGCATGATCACTGATATACCCCGCTTCATAAGCATACCTGATCTGTTCTAAACTTCCATGAATGCTGTTCTTGGCCCAGATTTCCGTACTCGGGATTTCCAGATAAATGCGGCTTAATTCCTGAGCTATCGCCGTAATGTTTTCCGTAACAAATGACCGTTCAAACTTCTGGGGAGTACTGCTCAGGCTCTCGAACCAGAAGAACAGTTTAAAGGCCGTAAGCTCCGGGTACTTAAAAAGGTGGAACAGGGGAATATCATCTGTCACGATCGTCAGGTGTTTTTCTTTACAGGCATGGATCAGCTTGAGGTTGGTCAACAGGTCAAGAAGGTAATCTTCCATGTTTGGCTCCCCGCCTTCAATTTTAGGGTAGCTGAAAGTTACTGTGGGCGTTTCGTCAGGCTGATATACAATCGGTACTTTAAAAGCATCTGCCAATTTCACCATTTGCTGGAGGGTAAGTGCGCTCTTATTCCTGATCTTTTTATACGCTTCATTTAAACTGATGTTTAAGCAGTCGGCGATGCTTTGGGCGGGATTCTGATAGGCTGGCAAAGTCAGCTTCAGGCGGTCAATAAAATTCTGTTGCATATTTGATCATCAAAGATTATTATTTAGCGAGATTGACCAGACAATTATTAGCTTTTCAAGCCAACTTCATACTTTAAGATTATTTATCAGGTGAAACATCTCTTTATCTAAGGTAACAATTAATCTTAAAGATTATTAACTGAGCCACAGCACTCTTTTAAGAATAATCCGCCCTTTCTTTTGATGCTACATTTGAGTTCACTAAACACGAATCAAATGAAAAAGTATGTCATTTTAATCAGTACGGCTCTTGGCCTGATTGCCGGAGGAAAGGCCTATGCTCAGGATTCCGATTCTTTGGAATTTGAAGAATACAACAACCTGTACATCCAGGTGGAATTCGGCAGGAACAACGACAAAATCAATATGCTGCAAGGTGGGATCACTTTAGAAATGGGTAAAAATTATTATAAAATTAAAGTAACTTCTGCCGTGGAACCAAAGTACAAGACGAAGCAATACCTGGGAAAAGTTCATCCCGAAATCTCAGACATCAGTTTGATCATGGGAAGAAGTTTCAAGCTGATGAAATATCAGCGATTCCATTTTGGAACTGGTTTATCGGCCGTCACCCATGTCGTCAGAGGCAACAGCCAGATTCCAGGCGCTCCTCCTCAGGAGGAAAATTACAAACAACGCTATACGGTAGGCCTGCCGGTAGAGCTTAGGTACAGTTTTAATTTTAACAGGAATATTGCAATAAGCTGTACCGGACACATTAACGCCAATCCAATAAAAAGCTTTACCGGACTGTCAGCAGGAATTATGCTGGGTTTGTTTTAAAGCTAAACACCCCTCATCAGAGAAGAACTCAGGCTGAGCTCTTCTCTGATTTTTGAACAAGGCCACGACACGCGGCGGTTTACTTCCGGCTATTTCTTTTCCTGAATGAAATAAACCTTCTTGATCAATCCATCGGCAAGTTCGTAAATGACCAGCACTTCCGTCGCCGTCCCTCCTTCATGGGTAGTCACCCTTTCCTGATCAATCACTTTATCATCAAATACAATGCGGTTTAAAATTTCTGCATGAAGGTTTGGCGAATGGTCAAAAACATTCCTGTACAGTTTTTCAACCCCTGTAATCCCCTTAACCAATGGCTCACTTTCTCCAAAATCAAAGAGCTGAATGTCATCCGAAAAGAAAGTCATCATTTTAGCCAGGTCCCGCTCATTGTAAGCATTCACCTGATCCTGAATTATTTCATCGATCCTCATTTATTTTTTATTATCTTAATTCCATAAATATTAGCAACTAAATTAAACTATTATTTACTGGAGAATGCCCGGTAGATTAAATAAAATACATTCCCTGATAATATGAACTTCCTTATGGAATTACTAAGGTAACTCCATCTTCTATTAAAATACATACTTATGAAAGTTACGCTACGTATCTCTTTTTTACTCCTCTGCTTTGTTTCGATTGCTCAAAGCGCCTTTTCACAACAACCTACGGCAAACAATTATATGAAGGAATTCGATAAAATAGATTCTTTAGCCAGCATCGCTCAGGCAAATAAAGCTTTACCCATTCTTGAAAAGTTAATGAAACAGGCCAGAACGGAGGGGGACGCTCCTATGCTGGTAAAATCTGTAATGTATCGGATGCTATTTCAGAGTTACCTGAAAGATGATGCTTTCGAGGAAATCCTGAATGACCTGCGGAGCGATATCAAAATCGCAAAGCAACCTGAAAAAAGCATTTTACAATCCTTGCTTGCAGAAATGTACTGGAAGTATTACCAGCAAAACAACTATCGCATTGCGAAACGGACCATGGTCGAAACGAAGCTCAGTGACGAGATCGGCACCTGGTCTGTCAGGCAAATCACCAATGAAGCTGCAAAAACATACCTCAGCTCTCTTTCTGAAGTCGGCCTTTTACAAAATATTAAAGTAGGCGTATTTAATGAAATTCTTACCGGCGACAGCAGTAACCGGGATTTAAGACCCAGTCTTTACGATCTTCTGGCCCACCGTGCATTAGACGTGTTCATGAATCCGCAAATTGACATTACCAACACGGATATGGAGGGCATCAATTTCGACGACCCCATCTGGTTCGCAGACCATAAGACATTTTCAGCGATAAAAATCCCGCAGGCCGACAGCAGTTATTTTTCAGCGGAGGCTTTAAAGGTATTTCAGCAGCTCATTAAAGTCCATGATCAGCAGAGCAGTACCGCAGCTCTGACAGAGATAGAACTCAAAAGGCTAAAGTTTATCTACGGAAGAAGTACCGGTGAACATAAAGACAGTTTGTATTTCAATGCATTGGAATCATTAGGAAAAAAAGCAGAAAACAATCCATTGTATGCAGACATATTATTCCAGCAGGCTCAGGTTTACAAAAATGGGGGGCAGCAAGACAGCAGCAAACAAAACCTGATCAAAGCGATGGCACTTTCGGAAAAAGCCATCAAAATGTATCCCGGGAGTCAGGGTGCAAACAATGCAGCCAATTTAATCCGGGTCATCGAGACGGAAACCATAAAAATAGAAATAAAACAGGCCAACCTCCCGGAGCGTCCGATCCAGTTTTTAATCAGCTACAAAAATATAGACACGGCACATCTAAAACTTTATAAACTTCCTGCTGCAGAAAATGAGTCTTATCTGGAATTCCGGAACAAGGATGCCTACCAGCTTTTTCTTAAAAAAGAAAAACCATACAGAAGCTGGTCTGTTCCGGTCCCTTCCTTAAAGGACTATCAGGAGCATCACCTTTCTGATCAGATGGAAGCCCTTCCAGTGGGCAATTATCTGCTGATCGCGCAAAATACCTTCGATTCAAAAAAGGAAAAATACACGAATAGCCTGAATCCGTTTAAAGTCACCGTCCTTGCAGTGACCAGCAGAACATTGTCAAAAGACTCAACACAATATATCGTTTCCAATAGCCTTACTGGAAAACGTTTAAAAAATGCAGCTGTTCTGGAAAAAAATGAACGTTACGAGAAGGGAATAGCTAAGCTATATGATGGCGCTTCAATGAAAACAGATGAACATGGCGTGGTAATGTTCAGGCAGAATCCTTATGTCCGAAAAGTGCAGGTCAGTTATAAGGGAGATACCCTGATGGTCAATGCCTCGAACGGCTATTACTACTATGGAGAGGAGACAGAGAAAGAACAGGTGGTCCTCTTTACCGACCGTCCCATTTACCGCCCCGGGCAAACCCTCTTCTATAAAGGGCTTTTCATCAAAAAAGAAGATACAAAAAACAGCATTGTGGCAGGACAAAAACTCGAGGTTACTTTCAGCGATGTAAACGGTAAGGAGCTTGAAGAAGTATCCGTAACTACTAATGAGTATGGCACATTCCAGGGCTCCTTTAGCATCCCCATGGGAAAAATGAATGGCAGCATGGAATTAAGCACGATTTATGGAAGTATTGAGGTGCAGGTGGAAGAATACAAACGCCCGGGTTTTGAGGTCTTATTTGATAAATCCACCCAGAAATACAAGCTCAACGACAGCATATTGGTTAAAGGAAAAGCAACTACATTTTCCGGTTATGCCATAGGTGCAGGGAAAGTAAAATATACGGTTTTCAGGAACAGCAGGTTTCCTCATTACCTTTATGGTTCCAGAGGAACTTCACCAAAGCAAATCGCCATTGGCCAGACGGAGACCAAAGCGGATGGCAGTTTCAGCCTCCAATTCTTTGCAAGCACAGGACAGCCAAAGGCAGACCGGTATACTTATTCAGTGAAGGTAGAGGTAACCGACATTAACGGGGAGACCAGAACAGGAAGCCAGGACATTCAGGCGGGAGATAAAGACCTGCTCCTGGACGTGGGAATACCAACGGATCTCTTTCTAAGTTCGAAAGCAGATAGCATCCCATTTAGCATCACCAACCTGAACGGAGAACCTGTAAAAGCAAAATTAAAAGCAGAATGGTTTTTACTGGAATCTCCGGGCAGAATACCTAACAACAGTCCCTTCAGCGTTAAGCCGGAAAAATATACACTGAACAAAGCTGAGTTTATTAAGGCCTTTCCAAATGAAGCCTATGCAGGAGATGACAACCCTTTAAACTGGCCGGAAAAAAAGATTGATCTTACACAAGACATCAGTGCTGAAAAAGGAGCCGGAAACTTTAGCCTAAGTGCAAAACAATTGATCCCTGGTTTTTATAAAGTGAAGTTCAGCGCCTTTAATGAAGATAAGGAGCGTATTGATCTGGAGAAAATAGTGCGCATTTACCATCCTGAAGCCAGTCAGATACTAACGGAACAGGAATGGCTGGTCGCAGAAAAGACACAGATTTTACCCACTGAAACTGCCATCTTCAGATTGGCGGGAACAACCCCCTCCGGAACAGCTTATTATGAAGTTTACTACAAAAACAAAATTGTGGATAAAGTGTGGATAACCCTATCCACCAAACAAAGCATCATCAAAATAAGCCCCCGGCCAGAATTCCAGAACGACTTTGCAGTTCAGTTTACCCTTATTCAAAACGGCATTGTTTATAACTGCCTGCAGACAGTAAATATTATTGATCCCGGAAAAGCATTAGACATCAATTTCTTAACCTTCCGGAACAAATTACAACCCGGTGAAAAAGAAAGCTGGAAACTCCGCATCACAAGCAAAACAGGGGAAAAACAAATGGCAGAACTGGCCGCCACACTTTATGACGCATCGCTGGATGAACTTAAAAAGATGGACTGGAATGCTCCCCTGATCAACACTTACGACTATAACCGCTATACCTGGACATCAGAACGAAACGCCCTTAGAACCGGATATAAACTCTGGTTCTTAAATGACCATGATGATTATTTTTCCGAGATATTCCGACGATACGAAGACCTGAACCTATTTGGATATAACTATTATGGTGGCGACTATAATCCCGGCTACCGCAGTTATCTGGATAAAATTAAAATCAGAAGCATGTCTCAGGAAGGGCTTAAAAAACTGGCAGAGCTGCAAAAAGGCAGTCTTATCTATGGTGTAGTCACCGATAAAGAAGGTTACAGTTTGCCTGGAGTAAGTGTAAAATCCGGTAAAGCAGCAGCGGTTACTGATGCATACGGCATCTACAAAATAAATGCAGCTTCGGGACAGCAAATAGAATTTAGGGCGCTCGGATTTAAAACATTTACCATAAAAGCAGGTAAAGCAAAAAGACTGGACGTGAGCTTAAGAGAGGATGGCTCAGCCTTGAGTGAGGTGGTCGTTACCGGATATGCAGCCCAAAAGAAACAAATGAAAACCGCCTCTTCCGCTCAGATACGCGGAATGTCCACGTTGGCGGGAAAAGTTTCAGGCCTGGTTAGCGAATCTGCCCCGGCTCCGGGTTTTCTGCCAAAGCCGGAAGCAGCAGTAGTTGCAGATGCCGGAGGTTATGATGACCCGGCGGCAAACAGCGATAAACCGGCAAAAGGTCTGGAAAAGGTAATTCCGAGAACGAACTTCAATGAAACAGCTTTCTTCTATCCGCAGTTGCACACGGACAAAAATGGAGAGATCCAAATTGATTTCACCATACCTCAATCTTTAACCCGTTATAAAATGATGGGTTTTGCACATACCAAAGACCTGAAAACAGCCAGTATCAGTCGCGAACTCCTTACTCAAAAACAACTGGCCATCTCTGCAAATGCACCGCGCTTCTTCCGCGAAGGGGATACCATCCTTTTTACGGCAAAGCTGAATAACCTGAGCGGAACAGTATTAAAAGGAGAGGCCATGCTGGAACTGAGGGATGCAGTTACTAACAAAGTTATCCACATTATGTCTGCAGGTGTTAAAGAAGGACAAACTTTTGAGGTCGCCAACAAAGGCAATGAGGTCTTGAGATGGTCATTACAGATCCCTTCGGGTATTGCGGCCATCACTTATAAAATCATTGCACAATCCGGTAAGTACAGCGATGGGGAAGAGATGACCATTCCCGTGCTTCCCAATGGAATGATCCTTACGGAGACCATGCCCCTGAATGTACGTGGAAATACCAGCAAGACTTTTAACATGGAGAAACTGCTGCAATCAGGCAGCTCTAAAACCTTAAAAAATCAAAGCCTGGCCCTGGAATTCACTGCAAACCCGGTATGGTATGCCGTACAGGCGCTTCCTTATTTAATGGAATATCCATACGAATGTGCAGAACAAACCTTCAGCCGTTTCTATGCGAATAGCTTTGCTACAGGAATCATCAATAGTGCTCCCAAAATAAAACAGGTCTTCAGCCGCTGGCAGCAGGAAAAAGATGGGGCAGCACTATTGTCCAATCTGGAGAAAAATCCGGAACTGAAGTCTATCCTCCTGGAAGAAACCCCATGGGTAAAAGATGCAGGCGAGGAAACCGCACGTAAAAAAAGACTGGCATTGCTATTTGACCTGAACAGGATGACTTACGAGTTGAAAGGCAATTTTGAAAAACTGGAAAACATGCAACATGAAAATGGTGCTTTCGCCTGGTTCAACGGAATGGCCGACGACCGTTACATCACCCAGCATATTGTTTTGGGCATGGGACAATTAAAGCACTTGAAAATGATCGATGAAAAAGCCTTTCCTGGCTTTCCAAAAATGCTGAATAAAGCCATCATTTACCTCGATGCAAAGCTAAAGGATGATTTTCAGAAAGAGGTGCCGGGAAAAGGAATAGACTATCTCCCACTCCACTATTTGTATGCAAGAAGCTATACCGATCAGAAAAACAACGATCCTGTCTTTAAAAAGGCAGTTACTTATTATCTGAACAAACTCAAAACCAGCTGGAAAAGTATGGACGCCTATCAACGCGGTCAGGCAGCCCTGGTGTTGGCCAGAAACGGGAATAAACCAGAAGCAATGAACATTGTCCGCTTCCTCAAAGAAAGTGCCCGTAAGAACGAAGAGATGGGCATGTATTGGGACAACAACCGCAATGGCTGGTGGTGGTACCAAAGTCCCATTGAGACGCAGTCATTGCTGATAGAAGTATTTGATGAGGTAGCCAATGATGCGGAATCCGTAGAGGAAATGAAAATATGGCTGTTAAAGAACAAACAAACCAACGACTGGAAAACTACGAAAGCTACCGCTGCCGCCTGTTATTCCTTACTTCTTCGCGGAACCAGTATGCTGGAAGAGTCCGCAGCACCTGAAATCTCGATCGGAAATCAAACCCTTGCACAGTTAGGCCTGGACGATACTAAGAAAGAAGCAGGAACCGGTTACCAGAAACTGACCATTGCCGGAGAAAATGTAAAACCAGAGATGGGCAAAATTGAAGTTAAAAACAACAATAAAACCATTGCATGGGGAGGCGTATACTGGCAATATTTTGAACAGCTGGATAAAATCACGCCCGCAGAAACAGGAGTTAAAATTAAAAAAGAACTGTTTTTACAGAAACAATCAGGCAAGGGCGATGTATTGACGTTGCTAAGCCCAACAAATGTATTGACGCCCGGCGACCTGCTCAAGGTCAGGATCGAAATTCGTGCAGACCGGGACATGGAATACATCCACTTAAAGGACATGCGTTCCTCAGGATTTGAACCGGTAAATGTGATCTCTGCTTATAAGTATCAGGACGGACTGGGCTATTATGAAAGCACAAAAGATGCCTCCACCAATTTCTTTATCAGTTACCTCAGAAAGGGAGTCTATGTGTTTGAATATGCTTTAAGGGTAAGCCATGCAGGAAACTTCTCCAATGGAATTACCAGTTTACAGTCGATGTATGCTCCGGAATTCAGCACCCATACTGCAGGAATAAGAGTTACAGTAAAACCTCAGTAAACTTAAATATCCTGCTGTCTGAAATAAATTCAGGCAGCAGGATATTTTTCAACTGCAAATACGGCCATTGGCAACCGGCATTTTGTTATTGCCCAAATTCAAATTACAGGCTAAGTTCAAAATCCAGGATCTCTTTCTCTTCCCCATTTACAATCACCGACAATTGTTGCAGCCCCGGATAAAACGTTCTGGTGGTGATCAATTTAAAACTTTGCTTGCGGGATACCTTTACTTTTTCGTCTGCCTGGTAAACCTTCTCGCTGATCTTGAACACCTTTTTTGACAAGCTTCCGTTTTGCCTCCGGTAATACAATCCATACTCTAAACGGATCGTTTGTTCTTTTTGCTCCTGATTGTGGAGGTAATAAGAGAAATGCAAATCGCCACCAATCGGAGTTACCGGTGTTGAAATCTCAAATTCAGTGATCTGAATGTCTTTACTTTCCAGGCCATAATGTTTTAATATTTCCGGATGTCCCTGCTTCAGCAATGTCCTGCAACCATGCTTAATGATGGCATCCGTTTCTTTATGCAACCCTTTCCATCGTTTTGCCATTGCAATAACGATATCCGGATTATCCTTGGCAATGTCGTTGATGTGGTTCGCCACACTCCTTCTCACCCATTCTGAAGGATCATTTTTCAGGTTTTCCAGCAGTGGTAAAACAGGAGTTGGATTCTTTTTAAGCTCAGGTAAAGCCATTGCCCATGGCAACCTCGGCCTTGTACCCTCGCTCGACAAGCGTCTGACCTTATGGTTTTCATGAAAGGACCATGCGGTCATCTGCGCCAGCATCCGATCTCCATATTTCAGGATAAAAGGCCTTACGGAAAATTCACAACTCACAAACTGGGTAATGAATTCAATCGCCCTCACAGAATTTTCATAGTCATTCATTCCATAAGTCTCGATATAATCTGGCAGAAACATAAATGCCAGTCCGTCTTCTCCGCTATTGTTTCTCCGTAACCCGCTAATGATGTCAAAAAGCAGGTCTACAGTTTGCCCATAGTCTTCCGGAAGAAAGGGATGTAATACCTGGGCGGTATGCTTCATCCTTGCTTTTAGTTCTTTATGCTCAAAATCTTCATCAAAGATCTGACTGATAAATTTTTCTTTATCAAAAGAAGGAACGGTTTGCAGAAGGACATCAGATAATCTATCGTAAAATGCCGGGGAATATATGTCTTTAAGAAGGCTACTCATAATCGTTTTTTTAATGTTGTTAAGCTGCGCTGACTTTGTTTCTGATTTCGCGCATTCCCCTGTGGTAATACTTTTTCATCATTTTATTCAAATGACTACTATCTGTGAAACCCAGTTCATTTGCGATTTCTTTAAATGAATTGGAGGTCAGTGCCGCACGGGCTTCCGCAATTTTCAGCTTCGACCTGAGGATATAATCACGAAAGCTTTCATTGGCATTTCTTTTAAAATACTCGCTAAAATAGGTTTCAGAAATATGGAAACGGGAGGAAATCCCCTCTACGCTCACCTTCTCCTGATCCAACAGGTTAAAATGAATGAAGTGAAGCATGTTTACAAATCGTTTGTCAGAAAAAGACTGACCATGGAGCAGTTGTTTCTCAATATTTCTGGAAATGATCACCAATATGGAGACCAATAGATTCTGTACCAAAAATACCGAACAGCTGTTGTCGCTGTAATGTTCTGAAACGATAAGGTCCAGCAAGGATTTCACATGTTCCTTATCCGTAGGATTGTCAATCAGTCCGGCCTCCCCCTGGTTATAATTCCCGATGATAAAATTGAGCCGGTTAAACCAATCGCTGTAGTTCACAGAACTGGACTGATGATAGGTAGAGAAATAAGTACTCGTAAAACGAACAAAAAGAAAACGTGTTTTCTTTTTAATCCGGTAACGGTTACAACTTGCAGATGGCAACAGAAAAATCTCTCCTTTAACATAAGGATGAATGCTCTGATTTACATACTGTTCTCCTTCCCCATCCAATATATACACCAGTTCAAAGAAATTGCTCAGCTTATCGCGTTTCTCCCAGCTCTCATGCGTTTCAATACTCACAGAGAAGTTTTCGTGGTTAATTTCCATGCTGCAAGATAAGACACATTGCGGGTTAAAATTAAATATCCAGTCAATTTACTGCTTTTTCCCCTTGCCGTACCTATCGGCAGATTAGAATATCTGCAATTTTGCAACCAGCTATTAAGCAAGACCTTACACAGAATGAAAGCAGCAGTTTTAGACCAGAATAATTTCACACAGCAGATAGAAGCGCTACAAACCCCTGAAATTTTACCGTACCATGTTTTAATCAAAATCAAGGCGGCCAGCATTAACCACCATGAACTGTGGTCCATCAAGGAGCAGCGCAAAAAAAGCCCTGATTTGATCGTTATGGGTTCTGATGGTGCCGGAGTAGTAATCGGGACCGGTGTTCACAGCAACCCGGAGTTAATGGGACAGGAAGTCATCATTAACCCTTCTTTAGAATGGGGCAGCAATCCCCGGACATTCGGTACGGACTACCATATCCTCGGCTTTCCACAGCAAGGCACCTTTGCAGAATACCTCTCCATCCATGAACGCTATGTGGTTAAAAAACCCGGCCACCTCAGCTTCGAAGAAGCAGCAGCCATCCCCCTTGCCGGCCTGACCGCCTACCGGGCGCTATTTACAAAGGGGCAAATCAGAAAAGGCAACAAAGTACTCATTACCGGAATTGGTGGCGGCGCAGCACTGCTGGCAATGGCTTTTGCCATCCATGCCGAAGCTGAAGTATATGTGAGTTCAGGAAATGAAGATAAATTAAATACTGCCCTGACACTGGGTGCAAAAGGAGGCGCAAATTATAAAACCGAAGGATGGGCTAAAAAGCTGCTCGAAACTTCAGGAGGTTTTGACCTGATCATAGACAGTGCCTCCGGTCCCGGCTTTCCGGAACTTGTTTCCCTGGCCAATCCTGGGGCAAGAATTGTCCTTTATGGTAGAACTGCGGGAATGATCCCTACTCTTGATCCGCAGCAAATCTTTTTGAAACAGCTTTCCATTCTTGGAACCAGCATGGGCAATGAAGAAGAGTTTGAAGCCATGGTAAAGTTCGTCGGCCTTCATCAGATCAAGCCTGTGATCGATTCTTCTTATCCATTGGCAGAGATTGCCCAGGCGTTTGAAAAGATGAAATCAGGAGATCAGTTCGGAAAAATCATCATCAACATCCCCTCCTAAACCACCTCAATTGAAAATCATTTAATAAAAACAACCCTAATATGACAAAGATGACCGCCATTCCAAGAAGGATAGTAACAGGGCATAAAGATGGCCTTTCTGTAATTGTCGAAGATAAAAAGGTGACCAATGTTTCTGAACACATCCCCGGATTAATCATTTCAGACATCTGGGCAACGAATGCCATGCCCGTAGACCTGAATCAGGACATCAGTGTGGAAAACACCCTCGTTCCAAACCCACCTGCAAACGGCACCTATTTCAGGTATGTGCACATTCCACCGGATAAAGAACTGGGCATTCCGGAGCGTACGAAAGAAAACGGGCCGCATCCTTTAATGCATAAAACAGCAACGCTCGACTATATCATCATCCTGTCCGGAGAGATCTATTTGATCCTGGATGAGGAAGAAACCCTATTAAAAACCGGGGATATCGTTATTCAAAAGGCAACAAACCATGCCTGGAGCAACCGCTCGGAACAGCCCTGCATCCAGCTCGCCATTTTAATTGATGCTAAAGAAAACTAAGGTTTGACCCAAATAACGCTCAAATAAACCTTTAGCAATGCCAGAGGTTTATTTGAGCTGATAAGCCATGACTGTCTTTTTATAGAAAGTAGGAATGTAGACGATCTTTTTCACCGGATCATATCCGATATCCGCGGTGTTCTTCTTTTCTAAATGAGTATCCAGTAAAAGATCGACTTTCCCATCGGCATAAACATAATATACAAATCCTCCCCAGCTGGAACAGAGAAAGTCGCCATTTCCGATCGGCTCCAGACCATCTCCTCCATTTGGTAATTCTGCGATCTTGCTGATCTTCTTCTCTGCATCGGCTTTCAAAAAGCTTTTCCCGCCAAGGATATACAGATCTGTACCAATTGCTTTTAAGCCGTTGACCCCATTGATACTGTCCAGGTATATGGTAGGAACATCATTCTCGATCTTATAAATTCTTTTGGTTCTGGAATCCGAGACATAAACAATGCCTTTATCGCTCACCGTAATGTCATTCAGAAATTTTGTGTTTTCTATCGCAATTTTGCGAAGTACTTTTCCTTTAGCGATGTCAATCACCACCACATCGGTCAGGTCCGCAGCATACATCAGGTTTCCGAATGTAGCCAAACCTTTCGGGGAATTTAATCCTGAAATCCAGTTGAGGTCAATCACTTTGCCGTCCGGTTTGATTTTTCCAATCCCCCCAATTCCGTCCTTATCATTCGGGTTATTTCCCATAATAGAGACATACAGCACTTTGGCTTTCAAATCAGGAAGAACAGATTCAGGAAGGTTTACCACACTGTCGGTTTCCCAGAGTTTATGTAAGCTATGCTGCGCTTTCAGCTGTAAAGACAGGGTAATGATTAAAATCAGAGAGAGATACTTTTTCATTAGAATATATTTGTTTTTTATTGATTTTCAAATGTTATCAGGAACCTGCAGGTTCTGTCTAGCGTTTCTGAAGCGATCATGATCCTATATAACTATTCAACGGCAGGCTTAAGTCCGGTTCATTTTGTTAATTGGCCAGCAAGCACATACAGGTAATTTTTGTTCATAGATCATCATGATCAATCCCGCATCAGTTATTGTTCTGCTGCCGGCATTCCTGCAATTGAGCAATTATTGAATTAAAATTACTGTTCCAATTTAGCTAATTAATAAACTATATTAACAAGAATGATCAATAATTCTATCAAATCAACAAATTAAGCCCGCTCTTCAGGTTTACCCATTTTCCGAAAATCAAATAAAAGCTAACTTTAAATACCTAAACAGGTAAACATCAGCATAGGTGTTTATCATCAGACAGCTAAATCTTCATGAATAAAAATATTTTCTTAGGCATAACCGGTCTTATATCTTGCATCTTCTTTTCCGGAACAGGTCTGCTGCGGGCCCAGTCCAGCTCTGCAGATTTAAAAAACTGGCCAAAGGGCAGCTCTCCCAAAGAGATAGGTACCAGGGTGGCCGATCATTTTGTCGTTACGCCGCATACCAATTTTGGTAAATCCACTCCACCAAGAGTGATCACCTATCCCGAATCCTGCGCCTGGTACGGCGCACTGACCTTCGCCAAAGCCAGCGGAAATAAACAGCTAACGAAGAATCTTGCGGAACGTTTTGAACCCTTATTTGGGGCAGAATCAAAGATGATTCCCGTGCCCGACCATGTGGATTACTGCGTTTTTGGTGCTGTACCCCTGGAGTTATATCTTCAGACAAAGGATAAAAAATACCTCGACCTTGGGACATCGATTGCGGAGAAGCAATGGGGACCACCGGAAGGGCCACGTGTAAAAGAGGAATCACATGAGTTTTACAAACAAGGTTATACCTGGCAAACGAGGTTATGGATTGACGACATGTATATGATTACCGCATTACAGGCACAGGCATTCCGCGCAACGGGAAATCAAAAATACATTGATCAGGCAGCCAAAGAAATGGTGTTTTACTTAGATCAGCTTCAAAAACCCAATGGCTTATTTTACCATGCTCCGGATGTTCCCTTCTATTGGGGCAGAGGAGATGGATGGATGGCTGCAGGCATGGCAGAGCTATTGAGCTCCATGCCGAAAAAGAATCCAAACAGGCAGCGGATCATGAAAGGTTATACCGATATGATGGCCTCGTTACTCAAATATCAGGGAAAGAATGGCATGTGGAACCAACTCATTGACGACCCTGAAGCATGGCCGGAAACCTCTGCAACGGGAATGTTTACTTTCGCTATGATTACCGGAGTTAAAAACGGATGGCTGGATAAAGAAATTTATGGCAAAGCTGCCAGGAATGGCTGGTTAGGACTCGTTTCTTATATCAATGAAAATGCAGAAGTGACCGATGTTTGTGAAGGCACCAACAAGAAGAACGACCGCCAATACTACCTGGACCGGAAGCGCAATACCGGCGATCTGCACGGACAAGCACCGATCCTATGGTGTGCAACGGCATTATTGCGTTAAACCGGCCGCAAGAAATATATTAAAATTGACAAGCCAGTACTATGATAAAGAAACTAATGATCATTCCCTTGCTTAGTGCCGGAATTTTCTGCTCCCTATATGCTTTTAAAAATAACCCTTCCGCAGGCAGACAGCATCGCCCGCCAAAAACCGATGCCGATAATGCAGGCTTAAAACTCCCTTCCGGATTTGGGGCCTTGGTGGCGGCCGACAGCATTGGCAAAGCCAGACATATTGTGGTGACCAAAGAAGGGAACCTCTATGTAAAACTCGCAAAACCTGTTAAAGAGAAAGGGATCATTTACCTGCAGGATAAAAATGGCGATGGCCGGATGGACGAGCAAAGCGGCTTTGGAAATTACGGCGGAACCGGCCTTTACTTAAAAGATGGGGTATTGTATGCCTCTTCAAATGACGAAGTTTTCAGTTACCAGCTGAATGAAAAAAATGAGGTATTGGATCAGCATAATCCGGCAAAGCTGATCAGCAAATTGAAAAAAGGAAGGCAGCATGATACCAAATCGATCGTTCTGGACAATTCAGGTAATATCTATGTGAACATTGGTGCGTATTCCAATTCCTGTCAGCAGAAAGACCGAACGCCAGGTTCTCCCGGAATTAAGGGTTGCCCGATATTAGATTCTGCCGGAGGCATATGGCAGTTCAAAGCAAATAAGCTCAACCAAAGTTATGGCGATGGTATTCGCTATGCCACAGGTATAAGAAATGTGGTGGGCTTAGACTGGAATCAACAAAACAACACTTTATTTGTCATGCAGCATGGCCGTGATCAGCTCAATGGCCTTTGGCCGGATCTTTATGACGAAAAAAGATCCGCACTGCTTCCTGCGGAATGTTTGTATATGATCAAAAAAGGAGACAATGCCGGCTGGCCCTACGTCTATTACGACCAGTATCAAAAGAAAAACATACAAGCACCGGAATATGGAGGCGATGGTAAAAAAGAGGGCAGCAAGGAATATATCAATCCGGCACTGGCTTTTCCCGGTCATCTGGCTCCCAACGGACTGTTATTCTATACCGGAAATCAGTTTCCGGAGAAATACAGGAATGGTGCTTTTATTGCTTTTCATGGTTCCTGGAACCGGACTCCCGAAAAACAGGAAGGGTTTTACGTTGTCTTCGCCCCATTTAAGGATGGAATGCCGACAGGAGAATGGGAAATATTTGCTGATGGCTTTGCCGGAACAGATCAGGTAATGTCGCCCAGAGATGCCAAACATCGCCCCTGCGGACTGGCACAAGGACCCGATGGTTCTCTTTATGTAACTGATGATGTTAAAGGTACCGTATACCGGATTTTATATAACGGAAAATAAGATATTCATGAAGAAGTTCCTCCTTACGATTCTGTTCATACTCCCCTTAGCTTTATTCGTGCAAGCTCAAAAATCGGGTAAAGCAATATCCTCTCCCGCAGCTGCAAGAGATCAACTGCTGGAAGGGAAGAAAGTCTATTCGAAATTTTGCGCTTCCTGTCACCAGTTAGATGGCGGAGGTGTTCCCAATCTAAACCCTCCTCTAAGTAAAACCATATATGTGCTTGGGGACAAAAGCAGGCTGATCAGGATCATTCTCAATGGCTCCAATGAAAGCCTGGAAATTGATGGGGAAACTTATTCCAACCCCATGCCACAGCTGGACATCCTCAAAGATCAGGAAATTGCAGATGTGCTGACCTATATCAGAAACAGCTTTGGCAATAAGGCGGCTGCGGTTACTGCCCCGGAAGTAAAAGCCCTGCGATCAAAGAAAAAATAAAGGACCTGGTTAGAGGATAAATTTGTTCAGGATGGCTTCCATCAGATCATGGCCCTGCTGAAAATAAGACTGTTCTTTAAGCATGGCCCTTTCTTCCTGAATAAATTGTCCGGGAACCAGTTCCTCCCGCCCTTCTTCTACCATCCTTTTTACGGAATCTGCAGTGACTTCCAGGTGAAACTGCAAAGCCAGCACATGCTCCTGGTATAAAAATCCCTGATTGCGATTGGCAGAGGAGGACAATAAATCATAGGCTCAGTAGGGGATTTCAAATTGATCACCATGCCAATGAAATACCGTTGGCTGATCTCTGAACAGAGATTCAAACCAGGGAACTCCCGTTGCTGCAGGAGCAGGACAAACCGGATACCAGCCGATCTCTTTATGCCTTGCGGTATTTACGAAGGCGCCCAGACAAAGGGCGATTAGCTGCGCTCCGAGACAAATGCCCATCACCTTTTTCCCGGCGTTTATTGCGTCTTCTATAAACACTTTCTCTTCATGAAGCCAGGGAAAGCGGTGGTCATCGTATACCCCCATTGGTCCGCCCATAACGATCAACATATCGATCTCCTCCAGTTTTGGGAGAACAGGATTTTCCTCATAAAAATGCGTCGCGGTCAGCTGAAAACCCTTTGCCTGTAACCAGGTTCCGATATATCCCAGGCCTTCAAAAGACACATGCTGAAAATAATGTACGTTCATAGTTAACTTTCTTTTTCGTTCCAATAGTAACTGTCAGGATATATTCTGGGGCCAAATATTGCGGTGCCGATACGTATGATGGTTGCCCCTTCTTCAATTGCTGTTTCCAGGTCCCCACTCATTCCCATAGACAATTCTTTCATTTCTACGCTCGGTATTTCTTCCCCTCTGATCTGATCACTCAGATTTTTCAACAATTGAAAGGAAGGCCTCACTTTTTCCGCATCTGCATCAAATAGTCCGATGGTCATGAGCCCCTTTATTTTTAAAGTACCATATTTTGCTGCTTCCCTGACAAAAGCGGAGGCGTTTTCCGGGGCCAGGCCGAATTTGCTGTCTTCATAAGAAGTATTGACCTGTATCAAGACATCTAGATATCTGCCTTCAGCCTGCAGACGTTTATCCAGTTGTTGTACCAGTTCCATTCTATCTACAGATTGGATGCAGCTTACGTATTTCAAAACTTCTTTGATCTTATTGCTTTGCAAATGTCCGATAAAGTGAGCCTGATGAGAAATATCAAGCAAAGCAGCGTGTTTTTCTTTCAGTTCCTGAACTTTATTTTCAGCGATAAGGGTCTCACCGAGCAGCAAAGCTTCTTTTATCTTTTCTGCTGAAACGGTTTTTGTGGCCAGCAACAACTGTACGGTTGCAGGGTCTCTTCCAGCTTTCCTGCAGGCATGTGTGATCCGCTGATGGATAATGCTAAGGTTATTTTTGATGATTTCATTCATAGATCTGATCCTCCTTTCATTTGATAATTTCATAAAGAAAGCCCAGGCTGCCGAAGCCATTATCCTTTTACATCTGCCATCGAAGCACCAAAATTAAGGTGCAATACATTTCCGGATGGGGTAAGTAAGGCCGGCACCGATTTTACGCCTGCTTTTTCAGCTTCTTCAATCCGGTTTGCGCTTTCTCCAAGATGAACTATTTCGACTTTGTCGTCGCCAATGAGGGCTATAATTTCCTGCTCTGCACTTAAACATACAGGGCATCCTGCGTGATAAAAAATTGATTTTGCCATTTTATTAAAGTTTAAACGATAAATTTGTTAATGTTAATAATTAGGACAAAGTTTGTAAATCCTGATCTCGCATAAATCATCCAGTTTTTAACAAAACGGATGGTCCAGATACAATTCCTGGAAAGAATGCAGGAGAAAACAATCACAACAGGGATCAAAACTTATATTAATCCCATAAAAACGCATTTTTTCTTTTAAAAATTCAATGCAAAATATATTGACGGATGCTTGCATCTCTGTTCGGGATTGCGTCGTACCAAGTCCACAGTAAGTCCACAGTGAGTCCACGTTGAGTCCACGTTTTACCGTCAAAAGCTGGACTCAGCCTGGACTCACTATAGAGTTTCCCCGGATCCGGTTAAAACGCTTCCCGGCGGATGGTCCAGCTTAACATGAAAAATACACAAGAAAAGGCCGGTTAAAGTAACAAATAGCGTTTTTATATGTTTATTTGTAATTAAATACCAACCTAAACCTATTTTTAATTGTTATACTGCGGGATAGTCGTTTTTTATTAAAATAATCTGCTTTAAACTTAAATTCCTTGACGAACCAACTGGCCTATATCAAGATCATGCGCCCGGCGAATCTGGTGACCTCCGTTGCTGATGTCCTTGCTGGTGTAGCCATTTCAGGTTATTTTTTAACAACAGAATTTGAGATCCAACATGTATTCCCCATTTTGTTGCTTTGTATTTCTACGATAGGTTTGTACAGTGGAGGGGTTATTTTTAACGATGTATTCGATGCAGAAAGAGATGTAAAAGAGCGGCCAGACCGCCCTATTCCCAGCGGAAGCATCAGCAAAAAAGATGCGGCTGTATTTGGTGGAATCTGTTTTACCGTCGGCATTATGGCCGCAGCAATGGTCAACCAGACCGCTTTAGCCCTTGCCGGTCTGATTATGATTGCAGCACTCACTTACGATAAATGGTCTAAGCACATGACCGTAACCGGCCCGATCAACATGGGCCTCTGTCGCGGATTGAACCTGCTTTTAGGGGTAAGCATATTTTCCCGCTACCCCGAAATATGGTGGCTGGTGATCGCAACCATTCCCATTGTATACATTGCCTCCCTTACCATCATCAACAGAAGAAAAGGAAATGAAAAAAGTAAGCGGACGCTTTATCTTGCCGCATTCCTTTATGCTTTTGTCATTGCCTGTATCCTCTTCATCGCGCTTAGCAAAGGATTCTTCCTGCTGACCATTGTATTTGTGATTCCTTTCTACCTGATGATTTTCAACCCTCTGTTTAAAACGCTCGACGATCCCATTGGAAGGAACATCGGGAAATCGGTAAAAGCAGGAGTAATTGCGCTAATCCTATTGAACGCCGCCTGGGCCAGCGCCTTTGGCATCTGGTACATCGCAGTGATCATTGTAGCCTTACTCCCGCTGTCCTTATGGTTAAACAAAACTTTTACCGTTAATTAACCGGCACAAGTTTATACACAATACCCGGAGATTCTACCGCAATATACATGAAGCCATCTGGCGCCATCCTCACATCTCTGAGCCTTCCGATGTTCTTGAAAAGAATTTCTTCTTTAACCACTTTATTATTTTTCAATACACTTCTGTTCAGGTATTCAAAACGTAAAGAACCGGTAAGCAGGTTTCCTTCCCATCCTTTATAACGACTTCCCGTTACAAAGGCCATTCCACTTGGCCCTATTGAAGGAATCCAATAATGCAAAGGCGCGGTAATCCCCTCTTTTTCGGAAATATTGCTGATGATCTTTCCGTTATAATTGATTCCGTAGGTCGCGATTGGCCAACCGTAATTTTTACCGGGCTGGATGATATTGATTTCATCCCCTCCTCTTGGACCATGCTCATTCTCCCATATGGCCCCCGTTTGAGGGTGAATGGTCATTCCCTGAGGATTACGGTTTCCATAAGTAAAAATAGAAGGCTCGGCACCTTCGGTTTTTACAAAAGGATTATCGGAAGGAATGCTTCCGTCGCTTTTTATCCGGTGGATCTTTCCAAGGTCATTTCCTTTGATCTCCTGAGGATTTTGTTTTTCATTTCCCCTTTCTCCGACAGCAATATACAAATAGCCATCTTTGCCAAATTGCATTCGGGAACCATAATGATGCTGCGTTCTGGACCAGGGCTTTGCGACAAAAATATCCTGCTGATCCTTTAATTCATTTCCTTCCAGTTTTGCTTTCAGGATTGCAGTCGTGGCCAATACCTTTCCATCTTCGGTTTTAAATTTAGAGTAAGACAGGTAAATGAACTTATTGCTGGCAAACGCAGGGTCAAGTACCACATCCATCAAGCCTCCCTGTCCTTTTGCCAGGACCTCCGGAACTCCCCCAATGGCCTGCAAAGACTGGTCTTTTTTCACTTTGTAAAATTTGCCATTGCGATCCGTGACCAGCAATTCCTCGCCGGGCAGAAAGGCCATCCCCCATGGAATGTCCATTCCTTTTGCTACGGTATCCAGGCGAATGGTCAGTTCTTCCGTCTTAAAAATATTGCTGACAGGTTTTTTCGTTGCACCGTACCGGTCTACATTTTTTATTCCTTTAATGATGTAATCTGAAAGTTCTCTGATCTCTTTATCCGTAAATGTCGAATCAAAGGCAGGCATTCCCTCATTCGCATATCCGTTCTTTATCGCTTTAAAAAGATCTTCTTTTGTATTTCCATGTTTCCATTGGCGGTCCACAAAAGCATCCATCTTTTCCCCATGACAACCACCGCAATAATTCCGGTAGTTCAATGCTGCTTTTTCTTCCAGGGAATGGCTGCCTTTAACAGCCATTGGTTTAGACGGCCGTACAGCCGCTTTGTCTTCAGGACTCAAAATTGAAGTCAATACTCCGCCAATGACCAGCGCCCCGCCAAGATACTTTATCATAAGAAATTTAGTTTAGGTGTTTAAAGCTGTAAAATAGCATAAAAATGTGAATAAATCATGTCCTGAGCCAGTCCTTGTGGTTAAGCAATCTTAGCGTAAATGTTAAGCGAAGATCATCAATCCACCTACGGTAACATCTTAAGCGTCATTGCCTTTATTTTCATCTCAAAAAATTATTTTTAATCTTCAATCTTGTTACATTTGAACATACACACAAACAAACACAATGGATTCAAGAAGATCATTTTTAAAAAAGGCAGCCTTGCTATCCGGGGCCGCCGGACTCCCTAATGTTATTCCAATGTCTATCCAAAAGGCGATGGCCATCAGTGCCGACCCGGGATCTACATTTTATGACGCCGAACATGTCGTTTTTCTGATGCAGGAAAACAGGTCCTTTGACCATATGTTTGGAAAACTAAAGGGTGTCCGTGGCTTTAATGACCCCCGAACCTTTACCCTTCCTGACCAGAACAAGGTATGGCTTCAGAAAGACGCAGAAGGAAAAACATTCGCCCCTTTTCATGTCGACATCAATAAGACTAAAATCACCTGGCAAGGTGGCCTTCCGCATTCCTGGGCGGATCAGCTTGCAGCACGCAACAATGGAAATTACGACAAATGGGTACCGGTAAAATCACATATGTGCCTCGGTTACTACGACCGTACCGATGTGCCTTTTTACTATGCCATGGCCGATGCTTTCACGATATGTGACCATAACTTTTGCTCGTCCTTAACCGGAACGACCCCAAACCGCCTGTTTTTCTGGAGCGGAACAATCCGTCCGGAACAAAACGGCACTTCTGTTGCCGCCGTTAACAACTCCCAGGCGGAGTCCCGTGAGAATGCCTATGTGGATTGGGAAACTTTCCCTGAATTGCTGGAAGATAACGATGTGAGCTGGAAAATCTACCAGAACGAGATCTGGACTGCCGATTTAAAGGGTGACAGTGTAGACGACTGGTTGGGAAATTATGGCGACAATGCGATTGAATATGTAAAACGCTACAACGTTAAACTCTCTGCTTACTTTAGAAAAAACGGAGATCAGACCAGCAAACCGGCATTAACCGCCGCCGAAGTCACCGCAAAATACAACCAGCTGTCGGACCGCGAGAAAAACCTGATCGATAAAGCTTTTGCAACCAATATCAATGCGCCTGAAAATTACCTGGAGCTCGCTCCGTTTTCATTTACTGATGATCAGGGAAAACAACAAACCATCAACATCCCTAAAAACGATATTTTCCACCAGTTCCGCTCTGATGTAGACAATGGGAAGCTGCCTACCGTGTCCTGGCTGGTTGCCCCACAAAGATTTTCTGACCATACGAGCTCTCCGTTATACGGTACCTGGTATGTTTCTGAAGCCATAGACATCCTGACCAAGAATCCGGAAGTATGGAAGAAAACGATTTTCATCCTGACCTATGATGAGAATGATGGTTATTTTGACCACATTCCTCCTTATGTTGTTCCTAAGCCCGGAGATGCTTCCACAGGAAAAGTTTCGGAAAAGATTGATATCGCTGCTGATTACGAATCAAAAAAAGGCAGTCCGATTGGACTGGGATACCGCGTACCCATGTTGGTTGCCTCTCCCTGGAGTAAAGGCGGATATGTGAATTCCCAGGTATTTGACCATACGTCATGCCTGATGTTCCTGGAAAACTTTCTGGGTAAAAAGACAGGCAAGAAGATCAGAAGCAGTACCATCAGCAGCTGGAGAAGAAGCATCTGCGGAGACCTGACCTCCGTGTTCAGGCCTGCCAAAGCAGATCAGTCAAACCCGGTTAGCCCCCTGAAAAGAGAGGCTGTGATTACCGGAATCCAGAATGCAAAAAACAAACCTGCCCAGGTAAAACCTGATCCTTTAACAGCAGAACAGATTAAACAGATCAATGCCCATCCGCCTTTTGATCCAAACTCTCCTTCGGCCATGCCGCAGCAGGAAAAAGGAACACGCCCTGCTTGTGCACTTCCTTATCAGCCCTTTGCAGAAGCGGCACTGAATCCGGCCACACAGACCATTCAGGTTGACCTGGAATCGGGAAAAGGAAATTTCGGACAAAAGCTCGTTCCTGTAGGGACACCATTCCTGATGTACAGTCCTGCCCTGTATCAGGGAAAACCAGGAAAAACATGGTCTTATGCCCTCAGTTCCGGCGATAAGATTGGCGATACATTGAAACTGACAGATTTTGAAAAAGAGCATTATCATTTGTGTATCAGTGGCCCGAACGGATTTTTCCGCCAGTTTAAAGGAAACAAAAATGATCCTGCATTGAAAATCCGTTGTGAATACGAAGCTTCAGGAATGCTGACAAAAAAATTAACCGGAAACGTGCAGCTGGTCCTTGAAAATGAAGGAACAAAAGAGCTAAAGGTTACTGTTAAGGACAATACTTACGAAAAGAATAAAACAAAAGAAATCACCTTATCTGCTAAAGGAAAGGCGAAGATCATTGTTGATTTGCAGAAAAGCGCTTCCTGGTATGACTTTAGCCTTCATATCAAGGGTCATGAAGCATTTAGTAAACAATATGCAGGCCATGTAGAAACCGGCGAAGAAGGGATCACAGACCCTTATATGGGCGGCGTCTTATAAGCACAAAAAAATATGTTCAGCGCGGGGAAGGAAACATTGCGGTGTTATGCTAACTCGCGCTGCTATTCTATGGTTCCTTCTTCCTGTTGTTCCGGATCGAGTTCCACATTTCCTTCTTTATCTTTTTTAGCAAAGAATACCGGATATAAAAACAGTAATGCGCCCATTACAAATAAGAACCCTGCAAATTCCAGCATATAAATGCCCGATTCCAGGTGGTTTACATCCATCACCTTATAGGCAATGAGGGCAATGAGCCCCAACACAATGGCCATCACAGCTTTTTGAAGTTTCAATACTTTTATCATAACAGGAGGTCATTAAATGGTTAACAATCGTTAACAAAAACCACTCCAATTGTTAAAAAGAAAGGCCTCCGGAATTACACAGTCGCGGAATAAATCTATTTTTTTTCCTATTTTACGATCCTGATTTATAATAAAATCTGGATTGCAAAGGTCATCATTAAGATGATGATGATAAGACTACAATTTTTAATTCAAAAAACGTAACTTTGCATCCTTAATTTTTTGGAGATACTTGATTGATGTATAGGGAATTTAAACAACTGGAACTAGCTAAAATAGGAAAAGAGATACTTGATTTTTGGAAAGCGGAAAACATCTTTGAGAAGAGCATTTCTACACGTTCAAAATCGAACCCATTTACTTTTTATGAAGGCCCGCCTTCCGCAAACGGAATGCCTGGGATTCACCACGTAATGGCACGGGCCATTAAAGATATTTTTTGCCGGTATAAAACCTTAAAGGGTTTTCAGGTAAAACGCAAAGGCGGATGGGATACCCATGGGTTACCTATTGAGCTGGCAGTAGAGAAAAAGTTAGGCATTACAAAAGAAGATATCGGAAAGAAGATTTCCGTTGAAGAATACAATACGGCCTGTCGTGAGGAAGTGATGAAATACACTGACGTATGGGATGACCTTACAGAAAAAATGGGCTATTGGGTAGATCTTGAAAACCCGTATGTCACTTATGAAAATGAGTACATCGAGTCATTATGGTCGATCTTAAAGTCGTTTTACAACAAAGGACTTTTGTACAAAGGTTATACCGTACAGCCTTATTCTCCTGCCGCAGGAACAGGATTGAGCTCTCATGAGCTGAACCAGCCGGGCACGTATAAGATGCTGAAAGATACTTCCATCACTGCTCAGTTTTTCCTTAAAAAAGACCAGGAACATCCATTGATGGGCCAGCTCTTTGAAAATGAAACAGAAGAAACAGCGATCATCGCCTGGACAACCACACCATGGACCTTACCTTCCAACTGTGCTTTAGCCGTTGGAGATAAGATCACTTATGTGAAAATCAAAACGTTCAACCCTTATACCTTCCTGCCTGTCAGTGTAATATTGGCGAAAGACCTGGTCCCAAAACATTTCAAAGCAGATGCGAAAGACCTTTCTTTTGAAGACTATAAAGGCGGTGATAAATTAATCCCATGGACCGTAGCTGCGGAGTTTAAAGGTAAAGACCTGGTAGGCCTTCACTATCACCAGCTGATGGCTTATGTGACGAATGAAGACCTGGAGAAAAATGCATTCCGCGTTATTCCTGGTGATTTTGTGACCACAGAAGATGGTACTGGTATCGTACATACTGCTTCGATCTTTGGTGCGGACGATTTTCGTGTAGCCAAAGAGAACGGCGTTCCTTCGGTATTGATCAAAGACGAAAACGGCAATGAAGCTCCTTTGGTAAACAAACAAGGGAAATTTGTTAACGAAGTGACTGACTTTGCCGGTCGCTATGTAAAAGAAGAATACTATTCGGACGAAGAGCGTGCTGCTGCTGATTTTAAACCTACAGATGTGCTCATCGCCATCAAATTAAAAGAAGACAACAAAGCATTCGACGTTAAAAAATATGAACACAGTTATCCACATTGCTGGAGAACTGATAAGCCGATCCTTTATTATCCTTTAGACAGCTGGTTTATCAGAACCACTGCGGTAAAAGAGAAAATGGTGGCTTTAAACAAAACCATCAACTGGAAACCTGAAGCAACCGGAACAGGACGCTTTGGCAACTGGCTGGAGAACCTGGTGGACTGGAACTTATCACGTTCCCGCTATTGGGGTACTCCCCTTCCGATCTGGCGTACGGCTGATGGTCAGGAAGAGAAGTGTATCGGATCTATTGAAGAACTGAATGCAGAGATTCAAAAATCTGTCACTGCAGGTTTCATGGAAGCTGGTTTTGAGTTGAAAGACATGCACCGTCCTTATGTGGATGATGTGATCTTAACCTCTTCTACAGGCGAAAGAATGGTCCGTGAGTTAGACCTGATCGACGTTTGGTTTGACAGTGGAGCCATGCCTTATGCACAATGGCATTTCCCTTTTGAGAACAAAGAAGAGTTTGAAAATGCTTACCCTGCAGATTTCATTGCAGAGGGTGTAGATCAGACCCGTGGCTGGTTCTTTACTTTACATGCCATTGCGGTGATGTTAAGTGAATCCAGTGAGGAGATCAAAGCCATCAACGAAAGAGTAGGTAATCCTGGAGTGGCGTTTAAAAACGTAGTTTCCAATGGATTGGTACTGGATAAGAACGGCAACAAAATGTCTAAACGTTTAGGCAATGGAGTTGATCCTTTTTCTACGATAGATACTTACAGTGCAGATGCCACCCGTTGGTATATGATCAGTAATGCTTCTCCATGGGATAACCTTAAATTTAACCTGGATGGTATCGATGAGGTACGCCGTAAGTTCTTTGGAACGCTTTACAATACATATTCCTTCTTTGCATTATACGCGAATATCGACAAGTTTGTGATCGATGAACACAATGAAACACCGGTAGCTGAGCGCAGTGAACTGGACAGGTGGATCTTGTCTTTATTACAGACGCTGATCGCAGAAGTAGATGAGAATTATAAGGCTTATGAACCTACTAAGGCTTCAAGGGCAATTCAGGCTTTCGTAGACGAGCATTTGAGCAACTGGTACATCCGTTTGTCCCGCCGCCGTTTCTGGAAGGGAGAGATGACTGCGGATAAAAAAGCGGCTTATGAAACGTTGTATACCTGTCTGACAAGTATCGCACAGATCATGTCGCCGGTAGCGCCATTCTTTGCGGATTGGTTGTTCCAGAATTTATCTGTCGCAGACCATAATAATACCGTTGAATCTGTACATTTAACGCTATGGAAAGAAGCAGATACTTCACTCATCGACACGGAACTGAATGAGCGTATGGAACTGGCACAAAACATTTCCTCAATGGTGCTTTCTTTACGTAAGAAAAGCAGCATCAATGTTCGTCAGCCATTGGCAAAGATCTTAGTTCCGGTACTGGATCAGAAGTTTGCAACGCAGGTAGAACTGGTAAAAGAGCTGATTCTTTCGGAAACGAATATCAAGGACATCGAGTACATCACTGATGCTGCGGGATTCATTAAGAAAAAGATCAAACCAAACTTTAAGGCTTTAGGCCCGAAAGTAGGTAAGGATATGAAATTGGTAGCCGAGGTGATCAACAACCTGAGCCAGGAAGAACTGGCGGGATTTGAAGCTGCAGGAGCATACCAGATTCCCGGAACGGCATACGTTGTTGAGCTGGCTGATGTGGAGATCATTGCGGAAGACATTCCGGGATGGCAGGTCACCAATTTAGGGAACCTGACTGTAGCACTGGATGTTACGATTACAGATGAACTGAAACAGGAAGGTTTATCGCGTGAGCTGATCAATAGGATCCAAAATCTGAGAAAGGAATTGAATTTTGAGGTTACCGATAGGATTACCGTCTCTTTACAAAACGATAATTTGATCGCAAATGCGGTAGCACAAAATAAAACATACATTTGTTCGGAAATCTTAGCGGATAAAATTAATTTAATAGATAATTTAGAGAATGGAAACAAAATCGTAATCGACGATGTTGAACTACATATTTCGATAGCAAAACAATAATTATTATGGAAAAAGCTGCAAAAACAAGGTATTCTGATAGTGAACTTCAAGAGTTTAAAGAATTAATTCAGGAAAAATTACGTATGGCCAGAGAAGAATTTCTTTCTCTCACCAGCTCATTAAGTAGCCCCAACTCTAACGGAACTGAAGATACCTCAGGAACATATAAGACTTTGGAAGATGGTTCTGCTACTTTAGAAAAAGAACAATTGAACCAACTGGCTGCCCGTCAGAAAAAGTTCATTGAGAATCTGGAAGCTGCGTTGGTACGTATCGAAAATAAAACTTACGGTATTTGCCGTGAAACAGGTAAACTGATCCAAAAAGAACGTCTTCGTGCAGTTCCGCATGCAACGTTAAGTATGGAGGCTAAAATGAAGCAAAGCTAATGAAGGGATATACAAAACCTTTACTGATTATCTTTTTTGTTTTACTTGCAGACCAGGTATTAAAAACCTGGATTAAAACCAATATGTTCCTTGGTCAGGAGTTTAAGATCATAGGCGATTGGTTTATTATTCACTTCACGGAAAACAATGGAATGGCTTTCGGCCTTGAGTTTGGCGGGGAGTTCGGTAAACTGTCTCTTTCTTTATTCAGAATAGCGGCAGTAGCAGGAATTGGATATGCATTACATTATCTGATTCAGAGAAAATACCACAGGGGGTTGATCCTGAATGTGGCATTGATCTTTTCCGGTGCAGTGGGCAATATCATTGACTCTGTCCTTTATGGAAAGATCTACGGATACGAGAGCTGGTTTCATGGGCGGGTAGTAGACATGTTTTATTTTCCGATCCTGCAGGGTAATTTCCCGGCATGGGTACCCATTTGGGGAGGCGAAGATTTTATCTTCTTCAGACCTGTTTTTAACATCGCTGATGCAGCGATCTCTGTCGGGGTGGTCATCATCCTGATCTACCAGAAAACTTACTTTAAGGAAGAGGTAAAAGAAGAGATCGGTCCAAATAACGAGATCGTCGAAGACTAAAGATCACTGAAAAAAATAACAGTCCGTAAAGCCTTTGCTTTGCGGACTTTTTTATTTACAGTCAAAATTCCATAAATATTTTTCGCAAAAAATCACCCTAATAATGAAGCAGTTAAGAAATAATCTGTAAATTATTAATGCCGTAATATGGAATTGATCTGATATTTACATCTTGTTATCAAATACACAAAAGAAAAATCAACATTATGAAAAAGTTATTTGCCCTTGCCTTTGTTGCCTTATTTAGTTTAAGTGCCATGGCCCAACAAGTAGATCTGAGAAAAAAGATAAGTGTTAGCGGATCTGCAGAAACTGAAGTTACTCCGGATATCATTTATATCAGCATCTCTTTAAAAGAATATTTAAAAGACAACAACAGCAAGAAAAAAGTAGAGATCACTACCCTGGAAACTCAGCTGTTTAAAGCGGTTCAGGATGCAGGTATTGCAAAAGAAAACTTAACGATCAACAATTTGTCAGGTTACAGCGTTGCAGAGAAAAAGAAAAACCCAGACTTCTTGGTGAGCAAACAATACCGCTTAAAAGTAACTGACCTGAACAAATGGAATGAGCTGATCGGTTCAGTAGATCCTAAAGGTATAGCATATACCAATATCGATAGCTATGACTATTCTAAGATCGAAGCCTTAAAAAAAGAGCTTAAAATCAAAGCACTTCAGGCAGCGAAAGCGAAAGCAGCTTATTTAGTGGAAGCCCTGGGTAATCAATTGGGAAGCATCATCGACATTCAGGAATTGAACAACGAATCTTACCCTCAGCCAATGTACCGTGCAAACGTAATGATGATGAAAGCAGAAAGTGCAGATGCCATGGGTGGAGCAGCTCCGGAGATTGATTTCAAGAAAATCAAATTGAATTACACCATGAATACTGTATTTGAGATCAAGTAATACTGGCTGTAAGAGTAGACAGTTTAAAGGTTGAACAGCCCTTAAAAGCGAATCAACAGCAAATATATATTCTTGAGCTATACTGCTTAAACATAGCGAAAAAGCGATTATTTCCGCTTTAAGATTGCCTGGAAAAAACCTACCAATAATTTTTGGTAGGTTTTTTGTTATTTATCAGGAAATCACAAAACCTAATCACATGAAAAAATTCATTTACTCACTGGCCTTAATTTTTATGTTGGGCGTTAGCGCGAACACCGTTCTTGCTGCAGACAAATCTGAAAAGAATAAAACAGAGATGACTGTTGAACAACAGGCGCAATTAAAAAGAATCACAGAACGGGTAGAGGAAATCAGGTCGATGGATAAATCAGATTTATCCAGAGCAGAGAAAAAAGAACTTCGTAAAGAACTTAGAGAGTTAAAAAAACAATCTAAAGCATTAGGAGGAGGAGTTTATCTTTCTGTTGGAGCCATCATCATCATCATCCTATTGCTGATCTTAATCTTATAATATTCTCATCTACCGATGAATAAAAAAACCTTCCCCGTAATGGAGAAGGTTTTTTTATGGATGAATATCTGTTAAGACCTTAGTCTATATATTCAAATCCGGTATATTTTACCAGTACTTCCGGAATTTTAATTCCTTTATCGGTCTGGTTATTTTCCAGGATAGAAGCCACAATACGTGGTAAAGCCAAAGCACTTCCGTTCAAGGTATGTGCCAGCTGCGTTTTTCCGGTTGCCCCTTTGAACCTTAATTTCAAACGGTTGCTCTGGTAAGTCTCGAAGTTGGAAACTGAAGACACCTCTAACCAGCGTTGCTGTGCAGCACTCCATACTTCCATATCGTAAGTTTTAGCGGCAACAAATCCCATATCACCACCACATAGGTTCAAGACTCTGTAATGAAGGCCAAGGTCCCTTAATAAGGATTGCACATAGCTGCTCATTTGCTCCAGTACCTCGTAAGATGTTTCCGGATGAACTACCTGTACCAATTCCACCTTATCAAACTGGTGTAAGCGGTTCAAGCCCCGTACATGCGCACCATAAGAACCTGCCTCGCGACGGAAACATGGTGTATATGCCGTATTCTTTACCGGAAGTTCTTCTTCTTTCAGGATCACATCGCGGTATAAGTTCGTTACCGGAACTTCGGCTGTAGGGATCAGGTAAAGGTTATCTACACCTGCATGGTACATCTGACCTTCTTTATCCGGTAACTGACCGGTTCCAAATCCTGAAGCTTCATTTACCAGCAAAGGAACCTGCATTTCTTTGTATCCTGCATCTACTGCACGGTCCAGGAAGAAATTGATCAATGCCCTTTGTAAACGTGCACCTTTTCCTTTGTAAACAGGAAAACCTGCGCCGGCAATTTTTGTACCCAGTTCAAAATCTATGATGTCATACTTAGCAGTCAATTCCCAGTGCGGCAGGGCATTTTCGCCTAATACTGCAGGCTCACCATCTACCAATACCACTTCGTTTTCTTCTGGCGTAGCGCCGGTAGGTACGGATTCATGAGGCAGGTTAGGCAATTGCACAATCAGGCTGTGTAATTTAGCTTCCGCTTCAGTCAGTACATCAGAAAGGTTTTTGATCTGCTCTTTGTTTGCTGTAGTTTCCGATTTCAATACATCCGCTTCCTCTTTTTTACCATTACGCATCAGCTCACCAATTTGTTTAGCACTGGAATTTGCGATAGCGGAAAGGGAGTCCAAGGAGGTTTGAGCTTGTCTACGCTCTTCATCAATTTTAATAATTTCATCCACCAATTCAGGCTGTTTGAAATTACGGACAGACAGTCGTTCTAAAACTTTCTCTCTATTTTCGCGGATATAGTTAACTTGCAACATTATTTTATTTTTTAAACAAAGATAATAACTTAACTCGTCATTGCGAGCCCCTTTGGCATCGCATCGCGAAAAAAATAACTATGGAAGGCAAACTATTTCTTGTTCCCACGCCAATAGGCAACCTTGAGGATATGACCTTCAGGGCGATAAGAATCTTAAAAGAGGCCGATGTGATTCTGGCTGAAGATACCCGTACCAGTGCCCCGATGCTGAAACATTTCGGCATTGATAAAAAGGCCTATTCACATCACCAGCACAATGAGCATCAGGCAACTTCAGAAATCATTAAGTTTCTGAAAGAAGGAAAAAATGTAGCCCTGATCTCCGATGCAGGCACTCCCGCCATTTCTGATCCTGGATTTTTCCTCGTGAGGGAAGCGATCAAACAGGACCTGGCTGTAGAATGTTTACCGGGGGCAACCGCTTTTGTTCCCGCACTGGTGAACTCCGGACTTCCATCGGATTCCTTTATATTTGAAGGCTTTCTGCCCGTAAAAAAAGGCAGACAAACACGTTTCAAAAAACTGGCAGAGGAAGACCGTACCATCATCTTGTATGAAAGTCCGCACCGCTTATTGAAAACCCTGGAAGAGTTTGCGGAATATTGCGGAGAAGACCGCCAGGCTTCCGTGAGCAGGGAGCTGACAAAAATGTATGAAGAAACAGTGAGGGGAACATTGATGGAGATCAAAACACATTTTGAAAATAACATCTTAAAAGGAGAATTCGTGATTTGTATTGCGGGGAAAACGGAAGTAAAGAAGTCCAGATACGAAAAAGATAAATAGGTTCAATTTTTGATAGTATTATAAAAAAAGCATTAACATGATATTAATAGATAGATTTTTAAGCGACGAACAAGATCCTAAGGCTGTTGAAAAAGTATTGAGCAAACTAAATGACATGCTCAGCGCAAATGAAGAACTGATTTATATGGCAGTACAAAAAAGACCTGCAGTAAATTTGCTTCCAACCTGCATCGCCGTAAGTAACAAACGCATTTTCTATTGTGAGCCGGGAAATTTCGGAATCACGATGAACTTTAAAGACATCTCCTGGAAAACGATCAAAGAGATCTCTTTTAAAGAAGAGATTTTTGGCTCTAAATTCATCTGTGTACCTACACATGGAGAAAACATCATCACCGAATACATTCCTAAAGTGCAGGCCCGTAAACTGTATCAGGCAGCACATGAACAACTGGCAGAATTTAAAGAACAACAACATCAGATCGAACTGGAAGAAAGGCGTTCTTCGACTTCTCCGGTAACCGTGAATGCTGTACCTGAGACTAAGATCGCAGAAGAACCGGTAGCCTTCACTCCTCCTGCACCTGTTGTAGTTCATGCTCCGGTAGAAGAACCTGAAGATGAAACCACCATTAAATTGAGAAAACTGAAAACATTGTACGATAAGCAGCTGATTACCCTTGAAGAATACGAGGCGAAAAAAGCAGACGTACTTGACAATTTCTAATTCAAAAGCAGCACGATAATATCCCCCGATGAATTTAAAAAACACGACGCTCCTGGCCCTGTCAAGCGCTTTCTTAATGTGGCTGGCATGGCCGCCTATTCCTTATACTGCCCCTCTTTTGCTGATTGGTATGGTTCCTTTACTCATCGCCATCAAACAAATCAGCGGCAGCGAAAAAGAGAAAAAAGGAAAACGTGTTTTTCTGACTGCAGGATTAACATTCTTACTTTGGAATACCGCCTGTATTTATTGGGTTTATAATGCCATCAGTGCTTATAACAATGCTTTCGTCGCCTTTCTGATCTCTTTGATTCCTTATGGACTGGGTGCATTGCTCATGACCTTCGCATTTTGGCTATATTATCGTTTGAGCAGGTATACTTCCAAATGGCTGGCTTATGCCGGGCTCATCAGTTTCTGGATCAGCATGGAATACCTGCACCAGACCTGGGACCTTGCCTTTCCATGGATGACCTTAGGAAATGGTTTCGCAGCGAGCCATCAGCTGATCCAATGGTATGAATATACCGGGATTTACGGTGGCTCTTTATGGATTTTAATCAGTAATATACTGGCCTTTGAAGCTTATCAGGCTTTCAAAACTCAAAAAGGATACCTGAAATTCAGGCCGCTGATTGTATTGGGGCTGGTGATTTTAATACCAGTTACAGCCTCTTTGGTCAGATATGCCGGCTATAAAGAGCAGGTAGTTCCGGTAAATGTGGTCACCGTACAACCCAATATCGATCCTTATCAGAAACTGGGCGGGATTTCTTCACAGGAACAAATCCGCACCTTAACCAGACTTTCAGATTCCATCGCGCAGCCCAACACCGAATATTTCATCTGGCCGGAAACGGCGATTCCGAATTACAGTGATGAAGAACGCGTGAGGAGTAACCCCGACTTTATACAGCTTCAGGATTTCCTTTCCAAATATAAAAATGGAACACTGATTACCGGAATTGAGAGCATCAAACGCTATAACGACCCGCAGACCATCAGTGCGAAATTTGATGAGAACAGCGGAGTCTACTATGACAATTTCAACACCGCCATGCAGGTGGAAAATTCTGCAAACGTACAGTTTTACCATAAGTCAAAACTGGTTCCCGGTGTAGAAAAAATGCCTTTCCCGAATGCCCTGGCTTTTTTAAAGCCTGTGTTTGCGCAATTGGGCGGCACCGTTAGCGGATGGGGATGGCAGGAAAACCCGGCGGTCATGTATGCGCAAAGCGGCATTGGCGTTGCTCCGGTAATCTGTTATGAATCCTTATGGGGCGACTGGATCGGTAAATCGGTAAAAGAAGGCGCTCAGTTCATCGCTATCATCACGAATGATGGCTGGTGGGGAAACACATCAGGAAAAGACCAACACCTCTTATACGCCAAATTACGGGCCATAGAAACCAGAAGATGGGTAGTCCGTTCGGCCAATACCGGAATCTCGGGTTTTATCGACCAAAAAGGAGATGTGGTGAAACAAAGCAAATGGTGGGTACCTACTGCTTTAAAAGCAGACATCAACCTGAACAGTGACCTTACTTTTTACGTAGAAAACGGAGATCTTATTGCGAAGTTATTTTCGCTTACGGCCCTATTACTCGCTTTGATCATTCCCTATAAAAAATGGGTTAAAAAGACGCCCTAAAAATTCCTAACTTTATGCTGAGGCTTATCTGTTATGAAATACTTCAGCATCCCACCTTCCCAGAAACTCGCCGGACTGGTCCGTTGTTTTTGGGTATTGGAAATGGACAGCGTTTCCGGGACACCCTATATTCACCGGACAATGGCCGATGGATGCGTGGAAATGGTTTTTCATTATCAGGGTATCTTCGATGAACTGACAGGCAATGAACAGCAAACAACTTCCTTCTCTTCAGGAATATCGGGACCCTCACAGCAATTCAGGCGATTTTCAATTGATCAAAGCTTTGGCATCTTTGGAGTATACCTCTATCCTTTCGCCATGTCCGAATTGTTTGACATCCCCTGTCTTGCACTAACCAATGAAATGATAGACATGGCAACAATTCTCGGTACAGCAGGAAAAGAACTGGAAGAAAAAATGATGCTCGCTCCCGACAATCAGGCCAGGGTTGCCATCATCAGTCAGTTTCTGGAATCAAGACTCGCCTTGCGTAAAACAAAGCAAAATGGAATTTCGGAAACCATCCGGCAAATCATCGATACCGATGGATGCAGCAATGTGCAGCGCCTGGCAGATGACAGCTTTTTATCCATGCGTCAGTTTCAGCGGAATTTCAAAGAATACGCCGGGTTTAGCCCTAAGTTATTTACCAGGATCATCCGGTTTCAAACGGCCTTGCGGAAATATCCGGAGAAGGAATCTCTTTCCCTAACAGACATTGCGTACGATTGTGGTTATTATGATCAGTCGCACTTTATCCACGATTTTAAAGAATTCTCCGGGCATCATCCCGGAACTTATTTTTCAGGAAAAGCGGAAGGAACAAAATGGATCACCGTATAAAGAATGTCGTGTTTTTCCAATTTACCGCAATGATCTGCACCTAAATTTGTGTTATAAACAATAAAAAACAGCATCATGAACATTCCAAAAACACATCAGGCAGTTATGCCATACCTCATGCTGGATGGCGCTCAGAAGTTTACCGACTTTATTAAAGCGGTGTTTAACGCAGAGATTACCCATCAGCACCCACGGGAAGATCAGACAGGTTTGCTCAGGCATGGGGAAGCACAGATTTCGGGCAGTACCATTATGTATTGCGATGCGCCTGAACCCTGGGGAACAGCAGTATCGAACCTGTTTGTCTATGTAGACAATGCAGACGAAAGTTTCCGGAAAGCCATTGAAGCAGGGGCTGCCGTCGTTATGGACTTATCCAATCAGGATTATGGACGTACCTGTGGCGTTAAAGATACCACAGGTAACGTTTGGTGGATCACCTCGGTAAGCGCCTAAGAAAGGTACTTTCCAACAATCGGCATCCTTCTGCCCATTCCAAATGCTTTGGGCGAAACCCTTAAAATCGGCGGAGTTTGATAACGTTTAAATTCCGCCGTATTGACCATCTTAATGATCCTTCTCACCAATGCTTCTTCATAGCCCTGTGCAATAATTGCAGAAGAACTTTGTTTCAGCTCGATGTACTGGAAAAGGATTTTATCCAGAATGTCGTAATCCGGCAGTGAATCTGAGTCCTTTTGTCCAGGTCTCAGCTCTGCTGAAGGAGGTTTTACAATGGAGTTCTCCGGAATCACAATTCCGTCTTTATTGATATAGGCCGCCAGCTGATAGACCTGTGTTTTATACACATCTCCGATCACACCTATTGCGCCACACATATCTCCGTATAAGGTTCCATACCCTACAGCACACTCACTTTTATTGGAAGTGTTGAGTAAGATATAGCCAAATTTATTCGACATCGCCATCACAATGATTCCCCTGCACCTGGCCTGGATATTTTCTTCGGTCAGGTTAAAAGGCAAGCCATTAAAAGCCGGAGCCATCATTTGATCAAAAGCATCTGCAGCTTCTTTGATCGGAATGATCTCATGTTTACAGCCAATGTTTGCCACCAGATCCAATGCGTCCTGAATGGAATGATCTGAAGAATATTTAGAAGGCATCAATACTGCCATCACATTTTCAGGTTCTAAAGCCCGACAAGCCAAGGCACATACAATAGCGGAATCTATTCCACCGGAAAGACCCAATACCGCTTTGCTGAAACCAGATTTGGAAAAATAATCTTTAATCCCCAGAATCAAGGCTTCATGAATCACCTCAATATCCGGAGCGGGCGTATGTTCGATAGGTGCGTAACCGATGAACTGGTCGTCCTCCATTTGATAAACCCGAAGCTCTTCCTTGAAATAAGGCATTTCATCCAATAGCTTTCCCTGCTTATCAAAGACCATTGAGCCCCCATCAAAGATGATTTCTGTCTGCGCACCAACCTGGTTCACATACAGCAATGGCAATTTGTATTTCTTTGCATTATCCGACAATACGACTACCCTTTCGTCATCATGACAATAAGAAAAAGGAGATGCCGCGATGTTGATCATGATGTCCGGCTTCTGACGAATCAGTTCATCCATTGGAGAAGAGGCATAGAGCGGATTGTTATTGATGTTCCAAAGGTCTTCACAAATGGTCAAAGCAATCTTCTTTCCTTTAAAGCTGATGCATTCAAAATGATTGGCAGGTTCGAAATAACGGTATTCATCAAACACATCATAAGTAGGCAGCAATGCTTTCTTTACGATGTCCCTGATTTGCCCATCTTCAATAAAATAGGCCGCATTGTATAAGTCTTTTCCGGCAAGTACATCATTTTTCACCGGAAGTCCGATGATGCAGGCGATCCCCTGACAGCTGAGTGCAATCTCCTGTGCTGCAGTTTCACACAATTCTATGAATTCGTCGAACTCCAGAAAGTCGCGTGCCGGATACCCGCAAACGGCAAGCTCTGCAAAGACCACCAGGTCTGCCCCTTTAGCTTTCGCCAGGTGGATGTTATCAATTATTTTTTTGGTATTGTATTCAAAATTCCCAATGTGGTAATTGAGTTGTGCAAGTGCAATATTCATATCCTATGCTTAAAATTGCCTAAAAGAAAACACCGATATTCAGGCCGATATAGCTATTCTTAACCTTTTTTCCATCGCCATTCTTTGCGATATTGGTAAAGCCATTGTTAAAAGTCAAACCTATGGCCAGGCTGGTGCGATTGTCCAAATCGTATTCAGCACCTCCACCAACAATTAATCCGGCGCGGTAAAAGCGGGTATAATCAGAATTGTTTGCGCCATCTTTAACTTTTGTACCATCACGTTTCACGTCCAGCTTCGATCCGATATTGAAATCATTAGAGAGACCAAATTGCCCGTACCACCTCAGATCGCCAATTTTATTGGTTTTCAATTTTAAGGTCAGCGGTACTTCTATATATTGCATCCGGTACCTCAATTCCTGAGCCACTGGTCTGGAATTTGCCGTCAGGTCATTATAACCAAGTTCTGTACTCTTTCCATTGATCGTGGTGATCGTTAATCCCGTGGCAAAAGAATAGTTGTCCGCGAAATTAAAGTCGGCCATTAAACCGTAAGCAAAGCCAAGGGCGATGCCATCAGTTTTTCCAACCTCGGGTTTCACCCATCCCAAAGTAGGATGTGCCGTTAAGCCTAGTCTAAAGCCATAATATGGGGAGCCTGCTTCCTGTGCAAAAAGCTGGCCTGTTAAAAGTAATAAGAATAAAGTAAGGTATCTTTTCATTTTTTGAGCAATAAGTTTATGCAATTTTCCCTATGGATCTGTTTATATTTGCTATAAATGATAAATAACGTAAAATCCAGCCAAATCTATCTATTTTTTCTTTCTATACCGGCTTTTTTTTCATCAATAGCCAGTAAGTCAGCACGCACAATAAGGCCATCAGGAACCTTTCAGTTGTTACTGTCAGGAAGTTTACTCGTACTTTTTTCCTGTAAACAAGGCAGTAAACCAGATGTAACTGACATCAAACTGGACATCAAAGTCGCCCGCTTTGATCAGGATCTTTACAATGGAAAAACAAAAGACCTGACGCAAACAGACCAGCAACTCCAGCAGAAATACGGGGCATTTTATAATGATTTTGTACACCGCATGGTGGGTGATCCCAGCTATAGCAATACCGAAATCCTTTCCACCTTATACAAAGACCAGGTCTATACCGATTTAAACAGGGAGGCCGACAGTGTCTTTAAAGACATGGGAGGAATTGAAAAAGACCTCACACAGACGTTCAAATATGTGAAACATTATTATCCAAATGCCAGGATCCCTAAAATGATTTCTTTTATCTCCGGATTTGCCGTTCAGACCCCTATCGGGGATGACTATATGGGCATCGGACTGGATATGTTTCTGGGGAAGAACAGCAAGTTTTACGGTGCCATTGTACAGAGTGTTCCCACCTATCTTTCCCGTCGTTTCAGTCCGGAATATGTGGTTCCCAGAATTGCGGAAACCTATGCAAGGGAAGACCTCTTCCCTGAGCGGGATGAAGACCGGACCTTATTGTCAAAAATGGTTCAGAATGGAAAGATCCTCTACTTTATGGATCAGGTACTGGCGGATGAAGTACCGGATTCTGTTAAAATCGGATATACCAAATCACAGATTGACTGGTGTAAAACCTATGAAAAAGACATCTGGGCCTATTTGTTACAGAACAACCTGTTGTTTGAAACCGACTATCAAAAGATCCAGGTATTTCTGGGTGAAGGACCTTTTACCCCGGGCCTTGGAGAGAAGAATGAATCTGCACCGAAGTTAGGGGTATGGATAGGCTGGCAAATGGTAAAAAGATACATGCAGGAGAACAAAGGGATCAGCCTGCAGCAGCTGATGGCAGAAAAAGATCCGCAGAAAATTTTGAACATGTCAAAATATAAGCCTAAATAGCAAAAGAATATAACCTTATGACTAAAGTAGGAATCGTATTATCAGGTGGTGGAATTCGGGGAATTGCACACTTAGGCGTTTTAAAGGCCTTTAAAAACGCGGGTATCATCTTTAGCCACATCAGTGGAACCAGTGCAGGCTCTATTGCGGGTGCCTTTTATGCTTCAGGAATTGATCCTGAAAAAGGCCTGGATATTTTTATCAAGGCAAAATTACTGCGCTTCATCAGACCGGCATTGGGATCTTTAGGCCTGATCAATATAGAGCATGTAGAGGAATTGTTAAAAGAACATCTTCCGGAAGACCGGATAGAAAACCTGAAAATACCACTGACCATTGCCGCCACCAATTTCAGTGAAGGCCGGCTGGTCTATTTTACCGAAGGACCATTGATCAGGGCCGTACTTGCTTCCAGCTGTATCCCGGGAATTTTCAAACCGATCATGATCAACAACCAGATGTATGTGGATGGTGGGATTCTAAACAATTTCCCGATAGAACCTTTGCTGAGCAATTGCGATTATATCATCGGTTCTTCCTGTAATCATTTACAGGAGGTGGATAAGATCACCAACATTTCTTCCCTGATGAAAAGGGCCGGTGTCATGTCTATCAATAAAGATATGGAGCAAAAGGTATCCTTCTGCAATGCGTTGGTGGAGCCCAAAGGGATGGGTGACATCAGTACTTTTGATATGAAAAAAGCAGAAACCATTTACTGGCTTGCTTATGAGCAAACGTTAAAGACCATCAAGTCTAACGAAAGCCTGCAGGAGCTGATCAATAATTTTAAGGGACCTAAGCTTTAACTGCCACCAGGGCATCTCCCGACAATACAGGAATGGCTGTGCAAATGTTCAGCTGGAGACAGAATTTCACATCTTCTTCGATATTGAGTTCTGCCAGTCGGTGGCTGTGAGAAGATTTATGAAGGTAATTTCTCAGGTCATCCTTGGCCAGCAGGTACAAGTCTTCTGCTGCAACACAGGAATCATCAAAATGGGCAAAATCTTTGCGCAATTCATTGACTACTGCCCCGGCAAATAAGGTATCTTCCAGATTGAATTTATCCTTCCAGCCCGCACACAACAACAGGACATTTTTATGTTGATCGCGAAGCCAGTTACACAGGGATTCCAGGTTTAAAAAAGAACCGATCACCACCTGATGTGCCCTTGTTCTTGCCAGATGAAGTGCTTTTGTTCCATTGGTAGTGGTAAGGACCACCGTTTTTCCGGCTACTTTTTCCGGAGTATAAGAAAATGGAGAATTGCCGAAGTCATAGCCTTCAACCACTTCTCCATTTCGTTCTGCAGCTAATAAAAACCCTTTACCCGCATAGCTCAGGCAATCTTCTATCTGTGCGACAGGAATGATTGCACTGGCCCCATTATCAATACCGTAAACAATAGATGATGTTGCTCTTAATACATCGATCACCACGACAATACTTTCTTCTATAGCATACAGATCAAGTAGTGCGGGCGTTAAACAAACTTCTATACTTTTTGGCATTGTTAATTTATGGGCTGATAAGGTGTTTTTTAACTTATTTGGTAAAAGGGAATTTAACCACTTTCGCTTTAATTTTACTGTTACGGATGTTGATGTAAATCTCAGTACCTTCCTTAGCCAATGCTTTGTCAATGTACCCCATTCCGATTGCTTTCTGTAAAGATGGTGCCTGAGTTCCTGAAGTTACCCTTCCGGTTACGTTGCCATCGATATCTACGATTTCATAATCATGACGTGGAATCCCTCTGTCGATCATTTCAAATCCAATCAGTTTGCGTACCACACCAGCTTCTTTTTGTGCAAGTAAGGCCTCTGAATTCGTGAACTTTTTGCTGAACTTAGTAATCCATCCCAATCCTGCTTCAATCGGAGAAGTGGTATCATCGATGTCGTTTCCATATAAACAGAAACCCATTTCCAAACGCAGGGTATCACGTGCACCTAAGCCTATCGGCTGAATATTAAAAGGTTTTCCAGCTTCAAAAATCGCATCCCAGATCACATCTGCATGTTCATTGTCGAAATAGATCTCGAAACCACCTGCACCGGTATAACCTGTAGCAGAAATCACTACATTTTCCACACCTGCAAAAGTTCCTTTAACGAAGTTGTAATACTCCATAGAAGCCAGATCAACTTCGGTCAGGCTTTGAAGTGCTTCAGCTGCCTTAGGACCTTGAATTGCCAAAAGAGAAGTTTTGTCAGAGATGTTGTGCATCTCTACATCTTTATCATTATATTTTTGAATCCAGTTCCAATCCTTCTCAATATTGGAAGCATTCACTACCAGCATATAAGTTTTTTCGTCGATTCTGTAAACCAAAAGATCGTCTACGATACCGCCATCTTCATTTGGCAGACAAGAATACTGCACTTTACCATCATAAAGTTTAGACGCATCGTTACTGGTTACCCTTTGAATTAAATCTAGAGCATTTTCGCCTTTCAGGATGAATTCACCCATATGGCTTACATCAAAAACGCCAACACCACCTCTTACCACCGCATGCTCTGCATTGATTCCTTCATACTGAACCGGCATGTTATATCCTGCGAAAGGCACCATCTTGGCACCCAATGAAATGTGTTTATCTGTTAATGCGGTATTTTTCATGAGTATATATTTGTTTTTTTATGGTTCAATTTGCTTTTTCAGTTTTAGTTCATTTTAAAAGGCATAAAGCAGGAATCATCCCTGATGCAGGCCTGTAAAACGTGGGCAAAAGTACATAAAAATTATACAGTAAGTAATTTTTGGTAGATATTCAACATTCTTTCTGCGATGATCCGGACATCGTGGTCACGTTCTACCGTTTTCCTGGCATTTTCGCCAATCTCGCGCCATTTTTTAGGATTGGTGATGCATTGCAGGATGGCCCTGTAGAACTCATCTGCGGTATCTGCAATGAGGATATCTTTTCCATTTTCGCACCTGATTCCTTCGGCAGCCATGCTTGTCGCAATGATGCATTTCCGCATCGCCATCCCCTCGATGATCTTTACCCTCATCCCACTTCCGGACAATAGCGGAACAATCATAATCGCCTTGGAATTGATAAACTCGACCGCATCAAAGACCTCTCCTTCTACCACCAGGTTTTCAGAATCATATTCAAAAAACTGCTTCTGCATATTTTTTCCGGCAATATAAAAACGAAGCTCACTGTTCAGCTTTTCAATGTCCGGCCAGATCTCATCCAGAAACCATTCCAGGCCTTCTTTATTCGGTCGCCAGTCCATGGCACCCAAATGAAACAGGGTTGGAAAACTTGTTTTGGAAGGATCGGTTACATATTTCTCAAAGTCCAGCGCTACCGGAAAAACTTCCAGTGCCGTTTCACAACCAAACCTTAAAATGCTTTGCCTGTCCTGCTCGCTGATGGCAAAAACCTGGTGAAAGCGGTTGATCTGTTCGGTTTCATAAACCTTTAAACGACGTGCTAAAAACTGGAGGTAGCTCCTTCTGGGCGTGAATTTTTCCGTCAGTGCAATCCGCTCCCAGACATCAAACTCTATGTTATGGGCCCTGTAGATCACTTTCGCCTTACTGTTTTCCTTCACCACATCCAGATAGGGTACGACAAACAGTCCCTCAAACTGAATGATGTCAAACTCATTTTCTTTTAAAACGTCGCCGAGTAATTTGGCCGCATCTTCATCGAAATAGCGGGACACATTATAAGACTGATTGGAGAAAATATTCAGCAAAGCGCCGTAAACGTTAACCTCCGTATCCAGGTTGAACGAGTGAAATTTGATTTGCTCAAACAAAGGATCATAGATATCCTCTACATCTACCCGGTATTTATTGGGATTAATACTGAACATAGTAATCTCTACTCCCAGTTTTAACAATCCTTTTATTGTGTTGTATACAACAATCGGATAGCCGCTATTGGGCGGAAAAGGTATTCTGTTTGTGAGTATTAATGTTTTCAAATCACGTGAAAATACTAATTATCCTTTAATTTCGGAAAACAGGGCCAGCTGAGGCTGGCTGATTGTAAAAGTTTTACGGTGATATGGCGATAATCCATGCTTTAAAGCCGCATTTCTATGGTCTATAGTCGGATAGCCTTTATTTTTCTTCCATTGGTAGATGGGATATTCTTCAGCGATCTTTGCCATGTACTCATCGCGATGGGTTTTAGCCAGGATAGAGGCAGCAGCAATGTTCAGGTATTTCCCGTCTCCTTTAACAATGCAGGAATGAGGGATTTCAGGATAGGCTTTAAAACGGTTCCCGTCTATACTCAGGTATTGCGGCTTCAGGCTTAATTTTTCTATCGCCCTGTGCATTGCTAAAAAAGAAGCATTTAAGATATTGATCTTATCAATTTCCAGGTGATCCACCTCGGCTACTGCCCAGGCAATCGCTTCCTTCTCAATGATCAGTCTTAAAACATCCCGCTGTTTATGACTTAACTTTTTTGAATCCGTCAGCATTCCGGGAGTAAAGTCTGGAGGAAGGATCACTGCGGCGGCAAATACAGGGCCTGCAAGACATCCCCTGCCAGCTTCATCACAACCTGCCTCGATTAATTCATTCTGATAACTATTTAACAGCATATTACAATTTAATAAATTTTCAACTAAACAGATATATTTTGCGACTTCACATCAAAAGCATCCCTTAATCCAATCGCGAGTAAGTTGAAGGCATATACCGTGACCATGATCGCCAAACCAGGCAAAGTGGCCAGATAAGCCGCATCCATGATGATATAACCATAATGTTCCTTGATCATGCTACCCCAGCTGGGCATCGGTGGCTGTGCGCCAAAACCTAAAAAGCTCAGCCCGGTTTCCAGCAGGATTGCCGAGGCAAAATTTGCGGAAGCCACCACCAGGATCGGTCCGGCAATATTGGGTAATATATGTTTAATAATTGTTCTGGAAGTGGAGAAACCCAGGGCTTTCGAAGCCTCCACAAATTCTACTTGTTTCAAGGCCATTACCTGCCCTCTTACCAGCCTGGATACATCCACCCAGGTAGACAATCCCACCGCAATAAAGATCTGCCAGAATCCTTTCCCAAGGGCAAAAGAAATGGCAATCACCAATAACAGGGAAGGTAAAGACCAGATTACGTTCATGAACCAGCTGATGGCTGCATCGGTCTTCCCGCCAAAATAACCGGAAAGTGCACCCAGACTAATGCCTATAAAAAGAGAAATGAGTACCGCCATCAGCCCTACTGAAAGGGAAACGCGGATGCCAATAATGAGCCTGCTCAGCAAATCTCTTCCGTAAATGTCTGTTCCCAGCCAAAAGGTCTGCCGGTACCTGTTTTCGTTTTCCAGGAGTGGATATACCGATTCTTCCGCCTGCTCATCGTCTCCGATATACTCCCTTGCATAGACCTTATTTCCTTCCTCGCGGTAGGCTGTAACCGGAATGCTTTTAAAGTCGGCTTCCTGACCGAATAACATGCGTTCCAGAAAATTCACTTTTTTGATGTCTTTATTTCTGCTGATGATGAGAAAATCAAAGCTTCTTCCCGGCTTTTTATTGCTGAGCTGTAAATGCATGGTATTTGCATAAGGCGTCTGATCTGGTGTGATCAGGTAACCAAGAATGCCCATAAGAACCATTAAAAGGATGAACAATAGCCCGGCGAAAGCCATCTTATTTTTTCTGAATCGCTTCCATACTTTTCCTGAAGGGCTGTTATTGATCTCCATTATTTCACCATTCTGTCTTTCCAGTTGTATTTTCCTGAGTTTCCGGCAATGCCGATGTAAACAATATAAACGATGTGCATCAGGTTAAGTAAAGGCAATAAAACGAGTAATTTCCTTCTTCTTGCAAAACCTGTGACGTCGTATAAAAATAACAATTCCACGATAATTTTAACCAGGAGTTGTCCCAGTGCCAGCTGTAGAAAAAATCCAAAAAATAAACCGACGGCAATGTTTAACAAGATACTCACATTGAACAACCAGATGCCAACACCCAATACGATAATTGACTTATTTTTATAACGGGTGCTTTTGGAAGCCCATCTTTTCCGCTGCTGGATAAATTCTCCCAAAGTAGGCTTTGCATGTGTATAGACCACGGCATCATGATGCTTTAAAAAGCCGATGTTGTTCTCAAAACGGGCCGCCATTTTATGCAGCAGCAATTCATCATCCCCGGAAGCCAAATCATCAATCCCCTGAAAACCGCCGACCTCATAAAAAGCCGCTTTTTCGTAGGCAAGATTAGCACCGTTACAGGTAGAGGGCTTTTTATTGCCTATGGTGGAAGCCCCTAAACCGATCAGGTATAAAAACTCCAATGCCTGTGCACGCTCAAAGAAAGTCTTTTCTTCAAAGTAAGCCACGGGCGATGAGATCATTTTATATTGCTTCTCTTCATAAAAACTGACGATCGTTTTAAGCCAGTTTGTTCCCATCCGGCAATCGGCATCAGTAGTGATGATCAATTCCCCTGTAGCCTGTCCTATTGCCGTCTGTATCGCCTTTTTCTTATAGGAATTGAGCGCACGGTCTTCATTTAGCCGGATCAGTTTTACGCCTTTTGAGGCATAAGAAGCAATGATCTTCGCGGTATCATCGGTAGAATGGTCGTCAATAAAGATGATCTCTGTTAATGCAGTATCGTAGGATTGTGCACACAGGTCGTCCAGTGTTTTTGAAATGTTGGCGGCTTCATTGCGCGCCGCAACCAATATAGAAACCTTAGTTTTAAAAACAGGTTGTTTGGGTTGATAATAGGTCAGCTTATGCCAACCTCTGATAAAAGCCAGCACCACCAGGACATACAAGACCGTTAAAAAAGAGGTGATATAGCTAGCTACGCTGAAGATTTCCAAAAAAGTTAAGTTTAAATACGAAATAAGTGCCTAATATAGCAGGAATAATAATATTAATCAGCCAGATGCTGGCAGTACACGCAATCACAGCGACTTCCTGATCGGTGATCGAGCTGAAAAAATAGGAAGCAGTGGCAGTTCTAACGCCAATATCAAAGAGGTCTAAAGAAGGTAAGGTCGACTGTACAAAGAAGAGGATACTCACCATCATCAGAATTTCCAGGTAATGCAGGTTAGGGATCAGCCAGAAAAACAAAATGAAATATTGCGTACTGAAGACGAGATACCTGGAGAAACACAGCAATAAAATTTTAAACAATTCCCGCTTCTGGTACCTGGCCAGGATGCTATAAAACTTCTTATACTTTCTGGTAAAGCGCATAGAAAGCAGAATCCCATTCAGCCATTTGATATTAAAGTAGAATATAATAAAGAACAGACAGAAAATCAATGCAAGAAATACCAGTCCATAAAACAACAAGGGATCGATATTCACAAAGCGGTAGATAAAAACGCAGAATGCGATAGCACCGAAGACATTGGTCAGTACCATTTGACCGATATTACCAACCGCCATGGCCACCACTCCTATGATCCTTCTTTTTGGAGACAGGAAGAATACCCGTCCACCATACTCCCCGATCCGGTTTGGTGTAAATACCGCCCAGGTCAAACCACAGAAAACCGAAGCCACAGACTTCCACAGACTAATGCGTTCTACACTGGAAATTAACCTTTTCCATTTTACCGCTTCCAGGCCCCAGTTCACCAACATCAGGAACAGGACGAAACCCAATACACAAAAAATTTCCCATTGAGGAATTTGTGTCAGGAGGTTTTTGAAATCCTTTAAGTTCTTGTTTGCAGTCAGTTTACTATAGACAAACCAAAATGCGAAAAAAACAATTCCGGCTTTAAGAAAATATGAAACTATCTTTTTGTACTGTGATGTCAACTTTTTTGCTTTTACTCTGTGCAAATATGCTTAATATTGTTTTATGTTGGTTGAAAAAAAGGAAAGGGTGATCATGGGAATCGATCCGGGCACTTCGATTATGGGCTATGGGGTGATTTTGGAAAAGGGCAGTAAAATCGAGATGATTACCATGGGGATTGTCCGTATGGATCATTTAGACGACCATTTTTTAAAACTTCAGCGGATTTTTGAGAAGACCGTGGTCCTGATTGACCAGTATAAACCGGATACGATGGCACTTGAGGCCCCCTTTTATGGGAAAAATATCCAGGTGATGCTCAAATTAGGCCGCGCACAAGGCGTTGCTATGGCGGCAGCCTTATCCAGAAATATCCCGATCACAGAATATGCCCCCCGTAAAATCAAACAATCGATTACCGGAAACGGAAGCTCGGGAAAAGAGCAGGTGGCGGCCATGTTGCAAAGGCTCCTCAATTTTAAGGAGACTCCGGAGTTTCTGGATGCGACAGATGGTTTAGCTGTTGCCGTTTGTCATTCCTTTCAGCGGGTCAGTACCTCAGGTTCCGGAAAATCTTATTCCGGATGGGAAGCCTTTGCCAAAGACAATAAAAAACGATTGAAATAAAAAAGCCTGATTTGGTGTTTACCCAAATCAGACTGTACTAAACCCTCAGGATTTTTAGGCTGCAATTGCAGATTTTCTTTTCTTACGGTAATAGCGGAAAACAAAATATCCGGCCAGTATCAGGATCATCAACATCCACAAGTTGGATATGATCAGGATAAATTCTTTGAAGATGACCCATCCATTCTGAATGTTCAATCCCAATCTTCTAAAAAATCCGGGACCGTAATCTGCCAGGTTATCATTCCCAACCACCAGCTTTTTGACGGTATTGTCCTGATAGAAATTAAGCCTGATGTCACTGTACTTCACACGGGAATCTATGCTCATGTTTTCGATCTTCTTATCGATATAATCATCTTTTAAACTGAGTGCCGTCTCTACATTATTGCTTTTCTTATCCGCATGTTTGTTCAGCTGTGCAACCGCTTCCACACGGTTTTGATTTTTCAGTTTGTTGGCGAGGTAAGAGATGCTTTGATCGTCCATTTTCATGGATTGATGGTCCACAAAGACGGCCATTCCGGCTACTTTATTGGTAAAGGCATCCAGTTTCTCCGACGGGACTTTTGCTACGACCAGGCCTTCCACACGATAAGAGGTCAGTTCCAGTAAGGAGTCGGCAGAATACCCGACTTTTTCAAAACGCTCTACGTTACTCTGAATAGAAAACTCCGCGAGGGTCCCTCCTTCAGCTTTGACCAGGTCTGCCAGTTTCTCTTTCGTTTTTTGTACCTCTTTGACCCTAAAACGCATATCGGCGGTCTTAATAATTTTCTCTGTTAAGGTCGTGTCACTAACTTCCAGATTTGCAGCAGTGGCGTCAGAAGTTGCTTCATAAGATTTATTTTCTTTACTGCAGGCGGAAATCGCTATTGCTACAACACAATAGATTAAATATTTTTTCATAATATTAATCGGTTAAGGTTTTCCCTTAATACACGATCTTCAATAAGGTAACCTATGAAAATAAAAATGATGGAAATATGGGCCAAAAAAAATTCCTCATCAGCAAAGGCCAATGAGGAATTTTAAGAAGGTACTGCTTTGAATATTAAGCAGCTAATATTTTGAATACACCTTTACAAGCGATAAAAGAACCGATAAATAAAATTGCCCAGGATACGATCGATAAAGTCATAGAGTCGCCGGCAAAACGCAGGTAAACGCCTAAAACACTAATTAAAATTCCTACAGCCATCAGTTTATAGATGGAAACTTCATTAGCTCTCTTCATGCTTTCGGTATTGTGGATTGGTTTCTGTGCCATAGTCTTTTTCTATTTATGGCACAAAAATAATATTAATTAAACAAAAAGAGGAATAACATGGGTATAATTTTCAGTACATCTTCCAACTTATGGATTATCTTTAATAATTGCATCTATATTAAAACACAATCCAATGAAAAGAATTTTTTTAACCTTAATTACAGTGCTTGGCATTAGCTATAGCTACGCGCAATCCCCCCTTTCCTTTAACAGCCGGCTGGAATCTGTTACGGTATACAGTACAGGTGCAGAACTCAATCATAAAGCAAAAGTCAGCATTCCGGCAGGAACGAGTGAAATCGTCCTGAACAACATGGCCAATGCCATTGACGAAAGCAGCATTCAGGTTGGTGTGCCATCAAGCGTAACCATACTATCCACCAGTTTTTCCAGGGATTTCCTAAAAAATGAGAACAAAAGTCCTGCGTATATAAAAGTCGAAGATAGCTTGCGTATTGTAAAAAGAGAGCTCAACAAAATTCAGAATAAACGGGTGGTAGAGGAAAACCTGTTGGTTTTGCTGGATAAAAACCAGGCCATCGGTGGTGTAAATACCGGCGTAAATGTAACGGAGCTGATCAAGGTTGCCGATTACTATAAAAACAAACAACTGGAATTGAGAAACAATATTTTCAGTTTGAAAGAAGCGGAGGAGGCCCAGCAAAAACGGATCGACAGGATGCAGGCGCAACTGCAGGAACTGAGTCTGGACAAAACCGGAACTACCGGTCAGATTGTATTACAGGTAATGGCTACGGCGGCCAGTACCGGGGATTTTAACATCAGTTACCTGAGTCCAAATGCGGCATGGATTGCCTTTTACGACCTGCGTGCAGAAAACACTTCTTCTCCCTTGAAAATCGTTTACAAAGCCAATGTCACACAATCTACGGGACTGGACTGGAAAAAAGTAAAGCTGAGCTTATCAACAGGAAACCCCTCTCAGAATGGTACTGCACCGCTATTATCGGCCTGGTTTCTACAATTTGGAGAACCGCAGTATGCTTATGACCGCAAGAAACAGGCCTATCAGAACAGAATCCAGACGATGGAGGCCCGCGTGCCTTTGAACAAAGAAGTTATGGCAGATGCTGCCGAGCCGGTTATGTCACAGCTTCAGGGAAAGGCTGCCGGTATTTCAATTGTCCATAATGAGAACATGTTAAATGCCTCGTTCGACATTGAAATCCCTTACGATATCGCTTCCAACAGTAAACCGCATAGCGTAACGCTGAAAGAATTCAGTCAGCCTGCGAATTTCAAATACTATAGCGTTCCTAAAGTCGACGGTGACGCGTTTTTAATGGCGGAGATCACGAATTACGACAAATTGAACCTCTTGCCCGGCGAAGCGAATATCATCTTTGAGAACAGCTATGTAGGCAAATCCTTCATCGACCCCAATGCGACCACAGATACCCTGAACCTGAGTATGGGAAGAGATAAAAAAATCACCATTAAAAGGGAAAAAGTAGCAGAACAAACCGGCGTTAAATTTATCGGAAGCAGTAAAAAACAAACCTTCACTTATGAGATCCGCTTGCGGAACGGAAAGAAAGAAGCTGTCAATTTATTGCTTAAAGACCAGTATCCGGTCTCTACAGATAAAGACATGGAAGTGGAACTGTTGGCCGCAGAGGGTGCTGCAGTGAACAAAGAAACCGGAGTCCTGACCTGGAAACTGAACCTGAAAGCAGGGGCTACAGAAACGATCCGGATCAGCTATTCGGTAAAGTATCCCAAGGATAAGAACATCTTAAATCTGCAATAACAAAAAAGCCCTTCTCCGAATGGAGAAGGGCTTTAAATCAGATATCAGGTAAATTAACCGTTCAATGCTGCTGCACCACTTACAATCTCTGTAAGCTCTGTGGTAATCGCAGCCTGACGTGCCTGGTTGTAAGAAAGTTTTAAGGCTTTCAACAAATCACCTGCATTTTCAGTTGCTTTATCCATTGAAGTCATACGGGCACCATGCTCAGAAGCATGAGAATCCAACACCGCTTTATACAATTGCGTCTTAATTGACTTAGGAATCAACTGTGATACGATCTCTTCCTGAGAAGGCTCAAGAATATAATCTACCAGGTGCTCAGATTTTACTGCTTCAGTCGCTTCTGCTTTAGGCAGCGGCAACAATTGCTCAGTAGTAATGATCTGTACAGCGGCATTTTTGAACCTGTTGTACACCAACTCCACTTTATCAAACGTTCCTTTTTCAAAGCCGGCCATGATCGAATCAGTGATCTTGGTTACATTCTCAAAAGTAAGCGCTGCATATACTTCGTTGTTGTTTCCGATGACGTTATAGTTACGTTTCTCGTAGAAATCCTGAGATTTCTTACCGATGGCAACGATACTTACATTACCTTTTTTGTATTGTTCGCTATATTTTTCCGCGATTAAGTTATTGGTTGCTTTAATCACGTTCATGTTAAAGGCACCAGCTAAACCACGGTTAGAAGAAACCACTACAATCAATACCTTATTTGGTTCACGTTCCTGAATAAACGGAGACGATGATCCTTCTAAGCTTGCTGAAAGATTTCCTAAGATCTCTTTTAGCTTTGTAGCATACGGACGTAGCTGAACAATCGCATTGGTCGCACGCTTCAACTTCGCAGCCGAAACCATTTTCATGGCTTTGGTGATCTGCTGTGTAGATTGCACCGATGATATACGAATTCTTACTTCTTTTAAATTAGCCATTCTTTTTTATTCTTCAGTCGAGAGTAATTAGTATTTACTGGAAAGCTCTTTTGCAACAGTTTCCAACACTCCTGTAATTTGATCATCAAATTTTCCAGCTTTTAAAGCTTTCAAAGTATCAGGATGACGTAATTCCAATTGTTGTAAATATTCAGCTTCAAACTCTTTTACTTTATTTACAGGAACTGAACGCATTAAGTTTTTAGTACCGATATAAATGATTGCTACCTGTTTCTCAACAGTCATTGGAGAGAACTGTCCTTGTTTAAGGATTTCCACGTTACGTGAACCTTTATCAAGTACTGATTTCGTAGCAGCATCAAGGTCAGAACCGAATTTAGAGAAAGCCTCCAGCTCACGGTATTGAGCCTGATCCAGTTTCAATGTACCGGCAACTTTTTTCATCGATTTGATCTGCGCGTTACCACCTACACGTGATACCGAGATACCTACGTTAATAGCCGGACGGATACCTGCGTTGAACAAGTTGGTTTCCAGGAAGATCTGTCCGTCAGTAATTGAAATTACGTTCGTAGGGATATAAGCAGAAACGTCACCAGCCTGAGTTTCGATAATTGGAAGTGCAGTTAATGAACCACCACCTTTAACGATACCTTTTAATGATTCAGGAAGATCATTCATTGCCTGTGCGATCTCATCGTTAGAGTTGATCTTTGCAGCACGCTCTAACAAACGGCTGTGAAGATAGAACACGTCACCAGGATAAGCCTCACGGCCCGGTGGACGACGTAACAATAGAGACACCTCACGGTAAGCTACAGCTTGTTTAGACAAATCATCATAAACAATTAGTGCCGGTCTACCCGTATCACGGAAGAACTCACCGATCGCTGCACCAGAGAAAGGAGCATAGAACTGTAATGGAGCAGGTTCAGCAGCAGAAGCAGCAACAACAACCGTATATGGCATTGCACCGTTTTCTTCTAACGTACGAACGATGTTCGCTACAGTACTTGCTTTTTGTCCGCAAGCAACATATATACAGAATACAGGGTTACCTGCTTCGTAAAATTCTTTTTGGTTGATGATCGTATCGATACATACCGCAGTTTTACCAATCTGACGGTCACCAATAACCAACTCACGCTGACCACGACCGATTGGAATCATACCATCGATAGCTTTGATACCTGTTTGTAGAGGCTCAGTAACCGGCTGACGATAGATTACCCCAGGAGCTTTACGCTCGATCGGCATTTCATAAGTCTGGCCAATGATTGGTCCTTTACCGTCGATTGGCTCACCCATAGTGTTCACCACGCGGCCTAACATACCTTCACCAACTTTGATAGAGGCGATTTTCTTAGTACGTTTAATCGTATCACCTTCTTTGATCGTGTCGGATGGGCCTAATAAAACCACACCAACATTATCTTCTTCAAGGTTCAAAACAATACCTTGTAAGCCGTTTTCAAATTCAACTAACTCACCGGATTGAACTTTAGTTAAACCATAAACACGGGCAATACCATCACCCACCTGCAATACGGTACCAACTTCTTCAAGTTCTGCTTCTGATTTAAAGCCCGCCAATTGTTGCCTGATAATTGCCGATACTTCGTCTGGTCTTACCTCTACCATAATTTTATATTATTTCTTTTGTAAATCAGTATATGTTATCTTCTATTATTAAATACTCAAGTTAAACAATTCCCTGAGCAAATTCTTTTTTAAGTTTATTCAAACCATTGGCGATACTTGCATCAAACTGCTTATCACCAACCTTTAAAATAAAACCGCCAATCAGTTTGTCATTAACTTTTTCTTTAATCACCACTTCATTAGCGCCTACTTCTTTTTTCACTATCGCTATGATCTCTGCCCTGTTTGCATCAGTCAGTTCCGTAGCTGAAGTTACCTCAGCAGTTACAATTCCTTTAATCGCATTGTATTGCTGAATGAAGGCTTTTGCTGTTCCGAATAAGATTTCAGAACGTCCTTTGTTTACCACCAGTTTTAAGAAGGCTTTGGTTACCGCATTTACTTTGGTTCCAAAGACATTGTCTAAAATCCCTGCCTTTTTATCCAAAGGAACGATAGGGTTTTTAAGAATGGCTTCTAATTCCGGATTCTGATCAATTACCTGATCTAAAAGAACCATATCGTTTTTGATTTCTTCCAAAGCATTCTGCTCGGTAGAAAGATCTATTAACGATTTGGCGTATCTCGATGCTGCTTTATTTTCTAACATTTTTATCTAATTTGGCTAAACAAACTATCAACTAGTTTAATTCAACATCTTTTAAAAGATTAGCAACTAAATCCTGTTGGGTAGCTTTATCCTGTAATTGATTACGTAACACACGTTCTGCGATATCCAATGATAAAGTAGAAACCTGGCTTTTCAATTCTGCCAAAGCAGCTTTCTTTTGGTTTTCAATTTCAATCTTAGCCTTTTCGATTAATTTAGCACCTTCAGTTTGCGCTGAATGTTTAGCTTCATTAACGATACTATCTTTAAGCGTTTTTGCTTCTTTCAAGATCAAATCACGTTCAGCACGGGCAGACTTCATCAACTCCTCGTTCTGAGCAGTTAAACGGGTCATTTCTTGTTTCGCCAGTTCAGCTTTATTTAAAGCCTCATCAATCGACTGCTCACGTTCTTTAATTGCTGCTAAAACAGGTTTCCAGGCAAATTTTGCCAATAGGAACATTAGCAATAAGAAAGCAATGGATTGAAAGATAACTAGGCCAAATTCAGGTAATAATAATTCCATCTGATGTATATATTAATATTTTGTTCTTTTTTAACAATAAATGGTACCAGGCATTATACCTGGCACCTTTTAATTTCTAGCCATTACCCATTAGGGCAACTACTACTGCGAAAAGCGCAACAGCCTCAACGAAGGCAGCAGCGATTAACATTGCAGTTTGAATTTTAGAGGCAGCTTCTGGTTGACGAGCGATACCGTCCATAGCTGAACCACCAATGCGTCCGATACCCAGACCAGCGCCAATCGCAGCTAATCCTGCACCAATTGCAGCAATACTTCCTGTAATCATGATTTTATATATTAATTGTTGTTAAAAAATAATTCTTATTAATGGTGTTCTTCAATTGCCATTCCGATAAACAGGGCAGACAAGATGGTAAAGATAAAGGCCTGGATAAAAGCAACCAATAATTCTATGGCGCCAATAAACACAGCAAACGCGATCGATACCGGGGCAATGTATAAGCTGTTGAATACAAACACAAGGCAGATCAATGACAACACAAGGATGTGTCCTGCAGTGATGTTCGCAAACAAACGAATCATTAAGGCAATAGGTTTGGTAAAGATACCGAACAACTCTACCGGAACCATTACAATGTACATCCACCATGGTACATCAGGCATAAAGATGTGTTTCCAGTAGTATTTGTTACCATTGAATACAGTAAGGCAGAAAGTAGCAATCGCTAAGATCATCGTTACCGCAATGTTACCTGTTAAGTTGGCACCACCTGGTAAGAATGGGATCAGACCCAGCATGTTGTTAAACCAGATGAAAAAGAATACGGTCAATAAATAAGGCATGAAGCGCTCATATTTATGTCCAAGATTCGGCTTTGCAATATCATCACGCACAAACAGGATGATCGGCTCCATCCAGGATTGCAATCCTTTTGGCGATTTTCCTACGCGTTTTTTGTAACCGTTGGCTACATTGATGAATACCACAAGGAGAATGATGATCGATAAGATCAGGGTACAAACGTTCTTAGTAATGGATAAATCCAAAGGACGTTCGTTAGATGCATGATGCTTCTCATCAAGAGCCAGGAATTGTCCGTGCTCATTTGCAGCATCAGATGCATAATAGATCTTCTCGTGCATCTTCACAAAGCGTTGTCCGTTTCTTTCTACCACTACTTTACCATCATCATCATGGTTAAAGTCAGCAGAACTGAAATTTACAAATCCAGCTTTGGTGTACAATATCACCGGAAGATCGATATAGGTATGTCCGATTACATGCCAGCTATGCGAATCCGCAATGTGGTGTAGTGCAAACTTACCAATGTCAAACTTTTCCTTTGCCTCTGGTTGGGCATGGGAATCTTCTGTTACTTGTGCTGTGTCAACCTGAGCAAAAGCTGCGGGTGTAACAGAAAAAAACGCTAAAAACAGCGTAAAAACAACAATTAACCTTTTCACTTTAAACTCAAAAACGTGGCTACAATCCATTTACTCGCAGATTTTTACTTTTTATTTTGGTGGCGCAAGTTACGTAACAAACAGTATATTTCAAAGAAGCTGAACAATAAATATAAAGAAAAAAAATTCAGGACAAAAACAAAGCCGTTTTCCTTGCTCTTTAAGCTGTAAATCAGCACAAAAGCCATAGAAAAAATCATCTTCAATGCAATTGAGCCCATAATTGCCATAATTCCTGTCTCCGGGTTCTTTTTTATCCCTAAATCAGCAAGGATATAAGCAATAAATGTGATGCTCGCTAAAAAGCCAAACACCAGCCAGAACTTCTTCACCAGAATCAGCTGTTCAGGAAAAATAGCAGGAAGAAAATAGGCAATCACAGCCAGAACAAAGCTGTATAACAGATAATATAAGGTAAACCGCGTTAAACTCAAATCAGTAATTTTTTACAAAAGTAGGGAATTACCGCGATTTTAAATCATCAGTCGTTATTTTTATTCAGTTGTTTTACAACCTGATACAAAGATATGATGACCCCAACAAGGCTCAGAATTGCCGTAAAGATTGGCGTCTTGCTGTGCCTGTATTCGTCAATTTTATAACCTGCAAAGGCAAATAAGCCTATTGTGGCCAGCATTTGAAAACTGACAGACGAATATTTAGCGAAATTATTTATGTTCTTTTTCTTTTCGTTTGGTTCCATCTTAATTAAATCTCGTACAAATAAAACCCATTTTGTTAAGAAGTTATTGCTGAATAAAATACTTTTGCATATATTTTGTTGTTATAAGCTTTTAACTCAATCAGCATTTTTTTGGAAAATTACGCAATCAACTCTCTAAAGATAACGCTATTTATCTTTTGTTCCGGTATCCTATACTCCTGCAGCTCACACAAAGATACTGCCGGAAGCAGGGCTATGCAGAACCTCACCTCCCGTTACAATTACATCTACAATGCAAATGTCATCCTCAGTCAGCATCAGCAGGAACTGACGGAAGGCTATGCAGACAATTATGATGAGATCCTTCCCGTCTATGTAAACCCGGAGAAGTACGACATCTTTAACAGTCAGCCCTCAGAAAGCCTGCCTGCCATGGATGAGATCATCAAGAAAGCAAGGGTGATCCTGCTGGAAAAAAGCTTCGGCAACTATATAGACGAATCCTACCTCCTGCTGGGAAAAGCAAACTTCTATAAACAGAACTATTTCAATTCCACGGAATATTTTGACTATACCGCCAAAAATTTCCCGACCAATAAGAAGAGCTATGTTCAGGCTTTGGACTGGAAAGCACGAAGCCTGATGCAGCTAGGTAAATACAGTGAAGCCGCACTGGTGCTCGATACCTTATCCATTACCATTTCCGAACAAAAAAAGAATAAGGCAGACCCTCTGGCAACAATTGCCCAGATCTATATTCACCAACGAATGCCGGCTGAAGCCATTGGTGCTTTAAAGGAAGCCATAAAATCGAATGCCACCGGTGCCGAACGCATCCGCTGGACCTATATCCTCGCGCAGCTCTCCGAGCAGCTGGAAAACTATCCGGAAGCCCTGCAGTATTACCGGAAAGTAGAAAAAAGCAATGCACCTTTCGAGATGTACTTTAATGCCAACTTAAACCGCATTAAGCTCAATGCTTTTATGAGTGGTGTAAAATTAAACAAACAAGACCAGTTACTTGCCCTGCTTAAAGACGATAAAAATGAGGATTACCATGACCAGATCTATTATCAGGTGGCGGAAACCTATATCAGAGACGGCAATTTTGATCAGGCAAAGAAATACTATCAGCTTTCGGTACGTAACAGTATAAAAAACAATTACCAGAAAGGCCTTTCTTATTTAAAAATCGCAGACCTTAATTTCAAACACTTCAGGGATTACAGAGCTGCAAAAGCCTATTACGACAGTACCACGAATACCTTACCTAAATCTTATCCCGGTTATGAGCTTATTCTTAAGAAAAATCAGAACCTGCAATACCTGACCGACCGCTATGGGATAATTTCATCGGAAGACACCCTTCAATCCATTGCAAAGCTTCCTGAAGGAGAACGCATGGCGAAGGTCAACCTGATCGCAAACCCGGTAGCAGCAACCGTTAAACCAACGGAAAGCTATACTGCCAATCCCCTGGACCCTTTCCAGAACAGCAACGACAAACGAAATAAAAACAGAAATACCAGCAGCAGCTTCTATTTTGCAAATTCCAATGCCATCAGTACCGGGTACAACGATTTCAAAAAGAAATGGGGCAACAGGAAACTGGAAAACAACTGGCGCCAGAGCATCCGTTCTTCTGCTCAGGAAACCATTCAGGACATCAATAAAAATTACAGTACAAACAATGGCAAAGCAGGCAGAAATCAGGATAGCCTCCTTGCTGCAGCGCCGGATTCTGCCGGAAGAATCAAAGCCATCATGGCAACATTGCCACTTACGCCGGAACTCCAGGCCAGGTCAGATCAAAAGATCATCGATGCTTATCATGAAATTGCCAATTTCTATCTTCAGGAACTAAATGATCCTAAAGAAGCAGCTGAGGTCTATCAGATCCTGCTGGACCGTTTTCCAAACAACAACCGCCTGGCTTCTATCTATTACGGCCTCTTCCTTGTCAACAAAACACTTGATCCGGCCAAAGCCGAAGTATTTAAGAACAAAGTACTGAAGGATTATGCCTCTTCTACTTATGCAAAGACCATTCTTGATCCTTCCTTCTCTCTGAGACAGTCGGAAATGGAAACCGTTATCAATAAAAAGTACAATGACCTCTTTGAACTGTATGAGAAAAAGGATTTCGGTGCCGTGATCCAGCAGGTGAATGAAATTTTAACCACAAGCCCTGATAACTATCTGGCTCCGCAATTCGCCTATCTGAAAGCCATTGCCATAGGAAGAACAAACCATGTAGACTACCTGATTAATGAATTTGAAAAGATCAACACGAGTTTTACAGAAGATAAACTGATCGTTCCATTGGTAAAAGAACACCTTAGCTATATCAATCAGCACCTGGAAGAGTTCAAAAAGAGACAAATTGCACTGATCGACTTTGACCCGAACGAACCTAAATTCTTTGGACAACAGTTCCCGGCAACAGCTATAGCGGCAGTGAGCCCTCCGGTTACGAATGCAAAACCAGTACAGCAACCGGTCAAAAACACCACCAGTCCCGTAGTAACACCAGTAGTGGCACCACCGGCAGAAAAGGTGGCCGCTGTAGAAAAACCAGTGGCCCCGGTAAAAGTTGCCGGCATTTTTAGCACGGCAGTTTCAACGGTCTATTATTACGTAGTTCATGTGTCTGACGGTTCTTTAACCCTCAGTTCTTCCCGTTTTGGGATCGGACAATTCAACCGCGGAAACTATGCGGAGAACAATCTGCGACATCAATTGAAGGAATTTGACAATGATCAGCTTATATTTGTAGGAAACTTTGGTACTTTCGACGACGCAAAAACATATGCGGATGGAATCAATCCACAGTTAAAACAAATCATGAAGGTCCCTGCTAACCTTTATAAGAGCTTTATCATTAGCAAAGAAAACTTCGAGAAGCTGAGCAGCAAGGACATTCTGGATAAATACCAGGAATTTTATAAAAACAATTATTAAAAATGAACAAACCACTTTCGCAAGAAGACATCAGAAAGTACAATTTTAGACTTTGGAAAGTATTAATTGCCGGAATCGTTTTATTCGCTCTCTTCATTATTGCCGTAGGTTTTGGCTTGTTCGGTGACTTGCCTTCCTTCAGAGATATTGAACATCCAAAAAGCAATCAAGCCTCCGAAGTGGTTACCGAAGAAGGGAAAGTTCTGGGCACTTACTTCGTTCAAAACCGTTCTAATGTCACTTACCCTGCGATCTCCCCGAATGTCATCAATGCACTGATTGCTACTGAGGACATCCGTTTTAAAGAACATTCAGGAATTGATTTCAAGCGGACTTTTACCATATTTCTATATGCGATCATAGGAAAAAAACAAGGTGGAAGTACCATCACACAACAGCTGGCATTGAACCTTTTCTCCGAAGAAGGACGTCAAAAGAACTTTGCCAAACGTCTTTTACAGAAATTCCAGGAATGGGTAATCGCGGTTAAATTAGAACGCAACTATACCAAGGAAGAAATCATTGTGATGTATTTAAATACCGTAGACTTTGGCAACCAGGCCTATGGGATCAAATCTGCCGCTAGGGTTTATTTCAACACCACTCCGGATAAACTGACTGTTGGACAGGCAGCAACGCTGGTTGGGATCCTGAAAGGGATTTCCAGGTATTCCCCTACCCGGAATCCGGACCGTTCCCTGGCCCGCAGAAATACCATTATGGGATTGATGGTCAAAGCAGATTTCCTGACGGATCCTGATTTTGAAAAAGAAAAAGAAAAACCACTGGGCTTACGTTTCAGCGCGGCCACGGTGAATGATGGAATTGCGCCCTATTTTAGAGCAGTTCTAAAAAACGATATCAAAAAAATCTTCCAGGACAGATCCATTCTTAAATCGGATGGAACGCCTTATGACCTGGACAGAGATGGCTTGAAAATCACCACTACCATCAATTACGACATGCAGGTCTTTGCGGAAGAGGCGCAAAAAGAATACATGAAAACCTTACAGGTTTCTTTCAATAACAGCTGGAAAGGACGCAATCCTTTTAAAGGTAAAGAAATGCAGATTGAGCAGGGTGTGAGAAGATCTGACCGCTACAAAGCATTACAGCTGGAAGGAAAATCAGAACAGGAAATTAAGACCGATTTCAATACGCCTACCCGGTTGAGCATCTTCACCTGGAAAGGAAATGTGGATACCCTGATGAAACCGATTGACTCTGTAAGATATTACAAGCTGCTCCTGAGAAATGCGATGATGGCAATGGATCCGCGGTCCGGATATGTGAAAGCATGGGTTGGTGGGATTAATTATGAACATTTCAAGTATGACCAGGTAAAAATGGGGACAAGACAGGTGGGTTCCACTGCCAAACCTTTTACTTATACGGTAGCGATTGAAAACGGATATTCTCCTTGTTTCAGCGTGCTCAATGAGCCAGTAACGATAGAAGTACCCGGAAGTGCACCATGGACCCCGAGGTCTTCCGGAACGGTTCCGGGATACCTGACCTTGCAAAAAGCCCTGGCCCTTTCACAAAATTATATAGCGGCATTCCTGATGAAACAGGTGGGCCCGATCCCTGTAGCTACTTTAGCTAAAAAAATGGGGATCACCTCAGAAGTTCCGGCTTATCCATCCATCGCACTGGGCTCTTTTGATGCCTCAGTTTATGATATGGTGGGTGCATATAGTGTATTTGCCAATAAAGGGGTCTGGAATAAACCGACTTATATCCTGAAGATAGAAGATAAAAACGGTGTGGTATTGTACAGTGAGAAACCCATCCCCGTTCCGGCAATATCTGAAGAAGTGGCGTATGTGATGACCAGAATGCTTCGTGGTGTAATTACCAATGGAACAGGATGGCGACTGGCGGGCAGATTCGGTGTAAGCGGACCTATCGGCGGTAAAACAGGTACCACCAATGCCAACTCTGATGGCTGGTTTATGGCGATTACCCCTCAGCTGGTAGCTGGTGTATGGACCGGTTGCGAAGACCGTGCCTTCCACTTTACCAGTACCGCACAGGGTGATGGGGCAACAACCGCCCTTCCGATCTATGCAGGTTTTATGAAACGCGTATATGCCAGCTCTAAGCTGAACATGAGCAAAGCCGACTTTGAACCGCCTAAAAACGGAGTGTCCATTACTTTCGACTGTAACCAGTACCAACAACAGGAACAGAAAACTGAACTGGACGAGAAATTAGGCTTCTAATCATTTTAACAAATTCCCATGAGTGCTTTTGATTATAAAAAGGTATTGGCCGATATTCCGCATAAGCCTGGTGTTTACCAGTATTGGGATATAGAAGATACCCTGATATATATCGGCAAAGCCAAAGACCTGAGAAATAGGGTTGGTTCTTATTTCAATCAGGATAAACAGCTGAACGGGAAGACCAAAGTCCTGGTTTCCAAGATCAGAAAAATCACCTTCACTATTGTGGATACGGAGATTGATGCCTGGCTGCTGGAAAACAGCCTGATCAAAAAGCATCAGCCGCGATACAACATCATGCTGAAAGATGATAAGACCTATCCATGGATTATCATCAAGAAAGAACCCTTTCCAAGGGTATTCTGGACGAGAAACAGGGTGAAGGATGGTTCTACTTATTTTGGCCCCTATGCTTCGGTAGGCATGATGCACACCATTCTGGACCTGATTAAAGAAACGTATACGCTCCGGACCTGTAACCTGCCCCTCACGGAGAAAAATATCAGCGCCGGCAAATTTAAAGTCTGCCTGGAGTACCAGATCGGGAACTGTAAAGGGCCTTGTCAGGCTTACCAGGCCGAGGAAGAATACGACAGGAATATTGAAGAAATAAAAGACATCCTGAACGGAAAGATCGGGACTGTCATCAAAGATGTAAAACAGATCATTAAGGATGCAGCGGCAGAACTCAACTTTGAATATGCCCATCAATACCAGAGAAAACTGGTGGTCCTCGAAAAATATCAGAGTAAATCTACCGTTGTCAGCAGTGCCATCACCAATATTGATGTGGTAAGTATTGCTTCCGATGAGCGTTATGCTTTTGTGAATTACCTGAAGATCATGAATGGCAGCATCATTCAGACCCAAACCATCGAGATCAAAAAGCGACTGGACGAAACTGATGAGGAGCTGTTAACCATTGCCATCACCGAATTCAGGACCAAATTTAACAGCACCTCCAAAGAGATCGTTGTTCCTTTTGAAATCATACTGGAAGATAAAAACATCCGCTTTACTGTTCCCAAACTCGGGGAAAAGAAAAACCTGCTGGAGCTCTCTCAGAAAAACGTTTTGTTTTTCAGAAAGGAAAAACTGAACCAGTATGAAAAGCTGAACCCAGACCTGAGAACGGACCGCATTCTGACACAAATGCAAAAGGACCTGAGTTTAACCCAGCTGCCTAAGCATATCGAATGTTTTGACAACTCCAACTTCCAGGGTAAGTATCCCGTTTCGGCAATTGTGGTGTTCAAAGATGCCAAACCTTCCAAAAAGGACTACCGGCATTTTAACGTGAAAACAGTAGAAGGTCCCAACGATTTCGCGACGATGGAAGAGGCCGTTTTAAGGCGATATAAGCGCATGCTGGAAGAAGAGGAGACTTTGCCTCAACTCATCATCATTGATGGTGGTAAGGGGCAGTTATCCTCTGCAATGACGAGCTTAAAAAAGCTGGGCATAGACAAGAAGGTCGCCGTGATCGGAATTGCGAAACGCCTGGAAGAACTGTTCTTCCCGGGAGATCCCTATCCGCTCTACCTTGACAAAAAGTCGGAGACCCTGAAAATCATCCAGCAACTCCGGGATGAAGCCCACCGCTTCGGCATCACCTTCCACCGCAAGAAAAGAGACCAGGGCACGTTAAAAACGGAACTGGAGCAAATAGAAGGCATTGGAAAGACCACCGCCGACAAGCTCCTGCGTCATTTCAAATCCGTGAAAAAGATTGCGGAGGCCGAAGAATCAGAACTACAGAAAGTCCTCAATAAAGCGCAACTTCTCGCTTTAACGAATTACTTCAATAAAGATGAAGCATAAAAAAAGCCGGTCCTCTAAAGAAGACCGGCTTTTTTGTGTGATGACATTTGGAAATTAATATTCCCAAAGGCTTTGCTCAAAATCCGCGATAGATTTCTTAATCTTTTCTGATTCGTATAATTTCCTCGGATCTTTAGGATCTGTTAAGCCCAGCATATCTGTAATGTTCTTATTGCCCGGATTTGTTTCCTTCACAATGTAGCTCGAGAACAAACGTCTTACAAAGAAATCATCAAAGGTCAGGACCGAGGCATCGTTGCCCGGGTTCATCAGCTTTTTCTTGGTCAGCAGTTCTCTGGCATCATCATAATAGATCCAAAATACCGGCTGCCAGTTTCCTTCCACCATTTTCATTGGTGCAAGACCAACGATTCTGGGTTCAAAAATAGAGCGTTTGGTGTCCAGGATCCAATCTTCTTTGATCCTGTATTTCTGGAATTCATCCGATCTCAGTTTTTTCAGGGTAGGCTCTGCGATTTTTCCCGTTGTAGCATCAGGAGTTCCTTCTGTTACCCCACGCATGCTCTGAAGCGCTTGCTGCGCCGTTAACGCAATTTTAAAGGAATCATTGTCTTCCAGAATTTTTCCGGCTACGGTATCCTTCGGGGAGTAGGCAGTGAGTTCTTCATTGGTGATTGCTTCCATCAGCACATCGATCAGTTTCGCATTTTCAGCTTTCAGAACCGAGTTAATGGTGTCTCTAAGATCTATTTCACGCCAGATGCGTTTCGAATAGTACACATCTTCTTCCCGCACATCTGCGTAGGGAACCATTACGGCACTATCCACATCTTTTCTGGCTGAAAAACCATCTTTAGGTGGTGTTTTTATCTTCGTCTTTTTCAAGGGTTTTACTTCTGCAGGCGGGCCGTCCTGTGCAGCAGCTCCGAATCCTAACAACAGTAATAACGCAATACTTAAAATATTTTTCATGTTCCCTCCTATTTTGCACTAAATGTGATGCCGTCTAAAACCTTCTGACGACCATCAGGCCCTTCACACACGATGTCTTTAAAGATCACCGTTGCTCCCGGCTTGATCGAGTTCAGGGCCCCTTTTACCTGGCCGCTAAATCCACCACCACTATTTTGTATCGTAACCGCGTCGGATCTCGGATTGATAAATGTTGCCGAGAATCTGATCACTCTGTATTTAACATCAAAAACGAAATCATCCAGTTGTGTATCCATAAGACCCGCACTTTCCAGCCATTCCAGATCCACACTTCCGCCCGATTTACCTTTTACCAATGCTTTAGGCGTTGGTAAAGCTTTCACCCTGAACCTTTGTGATCCCAGGTTTAAAGTCTTTCCTCCGCTTGATGCCGAGACATTGATGTTTAGTTCTTTTCCAACCTGGCTACCGGCAACGTTGACTGTATATTTACCGTTTCCACCTGCAATCGTTCCACCATCCATACTCGCATGTACACTCTCCAGAGGAAAGCCTGCGGCCGATACAGAAAACGGATTAGGGATCCCTGCATAAATCACGTTCATTTTATCCGGTGATACCGTTGCAGAAGGTTTAGCCACCTGATAAGTTTGTTCAGGAGTTTTATACTCCATCACTTTACCATCGGTTTGTTTTACGCGGATCGTTCCAACCCATTTGAAAACCCCTACACTTCCGGTACTTCCCGTATACACCCCTTTACCATCTTTTACTGACAGCGGGTTTGAATTTACAGAAATATCGGGATTAGAACGGGAATCGCTTGCCGTTAAAAACACCTGAGCCGTGTAAGGCTGTCCCTGAATCACATAAGAACTTGGCGCCACAGCAACTGCATCAAACTGATCCAGGTTGACCAAGGCTTTGTCCATGTTTCCGAATAATTTCTTGACTACTTCTGCCTCTGCATTTTTTACGTCAGACTGAAGTTTGGTCAGAATTGTATTTGCAGCAGTTAGCGGCGTTCCTTCACCGAAGTTGATGTCTGCCCAGTTTTTCTTGCCATTTACCGCTTTCTCGGCATTCTTCGCTTCCAATGAAAAAGTAATTCCTTTACGGTCTTCCGGCTTAAGTAAAGCAATTAGTTTCTCGCGGGTTTCATTGATTTTTACCTGCAATTTATCGCCTTCTTTCTGATTGATCATGATTCCCTGCGCGATGTCCATATTGGAGCGCTCGGTTAAATCGCCTGTTTCCGGATCAATTCCTTTTCCGGCAACTGTAAACTGATCTTTCAGCTTCTGGATATAATTGTTCAGCTCATCGGCATAAGCTTTTGCCTTATTGGCGCTTTCCCAAATGGGCTGTGCCCTTGCAGGCTCGTCTTTAAGTTTAGTATTCTGAAATGCAGCAAACAACTGTTCAATGCTGAGATTGACATTTGTTTTTGAAGTCACCAAACTGTCGTTGATGTTCTTAAAAGCATTAAGGATAGTATCTGATACGTTTAAAGCAAGCATAGCTAACAATACCAAATACATGATATTGATCATCTTCTGCCTTGTCGTTTGTTTTCCTCCGGCCATTATTAATTAGGTCTATGATTAAATGATAACTAATTAAATATGCTTATACACGTGGCTGATTCATGGCAGATAACATATTGCCATAGATCGCATTTAATGAAGATAGATTTTTAGCAAGTTTACCTACTTCATCTTTAAACTGTTTAGAATCTTCCATAGACTCATTGAAGTTATTCATCGTTAGTGAAAGGTTCTGATAGAACTTATTCATTGATTTAAGATGTGCACTTGAATCCTGTAATTCCAGTTCGTAAACAGCGTTTAAGGCAGAAAGGTTTTTCGCCAGGGCATTCACCTGCGAATGATAGGCTTGAGAAGCGCCGGTACTTTCTCCGATTTCGACCAGTTGAGCCGTTGCTTTTGAGAAAGCTCCATTTAAAGAATCGAAACTTGCGGAAGCAGTTTTCAGTTTAGTTGTAAATTCGTTTGTTGCTGTTGAAGCATCTGCTACATTAGAAATTGCAGCTACTTTATCTCCAAAGGTACGTAATCCTGTACCCAGGCTTTCGATCAGTTCCGGTCCTACTTTAGCATCTGCCAGCATTTTATCAAGGGCAGCAGTAGAAGAGAATGATGCAGCTGGCTGAACAGCAGCTCTTGCTGATGATGTTGGTAATTCCCCATCGTAATCAGCTCTTAATTCCGGATATACCCTTTCCCATTCCGGTTCAGGTTCCGGCTGGATAAAACCGGTTAAAGCAAATAAAATTGCTTCGACGCCTAATCCAATCCCGATCATGTAATTGCCCCAAACCCCACCTAAGTGAAGGATTTTAAAAAGCGCTCCAAGAATTACTACGCTGGCACCAAGCGATATCGCCAGGTGCATCTTATCGAATTTACGTTTTGCTGCTGCCATTTTCTTTTAAGGATGAAGAGGTGCTATGTGTTGTTTTTAGTTTCTATTCTTGATGTCGGAACCCGGATAAGCAGAAATGCACCTGAAGCCGATATATGACCTCGCCTGATCCTGATATTCATAAGTACCTACAGAGTTTTGAAGGAAGAATCCGATGTCTTTCCATGACCCTCCTCTAACCACTTTACGTTTCAGGTATTTGCTGTCTGAAGCTTTTGCCACGTAAGTAAAGTTTGGGTTAAAATCCAGCAATAAAGGCGCTGCTGATTGATTGTAAGCGGTAACTGTCCATTCTGCAACGTTACCAGCCATATTGTATAATCCGTAATCATTCGGGAAATAAGACTTCACGTTTACGGTGTATAAACCACCATCGTCAGAATAATTTCCACGTCCGACTTTAAAATTAGCCTGCATACATCCTTTGGTATTGCGCACATAAGGGCCGCCCCATGGATATTTTGTTTTCACATTACCACCTCTTGCGGCATATTCAAATTGCGCATCACTCGGCAGCTGATATTCAGGTCTTGAGTTTAAAGGTTGTTTTCTCGATACGGCAACGGATTCGTAGAAACGGGTACGCCATACACAAAAAGCAGTAGCTTGTTCCCAGGTTACACCCACTACAGGATAATCGTCGTAAGAAGGGTGATTGAAATAAGTTTTGACCATCGGATCATTCTGTGAGTAAGAATAATCAACTTTCCAAACCAGGGTATCCGGGTAAACATTTACCGAAGGAAACTGATTTGATTTGGCAGGGTCAGGAAGGTCTGTATAAGTGAGGATAAAATCCTGTCTTTTTTTGGTTGGGTCATTTCTGCCTTCGGCAGCCAGGTCAGAGCTTTTATAACTGTAAGCATATTTCAGCTTTCTCACATCGATTTCATTTCTACCTGGCAATGCATCTGCTCCGCTATAGTACATATCGGTCAGTTTAGCGCCAAGGCCACCGGATTTGGTGCTCCATAGGTTAGAACCATTTCCAACCTTCTTCCAGTCGATATAACGTTCGGAAACGGAGGTTGGCTGTCCGGTAGGCGCCGGCTTATAATAGGCGGCAGCACCACTTGGCCCCAGCGAGGTAATGGCCACAGAATCCCTTACCCAGTTTACAAATTGCCTGTATTCTGCGTTGGAAATCTCTGTCTGGTCCATGAAGAAAGCGCTAAATGAGGTCATTCGGCTTGGAGAGCTTTGAGAGTTGTTAATGTCTTCGTCAGACATTCCGATCAGTGTCCGTCCGGGAGGTACGTATACCATTCCTAATGGAACCCGGTTGTTTTTGAACTTTTTATTGTATACTCCAACCAATTCTCCCTGTCCGCCTTTTCCGCAGCTGGCCAATAGTATTGTAGCAATAAATCCAAAAAAGTAGATATTTCTCATCATATAGTCAGACAATTTTATAGCAATTTTATAGATTAAGATTCATATAAACAACTATTAGACTATAAAAATGCGACTAAAAGCAATAATGAACAAAGTTCTCCGTTCATTCGTCTATATCAATCCACTGTCAGAAAGTACTTTCTACTAAAAATTAAAAAGTACTAACTTCCGAAAAAAAAGTGCAAAATAAAAACTGTAAGCTACAAAAAATATCAGCGAATACTACTTGTTTGATTTTTTGATGTAATTCTCAATAGCCATGATCATAGACGGGGCTTCCGGTGAAGGTGCCGCGATATCTACCATTAGTCCTGCATCCGTTACCGCTTTGTGGGTATTTACGCCAAAAGCAGCAATACGGGTGTTATTTTGTTTAAATTCAGGAAAGTTGGTAAACAATGACTGGATGCTGGAAGGACTAAAAAATCCGATCACGTCATAGAATACTTCGGCCAGATCTGAAAGGTCAGAAACTACTGTTCTGAACAACACAGCTGGAGTAAAGTCGTATCCATTTTTTTGAAGGAAATTCATGGTATCTTCCGTTGCCATATCAGAGCATGGGTATAGGAATTTCTCATTGGCATGCTTTTTCAACACTTCAGCCAGGTCGGCTGCAGTCTGCTTACCAAAGAAGATTTTACGTTTTCTGTACTGGATGTATTTTTGTAAATACAGGGCGGTAGACTCCGAAATACAGAAATATTTCAGGTCAACAGGAACCTCATATCTCATTTCTTCGCAAATTCTGAAGAAATGATCTACCGCATTTCTGCTGGTGAACACTACTGCAGTAAAATCACCCAGTGTGATTTTGTCCTTTCTGAAGTCTCTGGCTGGAACTCCTTCAACATGAATGAATGATCTAAAATCAATTTTCAGGTTGTACTTCTTTGCCAAATCAAAATAAGGAGACTTCTCTGTTTCTGGTTTTGGTAAGGTGATTAATATACTTTTAACCTTACGCAACCTATCTTCTGTCTTTTCTTGCATTTTACCTAATTACCGCTTTAAAATCCTATTGCCTTGATTAATATTAATATAGGGCAAATTTCGAGGGCACAAAAGTACAGAAATAAATAGACTTTAGAAAATCTATAATGAGATAAAATATTAATTCCTGCGCGGATAAACTGGAAAGTAAAAATAATTGCAAGAAGTACAAAAGAAGCTGCCACATAGTAAGGTCCATACCTTAAAGGAGATAAGGCAAAAGCAATTACCAGCGGAATGAACACCAGGGAAAGATTAAAGTAACTTAAATATAATATGGAAACATATTCATTTACGGCTTTCTGCACGTCAAAAAGGTAGCCTAACATCCGTAAAATGATAATTTTAAAGACATATAAAACCACAATAAGTATCGAAATACTTACATAGAACTGGAATCCGCTACTCGAAAAAGTGACATGATAATACTGAGAGACCAGGTAAAAAAACATGCCCAATGTAAAACCAAACTGCACAAACAAAAGGAGAAAGGGCCAGGAGGTAAACAGGTTATCTTCCTTATTCAGGTTATTCAGAATCCGGTTACTAAAAAACGACTGAATGATGCTTTGCAATTGCTTGGCAAAAGAGATCCTGAGGGCCGAAAATATGGCCAGCAATACCGCCAAAACCCCAAGAATCCAGATGTCTCCTTTTGGCACGGGCTTCCCTGTCCGGAAAGGGCTGATCTTTTTTATCGTTCCGATTTCCTGATACCGGTTAAAAAGGTTGGTGCGTCTGGAAACATTCGCTTTCAGGATACTGTCTATGATGATATTTTTATTGATCAGAGAATCCGGCAGAATCCAGGTATGCGTCATGATAGAATCTGTCACATACTGCTTTCTGGCATAATACGCTGCATCCTTTACAATTTTCCTGGGATAAACCGGCTGTGCCGGCAATGTATCCACCGGAACAGGCGGAACCTGCGCATACCCTTCATGAAGGCCTGCAACAAAAATAACCAGGAGCAGCAGGATGATGCGGTTTAAATTCATTGCTGCAAATTTAGCTTTTTATTGTATTAATTCTGAAAAGGTTTTTACTTCCCAAAATTCCTTTTTAATCACAGAACAACCATCCCTTTTTATCACAAAAAAAACTTGGCACCAAAGGCTGAAGCCGGAAAGTACAAACCAGAAACAGCTTCGGAAAAAGAAGGAATACAGTTAGAATTAAGCAGGGGTCAGGCAGGGATGAAACGCGGATTTTGTCCCTGTTCTATCCCTGATTTATCCGAAGCAGTTTCCAACCTGTATCCATCATGATATGGAGCAGCCTGACACCGCAGTAATCTTAAAGCGCATTCCGGAAATAAGTCCCATCCTTTTTTAGCAATCTGGCTTTTACCGATCCCCATTCCGCATACTTTTTTGCCGCTTCTTTATCGTTTTGTTCGACCATCAATCTCGTAGCAGCAGCGAGAACGGAATAAGAAGCATCCATGTTGACCACCTTTTTCATCCATTTCACAAACAGCTCTTTTTCCTCAGCATCAACTGTGGGACCATTCAGATACATGGACAGGTAACGAACTTTATTGTCGTCATCATTGTAATGCTCCGCAGCATATCTGAAAAATGTTTTATGGTCCTTATGGATGTTGTAATAATAGGCTTCGGCCAGATCTATTTTTGCATATTTCCAGTCTTTTTCAGAAAAAAGCGGCCTGACCTCCGTCAGAAAAGCATTAAAACGGTCCTCATCCCGGGCATCACCCAATGCTTTCAACCTCACATTCATAATGGCATTCCGCTTTCCCCAGATCAGCTCCTTACCATACTTTTCTTCAAACGAAGCATAGTTTTCAAGGAAATAATCATCCCATTTTTTATTGACACTCCTGCCCGATAAAAACGGGATTGCAGCCGGCTCCGCCAATGCGTCCTTAGTTTGGTCCAGATAAGCAGCAAGTGCTGCTGTTTTCATCGGTTGACGTGCTTTGAACATAGCCGTATAAAAATCAGGATGAGCCACCTGAATTGAGGGGCTGAACCCGGTTAATATTGTTCCTTTTTTAGCTTTCAGGATGGATTCTCTCAACAATTTCTGAAATACATCTGCTTCCTGATAGCCGGAAAACCTGGAAATCAGCTGCCCTTGTTCATTTAAGATCAGAAAAGTCGGAAAGCCCGTAACTGCATATTTCAATTGCAATGCTTTTCCCAACTCTTCCACTATAAAATCAATTTTCACACTCACAAAGTTCTCCTTCATGAATTTGATGACCTCCGGAAGTGGGAATACTTCATCATCCATTTCTTTACAAGGGTGACAGCCGACAAAATAACTATCAATGAACACCAGTTTATTTTCTTTTTTTGCTTTTGCAAATAAGGCTTCCCAGGAATCTGCTTTCACAAATTGATTTTCCTGGGCGCTCAGCCGGATGCTTGCTATAACCAGCAATAACAGTCCGCATATTTTATATATTTTCATCAGTATATATTTGTTTTTTATCGATCATGAGGCGATCATGATCTTATATTATTTATTGTTGTTAATGGCATTCATTAGCTCACAAGCCCGGTTCATTTCCTGACGTGATCTGTAAGATCATGATGGTTTCATAATTGAATCCGTTTAAGATGAAGTCGTCTTGTAAAAAAATGATCATTGTTTCGTAATCGTATCTTTAAATACCTGTCCGTTATAAACAGATTCGATCACATAATTTGTCCCTGCCGGCATTGCCAGAAGTTTGTCCAGTTGCTTTCTGTCTTTTAACAATTGCGGAGCGGAAAACCCATTCAGAGCGCTTAAGCGGGCACCCTGTTTCAGCTTCAGGCCAGGATTCTCCATAGCGGTTAATCCTTGAACCACTAATGCCCCATCGCCGTCAAAGCCAAAAAGATATCCGCCAATTGCAAAATCATGCGGGTAATCATAGCTCTTATTTGCGACAAGCTGAATTTCTTTCTTCTTCAGGTTGATTGTAAAATTATACCTGCTGATTAACCTTGCGCCTATGGAGCCGTCAAATCCGGGATTCCAGTCTTCGCTCTGTCCGCCTCCTGCCATTAACGTAACCGGCATTTCTTTAATCAGCGGCATATTTGAGAAAGAAAAAGAAGCTGCTTTACCACTAAAGGTCGGCGTAGTAACGCCCATACTACTGGTACTGCCGTGGTATTCCGGTTTAAATCCGCTCACCAGCAACCTGTTCTTTTTAACAAATGGGCGGAAGCAAATCAGCTGATATGCCGCACCGGTATCAAAGATAAATTCTGCCGGATGCGCCTGCCCCGTAACAATGGCCAGGCTGCCGGGAATAATGAACAATCCGGAAGGAATACTGATCGGGACAACCGTTCCTTTCTGTTCGTATTCATAACCATCAAAATCGTACAAAGAAAGTTCCTTTTTATCGAAGTCGACCTTTGTGACATAACTTCTGGCAATGGTATTACCGATGATTCCATCCGTCCCTTTATGCAACTCTTTGAAGATCGCAATGCTTTGGTCCGGCAGGTCAAATGCCCCCAGGTGTACCACGTTTCCCTCCGAAACAGCGATGTCCATGCTCCCTCCCACCACCGATGCCTTTTGCTTTCTTGAGACTTTTAAACCAATCGAATCTGCCAAATCCTGGCTCAGGGCCATCCCATCTGCACCGGTATCAAATAATAACCTCAGTGGCCGCTGGCTTCCATTAATTTTAACCCTCAGAATAATCGCACCATTGTCAGTTTCAAAAGGGATTTTGACTTTCAGTGCCGCTGCCGAAGTTTTCCGTGCGGAGGCCGGTGTCATTTGTTGCTGCGCCTGGATATACTGATCCGGCAACAATGCCAACAGCATAAAGACGAGGCATAGTTTATATTTGTTGTTCATAAAAATTTAAGCTGATAAAAGGGGCCGGCCCGGATCAGGCCAGCCCTTAAAAGCAATGGATTACAATACAGAGCGTGGTTTTAATACCTTGCAAAAACTATTTTGCCAATGTTTTTTCCAATAAAGCTTTGAGCTCCGGACTGGAGGGCCTTGGCGAATCAACCGTCACGATTTTACCTTGTCTGTCGAAGACCATAAAGCGTGGAATTCCGGTGATCTTATAATACTGGGCAAGGTCTCCCCAGCCTGAGGCAAATAACTGAGTGCCACCCAAATGATCATCGGCGATCATCTTAAGCCATTTATCCTTGTCTTTAGCTTCATCTACAGAGATGCTGACGATAGCAACATCAGTGCCTTTCATCTCTTCTTCCAGCTTTTTCAAATGAGGGATTTCTGCTTTACATGGCCCACACCAGGTTGCCCAGACATCTACCAAAACAACTTTGCCTTTTAAATCATCCATCGTCACCGTTTTACCGGTTTTATCAGGATAGGAGAATTTAAAAGCAGCATCGCCAGGCTTCAATAAAGCCAAAGGCGCAAGGATATCCATGTTTCTTTTCTTCTGACTTTTGGTGATCACATACTTACCATAAGTATCAATCAGCTCTTTATAGTCGTTATAACTTCTACAACGTTCTGCCTGATCCAGGATCGCATCTCCTTTTAAAGTATCATTCGGCAAATAGGCCAGTGCATTTCTGAGGCCTGCCAGACCTCCCTCAAATTTCACATTGTGCTGTCTTAAATTGATCATTACCAATGAGGAAAGCATCCGTTTTCCCCATGGATTCCGATACAATGCACTTGCATTCGTAGAAAAATCCTGCGCCTTAAGTGTGCTGTAGTAAGGGCTCCATTCTTCCAGTGAAGGATGTGCTGAGCGTGGCGTATTTATAAAATTAGCCGCATAGAAAGCCATATCAAAGGCCATATATGCTTTCATCTGCTGATCAAACTTTGGGTTTCCACTGGACTTTCCATTTAAAAAAGTTTTAGATTTTGCAGCGATATCTTCCAGCTGAGGGAAGAAATCGACAAAGGTACTCTGCACTTTCATAAAATTAACCGCCTTCTGTTCCAATGGAAAAACAAGGTCATGCCATTGGGTTAAGAGGGTATTTTCTCTGGAATTTAGTTTGCCGGTCAGTTCATAACCTGATTCCAGGATGGAAAGGGACAATTGCTCCCCACCCTTAAAATAAAATTTATAGTTGTCATTTGCGGCGACTGCAGATCCCGTTCCGATCAGATATAATCCTTCATATTCCGGGTAGAAGAGAAATCCGAATTTCCCTTTCTCTTCGGGTACCGCAGTTGCGATTTCTACCGTTTTACCCTCTGTTACTTTAAACAGCTTAACAGCTGTCATTTTCTCCTTTTTTAGCAGCCCGGTAACTTTAACCGGCATTTGTGCCGATACCGAACTGATGAATAGCGAAAGGATTGCTGCGCTACATATTCTTTTTAGGTTCATTGTTTATAATTTTAGATTTGTGTGTGTAAATACAATTACCGGATAGAGGTTAACGTTCTCTATAGCTTACGCTAACGATTTTACCAAAGCCGGAATAACTTTCGCCCAGGGTCAGGTCGCCGTTTAGTGAAGGAACAGTGTAGAGTTCCATTTTCCCATTACGCTCTGCGGGTAATGCCGGATCATATGAACAAACCATCAGCTGATTTTTTCTGCTTTCATAATACGGGCGCGAACTCCCTCCTTTTGTGAATTTTTGAAACTTAAGCAGGCTTACTTTCTCTGCTCCTTTATCCAGCATCAGCTTACTCGTTTTTAAAGACATGTCATATTCGTAGACCTTCCCCCCCGCACTGTAAAACAGATAACCGTAGGTTGGACTAACAGCAAACTTGTCTGCATTACCGATCTCTGCACCTGTGATTTCCGCATAATAAGTTTGGATTGCGGTAACCAGGTTAAACCGGGCGAGAAAGACTTTGCCATCTTTGCCTTTAAGAATCGCAAATACATCTCCTCCGTTAAAAGGAGAATATTCCATGTAAATCAGGTCCTTTCCAACATTATTATAATCAAACAAAGCATTGTCCATTGTAGGCATCGTACTGCAGGTAGACTCATTGTTGATGTGCCTCACAAACCTTCTTTTATCCACATCAAACAGCGCAGCATTGGGCATCAGGTTCGCACTGGAGAGTGACCTGGCAATAAAGGGGGCCGCTTTAAATGGAACTGCTTCTTCTTTAACCAGGTTAATGGGTACCCCATAATTGATCTGGTATACGGCGTAATAATAATATACATTCCCCGCAGCAAACATGTAGGAAGTACCGGCTCCCTGAGGATGCTCTGTTGAAGCCATAAAGTCAGCGTGAAAATCATCAGGAACGTTAGAGACCATCTCGTATTTAATATTGAGGGTATTTTTCCATTTAAAGGTCTCAGCATCGATCCTGTTGGTCGCTTTGTCTGTAGAAAGATAAATCCCATAATTGCTGAAATTAAACTGATAGCAATGGACATCCAGGGGCTTCCCTTTCAGCGTCAGTTCGGAGCCCGTTGAAGCCAGTACATCGGTTACCGGCGTATAAACCTCATTCACCTTTGAGATCATGTCCAACCTCGCGGCACCATTCACGTCGTTTAGCACCATCCAACCTTCATAGATGCTTGTTTGCACCGTCAGTTTGAATGAGGTCCGGTAGGCAACACCTGTTTTTTTATCGGTTACGATATAGTAAACGTCGTAAATTCCGGAAGGAATTTTGACCACAACATCCAGGTTCCGTGTTGTTGCCAGCTCTTTTCTTATTTCTGAATTCAAGGCCTCCCCTTTTTTCATGGCGAACCATTGATAGGAATAGGCCTGTTCATCATTGGTGTCGTCTTTTGTAAATTTCAGCACCGGGCTGACCTTAAACTTTTCACCCAGCAGGGCATTGTAAGCCTTTTCCATCCCTCCAAAATCAACTGAGTTGATTTCTTCATAGTTGTAATTGCCAAGGTCTTTTCTACAGGAAAAGCTGACAAACAGCATTACAAAGAGTAATGCCTGTTTAAAATATCTATAGTTTAACATCTTTTGATCTAAATTTTAGTTTAAGAAATTACTGAACTGAATCACCCATTCTCATTTCTTTTCCATCCTCTTCATATATGGTTTTCCCCGAGGCTTTCATCTCATTCAGGTAGCGTTGCATGAAGGTGCCATAAAACACCAGTTTGGAGATAGAGGTCAGGTTGGTATTGTCCAGGTCACCTATGTCTTTAATTTCCGCCGTCTCTGCCATAAGGAATAATTTTTTCCTGCTGAATGGGCCCAGGTAATATTCAAGCCATGCGGCCGGCTTTTTCAAGATGTCATTAAGATGGATTTTGTACCTGATGTAACTGATTTTTCTACCCGTTGCGGCATCCAGAACGCGATCGGCCATGGTCGTTTTAAAATTCTCGTTACTTTCCAGGTTCAGGATTATTGAATAGTCCTTGGTTAACATATCCGGAGTACGGTGCAGCTTTATACCGACAATCGCCACCTGCCCGTTTGCAGGGATCGCGAAATTTTTATTCAGGATCTCGTAATGCGTATTGGGAACTGCGGTAGATGCCGGATCTATGGTCAGTTTAAACTCCTTGTCTATCGTGGAAGTCGGCCCGGAGATCATTACCGGAATCAGCACAACCGAATCTGTCATCGTATTTTTAGCGTAGGAGAAGGAAATCACCGTACTGTCTCCAACCGGCTTTTTTTCCCAGGCAAAGACAGAGGGTAAAAAGTAGATCCCTGTTGCTCCTTCAAAGGTTTTCAGGTCTTTCTTACATGCACTGAACAGGCTTCCTATGGCGACCAGTGCAATGACGAGGTATATATATTTTTTCATAATGGTCTGGATTAAATTATCGGGGAGTGAGTTCGGACAAGGGTAAAGGGAAGACATACTTAGCCGCGTTCATCGTGATATTTCCACTTGCCACCAAAGGATTTGGAATCGGGCTCAGGTTTCTTCTCTTATAATAATACCAAAGCTGGCCTTCGCCAAAGAATTCTTTCTGGTACTCTTTCTGCAGCTCAGTGGTTAGTGTTGCTGTTCCCGGCAGGTTCAATAAACCTCTGTTGTTGCGTACCGTGTTCAGGTAAGCGACATTTTGTTCACTTTCCGCAGCGATATAATAGATTTCACTGAGCCTGATCAGGGGAACTGTAAGGCGATAGATCAGCTTTTTATCATTGATATCCGCATACTTAAAGAAGGTTTTGTACCCCTTTCCTCCAATCCCCGTCAACATCCAGTTTGGGTTATAACGATAATCATTTTCATTGCTTTCGAAGGTCGCTTTCAGGCGGCTGTCCAGGGGTGCAAGTACTTCTTTATCCTGCAGATCAGGTGCAAAAAATGCCCTGTAGTTGTCGTACAGGTCTAAGCTTTGCAGGCCGAAAAGAATTTCAGTAGAGAATACCCGGTCAGGGTTTGATTTATCAGACAGGATATTTCCAGAGGTAATCCAAGGGAATTTTGCCGTATTACTGATCACTTCTTTGGCCGCAGCAGCTGCAGAAATCTTATCGCCGCGGTACAGATAGGCACGCGCCTGGAGGCCTTTAACTGCGAAATAATTCATGCGATAGTTGCGGTAGGTCAGGTAATCTTTATCAGAGGACTTTACGACTCCTCTTGTCCGGATGGGATCCACGAGCAACAAACTTTCTGCTTTTTTAAGGTCCGTGATGACCTTCTGCATCACCTCGTTTGCCGGCAGGATCGGGTTTACTTCTGTTCCCGCCTCAGTATAATAAGGGATTGCGGTCTTCAGTGAGTCTGCTGTGCTGTACACCGGGCCGTACATTCTTAAAAGATCAAATTGCAGAAAAGCCCTTAAAGCATAGGCTTCTCCCCTGAACAAAGAATCGGCCTGTGCATCAAGCACACCGGGATAAACATCCAGGTTTTTAATGAATTTATTTGCATTCACGACATTGATATAGGCATTGGTCCAGATGTTGTCCAGCTTCGCCCTTACATCTTTATCATCATAGGTATAGCTTTGGTATTTTGTGAGGTTATGAAGTGTACCCACGTTATAGCGCTGGGCCAGTATATCAAGGATGGTACCCGTTAAGGTTGCACCATAAAGCTTGGATTTACCCATGTCCAGGTAGATACCGTTCAGGGCATCTGAAATCCCCTGGGGAGTTGCAAAAATTTGCCTTTCGGTAAACTTATCTTCAGGTTGTACGTCAAGCCACTTTTTGCAGGAGCCCAATAGCATCAGCGAACTTAAGCCGACGACGATACATATATTTTTAGCTAATGTTTTCATAATCATAATTAAAAAGTGGCATTTAAACTAAAGGAAACAGACCTTGCAAAAGGATATTCTATTCCCCGTTCTCTTTTTACGCTCGAGATTCGAAAAATATCGTTCATATAAGCGTTGAGGCGAAGGGAGGAAAGTCCAACCTGCTTTAACCATTTATTCTGAAGGAAATTGTATCCAAAATTCACAGATTCAGCACTCAGCATATTTTCCTTCTGCACAAAGCGCGAAGACATTTCCTGTTTGCTCGTCAAAGCAATTGATTTGAACTGTGTCACATCACCAGGTTGTTTCCAACGGTCGTATAATGCGCGTCGGTCCTGGTTATTTGCCAATCCCTGAGCAGAGATATTCTCCACCTTCTCATACAATGCGGTATTAAAAATATCGCGGCCGAGGATGTAGCGGATGCTCATTCCGAAAGTAAAACCTTTATAGCTCAGGTTACTGCTGAATACGCCTTCGATGGTTGGTTGTGCATTTCCCACGCGGACGATGTCGCTGGCATCATACCTGAAGGTAGACTGCCCATCTTTTCTAAGGAAAACTTCCATACCTGTAGTGGGGTCAATACCCAGGGAAGGAACCGCCCAGATGTCATCAGGACTATATCCATCTTTAAATCGCTGCAAAGTTTTATTGGTCAGCTGTTTGGTATTCAAAGAGGCCAGCTTGTTATTGAATCCATCGTATTTACTTTTATAGACAGAGCCGGTATATCCCAGGGTCCAGACCACACGCTGATCGGGTTTGTAAATGGGAGAAAACTTTACCGTTGCCTCCAGCCCTCTGGTGTTCAGCAAACCTGCGTTAATCGGGAAAGAGCTGATTCCTGTGGAAGAGGGCAAATCAATGGCCACCACCAGCGGATCTGTTCTTTTCTGATAAGCATTGACATTCAAGCTGAGCTTATTACCGAACATGACCAGATCCGTTCCAAGATTGGTCTGCACGGAGTTCTGCCATTTCAGGTTCGGGTTCCCCAAAGAGTTTAAGGTTACCCCCTGACCGTATATATTGATATACGAATCATAGCCATAAGTAGAAATCGAAGAAGTACTCGCAAAGTTCTGATTCCCGGTGATTCCGATATTGGCAATCAACCGAAAAGTATTAATCCAGGTAACCGGTTTCATAAAGGCTTCATTGTGGATGTTCCAGCCCAGACCTCCGCTATAATAAGGCGAATATTTTTTGTTGGAACCAAAGGCTGTTGAACCGTCATACCTGAAAGATGCATCGGCCAGGTAGCGCGCTTTATAGGCATAATTAGCTGAGGCGAGAATGGAATTCGTGCGGGTTTTACCTACTACCGAAGCGGGCCTGGAATCAGGTTTATAGCTATAGGCAAAGCTGGGATTCCCATTACTTGAAGAGGGGAAACCTACTGCCTGGAAGGTTAAATTCTGATTGTCATTTTCCCGGATGTCTGCCCGTAAGTTTGCGGTCAGTGCATGAGCACCTGCGAACACCTTTCCATAAGTCAGCATCAGGTTGGCATTATAGCTAAAGTTATCTGTCCTGCTGTTTTTGTAGGAACCTCGCTCAAAAATGCTGCTGTCGTCAAAATCAGTATGTAAAGGAGAAAGAAAATTCAAGTTGGTAGTGATGGCTTTCTGCACCTGTACTGCCCCGCGTAACATCAGTTCCCGGGTCAGGTCCAGATTCAGCTGCAGGTTGTTCTGAATTGCAAAATTCTTAGTGCTGTTTACACTGTTCAGTCCGGCATTATACAATGGGTTCTCCACATAATAAAGTCTTCCGACATTGTCTTTACTTTGCTCCAGATACTTCGCGTTGCTCTTTCTGTAATACGGATTCGCATTGACGAAATCAGCAAATGAACCGTAAGGAGATTCCTGTCCTGTATAACCATTGATATAAATCTGATTTGAGAGGTTGAATTTTCCTTTGCGGTAGGTCAGGTCCACATTTCCTGCCCAATCTTCTCTGCCGGAACCTTTCATTGCACCTGTTGTTTTTTTATAGGTCAGCCCTACTCCATAACGCAATGCCTGGTCTCCCCCATCCGCATAAAAAGAATGCCGCTGAGAGAATCCTGTACGTACCGGTTCGTTAAGCCAATAGGTATTTACACCCCGTTTCACTTCTGCCAGCCGCACTGCATACATAGAATCTAAATCCAGCTGAAAGTTTGGAGAGCCATCTGCCCCAAGGTAGTATATATACCTTCCCGACAAACGTTCGAACTCGAGCTTCTCTTCTGCATTCATCATGTTATAGCCCGTTAAATCCGGAACCTCTACATTCAGGTCTGAGCTGTAATTTATACGCATTTGTCCCGGTCTCGGCTTAACCGTTTCAATGACCACAACTCCGTTTGAGGCTTTGGAGCCATACATCGCCGTGGAAGCGGCATCTTTCAGAATAATAACAGAAGCAACCCTGTTCATGTTCAGGTCCACGATAGTTCTCAAAGAGGTTTCAAATCCGTCCAGGATAAACAGGGGCTGATTCGGATCTGAGGCAAACTGGTCCTGCAGTGTGGAGGAGATACTTGTTTTACCGCGGATTTCCAGGTTGGGCAGGACATTGGGATTTGAGCCGAACTTGTTATTCTCCAACTGGATGAAAGAAGGGTCTAAGGCCCTTAAACCCTGAATAATGTTTTGATTTCCCACTGCTTTCAGCTGTTCGCCGGAAAAAGTGGCTGTAGCGCCAGTGAACGTATTCTTGTTCCTGGTGATCCCTGTACCGGTAATCACCACATCTTTCATGTTGTTCTCTGCCACTTCCATCCGGATCAGCAATGCCGGCTGCTCTGGCTTAAGCTTAATTTCCTGAGTCTTATAGCCTACATAGGAAAAGATCAGGATGCTTTTATCCGAGGGAACGATGATCTTGAATTCACCGTTTCCATTACTGACGGTATTTCCGGTCCGGGCGTTCTTAATTGTGATGGATGCACCGGGAATAGGCCGGTCCGTTTCATCAAGCACCCTGCCTGAGACGACCATTGCCCGGGTTTGCAGCACATGGGGTTCTACATACTGGATCACAATTGTTTTTTGTTCAATCCTATAAGTGAAAGACTGGTCTTTAAAACAAAGGTCAAGAACCTCTGGTACCGTGGCATTGGTCACGTTGAGGGTAACAGGTTTTGCTTTGAGGAGCAATCCTGCATTATAAAAGAAGTCATAGCCAGTCTGCCTTCTGATCTTCTGTATGATTTGCCCCAGCGGGGCATCCTTTTCTTTAAGTGTAATCTGAGCATAGCCGGTTGCGCTAACCTGCAGGATCACAGTGGTCAAGATTATAAAAGTCAGCTTCAATTTCAATAATATCCTGGCATAAACAGGGCGGGATTCGCCATATTTAAATGTCCTGTAAAAATTCATACATTTGTTTAGTTTGGGTTTAGGTTCCAATGTTTATAAGTCGATTTATTTAACATCCTGACCCGAACAATTACTCCAAAAAGAGTACACAGACCAGGGGCGTTGCAACCGCTCCTGGCTCTAATTATTGTTCCGGAAAAGGGTGTGGAAAGTAGAAGTTTATGGCATCACAGTAACCCTCCTTCCTTCTACTTTAAAATGAACTGCACCAATTTCTTCCAGCCTGTCAAGCATCCATCCAAGGCTTTTATCCCTTGACCCTGAGCCTACAAGAACTGATTCTGCCAGTTCCGGCGGACAGATGACTTCCACATCATACCACCTTGCTATTTTCCGCATAATGCTGCCCAGCTTTTCGTTGTTAAAAGCAAAAGAATTGTTCTTCCAGGCAACCACATCTTCGGTCATCACTTCCGCTACTTTTAAGGTGTTATTTTCCAGTATGGACTGCTCACCTGGTTTTAGTATCGCAGAAGCGTTGTTGCGTTGAGTTTTCACCTGTACTTTACCGGAAAGCAATGTTGTTTTCACATCCCCGTCATTTTCATAAGCGCTGATGTTAAAATGGGTCCCCAGTACTTCCACGACCTGATCATCCGACTGAACCCTGAATGGCCTGGACTGATCATGTGTTACTTCAAAATATCCTTCTCCCCTGAGGAATACTTTTCGCTCCTGAGCGGCAAAAGCAGTCGGGTATTTCAAAGAAGATCCTGCATTTAGCCAGACTTTGGTTCCGTCGGGCAGGATCACCTGGTACTGACCTCCGGCGGGTGTACTGACGGTATTGAACCGCAGCTCCCCTGCCACTGCTCCTGCAGCGGGATCTATCCGGTATTCCAGCTGACCATCTTTATTTTTGGTAATTACCATTCCCTCCTGACTGGCCAGTTTTCCATTTGCCACATCAGTCAGGGAAATTTCAGATCCATCAGCTAAGGTCAGAACGGCCTTATTTCCTCCAGGTAAGATCTTTGCGGCCATCTCCCTGCTGGTCAGCGGTTTTACATTCTGACTCGTTTGGAAGAACCACCAGCCAGCAGCAACACAAAGGACAATAGCTGCTGCAGCAGCGATCAGGGACCACAAGCGGCTGGTTTTCCGCCCCTGCTGATGTACAGGTAAGCCCGCCCAGACCTCTGCCTTTGCGCTGATCAATTCTCCAGGGCTTAGGTCAGGCATTTCATCTGTATAATCAAGATACCAGCTCTCCAGCAAGGCAATCTCCTCTTCCGAGCAGTTCCGTTGCTTGTATTTGGCCAGTAATGCTTTCGCTTCTTTATTTTGCATAAGTTGAAAGGGAATACCCCCTTTAAATGATAGACGGGAAAAGATGGGGGTATGGGGTAGAAGAAATTAATATTTTTTTAACCCTGACATTACATGCTCACAAAAAGCATCAATCCAAGTTTTAAGCGCAAAATTCTCAATGCGTTTTTAACCTGTGTCCTTACCGTTTGTTCCGATAAGTTTAACTGTTCAGCGATCTCCTTATGGCTCATCGCCTGTTTTCTGCTCAGCTCAAAAACCTCCCTCATTTTGGGAGGCAATTCTGAAATCCCTTTTTCAATCAGTGCAGCAAGTTGCCGCTCGCGGACCTGGTGATCAGTGACACAATATCCTTCGTCCAGAAAACGCTGTAAGGAGCTGACATACCTGGATTCTACCTGCTGATGTGCGATCACATCGAGAATTCTGTTGCGTACCGCTGTGTAGAGATAAGCCGGCAAGCTGGACTTTAAGACCAGATCGGCCCGTTTATTCCAAATCGAAGCGAATAGTTCGTGGATCACGTCCTGTGCTTCTTCCTTATCCCTCAATCTGCTATAGGCATGGATATACAATTCGTTAAAATAACGGTTATAAACCACGGTATAGGCGGCAGCATCCCCCTCTTTCAGGAGTGCCGTTAATTCTAAATCTGAGAGTAAACTGTAATTCAACATTGTCGCCCCCGCTATAAATTGAACTTTAAAAAACAGATTTAATTAATTGCACAAAAATCCAGTCAATTATCTGTGTCATAATTGATTTATCTGCCTAACCAAATAAAATTTTGTGAATTTCAAAAGTAGCATTAAATAGATAAAAACCAAAGTCTTCCTCTTCAAAAGCCTGTCCTTAGGGATATAAAATTTATGAGGAATGACCGGGCCAGGCAGCGTAAGTGACAGATATCCGATTTCGGACCCGGATATTGAGGTCCTCAGCGAGGTTATGACAGGATAACTGAAATTGCTTATCTTGGTTTCAATTTTAGATATCGCCCCTCTATGGAAAAAGATTTCCGGAAAAACACCTTCGAGGTTTATGATAAAGTAGCGGATTGGTTTGCCGAAAACCGGGATAAAGGTTTAATGGAAAAAAACTATCTCGATGAGGTCATTACCCATTTAAACGATGATTCCCGTATTTTAGATCTGGGTTGCGGCACAGGAATTCCCATCTTCGGTTATTTCTTAAGTCGGAAATTAAACATTACCGGCGTAGATGCCAGTCCTAAAATATTGTCCATAGCAAAGAAAAATTTCCCTTCCGGCACATTTATCCAGGCAGATATGCGGGGGCTCTCGCTGAATAAAAGATTCGACGCAGTTATTGCCTGGCATAGCTTTTTCCACCTCCCTGCGGAAGATCAACCGGCAATGTTTGCCACTTTTACAGCACACCTCAATCCTGGTGGAATTTTGCTTTTCACCTCCGGCACCACACATGGCGAAGCCTGGGGACAAATTGGCGGAGAAAATCTATTTCATGGATCATTAGATACGGAAGAATATCAGCAACTTTTAACGGACCATCATTTTACCCTGTTAAAACATCAAACAGATGATCCGGACTGTGGAAATGCGACGGTTTGGATGGCAAAATATAAGCCGGTATTCAAAACTGTATAATTGCACTTATCTTTGCCCCCATGTCCGGTATCTACATCCACATTCCATTCTGCAAAAAAGCCTGCACGTATTGCGATTTCCATTTCAGCACTTCTTTAAAGTATGTTGATGAAATGACGGAGGCCATTTGCACAGAAATTATCAGGAAAAAAGATAGAATTGCAGACCATCAGGTAGGCAGTATTTACTTTGGTGGAGGAACACCTTCTGTATTGCCTTCTGCAGCATTTGAAAAAATATTCAATACCATAACCAGGCATTTTTCTGTTGCTTCAGATGCGGAGATCACAATCGAAGCCAATCCCGACGACCTGGATGCCAAAAAAATTAAAGAATTAAGGCAATTGCCCGTCAACCGGTTCAGCATTGGAATCCAGTCTTTTTTTGATGAAGACCTGATCTGGATGAATCGCGCGCACAATTCCGGCGAAGCGGAAAATTGTATCAAAAGAAGTCAGGATGCGGGGTTCGAGAATTTAAGCATCGATCTGATCTATGGCTATCCTTTACTGACCGACCAGAAATGGCTGAGCAATATCAATAAGGCCATTGAATTTGAAACTCCGCATATTTCTGCCTATTCTATGACAGTGGAACCCCGGACCGCCCTCGCCCATGCCATAAAAAGAGGTAAACAGGTTCCGGTAAATGACGAGCAAAGTGCAGACCAGTTCATCTCTTTAATTGAGCAGCTTGGAAAAGCAGGCTTTGAACATTACGAGATTTCAAACTACAGTAAACCCGGCAAATATGCCGTTCACAACACCAATTACTGGCGGGGCATCCCCTATATTGGAATCGGTCCCTCTGCCCATGGTTTTGACGGGGAAACACGCTACCTGAACATTGCAAATAATGCCGCCTATCTGAGCGACATCAGGGAGGGCCGCCTACCGGAAACCATCGAAACACTGGATCTTTACGACCGTTTCAATGAATACATGATGACTTCCCTCAGAACCATGTGGGGAAGCAGTTTACTTAAAATTGAGGCCGATTTTGGCAAGGTATTTCTCCATGACACCCTCAAAAGCATCAAACCTTTTATAGAGCGGAAATGGCTGATGAATGAAAAGGAACACCTAACTTTGACCCTGGACGGGAAACTTTTTGCAGACCATATTGCCTCTGAATTGTTTCTGATCCCGGAAGACCACCATTAATGATCGTATAATGAAAGATAAAGTTGTTTGGACTACCGGAGCATCATCCGGCATCGGAGAAGCATTGGTATATGCCTACAGTCAGCTGGGTGCAAGGCTGATCATTTCTTCGCGTAACCGTGATGAATTGTTCAGGGTAAAGAACGGATGCAAAAATAAAATCAACGTTCATGTGCTGTCTTTAGATCTTGAAAATACCGCAGCATTGGCAGACAAAGCCGAAGAAGCGATCCGCATCTTTGGTAAAGTAGACCTGCTGATCAATAGCGGAGGGATCAGTCAGCGGAGCCTTGCTTTGGAAACAGAGCTGGCGGTAGAGCAGCGCCTGATGAATGTCAATTTTTGGGGGACTGTCGTATTGAGCAAAGCGGTATTGCCGCTAATGATCGCAAATGGCGGCGGTCAGATCGTTTGTATCAGCAGTCTGGTTGGGAAGTTCGGCACCAAGCTTCGCTCTGCGTACGCGGCTTCTAAACATGCCTTACATGGATATTTTGATTCGGTACGGTCTGAGCTCTTTGACCGGGGCATCCACATCACCATGGTTTGTCCGGGTTTCATCAAAACAAAGGTCACCCTGAATGCTTTGACATCTAACGGAGCGCCACAGGGAACAATGGACAGTGCACAGGAAAACGGCATGCCTGCTGAGGAATGTGCAAAGCTGATTGTCAATGCGGTCAGGCTTCGTAAGGAAGAAGTTTATATCGGAGGAAAAGAAGTCAAAGGGATCTGGCTAAAAAGATTTTTCCCTTTGCGCTTCTCTAAATATTTAAGAACGGCAAAGGTTACTTAATCACCTTGCCGTCAATCTTAATACTTTTCCAGTCTTCGTCCAGACCTGAACCTTTGATATAGCTCACTTTATGTGTGTTTCCTTTTAAATTAGGATGGTACACCATATCGAACTCAAAAGTCATCTTCTTATCGGTCTTTTCTGTCACTTTGACTTTATAATCGTTCTCCGATTTATCGCCAAGAGTGTAAAACTCGTCGTTGACTTTTGCATTGAACTTTGCATGGGTATACACTTTCTTAGGCTGATCCGGATAGGATTCCTGCAAATCATTGTTTTCATCTATTCTCAGATATTTGGTATCTGTGGCATCTCCGCCAACTAAGGAATAGAATTTATAATACAGCTTATTGTCAATCCTCAGGGTATCCTGAATCTCAGTATAAGTGTGTTCTCCCATTTTCCAGGAATTTCCGATTTGCATAGGCATAAAGGAATCGCTGGCATTAAGTTCTTTTGTAGTCATAACTTTCGGTTGACAGGAAGAGAAAATTATTAGAATAAAAAATGATAATAACGAAACGTTTTTCATAAGGCTGATGATTAATTTAGTATAACATACTAAACGTAAGATAAATAAGATTCGCTACAAATTAAAGTTAATTTATTTTATTTTCACCGATACCCTCTGAGGGCAATTTCTGGATTGATTTTTGAACCTTACAAAACTTAAAAAAAACGACATGAACTTTATTATCACCTTACTCGTCAATGCAGGAATCCTGTTGGGAATGACTTATGTACTGCCAAGCGTTAGAATTAAAAATTACGGAACGGCCATTCTGGTAGCTCTGGTGATTGGCTTATTGAATGCGACATTGGGTATGTTCCTCAGGTTTCCAATGAATGTGGTCACACTCGGCCTGATCTCCTTTGTTGTTCATTTGGTGGTTACTGCCATCATGATCAAACTGGCGGATAAGTTTTTTGATGATTTTGAAATAAAGGGCTTTACTCCGGCACTGATCATTGCGTTGGTAATGGCTGTGGTAGGAATGCTGCTTTAAAAGAAGATGGGCCTGGCTCTGGATTTGCGGGCGCAAACGTTTGCGCAGTATTTTTCAATCCCCTATAAAACAAATGGTTAAAAACAAAAACAGGGCTTTTGGATCAACATCCAAAAGCCCTGTTTTTTTATCATATCAGCGCTTCTTATTTAATTGGTTTGATCCAATATGAATACTGATGTGCTGCAAAAGGCACCCTGTATTCTTTTAACGGCATAGAACCCCAGCTGTCTATTCCCTGTAAACCACTCTGGATCAGATCCAGGTGCAGGTAGATTTTATCTCTTTTTACCAGCTCACCGGAATGGTATTGTTTTTTCTCGACTTCAGGATCAAGATCATCCATGCTGTATGGCAGTGCAGAAAAATTCAATAAGCTATCTGCCATTCCAAAGCTAAGTCCTTTTCCCTTTTTGTCTGTAAAATTCACCCAGCGAACATCAGTTTTGTTTCCGCTCTCCTGAGGACGTGCATAAGGGAAGTACTGCTCATCTATGGTCTGGTTGTATAAACCTACAAAAGATGCCGTTTTACGGTCCCAATAGTTTTCGCCCGGCCCGCGGCCATAGAAGTTAATTTTACTCAATGCAGCGTTCAATTGCAAATCATTTCCGATCCGCTGCATCAATGGATACTTTCCTTTATTTGCTGTAAAATGGTTGTCTACCTTTACAATGCCATCAGGTCTGATGGTAAATGTTTGCGCTACCGTTGCTGCTCCGTCGATCAGTTCCTTTTTAAAGGTCGCAACCACTTCGCCTGAAGACGCAGTCTGAATCTCTGCAGAAACTAGTTTTCCTTCTGAATAGGCATTTCTCCATTTTCTCAGGCTCCGGTTAAATCCGGCACCGATGTCATTATCTGTTGATGCACGCCAGAATCCTGGTTGAGGGCCTTCAGACAACAACGGACTACCTTTAAGGGTATATCCGGTCATTAGTCCTTTTTCCATATCAAATGCGATAGAAAAGTCACTTCCTTTAACCACTGCTTTTCCTGAAGGTTTTTCTATGGTTAATTTTCCATTGACCGCAGCATAGGCCGATGCTTTAGGTGCTCCGCTCCATACAAATTGCTCGGTGGCAATGGTATATCCTGCCGGAAGGAAAGGTTCTGCCATTTTCAGGTCGTAATATACATTCAGAAAATATTCTGCACCGGCTTTCGCTTTCGTTTTGATGGCCAGGCTCAGTTCTTTTTCTGTTCTTGGTTCAATTACAGGGAGGTTCTGCGTTCCTTTTTCTACGATCTTACCATTTTCTAAAAGTTCCCAGTTTAACTTCACATTGTCCAGCCCTTTAAAGAAATAAGAATTGTTCAGTTTGATGGTGTTGTTGCCTTCGTATTTCGTTTTGATGTATTGGTAAATCTTCTTCACCTCTACGGCCATCGGCGTCATGCCACGATGATTGGTTACTACACCTTTCACGCTAAAGTTATTGTCGCTGAAGTCTTCATTCACAGGTCCGCTTAAAGGAAAGTCTCCTCCATAAGCATTGATGCGTTTCCCATTTTTTACGGTATCAATCGCCTGATCAATCCATTCCCAGATGTAACCACCCTGCAGGTTTGGCTGACTTTCGATCACATCCCAGTATTCTTTAAAGTTACCCAGGCTATTTCCCATAATGTGGGCAAACTCACTCATGATGAGTGGACGGTCGGGCTTGCTGTTCGCATATTGTTTCAACCAGTTTGGATCAGGGTACTGAGGCACAATCATATCTGTATTGTAGTCTTCCTCTGCGCGCTCATATTGTACCGGACGGATGTCTTTTGCTTTCAGCCAATCGTATGCTTCGTAAAAATTCCTTCCGTTACCGGCTTCGTTTCCTAAAGACCAGGTGACTACCGAGGAGTGGTTTTTATCGCGTTCATACATTCTCTGAATCCGCTCCAGATGAGGAATTCTCCATTGCTTATCATTTCCAAGCGTATAATCCAGGTCATAATAACGCCCATGAGATTCAATATTGGCTTCATCAATTACGTATAAACCATACTCATCACAAAGTTCCATCCAATAGGGATCAGGAGGATAATGAGAATGCCTTACCGAGTTTACGTTCAGCTTTTTCATCATTTCCATGTCTTTACGCATGTCTGCCCTGGTCAGCGTATGCCCCTGGGTGGCATTGTGTTCATGACGGTTCACGCCTTTAAAGAACACGCGCTTCCCGTTCACGAGGAAATTATTGTTAACGAGTTCGACAGTACGAAAACCAATTCGCTGAGGAATCACTTCCAGTACTTCTCCTTTTTTATTTTTCAAAGTGATGAAAAGTGTATACAGGTTAGGCGTTTCTGCAGTCCATGCCGCTACGTCTCCAACTTCTGTATTGAACTTCACATTACTTTTATAATTACCAAGGACCGTTTTTACTCCTTTTGTTTCGTCCTTGTAAACAGACTTCCCTTTCGGATCAATCAATTCCAGCTCTACGGCAAAAGTATCCGGTTTGCTATGGTTGGTCTTCCTGTCAATTCTGTAATTGTTGATTTCTGCATCTAAGGAAAGGAGTCCGTTCTTATAGGATTTGTCCAGTGTGGCAATCGCTTTGAAGTCCCTTACATCGAGTTTTGGCGTGGCATACAGGTATACATCACGTTCAATTCCCGAGATTCT
>NZ_QAJL01000002.1:810894-1100386 GCF_003852525.1 Pedobacter sp. KBW06
GCGGTAAACCTGTAAAGCAACCAGGTTTTCACCAGCTTTTACATATTTGGTGATGTCAAATTCTGCCGCCAGTTTACTGTCTTCGCTGTAGCCAACTTTCTTCCCGTTTATCCAGATAAAAAAGGCCGATTTTACTGCGCCGAGGTGAATAAATACCTGGCGGCCATCCCAGTTCTGCGGAAGATTAAATTTCTTACGGTAAGAACCTACCGGATTGTTGTCTTCAGGAATATCAAAAGGAGGGTTCATTTTTGCACCGGTATTCCTGCGTCCTGCGAATTCATAAGGTTGGTTCACATAAATCGGTAAGCCATAACCATTGGTTTCCCAGTTGGCAGGAACTTTAAAATTATCCCATTTCGTATCGTCAAAACTTGTTTTATAGAAGTCCTCCGGACGTTTACGTGGGTCCTGAACCCAGTTAAATTTCCATTGGCCATTGAGCGTCATAAAGTATTCAGATTTTTCCTTCTCCCGTTTTGCAGCCACTGCCTTGCTTTCAAAAGCAAAAGCTGAGGCCCTCATCGGCATCCGGTTTACTGAAACCACCTCAGGAGTCTGCAGCTCAGCAGGTAACTGCTGGCTCATTACTGCTGATGAGGCCAATAATAATGATAGTGATGTAAAAAGTTTTTTCATTTGTGTGTTTAAATTGTATTGCGCTATCTAACGTAAATATATTTTGCCCAAATCCACAACGCAAACGTTTGACTGAATTTTGATCCTTGTTTTGCCTCTCCTTTTCCTAATTTCATCAAACAATCAACACACAAACCACAAACACACAAATGAACATGAGAAAATTAACCTTTTTCCTTCTTGCTTTTCAGCTGCTGCTCCTTCCGGCATCATTCGCCGGAAGCAGGGCTGAAACCGAGCCGGCCACGATCACCATCCCCCTGGGAGGCAATGGTTATGTGGAAAAGAATGGCCATGCAAGAATAAAAAACGACGGGCTGAGCAACTGGAGTGATGCCTCAGATGTAATTGCCATTTACTTCCGTACCGAAGCTGCCGGAACTGCAGAGTTATCACTTAGATTGAGCGTTCCTGAAGGCAATAGTAAAATCAGCCTGACAGTAGCGGGAACAACGCTGACTAAAGAAGTAAGTAACCTTGGCGCTGCTGTTATAAAACTAGGCAGCGTTAAAATCGCTGCCCCGGGATATGTAAAAGCAGAGCTTAGGGGCCTGAGTAAAACCGGACAGGTATTTGCCGAGGTTTCCGACCTGCTGGTTAGCGGAAGCGCCCTGGACAAAGGAGCCGTATATGTGAAGAACAATGAAGGAAGTTATTTCCACTGGGGCAGAAGGGGCCCTTCTGTGCATTTAAACTATACCATTCCTCCGGCAGCAGAAAATAAAGTAGAATGGTTTTATAATGAGATCATGGTTCCCGAAGGAGAAGATAAATTGGGCACCTACTACATGGCCAATGGATTTAGTGGCGGATATTTTGGAATGCAGGCCAATTCCCCGACAGAACGCAGGGTACTTTTTTCCATCTGGAGTCCTTTTTCCACGGATGACCCGAAGTCTATTCCCGATAGCATGAAAGTGATCCTGCTAAAAAAAGGAAGCAAAACGAAGACTGGTGAATTTGGCAATGAAGGTTCCGGCGGACAAAGCTATATGATCTACCCATGGAAAGCAGGCAAAAGCTATGCTTTTTTAACCCATGCCAAGCCAAATCCGGCTAAAAGAACCACCGTTTACACTGCTTATTTTAAAGATTTGGAAAAGGGCGACTGGCAATTGGTAGCCAGCTTTGAGCGTCCGCAATCGGCGGTTTACCTGAAAGGCATTTATTCCTTCCTTGAAAACTTTTCGCCGGTAACAGGTGATCAGTCCCGTCGTGGCGACTATAAAAATCAATGGGCTGTGGATGCCGATGGAAAATGGCATGAAGTCACTTCTGCAACATTTACCGCCGATGCGACTGCAAGAATCAATTACAGAAAAGATTATACAGGAGGATCAGATCAGGCCTCTTTCTACTTAAAAAATTGCGGATTCTTTAATGACTTCACCCCCATTAAGACGCTATTTCATAGGAAATCAACAGGAAAAACACATCCTGCAATAGATTTCAATAAGCTGCCCTAGGTAGGCAGCTCATCAGGACTGGATAAAGAATATCATTTGGAAACACACCGGAAGCCGGTATTCTCCAGTCCTGTATCCATAGAAGACTTCATCTTGGAAGTTACCCGATACCCTTTGCAATACGAAGAATGACACATAAATGAACCTCCGCGGATCACTTTTTTGGGAATCCCCGGCTCGGCTGCATCATAACTGTCTTTTGGTCCTTTAGGGTTTACCGTCTGCCCTTTCAGGCTTTGATAGTAATCCTCCCGGTACCAGTCGGCCGTCCATTCCCATACATTTCCTGCCATATCATACAGGCCATATCCATTTGCAGCAAATGACTTCACGGGAGCCACATTGGAATACCCATCTGTTTTTTTATCTGAATAAGGAAACTCTCCCTGCCAGGTGTTGGCTTTAACCTTACCTGAAGCAAGGTCTTCATCTCCCCATGGGTATTTCTTTTCCCTGAGTCCACCCCTTGCTGCATATTCCCATTCTGCTTCGGTAGGCAGACGTTTTCCTGCCCATTTCGCATAAGCCGTGGCATCGATCCAGGAAACCTGGGTGACAGGAAGGTTTTCTTTCCCTTTAATATTGCTTTTCGGTCCCTGCGGATGTCTCCAGCTTGCTCCGGGAGTCCAGCTCCACCATTGGGAAACATCATTGATGTCAACCCTGCCTTTCGGCGGACTAAAAGTAAGTGAGGCCGGCTGTAACTGATCTTCCGGAGGTTTTGGTGTTCCCGGAGGCAATTGTTTCTTTATTTCTTCCCAATCCGGTTTCTGTTCTGCCTGCGTTACGTAACGGGTAGCTTTCACAAAAGCGGCAAACTGTGCATTGGTGACTTCCGTTTCGTCGATCCAGAAACCATCTACCTTCACCTCATGGGCAGGGTATTCATCTCTTCTGCCTTCTTTATCCGCAGCGCCCATTCTGAAAGAACCTGCAGGAATAAATTTCATTCCCTGATGCGAGGCAAGGCCTTCTTTATCCGCTCCGGCGATCGTTTCGATCCCGGTAACCGCTCCGTATCGTTTAGGCAGGTTGGAATTACAACAAGCAGAGTCAGTATGGTTTGAATGGTCCATACCGGCGACAGTATCAGCAGTAGTACCTGCCAATCTTTTCTTGTCGCTTTTCTGATTGCAGGCTGTAATGGCCAACATAAAAAACAAATACAGAAGTTCTCTTTTCATTGGATATCGTTGTTGTTTAACGGTTATGAAGCTATCAGGCATAGGTATGCTTAGCCAGTTTCATAGATATGGTCCTATTCAGGAATTCCTAAAAGCCATTGGGCATGATCCTGAATGCGGAATAATGAAGGGCAAAATAATGATAAAAAGTTAAACTCTTACCTCATTACGCCGATTTTACTTCCATCCCATTCCGGAAACAACACTTTGTCATTATGAAGGTTTAAATGCTTGTCTGCGACCTCACTGAATACGCTTCTAAAATCTGTGGTTACTGCGAGATCTCTGCCATCCTCCAGATTTTCGACTGCCATGGGCTGTACGTTGCCATGCACCAATCCTCCGCTCACGCCATTGCCTAAAATGAAGTTACAGGAAGCACGGCCATGATCCGTTCCACCGGTTCCATTCTGCTTTACCGTACGCCCGAATTCGGTCATGGTCATTACCGTCACATCATCTTGTAAAGTACCCATATCCGTCCAGAAAGCCATAATACTATTGCTCAGGTCATTTACATTCCGTGCAAAAATTCCGGTATCTGTTCCCTGATTAAAATGGGTATCCCAGCCTCCGGATTCCGCAAAGGCGACTTCCATTCCGACATTCATCTTAATCAGCTGTGCGATCTGTTTCAGGGAATTTCCCAATGCCGTATTTGGATAGGCGGCATTATTTGAAGGTTTATAATTCTTAGTATCTGTTTTCTGAAGCATTTTTATCGCCTCAAAGCTCTCCTTTCCGGTATCTTTCAACAGTCCGGAGGAGGTCTGGTCATAGAGGTCTTCGAAGCTCTTAGCTGCCATATTGGCCCCTTTTACATTTCCCCTCATCTGAATGTTGAAATCCTGCAGGTTGCTGATGGCCACAGCCGGATTCTCCCCATAGAATGACCTTGGTAAAGAAGAGGTCAAACTTACGCCCTGGAATGGTGTTGCACCATCGTGCCCCAGCAATCCTACAGCCCTGTTCAACCAGCCGCTGTCCGTTCCTTTTTTAAAGGGGGTTCCTGATTCCATATAATCCTGCGCATCAAAATGAGAGCGGGTATTATTGGGTGATCCGATGCCATGAACGATGCCCATCCTTTTATCCCTGAATACCTGTTCAAAGGCAGACATGGAGGGGTGCAGACCAAAACGGCCATCCAAATCGATTAACGGCGTATTCTTTCCTCCTTTTGCGGCAGTCATAAATAAATTTGGCCTTGCTGCCTTCAGGTATTCGTCGGTAAATGGCGTCACTGCCATCAAACCATCCATTGCCCCCCTTTGAAAGATGCATACCAATATTTTCTTCCTGTTAAACAGTCCCAAAGGTTTGGTGCCTGCAACTGCTTCGGCAAGAAAGCCGGGAATTCCTCCCATTCCTATTCCGAATAATGCGAGTCCGCCTGCTTTGATAAATCCTCTTCTTGAAGTCATGATTTAAATTTATTTACGTTGAAATTCCGGAGAACCGATGATTACCCCTACTACCTGTGCCAGCATTGTATTGTTATTGACTGCATTATTTGCAGCGGGTTTTATGGGCGTATTATTTTCTCCCATCATTGTCCCTTCCTGCTGAGAAGTATTCTTCTCCGCAGCATTGGCCACCTTGGCCGACAATGAAGGATCGTTTAACATGGGCTTCAACCGCTTTACAGTTTCTGTTAGATTCCGCTCCGGCATGATCATCTTGCTATAAGTGAGTAATGCTGCTTCTGCACTTTCCGGCTCATGGTGGTTATTCAAAGCAGAAAGGTTAATCTTCACCCCAGGAATCCGTTGTGCGGCAAGTGCCAGTCCGAAGTTCATTCTATTCAGTAAGGCCCCCGTATTGATCCAATATTGTCCCCTGTCCGGAAATCCCGTAGGGGCCTGATAGTAATACATTTTCTGTCCCATTCTGTTGATCCAGTTAAACAACTGATAGGGTTGTGTAATGTCGGCATCCAGACTACGGGCTGCACTAATGGCTAATTCAAAGGGAGATTTTGTTTTTTCCCTGAGCGATGCCGGGCTCCAAAATTCAGGAGAAGAAACCATCGTCATCATTACCTGCCGGATATCCCCGTCTGTCTTTGTAAAAGTCTTTGCCATTTTATCGACCAGTGTTTGGGCCGGATTGTCGTTGACAAACCTAGTGGCCAGCTTTTTAGAAATAAACTGCGCTGTAGATGGATGCCGGGCCAGCATATTCAGTAAAGTCAGTCCTTCTTCATATCCTCCACCCGCGGGAAAATGCTTACCCAGAACGGTCTTTTCTTCATTGTCATGTCTGTTTGGAACGAACAGAAAATCTCCTTCTTTCACAAAACCACGTTTCTTCAGGTTTTCTTCTCCTACATTATCGATGATCTTCTGCATTGCAGCTCCATATCCCTCTTCGCCCATTGGCGCTAAGGTCCATCCTGTTAATACCCGTGCCGCCTGCGTCACGTCTGATTGCGTGTAGCCACCATCGACGCCCAGTGTATGCAGTTCCATCACTTCCCTTGCATAGTTTTCATTTAGTCCGCCCTGTTTCCGTTTTGGAGGAATCCTTCTTTTCACTGGTTTCCCTGCGGCATTCATCAGCGGTTCTCCGCTATTTTCCAAAACAACCGGCTGTCCGGTGCTCGTAAAATTGTCCAGGTAAATCAGCATTGCCGGAGATTTGGCAGTTGCCAGTAAGAGGTCCGAGAACTTTCCCGTCACATTAGGTCTGATGATATCCCGTTCATAAGCAGGGACAAAAGATGCACATTGATTTTTGGTGAGAGAAACGTTGAAATGGTTAAACCAGAAATCGGTGAGCAATTCCCTCAACTGGTTATGAGTATATGCCGCTCTTAATATTTTCTGATTGATAAATTGTCTCAACAGCTCCTGTTCCGGTTTAAACCCCTTCTTTTCCATATAGGCACGAATTTGTTCCCGATATGCTTTCTGGTCCCCTTTATTAACAGAATCTTTATTGATGGAACCATCCTGTATGGCCATCCTCAACACCCGGGGCTGTCTTGGATATTTATTCTCCACCTCGGTATTGCTGAGGTTAATGTCGTCAAACTTACTCAACATCAGGTTTAAAGAATCATCTTCCAGCTTCCCATCCAGTTGCTGGCGAAACCATTTTTCCAGCCCCATTTTAACCACTGCATCTACATCTCCTTCTTTGCTGCCATAAGTAAATCTGCTGAGTAAATGTGCCGCAGCCTGACGCTCGGTAAGTCCTGCTTTTTGATAAGGAAAAGCTGGCTTCTCTCTAAAGGAGGAAAACAATACCGTAACGAGGAAAAGCAATGCAAATGAATAAAGAACCTTTACCGGTGTTTTCATAAGTTGACGAATTTGATGAACAACCTTATGACCTTTAAAACGTCAAAAAGATTAATAGCATATAAATTATTATTCCCATTTATCAGGATTCCATTTACTGTGCAGTTTATTAGTTAGGCTATTAACCAGGTTATTATGTTTTATTATGCTGCCCCTTAAATCCGGCCGAAAGATTTCTTCGTATCTGCCCATATGAAAACTACCACTATGAAAAGAACTTTTTTAACAGTAATTGCCTTAGTAGCTTTGGCATTCAACACACAGGCACAAAAGAATCCAATGGTCGGAGGCGCAGCGATGTATGCCGATAAAGACATTGTAGACAATGCCGTAAACTCTAAAGATCATACCACACTGGTTGCGGCAGTAAAAGCGGCAGGATTGGTAGAAACTTTAAAATCAGCAGGACCATTCACGGTTTTCGCACCTACCAATGAAGCCTTCAACAAATTACCTGAAGGAACAGTAGAAACCGTATTAAAACCGGAAAACAAAGCCCTGCTTACCAAAATCCTGACCTATCATGTTGTTGCCGGAAATATGACCAGCAAGGACATCGCAAAAGCCATCAAAGCAGGTAATGGTAAAGCAGAATTAACTACCGTGAGCGGTGGCAAATTGTGGGCCTGGATGGAAGGCAGCAAACTGGTATTAAAAGATGAAAAAGGTGGTATGGCTACCGTAACCATTGCCAATGTGCATCAAAAAAATGGCGTGATCCATGTCATAGACTCTGTGTTAATGCCAAACTAAAAATAAAGCAATAAAATATTATAAATAGGGGCAAGGGAAATATCCCGAGGGCATCTCAAATTGAGTTGCCCTTTTTTATTGGCCTAATTTTCTACGCCTTCATTCGCCCTGCAATACCCAGCCCTGGATCTCCCTTCTATATAAGAGCTGCGATACTCATCTGCGACATGCGCGATTTTCACCTGCTATGTGCTCCACGCTGTATACATAACGCCATATGCACCATGCTGTATGAACCATCCCATATGTACCATGCTATATGCACCATGCTATGTGCACCATGCTGTATGAACCATCCCATATGTACCATGCTATATGCACCATGCTATGTGCACCATGCTATATGCACCATGCTATATGCACCATGCTATATGCACCATGCTATATGCACCATGCTATGTGCACCATACTATATGCACCATGCTATATGCACCATGCTACAGAAAAAGTTGTTCCTTTTCGAAGGCCTGCAAATGTTTTCCCTTCAAAACATTTGAGCCTGAGAACAGGATTAACTTTTTCCATTTGTCAGAAGATTTCCATTTTTCCTCCCTCCCCAATCTGTCATTTTACATTTTCATTAATTTTGCCATTAACAATAAATTAACATGACCTGAGCATGTTTCATGATCTATCAAAAGGGGGTTGATTTTCGATCATGCATGCCCATCTGAACACTTAAAAAATAAAACAGATGAACTTCGACCTTACTCCAATTGATATTGTAAACGACATCTCCAAAGCAGATTTTGAGAAACACTACCTGAATACCCGTCGTCCGTTAATCATTAAAAACATGTCGAAAAACTGGCCTGCATATGGGAAGTGGGACCTGGATTACATGAAAACTGTCGTTGGTGACAGAACCGTTCCATTATACGATAGTGCGAAAGCAGATCCTTCGAAGCCCATCAATGCTTCTGCTGCGGAGATGAAATTTGCCGACTACATTGAACTCATCAAAAACACCCCTACAGATTTACGGATTTTCCTTTTCGACCCCATTAAACAGGCACCAGGGCTACTGGACGATTACCGTGCGCCTAAAGAATTGATGGGAGGTTTTCTGGATAGCTATCCGAATATGTTTTTTGGCGGCAAGGGTTCCGTTACCTTTTTACATTATGACATCGACCTTGCTCATATTTTCCACACCCATTTCAACGGCCGAAAGCATGTCATTTTGTTTGAGAACAAATGGAAAGACCGTTTGTATCAAATTCCTTATGCCACTTATGCTTTAGAAGATTACGACGTCGAAAAACCTGACTTTAATAAATTCCCTGCACTGCAAGGGGTTAAGGGAATCGAGGCATTTCTGGAGCATGGAGACACCTTATTTATGCCTACCGGATACTGGCATTGGATGAAATACCTGGACGGTTCCTTCTCGATCAGTTTACGGGCCTGGGATAAGTCTTTACTGATAAAAGCGAAAAGCTTATATAACCTCACGATCCAGCGGAAATTCGATGATTTTATGAAGGCTAATTTTCGGGAAAAGTACATGACCTGGAAGGAAAGTCTGGCAATTAGAAGGGCAAATAAGGCGCTTGCGAATCAGAAACCCAGATAAACAGAGCATTCAGCGTCCCGAATTGGTAAAAAATAATTAATCCTGGATGAACAAGTTTAAATTTTAATTTACACTTTTGTTCTTTAACCTTGATAATTATGAGCTTTATACTGAAGCCGGTAGATACCGTTGAAAATATTAGTCCTGAGGATTTCAAAAAGAATTATTTAGATCCCAGACGTCCTTTAATCATTAAGGGGCTGACTAAATCCTGGCCTGCCAGAGAGAAATGGACGACTGATTATTTAAAACAAATTGGCGGCGACATCAATGTGAGCCTGATGGACAATTCAAAAGCTGATCCATCAAAGCCGATCAACTCCTCCGTTGCCACGATGCGTTTTGGTGATTACCTGGACCTGATCAAAAGAGAGCCTACGGAACTGCGTATATTTTTCTTCAACCTGTTCAAACATGTTCCTGATTTGATTAAGGACATCACCTTACCTAAAGACCTGATGGGCGGCTTTATTGAAAGCATGCCAGCCATGTTCTTTGGAGGATCGAATTCTGTTACCTTTTTACACTACGACATAGATTTACCTCATCTTTTCCACACCCATTTTGGAGGAAGAAAACACATCATCCTTTTCGACAACAAATGGAAGAAAAGATTGTATTGTATTCCAAATGCAACTTATGCCCTGGAGGATTATGATGTAGCAAACCCTGATTTCGAAAAATTCCCGGCTTTAAAGGGCGTTGAAGGATACGAAGTATTCCTGGAACATGGGGATACCCTGTTCATGCCTACGGGTATGTGGCACTGGATGAAATACCTTGATGGTTCTTTCTCGCTAAGTTTAAGGGCATGGGATGCTTCTATCACCAGGAAAGCACAAAGTGTATTTAACCTTGCTGTAAAAGGAGGTCTGGACAGTGTATTGAAAATGGCTTTTAAAGCCCCTTATGCAAAATATAGAGAGCGCTTAGCGATAAAAAGGGCAGAGAGAGCCCTGGCAAACGGCTCTCCCAAATAAGTTAACTGCTGTGGTCGGATACCACCAGCCATCGTCCTTTGACTTTTCTCAGGATTAAGGTAAAGTATCCCTGCGGTTCGTCTTTTGCTCTTTTCAGATGCCAGCCACCCAATACGGATGCAGCATCTTTTGATAAGAGTTCTACTTTCTTGATATTAAAGGTCAGGGTACCCATTGCACTTTTGTCGGGGTACCCTTTCTTATAATTGTCCAGCGTTTGCTGCCATCCATAAGTGGGCCCGTTCTTTCCTACAAAAAGCAAGCTGTCATTTTTCCAGTAGCCTTCCATGAATTTTTCCAGGTTTCCCTCATTCCAGGCAAGGCGTTGTTTCTCTAATACGCCGAGTATTGCTTTCTGATCTGCACTTTGTTGGGCCTTTCCGCTAAGACCAAATCCTATAAACAGGATTAAAATTAATTTCTTCATATTGATTGATCTGGTTTCAAATGGTAATAAGCGCATTTTATTGCCTGGATTTTCCTCCGGAAGCCACTAAAAATGTGCTGGTTGCCAAGCTAAATATAGGAAGGTATTTTTACAACTGGATAACATTACTAATACCTCAAACTTTTACCTTCGATATTCCGTTTATATATAAACACATGAGAGGTTTCCATTTTTCTAATTTTCAACCAGATGACTTGCCAAAAGGCGGTTTTGATGAATTGCTGAAGCTATTCACCCAACTGCTCAATTATACTGCCGGTGATGCGGGAGAAACCCTGTCATGGATGAATGAATTGGACAAGCAATACAAATTCACGAACAACGATTATGGGATGGGCGATTTTATTGAGGACCTAAAAGATAAAGGCTACCTCAAAGAAAATCCTGCCAATGGCGATATGAGCATCACCGCCAAGACAGAACAAACCATCCGGCAGTCTGCATTGGAAGAAATCTTTGGCAAGCTCAAGAAGGCTGGAAAAGGAAATCACAACAGCAATATCTCCGGTATCGGAGAAGAGAAGAATGCCGACAGAAGGGAATATACTTTTGGAGACAGTCTGGACCAGATCGATATGACCGCCTCTATCCACAATGCACAGATCAACCATGGCATAGGAAACTTCACCCTTACCGAAAGAGACCTGGAAGTAGAAGAAAAGGATTATAAAACCCTCACCTCTACTGTGCTGATGATTGACATCTCCCACTCTATGATCCTGTATGGAGAAGACCGGATAACCCCTGCTAAAAAGGTGGCAATGGCCCTTGCAGAACTGATCAAAACCCGTTATCCGAAAGATACACTGGACATTGTGGTTTTTGGAAATGATGCCTGGCCAATTACCGTAAAAGACCTGCCCTATTTACAGGTAGGCCCTTACCATACCAATACCTTTGCCGGGCTCGAACTGGCAGCGGACCTGTTGCGCCGCCGGAAAACACATAATAAGCAGATCTTTATGATCACCGACGGCAAGCCCACCTGCCTGAAGGAAAACGGACGCTATTATAAAAACAGTATGGGGCTCGACCGGAAGGTGATCAATAAAACATTGAACATGGCAGCACAATGTAAGCGCCTGAACATCCCCATCACCACTTTTATGATTGCACAAGATCCTTATCTTCAGCAATTCGTCCGGGAGTTTACACAGATTAACGGCGGAAGGGCCTTCTACAGCTCCCTAACAGGCCTTGGAGAGTATATTTTTGAAGATTACATTAAGAACAGAAGAAAAACAGTTCGATAGAACAGCTCAACACGACGATACAACATGGATCACATCACTATAAAAACACTCGGACAGCTCAAAGCTTCCAACTATAAATCACTGGCTGTAAAGGACGAACTCCGTAAAAATCTGATCGCCCAGCTTCAAAGTAATGAAGCCGGTTTTGAAGGCATCTTAGGATACGATGAAACCGTTATTCCTGAACTTCAAACTGCCATCCTTTCCAGACATAACATTTTACTGCTTGGGTTAAGGGGACAGGCAAAAACACGGATTGCCCGTTTGATGGTCAACCTTCTGGACGAATACATTCCTTATGTTGCGGGAAGCGAAATCTTTGATGATCCATTGAATCCGATTTCCTGGTATGCAAAACATGAAATTTTAATCCATGGCGACGAGACCCCGATCAGCTGGCAACACCGCAGCGAACGCTATACAGAGAAACTGGCCACACCTGATGTCACCGTTGCCGATTTAATTGGCGACGTAGATCCAATTAAGGCAGCCACACTGAAATTAACATATAATGATGAAAGGGTAATTCACTTCGGACTAATCCCGAGGGCACACCGCAGCATCTTCGTGATCAATGAACTTCCCGATCTGCAGGCACGCATCCAGGTTGCCCTGTTCAATATGCTTCAGGAAAAAGACATTCAGATCAGAGGGTTTAAACTTCGCCTGCCATTGGATGTGCAATTTGTATTTACCGCAAATCCTGAGGATTATACCAACAGGGGATCCATTGTCACGCCATTAAAAGACAGGATAGAAAGTCAGATTCTGACCCATTATCCTAAAACAATTGCCATTTCGAGAAAGATCACTTTCCAGGAAGCAAAAATCAGTGAAGAACAAAAAGCAACGATCGAATCCGATGGATTAGTCAAAGACCTGGTAGAACAAGTGGCATTTGAAGCCCGTCAAAGTGAATTCATAGATCAAAAGTCCGGAGTTTCCGCAAGGTTAACGATCTCGGCCTATGAAAACCTGATCAGTTCGGCAGAAAGAAGAATGCTGGTCAACAGGGAGAAAAACACTTTTGTAAGGCTCTCAGACCTGGTAGGTATCGTTCCGGCAATTACCGGTAAGATTGAACTGGTTTATGAGGGAGAACTGGAAGGTCCGGCAAAAGTTGCCCATACCTTAATCGGAAAAGCGATCAAGTCGTTATTTAACCGTTATTTTCCAGATCCGGAGAAAGCCAAAAAGAGCAAAACGGCAAATCCATACCTAAGTGTTACGGAATGGTTTACAGAAGGAAACACGCTGGACCTTTCTGACCGCCTGACTTTAGCTGCTTATAAGAAAGAACTGATGCAGGTGGAAGGTCTGAATGATTTGGTAAAAAAGTTTCACCCTAAACTAAGTGCAAACCAGACTTTATTGATGATGGAGTTTGTACTCCATGGACTGGCAGAATATTCGCAGTTAAACAAGAAATATCTGGAAAGTGGTTTCGGTTTCTCAGATATGTTCGATAGCCTGTTCAGTACCGGACCGGATGAAGAAGAAGATGACCTTGATTTCAGATAGAAAGCGGGAAATCCCGGAAATAATTTAATAATAACCTTTCATAACACCTCCGAATGGGCCGATTACCCGTATTTATATTTTTATCTGTTTTACTGCTGGCATTTGACTACTATTGCTACCGTGCCATTCTGAGTGTATTCAAGAACTGGAAGCCTCAAACAAGAAAGTTGTTTACCATCATCTGGTGGGGCTATACCACTTTGCTGGTGATCGGTGTGTTTACCTCTTTCTATGCCAATCTGTTCCTAAGTATGAAATCAGTGATCCTGGTGGCTTACTTCTTAACGGTTGCCTGTAAGTTGGTCATGCTTCCATTCTTAATCGTCGACGACCTGAGAAGGTTTATCATTAAACTTTCCAGATCAGTAAGAAAAACTTCACCGGCCCCCTTAGCAGATCCGACTTTACCGGAAACCATTGCGCAGCCCTTGCCTGGCGAACCGATCAGTCGTTCTTCATTCCTGGTCAAAGCAGGACTGATTACTGCCGCTATCCCCCTTACTTCTTTAACCTGGGGCATTGCAAAGGGCGCATACGACTATAAAGTAAAACGCCGGACGCTGATCCTCCCTAACTTACCGGCATCCTTTGAAGGGATGAAGCTGGGCCAAATCTCGGATATCCATTCGGGAAGTTTTTATAATCCAAGAGCGGTTCTTGGTGGTGTGGAAATGCTGCTTGCCGAAAAACCGGATCTGATCTTCTTTACGGGAGATATTGTGAACGATATGGCCACAGAAATGCGGAACTATCAGGATATTTTCAGCAAAGTAAAAGCTCCGCTGGGCGTCTACTCGGTTTTAGGAAATCATGATTATGGAGAATATCATTTTGGTAAAGCGCCATCCGCGGCTAAAACAAAAAACCTACAGGATGTCATCAAAACGCATCAATTAATGGGCTGGGACCTGCTGATGAATGAGCACCGCAGATTAAAAATCAATGGGGAGGAAATCGGAATCCTGGGTATTGAAAACTGGGGAACCGGACGTTTTCCAAAATATGGAAGAATGGACCTGGCCACTAAAGATACAGATGACCTTCCTGTAAAACTACTACTCTCTCACGACCCTTCGCACTGGAGGGCTGAAGTCCTTCCCAAGTATCCACAGATAGACGCGATGTTTAGCGGACATACCCATGGGATGCAATTTGGTGTAAGAACGGAAGATTTTCAATGGAGCCCGGTACAATACATTTATAAAGAATGGGCTGGCTTATATCAGGAAAAAAATCAGCAACTTTATGTAAATGTGGGATATGGCTTTCTCGGCTATCCGGGAAGAGTTGGAATTTTACCTGAAATAACGATATTTGAATTGAAACGCGCTTAGCTAATCTTTCCCCGGACATGGTAAAAAGAGTACTATTTTCCAGCCTTGATTTTCTACTATTCAGCAATTTATTCATTGCAATCTGTGCAGTTGCCCAGGGGCTGCTCACCTACCATTTATTACAGGTACCACCGAACAAGAACATTCTTGCAATCTTATTTTTTGGGACATTAGCCCTTTATAATTTCAGTATGCTCATGTCTCACCCTAAAGATCCGGGCAATTCTCCTTATATCAGGGTGCGCTGGATCTTTTCGCATCACCGGCTGATCATTTCCATCACACTGATCTCGGCGCTTTGCCTCATCCCCCTGGGATTATTATATCTGAGTATAGAAGGGAAGTTGTTAATGCTCTTTACAGGGGCAATGGCCGTTAGCTATAGCATCCCTTTCCTGAGTTTAAATCATCAAAAAATCGGATTAAGGAATATACCGGGGATCAAACTCTTCCTGGTTGCCATCGTATGGGCCATCAGTTGCGTTTTATTACCTATAGTGGAAGTAGAACACAGTTACCCGGTCAACATCTCCACAGGCGAGACTTTATTACTTGTAGGCCAGCGCTTTTTATTCATCGCAGCAATCACGATTCCTTTTGATATCCGGGACCTCTTTCAGGACAAGATATATGAGCTGAAAATGATCCCGGTAATGTTTGGCGAAAGGAAAGCCTATATTTTCTGTCAGTTTTTACTTTTAGGCTACCTCATTCTATTGTTGCTGTTCAGTCAGACAGTCAATCTGGATGTCATCGCCTTAACCATCACCATCCTGCTAACAGGATGGCTCATATTTAAGTCCGGAGTCCAAAAGAATGAATATTACTATTTCTTCTTCTTAGATGGCATCATGATCCTGCAATACCTGCTTGTATTATTGGTAAGCATTAGATTTTAAGCAGGATTAAAGCGGTATCCAACCCCTCTAACCGTTTGCAATAGCTGAGGATTATCCGGATTAAGTTCGATCTTCTTACGAAGTCGTACAATGTGCATGTCCAGTGTTCTGGTATTTACATCTGAATTATATCCCCATACTTCCAGCATCAAAGCATCTCTGTTGATCACTTTATTAGGATTTCTTAGAAAATAAAGCAAGATCCTGTTTTCCAGAATGGTCAATTCAATTTTCTTTTCATTCCTGAACAGGGTATGGATGTTGGGATGATGTTCCATATTGCCAAAACGGTGAATCTCTGAGCGGTCGTTGTTTAGCAGGAACTTCACTTTATTCTCCAGCATCGCTACCAGTACATCCATATTGAAGGGCTTGGTTACATAGTCGGATACACCAAAGTTATAGGCATCAATCTTATCGATGTCCTGCGCTTTTGCAGTCATCATGATGATCAGGTTTTCAAATCCCTGTTTTCTCACTTCTTCGCAGACTTCTGAACCTTGTTTACCAGGTAGCATCCAATCGAGCAATACGATATCCGGTTTTTCACTTAGGATCATTTTTTCCGCAGCATCTCCATCTCCGGCTTCAATGATCTCGTATCCTTCTGCTTTTAAGCGATGTACTACTAGAAACCTTAAGTTCTCATCGTCTTCAACTATTAATATTTTAATTTCCTTAGACATACTTTCTAATCATTATATGGTAGTACAATTTTAAATTCTGTTCCTTTATTCACCCTGCTTTTTACAGTAATCTCGCCCTTCATAAAGTTAACGAGTTCCTTACAGAAAGCCAAGCCCAGTCCAACGCTTCCATTCTGGTTGTATTGGTTCTGAATGCGGAAAAACTTTTTAAAGATATTATTAATTTCGGAGGATGGGATTCCAATCCCATGATCCGTAAACCGTAACACTACCCTGCCTTTGATTAAACGGGCACTGATGTGTAATTTTTTCCTTTCCGGTGGCGAATATTTATAGGCATTCTCCGCAAGGTTATCAAAAAGACTTCCCAGGAGAACAGGATCGGTCACAAAGGTAGTAAAGCCGCTCACCTCATAGGTAAAATCAAAATCAGGATGCTTCAGGCGATGGGACTCCACAGTGCTCTCGATAAAATCTTCTATGTAAATCTCATCTCTGTTTAACTGAATGGCCTTATTTTCAATCTGAGTGAAGGCGAGCAATTTATTCATTAACCCATTCAGCTTATCCGCCTCTTCATCCAGGATCTTTCCATACAGCTTTAACTCCCTGTCGGTAAGAACGGTGGCACTTTTTATATTATTTCCTGCAATCTTAATGACACTGACGGGTGTCTTAAACTCATGCGTCAGGTTATTTACAAAATCGTATTGCAGTTTAAACATCCGTTGATTGATGTTCAGGTTCCTGTAAATCAGAAAGGCAACCAGCACCACAATTCCATAAAAAACAAGGATTGCGAGGGCAATAGGTAAAAAATAACTGCGGATTTCCCGGTCTACAAATGATTTGGAGGAGATAAAATAAAGTTTATAGTCAGAAAAAGGCCCCGGAAGCGTAATTTCTGTGCTCAGATAGGCTTGCGAAGTATCTAAAGGATCATAAGTAAGGGGCTGTATCTTGATAAACTGATATAGTAGGGGCCTGGAATTAATGATCTTAATCTTGTATGGATCGAGGTGGAAACACATCATATCCTGCTGGTAAACTGGCTGCGGATCCAGTACATTCCTCAGCATTTTTTTATAGGCTTTCAATTCCTCCATCCTCGGAATATTAAGATAGGTGATCTTATTGGAGCGGACATTACTGAAATTGCTGAACAGCTCATCCTGATCAGGCACCTTAGTGGTGTCCAGACTTTCAATATACGAAGCCAGTTTCAAGGCCAATCCGTTAAAATCATCTCCTACAATAAAATTCCTGGTATTCTCCCTGGAGAACAACAGCACAGAATCCTGCGGGATCAGACTTCCAAACTGATAAATATTTTTCGGTCCGAAGGAGAATTTTCCGGTATTTAATCCATCGCTTACAGGTGTATTCTTTACCTCTGAATCGTAAAACACCACTTTAGAAACAAAGGGATATTCCAATAACACGGTATCTACAAAGCTGGAAGCCGTAGCAGAATCCAGATACCCGTTATAGTAAGAGACCTCAGGCAACTTCTTTTGAAAGAAATCATTATATGGCTTAATGCTTTGCTCCAGTACGTTTACCTTCTCTGATACAAATTCATTTTCAATGAATTTCTTACTAAAATTGTAAGCCAGATATAAAGACAGGCAAAACAATACAGACATCAATACGATGAAAGTAAGGATTAAGGAAAAATTCTTACGATAGCCTGTTTTTTTTTCTGAGATCATGAGATCCGAATTTACCTGTTTTTAAGATTAGTCTCTAAAAATTGTTCCAGGGCAGTATAAAACTGGTGCCTGCTTTCCTGATTTTTAGCAGGGAATACGATGCCTTCATTTTCCAGATAGGTTACGTTCACATTTCTCTTTTTAAGGCTTTTTACAAATTGCAGGGATTCGCCGGCATTCGTATTCTGATCCTTTACATTCTGACAAATGAATACAGGGATATTGATTCTATCCGTCTGGAATAACGGAGAAGATTTTCGCATCAGGTCCGCATCCGTTAGCGGGTTTCCGACAATACCGTAATATAGCTGAAGGCTGGTTTTAAGGTAGGGTGGAATAGATTTTAAATAGGCAAATAAATTAATTACGCCAGAATTTGAGGCAGCACAGGCATAAATTCCAGGGCTCAGATACGAACTGTTTAAAGCAACATTACCGCCAAAGCCTGTTCCATAGATTCCTATTCTCTTCGGATCTGCAATCTTCTTTCCAATGAGCCAGTTCACGCCATCGCTGATATCACCCTGGATCTTTCCTCCCCATTCTTTAAATCCGGCAGACATAAACGTCTTACCATATCCTGAAGAGCCGCGATAATTGATCTGAAATACAGCATATCCCCTGTTGGCCAAAAATTGAACTTCTGCGTTATATCCCCATAAATCCCGGCTCACAGGACCGTCGTGCGGCAATACAACAACCGGCAGCTGAACTGCTTTGACATGTAAAGGGAGGGTGAGATAACCGTTAATCTTAGTTCCGTCCTTCGATTGAAAGCTAACCGCTTTCATTTCACTCATTTCTCCTTCCCGGATTGCGGAATTAAAATCACTTAACTTCCGAAGTTTTCTTTTGTCGGCAAAATAAAGATAGTAGGAACCAGGATTCCTGTCGGTAAAGGTCCTGATGACAAATACATTTTCAGCCTTATCACGGGAAAGAATCTGAGTCTCCGTTTTAGGCAACAGACGATCCAGGTCATCATAGATGATCTTTATAGAATCGTCCAGGTAATGTTTCTCTTTCTTCCAGGTTTCGTAAGTTAGGAAAGACATCTTTTGTTTCTTTCTCGAGTATTGCGCTTCGGTAATATTCAGGGTATCATTTCCAAAAAGCACTTTCAGCTCTTTCCCTGTGTTACAATCCACTTCGACCAATGCGCTTTTATCTCTGTTTACACTGGAAATGGCATAAATGATATTTGGACAGTCATGCTTAAAGGCAACCGGTTTAAAAGTAGTGATGAAATTATTGGTCATGATGGGCTTGAAGACAAGTCCTTCCTGAGCCCGGTATAACATTGTGGTCGTCCCACCATCTGTACTCACGGCCAGTCTTAATTTTCCTTCTGAGTCCGTTTTCCAATCTGTAATGTTCCCGGGGTTTTTAGCTGCCATTTCCATGCTTCCATTTCTTACATTGAGCCGGTAAACATCAAAAACAGTGGAATCTCGTTTATTGGAAGAGACCAATAAGAACTTATCATCAATCAACTGATCCTCCAAAACCCTCATTTTCCCTTGCTCATTCCTGCTCAACTGCCTTTCATTTACTCCCTCTTTGTTGATGATAAAAATATCTGAACGACGTTTTGCCGCATCAATCTCTTTATAATAGATCAGGTCATTGTTGCTCACCCAGAAATAAAAAATAACATTCTTGTCTTTCAGGTGAGTAATTTTCCTGGCCTTTCCGGTAGCGATATCCTCAATATATAGATTCAGACCTGAATCTTCCAGTTTAAGGTAAGAGATATTCAATCCGTCAGGAGACACGCGATAGGTAACTTTATCCTGCGATTTAAAAAAATCATCAAGAGGAATAAGACGTGCTTCTCCCTCCTTGTGCTGACAGGCAAAAGCAAGAGCAATTAAAAACAGGAAAAAGTATCTTTTATATACAATCATATTACTTAATGGCCTGCAAAGCTACACAACCCTGCCTTTCTAAAAAGGCTATACACCAATATTGTTACTTTTATACCCCTTTATGTACGGCGTATGATGTTGAATATAATTACTTTTTTGTGGTATGAGAATATAAATGAGTAACATTTAAAATACCGGCATGTATTAATCTTGTGCACTTAACACATAAATTAACCTATAAATCGTTAATTTTAGGTTCCTGTACACTTTATCTCAATGAAACCATCATCTGCATAACGCCTGTAAAAAACAATGGCCATGCTTAAGATTGCTTCATAGCTGCTGAAAAACAATTATATTCTGATGAAAAAAATAATTTTAATCGTTTCTTTTTGCCTCTCTGCTTTTTATTCTTCTGCTCAGGAGAATGTAGATGATGCGCTTGCTTATCAGTATTATCAGCAGGGGCAGTTTCAGGAAGCCTCTATATTATTGGAAAAACTCTTTAATAAAACAAACAGCGACACGTACTTTGAGCTATATTTCAATTCGTTGTTAAAGATTAAGAAATTTGACGAAGCAGAGAAGCTGGTAAAAAAATTGATCAGACAGAACCCGAAGAAACCGGCGTATAGTATTGCCCTTGGGCGTTTTTATCAGGAAAAAGGACAGACAGACGAAGCCAATAAGCAATACCTTCAAGCCATTAATAACCTCCCTGCAGAAGAGTATAAAATACGGGAGCTTGCCAATAATTTTTACAATTTCCAGGCCTATGACCTGGCCATTACGACCTTTTTACAGGGAAGAAAGCTGATGAACGACAATAAGCCCTTCACTTTTGAATTGCTGAGCATTTACCGCTATAAAAAGGATAAAAACATGCTGATTCAGGAATACCTGAACGCACTTCCTGAAATGCCTCAGCTACTTCCCCAGGCAGAAAGCGTATTGTCTACCGTCTTTGAAGACAATTCCGATTACCAGCTTTTACAGTCTGCATTGCTGAAAAAGATTCAAAAGGAACCACAAACGGAAATCTATACCAAATTATTAATCTGGCAATACCTGCAACAGCAGGAATATGAAATGGCATTGAGGCAACTGATTGCACAGGACAAACGGATTAAAGATGATGGCGCAATTCTATATCAGGCCGCCAATACTTTCCTTAGCAATCAGGCTTACCCGGTGGCCATCAAAGCATATGAATACTTGTTATTAAAAGGAAAAGAAAATGAGTATTATCTACCGGCTAAGGTGGAGCTCGTCAATGCAAAATACCAATTGGTCATTGCCGGTAAGTTTGAGAAAAATGCCATTACAGAACTGGCAGCAGCTTACCAATCCATCCTGGATGAATATGGCAAAACGCCACAAACAGTTTTCGCATTAAAAAAATGGGTAAACCTGCAGGCCTACTACCTAAATGATCTTGAAAAGGCAGAAAAAGGGTTGGAAGAAGCGCTTAAAATCCCTGGTCTTCCAAATGCGGAAACCGGGCAGCTAAAACTTGATCTGGGCGACATTTACATTTTAACGCAACAACCCTGGGAAGCCATTCTGCTCTATGAACAAGTAGCCAAACAATTTGAAAATCAGGCTATCGGAAATGAGGCCAGATACCGGTCGGCAAGACTTTCCTTTTACCAGGGAAATTTTACTTATGCAAAATCACAGGCAGATATTTTAAAGGCCTCAACTTCACAACTCATTGCCAATGATGCCCTGAACTTAAGCCTTCTGATTTCAGACAACCTTCAATCGAGTACAGACAGCAGCGCCTTAAAAATGTATGCCGATGCAGAAATGCTTCAATTCAGAAATCTTCCGGCAAAAGCAATGTTAAAACTGGACAGTATTCCTATTGCTTTTCCAAACAATAGTCTGCTGGATGATATCCTGATGGCTAAATCAAGGATCTTCATCAAAAATAATGAAATCAGTCAGGCAATTCTTGTTTTGAAAGAGCTGACAGAGAAACAACATACAAGCATATGGGCAGACGATGCTTTATTTACGCTTGCCGGACTTTATGAGAACAATCTAAAAGATAATGAGCAGGCAAAAGTATTGTATCAGAAGCTGATTAATGATTATCCCGGCAGCATGTATACCACTGAAGCACGTAAGCGCTTTAGGAAACTTCGTGGAGATATTATTGGTACATAGTTCCTATCTTTGCCCTATGTTATTATACAATGTTACTTCAATAATTGAAGATGCCACTGCCGACCGTTGGTTGCAGTGGATGCAGGAGTCCCATATTCCGGCAGTAATGTCTACGGGGAAATTTGTTTCTCATCGTTTACTTAAAGTACTGGACTCTCCAAATGAAGGAGTTACTTACTGTGCCCAATATGTAGTAGACAATATGGCCGATTACCTGGATTATCAGGCAAATCATGCCCCAGCCTTCCAGGCTGAAGCAGCGGCGAAATTTGAAAATCAGGCGGTTGCCTTTCGCACGCTAATGGAATATGTAATCTAATCCCTAATATGAATATAATAAAAACACCCATTGAAGGTCTGCTGATCATAGAACCAAAAGTGTGGAAAGACAATCGTGGCTATTTTTACGAAAGTTTCAATGCAAAAACACTGGCAGATGCAGGCATCGATGTCAATTTTGTGCAGGACAATCAATCTTTTTCGCAGAAAGGAGCCTTAAGAGGTCTACATGCACAGAAAGCTCCTTTTGATCAGGGTAAACTGGTCAGAGTAATCCAGGGAAAAGTGATAGATGTAGTAGTTGACATCAGAAAAGGTTCTCCAACCTATGGCAATCACTACGCTATTGAACTTAGCGGAGAAAACCACAGACAGCTTTGGGTTCCACCAGGATTTGTACATGGTTTTTTAACCCTTGAAGATGAAACCATTTTCACCTATAAAGTAAGCAACTACTACGATAAAGACTCAGAAATCGGGGTGATCTGGAACGATGCTGACCTGAACATTCAATGGAGTAAATTTATTCCTGAAAATGAATTTATACTTTCAGATAAAGATCAGGTGCTTCCTGCTTTTAAAGACTTCAACAGTCCTTTTTAATCAGGGATATAACATAAAAAAAAGGCGTTCTGAAAAATATCAGAACGCCTTTTTTTATGATTATAGTCAATTATTGTTTGATCAAATTGTACAATTCATCCAGCTTAGGAGAAAGCACAATTTCTATTCTTCTGTTTTTGCTTCTGCCATCAGCACCGGTATTTGGTGCCAGGGGTTGAAATTCACCCTTACCTGTTGCAGTCATACGTACACCTTCTACTTTGGTCACCTCTGTCAGGTAACGAACTACTGAAGTCGACCGCAATACACTCAGGTCCCAGTTGTCTTTAATCTGTCCAAGGTTGGTAATCTTTTGTGAATCGGTATGTCCTTCTACCGCAATATTAATTTCAGGCTGTTCCTTCAAAACACCCGCTAACTGGGCAAGTGCCAGCTTTCCTTTTTCGTCAATAATGATACTACCGGAAGGAAACAACAGCTTATCCATAAGGGATACATATACTTTTCCGTTTTTTATTTCTACGGTCAAACCACTCTTGGTAAAACCAAGTAAGGCTTGCTGTAGCTTTTCTTTTAACTGGTTGGTAGCCTCATCCCGCTTACGCAATACCTCTTCGACTTCTTTTAATCGTTGCTCTCTCTTTTTAAGGTCCTGAGAAAGCTTACTAATCTCCGTAGAGCTATTATCCTTTAACTTGGCATAGTTTCCATCCATTTCAGAATACTTACCTCTCAGGTCGTTTAAAGTTGCACTTAAACCTGTCGTGTCCTTTTTCAATCTCGCGATCAATCCTTCCAGGTATTCTCCCTTCAGGTGTGCCTGCTCCAGGCCGGAACTCAGCGAATCCTGTTTAGCAAGTAAAGCTTTATACTTTTTTGGAGACAAAACTACACAGGCACTAAAGGCGGTTGCCAGCAATCCGGCAAATAAAAATAAAACGGTTTTTTTCATCATAACTATTGCGCTACGGCATTTCTCAAAAATAATATAAAGGGATAGACACTTTCAAAAGCATTTGTCAACTGATCAACGATTCCCGGTTTCAAAAAGTCTTCATCTTTCAAAGGATAAACGGCAATAAAGCTTTTCAATTTTAAAAGTTCTATCTGAGGATGATCGACTTCATATCCTTTAGGGGCATTTTTCAGTTTGTCATCCTGACTCAGTGTAAACGTATTTTTGAAGCTTTTAGCATTTATGATGTCCAGAAATTCAGAAGTATTGTAATCAATTTCTTCTCTGATCTTTTTAAGCACCGGAGCTTCCGGCATCCAGAACCCTGCGCCAAAAAAGCATTGTCCGGGCTGGATATGAAGATAATAACCTGGATCAGGAATTCCTTTTCCCTTCACATTAAATGAAATTCCGTAATTATTTTTATAAGGATCTTTGTTCTTACTGAACCGCACGTCCCTGTAAATGCGGAGCAAGCATTTTTTAGCGGGTGTATCTATAGAAAATTCGGGGTCCACTGTGGCAAGTTTAGGGATCAGCTGATCCACAAATGCCAATACATCATCCTTTGCAGCTTCGTATCTGGCTTTATTTTCCGCAAACCATTCGCGGGTATTATTCTGAGCTACATCGGTTATAAAAGCGAGTGTTTCTGGTTTAATCATGGCTTATCGTAATAGGCGTTATACTTAACTTTTGGTGTTAGCCAATGTAATAAAATCACACGGGAATAGCGATAGTTAAATGGAGCCAAAATTAAACATCCCGAAAAGATTACGGTGATGTATAACCAAAAAGATTCAAACTCCAGCCAACCTCCCGATAAGATATAAGCGGCAACACCGAGAGAGATCATCTCTGCACAATTCATCGCATAGCTGACATACATTGCTGCATAAAAATAACCTGGTTCAATCTCGAAGCGAAATGCACAATGACTACAAACCGTATTTGTTCGCTGTAGGTTAAACCCATAGAGACTTCCGGTAAAAATATCGCCCCTGCGGCATTGCGGGCATTTCCCATGCACAAGTGCATACAACTTAGATGTTTTTTGCATATCTGTCAAAAACCCGCGAAGAAGCAGGAAGGGTGAATTGAAACTTATTCCGAGATATTAAATACCTGGTCTGTATTTTTCTTACGAAACTTTACATACCATAAAATCCCCATCCCCGTAATTAACAGATAAGGAATCGCCAACAGGTAGATAATCCCGGTATTCAGCCCCTTTCCCTGTGTATTTCCATTTTTAACACTTTGCTCAGCACTAACGGTACACATGGCGCACTGCGCACTGGCAGATGGTATATTGGAAGTAACCAGTAACACCATAAAAAGGAAGATAAAAGCTATCTTTTTCATCCAGCAAATATAAGGAAAGAAGATTAGAGATAAGCGACTTGGTATTGTAAAAAATATTACATAAAAAAGGCCGGAAAACCTAAGTCTGCCGGCCTCAATTAAAGGGGGGGGAGCGTTATCTAAATCTTCTGCTCTTATTATTATTGAAGAATTCCTGTAACACCAAATGCAGGCGTTTGAATACTGGTCAGGTTACCTAACAATCTTTTATTAGGTAAATCATTATAATAATCCAGTTTGAAAGTATCACTACTGAATTTATTTAACATCGCTGTTTTCATCATATTCAATAATGCCGGACCTGCGCCGCCACTTGCGGTCAATCCGCTGAACTTAAATTCACCCGTTGCTGTTTTGGTATAATCAAAAGTATAGAACGCTTGAAACACGTTTCCTGACTGGATCAAATAAAAACTAATGACAAAGGTTTTCGCTCCGGTATTGAATGCAAAATCAAAGTCGCTTATCGTGGAACTAAAGCTGGTAGCAGCGTTCGCTTTCACCTGATTGTAGGCAGTAACGAAGGCTTGCCCTGCTCCTGCTAAAGGAGTAGCACCAGGAATATATAGAGAGTTTACAGAATTCCCAATTAGTTCATGTAAAGGAATAATGGCAGAACTGCTCTTTAATACTTCTATTTTAGTACCAGCCGATGTATTCACAAATAATTTCTGCAATTCCGGATTAAAGTCTAATGACTGATAATCAGTCCCCGAAAAGCTCAGTGCTTTACGAAACAATAAACCTGAGGTGGAAAAAGAAAGGGGCACTTTAGCACCAGAAAGGACACCTTCTTTTAGCGAATTAAGGGTAATCGCCCTTACAGAAACATCAGTATTTGCGGTCACCTGAACCTTTTTTGTGTTGTCTTTTGGATCCAGAAAGTAAAGAAAAGGGTTGGTCACCAAATAATTGGTCAAGTCACCCACCATTGTAGAGAAAGCTGCTGAAGTATAAAAGGCTTTATCCGCAGCACTTGCTTTAATTAAAGTAAGCGGGGTATTTCTCTTTTTCCCAACCAGTTTAAGGGTATCCCCTTTTTGTTCTCTGATCTCAAATTCAAAATCGGAACCATATCCTGCTCCTTCCAGACCTCCGAATTTATTAGGATCAGGATCGGTTAACAAATGAAGATAAGAGTAAGTGTCGAATATCAGCGTGGGAGTCATTACCTGCTTAACCTGATACGTACTTTCAAAAGACTCAGCTGAATAATCAGTATCATAATCAGCCCTCATCGTTACACGGTCATTGGCTTTAAAATCCAGATAGAAATTGTAACCACCACCAACTGCATCAGTATAGAGATAACCTTTCCAGCCATTAGTGCTACTTAAAAGTTCTTTTTTATATTTCTCTACACTTTCAGTATTGCGTTCTTCCGGTCGCTTTCCATCGACAAGCTTCTCATCTTTTTTACAGGCCTGGATTCCAAGCACTGCAAAAAGTCCTATTATAAATATCTTTTTCATTAGATTCTAATTATTTAATGATTATTTCTTTAGCGTTCCATAAAACCAAAACTGATTGTTTACGGCAACTGAAAATCCGCCCAATACACCTTTGGAGTTAGGGATAACTCCCTCTATCCAGTCCAGTTTCAAAGTACTCGCAGTCAAATGGTCCAATATTGGCTTAAATTGTGCTTGTAAGGCAGTACCATTTGCATACTCCTGGCCCGTTCCTGCCGGAGCAATCGCAAATTGAACGAGTCCATTACCTGGGGATATATTTGCAGTAATATTATACCAGAATCCTCCGTTAAAAGTTGCGGATGTTCCTGTAAATTTCAACACCATATCGACTCTGTTAGTCTTAACATTCACAAAATCCAAATTAAATGCCGAGCCAAGTGTAATTCCGGTTCTCGTGAAAAGTGCTGTTCTTGAAGCATCAAAAGCAGTCACAAATGCTGCCGGTTCGCTTACCGCATTTCTGTTGAATGAGAATCCTTTGTACACACCTGCACTCAGATTAAGCGCAAATGATCTTGATGTTCCCGTAAGCGCTTCTTTAGCAATTTTCACTTTCGCCTGTAATGCCCGAAAATCGAGACCGTAGTTTATTTTGTAATAATCCACAACGTATTGCTCTTTCTTTCTCAACTTGGCCTCAGCATCAGCAGGAGCCGTGTTTGCAAAAGCATCAAAAAACTCCTGTCCCTCAACCAATAGAGTAGCAACAGTTTCTGCAAAGTCCTCGTTTTTATTGTTGCGGGCATATCTGGTAATGTATCCCAATGCCTTTGCATTAGCCAAAGTATTGGCAAATGAAACCCAGGAAGCACCAACATATTCAGGTGATATTTTCTCATAATCAGGAGAAATCGGAATCGTCTGATGTAAAATGTGTACAAATTCATGGTGAATGGTATGCAACATCAATTCCACTGCAGGGACATTGTTCTTGTCATAATCATTGATGGTAAACAAATTCACCCTTCTTCCTGCCTCAGCTGTACCCAAGGTGATTGTGCCATCCATATTGTGTTGTGCACTACCTACCAATGCTATTTGCTTAGGAACCAATGGCTTGAAAAACCCAGCCCCTGCAATTTCCATGTAAGGTTTTATCCAGACGTCCCGCACAGCCTCTAATGCAGGTTGAATCTGATCTTCTCTAACCGGTGTCAGTTCCTTATCGATAGGCGCCTGAAAACGATCAAAACGATATAATACCTCTATATTATAAGGATTTAAATAATTATTATTCAACCACGTATCTACTGATCCCGGTATGTAAGTAACCGGGTTTGTCTTTGTTAAATCAACATTTAATGCCTTTTCCTTTTTACATGATGCCAGAGCAGTACTCAACACCAATGTATACATAAAAATCTTTCTCATAATTATCTTGGGTTAAGTTCTAATCCAGCTTTTACAACAGGCTTTGGCAATTGGAAAACCCGTCTTGGATCGTCTGCCTTTAGCTCTATATAAGTCTTATTATTGTTCACATCTTTGATCAAATGTCTGATCGTTAATTTATGTCTGTTTAAATCAAACCAGCGAAGGCCTTCAGTCACAAATTCGACTTTCTTCAAGTCCAGAATGGTTTTTATTAAGCCAGCTTTAGTATCATCAATCTGATAATAGTCTACAATATCCGCAAGGGTCACGCCATGTAAAGCAGGATTATAATTTGTGATTTTTGTACTCAGGAATGCATTAATATCCGCCAATGCCAAATCCGGCTGATTACTTGAAGCATAAGCTTCAGCACGATTCATCAGCAATTCATCTGTAGTAAATAAAGGCACCATAACATAAGGCTGTCCGAATCCTGAACCAATCTGGCTTTCAAAGAACAATTCCTTCCATTTACCAAGAGAATAAAATGGATCTACATAAAACTGACGGTAAGCAAAATTTCCACCGGTAATATTGGGTCCGTTCACCTCGCCGTTAATGATGGTCAGTCCCAGACCATATCTGATGTTGCTGGCCCTACCCCATACAGAGTTCGCCTCTCCCATTAAAAGATTCGAATTCTGAGTCGACTCTGTAAACATTTTTACAAATTCTGCAGGAACAAGTTTGCTGTAAATCGTATTCCATGGCCTAAGGTTGGCTTTAAATACATCCAGATTCGGAAATACACTTCCTGCATACTGAATCACCTTAGGATAATCTCCTTTGAATAAATAAAAACGTGCAGCGAAAGCATTCGTTGCAGCTTGGGTAAAATGATATTTAGGTACTTTATAGGCAGAATTTTTAATCAAAGGCATGCCTTCTGTTAGATCTTTTTCAATCAGTGCATAAGTGCTGGCCACTGTACCGCGCTCATATTTACCGGAAACAATTGTTTCTGGTTTGGTTACATAAGGAACACCAGGTGAACCATTCGCCCCACCAATCTCATATGTTTTAGCATACAAACTAACCAGCATGAAATGAGCATAAGCCCTTGCTACAAGCGCTTCCCCTTTGTAAGGAATCAAAGTAGGGTCATTAGGTTTTGTTTCGATGTACTCCAATGCATTATTTGCAGAAGCAATGGCAAGGTAACATTCATTCCAGTAATTATCGGTAGTACCAGGTTGATTTCCACCATTTTCAAAATCCTTCCAAAAATAAGCAGCCTCCCAGGAATCACTTGCAGAATTGGAACGATAGTCCGTTCTAGGCCCTTTGTCCTCTGAATTGTCTGAAGCATTTTCCGTGAATGAAAGATACTCTGCTTTTGGATAAGCCGTTACAAGTAACTGTGCGACTTTCTCCGTAGAATTTAATTGTGTACGTAAATCCGGTGTTTTCTCCAGATATTTTTTACAGCCCGCCGCAGTTAAACTGAGTCCGGCTAAGGCGAGTATGTATATATTCTTATTAAGTTTCATGGTCTAAATTTTAAAATCCGAGTTTTAATGATAGCGAGTACTGACGTGGGATTGGCATAGCCACACCTCCGGCTCCGAAGAATTCAGGATCCTGTCCGTTCAAACGACTATCTGAATAAATAAGCCATACGTTATTACCTACAACACCAAGTGAAGCATTGGTTGCCCCAATACGTTTCACCCATTCTTTAGGTAACTGATAAGTCAACATTACTTGTTTTAACCTTGCAAAACCTCCGTCGGCAACTCGTGCAGAAGAATAATTATATGCATTATAAGGATAAACTCCCTGACCAAAATTACTTGCAACATATTTGTCTGCAATAGCCGGCACATCAGTTTTAAGCTCATCACCAGGTTGAGTCCAACGACGCAAGAAGTCATTTGACATCGCAGAAAGGTCAGAATACTCCTTGTTGAAACTAGGATTTAAACGAACCTTGTTTCCCGCACTAAACGTAACCAATGCACTTAAAGAGAAGTTGCCATAGCTAAATCTGTTGGAATATCCTCCTGTAATTTTAGGGTCAATCTGTCCTTCATATTTAAGATTATCCAGATTGTTGCTTTGGAAATATACACTCTTAGATTTCCTGTTTCCATTCTCATCAATAAAAGTTGGAACTCCGTCTTTAGGATCTAATCCATCAAAAACAATGGAAAAAAGCGCTCGTTGTGGATAACCTACTCTTGGTCCACCGTTCTCATTGATCAAACTGAAAATTGTCGGAGTATTTTCCAATGTGGTAATCTCACCTTTATGAAAGCCAAAATTCAGGTTTGTACTCCATTTAAACTTATCGTTGTTAATCACCTTTGCATTCAGGGTAAATTCAATACCCTTTGATTTCATATCAGCGTAATTCGCCAGTTTGAAGCCCTCACCACCGATACCGGCAGTAGGAATACGACCAATCAAATCATAACCATTACGTTTATAAAGATCGATTGACACAGATAGTCTCTCTTTCAGGAAGCCCAGGTCAAAACCAATGTTAGTTTCATACTGTTTCTCCCAGGTCAACTCACTGTTCTCTAAACCGTCTATATAAATAGAAGATTCTTTATCTGAATTATCTTGCCTTCTTGTAGTCTGATTACGCAGGATAATTGAAGAGTTTCTTGCATTTGCAGTACTTGCCGTTAAACCATAAGTTGCACGGATGGTGGCTCTGCTAAGGATATTCTGTTGTTTAAAAAAGTCTTCTTCATGCATATTCCATGCGCCGCTGACATTCCAGGTAGGCAACCATCTTGCAACTGCACTCGCGCCCAGAAGATTTGATCCATCATAACGACCAGTTGCGTTAATGCTGTATTTACCTTTGTAAGAGTAAGCCAATCTTGTCATATAAGACAAATAGCGCTCATATTCATATCCCATTCCATAATAGAAAGAGTTGGCCTCTACAGACTGCTTGAAATAATCCGAAGTTAAAAATGGAACCCCACCTCTGTCAAACTGATAACCAACACCGTTATTAAATCGGTTTTGTTTATCAATGTATCTCAACTCTGCAGATCCAAATGCATTAAACAAATGATCTTCGTTAAAAACCTTATCGTATTCAACGGAATGACGCATGTAATAATTTACCAGGTTGTTGTTCGTTACATTATAGAAACCACCTTCTGGTAATACAATCATCGGTAAAGAACCCGGTTTCGATGGGTCAGAATATAAAAATCTATTGTTTTCAATTACGTTCTGATTGTCATATGCACGATAGGCACGTGCAGTATTTGAATATTCAGTAATGCTATGCTCTCTGTCTGATTTTACATAACGGTAAGCACCATCAAATGAATACTTCAGGCCATCCAGAATTTTATACTTTAAACCACCCTGGATTTTCAAATCAACTAAAGTGGTCTTAATACTATTATTTTCCAGCTCATGTAAGATGTTAAATGGAGCAAAGTTCTGAGTAAAGAATTCTCTGTTCCCATTCTCATCAAATGGGGTTAGCACCCGACTTGTATTTAAAGCATATTTAAATGGATTGATATCAAAATCTCTCTGCAATTGTCCTGTAACAGCATTATCTTCTCTGTTTACAGTACCGGGACTACGCTGATCTCTGATCGAGCCTTGTGACATCAATTCGATTTGAAGGCGGTCAGACAGATCAAAAGTTCCTCTCAATGTTCCTGTAAAGCGCTTTACTCCGTCACCGACTGTCCAGCCACTGTCATGTAAGAAACTGGTAGAGGCGTATACTTTCGACTTTGCAGTACCAGACATTACACTGAAGGAATGATCCTGCATTAAAGAATTACGGAATAGTACATCGAACCAGTCCGTATTGGCATTTGCATAACGATTCAGGAATTGCAAACGGCTTGGCTGATCATTTCTAAGATTAAAAGAATCTGTGGCCGGATCGTAAACATACATCTGATCGTACATTTTACGAAAAACACCGCCATTCGACTGTCTTGAAACATCCGCATGATTTAGCCACCCTTTGTTCGCCATGTCCAGATAAACCTGCATCTGGTCAGCTGAATTCATAATATCAAACTGATCATAATTTGGCTTTAAGAAGGTGGTAAAGTTACCAGAGTAAGATATTATTGGCTTACCTTCAGTATTCTTTCCTTTTTTAGTGGAAACAACAACAACACCATTCATCGCTCTCGCACCGTACATCGCTGTTGCAGATGCATCTCTCAAAATTTCAAAGCTTTCGATATCATCAGGATTTAATCCTGCAACTGATGACCCAATCAATGTAGAAGGGTCTCCTGTTGACAATTGCTCGTTAGAGATATTTACGATATCCTCCAGGATAATTCCATCTACAACCCAAAGTGGCTTGTTGTCCCCACTGATAGAGGTCGCACCACGGACACGAATCTTTGGAGCCGCACCGAATGTACCTGAGACGTTTTGTACTGATACCCCGGCAACCTGGCCCTCAAGCATGCGGCTGACATCCTGAATACCGCTTCTTTCTACGTCTGAGGCTTTTAATTTAGTAGCCGCACCTGTAAATAATTTCTTGTTCAGGTCCTGATAACCGGTAGAAATCGTTACTTCTTTCAATTGGCTGATATCCTCGTCAAGCGTCACATTAATGACTGTCTTTCCGGCAACGGCTACTTCCTGAGACCTGTAACCGATCGCGGAAAAAACAAGTGTAGCACCGTCTTTTACCTTGATCTGAAATTCGCCTTCACCATTTGTAGACACACCGTTGGAAAGGCCTTTCTCACGGACACTCGCACCAGGAAGTGATTCAATTTTACCATTGGTAGATTTCGATTTAACAACACCTTTGATCACTACATCTCTGTTAACCACAGTTACAGGGATTCTCTTTAAAATTACTTGCTTCCCTACTATATTGTAGTTTATTCCTCTTAGTTTTAAAGGCTCAAGATCAGTTCTGATAGAAATGAGTTTAACAGGTACGTCAATAGACATTTCCTTATTGATTTGAGCAGCATCGTACACGAAACTTACCTGATAAGCATTCTCTATTGTCTTTAGATAAATATCTAATCTTTCTGTCTTAATTGCGCTTTTTTGCAATTCATCAGCCTTTGCTAATGAAAAACAACAGAAGGTGAAAAATAATATGGCACTGAGACCATACTTCAATCTCCGCAATTTTCTTTGGTAGTTTTTCTCCATAAATTAATTGTTGATTGGTTTTAAAGTTGATTATAAGCTCTTAATAATGATCTTTTGATCTTGTCGTTTTATCTTTATAGAATAAGTCTCCTTCAGCGCGGTTAAGGCTTCTTCAAGACTTGTATTTTTAAAATTCGCATTAAATTTTTTCACAGTCAGCTTCCGGTCATGAAGGACGATGTTCACTCCGTAATATTCGCTCAGCTGTTTACAAACCTCATCGAGCGGCATATCGACGAAACGCAATTCCCTGGTAAACCAGGCTGAAGCATTCTCATCCTTTTTTAACTCAATTTTATTCTCCGTGTAACGATAGTTGACCGCTTCTCCAGCACCTAAAATAGAAGGCTTACTTGCTCGGTTAGGGCTAAACATGACCTTTCCTGTTTTCACAGAAAGATTAATATTGGTCGCAGAATAATTAATGTTAAATGACGTACCAAGAACCTTAACGCTGGAATGGCCAATAGCAACCTCAAAGGGCCGTTTTGGATCACTGGCGATAAGGAAAAAAGCTTTCCCCTTCAACAAATCCAATGGCCGAAGCTCATCAGTAAATTTCTCGGGATAACGAATGGTACTATTTGCTGCCAGGATAATTTTTGAACCATCAGTAAGCAAGAGAGAATCTATTTCAGAATTTGTTGTCTTAACAATATAATTTACGGTAGTCTTCTGGCTATAAATCCAGAAACCAACAGTGAGTACTAAAACTGCAGCAGCAGCAACCCTGCTCCATCTGAAGATTCGTTTAGGTTCCACATAAGCCGCCTCGTCCAGGCGCGATCTGAAATTACGCACCGATTTTTTAACATCAATACCCTGCAACCGTTTTGTTTCGGCAGCACTGTTCCATATTCTTTTAGTCTGCTGAAAATAAACTTCGTTCTCCTCAGACAAGGTTCTCAAGTGGTTTACCTCTACCGCTAAAATCTCATTTTCTGGTTCATTAAGGTGTTTCAGGATCATATCCTGAAAGGTTAGTTTGTCTTGCAATTCGGTTAGGTTTGTATATAAGACAAATGGGTGACTAAAAACCCCTAGTCATATATGAATAAAAAAATAATATTTATTAAATATCCCGTGAGGGGCGATTGCCTTAGTATAAATACATGGCAAGAAGGTAGAAATACTTAAATTTCTTCCTGACCGGGCTATTTTCTGCAGCCTTAGAAACACGGCTTCTAAGAATCTTGAGCGCATTTCCCATGTGATTTTCCACCGTTTTTTCAGAAATGCTCAGTTGTGAAGCAATGTCCCGGTATTTCAAGCCCTCCATTCTACTGAGCTTAAAAACCTGCTGGCATTTCTCCGGAAGCAGCTCAATTTCGTTATACAGCAGTACAATCAACTCGTTCTCTTCATCGTGACGCTCTGCATCATCGGGAGTGATATTATCTGCGATCTTTAAATGATGCTTCTCTATATTTTTTTGACGGTTTATAAAATTAATAGAAGCGTTTACTACACTGCGATACAGATAGGCTTTAATGGATTTGATTTCTGATAACAATTCCTTTTCTTCCCAAATCTTCAGAAAAACATCCTGTACGATTTCTTCGGCGGCAGGAATGCTCTGAACATACTTATCAGAAACCAGAATTAATTTCCTGAAATTATGAGAATAAAAATCAGTGAATGCATCCTTATTGTTATCCTCAATAAGTAAGAGTAAATCACTCCCTGAAATTACATCTATCGATTTGCTGACACTCATCACACTCCTAACCAATTAGAATAATTTGAACAAAATCGAAATTATTACGTTAATAGCTCTAAAATATGGTTTAAGAAGGAATTATTGATGAAAAAATAAAATATTATTAACTTAAATGGACTAAACCCATTATTCCAACAATGTTTTTACCCGGAAATAAAAAAAATAGCCTAAATAAAATAAGGAGAACTTATAATTAGAAATTATAGTAAGGAGAAATCATCAGGTAAACCACCACTCCGGTAACCGCTACATATAGCCAAACCGGATAAGACCAGCGGACAATCTTTTTATGAAGCGCTACCTGCATGTTTAAGCCCCTGTAGAAGCTTACCAGGATCAAAGGCAAAACAACCACCGCCAGGATGATATGTGTAGCTAAAATGAAGAAATAGATATACCTCGTACTCCCTACTGCGGCAAGCTCTGCTACAGATAAGACGCCGTTATGGTCAATATCGCCAAACTTCGTGTCCTTTTCATATAGATGAAACAAGATGTAAAAAATTAAAAAGATCGCAGATAGGATAAAGGTGATGATATTCGTGATTTTATGGGCTTTAATATTCCCTTTCCGGATAAAGATCAGTGAGATGATCAGTAACACAGAACAGGTAGCATTGATACCACCAATAATATGGGGCAAAAGATAAATGAAAGATGGTTTAGTGGTCGGTGGCGGAACTAATTTTAACGCGATAACAACAGTCAGCACCACAGCTGTAACAATCCATACTAAACGTAAAAAAAACTTATCATTCATCTTATCAGGTATTATGGGAGGATTTACCTCCCGTCTTTATTATTTCTTAATTCTTCAGTGATCAAAACCTTGATCTCGTCGTCCAGTTTGGATAGAGCCTCCTGACTGGTTGCTTCATAATATCCACGGATCCGACGCTGAGGGTCCAGCAATACAAACATATTGCTATATACAAACTTCTGTTCTCCGTTCTGTAACTCCCGGTGTGCATCGATAAACAATCCTTTATTAATCAGACCATAAATTGCAGTGCTATCGCCGGTCAGCAAGTCCCATTTGCCCGCTGCAGCACCTAAAACAGCCGCATAATCAGACAAAACTTTAGGGGTATCTCTGGAAGGATCAATACTTAGACCAACGAAATTAACCGTTTTATTGTGCGCATAAGTCGCTTCAAAAGCTTTCATCGCCTTATTCGCAAAGTTTACAGCATAAGTATTTCCAGTAGTATAAAACAGGTTCAGGACCAATATCTTTCCTTCGTAGCTTTTCCAGTTCACAGTATCAGCCTGTTGGTTGATTAATTTAAAATCAGGCACCAGGTGATAAATCGTATCAGGAATTTGTTTTCCGCGAACGGAGTGAAAGGTTTTCGCTACTTCTTTAGGGCCGAAAAAAGGCAATGGCTTATACCTGTTTTTGCCTTTATCCTGTAGCAAATAATACAAAAATCCTGGTACCGCTAAAATGGTGACCAGGATTAATATTTTTTTTATTTGTGAACTCTTCATTAAACAAGGGGCATGTGAAGATGCAGGTAACCGCCTTCAATCAGCATTAATGTTATGAAATAGAGAATAAAAATAAATGAGACAGTTAATGACAATTGTAAACCCAGTTTCTCATACTTTAAGTGCATGAAATAAGCTACAATATAAAATGCTTTTAATAAAGTAAGTGCGATGTATAAGAAATTACCAACACCATGGCTCATTAAACCTTTTGGCAATATCACAAGGGCGATGATAAACTCAATTACTGTGATCAGTAAAAGGATACCAAATACCTGCCATATTTTTTTCTTGGTTAAGCCTGCATGTTCGCCGTGTCCATGCTCTTCTGTATGTGCGTGCTCTGACATAATATTTTTTATTGAATGATTAAACTAAATAGAAGAATGTAAATACAAATACCCATACAAGGTCTACGAAGTGCCAGTATAAACCAACTTTCTCCACCATCAGGTAATGTCCGCGTTTTTCGAACGTACCATTAATGGTCATACATAGAATGATGATATTGATAATTACCCCACTAAATACGTGAAATCCGTGGAATCCGGTAATCGTAAAGAACAGATTTGAAAACTGTTGTGCAGAAACGGTAGAAACCTCACCTGTAAACAAGTGTTTTAATGTCTCCATTGGAGGGATTTTTCCCCAACCGAATCCTTCATGGAACAAGTGTGTCCACTCTAAAGCCTGACAACCAAGGAACATGAATCCACCAATGATTGTTGCAACCATCCACCAGATAACTTCTTTCTTAGAACGTCTGTGTCCCGCTTCCACTGCAAGTACCATGGTCACAGAGCTCATGATCAAAATAAAAGTCATGATACCCACAAACACTAATGGCGCACCATGGTCCATAACTCCAGGAATAGATTGAAATACCAAATCCGGATCTGGCCAGGTTAATTTAGTGAAACGTTGAGCTCCATAATAAACCAATAATGAAGAGAATGTGAATGCATCAGAAAGCAAGAAAAACCACATCATTATTTTACCGTACTCTACCGACCACGGTGAGCGACCGCCGCTCCAAGGAGTAGTTTTTACCTGATCTAATTGTGATAATGAATTCATTTTATAAATTGTAATAGTTTGTTAACAAATCTAACTGTTCAAAAGTAAAAAAACATACAGATATATCCATAATATATCTATAAAATGCCAAAATATAGAGGCGATTTCCATCCTGTATTTAGCTTTTGCCGCTGGTATTTTACCATAAGCGCCAAATAAACAATTCAAGATAAAACAAAGTCCTCCAAAAATGTGCAATAAGTGAAATCCAGAAACAATATAAATTAAAGATATTGCCGCGTTGTTATTCACCAATGTTGCTCCGGTATGGTATAAAGCGCTCCAGGCATCTACCTGAAGGTAACCAAAAACCAGGGCCAGAACCATTGTTCCCCACAACAGGACTTTCTGAGATCCGATATTTCCCGCCTTCAATGCTTTTGCCGCAAGGAAGAGGCAGACGCTGCTGCCAATCAGGATTAATGAACTGTACATAAAGGCATCTGGAAGAACCAATCCATGACCTTTACCTTTTGATGCTGCGAATACGATGTAAAAGCTCGTAAAGCCCCCAAACATGATCGTCGAAGAAACCACAAACAACCAAAGAATAAACTTCTTAGGCTTTGTGTTTAGCTCCTCACCATATTTTACATCCTGCTCTTTTAACGTATGTACCATATTTAAATTATTAAGCTATAAAATCAAACAATAAAACCAGCTGAACGATTGGCAGGTAAAAGAAAGAGCAAAACATCACCTTTCTGGCACTTGCCACGTCCATATTCATCCACATTTTAAACGCCAGCCACGCAAACACGAGCCCGGCAAGGAGGGATACCCCTGCAATATAATATCCGCCGAAACCGTAAAAGGTCGGCATTAAACTTACCGGAATCAGCACCAACGTACTGAAAAAAGTAATAAACGCACTCGTCTTATCTCTTTTTGTAGTTGGCAAAAGTCGGAACCCAGCCTTTTTATAATCATCATCCAGCACCCATGCGATGGCCCAGAAATGTGGCAACTGCCAAACAAACTGAATCAGAAAAAGGATCACTGCGATCTGATCGATCTTCCCGTGCGCTGCTACATAACCAATAAGTGGTGGCAAAGCTCCTGGAATTGCACCCACAATGGCTGCAATAGGCGATTTCCGCTTCAATGGCGTATAAGCAAATGCATATAAGAAAATAGAGAATACAGAAAGTAAACCCGTTTCAATATTTAGTTTTCCAAGCAACCAGGTACCAAGCATTCCCATCACAAGACCGGAAACCAAACCTTGTCCGGTAGTCATGTGTCCTGCCGGCATCGGACGGTCCTTAGTTCTGGTCATCAATTTGTCCAGATCTACTTCGATCACCTCATTGAAGCAATTAGCCGCAGAGGTCACCAGGAAACCACCTATGATTAAGATCAACCAGTTCATCCAGTTAATGTCCGGACTTACCCCGTTAATTGGAACTTTAGAGCCTATTAAAAAAGTAACTGATGCGGAAAATACAACCAGAAAAGTTAATCTGAATTTAATGAGCTTAGAGAAATCTGCTAAAAACTGTTTCAATTTATATATAATTAATACTACTGATTGTAAGTGTCTGTTCTGTACACCAACAGGTACAGATAATATTGTAAGGTAAATAATACCGTAGAAAACAAGATGTGTAATGCCTGTGCGTATGGAGGCAGTGCAAAGTTAGACAATAATAAGCCTGTTAGGAGTTGAATGATCAAAACTATGGCAATTGCATTACCAACTCTTAAAGCCGTTGCTTTTCCGTTAAACTTGTCTTTTACGATCTTATAAATGACCAGATTAATGATCAGCACCAATACGGCAACATCACGGTGATAAGAAAAGGTTGCCCCTACTTTACTCACCCAGCTGCCCCTGTCATTGTACATCATTGCTTTTGAAATCGCATCAATCGCTTCCCTTACTTCTGTACCCAAAACAATTTGAAGGGTACTCAAGGCCACAGATCCAAGCACCAATACCTTTAGCCAAATAATATTCGACATGATCACTGTCGCCTGTTTCTGCATTTGCAGGGCGTAGTTATAGGTATATACCAAAATCGCCAGAATCACCAGTGCGAGTAACATATGTACCGTTACAATCCAGGGCATCAGGTTTGTCGATACCACGATAGAACCCAGCCAGGCCTGGAAACCTACAATAATCACATTCAGAATACTCAATACCAGAATTCTTTTGGCAGCTTTACGATAAGCAAAAGCATAAACCACTAAACCGACCAATAGAAATCCAGTAATCGCACCCATCAAACGGTTTAAATATTCCGTCCATGTTTTGGCTACGTTAAAAGTTTCAGGTGTTAAGATCGACTCATCATGTCTGATGCTGTCTGCAAGGTGTGCTTTTCCCATTTTCTCCAGCGTCTTCGCGAAACGTTCATTTTTCGCAACCCGCTCTGCAACATATTTCTGTTTATAGTCTGCAGGCAACTGCGATGCTGAAGTTGGCGGAACATACTGATCGAAACATTTCGGCCAATCCGGACAGCCCATCCCTGAACCCGTACTACGTACGATACCCCCTGCCAGAATCAGCAATAGGGTCACAATGATGGTGATGAGGTTTAGCCTGATAAATCTCTTTTCAGATTTAGGAACCATGGTATATGTTTAAGAAAAATGGGGCATCTGTTGTAAGTATTTACCTACTGCAGATACCCCATTGTGTATTTTAGAATACGATGTATTAGTCTAACTTTTCTGTTGCAGGAACGTTTTTAGCTTCCCACTCTCTTTGTATACGCTCAGATTCCGTGTTACCTTCAAAATCATGAGGCATGTTTGAAGACATCGTCTGAGAGAAAGGTACAGTCTGAGGAATAAAATCAGCTTCTGAACCTGGTTTACTGTAATCATATGGCCAACGGTATACTGTTGGGATTTCTCCAGGCCAGTTACCATGTAAATGTTCTACTGGTGTAGTCCACTCTAAAGTATTAGACTCCCATGGATTCTGAGGTGCTTTTTTACCTCTGAAAATGTTATAGAAGAAATTCCATAAGAAAGCTACCTGTGCCAATGCACCGATAATAGCTGCCCAGGTAACGAATACGTTTACTGTTAACCATTTTTGCATAAACTCAAACTCAGTAAATGCATAGTAACGACGAGGTACACCATCTAAACCTAAGAAGTGAAGCGGGAAGAATACCAGGTAAGCAGAGATAAAGGTCAACCAGAAGTGAAGGTATCCCAGTTTGCTGCTCATCATTCTACCGAACATTTTAGGATACCAGTGATATACACCTGCAAGCATACCAAAGATCGCAGCAGAACCCATTACCAGGTGGAAGTGGGCAACAACGAAATAAGTATCATGTAAGTTGATATCCAGGGAAGCATTACCTAAGAAGATACCGGTCAAACCACCAGAGATGAAGAAAGATACCAATCCGATAGCAAATAACATTGCCGGCGTAAATTTGATATTACCTCTCCATAAAGTAGCCAGATAGTTGAAGGTTTTAACCGCCGAAGGAACAGCGATAATCAATGTGGTGATCATAAATACCCCACCCAATAACGGGTTCATACCCGTCACAAACATGTGGTGACCCCAAACGATAAATGATAATACGGTAATACCGATCAATGAATAAATCATCGCATGGTAACCGAAGATAGGTTTTCTTGAGTTTACTGAAATAACCTCAGAAGAGATACCCAAAGCTGGCATAATTACGATATATACCTCCGGGTGACCAAGGAACCAGAATAAATGTTGCCAAAGGATTGGGGAACCACCTTCATTAGGCAATACCTGAGTACCCATAACAATATCAGAAAGGTAGAAACTTGTTCCAAAACTACGGTCAAAGATTAAGAGTACCACACCCGCAACAAGTACAGGGAAAGATAAAATACCTAAGATCGCTGTTAAGAAGAATGCCCAGATCGTTAATGGCATTTTCCAAAGGTCCATTCCTTTAGTACGCATGTTCAATACAGTACTCACATAGTTGATACCACCCATTAAAGAGGAAGCAACAAACATGATCATACTGATCAACCATAAAGTCATACCCAGTGCAGATCCTTTAATCGCAGTAGGTAAAGCAGACAATGGAGGATATACTGTCCATCCCGCACTCGCCGGACCTGTTTGAATAAAGAAAGAGCTCATCATGATCACACAGGCTCCGAAGAAGAACCAGTAAGATAACATGTTCAGGAATGGCGAAGCCATATCCCTTGCCCCTATCTGAAGAGGAATTAATAAGTTACTGAATGTACCACTCAGACCGGCTGTCAATACAAAGAATACCATGATGGTACCATGTATCGTTACCAATGCCAGATAGAAATCCGGTTTGATACGTCCGCCTTCCGCCCATGTTCCAAGGAATGTTTCCAGGATAGGGAAGTTTGTATCCGGCCATGCCAGTTGCAAACGGAAAAGGATAGACAAGCCCATCGCAATAACAGCCATAATAATACCTGTTATCAGGAACTGCTTAGCGATCATTTTGTGATCCTGACTAAAGACATACTTCGTTAAGAAGGTCTCTTTGTGATGCCCATGATCATCATGGCTATCGTGGTTATGTGTATCGTGTAATGATATAGTTGACATAATGTGCTATTCCAGTATTATTATTTTTTTAAAGCTAATTGATTTGTTTTAACGGCAGAAGTATCTTTTGCTACACTATCTGCTGGCTTAGCTGCAGCTGGTGCAGGTGCTGCAGTTACTGGCAGGCCAAACTCTTTTCTCAAATCGTCAGTTAAATAAGTTCCCTGTTTTTTAACCCAAGCCTCATACTCTGCTTGTGAAACAACCCTTACTTCTTTCTGCATTTTGTAGTGACCTTCACCACAAATCTTAGCACATAAGAACAGGTAAGCAAACTTAGGATCATTGGTTTTCGCTTTCATCTCTTCAGTAGTGATGGTTGGCGTAAACTCAAAGTAAGAAGTCATACCCGGTACTGTATTCAATTGAATTCTGAAGTGAGGCATGTAGAAACTGTGCAATACATCTTTACTCGTTAAAATCAAACGAACAGGTTTGTTCACAGGAATTACCATCTCATCAGCCATCTGATCATCTAAAGTGTTTTTGTCTTTAAAATCAATACCCAACTGGTTAACACCATTGATCAACTTGTAGTTTTTAACACCTACAATCCCGTCGGCTCCCGGATAACGGATCGCCCATGAAAACTGAGATGAAGTAATCTCAATGCTTAAAGGCTTGTTGTTAGGATCTTCGATTTTGTAGAAAATTGATCTCCAGGTAAGGAAACCCATCAATACCAATACCGTTAGAACCAATGCCGGAACAATTGTCCAGATGCGCTCTAAAGCATTATTATGTGGATAGTAATACGCTTTTCTTTTTCCGGTGTTTTTATAGAAATAAGCAAAAGCAAACAGGATGATGTGCGTCGCGATGAACACGATAGTCGTAATGATCAACGTGATGTTAAACATCTGGTCAATCTTCGCACCGTGCTCTGATGCTGCCTCAGGAAGGATCATCTTTCCATGAACCGTATATTCCCAGTAAACACCATATAAACCTACAATAAGGAATAACGCGAACAATGTTCCGTTTACCGTATTCCAGTTGATGCCTTTCGGTTTGTCTTGAGCCTCACGGGTCAATTCATATACCTTTAGCGCTTTTCCAATGATTGCTACGAATAAGCAAAGCAATAGAAATGCCATGGTATAAAATATAACCGTTTTATAAACCGGACCCATATCAACAGGTTTGGCGACGGTCTCAGCGGCAGCGCCGGCAGCTTGTGCAAATGCGCTTGTGCTTGCAAATGCAGTTAGAATCACTGCTAGTGCCGCTATTGTTTTGTTACTTATAAATTTTCTTAAACTCATTTCCTTAAAAGTAGTAACGCTGTACTTCTATTATACTATTATTTTATTTACTGTATTAAGATCACTTATTACAAGTGATGATTCAAACTTTCCTGTAAGAACGGGTGGTTCTTGGCGATCAAAGGTTGTTTACTTAATGCTCTTAAAACGGTAAAGGTAAACAATCCTACAAAACCTACGGCTGTTCCGATCTCAATAAAACCAAAAGCATGGTGTTCTTCGACCGTTCCAGGCATAATCATTTGGTAATAATCAACCCAGTGACCACACAATACGATGATACACACCGTTAGCATGATGTTTTCCTGTCTCTTATTATCTCTGTCCATTAATAACAATACCGGAGCTAAGAAATTCAGGATCAGGTTCAGATAGAACCAAAATTCATAGTGATCAAACCTTTTGTAGAAGTATACAGTCTCTTCCGGCATGTTTGCATAATAGATCAGCATAAACTGAGCAAACCATACATAAGTCCAGAAAATAGAGAAACCGAAGATAAACTGTCCAAGGTTGTGTAAGTGACTATTGTTCACCCAGCTCATGTAGCCTGCTTTTCTCAACAGGATAATGATGATGGCAATCGTTGCCAAACTGCTTACCCACATCGCGGCGAAGTTATACCAGCCGAACATCGTAGAGAACCAGTGTGCCTCTAATGACATGATCGTATCAAAAGCAAAGATTGGTGTAGTGAAACCGTAGATTACTAAAAATATACAAGAGTATTTAAAGCTTTTTCTGTAAGAGTTTAATCCTCCCTGTAAATCTTCATTTGTCGATAACTTCGCAAGAAGTACCGCAAAGATGCAATAAACACCTAAGAAGATCACCTGACGTGCCATAAAGAAAGGTACGTTAAGGAAAGCCGACTTACCGTCGATTAATTTATCATAGTTAGGACTGTTTACATCCGTTAAACCCGGAGCATTCCAGTGATGATATAAGTTGTGTGTATACAAACCTAAAGCCATTACCGCGATTAGAATAACCACCGCAATAGGTAATGTTTTGGCCATAGCCTGAGGTACACGTAGTATAGAAGCAGACCATCCTGCCTGTGCTACAAATTGAACAGCAAGAAAGAATGCACCTGACATGCAAACACATGCGAAGTAATAAGCCATCAGTAACAGGTTGGCAAAAGTACGCTCATGAAGCTCCTTAGCCGTAAAGCCATAACCTATAGCTAATACCCCAATGGCAATAGCAACAATGCTTAAGGTCTTTGCTTTACCTGTAAACTCAAACTGCTCAGTTAAATTATAATTGTGAGTTCCCATTTATTTGTGCTTTTCTATTGTATTTTTTGTAATTGTTGAACATACATCACGACTTTCCATCTCTCTTCAGGAGACAGTTGTGAAGCATGTGAACCCATGTTGTTTAGACCATACATAATGGTATGGTAAATTTTTCCTGCGCTCAGGTCTTTCATGTTACCACCACGTGAGGAAGTCGCATCACCATGGTAAGAAGGAATACCACTGATCTTCTCAATTTTTACCAGGTGACCTTGTCCGTCGCCTTTTTCTCCATGACATGGAGCACAAAATACCGTGAAGTAATGCTTTCCTGAAATCAGGTTTTGCTCTGTAGCCGGAACGGGATTCACCAAAGCTGCACCTGCGGCTTCATAACCTTCCTTCGTATTCGGATAATCATATTTATCGAATCCTACAGGAGCGGTATGAGCAGGTGGCGTTTGTGCCGTTGCTCCGTTCTTAAAGTTTTTGTTTGGCTGATCCGGGTTATAGGCAATCGGATCATACATGTTCCTTGCATATTCTAAACCTGTACTCTGCTTATCCTTACATGCTGAAAATATTACAGCACTGGCAAGAATACAAAATGAGGCTAAAACTACTTTATTCTTATTCATAGCTAATGTACTTCCTTTCATTGTGCTTAATTTCTAAAGCACCTGCATCTTTTAATAAACCATCTATCTTACTATGTTCCGCGTTTTCTTTTGCATCAATAGCGATAATAAATCTGTCGTCTGTTGCCCTTAAGTCCATCACTCTTGGTGCTCTTCCAGGGAATAAATGTGTAGAAGCGTAATAAGCACCTACCAAACTGAATGCACAGAAAAGGATCGTCACCTCAAACATAATCGGAATAAAATCCGGAAGTGCTAAAGCTGGTTTACCACCAATATTATGTTTCCAGTCTACCACCGAGGTTAAGTAGATCAGTGCAAATGCAGACATAGTTCCTGTAATCCCGCAAAAGAAAGCGAGAATATCTAACCTGGATCTTTTGACCCCTAATTTAGCTTCGATGCCGTGAATAGGCATTGGCGTATAAACATCATGTATCTTAATGTTATTTTCCTGTAACTTTTCGATGCCGTGCATCATTTCGTCAGGATCACCAAAACTGCCTAAAATATATTTGATATTACTCATTGTTATATTTTTGCGTATTCTTCTTGTTTAACACTATCAAATTTCTCCAGAGACTCTACGTATTCCGCAACTTGCTCCTTATCTAAATGACCTTCTTTAATCTGCTCCATTTTAGATTGCTCACTCGCACTCTTCAGTAATAGTTTCACCTCAGCAATAGCGATTGAAGGCAATACCCTTAAGAATAAAAGGAACAAAGTAAAGAACACTCCGATTGATCCTACAAAGACACCCACGTCTACCCATGTCGGATAGAACATCGCCCAGCTTGAAGGGATATAATCACGGTGTAATGAAGTTACGATAATTACGAAACGTTCGAACCACATACCGATGTTCACAACGATAGACAGAATCCAGGTTGCAGGAATGTTGGTACGGATCTTTTTGAACCAAAGCAACTGAGGAGAGATTACGTTACACGTCATCATCATCCAGTATGCCCACCAGTATGGACCGGTTGAACGGTTAATGAAAGCGTATTGCTCGTATTCTGAACCTGAGTACCAGGCAATGAAAAACTCGGTGATATAAGCCACACCTACGATAGATCCTGTTAGAATGATGATCTTATTCATCGATTCAATGTGGAACATAGTGATGTAGTTTTCCAGACCTAATACTTTACGTGCAACCAATAATAAGGTTAACACCATCGCAAATCCGGAGAAGATCGCCCCTGCTACGAAGTATGGAGGGAAGATCGTGGTATGCCATCCCGGAATTACCGAGGTTGCAAAGTCCATGGATACAATCGTGTGTACCGAAAGTACCAGTGGTGTAGAGATACCGGCAAGGATTAAGGACACTGCCTCAAAACGTTGCCATGTTTTTACGTTACCAGACCATCCGAAAGAGAAGATAGAATAGATTTTACGTCTCACACCTGTTGCACGGTCACGGATCGTCGCGATATCAGGTAGTAAACCTGTATACCAGAACAATAGTGATACCGAGAAGTAAGTAGAGATCGCAAACATATCCCAAACTAACGGTGAGTTAAAGTTAACCCATAATGATCCGAATTGATTTGGCAATGGAAGTACCCAGTAAGCCAGCCATGGTCTACCCATGTGGGATACTACATACGTGGCCGCACAGATTACGGCGAAGATCGTCATCGCCTCCGCTGAACGGTTAATGGAGTTCCTCCAGTTCTGGCGGAAGAGTAACAGTACCGCTGAGATTAGTGTTCCGGCGTGACCAATACCTACCCACCAAACGAATCCGGTGATGTCCCATGCCCATCCTACTGTCTTATTTAATCCCCAAGCACCGATACCAAACCAGAAGGTATACCCTACAGAAACCAACCAAAGTGTGGCTCCGCAAAGTGCTAGTATAAATCCTATCCACCATGCCTTATTAGGCTTATTCTCAACTGGCATTAAGATATCATTCGTAATTTTTGCATACGTGATATCATTGCCGGTGATTAATGGTTCTCTTAATATTGATTCCTTATGTCCTGACATAATTTATTTTCTTTAATATCAGCTTACGCTTGTACTGTTGTATCTGTGTTTCTAATTTTTGTCATATAACCTATACCCGGCTGTACGTTGATCTCTTCCAAAACATAGTAAATACGCTCACTACGTAATGCTTTAGATACTTCGGATTCAGGATCATTGGCATCACCAAAAATGATGGCATTTGCAGAACATGCTTCCTGACAAGCCATTTTGATATCTCCGTCTTTTAATGGACGTTTCTCAATTTTAGCTTTTAATTTACCGCCCTGGATACGTTGGATACACATCGAACATTTCTCCATTACCCCTCTTGAACGGGTCGTTACATCAGGGTTAAGTACCAGCTGAGTAAATTCGTTGTTCAGGTAGTTATCGAAACGTGAATCATTCCAGTAATTAAACCAGTTGAAACGACGTACTTTGTACGGACAGTTATTCGCGCAGTAACGGGTACCTACACAACGGTTATAAGCCATATGGTTCAAACCATCAGATGAGTGTACTGTTGCCAATACCGGACAAACTGTTTCGCAAGGTGCGTGATCGCAATGCTGACAAAGCATTGGCTGATGAACTACAGATACGTTATCAAGGTTGTCTAAATGAGCAATTTCTTTCTCCTTAGTTACCGCATTGATGCCATTTCCATGTGCGCCATGTGCCGCTTTCTCACCATGAGCTTCGCCCTCTACATTAAAGCTGTAGTAACGGTCGATACGGATCCAGTGCATTTCTCTGCGCTTACGAACCTCTTCCTTACCTACAACAGGAATGTTATTCTCTACGTTACATGCAACGATACAAGAACCGCAACCAGTACAAGCGTTCAAATCGATCGCCATAACCCAGTTGTTACCTGGTTTCTCATATTTGTCCCACATATCGTAGGTTTTATGCTTGGCATGGTCATTACCTGAACCAGCTGCAGGATTCTTTTTGTATTCCGCAAACGTAGCTTCACGAATGATATTTCTACCTTCGAAAGAGTGGTGTGTTTGTGTTTGCGCCAATTCTTCTCTGCGACCGGTACCAGTTAACTGAACCGTTGTAGCATATTTAGAGGTACCATTGCTAAAGCTTACAAAAGGGAAGGCGTTTTGACCAACGTTATTTCCTGCTTTACCAACTTTGGTACGTCCATATCCTAAAGCGATGGAAGCAGTTCCCTGAGCTTGTCCCGGTTGAATCAACACAGGTAAGTCAACAGTATAACCGTTCGCTGCTTTCACAGATACAATATCGAATTCTTTATAACCTAATTTCTCAGCGAACTTAGGTGCGATAGCAATGTAATTGTCCCAGGTTACTTTCGAAACCGGATCAGGCAATTCCTGTAAAAATGCGTTGTTTGCATGTTTACCATCACGCATCGGTACACTTTCGTAAACCTGTAACTCGATGTCTTTTGCTAAAGATTTGCTGTTATTTAAAATGACAGGAATTACCGCTGCTAATGACAAGCTGAAGTTATATGCTCCTGCTGCTTTCTCTGCAACTGTAAATACACCTGTTTGCAACACATCTTTCCAGTTCTTTCCAAATAATGGAAGGATACTTTTTTCCCAGTTGTTGCGTACATATTGATAGTAATCTTTAACCGCGTTATCAGACCAGATCAATAAGCTCTCTTCTGCCTGACGGGTATTGAATACCGGATTGATCGTCGGCTGTACGATAGAGTAAGACCCTTCATAAGCGTTCGCATCACCCCATGACTCTAAATAGTTATGGTTAACCGCGATAACATCACACAGTGTGGAAGTCTCATCTTTACGGTCAGAGAAAGATACTTTTAAAGCTACTTTCGCTAAACCATCAGCGAATGCTTTTGCATTTGCCACGTCATAACCAGGGTTGGTATCTAAGAAGAATACTGCTGCAACTTCTCCCCTGCTCATTTCATTGATGAACTCTGCAAACTCTGCATCGTTACCTGCGTAACGTTTGCAAGGATTGTCTAAATCGATTGTTGTGCCGTAGCTACCAATCGCAGAGTTGATTGCATTTACCAGAATCTGGGTAGATACATCATTTGATCCTGAAACAACTAATGCTTTTCCTTTATTCTGAGCCAGCTCTTTCGCTACCAACTTAATTGCTTTATCAGCAGTTACGTTATTAGGCAAAGCGCCACCAGCTAAGTTATTTCCGGTAATGGTATTATATAAGGTAATTAATGCAGGTCCCTCTTCTGATAATTTAACAGGAACACGCGTATCTGCGTTAGTACCTGTCAAACTCATACCAGCTTCAAACTGGAAGTGACGTGACATTTTACCAGCCTTTAATGACTTGTGATTTCTGTTCGCAATGTACTGGGCAGTAAATTCTTCACCGCTGATCCAGGTTCCTAAAAAGTCTGCACCGAAACTTACGATCAGGTCAGCTTTATCGAATCTGTATTTAGGAACTACCGCTTTACCAAAGCTATTCTCATTCGCCTTGATGATACCGGTATAAGAAACTGCATCATATTGTACATGCTTGGTGTTAGGATAAGCAGCAGCAAAATCAGCAATTACATTTTTTGTAGAAGGACTGTTTACAGTTGAGGAAACCACGCGGATTTTCTTTCCTGAAGCCTGAGCCTTGTTTAACTCTCCTTTTACAAACTCATCAATTCTAGCCCATGTTGCTTTCTCATCTAAATTATTGCCCACCTTCAAGGCAGGACCCTGTAATTTAGAAACATCATAAAGGTCTAAAACCGAAGCTTGTGCCTGTGAATCCGTACCGCAGTTGAATTCTCCTGCATTTGGATTGGCATCAATTTTAATAGGACGTCCCTCTCTGGTCTTCACCAAAATACTCTGACCATTGAAACTTGAAACATAGTAGTTAGGGATACCCGGAACTACCTCCTCAGGTTTAATGACATAAGGAATTGATTTATGAACCGGAGCTGATTGACAAGCTGCAAGCGTTACCGCTCCCAGGCCGAAGCCTAAAGCTTTTAAAAAGTCACGGCGCGGGGTTACCGTACTCAACCCTGCTTCATTTAAAACATCTTCTATTGGAAGGGGCTCAGCAAATTCGTTTTTGTTGTTTTCAACAAAATCGGGAGTGTTTTTATACTCCTCTAAGCCTTTCCAGTATTTTTTATTGCTTTCCATTTAAGCTATATTACTGTTTATCGAACGTTCTTTTATTAAACTCTACTAATTAATAGTGGCACTTACCACACTCTAAACCACCCAATAATGCTGGTGTGATTTTCTCACCTTTCTTGATTTTCTCATGGGCTTCAATCACTTTCGTATAGAAAGCATTGTCTTTACCTGAAACCTCAGCGTCTTTATGGCAATTGATACACCATTTCATCGTTAGCGGAGAGAACTGATAGATTTCTTCCATCGTATCAACCGGACCATGACATGCGAAACATACCGGCTCGTTAGGTTTTAAACCTTTTTCTTTTCTGATCGCCTGCTCACCTACTACTACGTGTTGAGAGTGGTTGAAATAAGCAAAGTCAGGAAGGTTGTGTACACGTACCCACTCTACTGGTTTTTCCTTAGTCTTGTCATAAGTCAAGGTTGCAGGATCATAACCGATAGCAGTATAGATCTTCTGAATCTCAGGAGAAATCTCACCGTTGTATTTTTCAGTTGCCTGAACCGATTTGTGACAGTTCATACAAACGTTCACAGATGGGATCGTTGAATTTTTAGATTTAAATGCTCCCGCATGGCAATACTGACAATCAATCTTATTTGTACCAGCGTGCAATTCGTGAGAGAATTTAATCGGTTGTACCGGTTGATAACCAGTGTGTACACCTGTATTCCACATGCCCATCCAGCCGAATGAACCTAAGCTCACTACCAAACATAGAATGAAGAAGAATACAAACTTCTTGTTTTTGAATAACCTGCGAACGCCTGTTGCAAGAGATACGTTTTCTTCTTCGGCAAGTACAACACCTTGTCTCTGCAGAATCAAACGCTCTAACATTTTAATGGCACGTCCTAGTATTACCAATACCGCGATCGATATTAATATAATAGCAACGATACCGGCGATAGAGAAATCAGACACGCCTGTTGACGCAGCTTCAACACCAGCACCAGCTGCTGCTTCTTTCTTAGGCTCGCCTGCTTTTGCATACGCAATTACATTTTTAATCTGGTCGTCCGTCAACTGAGGGAACGTAGTCATCTCCGACGGAGAAAACTTAGATGCTTCGATCGCCTGCTTATCACCAGCATCAACTAAAGCCTTCCAGTTCCTAACCCACTTGATGGTAAATGCTTCATCCAGCTCGTTAACTTTAGCAGTTAAAGCCGGACCTGTACTGTTACGGTCTAATTGGTGACAAGAAGAACATTTATCTTTAAATATTTTTCTTCCCTCCACTACATCTTGCGCTTGTGTTGCAGAAACGATTAAAACAGATAGGGCCGTTAACATGACTGTTGACTTCCAAACTCTTCTAATGATCAATGAGATATCCCTCATAATGAGTATTTTATGCTATTTTTTAAAAAACTTGTAAACCGCATTTGATGTTCGAACTTAGGTTCTTCACCAAAACGTCCACAAAAGTAAAATTTATTAACTTACCAATGACAAATAAATGACAGTAAATACAATTTATAATCAATCTAAATAGTTCGTTTTTGGGGCTTTAAACGAGGAAAATCAGCAATTTTTAAAAAATTGCTGATTCCCGACAGCCAACCTCAAATTGGCAATATTTGTAAATTCAATTTACATTTTTAATATCCATGAAAAGATCAGTGGAGCAACGATTGTTGCATCTGATTCAACGATGAACTTAGGCGTATTGATATCCAGTTTCCCCCAGGTAATTTTTTCATTAGGCACAGCACCGGAATAAGAACCGTAAGAAGTAGTAGAATCTGAGATCTGGCAGAAATAGCTCCAGAACGGAATATTCTCCATTTCCATATCCTGATAAAGCATCGGCACTACACAAATCGGGAAGTCACCGGCAATACCTCCACCAATCTGGAAGAAACCAATTCCTTTACCTGAACTGTTTTTAATATACCAGTCTGCAAGGTATCCCATATACTCAATTCCACCTTTCATTGTCGTTGCCGTCAATTCAGATTTCATCACGTAAGATGCGAAGATATTACCCATCGTAGAATCTTCCCATCCTGGTACAACGATCGGAAGATTTTTCTCTGCCGCTGCAAGCATCCATGAATTTTTAGGATCAATCTCATAGTATTGCTCTAAATCTCCACTCAATAACATCTTGTACATAAACTCATGCGGGAAATAACGCTCACCTGCTTTTTCTGCGTCTGTCCAGATTTTATGAATGTGCTTTTGCAACCTGCGGAAAGCTTCTTCTTCAGGAATACAGGTATCTGTAACCCTGTTGTAATGGTTTTCCAAAAGATCCCACTCGTCCTGAGGGCTCAGGTCACGGTAATTAGGTACTCTTTTATAATGTGAATGCGCAACAAGGTTCATGATATCTTCCTCCAGGTTGGCACCGGTACAGGAAATGATCGAAACTTTATCCTGACGGATCATTTCGGCTAAGGAGATTCCCAGCTCTGCAGTACTCATCGCACCTGCAAGGGTAATCATCATCTTACCACCTTCATCTAAATGTGTTTCGTATCCTTTAGCCGCATCCATCATAGCTGCCGCATTAAAATGGAGATAATGTTTCTCCATGAATTGCGAGATAGGTCCTCTTGTTGTACTCATCTTTGATTAAATTTTGTTGTTGCCGCAAAAATAGGCAAATAATCGTAAAGGACTAATGATAACAACCGAACTGTTACCAAAAAGAATCTTTGCGCTAAAAACAATTCTTTAAAAATAAATCCGTTAGGAATAACTGGCCTCAATCTTGCTAAGGGATCGCGGATAACAGGATAATTAAATCTTTATACTATTTTAGGCCAATGAAGAAAATTTCGCTTTGCATCACTATACTTATTATTACCGCCGCAGACGTATCAGCGCAAAAGAAATTTATCAAAAGATATTTATCAGATAAAACAGACAGCTCCCGCAGGGCGAGCTTCATGCCCGTTCCTATATTTCGCTATTCCCAGGAAATCGGAGCGGAATTCGGACTGGGAGCACTCTACTCTACTTATGTAGACAGAAAAGACAGTACCAACCGCAGTTCCAACTTTTCCGGTGTAGCAACCATATCTACCAAAGGTCAATACAACTTCTCCTTAAAGAGCGACATCTGGACCAAAGGCAATGATTACCATCTCATCTCTGAATTCAGGTTTAAAAGAATGCCTTTTAATTTCTATGGCCTGGGCAACGAAACCAGGGAAGCCGATCTGGACCGCCTGGTACAAAGACAATCGAGAATAATGTTCGAGGCCGAGAAAAGATTGTTACCTCATGCTTATACCGGTTTGTCTATCGGCTATGAAAACTATAATTATAAAGATGAAGTGTCGGGAGGAATATTTACCACCGACCAGAGCCTGATTCATAAAAGTGGCGGCAATGTAGCATATATAGGAATCTCTCAAAGCTACGACACCAGAAACTCCAACAATTATCCGACTAAAGGATTTTTGGGCCGGGTCACTTACCAATACGCACCGGACCTCTGGGGCGGAGAAAGTTTTACAGGAAGTGTAATTAAAGCAAATGTCCGTAATTTCTGGTCGCTCTCTAAAAAATTCGTCCTCGGGGTAAACGCCCTCTTCCATACTGTACAGGGAAAGAACACGCCGTTCTACCTCTTACCACAGATGGGCAACGACGAGATGATGAGGGGCTATTATACCGGACGCTACCGGGAACGAAACCTGCTCGCAGGACAGGCAGAATTGCGCTACCGTTACAACAACCGTTTCGGAGCGGTAGTATTTGCCGGAACCGGACAGGTTTTTGACAATGGTGATTTTTCCATGAAAAGTTTTAAACCGTCTTTTGGTGCCGGAGGAAGGTATTTCTTCGATCCTGAAAAAGGACTGAGTGTCCGCATGGACTATGCCGTTGGTGAGAAGAGAACAAATGAAAAACGCCAGAGCGGATTTTACATTACCCTGGCGGAAGCATTTTAAAACTTAATTTTAAAATGCTCTTTAGCCTGTCCTTTTTTGAAGTAAACCAATCCGATCCAGAAAAGATCTACCGTAACCGTTACTTCAGGATGACGCTTGATTTCTTCCCAGGCTTCTTTCATCCCTTCACTCCAATAGATATCATCAAAAATCAACAGGGAGCCTTCATGCACTTTAGGTAAACACCAGTTAAAGTAATTAATGGTGGCTTCTTTTCTATGGTTTCCGTCAATATAAACAAAGTCCAGTTTTGGCTCCTGCTCAATCAGAGCAGGCAGTAAGGTATCAAAATTTCCTACCCGCAGCTCTACATTGTCCAGTTCCAGTTCCTGAAAATTGCGATAAGCAACTTTAGCAGTCTCCGGACATCCTTCAATCGTAATCACATCTGCCTCCGGACAAGCCCTAGAAAGATAAGCACTGGTAATCCCCAAACAGGTACCAAGTTCAATAATGCTTTTAGGTTGGTTATTCTTTGCCAAACGATAGATCAGCTGTGCCAGTCTTGGATTCTTTAAAGCATTCTTGGCAATCTGTTTTACCTTTTTTGTCCTGTTCTTATTCAGATGAGAACCGGCTCCCAGATCAGTTACCTGGATTAAAGAATCGTCATTGAAAAGTTTTTTTCTTTGTGCCTCTATGCTTTTATAGTCACTTTTAGCGTTAAAATCGTAAATTACCTCATCCGTAAGCTTATATACGAAGGGGGAGTGGGTGCCATGTCTGCTTTTAGAGGTAAAGCGATGCTTCAGATAGTCACTGATGAAATTGAAAACCATAGCTACAAAAATAAGCAATCATAAGATTCTAAGTTGCATGTTTAATGGAAAATAGTAAAGAAATAAGTGCATTGGTCAAATTGCTTGATGATCCCGATCCGGAGATCTACGAGCACATTGAAAAACGCCTGCTGGAGTATGGTGCAGAAGTTGTCCATTTTTTAGAAAATGCATGGGAACAATCACTGGATTCCCTGCTTCAGGAAAGAATTGAAAATATTGTCCACAAGATCCAGTTTTCAAGTGTAAAGGAAGACCTGAACCTTTGGTACCAAAGCGGGGCATTCGACCTTCTTCAGGGCGCTTTAGTGGTCAACAGGTACCAATACCCGGATCTTGACGAACAAAAAATCATCCTGCAGATTGAAGAAATCAAAAGAGAAATCTGGATGGGCCTGCAATATGAAATGAGTTCAATTGAAAAGATCAAACTCATCAACCATATCTTTTATAATGTATACGGTTTTAGCGGAAACACTAAAAACCACCATGACCCGCAAAATTCCTATATCAATCAGGTCCTGGAAAGTAAAAAAGGAAACCAGATTTCCCTGGCCATCATTTATTCCACCATCGCCCAAAAACTGGACATTCCGGTTTATGGGGTCAATCTCCCGCAGCATTTCATATTGGGCTATATTGATGAAAGTAAAAGAGAAGAACATGAATTTGGCGTCCTCTTTTACATCAATGCCTTTAATAAAGGTGCCATCTTCGGTAAACACGATGTTGATCAGTTCCTCCGGCAATTAAACCTGGATCCCCTGCCCGGCTTTTATGCACCCTGCAGCAATGTAGAGATCATCAGAAGAATCATCAGAAATCTGATCTCTGCTTACGAGAACCTGGGTTCCAAAGAAAAAGTAGAAGAGCTGAAGGAATTACAGGACATCCTGACCAATACCGATCTTTAAATAATTTTATTGGCTTTCATCCAGTTGACAAGACGATCGAACCACTGATCAGCGGTGGTTTTATTATTTAAACCAAAACCATGTCCGCCGCCCTGGTAAAGGTGCATTTCAGATTTAACCCCTGCTTTTACCAATGCCTGGTTAAAAACAACACTGTTTTCCACAGGAACGGTTTGGTCATCGTTGGCATGCACTAAAAAAGTAACCGGCGTTTGGGCATTCACATATCTCTCATTGGAGAAATAATCTTTCTGCGCTTCCGTTGCATTTGGTCCCGCCAGGTTCTTTGCAGAACCGGTATGCGGTGATTCCCTGAAAGAGATAACCGGATAGATCAGTACGGAAAAGTTTGGGCGAAGGTCCAGTTTTTCTTTATTCTCTATTTTAACATCCCCATAATGAACTGTCAGACTTGCCGCAAGGTGTCCACCGGCAGAAAATCCCATAACCCCGATTTTATCGGGATTAATGTTCCACTTCAAAGCATTTTTTCTCAGCTCATAAATCGCCTGCTGCGCATCCTGTAAAGGACCAAATGATTTATCCTGCATAATGGCATTATCCGGCAGGCGGTATTTAAGAACAAAAGCGGCTACACCAATTTCATTAAATTTCTTTGCCACACCATAACCTTCATGTCCGATGGCGAGAATTCCGTAACCTCCCCCCGGACAAATGATCACCGCTGCCCCTGTTGCTTTTTCCTTTGCGGGTAAAAACACACTTAAGGTAGGCTGAGAAACCTTACTGACCCTCAGGATTCCGTCTTTCCCATGTTCAATGACCTCTTTAAAATCAACAGGTGTTGGTTTTGATCCCGGAATTGCTCCGGGATATAAAAGTACATTTTCCTGTGCCCGAAGGCCAGCTACTGAAATAAAACTTGCCATGAATAGTACAATAAGGTATTTCATCTTTAGAATTCCATTAAATATGCTTTCAAAAATTCGTTTAGCTCCCCGTCCAGTACACCCTGTGCATTAGAGGTCTCATAATTGGTCCGTAAATCTTTCACCAGCTTATAAGGATGCAACACATAGTTCCTGATTTGTGAACCCCATTCGATCTTCTTCTTGGACCCTTCAATCGCTGCCGTTGCTTCCATACGCTTGCGCATTTCCGCTTCATACAACTGCGACTTCAATAAGCGTAGCGCATTCTCTTTGTTTTGCAACTGAGAGCGCGACTCCTGGTTTTTGATCACAATACCTGATGGTTTGTGGTACAACCTTACGGCAGTCTCCACTTTATTCACATTTTGTCCACCAGCACCACCGGAGCGGAAAGTCTCAAACTCAATTTCAGAATCTTTCACTTCAATCTCTATCGTATCATCCACCAAAGGATAAACGTACACAGAAGCAAAAGAAGTATGACGCCTCGCATTGGAATCAAACGGTGAAATCCGCACCAGCCGGTGTACCCCGTTTTCTCCTTTCAGGTAACCATAAGAAAAATCACCTGCAAACTGAAGGGTCACGGATTTAATTCCCGTCACCTCCCCTTCCTGAGAATCCTGTTCGGTAACCTTATAGCCGTTCTTTTCTCCCCACATGATGTACATCCGCATGAGCATTGCTGCCCAGTCGCAGCTCTCCGTACCACCTGCACCTGCTGTAATTTGCATCACTGCCTGCAACTGGTCTTCTTTACTGCTCAGCATGTTTTTTAACTCCAGCTCTTCGACCATCAGCAAACACTTGTTGTATTGCTCCTGCATCTCTTCTGCAGTGGCATCACCTGCCTGTAAAAAATCAAAAAGGACTTCCGTGTCCTCCAGTTCATTACTGACCGCCTGCCAAGCATCGGTCCAGACCTTTTTTGAATTGATTCCTGCAAGATGTTTTTCCGCTTTTTTGGGATCATCCCAGAAATCAGTTTGCAGGGTAAGTTCCTGCTCTATATAAATTTCCTCTAAACGTGTTTCGACGTCAAAGATGCCTCCTCAGCGACGCTACTCTGTCCCTTAAATCCTGTATTTGTTCTTTAGTCATAATCACAAATATATAAAATACAAAAGGCTATTTAAACAATGTTTAAATAGCCTTTAAAAAATAACAGAAATATTAATTAAAAAGTCCTTTTAGCTTGTCTACAATTCCTCCTTCGCCTTCTTTCGCTTCCCCTGGGGCTCCTCCTTTATTTCCGCCGAACAGATCTGTTAAATCCGACAACTGAAACTTACCATCATCCCCGGAGATCTTGGTCAGCACATCCTGAATGTTGAAAGAGCTATCGTTAGGATCATTCGTCTTATTGATGAATTTACTGACAATTCCAGGAATTACAGACGCTGCAATTGCTTTGGCAGAGTCCAGATTAATTCCCATTCCCGCAAGTTTGTCTACAAATCCCGACGAAGCATCCTGTACCACAGCACTTCCTTCTACGTTTCCACCTTTAAAAGCATCCACAAGACCACCAATATTTCCTGATGATAACTGTTGCTTTAGTGAATCAAAGATAGAACCAGAAGCGGCCTGAATAGCGGCTTCGTTCTGCTCATTAGGGATTGCACTATTGTTGACAATCGCTTCCTGAGTACTTTCTTTTACCAATTCATTTAAATTTTCTAACATGGTTGTTGTTTTTCTAGGTGACGTAATTTTTCTTTAATTAAATATAATCAAATAAAATGATGCCAAAATCAAAAACATGTTGTTATTTCTTTAAGTTCATATAATCAAGTGCCAGATTACTAAGGGCATTCACTCCCAGGGTAAAGCCACTTTCATCGATAAAGAAATCAGGCGTATGGTGTGAAGGTGCTTTCAACGGATCTCCTCCCTTTGGCATCCCACCGAGAAAAATAAACAAACCCGGTACTTTCTCCTGATAAAAGGAGAAATCTTCCGCACCCGTAACCGGAGGTTTTAGTTTCACATGATCAGCACCGGCAGTAGCCTTCAGGCTGGGCAGCATTTTCTCGGTTAAAGGAATATCATTGAAAGTCACCGGATAATGATTGCTGTAAGGAATTTTCACCTCTGCTGTTCCTCCACCCGATTCTGCCGTTTTCGTGGCAATCGTCTTTACCCTTTCAATAAACATGGCTTCATCTTCCTTCGTAAAATTACGAATGGTGCCGAGCATTTCTACCTTTTCTGGGATAATGTTAGACCTTACTCCACCATTGATGGCGCCAATAGTAACCACCCCCGGATTTTCCGTGACATTCAGGTTTCTACTCACAATAGTTTGCAGGTTATTCACAATTTGTGCAGAAATCACTACGGGATCTACACTGCTCCATGGATAGGCACCATGTGCCTGTCTGCCCGTAACCGTAATTTTCAGGTCGTTTACCGCTGCCATTACACCGCCCGGACGATAAGTAATGTCGCCAACCGGCGTCTGTGAATTGATGTGCAAGCCAAAAATGACCTCCACCTTAGGGTTTTCCAAAACTCCTTCTTTTACCATCAGCTCTGCACCTCCCTCTTCTCCATGCGGAGCCCCTTCTTCTGCCGGCTGAAATATAAATTTAACCGTTCCCGGAATGTCTTTTCTAATTGAAGCCAGCACCTCTGCCACCCCCATTAAAATGGCCACATGCGTATCATGACCGCAGGCATGCATCACCCCTACTTCCTGTCCGTTATACGTTGTTCTTACTTTAGAGGCAAAAGGCAGGTTCCCCCGCTCTGTTACCGGAAGCCCATCCATATCCGCCCGTAATGCAACAACCGGACCGGGCTTACCTCCTTTTAAGATCCCGACTACACCTGTTTTCGCAACCCCTGTCTGCACCTCGATGCCCAGAGATTCCAGGTGTTTCGCTACAATGCCTGCTGTTCTGACCTCGCCGTTTCCCAATTCAGGATGCTCATGAAGGTCCCGGCGCCAATCGATCACCTTTTTTTCAATGCTTAACGCTTTTTTTGAAACCTCCATTCTCAAACTGCCTTTCTGAGCGAGAACGTTTGACGAAATCATGACCAACAACACAAAGTAAAATCTTCTCATAAATATCATTTTTACGTTAAATATAAGATTATCAATGGAGATTCATTTCCATTGATAAATATTATTAATGACATTTCAGCAAATAAAATAAACCCCTACATTTACAAAAACACGAATATGATGCTACCAACGATAAACTTTACAGAAACTGAGGCCTACAAGTACCTTACCGATCATTTTATTGACATCAATGAGAAAAGTCTGAAAGATCTTTTTGCCGAAGATGAAACCCGTTTTGAGAAATTCTCACTGCTCTTTGAAGACATCCTTGTTGACTATTCAAAAAACAGGATTAACGACACCACAATGGCTTTATTGATTCAGCTGGCGAGGGAATGTAAACTGGATGAAGCGATTAAAGCCATGTTTGATGGTGATAAGATCAATCAGACCGAAGGCAGACAGGTATTACATACCGCTTTACGGAACCAGGGCAACGATCCGGTGCTCGTTGATGGTAAAAATGTTATGGACGAAGTAAACCGTGTCCTGGCAAAAATGGAAAAATTCAGTGCAGAGATCATTTCCGGAGCATGGAAAGGTTATACCGGAAAAGCCATCACCGACGTAGTCAATATTGGTATCGGCGGTTCTGATTTAGGTCCCGTAATGGTCACCGAAGCCCTAAAAGCCTATAAAAATCATTTGAACATGCATTTCGTCTCTAATATCGACGGAACACATATTGCAGAAACCTTAAAAAATGTAGATCCGGAAACGACCTTGTTCCTGATTGCTTCCAAAACATTCACTACCCAGGAAACCATGACCAATGCCAACAGCGCAAAGGATTGGTTCCTGAATAGCGGTGCAAAACAGGCAGACGTAGCCAAACATTTTGCCGCACTTTCTACCAATGCAAAAGATGTTGCCGCCTTTGGTATCGATACCGAGAACATGTTCGAATTCTGGGACTGGGTAGGTGGAAGATACTCCCTGTGGAGTGCCATCGGACTTCCTATTGCCCTGAGCATTGGTTACGACAACTTTAAACAATTACTTGCAGGTGCACATGCCGCCGACGAGCACTTTGAAAATGCAGAATTCGAAATCAACATTCCCGTGATCCTTGCCTTAATCGGTATCTGGTACATCAATTTCTTTGATGCAGAAACTCAGGCAATCCTGCCTTATGATCAGTACATGCACCGTTTTGCGGCCTATTTCCAACAGGGAGATATGGAGAGCAACGGAAAACATGTAGACCGTAACGGAAATGACGTGACCTATGAAACAGGCCCGATCATCTGGGGAGAGCCGGGAACAAACGGACAACATGCTTTTTATCAGCTGATTCACCAGGGAACACGCTTAATCCCTTGCGATTTTATCGCTCCGGCACAAAGCTTAAACCCATTGGGGAACCACCATCCGATCCTGCTGTCTAACTTCTTTGCACAAACAGAAGCGCTGATGAACGGAAAAACCAAAGAACAGGTAACCGAAGAGCTTAAAAAAGAAGGCAAAACTGCAGAAGAAATTGAAAAACTGGCTCCATTCAAAGTATTTGAAGGAAACAGGCCAACCAATTCTATTCTCCTGAAAAAAGTAACGCCTTTCAGTCTGGGAAGCCTGATTGCAATATATGAACATAAAATCTTTGTTCAGGGCATCATCTGGAACATCTTTAGTTTCGACCAATGGGGCGTGGAACTGGGCAAGCAACTGGCCAAAAGTATCCTTCCTGAACTGGACGACGATAAAGAGGTATCAACACATGACGGATCAACCAACGGTCTGATCAATCAGTATAAGAGCTGGAGATAAAATCCACACCGAAAATAGCGCTTGGAATTAAACCTTTTAAGCGCTATTTTGTTCTAATACAATAAAATACACAAACATGAAAACATTTAAAAAATTATTCACCCTCTTAATTGTTTTCAGTACGGTACAGGCAATCGCCCAGACGGACAAAGAAACCACTGCAAAACTGGTGGCAGATCAACATCTGGTATTCAATGCTACTTCCGCAATGCCCATGGCAAATGCCGACGTCACTGCAGTATTGAACAGAATGCAAAATGGAAGCGGAGGAGGCATGATTCAGCTTTCCGGCTCTCAATACCAACTGAAGATTAATAAAGACAGTGTGGAGGCTTATTTGCCTTATTACGGGCGTGCATATACCGCCTCTATGAACCCGGACGATGCCGGTATCAAATTTAAGTCTAAAAAATTCAGCTATAAAACGACGAAAAAGAAAAAAGGAGGCTGGGTCATCAACATTGCACCTAAAGATGCAAAAGAGGTACAAAACATGACTTTAAGCGTATCTGAGAATGGTTATGCTGTACTCAATGTAAACAGCAACAACAGACAGGCCATTTCTTTCAACGGGGTGATCGCAGAACCCAAAGAAGACAAAAAATAACAAATAAAAAATCGTCATACCTTGTGCAGCAAAGTATGACGATTCTGATTACAAAATCCTATTGCTTAGAACTGATTTTTACTTCAAACAGATGCGGCCATTTCTTGCCGGTCACAAACAATCTTTTTCCCGCATTATCCCAGGCAATTCCATTCAGGACATTGTTTGCCTGATCCACTTCATCCTTGTAAAAACCTGCCGGTAAAAGCCCGGTAAAGTCAATTTCTTTTTCTATTACCCCGGATTTAGGATCAATCACCACGATCACATTTTTGGTGTATACGTTCGCGTAAATCTTTCCGTCTATGTACTCCAGTTCATTTAGCTTATCTACAGGACCAATGTTGTTGTAAACCTCTATGGAGCTTTCTTCTTTATAATTGTCTTTATTCAGGAACCAGATTTTATTCGTCCCATCAGATTTGATCAGTTGTTTTCCGTCAAAGCACAAGCCCCATCCTTCCATGCTTGACTGATAAGGAAAAGTGGAAAGTTGCTTAAATGAGCTGGCATCGAATACCAGACCCAACCTGTTTTGCCAGGTCAGCATGACCACTTTATTGTCGACCAGGCTCGAACCTTCTCCAAAATACTGATCATCAAGTTTAGTTTGCTGTAATACCTTTCCGGATTTAACATCCACCCATCTTAGGGTAGAATGCTGCTCCTGCCCGGTGCTTTCCAGAAACTTTCCTCCATGATATTCCAGTCCCTGTGTATAGGCAGAGGTATCATGTGGAAATGTATTTACGATCTTATAAGTGTATTGAACCGGCTTTACGGAAGACTTCAATTCGATATTGATCGTCAGGGTATCTTTCTTCCCATCGGCTTCCACCACTGCGGTGATCAGCTTATAGCCCAGGCTAAGACCTGCGGTACTTACCGCAACAGGCTCGCCGTTATTTTTTGATCCTACCGCTTTCCCGTCCAGGGTATAAGTAGCCGAGGTGATGCTTTTTCCTTCAGGCACATCCAGTGCGATTTTAACTTCATCGCCCAGGCCAAATGACTGTCCCTGTTCCGGGAATTTAAATCCCACACTTGAGCCCGAAGAACCCGTGTCTTTACAGGAAATGATCAATGAAATGCCTGATAGTACCACTACCGCCAGGACTAACTTAGATAGGTTAATGATTTTTTTAACTTGGCCAGAATGCATCTTCAATATGATTAATTTTATAAAGGTCTTTATTTTCGAAAACAATTGCAATAATATCAAAACGAACCTCTCCCTGATGGTTCTTCATTTCTATGTAGGCGGCGGAAGCAAACTCGAGTTGCTTTTCTTTTTTCCGGTCTACAAAATCTTCCGGATGTCCGTAATCTGTAGAAGTACGCGTTTTTACCTCCACAAAAATCAGCTTTCCATCCTGTTCAGCTATAACGTCAACTTCCGCCCTGGCGTATTTCCAGTTTACATTTAAAATGCGGTATCCTGCATTTTCCAGATATTCCCTGGCGATCGCCTCACCACGCTTTCCGAGCTCGTTGTGCAGCGCCATTTATTTTAAGATTACCGTTCCCAGGAATTTCGAAATCTCTTTTTCCACGCCCTTGATAAAGATAAACCTTTGCATCAGGATTTCCTGATTTACCGGATCGGTTTCTGTTTTAAGTTCCTTGGCAATGTCCATTAACATCCTGGCCACCTTCCCTTTTTTCAGGTGATACAATCCGCCAAGAATGGTTGCTTTCAGGTTGATACTTTCGTCACGAACATAGATATTGTGTTTATTGTACCAGTTCTCACTCAGGGAATAAGGTGATGTGGAAAGGGTAATCGCAAGCTCTGCAATCTTCCGGTCTTCATTGTTGATAAACTGACTCGCCACCGGCAAATGCCCGTTCTCTATTTCATCCCGGTAGGTATCAATGATCTTTTTGCAAAGGTCATCCTGAAAACTCACATCTGCCAGGTTTTGCATGATAAAGGAGCCGATATACATGTTATCGATCTTGTCCCAGCTCACCAGTTCATGTCCGTAGGCCAGTAAAAGCCTGACAATTTCCTGCTCCTGCAGCAGGTCGTTTTCTTCCGCAACCGGCGCTTCAATAAATTCAGAAGCAGAATCCGGATTTTCAAACAGGTTATCAGGAGGTCCGTCGGGATAAGGCTGGTATTGGTTTTGCCCCTGGTTCTGCTGCTGAAAAGAAGAAGATCCCTGCCCTTGTGAGCCGGAACCTGATTTTTTGAACTTAGCAACCCTGATCTTATTGAGTTCAGAAAGTAAAATCCTTTCTTCTACCTGCAACAGACCACTGCATTCCCGGATAAAAATGGAGGCTTTTATGTCGTCCGGAATTTTAGCAATACTTTCTACGATATCCCTGATGATGCCTGCCCTTTTGATCGGATCCGTACCCGCTTCTTTCAGCAGGATACTTGCCTTATACAGGATAAAATCTTTCCGGTTGTTCTCTATATATTTTTTGAACTCCCCTGAACCCACATGGTGCATATAGGAATCCGGATCATGTCCATCCGGAAACAGCACCACTTTAACGTTCAGGCCTTCCTCCAGGATCATGTCCAGTCCGCGCAGCGAGGCCTTGATTCCCGCAGCATCCCCATCGTAAAGAATGGTAACGTTCTGAGAGAAACGGCCGATCAGACGGATCTGCTCTGTCGTCAGTGAAGTACCCGAAGAGGCCACCACATTTTCAATTCCTGCCTGATGTACAGCGAGTACATCCGCATATCCTTCTACCAGATAACAGTTATCCGTATCTCTGATTGCCTTTTTAGCGTGATATAAGCCATAAAGCACATTCGACTTATGGTAGATGTCACTTTCAGGCGAGTTAACGTATTTAGGGACGTTTTTATCCGTTTTCAGGGTCCTGCCGCCAAAACCAATCACCCTACCGGTGAAGTTATGGATCGGGAACATTACCCGCCCTCTGAACCTGTCGTACAGTTTGCCTTTATCATTTCTGATCGACAAGCCTGTTTTCTCCAGGTATTCTTCTTTATGTCCTGCTGCAACAGCACTTTGAATCAGGGCATCCCAGACATCCGGGGAATAGCCCAGCTGGAATTTCTTGACGATATCTTCCCTGAAGCCCCGCTCTTTAAAATAGCTTAAACCGATGGCACGGCCCTGCTCGCCCGCCCACATTTCATTGGCAAAATAACTCGCCGCATATTCTGAAACGATGTAAAGACTTTCCCTTGCATTCTGCGCCTCGATGTTCTGGGGCGACTGCACCGTTTCCTCAACCTCAATATTGTATTTCTGGGCGAGGAACTTTAAAGCTTCCGGATAGGAATACTTTTCATGGTCCATGATAAAATGGACCGAATCGCCACCTTTACCACAACCAAAACACTTGTAAATCCCTTTGGCCACAGAAACGTGGAAAGAGGGTGTTTTCTCATTGTGAAAAGGACAATTCCCAATCAAACTGGTACCACGTTTTTTTAAAGACACAAAATCACCGACAACCTCCTCAATACGGACGGTTTCCATGATTTTGGTGATGGTATCGTGGTTAATCATTATCTGTTATTTTATTTTCTCTTTCTCTCATCACCCTGATTAAGACCTTCCTGATCTAAGCCAGATTAATTTTTATTTTACAAGCGGCAGTAATGCTGCTGCCAGGGCCTGATTCCCTTTATCGTTCAAATGTACGCCATCTGTCGTTAATATTCCTTTGGCCAGATCGGCTGCATTGTGTTGCTCCCCGTAAGTTTTAAACAAGTTCCTAAGGTCACATAGCGGTAATTTATTTTTAACGGCAAGCTCCCTGATTGCGCCGGAATATTTATCCAGATCGGCATCCATCTCATTTGCCCCGTTTTTTTGCTCTCCAATCACTGCTGGTGTACATAAAACCACCTTTGCACCTCCCGCCTTTATCTTGTTGATCAATGCCTGATAAAAAGAAATAAACTTATCATAATCCGTTCCAGTATGCATGGATTGTTTGTGCCAGACATCATTCACGCCGATATAAATCACCACCAGGTCAGGCTTTTTAACCAGCACGTCCTCTTCCATCCTCAAATAAAGGTCATACACCTTGTTACCACCGATTCCCGCACCGATCACTTCATATTTTGAAGGATCCAGTGCTTTACGGATCAGGTCTACATATCCACCCGGAGCAACCCCCATCTGGGTGATAGAATCCCCAAAAAAAATAATCTTTTTAGGTTTGACATTCATCGAAGTAAATAAGATCAGCAGCGCAAAGGGCGCCAGCAAAAGGCTTAGTTTTTGAATTGCTCTCATCAGCTTTATTTTTTAACAGACCGTGTAAAATCAAGGTCCTGGAAATCGTAACTAAAATCTGTTGCAGGAGAAACGGCCTGCATTTTTATACCGGAAGCTTTTCCATCCTTATCAAGGGAAAAAACTACAAAAGCATCCGCATGCATGCTCCGGTCTGTCCATTTTGCCACAAAGGTATTCCCCTTATAAAAGGCCATTTGCCCACCAAGTTTCGGAGAGTTTACAGACTGGAAGAAAAGCTTGTTTCCCTGATTTTTAATCGTCACTTCTCCAAACCACGGGTCTGTAAAAGAACCTTCATAAATGCTCAGATCTACCTTCTGCGTATTCTTTTTCATTTCCACGGCGATAGCTGCCCAGGTCTGATCAGTGATCTTTTTATCTTCTGCCTCATTGACCAGCACATTCGCTTTATAGGCGGCGATCCTGTCTTTTCCTTTTATTCCAAAATAGCCATCTTTAATGGTATTCGTGATCGCAGAAAAAGCAGCACCACTCTCCTGATTGGTCAGTACAATTATTCCGAGTTTTAACTCCGGAATTAAAGTCACCTGAGTGACAATCCCGCTTAAACCTCCCGTATGTGAAACCTGAAGCTTCCCGTTCACCGAACCTAAAAACCAGCCCAGCCCGTAACTGTTAAAAGAAGATCCTGCGATAATTGTTTGCGGGCTCCACATTTCCTCATGTACTTCTGTGCTGAATAGTTTTGTATTTAAGTCCTGCCCGTATTTGCCGCCATTCATTTGCATGATCGCCCATTTGCTCATTTCTGTAACGTTCGACCAGATTCCTCCCGCAGCATTCGAAATCTCCGGAAAACCTTTACTGATCACCGTTAATTTCCCGTCAATGGAAGTATGTGCATCAATGGAATTGTTTTTATCTTTTAACCTTGGGTAATCGGCAGCACTTTGACTCATTCCTATCGGTCTCATGATCCGGGTTTCTATAAAATCCTCCCAGCTCATTCCCGATACCTTTGCCAGTACTTCTCCGGCAACAATATACAGCAGGTTATCATAATCAAATTTCGTTCTGAATCCCGAAACAGGTTTCAGGTAGCGCATGTTGTGGATCAGTTCCGCTTTAGTCACCCGGTTTGAATCCGGAAAAATCATCAGGTCTCCTGCACCCAGTCCCAATCCACTGCGGTGTGTCAATAGATCCCTTACCGTGAATTCCTGTGTTACATAGGGATTATACAGCTTAAAGCCAGGAATGATATCCACTACTTTATCGTCCCATTTCAACTTTCCTTCATCCACCAGGATTCCCAACCCGGCGGCGGTAAAAGCCTTACTATTGGAAGCGATCCCAAAAAAAGTGTTTTCATTTACCGGCTCCTTTGTACGTAGCGAACGGACACCATATCCTTTGGAATGGATTACTTTTCCATCTTTTACAATGGCTACTGCAATTCCAGGAACGTTAAAGGTTTTGAGTGTTTTTTCCACCAGGCTATCCACCTGTTTATCATTGAGGACCTGTGCATTTACAGGAGTCACCCCTGCAATCACAAGCAAGCATACCGGAATCAGGAAGCTGAGTTTATTCATGAAAATAAAGTTAACGTTTTTCGCCTTGATAGTCTTTATGAACGATTAAAAAGCTCGCTCTTTCCTCCTTTTTAAAAGGATAATCCCAATTCCCCTGGTAAGAGATCTTGCTTGGCAATTTCTCTCCCTGAAAATAGCTCATTTCAATGTTCATCTGTACATCAAAATCAAAGAGCATATTGCTGTACTTCATGTCCACGTAACGGCCCAGAATTTCAAAATTTCTTTTATCAAAAATGGTTGTCAGCTCTTTGATCATCAGGCCATCCTTCGTACCGTTGCTGAGGTCAGGCTTTACCTTCACTTTAAACCAGTATACCGGAATAGAATCCAGGTAAGTGCCGCTATAGTAACTGTAATCATAATACTGACGCATATTGGCCGTAAAGATCTGCGTTTTACTGCCTATAAAAGGCAATCCTTTGATCGGCCTTCCCGGTGCAAAAATCAGTGTCTTGAGCTTACTCTTATAACTCTCATTACTTTCAGCCCCTTTGCCCGCCGTCATTGGTCCTTCGGCAACAAATTCCGAATTATAGGCATTCATAAAAATGTAATCAAACATCTCTATGGTATACAACTGGTACTTGCCATTTTTCTTATACACCTTTCCCGTATCCTGTTTCACCAGGTATTCCATTTTTACAGGACCCGAGGGGTGATGTTTGATTTTCCGGTAAATCTTACCGTCAACCTTATTCTTTTTATTATACGTAAAGATTCTGTTTTCAGCGATAAAACCATATTTCTTCATATTCCGGAAAGCCTGATAAAAGCTGTTGTCCGTAATGATGGCATTGATAAAGGTCTCCACACCAAACTTCTGGGCAGTAATGTTCACTGCCGAATCCAGCTGAATGGTCTTAATCGTATCCGGATTAAACCGGGCGATCTCCTGACCTGAGTTTTTTAAATAGCAGAGGGCAAAAACAACGAATAACCCTATTTTCTTCATTTGGAGCACCCTAATTTCCCAATTGTCTTAATGCGATATAAGCCATTAAGCCGGTCGACAGCTTCAAGGCATCTTCGTCAATATCAAAATTTGGGGTGTGTACCGAATAACTCGTTCCTTTTTCTTTATTCCCTGTACCCAACCTGTAGAAACAAGCATCTGTTACCTGAGAATAGTAAGCAAAATCTTCTGCAGCCATCCAGATGTCCAGGTCCAGCACGTTTTCTTTACCCAGGTAGTCTTCTGCATATAAACGCGCATTGTCGCTTAGTTTTTCTTCGTTGATCAGGTATGGGTAGCCATCCATGATGTTAAAATCGCAACTTCCACCCATGCTTTCTGCAATACCTTCAGCCATTTTCTTCATCAGCTTTTTGGCTTCCCTGCGCCAGTCCTCATTCAGTGTTCTGAAAGTACCTTCCATTTTCACCTCATTCGGAATGATGTTCGTTGCACCATTGGCCTGTACTTTTCCAAAAGAAAGTACCGAAGGCAGGCGTGGATCGGCATTCCTGCTGACGATCTGCTGCAAAGCAACTACAATATGCGCCGCAATCAATACCGGATCAATATTCTGATGAGGCTGGGCACCATGTCCGCCTTTACCATGTACCGTCACATATAATTCGTCTGTAGAAGCCATATAAATGCCCGAGCGGAAGCCAACCTTCCCTGCATCGATCAATGGCATTACATGCTGTCCGATGATCGCCTGAGGCTTAGGATTCTGCAGCACCCCTTCTTTGATCATGATGCTTGCTCCACCCGGCAATACTTCTTCTCCAGGCTGGAAGATCAGTTTAATCTTTCCTGCAAATTCTGCTTTCATGCTGTTCAGGATATAAGCGGTTCCCAGTAAAGAAGAACTGTGTACATCATGGCCACAGGCATGCATCACCCCTGGATTTTTAGAGGCATAAGGTTTGTCGTTTGCCTCAATGATCGGAAGAGCATCCATATCCGCACGAAGTGCAACTATTTTATCAGAAGGGATTCCTCCTTCGATGATGCCTACCACACCGGTATTTGCCATCTCAGTATACGGGATTCCCCAGTCGTCCAAATGCTTTTTGATAAAAGCGGAAGTTTCAAATTCTTTAAAAGAAAGTTCAGGATTGGCATGAATGTGCTGGCGGTAACCTCTTACCTGATCAAATATATCAGCCGAAAGGCTTTGGATCTTATCTTTAATTGTCATTGCTGTAATCTAAGTTAGGGGCATTGATTTTCTCCCTGAAAATAAACAAGGTCGGGAACATGGGTTTCAGTTCATTTAAGAGGCGCTGGGCTTCCAGTCTCGTTCTAAAATCACCTACACGCAAATAATAGTTGGGTTCCTTATAGGTGATATAGGTATTCAGTGAGGAGTAGCTGGACCTGAACCGCGCCTGTTCAGTAAACACTTTGCGTCTGTCGGAGCCATAGAATACCTGCACCCGGAATCCCATTTGGGAAACGATGGCAGCAGATGGCTTGCCCGACGCAATTACGGCGGTAGATTTCGTATTTAAAGCAATACGTTTGGCAATCAGGCTGTCGATCATGGGATCTTTAACAATCTTCACATGACCTTTGTCCTGAGCAAACAGGGCAATGGAAAAACAACAAAATATACCGGTAATTAATATTTTCATGAAATGGCTTAAAAAAAAAGAATGCCGAATTTTTTTTACAAAAATCGGCATTCTATATGTGTATTACAAATTACAATCCCGCACCATGGCAGTTTTTGAATTTCTTACCACTTCCACAAGGACATGGTTCGTTTCTTCCTGTTGTAACTTCTTTACGTATCGGTTGCTGTGGGGTAAGCTCGCGGGTATCCTCCATTGGCATTCCGTCTATGCTTCCTTCTGAACCTACAAATTCTGGTTTAGACATTTTTAGTCTACTGGGTGCCGGCCGGTGAGCCTGCGCCTCCCGCACATCATTTGGATCAGTTTGAACAGGAATTCCTCCTTTATACAGGAAGCTTACTACTTCTTTATTTACCGCGTTCAACATGTTTTTAAACAAATTGAAGGCTTCCATTTTATAAATGATCAATGGATCTTTCTGCTCATAAACTGCATTCTGAACCGATTGTTTCAACTCATCCATTTCACGCAAATGCTCTTTCCATGATTCGTCGATCAGGGCAAGTACGATTGTTTTCTCAAAAGATTTAGTCACCTCACGGCCACCATTATCAATTGCGGTTTTCAAGCCTACCGGAACCTGAATGCTACGGATTCCATCTGTAAAAGGAACGATGATCTGCTCAATATGCTCTCCACGTTCTTCATATACCTGGTTCAATACCGGCATTGCCTGCGCAATAATTGCTTCTGATTTTCTGGCATAAAATGCAGTCACTTCTTCAAACAATTTATCTGTCAGGTGATGGATATTTCTGGAGCTGAATTCCGCCTCATCAATTGAAGTATCCGCAGAGAAGTTTTTGATCACTTCCAGTTTGAACCCTTCATAGTTTCCTTCTTCTTTATATTCAGTAACGATATCTTCCGCCACATCGAAGGTCATGTTGTTCATGTCTACGTCTAAACGTTCGCCAAACAAGGCATTTTTACGTTTAGCATAGATCACCGTACGTTGTGAGTTCATCACATCATCATACTCCAGTAAACGCTTACGGATACCGAAGTTATTTTCTTCTACTTTCTTCTGTGCGCGCTCAATAGATTTGGTGATCATCGAATGCTGAATCACTTCACCATCTTCGATTCCCATTTTCACCATGATGTTGGAGATTCTTTCAGAACCGAATAACCTCATTAAGTTATCCTCAAGAGATACAAAGAACTGAGATGAACCCGGATCACCCTGACGACCTGCACGACCACGCAACTGCCTGTCTACACGACGGGACTCATGACGTTCTGTACCTACAATCGCCAAACCTCCGGCTTCTTTAACACCTGCACCCAGTTTAATATCCGTACCACGACCCGCCATGTTGGTCGCGATCGTTACCTGTCCTGCCTGACCAGCTTCAGCAACAATATCTGCCTCTTTCTGGTGCATTTTCGCGTTTAACACATTGTGTTTAATTCCACGAAGTTTCAGCATACGGCTTAGTAATTCCGAAATCTCTACTGAGGTCGTACCTACCAATACCGGGCGGCCTGCCTGTGTCAATTTCACGATCTCTTCCGCTACTGCATTGTATTTTTCACGAACGGTACGGTATACATAATCCTGATGATCTTTTCTTGAAATCACTCTGTTTGTAGGGATTTCCACTACATCCAGTTTATAGATTGACCAGAACTCACCAGCTTCCGTAGTTGCTGTACCCGTCATACCACAAAGTTTATGGTACATACGGAAGAAGTTTTGCAGGGTCACCGTTGCATAGGTTTGTGAAGCATCTTCTACTTTCACATTTTCTTTTGCTTCGATCGCCTGGTGTAAACCATCAGAATAACGACGGCCATCCATGATACGGCCTGTCTGCTCATCTACGATTTTAATCTTTCCTTCATCGATGATGTATTCCACATCAATCTCAAACAAAGTATAAGCTTTCAGCAACTGGTTTACCGAGTGAATCCTTTCCGCTTTGATCGAATAGTCACGCATTAAGGCATCTTTCTGCGCAATTTTCTCTTCGCTGCTCAAAGCCGATTTTTCAATATCAGCAATCTCTGTACCTACATCAGGCAATACGAAGAAATGTGCATCTTCTCCCGATTTGGTGATCAGCTCAATACCTTTTTCAGTAAGCTCTACCTGGTTGTTTTTCTCATCGATGTAGAAGAACAATTCCGAATCTACTTTCGGCATGTTCTTCGACTGATCTGCCATATAATGGTTTTCAGTTTTCAATAAGGTTTGTTTTACACTACCCTCACTTAAAAACTTGATCAGCGCTTTATTTTTAGGCAAACCACGGTGTGCACGTAAAAGTGCTAAACCACCTTCTCCCTCTTCGGTTCCGGTTTTACCATCATTAATCATTTTCTTAGCTTCATTCAAAGCTTTGGTCACATATTCTCTTTGTGCAGCAACCAATCTTTCGATCCTTGGTTTCAGCTCATGAAACTCATGCTGATCGCCAAAAGGAACCGGACCGGAAATGATCAAAGGGGTACGGGCATCATCAATTAAAACTGAATCGACCTCATCCACCATCGCAAAATGCAATTTACGCTGCACCAGCTGATCCGGCGTTTGCGACATATTGTCACGCAGGTAATCAAAACCAAATTCGTTATTGGTACCATAAGTGATATCCGCAAGGTAAGCATCCCTGCGCTCCTGAGAGTTTGGCTCATGCTTATCGATACAATCTACTTTAATCCCGTGGAATTCAAATAGAGGACCATTCCACTCCGAGTCACGTCGTGCCAGGTAATCATTCACAGTTACAATGTGAACCCCTTTTCCAGCTAAAGCATTCAGGTAGGCCGGTAATGTACTTACCAAAGTCTTACCCTCACCCGTTGCCATCTCCGCGATTTTACCACTGTGTAAAACCATACCACCGATCAACTGTACATCATAATGTACCATGTTCCACTTCACCTCAGTACCGGCAGCATCCCATGTATTTGCCCAGAAGGCTTTATCACCCTGAATTTTAACATTGCTTCTGCGTGCCGCATAATCTCTGTCATGCTGACTTGCAGTAACCTCCAGGCTTTCATTCTCAGAAAAACGTCTTGAAGTTTCTTTTACTACGGCAAATGCCTGTGGAAGAATGTCCAGCAATACCACCTCTAATTCTTTATCACGATCCTTGATCAACTCATCGATCTGATCATATAATGCAGTTTTTGCTGCCAATGACAAATCCTGACCTTCAGCATCCGTTTTTAAACCGCTGATCTTACCGTCAATCTCTGTTAAGGCCTTTGCAATAACATCTTTAAAGTAAACTGTTTTATTACGCAACTCATCATTGCTCAGTACAGAAAGCTTCGAATATTCTTCGTTTATTTTGATAACTATAGGCTGTAATGCCTTAATATCTCTTTCCGATTTGCTTCCAAATACCTTGGTTAAAAATCCTAACATCTTTTATGTTTGTGTTTATTATTTATTACTTATTGAAAAATGACTAAATTACAACAACCAAGCCATATCAAACAATAAGTCAGAATGGCAGTTGTCGGGCGCTAAAATTACAAAATATCCTGTACTTTGCTTTAGTATGCCAACATTATTTAACAATCTTTATCATTTTCCCAAAAGTATTCCATGCCCGGGCTAAAGCACTCAAAAAGAAAGCGCAAGCCGATTAGCCGTTCTTTAATTCTGCCGCCATGGTTTTCAGCTCCTCCAATTCTTTAATGATCACCTTAAAACTCCACCAGGAACGCTCTCCAACACCCTTTCTCTTCGCAAGGAGGTGAGTAATCACATTTGCGATCACAATTACAATCAATAAGCTAAAGGTATCGATCAAACCCCACCACAGGCCCGATTTAGCGATCTTTCTGGAGAGAAAGCTCAGCGGAAACAATACAGAAGCAGAAAACATAATCGTGCAAACCAGCCACAGCAATAATTTCTGTGTCTGACGGTATTGTTTAATGACATTTTCCAGATAGGTCAGTAAGGACTGTCCCGGAACCTCCAGTTTTTTCATGGCATGGCGCGCGATCAAAAGAATCACAAGGATCAGGATCAAAGCCCCAAGCATAGCATTCAATGGGATTTGATCAAAGTCACGGGTATAATCAAAAGGGTCGCCGATGTTTAGCAAGGCAAAGGCCAGGACATAGAAGCAACAAAAATAGATGCCATACAAATAACTTTTCTTTATCGTGGCAACAGTAGAAATGGATCTTTTTCTGATCATGCCAGCGATCACCTGGTCATCAATATCTCCGGTTGATTTGAGCTGATCATCATACGCTGCCCAGGCTCCCTTTAGTTCATCTAAGTTCATAACGATCTGATTTAATAACTTTTTCCAGCTTGATTTTTATCCTGTTGATTTTAACGCCCACATTTGTTTTAGTGATTCCGATGATCTCACTGATCTCCTCATAACTTTTCTCCTCCAGATACAGCAGGATGATCGCCTTTTCAATTTGAGTCAAAGTATTTATCGCCTGTTTCAGCAGGCCCATCTGCTCGTGTTGATCTTCAAATGAATCCATATCGGGGATTTCAAATTCAGCATCAGAAATACTCCTCCGTTCCGGGGCCTTGCTTTCTTTTCTAAAAATGGTGATGGCGGTATTTAAAGCGACCCGATACATCCAGGTGCTGCGCTGCGACTCATTTCTAAAAGAAGGAAAGGCCTTCCAAAGCTGCAATACGATTTCCTGGAAAAGGTCTTTCTTATACTCCTTTTCCAGACAGTACAGGTTACAGACTTTGTAGATAATCCCCCGATGTTCGTTTATCATTTCGATAAATACTTTTTCCATCTTCTTTTATTTGCGGGGTAAGTCGTAAAGGTTGGACTAAAAATTACAAGTTCCTAAAATTAAACTTCAGAAGAACCAATACCGTCAAAATTTTGCAGCTGGTAAACGCGACCCAATTTCAAAAAAAAACCTGTTATCCCAGTACATCTCTATGCGGCCAGAATGTTAACATCTATTTAAAAAACAGGTCGTTTTTTTTACCAACGAGGTCTGTCCTATCGCTTTATCTCTTAAATTCAAACTTAAACTGTGATAATTTAGCTAAAGCGGTATATTTGCCAATATGAACCGGATAGGGTTCTCCATCAAAACAATTCAAACAACAAACCATACATAGATGAATATCTTACTATTAGGTTCTGGCGGCAGGGAAAGTGCTTTAGCCTGGAAAATGAGCCAATCTTCTGAATGTTCCCAATTATTTATTGCTCCGGGTAACGGTGGAACGGGTGCTTATGGCAAAAACATCAACCTGAACCCAAATGATTTTGAAGCGGTAAAAGCTTTTGCCTTAAAAGAAGCCATCGATCTGTTGGTAGTAGGCCCGGAAGAACCATTGGTAAACGGCATCCATGATTTTTTTGCTGATGATGAAGCCTTAGCGCATATCCCGGTGATCGGACCTAAAAAAGAAGGTGCCATCCTGGAAGGAAGCAAGGATTTTTCCAAGCAGTTTATGGCCCGTCATGGCATCCCTACCCCAGCTTCAAAATCTTTCAGTAATGAAACCCTGGAAGAAGGCTTAAAATACCTGGAAACACATGCATTGCCGATTGTTTTAAAAGCAGACGGACTGGCAGCAGGTAAAGGGGTTTTAATTCTGGACAATGTTGAAGAAGCACAAGCGGAGTTAAAACTGATGCTGGGTGGCAAATTCGGTAATGCCGGAAGTACAGTTGTAGTAGAAGCCTTTTTAAACGGAATAGAACTTTCCGTATTTGTATTGACCGATGGAGAAAACTATGTGATCCTTCCTGAGGCAAAAGATTACAAAAAAATCGGACAGGCAGACACAGGTCTGAATACAGGCGGAATGGGCTCTGTATCTCCGGTTCCTTTTGCAGACGAGGCGTTCATGAACAAAGTAGAACAGCAGATCATTATCCCAACCATTAACGGCTTAAAGAAAGACAAAATTGATTATACCGGATTCATCTTCTTTGGCTTGTTCAAAGTTGGTGATGAACCGTTGATCATCGAATATAACTGCCGCATGGGAGACCCTGAGACAGAAAGTGTGATCCCACGTATAGAAAATGACCTGGTTGAACTTTTTGTAGCAACCACACAAAAGAAACTAAAAGATTATAAGCTAAAAATCAGTCCTAAAAATGCAGCAACCGTAATGATCGTTGCAGGTGGCTATCCCGGAGATTACGAAAAAGGGAAATCTATTACTGGAATTGACAATGTGCGCAACTCCCTGGTATTCCAGGCAGGTACCAATTTAGAAGGTGGTGTAGTAAAAACCAATGGCGGAAGAGTATTGGCGGTAACCAGCCTTCAGGACAACCAGTTTGATGCTTTACAATCGGCAACCGGAGATGCAGCACGCATTTATTTTGACGGTAAATATTTTAGAGAAGATATCGGGTTTGATTTGATGTAATTAATTCCGGATTACGATCATAAAAAAACTCCCTGCTTCATCAGCAGGGAGTTTTTTTATAAGGCAAGTTTTAGCGCTTTCCTTTTATTCCTATTTTCTTTTCAGCGATCTGCTTCCAAAAAGATTATACCTCAATCCAAAAGCCTGCTGGCTATCAATCACCCCATCCACAAAGTGGAAAGACAGCGCCAGTTTACCTTCGAGATTCTTATAAATAATCGGGCGCCAGGTCAGGTCTGTTCTGTTATACGTTTTAGAAGTATAAAATTTATCTCCCATAATCAAATGATGACCTTCTCCTTTGTAGAAGAAATTGGTGATCCCAAACCTGTGGTATTCGAGACTCAGGTCTACTACCAAGCCTTTCGGCGTTTGCCAGCCCCCAACGGAACGGGTCCGCTCAAATGACATCATTCCTCCTGCACTGATCGTCAGGGAGTCAAGAAATGTTTTGTGGGAAAGGTCTACTCCAGCTTTAACCATTGCCGCGCCATTATCCTGAATATGATCATCAGGAATAGGAATCCCCGGACCTGCATTGTGCAACATCATGGCATAGTGGGAAACAAAAAAAGCATCCTTTTTATAACGTCCGGAAAAGCCGAAAATAAAATTTTCTCTCGCTGTTGCCGTTTGTCTGCTGGTCCAGTCTATAAAGATGACTTGTTTCCAGTTTTCATTTTCATACTTTACCAACATTCCTTCCACGTTCGGACGGTAATAATTGAGCGTATCATTCAAAATTGCCCTTGGAAAATCAGAGATCAGGCCTTCTCTCGGGAAAGCTCCCATATAGAAATTCCAGTTTTTCTTAAGGTATTGGTAGTAAGCTACGATATCCGCTTTGTTGCTGAATTTCGGAGAACCAAATTCGTGCATCACATTCACACCAAGTCTGATTCTATGCGCGCTATCGATCAACAATCCTACTGATGGGGTAACCCTCAATCCGAAAATGGTTTCTGAAAACCGGTTCGACCTTGCATACTCCCTGTTGTCTGCAAAACCATGGAAGTTTAAATTTCCTTCCAGTTCCTGGGCATAAATGTTATTAAAGGCTGTACACAATACAGCAAAAGTCAAGAGTAAGCGAATCCGCATATATTCTATTTATGGTTCAAACCGCTTTGATAAACGGCAGTCAAAAATAATAATATAATCCTTTAGCAGGTGAATTAAATCATCATCCTTTTGTAGCCTTTTTTACCCATAAAAATGTCCTCAATTTCGAGCTTTCCAGGGATATTTTTCCTCTAAAATCTGCGGATGCTGTGACCGGAAAGAAATTAACCCGGCTTTCCCGGAAGATGCTCCAGTTTATCCTTTAGCACCTTATACTCCTTTTTCAGGTTCCGGAAGGCTTTAGTATTGACGGGATTTCCATAATTAGCTGCAATTTGCTGCAAGTAATCAGCCTCCACAACATCAAAACGCTGTTTTACCAGCGCATATGTTTGCTTTTGGCTGAGCTCTTCCGCGCTTTCCACTGCTCCGTTCAAATTCCCGATGTAGGCACTGTCTGAGATGGCCTTGCCATTGGCGGATTTAAAGCAGATATAAGCTTCAATCGGTTCGTCAAGCCGTTTCTCGTACAAATCGATAAAATACGACCCCGCATCTCTCCTGCAGGCGTTAATCACAGACATAGCTGCTTTTTCCAGGGGATGATAAAGAAGAATCATCACGGTATCGTCTTGCTTACCACTAGGGTCCCAGCTTACCAATACTCCTTTTTCCTTCTTTTCGATCTTCAGGTCATTTGCACCTGGTAAATTACCATTGCTGAGTATGACCTTGCTGTAATCCACAGAAATATTAGGATATTCCCCTTTTAAAGCGTGTTTTTTAATATAGGAAGTGGCCAGGTTATGGGCATTTCGCACCGTTCCTCTTGCTTCCAGCTCAAAGCTGACATTTGTAAACTCAGAGATCCTGCTCACCATTTCCATGGTAACAGACATCGCCTGGCGGTTGGCCAGCTGACCCCTGCTTGGTTTACCCGGATCGCCAATGGTACGAACAACAGGTTGTCCGTTCAGCATGTAAAAAACCAGGTTGCGTAATTTTCCATTTAGGGCCCCCAGAGGCCCGCTTGGTGCTTTTGCCATATTGAATAGATTAATCGTTAAATAATAAAAGTTAATATTTTAAATATCAACAACACCAATATAAGCAATAAGTTTTATTAAAGTCAATATCAAGCTTAGATCTTACTTCCAATTACTTCCGGACTGATTTTTAATTTCAACAGACAATAATCGGGGTTGACAGGGCTTCAGGCCCTACAGGGCCCTGGCAACCTACCCTTAAAAAAGAAACAAAACAGAAAGAATTCGAGACATGTTATAACCATGCCCTAAGCGGGGACACTTATGGAACAAAATGAGCTGCAGGTTAAGGAGCGCCCGGAAGGGCTACTCCTGCTGATAAAAAAAGGCTGAATTCCCATTTGCTTTGCAAACCGGGCATTCAGCCATTTAGCCAGGAAGCTGGTATGAAGATNNATCTTCATACCAGCTTCCTGATGATGTTTAAATAAGTATTTTTAAGCTAAGAAAGCAAGACTATTTAGATTGTCCTGCGCCTAAAACTTCTGCCAGTTTCTTTTGTAATTCTTCGCCTCTGATGTTTTTCGCAATAATTTTACCTGTTGGATCAATCAGGTAATTTGCCGGAATAGACTGAATGCCATAAGCTTTTGCAGCGGCATTGTCCCAGAACTGTAAGTCAGAAACATGTGTCCATGTTAATCCGTCTTTTTCTATCGCCTGCAACCAATCTGCTTTTTTACCCGGACGGTCTAAAGAAACACCAAGAACAGTGAAATTTTTGTCTTTAAAGTTCTTATAAGCGGTAACTACATTAGGGTTCTCCTGACGACAAGGGCCACACCATGATGCCCAGAAATCAAGCAATACATATTTACCTTTGAAATCAGACAATTTTACCGGTTTATCATTCACATCATTTTGTGTGAAATCCATTGCCATTTGTCCGACCTGAGTTTTCTTAGCAGAAGCGATCATATTGGCAATGTTTTTACCAAGATCTGTTGCCCTTACTTCAGCAGAAAATTTGTTGAACTGAGGTTCTACCACATTCACATCGATCTCAGACAAACCGCTTCTAAAAGCAACCAAACTCACGTAAGAATTTGGATTGGCTTCAATAAAGCTTTTATTGATGGCTTCCAGTTCTTTTTGATTTTCATCGTCACGGCTCATTACCGTTTTCATGTAAGCCTCATCTTTACGCTGCTCTTCTGTTTTGCTGCGATACTCACGCATCAGGGCCGCCCCTTTTTCATTAACCGCTTTAGTCAGCAGCTTATACTTTTCGTTTTCCTCGTTTAATTTTGAGCCCTTTACCGTTGCATATTTGATAGAATCCTTAGGAGTAATCAGTTCAACAGGTTTTGCCTCAAGATAAAAATTGATCACATCTGCAGGAACACGTTTTGCCGGATCTACGACTGCATTGTCATGTTTAACCCTGATTTGTGCCTGTGCAATTCCACTTAGCGGACCTGAAAATGTAAATTTCCCGCCTACAATGGCGGCAGAGTCGGTAACCTGGTTCTGGCCTACCCGATAAGCAATAAAAGCCTTTGCCGGTGCATTTAAGTTTCCCACCTTGCCATTGACGGTAAATTTACCTTGTGACATTGCTACAACAGGCAATAAGCAGATTGCAGCGATTAAAGTTGTTTTCATTGAATGTTAGTTTATGTTAGTTTATGATCTTCTCCCGCTTCATCAGCATAGCAGGGCTAATGTAAGCAATGTCTAAAGACGAACAGCATCTGTCTCCTCTTAAACGTTATATTTTAGGTAAAATTACAATAGCTTTTGGTAAGTCCTCCACCATAGATCCGGCATCTCTCCATTTACGGCCATCGTATAATCGTCATAGCGGCAAGGCACCAGATGGAAGCGTTCATTTTTAGTGATTCCTGAGGGATAAGGCACCTGCATCCACCAGCGGTCGGACTTTTTGCTCTTCACGAAGAGCATTTCTCCTGAACCATCGTTTAAACTCGCGCGGTACACCAGGTACTGAGACTTGGGGGTGAGCGGAAAATCTTTCTTACGGTTGTAATAGCCATCAATAAAGTACCAGACCATTTGCGCCAGCAACATGGCCGTCTGCCCATTATTGTCGAAAGCCGGGTTAAACTCATAAAAGCCGATCGAAGTCAGCTTGTCGCTCATCCCCGCATAGCGGGTAATCCTGCAGGCCTGTTCTCCGTAAAAACCATTTGGCCCCGCATTGGCATTTGCCCTGGCATCAGAAGAACGGATGGCACCAATGTCAAAACTAATCATATTCGCATTCCTTACGATCGGTTCAGTGAGGGTAATGTCATCCATAAACTCACCCAGACGGTGTACATCAAAATAGAGCTTATTCATTACTTTCAGGCTTTCCTGATTTACGAAATAGGTTTGGTAACCGATATTGCTAAAATTAAACAGGTAATTGGGCTGATGTAACAGGATTTTATTCAGATAGGTATCAGATTTTGCGGCCAATCCTTCCTGATCTTCTTCGTCGAGGTCAAACTTACTGTCGATCACTACCAGATCTACTTTTTGATCCAGGCTTTCATAAGCCAGGTATTGTGCATAGGTCAGGTCTTGTCCACCGCCCATAATAATGGGAAGGATGTTCAGGCTGATCAGTTCGGCCACGACCATCTTTACTGCTACATAGGTATCGGAGATCGCAGCTCCTGGTTTGATGTTTCCAAGGTCAATGATCCTGCTGTTAAAAGCCCCCTCATTTAAAGCATAAAATTGCGACCTGAAATAGTCCGGCGCCAGTGCACAACCTTCATTATTCACTGCTGCACGATCATCAAGCACACCAAAAATGGCAATATCGTATTGATTTTCCCCGAGATCCGGAAATTTATCCGTGTAAAAACCTGCCTTTAAACCCAACTGACTGGTATAGAATCCATGTTTTGGGGCAAATTTGTCAGGGTTGACCGGAGAAAAAAAATCTGATAAAGACATATTGTACTATAAATGTATCTGTCAAATATCTATTTTTGAGAGCATATTTTAATGAACATCCTAAAAAAAATGAAATGATATTGGTTACCGGTGCTACTGGATTTTTAGGAGCAGAATTAATACATCAGCTAACCGGACAGGGAATAAAGCTCAGGGCCTTAAAGCGTGAGCACTCTGTAATTCCGGATTTAATAAAAGACAATCCCCTGATAGAATGGGCGGTTGCAGACATCAACGACCTTTCTACTCTGGATACTGCATTTGAAGACATCCACCAGGTCTATCACTGTGCTGCAATGATTTCTTTTGACCCTAAGGACAAAGCAAAATTGCTGAAAGTAAATATTGAAGGCACGAGCAATGTAGTGAACCTTTGTGTGGAAAACCAGGCGAGACTGCTTCATGTGAGTTCCGTTGCCGCTTTGGGAAATGCAAAAAAAGGACAGCTGATCACAGAAAAAGACTTCTGGGAATACGATTCCAAGGCACATTCCTATGCCATTTCTAAATATGAAGGAGAAATGGAAGTCTGGCGCGGCATTGCCGAAGGCCTTGAAGCAGTCATTGTAAATCCATCGGTCATCATTGGTGGCCCGGCCGGATTTCAGGGAAGCGGAGCGATTTTTAAGCTCGTAAAAGAAGGGCTTTCTTTCTATACCAAAGGGGCTACCGGAATTGTAGATGTTGAGGATGTGGCCAAAAGTATGATTGCCCTGATGAACAGCAAGATTACCGAAGAGCGTTTTACCATCAGTGCAGAAAACTACAATTACCAGCGTTTTTTTGGAGAGATCGCCAGGGGATTTGGGGTCAAAGCACCTGCTAAAGAAGCGAAACCATGGATGCTTGGCATCGCATGGAGGGCCGCGAAACTGGCTTCTTTGTTTACCGGAAAACCAGCCGCTTTAACAAGTGACGCCGCCAGAAGCAGCCTGAACGAGAGTTTATACAGCAATAAAAAAATAATTGAGACCATTGGAATAACATTTAAGCCGCTGGATCAGACCATAGCAGAAACCTGTCAGGCCCTGAAACAGCTCCCACTTCATTAACATTATGAATCAGAAGAATATTTACATCATTGATTTCGACAGCACCTTTACCCAGGTAGAGGCATTGGATGAGCTGGCCCGTATTTCCCTCAAAAAGCATCCTGAAAAAGAAGCTATTTTCAAGAAAATCGAAGATTATACCAACCTGGCGATGGAAGGGAAGTTGTCTTTCGGGGAGAGCCTTGCACAAAGGGTTAAACTTTTGGAAGCTTCGGAAGACCATTTAAAACAGCTGATCACCCGGTTAAAGAAGAAAGTATCGGCTTCTTTCTCCCGCAATGCAGCCTTTTTTAAGAAACATGCAGATGAAGTATTGATCGTTTCAGGTGGATTTAAAGAGTTTATCACCCCTGTGGTGAGCCAGTACCATATCAAAAAAGAAAATATTTACGCCAACACCTTTGTTACCACCGGCGATGGCAAAATTATAGATTACGACCATGCCAATCCTTTAAGTGAAGAAGGTGGTAAGGTGAAATTAATGCAGCAGCTGAACCTGGAAGGAAACCTCTACGGAATCGGCGATGGCTATTCAGATTTCCAGCTACGGGAAAGTGGACTGATCAAAAAGTTCTATGCCTTTACGGAGAACATCTCCAGAGAAAGCATTGTAGAAAAAGCCGACCATGTAACCCCGAGCTTCGATGAGTTCCTGTATGTGAACAACCTGCCGAGGGCCATCTCTTACCCTAAGAACAGGATTTTATGCCTCGTGATCGGCGAAGTAGATCCGCAAAGCATTGCCTTACTGAAGAAAGACGGTTTTTCTATTCGTCATAAAACCTCTTTTGAGGAGAAATATGTGGCAGATGTGCACATGATGTTACTTGCTGAAGGGGAAAAAATAGAGCTTGAAAAGCTGAAAAGAGCGGTAAAATTAAAAACGGTAGGTTACCTTGGCCAGGCAAAGAGCAAGATTGACATTGCGACCTGTACCGAACAGGGTGTCGTTGTTTTTGACGATTTAAAATCAAATCCAAGAAACCTGACCTTCATTCCGAAAAGAATGATCGACTTTATGAATACCGGAACAACACACCTGAGCAATAACTTTCCGAATTTACAGCTCCCGAGGATCGATAAATCTCACCGCCTGATCCATATCCACCAGAACGTTCCGGGAATTATGGCCAAAATCAACACTGTTTTTGCTAAGCACGACATCAATATTGTGGCGCAATTCCTGATGACCAATCAAAACATCGGATATGTGATTACCGACATCAATGCAGAATACGACAAACAACTTTTTAAATCTTTAAAAAAGATTGAACATACCATAAAATTCAGGGTACTGTACTAGCCTTAAAACCATGGAATTAACACCACAAATAAAAGACAAACTGGACAAATTGCAGGAGAAATACACTGCAATGGGTCAGGACATGTCGGCCTATCTGGATGGCCTCTTGTATGCAGATTTCCTAACCTATTGGGACTACATCCATTTGGACACACTCCTGAGCTTACAAGCACCAAAAACCTCTTTTCCTGATGAGGAAATTTTCATCATGTATCATCAGATTACGGAGCTTTATTTTAAGCTTTCGCTGCATGAGTTTAACCAGGTTGCCGCAGCAAGGGAAACTTTAACTGCCACCTTCTTCACAGACCGCGTGAAAAGGATCAATGCCTACTTTAACGCATTGGTTTCTTCTTTTGAAGTGATGGTCAACGGAATGGAAAAAGAGCAATTCCTGAAATTCAGGATGTCCTTACTACCGGCAAGCGGCTTTCAGTCGGGACAATACCGGATGATTGAGATCAGTGCCACAGATTTCGGCCGGTTGGTAGATAAAGAGAAAAGAGCAGCGCTCGCCGATGCCCCTATTGAAGAACAGTTTGAGCACATCTACTGGAAATCGGGTGCAACAGAACTGGCAACAGGAAAAGAAACACTCACTTTAAAACAGTTCATCAATAAATATGCAAACCAGTTTTTACAATTGGTCAAAGACAGAAAAGACAGTAACTTCTCTGCCCTTTACCACAAAGTAAAAGACGAAGGACAGGATGTGACGGCCTTAACGGAAGAACTGAGAAAACTGGATTTATTTGTCAATGTAGAATGGCCGCTTTCGCATTATAAATCGGCAGTCAGGTACCTGGAAAGAGATCCTGTTGACATTGCCGCTACCGGTGGCACCAACTGGCAGAAATACCTGCCTCCGCGTTTTCAGAAAAGAATTTTCTACCCTTTCCTCTGGACCGAAGAGCAAATGGAAGAATGGGGAAAAGGATGGGTACTCAGCGTCCTGAAAGACCTCAGAAGTTAAATAAAAAGGGAACCGTACAAAAGCCGGTTCCCTTTATTTTTAGGGGTATGTTTAAGGATTATTTTTCTTTGACAGCCAGGGCAATGATATCTGTTGCAAAGGTGAGGGCAACAAAATCCAGTTTCTCCATATCAAAAATAGGTTTCTCATTTTCGAAGTCCAGAAAACCTTTGTATACGACGCGGCATTGCCTTGTTCCATCTGCACTGGTCCATAAATTGGCATAATTGGCCGGAAATCCCCCCATATATTGCATCTTTTGGCTCAGCTTATATCCATTGCTTTTCAGGGCAGCTTCCATCGTCAGGACTTCCGGCTTGGTCAATTCCTTACAAATCAGGCCAACCACCTTATCCTCCAGGCAATACAAGGTTAAATCATAGGTTTCATACTCATAATACCGCATCATAAAGGGGCCTTTTTGCTCATCCAGCTCTTTGTCGTAAACAAAACGCCCACCTTTCTTCATGACACTCTTGAGGTCTGAGGTTTTATGACCCAGGTAATAATTAAACTCCCCAATCGTTTTGGGCCAGCTTTGTGCCTGTACTGCAATGTTGCTTAGTATCAAAAAGCAGAGTAAGACAATGATTTTCTTTTTCATGATTTAAATTTTGAAATGGATAACGAGGATGATGACCAAATTTAGATAAAGGCATTCCGACAGGAAATACCCACTAAGGAGTATTTTGAAACGATGTCCGGATCTTCATGAGGTTCATCAATTTACCGGCTGCCCCGGGATTTCAAATCGAACGGAACAAAGGGGATCTTAGTGTATCTAAGACACTTAACAATACTGTTCAAAAACAAAATAAAAAGAAATAAGCAGGGCAATTTTATTAAATTTGCAACAAGAAATACGAATAGAAATGAACGATACACTGGATATAACCATCACGAAAGTTGAGCAGAGCAGACTAACAGTAACTGACTTTTCTCAGCTTCCCTTCGGAAAGGTATTTTCCGATCATATGTTTATTGCCGAATACGAAGATGGCGCCTGGACAAATTTACAGGTATTACCTTATGGCCCGATTCCGATGAGCCCGGCAATTTCTGCCCTTCATTACGGACAGGCAATTTTTGAAGGCATGAAAGCTTACCGTCAGGCTGATGGTAAAATCAGTGTTTTCAGAGCAGACAAAAACTTTGAGCGTTTTAACAAATCGGCACAACGCATGGCAATGCCTGCAATTCCTGAAGATATTTTCAGACAGGGAATCGCGGCATTAATTGATATTGATAAAAACTGGGTACCGAACCAGGATGGTTATTCTTTGTACATCCGTCCGGTGATGTTTGCTACAGACCCTTACCTGGGTGTAAAGGCATCTGATAAATATACCTTTGCTTTATTAACGACCCCTACAGGACCGTATTACAGCAAAGCACTAAAAGTAAAAATTGAAACTGAATTTACACGTGCAGATGAAGGTGGTGTTGGCTATGCTAAAACCGCTGGAAATTACGCCCGCTCTTTACACCCTTTTGCCGAAGCATTAAAAGAAGGTTTTGACCAGTTGATCTGGACTGACGCCGTTTCTCATGAGTTTATCGAGGAAGCAGGAACAGCAAACTTAATCTTTGTGATCGGCGGAAAACTGGTCACTCCTTCTGTAAGAAGTACCGTTTTGGATGGGGTAACAAGAGACACCATTATTCAGCTGGCTAAAAAAGCAGGCATTGAAGTGGAAGAAAGAAGGGTAAGTGTAAAAGAAGTAATCGAAGGTATCGAAAATGGTCAGTTAACAGATGCGTTCGCAGCAGGTACTGCAGCTACGGTAACCCCAATTGGAGAAATCAGTTATGAAGGTAAGTTATATACGTTAACAGACCCTGCTACACGCACGATTTCTGCCGGTATCGCAAAAACATTAAATGACATCCGTTACGGACTTGCTCCTGACGAGTTCGGATGGAACTGGATCGTGTAAATTTACAGCTACATTGTAAATAATTCTTGTGAGGCGCCTTTGAACCAGGGCGCCTTTTTTATAGCTTCAAATTTTTAAACCAATCAGACAATAAATGAAAACAACAATACTTATCGGTTTAGCCGCATCATTCTGCTTTAACCTGACTGCCGAGGCGCAGTTAAAAAGGTTAAATCAGCAGCAAACCCTTGGAAATCAATCCTCTCTTACCAAGCCGATGGCCATGGTGACGGGTTGGAGCGACGACAATCGTTATATTGAAGTCAATCCCGGCGATCGGGAATTATATGCCGTAGATCCGAAATCCGGTGCAAGAACACCTTATACTCCGCCCCCAAAAAGTGATGTCAATGTTTCCTTAAAAGGCAATGACGTCTTTATACAATACGGAAAAGAAGCAGCAAAACAACTCACCAATACCAAAGCCGAAGAAAAGAATCCCACGCTTTCTCCCGATGGAAAATACATTGCCTTCACCCGCGACAATGACTTGTATTCGGTAGAGGTAAACAGCGGTAAAGAAACCAGGTATACCAATGATGGTACCGATGTGATTTACAACGGCTGGTCGTCATGGGTATATTTTGAAGAAATTTTGGGCCGCCCTACTCAGTACAAAGCATTTTGGTGGGCTCCGGACAGCAAGCACATCGCATTTATGCGCTTTGACGATACCAAAGTTCCGATGTTCCCGATCAACGGATCAACAGGACAACATGGCTATACCGAGAAAACGCGTTATCCTAAAGCAGGAGACTCCAATCCGGAAGTCAGGGTTGGTTTTGTCCCTGTGACAGGAGGTGCGGTTACCTGGGCTGATTTCAACGAAAAAGACGATCAGTATTTCGGTACACCTTACTGGAGTTATGATGGCAGCAGTTTAATGGTACAATGGATGAACCGTGGACAGGATAACTTAAAGTTCTATACCGTTAATCCGAATACAGGAGATAAAAAAGAAATCTATGATGAAAAACAATCTTCCTGGGTAGACCTGGATTACGATGGCCGCATTGAGTACCTTCAGGACAAAAAACACTATATCCTTAAAAGCGATAAAACCGGCTGGGCACATTTTTACCTGTACACTTTAGCAGGAAAACTGGTGAACCCGATCACCAGCGGAAAATGGCAGGTGACCGACCTGGAACATGTAGACGAGAAAAATAAAGTCATTTATTTTACTGCCCGTAAAGAAGCCTCTACAAGAAAAGATTTTTATCGTGTGGACTATAGCGGAAAAAATCTGAAACGTCTGACCTTCGGTGATTATACCCACCAGGTAAAAATCTCTCCAAATGGCCAGTATTTTATTACGACCTATTCGAACGTATCTACTCCACAGAAAAGAACATTGTTAGACAATACCGGAAAAGTGATTAAAGAGCTTGGCGACAGTAAGTCCGCTGATTTTGCACAATACAATTTCGGAAAAACGGAAATGATTACGATCCCGACCGATGATGGTTATCAGCTGCCTGCTGTGATCACCTACCCTACAGATTTCGACCAGAACAAAAAGTATCCGGTCATCATGAGCATTTATGGTGGTCCCAATGCCGGTACAGTAACCAATACCTGGAAAGGAACTGCAAACCAATGGTGGGCCAATGAAGGCATCGTTCAGATTGCTGTGGATCACCGTGCCTCAGGACAATTTGGAAAAGAAGGCGTTGCACTCATGCACCGCAACCTTGGCAAATGGGAAATGAAAGATTATACCACTGCCGCAAGATGGCTAAAAGCGAAATCCTGGGTAGACAATAAAAAGTTATTGATCACCGGACATAGCTATGGTGGTTATATGACCTGCATGGCCTTAACCATGGGTGCCGATGATTTCGATTTCGGAATTGCAGGCGCGCCGGTAACGAGCTGGGAATTGTACGACAGTCATTATACTGAACGCTTTATGGATACCCCGCAGGAAAATCCGGAAGGATATAAGAATGGTTCAGTACTGACCTATGTGAACAAGTATAAGGGCTTATTGCGCATCATGCATGGCGATATGGACGACAATGTCCACATGCAGAATACCATCCAGCTGATCGACAAATTACAGGACGCAAACAAGCACTTTGAGCTCATGATCTACCCAGGCGGAAGACATGGATGGGGCGGTGTAAAAACCCCACATGACAAAGCAGAACGTTACCGTTTTTATTATGAACATTTGTTGAATAAACCCGTTCCCGCAGATCTTCTGAACTAGCGTAAATTTTATCCGCAAAGGAAAATATTCAGGCCGTTTCTATTCATTTAGAAGCGGCCTTTTTTCAGGTTAAGCATTCCGGTTGATTTAACAATTCCTTAATACTGGGCCCTGTAATTTTAAAGGGTGAAAAAAGCATATTCCATCCGGACCTTCCGGATCCTGTTCTTCCTGCTGTTATCCGGCAACCTTTCTCCCTTTGCGGCATTCCCACAGGAAAACCTCAAACCCAGTTTTCCTGTAATTGACAACTTAATCCATCAAGCTCCGGATACCGCTTTTCTAAAGATCAAACAAACTTTAAAAGCGGCACTGAAGAAGGAAGATTTTATTACCGCTGCGCTTTGCTATCAGCAAATCGGGGAGCTCTTTTACTACCAGGCGGCCTATTCACAGGCCATCATTTACTACTATAAAGCAGATCAGATTTTCCGGCAGCAAAAGGACCGGAACAACCTGGCGAAAAACCTGCATAAGATCGGGGAAACGTATTATTATGCCCGTCAGTACCGCGTTTGTCTGGAGAAATTCAAGGAAGCATTGAGTCTTTACCAGCAATCCGGAGATCCTAAAGGAATCGCAAAATCCTACGGCCTTATCGGCCAGACTTATGAGAAAAGTCTGGATTATCAGAATGCCATGAAATACCAGCAACTGGCATTAAGCGCCTATAAAAAGGAGAAAGACCAGACGGGAATTGAGAAGATCTATGAAAATATCGGAAGTATTTATGAAGACAAGCCTCATTTAGATTCAGCGCTTAAATATTATACCCTGGCCCTGGAAGGCAATACCGCGTTAAAGAATAACCGCGCACAGATAGAGATCATCAACAACATCGGGGATGTTTACCGGAAGACCGGCCGATATACAGAAGCGCTGGGTTATACCAGAAAAGCAGAAAGCCTGGCCAGACGGATGAACGACCAATACCAGCTCAGCAGTGCCTACAGGGACCTTTCCAAAAATTTCGACCTGATGAAAAGGTACGACAGTGCCTATCATTACAGTGAACTTGGCAGGAACATCTTTCTGAAAATCTTTACCGAAGACAACAATAAACAGCTTGCGCTCCTGCAGACTTTATTCGAGATTCAGCAAAAAGATGATGCCATTCTTCAGTTTGAAAATGAAAAAGATGCCAACCGAATTATGGTGATTGCGGCCGTCCTCATCATTGTGCTTCTCATTTCACTGGCTGCAAGTACCATCAGCCGTCAAAGGCTTAAAATCAGGAATGAGCAAAAGGCAAACGAGCAGAACAACAGGTTATACGAAACCCAGAAAACAGCAATCAAAGATGCCCTGGAGTTAAAGAGCAAAGAACTGACCAGCAATACCCTCCACATCATTCAAAGCAATCAGTTTTTAGAGAGCCTCAGGTCACAGATTGAGGAAATGGTGAAGGAAGATAAGCGGGACCAGAAGAAACAACTGCAGCAGCTCGTGCAACGGATCAACCAAAGCATCAGTCATGACCAGCACTGGAAAGATTTTACGGGAATGTTTGAACAGATCCACCAGACTTTTTTCGATCACCTGAAGGCACATTGTGATGAACTTACCGCAAATGACATCCGGTTGGTCGCCCTGATCAAAATGAATTTAAGTGCCAAAGATATGGCTGTTCTTTTTGGCATTTCACAAGATAGTTTAAGGGTGGCACGCTATAGATTAAGGAAGAAACTGAACCTCCCTCAGGGAGAAAACCTCAGCACCTTTATTCAGAATTTATGAGCCTTTTTCCGAAATATCAGACACTTAACAATTGGATAACATTACGCTAACCAAATGGTAATGGAGATTCTTGTTACCAGCAAAACACTAATTATCAATTAATTAAACAATTCATGTTCACGCTGTACGCGTTTTGTATATCCCTCATGTAACGCTGTATACATTTTGTTCACGGCAATAATTTCGGAGCTGACCTGCCAGTTCTCACATTTGACCAACGTTAGCAAACACAAACCAGCAACAACAAATTAATTAAGAAAATGAAGACACTATTACCCGTTCTTTTTTGCCTATTATTTAGCATTACCGCAGCCCGGGCGACCAGCCTGAAGGGCTACGTTTACGACCAGAAAACAGGGGAAGCATTGGTGGGCGCATCTGTTCTTCTGGAAAAGACAGATCGTGCGGTTTTAACCGGACTCGATGGCTCATTTGAGATCAAACATCCGCCAGCAGGAACATTTACGATAAAAGTATCTTATCTGATGTACAAGACCTTTAGCCAGCAGATCAATATCCTTAAAGAAAACAACCCGGTTGTTAAGATTTTCTTATCTGAAACAAAAGATGCCGAACTGCATGAAGTGATGATCTCCGCCAAAAATGACGGATCAGCAGAGAAAACAGCCAGAAGGATCGAACAGAAATCCCCGCAACTGGTCAATGTTGTTTCGGGCAGAGCAATGGAAGTCTCCCCAGACCTTACCGTTGCCAATGTCATTCAGCGCGTCTCCGGCGTATCTGTAGAAAGAAGCAGCAGTGGTGACGGACAGTATGCCATTCTTCGCGGAATGGATAAAAGGTATAATTACACCCTCGTAAATGGTGTTAAAATCCCAAGCCCGGACAATAAATACCGTTATGTGCCACTTGATATTTTTCCTTCTGAATTATTGGAAAGACTGGAAGTTTACAAAACGCTCAACTCCAATATGGAAGCTGATGCTGTTGGTGGTGCTATCAACATGGTCATGAAAGATGCTCCGGACAAATTACAACTGAAAGTAAATCTGGCAACGGGTTACAGCCAGTTGTTCATGGACAGAGGCTTTACCAGTTTCAATACCAATGGCATCAATCGTAAATCCCCTTATGAAATGAATGGAAAAGACTATAAAGCCACACAGCTTGATTTTCCAAAGGGAACGATAGATTACAGCTCAAAACATCCCGCTCCAGGTCTGGTAGGTGGATTGTCCATTGGCCGACGCTTTCTGGACAATAAGCTAGGTGTGCTCCTTGCCGGAAGTTATCAAAATACTTACCGTGGCAGCAACAGTACCTTTTACAATTCTTCCAATATAGATACAGATCCTTTTGCAACCATTACCTCCAGAGAGGACCGTCAGTATTCAGAGCAGCAACAACGCTATGGTACTCATGCAAAATTAGATTATGCCTTTAATCCCCGACATAAACTAAGTTTATACAATGCTTATGTGAACCTGCAAAGCACACAGCTCCGCGATTCAAAACAAACTGATTTCTCTTCCGGTTATAACCAGGAATCAGGGAATGCCAAGTTAAATTATGAAACCCGTTCCCGCTTTATAGAACAGCAGATTTTCAATACCACCCTTCAGGGCGAGCACCAGCTGATTCCGAAACAATTGAAGCTGAACTGGTCTGCGGTATATTCTTCCGCAAAAAACGATGTTCCTGATCAGAGCACCATCAATATCCTTGGAATAAGGGAGAATTTTGCAGAACGGAAAACCGTGGTGCAGTCCATCGGAGACGTATACACCCGCCGCTGGGAACGCAATACGGAAGAAGATAAGGCAGGTTATCTGGACCTGACCTATACCCTGCCAATTGCCGGAGTTAATGTAGACTTCAGTGCCGGAGGTTTATACCGTGACAAACAACGCAGCAGTTTTTACAACAGTTATACTTTAACCCCAACCACCCAGAACCTGGAATATGGCAAAGATTTCAACAACTACGGCGACATTTCCTGGACCGTAAAGAATCCTGCCGGAGCAGTAAATAATCCCCTGACTTATGATGCATCAGAGAAAATCAGTGCAGGATATGGAATGTTTAAACTGAATGCCGAGAACCTTGAGGTGATTGGTGGTTTACGTGTAGAACATACCGATCAGGGTTACCACATGCTATTTCCTGCAGGAGAACTTCGTCCTACAGGCAAACAGGTCTATACCGACTACCTGCCCAGCATGAATTTAAAGTATAAACTCAGCAAAAAGGAACAGCTTCGCGCCTCCTATTTCAGGTCTCTGAACCGTCCTGGTTTTTATGAACTGATTCCTGGTGGAGGAAACAGGGAAGAATATAAGGAAAGAGGAAATCCGGATTTGAAAAGAGCACTGGCCGACAATTTTGACCTTCGTTATGAACTGTTTCCCAATGGAACAGATCAGCTCATGGCAGGTGCCTTCTATAAAAACATACAAAATCCCATAGAATATACCTTTCAGGCTGATGCGACCCGTGGACAGGATACTTATTATGTGCCTGGAAATTTTGGAACAGCAAAAAATTATGGACTGGAACTGGATTATATCAAGTTCTTCCATCAGTTCGGCATCAAGGCCAACTACACTTATACCCACTCGCGGATCACTACCACAAAAACATATAGAGTACGCGATGCAAACGGAGATCTTCAGCCCCTCAGCACCAATCAAAGCAGGCCTCTGTTCGGGCAGTCTGCACACATTGCCAATATTTCCCTGCTTTACAAAGACAGTAAAAAAGGCTGGGACGCACAACTGGCTGCTTCTTATACCGGAGAAAGGATCAATACCATTTCTCAGTTCTTAAACAATGACCTCTGGCAAAAGGGTTTTATCCAGATGGATGCATCGGCAGAAAAGAAATTCAGGAACAACCTGAGCGTATTTGTTAAAGCCGGAAACCTGTTAAATACGCCATTAAAATTATTCATCAAAGGAACGAATGAGAAAAATTTACAAACAACAGCTCAGGAGTTTGATGGCAATACCCTCATCCGTAACGATTATTACAAACAAAATTATTTATTAGGTCTTCGCTATAAACTATAAAAGACATGAAAGCAACACAACTATTTATCTGCCTGGCTTTAACCGCGGCACTTTTTGCCGGATGTAAGAAAGCCAATAGTGACGTAGATCCGGATACCGGAAACGGCACCATTTCCGGAGAGGCATCCGGAGTCTGGAAAAAAGGAAGCACCCAGCTGATTAAAGGTGATATTATCATACCAGAAGGGCAATCTTTAACGATTGAAGAAGGGGTTACTGTACTCATGGATACCCTTGCAAAACCGGAGATTATTGTAAGAGGAAATCTTTATGCACAGGGAACAGCAGAATTCCCGATCCGTTTTACCGTAGCAGAAGGTGCCAGGACAAAAGCATTTGGCCGTTTATGGGGAGGCATTCTTGCAGCTCCAAGCTGTCAGGAGTTGTTATTGGACCATACCATCATTGAATATGCAGGAGCAACCACTTCAGATGCTTCAACCTCTGTAAAACAGAACCTGTACAAAGGAAAAGCAGGAGAAAACCTGCCTGCACTCTGGTTTGCCAATGTAAAGGGAAAGCTGGTCGTGACCAACTCCATATTCAGAAACCTGCAGGAAGACTGTACTTATATTGACGGCGGTAAAATCATTTTTTCAAATAATAAATTCTATACCACAGGAGTTTCCGGCGGAGAAGCCATCAACCTGAAATCAGGTTGTGTTGCTGACGTTGCCTATAACCTTGTGTACAGTGCAAACACCAATGCCCTGAAACTGTCGAACAGCGGGGACCGTACACCACAGGCCTATGTGATGGTTTACAACAATACGATGGTCAATACCGGCTGGCGCAGGCCTACCGCAAAAGGCGGATCGATCTGGGTAGAGGCAACAGTAAGGGTAGAAGTCTACAACAATCTGTTTGCAAATACACGTTTTGGCATCAAGAGAGATGTTAAAGGGCCGGAAGACAAAAGGTCTTTATTTGGCAACAACCTCTATTACGGAGACGATCAGACTACAGTAAACCAGTTCCAGCCTTCTGCTGATATCATTGCAGGAACGAACGATATCATTGGCAAAACGGCAGGACTGAACGATCCTAAATTTGTAAATTACCCTTTAAATACGCCGGTTAACAACGCTGTTTTTAATACTGCATGGGATTTCCACCTTCAGGCAGGATCAATAGCATTGGGGAAAGGAAAAACAGACATCAAGCCACACTATGCCGTAAACGGACTGGTGATGAACGGCATCAGCTATACCTCTCCGGCAGCAGCCAGTTATATCGGCGCTTTTGGAGCCAACTAATCAATTTTAACCAATTATAAAGAATTTTTTAATGAATAAACCTACATTAACCCTTAGCCTTTCCGCATTATTGCTGACACTAAATATCTCCTGCTCTACCGTACAGAAAGATCCTTTAGCCGTGAAACCCCTATATACTTCTGATCCGGTACAGTTTGATTCTGATGATCCTGCAATCTGGGTAAACCCTGCAGATCCTGCCCAGTCTTTGGTCATCGGTACGGACAAAGATGAAAATGGCGGCCTCTATGTATACGACCTCAAAGGAAAAGCGATCAAAGAAAAGACGGTTAAGGGTTTAAAAAGGCCCAACAATGTAGACATCGCCTATGGCCTGGTACTCGGTGGTAAAAAAGTAGACATCGCAGTTGCGACCGAAAGAATGACACATCAGCTCCGCATCTTTTCTCTACCAGATATGAAACCTATCGATAACGGAGGAATCCCGGTTTTCGAAGGAGAACAAAAGGAGATGTACAGAGACCTGATGGGCATTGCCCTATACACATCACCAAAAGGAGAGATCTACGCCATTGTGGGCCGTAAAACAGGCCCTGCTGATGGATATTTATGGCAATACCTGCTGGAGGATGACGGCACAGGCAAACTAAAGGCCAGCCTGAAAAGGAAATTTGGTAAATATAGCGGCAAGAAAGAAATTGAATCAATTGCGGTAGACAATGAACTGGGTTATGTCTATTATTCTGATGAGCAGTTTGGAGTAAGAAAATACTACGCAGATCCTGCCAAAGGAAATGAGGAACTTGCTTTATTCGCGAAAACAGGATTTAAAGAGGACAATGAAGGAATCAGCATTTATAAAACATCCCCTACTACAGGTTATATCCTTGTATCCGATCAGGCGGCAAATCATTTCCAGGTCTTTAACCGTGAAGGAAAGTCTGGCCCTCATGACCATGTATTGCTGACCAGTATTCCTGTTTCCACCAACAACAGTGATGGTTCCGATATTTATTCAGGTCCCTTAAATGCAGATTTTAAGCACGGGTTGTTTGTTGCGATGAGCGATGATAAGACTTTCCAGTTTTACCGTTGGGAAGACCTTGCAGGGAAGCAATTATCCATCAATAAATAGCTATTTTTTTCTAAGGGCTTCTGCTTTTTTCCGCAGGAGCCTTCTTTTTTCCCTTCTGGCCTGTCTGGCCTCCCGGTCGATCTTCATTTGTCCAAAACGGGCAATTTGTGTTTTGATCTTTTGTTGTTTCGCCTCAGTGACACCCACACTATGTTTGATCCCCTGCAGGAGGCTTCTCCAGATGAAATGAAAGAAAGAGCCATTCTTTTTACGGACCTCATGAATTGGTGCAGTAATCAGGATGCCACTGCTATCCGGATTATTAGGATTGAGGATAATGGCATTGGCAAGGAAGGACATCCAGCCCTGCCGAACTAAACGGTCTTCTCCTTTTTCCCTTTTCAGCAGGTTTACGGACAGGTCCCTGTATTCAAACTTCATGAAACCTGTGGCGGTATGGTCATTGGCATCGATCAGAAATTCCAGTTTCTTTACCGTACCGCTTTTCACCTCTACCATACCCAATGGTCTCGTGATGCGGTTCAGCGAACGGCCTTCCATAGGGCCTAAACGCCCGGAATACGAAAAGGCACCATCTTTGGCATTCAGGTCGAATTTAAAGTTGACATCCAGCTTTCCCTTCCCCATCATATAACTCGTTAGTCCGGCCGTCATAAATGGGTTTATCGACTTATACTTAGGGGTATTGGTCACATTGCTAAAGCTTCCAGATGTATGCTCGAAACTGATCGTTCCTTTCTGCCGGCTGTCGCGGTCAAATTCAGAATAGCTGATATTGACATTGCTTAGGTTAAGTTTACTGATGTTCAGCTTTGCTTCTATCTTTTGCAGCAACTGATGGGGATACCTTCCAATTTTTTCTATGTTCTTTTTGGCCAGGGAGTTGTTATTGAATACGGCAACAGATCCATTGGCAATGTTCATTTCTTTGGCAAAAAGCTCCTGTTTAAGAATGTATAAAGGCAGATTGATACCTTCCAGACTAATGTCGCTCATTTGAATCTCATACCTGTCCTTAGCATAACCTAGGATCTCGCCAAACTTCATCTCATCGTATCTGGGGATGAGGCTAAAGCTTTTAATGTTCAGTTTGCCGGAAGCAGCAGAAAAATCCAGCTGATTCAGGTTGAGGCGGTACAGGCTGTCGGGTGTAGCAAAAGTATAGTTGTTTAAATTGATCTTTACATCCTTCAATAAGTACAGGCGACTTTTGTCTGTTGCAGAATGAGGATCAATCAGGTAATCTTTCAGTGTAATGTTCAGGTTTTTCACGGAATCTATTTCCGGTATTGCTTTGTTATTATTGATGTATTTAAACCTGATGTTGTTAAAATCGATGGTGTGAATGCTGAATTCTTTCAGATAGCCGGAGATATAGTCGTAGGGACTTTGGTTGGGCCTGGGCGGTTTATCTTCATTGAAGTCGAACTGTTTATTGACCATGACCACATTTGGATTGTCCAGGCGGAGCTGACTGATATTTAGTTTGCGGTATCTGAGCAACCTGAAGAGGTGAAAATTTCTGATTCCCAGTTTTTCCAGTTCCACATAATAGATGTTATTGGGCGCTTTTTTTAAGGCGATCAGCTTTTTGAAAACCTGTGTATCGGGGATGACTTTTACTGCTGTCAAAGAAGCATTTCCAGTGAGCAGGTTAATCCGGATAGCAGAAAATTCTATATGGTACAGGCTGTCCGTAGACCTTAAAACCAGCTCTTTGATCTGTGCTTTTATTAAGGGTTTGAATTTGTTGGCAAAATACCTTGAGGTCAGGCTAATGCCCAATACCAGTATTAGTATAATGCCCCCTGTCCATATCAGTATCTTCTTTCTTTTTCGGGATTTTTCAATCATAGGCCTTACACTGAATATCCTAAGATACTTTTTTTTCGCGCTTCTTTTCCTTTCGTGCTATACTTTTCTCCTTACGTTCTTTTTTCTTATCCTGGATCGCTTCCATTGCTTTTTCCGGAGTTTTTACCGGGACAATGCCAAGGCCCGCAGTTTCGCGCATCCCCACAAACAGCCCTTTCCAGAGCAGGTTAAAAAAGGAGGCAGCCGGAGAGCGCTGAAAGGTGACACTGGCCGTTCTCGCTGTTTCTCCTTTCGAGGGATTTGCATCTTTAACAAGCAGGTTATTGGCCAGGAAAGACAACAGGCCTTTTTTCTTTGGAGCTTCCCCATTCTCGCCTTCCTTGAGCAGTTTCAGCTTCAAATCACTATAATAAAAATGAACTTTTCCGGAAGAACCATTGCGGTTTGCCTTAAAATCGAAGTCCACTTTCTGCATGTTGCCACTTTCAATTTCGATCAGTCCCAAGGGAACAGATACCGGATTCAGGGCCTTCAAATCCAGGGGTCCCGTGGCACCGGAATAGCTGAATGCCCCATTTTTATCGGTCAGGTTAAAATCTATCTGGAGGTTAATTTTAGTTTTTTTCATCACCAATGCATTCAGATTGGCGATGGCATGGTTGCTTTTAATCAGGTTTAAGGAGTCGTTGCTAAGGTTACGGATCGTTCCATTCAGGTTTTGAAAATAAATCGTCCCTCTCTTCCGGCTAATGGGATTATACTCTGTGTAAGCGAGATCGATATCATTGAGTTTTACCGTGTCTACGGTTGCCTGCAGGGTTAATTTCCTCAGGGCCATGTGGGGGAAATTTGCGCCTTTGTCAAGGTTCGGGGCTGGTGGCATCTCCCGGTTTAAAAAGATCCCCACTTTGGCCGGGCCTATTGTCAGCTTTCCCGCATGAAAAACTTCCTCTTCATTTAAGCGGAGAAAATCTACTCCGGAAAAGCGGATCTCGTTAAAGTTCAGGTCATAGCGGTCTTTTCCATATTTAGACATCCGGCTAAAGGCCAGATCAGGATATAAAGGAATCATCTTAAGCCCCTGGATCCGGATGGTCTTTCCCGTTGCGGAGCCCGAAATGGTATCGGCTTTCATCAGGTACATTTTATCTTTAGACTGGTATCCCGTCAATTCAAAACCAATGTCTTTGGTATGATAAAAACGGGTAGTATCAAATTGCGAGAGAGAATCGATCAGCAAATCTTTAACATTCAGGTTTAGTTTCCTGATTCTGTTTAAAGGTTTCGATGTCTCCCCTTTCACATAATCAAAATCTGCATTTACGATTCTGATGGCATCGACACGGATTGATTTTATTCTTCTGGGCAGGAGTTGATAGAGGCTAAGCTCTGGTTTCAGGCTATCTTTTCTTTTGCGGACCTTGTAATGGATCATATTAATGGAGGGCTGATCCAGCACTATACTTTTGATGCCAACTTTTTTATTAAAATAAGCGTTGAACAGACCAACGTGATTGATTTGCAGTTTTTTGACTTTAACCTGGAACAAGTTTGCAGGTGCCAATCCAGCTTTTTTCAATATAGAAAAGACCGTGGTATCCGGATTCAGCACCGCCTCATCTATGGAAGCTGTACCCGTTAATACGTTTAAATGAATGTCTTTAAAATTGAGTGTATATAAGCCTTGAGAGCTATTCACGACGACTTTCTTTATTTTTTCAGAAAGAATGGGTTTCCATTTATGATACAGGTAAAGTCCTGATCCAATTCCAATAATGAGCAGGGTGGCTAAAATTCCACCGACCCATTTCCACCAATTTCTTTTTACTGATTTTTCCTGTGCCATAAGCTGCTGATTATAGGGATAACCTACAATATCAAGGCCACAAATCGTTTTGTATTACAACGCACTTGCTTTATACCTCCGGGCATCGACATCTACCGCATAGAAATATCCCTGCACATTTCCGGATATATTTCCCGTAGCATTGACCGGAACACTGGAAAAAAGTCCACTCCAATCGGTCTCCATAAATACATCATAGAGGTATTTGGCATAGCGTTCGGAAAGCGAGAGCTTGAAAATCGTGATGTAATCTTCTTTGTCCAGGATAAATGTTCTTTTTAAATTATTGAGTGGATAAAGCGAATTCGGAGAGCCTAGAAAATGGGTATAACTGTAATATTTGGACTGGTCAAATTTAGCAGGGTTCCATACAGGAATATCCAGGTAAGAAATCATCCATTTATTGGGATTCAAATAGCCGAAGGTATGCTTGGGGATCGTTCCGCTATACTTCCCATCGGCAGTCATTTTTGCTGAAAGGGGCAGGAAATCATCGATAATATTAACTACTTGCCTCAGGGTATCTACGGCAGTATACCATTTGTCATTGTATTTGATGGTCAGGGTATATGCTCCGTTATAATTCGGTTCATTTACCGCTGTCCCTGTGTACACTCCTTTTACAGAGGACTCCGTAAATATGATGTCGGATTTCCCGTCATTGATCCTGACCAGTGCTTTTGAAATCGGTGTAGGGTTCTGATCAGGGCTCATGGCTGGCTTGGAAAGCCTGATGTACTGGGTATTGATCCGGGTATTGAAGCCTCCTTCCACAGCCAGATCATACTGGCGTTTCGGAACGAGGAACCGATCGTCCAGCGCTTTCTTACATCCTGAAAATCCCAGGGCAAGAAGTACCATTAACAGCAGCGTGTTCCTCATACTAAATCTTAAAACTGTAAGCGATCCATGGATAAAAACCAAAACCGTATTCAATACTACTCTTTTTTGTCTCAAATGAAGAAGAATTCAGGTGATAATACAATGGATTCTTCCGGTTGTACAAGTTGTAGGTACCTACAGACAGGGTGCTGGAAATGTAACGTTTTCCAAATAGTCTGGTTTGGAACTGGTATTGGGCAGAGAGGTCCAGGCGACTAAAATCAGGAAACCTGGAAGTATTTCTCTCCTCAAAGATAGGTACATTTAAACCATCATGCTGATAGTAACCAACAGGAAGGGTCAATGGTCTTCCGGTAGAATAGATAAAAAACCCCTGGAAGGACAATTGTTTAGTCAGGTCATATCTCGCCGTTATTTTTAATTCGTGCGGGATGTCGTAATTCGCAGGAAACCTGTTGCCGAAGTTAATGTCGGCAATCTTCCGAAACACCCTGGAATAGCTGTACGCAATTGTTCCGCTAAGTTTTCCTTCCGTTTTTGTCAGTTCGACCTCTAGTCCATATGCATTTGATTTTCCGGCCCTCAGCTGGCTTCTCACTTCCGGGTTTTTGATGATTTGCGCATGATCAATCAAATCCAGCTGATGGTCCAGGTATTTATAATAGGCATTTACCGACAGCACGAAGTCTTTTGGAGCATAACGATAGCCTACAGAAAAATAATCAGAATGCTGAGGCTTAATTGTTTTTGAGGCAGGAATCCAGGGCTCCAATGACGAGAATGCCAGGGTACTGTTCTGGATCAGCTGGAGGTATTGGTAATTGCGGTTATAAGTCAGGAAAAAGCGTTCGGATGCACTCGACAGGTAGCTTAAATTTACCCGGGGTTCCGGGTTCACAAATACCTTTACCTCATTTACATTTAAACGGTTTCCCTGGGGGTCAAAGATGCCATTCCTTGCCTGAACATTCTTAAACAATCCCAGTCGAAGGCCATAGCTCAGCTCAAAAGATTTGTTTAGCGTAATTTGCTGCACATAATAAAGTGCTGCTTCCAGAGATTTATCACGGGAGATGTTGAACTCATCTTTTGGCGACTTATGGATTTCGCCCGGACTAAACAGGTGATAGATGCCCGAAGCGCCAAACTTGATCTGGTTTACCGGGCTATGGTAATAGGTATAATCTGCTTTCAGCGTAATGTCCCTCACTCCTGTACTCCATTGCGTTTTTTGTGAAAGGGTATCTGCATTCAGGTCCAGCAGGTTGCTGTAGTTGCTGTAAATCACAGAAATATTCTGGAAGATCTTGGAATTAAAAATATGGTTCCATCGCAATGTAGAAGTCAGGTTTCCCCAATTATTGGTATAGGAATTTTCGGATAGTAATTTATCCTGACCAGCATAAACAGAATAGAAGACACTGTTATTTTTGTTGACCCTGTAATTGGCTTTGGCATTGAGGTCGTAATAAACTGAATAGGGACTAAATAACTTAAAGTTATTCTGAAAAACATCCAGAAGGCTTCTTCTGAAAGCAACGATGAAAGATCCTTTTTCTTTTACAATGGGGCCTTCTACAGCCATACGGGCCGACATAAGGTTTATCCCACCACTAAGATGATATTCTTTATTGTTACCTTCCGCCGTTTTGTTCACCAGTACTGAAGAAAGCCTTCCGCCAAAATTAGCAGGCATATAATCCCTGTAAATCTGTATGTTATTGACCACATCCGGATTAAATACGGAAACCAGACCATATAAATGCGAAGGGTTATAGACAATAGCCTCGTCCAGCATGACCAGATTTTGATCTGTATTACCTCCCCTGACAAATAAACCAGAGCTTCCTTCCGACATCGATTTGATGCCGTTCTGCATTTGCAATCTTTTCACGACATCCGTTTCTCCGGCATAATAAGTCGTATTATTGAGCTGCTTAATGCCGAAATTCTGTTCATTTAACAGGATGGGATTCGGTGCTATGGCAGATTGCTTAATTTCGACTTCTTCCAGACGGTTGGTTTTCTGGCGCAGTTCAATTTCCAGTTCAAGGTCCTTATATAAACGGATTTTTTCTTCCTTTGTCTGATAACCTGTATTAGAAATTTGCACCTGATAAACTCCTTCAGGGACAGAAATCGCATAAAAGCCATATTGATTTGTATTGATCCCCACGCCAAGCTCCGGAATATACAGCGTGGCTCCGATCAGCTCTTCTCCACTTGAGCCATCACGGACATGACCACGGATTGTTCCTGTTGTTGGTTTTACCGGGGCAATAACAATATCTGAACCGATTACTTTAAAGCCCAGTTTCGTTCCAAAGAGCAACTGCTCCAAAATCCCGCTTAATGGGGTCCTGGAAAAATGGAAAGCTGCAGTCTTTTTGTTCCGCAACTGATCCGGATCATAAGCAAAGCTACATTTCGCCTTAGACTCGAGCAGATTTAACGCAAGGATCAGGGAATCGGCCGGGATGTTTATACTCAGCTGCTGATCCAGGATACTTTTATCCTGCGCATATAACCTGATCGAACCCGTAAAAAATAAAAGAATGCAAAGACAGTAAAGCCGCCTATAAAAAGTCATTAATTATCATATAAAGTATAGGTATTTTGGGATTTTGTCACTTTACATTGTAAAGAGGCAGAGATCACGGCAAGTGCACTGTCGAGAGTCTGATATTTCAGGCTGGCTGTCAGTTTGCGTTTTTTGAGCTGATCGCCCTTAATGTCAATTCTCGAACTGTAGGCTTTCTCCAGCTGACTGGCAACTTCCCCGATAGGAACAGCGGTAAATACAAAGTACTTATCTATCCAGGCTTTATAATTACGGTCCGGGTTATTAGTTGCAATCAATTCTTTGGTGGCCGGGTTGTACAATCCCATTTTACCCGGCGTTAAAAGCACTTCTTTACTAGTGGTATGGTGTCGCAATGCAACTTTACCTTCTTCAACAATTACCGCTATTTTATGGTCGTTTTTACTGATGTTAAAACGGGTTCCAATGTCTTTTGCTTCCAGTTCTCCAAGGTCTACTCTGAACTGAACATGTTTATCCTCTGCCACTTGAATAAAAGCCTCTCCTTTTAAAAGTTCCAGTTTCCGATCTCTGTTAAAGCTGTTTTTATTGTAGCTGATCGTTGTTGCAGCATTTAATTGAACTGCCGTACCATCTGGAAGGACAATATTCGTTACCCTGGTCTGCTGGTCTGTACTAATGACCACATCCTGGTTTTTCTGAACAAAATAATATCCTATAGAACATACGATCAGCAATGAGGCTGCAATTTTCAGCCAGTAACTGCCTTGTTTTTCTCTTTTAAAAAGGGGGAGCTGTTCCTGAGCAGGGGAATGCTCAATTTTTTTATCAAGGGATTCCCAGGAGCGCTGGGCATCAATATCGAGGCGTTCTACCAATTTATCAAGGTTCACCTGAACGTTCAAAAATTCCTGATAGGTTTTTTCATTGGCAGTATCAGCTATTCTCCATTGCCTGAGTAATTCTTTGTTTGCGGGCGTTATGGTATTGTCCAGATCATCTATGATCAGTCCAAAAATAAGCTCTTCATTTGTTTCAAAATTTTTCATTGTAGGGATGAGTTAGCGTATGATTATTTTTAAGAACAAGATTAAAAAAACAATAACCTGTCCTTGTTTTTCCAGGTGGTTTCTAAGCTTTTGAAAGCCATAAGTCAGATGATTTTTAACTGTTTTCAGGGAAATCCCCATCTGATCCGCAATCTCCTGCTGTTTCAATTTACCAAAGCGGCTCAGATACATCACCTGTTTGCATTTATCCGGTAGTAATACCAGCGCCTCTTCCAGGCTTTTCAATAACGTTTCTTCGTTTTCAGCCGCTTCTCCATCTTCTGTAAATGACTCCTGTTCCTCATGACTGGCCTGCCATGCCAATTGCTTCAGCGTATTCATCTTTTCTTTCTTGATGAAGTTCAGTGAGGAGTTTACAATTGCCCTGAACAAATAACTTTTCATTGAATACTGGATATTTAATTGGTCGGCCTTATTCCAAATAGTGATAAACAAATCATGAACAATTTCCTCAGCTGCTTCCGACTGCCCTACATACTGGTAGGCTGTACTAAATAACTGTTTATAATATTTTTTATAAAAGGCTTCAAACACCTTTTTATCTTTTTTACTGATTGCATTGATCAGTATTAAATCTTCATCAAGCGGACTAGGTATCGGTTCGTTGCTCATGATCCCCCCCTAGTTTTGTTTTAGCGTCAATACACCTGAAATTTCAGGAGATTTAGCTAATGTATTAATGGCTACAAACCATAATCCTTTTAACAGGTTTCTTTCCTGTAACGGACTTAAAGTAATTGTACCGGACAATGGCAAAGGCACTGTTGCCCCGGAATTCTTATAAAGAACTGCGGTCAATGTCCCTTTAGAACCTTTTGTTCCGTTTCTAAGGCTGATTTCTTCCGGTACCAAATCCTTATATTCTAACTTGTAGCTTAACAATTTTGTTCCTTCGTCGTACGCTCCTTTTAATACCGCTGTTCCTTCAGAATTCGTATTGGTTCCTTTTTTATCAATCCTTGCTGTTACCAGATAAGACCTGACCGGAGGCTTGATTTTCTGATCTGCTACCGGCACTTTTTTACAAGTACACAAACAAAAAATCAAGCTGAACAACCCCATTCTCAAAAATATAACCCCCTGATTTTTAATACCCCACATGTTGCAATTTTAGCCGGGGACTAAATTACTAACTTTTTTGATTGGTATATTATTGTTTTTTCATCGGCACATATTGTTTTTAAAGGTTATGAAGCTATCATAAGCATATTACTCATTGATATTTATTATTTTCAATGGTATTTATGAGCTCGCAAGCGAGGTTCATTGCTTTTTGTAAGGGTTATGCTTATGATGGTTTCATCGGTTTTTTTAGGCTTAAAATCTACTAAAAGAAGCTGTATCGTAAGGACCATTTAGCATAAAAATGTCGGTAGGACCCTAAAAGAGAGAACAACAGATACCTTCCTGTCATTTTATTAACCCATTCCGGCTTATTATTTATTGCATAAGGAACAAGACCATCCACACTGGCATTGATCTGTTCTTCAGCTAAAGAAAGTGCTTTTACATAGGGTTTATATATATGTTTGATCTGGTTTCTATTCAGACGATAAACCTTATGTGTCAGCATATAGCTGTTTTTAGAAGAATAGCTGAATCCATGGTAGTGGTAAAACACCAGGTCAAAATTTTGATTTTCCGACAAGTCCTTACACATCGCTTTACCGGAACTATTTTTAAAGGCATACTGCTGTACATTCCATGGAGCCACGCCACCACCAAGGTGTTTCAGGACATGTACGCAGGAGAATCTTTCGGTCCAGTCGTCCAGGTATTTCTGGTCTCCGAACTTATTATCCTCATATCTGCTGAAGCACCAGTCCAGGCAGGCATTTACCCACCAGTTCAAGACCGACATTCCTTCTTCCGTATTTTTGAAAGTCATAAACTGCACACAATAGATTCCGCTGGTAGCCGATTGATTGTAATCAGGTGTATACCTGTGTTCTGTAATCAATACGGACTTCTCCGCCATTTCATCAATCAGGACCTGTGGATTTTTAAAAAACAAGAGATCGGCATCCACGTAGGTACAATGATCCAAACGGAAGGTTTCTATACAATATTTGATTGTTGAAGAAGCACAGGTCCAGCAATATTCCTGAGCAGTCCGCCCCGGCTTCACCGCCAATAACTCTTGGTTTTCAAATTCTTTCAGACTAACGATCGTTGCCCCGGGAAGCTCCAGTTTATTCAGCGCTTCAAAACAATGCTGATCAAAAGCAAAGATGTAAAGATGAAAATCCGTGCAATGTTGCTCAAGGGAACGGTACATCGCCAGACCACGTGAAAGATAGGTGGTGTTAAATAATGTGCAAAATTTAAGCATCTGCTGATCGATTAATTAAGTAAAAGCCTTTATCATAGCCTGATTGAACCCCATCAATCAACATGGTTTCTTCCCCTTTGACGTAGGAGGTAAATTCAGCTATGTTATTATATTGCTCTGAAAAATGGTTTAAGAAGTTTTTTTCGTTAAAAAACCAGGATGGATAAGACGCAGGATAAATTTCAGGAGGAACCTTTTGTAAGGTTAACCGGTCCTCTTCACCATAGTGAAAAGCGGTACGATCAAACAACAGAAACCGAAAATTATAAGCGCTGAGCTCCTGCAAAAAATCATGTGGTTTTTCCAGGTATTGAACACTTCCCGACAACACCACGAGGTCGATCTTTTTATCTGCCAGGCAAGCGTCAATGCTGCTATGGAAAGCCAGGATTCCATCTTTAAAATACTGATTCCCACATTCCACATAATGTTCCTGCTCCACGACATTCCAGCTGGCACACACCCCAGGCGTTAAAAACTCTTTGATTTGATAATAAGTACTCCCCAGCGATCCGCCAAAGTCCAGCACATGAAGAGGTTCTTTCTTTTGATTGGCACTGTTCAGAAGAAAGGTGATCAGAGGAAACGGGTATTCTTTTTTATCGAAGACCACGGAATCACGTTCGTAAACCGCCTCTCCGTTTTTAACTTTTAATATTGCATTCTTTGTTCTTTCCAGAATTACTCCGGTGTCATAACCGTCCGTTTCTGCAGCAACTTCCTTCCAGGATGAGTAATTACCAAACCATCCATAAGGATTCTTCTTGCGTTTTGCGAACAGATTTTTGAACATATAATGAATTATTTAGCCTGATTTGTCTCTAAAGACAATGGATTACTAAAAAGGTCCTATATGTTGAGCAGATTTATTTTTCGGGTTTAAACCTTCTGCCACTTTGTCATTTATAAATATAAATGTGTATTTTTGAAGCCCAGAAAAATGTTAACCATTTATGATTGATTTACAGCTAACAGATAAGACACACGATGAGGAGCGCCAGGGCGAAGCTTTAGTGATTGATGCCCCGGAGGTACGCAATGGACGAAAGCTATACATTGAAAGCTACGGGTGTCAAATGAATTTTGCAGATAGTGAGATTGTAGCCTCGATCTTAAAAGATCAGGGATTTGAGACTACAGGAGATTATCATGAAGCTGATGTAGTGTTTATCAATACCTGCTCCATACGTGAAAACGCCGAACAGCGTGTACGCAACCGTCTGTCTCAGTTCGGAGCTGAGAAACGCAGGAATCCAAAATTGGTAGTTGGCGTTTTAGGCTGTATGGCGGAACGGTTGAAATCTAAATTCCTGGAAGAAGAAAAGTTAGTGGATATGGTGGTTGGCCCTGATGCCTACCGCGACCTTCCTCAACTGATCAATCAGGTAGAAGATGGACATAAAGCCATCAATGTTTTATTGTCACGTGAGGAGACTTATGCCGACATCAGCCCGGTAAGGCTGAACGGAAATGGCATCACTGCGTTTATTTCTATCATGCGTGGCTGCGATAACATGTGTTCTTTTTGCGTTGTTCCTTTTACGAGGGGACGTGAGCGAAGCAGGGATCCGCATTCCATCCTCGCGGAAGCTCAGGACTTATTCGACAAAGGCTACAAAGAAGTCACTTTACTGGGACAAAATGTAGATTCCTATAAGTGGAAAGGTCCGGATGCGGAGGAAAACGCGGAGATTGAAGTCAATTTTGCCCAGCTATTGGAAAAAGTTGCCTTGATCAGTTCTGATCTGAGAATCAGGTTCTCCACCTCACATCCAAAAGATATTACTGACGAGGTATTATATGCCATTGCCAAATATGATAACATCTGTAATTACATTCACCTGCCCGTACAGTCCGGAAGCAGCAGGGTACTGGAATTAATGAACAGAACTTATACCCGTGAATGGTACATCAACAGAATTGATGCCATCAGACGCATTATTCCAGGTTGCGCCATTTCATCTGATATCATCGCCGGCTTCTGTACAGAAACCGAGGAAGAGCACCAGGAAACGCTGACCATGATGGATTATGTAGGTTATGATTTTGCATTTACCTTTAGTTATTCGGAAAGACCGGGAACACTTGCAGCGAGAAAGCTGGAAGATGACGTTCCGGAAGAAGTAAAAAAACGCAGGTTAGCAGAAATATTACTTAAACAACAGGAAACTTCTTTGTTCCGCCTACAACAATTCGTAGGAAAAACAGTTAGGATTTTAGTGGAGGGTACTTCCAAAAAATCCGACAAGGACCTTTGCGGAAGAAATGATCAGAATGCAATGGTTGTTTTTCCGGCAACAACGGGAGTTAAGGCTGGCCAGTATGTGAACGTTCATATAGACCGTTGTACATCGGCAACTTTATTAGGAACCATTGCAGTTGAAGTACCCGAAATTGTTTAATTAAAAAAACAAATTACTTTGGACATACAAGACATTAAAAACCGGTTCGGGATCATAGGTGGCTCTCCGCTGTTGAACCGGGCAATAGATATCGCCAGGCAAGTTGCACCAACCGACATGTCGGTCTTAATTACCGGAGAAAGCGGAAGTGGTAAAGAAGTTTTCTCTCATATCATTCACCAGATGAGTACCCGTAAACACGGGGCTTTTATTGCTGTAAACTGTGGTGCCATTCCTGAAGGAACGATAGATTCTGAATTGTTCGGACATGAAAAGGGCTCTTTTACCGGAGCTCATGAAGCCCGTAAAGGCTATTTTGAGGTGGCGAACGGCGGAACAATCTTTTTAGATGAGGTGGCTGAATTGCCCCTGGGTACACAGGCACGTTTGCTGAGGATTCTGGAGAGTGGGGAATATTTGCGTGTAGGTTCTTCCAAAGTACAAAAAACTGATGTGCGGATTATCGCCGCTACAAATGTGGATGTCTATAACCGGGTGAAATCGGGAAAATTCCGGGAGGATTTATATTACCGTTTAAATACCGTTCCCCTGCGCATTCCCGCACTGCACGAAAGAAAAGAAGACATCTATCTGTTATTCCGGAAATTTTCTGCCGACTTCAGTGATAAGTACAGAAGTCCGGGCATCCAACTGGAGCCGGAAGCCATTCAGTTACTCAGTAACTACAGCTGGCCGGGAAATGTAAGACAGCTGAAAAATATTGCAGAACAAATCTGCGTGCTGGAGAAGGAACGGAACGTGACTCCTGCGGCATTGCTAAATTATATTCCAAACGAGAGTGCAAGCAACCTGCCCATGGCCATCAATGGCAGCAACAAGGAAGATTATACCGAAAGGGACATTCTTTACAAGGTGCTGTTTGACATGAAGAAGGACATGATGGAGCTGAAGAAGCTGGTCGCAGAGATTATTCAGAGCGGAGGAAATACTTCCCATATCATTGCAGACAACCCTCATTACATCAACCAGCTTTACCAGGAGGTAGACCAGACGATTAATGAGCCTACATTTACCATCAAAAAGCCGGTTCAAAATGCACCGGTAGATTATAACTATACCCAGGAAGCTGAAGAAGTGGAAGAATCGTTATCCCTGATCGATAAAGAATCTGACCTGATCAAAAAGGCTTTGAAGAAACACAAGGGGAAACGTAAATTTGCAGCACAGGAACTTGGTATTTCAGAACGCACTTTATATAGAAAAATTAAAGAGCTCAATTTAAACTAGGCCGGCTAGAAAATATATTGAACAATACGCGGATGATCGCTTCATAACCGATAAAGACAAATATACCCCAATGAAAAAATTATATTTCCTTTTAATCGTTACTCTCTTCAGTTCCTGTTCCATTAAGTTTAACGGAGCCTCTATTCCTGCGGAGATGAAAACTATTAATATTATGTTTTTTGAAAACAATGCGCCATTGGTAGTTCCTAATATGGCCAGTAAGTTTACCGAAAACTTAAGAAACAGGATTCGTAACCAGACCAGCCTGAATATGACCACGAATGAGGCCCACGGCATTTTCTCCGGGACGATTACGAATTATGATATCCGCCCAACGACGATGCAGGATGCCAACACCCGCGGAGTAGCAACAACCGGAACCAACAGGATGAGCATCTCTGTAAGTGTTAAATACACGAATAACCTGAATCCGAAACTGAGTTTCGAAGAATCTTTTGAGCGGCACCTGGATTTCCCTACAGCAGGGCAAAGTTTCCAGTCTCAGGAACCAGGTCTGATAGATCAGGTTCTTACGCTCCTGACAGAGGATATTTTTAACCGTGCATTTGCAAATTGGTAGAAATTGAGATTTCAATTGTTAACTTAGCGACGTGGAGCAGGAAATAGACATTAGACAAGAACTGGCAGTATTACTAGCGGAACCGGAAAAGGTAAGACCCGAACATGCGCCTATGCTGAAAGACCTGGTATCATTATATCCTTATTTCCAGCCATTGCATCTTTTACTTGCCAGAGCGAGTGCAGCAGATCCAGAAAAGAACAACTATTTGGCTACTGCCGCTTTATACACCAATGGACAGTTACTTCACAACTTCCTTTACGAGCCGGATTACCTGACAGAACAGGTGTTCAATATAGTTTTTTCACCTGCTTTTGATCAGCTCAGCAATCAGCCTGAGGCCTTAGACGAAGCAGTTCTTGACGAAGTTCCTTCGGAATCTGATGAAGTTTATACAACAGCAGCGGCAGAAATCGAAACGGAAAGCACCTCCGATCAGGAAAAGGTAGCAGATGATTTTGTGCTGGAGAATATCGTATCTACAGACTTTTTCGCTTTCCAGGAGAACTTTAGCCCGGAGCCTGCACCAGAAGAGCTGCCAGAGGAAAGCACAGACCTGGGCGCATTGCAGGAAGGCGAACAAAAGGAAGAACCTGTAGTGATCAGCAAATACGATGACGACCAGCTACCTTATACCTTTCTCTGGTGGTTACATAAAACAAGAAAAGAATATCAGCAGATCTTCCAGCCATACGTTACGCTTAAAAAGGAACCTGCAGTTCAAACCGGAACACCAAATGAGTTGCAACAGCAATATGTAGAACACATTTTCCACCTTCAGAGTCCTTTTACAGAAGCAGGGGAAAGTGACTACAACCCTTCTGGTTTACGGAACGCACACAAAGGAACCGACATTATAGAGAGCTTCCTGAAAAACGATCCGCAGATCAGCCCTCCAAACGCAGAGCAGATCAATACAGAGAACAAAGCGAAAAAGAGTGCAGAAGACCATAATGACCTCGTATCTGAAACCCTGGCAAAGATCTATATTGAGCAAATGCTTTATGACAAGGCCATAGAGACTTATGAAAAATTAAGTTTGAAGTTTCCAGAAAAAAGCCGTTACTTTGCCGACCTTATCCAATCCATAGAAAAGAAAATTTAACCATATAACCTATTATGCTTTTTTTAATTATTTTATTAATCATTGTCTGCATCGCCTTAGCGCTATTTGTTTTGATACAAAACCCTAAAGGTGGTGGCCTTGCAACAGGTGGATCAGGCAGCAACATGTTTGGCGTTCAACGTACTGGTGACGTTCTTGAAAAAGGTACCTGGGTATTATTAGCATTGATCGTAGTGCTTACTTTGTCAATTACTACCATTGCGAAATCCGGTGGCTCTGCTTCGGCAGTAGATTCTAAAATTCAGGAACACCTGGATAAGATCCCTACTCCATCACCACTTGGAACAACTGCACCTGCTGGTCAGGCACCTGCTACAGCAACTCCTGCAGCCGGAGATAGCACAAAGAAATAAGTTTTTACACAATCATAAAAAAAGCCATCTGAATGTACATTCAGATGGCTTTTTTTATGATGTAAATTCTGCAGACATGCAGAATCTATAAAAATTAGGGTAATGGATTTTAAGAAGGTGTTTTTAACCCACCTTAAAGCAATATAATTATTATTTTATATAAAAAACAATTATTGAACATAATTCGTACAATTTCCATTTTTATATAAAAATCTTCACCTATTAAATATATTATTCATTAAATTTAATTATGGCCGGATGAATCTAATCATGTCTATCCGGCTTGCTATTAACTAACCCTAACCCTATTGTTTATGAAAAAACTTGTATTGAGTTTGTTCATCTGGATGTTTATTGCAGTATCTGCACAGGCACAGGATCGAACCCTTACTGGTAATGTAAAAGGAGATGATGGTCTCCCATTGCCAGGTGTAACCGTAAAATTTAAAGGAGCCTCTGGTGGCACAATGACCAGACCGGACGGAAAGTACAGTGTAAAAGTGCCCTCCGGAAGTACATCAGTTGAGTTTTCTTACTTAGGATTCATCAGCCAAACCATCCCCCTTGGATCATTAAGCGTGATTAACGTAACCCTTGTTCCGGATTCAAAATTACTTTCAGAAGTTGTAGTCACTGCATTTGGACTCCAGAGAAACAGGAACCAGGTTGCCTATGCTGCGCAAACCCTTGACGGAGCAGCCGTGAGTGAAAACCGCTCTCCAAATCTGGGCAGTAGTTTATCAGGTAAAGTGTCCGGTCTGGAGATCCGCCAGAACAATACCATGGGCGGTTCCACGAACATCGTGATTCGCGGGATTAAGTCGATGACCCAGGACAATCAGGCCATGTTTGTGGTAGATGGGGTACCTGTAGCAAATACCAATCTAAATACCTCCGGACAACAAACCGGTATCGGAGGCTATGATTATGGAAATCCGGCATCAGACATCAACCCCGACGATGTAGAAAATATTACCGTATTAAAAGGAGCAGCAGCTTCAGCGTTATATGGTTCCAGAGGTAGTAACGGAGTGATTCTCATTACGACCAAAAAAGGAAAGTCAGGATTGAACATTACATTTAATACCGGAATAGGATACGCAGTGGTAGATAAAAGCACCTTTCCGAAATATCAAAAGAAATATGGCGGTGGCTATGGCCCCTTTTACGGAACAGATGAATCCAACTACCTGGTTAACAACATTGATGTAAATGGAGATGGCATACCGGATTTAATCACCCCTTTAACAGAGGATGCTTCCTACGGGCAGAAGTTTGATCCAAATCTAATGGTATACCAATGGGACTCCTTCGACCCGACCTCTCCGAACTTTGGAAAACCAAAACCATGGGTAGCCGGCGCGAACGATCCAAGCACCTTCTTTGAAAAACCACTTTCCAACAACCAGAGCATCATGCTCAGCAACAGCTACGATAAAGGTTCGTTCAAACTCGGATACAACAGGGACTATCAAAAAGGCATTCTGCCAAACTCCCACATTGAAAAAAACACCCTCAACTTCGGTTCTACCTTTAAAATAACAGATCAGCTTACCGCCGGAGCAGATGTTAATTATTCTAATGTAAACGGGCTCGGCAGATATGGCACCGGATATAACGGCAATGGAATCAGCAACCCAATGACCAACTTCAGACAGTGGTGGCAAAACAACGTAGATGTACAGGATCAAAAAGCAGCTTATTTCAGACTGAAAAATCTAAGTAAAAATGAAGCCCGTTATGTAGGAAAAGAAAATGTAACATGGAACAGAAAAGCCTATAACAACCCCGTACCAGCTTATTGGGACAATCCATATTTCTCACGTTATGAAAATTATGAAACCGACAGCAGGGACCGGTATCTGGGGAATGTAAACTTAAACTATAAACCCACTGACTGGTTAAACCTAATGGGTCGTTATTCCCTGGATACTTATAAACAGGTACAGGAAGAACGCCAGGCTATCGGAAGTTTAGATGTACCTTTTTATTCCAAGTACCTTGTAGACTATAAAGAATCTAACATTGATTTCTTAGCCACAGCCGACAAGAATATCAGCAAGGATTTGAATTTGAAAGGACTATTGGGAGCGAACATCCGGCGGCAACGGACCCAATCAATCTATCAAATCACTAACGGGGGACTAAGTTTGCCAGGCATTTTTACCCTGAATAACTCTGTCAACGCAATGGAACCTGCTGTAGAGTTTGATTTGAAAAGAGAGGTACAAGGTATATTCGCAGGTGCAACACTTGCCTATCAAAACACCTACACCTTAGATGCAACGATCAGAAGAGATGCCTCATCTACCCTGCCTAAAGGGAATAACGTCTATTTTTACCCTTCTGTTTCTGCCGGTTTTGTATTCTCACAATTACTGAAAGAGGAAAAATGGCTTTCTTTTGGTAAACTAAGAGCAAATTATGCAGAAGTTGGTTCAGATGCACCAATTTATTCACTGGTGGATACTTATAATTTAGCCACACCGTTCGATGGCAGGCCACAAGCTTCCATCCCTCAGCTAAAGACACCTTTTGATGCCATTAAAAATAATCCAAACCTGAAACCTGAGCGTTCCAAGAGTAAAGAGATCGGGGTTGAAGCCTCTTTTCTTGACAATCGTCTTGGCATCGATTTCACCTATTACCATACTAAAACAGTAGACCAGATCTTACCGGTAAAAGTTTCTGTCGCCACAGGCTATACCGCCAAGTATCTAAACGCCGGTTCGGTAGTCAATCAGGGGATTGAGTTGTCTTTAAATGGCTCGCCTTTTAAAACTTCAGACTTTGAATGGAGGATAAACCTGAACTGGACCCGGAACAGAAACAGAGTAACGGAGCTGTTCAAAGACGATGTCGGTAACCAGTCTACCAATTTAGCCATTGCCAACTTCCAGGGAGGAGTAAGCGTAAACGCCACTCTTGACCAACCTTACGGAACCATCAGAGGAAGGAATTTTGTCTACAATGCTTCAGGACAGAAGGTGATTGGTGCAAACGGAAGATACCTGCAGTCGGCAACCTCTAATGAGGTGATCGGAAATATGAATCCGGAATGGATTGGCGGGATCAGCAACAGCTTCAAATATAAAAACCTCAGTTTGAGCTTCCTGATTGACATCCGTAAAGGAGGTAGTGTTTTCTCTCTGGATCAGTATTACGGTCTTTCATCAGGCATGTATGAAGAGACCGCCGGACTCAACGAACTTGGCAAGGAATCCCGCCTGCCGATTAGTGAGGGTGGTGGTTTTATCAATCCCGGTGTCCGTGAAGATGGAACACCCAACACCATCAGGGTTCCCAATGATGAATATGGATCTTATGGGTACCGGAGACTTCCTGCCGCAGCTTTTGTTTATGACGCAAGTTATGTCAAACTAAGAGAGGTTGTAATCGGATATGGCCTTCCTCAATCGCTTGTAAAAAAAATGGGGCCAATTAAAGGTGTCGACTTCTCCTTAATCGGAAGGAATTTATGGATCATTCATAAAAACCTGCCGAATGCAGATCCGGAAGATGGAATCAGCTTTGGGAATGTTCAGGGCTACCAGGTTGGCTCTTATCCCAGCGTTAGAAATTTCGCATTTAACCTGAAGGTCAAATTTTAACAAGATCGATTATGAAAAGAATAATAACAGCTATCATACCAGTATTATTTCTGGTGGCATGTACTAAAGATTTATCAAGTGTGAACGTCGATCCGAAGAAACCAACTTCTGTATCCTCGTCCTCTCTGTTCACAATGGCACAACATGGCCTGGTGGACATCCTAACCTCCGCAAATGTAAACCGGAATGTGTTCAGGTTAATTGAGCAACAATGGCAGGAAACAACTTACCTGGATGAAAGTCAGTATGATTTTGTAACCAGAAATATTGCAGACAATTTATGGAATGCCTTTTATCGGGAAGCATTAAATAATTTTGAAGCCTCCAGGAAGATCATGTCTTCTGATGTGGCAGATGAGAACCAGCGTAAAAATCAAATCGCTATTCTTGACATTATGGAGGTCTATACCTGGTATTACCTGCTCACCACTTATGGCAATATTCCTTTTAAGGAAGCACTTAATATCGACAATACTTTCCCTAAATACGACGATGCTTTAAGCACTTATAAAGAGTTGCTGAGACGTTTGGATCTTGACATTACCGCCTTAAATCCGGCGGCAGCCAGTTTTGGTAATGCAGATGCATTCTATGCGGGCGATCCGGCAAAATGGAAACGTTTTGCCAACTCTTTAAAGCTAAAAATGGCCATTACCATTGCTGATGCAGATCCGGCGATCGCCAAAACAGCAGCAGAATCAGCAGTCGCCAGCGGGGTATTCAATTCAAACGACGACAGCGCAAAATTCCCATATGTCTCTGCCACGCCTAATACCAATCCGGTTTGGATTGATCTTATACAAAGTGGCAGGCAAGATTTTGTAGCTGCAAGTACGATTATAAAGATCATGAGTGATGTTAAAGACCCAAGATTGGCCTACTATTTCACCAAAGACAACAAAGGAGGGTACTCAGGAGGAAGCCCGGGTGTAAACAGCCCATTCAGCAATTTTTCCCATACCGCTGTGAAAACCACCAATTCTAATTTTCCCGGCAATATTCTGGACTATGCAGAAGTACAGTTTTTAATGGCTGAAGCTGCAGAAAGAACCTTTAATGTTGGAAATACTGCTGAGTTCTATTACAAAAATGCGATCACCACTTCCATTTTAGACTGGGGTGGCAGTACTACAGAAGCAAACGCTTATTTATTGCAACCGGAAGTTGCTTATGCTACTGCGGGAGCACTCTGGAAACAAAAGATAGGTATCCAGAAATGGATTTCACTCTATAACCGGGGAATCGATGCCTGGATCAGCCACAGGCAATTAGATTTTCCTGTTTTAGCTTTGCCTGCAGATGCCCGTTCCGGCTTTCCGACACGTTTTACCTACCCTGTAAATGAGCAGAATGTAAATAATGCAAACAGATCTGCTGCTGCGGCAGCTATAGGTGGCGATGTCGTTACGACCAAGCTCTTCTTTGACAAATTTTAATCCGGGGGGATTCATTTAAAATCAACTAACGTTGTAAGAAAGAGGTGTCTGCAAAGACATCTCTTTTTTTATGGGAAACAATTCTGCCACTCTGACACAAAAATAGTTTCCTCTAATCTATTAGCTGACAATGCAGTGTAAATTTGGCAAGCAAGCCTCCCTTGGCATAGAAACTGATATACAAGGAGCACGTAATACTTTTACATTAATTTTAAAATTAAAACAACAAATAAGTTATGGCTTTAAACATTAAACCCATTGCAGATAGAGTAGTCATTGAAGCTGCTCCTGCCGAAGAAAAAACAGCTTCGGGTATTTATATTCCTGATACAGCTAAAGAAAAACCTCAGCAAGGAACAGTAGTTGCAGTAGGACCAGGCAAATATGCTGAGTCTACAGGTAATCTAATCCCTTTGAGCGTTAAAGCTGGAGACCAGGTTTTATACGGTAAATACGGTGGTACTGAAATTACTTTTGAAGGTAAAGAGTACCTTATCATGCGTGAGTCTGATCTTTACGCAGTCCTTTAATCGTTGAATTAACCGATTCAACTTTACAACAATCAATCATTAATAACAATATTTTAAAATGGCAAAGCAAGTAAAATATAATGTAGAAGCCCGTGACGCCCTGAAAAGAGGAGTGGATATTTTGGCGAATGCAGTAAAAGTAACTCTAGGTCCTAAAGGGCGTAATGTAATTATTGACAAAAAATTTGGTTCACCTGCGATCACTAAAGATGGTGTGACGGTAGCTAAAGAAATTGAATTAAAAGACCCAATTGAAAATATGGGTGCTCAAATGGTTAAAGAAGTGGCTTCTAAAACTGCAGATATCGCAGGTGACGGAACTACAACTGCAACTGTATTGGCACAGGCGATCGTAACTGCTGGTATTAAAAACGTTGCTGCCGGTGCAAATCCTATGGATTTGAAACGTGGTATTGACAAAGCTGTTACTGCAATCGTTGCGAACCTGAAGTCTCAGTCTCAGACAGTAGGTGAAGACAATAACAAAATCAAACAAGTTGCTTCTATCTCAGCAAACAATGATGAAGTTATCGGTTCTCTTATTGCTGAAGCAATGGGTAAAGTAGGTAAAGACGGTGTAATTACTGTGGAAGAAGCAAAAGGTACTGAAACTGAAGTAAAAACAGTGGAAGGTATGCAGTTTGACCGTGGTTACCTGTCTCCATACTTCGTAACTAATGCAGACAAAATGGAAGCGGAATTAGAAAACCCTTACATTTTGATCTATGATAAAAAAATCAGCAACATGAAAGAATTGTTGCCGGTTTTAGAGAAACAAGTACAAACAGGAAAACCATTGTTGATCATTGCGGAAGACTTAGATGGCGAAGCACTGGCTACATTAGTAGTGAACAAGATCCGTGGATCCCTGAAAGTTGTTGCTGTTAAAGCACCAGGTTTCGGTGATCGTAGAAAAGCAATGTTAGAAGACATCGCTATCCTAACTGGTGGTACTGTAATTTCTGAAGAAAGAGGTTATAAATTAGAGAATGCTGACCTTAGTTATTTAGGTACTGCTGAGAAAGTACTTGTTGACAAAGACAACACTACTGTGATCAATGGTGCTGGTAAATCTGAAGACATCAAAGCTCGTGTTAACCAGATTAAAGCTCAAATCGAGACCACTACATCTGATTATGACAAAGAGAAATTACAAGAGCGTTTGGCTAAATTAGCTGGCGGTGTTGCAGTTCTTTATGTTGGTGCAGCTTCTGAAGTTGAAATGAAAGAGAAAAAAGACCGCGTAGACGATGCATTACATGCAACACGTGCTGCGGTTGAAGAAGGTATTGTTGCCGGTGGTGGTGTTGCTTTCATCCGTGCTATTGAAGCATTAGAAGGCATGAAAGGTAGCAACGATGATGAAACTACCGGTATTGCTATTGTAAAACGTGCGATCGAAGAACCATTACGTCAAATCTGCCAGAATGCAGGTATTGAAGGTTCTATCGTAGTACAAAAAGTTAAAGAAGGTAAAGCTGACTTTGGTTACAATGCACGTACTGATGTATATGAGAACTTAATTGCTGCAGGTGTAATCGATCCAACTAAAGTTGGTCGTGTTGCATTAGAAAACGCAGCTTCTATCGCAGCGATGTTGTTAACAACAGAGGTGGTATTGGCTGATGATCCTGAAGATGCCCCTGCTGGTGCAGGTATGCCTCCAATGGGTGGTGGTGGTATGGGTGGAATGATGTAATATCATCCCCCTATATAATTACAATAAAAAGAGACCGTCTCCTGAGTAAAATCAGGAGACGTTTTTTTTTGCTCAAAAAAAGAACAAAAAGAACAGCGGAAATATGTAATATATTAGTTACATTAAAGGTGTAAATTTATAGAAATGGTAAAACGCTTTGTTTTTTTAACCATTATCGTATTTTTTTGCCAGTTAACGGGGGCGTTTTCTCAAATCATTCTTACTGTTGCTGATCCGGGTCCCTATACTCCCGGCTCTGGTATCACCGCCATGCTTGAACTCCAGGAGGGCAGCTGTCTTAAGCCAGGAAACGTATTTGAACTTTATCTATCTGATGCCAGTGGTAATTTTAGCGGGAACAACAGGATTGGAACCTACAACGGGTTTTATGCCACCTTCGTAAACGGAATCATCCCCGCAATGCCTCCGGGAATGAACTACAGGCTGCAAGTTAAATCTACCAATCCGGCTTTTGTTTCCAATCCTTCTGCCGCATTTGAGATTAAGGCAGGCGTAACCGTTTCCGCAGCAATTGGTTCATCTCCGGAATTACCGGCTGCAGGCCCAAGCGCCACAAAGGAAGCTTTTGGACGATGCCCCGGGATTGCCAATGTCGTCTTTGATTTCACCAATGCTTCTACGGCCTCAAGCCTCGTCACCGCAAAGATTCAGAATGAGCTCAGCAAATTAAATGTAGCCAATCTGACTTTTAGCCCCGAATCACCAATTCAAAGCTTTACTGCTCCATTGGGTCACTATACATTGGTCGTTAAGGCCAGTTTAAACGGCACAGTGAGCACCAAGGCGTATATGCTGATCAACAATACCACGAACAATAGTTTTGGCACTACCGGAGGAAGTATTGTTTGTTTGCCCGGAGGATATCTCCAGTTCCCGGTAGATCTGACTCAGAACGGGATTAAAAACAACTATCCGGGAACTACCTATCAAATTGACTGGGGAGATGCACATGGCAGACCTGAAATATATACCCTATGTGACCTTCAATTGGGATACGTTCGGCACGAATACCTTTTGCCCTCTTGCGGCAGTCCGGTATACAACACAGGAACTGGCCCCAGATATAACGTATTCGGGATCAACATTGCTGCCGTCAGTCCATTCTGTGGCATAACCGGCGGAGAGCTTTCCACCTATGTGAAAGTTGTCAAAAAGCCTGAAAACAGTTTCAATTATCCCTCCACGGGTTGTACCGGTAGCACTATTAATTTCTTAAATACCTCTTTACTGGGAGAAAGTGAAGCGAATAACCCCATTTGTGCAGACAATGATGTAAAATATAACTGGTATGTAGACAATGTAAAAAAGGCAGCCAATTTACCCAGATCAGCTATTTTCCAATATCTTTTTACAAGCCCGGGAACTTATTCGGTCAAATTAGAATCTGTCACCAGTGGCCAATGTAACGGGGAATCTGTTACGCATCAGATTTGCATTCAAAATCCCCCCAGGCCAGACTTTGATTTCAATGGTATCCCCAATACTCATTGCGCTCCATTTGAGATTCAGGCACATGATAAGTCCATCCTTGACAATAGCTGTGGCAGTAATCATACCTACAATTGGGTGGTGACTAAATTAAACCGTACTGCCAACTCCTCAGAAGTTGTTTTTACCAATGGAATTCCGGAACCTACATTTAAATTTCTAAAACAGGGAACCTACGAGATTACCTTAAAGATCAGTAGTGCGGCCTGTGGGGAAGTGAGCACAGCTCCTCCGCAGCGGATCATTATTATCGACAGTGCACCAACCATCACATTGGCGGCAAAAGTTGACCTTTGCAAACCAGATCTGTACAAATATGATGACCAGACTACAGGTCCAACCAAGGTATTATTTTTTGGAACTGAGCTTGATGCCGCAGATACCTATACCTGGGCAGTAACAGCAGCAGATGGAACAGCGCTGACCAATGCAGATTTTAGTTTTGAGAATGGGACGAATATAAACAGTAAATTTCCGGCCATTCTATTCAAACAATACCTCAGCTACAAAGTAGCAGTTACTCATAAAAATAGTTGTGGATCGATTACGAAGGAGCAATTGATCACCTTTTACCCTTCACCTATTGTTAAAATTACGGCAGACAAAAATCCCATCTGCTATAATGCCGCTGTAAATTTGACCGGAACAGTGACTAATGGTAATTATACCTCGAGCAGATGGGTTGGCGCAGGAACCTTCTCTAATCAGACCAATAATCTGAGCAGCAATTATATTCCGACACAACAGGAACGGGACTTACACAAAGCGACCATAAAACTGGTTGTCAGCACAGACCTTACCGGACTTTGTGCCGAGGTAGAAGATGTCATTGAAATTGGGATTTTCCCTAATAATACCGGAACAAATACAGCACAACAGATCTGCTCCGGCAATCCCCTATCCTATGATCCGGCTGGCGGTATCAGTCTGCCGGGAAGCAGTTTTAGCTGGACCGCGAAAAATACAGATCTGAATGCAGGAAGTTCGTTTAGTCCGACAGGGTCGGGAAAAATAAGTGATGTTATCCTCAACTCCAGCAGCACCGATAATGCTGTGGTTATTTATGAAATCACCCCCTCAATGAATGGTTGTGCAGGAATTCCATTTACATTTACCGTAACCGTCTATCCCAAGCCTTCAGCTACCGCAACCCTTTCAAAGCCGGTAATTTGCAGTGGAGCTCTCTCGGGAATTACACTAACACCCAGTTTTGCCGGCATCAAATATACCTGGACAAGTACAGCCACCAATGGAGTAACAGGAAATCATGATCAACCGGTTCCCACAACACTGGGTGCTATCAATGAAACATTGGTCAATACCGGAAACCTGGCCGGAACTGTCACCTATAAGATTACTCCTATCTCTGCAACAGGATGTCCCGGTGAAGAAATTACAGTGACCATCATTGTAGATCCGGCAATTACGGTAGCAACTGCCGGAATGAGTGTGAGCATCTGTGACGCTTTAACCTACACACTGGATGGCAACCATCCCAAGTCAACTGAAACAGGAACCTGGCTGCTGACTTCCGGACAGACAGGCCTTACCTTTTCGGATACTCACGCTCCAAACGCGGTAATCAGTGGCCTCGTAGCGGGAGAAACGTATACCCTCAGCTGGACCATTTCCGGCACAGGAACCTGTAATCCATCTGTTGCGACGCTTAGTATTACCGTTAACCCGCCAACCATAGCGGGAACACTTACTGGCGACCGAACTACTGTCTGTTATGGTGTAAATAGTGGGAAGATCACTTTAACCGGCCACCTTGGGTCGGTACAACGTTGGGAAAGCTCAACTGATGGCAACAACTGGCTGACGATCGACAATACCAGCACGCTGTTAAACTTTAGCAACCTAACCCGAAATACCCAATACCGGGCAGTGCTAAAAAATGGTGCTTGCGCTGAGAAAATAACAACGGCAGTTCCCATTACCGTGATTCCGGCAATCAGTACCGCAGCAGCCGGCCCGGATCAGCAGCTCTGCAATGTGGTCACTTTCCAGCTTTCAGGAAATGTCCCAAATACCAGCAACGGAGAAAGCGGCAGATGGACGATCGTACAAGGTGATCCCAATGCGCTGATTACAGATCCCGGAGATCCGCAAACTACAGTTACTGCAATTACCCCCGGGATCTATAAATTCCGATGGACGATTACCGGTTCCGCAATCTGTGATCCCACAGCCGATGAACTGAGCATTACCAATCTTCCAGGCATCATCAATACCATTGGCAATCCAAGCCCGATAGTTTGCTACGGGCAGACCATCAACATTACCAATACCCTCCTTTCCGGCGGAGACAATACCTATATTTTTGCCTGGGAAAATAGCCGCAATGGAACTGACTGGAGCATCATCCCTGATCAGAACGGAGGCGACTTAAACTTTAATCTTCTGGAAACCATGAGCTTCAGAAGGATCGTCAGAAGCGGAGTCTGTAAGGAATTCAGTAATGTGATCCGTATCATCGCCCTGCCTCCGATTACCAACAATACCATTACCACCGCTCAGACCATTTGCTCCGGATTGACCCCTGCAAAACTGGAAGGAATGCTCCCACAAGGGGCAAATGGGAGCAATTATCTTTACCAATGGCAATCCAGTACTGACGGATCTGCCTGGGCCGATATTCCGGGGGCAAAATTTCAGGACTATCAGCCAACCCCACTTATCATCACGACCCTCTTCCGGCGCATAGTTGGCAGTATAGAATGCAGCGGGGCATTACAGCATGAAAGCAGTCCGGTTACAATTACTGTAAAACCAAATGCGAAAGCCGCATTCAGCTTCAGTACCGATAAAGGATGTATCCCCTTTCATATTGATGCACAAAACATTAAAGCGCTCCCCTTTCCCCAGGGAAATGATAGCTATACCTGGTACGCGGATGGACTTAAAATAGGCGAAGGAATCTCATTCCCGGGCTATACTATTTCCGGCAGCAATCAATCTGTACTGATCAAACTCGTAACCAGCAGTAGTCAAAATTGTCTCCCGGACGAATTCAGTCATACCTTCAGCACCCAGCAAAATGTAGCCGCGGCCTTTACACAAAGTGCAACTGAGGGTTGCGGCCCCTTATTGGTGAATTTCGTAAACACCTCCACCTCTCTGACGAATGCGACCTTTAAATGGGATTTCGGCAATGGCACAACTTCCACGCAAAGTTTAGCTCCACCAGTCACATTTTTACCTGACCCTTCAGGAGATGACATCAGCTATACGGTGACTTTAACTGCAATTACCTCTTGCGGAGAAAACACCTATACTTCTACTATTTTAGTAAAAGCGAAACCTAAAGCCGTTTTCTCACCGGATAAAGTGATTGGTTGTTCTCCAATGAAGGTGACTTTCAGCAATACCTCCCCGGGTGCAACAAATACTTTTTACTATGATTTTGGAGACGGCAGCCCGATATTTACCACCAGGGATAAATCTCCCGTTGAGCATACCTATAATACTCTGATCACTCAGGATTTCACCGTAAAAATGATTGCAGAAAATGAGTGTGGAACAAATGAACAAAGCTTTGTCATCAGGGTAGCACCGAATACCATCACTCCCGAATTGGTGGTGAATGCCAATGAAAAAGAAGGATGTGCTCCATTCACCGTCAACTTCTATAACAATTCCAAAGGGGCCAATCTGTTTAAATATGATTTTGGGGATGGCGCTACCCTGCTTACCCGAACCGCTCCGGAGTTAGTTCCTCATACCTTCGAAAGGCCGGGTAACTATACCGTGACTCTTACTGCCTCCAACGGCTGTTCTGTAGTCAGCACCTCCGAAACCATCACGGTACTCGAACAACCATTAACGGCCTTCAGTGCCAACAAGAATACAGGCTGTCCGGGAATGGAGGTTAAATTTATCAATACCAGTACTGGTGCCGTTTCCCAACTCTGGGACTTTGGCGATGGCACCAGCTCCAACGAGTTTGAGCCCTCACACGTTTATTCAGGCCAGGGACCTTTCTATACCGTCACCTTAACAACAACGAATGGCCTGGGCTGTACCCATCGCCTGATACAAAGTAATTTCATCCACATCGTAAATCCTCCCATCGCACAATTCAGTGTAAAACCAGGCATCCAGATCAGCATCCCGAATTACACCTTTAACTTTGTCGACGAAAGTAACAATACTCCGGACCAATGGAGCTGGGACTTTGGCGACCATACCAGCTCTGCCTTAAAAAACCCTAGTCATACCTATCTTGATACCGGATTGTATAAAGTTACCCTTAGGGTAAGCAACCAGCAGGGCTGTTTTACGGAAACCAATAAATCCGTTCGCATTACCGGGGTTCCCGGGTATTTGTTTTTGCCCAACTCTTTTATTCCTGGAAGTGAAACAAACGAGTTGCGCCTTTTCAGCGCCAAAGGTTCCGGCATCAAATCATGGCACTTTAGTATCTATGACAAATGGGGCGAAAAGATGTGGGAAACGAGTATACTGGAAGAAGGCCGTCCTGTAGAAGGGTGGGATGGCGCCTTTAAAGGACAAGCCATGCCGCAGGGCGTATATTACTGGAAAGTTGAGGTCCAGATGATCAACGGATCAGAATGGAAAGGCATGACCTACGGAGCCGCGGCCCCTAAACGTACAGGACCAATACACCTAATCAGATAAAAATGAGGACAATCACAAAATATCTGTACCTGATGTTTCTGATCATCTCAAAGCTGTTTGCTTTCGGACAGGACCATAATTATTCCCAGTTTTTCAGTTCTCCAATTTACCTTAACCCAGCACTGACTGGTCAGTTCGAAGGAGATATCCGGATGAATATGGTCTATCGAAACCAGTGGTCCGGACTGAGCGGAACCTTAGCCTATTTCACCGCTTCTGCGGACCTACATATTCCAAGATTTTCAGGTGGCGTAGGACTGATGTTTACCAGAAGTAGCGAAGGCACTGCCTATCTCGTTAAAAATAACGCTTCTGCAACCTATTCTTATAGTGTGGGCAGCGACGATTTTATCGCCTCTTTTGGAATACAGGCTGGTTTTACGAATCGTGATATCGATTGGAGCAAATTGGTTTTCTCCGATCAGATTGACCGACGTCTTGGTTATATTCCAGGCAGTATTTCCACTGCCCAGGTACCTGAAATCTCCAGCAAGTTTTATTTTGATGCCTCAGCCGGCACGAATATTGTCTTCTATAATTTTATGATTGGCGCAGCCTTCCACCACATCAACCAGCCGGACGAGTCGTTTAGTGGGACACAGGCAAAATTGCCATTCCGGACCACCATCAATGCCAGTTACCGCATCTCTTTAAACCCTTACGCAAATGCCGACGATGATGACGGCCCTTATATCATTCCTTCCGCCCTATATCATAAACAGGCAGGAGCATCCTCCATGAGTGTGGGTGCACAGTTTAAATACAGAAATTTAAATACCGGCTTATGGTATCGCAGCAGCGGACTGGAGGGACCGGATGCATTTGTAGTATCCCTGATTTTCGACCTGTTTAAGGGCAATAAAAACGGAGAAAAATTACGCTTAGGAGCAAGTCATGACGCAACGATTTCCAAGATCAATTATACCAATACCAACGGCACTACAGAAATTGGCATTGGTTACGAACGATATTTTCCGAACAGCTCCAGCTACAATAAGTACAATGGATTGCGTTGTTATGATTTCTATTGACAAATTGTAAATTACCGATGAATCTTTGTTATATTGAGCTGGTTAATGTTATGGATAATATCTTAGAAAGCAATCATTTCCTCACACAGACTGAAGTCAACAAATTTCTTCTTGCCACGCTTTTATGTGGCCTGATTGGTGCAGAACGGGAATTCAGAAGTAAACAGGCCGGCCTGAAGACAATGATTATGATTGGACTCGGTTCTACCCTTTTCACGGTTTTATCCATAAAGATCGGATTAACCAGTCATGATCGGATTGCTTCAAATATTGTAACCGGAATTGGCTTCTTAGGTGCAGGAGTGATCTTCAAAGAAGACAATCAGGTGAAGGGGCTAACGACTGCCTGTGTGATCTGGATTGTGGCTGCAATTGGGATGGCTACCGGTGCCGGATATTATGAGCAGGCTACAGGTGTCACCCTCGTTGTCCTCATTGCTTTACTTACTTTTCCATTTCTTGAGGAAATGGTGGAGCGGCGTTTTACCAAAAGGATCTATCGCATTGTAAAGAAATACGAGAATGAAAGTCTGGAGAAGTACGAAGAAGACATCAAAACTTCGGGACTTAGGCTGAGCAGAGGTAAGCAGGAACTGGCTAACGGGACCATCAGCGGAACCTGGGTTGCGATCGGGAGTCCCAAAAATCACAAGCGATTTGTAGACCGGATGCTTCAGGACAAAAAGATCATTGCCTTCGATTTTTAATCGGGTTTCTTTCAATTATCTCCGTTCTATCCCCCTCAAAAGCCGTAAATGTCGCAAAACTATATTAGCTTTGTAATATGCATAGGGAACAAATCTCAGTTTTTGATATTTTTAAGATAGGCGTTGGACCATCAAGTTCACATACTTTAGGTCCCTGGCGGGCGGCCCAACAATTTACCGCGTCATTAAAAGAAAAAGACCTGTTAGCACAGGTTGATCAGATCAAGATATTGTTATATGGATCGTTGGCCAAAACCGGCAAAGGGCATGGAACAGATGTAGCCATCCTATTGGGATTGAATGGTGCAGATCCCGTGACCTTCGATGTGAATGCCATTGATTCTACCATTGAAGAGATTAAAACCTATCATCTGCTGAACCTGAATGCAGAGCGAAACATCGCTTTCAACTATGAAGAAGACCTGGTTTTTCTGTTTTTTGAAAGCCTCCCTTTTCATCCCAATGCCGTAACCTTTCAGGCTTTTTTAAACACAGGTAAAGCGATCTCTGAGACTTATTATTCCATCGGCGGTGGTTTTGTGGTAAAAGAAGGCGAAAGCGGCAGCGATAAAGAACAGGTAGACCTTCCTTTTCCGATAGAGAAGGCCGCAGACCTTTTACACTGGTGCTTAACAACGGGATTAAAAGTTTCTGAAGTTGTGATGGAAAATGAACTTGCCTGGCGTACAGAAGTGGAGACCAGAAAGGGAATTATGCAACACTTTAATGTGATGAAGGACTGTACCTACCGGGGTTGTCACACTGCGGGATTCTTACCCGGAGGACTGAATGTAGGAAGAAGAGCCTGTGCCTTGAACAAGCGCCTTATCGGCAACAGTACCTATACGAATTATGAAAGCTGGATTGAGGCCATCAGAAGTGGCGGAAACGGCTTTAATTATATCCTTGACTGGGTAAGTTGTTTTGCCCTGGCTGTAAACGAGGAAAATGCCTCATTTGGCCGCGTCGTGACCGCTCCGACCAATGGTGCAGCAGGCGTAATTCCGGCAGTACTTCAATATTATATTGCTTTCTGTGATGGCTATACAGAAGAGAAAATCAGTCAGTTTATCGCCTGTGCTTCAGAAATAGGCAGTATCTTTAAAAAAGGAGCCACCATCTCTGCCGCAATGGGTGGTTGCCAGGCAGAAATCGGCGTATCTTCTGCGATGGCTGCGGCAGCTTTAACCGAGTGTTTAGGGGGCTCACAGCGTCAGGTTCTAATGGCTGCAGAAATCGCCATGGAGCATCACCTCGGCCTAACCTGCGACCCGATTGGGGGCCTCGTACAAATCCCTTGTATCGAAAGGAATACCATGGGTGCCATTAAGGCGATCACGGCCAGTCAGCTTGCCCTGCAAAGCAACCCTGACAAAGCAAAGGTAAGTCTGGACGCTGTGGTCAATACCATGTGGGAAACCGCACTCGACATGAACTCTAAATATAAAGAGACTTCCGATGGAGGTTTAGCCACCAATATTCCGATCAGCTTACCGGAATGTTAAACAATTAGGTTTTCTGCTGGGCTTTTATGGCCAGGTAGCGGTTAACAACGTTGATGGTCAGCTTTTCCGGTGGGGTAAGAATGCTCAGGATTCCATGTTTAGTCAGCTCTTTGACCATGAGTTTTTTCTCGTGGGCAAATTTTGCTGCAATGGTCTTAATATAGATCCCTTCCACATCTTTAGCCGGTTCATCACTCAGTGTTTTGAGCTCTGTATTTTCAAAAAAGACAATGAGCAGGAGGTGAAATTTCGCCATCCGCTTTAAAAACGGCAGTTGCCTGTTTAAGGCAGACATGCTTTCAAAATTGGTAAAAAAGACCACCAGGCTTCGTTGTTTTAAGACGCCACGGATGCTCAGGTACAAAGCCTCCATATTGGTTTCCAGGTAGCGCGTTTTTTCTTTATAAAGCACTTCCATTATCTTTCCAAGCTGAGCGGGTCTTCGCTCTGCGGGAACCACACTACCTACCTTTTCCGCAACTGTGATTAGCCCTGCTTTATCTTCCTTAACCAAAGCCACATTGGAGAGTACAAGACTTGCATTAATGGCGTAGTCCAGCAGACTTAACCCTTCGAACGGCATTTTCATTGTTCTGGATTTGTCAATTACGCAATAGACATGCTGGGCTTTCTCATCGGTAAAAGAATTCACCATCAAATCTCCTCTTCTCGCGGTAGCCTTCCAGTTGACCGTCCGGTAGTCATCGCCCTGTACATAACTTTTTACCTGATCAAATTCCAGGCTATGTCCGATTCTTCTGATCTTCTTAATACCGATTTCACTGAGCCTGTTGGAAATGGCCATCAGTTCATATTTGCGCAACTGTAAAAAAGAGGGATATACGGCAACCATGGTCTCCTCCCCAAAATTATACCTTCTGGAGATCAGGCCTAATGGGGATTGCACATAAACACGCGTCTTTCCAAAGCGGTACTCCCCTCTTTTTGTTGGACGCAAAGTATAAGTGATGGTTTTGTTTTCCCTGGATTTTAGAAGGCTGCTAAACCAAAGGTCTCTTTTCTGAAACTGAAAAGGGATTTCATCGATAATACCGATATGAATACCAAAGGAATAAAAATTCTCTACATGGAGCTGCAGCTCATTATCATCCCCGTTGCTCAACCGCTCCGGAAGGTCCCTTCTCAGGAAAACACCTCTTTCAGTTTTGAACAATAAAATCAGGTCCGCAGCAATCAATAGCATCAATACCCAGAAGCATAGGTAAGGCAACACCCCAAGCCAGGGCAGGAAGAAAGAAAACAGAAACAGGGATACACAGACCCCGATACCGGCAAAAAGTCTTTTGCGGAGGAAGAGGTCTTTGTAATATTTATTAATGAAGCTTTTCAATATGCGGCTTTTTATCTTGGAATTTCTATTTTCTGAATGATCTGAGCGACAATATCGCTCGTTGTAAGTCCTTCCATCTCCTTATCCGGTGTCAGCATAATCCGGTGTGCAAGTACGGGGGCAGCCACTTTAATGATGTCTTCCGGAGTAACGAAATCACGCCCCTGCATTGCGGCAAAGGCCTTAGCCCCATTCAGCATTGCCAGGGAAGCTCTTGGAGAAGCCCCCAGATACAGCGATTTGTTGCCTCTGGTTTCATGGGTGATCTTTGCCACATATTCTATCAATTTAGGCTCTACATGCAAGCCCTTAATGATGGCACGGCATGACTTGACCTGATCTATACTCAATACCGGCTTCACTGCTTTTAACGCATCGTCCAAACGATACTGGTGCTGGTTGAGCAAAATGGCTGTTTCTTCCTCCAGACTTGGATATTTCACTTCAATTTTAAATAAGAAACGATCCAGCTGAGCTTCCGGTAAACGATAAGTTCCCTCCTGCTCAATTGGATTCTGCGTAGCGAGGACCATGAAAGGTTCATCCATCAGATAAGTATGCCCATCAACGGTGATCTGACGTTCCTCCATCACTTCAAATAAGGCAGACTGTGTTTTCGCCGGGGCACGGTTAATTTCATCCACCAAAATGATATGTCCAAAGATAGGTCCTTTTCGATATTCAAAAGCCGCATTCCGGGGATCAAACACTGATGTCCCCAGTACATCTGAAGGCATCAGATCCGGTGTAAACTGAATCCTGGAAAATGAAGCATCAATACTTTTGGCTACCAGTTTGGCGCTTAATGTCTTTGCTACCCCTGGTACACCTTCTAACAGGATATGCCCATCAGCCAGCAATCCGGCAATGAGGAAATCTATTGTATCTTTTTGTCCGACAATGATCTTACCCAGTGTTTCCCTGATTTGTTCCACTGCAGCATTCAACTGCGTAAGGTCGGTTCTTTTGTTAAACATTTCCGCTTCCATTTCTATTGGGCTTGTTTATAAAATTTTTCTATTAATTTATTCAATGTGATCAACTGATGATCAGTTACCCTTCCAGGCTTGCTGACTTCCTCAATTGTGGCAAATAAATGCCGGATATCACTTTCATTTCCACCTGATTTCGAGACAAGGGCAGCCATCAGGTCTTCATCTATTGCATTGGTTTTTAAGCGGTATGTTGCTCTGATAAATTCCAGAAGGTAACTGATCTTTTTGGAGGCAATATCGCTGTTATCACGTTGCTCGTAATAGACTTTCCCCACTACCCTGACAAAGTCTACGGAAGAATTTCTGAGTTGAGGAATGATGGGAATAATTCTCTGCCTCCGTTTCATTTCAAAAAACACAAAGATCACTAAACTAATCATGGACAAGTAATAAGCCCAGCGCAGCTGATCATGTCTAAAAAGTACCCTCAGCAGACTCTCATCGCCCAGATTTCCTTTTGTATTGTTCTCATCCCAAATCAGTGTTTCCGCCACTGGCAGATAAGAAAGGGCTTTTGCTGCGTAAGCCGCACCTTCCGGGTTCAGCAATGCATAGTTGCTCAGCAATTGCGGATTTGGCAAGACATACAGTGCACCTTCGCCGAAGGTATATTTGACAAAATTAACCTCCCCTTCTTCATTTCTCCCCAGAACTTTGGCCCTGGAAGTATCTATTCTGCTAAAATAGAGATCGCCCAGCCCCTTATCAAAAACATAGGGCTTTTTCGCTTTTACAGCAGGGCTGACGAAATTAATCGGGACACTTTTCTTTTTTCCGTAATTCAGTGAAGAGTTGATGTCCAGTTTCAAGGTATCTTTCAGGTATTCACCTATATTAAAAGTTGCGATAAACACATGATTTCCTGCTTTCATGAATTTAACGAGTTCTTTATAATCCAGTTCATCAACATGCACTGCACCTGCGATGATCAGATAATTGGTATTTTTTCTCTCTTTATCCTTCAGGGTATTGTAAACCGGAAGTCTGGACATTTCAATTCTCGTTTCCGGAAATATGCTCTGGTATTCCTTATTCAACACGAATAATCCAAAAGGAATTTTATCCTCTTTCAGATAACTCGGACGCCAATCTGTAGCTTTTGGTTTGTAATATTCTGCTGCAAGGTATAACATCAGCAGAATCCCCGTCCCAATAAGGTATAGTTTCATGCCTTTCATGTGCTCCTCCTGTTAAACAGATCAAAATCCTTCTTTACCTCTGCAAAGCTTTCTTTATCAATGAAAAATTCTCCATACCAGATGTATTCGAACTGTGTGGTCAGCTCCCCGAATTGTTTTCTTTTTTCGGGGTCAGTGAGTTCGCTCACATAAGCCTGATTGGTTTTGTCCGGTTGCCAGTTGATCAGCTGATTATCGTTCATCATTTTTAAAGAATGTAAATAAAAGAGCCGGACTGCCAGTCTGTAGTTTCCCGCTGAAATTGCTTTTTCTATTTCATCACGGAAATTAATTTCGTGAATGTTCTCCAGAGATTCTGAATAAGGAACTTCGACAGCTTTAGATTTACCGGTAAACACTTTCAGGTCAAGCCCCATAGCCTTTACGATGATAAATACAACCAATCCTGTCAGGGCAATGATGATTCCATATTTGATAAAAGTGCCGGATGTTTTATTTTCCAAAACTCCGGAAAACCAGTCCCAGAACCAATGCCAGAAGCGTGCCCATAGACTATCCTGATCAGGCGGTGTTTCCTTATACCTGAATTCTGACTGCTCCGTATACGCCTTCATCTTTTCCGCGTCAAAATTGCGCAGGACTACTTTACTACTGTCATTGCCAAGCAGCTTTCGGGCAGGCTTTTGCAGCAAAGGAGCAGTAAAGCCACTGGCGGTGGCAGTAATGAGCAAAAAGATTAGAAAAAGTCTGCGCATATTAATATTCTTCCGGGGTATTGAACGGTTCTTTTGATGCGCCCATCTGACCGATACGGTCCATTAATCCTGTGCTATCCAAACGTTCTACGAGGTTAAAGTAACAGATAGAGATGCCTACAAGTGGAATAATCATAAATACCTGACACACATATTGCACAGTGGTAGAGATGATAATTGCCGTATTACTCAAGCCTTTTGCCCCTTGTGTAAATGCGCTCAAAAAAGTAAAAATGAGTGCCGGAAGTGAGGCCATTGATTGACTCGCCAGAGTAATAAAGTAAATGATCAGTATCGTTCCAAAAGTAATCCACCAATGTCCTTTTACCAGTTTGAATGCACGTTCAAAGGAGTAACCAAAACTGGCATTTTCATAAACCATGATCGGAAAGAACAACACCATGGCCGGCATCACATAGAATCCTGGAATCAAAAAGAAAAGAAAACAAAGCACAAAAAAAATACCGATTAAAATCCCGCTTCCCAACACTCTGAAGAAATAGAACTTAAAATAAGCCCAGACCTCCTCCAGACTAGGGGCAACATTTCCTTTTTTTATATAAACGGCAATGAAACTCAGAATAGAAACATTCATCGCCGTATAACTTGCCAGGTTGAAGAGCACCACGAGGAAATAGCTGAGATTAAACATTTTCCCCAGCATGGAAAAGACATTATCATTTGATACGAGTGCTCTTTGCATTCCTATTTGTTGGTAGATACCGGCTATGATTGATCCCAGGAGGAAGATTCCACTGAAATAGACAAACACTTTTAACAAAGCTTTAAAGTTCTGTTTGATGAACAAAAACATATCGTTGATGATCTCTCCGAACTCTCTGAGTTTTTTAAATTCCAGGTTTTCAGGCATTTTCTATAGTTTGATGGTGTTTATGAAGTTTTGACGGATATAGGATCACATACCAGATGATAAAGAGCAGGGAGACCGCCAGAATGCTGATGCTGAGAAACAGCGGCATTTCCGTATGGCGGGTAATGAAACCTTCAAAGAAGGCCGCAACCAGTATGATGGGGATCAACCCTAAAGCAATTTTTGTCCCGTCTTTAGCACTGTTTTTGAAAGCCTGAAACCGGGTATATGTTTTAGGAAAAAGCAGTCCATGGCCCAATACCAATCCAGCGGCACCCGCGATAATGATACCTGAGATTTCCAATGTTCCATGAATCCAGATGGTCAGCACAGATTCCAGTCCTAAACCTTTACTAAAAAAATAATATTCAAAGGCCCCAATCATCACTCCATTTCTCAACATGAAAAAGACAGGGCCAATGGACAGAAAAATTCCACTCACAAACATGAGCAGGGATACATAAGTATTATTTGCGGCAATCATCAGGAACATTTCCATTTCTCCCTGTCGTTTATATACGCCAAAGGGATCTCCTTTTGCAATGTTTTCATTCGTCATGTTTACATAACCGTCTCCAAGGATCAGCCTCACAAAAGAATCATCGTATTTAGCAGAAAGAGCTCCTATTGATGCAGAAAGGAGAAAGAACAGCAGAGAATACAGCAATTGTTTGCGATAGGTATAAAACAAAACAGGCAGTTCTGTTTTCCAGAAGGTGATGAACCGGTTCCTGTCTTCTTTTTTATTTTTATAAATAGACTGGTGTAAAACCGCAGCTAAACCATTGAGATAAGCTGTAGTTTTTGATTTGGGATAAAAAGTGTTTGCATAAGCCAGGTCATTGGTAATGTCAATGAAGCGCTCCGCCAGTTCATCTGAATTTTCCGTACGCATCTGTTGATAACGCTTCCATTTCTCAGAATTCTGCTTAACAAACAATGCTTCTCTCATAAATGAAGATCAAATTTTCTGTAAAATAGCGACAAAAAACAATTTTACAATAATAATTTGAACATCAATATTATATTTGATCTTATGGAAACAATTAAGGTAAATACCAGTCAGCACGTAGACATTGATTATCCGGTGGCCGGATTAGGAGAAAGAATTGCGGCAAGGCTCATTGATCTGGCTGCCTTTTTTGGAGTATATATGTCAGCTATTTTCTTGTCTTTTTTTGTCGGCCAAGGGAACTTCATTACCGTAGTTCTTGTAACAATGGCTGCCTTTTATGTCTTCTATAACCTCATTTGTGAGGTCTTTATGAATGGACAGAGTTTAGGAAAAAGGCTGATGAAGATCAAAGTCATCAGTATTGATGGAAGTCAGGCAAGCATCGGGCAATATTTTATCCGCTGGCTGTTCAGGCTGGTTGATTTTGCACTGACGGCTCAGATTGGTGGATTAATAGCCGTAGCTGTATCAGAAAAAAAACAAAGAATAGGCGATATGGTGGCCGGAACCACGCTAATTAAGACTGTTCCAAGAACCAACCTTGAGCACATCGCTTTTCATCCTGTGGAGGAAGAATATACGCCTGTTTTCAAGAATGCAGACTTGTTGACTGACCGTGATATAGAGCTCATGCATGAGGTAGTCCTCACCTATTATAAAACATCCAATGCGGACCTGATTTATAACATGTCTGCAAAGGTGGCCGAGCATCTATCTGTGAGTATTCCCCAAGGAATGAACGAACTTAACTTTCTAACCACCGTTATCAAGGATTATAATCATTTAACTGCTCAGTCTGACTAACTATTTCAATTCTTTAATCAGGGCAGGTGCGAGTTGAACCGCCCATTGATGGTACATTTTTGCCGAAGGATGTAATCCGTCAGATGCGACCAGCTGTTTATCTGAAGCGACGAGCCGGGAGCCGGGAGTGATGTCCGTATAGCTGATCCCCTGCGAAAGTGTTTCGGTCCTGTTTATGGCATTAAAGGCATCAATGTCCGAACTGACACCAGGAATGTCCCTGCCACTTTCCTGTCCGTAAGGGGTAAGTCCCCAGTCAGGAATAGAAACCACAAACACCCGTGCTTTATTTCCGTTGGCAAAACTGATGGCTGTTTGCAGCAGTTCCTTAAATTCCTGACGATACTTTTCCTTCGATTCGCCCCGGTACTGATTATTTACGCCAATCAGCAGCGTAACCACTGTGAACTTCTCACTGAGGTTTGCCTTTTTAATCGCATCCTGCAGTTCACTTGTTGTCCATCCGGTTTTAGCAATAATATGAGGCGTGCCTATATCCAGGCCATTGTCTTTTAAGATCGTTGTTAACTGATAAGGAAAGCCTCCCTGCAGGGGGACTGCTTCTCCTATGGTATAAGAATCACCGATCGCTAAATAAGAGATCTCATTTTTCGGTTTGGTATCCGAGCTGGGGCTGATATTTGTCGTCATTTTAAAACTATCTTTTTGGCAAGCCAATAATACCACTAATGACAGAATTAAAATAGGATTTTTGATCATAAATACATTTACGCGAAAGCGCTCCTTATGGATTTTGTACAGATCATCTATTTTTTCCCGGATTCAGGAATGCTTATGAGGAAAGAACATTTTGAAGAAATAGCTGATCGTGACGATCGAACCTGTAATTAAATAAAGTACTTTAATCAGTTTATCGCTGTTTCCTTTGCTCAGGTAATTTGCGCTCGGGCCAACAATGAAAGTAATCAATAAGGGAATTGTGGGCGGGTATAAATGAAGGCTTTCTTCCATATTGCCCTGAATCAGGGCAAGAAGAGAACGTTGAAAACCGCAGCCAGGGCAATCAAAACCAGTCAGGTATTTAACCGGACAGGTCAGAAAAAAATTATCCGCCTGATCCATAAAAGAAGACCAGGCGGATAACAGGTATATCATCAACGCCAGCAATTAAGCTTGAGGTGTGGTTGGCGGTTTATTAAACGGATCATTTGTACCAAACGGATTGTTAGTGCCAAATGGGTTGTTGGTACCATTAAAGCCTTGTTGTGCTTCTGCAGCTGCAGGACCTAAATAACGTGCATCTCCAAATCCTAATATAGGATAGAATACGATAGGTAACAGGATCAATCCTGCGGTAAAGCCTTCGCTTTTACCGAAACTTTTGCTTAAAAGATTCATTGCCCAGATTCCGAAGTAAATGTTTACGCATGGAATCAACATCCAAAGAATCCAGATCGTTGGTTTGCCAATGATTTCAAGAAGGACAATAATGTTATAGATAGGAATAAGTGATGCCCAGCCTGGTTTTCCAGCCTTTGTAAAGACTTTCCATAATGAGGCAATGATAAGCACTATGAGAGCGAGATAAATAATCCCACCAACAGCACCGATTGCTGCTATACCAGCTGATTGTTCTGAAGTGTAATCCATAATAGTAGTTTGTTTTTCGAGTAAAGATAATATTTACCACAAAAAAACAAAGGAATTATTACTCTTTTTTTAAGGTATCAGAACAGCTCCATATGGAACAGACTGGCAATGTGTCCTTTTAGTATTCCCTTCACCTCTTCCATATTCAAAGGGTGTCCCAATTCCCTTTGCATAGAAGTCACATCTTTATCGTCTATCCCGCAAGGAACAATATTTTTAAAATAATTAAGATCGGCATTTACATTGAAGGCAAAACCATGCATTGTTACCCAGCGGCTGCACCTTACGCCCATAGCGCATATTTTACGGGCTTTCTCATTGTCTGCATCCAGCCATACTCCTGTAAATCCAGGATATCTTCCGGCAGAAATGCCATAATCTTTCAGCGTCAGGATAATCGCATCTTCCAATGTTCTGAGGTAAAGATGAATGTCAGTAAAGAAATTATCAAGGTCAAGAATCGGGTAACCTACAATCTGACCCGGGCCATGATAGGTGATGTCCCCTCCGCGATTGATCTTATAATAGGTCGCTTCTTTTTCTGCCAGGCCCTGTTCATCCAGCAACAGATTTTCCGGATGTCCGCTTTTCCCAAGTGTATAGACATGTGGATGTTCCACGAAAATCAGGTGATTTGGTGTTTCCAATGTGGTATTGTTATTCCTGTTATCGGTTTTAACGGCAATGGTCTGATTAAAAATCAGTTCCTGCCGATCCCAGGCTTCCTGATAATCAGTGAGTCCCCAATCTATGAATTCTACTTTTTTATTCATCATTTGAAAATTAAGCCACTACATAGCCCAGCATATAACCATCACTGGTTTTGAAGTAGCTGACATTCAGCTCGCGGGTCCCTTCAGGTAAGTCGACCAGGGCAGTCAGGCTTCCTTCCGTTTTCAGTTTAAATGGCTTGATGTGCATATCCTGTTTAAATTCCAGGCCTTTTCTTCCATTCCATTTATAGATCGCTTCTTTGGCACACCAGCAAACATACAAACCATTGATATTATCGCCAATCTGCTTTTGTGCAAGCTCAATATCAGAAAGAAACTTGTGCCTGATGCTCTTGATTTTATGTTTGATGAGTTCTATATCTACCCCTACTTTTCTGTTTTTTCCAATAATCACTGCTGCATAATCATAAGAGTGGCTCAGAGAAATGTGATAATCAAGATTAGGAAGGAAAGGTTTGCCATGTTCATCCATCTGACAATCTATGTATTCAGAGGTATTGAGCATGGTTCTAAGCAGCACACGTGTGCTTAGCCAGTGTAGCAGACGTTTCCCGTTGTTTAAAGAGGAAATGAAATCCAGCTCATGCTGTTTCAGTTGCAGGCCGGAAAGCAATTGCTCTTCAGTCTCTTCGATTTTCCATACTGCAAGTATGGTATTCTCGTCAATATTTTTATTAAAAACTACGGGCATCTCTATTTTAGAAAACTATGCAAAAGTATCTTAAATTAATCATAATTTAGCCCAATACTTGATAAAATGATACTTTCCGACAAACGAATTCTGGAAGAGATAGAGAAGGGCACCATCATTATTGAGCCTTTTAAGGCTGAATGTCTGGGCACAAACTCTTACGACGTCCATTTAGGCAAATACCTCGCTACTTATAAAGATAGAATACTTGATGCAAAAGTGCACAATAAAATAGAGCATTTTGAAATTCCAAAAGACGGATATGTTTTACAGCCTGGTACACTCTACCTTGGTGTGACGCTGGAATATACCGAAACACATGCACACGTTCCTTTTTTAGAGGGTAAATCGAGTACGGGCCGTCTGGGTATAGACATCCATGCGACTGCCGGAAAAGGCGATGTTGGTTTTTGCAATACCTGGACGCTGGAAATTTCCTGCGCACAACCAGTGAGAATATATGCAGGAATGCCAATTGGCCAGCTGATTTACTTCCAGGTAGAGGGCGAGATTGAAACGATGTATAATAGTAAAGACAATGCAAAATATAGCAATAAGACCACTAAACCGGTCGAAAGCATGATGTGGAAAAACAAATTCTAAGTTCGACATCCCTTATCTTTTAAATTTACTTTAAGCCTCAATATTTGTATATTGAGGCTTTATTAATTGTTAAGGTTCATCACTTATGAAACGTAAACTGTTTTATCCCTTTTTATTGATTGCAGGAATCTGCATGGCCTTTGTATCCCGAATGGATGGAGACCCTTTTGAGGCCCTTTTAGAAAGGATGAAGGCATTTAATAAAACATATGCACAGGAAAAGGTACACCTCCATCTGGATAAGCCCTACTACGCAGTTGGAGACAACATCTGGTTCAAAGCCTATATCATCAATACCGAAAACCTGGAGGCCTCGGACATTAGTAAAATTTTATATGTAGAGCTGATCAATGAGAAGGATTCCTTAAAAAAACAATTGAGGTTACCTGTTGGCGGAGGTATTACCTGGGGCGATTTTAAAATCCCTGATTCCCTGGCCGAGGGAAACTACAGGATTCGCGCCTATACTCAATGGATGAGAAATGCGGGACCGGAATTTTACTTTGATAAAACGATAAAAATTGGCAACTCCTGGGCCAATACGGTATTCACCAATACGAACTATACTTTTAGTAAGGAAAATTCAGCAGAAAAGGTACAGGCAGACATCATTTTTAAAGATAAAAATGGAAAGCCATATGCCGGAAATGAGGTTCGCTATGAAGTTCAGCTGAATTTCAGGAGTCTGTTTAAAGGCAAAGCCCTGACCAATGAGCAAGGCGGGGTATCGCTCAGTTTCTTAAATACCCAGCCTTCTTTATATAAATCCGGAAAGATCCTCGCCACCATTACACTGGCCGATCAAAAGAAAATAACCAAGGAAATCCCGATAAAAGCAACCTCAAAAGACGTAGATGTTCAATTTTTCCCCGAAAGTGGAAATCTGGTGGAGGGACTTCCTAACAAAATTGCCTTCAAAGCGGTGAATGCTTCAGGCTTGGGGGAGCAGGTTAGCGGAGTGATTGTAGATCAAAGCGGTTCTGAGATCAACCGTTTTGAAAGTAAGCACCTGGGCATGGGAAATTTTGTTGTTAATCCACAACCGGGAGCAACTTATAGCGCAAAAATTAAATTTTCAGACGGTTCAGAGAAAAGTTACAGTTTACCTGTAGTCCGTTCAAGCGGTTATATTTTAAGTGTAAACAATTCGGATAAAGAGAAAATAAGCATAAAGATCATCAGATCTGAAGGCATTATCGACCAAAAGGAGTTAAAACTCGTGGGGCAGCATAGCGGAGCGATACAATTCACGTCGAAAGTGAGTGCAGATAAACAGATCAGCAGCATTTCCATTTCTAAAAAGGAATTGCCTGAAGGAATCCTTCAACTGACCTTATTCTCCGGAGAGAATGTCCCGCTTGCCGAGCGGCTTGTTTTTGTACGTAACCAGGCAGATCGTATCCTGACAAAAATGGAAACGGTGAAAACGACCTATGCAAAAAGAGAAAATGTGACCGTTAACCTGAGCAGCAGCTATAGGGAGCAACCGAACCCCTCCTCTTTTTCCGTATCCGTAACCAATACCTCATCCGTAAAACCTGACCCTGAAAATGAAAGCAATATTTTCAGTACCATGCTCCTCAGTTCAGACCTTATCGGTTATATTGAAAAACCCAACTATTATTTTATAAATGAAGGGCCCGAAGTGGAGCAGGCCCTGGACAATCTAATGTTAACCCAGGGATGGAGGAGAATCTTATGGAAAAATGTGATCAATAATACACCGCCAATCACACGATTTGCAGCAGAAAAATCGCAAACCATCAGCGGAACGATTACAAATTATAGTGGAAAGCCAGCCCCAAACAGCAAGGTTTCCCTATTTTCCTCATCCGGCGGCTTTTTCGCTTTAGACACCCTTACAGATGCACAGGGGCGATTCAATTTTGATCAGCTGATTTTCCCTGAAGACACCAAGTTCATTGTACAGGCACGAACTGCAAAAGATAAAAAGAGAGTAGACATTCATCTGGATATTGTTCCGGGACAGATCGTAACCAAAAGTAAAAACAGCGGAGATATAGAGGTCAATGTAAATGAGGCATTATCCGCTTATCTGCAGCAGAGCAGCAATTATTTCGATGAGCTGAACAAACGCGGGTTATTGGAAAAAACACTTTTATTAAAGGAGGTACAGATTACCGAAAAGAAACAACAGGTAAAGAACTCTGCCAATCTGAACGGCGCGGGAAGAGCAGATGCGGTGATTACCGCGGAACAGCTTAGTACCTGTGTGACCTTATCTCAATGTTTACAAGGCCGGGTTGCCGGCCTGATGATCATGAACGGACAAGCTTATCTCAGCAGGAATGGTGGAAGAACGCCAATGGCAATAGTACTGGATGGTATGAATATGGGTTCTGATTTTCTGGACAACATCAATGTATTTGATATAGAAACCATTGAAGTGCTGAAATCCATCGGAAATACCGCCATCTATGGCTCCGGTGGCGGAGGTGGTATTCTGGTGATTACAACCAAACGTGGTGGTGGGAATTACAGCAGTACCTTTAGCCCGGGCATCACCACCTATAACCCAAAAGGCTTTTATATTCCAAGAGAATTCTATAGTCCAAAATATGAACCTTCGGTACCTGACCGCAAGCCGGATTTAAGGACAACTGTTTACTGGGCACCTCAGGTTCCTACCAATGAGCAGGGAAAATCGAGCTTCAGCTTCTTCAATACAGATGAACCCGGAACCTACAGGGTAGTACTGGAAGGAATGGATCATATGGGTCGTCTTGGAAGAGCCGTTTATACCTATGAAGTAAAATAAACTGATATATATGAATACCATTAAAGTCACCATAAAAGACCACTTAGCACTTATTACTTTAGACCGCGGAAGATCTAATGCCCTGAACCGCGAGATGATTACGGAATTAAATGATATGCTGAACAGCATCGCTGCAGATCAGAATATTGCAGGCGCGATCATTACAGGTAAAGAGAATTTCTTTTCTGCCGGATTAGACCTTATTGAGCTCTACAATTATTCGGAAGCAGAAGCCGAGTCTTTCTGGCACCTGTTCCTGGACTTTATCGCCAACATCACTTCTTTCAGAAAGCCATTGGTTGCCGCCATCAACGGGCATAGCCCGGCCGGAGGTTGTGTTATTGCATTGGCCTGTGACTATAGAATCATGGCAGAAGGAAAGGCCATCATTGGTTTGAACGAAGTCCCTGTAGGAATCATCGTTCCCAATTCCGTTTTCCAGCTTTACTCCTTCTGGATCGGCAATGCCCATGCATCAAGAAGCTTATTGGAAGGCAAGCTGTTTACCCCTGAAGAAGCTTTGCAGGTTGGTTTGGTAGATGAACTGGTAAACCCGGAGAGTATCCTGACCACTGCAGAACGCAGAATCAGAAAGTATATGGGTATGGAAAGAAATACCTGGGAACAGAGTAAGCTGAACATCAGGAAAGACCTGATCGCCGCCACCCGAGCAAACCAGGACGACGCACTGGCGCTCATGTTAAAACAATGGTGGGCACCAAGTACAAGAAGTATTTTAAAAACAATTATTGACAACCTGCAAAAGAAATAGCCCATGTACAATCAACCAATGTTAAGGGATGATGCCTTAAAAGGAAAAACAATCGTAGTTACCGGTGGAGGAACCGGTCTTGGAAAAGCAATGGGTACTTATTTCCTTAAACTGGGTGCAAACCTCGTGATCACCAGCCGCAAGGCAGATGTTCTGGAAAAGACTGCTGCCGAGATGGAGAAAGAAACAGGCGGAAGAGTACTGGCCGTTGCCTGTGATGTGCGTGAGTACGAACAGGTAGAAAATGTCCTTGCCGAAGCCATCAAAACCTTTGGTAGGGTAGATGGCTTGCTCAACAATGCGGCAGGCAACTTCATATCTCCTACCGAACGCTTGTCGGCCAACGCCTTTTCTACCGTAATCGACATCGTTTTAAAGGGATCAGTAAACTGTACCCTTGCTTTTGGAAAGCACTGGATCAAAGAAAAACAAAGCGCAAGCATTTTAAATATTGTGACCACCTATGCCTTTACCGGCTCCGCCTACGTTGTTCCTTCTGCCTGTGCAAAAGGAGGAGTATTGGCCATGACCCGGTCACTGGCTGTAGAATGGGGTAAATATGGCATCCGGACAAATGCGATCGCTCCGGGGCCTTTTCCTACCAAAGGCGCATGGGACCGTTTACTTCCGGGAGATCTGGCCGAAAAATTCGACTTCAAAAACCGCGTACCATTAAAACGTGTTGGTGAACACCAGGAACTGGCAAACCTCGCGGCCTTCCTGATCAGTGATTTCGCCGGTTACATCAACGGAGAAGTGATTAGCATTGACGGTGGCGAATGGCTGCAAGGTGCCGGTCAGTTTAACGGGCTGGAAGCCATTCCAAATGAGATGTGGGATATGTTTGCGCAAATGACAAAATCAGCTAAAGGAAGTTAAACCTTTAGCTGATTTTACAATTACCATCTGATTAAAGCACTGGCCCAGGTAAAACCTGATCCAAAGGCGGCCAGGCATACCAGGTCGCCTTCTTTTATTTTACCCGCTTCCCATGCTTCACATAAAGCAATAGGCACGGAAGCCGCGGTTGTATTTCCGTATTTCTGAATGTTATTAAACACTTTATCATCGGGTAAGCCCAATAATTGCTGTACATACTGACTGATTCTCAGATTGGCCTGGTGTGGCACCAGCATGTCGATATCTTCAGGTTGCAGGTTATTTGCCGTTAAGGCTTCTTTTATCACCTCAGGGAACTTCACCACTGCTTTTTTAAATACCGCAGGTCCATCCATGTATGGCAGGGATGCTCCGCTTTCCAACTGTTCTGTAGTCATGAATAAACCACCCAGCTCCTGGTCAGGATAACCGGGTTTACCTTTCAGCCATTTGTTGGCACTTGCTCCGGGATAATACATCGCCAGAATCTCCGCATCCGCCCCGTCACTATGTAAATGAGTGCTCATGATCCCTTGTCCTTCTTTCTCTGCAGGCTGCAAAACTACCGCTCCCGCCCCATCGCCAAAGATGACAGAAACATTGCGGCTACGCGTTTCAAAGTCCATGGCAAAAGAGTGTTTTTCGCTTCCTACTACCAGAATATTTTTATACATGCCGGTTTTAATAAACTGATCGGCAACGGATAAGGCATAGACAAATCCGGAACATTGATTCCTGATGTCTAAAGCCCCAATTTCTTTCATTTTCATTTCACGCTGAAGCAATACGCCACATCCCGGGAAATAATAATCAGGGCTGAGGGTTGCAAAAATTACAAAGTCGATTTCCTGGGCTGTTGTTCCTGCTCTTTCGATGGCAATTTTCGCTGCTTCCACCCCCATTGTCGTGGTGGTTTCCTCCAGGCGGTCTGCAAACCTGCGTTCCTTTATGCCGGTACGTTCTTGAATCCATGCATCATTCGTATCCATAAAACGGGACAAATCATCATTGGTATAGACATTTTTAGGCACATAATAGCCTATTCCGGCAATTTTTGAACGATGCATCATATTTGGGTTTATTACAAATTTTAGGCAAAAATAACTTTAACTGCAACATTATTTTGAAATTAGCTTATTTTTGTACCATGTCAACAGAAACTAAAGAAGAAACTTTTACATTAGAAGAAATCCTGACCTCCTTAAAAACGGTTCACCGGTTAATCCTATGGAACGACGATGTAAATACCTTTGACCACGTCATTCACTGTATGATGAAGTACCTGGATTATTCTGAAAGCCAGGCCGAAAAAATTGCCTGGGAAGTTCATAACAAGGGAAAATGTGCTGTATTGGAAGGTTCCTTTACAGAGATGGAAGTTTACCGTAAGATCTTACAACAGGAAGGTCTAACTGTTTCCGTTGATTAGTACCTGCTGAACCAACGCATTCAACTCTTGCTGCGTCGTTTGCGTTTTATCTTTGGCATACCATCCATGAAGTCTTTCTGCGATGAGCATCATATCTGTACTTTCTTTTTTCCAGCCGGCCAGTAACGATTGCAGAATTTGTGGCCTTGGACCCCATTTGCAAAGAACCTTTCCCTCTTCATCGAGGATCAGCAATACCGGAATCGCCCTTCCACCATTGGTAAGATGCGCATCAATCAAAGGCAGGTTCTGATCTCTCAACACGAATTTAAGGCTTATTTTATCCGGAAAACTACTGGCCATTTTATCAAAAACAGGAACAATCTGTGCAGCATCCCCGCACCAGCCTTCGGAGATCACCAGGAAGCGATACTTCCCTTTTAAATCATTTAAGGAACCTAACAGGTCTGCATTTAGCTGTACCGTTTTATCTACGCGGTTCATTCGCTGCACATTCATTTTCGTATAGTGAAGCATCGCTTCGCTATCGTCCTCCCCGGTAGTTTTTTTCGCGAGCAGCAGCTCATTTATCAAATTACGATAGGCTGAATAACTCATTCCTTCGTTAACAAAAATATTACTGTATCCGATCATAATTAGCTGTAATAAAATAGTTACGCCTGTTCTTTTTAAACCTCCGGCATGTTTCTTTGTCCCTCTTATATAAAAAGCACCAAAACCTAAACACACCAATGAAGAATCTGTTATACAAAGTTCTACTTTTAACCTTTGCCATTTGTACTACAACTGTAAAACTTAATGCACAAACTACCGGAGAAGGTAAGATTATGGCGAAGGTTGCAGATGCCCAAACCAGCGAGACCATTCCATTTGCGACCGCAGTGATTCTCGACAGAAAGACCAAGGCACTGGTAAAAGGTGTACAGACCGATGTGAACGGGAATTTATCCATGACAGGCTTACCCAAAGGTGTTTTTACCTTTAAAGTGAGCTACGTAGGTTATCAAACTATGGTTCGCGATTCCGTTTCCATCTCTGCAATTGTCAAAGAAATCAACCTGGGTACCATTAAAATGAAAACGGCAAAAGGTACCGTATTAAATGAAGTGGCCATTACGGCCCAGAAAAGCACCATTCAACTTGGTGTAGATAAGAAAGTATTTTCTGTAGACCAAAGTTTAGTGAGCGAGGGCGGCTCTGCCTCCGACCTTTTACAAAATGTGCCATCAGTACAATCGGATATCGACGGAAATGTCAGCCTGAGAGGATCCACAGGCGTTAGAGTCCTGATTGATGGCAAGCCTTCTTTAATTGCCGGGGGTAATGTAGCACAGATCTTACAGTCTATTCCGGCGAGCTCGATAGAGAGTGTCGAACTGATTACCAATCCTTCGGCCAAATACGATGCGGAAGGTCAGTCGGGAATTATCAACATTGTATTGAAAAAGAACAAGAAACTCGGACTGAATGGTAACGTTGCCCTGACTGCAGGGAACCGGGAGAATTATAATGCCAGTACCAGTTTGAGTTTTCAGAACAGTAAAGTGAACCTGTATGGCAATTACAGCTACAGGTATGGCAACCGTCTTGGTGGCGGCTACAACAACATCAGCTATTTAAACTCCAGCTTTCCCAATGCTTTTGCCAATCAGAATACCGATTCCAAATCTTTAGACAAAGGACACAATGTGAAAGCAGGGCTTGATTATTACCTGAGCGACAAAGACGTTTTAAGCTTCTCTGGCGGCTTCAACCTCAGAGACAACGATAGAAACGAGTTTCTGACTATTGATCAGTTAAACAGCCTTAAGAACCCATTGGAACTCAGCAGAAGGAACAACTCCAACCTGGGATCAGGGGGCAGCTATGACCTCAACCTGGACTTTAGTCATAAATTTAAAAAACCGAAAGAGGAAATTACCTTTAATGCCAGCTTCTCTGAAGGGGACAACGACAACCTTCAAATCTACAATACAGATATCTACAACCTCAACGGAACCGCTGTTGACCTACTCCCGGAAATCATCAGAAATGATGGAAGCGGAATCAACAGGAACTATAACATCCAGGCAGACTATACTCTGCCAGTTGGTAAATCCGGAAAACTGGAAGCTGGTTACCGCAGTCAGGTTCGAATTGCAGAAAACAATACCTTTTCTGACCGCCTGAACAACATTACCGGAAATTACGACGTAAATCTGGCACTTACCAATGATTTCAACAGTAAAGACCAGGTTCATGCCCTATATGCAAATTACCAGAACCAGGTGAAAAATTTCGGTTATCAGCTCGGATTAAGGGCAGAAGATGCCACTCTTGATACGCGTCTGGGAATGTATGGTGCAAATGGACAGATCAGCCCCGTTCCGGGGAAAGTGGCTTATACCCGACTATACCCAAGCATCTTTTTAACGCAGAAATTAAAATCAGAACAACAATTGCAATTGAGCTACAGCCGAAGGGTGAACAGGCCAAGAGGCTGGGATACCAATCCTTTTATCGACGTTTCCGATCCTTTGAACTACCGCCAGGGAAATCCGAACCTTAAACCAGAGGACGTACATGCTTTTGAATTAAGCTACAGCAAGTTCTGGAAAAAAGTGACTTTCATTTCCACCGCCTATATGCGACAGACCAATGATGTGATCCAGCGGGTCAGAACAGATCCGGATCAGAATGGGATTACCACCACTACCCCTCAGAACTTAACCAGCGAGCTATCCAGCGGATTAGAGCTGATTGGTCGTTTTGACGTGGTCAAAGCCTGGAATTTTACCGCCAATGCCAACTTATACCAAAGTAAAATAAATGCAGGACCTGCGTTGGGCTCTGGTATTGTGGACAACTCCGGATTTACCTGGAATGCCAACCTGACAAATAATTTCGTCCTGCCTTATAACATCACCTTGCAGATCAAAGGAGACTACCGTGCCCGTCAGGTGATGGCGCAGGGAACAAGAAATCCCATGTATGGTGTAGATGCCGGTGCGAAATATGATTTTAAAGACAAAAAATCAAGCTTGAGTCTGAATGTACGGGATATTTTCGCCACCCGTAACTGGAGTATGACCACCAGTACAGAAAACTCTCTTGTTGATTTCAGGCGCTACATGCAGGGAACGATGGCAAGTTTAACCTATTCTTACCGTTTTGGAAAGACCAGCTTCAGCCCTAAAAAAGGCAAAAAACCGGATCAGCAGGAAATGCGTTCCGATGAAGAGTCATTTTAGTATATTTGCGTCCATGGAAGAACGCAATCCCTGGACCACTATTGAAAGTCGCAAAATCTATGATAACAACTGGATTGGGCTAACAGAACACCAGGTGATCAACCCATCCGGAGGTAAAGGAATATATGGCGAAGTACATTTCAAAAACCTGGCCATTGGAATTTTACCTTTAGACGAGGAGTTGAACACCTGGCTGGTTGGACAATACCGCTTTCCTTTAAAAGCTTACAGCTGGGAAATTCCGGAAGGTGGGGGCCCCTTAGGTTCCGATCCGCTGGACAGTGCCAAAAGGGAATTGCTGGAGGAAACCGGACTTTCGGCAACAGACTGGGTAGAGCTTCAGCGCATGCACCTCTCCAACTCGGTAAGCAATGAGCTGGCCATTATTTATATCGCCAGGGGCCTTAGCATGGGCATTGCCGAACCTGAAGAAACCGAAGAACTCCGGCTCCGAAAACTTCCTTTTCAGGAAGCCTACGAAATGGTCCTAAACGGAGAAATCACGGACAGCATGAGCGTTGCTGCCATTTTAAGAACAAAAATAATCCTTCAGGAATCTCAGCTTTAACGAATCTTTTCAGCTATTATGAATAAATTTTTCGGATACATTTTCAGTCCCATCTTTTACCTCTTTTTTGTGCTGACTTTAATTATTTTTCAGCCCATTCAATGGCTATGTTACCGCCTGTTCGGTTATCAGGCACACAAAGCCTCCGTAGATGCCCTGAATTTCTTTCTCACCTACTGTGACCTTTTCCTGGGCAGTTCGGTTACTTTTATCAATGAGCAGGACATCCCTGTTGACCAGCCCAAAATATTTGTAGCCAACCACCAGAGCATGTATGACATTCCCGGACTGATCTGGTTTCTAAGAAAACACCACATCAAGTTTATCTCAAAAATAGAGCTGACCAAAGGCATTCCTTCTATTTCTTTCAACCTTAAATATGGAGGTGGGGCTAATATCGACCGTAAGGACAGCAAACAAGCCGTTGGTGAGATCATCCTTCTGGGCAACAGAATGAAAGAAAAAAACTGGTCTGCGATGATTTTCCCTGAAGGTACACGTTCCAAAGACGGAAACCTGAAGCCCTTTCATGTAGGTGGGATTGCCACACTTTTAAAAAAGGTACCCAATGCACTGATCGTACCTATTGCAATTGAAAACTCCTGGAAAATGGTACAATACGGTACTTTCCCCCTCAGCTTCGGCGAAAAGATCCGCTGGACGGTGTTAAAGCCAATAGATTCCACCGGCAAAAACCCGGAGGAGGTTACCCAGGAAGCAGAACAGGCAATTCGCCGGAAATTAGGGCAGTAAGTACTTTTTAGATGTTCTTATTGTCGATATGTTTGAAGAATTCATCGCGGTAGGTATCTCCTATTGGAATCACTTTACCGAAGATACTGATCCTGCTGCGTTCAATACTTTCAATCTTATCTAAAGCAATGATATAAGATTTATGCACCCTTATAAACTGTCCGTTTGGAAGGGTTTCCTCCATTTTTTTCATGTTCTGAAGCGTAATGATTCTTTCTGCTTTGGTGTAAATAGAAATGTAATCTTTTAATCCTTCTATATAAAGAATATCATCCAATTGAATCTTTTGAATCTTATGCTCTGTTTTGACGAAGATAAAGTCCTGAACAGGATGTTGTACCGCCACTGGTGCTGACATCAAAGGCGCAATCGCAGCCGGAGGAGCCGGACTAGATTCCGCGGCTTTTTGCTGCTGGTTATGTACCTTTTCCACGGCTTTATAGAAACGATCGAATGCAATCGGTTTCAGAAGGTAATCCGATACGTTCAGATCATAGCTTTCCAAAGCATATTGTGAATAAGCTGTCGTCAGGATATAGTTTGATTTCCCATTTGCAATTTTCAGGAACTGGATTCCGGTAAGTTCAGGCATCTGAATGTCCAGAAAAACCAGATCAATTCCCCCTGCCTGTACGAGCTGTAATGCTTCAATCGCATTTTCTGTTCTTTTGACCAGCTCCAGGAACGGTACTTTTGACACATAATCCTCTATAATATCAAGTGCCAATGGTTCATCATCGACCGCAATACATTTTAACTTTGTCATAAATCTAGCATTAATTCACTGGTGTAATGGGTAGCCGAATTTACAATATTTAATTTATATCTTTCAGGATATAGCAATTGTAACCTTCGTTCCACATTATTGAGACCCACTCCTCCTACTTCATCTTTGTTGTGTTTATTCTTTTTATTGGTCACACTAAAATGAAGGATCTTTTGATTGGCAATGATATTGATCTTAATTGGGTCCTTTGGATCATTGGCCACTCCATGTTTAAAAGCGTTCTCCACAAAAGAGATCAGGATAAGCGGCACAATCTGCTGGTTGTCGATTTCGCCATTCAGGCTCAGCTCCACTGCGGCTCCATCTCTAAACCTTAATTTCTGGAGTTCAATATAACTTTGAACATATTCAATTTCTTTACTGAGTGAAACCCAGCTGTCGTTGCTTTCGTAGATCATATAGCGCATGATTTCGGAAAGCTTAAGAATTGCATCTGCTGTTTTATCAGATTTCTGATAAGCAAGTGAATAAATATTATTCAGGGAATTGAAGAGAAAATGCGGGTTTAGCTGTGATTTAAGAAACTGAAGTTCCATTTCTTTTTTTTCGCTTTCCAGGTTCCGCTGAACACGTTCATTCCCGAACCAGTCTACAGCGAATTTGAGCAGAGAACTTGCCACCACAAAAAAGCCACATGTAAATATAGAAACGGCACCAAAGGTCGCAATGGGTATATAATCCCGTTTTCCTCCTTCCCAGGTCACCAATATGACTTCGGGGTTCAGGCTGGCGATTACCGTTTTGATCGCACTCATCACGACGATCAGGAGCAGGATTGCCCCAATATACAAACCATATTTCTTCTGCTCTTTGATCAGCATCGGAATGAGCAGCATATAATTGATATAGAAAATAGAAATATTAATCAGGCCGGAGTATCCATATCTGATGGCAACCGAAGATAGGCTCTGTGCTTCTTTAGCGAATATAATGTTCAGGGCAATAAGGGCTAGTATTAACGACCAGAAAACAACATGTACAATCAGAGGGCCTTTACTTTTCATTTAAACTTTGTTATTGACAAAAACTCCATTGGTCTAAAGTAAATTTTTCCAGCTGTTATGAGTAACTGCTTTCGACGAACGGGCATTTTTTTTCTACCAAATTGGCAAATAAACCAATCAATTGCAAAACTAGAATAAATAGGCGTTTATCTAGGATAATATGGCCTTGGTCTAAAAGATTTTAGCAGCGTTTTTTTTATTATTCTATTTGTTTCATCAAATCACAACGAATATGAAAACTGCATCTGTCAATATAAATATTATGAAAAAGTTAGCAAACGTATCGCCATTCTTACTTTTATTAGTTCCTGTATTCATGATGATGGTATTAACCATTGCCAACAATGTAACCCGTTCACAAGACGAGGAAATCGCTGCAAAAGCAACGACTTCAGTAAAAGGGATTGCCAAAGTAAGCAGCATTTCATTTAAATAGGAATGAGAGACCTGATCATTGAAACCCGGGGGCTTAACTATTATTTTGGTAACCAAAAAGTAGTTGATGACCTGTCGCTGAAAGTAGAGAAAGGAAGTATTTATGGTTTTCTGGGCCCGAATGGTGCCGGTAAAACCACTTCAATAAAAATCCTTCTAAACCTTTTAAAATCGCCGGCAAATACCGTGTTTCTTTTTGGCAAGGAAATCAACTCCAACCGGATCGCCAGTTTAAAACGCCTTGGCGCACTGGTAGAACAACCCGCAATTTATGCACACCTTTCCGGCGCGGAAAACTTATACAACAGGTGTATGCTATTGGGCATCAGCAGGACTAAAGCGAAAGAGATGCTTCGTCTGGTAGGCCTGGAAGATGCCGCCGATAAAAAGGCAGGAAAATATTCACTAGGGATGAAACAACGCCTGGGCATTGCCCTTGCCTTGTTATCAGATCCGGAACTATTGCTACTGGATGAGCCTACAAACGGGCTGGATCCTAATGGAATCATCGAAATCAGAAATCTGATGATCGAGCTCGCCACAAAACATCAAAAAACAATCCTGGTTTCCAGCCATCTGCTGGCCGAGATTGAACGGATCGCCACTCATGTAGGCATCATTAACAAAGGAAAATTACTTTTCCAGGGCACCATCAATGAATTGCATGATTTGAGCAAGCCAATGATTGAACTGGAGTTAAACGATATTGCCGGCGGCCGGGAATTCCTGAACAACAATGGTTATCAGATATTAAACAGCACCGAAAAGAAAATCATTCTTCCTTTCATTTCAACTGAAGAATGTGGCAGGCTCAATACCTTGCTGATACAACATGGCTTTACAGTTTACAGCATTTATCAGGTTAGAAAAGATCTGGAGCATTTATTCCTTGACATTACTAAAAACAATTAATCATGCGCTCTTTACTCCTATCCTTACAATCTGAATTTTATAAATCAAGAAAGACGCTTGCTTTTTGGGCGTCGATCCTGCTTCCATTGCTCATTTGCGGTCTGATTACATTTGGATTCCTCAGCAATGCAGAAAAAATCATTAAAATGCATTATCCGCCGCAAGTGCTATGGATGAACTTTAGTGGAGCTGCCCTTGGCGTGATGGGGATGTTGATTCTTCCTTTTTATGTGATCTTCATGGCTTTCTCTGTCAATAATATTGAACATAAAAACGACACCTGGAAAAGCCTTTTCGCACAACCACTCAATAAGTTTTCAATTTATGCAGCCAAGTATTTATATGCGGTGATGCTGATCTTTATTTGTCTGTTCTTATTTGCACTGTTCACCATCTTATTCGGCCATCTTTTACAGGCATTAAACAGTGGTTTTACCTTCAATGGATTTTCGCCGGTAGCTTTACTGTCAAAGATATATTTCAAGATGTTCCTTTCTTCCCTGGGAATATTATCATTACAGTTCATCATTAGCCTGATCTGGTCGGACTTTCTAAAGCCAATGGGAATTGGGTTTGTAGGAATCATTGCCGGAATTATTGTGGCCAGCAAAGGATGGGAATATGCCTATCTGGTTCCTTACAGTCACCCCTCACTGGCGCTATCCATGTCCAAGTCGAAAAATATGGACCAGCTGTTTAGTCAGGAGATCTATAGCAGCCTTATTTACGCCGTCATCTTGTTTATCGCCGGTTATTTTATCGTTGCGAAGAAAAGCATCAAATAGTTTTTTTAGTTTTAGTTAATAGTCAGAATGTGGCGGTCCGGGTACCGCCATTTTCTTTTTCAGGGAATTTGTAAATCACCTCAAGGTTTAACTCCCGATGTAAAAATATGATGAAGAAGATACAAGTAATTATCTTTTCATGTAAATTCAGGTATTAGTGAAGAATTCCAGGTAAAAAACAAATAAGAAACCATCATAAGCAGACTGCTTACAAAAAGCAGTAATCATACTTATGACAGCTTTATAGCCATTAAACCGACAGGCTCCTGAGAACCTGTAAACTGAGCCTGCGAACTCCTGAGCACCATTAAGAATCAATAAAAAGACTCAATGAAAAACACGAAAAAAGACAAATATATCCGGATGAAAAAACTGACAATAACTGCATTGGCACTGTGCATCAGTGTTTCCTTATCTGCCCAGGAGAAGGTGGATATGGCTATCGTACAAAAGATAAGGCAGGAAGGCCTTGAAAACTCAAAAGTAATGGACATTGCCTTTCAGATCACCGATGTGGCAGGCCCGCGTTTATCCAATTCTCCAGGTCTTAAACGCGCACAGGACTGGGCAGTACGACAGTTTACCTCCTGGGGCTTAAAGAATGTGCACCTGGAGTCCTGGGGACAGTTTGGAAAGGGCTGGCAGATCGATAAATATTATGCAGCCACGACCCTTCCGTATTACCATGCGATCATTGGTGCACCGAAAGCATGGACACCAGGAACCAGGGGTGCCATTAAATCTGAAGTTATCCTCATCAAAGCAGACACCGTAACCGACCTTTTACCTTATAAAGGGAAACTTGCCGGCAAGATTGTGATCTTCGATCAGGTGACCTTACAACCCCTGCAAAACAGTTATAAGCCCGACGCAGTCAGATATACCGATTCCGTATTGTCCAAAATGGCGGAGGCCAAGGCCCAGCCTGAGGGACAACGCCGTGCCGGAGCATCCGGCAACATGATGGCACAAATGATGAAAATGAGAGAAGTACGTGCTGCCATCGCCAGCTTTATGCAGCAGGAACAAGTTGGCCTGATCCTCAGTTATGCAAGAGGAAACCACGGAACGTTCTTCACCAGCAATGGCGCCTCTTATGCCCTGGACGCAAAGCCGGTCTCTCCTGAGCTGGAAATCTCCGCAGAAGATTACCTCCACATGCTGCGCCTGTTGCGTGCCGGAGAAAAGGTAGAAGTAGAAGCAGACATCAGGACTTCCTTCTACGACCAGGATCCTCAGGGATACAATGTAATAGCAGAAATTCCGGGCACAGATAAGAAATTAAAGGAAGAAGTCGTGATGATCGGCGGACATTATGATTCCTGGCATTCGGCCACCGGTGCCACCGACAATGCAGCCGGGGCAGCTGTCATGATGGAAACCATGAGGATTTTAAAGACCATTAATTTTAAGCCTAAACGGACCATCAGAATTGCCCTCTGGAGTTCTGAAGAACAGGGCTTGTTTGGATCAAGAGGATATGTAGCCCAGCATTTTGGAGACCCAAAGACCATGATACTGACTAAAGACCACAAAAAGATCAGCGCATATTATAACCTGGATAACGGAACAGGTGCGATCCGGGGAATTTACTTGCAGGGAAACGCGGCCGCAGGACCAATATTCCAGGAATGGCTTAGCCCTTTCCATGATTTGGGTGCAAAAACCATAACAATTGGCAATACCGGAGGAACGGATCACCAGGCATTTGACGCGGTAGGCATTCCCGGATTCCAGTTTATTCAGGACCCTATGGACTACAATACCCGGACCCATCACAGCAATCAGGATACATTTGACCGTTTGGCAGAGGAAGACTTAAAAAGGGCCGCAACCATCGTAGCCTCTTTCGTGTACCATACTTCTGAACGCAAAGAACCAATTCCCAGAAAAGAATTGCCCAAGGCTCCTGAAGCTCCAAAGCAATAAAACACCCTACAAAACAAAGAAGCCTCCGGAATTACAGGAGGCTTCTTTGTTTATACTAACTTGCTTACTCTAAAATATTTTCATTAAAATTCTTTGAAAACTAAAATATTAGTTTTAAGTTTATACTAAGGTTTTAGTTATAGTACTATTGACGAATAGTTATGATCCTTAAACCAATTAAAAAAACCGGTTAATACGATAAAAGATGGACATTAAAGACTTAACAAAAGCAGAAGAACAATTGATGCAGATTCTATGGCAAATAGAAAAGGGGTTTGTAAAAGACGTGATGGATTTTTTACCAGAGCCAAAGCCTGCCTATAACACCGTATCTACGATCATCAGGATCCTGGAAGTAAAGGGGTTTATCGGGCATGAGGCCTTCGGAAAATCACATCAGTACTTTCCGCTCATCAGCAGGGAAGATTACAAGCGCCACGCTACCGAAAAGTTGCTAGGCAACTATTTTGAGAATTCTGTAGAAAGCATGTTTTCCTTTTTCGTTAAGGAAGAAAAGCTTGATTTGAGCGATGTAGATGAAATTTTAAAAATGATTAACAAAATTAAAAACAGACCGAGATGAGTTGGGCACATTATATCCTGCAGGTCAATATATACCTGGTATTATTCTATGGCTTCTATAAATTATTTTTAGCTAAGGAGACCTATTTTATCCTCAACAGAATCTACCTGATCTCTGCGGGAATATGTTCACTATCGATTCCTTTCTTAAGGTTTGAATGGTTCGGCAAGCAGTCTGTCGCGACACCAATCTATATAGGTGTTGATCAGCTAAATGAACTCATGACACAGGTTAGTGTCACACCATATGCTCCGGAGAGGCTCAGTTCCGGAAATCTGATTGTGATTATTTATTTAACCGGTCTGATAATTTTTACCATTCTGTTCATCTACAAATTGCTCAGGGTCCGGCGCTTGCTTCAGCAGGAACATGTGGGAAACGCTTTTTCCTTTTTCAGGAAGAAAAGAATTGATGAAAACCTGCCGGAAGTTCAGACCATAGAAAGGCATGAAGAGATTCACATTCGTCAGCTGCATACCCTGGACGTGCTGTTTTTTGAGTTGTTAGGCATTTTCACCTGGTTCAATCCCATCATTTATTTTTATAAGCATACCATTAAAAACATTCATGAATACCTGGCAGATGAGGAAGCTGCTAAATTTCAGGGCGACAAAGAGCAATATGCCATGCTCCTTTTAAGCAGAGCTTTTGGCATTGCTCCAAATAGCCTTACCAATACTTTCTTTAATAAATCACTGATAAAAAAGAGAATATTTATGCTTCATAAACAAAGATCAAAAAAGACCGCCATATTAAAATATGGCCTGTTTTTACCTCTTTTTGCCATCACGCTGGTCATGTCGTCTGCTACTATCCGCAGCAACGAAAAGATCATAGCAGTAACAGAAGAGATTCCATTGAATACCCCTTTGAACGTCGTGAAAGAAGTCATATCTGCACCTATAGAAATTGCGGTATCGAATATGAAGACCAAAGAGGTTAAGCTACAAAACGTAACTGACCCGGCCTGGGAAGGCTTTTACAATTACCTTAAGCGCGGCATCAGGTACCCGGCCGAAGCTTACAATACCGACCTTCAGGGCAACAGCCAGATTAAATTCAGTCTGAAAGACGGGCATATCGGAGCGATCAGTGTCGTAAACAAACTTGGCTCAGGATTTGAAACCGAGATCATGAGAATGGTGTTGAGCTACAGGGACTTCAAAAGCAGCCAGGACGGCAACTATACACTGCCTGTTTCCTTCATCCTTTCCGGAGCTACCAGCGCTAAAAAGAATCCAAAATTAAGCCCTGTAAATGGTTATAAAAGCCTCAGCAAAATCACTGTTATGGGTTATAAAGCCGAGCCGGCAAATGCGAATGCCGTTTCTATGAACGAAGTTCCCGTAGATCAGAATGATGTTAAGGTTTACGACTTCGTTTCTATAGACAAACAACCGAGTTTCCCCGGAGGAATGGAAATGTTCTACCAATACCTGAAAAAGACCGTTAAATATCCTGTGGAAGCTCAGGAAAAGAACGTACAGGGCAAAGTGTTTTTATCTTTTACTGTAGAAAAAAACGGCGAGCTTGCAGACATCAAGGTAGAAAGAAAGCTTGGCGCTGGAACAGATGAAGAAGCCGTAAGAATCCTGAAAGAATCACCAAAATGGATTCCAGGCATTTACCATGGAAAAGCAGTCAGGGTAAAATACAATATTCCAATTAGTTTCACTTTAACAACTGATCCTCCTTCCGGCAATAAAACAGGTAAAGTAATCGGGTTGAGCGTTGTAGAAGGTGCAGATAAAAAGCTGCAGATTAGAGGCCTTGGCGCTGGTAAAGACCCATTGGTTATGGTAGACGGCAAGAAAACTGAAACCAGTTTAAATGAGATTAACCCAGACAACATTGCCGAGATTCATGTTTTAAAAGACGCATCGGCTATTAAGCTTTATGGTACAGCCGCTGTAAACGGGGCCATTTTAATCACTACAAAAACCGGTTTACAAACGAAACAGAAAGAAGACAAAAAAGATTAAAAACAATACCCCCAAAACTCCCCCTAATGCACGAAAGCCCAGCTAAATAGCCGGGCTTTCGTGTTAAATATCCTTGTCTCGTCAGCTAAATTTATTAAATATCTTCCTCAGATACAAATTTTGCAGATAAATAATCTCTATTCATACGTGCAATGTTCTCTAAAGAAATTCCTTTAGGACATTCCGCTTCACAAGCACCGGTATTGGTACAATTTCCGAATCCTTCTGCATCCATCTGCGCCACCATGGTCTGAACCCTGCGGTAGCGTTCCGGCTGTCCCTGAGGTAATTGCGCCAACTGGGATACTTTAGCAGAAACGAATAACATGGCAGAAGCATTTTTACAGGTAGCCACACAAGCACCACAGCCGATACAAGCTGCAGCCTCGAAAGCTGAATCTGCCTGTACTTTTGGAATAGGCAGGTTGTTGGCATCCTGTGCATTCCCTGTATTCACCGAAATAAAGCCCCCAGCTGCAATAACTCTGTCGAACGCAGACCTATCTACCGTTAAATCTTTAACTACCGGAAAAGCCTTAGCTCTCCATGGTTCCACAACGATGGTATCTCCATCTTTAAATGAACGCATGTGTAACTGACAGGTGGTAATTCCTTCTTTTGGTCCGTGAGGTCTGCCGTTGATAAACATAGAGCAGGCACCACAAATCCCCTCTCTACAGTCGTGATCAAACACAACCGGCTCATCACCCTTAGAAATCAGCTCTTCGTTCAATACATCAAACATTTCTAAGAAGGACATATCAGGAGAAATGTCTGATAGTTTATAATCCACCAAACCACCTTTGGCTTTTGTATTTTTTTGACGCCAGATTTTCAGCGTTAAATTCATATTTCCTGTACTCATGATATTGAGATTTTAGTACTTAGCTATTATTTATAACTTCTTTGTGCAACCTTGATGTTTTCAAATTTCAGCTCTTCTTTATGAAGCTCGAATTTAACACCCTCTTTGAACTCCCATGCCGCAACGTAAGCATAGTTTTCATCATCACGCATGGCTTCACCTTCTTCAGTCTGATATTCTTCCCTGAAGTGACCACCGCAAGATTCGTTTCTGTTCAACGCATCGATACACATCAATTCTCCAAGTTCGATAAAGTCGGCCACACGACCTGCTTTTTCCAGCTCAGGATTGAACTCATTGGCTTCTCCCGGTACACGAACATCGCTCCAGAAGTCTTTACGCAACTGCTGAATTTCCGCGATTGCTTCAGTTAAGCCTTTTGCATTACGCGCCATTCCACATTTTTCCCACATGATCTTTCCTAATTTCTTATGGAAATGATCCACAGTTTTGGTTCCTTTAATCGCAAAGAATTTATCGATAATTCCTCTTGCACTAGCTTCTGCTTCTACAAAAGCCGGGTGATCCTGAGGAATTGGTTTTGTAGCCAGTTCTTTAGATAAGTAAGCACCGATAGTATAAGGGATAACAAAGTAACCATCTGCTAAGCCCTGCATTAAAGCAGAAGCGCCTAAACGGTTAGCACCGTGATCAGAGAAGTTCGCCTCTCCCAGAGAGTACAATCCCGGAACAGTTGTCATTAAGTTATAATCTACCCATAAACCACCCATGGTATAGTGAACCGCTGGATAAATACGCATTGGCAGTTCATAAGGATCTTCTCCGGTGATCTGTGCATACATATCAAACAGATTACCATATTTTTCCTTAATCACCTCACGGCCTAAGCGCATGCAGGTTTCTTTATCGGGGTTATGGATATTCTGTACACTTGCTTCAATACGGCCATAACGCTCTGTATTGGCTTTAAAATCAAGATAAACCGCTAATTTAGATTTACCTACACCATAACCTGCATCACAACGCTCTTTAGCAGCTCTGGAAGCCACATCACGTGGTACAAGGTTACCGAAAGCAGGATACCTGCGCTCTAAATAATAATCTCTTTCATCTTCAGGAATCTCTGAAGCTTTACGTTGATCATCTTTCTTTTTAGGCACCCAGATCCTGCCGTCATTACGCAATGACTCAGACATCAGGGTTAATTTACTTTGGTGATCTCCGGAAACCGGGATACAGGTCGGGTGAATCTGCGTATAGCAAGGGTTACCAAAGAAAGCGCCTTTTTTATGTGCTTTCCATGCTGCAGTTACGTTACTGCCCATTGCATTTGTAGAAAGGTAGAATACGTTACCGTAACCACCGGTACATAGCAATACCGCATGTCCTGAATGTCGTTCCAATTCACCTGTAAGCAGGTTACGGGCAATAATACCACGTGCTTTACCATCTACAACCACTACTTCAAGCATTTCATGGCGGGTAAACATTTCTACTTTACCCATTCCTACCTGACGCTCTAAAGCGCTATAAGCACCTAAAAGCAATTGCTGACCCGTTTGACCGGCAGCATAAAAAGTTCTTTGAACCTGTGTACCACCAAAAGAACGGTTGTCTAACAGACCACCATATTCCCTTGCCAGCGGCACACCTTGTGCCACACACTGATCTATAATGTTTGCACTTACTTCAGCCAAACGGTGAACATTGGCTTCACGTGCGCGGTAATCACCACCTTTTATGGTATCATAGAACAGACGGTAAGTACTGTCACCATCATTCTGATAATTTTTTGCTGCATTAATCCCACCCTGAGCTGCGATAGAGTGCGCTCTTCTCGGGGAATCCTGAAAGCAAAAACATTTAACTTTATAGCCCATCTCCGCCAGGGTTGCCGCTGCCGAAGCACCTGCCAATCCCGAACCCACTACAATAATTTCGATGCTTCTTTTATTTGCCGGGTTAACCAATGGCATAGAAGACCTTAATTTGGTCCATTTATCCGTTAATTCGCCTTCCGGTATATTTGCATTTAATTCAGCCATTTTATTTAAGCTTTATACGTTCAAAAATTATTTAATAAGACCTGCATAAATTGCTACAGGCATAGCTGCAAATAGTATTGCTATGATAATTGAATACCAGATACCAAATGCTTTGATGAGTGGAGTGTATTTTTTGTGGTTCCATCCCAAAGTCTGGAATGCAGACGCAAAACCATGTAATAAGTGGTAAGCCAGGGAAACCATCGCTAAAATATATAAAATCACTACCCAAAGGGTTTGAAATCTTGCCACCATCACTGCAAAAAGATTTTCGTGTCCTGCTGAATCCACCGTAGGAATTCCTGTAAAACGGGAAACTACCCAGAAATCAGATAAGTGTACGATTAAGAAAATCAATAAGATTGTTCCTAATAGTCCCATTGACCTTGAATACCACTTGCTGTTTGCAGCACCATTATTTACCGCATATTTCACCGGACGTGCAGCCTGGTTCTGAAAAACCAAACGTAAACCCTGAATAATGTGCGCCAATAAGCCTGCCATCAAAACCACTTCCATAGCTCTGATCAGCCAATTGGTAGCCATAAAATGAGCACCCACATTGAAAGTTAAACCACCGTCATTCACGAAGATCAAAGCATTTATAAAGCAATGAACCGCGAGAAATGAAATAAGAAACAGGCCGGTAATACCCATTATTAGTTTTTTTCCTATAGACGAGGAAAAAGCGTTTCCGAAACTAGCCATTTGATTGTATTTTAGTTCTATTCCTGCAAAAGTATTTAATAAAAGAATTAATTTGTTAATCATTGTCATAAAATAACGACAATAGGGCTATTTAGAAACGTTCTAAATTTTACAGAGCGATGACAAGTGAAAATTCAAAAACCTTCTGCTCTGAATAAAAAAAAGGGAAGCAGTAAAACTGCCTCCCTTTTAAGAATAAAGTTGAAATGATCCCTTTCTAGAAAGTAAAGGTATAGTTTCCGTTCGGTCCGACGCCAGAGATGGTCGTCATTCCATTTTTTGAAGTAGGCAATGCTGCCTCTACATCTTTAGCACTATTTACAGGCTTACCATTTACGGTAGTTACCAATAAACCTTTAGGAAGGTCCATGGAATCAAATACTTTTCCCGGCTCAACGCTGGTCACGACTACTCCGTTCTTTGCACCATATTTGGCTTTCACCTGTGCAGAAGCCGGTGCAAAAGCAGCACCTAATTTGCTGATTGTTGTACCCGTTGATTTTGCCGCAGGTGTTGCTTTCGCAAGGTTCACACTGGCATCCCCTTTAAGGGTCACATTGATGTCTTTTAAAGCACCGTTTCTCAACACTGTCAATTGTACTTTATCACCAGGACTCATACGGCCAATCTTTTCCTGTAAATCCGGAGAATCATAAATCGCAATGCCTTCTACCTTTTTAATGATGTCACCTTTCAGGATTCCCGCAGCGGCGCCACCACCATTTGGCAGTACATCACTTACATATAATCCGTTGATGTCTTTAATTTTTAGTTCTTCTGCATAATCTGCATCCAATGGTCTGAAAGAGACCCCAATATAGCCGCGTTTTACTGCGCCATATTTTCTAAAATCTTCCAGTACCTTTTTCGCCAGGTTTACCGGAATGGCAAAACCATAACCTTCGTTCGTACCGGTTTGAGAAGCAATTGCTGCATTGATACCGATCAGCTCACCGCTTGCATTTACCAATGCACCACCACTGTTTCCAGGATTGATCGCTGCATCAGTCTGGATGAAAGATTCGATACTGTTATTGGTACGCTCAGGAGCTTTACCCGTTCTGCGGTATTCGTCATACTCTTCCTCAGTTGGCTGACCTTGCTGTCTTGATAAGATTCCGATACTTCTTGCTTTTGCACTTACAATTCCTGCAGTAACCGTTGTTTGAAGATCAAGCGGGAAGCCCACTGCCAATACCCATTCTCCGATTTGCACATTGTCTGAATTCCCCATTTTCACAATCGGAAGATTTGTTTCCTCTACTTTGATCAGGGCAAGATCTGTGTTTGGATCTTTTCCAATCACTTTTGCCATTACCTTACGGCGGTCAGACAGAATCACTTCAATCTTATCTGCATTTTCCACCACGTGGTTGTTCGTTACAATATAACCATCAGGCGTAAGAATTACTCCCGAACCTGAGGCTGCTCTTGGCGCACGGGGTCTGCTGCGGCCACCACCACCAAAAAATTCTTCGAACATGTCCATTGGGGAACCGGCACCACCTCTTTCGTTTCCGGAGCTGCTGCCATAAGAAGTCTTAATGTGTACTACTGCCGGGGATACCACGGAAGCAGCCTGTACAAAATCGACAGCTCCTGTAGAAGATATTTTTACGGGATTGTTAGCAAAAAGCACATTTTGTTTCTCCGCTAATGTCATCCCATCGTTGTTGCGCTCTAACAGTTTGTAAGCGCCAATCGCAGCCGCACCACCTATAAATGCGGCTAACACTATCAATCCGATTCTTTTCATTTGTATTTTTTCTTTTTTTTAATTGTTTCAAAAGCAACCCAATCGGCCCGAGCTCCTTAAAGCAAAGCTGGCATGGATTGTGATTTATTCGTTTTACTCGTTAAGAACTAATTCTTTTGTTTCAATTACTCAAATTTAATACCATATAAACGATATTTGCATAAGTAACAGGCCATGAATACTGTTAAAAAATGTTAAATGACAAGCACAAACATCTCATGAAGATCCACTTTTTCAAATACCAGGGCGCAGGCAACGATTTCATCTTAATAGATAACCGTGATCAATCCTTTAAATATACGGGTAATAATACGGTCCTGCAACTCTGCAACCGACGTTTTGGGATTGGCGCAGATGGATTAATGCTCCTGCAAAACCATGAAGCGTACGACTTTGAGATGCTTTATTTCAATGCTGATGGTAATCTCGGCAGTATGTGTGGAAATGGTGGCAGGTGTATCGTGGCTTTCGCGAAGCATTTGGGAATAATTGACACAGAAACTAATTTTTTGGCAGTTGATGGACCTCATTATGCCAAAATTTCAGAAAAAGGCGACTGGGTTGATCTGCAAATGATTGATATTGATCATATTGGAAACGATGGAACCGCTTATGTATTAAATACAGGATCCCCACATTACGTACAGCAGGTAAACAGGTTAGAAGCACTGGATGTCTACAAGGAAGGTAAAGCCATCCGCAACAGCGCAACCTATAAAGCCGAAGGAATTAACGTGAATTTTGTAGAAGACCAGGGAGATCACCTTTTTGTCCGCACTTTTGAGCGTGGCGTAGAGGACGAGACCTATGCCTGTGGCACAGGAGTTACTGCTGTGGCCTTATCAATGGCACAACACAAACATCAGCAAGGGCACATCAAAACACCGGTTAAAGTATTAGGTGGCGACCTTCGGATTGAGTTTGACTATGATGGCAGCCAGTTTAGAAATGTATTTCTATGTGGTCCCGCAGCACAGGTTTTCCAGGGAGATACAGAGGTCTGATTATTCTCCCTCTGCAAGGTATGCCGCCAGTCCGATTTTGATCTCACCAAAACTATAGTCCCTGCCCAGGTGTTCCCGGATCGGGTTCATCTGCATCGTCTTTAGTTCCCTGATGGTTTTCATAATTTTATCCAGCTTTTTCGAGCCGATGATGTCTTTGGCTGAAATCTCCTGTTTGGCTACATAATGTGCCAGGTGTCCTTCTATAGTGCCTATCACCATTTTCCGGTCCCTCGCAATTTCAGCAATCGTTTTCCCTTCTTTGTGCAGCTCCAGAGAGACCTCTTTGGTATCTACTTTAGGGGCTTTTTCTTTAACAACCGTTGTTTTAGCTTTGGTAGACTTTGTCTTTTTGGCCGTAAAGTCAAGCTTACCGGGAACAGCAAAGACTTTTTCCATGACAGCCGCCCGCTCTGCCTGGCTCAATAAAGCATTCACATCTTTTTTTGTAAACTCGCTTCCATTGATCGTCGCACTCAGCAAGGCCGTCGCTTTACGTATTTTTTTAAACTGATCGTAAAACAGCGCTTCCATCTCCAGCAATTCCGTAAGATAAGCAGTCACTTGTTTGTCCTGTTTAACCAGTTCCATGCGTTCAAAGATGCGTTTGGAAAATCCAACCAGCAAGGGATTAAAATAGTTCTCTGCAGCCACGGTACGTTCCAGCAATGCGGCCATTCCTTTTTCCGTCTTCACCTCGTACATCCTTTGGATCTGAGTTAAAAATTTACTCGCATTTACTTTCACCTCTGTCAGGTCTTTGAGCAGTTGTCCTGCCCATTTTACATGTTTTTGTTTGGCAGATTTATTAATGTCTTTGGTATAGGAATGTACATGCTCGTACACATAATTATCCAGCGGTGCCAGGTCAAAACACTGCAGCAGATAAGACCTCAGAAAGACATCACTTTCCGTCCTGATCTGCGTATTCAGGTTCTCCTGATTTTCTTTAGTCTTAGAGAAGAAAGAAACATTCTGATCCTGCCGGATGCCTGATCCCGAGATCTGGGAGGTTAAAATCAGTCCATCCAGCGAACGCAAACGGGAAAGCGCCACATAAATCTGTCCGGGAGCGAAAGCACTTCCGATATCAATAATTGCCCGGTCAAAGGTCAGGCCCTGGCTTTTATGAACCGTAATGGCCCAGGCAAGTTTTAATGGATACTGCGTAAAAGTTCCAACCAGCTCTTCTTCAATCTCGCCGGTTACCTTATCCGTAGTATATTTAATATTTTTCCAGGTATATTTTTCGAGGACAATCTTTTCCCGGGTTCCTTCCGTCTCTACCTCAATGGTATCTGTTCTCAGCGAAGTTACCACAGCAATTTTTCCATTAAAGAAGCGCTGCTCTCCGGTAGGATCATTTTTTATGAACATCACCTGTGCGCCGACTTTAAGCTCCAGAATATGTTCTGCCGGGTAGGCATACTCACTGAAATCATCTTCGATTTTAGCCACATACAAAAAGGAAGGAGACTTTAGCTCTTCCAGACTTTGCCTGTTTAAAGTATCGGCTTTATTGTTGTGTGTTGTGAGCGTAATGTATTTATCGTCTATAGAAGGCTTAAAATCCGCCTTATAATATTTATCCAGCAATGCCACGTCCTGGGCTGTTACCTCATTATTTCTCAGGTTATTCAGCAGGTTGATGAACACTTCATCGGCCTGTCTGTAGATCTTTTCCAGTTCAATATAAATTGGCGGATTGTTTTGAAGCGCAAGCGCATCAAAGAAATAAGCACTGTTATAAAACTGACCTAATAAATTCCATTCTGTAGACTTTACCACTGGGGGCAACTGGTGCAGATCACCGATAAACAGGACCTGAACCCCTCCAAAGCTTGCGCTGTTGTTTCTCCGGATATAGCGCAATACCATATCGATAGCATCCAGAAGGTCTGCACGGAGCATACTCACCTCATCAATAATCAGCAATTCCATATCTGTCAGGACCTTTCTTTTAGTCGCGGTCATGTTTAAATGCCGGACAATAGATTTAGGGGTATTGTATTGCTGATTGTAATGATCGCCATCTGCGGCTGGGGCTTTAGGCAGATAAGTTCCAAAAGGAAGCTGGAAAAGGGAATGGATGGTTACTCCCGCAGCATTTATCGCTGCAATACCTGTAGGTGCCGCAATAACCGCCTTTTTATGTGTCAGTTCAATTAAATTCCGTAGAAAAGTTGTCTTCCCTGTTCCGGCCTTTCCCGTCAGAAAGATGTGTTTAGAAGTATAATTTACAAATTTGGCGGCAAGCTCGGCAGGGTTTTGTTCAGACATATTGTAGGCATCAATTAAAAATAAACCATCTTCAAATTGGTGTATACAAAGATACTAAGAATGCTGCTAATTAATAAACCCTAACCTCAATTAAAAAACAATCGCAAAAAGAAATATCAGATCATTAAAATTAAGGGGAAGATCTTTACGCTTTCCATCCAGAGGGGAAAGAGATCTTAAGCCCTGCCAAGGAAGATTTCCGCCGGCAAATGAGGAAATCAGCACTTAGCAAGGCCTAAGATAAAATTGTTTATTTTTTCTGTTTGATCTGCTCCAGCAGTTCAGACAGTTCTTTTACCCGCTCCGGATACTTTTCGGCAAGGTTATTCTTCTCGCTAAGGTCTTCCGTCAGGTGATACAACTGCGCTGTTGGCAGGTTTCCTGATTCAATGCCTACCTCTTTCATATAAGGAGCACCTCCGCTTGGGCTGATGTATTTCCAGCCATTTTTTAGGATAGAAAGCGGGCCTCCCTGTTCTACGAATGAAGTTCTACCCTTTACAGATCTGCCTAAAAAGACCTCGATCAGATTTTCACTATCCGGGGCATCTCCCTGAGGAACAGCTCTACCGATCAAACTGGAAAATGAGGCAATAAAATCCATCTGACTCACCAATGCAGGTGATACCTGAGCCTTGATTTTTCCAGGCCAGCTGACAATAAAAGGCACCCTTGTACCGCCTTCCAGCGCACTATATTTACCGCCACGCAGCACACCCGCAGGCTGGTGCCCATTCTGTCTGGTTACCGCTTCATCCTGATAACCATCGTCCAGTACCGGACCATTGTCACTGGTAAAGACGATCATGGTATTTTTATCAATCCCCAGAAGTTTCAATTGTTTCATGATCTCTCCTACGGTCCAATCCAGCTGTAAGATCGCATCACCGCGCAATCCCAGGCCACTTTTTCCTTTAAACCTCGTTGCCGGCATTCTTGGTACATGCGGCTCTGTTAAGGCAAAATAAAGGAAGAAAGGCTGCTGATGATTTTTCTCTATAAAGCTTTGCGCTGTGCTCAGGAAAGTGGTCGAGACCTCTTCATCTACCCAACGCGCCATTTTACCACCACTCATATAACCGATCCGGCCGATTCCGTTCACAATCGTCTGGTTGTGTCCCTGCCCTGGCGAAGACTGCATTTTTAACAATTCAGGATGGTCTTTTCCAGTTGGATCATCACCAACTTTTTTCGCGTAATCTACTTCTATAGGATCATTGGCTTCCAGGGCCACCACTTTGTGGTTTTCCAAAAACACGGTAGGAACCCTGTCGGCCGTTGCCGGAAAAATAAAGGAATAATTAAAGCCAACTTCGTTTGGTCCCGGTTTCAGCTCTCCGTTCCAGTCTTTCGCTACAGTTTCCCCGATACCCAGGTGCCATTTCCCTACAATTCCAGTCTGGTATCCTGCTTTTTGAAACAGGTTTGGTAAGGTTGTTTTATTTGTAGGAATGATGAGTGCCGCGTCACCAGGCAAAATACCTGTTCCTTTTCTACGCCATGGGTATTCGCCCGTCATCAATGCATAACGCGAAGGGGTACAGGTTGCAGACGTTGCATGTCCGTCTGTAAAGCGAATCCCGTTCGCTGCCAGGCGGTCCAGGTTAGGTGTTTGGATTTTCGTGGCCCCATAACAGCTCAGGTCGCCATAACCTAGGTCGTCCGCAATGATATAAATAACATTTGGCGGTTTAACTTTTGTCTTCTTCGATTGAGCTCCGGCAGTGAATGCCATTGCTACAGAAAAAAATATTAACAGGTTCTTCTTCATATTTGTGTGTTTAAGCAGCCCCTAAAGATAAAAACACCTCAGGGGCTTTGCATTAAATTATTTTAAATTCGGATTAATGCTCACTTCCGACTGAGGCACAGGCCAAAGTTCATCTGTTCCGATCCGGAAAGCTTTAGAAGTGACATACCAACGGCTATAAGGATCTGTTACAGTTCCTTTTTTACGCAGGTTTTTAGCCCCTGGAAATGCTGCGCCATAAAAATCTCCGTTCAGTACCTGTCCAATTGTCTTCCACCTCAAAAGGTCCCAGTAACGGATTCCTTCCAGCGCAAGCTCATTCCTGCGTTCTCTACGAAGAATTGTCCGCAATGCGACCGGATTCAGCTCCGTTACCCGGGGCATATTGACACCGCTTCTTCCCCTTACTTTATTGATCGTAGCGTCTAACAATGCCTGATCTGAGCCTTCCCCATTTTCCAGTTTAGCTTCCAGATAACCCAGCAGCACTTCTGCATACCTGATGATCGGCAGGTCAATACCTGAGTTTTGCAGATCTCCGCCGCTAAACGCTTCACTGTTGAATTTCTTTAAAGCAAAGCCCGTACGCGTTCCCTGTTTGGAGGTTGTGAGCTGATCCGGGGAACTCGCATCATCAGGATTACTGTTATAAATGATATTTTTAAAGGGCTGTCCGTTGCAGATCACCGTATATTTTAAGCGGGGATCACGGTTTTCTCCCGGATTAGCAGCATTATACCTTGGATCAGCAAAAGAAAAAGGCGTTCCATCGTTAAATTCATAAGATTCCACCAGACTTCCCAGCGGACAATGCAGCATAAAACCACCGAGTTTTGCAGGATAGTTGTGCTGCATCATGGCATTTGGTGCCAGGTCCTGCTGGTATTGCGTTGCAAAAATAATTTCCTTGCTCGTCTCATTTGTTCCATTAAACAGGCTTTCGAAGTTCGGGTCAATCAGGTTGTCGTTAAAATCTATGATTTGCTTATAGGTTGATGCGGCCAATGCCCATTTCTCTTCTGCGAGGCATAAACGGCCAAGAAAAGCCAGCGAAGCCTGAGCAGTAGCCCTTCCCCGCTCCGCTCCTGCCAGTTGTCCGGACCGGGGCAGTAAAGGCGCAACCTCCTTAAACTCTGCTTCGGCAAAATCCTGAACTTCCAGTTTCGTGGCCTTCTTTACAGTATTTGCTTCCGATAAAGTTAGCGTCGTTTTTACCAGGGGTACTGCGCCAAAAAACTGAGACAGATAAAAATACTGGCAAGCCCTGATGAAACGAACTTCTGCGATCATCCGGCTCGTCAATGCCGGAGCCAGTGCTGCTTTGGAGATGTTTTCCAGAAAATAATTACAGCGGGCAATTCTCGCATAACTTGCCGTCCAGTAATTGCCAAGATAGCCGTTGGTAGCGGTTAAAGTACCATTTGTAAGGGTATTCAATCCGGAATTATCTCCCCTGCGGTCGTAGGCATTGTCGGTCGCAAATTCGGTATATAATAAACCATGATAAGACCACCAGTCTGTTGCAGAAAACTCTGCACCCGTCGGATTAACCGACATCTGGATATTCCCGCGGTAAACGCCTGTAAGGGCGAGCATCACATTTGCTTCGCTGGTCCAGAAAGATTCATTTGAAAATTGATCCAATGGTGTTTTATCCAGTTCCTTACGACAGGAACCCAGACTTCCTGATAAAATCAGTAATGGTAAAAGGAACTTATATATGAATGATGTTTTCATCTTTTCTCGATTTAGAAATTAATATTTAGACCCAGGGTATAATTTGCCATGATCGGATAATAGCTCCCTCCTGTATTGGTTTCGGGATCCCATCCTTTAGGATATTTACTGAAAGCCAGTGGATTCTGAGCAGTCGCATAAATCCGCACATTCTGGATTCCTGCTTTTTTCAGCCTGATGCCCGAAAATTTATAACCCAGCTGCACATTTCTAACTTTCAGGTAATTCCCATTCAGCATCCAGAAAGAGGAAGTCAGTGTATTTGCTGTTCCCTGATTGGAGATCACCTCCATACGTGGATACTTTGCATCCGGGTTTGGATTGCCCGGGGTCCAGTGGTCTTCCATTTGCCACTTTTGCACATTTCCATTCTGGTAAAAGGCATAACCGGCATAATCACGTAAATAACCATTCACCTTCGCCACGCCCTGTAAGAGCACAGAAAAATCGAAATTCTTATAATTTGCCGTCAGATTGATGCCATAAGAATATTTAGGAATCTGACTTCCCAATACGGTTCTGTCGTATGTCGCATCTACCTTTCCATCAGGAACGCCATTTGGCCCGCTAATGTCTTTATAACGGATATCACCTGGCTGTACCTTTGGATTGATGCTTTTCTGATCTGCATAATTGGCAATGTCGCTGGCATCCCTGAATAAGCCTTCTGCAACATAACCATAATAGACACCCATCGGCGAGCCAACGAACAGGTTGTCCCCATTTCCTACCTGACCGTTTGGCTGGGTGATATTACCCACCCCCAGGTCTAACACCTTATTGTTGATGATGGAAAAATTGGTATTGATCTGGTAAGAGAATTCTCCGATCTGGTTCCGGTAAGCGGCTGTGAATTCCCAGCCTTTGTTGCTCAGCTTGCCTGAATTCTGAACACCAACCCCAAAACCCAGCACTTTAGACACACTTGCAGCAGGGCTCACCAGAATATCATAGCTATAGCGGTCAAAATAAGTGGCACTTACGTTCAGTTTACCGCCAAAAAATCCGGCATCCATGCCTATGTCCTTTGTCCTCGTTGACTCCCAGTGTATCGTTGGATCCACTAAATTAATATAAGCCACTCCGGACGACAAAGCTCCGCCAAAAGGGTAATTGGATCCGGGTGTCAATCTTCCCTGGAAAGGATAATACTCTTGCAGATCATTCCTCAGTATGTTCTGATTTCCAAGAACCCCAATAGAGGCCTTCAGCTTCAGGTCAGTCAGCCAACTGATTTTATCCTTAAGGAATGCTTCTTCAGAAATTCTCCATCCTACAGCGACAGCAGAAAAATCTGCATACTTATTATTTTTAGGGAAACGGGAGGAGCCATCATAACGGATGGTACCTTCTGCCAGATACCTGCCGGCATAATTATAGTTTAAACGACCGAAGTAAGAATCCAGCGCAAATTCAGTGGCAGTTCCAAGATTTTTTTGAGTATTCGCATCTCCGGCGTTCAACTCTGTCAGGTCATTACTGTTATAACCGGTTCTATTTGCGGAGAACGACGTGTTTTTACTGTATTCATAAGAATGTCCCAATAGCACACCGAACTCATGTTTGCTAAAAGTCTTTTTATACTCCGCCAGCTGCTGAAATGTTTTATAAATATTCAGTGCGTTACCCTGACTGAGCGATCCCGGCCCCAGTTTTACGTTACTGTTTAGTCTTTGGTTCGCCAGGAAACGCTGACTATTGTCATTAAGCTGGGTATATCCTCCGATAACCGACAGCTTCAGGTCTTTGATGACTTCCCAATCCAAACGCAGGTTCGCCAATAAATCGGTCTGCTTACTCTTAAAAAACGAATCATTATCCGAGTAGGAAACCGGTGTTCCTTTGGCCACTACGCCCAATCCGTAATCCCCGTTGCTCAGTTTATTCACATAAATTGCAGGAACCCGGATCACCTGACTAATATTGGTTAGCATGTCTGTCCAATCCAAAGTAGCCGGAGGGGCAGGTTGATTGTCCAGGTACTGCGCACCAGACAAACGGGTGGTCAGCTTCAGGCTTGGCCGGAAAGTATTCGTCATATTGAACCTCAGGTTATACCTGCTATAATCGTTCTTTTTTACAATTCCATTTTGATAGAGGTATCCCATCGACAATAAATACTGGGTGTTCTCTGTGCTATTGGAAAAGGACAGATTGTGTCCCGTCTGGAAAGTAGATTTTTTCAGTACCTGATCGATATAGTTCTCGTTCGGATAATTGTCCCGATCGGAACCATCTCTGAATTTCTGAATCTGTGCGTCTGTATAGGTACCTGGCTGCGCCTCATTTAAAAGAGCCGCATATTCCCAGGAGTTCACAAACTCAGGATAGGCAGTTGCCCTTTGGGTCCCGGTATAGCCATTGTAATCGATCTTTATTTTACCATCATTGGTTTTACCGCTCTTGGTGGTCACCAGGATTACCCCATTGGAAGCCCTGGAGCCGTAAATTGCCGCTGTGGATGCATCTTTAAGCACCGAAATGTTCTCCACATCATTCGGGTCGATGTCATTAAAGGAGTTGACCGGGATCCCATCAACAAGGATCAAAGCTGCAGGACTTGCGCCGAAAGAGCCAACTCCCCTGACCTGGATGTTCCCTCCTGCTGCACCAGGTTGTCCGCTGCGCTGAATGATCGTTACCCCAGGAAGCATTCCCGTAAGTGCATTCGATAAGGAGCTCACCGGCCTGTCGTTGATTTCTTTTGCCGTTACCTGGGCAACAGATCCGATGAGGTTTGCTTTTTTCTGAGTACCAAAACCCACTACCACCACCTCGCCGAGTTCAGCAGGTTGTGGAATAAGTTTTATGGTAAAATCAGCTGCGGCAGATGCCTTGACTTCCTGTGTTACATATCCGATATAAGAAATTTGTAAAATGGCATTTTCATCCAGATTTTTGAAGGCAAACATCCCGTTTACATCGGTAACGGCCGTTTGTGTATTTCCCTTAACCCTCACGCTTGCTCCCGGAAGTGGCTGGTTCGTTTCATCCAGTACTTTCCCCCTGACATCTATTGCAGCAAAGTAACTGATGATTTTATCGATCACGGATACCGGTTTAGGGTTCAGTAGAACGATCCTGTCTTCAATCGTAAAAACGATCTCCTGGTCGGATAAACAAGCATTCAGTGCTTCCTGAATCGTGACATTCTTTAAATTCACACTTACAGGTTTAGCCTTTTTGATTAGCTTACCGTCTACCAGAAAGTCATATCCACTTTGTTTTCTGATCTTTTGAATGATTTTCTCCAGAGAAGTATTCTGTTCTGAAAGGGTAATCCTTTGAGCGAAACCGGCGGCACTCAACTGGAGGAAGCAGGCCGTTATAATGATGATGGTTAGTCTCATAATCCGCAAAATTGGTTTAGGCAGCCAGGCCCTTTTGGCGGACCTAAACAGATGGTAAAATTTCATACATTTGGTGGTTTGGTTTTCGCATAGCCCTCCCGTTCCTCAAAGAAATCAGGGAGGACCAGCGGAATTAAATTGATTAGATGTTTACAAAAGCATTGATTTAGCCCAGACATGGTCAGGGGTGTTACGAGCACTCCTGGCCTTTCTTTAAAGGACCAAGCGGCTTTACTTAAGGTGGTGTGTTTCTTTTCATACTTGGTTCATTTGGTTTATAGGTTTATTACCATACGGTCACTTTTTTTCCTTCCACTTTAAAATGGACTTTCCCTGTTTTATCGAGGGCATTTAATACGGCGGAAATATTTTTGGAGCGGGAAACGACTCCGGTGAAAGTCAGGTCTGAGGGCTTACGCTGATAGCTCAGCTCCACATCATACCATCGGGAGATCTTTCTCATGATGCTTTCCAGTCCTTCGTCATTGAACACAAAATTTCCGTTTTTCCAGGCCATAACTTCTTCGGGATCCACCATGCCTACTTTCATACGCCCGGAAGCAAGTACTGCCTGCTGACCGGGGCTGAGCACCAGATCCTGGCCCCCATGCGGAGAGAGCCGCACTGCACCCTCCAATAAGGTCGTCTTGCTGGAAGGCTCATCTGCATAACTGTTGATATTGAAATGTGTTCCCAGTACTTCCAGCTCCTGGCCTCCGCTGCTGACTTTAAAAGGTTTAAGTTTATCTTTTGCCACTTCAAAATATCCTTCACCCTGCAGGCTCACTTTCCGTTCTTTTCCATCAAAGCGAACCGGATACTTCAAGGAAGACGCCGCATTTAACCAAACCCGCGTTCCGTCTGGGAGGTTAATCTGGTACTGCCCGCCTTTAGGGGTTTCAATGGTATTAAAAGCTGCTGCCGTTCCAATATTGGCGGCTGTTCCGGCATCAGAAAGCGTATAAATCAATTGCCCCTCTGCGGTTTTTTTAATACTGATGCCCGACTGTTCTGCGATTTCCCCCTTTACAGAAGCGTTCAGAATGATCCTCTTGCCATTTGCAAGGGTCAATACTGCCTGATTGGAGCCCGGTTTCACATCATTGACAATTTCTGTTTTCGGGGAGCTAAGGCTTGTAAGATGTTGGTTATAAAAATATAGGCCAATGCCCGAGATCATTAAAATTGTGGCCGCCACCATCATTTTTTTCCAAAGCGGAAAGCTTCTTCTTAACTGCGGACCATGAATTTCGGCAGCGATCCTATCGAAGATCACCTGTTCCATGGCTGTTTTAGCTCCAAGTCTGGATTCATCCCATGCACCTGTTTCTTTTTGCAGGGCATTCAGGTAGCCATGATACCGTACAATATCTTCATCAGAAGCAGTACCATCGCTTATTCTGTCCAGTAATTTAAAAAAATCTGTTCTCTGCATTTCCGGCATATACTGATAAGGCACTTCCCGGGCCCCTATCCCTTAGTCCAAATCAAAAAATATTTAGAGGCAGTCCTTATTAAAAGGCGGTTAGCTTAAAAAAAACAGCCAGGCAGAGGTTCTGCCCATCTTTTTGCGCAATTTATTTAAAGCTGTGGTGATGTGTGTTTCTACCGTTTTCTCTGAAATATTTAACCTCGATGCAATTTCCTTATTGCTCAGCTGTTCGGTACGGCTCAATTGAAAAACCATCCTGCATTTTTCAGGAAGGTCGCTGGTGAATTCCCTGATGAACCCAATCAGTTCTTTAACCTCCAATGCTGAATCGTCAAAAGCAGGATTTATGTTTTCCAGTTTAACCTTTTCATAGAAATTGTCCCTTGTCTTTTCATTTCTGATATAATTGGCCATTTTATGCTTTACAGCTACAGAAAGGTAGCTCCTGACCGCATATACTTTCAGGTCCGCACGATGGTTCCAGAACCAGACAAAAACTTCCTGCAAAACATCTTTAACTACATCAGGATCATCGAGGATATTTAGACAATACGCATACAACCCTTCCCAGTTCCGCTTATAAAGCTCCGCAAAAGCAGCTTCATTACCAGTCTTCATAAAGTCAACCAGCTCTTCATCAGAAAGTGCAGTATAAGTCCCCATAACTATTCGTTGAAAGCTAAGGTAATAAATAGTTGTCCCCGCACAATATTTGGTAAAAAAGAAGAAAAATGACCGTCATGGAAACAATTCCCGTTAATTACGTCTAAAGCCTAAGACTAATCCTTCTGGCGATTGTCCTATTATAGGATCGACAAAAAATATTCTTTAACATAATTTAACAATCTTTAACACTATTACTAAACCCTTAGTTATACCTTAGATTAACCAAACATTTTCCCCCGAATGAAACATAAATTCCTAGTATTAGTCTTGTTTTTAGTAAGCTCAGTCTCCGTTTTTGCCCAGAACCAGTATGAAGTCAAAGGTTTAGTCACCGATACTGCCGCAAGTTATAAAATGGTTAACTCCACCATCACCCTCTTAAAAGCCAAAGATTCCACGCTCGTTAAATTCACCAGAGCTGGTGCCGATGGTGCTTTTACGCTGAGCAATCTTTCTCCGGGAAAATTCATACTGCTGCTCAGTTACCCTGGTTATGCGGATTATGTAGAAGATTTTCAGCTCGATTCGGTAAAAAAGACAAGAGATTTTGGCCAGATGAACATGACCCTGAAAGCAACCATTCTAAAGGGTGTGATCATTAAGGGAAATATCACAGCGATAAAAATAAAAGGAGACACCACGGAATTCAATGCCGCAGCCTATAAAATTCAGCCCAATTCAAAAGTCGAGGACTTGTTAAAACAGCTTCCCGGCATTACCGTAGATAAAAACGGAAAAATTACGGCGCAGGGACAGGCGGTAAATAAAGTTCTGGTTGATGGCGAAGAGTTCTTTGGTGATGATCCTACCCTGGTCACGAAAAACCTACGTGGCGACATGGTAGACAAGGTTCAGCTGTATGATAAGAAGAGCGATCAGGCCACGTTTACCGGTATCGACGATGGACAAAAAGCAAAAACTATCAACATTCAACTCAAAGAGGACAAAAAGAACGGTTATTTCGGCAAGGTAGACGCAGGGGCCGGAACAGAGAAATTCTATCAGGCTCAAACCATGTTCAATGCCTTCAAAGGCAAGAAAAAGTTCTCTGCCTACGGGACCATTGGAAACACAGGAAAGACCGGATTGGGATGGGAAGACAATGACAAATATGGCGGCAACCAAATGGAAGTTACTGAAGATGGCGGTATGATGTTTTATAGCGGCGGAGGTGATGATGGCCTCGATTCCTTTAACGGCAGGTACAATGGCCGGGGAATTCCTTTGACGAAAAGCGGTGGCGTTCATTTCGACAATAAATGGAATAAGGACAAAGAAAGCATTAATACCAATTATAAAATCGGTTCAATCGATGTGGATGGAACCAATACAACTTTAACCCAGAACAACATTCCCGGGCAGGCCTATAATACCACAGCCAGTGAGCGCTTCAGCAACCGGATGTTCAGGCACAAACTGGACGGAACCTATTCCATTAATCTGGATTCCAATGCCACACTAAAAGTTGCCATTGACGGGACATTAAAAGACAGCAACACCGCCGATGAATCTGATGCAATCAGCGTTAGAGATAACCAGAGCAAATTAAACACGAGCAAAAACAAATCCAGCACTGATGGGAACCAGCGGGCTTTAAATGCCAGCGCATTCTACACTCAAAAATTAAAGAAAAAAGGACGTACTTTTTCCCTGAGATTGAGTCAGGCATTGAATGAGAATAAAAGCACCGGTTTTTTATATTCGGACAACCAGTTCTTTGATGAACAGGGAAACCGATCGAGCCAGGAAATCGTGGATCAATACAAAACAAACAGCAGTACCAACAGTGCTTTCAACAGTAACCTGACTTATACCGAACCGCTTAGTAAAGAACTTTCCCTGATTCTGAATTATGGCCTGGGCATCAACAAAGGCCTTTCCGACAGAAAATCCTTTAATAAAGCCGGCGATGGCAGTTACAGCATTCTGGACAAGGATTACAGCAATAATTTTGAGCTCAACCAACTGTCCAATCAGGGGGGAGCGATGTTCAATTTCAAAAAAGACAAATCGGTCATCACCCTCGGAACCAAAATCAGTGACGTAAAGTTTGAGCAATTCAACAAGTATAGCAACACCACCTACAAAAGAAATTTCACCAACTGGAACCCTCAGCTGAGTTATAGGTACAACCTCTCGCAGATGGCTTCTTTCCGGTTCAATTACAACGGAAATACCAGACAACCCGGGATAGATCAGCTTCAGCCATTAAAAGTAAATACAGATCCGCTGAATATCGTAGAGGGAAATCCGGAACTGAGACCCTCATTCAATAGCAGCATCAATATGGGCTATAACTCTTATAAAGTAATGAGTGGCCAGTCCATCTATATTGGCGCCAATTATGGTTTCAACTCGAATGCCATCACCAGTAGCATTGTTACGGACGACAAAGGTAAAAGCACCTCAAAATCGATCAATTTATCGGAAAAAACACCAATTAACTACGGCATCAATGTCTACCTGAGCCGGAAGATAAATCTCTTTGACCTCAATGTCGGACTGAATGGAAATATTTCCGGCAGTAAGAACTACAGTTTGGTCAATAAAGAATTAAATACCACAAAATCCAATTCCTACAATGGCGGGGTAAATCTATCAAAGTATAAAGAGAAAGGATACTCCTTTTATTTATCTGTTGGCCCGACCTATAATACGAGCGAAGCCTCTTTGCAGCAGCAACGAAATAACAATGGATGGGGCACCAGGGGAGATGCAAGCTTTAGCATCTACCTTCCCGGAAAAGTAGAGATTAGCACAGACGGAGATTACGAATACAGGGCTAAAACACAAACCTTCAATCAGGAGTTTGAGCGTTTCATCTGGAATGCATCGATCAGTAAAAAATTCTTTAAAGAAGAGAACCTTAAACTCAGTGCGTCTGCGAACGACTTACTCAACCAGAATGTTGGCTTTGACCGGAGTTCCAGTAATAACCGGATCACCCAAAGTAACTATGTCACGATAAAAAGATATTTCATGTTATCCCTGATCTGGGATTTCAATAAAATGGGCGGATCAGCCCCTAAACCATAAGCACTATGAAACAGCCTCTAATTTTACTCTTCCTCCTATTTGGATCCGCGCTGACACAGGCGCAGAATGTGCGGTTTACCACAGATGGGGTAATTGAATTTGAAAAGAAAACCAATATGTATGCCCTGATTAAAAAAAGCATTAACAAAGACAATTCGTCTTATATGCAATCCGCCTTTGATGCCTATAAAAAGAGTCAGCCTCAATTTAAGGTTTCAAAGAGTACACTTGCTTTTTCAAAAGACAGAACCCTTTTTACCCCTATTAAAGAAGACAACAGCAATTCAAGGGGATTTTTTGGAGATGATCCAACTTCTTCACAGAACAATACCATCTTTACAGACCTTGCTAAATCCAGCTTTATTGCTCAGAAAAATGTATATGAAGAAACCTACCTCGTAAAGGACAGTACCAGAAAGATCAACTGGAAAGTAACGGAAGAAACCCGGGAAATTGCAGGCTATGAATGTCGGAGGGCCAACGCCATTGTGCTTGACTCCATCTATGTGGTCGCTTTTTATACTGATAAGATTCCTGTTTCCGGCGGGCCGGAGTCATTCTCGGGTTTACCGGGAATGATTTTGGGAGTAGCCCTGCCGCATGAAAATGTATCCTGGTTTGCGACCAGTATCAAGGACCGGCCGGTAACAGAATCGGAGCTAAAGGCTCCGGTAAAAGGAAAACAAATGAACAATAAAGGATTGATGGAAACCATTCAATCCGCACTGAAAAGCTGGGGTGAATATGCTCAGGTTGCACTAAAGGCTTTCAGCCTTTAGTTTACCAATAGTTTATATCCTTTTCCATGAACATTCAGGATCTCTACCTTAGGGTCTTCCCTAAGGTATTTCCTTAGTTTACTTAAAAACACATCCATGCTGCGTCCGTTAAAGTAGTTGTCATCATGCCAGATGCTGAGTAATGCTTCTTCGCGGGTAAGTACCGCATTTTTCTTCAAACACAGCAACTGCAATAACTCTGCTTCTTTTGTGCTGAGCTTTTGCTGCTGCCCTTTAAAGTGAATCAACTGGGTGGTATAGTCAAAAGTATATTCGCCAATCAGGAAATGTGTTTCCACCGGACTCAGTTCAGCTCCTTCTTTTGCAGAAACCCTTTTCAATAAGGCATTGATCCTCAACAGCAACTCTTCAATCCGAAAGGGCTTGGTAATGTAATCGTCTCCACCAAGGTCATAAGCTGAGGCTTTATCTTCCATCATCGCTTTAGCCGTAGCAAAAATGATTGGAATGTGCTGATTGATTTTCCGAATCTCCTTACCCAGGGTAAATCCATCTTTCTTAGGCATCATGACATCCAGAATGCACATGTCAAAATCCTGCTTTCCGAAAGCCTTCAATCCTTCCTCACCATCCACACACAGGATTACGTCAAATTTACCTTTCAGCTGCAGGTAATCTTGCAAAAGCAAACCCAGATTCGGATCATCTTCTACCAATAGAATTCTTTTCATTAGTTATGATTTAGCGGTAATATTATTTCAAATACAGTGCCTTTATCTTTTTCACTATGGACCTTAATTACCCCGTTCATTTGTTCGATGATGTCCTGTACATAGTTCAGCCCGAGTCCGAACCCTTTCACATCATGTAAGTTTCCTGTCGGCACTCTGTAGAACTGATCAAAAACACGTTTTGTTTGTTCCTTAGTCATCCCGATACCTTCGTCGGCAACTTCAATGACCAGGCCTTTTCCCGTGTTTTTTGTACTTAGGGTAATTTGAGGTGCATTCGCACTATATTTATTGGCATTGTCAATTAAGTTATAAATCACATTGGAAAGGTGCAGCTCATCGGCATAAATGAGGTCTTGTGTAGCATCCAGATGCAGTTTAACCGCAGCATTGTTCTTTTGTAACTGAAGGTTCATGCTGTCTACAACAACCAGGATCAGGTCGTTTACGTTTAACTCTGTGCGCTCCAGTTTTAATTCCTTTTTTTCTAACCTTGCGATGCTCAGTACGCGTTCAATATGATTTCCGAGGCGGACATTTTCATCATAAATGATTCCAGCCAGTCGTTTCACCCGGCTTTTATCGGAAGTAATCTCGGGATCTTTCAGTGCTTCACTCGCAATCATAATGGTGGCCACGGGTGTTTTAAACTCATGGGTCATGTTGTTGATGAAATCGGTTTTCATTTCCGAGATCTTCTTCTGTTTTAAGATGGCATAAATGGTATAGGCAAAAATAAAGACCAGGACCAGCAGTAAACCCGCAGAAGAGCCCATTGTGGCACTCAGGTTCCCCAGGATCAAAGAATTTTCATTGGGAAAATTCAGGTACAGCATTCCGGGGTCACGAAAGATATCATTGCTAAACAAAGCTACTTTATGAACATCAGCAGGAACCGGTTCCACATCAGCGCTGGAGACCCTCCGGTATAAAACAGAGTCTTTATTGGCCAGTTTTACCCAAAAATTATAATCCAGCTTAATATTCCGGTTCAGCAATTCATTTCTGATCAGCGTATCCAGTATATCCCTTGGTACCCGCTCATTAATGGGAATGTTATCCTGCCTCATCTCCTTAGCGACATCTTCCAAATAATTCAGGCTATTGGTTTTAATGATGACCGTATCTGTCAGTAACTCCTTGAAAGCCCGTTGAAACTTCTGAGCTTCAATTTCATCTTCACTTTTAAATTTAGCCGCCATTTCAGGGGATACCCTGGGCAAGGTAATCAACAGCGGTTTTTTGCTAAAAGGGTTAAAAGCCAGATAGCGAATGCTGTCGGGCAGGCGATCTGTGGTGACTTTGAAGGTGACCACCTTTTCGGGAATAGGGATATAAGTCTGATTGATATTTGCGGTGATGACATTTCCCGCTTTATCCACACCAAAATTCATATCCACCTGTAGTGGTGATTTTTTGTCGTCATCCAGTGTGGACATTGATGTGAACTCTTTTTCAGTGATGATCATTGGCCGGAGATAGTTGTTCCGGATCACACTATCCTGCATATTTAAATCAGCAATGATCTTTTTCTGCTGTTCCAGTTTTCTCAGCTCTTCTCTTTCTTTATGCTTTTCCTTAAACTCAACCAGGATCTGGGCTTTATCCCTCAGTTCGGCCTCCCTTTCTTCTCTGAGCTGATCGTCCTTTTTATTGAGATGACTCGCCGCATATCTTTTCTGGACTTTATTAACAACAGCGTTTAAAGCCTGGGTAACATCTTGTTCAAAAAGCTGCGATTTAAGGTTATAGGCCTCCCTTATGTAATACAATTGCATTACAAATACACCAAGCAAGGCTATGGTCATTAAGGCGGTTATCAACCAAAGGCTTCTTTTCTTCATTACAGGATATTCAAAAATAAATAAGGATTAACAGAAAAGCGCTTATTTAACACTTTTTAACACCGGATTTGACGGAGGAGCTGCTACAATTTAAGACAAATACCTGGAAAAACGATAGGGAAGCACTTTGATTTCAGCAAGCCATTCAGCCTAAGCTTAAAATTTTTTCGGTACCGGACATTCGCATTAAGATAAATCTAATTTCCATCCCGCTTTTTGAAGGGTTGAAGACCTGCAAAACAAGCCAGGCAAGGGCAGCGAAAAAGATTGGAAACTCCTTCTTATAAAGCCCGGATAGAACAGGGACAAAATGCGTGTTTCATCCGGGTTTGATCCCTGCTCTATCCCGCGCTGATTCCTGCTTTTTCCGAAGCAGTTTCGGGCTGATTCCGGGCAGGGTATTTAACAAAAAAAACAGCCCTGCAAAAAAGGCTGATTCGGACAAAACACCGGTAAAGAATAAAGGCTGTCCGAAATGATCGGACAGCCTCGTTTGGTCAATTTGTTTATTTAAAAAAGATCTTTAGAAAGGAAGATCATCTTCCTCGCCCGGTGCGCTATTTAAATCAGCTGGTGGCGCATATGCCGGAGTTGCTGCTGCAGCTCCAGGAGTAAGTGCGTTGATACGCCATACCACTAAACTGTTAAAATAAGAAGTTTTTCCGGCTTTGTCAGTCCATGGACGACCGCGTAAGTTAAATGAAACTTCTACATCATCGCCAGTTTTTAGGCTATCAAATAAAGCGGTTTTATCTTGTAAAGCCTCAAACCTGATGTATTCAGGATAAGTAGGGTTTTCTGCATATTCTATAATCAGGTCACGTTTCTTAAAAGTCTCACTCACCTGTTGTAATGCACCAATTTCATGCACTTTTCCTTTTATTTCCATAACAATTACTGTTTTATTCTCGTACGAAGTTCAAATCTCTATATTTTTATTGATAACTTCGCACAATATATTATGCAAGTTTTCCACACAAAAAGCAAGGTTATCTTAACCTGCAACAAGCGACTATCGCCATATCTACAGGAAGAGGTTAAATCCCTGGGCTACACTATTGTTAGGGACTTTCCTACAGGGGTAGAGCTGAACATTACCCTCACTGAATGCATTAAGTTAAATTTGAACTTAAGGTGTGCCAGTCAGATTTTATATTGTTTAAAGAGCTTTAAGGCCAATAACCCGGAAGAATTGTACCGGGAGCTCCTGGATATGGAATGGGAAGAACTGATTGATTTCTCGGGATATTTCTCGGTGACTTCAAATGTGGATAACCCAACGATCACGACTCCGCTTTTTGCCAATTTAAAAGTAAAAGATGCCATTGTTGACCGCATAAAAGAGAAGAAAGGGATTCGTCCGAATTCAGGCTCTGATGCCAATAAAGCAGTGGTACATTTGTACTGGAAAGACAGTGAAGCAGATATTTTTATCGATACTTCAGGAGAAACGCTGGCAAAACATGGTTACCGTAAAATTCCGGGTAAAGCACCAATGCTGGAAGCACTGGCTTCCGGTGTGATCATGAGCAGTCAGTGGGACCAGAAATCTCCTTTTGTGAACCCAATGTGCGGTTCGGGTACCTTAGCCATTGAGGCGGCATTGATTGCCACCAACCGCAGACCTGGACTATTCCGTATGAATTATGGCTTTATGCATATCCTTGGATATGATGAAGAGGTATTTTTCGCAGAGCGAAGAATTCTGAAAGAGCAGGTGATTAAAAATATAGATCTTCAGATCATTGCGACAGATCTTTCGGAGGATGCCGTTGATGTGAGCCGTAAAAATGCAAAAACAGCTGGTGTAGACACACTGATTACTTTTGAAGTTTGCGATTTTGCAGATACTCAGGTTCCCGAAGGCGGTAAAGGCGTAGTCCTTTTCAATCCGGAATACGGAGAGCGCCTTGGGGTGCATTCCAAACTGGAAGCAACCTATAAGCGGATGGGCGATTTCATGAAACAGGAATGCAAAGGTTATTTCGGCTATATCTTTACCGGAAACCCTGATCTTGCGAAAAAAATCGGTCTTAAAGCCACCAGAAAATTAGAATTCTATAATGGAAAGCTGGACTGCCGGATGCTCGAATATGAGTTGTACGATGGAACAAGAAGACCAGAGCCAAAAGCAGCAGAATAAGGGCTTCAAATAAAAAAAAGATTTTTTTTATCTTTTTTGAAATCCGTTCGGATTTAGTTTTCGTTTATACTTCAGTATAAACGAAAACTAAACTTCCCAACCTATGAAAGAGCGCCTCGAAATTAACGTCAGGGACATTCCCGGTAACATTAAAAAAGTCAGAAAGATCAAAGCCCTTACCCAGGACTTTCTTGCTTCCAAGCTCAACATTTCACAAAATGCCTATAGTAAGATCGAGCTCGGGCATAGCAAACTCACTGTAGAGCGCCTATATCAGATCTCCGTTATTCTGGATGTGCAGATGAATCAGCTCATCAATTTTAAAGCAGCGGATTTCAGCAGCAGGATGCAGCTCGTCCCGGGATAATTTTCCACATCATCTTCTTTTTAGGATCAATTCAGATACATTTGTTTCAAATACAAAATCTGATGAACTCCATTATTGACCAAACCATATTGTTTGTTAAAGAAACCTTGTCGGGCGCAGAAGCCGGGCACGACTGGTTTCATATCGAGCGTGTTTTTCGCAATGCCCAACACCTGAATGAAACCGAACAGGGCGATGAACTGATAGTCGCCCTTGCAGCACTCCTGCATGACATTGCCGATTCAAAGTTCAACAATGGGGATGAAGAGATTGGTCCCAGAATCGCAGGTAACTTTTTAAACAGTCTTGGGCTGGAGCCTGCCACCATCACCCATGTGCAGGAGATCATCAAAAATCTAAGCTACAAAGCCAGCCTGGGAACCATCAGTTTCCAGTCCAAAGAGCTGGACATTGTACAGGATGCAGACCGTCTGGATGCCATAGGAGCAATAGGTATCGCGAGGGCTTTTACTTATGGAGGCTATAAAAACCGGGTCTTATATGATCCTGAGATTGTGCCAAACCTACACATGAGTAAGGAAGAATACAAAAATTCCAGTACCCCTACCATCAATCATTTTTATGAAAAGCTGTTAAAGCTGAAAGACTTAATGAAAACGGAAAGCGGTAAAAAAATTGCCGCTGAGCGCCACGATTTTATGCTGCTTTACCTGGATCATTTTTATAAAGAATGGCAGGGAGAAATTTAACCTTGAATTTAAATCTAAATTGTAAATTGCCTGCATGAAGTTAAGCGTACTCGTCCTCATAGCTGCTTTTGCAGTTGGCCTTTCCATTGGTCTGGTGAATTTTTATTTTCAGCAGAGCTGGTATTTTATGCTGGTTTCTTTTGCCGTGTCATTCATTACCAGTTTTATTGTTTTTTATTACCTGCTGGAGAAATACATCTATTCCAAGATCGTACTGATTTATAAGCTCATCCATAATTTAAAACTGGGAAAAGACCTGAAGGATGCTTTAGGGGAATATGTGAGTTCCGATCCGATCAATGATGTAGAGCATGAAGTAAAAGAATGGGCAGGTGCAAAAAAACGGGAGATTGATATCCTGAAAAAGCAGGAACAGTTCAGAAGAGAGTTTTTATCCAATGTTTCCCATGAATTTAAAACGCCGCTGTTCGCGATCCAGGGTTATATAGAAACCCTGCAGGATTGTTTGACTGACGACCCGGAAATGGCGACGAAATTCCTTAAAAAGGCGGAGAACAATGTAGAGCGCCTGAGCTATCTGATCAATGACCTGGATTCGATTTCCAAACTGGAAACCGGGGAAATTCCCATCAATTATGAAAAGTTCGACTTCGTTCTTCTGGCTAAGGAGGTGATGGAAGGGCTGGAAGATAAGGCGAAGACCAAGGAGATCAAGATCTCCTTCAAGGACAAGTACACCCACCCTGCTTATGTGAAAGCGGATCGGGAGAAGATCAGACAGGTGATGATCAACCTGATTCAGAATTCCATAAAATATGGCAGGGAACACGGTTCAACCGCGATAAAAATCTTTGAATTGCACGACCAGTACCTGGTAGAGGTGACAGATGACGGGATTGGAATTGAAGAAAAACATTTACCCCGTTTATTTGAGCGTTTTTACCGGATAGACTCTCACCGGTCCAGACAGGAAGGCGGTACAGGATTAGGGCTCGCGATCGTAAAACACATCCTGGAAGCCCATCAGCAGATCATCTCGGTAAGGAGTACCCTGCAGATCGGAACCACTTTTGCTTTTACACTCGAAAAGATTGGTTAACAGAAACAAAGCTTTTTCAAAATAACTTAACACTTAACATTAACTTAACATTACACTCATACTTTTGTAGCATATTTTATAAGTAGGATGGGCTGGGCGCCATGCGGGTTTCATCTGACAATTAAAACAAAATATAATATAACAGATGAATAGCATTTTTAAGTTCTTCACTCCGAGAGACAAAAAATTCCAGCCTTTATTCGAACAGGCAGGCAGCAATGTATTGAAAATTTCTGAAGCCTTATTGCTTGCCTTAAGTGCAACTGACCTGGAAAAAAGAAAAGAATACATCAAAGAAGTGGAGCGTCTTGAGCACGTTGGTGACGACATTACCCATTCAATTTTCCTAGAACTAAGTAAGAATTTTATTACTCCTTTTGACAGGGAAGACATCCATGCACTGGCAAGTGCTGTTGATGATATTGCAGATTATATTCATGCTTCTGCAAGCAACATCGAACTGTACAACATTGTTAACATTGGTGATGCAATGATCAAACTTGCAGAACTTTTGGTAGAGATGTGTACCGATTTGGATAAAGCGATCAAAGAATTAAGAAGCTTCAAAAATATCCGCGTTATCGCTGATGCTTGTGTAAGAATCAACAGCGGTGAAAATCAGGCGGATTATGTAACAAACCTGGCGATTGCCCGTTTGTTTGAGTTTGAAACCAACGCCATTGAACTAATTAAACAAAAAGAAGTGCTGCAGACCTTAGAAATGGCTACAGACAAATGTGAAGATGCAGCAAATGTGTTGGAATCTATTTTGGTAAAGAACGCTTAAACCTTCAAAAAATGGTAACTACCTTATTGGTTGTTGTAATTGTCCTGGCAATTGCCTTCGATTATATTAATGGCTTTCATGATGCCGCAAACTCTATTGCAACAATTGTATCAACGAAAGTATTATCCCCATTCCAGGCAGTGTTGTGGGCAGCGCTCTTCAATTTTGCTGCATATTTTTATTTTACGGATCATAAAGTAGCCAATACAATTGCTAAAACGGTTGTGGAGAACTTCATTACTCTTGAAGTGATTCTTGCCGGTCTTTTAGCCGCCATCACCTGGAACTTATTTACCTGGTGGTTTGGAATTCCTTCCAGTTCATCGCATACCCTTATTGGTGGTTTTGCAGGTGCAGGTATGGCTAAAGCTGCAACCGTTGGCGCAGGAGTGATGTCGGCAATTAACCTTGCCCCAATCCTTAAAGTGGTGGCCTTTATTGTGCTTGCCCCGGTGATTGGGATGGTGATTTCCGTGATTATATCGATTATTATCCTTCATATTTCCAAAAATGCAAGGCCTTCAGTTGCGGAGAAGTGGTTCAAAAGACTGCAATTGATCTCTTCTGCGGCCTTAAGTTTTACACATGGCGGTAATGATGCCCAGAAAGTAATGGGGATCATCTACGTATCTATGGTGGCTGCAAACGTCCTTAAGACAGGCGATGCCATGCCGGAGTGGATTCCAATCTCCTGTTATGCAGCAATTGCATTGGGAACGATGAGCGGCGGTTGGAAAATCGTTAAAACAATGGGTTCAAAAATCACTAAAGTAAATGCTTTCGAAGGTGTGGCTGCAGAAACTGCAGGTGCGGTAACCCTTGGGATCACAGAACACTTTGGGATTCCCGTTTCTACCACCCATACGATCACAGGATCTATTGTTGGGGTAGGCTTATTGAAAAGGGTATCGGCAGTACGCTGGGGAGTAACCGTAAGTTTGTTATGGGCATGGGTATTGACCATTCCTGTTTCAGCAACACTTGCTGCGCTTGTTTATGCCGTGATCCACTTGTTCTTTTAGACACAAGGCTCATAAAAAATACAACATAAAAAAAGGGGATCGGCTGATCCCCTTTTTTTATGTGAAAGATTTTCTATTTTCTAAAAGGCAATCTCAAGGATTACCCGATCTGCCGGGTTAGCAGGGATTTTCCATTTGGGTCCATTGAGGAGTAATCTTTTTGCCTCCTGGTCACGGGCCTCGTCAATCCCATCCAGGACCTTAACATCTGCAGGCCTTCCATCGGCTCCGACAAGAAAACTAAGCTTCACCTGACGGTTGAGAAAAGGCTCCTTATTGAATTTATGGTTACTGCGGATGTATTTATTCCATTTGTTCCAACCTCCATCAGGACTGGCAAGCATTTCTTTATGATCAGCGACTTCTAATCCTGCAACTTTACCCGAAAGTACGTCTCCCAGACTTTTTACTTTGCTGTCATTGGAATCCTTTGCTTTTTTGTGACGTTGAGCAGCATTAGTTGTCACTACAACTTCCGACAAGGAAGAATTATTTTCCGCTAAACGGATGGTCATCGGTTCAGCCCAGTTCGCGGGAACTACCTTTGAGTTGAACCCTATATAATTTAAGACTACTTTTTCTCCTTTAACACTACTGTCTGCCGGGATTCTGAACCTTCCTTCAGCATCGGTAACCGCAGTTAGTTTTGTTCCTTCGACTTTTACATATACGCCTGGTAACGGGTCTCCGTTGCTTTCTGAGGTCACTTTACCGGTCAGCACTGGCGTTGCATTACGGCCAAGCATCATATCGGCCGACATTACCCTGGCAGCAGCGGCTGCAGGAGCCGCAACGGACATTTTCTTTTGGTCATTGCTATAGCCGGCAACAACAACTTCATTCGCTGCCTGAGCTTCCTGATCTGCCACCGGTACAGGAGCAGCTTTTGCTTTCCTGTTCGCCGCATAAGCATTGGTTTTGGCCGCAGCTACTGCACGGTCTATCTCTGCTACCTGCGGACTCACATCCGCAGTTTCAACTTTACCAACATCATTTTTAGGATCGGTCTTTACTTTAGCCAGTCCATCTGTTGCCACCGGCGGAACCGGTTCAGGAACCACAGGTGCAATCGTTACGTCTACTGATTTCGGCTGTTTGGCCAACTGGTTTTGGTGTGCTGTTTCCTTCATCCAGAAAACAATGCTTACTGCAATAAACATGACTGCTGCTGTGGCAGCGATACTTAGCCTTTGCCAGGTAATGACCTTTGTTTTTTTAGAATCCTGTTGTTCGGCAATCCGTTCCTGCAATTGCTTTTGAAGCAAAGAAATAGATTGCAGCGATCGCTTGGGCGAGGCACTTAGTCCTGCCAGTGCTTCGGCCACAAAAGGATCTTCCAGTGCCTCACGTTCTACCCTGTTCATGGTTTTCGCGTCGAGCTTACCGTCAAGATAATCTTCTAAAACTCCTATATCTAACCAATCGTTATTCACTGCTGTTTTTTTCTATACAAATTTTCAAGTTCCTTTTTCCATTCTGGATGTAACTCTTCACTTTTACCATTTCATAACCGGTAATATCCGCCACTTCTTTATAACACTTCTCTTCTAAATAGAACAAATTCACACTTATCCGCTGTTCTTCAGGAAGCGTTTCCATACACCTTTCCATAACGGTAAGCTTCTGTTCTTTTGTATCATCCATATCAAGATGCACAAATTCCGTGTTTTCCACAAAAGTATCTTCCAGAGAGAGGGTTGTATTTTTAGAATTTTTACGGATGGCCATTAAACAATGGTTTCTCGACAGTACATGGAGCCAGCTTTTGAAGTTCTGAACCTCATGGACCTTTAGCTTGGTCACCAGTTCTTCAAAAATCTGCATGACGGCATCTTTGCTCTGTTCTTCATCCTTGAGGTAGTTCAGACAAACCCCGAATACCAGGTGCATATACTTATTGTAAAGCTGACCCAATACCTCCAGATCGCCACTGATTTTATATCGGGCAATTAAAGCAGCATCGTCCTGCTCCTGGATTCTGGTATTATTTTTTATAAACTTCAATGGGTGTCCGGGACATAATTCGCTCAAGTATAAAAATATTTTCTGATACTGGTATGGAAATTCTTTAAAGCTTACATCATTCCTAAAAAAAAGGAAATTATGAAAAAGCTATTGTTCCCCATCTTCGTTGTCCTGTTTCTATTTGGATTTAAAGCGGTAACGGTAAAAACAATTCAGGGAATTGTAACCGATAAAAGTAATGGACAACCACTGCCGGGAGTGCAGGTGACCATCCCCAAAAGTAAAAAAGGAACTGTTACCGATAGCAAAGGTAAATACATCATTTCGGTGAACGATGCGGATGAGATGCTGCAATTTTCGTTTATAGGCTACAAGACACAGATCCTGAAAATCGGGTCAAAAACACAGATTAATCTCGCCCTGGCCCCGGATAACCAGACTTTAAATGAGGTGGTAGTCAGAAAGGTGGCAGGATTGCGCATAGGCAGAGCAGAAAAAAGAATCATGGGTGATGCTTCAGCCAGTATGATACAGTATGAGGCTGCTCCGATCTATAGCCAAAACGCGGTCATCTCTGCCCCAACCAATACAGAAAGCTATGCGAACATCCAGGAAAATGCTTTTCATAACCCTGATCAAACCCCTTTATCTACCTTCTCTATTGATGTAGATGCTGCATCCTACAGTAATGTCCGCCGTTACCTGAACAATGGTGGATTGCCCCCTAAAGATGCGGTAAGGATTGAAGAGATGATCAATTACTTCGACTATGATTATCCTCAGCCAGAAGGAAATGACCCTGTAAACATCATCACAGAAATCTCCACTGCACCATGGAACAACAAACATAAACTGGTACAGATTGGCCTTCAGGGAAGAAAAATGAAAACAGAGCAGCTTCCTGCTTCCAACCTGGTATTTCTGATTGATGTATCGGGATCTATGGAGCAGCCCAATAAACTACCTCTGCTCGTTTCTTCCTTTAAACTTTTAACCAATCAGCTTCGCGAAAAAGATAAAGTTGCCATTGTGGTTTATGCAGGTAATTCCGGAGTGGTACTGCCTTCCACGCCTGGAAATATGAAGAATACCATCAAAGAGGCATTAAATAAACTGAGTGCAGGCGGTTCAACAGCAGGCGGACAGGGAATTGAACTGGCTTACAAAATCGCCGGTCAACATTTCATTAAAGGAGGCAACAACCGGGTAATCCTTGCCACAGATGGGGACTTTAATGTCGGCGCATCCAGCGATAAAGAGATGGAGCAACTGATCGAAGAAAAAAGAAAATCCGGTGTTTTCCTAACTGTTCTTGGCTATGGAATGGGCAATACCAAGGACAGCAAAATGGAAACCCTGGCAGACAAAGGCAATGGGAATTATGCCTATATCGACAACATCACGGAAGCCAGAAAAGTATTGGTAAACGAATTTGGCGGAACCCTGTTTACCATTGCCAAAGATGTCAAACTGCAGGTAGAATTTAATCCCGCGAAAGTACAGGCCTACCGCTTAATCGGATATGAAAACAGGCTGTTACAGGATAAAGATTTTAATGACGACCGCAAAGATGCCGGAGATCTGGGTTCAGGCCATACCGTTACCGCTTTGTATGAAATCATCCCTGTTGGGGTTCAAAGCTCCTTTAGCCCTTCTGTTGATCCCCTTAAATATCAGGAAAACAAGAAAAAGACCAGCAAGAACAATAGTCCGGAAATGCTGACGGTGAAGTTGCGGTACAAACAACCCGATGGTGATGCCAGTAAATTGCTGCAAAAATCGGTCATTGATGCTTCAAACATCTTCGAGGGTGCCAGCAATAACTTCAGATTTGCTGCCGCAGTAGCAGAGTTCGGCATGTTGCTAAGGCAATCGGATTTTAAACAAAATGCCTCTTTCGACCAAGTGATCAGCCTTGTGAAACAATCCATGGGAAAAGATACAGAGGGCTACCGTTACGAGTTTTTGAAATTAGTGAAGTCTTCGCAGTTATTGGCCAAAGATTTGCTTACTGTTGAAGACACAAAAGACCATAATGAAAAAAATTAGCATTTATTTGATCGCTACCTGCTTCGTTAGCTTGAGCAGCATCACCGCACATAGCCAGTCGAAGTTCGAAAAGATCTTAAAAAAAGTAACCACCAAGACAGGCGGTACCAGTACAACAAAAGGCAGCACTACCGCCACAGGAACACCAACTACCTCAGAGATGGGTTTTGGGATTAAAGAAGCATTGGAAATCGGGATCTCCAGAGGTACAGACCTGCTTTCTGCAAAAGATGGTTTTTTAGGAAATGCGGCCGTAAAGATCCTGTTTCCCCCTGAAGCACAAAAGGTGGAAAGAACATTGCGCAGCATTGGTATGGGCTCATTGGCAGACAATGTAATCCTTAGTCTGAACAGGGCTGCTGAAGATGCAGCGAAAGAAGCTAAGCCGATATTTGTCTCTGCGATTAAACAAATGACCATCACTGATGTGACCAATATTTTACTGGGGCAGCAGGATGCAGCAACCAATTATTTCAAAAGAGTAACCACTTCTCAGCTGATGGAAAAATTCCAGCCGGTAATTACCACAAGTCTGAATAAAGTAGGTGCAGCGAAATACTGGGGTGATGCCGCGGGTCAATACAATAAAATCCCTCTGGTGAAACCGGTAAATACAGACCTTTCCAGCTATGTGGCACAAAAAGCCATTGATGGAATGTTTATCCAGGTGGCTCAGGAAGAACTTAAAATCAGGGGAAGTCTTGGCGCCAGGTCAACACCTCTTTTACAAAAGGTATTCGGCTACGCTGATCAGAAAAAATAAGGCCTGCATGGGCTTATAATTTAATAATCAAGCCCATGCAAGTAAAAAACATTATATAAGTAATGAAATAAAAGGTTACTTTTATAGGGTAATACTAACAACATAGAAGTATATTGGATTTCAAAGATTTTAATTTTAACCCCGACTTACTAGAGGGTTTATTAGCGATGGGTTTTCGCAACGCTACGCCCATCCAGCAAGAAGCTATTCCGCTTATCCTAGATAAAAAAGACTTAATTGCCTGTGCACAAACAGGTACGGGGAAAACAGGCGCTTATTTGTTGCCGATCATGAACATGATCAGTCAGACAGAAGACCGTCATAACAATACCCTGATATTAGCACCTACCCGGGAACTTGCCCAGCAAATTGATTTGCAGGTAGAAGCACTTTCCTATTTCACCAACATCAGCTCCTTAACGGTTTATGGTGGTGGTGATGGCATTGCCTATGAGCAGCAAAAACGCTCGATGCGCGAAGGGGTAGATATCATTATTGCCACTCCGGGACGTTTGATCTCTCACCTTTCTTCGGGCCTGCTGAAACTGGATCAGCTTCAGCACCTGGTATTGGATGAAGCAGACAGAATGCTGGACATGGGCTTTTACGATGATATCATGCGTATTGTCAGCTTCCTTCCTGAGAAAAGACAAACGGTATTGTTCTCTGCAACGATGCCTCCTAAAATAAGAACCCTTGCCGGCAGGTTGCTGAAGCAGCCGGAAGAAATCAGCATTGCGATTTCTAAACCTGCCGCAGGAATCAACCAACAGGCCTACCTTGTTCATGATGCCCAGAAAGTAAAGTTACTGACAGAGCTGATGAAAAATGTAGATTTCCCAAGCATTCTGATCTTCGCGTCGACAAAGGAAAAGGTGAAAAATCTGGGAAAGGTTTTCCGTGGCTTAGGTTTTAAAGCTGAAGCTTTCCATTCTGACCTTGGTCAAAAAGAACGTGAGGCCATTTTGTCGGAATTCAAGAACAAAAGGGTTCCTGTACTGATCGGAACGGATGTATTGTCGAGAGGAATTGATGTGGAAGGAATCAGTCTGGTAATCAATTTTGATGTGCCTCATGATCCGGAAGATTATATCCACAGGATTGGAAGAACTGCCAGAGCAGCGACCACAGGTACGGCGATCACCCTGGTGAACGATAAAGACAAACGTAAGTTTGCTAATATTGAAAAGCTGATCGATAAAAAGATCGACAGAATGCCACTTCCGGAACACCTTGGAGAAGCACCTGCCGACACTCCGGTCAGTGCCTCAACAGAAAGAAAATACGATAAAAAGAAACCGCAGCGTAAATTCTGGAAGAAAAAGCCTAAAACTGCAGGTGCCGCAGGCCCCGCTAAAGAATAAACGCTAAAAATAATAGCATTCAGGGAGGGGATTTGCGATTAAGGTATTATCTTTACCTATATGCAAAACCTACCTCCTTTAGCAGAACGTATGCGTCCAAAAAATTTGGATGAATACGTTGGTCAGAAGCACTTAGTAGGTCCTGATGCCGTATTACGTAAAGCAATTCAAAGCGGACAGCTCCCTTCTATGATCTTCTGGGGCCCGCCCGGTGTCGGTAAAACTACACTGGCCTATATCATATCGCAAACACTTGACCGTCCTTTTTTTAACCTTAGTGCCATCAATTCAGGGGTTAAAGACATCAGGGATGTGATCGACAGAGCCGCATTGCTCAAAGACAGCCTGATGGGGCTCCCGATCCTTTTTATTGATGAGATCCATCGTTTCAGCAAATCACAGCAGGACAGTTTACTGGGAGCTGTGGAAAGAGGACTGGTGACCTTAATCGGTGCCACCACAGAAAATCCTTCTTTCGAAGTCATCTCCGCATTACTTTCCCGCTCGCAGGTCTATATCTTAAAATCTCTTGATGAGGAAGAACTTTCCGGATTGCTGCAAACTGCCATTACTCAGGATGTAGTGCTGAAGGAAAAGAAAATCACGATCAAAGAACATGAGGCTTTGATCCGCTTATCCGGGGGAGACGCAAGGAAACTATTAAATGTACTGGAAATTGCCGTTAATGGTATTGGCGGAGATAAAATTGTGCTCAGAAACGAAAATGTACTGGAGCATGCACAGCAAAACCTGGCGCTGTATGATAAGGCAGGAGAGCAACATTACGATATTATTTCCGCTTTCATTAAGTCGATCAGGGGCAGTGACCCCAATGCAGCAGTATATTGGCTGGCAAGGATGATTGAAGGAGGAGAAGATCCGCTGTTCATCGCCCGCCGCCTGCTGATCCTTGCTTCGGAGGACATCGGGAACGCGAATCCCAACGCCTTGCTGCTGGCCAACAATTGCTTTCAGGCAGTGAATGTGATCGGTTATCCAGAGGCAAGGATCATTCTTTCCCAGGCGGTAACCTATATGGCTTCTTCCGTAAAAAGCAATGCCTCTTATGAAGCGATCAATAAAGCTCAGGCACTGGTGAAACAGACCGGAAACCTGCCTGTACCTTTACACATCAGAAATGCACCGACGAAACTGATGAAAAACATCGGCTACGGGAAGGATTATCAATATGCGCATGGGTATGAGGGTAATTTCTCTGAACAGGAGTATTTCCCGGAAATCCTGTCGGGCACAAAACTATATGACCCGGGGAAAAATCCGGCGGAGGACAAACTGAGAGAGAAGTTGAAACAGAACTGGAAAAATAAATACAATTATTAATATGCTGGGAACTTTTCTGGACCATCAATGGAAGGCCTTCTGGCGTTCGAAAAATAAAGGAGGCACCATTGCAACTCAAATATTTATAGGAATAATCGTGGTTTACCTTCTGGGTGTAGCCTTTTTCCTGGGTTTTGGCATGGAGGCTTTTATCACACAGTTCTTTCCCGGAAAAGATGTTTTTACCGTATTCAACGGGGTGATCCTTTATTATTTTGCAGCCGACTTTCTCATGCGTATGCAATTACAGGAGTTGCCAACCCTGAGTATTGTTCCCTACCTGCACCTTAAAATCCCAAAGCAAAAAATCGTAAACTTCCTGAATACAAGGGCCCTGTTTTCTGCTTTTAATGTATTACCGCTCTTTTTGTTCCTGCCCTTTTGCGCAACCGCCATATCAGATGTATACGATTCTTTTACGGCCTTAATGTATGTGGTTTCTATTCTTTCCTTAACGGTTTTCAACAATTATGCAGCTTTATATATTAAGAGACGAAGCATTCAGAATTTGAAAATTGTTCCATTGGTATTCTTGCTCATCATCGCCTTAGGGCTCCTTGAATATTTTAAGGTCTTCTCCATCTCTGCCATCTCTAACCGGGTGTTTGGCTTTGTAACCACTTATCCCCTGGCAGGATTTGGCTTTACCCTTTTTGCCGTATTGACGTATCAGCTCAATGCAAGGTATCTCCGGAGTAATTTATATGTAGAGGAACTGAGTAAAAATGAAGCAAAAAAGACAAGTACAGACTACCCTTTCCTGGACCGGTTTGGAGAGATTGGCACCCTGGTCGCATTGGAGCTGAAACTGATCCTCAGAAATAAAAGAAGCCGTTCGGCCGTAACGATGAGCTTATTGTTCCTGTTCTATGGTTTTCTGTTTTATAAAAAGGAATTGCTGGATCAGGACAAACTGGAACTGATGTTATTTGCCTCGGTATTTATGACCGGAAATTGCATCAGTATTTACGGACAGTTTATGTTCGGCTGGCAATCCTCCCATTTTGACGGGCTGATGGCCAACAAAATAGACATCAGAAATTTCATCAAGGCAAAGTTCCTGATGTTTACCCTCTTTTCTACTTTTACCACGTTAATTGCCTGCCTATATGGATTCCTGAGCTGGAAAATTCTGGTGATCCAGTTTGCGGCGTATTTATATAATATAGGAATAGGAACAGTGATCGTCTTGTATTTTGCCACAAGAAATTACAGGTCAATGGACCTGAGCAAGGGATCAACCTTTAATTTCCAGGGAGTAGGTGCCAGCCAGTGGGTGCTGGGACTGCCCTATTTCTTAGCTCCATATGTCATCCTTCTTCCTTTCTCCTTATCGGGCGCTCCATACTGGGGGTTCATTGCATTGGGAGCTTGCGGACTAACGGCCTGCTTAACCCGCGAATTCTGGGTCAGTTTTATCGTAAATGAGTTCAATAAAAGAAAACACAAGATTACCGAAGGCTTTAGAGAGAAATCATGATTTTAGAAATTTCAAATTTACAAAAGAGATACGGCAACAGAACCGTGGTAAACATTAGCGACTTACAGATCAATGCAGGTGAAACTGTTGGGATCGTGGGTAATAATGGTGCGGGAAAGACAACTTTGTTTAGAATGTTACTCGACCTGATCCGTCCGGACCAGGGAGAAATCTTATCTAAAGGAGAACAGGTAGCCCATGACGGACAATGGAAAGATTATACGGCCTCTTATCTTGATGAAGGTTACCTGATCGATTACCTGACTTCAGAAGAGTATTTTGTCTTTATTGGAAGCTTACACAAAATGAGTGTTGCCCATGTGACGGATTACCTGAAACAATTTCAGGAGTTTTTTAACGAAGAGATCCTGGGTAAAGGCAAGTACATCCGGGATTTTTCAAAAGGGAATCAGAATAAGGTCGGGATTGCCGCAGCATTGATGCAGGCCCCAGAATTACTGGTATTGGATGAGCCTTTTGCAAATCTGGACCCGACTACTCAAATCAGGTTAAAGACCCTGATCAAATCATTGAAACAGGAACGAAACATGACGACCCTGATTTCCAGTCATGACCTGAATCATGTGACAGATGTTTGCGACCGGATCATTCTCATGGAAAAAGGGCTGATCATTAAAGACCTCCGTACGAATGAGAATACTTTACAGGAATTGGAAGCCTATTTTTCCGGATAAAACAGAACGCTTTACCTGAGTTGTACAGAATTGTAGTCAGTATTTGGCTGGACAGTGCCGCTAAAATGACCTTTTGGCCGACATCTGAGTGTTAAAATATTCACATGACACAATAATTTTACAAAACAATAAGATTGGCATCAGGTTTGATTAAAGCTCAGAGTAAAATAAATAATAAAGATTATGATTACTTCAAAATTTAAAATAGCAACATTTAGTATCGCTTTAGCCATGGGTGCAATGACATTTCAAGGTTGCGATAGTTTAACTAAAACCCAAAAAGGAGCTGGTATCGGTGCCGCTGCAGGTGGTGTTCTAGGTGCTATTATAGGCAAAAAAGCAGGTAATACTGCCGTTGGAGCTATCATTGGTGCTGCTGTAGGTGGTACTGCGGGTGGATTTATTGGAAAGAGAATGGATAAACAAGCTGCAGAGATTCAAAATGCAATCCCTAATGCTGAAGTAATCCGTGAAGGAGAAGGTATCATTGTAAAATTTGATAGTGGAATCCTTTTTGGTTTTGATAAATCTGACTTAACAGCTGCAGCAAAAACAAACATTCAATCTTTGGCTGGTTCGATCAACCAATATCCTGGAACAGACATTAAAGTAATTGGTCATACTGATAATAAAGGTACAGAGACTTATAACATGAGCCTTTCTGAAAGAAGAGCTGCTGCGGTTAAAGCATATGCAGTTTCTCAGGGAGTTCCGTCTTCACGTTTAATCACGGTAGGAAAAGGTTTCTCTGAACCAATTGCAGACAATTCTACTGATGCAGGAAGAGCTGCTAACCGTAGGGTTGAGGTGGTTATCGTTGCAAACGATCAGTTGAAACAACAAGCCAAACAACAAGGCAAATAATAAGCACATTTACATCTACCTATAAAAACGAAAACCCGTCGTACTCAGTACTTCGGGTTTTTTATTGCATTTTATTTTTTCGGGTTCTTATTTTAAGAATAGATGTCCTCAAAATAATGGATCGCCAGAGATTTTAAGAGCAACTCCTGCTCCATCATCGCAAATGAAGGAACGGGTTTTACCAGTTTCCAATGTGGCCATCCATCCTGATCCAGTCCTTCCAGTTCATAGAATCCCATTTCACTTAACAAACGGCAGGTAGCGATGTGCATCAGCTCCTCCTTTTGACGTTTACTGTACTTGCCAGGTCCTTTGCCCAATTCCTGCACACCGATTAAAAATAGCATGACCTTTAAATCGGGAATGTCAGAATCGAACTCCTGAGCTATCTTTTGTTGCAAAACTTTCCATTTTGCGTGTATTTCTGCAGGTTTCATGTGACAAAGATACAAATTAGCTTTTGTGCTTTATTACATTAAGATTAAGCGTATAGTAAAGCGTTTTTGCTATTTTTAGCCTACTAAAAGCAGCAAACAGATTACTTATGGAAAAAGAAATAATAACAGGGCTGATGGCCTATGGAATGTCAGGAAAAGTCTTTCATGCCCCATTTGTACATGCCCATCCCGGTTTTAAATTACATGCAGTAACAGAAAGAAACCATAAGAACGCAGAAAACGATTATCCCGGAATCATCAGCTACAGCAGCATTGAAGAATTAATCGGAGATGAAAAGATCGAGCTGATCATCATCAATACGCCAAATAACACGCATTACGACTACGCCAAAAAAGCATTGGCGGCAGGAAAACATATTTTAGTTGAAAAACCTTTCGCTGCCAGCTCCGCTGAAGCAAAAGAAATTTTCAGCCTCGCAAAACAGCTGGATAAAAAAGTACTTTTCTATCAAAACAGAAGATGGGACAGCGATTTCACTTCAGTACGCCAGGTGATTGAAAGCGGCAAACTGGGTAAACTGAGCGAAGTTCATTTCCGCTACGACAGATACCGCTCCACCATCGGTGTAAAAAGCTTTAAGGAAGAACCGGTGGCAGCCAGTGGATTGATGTATGACCTTGGGCCACATTTGCTGGACCAGGCCCTGAGTATTTTCGGAAAGCCTGATTCTTTTCATAAAATTTTAGGGAAGAACCGTGTAGATACGAAGGTGGATGATTATTTTTCCATTCATCTGAGCTACCCGAATAGTGTCAATGTATTTGTTCATTCCAATATGATGGTGGTAGATGCTTTACCCGCTTTTGTAATTAATGGTACGCTTGGTTCTTTACATAAGGTAAGGGCAGACTCACAGGAAGAGCAATTGCTGAAAGGAATGAAAGTCTCCGATCCTGCTTATGGTATTGAAGCCGCGGGAACAGAAGGAAAACTGACCTTAATTGATGAGCAGGGAAACAAAACGAAACAAGACATTCCTTCTCTGAGAGGAAGTTACCTGCCCCTGTTTGAAGCCGTATACCGAAGCCTTGCCCATCAGCAGCCCTACCCGGTAACTGAGGAGCAGGTGATTACTCAACTGGAAATCCTCGAAGCTTAAATTATGCAGGCCTTTTTTATCCTTATTCCGATCCTTTTACTGGTGATCTATTTCATCTTTAGAAAAGACAACCATAAAAATTATGTAAGCCTTAGTGAGGCCGATAAACAACTGCTGTTCCAGCATGTGACCTATTACCAGCACCTGACGGTAGATGACCGGATCAGATTTGAGCATAGAATCTCTGCCTTTCTGAGCGGAATCCATGTAGAAGGTGTGGGCACAGCGGTGACCGTACTGGATAAACTCCTGATTGCTTCAAGCGCCGTAATTCCGGTCTTTGGCTTCGAAGACTGGAGGTATGACAACCTGACGAACGTGTTGCTGTATCCGGATACCTTTAATAAAGATTTTCAATATGAAGGAGGCGACCGGAATATTCTGGGCATGGTGGGAACCGGCTATATGAACGGGCAAATGATCTTGTCCAGATCAGCATTGCTGCAGGGCTTCTCCAATGCGGCCGACAAAGAGAATACAGCCATCCATGAATTTGTACACCTGGTAGACAAATCAGACGGGGCAACAGATGGGGTTCCTGAAAATCTGATGAAGCATGAATACACCATCCCATGGATCAAAATGATCCATGAGGAGATGCATAAAATTGAACAGGGAAAATCAGACATTAACCCTTATGCGATAACCAATGAGGCAGAGTTTTTTGCCGTGGTATCAGAATATTTCTTTGAGAAACCAGATCAGTTCAAGTCGAAACATCCGGAGCTTTATGAAAGCTTATCGATGATGTTTTTACAGGACCTGGCGAAAAAAGACCTATAAACTGCCTAATAAGGCAACATTGAATTCTGTGGGTATTTCTATATGAGGGATGTGCCCACAGCCTTCAAACTCCACGATCTTAGCACCTGGAATTTTCGCGGCAGTCTGCTTTCCAAGAAAGCGATATTGTCCGTGTAAGGCTTGCTGATCAGGGCTGAGTAAACCTTTCCCTACAATGGTCTTGTCTTCCTTACCAATAAACAATATGGTAGGAACACGGACATTGATGAACTCATGTACAACAGGCTGCTCATAGATCATGGTAAAAGTCATCGCAGCAACTTTAGCCCACCTTGGAAAATCAGCGCTATTGGTTACCCCTCCGGCAATACGGACCAATTCATCATATTCTGGTTTCCAAACGGTAAAATATGAACTCTGGTAGTACTTTTTTGTGCTCTCGGCAGTGGCTTTTAACTCTGTTTTATATTGATCGTCTGTACTTACATAGGGAATAAAGCTCCGGTAATCTTCCAGTCCGATTGGGTTTTCCAATAATAATTTCTCTGTCCTTTCCGGATATAACAAGGCAAACCGGGTAGCCAGCATTCCTCCCATAGAATGACCAAGGATACTCGCTTTCTGAATGCCTAATGTATCGAGTAATGCTTTATTCCAGCGGGCCATCTGGTGGAAACTATAATGAATGAAGGCCTTTGAAGATTTCCCAAAACCAATCTGATCGGGAACAATTACCCTAAATCCTCTTTCTCTTAATGCTTTAATGGTATTTGTCCAGTAATACCCGCCAAAGTTCTTCCCATGAAAGAGTACAACCGTTCTTCCGTTCGGCGCGTTGAGCGGCGCTACATCCATATAGGCCATCCGCAAGTCCTGCCCCTCTGTATGGATCGGGAAATATTTTACGGGATAATTGTATTTAACGTTTTCTAAAGTGATGGACAAAGTATCCGTTTGCTGCGCTCTGACAGCTGTAGCGGCAAAAAGTAATAAGAAGTAAAGTGAAATTTTCTGGTAGAACATAGGTACGATTTTAGGAAAAAACAATAAAAGGGATCGAAAGTTCTAAACTTAAGCATTATTTATAATTTTGCAGAAATATAAAAAGTATGAGCACTTACCAAATAGGTTTGGAAAGGTTATCGCTGTCGCAAATCGCAGAGATCATCGCAGAAAAACAAACCCTACAATTATCCGATGCGGCCCTTGCTAAAATAGAAAAATGCAGAAATTATCTGGACGACAAGCTTAAACGTCATGACGGCCCTATATATGGAATCAATACCGGATTTGGTTATTTACAGAATGTAGAGATCGAGTCTGAGAAACTTTCTCAACTGCAACACAACCTGTTGCTATCGCATGCCTGCGGAACGGGAGAAGAAGTATCACCTGAGATTGTACGCCTGATGTTACTGCTGAAAATCCAGTCGCTAAGCTATGGACATTCTGCAATTGCATTGACGACTGTTCAGCGTCTGGTAGATTTTTACAACAACGACATCCTTCCGGTAATCTATACCCAGGGTTCTTTAGGTGCCTCCGGTGACCTTGCCCCTCTTGCCCACCTGGCATTGCCATTAATCGGCGAAGGTGTAGTGCTTTATAAAGGGGTAAAAACCAGTACTAAAGACCTGTATCAGACTTTAGGATGGGAAGCTTTAAAGCTTCAGTCTAAAGAAGGCCTGGCACTGATCAACGGCACTCAGTTTATGAGTTCTTATGGTGTTTTCTGCCTGCTTAAAGCGCAAAGCCTTGCAAAATGGGCGGATGCGATCGCTGCGATCTCTATAGATGGATTTGACTGCAGGATTGATCCTTTTGATACTTTTAGTCACATCATCAGACCGCATGCCGGACAGGTACATACCGCGCAAAATATCAGTAAATGGTTAAGTGGAAGTGAGCTGATCAAACGTGAAGGAAAACAAACACAGGATCCGTATTCTTTCCGTTGTGTACCTCAGGTTCATGGCGCAAGTAAGGACAGTATTAATTATATACAATCTGTTTTTGAAACAGAAATCAACTCTGTAACGGATAATCCAAATGTATTTCCAGATGAAGACCGCATCATCTCTGCAGGTAATTTTCATGGTCAGCCTTTGGCTTTGACATTGGACTTTCTATGTATTGCCCTTGCTGAATTCGGATCTATTTCTGAAAGAAGAACTTTCCAGCTGATTTCCGGACAAAGGGGATTACCTCCATTCCTGGTAAAAGACGCAGGGTTAAACTCAGGCTTAATGATTACACAATATACCGCAGCATCTATCGCCAGTGAAAACAAACAATTGTGTACACCGGCATCCGTAGACAGCATTGTTTCCAGTAACGGACAGGAAGATCATGTGAGTATGGGTGCAAATGCGGCGACAAAGTGTTTAAGGGTGGTGAACAATCTGGAAAGAATCCTGGCAATTGAGTTGTTAACCGCAGCACAGGCATTGGATTTAAGAAAGCCTTTGGCTTCTTCTGAAGCGATTGAAGCATTGGTTGCCAATTATAGAAAAGTGGTTTCCTTTAATGAGGCAGACCGTCTTCTTGCCACAGACATCGCAGCTTCTGTAACCTTCCTGAGAACAGAAAAGATTTAAACTTTACTTAAAAAAGGAGAACTTATTCCCTTTTATTATAAAAAAAGAGCCGGTATCATAAATGGTGATACCGGCTCTTTTTGATTTAAAACGCTGTTCTTTTACATAAAAGGAACGTTGATTCCAAAGGTCACATTACGTCCTGTATTGTAAATACCGGCAGGTTTATACCTGCTTAAATGGTTATAATATTTTTTATCAAGGAGGTTTTGTCCTGTCACCCATAGGTTCAGTTTACCTTTTTTAGTATTGATAGATGCACCGATTCCCGCATCCAGCAAGGTATAACCATCAGTCTGTGTTTCAAAACTATCAAAACGCGCCTGTTTTAACACATTACTTACACCAACTTTAACATAGGAACCGGAAAGTCCTTTAATACTTGGCTCAAAGCGCAACTCATTGTTAATAGATGCCGCAGGAATAAAAGGAAGCGGCGAATCATCAGCACGGTTAATTCCCCTTACATAAGCAAAGGAGTTTTCAAAGTGTAATGATTTAACGAGGTGAAAGTCCATCGAAGCCTCACCACCAATCAGGTCTGCATTCGTTTGTACAAAACGGTAAACAGGTAAAGTCTCTACCTGACCTGCGTCGTTGGTCAGGTCTTTTGTTTCTTTGTTGAAGTTTCCAGGATAGATGTAATTAAAGATTCTGTTTGCATAAGCATTCAATCCAAAAGTGACATATTTAGCGGTATACTCCAGTCCAAGGTCAAACTGTAAACTGGTTTCCTGTTTTAATTTACTATTTCCGATTTCATATCTGAATGTTCCCTCGTGACGACCATTTGCGGCAAGTTCTGCGATATTTGGTGCCCTGAACCCCGACCCTGCATTTCCTTTTAACACCAGGTTTTTAGCCACCTCATAAGCAAAGCCTAAGGAACCGGAAACATTAGAAAATTTATTATCAAAACCATTAAACACCTGCTCCCCATCTACAGAAAGGTCATGGCCATTTACTTTTTTATAATCATAACGTGCCCCAATATTTACCGCTCCTTTTTCAAAGTTGCGTTTCAGGTAGACAAAGGCACCAATGTTATTGCTGTTATAATCCGGGATCAGGAATTCATCGCCCTTATTGACATTCTTCTGGTACATGCCCTGAACGCCAATTGCAGGTTCCCATTTACCGGCATTTGGAAAGTAATATTTTACGTCGTAGGTATAAGAGTTCAGGTTTAAATTCAAGCCAGGCTCAGTAGCACTTTCTTCGAATTCCTTTCTCATATTCCGCTGAAAAGCGAAAGTGGTTTTCAACTGTCCTTTACCAAGGATAAAATTACTGTTCAATGCTGCACGGTAATGGTTAATGTTCTGAAAAGGTAAGCCTAATCTTCTTTGCTGTGCTTCTGCTTTTGTAATCACTTCTCCATCCTCATTTACAAAATTACCTTCCTCATTGGGACCATTTTCTACAAGGCCTATATTGGTATGGAAACGGGAAAAGGTCAGGTGAGAATATCCCCAGCTTTTATTTAGCCCTACCATTCCGTTCAGATTAAACTCGTTAAATCCGGAGTTCGGAACTGTTGTATTTTTATAAGCGAAGCCATACGCGTTTTTATACGATACACGGCCACGGTATACAAATCCGTTGTCATTCCCCTGCAACATCAGTGAAGACGCGCTAAGACCGTTATTAGTCCCGTAAGAAGTGGTAAAATCTCCGTTGAACACTCCCGGAGGAGGAACAAGGTCATCAATAATATTAATCACCCCGCCTAAAGCGTCTGATCCATACAACAAACTGGCAGGTCCTTTTAAAATCTCCACCCTTGCTGCCGAAAACTGATCTACTTCAATTCCATGTTCATCACCCCATTGCTGAGCTTCTTCTCTTGCGCCATCTACCATGGTCAGTACCCTGTTATAGCCTAATCCGCGGATGGTCGGCTTCGAAATCGCCCCCCCTGTACTGACTTGTGAAACACCTGGAATTCTGGAAATCGCATCTACCAGATTTGTTCCTGCAGCCTGAGCCAGCTTATCTTTCCCAACAGTAACCACAGACAAACTGTTGGTTTTATTATTGGAACTGAAAGGAGATCCGGTAATGACTACTTCAGCACTCTCAATAACAGAGGATTCCATAGCAATACTTACGGTGTTTATGGTCGCAAGATCGACCATTTGAGAATGTGTTTTATATCCGACAAAACGGACTTCCATCAGGAAACGCCCTTTTGATGGAATATTTTTTAAGGTAAACTCCCCCTTACTGTTGGTGGTCGTTACGGCTTTCAAATCGCTGATATATATGGTGGCGCCAACCAAAGGCTCCTGGGTACTGCCATCGGTAATTTTACCTTTAACTTCTGAAAGATCTGCCGCAAAACTGCTGGCAGAAAAAAAGGTATATAATAGTACGACCAATACAAGGTGTATTTTTTTCATGTGTGTTTTTATTTATCGGCCAAAGCCAATGATTCAATAGATGTATAGAATGAAATTTGCCAAATATAAATTCAGCTCAGAGGCCTGTAAAATGCACATATAAGTGTATGCGAATTTATATCCTCCGGATAACAATAAAAGAAAATTGATTAGGCAACTGGGGGTCCCCGGAGTGAGGAGCCAATAAGTTCAGTATAAGAACCGCTAACTAAAGCGTAATATTTTGACAGGGTTCTGATTTCCAGGAATACCTGAAAATGAGTGTATTCATGAAGGTAATTTTTTTCGAAATGTGCCGCACAAACCAGACAGGTTTCGGTATGGTTACTAACGTGTAATTTGTGGGTACAGGTTTTCTCATTTTTTAAACATTGAGGTGCTTCATCGTGATGATGTAAGGCCCCAAAAGGAGTCAATGCAATGGCAAATACCCATAGCAAAGCTATAGATATGATGCGGTTGATATGTTGCTGACTCTTTTTCAATTTTAAAGGCTAAAAATACTCAATTTCGTATAATTACATACATTTGTTTTATAACATTGCCCTTATATGACTGCAAATATGGATTTTAGTTTAGATTTAAGTAAAAAACAAACCCCAACAGGAAATACATTAACCTGTAAAGGATGGGTACAGGAAGCGGCGTTACGTATGCTCCTGAATAACCTCGACCCGGAAGTTGCTGAGCGTCCGGAAGATCTGATCGTCTATGGCGGTCGCGGTAAAGCTGCCAGAAACAAGGAAGCTTTAGCACTGATCGTAAAAGCATTACAAAATTTAGAAGATACAGAGACCTTACTCATCCAATCGGGAAAGCCGGTGGGTGTATTGCCAACACATAAAGATGCACCGAGAGTCCTGATCTCCAATTCTCAACTGGTTCCAAAATGGGCAACTCAACAACATTTTGATGAACTGGAAGATAAAGGACTGATGATGTATGGCCAGATGACCGCAGGCTCATGGATCTATATCGGCTCACAGGGAATTGTACAGGGAACTTATGAAACGTATGCTGCTTTGGCGCGCAAACATTTCGACAGCAACCTGAGAGGTACTTTAAATGTAACTGCCGGACTTGGTGGAATGGGCGGCGCACAACCGCTTGCCATCACGATGAACCAAGGCGTTTGTCTTGCCGCTGATGTAGAAGAATGGCGCATTCAGAAACGCCTGGAGACCCGCTACATTGACGAAATTGAACATGATATCGATACGGCTATTGATAAAGCCTTACAATATAAAAAAGACGGAAAAGCCATCTCCATCGGAGTGGTATGCAATGCGGTGGAATTGTTGCAAAGGTTAATCGACCGCAACATTACCCCGGATACCTTAACCGACCAGACTTCTGCTCATGATCCACTGATCGGCTATTTTCCGGAAGGACTTAGCGTTGCTGAAGCCAATAAATTACGTACTGAAAATCCGGACGAATATGTGAAGCAGTCTTATGCTACGATGGCAAAACATGTGGAGCAAATGCTGGAACTGCAAAAACGTGGCGCCATCACCTTTGACTACGGAAACAACCTCCGTGGACGGGCATTGGAAGTTGGTGTTAAAAATGCATTTGATTTCCCTGGCTTTGTTCCTGCTTATATCCGTCCTTTATTTTGTGAAGGAAAAGGACCTTTCCGCTGGGCTGCATTAAGCGGAGATCCACAGGATATTTATGAAACGGATAAACTGATCCTTGAACTTTTCCCTGAAAATGAAAGTCTGAAACAATGGATTACCATGGCTCAGGAACGTATTGCATTCCAGGGCCTCCCGGCACGTATCTGCTGGCTTGGACAAGGGGAAAGAGAAAAAGCTGGTTTGGCCTTCAATAAACTGGTAGCCGATGGCAAAGTAAAAGCACCATTAGTAATTGGCAGGGATCACCTGGACACCGGTTCTGTAGCTTCCCCAAACCGGGAAACTGAAGCCATGCTGGATGGCTCTGATGCTGTAGCCGACTGGCCGATTTTAAATGCTTTGATCAATACTGCCGGTGGCGCAAGCTGGGTTTCCTTACACCATGGCGGTGGTGTTGGAATTGGCTATTCTATCCATGCCGGAATGGTGATCGTTGCCGATGGAACCGAAGATGCTGCAATCAGAATCAAACGTGTCTTACATAATGATCCGGCAATGGGTGTCATCAGACATGCTGACGCAGGATACGACATTGCAAAAGACACCTTACGCAAGCACAGACTGGGTCTTTAGATCTTTCTTCTTTTATCCATCTTAGTTTTTTTATTACAAAACGATGATGGAATAATAAACTAAATTGAGCGGTCTGTGAAACTAAGCAGACCGCTTCAACGTTTATTAAAATAAAAAGGAATGGCAACGGCTCAGCAAATTAAAAATGCGTACATCGATTATGTACTCATCAATGATGAAAAACCAAAATCAGTATACAGTTTCGTTAAGAAACTGAAGATTACAGAGGCTGATTTCTATGAATTCTACGCTTCTTTTGAAAGTATTGAAAAGAACGTCTGGGTAGACCTCACCCTGGAAACGATCAACGCGATTGAGGAACAGGAAGTCTGGAGTCAGTACTCATCCCGCGAGAGAATCCTTGCTTTCTTCTACAGCTATGTGGAAGTGCTAAAGAAACAAAGAAGTTTCATTGTCTATACCCTCAAGTCTCATATCAGTAAATTCAGCACACCAGATGCTTTATCAGGCGTAAAGCCAATATTTGAGAACTTTGCCGAAGAAATCATTAATGAAGGTCTGGAGAGTGGTGAATTGGCCAACCGTAAATTCTTAAGTAAAAAATATAAAGATGCCGTATGGCTGCAGTTCGGCTTTATCCTCAATTTCTGGATCAATGACAACAGTGCAGGATTTGAGAAAACAGATGAGGCTATTGAAAAAGGCATCAACGTGACCTTTGACCTTTTTGAACGTTCTCCTCTGGACAACCTGCTGGAATATGGAAAGTTTCTTTCCAGAAATGGCAAATTTAAGGAAAAAATGGGGCTATAAACTCATGAAGGAACAAGAGAGTATTCCGGTAACAAAGGGACAAAGATCTGCAAAGTTTGTAAAAACGGGGATTCAGATTGGTGGCAATTACATCAAGCATTATTCAAAAAAGTTATTCAACCCTAACCTGAGCAGGGATGAACTGAATGAAGACAATGCTACAGACATTTATAAATCACTCAGTGAACTTAAAGGAAGTGCTTTAAAGATTGCACAAATGCTGAGCATGGATAAAAACATCCTGCCTAAATCGTATGTCGACAAGTTTACGCAATCTCAGTATAATGCACCGCCCCTTTCAGGTCCGCTGATTGTCCGTACTTTTAGTAAAAATTTTGGAAAAACACCTGATCAGATCTACGATAAGTTTAATCTCCATTCCAGTAATGCTGCTTCTATCGGACAGGTACACCAGGCAGAACTGGATGGCAAAAAACTGGCCATCAAAATCCAATATCCCGGAGTGGGTGATAGCATCTCTTCCGATCTGAAACTTGTAAAACCTTTCGCTTTCCGCTTACTGGGAATGAGTGAAAAAGACCTCAATATCTATATTAAGGAAGTAGAAGAAAGGCTGCTGGAAGAAACGGACTATGAGCTGGAAGTCAGAAGATCAATTGAATTTTCTGAGGCTTGTAAACACCTGAGCAATGTGGTATTTCCGAAGTATTACCCTTCATTGTCCGGAAAACGGATCATCACAATGGACTGGATAGAAGGTTTACACCTGAAAGAGTTTTTAAAAACAAACCCTTCTCAGGAACTCCGCAATAAAATTGGTCAGGCTTTATGGGATTTTTACAATTTCCAGCAGCATGAGCTCAGGGCAGTGCATGCAGATCCGCATCCGGGCAATTTTATGATTACTCCTGATGAAAAGCTAGGGGTCATTGATTTTGGCTGTATCAAAGAAATGCCTGATGATTTTTACTATCCGTTTTTCTCCCTGATTTCCACCGATGTAATTAAAGATAAAGCAAAAACCATAGCGGCCTTTCGTCAACTGGACATGATTCATAAAGACGACACAGAAAGTCAGGTTGAATTCTATTATAAAGCATACCGGGAAATGATTGAATTATTTGGCCGTCCGTATACCAGCAAAACATTTGATTTCAGTAAACCTGAGTTCTTCGAACAACTCTATACTTATGCAGAAAAGGTGGCCACTATGCCTGAATTTAAACAGGCCAGAGGCGTTAAACACTTCATCTATGTAAATCGTACCAACTTTGGACTATATACGATCCTGCAGGAGTTAAAATCGATTGTCAACACAGACACCTTCCAACCACATCTCCAATGAAAGTACTGCTGACCGGTGCCAATGGTTATATTGGCACCAGGTTACTGCCTGTTCTTTTAGAACAGGGGCATGAGGTGGTTTGTATGGTCAGGGATAAAAGACGTTTTGCCCTTGAGTCAGACTTTGGAACCCGGGTAAAAATCATTACGGGAGACCTATTAAAGCCTTTGGAGGAGATCCCCAAAGATATCCAGGCAGCCTATTACCTGGTACACTCAATGTCTGCCAGCGAAAATGGATTCTCTGATCTGGAACTCCTTTCTGCGCAAAACTTTATCAATGCACTTAAAAAAACGGATTGTAATCAACTGATTTACCTGACAGGGATTGTAAATGATGCCGGACTTTCCAAACACTTAAGCTCGAGGCTGGCGGTAGAAGAAGTGCTCAAAAAATCAGGCATTGATTTTACCATATTGAGAGCAGCTATTATTATTGGATCCGGAAGTGCTTCATTTGAAATTATCAGAGACCTGACAGAGAAATTGCCGCTTATGGTTGCCCCGAAATGGGTTCAAACAAAATGTCAGCCTATCGGAATCCGGGATGTGCTACGCTATTTAAGTGGCGTATTGTCAAATGAGAAAGCATTGGGACAGGTATTCGATATTGGAGGACCGGATGTGCTTAGTTACAAGGAAATGATGATGCAATACGCTGAAGTACGTCAACTAAGAAGAATCATCATTACACTCCCCTTATTGACGCCACGTTTATCTTCCCTGTGGCTCAACCTGGTCACTTCAGTTCCTTATGCCCTCGCCAGAAGTCTGGTAGACAGCATGAAAAATGAGGTAATTTGTAAAGAAAACAAGGTTACAGAGGCCGTCCCCGGCTCCTGCCTTCCTTATCGGGAAACATTAAAGCTTGCTTTTGAAAAGATAGAACAAAATTCTATTGTTTCCAGCTGGAAAGATGCGCTCAACAGAGGATACCTGGAAACCAGTTTCATGGACCAGGTTAAAGTCCCGCAAAACGGAACGCTGGAGTATAAGGTAAAAATGCCATTCGAGAGAAATTCCGAAGAGGTATTTGAAAATATCTGGGGAATAGGGGGAAGCAGAGGCTGGTATTACCTGAACTGGCTCTGGAACCTGAGGGGCTTCCTGGATAAGTTGCTTGGTGGCGTAGGTACCCGCAGAGGAAGAACAAATAATTTTAGTTTACAAGCCGGTGATGTTATAGACTTCTGGCGGGTTTTACTGGCCGACAAAAACAATAAACGCTTGTTGCTGTTCGCAGAAATGAAAGTACCCGGGGAAGCCTGGCTGGAATTTAAGATAGTTGAACATCAGGGTCAAACGTTTCTCTCCCAGATTGCAACTTTCAGGCCATCAGGATTATGGGGACGTGCTTACTGGTATGCAATGTTTCCTTTCCATCTTTTCCTTTTTAAGGGTATGGCCAGGCAGATTACAGTTTTTAAAATATAATAAAAAAGGCACAATCGCCACAATTGCACCTTTTCTCTAACCTAAAAACTTATATATAAGACGGTCTTAAACATAAAAGGTTTCATTTTAATTGATATTTCTTCAGATAATCCCTTCATTTGCCCTACAGCAGGATATTTACAGAAACTTGTTTATAAAAATCAAATAATATATGAACAAGCCGATCTTGTTAAATATATTTGTATTCCATAAAACACATCCTGATTTTGGCAAAAAGCTCTAAGATTCACAAAAACATACTTGTCATTGAAGACAATCATGCCATCCTTGATGTCATCACACTGATCCTTCAAAGTGAGGCTTACAAGGTTACCGGTCTAAATAAAAGCGCAGATATGATGATGCATATCGAGCAGCTTAGACCTGATCTCGTTATTCTGGACATTATGCTTCCTGATGGAGACGGCAGGGAATTGCTAACCCAACTCAGGTCTGAAGCGAGCACTGAAGATATTCCGGTACTCATGATCTCCGCAAGATATACAGAGGAGAATATTCAGCATGGTGCTTTCAAACCGAATGGATTCCTGGCCAAGCCTTTTGATATTGACGATCTTCTGGACAGAATTGAAGGCATCCTCGCCGGAAAAATTTATTAATCCGGATCAACAGCTTCCTGTTAAATTCGTATCTTAAACTCAAATTACCGAAACGATATGAATGCCAACGAAGCGCTCATCAGCAAATTCTATACTGCTTTCCAAAATAAAGACGTCTCTACGATGCAGGAATGTTACAGCGATCAGGCAACGTTCAGTGATGCGGCCTTTGTAGACCTCAATGCCAAGCAAGTTCGTGCCATGTGGGCAATGTTGATTAAAGGTGGAAAAGACATGCGCGTCGAATTCAGCAATGTCAGGGCCGAGGGGGAGGTCGTAAAAGCACACTGGGATGCTTATTATACTTTTTCAGCAACCGGAAGAAAGGTTTTAAATCAAATCGATGCCAGCTTTATCATTGAAAATGGCAAGATTGTGAAACATACCGACCACTTCGATTTTTATACCTGGTCAAAACAGGCGCTGGGACTTTCGGGGCTTTTGTTAGGGTGGACTTCTTTCCTGAAAAACAAGGTAAGAAAGCAGGCCAGCGCTAAACTGGCCGCTTATATGGCAAAAGAATAATCCGTAGATTAATCTTTAATTCGTTCGATAATGGCCTCCAGGGATAATTTATCCTGTTGTCCGCTATGCATGTCTTTTAAAGTTAATGCTCCGCTTTGCATTTCGTCGCTACCGATCAAAATTACATAAGGGATGTTCTTTGTATCCGCATAGCTCATTTGTTTTTTAAGCTTTGCAGCACTAGGATATAATTCTGCAGCGATATTCGCATTTCTCAATTGCTGAACAACTGGGAGTGCATACAATTCCGCAGCTTCATCAAAATTACTGATCAGAACTTTTGTTCCGGCAGCAACAGATTCCGGGAAAAGGTTGAGTTCCAATAATACGTCATAGATGCGGTCTGCACCAAAAGAGATTCCCACTCCTGTTAATCCTTTCAGACCAAACATCCCGGTCAGGTCATCATAACGACCACCTCCACCGATGCTTCCCATTGCAGCTTCATTGGTTTTTACTTCAAAAATACAACCTGTGTAATAGTTTAAACCACGCGCCAGGGTAATATCTAATTCGAGGTCAGGACTAAGTGCCGGATTAGATTGCAATAATCCTTTTAAATATTTAAAGACCGTTTCTATTTCTTCAATACCTTTCATTCCGGTAGCAGAATCTGCAAGTACCGTACGCAGGCTGTTTAATTTATCTTCGTTACTTCCCTGAAGTAAGATTACCGGTTTTAATTTTTCCAGATCTGCATCCGTGAACCCACGTTCCAGCAACTCTTTACTTACACCATCCAAACCAATCTTGTCCAGTTTATCGATCGCGACAGTCATATCGATAACCAGCTCCGGCTTACCGATAATTTCAGCAATACCTGATAATATTTTACGGTTATTCAGCTTGATGGTAAAATCTTTCAGACCAAGATTGCTCAGGGCTTCCTGGTAGATTAATACAAATTCCGCTTCATTTAATAAGCTATCTGATCCTACAACATCCACATCACACTGATAGAACTCTCTGTAACGCCCTTTCTGTGGTCGGTCAGCTCTCCATACCGGCTGAACCTGAAAGCGCTTAAAAGGCAGAGAAATGTCGTTCTGATGCATCACCACATAACGGGCAAAAGGCACTGTTAAATCATATCTCAATGCTTTCTCACTGATGGATGAAATCAGTTTTTGAGAGTTGGCGTTGGCCAGTAATTCCGGATTCGCTTTAGAAAGAAAATCTCCGCTGTTTAAAATCTTAAAGATCAGCTTATCTCCTTCATCTCCGTATTTACCTGTTAAGGTACTCAGGTTTTCCATCGTTGGCGTTTGTATTTCCGCATATCCGTATTTTTTAAATACCGTTTTAATGGTATCAAAAATATGATTGCGTTTGACCATTTCCTGAGGTGAAAAATCACGGGTTCCTTTAACTAGAGAAGGTTTAATATTCGACATAGCGACAAAAGTACAAAAAGTAACAGGCATAAAAAAAGCTGCCGAAGCAGCTTTTCAGATTATTTAAATATTTTAAACCAATAACCTTACTGGTTCTTCTAACAATGCTTTTAGCGTCTGTAAGAAAGCAGACCCTGTTGCACCATCCACTACGCGGTGATCGCAGCTTAAAGTTACTTTCATTACGTTACCAGGAACTACTGCACCGTTTTTAACCACAGGAACCTGAGAGATTCCTCCGATGGCAAGAATACAGGCATCAGGTGGGTTAATGATTGCTGTAAATTCATCAATTCCGAACATTCCTAAGTTAGAAATGGTGAATGTTGAACCTTCCCAATCTGCAGGTTGTAATTTCTTTGCTTTAGCACGCTGCGCAAAGTCTTTAACTTCTGCCGAGATATGAGACAATGATTTACCATCTGCAAAACGAACTACAGGAACCAATAAACCGTCTTCTACAGCTACAGCCACACCAATGTTCACATGCTCATTGTAACGGATCTTATCACCTAACCATGAAGAGTTTACATTAGGGTGTTGTTTTAAAGCAATTGCTACTGCTTTTAACACCATATCGTTGAAAGAGATTTTAACAGGCGCATATTCATTGATTTTAGTACGGGCAGCAATTGCACCATCCATATCAATAGACATCGTTAAATAGAAATGCGGTGCTGTGAATAAGCTTTCAGATAACCGTTTAGCAATTACTTTACGCATCTGGGTAACCGGTTTCTCTGTATATTTTTCTTCGCCGACAAATACAGGAATACTTACCTGAGCTTGTTTCTCCGCAGGAGCTGCTGAAGTTGTAGCTGCCGGTGTAGCCGCCACTGCTGCTGCAGGCTTGAAGTTCTCAATATCTTTCTTGATGATACGTCCACCATCAGCACTACCTGCCACCTGAGCAAGATCAATACCTTTGTCTTTCGCAATTCTCTTTGCTAAAGGAGAGGCTTTTACGCGATCTGAGCCTTCAGCAGGTGCTGCTTCTGCTGCTACAGACGAAGTGCTTTCTGCTACCGGAGCATCTGCTTTTTTATCTGCTGCAGGTTTTGCCGGAGCATCGCCTTGTGCAAGGATTCCACTGATGTCTGTCCCTTCAGGACCAACGATAGCAATGATACCATTCACTTTAGCTGCTGCACCTTTTTCTACACCAATATGTAATAATGTTCCGTCTGCATATCCCATTACTTCCATAGTTGCTTTATCGGTTTCTACGTCAGCAAGGATATCGTCGTTTTTAATTTTATCACCAACTTTTTTATGCCATTCAGCAATTACGCCTTCAGTCATCGTATCACTCAGCAAAGGCATTCTCACCACAGTAACGCCCATTTTTTCTAAATCTGCATCCGTGATTCCTGCCGCAGCAGGTGCTTCTTTTTTATCTTCAGCAGGTTTTTCAGCCGGAGCAGCATCTGCTGCCGGTTTTGCTTCTGCCGATGGCGCCGCAGCACCTTCAGCGTCTAAAGCTGCTTTGTAATCTTCACCTTCTTTACCTATGACTGCAATAACCGCGTCAACAGGAACAGCTTTACCTTCTTCTACACCAATGTATAATACGGTACCGTCCCAATATGACTCTAAATCCATGGTTGCCTTATCGGTTTCCACTTCGGCCATTACATCGCCACTTTTAACTTTATCGCCAACTTTTTTATGCCACTTCGCCATTACACCTTCGGTCATGGTATCGCTCATTTTGGGCATTCTAACTATTTCAGCCATTCTATATTATTAAATGAAATGCGTTCTAAATTAATCTAGTACGTAAGGATAATCCTGTTGTACATAAACATCTTGATATAATTCTGATTCTTCCGGCCAAGGTGACTCTTCCGCAAATTTAACAGCATCATCAACAATTTGTTTCACTTTAGCTTCAATCTCTTCAATCCATGCCTGATCAGCATATTTTTCCTGAAGGATTGTTTCTCTTACGGCTTCAATAGGATCTTTGGTTTTGTAAGATTCCAATTCGTCTTTAGAACGATATTTCGCAGGATCAGACATCGAGTGACCGCGGTAACGGTAAGTTCTGATTTCCAGGAAGGTTGGTCCGTCACCGTTTCTTGCACGTTGAGCAGCTTCGTCCATTGCAGTGTGAACTGCTACAGGATCCATTCCGTCTACCGGTGCACAAGGCATATCAAAACCTAAACCTATTTTATATATATCAGTCATGTTAGTGGTACGCTCTACAGAGGTTCCCATTGCATAACCATTATTCTCACAAACAAAGATGACAGGTAGTTTCCATAACATCGCCATATTGAAGGCTTCGTTTAAAGCACCTTGACGAACTGCTCCATCACCCATGTAACAAACGTTTACATTTTTAGTGCCTTTATATTTCTCAGCGAAAGCGATACCTGCTCCTAATGGAATCTGTCCACCAACGATACCGTGTCCACCGTAAAAGTTATGTTCTTTGCTAAACATGTGCATAGAACCACCTTTTCCTTTAGAACATCCGGTAGCTTTACCATACATCTCTGCCATAATGCTGTTTGCACTCACACCTTTTGCTAAAGCATGTGCATGATCGCGGTAGGCAGTGATCATAGAATCTTCTGGTTGTAGTGCCGAAATAGCTCCTGCTACCACAGCTTCCTGACCTATGTATAGGTGACAAAAACCACGGATTTTCTGTTGTCCGTACAATTGACCTGTTTTCTCTTCGAACTTGCGCATCAGCAACATCGACTCAAACCACTTCAGATAGGTATCTTTATTAATTTCTACTGCACTCATTTTTGGGTATTGGTTTTTATTTACAAGAGCAAATCTACTTTTTTATTGCAACATATAGAAGAAATACATGTAAAATGAACACTAAGGTTACATAAAATGTGGATAACTTTTAGATTTAAACATTTTACATTTGGATCACATTTGTAAAATACATAGTTTTGGCACCGGACAATAAGCCCCAAGTGGTGTACGTTTAAGTGTAAGTGTCTATTACCCAAACTTAATGGTATGATAAAAAAATTTTTGTTTTCTACCCTCATTGTCTCGTGCAGCCTTTCTGCCGTTCACGCACAGACAAAAACAAAAGAAACCAATAAATTAGAAGATCCTGATAATCTAGCTTCACAATATTTTTCTCAGGTAATGGGTGTTGCAGTAGATGCGACCTCTAACATCAAACTCTACAAGTTCATTTATGAATGGATTGGAACTCCTTACCGTTTTGGAGGAAATACCAAGAGAGGCATTGATTGTTCCGCTTTCACAAAAGCGATTTACGATAAAGTTTTCAACACCACGATACTCCGCAATTCCCGTGACATCTTTAGCATGGTAGACCCATTGCCAAAAGATGAATTAAAAGAAGGAGATCTGGTATTCTTTAAGATCAAAAGCCGCAGCATTACGCATATCGGCATTTATCTTGGAGACAACCGCTTCGCTCATGCATCCTCCAGTCGTGGAGTCGTGATCAGCAATTTAAACGAACCTTATTATTCCCGGTATTTTTACAAAGGTGGCAGAATTCTCGATCCTGTAAAAAATGACCTGATTGAGGAATAAGCCTCAGCAAACTAAAAATATATTGAGTCCTCCTAATTTTTGGGAGGACTTTTTTTATGACAAAACACTACCTCTAAACAAATGAAATTCTCAAACACCATTGCCATTGCTCTTTCTTCCGTTATATTTATGTTCAGCTGCCAGGGAAACAGCGCCAGTGTGCCTCAACAACTCAAATCAGATACGACCAGGCAAACGCTAAAAAAAGATACGCTTTCCACTACAGATACGATTTCCATTACAGCTGTCGGCGATATGATGTTGGGCTCGGCTTTCCCCGACAAAGCCAACCTTCCTGCCGATGACGCGATCAACAGTTTTAAAGAAGTAGATAACTTTCTAAAAGGAGACATCATTTTCGGAAATCTGGAGGGCTGTTTACTCGACAATGGGAAATCCACCAAATGCAGTGATCCTAACAGCAACAGCTGCTTCGCTTTCAGAATGCCGGAACGATATGCCGGTATCTTCAAAAAAGCAGGATTTAACCTCTTCAGTGTCGCCAACAATCATGTGGGCGATTTCGGCAAAAAGGGCCGGACAAGAACCACGGAAATCCTGGATTCTCTTCAGATTAATTACGCAGGTCTTCAATCCCACCCCTTTAAAATTTTTGAAAAAGACAGTGTGAAATATGCATTCTGTGCTTTTGCACCGAATGAAAATACCGTTTCTATCAATAAGATCGACAGTGCTAAAGAATTAGTAGCAAGATTAAAAAAACAGGTAGATATCGTGATTGTTTCCTTTCATGGTGGTAGCGAGGGCGCAAAATTTGAGCATGTGCCCCGAAAGAATGAAATATTTTATAAAGAAAACAGAGGAAACGTCTACAAATTTGCCCATTCAGTAATTGATGCCGGAGCAGATATCGTGATTGGACACGGCCCTCATGTAACCAGAGCCGTAGAAGTTTATAAAAATAAATTTATTGCCTACAGCCTCGGTAACTTCTGCACTTATGGAATGTTCAGCTTAAAAGGTCCTAATGGAATTGCCCCACTGATGCAGATTAAGCTCAATGGCAAAGGAGATTTTCTCTATGCAGATGTCGTATCCGTAAAACAGGATAAATCAACACGTCTGACTCTGGATGAGAATTACGGTGCATTCAAAAAAATAAAATTCCTTACAGATACAGATTTTCCAGGTCACCGCCTTGATTTCTCAGAAAACGGCCATATTCAATTGAAAAGTAATTAAGCCTCGTCTTTTGTATTTTTTATCAGTCCGATTCCTGAAACAAAGAAAATCAGACCAATAATAGCTGCTACAATCAGCTCCCTGGCTTGCAGGCTGTGTTTAATAAATCCATAACCTGCGTAAATCAGGCCTATAATTCCTAAAATAGTTAGAATAGTTCCAAAAGTGCGTTTAACATTCATTATATCTTAGTTTAAGTTCAACTCAGCTATGCAAAATCTATGCCCCATCTCTATTCTCAATCTTTATCGTTCTTATAAAATAATCCTGTCTTCACGATAAGGCAGGAATTCTTCGTATCTTGAAGAAGTTATTTTTTAATTAAAAACACATACTTATGGACTATACATCTTACATTTTCGTATTCATCGTACTGGTTGTTCTGGTCAGTTCTTTTGTTACAGTAAAACAAGGAACCATCGCCGTGATCACCATTTTTGGTAAATACCGACGCCTGCTAAGACCAGGGCTCAGTTTAAAAATCCCTTTGGTTGAAAACATTCATTCCAGAATTTCGATTCAGAACCGCTCTGTTGAACTTTCTTTCCAGGCGGTGACACAGGATCAGGCAAACGTCTATTTCAAGGCTATGCTGCTTTATTCAGTGCTTAATCATGATGAAGAAACCATTAAGAATGTAGCCTTTAAGTTTGTGGACTCTACCAACCTGATGCAGGCGCTGATCCGTACGATTGAAGGATCGATCCGGGCATATGTAGCCACTCAACGTCAGGCCAATGTTTTGGCACAACGGAATGAAATCGTTGACCATGTAAAACATCAGATTGACCAGGTACTGGAAAGCTGGGGTTATCACCTACAGGACTTACAGTTGAACGATATCACCTTCGATGAGGAAATCATGCGTTCCATGAGTAGAGTCGTAGCCTCCAACAATTTAAAAGCCGCAGCAGAGAATGAAGGTCAGGCTTTGCTAATCACCAAAACAAAAGGAGCGGAAGCAGATGGTAATGCCATTAAAATTGCCGCTGCTGCAGAAAGAGAAGCGGCCCAGCTACGCGGACAAGGTATTGCCTTATTCCGCGCAGAAGTTGCACACGGTATGACTAAAGCAGCACAGGAAATGGAAGAAGCCAACCTTGATATATCCGTGATCCTCTTCACCATGTGGACAGAATCTATCAAACATTTTGCAGAGAACAGCGATGGAAATGTGGTATTCCTTGACGGTTCTACAGAAGGAATGAATAAGACCATGAAGGAAATGATGGCCATGCAAATCCAGAAGAACCGGGATGATAAGCCTGCAAAATAGGCAAATAATAAAGACATAAAAAAAGAGTTCANNTGAACTCTTTTTTTATGTCTGAACTTCTGCTCAGTCTCGAATTTACCTAGTTAAATCCGCCTTTCACTTTCACCAATTCTGCTTTATTTGGATTGGTAAATCTCATAAAATCTGCCATTATCTGTAGGCTTTCATCTTCAATGAAATCAAAGTTTTCTTCTTTCTTGATTTTATCTCCTTTTTTAACCGGAGCCAAGCCTTTAGCTACTCTTAGCTGATTGATTCTGGCAAGAGATTTCGTCTCCAGGCTATCACGTTCTGCTTTCAGCTTTGTTTCATTTAACGTTACGGATACTTCTCCTTCACGTTTTTTGACATCAGCAATATCCTGTTCCAATGTTTTATAATCCAATGAATTCGCCATTCTTGCCTGGTGAAGTTTTATCAATTCCGGTTTCAATGGATTCAGATCTGCTACTGCTTTGAAATTAGACCTTTGTACTTCGTCCCAAGGTAAAGCAGAAGGTTCAGTATCCTCTCCAATTTTGTTCAAAGGGTAAAGCGAAGGAAACTGAATGTCAGGCATTACTCCTTTATGTTGGGTACTGCTGCCTGTTACACGATAAAATTTAGCCATAGTCAAATTGATCTGGCCCAGTTGAACTGGTGCAGCATCTTTACCATTAACCGTTTTCACCGCAGCTTTATCCTTGCTGACTAAAGCAGCTATTCTTTGCAAAATCGATGGGTTTACCAGTCTGTTCAGGTCAATTGAGGACTGCACTGTTCCTTTACCATAAGTTTGTGTTCCCATGATTATTCCTCTTCCATAATCCTGAATAGCACCTGCAAAGATCTCGGAGGCAGAAGCACTCAGACGATCTACCATCACTCCAAACGGTCCACTCCAGGCAACGCCCGCATTGGTATCCTCACTCACCTCAACACTATTCTTAATGTCTTTTACCTGTACGACCGGTCCTTTATCAATGAACAAACCCGTCAGATCAATTGCCTCTACCAATGAACCACCACCATTGGCACGTAAGTCCATTACAATCGCATCTACTTTATCTTTATTCTTTAAGGTATCGATCAATAGCTTCACATCACGGGTTGTGCTTTTATAATTCGGATCACCTGCATTGGCTGCTTTAAAATCTGCATAAAAAGCAGGCACCCTGATGATTCCAATTTTATAAGATTTACCATCCGACTGAATTGTTTTTACCGTCTTTTTGGCCGATTGGTCTTCCATCACGATTCTTTCTCTTGTCAACTCGATGATGACAGGCTTAGAAGACAATTCACGCCCTACAGGGATGATTTTCAACCTTACCTTAGTTCCTTTAGGTCCTTTTATTTTAGCAACAGAATTGTCGATTCTCCATCCAATGATATCTTCAAATTCACCTGCTCCTTGTGCTACGCCTACGATTCTGTCGCCGGCACTTAAGAGCTTGCTTTTGAAAGCTGGTCCACCCGGAATAATTTCTTCAATTTTAAGAATATCATTATCCTGTCTCAGTCTTGCACCGATTCCCTCAAATGAACGTGCCATATCTTCATTGAATTGCTGCGCATTTGCCGGGTTAAAATAATTGGTATGGGGATCGATGGTTTCTGTAAAAGCATCCATAATCGTCTGAAATACATCCTGGTTGTTTACCTTTGATGCCTGCGACTTTAGACTTTCATATCTTTTAGTCAGCGTTTCTATATTTTTTGCCGGAGTTGATCCTGCAATTTTCAGGTTTACAAGATCATATTTCACTTTCTTTTTCCAGACATCATTCAGTCCTGCAACAGAGGTAATCCATGGCATTTTTTCCCTGTCAAACACATAAGTGTCATCCTGAGTAAAATCATACTTGTTTTTTACCTGTGAAAGTGTATAAGTAAGCCATTCATTATATCGTTTTAGATATACATTAAAAATATAGAAAGGCGCACTTAGATCACCATTTCTGAAGTCATCATCCAATGAATTTCTAAATTGCTCAAAATCTTTAATATCAGAAGCCAGAAAATAGTACTTGTAAGGATCCAGGTCCTTGATGTATTTATCGAGGATTAATGAAGAAATAGAGTCATTGAGTTTTATCTTTTTGTAATTGTAATTTTCGATTAGTCCCACAACCTCTTTAACTACCAGAGCCTGTCTCTCGTCCGGCACAATATTGCTTACCCCCTTCACTAATTGTTGTGGCTTTGGGGAAGCCTGGCACGCAAGTACAGCCGCAGTAAAGGCCACCAGTAATGTTCTTTTTAACATCTCTTTGAATAATTTAAAATCCATTTTATAATGCACAACTAATATGATACCAATATCATTAATAAACAGAAAAGAGACAGTAATATTACCGTCTCTTTTCTGTAAACTTATCAAAAGTAATTAAAAATTCTATACAAAAAACACCAGGTACCGGATAATTTTAAAGTCCTGACTTAAGACTTCTTAACCGTTAGTTTAGAAGGGATTAAGGATTTCACTTCCTTAATCTTACTTTTAAATTGGTTCGTATTTGAGGATTTGGCCAATAATTCAGCTCTGTTGATATCCCTTAAAGCCAGGGTGTATTCTTTTTTCTTGATTTTCACCTGAGCAATCCCGAGAACGGATTCAATATAAGCATTATTGTTATTCACCTGCTTCGCAAGAATTCCCTGTTGTGTGTAAAACCATAAGGACTGTGTCAGTTTATTTGCTGCAAAATAAATTCTTCCCAATTGATAGTAAGATTCCATTTGCCCTGTTTTACTTCCAATACGGGAATAGTTCTTTAATGCAACATTCAGGATTACCTGTTCAGCTTCTCCATAATGGCTCATCAGAAAATGAACATTTCCTAACCTTAACAGGGCTTCCCCATAGCGAACAAAAAGTTTGGAGCTGTTATATTCGAACGCTGCTTTGCCAAATAAAGTGAGGGCATCATTCAAATCGCCCCTTTTTTCATTTTTTACAGCCTCCGCGAAATAGGTATTTCCATCTGCTTCTTCCAGACTGGAAGTCACAATATTTATCGCTCCGCTGGTCACCGGAGGCTCTTGTGGTAGAAAAGTATTGGTTTGTGTCATTGCCCTCCCTGAAAACAACAGGCAAATGATTACTAAACAAATTTTGTTCATCCGATAAAGATATAACAAATTTAGTTAAACACCTGTAAACTACCGTCAAAAGCAGCCCAAACCATATAAGGATGGGAGTCAGTATGATACACCTCTCCCTTGGAGGAGATTCCGATTATTCCTGCAAAACCGTCAAAAGTTTTTAATTCAGCAAAGGACTTGTCACTTGCCTCTTTCAAGGTAAATCCATCCGTAACCCGGGTTACAATCTTTGCCGCAAGCGCTGTACTTACAATATCTTCGCCAACCCCCGTACAGGAAATGCCCGCATATTCGTTTGCAAAATTTCCCGCAACAGTAGCCGAATCACTCACGCGGCAGGGAATTTCAAACCCTTTCCCTCCTGTAGAAGTCGCTGCAGCCAGGTTTCCATCTGCATCCAGTGCAACACAGCCAACAGTACCTATTCTTGTGGATTGAGCCAATTTTTGTTCATATTCCTGCTGTCTCTGAGGAATAACGGAGTCAAAAAAATCAAAACCATGATCACGCGCAAAATCCAGAGCCCCGCCTCCACTAAGAACTTTATCATCATAGTTCAGCAACTGTTTAGCAACCTGAATTGGGTTTCTGACATTTTCAATATTGATTACACCACTAAATTTCTGACTTTTACCATCCATTAATGAAGCACTTAACCGCACCTTCCCATCACTTTGAATCTGAGATCCCAGTCCGGCGTTAAATAATTCGTTATCTTCCAGCAGGCTAACTGCATAAATAACAGTTTCTAACGCAGTATGCGACTGTAAATAGGTATGAGATTGACTCACAATTGCCGATAAGGCATCTTGTTTTGCTTTTTTAGTCTCCTGATTGGTTCCAGACTCACTAAAAAATCCACCGTGAATGATTATTTTCATTGATTTAATCTATTGGAACAACCTTTGGGTGATGTATGGTTAGTTTATGTGCCGTAAGGTCATAAATATCTCCATCACACATCACATGAACGGTCATATTGTTAATTGAAACAGGTTGCCCCATATCCACATCAGTAAGGTTCGTATCAGCCATATTTCTGCCATCCACCAGGATAACCATCCCGGAGCCTATGGCTTCCATAATGTTACCATTCGAAATGTATAAGCCCGTATCTTCTCCAAGTCCAATCCCAAGAATTCCGGGATTACTTGCCGTAGCATACAAAAGTCTGCCTATCCTTCCACGCTGTACAAAATGGGTATCGACGATCACGCCATCGATAAAACCCAGTCCGCCGGTAATTTTAACTTCTCCCTTCAGCAAAGCATCCTTACTGCTTCCCTGATAGATCATATTTTTAGAACTAGCCGCAGCCCCGGCAGAAGTCCCGGCAATCACGACCGGTTCATCCTGGTATTTATCTAAAAGAATCTGATGAATAGCAGTACCACCAAATATGGACGACAAGCGCAATTGATCACCTCCGGTAAAAATGATGACATCTGCCGCCTTTACACGATCGCTGTTTTCTTCAGAATTTGCCTGCTCACGGCTATTGATATTTAAAACGCCTACATCGTGGACATCCAGCTGTCCGAACGCTTTGATATATTCTTCTCCAACCCTTTCCGGAACCAGGGAAGCTGTAGTAATGATCTCGAAACGAGATGTCGTTCCCTTTAATGATTCTGTTGTAATTTTCTTTAAAATACCTCTTTCAAAAAAGTTCATATTCTGGGGCAATCCGAAAGTTGTCTCTGTGAAACTTCCTGTATTAATTGCACCACCTATAATTATTAGTTTACCCTTTGGAGTCATCTTAAATCTTTACATTTCCTATAATTCCAAATATATATGCATTAGCCTAATATCAAGGAATTATTTATCAATATTATACCCTTATTAACAATTTCCTGCAGAGTTATTCCCCCTCAATCCCTTGCTTAAAATATATTCCTAACATTTAACGGGCCAATAGTGGAACTTTCGAAAAATATTTATACTTTAATCTCTCCATTGACCTTATCAAATTAGCTACTAACAGTTCCCGTAATATGGTCACTACCAACACAAAACAACCAATCTAGAATGAAAATATTAGGCATACAGGTGCTACGCGGACCAAATATATGGTCTATAAACAGAAAAAAGTTAATTCAAATGCGCCTTGACCTGGAGGAGATGGAGCAAAACCCAACCAATGTAATTGATGGATTTGCAGAAAGGATTGAAAAACTAATACCAAGTCTATATACACATCGTTGTTCAAAAGGTGCACCTGGAGGATTCCTGATGAGGATTCAGGAAGGTACCTGGATGGGACATGTAATCGAACATATTGCATTGGAAATTCAAACCCTTGCAGGAATGGATACCGGCTTTGGCAGGACCAGACAAACGAAAACGGACGGAATTTACAATGTTGTATTTAGCTATCTGGAAGAAAAAGCAGGTCTATATGCCGCCGAAGCGTCGGTAAGAATTGCAGAAGCACTCATCAATGGAACGGATTACGACCTGGAACACGATATTCACCGCATGCGCGAGCTAAGGGAACTGGAACGCCTTGGACCAAGTACAGGTTCTATCGTCAATGAAGCCATATCGAGACAAATCCCATGGATCAGATTGAACAAGAGTTCGCTGGTACAACTGGGATATGGAAAGAATCAGGTCCGTTTCCGTGCAACGATGACCGAGAAGACAAATTCAATCGCAGTTGACATTGCCTGTAATAAGGATGAAACCAAGAGACTCCTGCAGGACTCTGCTATCCCCGTTGCAAAAGGCGTAACCATATCGGATCCTAATGACCTGGCCGATGCCATTAGAAAAGTAGGATATCCACTGGTATTCAAGCCTCTTGATGGAAATCATGGTAAAGGGGCAACTATCAATGTAAAAACTGATGAAGCAGCCAAAGAAGCCTTTGAATACGCACAGAACTATTCCCGGAAGGTCATCATCGAACGCTTCATTAACGGCTATGATTTTAGAATTCTGGTAATTGATCATAAAATGGTTGCTGCAGCGCTTCGTGTTCCTGCACATGTGACGGGAAATGGTCAGCTAACGATCCAGCAACTCATTGATAGAGAAAATACAGATCCAAGACGTGGCTATGGCCATGAGAACGTATTGACGGAAATCACCGTAGACCGCGATACGCTGGATCTCCTGGCAAAAAAGGAATATACACTGGAAACGATTCCTTCACAGGGAGAGATTGTTTACCTGAAATCTACCGCGAACTTAAGTACAGGAGGAACCTCTATTGATGTAACTGATCTTGTCCATCCACAAAATGTATTTATCAGTGAACGGATCTCCAGAGTCATCGGACTGGACATCTGTGGGATTGATATCATGGCAGAAAATCTGACGCAGCCGCTAACTGAAAATGGAGGTGTAGTACTGGAAGTAAATGCAGCTCCTGGTTTCAGAATGCACCTTGCCCCAAGTGAAGGTCTCCCAAGAAACGTTGCTGCTCCGGTAATTGATATGCTTTACCCTCCTGGAAAATCAGCGATAATTCCAATTATCGCCGTAACCGGAACCAATGGAAAAACCACCACCACGAGGCTAATTGCCCATATTGTTAAAAGTAACGGAACCAGGGTTGGTTTTACCACATCAGATGGAATCTATGTGCAAAATACCATGCTAATGAAAGGTGATACCACAGGTCCGGTGAGTTCAGAATTCATACTCAGAGATCCAACGGTAGAATTTGCCGTTCTGGAAACCGCAAGAGGTGGAATCCTGAGGGCAGGACTGGGCTTCAACAGGTGTGATATAGGCGTCATTACTAATATTCAGGCCGACCATTTAGGCATCTCCGACATCCATACGCTTGACGATCTTGCCAGGGTAAAAGGAGTGGTTATTGGTGCGGTGAAAAGAAGTGGCTGGGGTGTTTTAAACGCAGATAACAAATACTGCATTAAAATTGCAGCCAATGCCGATTGTAATATTGCCTACTTCAGTATGGATGAAAACAATCCCGTGATTGTGGAGCATTGTAAAAAAGGAGGAATAGCTGCCATCTATGAAAACGGATATATCACGATCAAAAAAGGCGACTGGAAAATCAGGGTAGAGAAAGTAACCCATGTTCCACTGACCTTTGGTGGCAGTGTTGATTTTATGATTCAAAATGTGCTGGCAGCAACACTTGCGACCTTCCTTTGGGGTTATAAGATTGAAGACATCCGTATGTCTTTAGAAACATTTATTCCTTCCGCAGCACAGACACCTGGCAGGATGAACACCTTTAAATTCAAGGAATTCCAAATCATGGTCGACTTTGCTCATAATCCTGATGGATATAGTGGCATTAAGTCGTATTTAAAGACCATTGAGGCAACAGAACATGTTGGTGTCATTTCTGCCACCGGCGACAGAAGGGATTCAGACATCAGGGAGACTGCAAAAATTGCTGCCCAAATGTTCAACAAGATCATTATTTGTCAGGAGAAGTACCTGCGTGGCCGAAACCAACAAGAGCTAATTGACTTACAGATTGGAGCTATTCGCGAGATTAATCCGGATATGGACATCATCATTAACAATAGCGGCGATGATTGTCTTAAATATATTATTGCTACTGCCCGCTCAGGTTCATTTATTACCATTTTAAGTGACACTATAGACCAGGCGATCATTAAAGTCTCCGACTATCTGGATAAAGAATTCGGAATGTAATAAGAAGACTTTTATAAAATGAAATGCNNGCATTTCATTTTATAAAAGTTATACTTAAAAAAGAAGCCACTACTATTCAAAGGCTGGAACCTTTGACCCGAAGGGGGCGAAATTCCTATGCCTTTTCTTAGAACGGCTTCTTTTTTTTAGAAATTGGGGACTAAATAAAAACCGCTCGTCGAGTCAGTCACAGGAATGATCAAACTAAAAATCCTGCACATTCGTACCGCTCTTACAGGAGGTATAAACGTGCAGGATTTAAAAAAAAGAAGAGTTTCTTTGAATACATCCGAAGATTTGCGCTTCAGCAAAGGTTCGGGAATGAAAAGTAATTCCTCTTTTTTAGCGTCTTATATTTTGCTAAATTTCAGATAACCAAGATTGATTTCATCTTTCTGCTGTCCTTCGGCAAGCTCAATCTTCAGGTCATATTGAAGTTTCAGTTCTTCAGAAAGGACATCAACAATTTCAAAAGCGTCATCCACATCTACTCCATATTTATCATCAATGTGAGAGGCTGCTCCTTCAAAACCGGTATGTTTATAAAATGCCGTCTGCTTTGCCTGCTGAATAGCTGAAGCTTTGTCTTCAGCAACAATCAGCATTTTATAATGCGGTTCATCAAACTCTCCGGGCTTATAACCTCCGAGATTCATAAAGAACAAATTGTTTGTTTGATTCGGAATGCTTCCTTTAGCCACCACCTGTATTTGATAACCATCTACCTCGGTCACTTCACGCCAGGCATCTACATGGATTTTCTCTCCCGCCTCAGGCCAGAAATCAAGAATTTCCTGTTTCAAGTCCTTTAGTGAATCCGCGATAGAAAAAAACATATCGTGTTGTTCAATACGACGGGGCGGTGGTGTACAACCGAGCATCAACATAAATAATTTGGGTGATTGCGTGGACATTTTTCTTCTTTTAATTATTGGCTTTGATCTCTTCGATTAGTTGTTTACAGCGCTCTTCAATTTGTAGAAATACCGGCTCAAAAAGTCTTTCATCAAAATAAGGATCAGCGACTTCAAGATCATCTGGCAGGAATAGCGACACCTTCTCGCGGTGTTCCTCTTCTCCAGCCAGCTTGAGTACATCTTTCAAATTATTCTGATCCATCACCAGAATCAGGTCAAATTCATCAAAGTGATTTTTGTTAAAATGTCTGGCTCTTTGCTTAGAGATGTCATAACCAAATCTTCGGGCAACAGAAATACTTCTTTTATCGGCAGGCTCATTCACATGCCAGTCTCCTGTACCGGCAGAGGCGATCTCCCAGCCTAGTTCCTGTTCATCGACTAAATGACGCATAATCCCTTCTGCTAAGGGAGAGCGGCAGATATTGCCCAAACAAACCATTAGAATTTTCATTTATACTATTTATAGATGTCGTTAAGAATATTTGCAAGACATACTCCACCTTTTAACAATTGAGTGTTCAAAAGCTCCAGAAAGTCAAAATTGTACTTATAGCTCAGTTTATCTTCCGGCTTCGTACTCGCATATATTTTATTGCAGGCTTCGTAGGAACCATAAACATAATCTTTTAAAGAGCTGCTCTTCCATTCGGTCAGTTGAATTTCAGAAGGATGGTTAATGGCAGCCGTATATTCCGTATAACTCAATTGCTGGTAATCAATCAGACCTTCGTCCCAAACTTTATGCAGGTTAGATTTTTCCCCGAACCAGGTCACATATACTTTGTTTCCACCCAGGTCTTCTTTGCGTGCAGTATGCATTGGCTGATTTAAATCGCCAACCAAATGGACAAGCATACGCATAGCCAGTCTTTTCTGATCTGCGGTACTTTGAGGATTTTTCAGCACAGATACCATTTCAGGAATCTTGTTGTAAACATTTGGACCATGGTCAGTATCCAGGAAATTGAAAACACCTTGTTTGTCAAGATCAGCAGGAAGGTTTACAAAATGCCAGTTATACAGATAATTATAAGCGGTATCAGATTTAATAAAATCGCCCCAGGTACTCGCCATAGCCAGGCTTTCTGTCCCTAAAACTCCTTTGACACCCTTAAGTGCCCTGCCCGTAAGGTGTGCCTCAGCAACCTGTCCAACGATTCTGTGGCCAAGCATTCCCCATGCACTGGCATTTAGCGGAAGGTAAGCCATTACCGCAACGGTTAAGGCAACCCTCATTGATTTGTTGATCGATTTGATTTTCATAAGAACGTATTTTAAAAGGTTTATAGCGCTTTGGGTTTACAAATAATTTTCTCTTTCAAAACCAGGTTGCACTCTCTTTGGTCACTTGCACTTTGAAGGAATAGCTTATTGGGCTCAAAGGACTTGATATAAAAGCTTTTGATATATCTCCCAATCTGATAACAACCGGAAATTTTTTGTTTATAATTCGCTTTGGTATAGGTACCCTCCAGGATCAGGCTGTCATTACGAACCTCATAGACCCCTTTGGCATATTCTTTCCAAACGCCTTTGTTAAAACAGGAATCAGGATAGTAGTTTACTTTAGAATGCGTCGTTAAGTCTACATAGAATGAATCGCAGGTAAACTTAAATTTATGCTGCGTATAATTCAGTAACTTCCCGGCATTGGGGATACTATCCTGATTCCAAACACCCTGCAAAAAAGCCTCACCTTTCCCTTGTACATTAGGCAACCTGCTGCACGAAGCGAACAGTCCTGAAATGAGCAAAAGGGAACTTATCGATCTCCACATATCGGGGTATTTTTATAAATTATTTTAAACTTCCGACCATATCTTCCGGACGAACCCATTCATCAAACTGCTCGCCAGTCAGTAAACCAAGCTCAACTGCTGCTGCTCGTAATGTTTTGTTTTCTTTATGTGCTTTTTTTGCAATTTTTGCTGCGTTCTCGTAACCTACGTGAGGATTCAATGCCGTTACCAACATCAGAGAGTTTTCTAAATGTTTCTTAATTTCAGGAAGGTTAGGCAAGATACCTTCAGCACACTTATCATTAAATGATACACATGCATCCCCTATCAGGCGGCCCGACTGTAATACATTTGCTGCGATTACAGGTTTGAAAACGTTCAGTTCAAAATGACCATTGCTTCCACCGATTCCAACAGTAACATCATTACCCATTACCTGTGCACACACCATAGTCAATGCTTCCGGTTGTGTCGGATTAACTTTACCTGGCATGATAGAAGATCCCGGCTCATTGTCAGGAATGATGATTTCACCGATTCCACAACGAGGTCCGGAGCTTAACATTCTTACATCATTGGCCACTTTCATCAGAGAAACTGCGGTACGTTTATATGCGGCAGACAATTCGACCATCGCATCATGCGCTGCAAGCGCCTCAAATTTATTTGGAGCCGTTACAAAAGGAAGGCCTGTTAATTCTGCAATTTTTTGAGCCACAAGCACATCGTACCCTTTTGGCGTATTTAAGCCCGTACCTACTGCAGTACCACCAAGAGCCAGTTCACTGATCATAACCAGTGCATTTTTAATCGCTCTGATGCTATTGTCAATTTGCTGAACATATCCGGAAAATTCCTGACCTAAAGTAAGTGGGGTTGCATCCATAAAATGGGTACGTCCTGTTTTAACAATCGTACTGAATTCCGCTACCTTCTTTTCTAAAGTATTACGTAATTTCTCCAAGCCCGGAATGGTAATTTCTACCGCTTGTTTGTAAGCAGCAATGTGCATTGCAGTTGGGTAAGTATCATTGGATGATTGCGATTTATTTACATCATCGTTCGGATGTAATACCTTTTTTTCATCAGCAAGATCACCACCATTTAAAACATGGGCACGGTAAGCAATCACTTCATTTGCGTTCATGTTACTTTGCGTTCCCGAACCCGTCTGCCAGATCACTAAAGGAAATTGTTCATCTAAAGTACCTGCGATCACTTCATCACAAGCTTTTGCAATTAAATCTGCTTTTTCGGAAGTCAATACACCTAATTCTGTATTCGCTAAGGCCGCTGCTTTTTTAAGGTAACCAAAAGCATGTATAATTTCCTTTGGCATAGATGCCTCAGGCCCTATTTTAAAATTATTACGTGAACGTTCAGTCTGAGCCCCCCAGTATTTATCGGCAGGTACCTGCACTTCACCCATGGTATCGTGTTCGGTTCTAAAATTCATAGTGTTAAATATTTTATTTCGCAAATTTAGGCTTTTTATACTTTTAAATTGGGCATTATTGTCAGATGTTTAATACAGTTCAAAAAAAGCAATAAATCCATCCTGCAGCTCTCATTTCTGTTTCTAAATGCACTACAAAAAAAGGATCTACAGGATTACATCAGCTAAAAAATAAAACATTCTGAAAACAAAGCTCCTAATTAACAATGTTTAAAACTCTTTTGCGTTTAAAGCCTTAATATTCCTTATTTTTCGGGCGTTTAAAAGTATTTTATTATTCATGACTTATCGTAATATTTTAGCCGTGGCTTCAATGGCCACTTTTTTGTTTTTTGCCTGCTCCAATTCAAAGAAAAACGCAACCCATACTGTACCTAGTAAGGAACGGACTGCGGAAGATGACAAAGCCGACAGCCTCTTATTGGCTTACAACCCTGCCAAAGGCGATAAGTTCATTGCTGATTTTGTAGAGAACCTACATAAGAAATATGGCTTCAATGGGAACATGCTTGTCGCAAAAGATGGTAAAATTCTTTACGAAAGAGCCATTGGATGGGCAGATTACCTGCACCGTGACAGCTTGAAGATAAATTCAGAGTTTGAACTCGCTTCTGTAACCAAAACTTTTACCGGTACCGCAATTATGCAGTTAGTAGAACAGGGAAAGCTACATCTAACGGATGATGTAAAAAAGTTCTATCCTAACTTTCCTTACGAAGGCATTAACATTAAGTTACTCCTGACCCACCGTAGTGGGATGATGAACTATGTTTATTTTTCTGATGGCATCTGGAAGGACAAGAAAAAACCGATGAGCAATAATGATGTAATGAACCTCATTGCAGAATATAAACCAAACCGATACGCAAAACCTGATACCCGCTTTCATTATAACAATTCCAATTACATGGTATTGGCTGCCATAATCGAGAAGGTGACTGGCAAACCTTACGCTGACTACATGATGGAGAATATCTTCAAGCCATCAGGAATGAAGCATACACACGTATATTCAACAACTGTTTATCCAAAAATCCCTGTGGATGTAGTTGGGCACGACCGGACCTGGAGATACTCAGTGGTACAAAATTTCCTGGATGGTCCCGTTGGTGACAAAGGAATTTACAGCACATTGCATGACTTGGTTTTATACGACAAAGCCTTGAAAAACGGCCGTCTTTTGAAGAAAGAAAGTTTAGATTCTGCATATAAAGGACACAATAAAGCCATCAACGGACACTTTAATTATGGTTACGGATGGCGCATGTTTGATGGTGAAAATGGCAGAAAAGTAGTGTATCACACCGGTTGGTGGCATGGCTTCAGACATATCTATGTACGTGACTTTCAGAAGAACATTGTCGTCATCTTCCTGGGGAACTTAACCAACGGGAGCCTGATGCATCTGGATGATCTATATAAACATCTTGGCATGCCAATTATCAGAAAAGGCGCATACTCCGGATCAGGATCTCTTCCGGGAAGCGACGAAGATTAAGAAATTTTATCGAAAGCAATACCCCTTCTTCTTTTGTTGAGGTATGTTTTCAGCAAGCTATTTTCAGGGAGTTCCAGTTTTGGATCTCCCTCAAGAATATTGATAACTGTGTTTCTTGCTTCCTGCAGGATCAGCTGATCGGTAGCAAGATCTGCCAGTTTCAATTCCAATACCCCACTTTGCTGTGTCCCGGTAATGTCTCCCGGCCCCCGCAGCTGCAGGTCGATTTCAGAAATCTCAAAACCATTATTTGTTTTTACCATAGTATCCAATCTCAGGCGACCATCAGCACTCAATTTGTTTCCGGACATCAGGATACAATAAGACTGCTCTGCTCCCCGTCCTACACGCCCCCTTAACTGGTGTAACTGGGACAGGCCGAACCGTTCTGCATTCTCAATGATCATGATAGAAGCGTTAGGAACATTCACCCCAACCTCAATCACAGTAGTAGCCACCATGATCTGGCTCTTCCCTTCTATGAAGCGCTGCATTTCAAACTGCTTGTCTGCATTGCTCATTTTTCCATGTACAATACTGATCTGGTAATCAGGCCTCGGAAACTGGTAGCTCATTTGTTCTACTCCTGCTTCCAGGTGTAAAAGATCCAGCTTTTCGCTTTCCTTGATTAAGGGATAAACGACATATACCTGGCGCCCTTTGGCAATCTCTTCCTTCATGAATCCAAACATTCTCAGTCTTTGCCCTTCATAGAGGTGCCGGGTTTCAATCGGCTTTCTGCCGACTGGTAATTCATCAATCACAGAGACATCCAGATCCCCATATAAGGTCATCGCCAAAGTTCTCGGGATTGGCGTAGCAGTCATCACCAGAATATGTGGAGGCACTGCATTCTTACGCCAAAGTTTAGCCCTTTGCTCTACGCCAAAACGATGTTGTTCATCAATCACTACCAAAGCCAGATTTTTAAACACCACTTTATCTTCAATCAGTGCATGAGTACCTACCAGGATATCAATCTCCCCGGCCTCCAGCTCTTCGTGGAGCTTCGTTCTCTGCTTTTTGGTGGTACTGCCCGTCAGGATTGCCACTCTAGCCAGACGTCCGTTTAATAACGAAGCAATCGATTCATAATGCTGCCTCGCCAGAATTTCTGTAGGCGCCATCATACAGGCCTGATAGCCATTGTCAATCGCCAGCAACATGCTCATCAATGCAACTACTGTTTTTCCACTCCCTACATCTCCCTGTACCAACCTGTTCATTTGAATCCCTCTTTGGGTATCCATCCTGATTTCCTTGATTACCCGCTTCTGGGCACCGGTAAGCTCAAAGGGAAGTATTTCTTTATAAAAAGTATTTACAGCTTCTCCAACAGCATTAAACTGATGTCCTTTGAACTTCCACTCCCTGATTTGTTTATTATGTAAGAGCTGAAGCTGAATGAAGAACAGTTCTTCAAATTTCAATCTTCTTTCTGCTCCTTTTAATGCCTTTACATCGCGGGGGAAATGGATACTCAGAAGGGCTTCTTTTTTGGTTACCATCTGGTATTTATCCAGAATATAGGCAGGCATACTTTCCCTCACCTCGGGTAGAAGCTGTTCGATCACCAGGGTTTGCAATTTTTGGATGCCCTTACTATCGAGAAAGAATTTCTTTAGTTTTTCTGTAGAATTATATACCGGTTGCAGCCTTAGATTTCCGGTGATAGTGGCTGGTCTTGGATAACTTTCCAATTCGGGATGAGAAATACTGAATGAACCATTGAAGGCTGTTGGTTTACCGAAAACGATATAAACCTTTCCACGGGAAACGTTCTCATCCACCCATTTTAAGCTTTGAAACCAAACCAGTTCTATAGATCCCGTTTCATCCGTAAGGCGTGCAACAATCCTCTTCTTATGTTTTTCTCCGATCTGCTCCTTACCTGTGATTCGTCCAAGAATCTGAACATAGGGAAGGTCGGTATCGAGTTCATTAATCTTATAGAACCTAGTCCTGTCTATATACCGGAAAGGAAAATAGTTCAACAGGTCGTCATAGGTGAAAATGCGCAATTCTTTCTGTAAAAGCTCAGCGCGCTTAGGCCCTACACCTTTAAGATATTCTATGGTGGTATCTAAAGTAGCAGCAAACAAGGCTTTAAATATTTTTTTTCTTAAATGTAAGTATATCTTTTAGTATGCTCCAATTAAATACAACTACAGAGATCAGCAGCAAAAGATAAGCAAGTAGCTTATTTGAATCCACGTGTTCATTGAAGTGCAGAATTGCCACAGTAAAAGCAATTATAGGGTTGGTATAAATAATGATCCCAAGGGTGGAAGAAGGAATGCCGATCAGGGCATACAAACTCAAAAACAATGGGATGATGGTAAAAAATACAGCTACGACAATAATATTTCCCCAAAACCAGGAATCCATCGGGATCGCTACATGTTGAAAAAGATAAAAAGGCAGCATGAGCAATACCGCAAGACCAATCTGCACCGACAATACATTCAGTTTATCAAGATGTTGCATTTTACGTTGGATGATGAGGTAGAAGGCATACAGAGAGGCGATCACTACCGACCACATCACTTCCACAAAAGAACCTGTTGCCAGGAGGATGATACTCAGCAATGCGATGGCAAGGGAGATGAGCTTTAACCGCGATAAATGTTCTTTAAGCAGAATAAAGCCACCAAAAGCAGTGATCAACGGGCAAACCATATAAGCAAAAGCTGCCGATTGAAGGCTGACATTATTTACGGCATAGATATAAGTATACCAGTTTGAGGTTAATAAAACAGTAGAGGCAACGATCTGTAAACCGATCATACGTTTTCCCTTCCTGTCCAATCCTGCAAGATAATCCAGGTCTTTTCTAATTTGCTTTTTCCTAAATACCAGGATCGCAATCCAAAGAAAAACCATAGACGTAAAGATCCTGTAATAAAGGATTTCCTGAGAAGGAAAGGCTTTAAGATTTCTAAGCGGGATGGAGAAAAAACCCCATATAGAAAAAGATAAGACCCCTGCAAAGAAGTACCTCAAATTTGATTTCCCCAAAACTTAGCCTTTACAAGCGATCATAGAGATCTCTACATTTACGCCTTTAGGCAAGCCTTTAACGGCAACCGTTTCGCGTGCAGGAAAATTACTGCTACTTTCAAAATAAGTGCCATACACTTCATTTACTTCTGAAAATAAGGCCATATCCGTTAGAAAGATCGTCGTCTTTACGACATCATTAAAATTGTATGAAGCTTCTAACAATACCGCTTTAATATTTTTCATCACCTGATGGGTCTCTTCAGAGATAGACGATTGAGTAAGCTCTCCCGTTTGCGGGTTTATAGCAACCTGGCCCGATAAGAACAAGAAACCATTTGCTTTTACGGCCTGACTGTAAGGACCAATTGGTGCCGGAGCATTGTTGGTGTTAAATATCTGCTTCATCTTTATATAGTTTTATTTCGTTCTTAAAATTCAGGGATTCAGGTGGCTTTCGGCTTCGTTTACTTCAGAAAAATCAGGTCTATAAATTTCCAGAGCAGGCCAGCCACAAAGACCGTAATCGCAATGGCATTGATCACATGCATGATTTTCAAATTAATATTACTGGGCCTGTTGGGGTCTTTTTTTCTGAATAAATACATACCACTACAAATGTAGGAATAAAAAAAAGAGGGCTTCAAAATTGAAGCCCTCTTTTTTAATATTTACTTAGAAATAGTTAGTTTCTAGCAGATTCAACGCGACGGTTTTGGATACGACCTTCTTCAGTATCGTTTGAAGCGATTGGATTAGCTTCACCATGACCTTTAGTTACAACTTGACTAGCGTTAACACCAGAGTTAACTAAGTAAGTTTTAACAGAATTAGCTCTGTCTTTAGATAATTTCACATTGTATGCAGCAGTACCTTCGCTTGAAGCGTAACCGTTTACAGTTACTTTACCACCGTTTTCACGCAATACTGAAGATAATTTATCTAAAGTAGGGTAAGACTCAGTTTTTAAAACTGAACTGTTGAATTCAAATTGGATAGTTTCGAAACCAGTTACGTTACCAGTGTTTGGAGCAACAACTGTCTCTACTTTAGGTAGAGGACATCCTGAACCATCAACTGCTGTTCCTGCTGGAGTACCTGGGCATTTATCGAATTGATCAGCAACACCGTCACCATCAGAATCTTTTTTCAAAGCTTCAACAGATTGTTCAACGTTAGATACACGAGTTTTCAAAGCTTCAACTTCCTGACGTAATGAAGGATCTTTCAATTCATCATACATTAAAGCAAGTGGGTTAACCCAGTCAAGGTTTGGTTTAGATTTAGAACCTAGAGAGAATTCTAGACCTGCATATCCGTAAGAGAATTTATCTTTAGTAGTTGCTTTAGCATATACTCCGTCAAAATTATCTCCGTCGATGAAGTGCATGGTATAACCTAAGTTAAATGACACACGGTCAGACACTTTAAATTTAACACCTGCTCCAACTGGGATATAAGCTTCTTTAATGAAGTCTTTATCTCTGTCTTCACCAAATTTACCTTTGTTGTCAACACCGTTAACTTTAGGATTGTAAGCTACCATACCGTAACCAGCAGTTACGAAGAAGTTTACAGAGTTTTCGCGACGTAAGAAGTCAACTGTTGCTACGTTAACAACACCTCTTAAATCTACTGCATACTGCATTTCAGTTTCAAATTCTTTGATTCCGTTAACAGCACCACCTGGCATATCTTTGTTAGTTCCAGAAACTTTTCCACGGAAAATGTTACCTTCTAAACCGAATGCATGACCTAGTTGTTTTCTTAATGAAAGACCGTAACCTAAGTTTACATCGAAGTTGCTGAAATCATTTGATCCACCGATTGCAACAAATGGAGATAAAACACCACCGTTAACACCGATTGACCATGATCTGTACTGTGCTCTTCCACCAAATACCTTGGCTGAAGATGAAGTCGCTGGAGCATCCTGTGCACTAGCAAGAGTCGTTGCTCCCATTAATGCTACGAAAGAGACTGCAAGACCCTTTTTTAAAGTAGAATAATTCATAATTTTCTTTTTTAAGGTTAAACAAATTTTAATTGTATAATTTTTTTGTGTAGCAAAATTAAACAAATTTTTAAATTCTCACAATAGCTACACAAACTCCGTTCCAAACTTAGAAAGTGACACTAATTACCTAAATATGCCCTTTAATCAGGAGAATATTATCCAGCAGGAGAACATACAAACCAAGACGAACATTTGTTTTAAAAAAATCAAAACACACTGAAAACCAATATGATAAGACTTTTTCTACAAGGTTACAATTCCTTAACATAAAAACACTATAATTGTGGTGTAAAATATACACCCTGCACCTTTGCACCGGATAATCCGTCATGCCATGTCACCATCTGACAGCTGTTGTCCTATTCATTTGTACAAAGAAGTCCTTTTTTCAAGACAACTATAACACCATCGTCCTGCTCCGGTTTGATCAGGAAATCCATGAATCTGTAAATTTATAGATATTAAAATCCTTCTTTTTTGCAGCTTCACGAACATCCGCTATTAATTTCTGTTTATCAATCCCGCTCATGCGGTAATGCTGTATAATCTTCAATGCTTTTTCAGCAAGTAGGAAGGCCTTTCTTTCATTGGCCGTCAGCACCGGTTCAATTAACCAATCACACAATTCCCCGATCCCTTGTTTTTTATCTGCAACGGTCTTAAACACCGGGGTCTTTGAATGTTGCTGATAGACCAGTTTTTTTAAATTATTAGCAAAAGCATCAGCTCCCTCCCGGTCTGCCTTGTTGACCACGAAGCCCTGCGCAATTTCCATCAGACCAGACTTAATATTTTGAATTTCATCTCCGGATTCCGGCACAAGAACAACCACCGTTTTATCGGCCAAGCCTGCTATTTCTATCTCAGACTGTCCCACTCCCACCGTTTCCACGAAAATTAAATCAAAATCAGCGGCTCTCATCACATCAACCATTTCTATGGTTTTTACCGAAATCCCTCCCAAAGCCCCTCTCGTCGCAATTGATCTGATATAAACATTCGGATTATTAAAATGCTGAGACATCCGGATCCGGTCACCGAGCAAAGATCCAAAATTGAATGGAGAAGTAGGATCAACAGCCAGAATAGCAATCCGTTTATTTTGAGCGGAAAAATGCTCCGTAATGGCGTTCACCAATGTGCTTTTACCTGCACCCGGCGGGCCCGTGATCCCAACAACGGGTACTTCTTTACGAACAGATAATGAGCGCAAAAGTCTGGCGGAAGGGTCAATATCGTTCTCCACAAGAGTTAAGCCCCTTGCCAGGGAAATAAAGCTCCCCTGTTCTATTCCCTTCAAAAGTGATTCACAAGTGTCCATTCAAATTATTTAAAACAAAGAAATACAATTATATTTAATATTTCACCACATCAGAAGAATGACGAAAGAAGCAATTTTCATTGCATTAAAGTGAGTTGTATAAGTCAAGATAGCCCCTTGCAGTATCATCCCAATTAAATTGAGCAGCCCTTTTCTTCGCTTTTTCCGATCCATTATTTGAGTCAAAGTGTATCAACCCCTCGTTCAAAATCTGCTGCATATGTTCTCCTTCAAAATCCTGAAAATAATATGCGGCATCAGCTCCGACTTCTGGCAAGGATGTATGGGTTGACAAAAACACAGGCTTACCATAGTGCATGGCCTCTATCACAGGCAAACCAAAACCTTCTGCAATCGAAGGAAAAACAAATGCCCGGCAATTCCTATAATACCAGCAACGCTCTTCTTTCGTAATTGATCCGATAACATGTACCCGATCTTTCACCCCCAGACGTGTTGCTTCTTCTAAAATTTTATTTACGTATTCAGGAGAACTTAAATTCCCTGCAATCACCAATTCGTAGTTATTTTCTTGTAACAATACCGGAAGCACATGGAAATTCTTTTTGGGCAGAACAGTACCAATACTAAACAAAAAAGGTTTAGATGGCCGAAATGCCGGCATATTAAATTCCGGATATTCATTAACTGTACAGCCGTTATAAATAACGGAAATCTCTTTTCCCTTAACATCAAGGTGCTGCCTGACCTGATCTAAAACGAAATGGGAGATGCAAACAATAGCAGAAGACCTGTTAATTCTACTTTGGATCTGATCAAGATGCTGCTTAATTCTGGACGGTCGATCCTGTTTTTCAATCAGAAAATTCAAGTCATGTATCGTCAGTAATACTTTAACACGCCCTTTAGGCGGATAATACCTGGAACCTTGATTACCAATATGCCAAATATCAAATTTCGAAGTTCCGGGAATAAACAACTTATGCCACGATTTTTGAATCAGATATTTTACCCGCTCTCCAAAAATTCCATTTGCCGTTATAGGGATATAAGCAGTAATGTGCTGATTAATGGCTGCATTTTTTATAAGTGCGGTGCCCAAGCTTTCGCAAAAAGTATATAAACCGGTGTTTGGATATTTTAACCGTTCACAATCCAAAAGTATGTTCATTTAATGATTTTATAATTTTTATACTCGAATAAACGTAGGCCCGTCATATTTTCTATCCATTGTAATACCTTGCGTTTTAAATTATGATTAATTTCTTGTTTTGACAGGTCAAATGTGAAAGTCCAATTTACCTTATCGATTCTCTGCTTCATTACCGCAGGTGGTGTTTGGTCAAAACGAACTACTTTATCTGCATTTCCATAATCAAAAGAGTCCGAAACAGGGGAGAATTCGTCAACCCAGGCTTCATCGTGGTAGAATTTGTTGAAATTATTCATTTTCAGGCTTATTCCTTTCGGAGGCTTAACCCAACCGTAATGATAAACATAGGCATCAACTAATTTAACCCTTAACTTTCTATCATTTATCCTAAAACCCTGGGCATCTTTATAAGACCTGATTCCTTTTAATTTCTTCATTACCCGAATCTCACGTCTGTACCATCGTCTGGATTCTGCAACATAATCATAAGAGCCATAAAAATGCTTATACTTTAATAAAAGGCCTTCAATTACAGGGTTATCGTTCACAGCAATCATCTCATTTTTAATAACAGGGAGATATTTTTCATGTATACATTCGTCGCCTTGTATATAGAAGACCCAGTCCATATCATCCGAAATCGCATCATAAGCCTTATTCGTTTCTTCAGCAAAAACCTGCCCCCCCTCTCTGATGCTCAAATTCCAGATCGTTTCAATTATCCTGAGCTTTGGAGATTCAATACTTTTGATCAGCTCCAAGGTCCCGTCGTCGGAACGTCCAACAGCAACCACAAACTCATCGCATATCGGCAGGATAGACTGTATCGCTTCGACAATTGGATAGTCGTTATTAACCGCATTTCGAATAAAGGTAAAACCAGCAATCTTCATGAGTAATTTTATAAATATGACAGCATAAAAACCGGGAGCACGACAATATGTGCAATCAGGTTGTTTATGGCATCAAAGATAATTTTATTATTTAATATGGAGCTGATATCATCGACTCAGCTGACTCTGAAGCTGAGTTCCCCCAAAAGCTGCTTAAATCTACCGACCACAGTAAACAGCCCTGTTTTGTACATGCAGGTAATTGCGTACCTTTGGAAAATTTTAAATTCTTAATGAAAGACTATTTCAGGTTATTGTCCTTTGCAAAACCCATTGAAAAATTTGCAATACCGTACGTAATTACAACATTACTTTATATCCTATTCAACACCTTGAATCTGGCGCTGTTAGCCCCTTTACTGGATACACTATTCAACAGTAAAGAAGTTGTTGCGGGAGCAAAAGCAACCACCGCAACTGTACAAGACAAATCCTGGTGGGACATTATGGAGCGTTTCAGGGATGTCACAGATTATTACATCCACAATTATGGTCCACAGGCTGCATTGAAATTTGTCTGTTTAGTCATTGTGGCTTCTGTACTATTATCTAACATTTTCAGGTATCTTTCTTCCAGAATCATGGAAGACCTTCGGGTACATACGCTTTTAAACTTGCGGAAAACCGTATTTAATAACGTAATGAACCTTCACCTGAGCTTTTTTAACAGTCAGAGGAAAGGAGACATCATCTCCAAAGTATCTTCAGATGTACAGGTCGTACAATTTACAGTGACGAATACTTTGCAGGTTGTATTTAAAGAGCCTGTAACCTTAATTGTATATATCGTCCTTCTTTTTGCCATATCTGTAAAACTCACATTTTTCTCCCTCCTGATCATTCCACTTTCCGGGCTCATCATTGCAAAGATTGTGAAAAGGTTAAGGCAACAGGCCACACAGGCACATGAGACTTTTGCCAATATGCTTGGCTATCTGGATGAAGCATTGTCAGGAATTAAAATTGTAAAAGCATTCAATGCAACAGAATATGTAAAAGACAGATTCCAGCAGGAAAATGTCAATTATTCGAATATCACCAGAAAAATGGTACGCAGGCAGCAGCTCGCTTCTCCAGTATCCGAATTCCTGGGTGTAAGCATGGTTGCAGGGATCGTTTATTTCGGGGGATCCCTGGTGCTGACTGGTCAATCCTCACTCACCTCATCACAGTTCATTGCATATATTGTTGTATTTTCACAAGTGATGCGCCCTGCAAAAGCACTTTCTGATGCTTTTAGTGCCATTCATACCGGCCTGGCTGCAGGAAAAAGAGTCCTCGATCTGATCGATGAAAAACCAGAGATTGTTGATAGCCCTAACGCGGTTGACATCACTAATTTCGGCAAGTCTATAATTTTCAAAGACGTCTCTTTTGCTTATGGTGACAGGACCATATTAAATCATATTAATATAGAAATTCCCAAAGGCAAGACGGTCGCACTGGTAGGTCCATCGGGAGGAGGTAAATCTACGCTAATGGACTTACTACCAAGATTTATCGAACCTCAAAAAGGAAATATACTTATTGATGGTGTAGATATCCGGGAGATTACAGTAAACTCATTAAGAAGTCAGATGGGGTTTGTAAATCAGGAATCCATTTTGTTCAATGATACCATTTTCAATAATATAGCCTTTGCAAAACCAAATGCAAGCCGGGAAGAAGTAATAACTGCGGCTAAAATAGCCAATGCCCATGAATTTATCATGCATACCGACAATGGTTACGATACCTCCATCGGTGACCGGGGTATTCGCCTCTCTGGTGGACAAAGACAAAGACTTTGTATTGCCAGGGCGATATTAGGAAACCCACCGGTCATGCTCCTGGATGAAGCAACTTCAGCTCTTGATACAGAATCTGAAAAACTGGTACAGGATGCTTTGTACAAGCTAATGGAAAACCGAACTTCTCTGATCATTGCACATCGTTTATCAACCATACAAAACGCAGACCTGATCATCGTTCTTGACAAGGCAGCGGTTGTGGAACAGGGATCTCATAGTCAGTTGATGGAAAACAATGGCCTGTACAGACGGTTAATCGATATGCAGACATTTGAAGAATAAGATGAAAAAGGTTCTGTTTTTCATGCCCGATAATCCGCTAAAGAAAAATGCAGGAAACAAAATCCGGGCAATGAGCTTTCTTGAGTATTTTAAATCGCGGAACTTCGACATCCACTTTGTAAGTGAGTACTCCTGGGGAGAATGGAATAAAGAGGAGATCGAACAGTTTGAAAAAAGCAACCTGGTCAATACCGTTTCAGTTTTAAAGCGTAAGGCTTCCAAAAAGAATCCTGTTTACTACCTGTTTTGCCATAAACTGTTCAATTTTTTTTATCAGAAAAAATGGGGGATCCTGCCTTTCGGATTTCCTGACCTGGTTACCTATAAGCTAAAAAAAGCTTTTGACCGTCTTTTAAAACAGAATAAATACGACTATATCTTCATTAATTATGCAAGCTGGTCTGCACTGATAGAAAAAAATCCTCTGGTCGGAAATGCCAAAACTATATTGGATACCCATGATTTCCTGACCGCACAAAACCAGCGAAAATACGCTATTGGAAAGTCTTTTCAGGAAGAGATCAGGAGGCTTTCTCTTTTTGATCATGTGCTGGCCATCTCCATTGAAGAACAATACATCTTTAGTCAGTTTTGTAAAACAGATGTTAAACTTGCTCCAATGATGATTGAGCAACCGCCTGTTGGCACAATACCATATCAGGAAAGGAAGTTTGACCTGATCTATGTAGCCAGTAAAAATCCGCACAATGTGGAAGCGGCAAACTGGTTTATGACACAGATCTATCCCTTCTTACCCAAATCCATTAACATATGTATTATTGGTCAGATCACCTCATTCATCAAGGGAGATCAACCTAATATCACCAAAATTCCATTCGCAGAAGATCTGGCCACCTATTACCATCAGGCCAAAATCGCCATTTGTCCGATGCTCTCCGGTACCGGAACAAAAATCAAGGTGGTCGAAGCACTTTCCTACCACCTTCCTGTAGTCTGCAACACGCGTGGAATAGATGGCCTGATCAACAAAACAAATAATGGGTGTCTCGTCGCTGATCTTCCGGAGGCATTCAAAGATCATATATTAAGTCTTCTTGATCACACAGAAACCTATACGGAACAATCTCTATACGCAAAGTTCACCTATGAATCTGGTTATGAGCAGGAATCCTGTTACAAAAAACTAGACCAGCTATTTTAATTATGACTCAATTCTTTACCATTGCTACGACCAACTATCTTCCATATGCAGTTTCATTATTAGATTCTGTAAAACAATACCATCCCGAGTTTGAGCTGAGTGTCTGTCTCACCGATTACCTTGACCAGGATACGATAGCGAAGAACCCATTGATGAGCAAATACCCGATGGTACAGCTTCACGAAATAGCAGCAGAAGAATTCGATTTGATTACGAAAATATACAGTCCGATGGAACTGGCCAATTCGGCTAAAATTTTATTTGCCGAATACTTTCTGAATAAAAAAGAAGTCGAACAGGTGATCTTTTGTGATTCGGACATTCTTTTTTTTAACCGCCTTCCGGAAAGTGTGATCCAGAATCACGACTTGATTTATACGCCTCACTTCACTTCAGCGCCAGATCTCGACATGAAAAGACAAGAGTTGGAGGTATTGAATGCAGGGATGTTTAATGGTGGCTTTTTTAAACTCAAAAAATCCGAAGAAGCTACAAAATTTATAAAATGGTTTCGTCCCAGATGCGTTCCGAGTTGTATTTCTGATCGCTGCAACGGTTATTATTACGATCAGCTATGGATTAACTTCGTTCCGTTATATTTTAAAGATGCCCATATTGAACGTGACCAAGGGATGAATATGGCCTATTGGAATCTACATGAACGGGTGATTTCGGAAAAGGACAACCAGTTTATCGTTAACGAGGCAACTCCCTTATCCTTTTTTCATTTTAGCGGATGGGATTATAATGACCCATCGGTCATCTCAAAATGGTCACTATTTAACCCTGGTACCCGCCCGGATATCGCTCCCCTGCTCGCGAGATATCATGAGGCACTACAAAAGAACGAATATGAGGCCTATATCAAACTTCCTAATTACTACACTGCAAGGAATGATTCTCAAAAGAAATCATTCTTTAAAAAGCTAAAACAGAAACTCTTTAAGAAAAAACACTAGCATTTAGCGGGAGGGTCCCAGTTTAGCGGCCTTGATCATTTTTTTAACGAAATACCTGGCCTTTCTAAAATAGGCAATCTTCTGCATTTCTCTTTCCATGACCGCGAAGCGCTCATAATCTTTATAGAAGAATGGGAAATACTGTTCAAAGATGTCTAACCTCTCCTTAGCTAAAGTTGGATAGTTAACCGGATCAGAGCTGATGCCATCTTTATTGAACAATGCAATGAACCGATCCACATGACGGTAGGAACAACCGTGTTTTGAGACAGCGATCAGAAAGAATGCCCAATCAGAAATAATGGTGTAATCTTCGTTGTATAAACCAACAGTATCAAAAAGAGTTCTTTTTATAAATGTAGACTGATGAGGAATACTGGTTTTGAAAAAGGTACTGAAAGTTAATTCCGTATCCGGAATCCACTCTGTTCTCAAAGCCCCGTCAATGATCATCTGATTTCCATATACCAGTTCTTCTTTCAGTCCCATATCGGCTACATCCTGAATCACGTGCTCATCCATTAGAAGATCGCCGCTATTGATAAAAAGCAGGTACGTTCCGCTGGCTGCTTTAATTCCCTTATTCATGGCATTAAAGATCCCCTTATCCCGCTCGCTTACCCAATAAGCGATCCCTGTCTCATACTTTGTTATAATGTCTTTACTATGATCCGAAGAGCCACCATCAATAACTATGTACTCTATGTTTTTATACGTTTGTGCAATTACTGAACGAATTGTTTCTCCCAATCCTGCGGCATCGTTATAGCTAATTGTTATAATGGAAATTTTCAAATCGTCCAAACCCATCTGAGACTTTTATAATTAGTTTTAGTAATAATGCCTTGCTATATTTACACTTTTTAATACGGCGCAGGTTGAGGTCTTCCTCAAAAAACATCTTCAACAAAAATAATGATTAAAATACTCTTAGACCCACAAATATTCAACAATCAAACATTTGGGGGAATTTCCAGGCAGTATACAGAGATATACAAACATTTAAATCAGAATGAAGACGTTTTGGTTCAATGCCCCATTTTTTACACCGATAACATCTATTACAAGGAAAGTGAATTTTTTAGGGATACCTATCAGCAAAATCATGATTTTAAAATCAGGTACAGCCAGATTTTTCGCAATTATCTGCCAAAAAAACTAAAGAAAAAGAACCTGAAAGAAACGCTTGAACAGTTAAAATCACAAAATTCAGAGGTTTTTATCCCCACTTATTATGATCCTTATTTTCTGGACGCACTCGGTCAAACGCCTTTCGTGCTTACGGTATATGACATGATTCATGAGTTATTTCCGAAATACTTTGCCGGAGATAAATTCACTGCAAGCAGTAAAAAACTGCTGCTGGAAAAAGCCACAAAAATAATCGCCATTTCACAAAACACCAAGGACGACATTCTGCGGATTTACCCACATATAGAGGCCTCGAAGATTGAAATCGTATATCTGGCATCCAGCATAAAGCCTGATGATACACGCCCGCTAAACCTTCCTGAAAACTACCTTCTTTTTGTTGGTCACAGGTCATTGTATAAGAATTTCAACTTTTTTATACAAGCTGTTGCCCCTATTCTGATAGCCCGCCCGGAATTAACGGTCCTTTGCGCCGGAGGTCATCAATTTACGGAAGAGGAATGCCGGTTAATCGAACAATTAGGGATTAAAAAACAGGTTGTCCAGCAGGATTTCGAAGATGCCCAGCTCGCTTCGTATTACAGGAATGCCAATTGTTTTATATTTCCTTCCGAATACGAGGGCTTTGGCCTGCCTGTGCTTGAAGCAATGATCAGCGAATGCCCTGTAGTATTACCGCAGCACAGCTCCTTCCCTGAAGTGGCGGGAGAAGCAGGTGTTTATTTTGAACTGAACAATGCCGAAGACCTCAGACAAAAAATATACGGACTTCTGGAAGATCCGGAAAGCCGGCAGCATTACATCAAAAAAGGACTGGAACAAGCCACAAAATTCAGCTGGAAAAGAACAGCTTTAGGTTATCTTAAGGTCTGCAGGCAGGCAATACAGTAATCTTGCTGACAAAGATCCGATCCTGATTTGCAGTTAACTGTTTAATTTTGCTTTAACGTCATGAAAATCCTTAGCCAGCAGGCTTTCTCTTGGCATAATCTGCTTGCGGTCATATCTTGCAACTTTCCTTTTCATCACCTTTAAAAGGTAAGGAGGCCTTTGTTCTTCGAATGGATTTTCACTCAACTTCTTTTTAGTAAACAAATGCGTATTCACGCCATCTGAGTAACAATGTAAGCCCAGTTCTTTGGCAATAAAATGAAGCGATTTCTCGGTATATAAAGCGATATGCTGTCCGGTTTCGGGAACAATATACCACCAATCAGAAAGGTTATTCTGCATTTCTTCCGGTTGGAGCTCAGTAGTGAATAAGAGATTGTCAGAGAGTGCCAGCATCGTCCGAATCTCCTCCATAGGATTAACCAGGTGCTCCAGCACTTCAAAAGCGGTAACCAATTCAAAGTTGTCCTGCTGGGGGCAGTTGGCGAGATCAAAATACTCCGCAAAAATATTTTGGCAATAGATATCACTATGGTAATAATCATATCCTTTATCCCGCATCAGCCGGGTAAAAATACCATATCCGCCTGCATAATCAAGAAACCGTTTATTGGCATCAAAATGACGGGGAAGTATTTTTAAAGTCTTATCCCTGACCACTTCATTTCTGGATAACATTCCTATATCAAGTTTTGTAATCGCCGATGAATAAGCTTCCTCCAGCCAATAAGGCTCCTCAGTCTGTACAAACCCAGTATCCAAACACCTGTAATATTTTACATCATATTTTTTTAATACTTTAGTGACAAAGGCAAGTTCAGTTTGTCCGCCGGTAATTTTACTCTTCATTAGCTCCTATTTTCTATAATTTAATATGCCTGAAAGCTCAGACGTCAATATGCCCATTAATTCCTTTTTCATATGATCGCCAGAAAAATTAGCCCTGGTGTATTCCTTTACCGCATTGCTATATGCTATATACGTATCATCATCCAATGCCAAAACCTGATTTATAGTGTCATTCAACACCTCTGGAGATAAGCCTTCCATTTCAAAAATAAACCTTTCCTGCGGCAGACCACAATACTTGCTCACGATTGGGATTAATCCGGCAGCCATTGGCTCGATGGTGCCCCCCGGGAGCCCGTCGATGTAACTTGGGGCAACACAATAAGTACAAGCTTCCACAATCTCTTTCATCTCTTCTGAATCCATCCTGATGTTCTTGTAAAGACGAACATTTGAGCCTTCTCTCAACAGCAAATCCTGGTAGTACCGCTCAAAGCTTTCATCCATTTGCTGTACGACAATGTAAAAATTTAAATCCTGCCTCAATCGCGCCACCTCCAGCAATATAAAAAGGCCTTTGGTGATCAGCTTCGCACCACTTAAAAACAGGAAATTAGAAGTTCTACCTTCCCTGCATTTGGGTTTAAATCCTTCAAAGGCATTGAGAATGTTATTATTTAAGCTGCAAACCCGGTTTTTCACCCTCGACCGATAATCATTCAGCACAAGCCCATGCGCAAATATGATGTCTAAATCAGCATTGAAATTGGAATAATAGCAGATATTTTTCATTACGTTAGCTTCATTTGCAAGCCATAAGCCCGAAAGCCGGTAGAAGTCTTCAATGCTGGTCAGACTCATCTTATTATGCAAATCTTCATGAGCCCCGGTTACAAAATGAATTCGGGGAACAGATCTGTCCGGGTGGTAAAATGATTGCTCAAAATTATATCCCAAGCCAAAAATAACAGCATACTTACCGTAATCTATCACCAGATCATGGTTCATATAATCGACCACATCTACATTGTATCCCAATGCCGAAAAACACTCCGCAGCGACATGAGCGGTTACATAATTCTGATGTGTAAACTGATTAACGGACTGAAAAGGATAAACAATATAGGAAATCAAAACATGCCTGCTGTAGTTGGTATGATATACATTGATGATCTCTTTCTTAGCAGCGGTATGCTTTCCAAACCGGTTTTTTATAATCCTCCTTAATCCCATGGTCAAACTCAAAATATGGAAACGAAGTTAATCTAAAATCAAACAGGTTTCAAAAATTATCTCCCCTCCCTCGTTTAAAACCTTCTCATAAATAATTTTATATTTGTTCTTAAACAAAAATGCTTGTCCGAAAGCAAATTACATGACCGAAAACATCCTGGATAGCTATACTATCAACCGACAAATGCCCGAAAACTATATAGAAGGTGAACTTGACTTCTGTAAAGATGAATTTTCGTACCGCACTTATAACGTACAACTCATTGACCTAAAAAATTGCATTGTCAATAAAAGGGGGTTTATCTACGAAGAGGCGAAATTCCGGTTAAGCAAAATTAACCTGATCGATGAACAGCTTTACCCCAAATTCTTCAGCATCAAACATTATATAAAGAGGGTCCTGGTTAAGAAAAAAAGGGTTCTTAAGGAGGGCAATTACCTTTTGGCCTATGACGATTGGACCAATGCGCATTACCATTGGTTTTGTGACCTTCTTCCGAGGTTATTTGTGATAAAGGATCGGCTTAAAGATTACACGCTTTTGCTCCCGGACACTGCTTATGTTAGAGACCAGGGGCTGAAAAGTCTGGACTTTTTTGAGCTCCGGCCTGCGGCTATAGAATTTATTCAGGAAGGCGAGCTGGTTAAAGTGAAGCAGCTGTCAGTGTTAACACATACCTGCCTGAGTGGTTACATCAATGATAAAATCATGCAGGATATGCAGGACTTTATTTCAACCAAAGTCGATTATTCGCACAGTGCCAGCAGGAAACTATACATTACCAGGGACAAAGCAAGATATAGGAAAGTATTAAATGAACCTGAAGTACTGGCAGCTGTTAAGGAATTTGGCTATGAAGTAATCCGGTACGAAGACTATAGCTTCAAAGAGCAGGTTGCCCTCACTGCTTCGGCAAAATCGATTGTTGCAATGCATGGGGCGGGTCTGGTTAACATGCTCTATCTGCATCCGCAGGGGTCTGTTCTGGAATTCAGAAGAAACAAAATCTACCACAATCAGTGTTTCTGGCATTTGGCTAAAGCGCTTCGTTTAAAATATTACTATTTATTTGGAACTCCTGATGATGAAAACCTGGTCATCGAAGGAGAGGGTTGCAATTTAACGATTGACATTACACTGCTGAAAAGTACGCTTGCGATGATGGAATAATTGCTCCCAAAAAAAAGAGCCAGCATCAATGATGCTGGCTCTTATATCTGTTTTATAACAGGGAACTTAAAGTTTCCTTTTTACTTCTACCTGTTCGTAAGCTTCAACGATATCACCTACCTCGATGTTGTTAAAGTTATGAATGTTCAATCCACACTCGTAACCTCTTGCCACTTCTTTCACGTCATCTTTATAACGTTTCAATGAAGCAAGTTCACCTGTGTAAACAACCACACCATCTCTAACGATACGGATCTTGCTGTTACGTGTAATCGTACCATCCAATACCATACATCCTGCAATGGTTCCCACCTTAGTAATTTTGAAGGTTTCTCTGATCTCCACATTCGCAGTGATCTTCTCTTCAAACTCCGGAGCCAACATACCTTCCATCGCCGCTTTAATCTCATTGATTGCATCGTAGATGATAGAATATAACCTGATGTCAATTTGTTCAGCCTCGGCCAGTTTACGCGCTCCTGAAGAAGGACGAACCTGGAAACCGATGATGATCGCATCAGAAGCAGAAGCTAACAATACATCAGATTCAGAGATCTGACCTACCGCTTTACTAATGATATTGATTTGAATCTCTTCCGTAGACAATTTCAACAATGAGTCAGATAATGCCTCGATTGAACCATCCACATCACCTTTAACAATCAGGTTCAGCTCTTTAAAGTTACCGATCGCCAAACGACGGCCGATCTCATCCAGAGTAATGTGTTTCTGAGTACGAAGACCCTGCTCACGCATCAGTTGTAAACGTTTGTTGGCAATTTCTCTCGCCTCAACTTCACTTTCCAATGCATTGAATCGATCACCCGCTGTAGGGGCACCCTGCATACCCAATACCTGTACCGGTACTGAAGGTCCTGCTTTATCTACTTTCTGTCCACGTTCGTTAAACAACGCTTTAACACGTCCGCTATAACTACCTGCCAGAATCGGATCTCCGATTTTCAAAGTACCTGCCTGAACAAGAACGGTAGTTACAATACCACGTCCTTTATCTAAGGTTGCTTCAATAACACTACCTGTAGCACGTTTGTTAGGATTCGCTTTAAGGTCAAGCAATTCTGCTTCCAGTAAAACTTTCTCCAATAACAAGTCTACGTTTAGTCCGCTTTTACCTGAAATCTCCTGCGACTGGAAGTTACCTCCCCAATCCTCTACCAGGATGTTCATGATCGATAATTGCTCGCGTATTTTATCTGAGTTTGCACCCGGTTTATCAATTTTTGTGAAGGCAAATACCAATGGTACGCCCGCTGCCTGAGCATGGTTGATGGCCTCTTTAGTTTGTGGCATCACCGCATCATCCGAAGCAACAACAATGATGGCAATATCGGCTACTTTCGCACCACGTGCACGCATCGCCGTAAAGGCTTCGTGACCCGGGGTATCTAAGAAAGTAACTTTCTTACCTGTAGGTGTGGTTACCATATAAGCACCAATGTGCTGTGTAATACCACCGGCCTCACCAGCCACTACGTTTGCTTTACGGATATAATCCAGCAATGAAGTCTTACCATGATCGACGTGACCCATGATGGTCACTACCGGTGCTCTCGGCTCTAAATCTTCGTCATTATCTTCTTCCTCGATAACGATATCACTTTCATCATCCGGTTTAACGAATTGAATTTCGTAACCAAACTCATCTGCTACAATGGTTAATGTTTCCGCATCCAAACGTTGGTTGATGGATACAAACATTCCCAGGCTCATACAGGTTCCGATAATTTTAGTTACCGGTTCATCCATCATTGTGGCCAACTCATTTGCCGTAACAAATTCCGTCACCCTTAACACTTTGGATTGTAATTCCTGCTCCATTGCTGCTTCATCTGCCGAAAGGGCAACATCATCACGTTTCTGACGACGTAGTTTAGCACGTTGAGCAAACTTACCAGATTTACCAGCGCCACTTAAACGTGCAAGTGTTGCTTTGATCTGGTCTTGTATTTCTTTTTCCGTAGGTTCTTCTTTAGGACCGCCGCTTCCAGGAGCTCCTGGTTTGTTGTTTCTAAAGTTAGGCCTGTTGGCTGTGTTGTTAGTATTGTTCCTGAAATCAGGTCTGTTGGTAAACGTCGGAGCTGGTTTTGGTGCTGTAGTACCTTGTCCTGCCTGGCCGCCTGCCTGCTGATTTCCTGCCGGAGTATGACCTCCCTGTCCCGGGTGTTGCCCTGGAGTCTTTTTACGCTTACGTTTCCTTTTCGCATCATTGCTGTCAGCCGAAGAGGCTACAGGAGATGATTTACGATCTGGTGTGGTAGGTAAAACGATCTTACCGATGATATTAGGTCCTGAAAGTTTTACAGAACGTGCTTTAATCACTTCTACCTCATCCGTTTTTTCAACTTTAGGGGTTTCCACAACTTTCGGCGTTTCAACTATTTTTGGTGCTTCCACTGGTTTAGGAGTTTCTTTTACTTCGGGCTCTGTTTTTGCAACAGGTTGCTCAACAGGCTTTGGAGTCTCTTCCACCTTAGGTTGTTCTACTACAGGTTGAACCACTTCTTCCTTTACGGCTTCCACTGGTTTCTCTACTGGTTTCTCTTCTACAGGTGCTTTCTCCACTGGAGCAGGGGCTGGTGTTGGTTCTACCACTTTAGGTGCTTCAGCCACCGGCTGAGGTACTTCAGGTGCTTCTTCTTTCTTCACCGGACGGGTTTTAGCGTTTAAATCATCAAGATTGATTTTTCCTACTATTTTCACACCCGGCAATGCTCCCTCTTCAGGTTTCTCTTCTGTTTTTTCTACCACTGGAGCTGCCGGTTTTGCGGGAGCTTCTTCTTTAGGTTTCTCTACAGGAGGAGTATACGAATGAAGGTTCTTGATAAGAATGCCTTCATTTTCGAATTCTACATTTTTTCTAGGTGCTTCCGCAACTTTCTCAGTCACTTCCGGCTCATCACGACGAATTTTACCAATAACAATCTGATTGGCTTCTTCTTTTACGATCTTATCGCCCTGAAACTCTTTCAACAGCGCATTATACATGTCGCGGGAGAGCTTAGTAGTGGGTTTATTCTCAACAGAAAAGCCTTTCTTTTCTAAAAACTCAACGGCCGTAGCAATGCCTACGTTAAGTTCCTTAACTGCTTTAAATAAAATTATTGGTTTGTCGTCTGACATTGATATCCTATTTTTTCTTTAATTCTTATACAAAAGTAACGTTTATTCTTGTTTATTTCATGGGTATGTGATTTGTTTTTAATTGCCACATAGTTCGCACCTATTCAAGATAACGTTTATTCAAACTCTGATTTTAATATACTCATCACTTCTTTGATGGTTTCTTCTTCAAGATCGGTACGTTTTACCAACTCATCAATTGAAAGTGCAAGTACACTTTTTGCGGTATCACAACCGATCGCTTTCAGCTCATCGATGATCCAGCTATCGATTTCATCTGAGAATTCTTCGATATCCACATCTTCATCTTCTTCGCCTGCTTCACGATACACATCAATTTCGTAACCGGTTAATTTACCAGCCAGTTTAATGTTGTGCCCACCTCTACCGATAGCCAATGAAACCTGATCTGGTTTCAGGTATACCGAAGCGTGTTTTGTTTCATCATCTAACTTAATAGAAGTGATTTTAGCCGGACTTAATGCCCTGGTAATGTATAGTGAAATATTGTTGGTGAAATTGATCACGTCAATATTTTCATTTTTAAGTTCTCTTACGATACCATGTATCCTTGAACCTTTCATACCCACACAAGCACCAACCGGATCAATTCTGTCGTCATAAGACTCCACAGCAACTTTTGCTCTTTCTCCCGGTTCACGAACGATTTTCTTAATGGTAATTAAGCCATCAAAAATCTCAGGAACCTCAATTTCGAACAAACGTTGTAAGAACTCAGGGGCAATCCTTGAAATGATAATTTTTGGAGTAGCATTTACCATGTCTACTTTTAGAATTACCGCACGGACAGTATCACCTTTTTTGAAGTAATCGGCAGGGATCTGTTCAGTTTTAGGCATCATCAACTCATTGCCTTCATCATCCAGTACCAAAGTTTCTTTTTTCCAAACCTGGTAAACTTCTCCCGTTACAATCTCTCCAACCCTATCCTTATATTTTTTAAAGATCTCGTCTTTCTCTAATTCCAATACTTTAGAAACAAGCGTCTGACGTGCAGCTAATATCGCTCTACGGCCGAAGCTTTCTAAAGTGATCTGCTCAATGTAGTCGTCGCCAACTTCCATATCAGCATCCAAAAGCTTTACTTCAGCAAGTTCGATTTCCAGGTCATCATCTTCAGAAAAACCATCCTCCATCACTTTTCTTGTACGCCAGATTTCCAAATCTCCGTTGTCCGGGTTAACGATTACGTCACAATTCTCATCAGTACCGTATTTTTTACGCAACATACTGCGGAATACCTCTTCCAGCACACTAATCACTGTAGGACGGTCGATGTTCTTGAACTCTTTGAATTCCTGAAATGAATCGATTAAATTAATATTGCTCATTTTTATTTAAATGAAATTAAAACCTTTGTTTCTGTTATATTACTAAAGTCGATACTGGTTTCAACCAGTTGCGCCTTTTTACCTTTTTCTTTAACCTTCGCTTCGATGGTTATGCTCTGATCTTCTACAGAAAGCAGCTTCCCTTCCTTAATTTCCCCACCATTCAGCTTAACACTTAATTCCCTGCCAATATTTTTTGTATACTGTCTCTGAAGTTTAAGCGGTTCACCTACACCGGGAGAAGAAACTTCTAAATTATACGCTTTTTCAATCGTATTTTCTTCTTCCAGATGGAAGCCCACATGTCTGCTGATTGCGGCACAATCCTGAATACTGATTCCCTCATCGCCATCGACATGAATAATAAGCTTATTGTTTGGAAGCATTTTTACCTCAACCAAAAACAACTCCGGCCTATCCGAAATTTTCTCTTCAACTAACGCTGTAACTCTTTTTTCTACCTGCATAACCAATTTCCAAATAAAAGAAAAGAGGGGACCTCTGCCCCCTCTTGCCCTCTATTACAAATGCAAAGATATGAAATATTTTTTCAAAATAAAAATGAGAAACATCTTATGTGCAATGTATGTGCAACTTTTTCAACAAGATACACCTGAAGAGCAGGGGACACTTCCATCTGCGCAGCAGCAAAACTATCGTTTACCTCGTTAAGAATTTTTGCTGGGGCTTAATGCTATAACTAACTTTTCCTTTGACCACCTCTTCGACACCGCCAAAACGAATGTTTAAATGGGTAATCACCAGATAATCACGCCCTTTCACGAAAGACGCTACAGGAACGAACACGATATTGCTATCCGTCAGCATCACCTTTCCTGCGATTGGCTCCTCCCTGATGGCAGAATCCTTTTCTGAAGGAGTCTGAAGAACAGAGATCATCTCATTCAGGGTAGAATCTCCTTTATCACTGTTTTTAAGCTCCAGCAATCCCCTCGGGTCAATGTGACTAATTACAATTTTTGTACTGTCCGAAGAAAAATCTATGGAAAGTGGCTTATTATTTGCATTGGAACAGGCAAAAAACAAACTCATGGAGCACATTGCCCCTGTCAGCTTTACAAAACATTTTAACATACCACTAAATTAAACATTATGAGACTCATTGTAGAAATTTTATTATTAGGACTTGCTGTATTCCTGGGCGCAAAACTCATTCCGGGTGTTCATGTAGACAGCTATTGGGCTGCCATTGTCGCCGCAGTACTCATTTCACTGGCCAATGCAACCATTGGAACGATCTTACGCATTTTCACCTTTCCCATCAATTTTCTTACACTCGGCCTGGTATCTTTTATTATTACCGTGCTGATGATTCTATTGGTAGACAATATGATGAGCAGCTTTAATACCAGTGGATTTTGGGCAGCTGCATTTCTTGCAATTGTAGTCGCTTTAATTAAAGCTGTATTTGGCTCAATTGCGGGAACAGAAAAGGACTAAACTGCTTCGTATGAAGCCAGGATAGAACACGGATAGAACAGGGACAAAATGCGTGTTTGATCCGAGATTAATTCTAGGCTCATTGCTCTTCATTCCGAAGCAGTCTCCGGATAGCGCAGGCTTCCTCCGCAAACGTGTTTATTAACATAAAAAAGCGGGCAACCTTAATCAGGATTGCCCGCTTTTTTATGAAGCTTAAATTTTTATTTTAAAATCTCTCTTGAGATCACCATTTTCTGAATTTCTGTAGTTCCTTCATAGATCTGAGTAATCTTAGCATCACGCATCAATCGCTCCACATGGTATTCCTTAACAAAGCCATAGCCACCGTGGATCTGAACAGCCTCTACGGTAACATCCATTGCCACCTTCGAAGCATACAATTTTGCCATAGAACCTGCTAAAGTATAAGGAAGTCCCTGATCTTTCAGCCAGGCTGCTTTATAAACCAGCAAACGTGCAGCTTCAATGGTTGTCGCCATATCTGCCAGTTTAAACGCTATCGCCTGATGTTCCGAAATCGCTTTACCAAAAGATTTGCGTTGTTTGGAATATTCCAAAGCCAGTTCATAGGCACCTGCAGCAATTCCAAGAGCCTGCGCAGCGATCCCTATACGGCCACCCTCCAGGGTTTTCATAGCAAATTTAAAACCGAAACCATCTTCTCCGATCCTGTTTTCTTTAGGAACCTTCACGTCATTAAACATCAGTGAATGTGTGTCAGAACCACGGATACCCATTTTATTTTCCTTTGGCCCAATCGTAAAACCTTCCATTCCCTTTTCCACAATAAAGGCATTGATCCCTCTGTGTTTCAAGGCGCGGTCGGTCTGCGCAATCACCAGGTAAGTAGAAGCTGTACTTCCGTTGGTAATCCAGTTTTTCGTACCATTCAGCAAATAGTAATCGCCTTTATCTTCAGCTGTAGTCTGCTGTGAAGTTGCGTCTGATCCAGCCTCAGGCTCTGATAAACAGAAAGCACCGATCTTTTCACCGGAAGCCAATGGTTTCAGGTATTTTTCTTTTTGAAATTCTGATCCATATGACTCCAGGCCATAACATACCAATGAATTATTGACGGAAACAACCACAGAAGCAGAAGCATCTATTTTGGATAGTTCTTCCATCACCAGGACATAAGATAACGCGTCTAAACCGCTACCGTTATATTTTTCTGAAACCATCATTCCCAAAAAGCCCAACTCGCCAAGTTTTTTCACTTGCTCAGCAGGAAATTTCTGGTGCTCATCTCTCTCGATAACTCCAGGCTTAAGTTCATTCTGTGCGAAATCCCTTGCAGCCTGCTGGATCATCAATTGTTCTTCACTTAATTGAAATAGCATAATTATATAGATAAAAAAATACGTACGGCCAAATTTAGTATTTCTACGTCATTATTACTATGGCTGCATAGCATTATTTTATACAATATAGGTTGCTGCTATTTTAAAAGGTGATTATTGTCGTCAGGGAAAACCAGAATGGGATGATATTTCTTCGCCTCTTCAATTGGCAGGGATCCGTAAGACATAATGATCAGGATGTCACCAACCTGAACCTTTCTGGCAGTAGCTCCGTTTAAACAAATTGTCCCGGTTCCACGTTCACCTTTGATCACATAGGTTTCAAAACGTTCTCCATTATTGTTATTTACGATCTGCACCTTTTCATTGGCGATAATCTGGGCAGCGTCCATCAGATCTTCATCTATGGTAATGCTTCCAACGTAATGTAATTCGGCCTGTGTTACTTTAACACGGTGTATTTTCGATTTTAATATCTCGATAATCATAATACAAAGTTAAAACTTTTGGGTTATTATAATATAGTGGTTTGTCAGTTGAGGAGCATATTATCTATTAGCCTCGTCTGACCTACCTTTGCCGCTACTAAAGCCACAAGATCAGATTGATTTTTATTATTTTCTGGAAGGAGTGTTTTCCCGTTTGCGATCGTAAAATAGTCCAGCTCAACCCCCGATACCGCTGAGATCATGTCTTTTGCTTCTTCAAGGAGTTCCAGAATTGTCTTTTCTTCAAAATGATCCTTTACATAGCTGAGCGCCTTACTCAGTACCAATGCATTTTTACGGTCCGCTTCGTTTAAATGGATATTTCTGGAACTCATGGCCAGGCCATCTTCTTCCCTGATGATGGGACAGGAAATGATCTGCACAGGAAGTTTAAAATAAGCCACCATGGTTTCTATCATCAGCACTTGCTGAAAGTCCTTTTGCCCGAAGAAAGCAACATCCGGATTTACGGCATCAAAAAGTTTTTTTACGATCTGGGTAACCCCCTGATAATGCCCTTTTCGGAACTCTCCTTCCAGCAGAAACTCTGCCGGTCCGAGGTCTATATGCCAGTGTTCCATTCCCGGATACATCTCTTTTACCGAGGGCATAAACACCACATCACATCCTGCTTCGCGAAGCATTTGCATGTCGTGCTCCAGGGGACGCGGATATTTTTCCAGGTCTTTAGGATCGGTAAATTGTGTTGGATTTACAAAAATACTGCAAACCACCACATCCGCATATTGCTGGGCAATATTGATGAGTGATACGTGTCCTTTGTGCAATGCACCCATTGTAGGCACTAAAGCAATTTTTTGTTGACCCAATTTTATTGGTTCAAGCAACGACTTTAACGCTGCGATGGTGTTTATAACTTTCAAACTAGCCTATAAAATTTCAAAGGGCAAAGTTGGTTATTTATCTATTCCAAACAAAACATCTTGCCTATATAATTGATAAATGTTATTATTTTGCTTACCTTTGCCCCTTGATAATCTTTTCTTTAACATAAATTTTTATTTACAGAATATGGAGATGGCAAAAACGAAGCTACTGATTGTTACACACGAGATGTCGCCTTTCCTTGAACTCACAAAAATTTCAGAAATAACCCGTCAACTACCTCAGGCAATGCAGGACAAAGGATTTGAAATCCGCATTTTGATGCCTAGGTTCGGGAATATTAATGAAAGAAGGAACAGATTGCACGAAGTAATACGTCTTTCAGGAATGAACATTATCATCGATGATAATGACAACCCTTTAATCATTAAAGTTGCTTCTATCCCGGCTGCCCGTATGCAGGTATACTTCCTGGATAATGAAGATTATTTCCAACGCAAATACGTTTTTAGAGACAAGGAAGACAAGTTCTATGCTGACAATGACGAAAGAACAATCTTCTTTTGCAAAGGCGCATTGGAAACGGTAAAAAAATTAGGCTGGGCGCCAGACATCGTGCACTGTCATGGATGGATGACCGCTTTAGTCCCGGCTTACATTAAAACTTCTTATAAGAATGATCCTACTTTCAAGAATTCTAAAGTAGTATATTCGATCTATGAGAATTGTTTTACAGAAAAACTTCATGCAGATCTTCATAAAAAGGCTGTAATGAATGCCATGACGCTTGAGGATACGAAAGTATTTGAAAATGCGGACTGTAACACCTTACATATCGGAGCGATAACTTACTCTGACGCAGTGGTATTAGCGAACGAAAACATCGATAGTAATGTGTTAAAATTTGTTAAAGATTCTAATAAACCAACTTTAGCTTATAATTTAACCGACGATTTCGAAAACTTCTACGCTTTATATGAGGAGATTTCGGATGAAGAATTGGTTTCAATAGCATAAACTCAGGTATTATTAACTTAAATATGAAATTTTCAAAACAAGACTTATTAACCATGTTGATAGGTCTTTTTCTTTTTTCTTCTTGTAAAGATCCCAATACCATAGGTTTGGGGCAGGAAGATTCTGCCATTAAGGGGGACCTGTATGACAATACTACAGTCACTTCCCAAACGCAACTGGATGATGCAGTCAGCACAGCAAATCTGGAGCGCTACCCTGTAGGCTTTATGACCGATCCTGTTTTTGGAGAGACTTTGGCAGGTACAGCAATGGTGGTTAATGCTCCGGGCACAAGCTCAGGTTCAACAGCAACGGGCAAATACAGATTTGGTAAAAATGCAGAACTGGATTCCGCAGTATTGATTCTAGGTTATGCGAAGGTCAGCTCAGGCAGCTCGGTGATTACTCCGTTTTATGGTGATTCGACACAAACTTACACCGTCACTGTAGGCCAGATGACCAGGGACATCACACACGAACATACCTTCCTCAGCTCTACAGAATGGGGCAAAGATGCGAATGAAATTTTAGGTACACTGGTGACCAACGATAAAAATCAGCCTCAGGGTGCTGTTTACATAAAACCCTTAACACCTTTTAAAGTGACCGAAATTGTTGCAGGCAAACCCGACACCCTAAGAAGTGTGGTTCCTCAGCTAAGGATCCGCTTAAATACGGCTTTGATTCAAAGCAAGATTGTTAAAATGGATACTCTTGCTTTTGACAAAAACAACTTATTCACTGATAAATTCAGAGGGCTATATGTCAGCGCAAAAGCGACAGGAAAAGGCGGAATGATATTTTTCAATTTTGCGGATACCACCTCAAGATTGCAGCTTTACTATAAAAGAGATGGCAAAACTTTGAACACCAGAGATACAGCTTCTGTAATTTTCCCAATCAGACAAGGTATCTCACCAGTCCTGTCCTATGTAAAGCACACCTATACTAATCCGGACATTAAAGCACAACTGCAGGACAATTCAGGTAAGCAATTTGAGCAAACCTACCTACAGGCACTATCAGGTCTGAGGAATAAGGTTAGCTTTAATTTCGATGATTTTAAAGCAAAACTGGGAGGTGCTAAAGTAGCGATCAATAAAGCTGAACTTGTTGTAGACGTTACGCCAGATGGCGATGCACATTTCAAACCGGCACAAAGACTCAGACTCTACATTTATGATGTGGCTGGTCAGCGTGTAAAAGTTTCAGACAACAACCCTGGTTCACAGAGCAACCCTAACGGTGATGCAAGAGGAGTTAGTGACATTGAATTTGGTGGATATTTTGATTCGGTAAACAGCCGTTACGTCTTTACATTGACGAGTTATGTTCAGGATCTTGTGAGTGGCAAAATTAAAGATTACGGAACGTTCCTGTCACCCGCACCACTGATCTATCCTTCTGGCGGATCTCCTTTAGATCCATTGGCAACGACAGCAGAACGGTCAATATTAGTCGGCCCTAAAAAAGATGCAGCACCGGCAACAAAGAGGATGAAACTAAATATCTTCTATACCAAACTGAAATAATTTAACAAGAGACTTATTCATATCCCCCGAGATTCATTAATTTCGGGGGATTTATTTTTTAAAACATAATTTTTATGTGTGGAATAGTTGGTTACATTGGCCATAGAGAAGCTTGGCCGATTGTCCTTAAAGGACTAAAAAGATTAGAATACCGTGGCTATGACAGTGCTGGAATTGCATTAATCAATGATACAGGTCTGAATATTTATAAAAAAGCAGGGAAGGTCCTGGAATTGGAAAATTTTTCCGAAGGCAAAGACTTGTCGGGCACAATAGGCATCGGGCATACCCGTTGGGCAACTCATGGTGCTCCTTCCGACAGGAACTCTCATCCCCATACTTCAAATAGTGGAAAATTAACGATCATTCACAATGGGATCATAGAAAACTATGCAACCCTAAAAGAAGAACTGATTCAGAGAGGCCATGAATTTAAAAGTGATACGGATACAGAGGTTCTGGTACACCTGATCGAAGAGATCTATAAAAATGAAGGCACAGACCTTTTAGAGGCAGTCAGAATAGCCTTAAATGAAGTTACCGGAGCTTATGCGATTGTATTGATGGACGAAGACCGACCTGATCAGCTGATCGCGGCGAGAAAAGGAAGTCCCCTGGTGATCGGTGTTGGAGCAGGCGAATATTTTATTGCTTCTGATGCAACGCCAATTGTAGAGTATACCAAAAATGTAATTTACCTGAATGATAATGAGATTGCGTTCCTGAAACGTGATGAGTTATTAATCAAACGTCTTGATAACGTAGTACAGACGCCTTATATCCAGGCCCTGGAATTAAAGCTGGAGATGTTGGAAAAAGGTGGATATGAGCATTTCATGCTTAAAGAAATCTTCGAGCAATCACGTTCGATCAGAGACTGTATGCGCGGAAGAATCTATCCAAATGAAGGAATCGTTCAGCTTGGTGGAATTAAAGAGTATGCAGAGAAGTTAAAGAATGTAGACAGAATCATCATTGTTGCCTGTGGAACTTCATGGCATGCAGGCTTAGTTGCAGAATATCTGATTGAAGAATATGCTCGGATTCCTGTCGAAGTAGAGTATGCTTCGGAATTCAGGTATAGAAATCCGATTATTACGGAAAAAGATGTAGTGATCGCCATTTCTCAATCCGGAGAAACAGCAGATACAATGGCGGCTATTGAAATGGCAAAAGAACGCGGAGCCACTATTTTTGGTGTGTGTAATGTTGTGGGATCTTCGATTCCAAGGCTGACTCATGCAGGCGTTTACACCCATGTGGGCCCGGAAATTGGTGTAGCTTCAACCAAAGCTTTTACCGGACAGGTAACCGTACTTACGCTGATGGCTTTCTATATGGCTCAGCAAAAAGGAACAGTTAGCCACTCGAAACTGGTGGAATTACTTACAGAATTAGATTGTATTCCTGATAAAATTCAGAAAGCACTGGAATCTAATGAGATGATCCAGGAAATTGCCGCAAAATTCAAGGATTCAAGAAACTGCTTGTTCCTTGGTAGAGGCAGTGGTTTTCCTGTTGCCCTAGAAGGCGCTTTAAAGCTCAAGGAGATCTCTTATATCCATGCGGAAGGATATCCTGCAGCCGAGATGAAACACGGCCCTATCGCCTTAATTGACGAAGAAATGCCTGTAGTGGTGATTGCAACCAAAAACTCATCTTATGAAAAAGTAATCAGTAACATTCAGGAGGTAAAAGCAAGAAAAGGAATTGTTCTTGCAATCGTTACTGAAGGGGATACGGAAGTGAAGAAAATGGCAGATTACTGTATAGAAATTCCTGATTCAAGTGAAGCATTCTTACCATTGCTGGCAACCATACCACTTCAGTTACTGTCTTATCATATCGCATTAATGCGCGGATGTAATGTAGATCAGCCGAGAAACCTGGCGAAATCAGTTACTGTAGAATAATAACCAGATCGCACACAATGGCCTTCAATACCGGAATACATATGTATTCCGGTATTGAAGGCCATTTATTTTATTCCGGAATTATTGCTCCGTAAGGTTCAGTAAAAGTTTAAATTTTTCTATTTGCCGCTTATGCCGTAATACATGGACGATCGCATGTTCAGTTAGTTGTTCTATGTCATAAAGCTGCGCCCATCCGGTCATAATTTTTCCGGAAGCATCAAAATGCTCCAATTCACTATCGTCGAACTCCCTGAAAACGTTCAGATTAAACAGGAAAGCGTCCTTAAGATCCTGAACATAATCCACAGCCCGGGTACGTAGTTTTTCTTCGGGCCTGGTATAGCTTCGCCCTTTGAGTTCATGAATATAGACGGCATAACTATAGGAACTGCTAACCACGTGTGTCAAAATCGTTTGAATAGAACTGCAATCGGCTTCATCAGGCAATACTACAGCAACAAGATCGTCATTGGATAAATCTGCAATGCTTTCCTGCAGCGCTGCAATGGCATCTTCATAAACATCCAGTAATGCTCCCTTTGCACCTTTTCTGGTTAGCCTCTGCATCTCTAAAAAGGCAGATCTCCTGAAACCTCATTCGGGTCAAGGTACTCTGTTTCACTTTTTGGAGTGGTATTTTCATTACTTACAGGGGTATGTTCAAAGTCACTCTTCCTCCCTAAGATGGTAAAGTTTTCGGCGACCACTTCAGTCACATATTTTTTAACTTTTTCTCTATCCTCGAAAGAGCGTGTACGTAGTTTTCCTTCAATGTATACCAGCTTTCCTTTTTGCAAATATTTAGATGCGACCTCTGCAAGTCCTCTCCATAAAACAATATTATGCCATTCCGTCTGCTCAATACGCTTACCATCTTTGTTATAAGTCTCTGATGTTGCCAATGGAAAACTAGCTACAGTGACCCCTCCTTCTAAATGTCTGACTTCAGGATCTTTGCCTAAATGTCCGACTAAAATAACTTTGTTAATACCTGACATGAAATATAATTTTACTGTTTAATTGAATTGGAGATCATAAAATTTGTAATCACTTTTGGTTGGGGCAACTCCTCAAACGCTGCAAGAGAAACCCATTTTATTTCTGCATTCATATTAAAGTTAATGATATAATTGTCTAAAGCAAAAAATTGAACATATATAGTTTGGTGAGTTAACAAATGTTTTTGCTGTGCTAAAGGTGCTATAATACAGGCCTCTCCAAAGTTCATTTTCAGTTTAGCTAGGAATTGTTCATGATCCTCGAGATAAGGCTTCTCCGTCTCAATCAATGGGAAATCATACAGTTCCTGCCATACATCTCCCGCCGTTCTTTTGTTCACGAGCAACTGCTCTCCGTCAAAACAAACAAAATAATTGAAATACCTGATTCGTTTTTTTAACTTTTTTAACTTCAGGGGCAGTAAATTCACCCGATCGTTTGCCCTGGCATAACACCCGGACTGAACAGGACAATTGCCGCAATCCGGAGATTTTGGCTTGCATTGTAAAGCCCCGAATTCCATGATGGCCTGATTGTACAAAGAGGGTTGCTGATCTTCGATCAATGCCTGCGCAAGTTCATTAAACTGTTTTTTGCCTTCAGTACTATTAATGGCAGTCTCTATTCCAAAATATCTGGACAATACCCGGAAAACATTTCCGTCCAGGACCGCCTTAGATTCGTTTGCCGAAAAAGAAGAAATTGCTGCTGCTGTATACTCTCCCACCCCTTTTAGCTGAATGAGGTCATCATATTTTACGGGAAAAATACCTGCATGCGAATCCCTGATTTGCCTTGCAGTAAAAAGCATATTTCTTCCCCGGGAATAATAACCTAACCCCTGCCACAATTTGAGGATTTGCGTTTCGGTTGCATTGGCAAAATCAGTTACTGTTGGGTAATTTTGTAAAAAGTTATTAAAATAAGGCAGGCCTTGTTCTACTCTTGTCTGTTGCAAAATGATTTCCGAAAGCCAAATCACATAAGCATCAGTAGTATCCCTCCAGGGAAGTGCTCTTTTATTAATTAAATACCATTTTACAATTTCTGTCTGAAAACTCATAACCACAAAAATACACGCTAAATATTTGTTTTTACTAAAACTTGCAATTCGGTGATACAACACGAGACAAATAAATCATCTTTTATTTTCCTATCTCATTAAAAAGCAATACTTTTGCAACCCCAAAACACTTATAAAGTATATAACACACTATAAATTAATAACAGAGAATATGACTAAGGCAGATATTATTTCAGAAATATCAACGAAAACAGGAATTGAAAAGGTAGATGTACAAGAAACCGTTGAGGCATTTTTCAAGGTCATCAAAAACAGCATGATTGGTGGCGAAAATGTATATGTTAGGGGTTTTGGTAGTTTTGTTGTTAAAAAGAGAGCACAAAAAACTGCGAGAAATATTTCTAAAAACACTGCAATTATTATCCCGGAGCACTTTGTGCCAAGCTTTAAACCAGCAAAAGTGTTTGTTGATAAAGTAAAGAATAATTCAAAAAAAGTTAGCGTAGAAGCTTAATTATCATCATGATAAACAGTATCCGATCTAAACAGGCCATTTTAATAGGAGCAGTAGTTCTGCTTATTGCGTTTTTGTTTACAAGGGATATTAAGGGTTTAGTGAAGCCAAAAGAACAAACCAGCAGTACTCCTGCAGGTGGTCAGATGGCAGCACAGGCTCCGGCAACAGCTGAGATCAACCTTGAGGAGGTTTCAACTGCCGCTAAGAACATGATTAAAGCTCCGTTAGCAGCCGAAATTACTTCGCTTGAAACTGCATATAAATCTGCTTCTGAAGGAGATAAAGCCAAAGAAGCTAAATTACTTGCGAAAAAGTGGGATGATTTAGAGCAATCGGTTCCAAGTGCATTGTACCTGGAAATCGTAGCCAATCAAGAGCAAACGTTAAACAATTGGTTAGCTGCCGGAGATACATTTATGAAGGCATTTGACAATACCCGTGACAGTTTATTACAACCTGCACTTTTGCAAAAAGCAAACGCTTCTTACAGCAGTGCAATGAAAGTAGACTCGAACAGTAATGAAGCTAAGACAGGCCTGGGAATCACTATCGTTAACGGTATGGGAGCACCAATGTCAGGAATAGCGATGTTATTGGACGTTGTAAAGAAAGATCCAAAGAACTTAAAAGCAAATATGAGCTTGGGAACTTTCGCTATGAAGTCGGGTCAGTTTGACAAAGCAATCATCAGATTCAAAAGCATTATTGCCATGAAGCCTTCTCCTGACGCCTATTTCTATCTGGGAACGTCTTACGAAAACCTGGGAAAGAATACTGAAGCTATCGATGCCTACGAAAAGAGTAAAAAATTAGCAGCAAACGCTACATTATCTAAATTTATTGATGACAAAGTGATTGCGTTAAAGAATAAAAATTAATAAACAGATTTAATAAAAATATTTAAAACCTAAGATTATGCCAAGCGGTAAAAAAAGAAAAAGACATAAAATGGCTACCCACAAACGTAAAAAACGTTTAAGAAAAAACAGACATAAGAAAAAATAGTTTTCTTCATGTTTTGCTCAACAACTAAGGCTAGGATTTGATCGTAGCCTTAATTGTTGGTAGCAACGTTTTTTATTGTCCATGTGTTAATAAGGCTTAAAAGCCTTAAAATCTGTAGCTTTTGGTAAAGGAACTAATTATAGATTCATCTCCCTCGGGAGTAACCATAGCTTTAGTTGAAGACAAACAACTTGTAGAACTTCATAAGGAACACATCAATAACAATTACGCCGTAGGCGATATTTATTTAGGCCGCATAAAGAAAATTATGCCCGGACTAAATGCTGCGTTCGTTGATGTGGGTTACGAGAAGGATGCTTTTTTGCATTATTTCGACCTTGGTCCACAAGTCCAATCTTTGATAAAGCTTACTAAAATCAAGCGTAACGGCTCTGTTAGCGGAACTTTATTAGATAATTTCAAGCTAGAAGGAGATATTAACAAAGCCGGGAAGATCTCCGAAGTGGTCAGCAAGAATCTTGTGCTGCCAGTTCAAATCGCCAAAGAACCAATTTCAACAAAGGGACCACGCTTAAGTTCTGACCTATCTATAGCAGGACGCTATATTGTACTGGTTCCCTTCTCTAATGTCATTTCGATTTCCAAAAAGATTAAAAGCAATACCGAACGTAATCGTTTAAAAAAGATTATCGAAAGTATCAAGCCTAAGAACTTTGGGGTCATCATTAGAACGGTTTCTGAAGGCAAGGGTGTCGCCGAACTTCAAAAAGACCTTTTAGACTCTGTGGCTAAATGGGAAAACTTTATTAAAAAGTTACCTGATGCAGAGCCTTCAAAACGTGTTTGGGGAGAAATGGACCGCACTTCCACGCTGATCCGTGATATTTTAAGTACTGACTTCACTAATGTTTATGTGAACGACAGTAACCTGTTTGAAGACATCCGTTCTTATGTACATGAAATCTCTCCGGAGATGGAAAAGATTGTTAAAATCTATAAACATAAAGAACCCATCTTTGAACATTTCGGAATTGAGAAGCAAATTAAAAATGCTTTCGGAAAAACCGTAAACCTGGCTGGTGGCGCTTACCTTGTGGTAGAGCATACCGAAGCATTGCATGTTGTTGACGTAAACAGCGGAAACAGAACGGCAAGCAAAGAAAATCAGGAAGAAAATGCGCTTCAGGTAAATAAAGAAGCCGCAAAAGAAATTGCAAGACAACTGCGTCTGCGTGATATGGGAGGGATTGTAGTGATCGATTTTATCGACATGCACAAACCTGTTAACCGTAAAATGTTATTCGACTACCTAAAGGAATTAATGCTCTTGGACCGTGCCAAGCATACCATTCTTCCTCCAAGTAAGTTTGGCCTTGTTCAAATCACCCGTCAGCGTGTCAGACCGGAGATGAACATTGTCACCAGTGAAAAATGCCCAACCTGTGATGGTACGGGTGAAATTAAGGCCAGCATTGTTTTGATGGATGACATCGAAAACAATCTGAACTATATTTTGCAGGAGCAAAACGAAAAAAATATTACACTTTGTGTACACCCTTATATTGAGGCTTACATCAAAAAAGGGTTCATATCTTTACAATGGAAGTGGTTCTTTAAATTCGGTCAAAGAATCAAAATCAAAGCTGTTCCATCGTATAACCTAACGGAATTTCATTTTATTTCTTCTAAAGACGAAGAGATCAAATTATAATCACGGTTTAAATTTCTTTTAACAGGCCTGCTCCTATCGGATCAGGCCTGTTTTATTTTAGCTCCGTTTTTATAGAATTAAGCCTAAATTCGTAACTCACTAAAACCTCTGTAAATTGGCTAAGACTAAATCAGCATATTTTTGCCAGAGTTGCGGATATGAATCGGCCAAATGGCTCGGAAAATGCCCTTCATGCAACTCCTGGAACACTTTCGTAGAAGAAATCACAGAAAAGGCAGGATCCAAAGTTCCAGCCTGGAAAACCTCCACGGGAACCACACGCGTAAACAAGCCCAATAAAGTAGGCAATATCCCCTCCATAACCGAGGAAAGAATCCTGACCGGCGATCAGGAACTGGACCGGGTATTGGGTGGAGGCCTGGTTGCAGGATCGGTAATCCTTATTGGAGGAGAACCTGGAATCGGAAAGTCTACCTTAATGCTTCAGCTGGCCTTAAACATATCCGGAAAAAAAATTCTTTATATTTCTGGTGAAGAGAGCGAGCAACAGATCAAAATGAGAGCAGAACGCATCACCTCTGTCCCAACAGCAGACTGCTATATTCTCACAGAGACCTCCACACAAAATATATTTAAACAGATAGAAGAACTAGAGCCCGACTTACTAATCGTGGATTCCATACAAACCCTTCATTCAGCTCATATTGATTCTACCCCGGGAAGCGTATCACAGGTAAGAGAATGTACGGCAGAACTGCTGAGGTTTGCCAAAGAAACGGATACACCAGTATTTCTAATTGGGCATATCACAAAGGATGGAACCATTGCCGGACCAAAAATTCTGGAGCATATGGTGGATACCGTCTTACAGTTTGAAGGCGACAGACACCATGTTTACCGGATTTTACGCTCCATAAAAAACAGATTTGGGGCAGCTGCAGAACTTGGGATATACGCTATGCACAGCAGCGGACTTAGACAGGTTTCAAACCCTTCGGAAATATTACTGTCACAGCGAGATGAAGAACTGAGTGGGATTGCCATATCAGCCACTTTAGAAGGCGCAAGACCAATGTTAATAGAAACTCAGGCCCTGGTTAGCACTGCGGCATACGGAACGCCACAGCGCTCAGCTAATGGATTTGACACAAAAAGAATGAATATGCTCCTTGCTGTACTTGAAAAAAGGTGTGGCTTCAGGCTAAGTACCAGGGATGTGTTCTTAAACATTGCAGGAGGAATTAAGGTCGAGGATCCAGCCATCGATCTCGCAATTTTAGTCGCCATCATCTCTTCTCATGAGGATATTTTTATTTCCTCTAAAATATGCTTTGCTGCTGAAGTAGGGCTCTCCGGAGAAATAAGAGCAGTAAATAGAATTGAGCAACGCATCTCGGAAGCAGAAAAACTCGGCTTTGAAAGAATTTTCATTTCAAATTATAATATGAAAGGTTTGATCACGGAACGGTATAAGATTGAACTCAGCCCGGTGAGTAAAATAGAAGATGTTTTCTCTTTGTTATTTGGGTAATTCAATCGTGCCAAAAACGGGAAATATGTAGAAACAAATGATCTGTTTCCACATATTGAGTATTTTTTTCCCCACTTTGTTTTTTCATGTAAAATTAACAACTTTTAAATATAGCTGAATATTAAGTAGTTATGAACCACGAACAGCATTTTTAAAACTTGGCCTATTAGTTGCCATATACTTAGCGTTAATCATTTATGAATTAACAAACAATAGGGATGATTATCCTCGTTATCGTCAGATAACGAGGATTTTTTTATTTGTAATCTTTTTTCCTTTCCTGAATATATTTTAGATATTTTTACAGTTATAAATACAAGAAACTCATGCGGTTAGTCTTTTTTAAGGGTGAATCGAGATGAACTGCCCGGATAGCTAAGGCAGAAAAGTCTATTGAGAAATGTTAAATAAATGTGAAAAGAAAAATATCATGATAAAAAAAACGCTTCTAAGCATCTTCTTTTGTGCTTTATCAATCTGCGCTATGGCACAGGAAACACCCACGGTTAACCCTAAATCATTTGGACAAGGCGTTCCTGCCGGCGACCTGCTCCCTATAGAAAAAATGGAATCTGCAATGGGCGACAAAAAGACAGCCGAAATGAAAGTTACGGGACAGGTTGTTGAAGTCTGCAAAAAAAAGGGCTGCTGGATGACTTTAAAAACCCCTTCGGGAGAATCAATCCGCATTACTTTTAAAGATTATGCTTTTTTCATGCCCATGGATATTGTCGGAAAAAAAGTAGCCCTTGATGGTATTGCCAAAAAACAAACCATCTCGGTGGAAACTTTACGCCATTATGCCGAGGATGCACATAAATCTGCAGAAGAGATTGCAAAAATTACCGAGCCTAAAAAAGAACTTGCATTTGAAGCCAAGGGGGTAGTTATCCTAAACTAACCTTGCACGAAATCTGTATAGGGATTATTTAATCTTTTAAAAAAACAAAAACATGATCATAGGCGCTGTTATACTTGTCATCCTTGCTCTGCTGGGAATCTCCTTCTACAATTCTTTGATCGCGAAGAAAAACCAAGTCAACAATGCCTTTTCTGCAATAGATGTCATGCTAAAAAAACGTTTTGACTTATTACCGAATCTGATTGAAACGGTAAAACAGTACATGCAACATGAAGAAAGCGTATTAACAAAGGTCGTGGAACTCAGAAGTCGTGCCTTTGCACCCAATGCCAGTAATGAAGAGAAATTGGATATAGACAAACAACTGAGCTCAGCAGTCAGAGGACTCATGGTTAATGTAGAAAGCTATCCGGACTTAAAAGCAAATCAGAATTTTTTAAACCTGCAAAGCACCTGGACGGAAAGTGAGGAGCAGATTGCTGCTTCCAGAAGGGCTTATAACGCTTCTGTTACCGATTACAACAATGCTGTGATGATGTTTCCCGGAAGTATTTTCGCAGGAATGCTAAACTACCAGCAAATCGCGGTTCTGGCCAATACAGAAGAAGAGCGGAAAAACATCAGCGCCAAAGAGCTCTTCAATAATTAATGATATCCGAAACTGAAAATGGTGCTTCCAGGCAAGGTATTCTAGTTGAGCTGGAAGTTTTGCGTAAAGAAATTTACGGCATAAAAATCAAAAATTATTCTATCATTGGAATAAGTGCACTGATTATTATCATTGGCATCATTTTCGAAGGCCTGATTCTGGTCATCCTAGCTGGAATTGCGATATTTATTTATGGATTTGTAATGCTCAGCAAGGCCGGACCAAAAGAAACCCGATACCGGCACTCTTATAAACATTCCCTGGTTGCCTATGCTTTGAGAACTATAGATGAAAGTCTTAAGATTGATGATGCGCAGGCCTTATCGGAAGCAGCTTTTATTTCCTCCCGGCTCTTTGCCAAAGCACCCGACCGATATCACAGCGAAGATCAGGTATACGGCTTCGCGGGAAAAACGAAATTCAGTTTCTCAGAAGTACATGCAGAATACAAAACTGTTACTCAAACGAAGAATGGTCAGCGTGTAGATTGGCACGATATATTAAAAGGTGTGGTGTTCTGTGCTGATTTTAATAAAAATTTCAATGGAACAACCATGGTCAGGCCTAAGGATTTTAGTGCTGCATTTGGGGCCTGGATTTCAACAGCTCTCCCCATATTTGCTTCCGGAGAGATTGTTAAACTGGAAAATCCGGACTTCGATAAGAGTTTCGTCACTTATTCGGATAACCAGGTAGAAGCCAGGTATATTTTAACTCCTTCCATGATGGAACGGATTTCAGAACTAAACAAACGCTCAAAAGAGACCATTAGTTTATCGTTCACTGGTAGCCTTGTATTTATTGCATTTCCGCTAAGCGAAAACTATTTTGAACCTCCGTTTTCCAGGAGCTTACTTGATGAGAACCTGCTCCAAAAGGACATCGAGCTCGTCCAGTTCATGTATGACATTGTTAAAGAGCTGGATCTGAATACCCGAATCTGGGGAAAAAACTAAAGTATCTTCCAATCCTGGAATGATAACAATGCCATTCATTTAAAACGAAAAGGTCCCTTCCGGGACCTTTTCGTTTTATTTCGACAGATACATCGATTTATCTTTATATAATTTTCTAAAGTAAGGATCTTCCAGATTCTTAATAAACCTGATGGCCTCACCTGTAGATTTCATCTCCGGACCTAATTCCTTCGCTACTTCAGGGAATTTATCAAAAGAGAATACAGGCTCTTTAATCGCATAACCTTCCAGCTTTCTCACGATCGTGAAATCTTTTAGTTTGTTTGCACCTAGCATCACTTTAGCAGCAATATTAATGTAAGGGACATCGTATGCCTTGGCAATGAAAGGAACTGTCCTTGAAGCCCTTGGATTTGCTTCGATCACATAAACCTTTTCATCTTTTACTGCGAACTGAATATTCAGCAATCCAATTACATTTAATGCTCTTGCAATTTTCTTTGAGTAAACTTCCATATCGTTCATTACCTTTTCAGATAAGCTGAATGGAGGCAACACTGCACTCGAATCACCGGAGTGAATTCCCGCAGGCTCAATATGCTCCATTAATCCGATGATATGCACGTCATCACCATCACAAATAGAATCAGATTCCGTTTCTTCTGCCCTGTCCAGGAAATGATCGATCAGCACACGGTTTCCTGGAAGATCTCCTAATAACTTAACTACTGCTTTCTCCAGGTCTTCATCATTGATTACAATGCTCATTCCCTGTCCACCCAACACATAACTCGGTCTTACCAGCACCGGGTATCCTACTTCTTTAGCAACAATGATCGCTTCTTCTGCATTTTCTGCAACACCATATTTCGGATAAGGGATCTCTAATTCTTTAAGAAGGTCTGAGAAACGTCCCCTGTCTTCAGCAACATCCATGTCATTGTAAGCGGTACCGATGATCTTAATACCATTCTCTTGTAGCTTCTCTGCCATTTTCAAAGCAGTTTGTCCACCCAACTGAACGATTACACCTTCTGGTTTTTCCAGTTCGATGATCTCACGAACATGTTCCCAGAATACCGGCTCAAAGTATAGCTTATCAGCCATATTGAAATCCGTAGATACGGTCTCAGGATTGCAGTTGATCATAATCGCCTCATAACCGCTCTCTTTTGCAGCAAGCAAGCCATGTACACAAGAGTAATCAAACTCAATTCCTTGTCCGATACGGTTAGGTCCTGAACCCAGTACGATCACCTTTTTCCTATCAGATGGAGTCGATTCATTCTCTTCTTCAAATGTAGAATAGTAATATGGGGTTTGTGCGGCAAATTCAGCAGCACAAGTATCTACCATTTTATAAACGCGTCTGATGCCTAATGACTTTCTGCGTTCGTAAACCTCATCCTCTGTCACATTACCAAGCAAGTAAGCAATCTGGATATCCGAGAATCCTTTTTGTTTTAGTGTGAAGAAGAAATCTTTAGGAACATTGTTCAAAGAATATCTTTTCAATTCTGTTTCCAGATGTACCAATTCCTGAATTTGCGCAAGGAACCATTTATCAATCCTGGTCACCTTACGGATGGATTCCAAAGGAACACCCATACTCATAGCATCTTTGATCAAGAACAGGCGGTTCCAGCTTGGATGCTCCAATCCGTGCATGATCTCTTCAATGCTTCTGTTATGTTTACCATCCGCACCAAGTCCGGCTCTGCCAATTTCTAAACTCTGGCAAGCTTTCTGCAATGCTTCGATGAAACTGCGGCCGATAGCCATCACTTCTCCTACAGATTTCATCTGCAATCCAAGTTCCATATTGGCACCTTTGAATTTATCAAAGTTCCAGCGTGGTACTTTTACGATTACATAATCTAAAGTAGGCTCGAAGTAAGCAGAGGTTGTTTTTGTAATTTGATTTTCGATCTCATCTAAGTTATAACCGATGGCCAGCTTAGAAGCGATCTTAGCGATAGGATATCCTGTTGCCTTACTTGCCAGTGCTGAAGAGCGTGACACCCTTGGATTGATCTCGATAGCGATAATATCATCATTATCAGGGTTTACAGAGAATTGAACGTTACATCCTCCAGCAAAGTTACCAATGGCGCGCATCATTTTAATAGCCTGGTTACGCATATCCTGGTAGCAACGATCCGATAAAGTCATTGCCGGCGCTACAGTAATGGAATCTCCGGTATGGATTCCCATTGGGTCGAAGTTTTCAATTGAGCAGATGATGATCACGTTGTCATTGCTATCTCTCAGCAATTCCAGTTCGTATTCTTTCCAACCCAATACGGCTTTTTCCACCAATACCTCATGCGTTGGAGAAGCTTCAAGTCCACGCTGTAATGCATGGTCAAACTCTTCTTTTTTATGCACGAAGCCTCCACCTGAACCTCCTAATGTGTAAGAAGGACGGATCACCAGTGGATAACCGATTTCCTGAGCTGCTTCTTTACCTTCCAAGAAGGAGTTTGCAATTCTGGATGGCGCTACACCAACACCTATGTCAATCATTAACTGACGGAAGGCTTCCCTGTTTTCGGTTTTCTCAATCGCGGCAACATCTACCCCGATTACCCTTACTCCGTATTTTTCCCATACACCGCGTTCTTCTGCTTCTTTACAAAGGTTCAAAGCGGTTTGTCCGCCCATAGTAGGCAAAACTGCATCGATTTTACGTTCTATTAGAATCTGCTCAATGGAGTCTACCGTTAAAGGCCACAGGTAAACATTGTCCCCAATCACCTTGTCGGTCATGATGGTTGCAGGATTAGAGTTGATGATCGAAACTTCAATCCCCTCTTCCTTTAAGGATAAGGCAGCTTGAGATCCTGAATAATCAAATTCACAAGCTTGACCAATGATAATAGGTCCCGATCCGATAATTAATACTGAGCGTATGGAGGTGTCTTTAGGCATAAGGCTTTAAAAAGTCTAAAGTTATATAAGTGAAATTGGTAAAAAATGCGTTCTAAAAGACCAGAATAGTCTTGAGATTTTCTGTGCTGGTAAGTATGGAAATTCCCGACTCTTCTGTCGGGATGCAAAGTTACGTTTTTGAACATTAAAAATAAGGTGTTTTTAAAAAAAACGTTCAAATAAAAAAGGGCTATCAGAATTAACCGATAGCCCTTTTATTTATCATCATCAATTATTGAAGTAATTTGATCTCTCCAACATCTGTAGTGGCACTATCTGTAACCGCAACGTTCCCTAATGAAGTATCTTTATAGGGTACATTTGCCTTTACCAAAATCGTATAAGTTCCTGGTTTAACCTTGCTAAACACGAAGCTTCCATTAGTTACAGCAGCTCTTAATGTATCGGTGCCAACAACTGCCAGTACCTGAGATGCACCCTCAGCAGGAGTAACTTTTCCCTGGATTCCTCCCTCCCGAATAGAGGTAAATGCTAATAAACCTAGTGAGAGCCCTAACACTGCTATGAAATTTAAACTTGTCTTTTTCATCCTGATCAATTTTAGTTTAACCTTACTGTTTATTAATTGTTTCCATCCAGTAATACAAACAGTAACCCAATATGTTTTAAAAAACCTTGCTTTTCTCAAACAAAGCCTACTCCGGCTTAGTTCATCTCCTTCATCTCAAAATATCCGGAAAATGCAGACTATTCGCAAATTGGAACAACATTTGCAGAATCTATACCGTTATAAGCTTCATCATCGAGCTTTTAAAATAACACACAATATAACAAATGAGAACAACACACATGCAAATGAAAAAAATATTTCCGGCTTTAATTGCCTTAGTAGTCTTATTAGCTGGCTGTGCTACGGTGCAATCTCTAATTAAATCAACTTTTCCTTATACTGCAACAGTAGTCATCCCGGCATCTTCTAAAAGTAATACGGTCATTTCAGCGAACTCAGCGGCAACGAGTTTTGACCAGGTCTTTGGAAATCAAAATGGAACAGATTACGTAAAAGAAATCAGAATTGCTTCTGCTAAACTCGATGCCAGCAATCCTTCGAACAGGAGTTTAGGGATGTTCAAATCCGTCAAATTGTTTGTCACTAACGACAAAGGAGCTGAGGTCATGGTAGCGTCAAGAAGTGACGTGCAGGAAAATATTGGATCCGGGTTGGTACTAGACATTGATAATTCACGTTTTCTAGATAACTATGTTAAAGGTACCAGTTTGCGCATAAGAATGGAATACGTTCTGAGAGACAATACGGCTACAGATGTAAGTGTCAGAGTTTCATTAAGCTTCAGCACTTCACCAAAAACAGCAAAATAGTATAAAAAAATCCTCTTTGAGAGGATAATCTTCATAAATAGTTTGTTTGGTTTATTATCCGGCAGGAATCATTTCCCTGCCGGATTTTTTTATACCGTTTTCTTTAACCTGCTAATGCTTCTTTACAAATGTTTTTGCCGCGAATAATTTTAGGATAACTACTTTTGGCTCATGTTACTTCTTGAATCTTCCTTTTTTCAGTTGATTGTCGACCAGTTTAAGCATACTTCATGGCAGGAATGGCTTGGCGTCATTTCCGGATTCATCTGCATTTATCTGGCAACAAAGGAAAATGTACTCAGCTGGCCCATTTCTATCATTAGTGTTATTGCCTACGCCTGGGTATTTTATGATGCAAACATGTATGGAGACATGGCCTTACAGTTTTATTTCCTTTGCAGCGCTTTATATGGCTGGTACTTTTGGATCAATAATAAACAAAGTGATGATAAGCCTGTTACCAACTTATCAGCGAAAGGATGGTGGATTGCCTCCGGATCTGTCGTGGTCTTATCGGTGATTCTGGGCATTTATCTTGATCGGTGTACAGATACGAACGTCCCTTATGAGGATGGTTTTTGTACCGCTCTTAGTTTTGTAGCACAACTAATGCTAACCAGAAAGATTCTTCAAAACTGGATCCTCTGGATCATTGTAGACCTTTGCTATATCCCATTATATATTTATAAAAATTTAAATTTAAGTGCTGTTTTTTATGCATTCCTGGTGGCTATAGCCGTCAAAGGGTATTTAGACTGGAGGAAAACCTACCGTGAACAAACAAATTAAGAAAATTGCCATTGTTGGCCCTGAAAGCACTGGAAAATCGACAATTACGAAGCAACTCGCCAAACATTACAAAACACTTTGGGTGCCTGAGTACGCAAGGTATTACTGTGCCGCTTTAACTGAACCCTGCAACTTACAGGACGAAATCAACATGTATCATGGGCAAGTTGCACTGGAAGAATCTGTCCTAGCCATCGCAGAAAAAGACCTGATCTTTTGCGATACAACTTTTATCACGGTCAAGATCTGGAGTGATGAAGTCTTTGGAGAAACACCTCAGCTGGTACTGGATGCGTTGCCTAACTACACCTACGATTTATACTTACTCATGGACATCGACCTTCCATGGCAGGAAGATCCATTACGTGACTTTCCACATAAGAGAGAACACTTTATGCAGGTATGGCATCAGGAATTAAAAAACTTAAATGCAAACTACATCGTGATCAACGGACAGGAAGAAAGACTAAACAATGCCATTTCATCGGTGGAATCCTTCCTCAGAAAGCCATAATAGAAGCCGCGTTCCTTGCTATTCAATTTTTATCAATACCTTTACCCCATCAAAAAGGGGTGCCTTGTTTTGTAAAAAACACGAAAACAGGCTGAGAGCATACCCAATATATCTGCAAACAGATATATGCACCTGATCCGGATAATGCCGGCGGAGGGATTGGAGTTATGGAGTTTAACTGGGCTGTAAGTGCCCCTTACTTACAGTGGTTTAACTAAAAAATCAAAGAATTGAAAAGATTAATGACCATAGCATTAGCTATGTTGCTGCTGCCTGTTTTAGCAAAGGCACAGTTCAGTATTTCCGGATTGGTATCCGAAAAATCAAATCAGGCATTACCGGGAGCATCCATCCGCCTCAAAGGGAAATCTTCAGGAGCAACTACAGATTCACAGGGAAAATATCATTTTACAAATCTTAAAGCAGGCAATTACACATTGGTAGTTAGCTTTATTGGCTATCAAACCGTCGAAAAAAATCTCGAACTAAATTCCGATCAGGTCTTGAATTTCAGCTTAAATCCATCAGCATTTCTAGCCGATGAGGTGATTGTAAGGGCTACACGTGCCAATGAAAAATCCGCAACGACTTATAAGAACCTGAGTAAGGAAGAGATTCAGCAGAATAATTTCGGACAGGACCTACCTTTCATTTTAAACAATACTCCAGGAGTGGTTGTCACCTCAGATGCGGGTGCCGGTGTAGGTTATACGGGAATACGGATCAGAGGAAGTGATGCGAGCAGAATCAATGTGACCATTAATGGCATTCCTTATAATGATAGTGAAAGTCAAGGCATTTTCTGGGTAAATATGCCAGATTTTGCCTCTTCCATAGAAAATGTACAAATCCAGCGTGGTGTTGGTACCTCAACCAATGGTGCTGGCGCTTTTGGTGGAAGTTTAAACATCCAGACCTTAGCTCCTTCAGAAAACGCTTATGCAGAACTCAACAATACGTTCGGTTCTTTCAATACACTTAAAAACACCTTCAAAGTAGGAACAGGGCTGATTGATAACAAATGGAGTTTCGACGGGCGGCTATCACGAGTGAAATCTGACGGTTATATCGACAGAGCAGCCTCCACCTTGAAATCCTATTTCCTTTCCGGAGCTTACCATGGAAAAAATGAACTGTTAAGGCTGAATGTATTCTCCGGAACAGAAAAAACTTACCAGGCATGGAGCGGTATTCCTGAATCAAGACTAAAAGGAGATGTACAGGGAATGAAAGATTATGCTGCCAATGAAGACCTTAAACCGGAAGAACTGGAACATCTGCTCAATTCAGGAAACAGAACATATAATCCTTTCAGCTATAAAGATCAAACAGACAATTATACTCAGAACCACTACCAGGCCATCTATGCCAAACAATTTAATGAGCAGTTTTCATTTAACGGAGCATTGCATTACACAGATGGGAAGGGTTATTTTGAAGAATTCAAACTAAGAGATAAGTACTCAAAATACAAGCTATCCGGTGTTATCGTTGATGGGGAATTAAAAGACCGGACAGATCTTGTTCGCCGTCGCTGGTTGGACAATAATTTTTACGGACTAACCTATGCCTTCAACTATCAGCCTCAATCTAACCTAAACTTCACCCTCGGTGGGGCTTATAACGAATATAGGGGTAAACATTTTGGGCAGGTCATCTGGTCTAAATTCCCAATTGGATTAAGTAATACGGATCATTATTATGATGGTAAAGGAAATAAAAATGATTTCAACACCTATCTTAAGGTAAACTATAGCCCTATTGATCAGTTAAGCCTTTTTGCAGACCTGCAATACAGAAGAGTAAGTTACGATATCAGCGGCCTGGATAAAAACGTGGAGCCAATTAACTTCAATAATGATTACAATTTCTTTAATCCTAAAGTTGGAGCGACCTACTTCCTGAATCAACAAAGTAATATTTACACTTCATTCAGTGTAGCGAATAAAGAACCTAACCGTGATGATTTCACGAACCTGAAAAAAGGTCTCCCTTCACCAAAGCCGGAAAGATTGAATAATGTGGAAGCAGGCTACCGCTTTAGCGACAAGTCACTCAATGTAGGTGTCAACCTGTATGGGATGTTCTACAAAGACCAACTTATCTTTACGGGAGAAGTAAATGAATATTCTGACGCTTACCGTCAGAATGTAGACAAGAGTTATCGGATCGGAATTGAACTTGACGGGTCTTATGTGATCAGTTCGAAGTTCGCGGTAAATGCGAATGCCGCTTTCAGCAGGAATAAAATTAAGAACTATGTGAATTACATAGCAAACAGTGAAGAAGACAAAAGTACCAACCTAATCGTTACCAACTATTCAAATCCTGATATCTCTTTTTCTCCAGCAGCCGTAATCTCGGGAGAGCTGGTCTATAAACCATTTAAAGGCTTCGCTGCAGCTCTTCAAAGTAAGTACGTCAGCAAGCAATATATGGACAATACCCAAAGTGAAAGTAAAATGTTGAAAGCCTACTGGGTAAACAATGCCAGACTGGGTTATGATTTCAAAATAAAAGGAATTAAAAATATCAACCTTGGACTCTTGGTTAACAACATTCTGAATAAGAAATATGAGAGCAACGGATATACCTATAGCTATGCGTACAAAGGAGATGTAACCAAACAAAACTTTTATTTCACGCAGGCCGGAACTAATTTTTTACTTTCGCTAAATTTGAAATTTTAACATACATGAAGAAGTTCATCGAAAAACTCCATTTTATAACACACGACATTCATCAACATAGCCATATCGAGCAGGCACAGATAGCCTGTGAAGCAGGTGCAAAGTGGCTCCAATATCGTTGTCTGACTAAAAATGATGAAGAGCTTCTGGAAGATATCAATGCAATTGCTGAAATCTGTGACGATTGGGGTGCTACCCTAATCGTTACTGATCATATTCATTTGAATGGAAAAGCGGATATTCAAGGGTTTCATATTGAAGATATGGATGCCAATTTTGTGAAGCTTCGCGAGCAATTGGGAGAAGCAGTTACCATTGGTGGCTCGTCTAACACATTGGAAGGATTGATCAGGCTCGCTGAAGAAGGTGCTGATTATGCTGGTTTCGGACCTTTTTACACCACCACAACAAAACCGAACAATGCACCTCTCCTTGGTATAGAAGGATACCAAACGGCCATCAGGGTCCTCAAACAAAAATCTATTGACCTACCAGTCCTGGCTGTAGGAGGCATTACTTTAAGTGATGTAGATCCTTTAATGAATACCGGCATTTTCGGAATTGCCGTATCGGCATCGATCAATCAGGCGGAAGACATGAGGGAAGCTTATCTGGATTTTTACGATCAGTTAAAATAGTACCTGGACTTTTCATCAGCAGTAATTCAACCCATTAATTATGAAAGTATACTTTATAAGTGGATTAGGTGCTGATGAAAGGGTTTTCCAATTCCTTAATTTACCGGGAATTGAAAAAGTTTACATCAAATGGATTGATCCTGAAACTCAGGAATCGCTAACATCCTATGCAAGTCGGTTAACGGCACAAATTGATTTAACGCAGGATATTATTCTTGTAGGAATTTCATTCGGAGGGATAATTGCCCAGGAAATTGCAAAAATTAAGGCCTGTAAAAAAGTAATACTCATTTCCAGTATCAAATCTCCGGATGAGTTTAGCTGGCAGCTATCCCTGGTATCATTCAGTCAAATTTACCGGTTATTTCCTGCTAAAATTTTAAAATGGAGTAACGTACTTACAGCGGACTATTATTTTAGTACCACATCCAAAACAGAATCCAAACTTTTACATCAGATCATTAAAGAAACAGACAATCGGTTTATGCTGTGGGCTATAGATCGGTTGATGACCTGGAAAAACCCTGATCCTCAAAAAAGCATCATTCATATCCATGGAACTTCTGACCGGGTTTTCCCCATCTCTCCAATTAAGAGTTGTATAATAGTTCAGGGCGGCGGGCATTTTATAGTCGTCAATAAATCTACAGAACTAAGCAAAATAATTATGGAAAACATCTGATTTACATTTCAGAATTGATATCCTAAAACCTACATTTGTTTAAAACAATTTTCTCTTGGATAGTCCCGGTATCATAGAAAAACCCGATCCTTACGCTGCCCTCCGATATCCGGAATTCCGGTCTTACCTTGGAATGCGTTTCTTTTTTACGTTTGCTTATCAAATGCAGGCAGTCATCATTGGCTTTCATATCTACCATTTAACGAAAGATCCATTAGCATTAGGCCTGGTTGGGCTTTGCGAAGCCATCCCGGCAATCTCTATCGCTTTATATGGAGGATATGTTGCCGACAAATCTGAAAAAAGAGGATTGTTACTGAAAGTATTTGCCGGCGTATTTCTTTGTTCACTTATTATGCTAGTGATCACCACCAACCGGATGCATGCTTATGTACCTGTCAGTTATATTGTCCCGATCATGTACCTGATGGTTTTTGGAATTGGTATTGCCAGAGGCTTTTTTAGTCCGGCAACCTTCTCTTTAATGGCACAGATTGTTCCAAAAAAACTATATCCTAATTCCAGTACATGGAATAGTTCAAGCTGGCAGGCCGCCTCTATTCTTGGTCCGGCTACCGGAGGACTGATTTATGGGTTTTATGGAATTACAGCAACCTATTCTGTAATTCTGGCTTTTATCGCCATTGCATTGGTTTGTATCTTCTTTCTAAAGCCTCATCCACCAACTTATATTCCCAAGGAAAGTATTGTAAAAAGTCTGACCGAAGGTGTCCATTTTGTCTTTAAAAATAAAATGATGTTAGGTGCCATGAGTCTGGATCTCTTCTCCGTGTTTTTCGGAGGAGCGGTAGCCTTACTTCCCGTATTTGCCAATGACATCTTGAAAGTTGGCTCTGAGGGACTTGGTTTTATGCGCGCGGCCGCTTCCAGCGGAGCGGTAATTACCATGTTGGCCATGACCCGCTTCTCTCCAATGAACAAGCCCTGGAGAAATTTACTCATTGCTGTCACCGGATTTGGAACAAGCATTATCTGTTATGGTCTTTCTAAAAATTTCTACCTGACCTTATTATTCCTATTTATGGAGGGTGCTTTTGACAGCATCAGTGTCATCATTCGTTCTACCATTATGCAATTACTCACACCTGATGAAATGCGGGGCAGAGTATCTGCAGTAAACAGCATGTTTATTGGCTCTTCTAACGAGATTGGAGCCTTTGAATCCGGACTTACGGCAAAACTGATGAGAACTGTGCCTGCCGTTGTTTTTGGCGGAAGTATGACCATCCTCGTTGCGGGAATCACCTACTTGAAAACAAAAAGCCTAATGAAGTTAACCTTGCAGGAAATCAACGACCAGCAAACCTAGGCATTCTAGTTAAATTTAAAGCCCCGAAACCTGATCCAGTCGACAGCCTGCAAATCCTTTTTATTCAAAAGGGTGGGTTCTGTATAAAGACCGTTCTGAATATCTGTTCGGCCCACTTGAATGAAGAAAATGCAGATCCTTTTTTCTCAGAACTTTCTTTACTGAAGCCAGGCTCGACATCCATCTTTTTGGTCTGTGAATAGCAAGACTGCATCAGCAGAGATAACATCAAAACAACAATCGCATTTTATATGGTTTATTCTTTCATCGACTGAAAAAGACTAGTTGTCTTTACGTTCTCCCACCTGCTGTCTCCACATGGCATAGTAAAGACCATTTTCTGCCAATAAATCTTCATGCTTTCCTTGTTCGATGATATGCCCCTTCTCTAACACATAAATGCGATCGGCATGTCGAATCGTAGAAAGCCTGTGAGCAATTAATATAGTGATATGGTTCGTCTGTACCGAAATATCACGGATCGTCGCTGTAATGTCTTCTTCTGTCAAAGAATCGAGAGAAGAAGTTGCTTCATCAAAAACCAGAATATCCGGTCTCCGGAGTAATGCCCTTGCAATGGAAAGCCTTTGCTTTTCTCCACCAGAGACCTTTACGCCACCTTCTCCAATTACTGTATCCAGCCCTTTATCTGCCCTTGCCAACAGGTTGTTACATGCCGCCTGCTTCATTACCCTTAAACACTCTTCATCCGTTGCATCAGGCCTTACAAACTGTAAGTTTTCTCTAATCGTTCCCGAAAACAATTGAGTGTCCTGAGTCACAAAGCCGATCTTTTCCCGAAGCAGGTCCAGGTCAATGTCTTTACTTGAGATGTCATTATACAATACATCTCCTTCCATTGGCTGATAAAGACCAACCAACAGTTTCACCAGCGTGGTTTTACCAGAGCCTGATGGCCCTACAAAAGCGATCGTCTCGCCATTATGCGTATGAAAATTAATATCATTCAAGGCGTTATGCTTGCCGGTCAGGTGTCTGAAGTTTACGTCAGCAAATGCCAGTTTGGTGATTTTATCCAGCCTTACCGGATTCAAAGGTTTCTGATCTATTGGTGTACTCAGAATCTTTTTAAAATTTCCCAAAGAGACTTCTGCCTCGCGCCAGGATAAGATGACATTGCCCAATTCCTGTAAAGGACCAAAAAGAAAGAAGGAATAAAACAGAAAAGAGAAGTATTGACCTGCGGAGATCGTATTCTCAAAAATTAAGATTAACAAAACCACGACCATGGTGCTCCTGACAAAATTAACTGTTGTTCCCTGTACAAAGCTCATGCTTCTCACGTACTTGACCTTTCTTAACTCCAGTCCTAAAATCTTATACGTGGTTTTATTTAACCTTTCAATTTCCTGATTGGCCAGCCCTAAGCTTTTCACCAGCTCGATATTTCTTAAAGACTCTGTCGTAGAGCCTGCCAATGCAGTTGTTTCCGCAACAATCGTCTTTTGAATTGTCTTTATTTTTTTACTCAGATACCAGCTCACAAAGCTAATGATCGGAATGGCAGAAAAATAAACCAGGGTAACCTTATAACTTACTGTCACGGAATAGACAATTACAAACACCATCCCAATCAAGCTTACAAAAAGAATACTGATAAAAGAGGTGATAAACTTTTCCGAATCTAAGCGTACTTTTTGCAAAATGCCAAGGGTCTCTCCGCTTCTTTGATCTTCAAAGACCTGATAGGGCAATTCCAGTGAATGTTTCAATCCATCGGCATACATCTTCGCCCCAACCTTTTGAACAATAATACTTGTAAAGTAATCCTGAAAGTTCTTGGCAATCCTGGAAACCATGGCTGCACCAACGCTTAGGCCAATCAGTCCAAGTACCCCCCAAACGAATGCACTTCTTTCCAAGATATCTTTCTTTTGTATAAACTCATCTACAATCCTTCCGGTAATGTATGGGTCTAATAAGGAAAAACCAATGTTTATAGCGGCTAGTAATAGCGCCAACGCAACAACCCATTTGTGTTGCTGCAGATATTGAAGTAGTAATTTCATTTAATTAAATCTAGCCAAAAATAAATAAAGGGAATGAAGCATTGCGCTCATTCCCTTTAAATTACAAGTAAATTATAAATCAGGCCTTAAACCGTCATTACATCTTTCTCTTTTGCCTCTGCATGTTTATCTACCTTGATGATATATGCATCAGTTATTTTCTGCACTTCTGCTTCTCCGGTTTTGATCTCGTCGTCAGAAACGCTTTCGCCTTTTAATTTTTTAATCTTTTCGTTGGCATCTTTTCGGATGTTACGAACAGTTATTTTACCACGTTCTGCTTCCTCTTTTACTCTTTTAACAAGCTCCTTTCTACGCTCTTCCGTCAAAGGGGGAACTACCAAACGGATCACAATTCCATCATTCTGAGGATTGATTCCGATATTGGCTTCCATGATTGCGCGTTCTATAGGCACCAACATGTTTTTTTCCCAAGGTTGAACGAGTAAAGTACGTGCATCTGGTGTATTGATACTTGCTACCTGAGATAAAGCAGTAGCACTACCATAATAATCTACAAAGATGCCGTCTAACATCCCTGCAGAAGCTTTTCCTGCGCGGATTTTTGTCAATTCAGCTTCACAATGGTCAATTGCTTTGTCCATGTTTGCCTGAGCATCTTGTAATTGTTTCTTTATGAGGTCATTCATGTTTGTAAAATTTAACCAAAAATATAAAATTTATTAGAATCAGCCTTTAACAAGGGTACCAATCTCTTCCCCTTTGGCAATTTTCATGAAATTACCTGTTTTATTCATATCAAAAACGATGATAGGAAGTTCATTTTCCTCGCATAAAGTAAAGGCTGTCATATCCATTACGTTTAATCCTTTATCATAAACTTCTTTGAAAGAAATTTTGTTGTATTTTGTTGCTGTTGGATCTTTCTCTGGATCAGCGGTATAAATTCCATCCACACGGGTGCCTTTCAATACCACATCTGCTTTAATTTCAATTGCCCTTAGCGCGGCAGCAGAATCCGTCGTGAAATAAGGATTTCCCGTACCGGCACCAAAAATAACCACACGGCCTTTTTCCAGGTGACGCACTGCTCTTCTGCGAATAAATGGCTCACAGATCTGTTCCATTTTAATAGCTGTCAGTAAACGGGTTTTCAAGCCCACTTTTTCCAGCGCATCCTGCAATGCCATACTGTTGATCACCGTAGCCAACATTCCCATATAATCAGCTTGTGCACGGTCCATGCCAGACTTTTCAGCACTCAAGCCTCTAAAAATATTACCACCTCCAATAACTATTGCTATTTCAAGGCCTTCGCTATGTACAGCTTTAATGTCTTCAGCATATTGCCTTACGCGCTCATTATCAATACCATATTGTTTCTCGCCCATCAGCGATTCGCCACTTAATTTTAGCAGGATCCGTTTATACTTCATGACTCCAAAAATAACTATTTGTTTTAATTAATCAGGGTTCAAATGTGCAAACCCTTTACAAAAACTTTATTCAGCTTTAGTTCCGGGGATAAAAACAGTAAATCAGCATCACTGCCGACATTTAAAGAACCCTTTTTATCTGACAAGCCCATTAATCTTGCGGGATTTCCTGAGGCAAGCCTTAAAGCCTGGGACAAGCTGATATCGCAATACTGAACACAGTTCTGAACTGCCTGCAGCAACGTAATATTCGAACCCGAAAGCGTTCCATCCGGTGTAACAAATTTATCACCTTTTAGCTGGTGCTGATAAGGACCGATGTTGCATTCCGTCACAGCATCAGTAATTAGAAACAAGCGGTCTTTCATCACCCTATAAGTCATCTTTACCATCTCCAGGTTAACATGTGTTCCATCGGCTATAATGCTTGCCATCGCAGTCGGATGGCAAAATACAGCTACGGGTAAATTAGGTGCCCTGTGGTGGATAGAAGGCATTGCATTGAACAAATGAGTTGTTGTTTTAAATCCGGCATCATAAGCAGCCGTAGCCTGGGTAAAATCGGCATCACTATGTCCGAGTGACAACACGATACCCTGGTCCAATAAATAGCGGATTACTTCTTCATCCTGAAGCTCTGCTGCTATCGTCATCATTTTTACTGTTCCATCGGCATAATCAAGCAAACGTTTCACTTCTTCAAGCGAGGCTTTATAAATATATGCTGCAACGTGTGCTCCTTTCCGTTTTTCATTAATATACGGTCCTTCCAGATGTAGGCCCAGAAAGCCTTTAGCTTCCTTACGGTAAGCTTTTGCTGCATCCAGACACTGATAGACTATTTCAGGGCTATTAGTCGCCACACAGGCTAAAAATCCGGTTGTACCTTTAGATAGCAGATCTTCATCCATCTGCCTTAATGTCTCTACTGTAGGATAGGCTGAAAAAAGTGCACCTCCACTACCATAAATCTGGAGGTCTATAAAAGCAGGGCTGATATAATCTCCTGCGGCGTCTATAATTTGATATCCTGCCGGAATTTTTTCATTTGTGATGCGGTTAATCTTTCCATCTTCAATAAAGATGGTTTTACTGATAAGGAGGAGATCTTCATTAAAAAACCGGCCATTTGTAATTGCAATCATAAGCTAAGTTATTAGGGTACCCAAATATAAGATCGTACGATGAAAGCCGTTGATAATTGTTTCTATAAAAATCGATGGTAATTTTAAAAGCTTTTAGAAGAAAGCACCCGTGGCTTGATCCACAAGCAACAAATAAAAAAGCTTATAAACAAGAAAAGCCTGCAGTTTCCTACAGGCTTTCTT
>NZ_QAJL01000019.1 GCF_003852525.1 Pedobacter sp. KBW06
TCTTAATGAATGGCTGACTGCCCAGGTTAGTATAGAATTGAAGATACCGGCAAATAAGCTGGAAGAAGATGTTGTTTTTCAGGAGTATGGAGTTGATTCGGTCATCCTTGCGCAACTGGTAAAAAGACTGGAACAACAAATGCCGGGGGTGAGTATTTCTCCAACGGTGATTCTGGAATATCCGAGTATTGGCATGTTAAGTGAATATTTGCAGGAACACTATTCTGTAGTATTGTCATCTGTTTTGCCGGCGCAGAAGATCGCACATGACGGTACAAATCCCACCAGGGCATCAAAGAATGAAGTACGATTGCTGAATGATTCGGGATCTGGAAATCAGTTCGTTTTAGAAAAGCAGGTGATGTCAAAAGATCAGACTGCGGGATTGAATGGAAATGCTGATCATGTTCCCATTGCCGTGATCGGGATGGCCTGTCATTTCCCTGATGCACCTGATCTCGCAACTTTCTGGGAGAACCTTAAGCAGGGGCATGACAGTATCCGAGAAGTACCTTCAGAAAGGTGGGACACTTCCGTGTATTATGCTGCAGGAGGCAAACAACGCGGGAAAAGTGTCAGTAAATGGGGTGGTTTTCTGGAAGATATCACCGGTTTTGATCCCGGATATTTTGGGATTAGTCCGGATCTGGCAGGTTTGATCGATCCGCTGGAAAGGCAATGGCTTGAAGTAAGTGCAGAGGCAATGGCTGATGCTGGTTACAGCAAATCTGATATCTGGGGGAAACGTGTGGGGGTTTATGCAGGGAGCCGTTCAGGCAGCTTTCAGGAAAAGGTCAGCGAAGTTCACAAAGACATGCTTGCGGGCATCGGACAGAATTTCATTACCGCCCATCTGGCGCATATTTATAACCTTCATGGTCCGAATATGGTAGTAGATACGGCCTGCAGCAGTTCGCTGACGGCCATAGACCTTGCCGTAAAAGCATTACGTTCAGGTCAGGCCGATTTTGCGCTGGCCGGAGGTGTAGACATTCTGCTGGACGAAAGGCCCTTCATTTTGTTAAGCAATGCTGAAGTGCTTTCTCCTGATGGAAGAAGTAAAACATTTGATCAGGATGCAAATGGAACTGGCATAGGAGAAGGTTGCGGGGTGCT
>NZ_QAJL01000020.1 GCF_003852525.1 Pedobacter sp. KBW06
TCTTAATGAATGGCTGACTGACCAGGTCAGTATAGAATTGAAAATACCGGCAAATAAGCTGGAAGAAGATATTGCGTTTCAGGAATATGGAGTTGATTCGGTCATCCTTGCACAACTGGTAAAAAGACTGGAACAACAAATACCGGATGTAAGTATTTCTCCAATGGTGATTCTGGAATATCCAAACATCAGCATGCTGAGTAAATATTTGCAGGAACATTATCAGGAGGCATTGTCCTCAGTCTTGCAGGAATATCAGGGTAATCATGTGTGGATAAGCCAGGGCAAAGCAACTGCTGCCCTGCCAATGAATCAAGCAGGATCTGTAAACGATCCCGGATCACCGGGGGATGCCAGATTAGCGCATAAGATCCTATCGAAGGATCCTGTTGCAGGGGCGAACGGAAATTATGACCATGTTCCCATCGCCGTGATCGGAATGGCCTGTCATTTCCCTGATGCGCCGGATCTCGCAACTTTCTGGGAGAACCTTAAACAGGGGCATGACAGTATCCGCGAAGTGCCTTCAGAAAGATGGAACACTTCCGTGTATTATGCTGCAGGAGGCAAACAACGGGGGAAAAGTGTCAGTAAATGGGGTGGTTTTCTGGAAGATATCACCGGTTTTGATCCCGGATATTTCGGGATTAGTCCGGATCTGGCAGGTTTGATCGATCCGCTGGAAAGGCAATGGCTTGAAGTAAGTGCAGAGGCAATGGCCGATGCTGGTTACAGCAAATCTGATATCTGGGGGAAACGTGTGGGGGTTTATGCAGGGAGCCGTTCCGGCAGCTTCCAGGAAAAGGTCAGCGAAGTTCACAAAGATATGCTTGCGGGCATCGGACAGAATTTCATTACCGCCCATCTGGCGCATATTTATAACCTTCATGGTCCGAATATGGTAGTAGATACGGCCTGCAGCAGCTCGCTGACGGCCATAGACCTTGCCGTAAAAGCATTACGTTCAGGTCAGGCCGATTTTGCGCTGGCCGGAGGTGTAGACATTCTGCTGGACGAAAAATTATATGTTTTACTGAGCAATGCCGAGGTACTTTCTCCTGATGGGAGAAGTAAAACATTTGATCAGGATGCAAATGGAACAGGACTCGGAGAAGGTTGCGGGGTGCT
>NZ_QAJL01000021.1 GCF_003852525.1 Pedobacter sp. KBW06
ATGTACAAAACAGGAGACCTTGCAAAATGGCTTCCTGATGGGAAAATTCTGTTTACAGGAAGAAACGACGACCAGGTCAAGATCCGGGGATACCGGATAGAACTTGCAGAAATTGAACATGCCCTTACTCAAATTCCGGGTATTGCACAGGCATGCGTTCTGGTCAGGGAAAGACAGACTTCCTCCGGCAGCTCAAAATACCTGGCCGGGTATTATGTCCTAAACCAGGACAACCCGCCGGATGGTGCTACACTCAGCGAACAGCTGAGACAGACCTTACCAGACTATATGGTTCCGCAGACGCTCGTACAGATGGACAGCTTTCCTCTGACCAGCAACGCGAAACTCGATAAAAAGGCATTCCCTGATCCGGAGCCGGATACCGAAAAAAATGGTTATGCCGCTCCTCAGAACGAAGCACAGGAAACCATCTGTTCCATCTGGCAGGAGGTATTGGGAATTACCCCTGTGGGGATTACGGACGATTTCTTCCGGATCGGCGGGAACTCCATCCTTGCCATCCAGGCATCCCATAGAATGAGTACTGCATTAGAATATGAAGTAAAGGTGGCAGATTTGTTCCGTTATAAGTCGCCGGCGCAGCTGTCCGACATGCTAAAGAAAGATGCCCGGATCAAGATCGTCAAAACATCTGCCCCATCCGCTGTCCTCTCTTTTGCCCAGGAGCGCCTGTGGTTCATTGAGCAATACGAACAGGGAACAAATACTTATAACATGCCAATGGTGTTCGAACTGGCCGAAGGAACAGATATCGAAGGGATCCGGTATGCATTGGGCAAGATCATGCAGCGGCATGAGGTCCTCAGGAGTACCATCGAACAGGACGATCAGCAACAGGGAATCCAGGTGCTGCACCACGAACCACTGGACACCGGACTGGTCCTGCTCGCAGATGAAAAAGAACTCAACGCAGTCATCACTGAAGACATCAACCTTCCTTTTAACCTGGCCACAGAGTATCCGATCAGAACACGGTTCTATCAGCTGGAAAACGGACGCAAAACCCTGCTCCTGATCAATACCCACCATATTGTAAGTGACGGCTGGTCTTCCG
>NZ_QAJL01000022.1 GCF_003852525.1 Pedobacter sp. KBW06
ATGTACAAAACAGGAGACCTCGCAAAATGGCTTCCTGACGGGAAAATACTGTTTACAGGAAGAAACGACGATCAGATCAAGATCCGGGGATACCGGATAGAACTCGCTGAAATCGAACATGCCCTTATTCAAATTCCGGGTATTGCACAGGCATGCGTTCTGGTTAGGGAAAGACAGACTTCCTCCGGCAGCTCAAAATACCTGGCCGGATATTACGTCCTAAACCAGGACAACCTGCCCGACAACGCTTCGCTCAGCGAACAGCTGAGAGAAACTTTGCCTGACTATATGGTTCCGCAGATGCTGGTACGGATGGACAGCTTCCCGCTAACCAATAACGCGAAACTCGATAAAAAGGCATTCCCTGATCCGGAGCCGGATACCAGGGAGGATGATTACACCGCTCCGCAAAATGAAGTACAGGACAGCATCTGCTCCATCTGGCAGGAAGTACTCGGAATTACCCGTGTGGGAATTACCGACGATTTCTTCCGGATCGGCGGGAACTCCATCCTTGCCATACAGGCATCCCATAGAATGAGTACTGCACTCGGATATGAGGTAAAAGTGGCAGATATTTTCAAGTCGAAAAATATCGAAGCACTCAGCAAAGCATTACCGGAGCTGATGGTAGATGAAGAAAACATTGAAAAAGAATTTTAAGCACAGCATTACATTGACACATGACATCATAAACCCTATGCAAGATATCTTTGCCTTTTTAAGCGAACTAAGAACCAACACCGGTGCCATTTGGCTGGACAACAATAAAATTAAATTTTCTGCACCGAAAAAATTCCAGAATAAAGAGACGGATAACCTGATTATCAGCAATAAAGACAAATTCATCTCTATTCTACAGGAAAATAAGGTCTTTTCAAAAGAGCAGTTTTTGAATACCACGATATGGAAAGACCGAACTGCGCTTCATTATCCCTTAAGCCCAGCCCAGGAGCGCTTGTGGTTCATTGAGCAATACGAGCAGGGAACAAATGCCTACAATATTCCAATAGTGTCAGAACTGGCCGAAGGAACAGACATCGAAGGAATCCGGTATGCACTGAGCAAGATCATGCAGCGGCATGAGGTCCTCAGGAGTACCATCGAACAGGACGATCAGCAACAGGGAATCCAGGTGCTGCACCACGAACCACTGAACACCGGACTGGTCCTGCTCGCAGACGAAAAAGAACTCAACGCAGTCATCACTGAAGACATCAACCTTCCTTTTAACCTGGCCACAGAGTATCCGATCAGAACGCGGTTCTATCAGCTGGAAAACGGGCGCAAAACCCTGCTCCTGATCAATACCCACCATATTGCAAGTGACGGCTGGTCTTCCG
>NZ_QAJL01000003.1:0-186507 GCF_003852525.1 Pedobacter sp. KBW06
TAACCGATAAACAGTCCGTCATTTCGCTCATCTGGTAGTCCCCTAACCGTCCTGGTAATCACGCCTCCAGCATTAAGCGTCCAGCCGAGTCCCACCCAGGATCCAAGCTCAGCCGGCTTCGTCCCTCCGGCATGATAGCTCAAAGAAATGGGCACCACCAATCCTTTACTACCAATCGAACCTAAAGGCAGAGAAATTTCAGGTATGCCATTATAAACATTCACCGGAAAATCAACATATTTAGCCAATGCGGCAGAATTTGGAGAAGGGGGAATAACACTAATCTTAACGGCACCCTCTTGTGATTGTCCAAAGGAAATCAATGAAGCAAAACAAGAAAAAATTATTGCGTACGATTTTAACAGGAAAAGGGGTCTTTTCATCAGATTTTAACAGCTTGAATAATGTGGGAATATTTTACTTTAGAATACACCAGGTCTTTCGAATAAAAACAACCAGGTAGAAAAATTAGATTGAGAGGCATTTCACATATTAAGAATTGATTCCATAAAGTTAAACAAATACTTCAAAAAGCATAATTTTATTATTCTTTCTTCTTTGAAGATATCCTATCTAATCCTTTAAAATCTAAACTCAACATATTTTTCCTGGCGCTGTCGTTCAATAAGTCTTGCTTGGGGGCTTTAATCTGCATTGCTGAAATTTTCCCTATTCCTGAAGTCTTTTCCAAGGTATCTATCAGCTTTACCAGTTGTACAAAATTCCCATAAAACTTCAAAGACTGCAGCCTGCCTACTGTAGTGCTGTCACTCTCCGAAGAGGTGTTTGCTGCAGTGTACTCAATACCAACACGGTGTTTAGCGGCAATTTCAGATCCACGCATCCACAAAAGATCACTCCAATCCTCCCCCACCTGATATCCTTTTAAAATGCGGTCGAGCGCTGCCTGCTTACGTTGAACATAAACCGGGTTAAATGAAATGTCATTTTCCTGCACAGTGTCGACATTCAGTTTCCGATGAAGTAAAATGGCGTCGAAAGTCTTACTAAAAGCCAGGAACCAACTTAATAAAAGACCAATTCCCACCAATGGTAACAGCAACTTATTCTTCTGGATATAATTTAATTTAGGCGGCATATCAATAACTTAAAAGTAATGTAAAAACCTGGGTCCCTTTTTGATCGTCAGCCATATACTTTTCCAGCTTCACTTCCTTTACCCATTGTTTTTCCTTTAGGGTATAAATCCAGTTATTTACGGCATAGATGCTGCTTGTTTGTCCTTTAATTCTCATGCTACCATTATCTGGCTGAGGCACCTTCAAAAGGCCGGAAACAGCTCCGGATAGTGGATTGATCTGCATTTCCTCCAGCATAATTTCCTTTGGTAAAGTCTGCCCGATCTGATCACAGAGGTAAGCATAGGAATATCCTTTGTTCCAACCTAATTTCTGCACCTTGCTCTCTTTTATCTTCACATCTTCTTCCAGCTTCTGACGGTTCTCAAAAACATAAGATTTTTGACCAGCCCTGCTCATCAACTCCTGATTGCCGGAATTATAATAACTAAACACTAAAAAATTCAGCATCAATAACATAAAAAAGAACACAAGTATTAGCATTCCATACTTCTTAAATTTTAACTTCGCGGAGTAATCCACCAAATTTTGTTTGATTTCAGCCGACAGAACTTCAATGAGGTTCAACTGCTCATGGAGCATAAACTGAAAGCCGGCTGCAAACGCTAACAGATAATTTTCCGGCATAGGCTCTATGTCTACCTTGAGCGGAAACCCGGATTTTGCATCAAATGCGAATGAATACTCCTTCCAGTTCTTATCCCCGTCAAAAGTAATATGGTGCCCGTCAAATATCAATTGCGTACCATACGAGTTAATTTGTGGCATTACCTGTTCAACTATAAAAGGACCCAGGCTCAGCAAAACGATATCGGCAGACTTTAATTTAAAGGCAGAGATAATCGCGTCAACAACCTCTTTTCTTATAATGGCAATAAACGAAGAAGCACCTGTAGGAAAATGCTGAACATAAAACTCAGACAGTTTCATCTGAGGGAAAAGATGCTGAAGTCCCTGTTCTGTAACCTGTTCCAACCTATTTGTTTTTTTGATCAACAAGCCTTTTCCGGTAATCGTAAGTGCTACAGGCCCGGAAAGATCATTTTTTAAAACTTCTGCCAAGCTCCCCGAGTACTCTTTCTTAGTTTCAATCTGTATGATTTTTTTTGACAAAGAAAGCTTCAGCAGTCTTAAAGAACAGCTTCCATCAGACTTCAAATGGATTTCTATACCCGTGCCCGCAGCTGTTTTCATATTAATAAATGATCGTTGGTTTAATAAATACAACGGTAACGACTTTATTGTCAGACTTGCTTCGGCTGCTGAACAACCATTTTAAAATTGGTATTCTTGATAAAAATGGAACTCCCTCTCCGCCTTCACTCTTTTCTGTTCGTTCAAGCCCCCCCAATACCACCATTTCTTCATTTTTCATCCTGATAATGGACTCAAATTTACTGGTAGAAGTTGGTGGAGGTGCATCCTCAGGAGGATTGCCAATAAAGTCAGATATATCCACGTTAATTTTTAAAGTCACCTGATCATCTCCTGAAACAGTGGGTCTGATTTTAATATCCAGATTCGCATCTACAGCATGAAACTTCTGTGTAATCAAAGTTTGGCTTGTTAAAGACGGGATTACATTCTGTGTTTTTTCACTATAATATCTTTTGCTTCCTATGCTCAGACTTGCGGCGTGTCCATTTAAAGTAGATAATTTGGGAACGGATCGGATTTCTACATTACTATTGTTCTCCAGGGCACTTAATTTGACATAAAAATTAGGGGTAACCCTTCCCAGATTGATAGAGTTGTTGCGGCCAAGCATAGATAAAAAACTATTGATGGAATTGGCACCGAAAGTATAATTCAGTCCGGGAAACACAGTCCCCCCCGTTTTCATCGTATCTGATACTCCGGCAGAAATCCCCGTCTTTATACTTTTTCCTTTCCTTACATCAATCAGGGTAACCTCTATTAATATCATTGGAACCAGCTTATCCAGTTTTTTGATATAACTTTCTATCTCGGTAATCTGTGGAGAAGAACCAGATAAAAGGATCGTATTTTGTTCTCTGAATTCCTTGATCTCCACTCCTTTTCTCCATTCTGTAGGGATCATATTCTGAATTGTATCAATAGACCGGTTTTGCAATTGAACCAGGCGGTGGGATCGCAATCCTTCTATTTTCCGATCTCCAATCATATAAATGCCATTTTCAACCCTGTAGGTAAAGTCCGTTCCCTGAAATATCGAAGTCAGCAACTGATCAAAACTGATGTCATTTACTCTGGAAGTAATGTTTCCCTTAAGATCTGAATACAGGAAATAACTAGAATTGTCCTCCTGGGCCGCATTCTTAACCAAATCTAAAATAGGAACATTAACAGCATCTATGCTGATCAGCTTCCTACCTCCCGCAGTCCTACTTTGGATTCTAAAATTCGACGGAGAAGTATTCCCCCCTACATTAAGCGGCCTGGGGTTTCTCCTCACAGACGTATTTCTTTCATTATTAATAAATAGCTCTTCACCTTCAGCCAGCGGCTCAAAAACATAGACATTATCATTTGTCTTCACCACTTTCAACTCATTGGCGAAAGCCATTTTTTCTAAAGCAGTTTCCAATGGAGCATCAGAGAAGTAAGCAGTAACCCTTTTCGATAACAATGTAGCTGGAACTACCAAGTTCTTTTGAGACAACATGGTGATTTTACGCGCAACGAGCGCCAGTGAGTCATTATTCAACTCTAACGTTAATGTATTCCGTTCACTATTGTAACTGGCTTTAATCTCCTTTACAGGAATTACAGGTTTTGGGGGCTGAGTCCGTGTCACGGACATGATCGATCCAACAAGGTTGATATCTAAAGCATGTTCTTTACTTAAAAAGATCAACACATTCAATGCAGTTTCGTTGGTAAAATTATTATAGATCTTGAAATCCAACTTTGGATCAATATTAATATTAAGATTATTTGCCTGCGCCAATGCCCGTAAAAATTCCTGAACAGAAACATTAGACACATTCATCTGCACCTTTTGATTAAGGCCAGGAACAGTAATAGCGAGATTTCTCAGGCGATTCTCTACCAGTCTTTCCCGCTCTGAGGCAGCAGTAACCTGAGCATTTGTAATGTTAACCTGTAACAATAAGGATAAGATACAGATCACTGTAAATATAAATTGGAAGGCATTAATTTTGAGCGTCTTCATTAGCTTGTAAAAAGTAGCGGATAAATTTCTTCTATTGTTGTATCTCCGGAGGCAAAAAGGGAGAAAGCATTCTCTCCTAACGTTTTTATTCCCCTCGCCTCCAGCAAGGGATTGATATACATATTTCCTTGTTTAATCTCGACAGATAACTCCTGATCCAGCGGAATTACCTCATAAACTGCTTTCCTTCCGCTGTAGCCCGTATAATAACATGCTTCGCAACCTTTTGCAACATAATGTTCTTTTACCACGCTGTATGGCCTAAATTGTTTGGGATAAGCAGCCGGATCAAAAAGAACTTTTTCCCTGCATTTTTTACACAACAAACGCAGCAGTCGTTGTGCTACTGAAGTATTCAGGGTATTGGCTACTAAAAACGAAGGAATCCCCATATCCATCAAACGTGATACAGTTCCCCATGCAGAATTGGTGTGGACTGTAGAAAGCACCAAATGTCCCGTCAATGCCGCTCTAATGGCCATGTTTGCCGTTTCTGGGTCTCTGATCTCTCCTACCATGATTACATCCGGATCCTGCCTGAGGAAAGTTCTTAAAGCAGAAGCAAACGTAAGTCCAATGCTTTCTTTTAATTGTACCTGATTAATTCCCTGAAGGGTATATTCAATGGGATCTTCAATCGTTAATATATTTCTGGTTTCTTTGTTCAGATATTTGAGTGTAGCATACAGGGTAGTGGTTTTCCCGGATCCTGTAGGGCCACTGATCAGGATAATTCCATTTGGTCTTTTTACACCCTGCAGGTAATTTGCCAGATCAAAATCGGAAAAGCCAACACGGTTCAGGTCTATATTTGCGGCATTGTTGTTTAACAAACGCAACACCACTTTCTCGCCGTGCAGCGTAGGTAAAACTGAAACCCGGATATCAAATTGTTCCCCTCCATTTCTGAAGTTTATCCGGCCATCCTGGGGAAGCCTCTTTTCGGCTATATCCAGATTAGACATGATTTTGATCTTATTGATCAGGGCAGGATACTCCGTCTTTTTCAATACATAACGCTCCACCATCATTCCATCTATACGGATCCGAACCCTGCAACGCTCCTCATAAATCTCAATGTGAATATCACTGCTTTTCAGGTTCCGTGCTTCCCGGATTAAATCATTCAGAAAGCCATCTCCTTCAATCGCAGTTACCGTCTTCTGAAACTGGTGTTGCCCATTCTCTTTAAGGTAATGCTTGTGAAGCAAAGTACTGATGATTTCAGAAGAGCGCTGTTCAAGAAGAATACTTTTACCAAGTAATATTTCCAGTTCATCAGCCAGCAACTCAGGTTCCGCGCCCTCCTCACAAAGGAAAACCATTCTTTCAGGACTGTTTTCCTTCGGAAGAATGCGATAATGCCAGGCCTGCTCTTTACTTACCGCATGGATAAATATCGGGTCGAATTCTTGATTTTCTAAACTCATTTACTGATCAACTCATTAAAATATAAATCCAGCCATCACTATATAAAGTAAATGCCTTAAAAAAATAGTCTGTTATCATTAGTAAGGCAAGTAACATTGCCTGCAAACCCGCTAATGGAATGTGTTTATTGCTTTTCTTAGCCTGAAGCCCCCCCATACCTATCGAATAGAGCAAGACCAGAATGAGACTGCCAATATAAAAAAGCACATAATTTCCAGGAGAAAGGTAAAATGTAATGACAATTAAAAACAAAATATCTCCCCAGCCCAGATAGTCATTGGTAAGATTTACCACTTTCCTGTTCTTTACAGAGAAATAGACCCATAAAAACAACAATTGAATCAGGAGAAATAACAGACCATAGCCTGTCTCTGTAAGTGCATCCCAAAGACCTGTCAGGCTATACTTTAAACCAAATAGCAAAATTGCAAGAATAGGGAAACAAATCCAGTAAACCGCTCTATAACGCATATCCTGATAAAAAATGGAAGCCAGACACATCAGGATTATGATTTGTAAAAAAATCATCAATCCGCTACCACTTCTTTCAGATTCTTGTCCTGATCAATTTCCCAAATGTTGAAGGTACCATCTCCATCAAAATCCGTCACGGCCGTAGCCCTGGCAAGAAAGGCATTATTGGTAGCTGTTACGACTTCTATTTTATAGTTCGCTCTTCCATCTTTCCCGTCGGTGGTCAGTTTTTCCTGTATAAAACCAATTTCGGTAAGATCAGCACTATATTTAGATTTCTCATAAAAGTAGCTCTTTTCGAGTGTTGCTACATGTTCCAGTTGAACCTTTGCTTCTGTACTTTTAGCTTTCGTGATTAATGGAAGCAAATTGGGTAAAGCCAGTAATACCAGGATCCCAATGATCACCAATACCACTAATATTTCTGTAAGTGTATAAGCCCTTACTTTTCTTTTGAGGAGCAGTTTATTCATAAGCAACGATAATTTTGACTAAAATAACGCATTTTTTGTGTAATCATAGGATATTAAAAAATCAAATGGAATTTGGCTTCGTCTCCAGTTTACTCATTCGCTTTTCCAGTTTTTGAATTTGTTTATCTTTCTCAATCAGATGTAAGGTTAACTCCTCTATTTTTTGTAAAAGTTTCCTGTTCATCTCTCCCAAATCCAGCCCATTCTTTTCTACTTCCTTTGCAGCAGGCATATTTGGCAAATGATTGTTCAGTTTAATAAATGAATCGATTTGAGTCAACGTCATGAGGGGATAATCCTTTTTGAATACATAATCAGGCCAGATACCTCCTTCTACCTTTATTTCCTGCGCCCGGATTTTACCTTTAACGGAAAGCATTTCCGTAGGACTAGTGGTACCTATACCATAAAATCCCTGCTCATTACTGATCAGAAGTGTACGCCAACCTTCCCAAGTCGGAGAATTTCCTGATCTGAAAAAGATTCTTCCATCATTAGAAACTGCGAGTTCATGAGCCTTCCCTCCCGTACCATCGGGCAGCCAGGCACGAAATCCCAACACTGCATAAAAGGGATTACCTCCCGTAGAGCCTAAACCAATACTACTTCCGTATTTAAAATGAGGCTCGAACGAGTAAGAATAAGAATCAGGACTGGAAACATCAGACCTGGAATCAAGAAACATTAATTTATTCTGCCCTTTCGCAGAAATCGACACACATAAAATTAGCGCAGATAGAATCCCAAAATACTTTCTATTATTTTTCATTTAATTTGTTTTATTATTTTTCAACTTTGCATTCTCTTTTTCCAAAAGACTGACCTTTTTATCAAGCACTGTTAGATGTAAAGTCACCTACCTCTTCGAGCTTCTCGAGCAACTTTCTGATGATTTCCTCCAATGCTACACCATCGGATTCCATTTTTTTTTGCCGGGAACATAGATGGCAAATGTTTATTGTGCTTAATGTACTTTTCAAGGTCAGATAGAGATAACAGCTCATAATCATCTTCAAAAACATAATCAGCCCCCTCTTCTAACTTTATTTCTTATGCACGAATTTTTCCTTTCACAGCCAACTTATAATCACCAGGCATTGAGGCTTTCACTTGAAAGTCCATTTCCGTTAAATATCCCGGAATTTCCAGATCAAGTTATCCAACCGCTAAGATCAAGGATATTTTGAGCCTGTAAACCTGGGAGATAAATCACCGACATAGAAAGGAGACAATGACAATTTTGAAATAGCGTTTTATTTCAAATATTGAAATTGAACTTCTCATTTACCTTTTTTTAGTTGGTCTATTTCCTTTTGCTGTCGGATCAAATGCAGGGTCAACTCCTCAATCTTTTGTAATAGCTTGGCATTCATTTCTCCAAGGTCAATCCCATTGGACTTTACCTCAGAAGCCATAGGTATTCCAGGTAGGTGACCATTCTCATTAATGAATTTTTCTGTTTCAGCTAAAGCCGGGAGTTTATAAGATTTAGCAAATACATAATCCGGCCAGGCTGTGCTCAACTGTACTTTGATCGATTCGGCAATCACATTACCTGCCACCGCTAATTTATAGCCTTTGGTGTCGGTAGTGCCAATTCCCACTTTACCATCAATTTCTAACAAAACTTTGCTCCATGCCGTACTTGGGTTATCAATAGTTTTTCTAAAAAACAATTGCTGGTCGTAAAAGCTTCCGGCAAATTGCATTGCAAGATTATTATTTCCATTACTATGCCTCACATCCAAAAAATGCCACCAACCTGTAGCACCTGCGGGGTAGTTTATAGGATTATATGCATCAAAAAAACCTGAAGTAGCACCGGCATTCCCCTGAAGGCCTGCATCATTTCTACTTTGTGCAGTAAGACTTAATGGCAGTATTGCTGCCATTAGAATAATTTTAAATGATTTTTTCATATTTATATTTGAGATTATAAAACAAACTAAAAACTATTACTCATCTGGAACATAGGAAGATACATGGCAATAAGAATCACACCAACAACCAATCCCAGAAAAATAATGATTAAGGGCTCCAGCAGACTGCTAATCGTATTGGTCCGATATTCTACTTCCTCTGTATACTGTGATGCAATCTTTTCAAAGAAATAGTCCATCCGGTTTACCTCTTCCCCGACCTTAATTAACTGGATCATTTTGGCCGGATAAAAAGGAAATGAAGCCAGACTTTTGTGCAGGGATTCCCCTTGAAGAATATCCTGTTCCACTTTTAATAATGAGCTTTCAATCGGATAATAACTGATCATCTGTCTTACCAGCGCAATAGAACGCAACAAAGGCGTGTCTGTACTGACCAATAAACGCATCGTGTTGGCAAATCTCGCCAGGTATATCTTTCTGACAATATCTCCCAGCACCGGAATCTTCAAAAGCAGACCGGAAGAAATTTTTCTAAACCATTCGCTCCTTCTCTTGAGGAAATAAACAACAGCAACTCCAACAATAAATAACAGGAATAAGCTAAAATACCGGTCAAACCAATTCGAGAAGCTGATGATTGCTGCAGTAATCCAGGGCAATTTACCACCAAACCGGAGGAAGACATCGGCAAACATCGGCACCACAAATTTGATCATAAAAAATACGGCACCAAGAGAAGAAAGCAATACGATAACGGGATAGGTTACTGCGCTGACAATCTTCCTTCTCTGCTGAATTTTACTCTTATAATACTTCGACAAATCGGTTAATACCTCACCTAAACGACCGGTTTCTTCCCCGATCCGGATGCTATAAAACTCATAGTCACTAAATTTCCCTGTTTCCTTTAGCGCTTCAGAGAGGGCTAATCCCGACAATATTTTTGCGCTGATTCCTTCAAACAAAACTTTGTCCTTTGCCTGTTCCTGGTCTACCAGGATCAACTCAAGTGCGGTCCGGAGATCTATCCCCGAAAGCAACAAAGTACTTAGTTCAACGTACAAACTTTCTTTCTTCTTATCAGAAACCTGGTTACTTCCAAAGCTAATGTCCTTGTTCAGAAACGCAAACAAGTTATCCGTGTCTGGTTTAGCATTTGGTCGCTTCTTTTTCTGGTATTGTGAGATGTCTATTGAAGGCATAGTTATTGAAATAAGTCCTTTGCACTATATGTTTTCTGATAATAAAGTGAAATTGTCTGTTTGTCAATTTCTGTTTCAAAGCTGCACTGATCTACAGGATCACCATCTGCAACCACCTCATTCTCAAATAAAAAATTAAGTTTATCAATTCTCAGCCTGAAAGTGTCTGTTCTAAGAGAAAACTGATCACGAAACAGGTAGGCGTTGTTAAAATTATAATTGACCATACCGTCTTCCATTTCCAAAGCTAATCCATCCTGAACTTTAATGATCTTTCTTGCTTTAAGGAAATCCTGTTTCAACAGTTTGTCGGCAGTAATAAAGACTGCTACCCGATCTTGCTTTCTGACAAAATTAAGGTAAGATCCACTTACAATCCTGTAAGCAGTAAAAGTAACCGCAACAGCTATTGCTGCAATCAGCATCGCAATAGTTACTTCCATCAAAGTAAAAGCTGGCAATTTCTTATTTAGCATCCTCCCTCCCTTTTCGTACAATCTGTCTTGACTTTCCAATCTCTTTCCCATCTTCTGTTGCTGACACGCTAATCTGCAACAACTCAGGATCGTCTATATAAGGCAGAACCGTTTTCCGGAAAACGATACGATCAATTTCTATCGTCTCATCTGTCCAGTTACGCTGATATAAAGATTCCTGAATAATACCCGAACTGAGTGATCTGACCTGTTGCTGTTTCACTGATGGAGAGGAAACGATCACTTTGGTAAAAATCCCCGTTGCAAGTACAAAAACGATTAAAATGATCAGCATCGCTATGATCACCTCCAAAAGTGTTGAAGCTTTTAAGGTGCCCGGTTTCAATTTAACCACTTTAAAATCCTCCTTTCCGGCATTTCTCTTTTAAAGATCACTGAACTCAGATAATATTTACTTAACAGGCTACGGTTCAGTGTAACGTCAATCAGATAATTCTCATAAAGCGTGGCCGGTGTCTGCATGATAAAACGTTTAGCATAGACTTTCCCGTAAACAGTGATCCCACGCTCCATTTTAATATAACCTGTAGCAAAGACCTCCCCTTTCAAACAGCTCTTTGCTCCCAAGGAAATCATGGTCTGCAAGTCAGACCTCTTCTTTTCGTAAGTCATTAGAATCCCTGAAAATGTCACACCTTCTCCAATACTAATTTTCGACTGGATCTTACCATGCTCCGGCTTAAAAACTCCTGCAAAAGAAGGATAATTGAAAGTACAACCCTTCCCAATAACAATAGAGTCTCTTGCGAACAGCTGACAGCTTCCTTTAAAACCAGGAGCGACAATGATAGCAGGAGCGTAAATCTGAACGTCCTCAAGTGTAGAGGTTGCACCTATGGTGACTACAGTATCAGAGACAAGTATCATCTTCCCCTTCAGCTTTGTATCTCCAATCGTCGACTGATTCAGTTCCAACCGATACAACTGAACCGTATTAAAAAAAGAATTTATCAGGGAATCGCGCACATTAAAAAGCAATCCCTTCTCTGGCTTAAAATTCCTCTCCAGTTGCTGTACCAGTTTTTCATCCAATGGAGGAACGTCTCTGCCGCTTTCTCTGATTTTTCCTTTTATCAATTCTTTACCCTCATAAGGCTTTCCATCTACATAGGATTGTTTCAATCCTGACTTGGGCAATTGGGCATCCCCGCTTAGTGTTGTTTTTCCGCTCAGGGAAAGTGGGCGGTCTTCATCTGCAAGGTAAAGTACATTGGGATCTGAAAAGGCATTCCCGATCAAAAAAGTACGTTTCAGCGTGTCTTTAAGCTCAAAAGCTTTTACCATTCCCATTTCATAGGCACCCCAGAACTCTTTTCTCAATACCAGACTGTCTTTTTGGTCAGCAAACAAATCCATTACAACATCTTTGTTGTAATCGCTAAACCCCTCAGAAAGCAAGATTTCTCTTCCTGAATTTTCATTATGAAGCAGGTTGTCCAGTCTCGTCTTTTTTTGAACTTCCAGCCTATAATAAAATGCAATGGTTAGCAATGACGCGGAGATCATCGCAATCAGCAAGGAAATCACGACTACAATATATAAAGTAGATGCTTTAAGCATGGTCAATTTGTTGCATCTTTATTAATTAAAAATGCGCCTTATAAAACCTGGAACAATACTTTTTGGGCTGCTCACTTTACCTTTATGATAATAGATGGTCCTCGTACTGTCGCCAGCAAAAATCTTCTGTTTTCCATGCAGTACCCCGTTGCGGTACTTGCCTCTTTCCAGAACTCCGCCCAGGCTGTCATATTTATGGTAGATTCCATTTTTCTCCCCAAAGTTCCAGGTATAGTCTTCAGTTAGCTTTCCATTCTGACTCCAGCTTCTCCATACCCCGGCTTTTAACCCTTTGTAAAAATACCCCAGTTCTTTTAGATTTCGGTTGGCATAAGACTCCCTGTAATCTCCATTCAACAATTTACCGCTATAGCCACCTTGTGTGCTTTTGATGCGATGAGCAGAAAACCAGTAATAATATTTATCTGTTTCTACAGGCCATCCTCTCACCGGCTTTACATAGGCAACAATGGTACAGTCATCCTGATTGACAATAATTTTATGGCTAAGTAAATTCTTCTCATTACGCTGCCCCGAAGCACTGCCGGCCGAAAAGATAAACGCAGCAATCAGGATTAGAATATTTATACTTGATTTAATCATTGTTTGATATGTTTTTGCTTACCCTGCCAATACACCAGGATGGAATCTTTTTTATTTTTTAGGAGTTTTAACCCTTCCAGAAATTCGCCTTCAGCAAGCATCCTTTCCTTTCCGCTCACCTCCACTATGGATACCAATTTCTTTGTCTGTGGATTAATCACGTAACCTTTATACTTTACTACTCCCCAGTTTATCGGTGGCTTAAATGGAGCAGGGGCAAAATTAGTTGGCTTGGCAGCAATTTCAACAGGTTTAGGTACTGCCTGCACCATACCAACAAAAGGATCCCTATAATTCAAGGCAAGCCTGAAGGTGTCTCTTTTCAATTCGTATTGATCGTAAGGTTCTGCTCTTTTCACAACCGGCTGAGCCTTTAACTGATAATCGTCGTCGGAATTATTGAATAAGACCCTATACAAAATTATTCCCCAAACCGCAACGACCGCACAAATCAACAGATATGTAAGTTTCTTATTCTTCCCCGCCTCCATATTTATTGGATTGTAAAACTCCTCACTTCACCTGCCGGGCCAACATTTCCATTACCATCAATAGCTCTGACTTCCCAAAACAATTTTTCGCCACTCAGCCCGTCTGCAAAAGCATAAGAAGTGGCAGTTAAAGTAAGTGGAAAGGTAGGATCATAAGGTGTATTTCCGTTGCTTTGGTAAACAAAGAGCTTGTATTTCTTTGCAGTTGATAAGGCTTCCCATTTCAGGTTCACAGGTTTGGTTACAGCTACATTGTTTGCCGGAGAAATCAGCACAACCTTCGCTGCCGGGCTATTGTCAAATGTAATATTTCTGACCACTGACCATTTAGATTCTTCCACATCATTCTTAGCCTGTACTCTCCATTGATAAACTTTATTTCTGCTAAAGGTGACTGGATATTCCAGACCAGGAATTGTCTTATCCAGGAAAAGCTTCGTCTCGTCAGAAAAATTATTGGTATCAATCTGTAGCCTGTATTTGTCTGCTCCGTAAAGCTTAGCCCAGCTAAATACAGCGGTTGATTGGTTGGTCGAAGCACCGTTCGCAGGCAGCGTCAACTGAACCTGCTGTAACTTCATAGAAGATGGGTGAATGGTAAAAGCAGCACTAGTATAGTGTGTATTACTACTTCCATTCTCCGCCCGCACTCTCCATTCATAATTACCCGGATCAAGAGTTTGATTGAACTTATTGCCCTTTATAACCGTATCTGCAATTAACCTTACGGTATTGTTAAAACCAGGGCTAACAATTTGCAGGCGATACTTTAAGGCATCCTCAACTACCTCCCACCAAAAGGTCTGATTATAGATGATGGACTCGGCGCCATTTGAAGGTGCCAGCAATACTACATTTTTTCTTTCTATTGAGGGTTCGATAAATTCTTTACAACCGATAAAGAGCATAGCTAATATAAGTGCTATTTTCGAGAGGTTATTTATTTTTAACATGAGGCCTTAAATATAGCTAATTTGACTTAACCTGAGCAATGTTATTAATAACTAAAATTTAACGTTATTGATGCTTTTATCTGGTATGTCAATATCATAAAAAAATATAATTAATAAACAGCAAAAGATACATATCCATTTTTTTTAAATATGATAGGTCATTTTCACTCTTTGTTTCGTTATATCTTGCATCAGCTTTAGCTTGCTCCCTATCTTTTCCAGCCTTTGTATCTTGATGCTTGTTTTTTATTTTTCTCTTGACGATTTTTTGTGTGCTCGGCATGGGCTCTTCTATTTTCCTTTTTGTTTTGATCTGTCTTTGAATCAGAAGCTTTGTCTTTGTTATTGCCTTTCGTCAACAAAAGATGAGCAGCGTTAAGTTTAAAGGATAAAGTCGTTTTATCCGCACCGCCACCAGTTTCAGTTGGCAAAAGAACTAATCCTATCGTATCAGTCAATGAATGACCCGGCTGTTAGGCTATTTAACATAATAGCCTATAAGGGCTACTTTGGTCGCTGGATGGCTTCGCGTGGCTGTTTTATAATGTGTATTATGTTATATAGCTTGGGGTTGGTCTTCCCGGCAGAAGGGGCAGACGGGCGCTAGGGCAGCAAAGCACAGAGTTTTGAGGTCACAAATTGTGACCTCAAACTATCAAGCTCTTCTTTCGTCATCTCAAACATAAAGTCTTCGGGAAAACGGGTAATATTGCATCTTACCGCTTGCTTTAATACCTTGGTTTCAACTCCATACAACTCTGCAAGATCTCTATCGACCATAACTTTCTGATCACGGATCACATAGATTTTGCTCATGACCACCTCATCGGATATAGTAACATTCTTTAAGGAGCTCATAGTACGAATATATTCAGATATTGACTTGTCAGATCAGGTTAATCTTGATTGTAAATCAGTAATCTTTTCACGTTCCAGGTGGAGCAGACTTTCATAGAGACTTTTAATTTCCTCATGAAGTGTTCTGTTCTCTCCGTAGATCGTTTTCAGCTCTTTCATTGCTTCGACTAAAGCGATAACAGGATCGAAATTTTGAGTATTTGTGTTATTCACATCTCCTTGGATTTGGTTATAGTTAACATGTTGACTACCCTGATTAAATGTATTAAAATAGTTAATCGCCGCCTGTTCATTAAAGTTCTCTAATACCTGCACCGGGATTTTTAGCACTTCGGCAATCGAATTCAACAAACCCGGATCTACCATCTCTCTGGATTCTATTAAAGAAATCCTTTTTTGGCTCCACTCCGACCCTAATAGATCGGCCAAGGCCTCCTGTCTTATCCCGAGCATCTCGCGAAAGCGTTTTACATTTTTTCCCTGATGGATTTTTGCTGCTGCATCTATTGTAGTTCCCATATCATTTAAGTTTTATGAAATCAAATTTACCGAAACAATACGATATAAATAATACAATAAAGAAACTATTTTTCAGTTTAATTAACTAAAACTTAAATAGAATAAAAACTGCATGGGTTAGAATTTCCGGATTATATCTATTCGCTTAACAAACACATGGAAATCATGAAGACTAAAAACATTTCTACAAAAACACTTCTACTTTATAACCTCAGCCAAAATGAAATCGAAAACCCCAAGGTTATATTGAAAGATTTTTGCCTTCATAACTACCTTCCTGCCCATCTGGAACAGCTTAAGTATTGGCGCAACCTATTGCTCAGTAATAAAACATACAGCAGAAGAAATTGCCCATCAGACTTATTCCTTCAATACAGAATGACCATAAAGCTATTAGAAGCAGCCTGGCTATTGAGAGAAAAAGGCAGGCTTAACAATTTCAATCCGGACGAATCAGAGAAAGCACTCAGAGAAGAGTTCCTCAGCAAAGAGCAACAGGAGTTTAAATTTTATCCAACAGTGTTGAGCGTAGAAGAAATCTGGAATCCAGGAATACTGTTTAGCAAGCTGTTTAAACAGTATAAACTGACAGACTACAGGCGTATTCTGCAATACTGGATGAGCGAAGCATTGAGTCCTTTTTGCAGTGACGAGCTCCTTATGAAGGCCGAAATCATCATCGTTTATGAAAACCTTCAAAAGCTTTACGAAGCCAGTTGGCTGGTATACGAACGGGACAACAGAACAAAAGAAATTCAGAACTAAAACCAATTTATCCACTCACATAAAAAAACAATAACATGAAAACAGCAACAACAACTTTAGCAGAAACAAACTTCAGACAACTAACCAGTTATGAGATCGACTTCCCAATGTATTGTATTGGTAAATTCTGGATCCTTGATGCATATATCGAAGATTTCCGGATTGAGGTATACAATTGGATTAAAACAGCATGTTCATTGTCGAATGATCAATTTGGAGACCCGGACGAATTTGAACTGCTCCACCATCAATGCATTAAACTATTGGAAATTGCGCACATTCTATATACCAGCGAGGAAAACCTAAGTATAGAAACAGACCATCCTGCGCACAGACCTGATAAAAACTGCTTTGGCTATCATCTGGAAGATGAACAGGTTTTAAGCTGTCCAAACCTATACCTCCGCACGCTGGTAGGAACCGAAATCAATGACGTTAAGATTTTCTTTGAGGAGCTTTTTGAATTTAGGAGTTTAACGGAGTGGTACGACATTCTGGATCAGCTACTGATCAGTTCAAGGGAAGAAAGCAGTATAGTAAAAAACGAAGAAATAGGCCCTGTGATTTTGGAAATTAATGAGTATCTGGAGAAATTAATGGAATCAATCTATGTGGTCTATGAAACAAAAGCAATGGCTTACATCAATCAATATCATCCTGAATTGTTTGATTAACCCGAAGCCTGGCACAAGATTAAAACTGACTGTGATAGTTATTCTGGCCGGAAGAAATTCCGGCCATTTCTCACATTTTGACCAACAATTCAGAAAGAATTGTTTACATTTTTGGTAAACTTCTATGTATATTTGATAGGCGATGCACGTATTAAAGAACAGCATACGTGAAAAGCAATTCGTAACCATAGCTAAAATTGATACGATTGAAATTTCACTGATTAATAAAACGAAACAATTTGATTTCAACTGGAATAAAGAAAAGCTTTTCAATGTTTACAAGCTGACCGTAGAGGAAAACGATGAACCAATTGGATTACTTTCACTGGATGAAAGATCAGATGATTATGCTTTGGAAATCAGACTCCTCGCATCATCCAAACAGAATATTGGCAAATCGAAGAAATATAGCCGTATTGCTGGCTGTCTCATTGCTTTTGCATGTAAGGAAGCATTTAAAAGAGGCTTTGATGGTTTTGTCTGTTTAAAACCAAAAACAAAGCTGGAGGCGCATTATATAAAGAAATATGGATTCAGATCAACTAAGCTGTATCTGATCACAGAAGGGGAAAATTCACTAAAATTAATTAAGGAATATTATGAAGATTAAAAAAAACAGAAAAGAAATTCAAGAAACAACTTTTTCAAAGTTTACAGAAGAAGAACTTGCTGATGCTTTTGTCTTCCCTTCCGATAAAGTTCTGACTGCGAAGGAAAAAAAAGAAGATAGTGACTTTTGGACAGCTCGTCGAAAACAATTTGAAAATCGTACTCCCATACAAAAGATGTACTCCAGGTTGCTGCAATTGAAATTTCAACTGGAAGACTACGTAAATAGCGATCAATATAAGGAGGCACTCAATTTTGGATATTTCCTAAATGAGTATGTGAGCAGACAGGATAAAAAAGACAAACAATTTGCAGAAGAAGTGGATGTTACTCCAGCTGTGCTTAGTCAATATATCAATAACCATAGGAAACCTAAAGATGAGTTTGTGATTAGACTTGAATTACACTCTAATGGAATGATTCCCGCAATAAGTTGGTTTAAAGTTATTCAAAAAGACAAAGAACATGAAATCATGACCAATCAGGAATTAAGAGAAGAGGAAAGTAAACATGTTAAAAACAGGCTTGAATTTGCCTACTAAACCAAGCTATTTATATGTCATTCAATTATATTAAAATCATACTCATTATTAGTTTTACAGCCTCAATATTTAGTTGTCAATCTGAAAAAACAACTCAAAATAACAAACTAGAAGAAATTACCTTTAGAACTGATACTTCAGAAGGATTTAGAGACATTTCTCTAAAAATATTATCCGATAAACCAACAGATAGTACGCACATCTACCTTGCAAAAGGTCTTTATAAAGGTAAAACAGTAGGAATACAGATTGAAGTTAAATCTGATATGCCTGCAGGTATAACAAAAGACGGTGAGATCAGTAATACGGGGTTTGTTAAAAAACCCGTAACATTTTTTTCTATTGGTAAAGAAAGTAATGAATTTGTAAAGGCATTAAGCAATCTATACGCGGTCGATACGTCCAAGCCATTTACAAAGCGAGTAACAGCAACGACTGCATTTTCCTTAAACAAAGACATCGCTAATCTTAATACTGCAGGTGGTTATAAATTTAAACTATTCTTTGAAACTGAAACCGATGTTCCTGAAATATACTTGAACTTAAACCTTCAGGAAGGAATCATAGAAATATCAGAAAAAGATCAAGCCTATAGGAAACCTATAATGAATATTTTAACTAAATAGTATAACCAGATCAAAATTCGGCATTATACCCTCTGAAAGAGGTCTGTCTGAATACCCGGTGGGCTTTAAATTCAAAATGATCCGGATCAAAGCAACTAATGATTGCACGAGTCGTAACACGGTTAAAACCTGCCAACTCTGAATCTACAGCATGATAGCCTCCATCATTAATCTCGAAAGTTAATAATATAGATTGCCCTTTTATCCCTTCTAAATAATTCAGGAAAAAGCTTAGACCCGCAACAATCGTGGACCTAAATTCTATAGGCAATTCTATTTCCGGCACGTTCCAGATCACGTTACTATCATTATTCAGGGATTTATACATTTTTATTTTTAGATGGGCATAAGCTCTATTCATTGCGCCGGCATACAGCGCCTTCCCTTCTACAGGACTTAAATCCCAGTTAGCCAGGTAGGCATTTATATGATTAAACTCCTTAGCTTCAATTATATCTGATTTTATTCTTACTGCTTCCACAATTTTTTGATTTATGTAAAAAGTTACCTGTCCATGCTTCGTGAGACAAAATTATAGTTTCTCAATTTCTTCAATAGAAAGCTCTGTGATTTCGAAAATTTGATCAACCGACATTCCTGTTTCCTTTAATTTAAGAGCAATAGCCAATCTTTCTTCTAGTCGTCCCTCCAGTTGTCCTTTTTGCTCCCCTTCCTCTAATCCTTCAATCCGAGCCTGTTTCCCTGCCTCTTTTCTCGCGAAATCAATACTATTCTCATAATCCCACTTTGCCTTTAAGTTGGATTCATAAATTTTCCGTTGCTCTTCTGTTAATTTACTCACCTCTGCAATTTTAAATAATTTTTGAAAGATTCCTTTATTGAGGTACAGTGGTATCTGATCCATTTGGCTCATATTTTTAAGAATATAAAACCATTTGTTCAGATCTGACATGGGCTAAATTAGGAATTCTACATCATGAAGCCAAACTTAAAGAAAATTACTATCTTAATAATAAAAAAAACTCATCTGCAAGGAATTTAGATCACCGGTTGTAAGATCATATAACCGGACTGAAATCGCAAAATTAAATCTGCACAACAAAGCATCATCTATTTTCCTATCTTTATTCGAGCCAAGTCAGCGAGGATCCATACAATGAACAACAGCTTCAAACCACTTTACCGCAAAGAAAACAAAGTATCCCTATCCAATAAATACAATGTATCAACCGGCAGTGAATACCGCTATCAGCGACGTAGCAAAGCGTTCCTGAATGATGACCGCAACCACAAATCCATGACAAGCGGCAAATACGGATACGACTATACTCCCCTGTTTAAATTCCTTCTTTCCAAAGTAGGCAACGATTGGGACAAAATATATGCTGAAGCAAAAAATAGACTTAATGATCCGGCTCCCATATTCTGGATGGTAGCACTGCACGAATCCAAACGCAGAAACATCGTACGAGTTGGCGATTCCACCTATTATTCAGGGCTATTTGTCGATGACAATGGAATACTAAGTATTGTAAATCCAAATATCAGCTCTTCTGAACTTCCAGATCCGTATCCAGGGGAAACTCTTTCCTTCAACGGGCTCGTCATAGATAAATAAAGCACCTTAATCCCGGAATCGATTGCCGAAAGCATATTGCAAAGGAATACTGCTCTCATTTCACCTATATTTTAGATAAAGGATTAATCAAAAATCACAAAACGAATCACCCCAGGTTAAATGATCAAATATTTGATGTATTTGCTAATATTTTTAGTATTATTGTGGTCTAAATTTTTATGTTATGGCCTCGGGGGAGAAAAAAACAAAAGTAAATGATCCGTTTTATGAGGATCGATTGAAGATATCATTACAGGCGCACGCAAGTGGATGCCTTATCCAATCAATTTTAACCAAGAAACTTTATACTCCAAAGGAGTTTCTGAACTCTGATGAGAAAGTCACTTACACAAATCTTGGATTGGAAAACTACCCTTCTGTTACCCGTCTATATCCTGGGTATATTCTGGAAAGTCGGGTAAAAATAGTTGAACAGGCTAAAGAGGAATTAGCAAAAGCAGAAGCAGATCTGCAGGACGTAATTAAGAAAGTAATCACAACATTTGATTTTACGCCAAAGTCCAAGCGATAGGAACCAATTATGACAAAGGTGGCATCAAGAATTAACTTGAATGCCACCTATCTTTCCCCTGCCCACTGTCTATGAGAATAGGCTTTATAATCGTTAACCAGATGAATCACATCTAAAATAAACCTTAAAAGTGCTTCCCTGTCCCAAAACACTTTCTACAAGAATCTTACCTCCCATTGCTTCAACCTGATTTTTGGTAATAAACAAGCCGATCCCTCTTGCATCTTTATTGGCATGAAAAGTTTTATACATCCCAAAAATCTTATTTCCATTTTTCTCAAGGTCAATGCCTGATCCATTATCCCTGATAGAAAGCAGTACGAAGTTATCTTCTTTTTCTTCTGTAATGGAAATGAGTAACCTTCTTTCATCAGATCTGTATTTGATGGCATTGGTCAGTAAATTAAGAATAGTACTGTCCAGATATGCTGGTATAACATTTACCAATGAATCAGGATTCAATTCAATTTGGCATCTTCCATCCACCTTTTTAAGTAATGCATGTACGTTACCAACGGTGTTGTCTACCACAGTTTTTAGATTTGCAACTTTGAACCCATCATTAAGACTATGGTTCATGGATACTACCTCCGCTAAATGAGAAATAGTCGCTTCCAAATTTGATGTAGCCTGCTCAAACATAGACAATAATTCTGTCCGTGCATTTTCATCCCGTTCTGTCTTCATGAAGTCTATCAGCATATTTAGGTTACCAGAGTGGGATCTAAGATTATGCGAGACAATCTGTGCAAAATTCATCAGTCGCTTATTTTGATCATTGGTGACCTCAAATATCATTTTCACATGATCTTCTGTCTTTTTCCTATTGGTAATGTCAATGATTTGGGAAACAAAATGCAAAGGTTCTCCAAATTGATCACGAACGATTGAAACAGATAAGATGGCATAAATGGTACTTCCATCCTTATGAAAATATCTTTTCTCCATTTCATAAGTATCTTTCTTCCCGTTGACCAATTTATTTAAAGCGTTCAAATCTTTATTGAGGTCTTCCGGATGGGTCAGATCCTGAAAGGTAATCCTCATCAACTCGGCAGGTCTGTAACCTAACATCTTAGACAAACTCTTGTTGACCTGGATCCACTTCCCATCGAGACCAACGATGGCCATACCAATCGGGGCATGTTCAAATGCTCCTCTAAATTGCTGATCACTGATTCTTAATTTCTCATAGAGAATTTCAGAATCAGTCTCATGCCCGGGCGAATTTGTTCTCTTATCTGACAGCATAAATTTTCTGACTCAAATATCCATTAATTTAAATGTTTTTCACAAAAAAAGAGCTAAGAAAGGGAAACTCTGCCTTGTTTTGAATCATACAAGATTGAAATTGCTTAAAATAGTTATTCCCGACCCTTAGAAATTCCGGCCATTTCCCTCGCCTGCGGCTAGCAAAAAATTAAATTCTAACCGATTTCCAAACAATTATGATCGCAATCAAAAGTGATTAATTTCCTAATGCCCTAATTTTAGCAGTACAAACTAATGTAAAGAACTAATAAAGATTCCGTCCAAAACCTGCTTCATCAGACACAGGATTTCTTTAGTGGTGATTTAGAAGTAAAGCAACCAATTTCTAACCAAAATAATCACCATGAAAAGAACACAAATTAATCTCCAAAAGTATTTGGCTATTGGCCTGTTATTTTTCGCAACCGCCTGCAGCAAAAACGAGACTGAACTAAGAAATCCGGTTCAGGCAGAAGATGGCAATTTAGCCAGGAACCAAGCCACTAATGGCCAAACTTCAACATTTAACAACGGCGATGTCCTTCTGGATGTAAACTATGAAAACGGAACATCAAGCTCTGGCATTACCGGTGTAACGGCCACACATGCCCAGGCGGCCGATGCCGCTTATATGATTACGCCAGCAGAAAATGGCAGCAATTACGCCATCGCACACAAAATTGTTTATGGCGATCCTGCTTATTTATCGGATGAAGCCATTAGAAGTGAAAGCGATGCGGTAGCCATACCGGCTGCCCAATTTTTCCCTGGAGATGAACGTCGATATGAGTTTAGTGTATTGTTGAAAGACTGGACGCCATGGGTTTCCGGACCTACACACGAAACCACTGTTTTTCAGCTAAAAGTATCCGGCAATTCAACCAGCGGATCCGGTGTCCCCCTTCAGTTTCGTACAGCAAGAAATGCAATGCGCCTAAGGTATACAGGCTCCTCTTCGATAAAAGATATTATACCTAATCTGCAGCTGTATAAAAATCAATGGATGCATTTTAGGGTAGATGTTTTATGGGCCGATAATGCTACAGGGTATATGAAAACGTATATGAAACTGCCAGGACAAAGCAGCTATGTACTCGTAGATGAAAAAAACAACTACCGCACTTTTGACGGAAATGTGGCTGTAGGCAACAAAGGTTACATCAAATGGGGTGTTTATGTAACCCAGGAAGGCCTTACGCGGATTGCTTATCACGATAATATCCGGATCATCAAACTTCCGTTACAGTAAACGCGTAACATTGTCCAAATAAAGTCCTTCCAGCAGCCATTCTTTTTATCCCCTGACATACCGTTGTCACAGGCCGGAACTATTTTTGCAGCGTGTATGCACGTAACAAATTTAAAAATCCGGTATGAGAACAATAAAAATATTTGGTGCCCGTCAGAATAACCTGAAAAATATTTCATTAGAAATACCTAAGAACCTGATCACCGTATTTACCGGTGTTTCAGGTTCCGGAAAGTCCTCACTTGTATTTGAAACCATCGGCGCTGAAGCACAGCGTCAGATCAACGAAACGCAAAACAGCTTCACACGAAACCGTTTAAATCATATTGGCGTTGCAGATGTCGATAAAATTGAACACTTAAATGTGCCTGTAATTATTAACCAAAAGCGGCTTGGAGGAAATGCAAGGTCAACCGTAGGAACAGCCACTGATATCCAGGCATCCTTACGACTGCTATTTTCGAGACTTGGAAAACCCTTTGTCGGCTATTCCAGTGTATTTTCCTTCAATAATCCCCAGGGAATGTGCCCGGTTTGTGAAGGCCTGGGCTACGTCAGTACGATAGATATTAACCAGCTTCTGGATAAAAACAAGTCTTTGAATGAAGGCGCTATTTTATTTCCGACATTTCAGCCCGGAGGCTACAGGTGGTTGAGATATGTCCTTTCGGGCTACTTTGACGGGGAAAAGAAACTTAAAGATTTCACAAAGGAAGAATGGGAACTACTCCTCCATGCAGAGGAACACAAGCCCGAACATCCGGATAAATCATGGGGAAAGACGATGCGCTACATCGGGCTAATGAGAAGAATAGAGAACGACTTTTTAAAGAAGGAATCCAAAGAACATCAAAGGAGGCAAAAGGACCTGCAAAAGATCATCACATCAGGAACTTGCCCGGATTGTAAGGGCAAAAGGTTAAACAAAAAAGTACTTTCCTGTAAGATAGCCGGAAAAGATATCGCTCAATGTGCAGCGCTTCCGATGGAAGAACTGCTGGAATTTGTACAGTCGCTCTCCTCAAAGGCATTTGAAACGATATTAAATGAACTTAAAAAAAAGCTTGAAAATGTAATTACCATTGGGCTTCAATACCTTACATTAGACAGAGCAACCAATTCTTTGTCGGGCGGAGAATCACAGCGCATCAAAATGGTCAGGCATTTGGGAAACAGTCTGGAAGACCTGTTATATATATTCGATGAACCGAGCATTGGACTTCATGCAAAAGATCTGGACCATATTTCCCAAATCATCAAACAAATAAAAGAAAAGGGAAATACGGTACTTATTGTGGAGCATGACCCTGACATCATCAAGATTGCCGATCATATTGTTGACATGGGTCCATTTTCAGGTATCCATGGCGGCGAGATCATTTATCAGGGTAATTTCAAGAATCTCAAGACTTCAGAAGGCAAGACCGGCAAATATTTTTCGACCGCACGCAGCTACAAAATGAATCCACGTAAAGGGATTGGATCCATAAAAATTGAAAATGCGAATTTGTATAATTTAAAAAATATTTCTGTTGAAATCCCTAAGCGGGTGTTATCAGTGGTTACAGGTATTGCGGGATCTGGTAAGAGTACCCTGATCAGCAGGGTTTTGCCAGTTCAGTTTCCTGAAGTTATCATTATTGATCAGTCTCCTGTTGCAGGACATTCAAGATCTACGCTGCTGACTTATTTGGGAATTTCGGATAAAATAAGAAAGCTATTTGCAGATGCCAATCAGACGGGCAACCAGTTTTTCAGCAGTAATAGCAAGGGTGCTTGTCCGAACTGTAAAGGGCTCGGTACGGAAAAAATTGACCTGGCATTTATGGATGATATTGAGCTACCTTGTGAAGTATGCCATGGAACTGGATTTAACCCCGCTGTTTTAAAATATAAATTTAAGCATAAAAATATTGCCGAGGTCATGAGCTTAACGGTAGAAGAAGCGGAAGCCTTTTTTGAAGAACCTGATTTTCTGGCGTATTTCAGCCTGCTCTCAGAATTAGGCTTAAGTTATTTGAAATTGGGACAACGCCTTAATTCATTCTCAGGGGGAGAAATGCAGCGGCTAAAACTCAGCAGGGAATTGAAGGGTGGAGAAAATGTGCTGGTGTTGGATGAGCCAAGTACAGGATTGCATCCATCGGACACAGAAAGGTTGATGCGTATTTTAAATAAGTTGGTAGATGAGGGCAATACACTCCTGGTTATTGAACATAATCTTGACATTATTTCGCAAGCGGACTGGATTATTGACATTGGTCCTGGTGCAGGCAAATATGGCGGAAAGTTGGTTTTTGAAGGGACAGTAGCGCAATTATTAAAAGATAAAAACTCCGAAACTGCCAGGTATTTGAGAAAACACCTGGCATGACCAGCGCCAGGCAATGGGTGTTTTTATACCAGATATAGATTCTATTTTAAGTTTCGTCTGCCTGCTTCGTACTTATGGCATCTGCTTTACCAATCACAAGCATCGTTATTCATTTATCAATTGCTGAATCTTTGTCAAATCAACAGCAGTCCCTGGTTTAAATGCAGCCCCGGCCATGTATTTTTCCAGGCTGTAGCGCAGCTGACGGGCTTCCGGGCGTTTGTCCTGGTCCGTTAGCAGGTCTATCGCCGAAACCAGCAATTTGCCCTTTCCAACATTACATTCAAAGACCAAACCCAGGGAACGCGCCGTTACCCAGTCGTCGATAACCCTTACAATTGGTTTGATGTCTTTTCCTATCGCGCTAAGCTTGATGGCATTTGAATGTGTCATTGCATCCCACCATTGCCAGTTGGAATGGTACTGTGTAGGAAACTCTGCCAATGCCGGGTGTTTTGGATCACATAGAATTCCCATCGTTGTTGGAGGCTGACTTTTAGTCCATGCCGTATTCCAGAATATAGTAGAGAATCCGATTTTAATATCACCTCCCATTTCTGGCTTAACCGATCCTTTTTTAAGCGTGAGCAATACCTTCCCGCCCTGATTTAGTGTTTCAATTGCCTTAGTATCCAGCTCCTGGGTCAGCATGATTTCTTTATAGGTTTCAGATCGTTCTTCCGGATAAACAAAGATGTCCCATGTATTGGTATGGTTTGATACTGTTGCTTTCAAAATGACACGTTGTGCTTTTTTAATTGCTCCGAGCGACTGCCGGATGGTTCCTAACTTTATGGCATTTCCCATCGCGATTGTCTCATTTTTAAAGCTTCCGTTAAATAACCGGACTCCGCTTTCAGACTCGATACTCCAGCTGACAATATCTTTTATAGGCGCATCACTGAAGTTGGCGATTTCTAATGGAACAATGAATTCTTCATTATTGGTATAAACCATTTTCGGCAACCTCGCCAGCAGGACTACAGGCGCACAAAACCGGCTATATTCAGACGCATTAATATAAGGTTTCGGTTCCCAGAATGGATCTAAAACGCCAACCAACGCTGTTCCCTGACCAGGAAAATCATTTAAACCCAACAGTTGAAAACCTGCAAAGCCAGGCGTACGCAGTGCCGCTTCAATATCGGCCTTATAACACAGGGACTGCAATTTTCCTGAGGCCATAAAAAAGCTATCCGCCAGCATAGAAAGTCCGTTTTCTTCCAGTTTATCTCTAAAGATCTCGAAGTTCTTTGGCTTTAAGACCCCATCATATTTTTTAATTTCCCTGAAATTAGGGTATACACACCACTGACCAATTTCATGACTAACCGTAGGCTGTTTCCAGTTGGAAATAATCTTTGTAAAATCGTAATCTGATCGTGGCGCTTCTTTATTGATGATACTCGACAGTCCCTGCCCCCAGCCCTGAATTCTTGGTTCCGGCATATTGTTATAGTCACTTACATCGTTTTGTGGCCATCCCGCAGCGGTGGTATACATTCTTCTCGGATCTTTTGCCTTCCAGTAATTGACAAAATCGACCAGGTATTTAACCATATCTTTCCCTCCCGGCTCATTTCCATAAGTCATCATTACAAAAGAGGGATGGTTGCCATAGGCTTTGACCATTTTCTCACTTTCCTCATAAATGTATTTATCCAGGGCTAAACCATCACCAATTGAAGCACCATTACCCCCATTTGCCCAGGCAGAGGATTCGACCTGCAAAAACAGACCGAGACGATCGGCCGCCGTAAAAGCGGCTTCTGGCGGGCACCAGGAGTGAAACCTGATGTGGTTTAATCCGTGGGCCTTTACCGTATTAAAGATCTTCAACCAGCTTGCTACATCGGTTGGAGGATAACCGGTTTTAGGAAAAGAAGCACAATCCAGAGCGCCTCTTAAAAAAGTAGGCTTGCCATTGATGCTGAACTGTGTTCCATTGGCTTTGAATTCGCGCATTCCAAAGGTTATAATTTTATGATCAGATGCTCCTTGTTTTTGCTGTTCAAGGCTGACCTGCATTTTGTATAAATTGGGATGAAATTCATTCCATAACAGGGATTGATCTCCCATAGGATAAACGATCTCGACGGTCTTTTCCTTTTCAGAAAGCAGTAATTTCCGGCTCAGAGATTTCCCTTTCGCGGCTCCCTTTTTGTCTATAATAGCCGATAGGTTTAAAGTTACTTCCTGTGAAGCACCAGTGGTATTGTTCAGCTGAATCTTCGCAAGTACCTGGTTGTTTTTAAGGTCCGGATAAAGCTGTACATCAGCAATGAAAACATTTGACCTGGCCCGGAGACTCAACTCTCCCACCATTCCATTCCAGTTGGTCTGAGTATGGTCGCTCACACTATGTGCGTTCTCGCCCATGTTAAAGGTCTTGATCCTGTTGTCTACCCTGATCGTTAACCGGTGTTTTCCTGCTTTTAATTTATGGCCAATTTCAAATACCTGCGCTGTTCCCAGACTGTTCTCCATTCCAACCTGAACATTGTCTAACCATACTGTTGTTTCCCAATGGCTTCTTTCGATAAAGAGTTGTATCGTTTTGTTTTTCCAGTTAGTCGGGATCTCTATTGTTTTCTGATACCAGGCAGCACCTTTATAGTACTTTTCCGGTTGCAGCCAGAAGGGAATTTTAACATTTCCAGGTTGTCTGTATTTTGCATATTCGCTGCTGGTAAACCAGGATTTGTCAAGGATCTCTCCTGTCCATGGTGTATTTACTGTAATTTCGTTGCCTTTTCCATTGGTAGTCATTGATCCCGGAAGCTTAATTTGCTCCCTTAATTTCAGGTTGTACCATTTGTCGGCAACACCTTTATCCAGCGAATCGATTTGAAAAGCCCAGGTTCCGGAAAGGTTAATCTGAGCATCATTTTTAGACTGTGCGGCGGCTGAAAACACGATCAGATGCACTATTAAAAGTGACTTACTTAATTGTGTAAGGAAATTTTTCATATATCTGGTTGGTTGGCAATACAACAAACTTATCAACCAAAGGCACTTTACACAATAGACAATCTTATGCAAAGGATGGACATTCTCATTTCTGCTATCGTCTGTCTTTTATGATTTCGGTGATGTCTTCGTCTGAATGAATTCCTGCTTCCGCTTCGGTAGTCTCGTGTTGGGCTTTAGCGGCGTATTCAAACATTTTGGTCTCATAGTTTTCTATGGCCTCCTCTATACTTTCAAATTGTCCGCCTGTAAGACTTTCGGCCAGATACAAAGCGTCCAGCAAACCTATATTGACCCCTACTCCTGCAAATGGTGGCATGACGTGCGCTGCATCCCCAATCAGGGTGATATTGCCTTTTTTATACCAGGGCTTGTCGAGCGGCATTTTTCGCATCGGTAAAAGTGTAAAGGTTTCAGTTGCCTGAATCAGTTCTTTATAGGAGTCATGCCAGTTCTTTAATAAATCGTTCAGAAAGGAAGCGATGGCTGCTTTGTCTTTGAAATCCAAACCATGCTCTTTTATCCAGCTTTCAGGTCTTTTAAATGAAACATAATAATTCATAGCACCATTGGATTTGGTCTGAGAGAACAACATTTTTTGTTCGCCCATTACCATGAAATTGCCCTGTCCGGATGTTTCTTTGAAGTTTGGACATGCAGTACCGGGGTTTGAAACTTCGCCCTGGATGATGATTGTTCCTGTATACCGAGGGGTCATATCGGTCACGTAATTTCTTAAATTGCACATTCCCCCATTGGCACCGATGATCAGATCGGCAGTTTCGGTGATATTGCCCTCGAAATGTACCTCCCAGGACTCCTTGTTTTTTGTCAAGGAAAGGAATTTTCTATCCCAAACCACGGTACCTTCCTCTAAATTGTCGAGCAGCAATTTCCTCAGTTCAGTCCGGTCAATTTCGGGTCTATAGTACAAGTGTTCCTCGTCCGGAAACTCTTCCATAACAATGCCACCATCCATATTTGCTGCCCTTTCTCCTGTCGGTCTTGCAATTTTGTAGAATGCCGCGATCAGTCCGGCTTTTTCCAGGGCTTTTTGTCCGGTGTCGTTGTGGAGATCCAGCGTGCCTCCTGTTACCCTCGCATTTGCATTTTCATCGCGTTCATATACTTTTACACTTGCACCTTTTTGCTGCAAAAGTCGGGCAAGGGTTAATCCTACCGGGCCTCCCCCTATGATGGCTACTTTTTTATTTTTTAATAACATATGATTTTACCTGTTTATTTACAGGACAAAATTACTTTTTACTGATGGCAGAAATTTGAATAAATCGGCCGTTTTCATTTCTATGCAATTCTTTTGGATTTACACCGGATAGCTTTTTCACCTCCCTGCTGAAGTGGGCCTGATCGGAAAAATTTAATTCAGGAAAAAGTTCACCCTTTTTAATTTGTACAAAAGAAGCTTTAAAACGGAGGATGCTGCAATAGGTTTTTAACGAAAGACCAAAGTATTGGGTAAAGTAGCGGTTGATCTGCCTGCTGCTCCAAAATGATTGTTCAGCCAATTCGGCAACGGTCATTTCGCCATTTGAGGCATAAATTAATCCGAACAGGTTTTCTTTACGGCGATCGATGCTGGCAGGGATTAAGCTTTTAATTTTATCGGAAGCTTTTACTGAAAAGGCTTCAAAATCGTTCAGGTCGGCTTCTTCAAAGTTCCAAAAATCGTTCGGCAATGGCTGAAACTCATTTAGAAGCCCTGCAATTGATCGATGGAATAAATATTCAAGTGCCAAAAGTTTGAAGCTGATCAAAAACATTTTGGTATTAGCCTCTACTTCTCTCTTACCATACAAAGTGCCCAGTCCAAGTAAAGAAATCTGAAAGGGTTCGCCGGCATCTTTCGAAAGAACCAGATCAAAATTGGCATCAGGCATCACCACCACTTCTTTTTCGATCCCCGTGGCGTTTTCGACCATCCAAAAGCACTCCACAAAATCTGCTATCGATTTATCGGGGAGCCGTTTTTTATATTGAATTTCGTTTAGATCTCCTTTATGATCCTGGCTTTGCATGACAACGCTGAAATTTGTTTTTCTATTCCAAGATAGGCTTTTATTCATGTAAATGAGTAGTCTCAGGGGATGGTTGAGTCGGATTTGTGCAAAAAAAAGTCCTTTTAAGTCAATTTTTTATATGGTTTGCTTTTGTACATTTGAATTCAACCAAATTATCCGAATGAAAAAAATATTTATCGGCGTCTTCACCGGCGCAATATTTTATTTAAACGTACATGCACAAAAAAATGTGATCAGCCTACAAAATACAATTCCTGTAACCGCCACTGATACAAAAGCATCTATTATAGCTAAAGCGGCCCATGTAGTACCCAGCGCCAATCAGCTTGCTGCCTTAAAAAACGAGTTTATTGCCTTTATACATTTTGGTCCCAATACTTTTACCCGCATGGAATGGGGAAATGGTAAAGAAGACCCGAAAATTTTTGATTTAAAGGAACTCCATACCGATCAGTGGTGCCAATCGATGAAATCAGCAGGGATGAAAATGGTGATCCTGACGGCAAAACACCATGACGGATTTGTACTTTGGCAAAGCCGATATACCAATCATGGGATCATGTCTACAGGTTTTCAGAATGGCAAAGGAGATATTGTGAAAGCCTTGTCCGCTTCCTGTAAAAAATATGGCTTAAAATTAGGGATTTACTTGTCGCCCGCAGACCTCTTCCAGATTGAGAGCGACAGCGGCTTATACGGTAATTTAAGTAAGGTTAACAAACGTACCATTCCGGGAACGGTTGCTGGCAGACCCTTTGCCAACAAAACCAAATTTGAGTTTGAGGTGGATGATTACAACGAGTATTTTCTTAACCAGCTCTTCGAACTGTTAACAGAATATGGTCCGATCGATGAAGTTTGGTTTGACGGGGCTCATCCGAAGACAAAAGGTGGCCAGAAATACAACTATGCTGCCTGGAAAAAACTCATCCATACTTTGGCGCCTAAGGCAGTTATTTTTGGTAAAGAAGATATCCGCTGGTGCGGTAATGAAGCCGGTGGAACGCGAAATACGGAATGGAATGTTATTCCATATCCTGAAAATCCCAATACTGCAACTGATTTTCCGGATTTAACTGAGGAATCACTGGGTACCAGGAATGAACTGTATAAAGGGAAATATTTACATTATCAGCAGGCGGAAACAAATACCTCCATACGTGAGGGCTGGTTTTACCGGGATGATGAAAAACAGAAAGTTCGGAGCAGCGATGATGTGTTTGACATTTACGAAAGAGCCGTTGGCGGTAATTCTACTTTCTTATTGAACATTCCGCCAAACCGGGAAGGCAAATTCTCTCCGGAAGATGTAGGTGTACTTACCGAAGTAGGCAAACGCATTAAGGAAACTTATGGCAAAAATTTATTCGCTGCTGCAAAAGGCCCGAAACAGGTACTGGATAAAAACTTAAATACCTATTTATTGCTGACAAAGCCGGAAAACAGCATAGAAATTACGACCGGCAGTCCGGTTACCATCAACAGAATTGTTTTGCAGGAAGCGATTGCGTCTCATAGTGAACGGGTGGAAGAACATGTACTGGAGGCCTTTATTGAAAATAAGTGGCAGAAAATTGCTGCTGCAACGAATATTGGTTATAAGCGCATTCTCCGTTTTCCAGAGGTGACGGCTTCCAGATTCAGACTAAAAGTTTTGTCGTCAAGGGCTGTTCCGGCAATTGCCACAATTGAGGCACATTACTACCGGTCAAAACCACCTCAACTTCAATTCGACAGGGACATTAATGGCCTTGTGACCATATCGCCCAAAAAACATGAGTTTGGATGGAAACCACATGGACAGGATGCTACAGGAAACCTGGGTACCGGTACTCAAATTTATTATACCACCGATGGTACCGAACCCTCTTCTGCTTCAAAAAAATACACAGCCCCTATCCTGGTCGTTAATGCAGAGGTTAAAGCCATTGCCATTGCGAATCATGATAAAGGAAGTGTTGCCAAAGCAACATTTGGCCTGCTGCAAAAAGACTGGAAACTCTTAAATGCAGGAAGCGAACCAAACAAAGGAACAAAGGCTTTTGATGCCAACAAAGACACTTACTGGCAAGCGGAATTTAACGATGAAACATCGCTGATGTCTATAGATTTGGGTGTTGTACATAAGTTAACGGCCTTCATTTATACGCCTCCCAAAGCTTTTTTTGATGGCATGGTGGAAAAGGGAATCATTCAGACCAGTAAGGATGGTAAAAACTGGGAGGATGCAGAAAGTTTTGAATTTGGCAACCTGATTAACGATCCAACCGCCAGAACACACTATTTTAAAAATGAAATATCAACCAGGTATATCAGGCTGAAGCCAACAGCAATTGCCGGAAGTAAAAAGTCAGTAGCGATTGCAGAACTGGATTTTTTGTCACTAAATTAGTGGCCCGCATCATCCAAAAAATATGAGAAAAATAGACCTCGTGACCGACTTTCAGAAAAAATCGATCGCACAAATTCGGCAAGCTTTCTTCAGGGAGCGCACAGCGTCCGGGGAATTGGTATTTGAACTTGAATTTTGGTCAGTGTGTTTCGACAAGATCTTATATCTGTATCCCGACTATAGAGAGCTGCCAAAGGAGAGCGTCATCTACAAATATTGCTGGTCGAATGAACATGATGACGATGTTTGGGGCAATGAAGACGATGGCGAGGTGGAATTTGATCGCGTTGAAGAATTCTACGGACACCTGAAATCTATCACCCTTCCTGAGGATTCGTACGGGAAAGAAGAATATCATGCGATTCTTGAAATATGTGAATCAGCCATAAAGAATAAGAACAAACTATTCTTTATGGCCGATTACTAAGGCAAAGCCCTATTACCTCCCTTTGGCTACAACATAGCGACCTTTGGCTACATTTCTCTTGCGCTTAGTTCGGACTTTTGACTTAACAAAAAAAGCAAAACATGAACATCGTACTTACAGGCTCGCTTGGAAACATTGGCAGGCCACTCACAGAAACATTGGTTGGCAATGGCCATACCGTTACCGTTATCAGCAGCAATGCCGAGCGTAAGAAAGACATTGAACTCCTGGGTGCAACAGCAGCCATTGGGACCTTACAGGATGTAGATTTCTTAGCAGAAACTTTCAAAGGCGCGGACATTGTTTACCTGATGGAAACTATGGAAGCTGCCGGCAATATGTTCGATCAATCCGTTGACTTTATCAGCGACATTACTAAAATCGGCGAAAATTACAAAGCGGCTGTAGAACGCTCCGGAGTGAAACAGCTGATCCACCTCAGCAGCATTGGCGCACATACCAATGAAGGGACCGGGATCATCCTTTTCCACCACAATGTTGAGACCATTCTCAGACAACTTCCGGCCGGGATCGCGATCAAGTTCATTCGTCCGGTAAGCTTTTACATCAACCTGTTTTCTGCTATTCACAACATCAAATCCCAGGGGGCCATCATTTCGAATTACGGTGGTGATGTCAAAGAGCCATGGGTTTCGCCGAAAGACATTGCTGCCGTTGTTGCCGAAGAGGTAGATAAACCTTTTGAGGGCAAAACCATACGTTATGTGGCCAGTGATGAAGTTTCGCCTAATGAGATTGCTCAGGCGCTGGGAGAAGCCATCGGCAAACCTGATCTGAAATGGCAGGTTATTCCAGGCGAACAGTTGCTGAATAGCTGGCTTAGCATTGGTTTTAACGAACAGGTAGCCAGGGGTTTTGTGGAGCTGCAGGAAAGCCAGGGCAACGGAAAGCTCTACGAAGATTACCATCAACACAAACCGGCTTTAGGCAAGGTGAAGCTGAAAGACTTCGCCAAAGACTTTGCCGAAGCCTATGAAAGGGAATAAATAACCCGTTTAATGTTCCAGGTATTTATTAATTTCGGATAAAAGGCAATGCAAGAGGAATAGCAGGCAAGCGCATGAGAAAAATTAAAAAATTAAAAACCATTAAAGAATTTCATCAGACCAGAAGTCTTAGCCCTCCTGAGCACCCTTTAATCAGCATCGTGAATTATGCGGAGATCCAAATGCTGCCAGAGTACCTGGAATACAAATGGACCTTTGATTTCTATCTGGTAGCACTTAAAAAGAATATTGGTGGCAAGGTAATGTACGGTCAGCAGTCCTATGACTTTGACGAAGGTGTGATGTTCTTTATTGCTCCTGGTCAGGTATTCGGCATAGAGCAGATTGCCGGTACACCTGCCGATAAATCTGGCTGGATGTTGCTCATCCATCCGGATTTCCTTTGGAATACTGCTTTGGCTAAAGGGATAAGGAAGTATGAGTATTTCGGCTATGCCATTCATGAGGCCCTCTTTGTATCTAAAAAGGAAGAAGATATCCTGATGGGGATCATCGGTAACATTGAGCGGGAATATCACGCCAATATTGACAAGTTTAGTCAGGGGATTATTATTTCCCAGCTGGAGACGCTGCTCAATTACGCTGAGCGATTTTACAACCGCCAGTTTATTACCCGAAAGCGTGCCGGCCACCAAATGCTGGATCAGCTGGAATTGTTGTTTGCCGATTATTTCGGCCAGAATCTCGCCAGTGCGAAAGGCCTGCCAACGGTGCAGTATTTCGCGGAAAGGTTACACTTATCTCCGAAATATTTAAGCACGATGCTAAAGACCTTAACAGGGCAAACGGCTCAGCAATTTATCCATGAGCAGCTGATAGAACTGGCTAAACAGCAATTGTCTGTCACTTCTCTCAGTGTAGGCGAAATCGCGTATCTCTTAGGTTTTGAGCATTCCCAGTCCTTTAACAAGCTCTTCAAGAGCAAAACTTCCTTTACACCGCTGGAATTCCGAAAATCATTTGAGAACCAGAACTGAGACGTGATCTCCCCCCTTAATTGTCGCTATCTCCACGCGCAGGTTCGGAGAGGCTGCCGTACATTTGACATACAAACCTATAGTTATGAGAAAGTTAGTAATGAAAATGTCGCTTTCCCTCGATGGCTTCGTATGCGATGCAAATGGCAAGAACGATTGGATCTTCAAAACCGGAGACGAGGAGTCTCTGGCCTGGAGTGTCGAGAAAAGTAGTGACGCAAGCCTGTTGATCATGGGCAGAAAGTCGTTTGAAATAATGGCCCCCTACTGGCCCACTGCGACCGGGCCTTTTGCCGCACCGATGAACCAGATTCCAAAGGCGCTTTTCACAAAAAAAGGATTTAAAGGCATCAAATCCGGGAATGTCGGAACTGCGCAACAGACAGCTGCAGCGGCCTCCTGGGCAGAGGCAAAAGTTTTCGACGGGGATCTTGCCGAAGAGATCACCGCACTTAAAGCTGAATCCGGGAAGCCGATTGTAGCATTTGGCGGGGCGGAGTTTATGCAGAGCCTCATCGCAACGGGCCTCATCGATGAATACCACCTGGCCATCCATCCTGTGGTTTTGGGCTCTGGATTGCCAATTTTTAAAGGTTGCAAAGTACCTTTTTACCTGAAACTGGCAGAGGTAAAGGCTTTTCCGGGAGGAGTCGTTGCTCTGACCTATCGCGTGTAAAATATTAGTTTTTGGATAAATTGATCATCTTGCCGAATTAGTAAGGTGATCAAATATTCTTAAACTGAAACAGGCAGGAAATATGCTATATTAGGTTGACAAGTAAGTAATTTACCTATGCATACAATTTTACCTTTTCTACTGGCCATGGTAGCAGCAATCGTGCTGTTGAATATGTGGGCTGCCAAACTTAAAATCGCGTACCCTATTCTATTGGTTGTTGCCGGGCTACTGGTTAGCTTTATCCCCGGACTACCAGCAGTAAATATTGATCCGGACCTGATCTTTTTCATATTTCTGCCACCTTTGCTGTTTTCGGCAGCCTGGTCCATTTCTTTTAAAGAGATGAAAAAATGGTGGCGCATCATTGGCAGTTTCGCTTTCCTGGTCGTGTTTTTCACCGCCCTTTCTGTGGCTCTGGTCACCAATCATTTGATCCCTGGATTTACCATCGCTTTAGGCTTTTTATTGGGCGGGATTGTGTCGCCACCTGATGCAGTAAGCACGGGGGCCATCACCAAATTTGTAAAAATCCCCAGATCAACATCAGCAGTCCTGGAGGGTGAAAGCTTGCTGAATGATGCTTCTTCACTGATCATCTTTCGATTTGCACTCGTAGCGGTTGGCACAGGCCAGTTCATATGGCAGGAAGCCGCGCTCAGTTTTCTCTGGATGGTGATTGGTGGTGTCGGCATTGGTTTACTGCTGGGCTGGATATTTGTGCAGAGTCATAAAAGATTACCGACCGATGCACCTTCAGATATTGCACTTACCCTCATTGAGCCTTATTTTATCTACTGGATTGCAGAACAGCTTCACAGCTCGGGTGTAATGGCGGTGGTAACTGCGGGTTTATATATGTCTGCGAGAAGGTTAACTTTTCTGGACAGTGCCAGCCGCATCAAAGGCCACAGTGTATGGGAAAGTTTTATATTCATTCTGAATGGCATTGTCTTTCTGATTATAGGGCTGGCACTACCGGAAATTGTAGATGGACTGCGTTCGAAAGGGATCCCTTTAAGCACCGCAATTGGTTATGGCTTGCTGGTAGCCGGGGTATTGGTTGGCGCCCGCATCATCAGTTCTTACGTTGCCATGACGGCCACACTTATTTTCCGGCCAGGTGTTGCACCTCGTGCCAGGTCTGGAGGAATGCTGCTGACCATGCCACTTTTGCTTGGCTGGACAGGAATGCGTGGCGTGGTGTCCTTAGCTGCGGCACTGGCCATTCCGGTCACTTTAGCGGATGGCACTGCTTTCCCCTACCGCAACCTGATCCTGTTCATCACTTTTGTGGTGATCTTGCTTACACTGGTGGTACAAGGGCTTACCCTCCCCTTTTTTATAAAACGGATCGGTGCATTTGGTGGAATGATTAATGAAGAAGCAGAGGAATTGGCCAGACGCGAAATGAAGAAAGGCTTGAAGCAACACGCTTATCAATTTCTCAAAAACAAGTACGACAATGAGCTAAAGGGCCATGCAGGCATGGAAAAAATCCTGAAGCATTGGGAAGAAAAAACACAGGCGGCAGACGACAGCTGGATGAACGACGAAACGAAAGCTATTTTTGTCAGCTTGCTTGATAGTCAGCGGGAATACCTGTCGGAACTCAATAAAGACGTTTCCATTGATGAAGAAATTATTCGTCAGCAATTGTACCAGATAGATTTGGAAGAAGAGCGGCTAAAGATTATTTAATTGCCCTTAGAATTCCTTTCAGCCAAAATTCAGCGAGACGTTTGGATCCCTCAGCATTGGGATGCAAATAAAAGGTGCCATGCTTTCCATCCTCCGCTTTAAACAATTGTTTATGTTGCTTTTGAAAGAAACTGAATACTGCTTTATTGCCTAAATAAACCTGATTTGGATGGATAAGTTTATGCTCTGCATATACAGATTCGATTTGTGAAAAATAACTGCTTAAGCGATCCAGTCCTTCCTGCATGTATCCTGCGTTGTTGTGGGTATTCGGACTGTACCAAAGCGGGTATTGCAGGACGAATTTGGCATTGGGGTATTTTTTAATCAGGGTATTGATCAGGACATTCAAATTGTCTTTGTACTGAGCTGCCTGGACAGGTGAACCGTTTGGCCCAAACATGGCGCTGTCGTTGGTGCCCAGCATAATCGAGAACAACAGAACTGCTGTTTGATCTTGTGCAAAGGCATCGGCAGCCTGCAGTACTTTTGGAAAATCAATGTTGTTAGCCGGCAAAAAATCTACGGTAGTGTGTCCGCTAAACCCTTTGTTACTGATATTTACGGCACCAATATCTTTACGATCTCTCAGCAGTTTGGCCACATAGACCGGCGTAGCTTCTGTTTTTGGATCGGATAAAGCACTGCCTTCGGTAATGCTATCGCCAATAAAAACAATATTTAATTTTTCTGTCTTTTTTCCAGAAAAGGAAGTCAGCATTACAAGCAGGAACAAACAGGTATACTTAAAAATAGGTTTCATCATTTTTAAAGGTCGATAATTTTAAGCAGATTTTTAAGTGGTTTCGAACTGCTGATTTAATAACCATAAAAGAAATACCGCTGCATTGTAGTTAAGCGTTTTATTATTAACTTGCATTAAAACAAAACAAACATGGAGCGTATCATCAACCTTACACTGATTTTCTCTGTTGTCATTTTAATAGCAATTTTAACTTTTGAGTTTTTAAACTACAAAGAAGGATTTGTTAGCCGGTTTCCTTACCCTTTAATCACCTCAATCTGTTGCCTTTATTTTATCAAAACGAAGCGGGCAAGACGTATTCAGCAAGATTTGGAACAGAAAGGCTAAATTATTGATATGTTTAAGAATCTCTTTAACAAAAAAAATGATAAGCCAACGATGATTACTATGGAATTTTGGCCTCAGCAGGTTTACTTGTTTGGGATGTAAATTAGTTTTAATCAAAAGGAAATGAGCTCCCCTTAGGCGAATTTTACAAAAAAGAATTTTTCAGCTTATTCACTTCTTAAGGCATCCATAGCATTCGCCCTCGTAACTCTAATGGATTGAATACTTACGGTTAGCAAGGCAATAAGCAGGGACAGCACTGCTGCCAGTATAAACGGAAATGCAGATATGGTTACCCTAAAATCAAAGGACGATAACCATTTATTGATGACCAGATAGGCTAGCGGAAAGGCAATAAGATTAGCAATGATGACTAATTTTATGAAATCCATATTGAGCGAAGTCAAAATGCTATAGGTATTTGCACCGAGCACCTTACGGATGCTGATTTCCTTTTTACGTTGTTCTGCCATGTATAAAGCCAAACCGAGTAAGCCCAGACAGGAAATAAATATCGCGAAGCCCCCAAACCAATTCGATAAGGTCCCCAAGAGCTGCTCCTGGGCAAACTTTTTCTCAAATGATTCGTCTAAAAATGTACGGTCGACCGGAAAGTCAGGACACCAGACAACAGCGTGTTAAAAACTCAGAAATTAAATGATTTAGGTGACCAGCCCCTACCTTAGCACATTCTCAGACAGAAAAGATTGCCGCAATCCTGCGTTCGGCCTCTTTCAATGAAATTCCTGCATAATAATCCCGAACAAATGGATGGTTAGGGTCTTCATGAGGAATCACGTCAGGACGTTGATTGCCTTTTCTTGTTTCCACATTCATTGGAATTGAGCCGCTGTAATCGTAGTCAGGAAGCCAGTTTGACAACCAGCCAAAGTAAACAACCTCATGGTTTTCGTTGTCAAAATTCTCATTATAATCCAGGAAGCTCTTTTCACTCAATGAAACCCATACCCCATAATCCAATCCTTCACAGCTTCCGATTACTTTTTGAGTCAGTGTGGTCCGTATAAAAAAGTCAGTTTGATCGGGATATTCAATCACACAAAAATCTTCATTGAGTTCTGTTTGTCCGTATTGTTTTTCCTCCTCAGTAAGTGAACCATAACTGGAAGGAAAAGGGAAAGCCAGCGCAGGCCACTGGGTATGTTCTTTGCCGCATGACGGGCAAATGAAAGTGTGTAAAGCATTCATAGTATCGCCAAAATTAGAATAATTCCCTAACTCCGGAAATACAAAAGCCCCAGATTTCTCTGAGGCCTTGTCTTGGAGCGTCATCAATTTATAATCAGGGGAGATTATTATTTAAATGACTCTGCTGTTCATCCTAACCATATGAAAGGAAATTACAGCGTTATTTAGTTGAAACACAACCATGATCTCTCTATGTATTCTCCACCTGCTTGTGTATAATAATCTGTTTCAACACAACCCTCAGAACTTACAATATTGGATTTGATTGCATGTCTTCCTCCATTTACGTGTTTCAATTCATCCCTGGTAAGTTCTTTGTTTTCTGAAGAGAATTTACCCTTCATTCCATTTAATTTTTTCATAAAAATAACTTTAAGTGAATAGATACTTAAATATAAAAAGAAATTTAGAAAACAACAAATATATCACATAATTGTGAATTAATTTAAATCAGCTTGGCTTTATGTAAAAAAAAATGCTGTAATACAGCGCAGACTACAGGCTTTTACCCTGTGTTTGTGATAATAAAAGTAATATCATTAAATTTGCCGCCCAACGAATAAATGGGCTGAAATACCTGGAATACTTTAAACAACTACAAAAGAATAAATGGAAGAGAACGACTTTGTCTCCATCTGGCTGGAAGAAAGCGGAAACCCCGCGATAGAGGAATTATCACAGTTGAACCTGGACCTTGCCAGTAAAACTGTAAAAGTACTGGCCGATAAAGGCCTTTCTGCAAATGACCTAGCTGTTTCCCTGGACATCAATCCGGACGAAGTGAACAGATGGCTGACCGGCAGACATACTTTCAGTGCAAAGATTATAAAGGAAATCTCTGGTAATTCTATCCACGATCAGAATTAAGAGCTCCAGCTCAGCAAATGTTTTAGCAAATGAAGCTAAAAATGATAATATCCAGAATGATATGGCTGGCCTAGCCAGCCTTTCTTTTTTTCAATTTCTCCAACCATTCTCGTGCCCCAAGGCTGAATGAGCGCCATACAAATACAATACAATACAACAGGGTTAAGTCATAGAAATGTAAGCAATCTTAGACACTTACCTGACAAAACTTCGCTTTTGATTTTTAAAACGGCCAAATTTGTCAGCACTTTTAAACACGAAAACCTTTACAATATCATGACAACATATTGACAATTAAAATCAGAACTGCTTTATTGCTATATTCTGCCAAATCTTAGGGCCTTTTCTGTCAATAAAGACAAAATTTCAGCATGACAAATCGCATGTGAATTTATTCTTAAAAAATTACACCGGAGGTTTAGGTACAGGATTTGCCTTGTCTTTAAGGGCCCACACAATATGCATCATAATACTGACTACCAATAAATTACCAAACCAAAACCGAAACGATTATGGAACAAATCACGAAAACCCAATTTAGGAAGATCATCGAAGATCTTCCCTCTTCATTGGAAAACGCTGGTAGTCAAGATGACGAAAGCGATGCCAGTACCGTCCAAGCGGGACCCCGACATGTAATCGCTTGGGCAATCAGTAGAAACCGTACCGGTATGAAGCTTTTTTTGGAACAGGAACTTCCGGAAAAATTGAATATCATCATGCAACAATCCTTTGTTGTATTGGACCGGTATAGCCAAAGATTCGAGTCGATAGACTTTAGTTTTTGGGAAAACGACCGGGCTACCCTTTTGGAGGCTCTATCATTCGCCGAGCACCATACTGTATGGTCAAAATTGTGCCGTTCCAGTATCGTTCAGGGTCAGATCATCTCCCCTATTGTCGTAGCTATTTTTTGCGGAAGCACCGTGTTTTTTGCAGCAAAACTTGGCTTGATTTCAGGCAACACAGCTCAGGCTGCGACGACGATACAGTTGAAGCCCGTCTCTGAACATTATAGGATTAATGGACAAGTCTTAGTTAATGGAGTTCCTAAAGCTGGCGTCAGAGTTGACCATCATCGTTCAGGTGTACAAATCACTGATGAAAAGGGGAAATTCATTCTGGAATGCAATGTTTCAGATCATACAGATAGCCTGACGCTTTATCTGGGTACCATCACCTCAAAGGCTGCGATCCCTCTCCACCTCAACACCGTCAGATACAATTTAGTCCTGCCAGTTGGGCTGCGCGAACTTGCCCAACGATAATATATCAAAAGATTTGAAGGGCAGCTAAGCTAATTATGCGTGCTGCCCTTTATTATTCCACGAACATTCTTTTAATATCGCAATGCAAAATAATATTTCCTCCGACTTGATTATCAAAAATATTTTGCCCTACTTTATTATAAATTATTAACGCTCTTAAAAACCAGATCATGGAAATGACGCTCCCTCACATTGTTGAGATATTGAAAAAATATCTCCCAAAAAACAACATGCCTGAAATCTTGTACGACTCGCCTGAAACCAATGCAGTTTACAATGAGAAAAGACAGATCTTCAACACCTATTATCAATTCCGTCCTACGGCGATTGTATTTTGTAAAAATACAGCGCAGGTATCAGAGGTGATGAAATGTATCAAAAAATACGATTACAAAGGGGTCCTGAGGGTACTCTCCGGAGGCCACGATCATGAAGGTGAATGCTCGGCCACAGATTCCCTTGTGATAGACCTCTCGGGTATGGATACCGTTGACATCCAGCCGGAAAAGAATTATGCCATTATACAGCCTGGCATCATGTTTTTAAGCCTTATTGAGCAGATGAATGCGAAGAATGTAGGCTTACCACATGGCACCTGCTTTTCAGTACGCATCGCAGGTTTCTCCTTCGGAGGTGGCTGGGGTCCCTGGACACGTCAGAAAGGAATGGGCTGCGAGAGCCTGGCCGGAGTGACCATTGTATTGGGTGATGGCGCTTACCGGACAATTATAGACAATAAGCTGATCCCGGTATATCAGGGAGGTCCTGTAAAAGACCTCAATGAAGAAGACCGTAAACTGCTATGGGCATTGCGTGGTGGCGGAGGCATGAGTTACGGAATCGTGACCGAGCTGATCTATAAAACATTTACACTGCCGGATTATACGACTAAATTTACGATCTCCTGGGAACAAAAACCCGGCAGGGTTATTCCTCCCGCAGTTGACTTGCTGAAACGCTGGGAAGAACTCATCACTTACAATGAGAACAAGGACCTCCTTGGAACAAATCTCAAAATTGTGGCCAAATACAAAGATGAAAAAGATAAAACCCCGGTAGAAAAATCACTGCACAATTGTTATTTCTATGGCTATTATATGGGCAGTAAGTCCCGGTTTAAAAGTCAGCATGACTTTGAAAAGGCACTGGAAGAAATCATCGTTAAAGACTGGTTTCCACGCAAGCAATATGATTTATATGAGGTGAAATTTGAGGATAGTATTGAGGCTGCATTGTCCAACAACACGACGGATGGATCATCAGGCAAACTGATGGCAGTTCCCGATATCAACAGACGTGCATGGAGTACTTTTTCTGCATGGGACAGAGTGGTAAAATGGGATACGGATGATCATAAAAATCCGCTTCTGGAAAGTGTGTATGATACTGCAGCACTACCCAGGCACTTTGAAGCCATCCCTCCGGAAATGGATTTACCTGCTCCCCATAAAATCACCTCAAGATTTGCCACTGTACAAAGTGATAAGCATCTGGCCGATTTGCGCAGGAAAAAATTAATTGAAAGTCTGGAGTCCAATCTTTTGGATGTCCAAGGAGCAAAAGAAAAGCTATCGGCCTATTTTACGCTTGGTGCCATTACCGGTGAATACTATAAAAATTACAACCATAAAGCAAACGAGTTTCCTCAAGGCAGTGCCTTCCCTTACAAAAAATGCTACTATACGATACAGTATCAGGTTTGGTGGGACAATGAGGGTGTAAATCCCAAGGTACAGCCTTATGTGAACCGTGCGTTAGACTGGCTGGAGCGATGCCGTGACTATGAGATCCCGGCCACATATGGTGCTTTCATCAGTTTTAAAGATGATAGTATTCCAACACAGGTTTATTTTCAGGAAAGCTATGACCGCTTAAAGGAAATCAAAGCAGCCTACAGTAAGGATCCTGACAATATGTTGAGCAGCCGGAAAACGATTATTTAATCTCCGGGATTCGAACCCTGGGAAATTTAGGGTTTACCTATAATAGAACAGCCTNNAGGCTGTTCTATTATAGGTAGTTATCAGATTTTATAACCAATACTGAAGACTGTTCTTCTTGGCCAAAACGGTCTGTAAACCCCATCAGTAGCCAGATAACCTGTATTATTTGTTAAATTACTGACACTTATCCTGGTAAAGATATTTTTATATTTATATCCTGCTACCAGATCCATCGACAAGTAACTCGATACTTTCTGGTTGGGCAGGTTCAGCGTGTTGCTATAAAACTGACCTCTGTAAGAAAGTCCATAACCAACGTCAAGGCCTTTTAATAAAACCTTGTCCAACTGATAGTCAACCCACAAATTGGAAATTACTTTTGGCGCTCCGGATAAAATATTTCCGGTCTTGTAGGCCGGGTCAGCTACCACCTTTGCTTCGATATAGGAAGCCGCAATATTGACAGACAAATCACTGGTAATTTTTCCATTGACATCAAGTTCGATTCCTTTACTGCTGTGTTTTGCACCGTCATACAATGCCCATTTAAATTGCTCATTGTAGAACAGATGCGGAAAATCCGGTTTGCTGCCCAGCCCCATCACATAACCTGTTACATCTGTTTTATTGATTTTGAAAACTGACAATGAAATCCCAAGTCTGTCATTTAACAGATTTGATTTGACACCAAAGTCCAGCTGCTCCCCCATCGTAGGTTTCAACATAATTCTGGAAATCGTTTCCCATCCATTTTGTTCGTATGATTTGGCATAGGAAGCATAAAAAGAAAGATTAGCGTATGGCTTAAATAACAAACCAAATCTGGGCGTAAAAGGTGTTTGTTTATCGTCCAGATAACCTTCCGGTGCCGGAACCGCAGCTGTATATTTCTGGCCCCTGATCGTTTTATTAAAGCGTATGCCCAACAGAAACTGGATTTTATCCTGCCATATTTTGATCTGATCCTGTAAATAAAATCCATACCTTTTGATAAAACTTCTCTCTTTGTCTTTATCCCCTTCATAACCCGGAATCAGGGGCAATTCATTCTCTCCATACCTGGGGTTATAAATATTGAATGGCTTCAGTTGCTTATATTCAGCATTATAGTAAGCATTATCGCTATAGAAATTATCAAAGCCTAACACCACATTGTGGGTGGTATTCAGTACCTTGATTTTACCGATTAAATCGTTGGAAGTTCCGATGTTTTTTTCAAAAGTTTTCCAGAATTCATTCGTTCTGTTCAAATCTCCATTGTCCAGGACTTTGTTATCCGTAAAAAAGATAGACTCATACGAAGAATTTGCTTTTGTATAATAAAAGGTATTCTGGAAATGCCAGTTGTTATTTACTTTGTAACTCAAGGTAGAGTATACGCTCGCTTCATTATATCTTGCCTGCGTATTCGGTTCTCCCAGGAATGTGCGGATTGGCATCTTCTTCACTTCAGAGAAATCCGCATTTTTCGAGACAATTCCGGGAGCCATGGTTCGCTGGTCATTTCTGGCCACCAATTCTATGTTCCAGTTCAGGTTGTCCGTTATTTTCCAGGCTACCGTTGGCGCAATTAAATAGGTTTTGTTTTTTACATAATCAACAAAGCTACTGCCGCTTTCGTAACTGGTATTCAACCGGTACAACAGTTTATTGTCTTTGGTAAGTTTACCATTGATGTCTATTGCAGGCCTGATCATTCCATAGTCGTCAGCTTTTAGTTCGAACCTTTGAAAAGTAGAATCCAGGGGCTTTTTGGTGACAAAATTCATTACCGCTCCAGGTGCGATGTCACCAAATTGAATAGAGGCCGGTCCTTTCAAAATTTCGATACTTTCTATGTTGTCTGTATAGAGCTGGGTATTGTTGTACGTAAAAATGCCGTTTCTCCGGAAGTTTGCAGAAGAGTTTAATCCAAAACCTCTTCCATTAAACATCGAATAAGCACCATTATAAGTGTCTGTCTGGGTAAGGCCACTCACATTTTTAATGGCATCTTCTATGCTCGTGATCTGTCTTTGTTCAATGAGTTTATGATCGATCACCTGTATAGATATAGGAATATCAATTAAAGCCAATTCTGACTTGGTAATTGAAGCCGTTTTGCGCTTTTGTCCGGTGATCGCAACCTCAGTAAGGCTTTCGGATTTGAACTCCAGCTTAAAGACAAGCGCGTTCTGTTCCTTATCTTTAACAGTAATGACTTCCTGTAATTCCTGATATCCTAAAGCTTTGATGCGTATCTGATATGTTCCCGCGCTGAGGGCGTTGAATTTGAATTCACCCCTCCTATCGGTAACTGTTTTATGCTTTGTATTCAGAAGGGTAATGGTTGCCTTATCGATTGGATTGCCTGATAAATCAGTCACCCGGCCTGATAAGGGGACTTGTACATTACTCAGGCTATCGGGTACCTGAGCTGATAAGAGTGTGGGGAATAGGGCTAACAAGATAAAATAGAGGTGTTTCATATCAATATTCTTATTTAGATTTATTATAAATTAGGCGAATATATATAATAATTCCAATATGATAGGTATCAATGGTATGTTGGGAGAATATTGTGGTTGGTTCAATATACCGATGATAAAACAGCATAAAAGAAAACAGCCGAACTACATTTTTAACAAGGTTTTAACCGAAGTTTTCTTCTGTTTTGAAATGGGTACCTTCTGACTACCGTAATCCATAACCAGGTATCCGGAATCTTCATTGAGGATACTGGTCACATGTGTTTTATTGACCAAATGTGACTGGTGACAACGAATAAATCCATAAGGGCTCAGCAATTCCTCATACTCATATAGGGGTTTTGAGATCAGGTATTCCGTTCCGTTGGTCAGAAAAAACGTGGTATAGTTATTTGAAGAGCTGCAGCGAACAATATCCTTTACCGGAACCAGATAAGTTTCTTTCAAGGTGGGCAAAGCGATTTTTTGCTGCTCGTCCGGTAATTTACGGTCTAACAGTTTAAAGAGGTTGTTTAGGCGAAGGTGATGCCTTTTGGCATTGACCGATTGGGCTATTTTGTCTACCGTATTTTTGAGCTCTGCAATATTTATGGGTTTCAACAGATATTCCAGTGCTGAAAATTTAACGGCCATGATGCCATAGGCATCGTAAGCGGTCACAAAAACAACATCAAAACCAGGATCTTCTATAGACCTTAAAAGATCAAAACCATTCTTTCCGGGCATGTCGATATCAAGAAAGACTACATCCGGCGCTAATTCCAGGATATGTTCTTTTGCCTCATCTGCATTCATCGCGGTGGCCACGACCTCAATTTTTTCACAGTGACGGGCCAGCAAAGCTTTCAGGTTATCTATATTGATGCGCTCATCATCGACTAATACTGCAGTTATCATCTAATTATTGATCCAATTGTGAAATGTTAAAATCGCTTCCGTTCCGGATTGTTTATGGAAATCAAGCACAATCGCCTGTTCTTCTCTCAACTTGTTGATCGTCAGTATTCTTTCTGCGGTTAAAGAAAGACCATAGCCTGAATCTGTTTTTTTATCCAGCCAGGTTCCGTTATCCTTCACGATCACTACAAAAGTATTCTTTTTCTCCCCTTCCCTGCAAATGATCAGCAATCGTCCCTGATCACCAAGCCCCGAAAGGCCATGTTTAACCGCATTCTCGATCAGGGGTTGCAGGAGTAAAGTAGGAATTTCTATGTCGGATGTATCGAGCTCCGGGGCGACTTCAATGTCCCAGGAAAAATTGAAGCGCAAAGCTTCCAGGTTCAGATACATGCGCATCATTTCCAGCTCCTGATCCAGGCTGTTAAACACCGCTTTGCTTTTAGCCAGCGTTTTCCTCAGCAGAAGGCTAAATTCCTGTAAATAATGATTGGCTTCCTCAATGCGACCGGTGTTCATCAATCCCTGAATAGAGCTGAGTGCATTAAAGGTAAAATGTGGATTTAACAGAGACTGCAGTCTAATCGCCGCCTCTTCCATTTTTTGCTGCTCCTTTTGTGAGGATCTGACCTTATTTTTTAAACCTCTTGTGATCAATAGAAAACCGATGACTACCACTACGAATAGAAATATCACATAGCTGATCAAAGATTGATACCAGTAAGGTTTTACATGGATGTAAGTGAGCTGTTGGCTTTCTTTTTGAACCACATAGTTAACCCTTAGTTCATAATCTGTATTCGCAATCAGCTTTAAAGAATCGAAGCCGGTTTTTCCAACTCCGCTTTGAACCCTTCTGGTCTTTAGGTTGATTAAAGTATATTCCAGCTCCATATCTTTAAAATCAGTCCTTGCGGAAATGCCTAATTTTATTTCTCCAGGCGATGTGCTGAGTTCATCAGAATGATCTACGGAAGATGAAATATGGAAGGGGTTTTCGCTGTTTTCAGCCTGATGGAAGAACCTGACTTCAGGAATCAGCTTCGGCCTTTTGATGACATAGCTGCTCAGCACCGTATCATTGTTTCTGTCCAATACATTGATGGAAAACTCCTGACCAGGGTAGATATAAACCTCGAAACCACCCTCCCGAACTTTAGTCTCATTTTTGGTATTCTTTTCGGAAAGCTTGTGGATCAAGCCATTAAATGCAGTGGTGGTATGAACGTGAATAAAGCCACCAGAGGTATAAACTTTCGTCAAGTTTCCCTGCACGGTTTCCTTAACCTCAGTCCCCCGAACCTCTGCAGCTTCAAAACGCAGGTATGATTTTGCCGGTGCATGAACTTGCTGACCATAGGCACTTTGAATGCAGGCAATCAGCAATAAAATAAAGGGAATTAAGTTCATATGCCTTTCTTAAACCACGAATATAATGTTAATATCATTTGGCTCCTTATTGTGCCCCGGCAATAGCGATCATTGCTTCCAGTTCATTGATGAGTTCAGTATCAGTTGAATATCCTATAGTGGAAAACCTGAGTTTGCCCTTTGCGTCGATGACGATTTTGGCGGGAATTCCATCTATTTTATAAGCGGATGCCACCTGGAACACTTTCGGATGCTGATCTGAAGGCCGGTCCATCAATACATTAAGTGGGAATTTATGCTGTTTAATATAGGACTTTACCCTTTGTTCTGCAGCTTTTCCCTCCTCTCTTGTTGCCACAAAAAGAAAGACAACCTCCGGATGTGCTTTACTGATTTTTTCCATTGCCGGCATTGAGGCAATGCAGGGATTACACCAGGTGGCCCAGAAGTCGAGCACAACAACTTTTCCCTTCAGGCTGGCAAGCGTTACACGCTTTCCATTGAGGTCTGAGAGGCTGAAACCCGGAGCTTCCAGGTTAGTTATCATTTTCTTAGCAACCTCAATTTTATAGGTATTACTGATGTTTTTTTGAATGGAATCCAAAAAGATGACAGCTCTTTCGGTTCCCATTTTGTTGACACACAAGCTCCTGAACTGAAGGTTCATATTTAAGTTTGATTTTCCAACCCTGGTCATTTTCAATAATATTTCATATGCTTTATCCTCCTGCCCCTGTGATGCCAACAGTCTGGTATAAAGTGCCACTGATGATGTGCCAGCATCTTCCAGGTTAAGGTCTTTTAATGCTTTCTCTTCGAATAATAGTGCGGTTTTATCATCGCCATTGGCATGAAGAATTTCGGCATAGGTTTCGTAATACGGATATGCTGCCATCCTCATAAACCGATTCCAATCTTCCAAAGGAAAATTGCCTGGCCTCGCCGAAGGATCATCTTTGTAAGAATCGTACAATTGGACAGTTCTTTTTGCCAGAACTTGCGCGTAAGCTATGTTAGCTTTGGCATCAAGTAATTCTGCCACTGCGAGGTTCAGGTAAGAAGTCTGGTTAAATTTGTTGCTGATCAAACCGATATAGGCTTCAAATTTTGGAAATGCACCAGCTTTGAGAAAAGAGATGGCAACCTGTCCTTTTAGCATATCAATGTCCTCTGCGTTTTTAAGGGAATCCAGTTTGTATTCCCTGATGATATTGTGCAGGGAAATCACATTTTTTTCCGGGTTCATTTCTTTAGTCATCGATTGAATCCGGCTCTGCATGGTTTGGCTGGATTGTGCTTTTACAGTCCATGAGAGGCCAAATAACATGCTTAACAATAAAGTGCTGATCGTTTTCGTTTTTTTCATAGGGCTAAAATTAAGCCCGGGTATCAGCAAAAGAAAGGCAGACTGTGAGAACGGGCTGTCTGGCTGTGAATTCAGAAACAGATGCCGGCCAGTTTAACCAATCACACCATCCACTTATTTACCTTACCGATCAATTCATCTAAATCAAAAGGCTTGGCAATATAGTCGTCGGCACCCGCAGCTTTGGCAATCACCTCCCCTTCTGTGCTTGCCGAATACATAATCACCGGAAGGTTAACTATACTGCTGCTGTCTTTTATACTTTTTAAGACCTGATCTCCTGATAATACAGGCATCCAAATGTCTAAGATCAGCAAATCAGGTTTTTCCTTTTCAATTCGGGAGATGGCATTCAGACTATTGATTTCTGAGATGACTGAAAATCCGGCATCCTCCATGATCAGTTCGATTAAGTCTAATATTCCTCTGTCGTCATCACATACCATTACTTTTTTAATCCCCATAAGCCGCTTTTTTATCCGGATTTACCGGTAAAGTAAAACTAAATACCGATCCTTCTCCCAGTTCACTTTCTACCCAAAGCGTTCCTTTATGATTTTTTATAATCTGATCACAGATATAGAGACCAATGCCCATACCCGGATAATTTTTCTGAATATCCCCAACACGATAAAACCTTTCAAATACTTTTTTCAGATCATCCTCTTTTATGCCAAGTCCATAATCTCTGACTGAAAACTTAATAAAACTACTCACCCGGGAGATGTGGATCTCGACCTCTTTGGAATCCGGCGAATATTTGATGGCATTACTGATCAGATTGTTGATCACCTGCACCAGGTTGGATTCATCACCATAACACTGATGAACAGGTTTCCCTTTAACAACGATGCGGTGTCCGGGAGCAGCGGTCTGGAGCCCATCAATGGTCTCCCTAACCATTTTATCGAAGTCGAAATAATCCATATGCAATTCGATATTGCCAGATTGTATGCGTGAAACATCCATCAGTTCTTTCAGCAGCTGATTCAGACGTGCAACATATGTTCCTGTTTTTTCGACTACAGAACGGAATTTCTCTGATGAGTTTTCAGGCATAAGGCGCTGCATCATCTGCACATAACCAACCACAGTGGTTAAGGGGGTTTTCAACTCATGACTGGCAATGGAAAGGAAATCATCTTTGCGTTGCTCAACGGCCTTTCTTTCCGTAATGTCTTCAATTGCCAATAAAATCCGATCCTTAAACTGACCTTCCAGCTCTACCCTATGCGCATTCAATAGCATCAGCTTCCGGCCGATATGCGGAAACTCGTGTTCGACCTCATAATCAAGCACCGGGTTATTGGTTGGCAATATTTCTTCCATCATTAACCTCAGTTCAGGAATGTTCCATTGTCCGTTTCCAAGGTCGTACAACAACTTTCCTTTGGTATCATTGATGGACACCTTGAAAGTATTCAGAAAATGGTTGTTTGCACTTAAAACCGTATAGTCTTTATCCATGACCAGCAGGCTTTCGCGGATGGTTTCCACAATACTGGAAAGGTACTCTTCACTCTCTTTCAGCATCCGCGTTCTGTCGATCACCTGCCTTTCAATTTCCTTAAAGTTCATTTGAAGCGTCTGTTCAGCTTTTTTTCTTAAGCTCACATCATTTTGTATGCCGATAAAATGAGTCACATTACCAGCGGCATCTTTCACCGGGGAAAGGTAGAGCTCATTGTGAAACAACCGCCCATCCTTAGTGTAGTTCCTGATTTCCACCACACAGTTTTCACCATCTTTGATGGCCTGGGCAATTTTAAAGCGAGACTCCTGACTGCGATCCTTATCCTGTAAAAAGCGGCAATTATGACCGATGATCTCGTCGTGGTCATAACCACACATTTCCTCAAAAGCAGCATTGCAATAGATGATAGGGTTGTCTGGCAATAAATTATCAGTTATGACAACACCTGTATTGGTCGCATCCAGTACACTGGCGAGAATAGCCGGATCAATAAACCGTTGTTCCGACAGGGGCGTATATTTTATGTTTTTCGTATCCAAGGGCAAATAAATTTTTCAATTAAACTCAAAAAATATAGGGTTTGTTTGAAATTTCGATGATTTTTTCAGGAAACAGTTCATATTTAAGTCCTTTGGAAATTAAAAAAATCCAGCTCAGAAGCAGATTTAGCGGCGATTTTAATCAATATATAGCCTTACTTTAACCAAATTCATTAATTTAGTATTTGTGGCCTGGAAACATCCTGCATAGCACATTACTCCTAATTAAGAAATGATAAACTTTCCAAAAATGATGAGATTTATTTCTGTACTTTTTTTAACGCTTCTGGCGATCAGCAACAATGAATGCGCCGCACAAAAGGCGTCCTCAAACCAAAATACATCCAATAAACCAGGAATAATCACAGGTGCCGATCAGACTGAAAAATATTTGCCTTATCTAAAAGGAAAACGAATTGGCCTTGTTGCAAATCAGAGTTCCATTATCGGTACAAAAAGCAGCGTAGACAGTCTGGTGAGCCTTGGAATTAAAATTGTAAAAGTCTTTGGACCTGAGCATGGCTTTAGAGGCAATGCCAGTAATGGAGCAGTGGTGGGCAATGAGGTAGATGCCAAAACCGGCATTCCAATCATTTCATTATACGGCAAAAACGAGAAGCCAACAAAAAAACAGCTGGCAGATATCGACCTGATGGTCTTTGACATTCAGGATGTGGGCTGCCGCTATTATACGAATATCAATACGCTTGAGTATGTAATGGAAGCCTGTGCAGAAAACAATAAAGAACTGCTTATTCTTGACAGGCCCAATCCTAACGCATATGTAGTTGACGGGCCGGTAATGACTGATGATAAATTTAAATCTGCCATAGGGATCCACTATACGCCCATGACGCATGGTATGACTATCGCTGAATTTGGACAATACCTTAACGGAGAGGGGTACCTGAAAGAACAATGCAAATTAAAGATTATAAAAGTTGCCAATTATGATCATGACATGTCTTATGTATTACCGGTAAATCCCTCACCGAATTTAAATACACAGCAAGCGGTGATGCTTTTCCCAAGCTTATGCATGTTTGAAGGAACAGCGATCAATGAAGGCCGGGGAACGTATATGCCATTTACCATATTGGGCGCACCTGCATTGAAAGACAAGTACTCTTTTTCCTACAAACCGGTAAGTATTCCGGGAATGAGTGAGGCCCCACGTCACAAAGACGCAGTTTGCTATGGCCCTGACCTTCGCAGTTATGACATTAACAAGCTTCGGAAAAGCCGCCAGATTAATTTATCCTGGTTAATTGAATTGTACAATGCCTACCCGGATAAAGCTAATTTCTTTACTCCCGGAAGAGCGAACCAGGATATATCCGCTTTTGACCTGCGCATAGGTACCGATCAGCTGAGAAAACAGATCATCGCCGGCGTATCTGAAGCAGACATCAGAAAAAGCTGGGAACCCGGATTGCAGAAGTTTAAGGCCATCCGGGCGAAGTACCTTTTATATCCCTGATTGGTTAAGTTAAGCGCCAAAGGTTGAGGTATCCTGAATCAGGTTATACTTTGAGCGAAGCACGAAAGCCCCTTGCGCCGTAATAAGATTCTGCGCCGTTGTGGTAAACGAAGATCGTACCGTAGCGGTAATCAGCAAAAATTGCTCCGCCAAGCTTTCTGATATCTGCAGGTGTTTTTATCCAGCTGGAAGTTTTGGTATCAAACTTTCCAAATTGCTGCAATTCGCGATATTGCTCTTCCGTTAAAATTTCGATACCCATGGCAGCAGCCATCTCGAGGGCACTATTTTTGGGTTTATGCTCTTTCCTCGACTCCAGCGCTTCGCCATCATAGCAAACACTTCTGCGTCCTTTCGGGCTTTCGGGCGAACAATCATAAAAAATGTATTCGTCAGTTTTTTGATCATAACCAACAACATCCGGTTCGCCACCGCTGATTTCCATGTCGTCGAGTGACCAAAGCTTTTGGGGCTTAGCTTCCAGTTTTGCCAACACATTGGCCCATTCCAGACCTTGATGACGGTTCATATTTTTCTCAAAACGCGTTTTTAAGGTATTGAGCAGTTCTTCCCGTTGTTCCGGTAACAATTCTTTTTTATTATTTTTCATACATGCAGTTGGATAAACAAATCCATGATTAAATATATTTGATTTTAACGACAAAAAAAATGGAAAGTATTTTTTAAAACATAATGGGTCGGGCCCGGCCCTGTTTTCATTGGGATTGGATCGATAGTTGAATTGAGTGAATTACGCTAAATTCAAAGCTTTTTCATTTAAATAATGAGTTTATCTTACGCAACATCATACAGATTCCAAAACTTTAATATATTTGTTTAAACGGGTAACTTGTTTAAACAAATATATTAAGCTGATAAATATGACCTTGCGCTTTAGTGATAAACAAGAAAATGCCCTCAAATCTATTTGGATATTAGGTATTATTGTTGCGTTTCTTCAAATAAGCAATTATTTTGTAGACAGTTACGGACCAGACAATTCCTTTTACGGTTATCTGTGGCAGGCACAAAACTGGTTTTTAGAAAGTCTGGTTTTTGCCTGGTATTTTTACAGGAACAAACTCATTGCTAAAGGCGTGCTGATACAACTCCTTTTTATTCCCTACTATATCTTCAAATCAGATTGGTCAGCTTTCCTCGATTATCATTTAGATATAGAAAACAGCATGGGCATTTATAATGCGATGAGGTTTGTTACCTTTTTTATTCCGCTGATCTGTTTTACGGTATTTTACTTTAAAACTGAAGCCAAACCGGCAGGCATATCCAGGTTCAAATCCTTCATTATCCCCTTGTGCGGTGCATTGGTTTTCAGCTATGCGGTATCCTCCGATCCGGACTCTTTATATAAATACACCGAATTTATAACTGCAGAATCTTTATACGTAAAAGACATTCTCGTTTCGATCATCTTCTTAGTGCTCTCTTTTAAAACCACGGCGGTATTAATTGGCTTCCTGTACCTTTCCAACCGGATTTATTCCATTGAAAAATTAATGTACCCAATTGACCGTCAAGCCATTTCCGGTACTTTCTTTAAATGGGGCTTTATCATCAGTTACACGATCCTGTTACTGACCATTTTGGATATGATAGGGTCGATATTTTCTATGTCGTTCTCTTCCTCTTCGCTAAAAATAACAACGATCACCTATATCTTGTCCTATTTGACCGTATTGATCATCAGCGGGAGATTTTTCGCTAATTTGATTCAGTACAGGAATTATACCTTACAGAAGTATTTGGGTGTTTTAAATGCCATATCGGTCTTACCCATCTTAAACCTGATCTCCTTTTTTGTATTGCTCTTCGTTAAAAAGAGTGTTGCACCTGTTGCCAGTTACGTTGAAAATTTAAAGAAAAACAGAAATATCCACCTGATGGTTTATGGGGCGCTAATTACCCTATACATTCTTTATAAATATTTTGGAGACCCTGCGGCATACCGGGAGCCTGCTATATTCTACAAAATACCGGTATTTATTATTGCCGTAGTATTACTGAGCAGGTATAAAGTAAGTACGAAAATAGTTCCTTTTTTCGTCTTTCTATTTCTGTATTACAGCGATATCAAGGAGTTCTTCGATTTCACAGAAGGTTACCTTTCCTTCTTTAAAGGCAAGATCCTATCCTTTATCTGGCTGGGACTTACCGCCTCGGCCCTGGTTTACTATATCATACATTATGTCCTTCACAAGTCGTTTTACACGGAATATTTTGAGGAACATGATGCAGAGAAATTTGAGCAGTATATGGAAGAGTTTAAATAACTTATTTTCTCAGTATGATGGAGAATCCTTTGGAAAAGCTGCTCAGGTCCTGTGTAAGTTTAAAATCAAAATTATACTTGCCGTCTTTGGGTACGACAAACTGAGTGTTTTCAATTTCAAACTTATGTTGTGAATAGTAAACGGTTGAATCTTTTCCGGAAGAACTACTGGAACGATAAGATTCGGTTGTCTTCTTTGAATTGATCTCATGTTCGCCTTTAAACACATCCAAACTATCGTACAGCAGCGATTTCCCTTCACTTTCGATATGGTACCTGACCTTAAAAGCAGGAGAATCATCCTTATCATTCATCTCCAGTTTAGACCAGATCATGACCTTATCGCCTTTTTTTAAGTCGATCCCTTCAGCCGAAGACACTTCCCCTACCTTCAAAGGAATTTCAATGATGTCGGTTCCGACAGGATTGCAGGAAATCAGTGCAAGCAGCAATAAAGAAGGGAGGATATGATATTTAAACATGAGTTTAGGTTTTAGGTGTTCCTTATTTGGATTTAAGATCTAAAGTATGGTGCTTACTAAAGTAATTAAAGATTTTAACGAACAGGTCTACATCACCAGCCTGCAGGTCATCTACCATAGTTTTTAGTAGAAAGCTTTTATTGCGATAATCTATCGGGCAAAGCACTTCTACTGTACCTGGAGCAAATACACCATCATACCCTTTGTGCGAGGTCTTTATGATGTAACAATTGCCATCGGTATTTAAGGTATACCTGTTCTGGTTGTTTACATCAAAAACATCCCGATTATAATCCAGATTAGTTAACTCACTTACCTTATTTGCTTTTACCGCATCAATAAATTTATGAAAAGCCAATTGCTCATTTGTCGTTAGCCTGGATAATGCGGCAAGCTCATAATTAGCTTCCGTTCTTGGGGCTATGGTTTCACCTTCTTCCAGAAATATGGCCTGCTCTTTTTCCAGCTTTTTAAAAAACCTATTGAGCATATTTACTTCGATCAAAGGCAGGTTATGTGCATACTCTTCCCAGGAACTGAATTGAATGGCCGGAGTATTTTTATCCGTAAAGTTTTTAGCGTTCCTGATCAGGTGTGCAAAGAGGTTTATCTTTTCCTCCTTTGGAAGCTTTTGACTCCAGCCCATTTCAGCTTTATAAAAAATATAGCTTTTATGCAGCACATCATATTTCAGGTAGAGGGCGATAAAATTATCATTCTGATCAAAAATAATACTGTTTTCATCCTGGAAGTAAACCGTTTCCACATTGGGAAAATCTGCTTTGACGTCTTCCACAGTAAGCAATGTCGAATCGGCTTCCGGAATGATCATGATGCTCTGATGGTACAAACGCTCCTCTTTGGAAAAGACATTTCCAAAAGAAATGACCGAAATGCTATCTTTCAGGGTCGAAAGGTCCAGTTTCCCTAGTTTATGGTCATCTTCCAGTTCCGTAGCCGCCAGCCTTTGTACTGCAAAAATATAATGCGCAGGTATGCTAAAACTATACTGCTGATCCACTAAAATTGTTTTTTGCGGCAGCTTCAGGCTCATAATCTTCTTCATTTCGGCCTTAGAATCTGCTTCAGAAACGGCAGGAGCCTGCTGGGCCTGATGATCTTGTTTAACCACGCGCTTACAGCCCGAACCGATTAAAATAAATAAAATCAGGTATGCCCAACAGTTTCTAAAAATCATACTCATAGTATTTCGTTTATTTATTTTCAAATATATAATTTAACCCGTCAATTATTCCTTATTCTTTATGTCAATTAAAAGCCTCCTGAACCAGAGGATCAAAGGACATAGATCATATAACTAAATGAATCAATCCAGAAATACGCGATAAGCCCAATTATACTCCTCCTGTCTATTGTTGGATCTGAACAAAGCAGCCTAAAAATTATAAAAAAAGTTGACCATGATTGCTTATTTAAAATCCCTGGATTCCGGGAAGAGCTCTGCCTGGATTACCTTTTTACCTTTTTTAATATCTGTTTCTACGAGTCCCTGCAAAAGACCCGAGAAATCATAGCAGTGTTGTACCACCACATGGGTCACTTCTCCCTCCCGCTGTAATTTCCCTTCTACCATGAGCAATTTTGCCCTTAAAATTTCCTTGCGGTATTTGGTAAACAGTTTTTGAAAAACCACGAGATTCGCGATTCCTGTTTCATCCTCAATTGTGATGAAACAAACTCCTGTGGCCGTTCCCGGTCTCTGCTTCACCAGGACCAATCCGCAGACCCTGACCAGTGTACCATCGGGCCAGCGCTTTAATTCTTTAGCAGAGAGCACCTGACGGTGGAACAGTTCCTTTCTGATAAAGCTTACCGGGTGGGCTTTTAACGATAAGGAAGTGGTACTGTAATCATGAACCACATGTTCCGACAAAGACATCTTTGGCAATTGGATTTGCTGCTCTTCTTTACTTTGTTCTTTTAATTCCCCTTCGAATAAACCCAGAGGGCGGTCGGCAAGTGCGGTTACTTCCCATAAAGCCTGCCTTCTGTCCATTCCCATAGAACGGAAAGCATCTGCATCGGCTAATTTTTCCAGTGCAGCCAGAGACACACCCACTTCCATTAAGGTATGGATATGGCGGTAAGGTTCCTGTTGCCGTCCCGCAACCAGCAGATTGATGTCCTCCGCATTCAGGCCGCTGACCTGACGGAAACCCAACCTCATTGCACAGTATTTACCGGATAATTCTTCAAGGGTATTGTCCCATGCCGATAAGTTCACATCAATTGGCCTGATCTGCACTTGATGTTTCCTCGCATCGCTGACAATCTGCGCAGGCTGGTAGAATCCCATAGGCATACTGTTCAGTAAGGCCGCGGCAAAAATATCCGGATAATAATGCTTTAGCCAGCAGGATACATAGACCAGCAAGGCAAAACTTGCCGCATGGCTTTCCGGGAAACCATAACTCCCGAATCCTTCCAATTGTTTAAATACCCGTTCCGCAAAATCTTTTTCATAATTTTTTGCGACCATGCCATCCACCAATTTCTTCCGGAACTTGCTCACCATCCCATGTGATTTGAAACTGGCCATACTCCGGCGCAACTCATCGGCTTCCGCTGGTGTGAAGCCCGCCGCAACAATGGCAATTTTCATGGCCTGTTCCTGGAACAAAGGAACCCCCAATGTGCGACCAAGAATATCTTCGAGTTCCTGTGAAGGATAAGTAATGTCCTCTTCTCCATTCCGGCGCCTCAGGTAAGGATGCACCATATCCCCCTGAATTGGTCCCGGGCGGACAATGGCCACTTCGATCACCAGATCATAGAAATTTCTCGGTTTTAATCTCGGCAGCATAGACATCTGTGCCCTGCTCTCGATCTGAAACACCCCTATGGTATCCGCATGACTGATCATGTCATATACTTCTGAATCATCCTCAGGAATATTGGCCAGGGTAAGGTCAAGGCCATAATGTTGTTTCGCCAGGTCAAAAGCTTTTCGGATACAGGTTAGCATGCCCAATGCCAGGACATCTATTTTAAGGAAGCCAAGGGCATCAATATCATCCTTATTCCATTCAATACAAGTCCTGTCTTCCATGCGTGCATTCAGAATCGGGCAAAGCTCGCTCAGCTTGCCCCTGGTGATCACAAAACCACCTGTATGCTGTCCCAGCTGACGGGGAAAACCGATAAACTGCTGTGTGAGCTGCAGGATCTTCATCAGGTGCGGATCATCGTGTTTAAATCCATGATCAGAGGGCGCTTTGCCCTCCAGCCATTCGTCAGTAAATTCCCACATGGATTTAGAAAGCCGGTCTACCGCATCTACAGAAAGGCCCATCGCTTTGGCCACATCACGCACTGCCCCTTTCCGGTGGAGCTGGGTAACGGTAGCTACAATGGCTGCACGGTCGCGTCCATATTTGTTATAAATATACTGGATCACTTCTTCCCTCCGCTCATGCTCAAAATCCACATCAATGTCTGGCGGTTCATTTCGTGCAGAAGAGATAAAGCGCTCAAAAAGCAATTCAAACTTAGTCGGGTTTACAGAAGTGATGCCCAGGCAGAAACAGACCGTTGAATTGGCAGCAGATCCCCTGCCCTGGCACAGGATATTTTGTTCCCTGGCGAACCTCACGATGTCATATACCGTGAGGAAATAAGGTGCATAGTCCATTTCCTCGATGAATTTCATTTCATACTCAATGGCAGTCGTAATTTTTTCCGGCAACTCCTCCCCAAAAAAATCCTTTGCCCCCTTCCAGGCGAGGTAGGTTAATTCTTCCAGAGGGCTCCGTCCTTCAGTGGTAATTTCCTCCGGGTAGACGTATTTCAGCTCGTCAAGGGAAAACTGACAGGCCGCTGCGAGTTCCTGACTTTGTTTGATGGCATCCGGATATTGCCTGAATAGGCGTTCCATTTCTGCTGCAGGTTTCAGGTATCTTTCTGCATTCTGATAGAGGTGATAACCTGCATTATAGATCGTACACTTTTCCCGGACACAGGTCACGATGTCCTGAAGTTCGCGCCGGTCAGGATGATGAAAATGCACATCATTTGTGGCCACCATTGCTGCTCCGATCTGATCTGCGAGCGCTGAAATCCTGTACAATTTTTTCGCATCATCACCACGGTAGGAAAAGCAGGCACCAAGGTAAAGATTCGATCCAAATGCTTCTTTATATTCCTTTAAAGCGGTTTTAAACTCTGCATCTAAATCGAATTCCGCGTTTAATTTACCCGGAGGGACAGTGATGAATCTGATGCCTTTAGAGAAGTGATAAACATCCGCTTTATACAATTCGCATTTGCCTTTTTCTGTACGCAGGTTGCCTGTAGAAAGTAAAGCAGACAAACGGGCATAGGCTGGCTGATCTGTCGGATAGGCCAGCAGGCTTGGTCCATCTACCAGGTCGAGCCTGCAGGCAGGGATGATTCTGATGCCATTTGCTTTGGCAGCAGCATGAGCTCTGACAATCCCGGCAAGGGTATTGTGGTCGGTAATTGCAATCGCGCTATAGCCAAGCGATACGGCCTGCTGAATCATTTCTTCAGGATGCGACGCCCCCCTCAGGAAACTAAAATTTGTGGTCACCTGTAATTCTGTATAACTCATCTCTCTCCTTTAAGCAAAAAAACCATGTATAAACCATTCCGGCTCGTCGTCATGATAATGACCCGAGCGGAATACCCAGTAACGTGCACCCTGCTCGTCCTCTACCCGATAATAATCTCTGACCAGTCCCTGTTCGATCCACCATTCCCGTTCAATTCTTTCCGGCCCGTCTGCTTTTCTGATTTTATGAACTATTCCCTTATAAATAAACAGCATGGGCGGATAATCCGGGATTGGCGAGGTGACCTGAATTCTTTCCGGGCGGGGCAATAAGCAGAGGGGCCTGGGCTGATCTTCCGGCCAGGCAATGGCTGGTTTTTCCTGTAAACTTTTGGCTTCCCGGATCGAGCGTTCCGGCCAGTGGTGCTGATCAGGCAGGTAGCGGTGGATGGCATTCGCGCCAAACCGCCCTGCAATCCTGTCCAGCAAACCTGCGATGGCGAGGTGTTCCTGATTGCTGGCTGCCCAAAGGCTTTCCTGTTGTATGGAAAGTTCTTCTACCACAGGCGCTTCTAAAACAAACAAGTCGATTCCCAATCCCGGTGCAATCGTAGCGATCTTCAGTTCGAAGAGCTTAAATAAATGGCCTATATTTCTCACCGGCTCATTCGTCCCGATTGCGATCTGCTGAAGTTTCCCATCGATCCGGTAACCTTTAAACACGGCCTTCCTCATTCCCTTTCCTTCGCGGAATAAGCGCTGACAAATAATTTCCAGGAGCTTCCGCAAGGCGATTTCAATGCCTGTGGCCGTACGGATGGGCTCCAGGGATGGAAGTGATTCCTGGTATGGAACGATGGCCTGAATTGGTATGATCGGCTCAGACACCAATCCCAAGGCCTGATCCAGCCTGTTTAGCAAATCCTGTCCGAAACGTCTGCGCAAGACCCTTTGCGGCATATTGATAAAACTCCGGATCTGGTACAGGCCTAATTTTTGCAGGCGGTCCAGGACCGGTGCTTCCAGTCGCAATGCAGCTGGTGGCAAAGCCTGTAAAGCATCAATATGAGCTCCCGGCCCGATTACCGGACTGTTTTGTCCGAACCGGGAAATGGCCCATGAGGCACCGATCGTATCTGCTATCGCCGCCCGTACTTCATAGCCAGGCTTACGGAGTTTGCTTAAAATATCTTTGAGGTAGGGTTCTTCGCCACCCCAAAGGTGGGCACAACCACTGATGTCCAGAATCAGGCCATCCGGCAGGTCAACAGCAGCAATCGGCGTATACCTCAAACTCCATTCGGCCAGGGCACGAAGTAATTTTTCTCCCCTGAGCGGATGGTCATCCAGGACCTCCAGGCTAGGAATTAAGGCCCTTGCATCAGCCAATACCATTCCTGCTTCAATTCCTTTCTCTGTGGCAGCGGCACTGCAGGCCTTTACCACCATTCGTCCGCGTTCGGCAGCAGCCAGTACAAAGGGCTCCCCTTTCAGCTCCGGCTTGCGGATCGCGAGTTGATCCGTCGTTAAATGACGGAACCATATCGTAAGGTATCGCCTTGACATGTTATCCGGTTTGTTGAATAAAAGTACTTTCTGTGGCTGTTGTTGTCAAATGGGTAAATCGCCCTGCCGACCATTCCAGCTGCCAGCTTCCCGGTTTGCCATTGCGAATCTTTTGCAGTTCGACATTCCAGCGGGGATCACCTACCCCCGGAACACCCGCTTCCAGATGGCTGACAATGGGACTGATCTCCCATCGGGATACAGAGGCTATATGGTTTGTCTTTTTAGCATTGCAGCGGTGCAGAAAACCTGTGACCCGACTTCTTTCTACTGCCAGCTGTAATCGCCTGGATTCAGTGAGACTGATTTCTTTGAGTTCGGCAACTACTGCAGTCAGGGCGCTGCATTTCAGGCCTTCTTCGATTGCCCAAAGCACATCGCGTTCGCGCTGCAGGTCTATAAAAATCATCCGGTCTGGCGAGATTCCGAAGGCTTTGAGGCCAGGAGGGAAAAGCTGACGTCCTGTGCCTACCCAAAGGCAGGTACCTTCCGTTTTCATTAAATGGCTGATCAGGCCGGCCATAAAACCTGTTGTTGCTGCTGCAGCTGCTGCATGGGCACTCACAAATTCATGCACCGCAGCGGTTGGAAAAATATGGTTAGGAAAAGCTTTTTCCATTGGCCCGAGGCCAATATCCGGGCGTTCATGATCTAAAACTGCAGAGAATCCCTGCATCAGGAGCATCTCCTTTTTCAGTTTTTCAATGATCTCACTTTTATTCGCCGCTTCTTCCATCACAATTAATTTTAAAATTACTACATTTGACACGATCAGTGTCAAATATTTGACACTAATAATAACAATACAAAATGAATACTCAAAAAGTTTTTTTTTCTGCCAATATTAAGTTCCTCAGGGAAAGGAAGAAACTGAGTCAGGAAATGATGGCTGAAAGCCTGGGGATAGGCCGTTCCAAGCTCAATGCACTGGAAAGCGGGCAGACCAAGGCCCCCCAGCCGGAGGACCTCATCAATTGTTCAAATATTTTTAAGATCAGTATAGACAGCCTGCTGAAAGTGGAACTTTCCAGGATTTCGGAACTCAAGCTCCGGGAACTGGAAGCCGGAACTGACATTTATTTACAGGGAGGCAACCTGCGCGTCCTGGCGATCACGGTGGATAAGGACAACAAAGAAAACATGGAATATATTCCTGTAAAGGCGAAAGCTGGCTACCAGGCAGGATACAAGGACCCGGAGTTCCTGGCCGCTTTGCCCAGGTTTTCCCTGCCCAATCTCCCAGAATCCGGTACATTCCGGATGTTCCCTACCACAGGGGCTTCGATGTTGCCCATTCCGGAAGGTGCTGAGGTGATCTGCAGGTTTGTGGCCGACTGGCAGCAGTTAAAAGCCCGCAGCCTCTGTATCGTGGTCTTGAAGGGAGAACAGGATTTTGTGTTTAAGCAGCTGACGCTTGAAAAGGAAGGAACGATGCTGCTGGAATCTTTAAACAAGCTGTTCCAGCCCTATCGTGTACCTGTTTCTGAAATATTGGAATTGTGGCAGTTTCATAGTTACCAGAGTCAGGAGATTCCGGAACAGGAAACCGATTTAATGGAAATTAAGCACATGATCAGTTCCTTACAAGACCAATTGCTGAAAAAGAATTAAAGGTTGAGGTAGAAAATAGAAGCGTCATATTTTGCAAGCTCACCAGTTTCAGCAGGCGCTTCCTTTTTATCAATTAACAGCTTTTGGGGTTTATATACCCCTTCTTTAAATTCCAAATTAAGCTCATAAGGAGTTCCATCGGCCAGTTTCAGGTAAAAGCTTTGTGGCTTAGTCCTCGCTAAAACATATATTTCTTCAGAATACAGCTGATAATAATTGAACTTTTCTGAGCCATAAGAAAACGTGGGGCGAATGGAAAAGCTAATTTGTTTCTCTACACCTTTATCATCTTTTTGAAATAGCTTAATCTGATTCAATGTATAAGCCTCTTTATTGGCTGGATTCAATAAATCCAGATTAGCTACATTTTTAATCACCAGCGCAACCCCCGGATAAGTAGCGGGAGAACAGGCACAAAGTCCATCTGTCCTTGATATTTTTTTACATCCCAGATTGGCGATAAAGAGCACAACGAAAGCAATGATAATTTTTTTCATATGGAGTTAATTTAACTCAAATATATTATTTTAAAACAAAAAGAAAATAATGTTTATCATTAAAATCCTCAAAAGATTCTGAAGTCCAGCAGGTAACATCCAATGCATTCCAAACCTCCGCGCCCGATCCCGAGCCTGAGCACAGGTGGGCAAAACAGTTGCGCTAAACACAAAACCACAAATTAAAACACTACAAATCAATCATTTAAATAATTATCTGAGTGATTAAAAAACCAAGATGGAATGATCTTGCGTAAGTGTTCTCAAATCATAAAAACAAAAACATGAAAAAAATACTCTTATCTGCAATTGTCCTGGCAGCCATCACATTTGCATCTAACATCACAGTTCAGGCACAGTCAAAAGCTGGCATGACTGAAAAAACAAAAATGGTTGGCGGTGCAGCGATGTATCCTTCAAAAGACATCATTGACAACGCAGTGAACTCAAAAGACCATACTACATTGGTTGCAGCAGTTAAAGCAGCAGGCCTTGTGGAAACCCTTAAAGGCGCAGGTCCTTTCACCGTATTTGCCCCAACAAACAGTGCTTTTGACAAGCTTCCAAAAGGAACTGTAGAAAACCTGGTTAAACCAGCCAACAAAGCAACATTAACGAAAATCTTAACCTACCATGTCGTAGCAGGAAAAATGGACAGCAAAGCAATTGCTGCTGCCATCAAAAAAGGAAATGGAAAAGCTGAGTTGACTACTGTAGAAGGTGGAAAACTTTGGGCCTGGATGAAAGGTAGCAAACTCGTACTAAAAGACGAAAAAGGCGGAATGAGCACTGTAACTATAGCAGATGTTTATCAGAAAAACGGGGTCATTCACGTAGTGAATACCGTTCTGATGCCGAAATAAGCCAATCAGCTAAAAAAGGTCGTCCCTGAAATTTCAGGGACGACCTTTTTTTATACAAGCAACTCAGTGGTTCGTTTTCCTTCTGAAAACGAACCACTGAGTTTTGATTAAAAAATTAAGTATCTTGCTGTAAGATGCAACAGTCCCTTCTCTCTCCTCCTGTTTATGATCAGGAAATATTAAAAATATTTCTATCCGTACTCTGTGGAAGCGTTCTTGGCTTTGAGCGGGAAATCCGCGGCAAATCTGCCGGATTCAGGACCCTGGCTTTAATTTGTTTTGGTTCTACCATATTTACCATTTGTTCTTACCTTTTAGGTGTAGACGCCAACCGTGACCGGATTGCCGCGAACATCATTACCGGAGTCGGCTTTTTGGGCGCTGGTGTCATCTTCCGTAATAACATCAGTGTTTCTGGTATCACTACTGCGGCCTCCATCTGGATTGCCGCAGCAATAGGGATGCTGATTGGCATTGGCGAATACCTCCTTACGGGCATCTCAGTGGCACTTTCCCTGTTTGTTTTATATGTAATGGACTATATCCAATTCTGGATCGACAATCGTTTTCAGCAGAGGAATTACAGGATTCTGTTTAAGGATAAAAATGAAGCAGATGCCACTTGCCGGAAAGTGACGCAATTGGGGCTCCGGTATAACCACCTGAAGGTTTCGCGCACTGATCAGCAAATTACGCTGGAAATGGTGGTGAACGGGAAAGGCGATCAGCTGGAAATATTTAACAGCTGGCTATTGGAGGAACAAACCATCGGATCCTTCTACTGGTAATTTTAAAACAAAGCATATGAATACAATTATAGAGAGAATTGAGAAATTCAATGCTCCCTTACTTCCTGAAATGGTTCAGTTAAAGTATAAAGCGATGAAACAAAATGCCTTCCGTTTTTTCAGAGGCACTTGTCATCTTTTTTACGAGGACTTAGCTCAGGCAAAAAATTTCCCTCTTTCTCCGCTCTCCTGGATTTCAGGCGACCTTCATCTTGAAAATTTCGGCAGCTATAAAGGCAATAACCGTCTCGTTTACTTTGACCTGAATGATTTTGATGAATCCATGCTCGCCCCTTTAAACTGGGAACTGGCGAGGGTGCTGACCAGCATTTACGTAGCCTTTGATGTACTCAAGTTAAAAACCCCGATTGCAGATGAAATGGCAACCCTGTTTTTAAATAAATACCGGGAGACTTTGAAAAGCGGAAAAGCGGATAGTATCGACCCCAGAACAGCAAAAGGAACGGTACGTCTTTTTCTTAATAATGCGAAAAAGAGAACCGAAAAGGAACTCATCAAAAAGATAACAGATGCCAGTCGCAAGAAATTAACCATAAAAATTGACAATACATTACATTTTAAACTAAAGCCGAAACTAAAAGAGGCGCTCCTGTCTCAGCTTGCCGGCTGGTTAAAAACCATCCCTTCCTGGCCAAAGGACTACCTGGTAAAAGATGCCGCTTTTCGTGTTGCGGGTACGGGGAGTATCGGATTAAAACGATACATGTTTCTTTTGCAAAACCGTAAGGATAAAGACTCGTTTTTACTCCTGGAAATGAAAGAGGCCAGGGCCTCATCACTCGCTCTTTACAATAACACCATTCAGCCTCACTGGAGCACTCCTGCCCAGCGCATCATTACCAATAAATACAGAATGCAAAATGTCTCCCCCGCTTTATTAACCACCATCAGGTTTAAACAAGCCAGTTATGTATTGCAGGAGATGCAGCCTTATGATGATAAGATCAGGTTTGAATTGCTTGGAGATAAGCTCAGGGAGCTGACCGCAGTATTGACAGATATGGCCATCTTAACCGCATCCGCACAATTGCGGAGCAGTGGCATCCAGGGATCTGCAATCAATGACGAGTTAAGGGCCTTTGCCAGCCGTAAACAATGGCAACCGGCTTTGCTCGCTTACGCTAAAAAATACGCGAATCAGGTAAAAGCCGATTATAAACAATTTGTAAATACCCTACCTGATTAAAAACCATCAACGATGTTACAAAAGGATAAAATACAAGTAGATTTAAAAATGTTTACATTTAACTAAGCAATTATCAGAAACGCCAGCTTAAATTTATTTATGAAGTTCATCTCTTTTCTTTTTGTACTCATCGTGACAAGCATATTGAAAGTTCAGGCGCAAACCAGGCAGGATACCCTGGACATCAAAAGAGTTGCACTTGCTTATATTGAGTCTCAGCATACGCCAAATCCAAAACAAATGCAGGATGCTTTACACCCAAGGGTGGTCAAAAGATCGGTCTTCAAAAATAAGAAAACACAAAAAGATTTTGTTTCTGAATATTCAGCTGAAAACCTGGTGATCCTGGCAGAAACCTATAATACCAACGGGGATAAGTTTCCAAAAACGCCAAAGAAAGAGATTAAACTTCTGGATGTATCTGCATTAACAGCATCTGTAAAATTAATTGCCGACGAATGGTTTGATTATATGCACATCGTGAAAACGAATGGAGAATGGAAAATTATCAACGTGCTTTGGCAGTATAATAAACTCTCCGAGCATCAATAACATTCCATCCTGATCATCCGGAATTTATAGATAAAAATAGTTAACCTTTTACGGTTAACTCCTCATTTGTTAATGCAAAATAAAGGTTCTGAATCTGGTGCACATATTGCAGCTTATAATCCAGCATGGCAATTTCCCCATCCATAGGCTGGAGTGTATCACTCAACACGAACTGATGACCGTTCTTTTTTTCTAATACATAAGTGATCTCCATCCCCTCTTCATATTCAAATTCGAAGCGTTCAAAACCAAACTTAACCACCCATTCTTCCGTTAACAAGATCGGTTCCATCAATCCCGCAGAATCAATATCAGAGCCATAAGGTATTTGCTCAGGATGACCATGATCCAATGTATAATTCCCAATTCTTAGTTCAGTCGCTTCCATAATCTGTTCTTTGCCGGCAAAAGTACGATAAAAACATTGCTATATATTGTTAAAACCCGAAACATAAAGAAGCCCGGATGAATGAATCAACCGGGCTTCTTTAGAAGATCCTGCAGATTAAATCGGTTTCAGGGTAATGCTGCTGATTTCCGGCATAGACTTACCGGTGATCCCTGCTGCCTTTAGCTCCAACCTTAGCGAGGCTGCACCTATCGCCTGTTGCGAAACCTCGATCACTCCTGCCTCCACCTCTTTAAAACCTGCCGTATTTCCGGCCGGAATGCTATAATTAAGTGCATTATTTTCGAGATTAAACTGCAGTGTTCCGGCTGCATCTGCTGATGCGAAATAATTGACCATGACTTTATACTTTCCTGGTTTCTGAATTTTCAAATCCCAATAAGCATAATCATTTTTATTGGTCCAGAAAGCGATGGTATTCGGCCTGTTTGGATCATGAGTTGATGCTCCTTTTAACTTAATGCCACCGTTGCCCGTCAGTTTCGCATTGTTTGCATTCAGCACAATACTTCCATCCTTTAGCGAGCTTACCTTGTTCTCCACTACTACCGGCAGACCTTTGATCTCTGCGACGATGACCATTGGTTTCGGCCCGGAGAAATCAGCAGGAAGCTGGATTGTCTTGCCATTGGCAGTCGTTTTAACCAACAATGCTTTTCCTTTATTTCCTAAAATATAAGCTTTGCTGATGCCGCTGGACAAAGGAACGTCCAAAACTCCATTTGCCGGAGGATTAAAAACTTCAAGGTATAATTTTCCGGGTTTCTGTGTGGCATAACCCCAATCCAGTGATGGAAATGGGCTGGCCGTTGTTCCATATACCGCTTCGTTGTTCACCTTCATCCATGCGCCTATTTCCTTCAGGATCTTTACACCTTGTTCAGGAATCTGTCCTTCCCCATCGGGACCAATATTTAATAAGAAGTTCCCTCCTTTACTTACGGTTTCTAAAAACAGGTTCATCATCTTATCATAAGATTTCCAGTTTTGATCATGGGCACTATAGCCATAACTTTCGTTCATGGTATGGCTCACTTCCCAATCCATTCCCGGCAAACCTGCTGGCGGAACGTATTTCTCAGGTGTCCCGATATCTCCGTTTTTATTCTCCAGACCATCCCAGAAGCGGTTATTTACGATAATACCTGGCTGCCATTTGATGAGGTCTGTCAGGATTCGTTTGGTTCCCCAGGTTTCGCCCTGAGTATCTCTTCCGCTGAAATCCAGCCATAGCACATCCATTTTACCATAATTCTGGGCCAGTTCTTTTACCTGATCGTACAGGTAATCTTTGTAAACCTCGTGGTTCGGTTTGGTTCCCGGAACACGCGGATTATTTTTAAAAGTATGGTAAGAATCAGGATGCTGCCAGTCCAGCAAGGAATAGTAAGCACCGGTTTTCAGTCCTGCCTTTTTAAAAGCGGAGACTGTTTCCCCATATAGATCTCTTCCTTTCGGAGAGATGTTCGTTCCTCCCGTTACCGGATTATTCAGGGAATAAGGCGCTTTACTGTTGAAAATGCTAAAACCTTCATGATGTCTGGAGGTGATCACCATATATTTCATTCCTGCTTCTTTTGCCAGTGCTGCCCATGCTTCCGGTTTAAACTTTGCTGCTGTAAACTTTGGCTTTAGTGTTTCGCTATATTCCTTGCTCGGAACATTGGCCCAGGTTTCGATCCATTCTGCATAATGCTGAGGATATACCTTACCATTCCAGGAACCACCGGCAGCGCTGTACAGGCCCCAGTGGATAAAGAGGCCAAAGCGGGCTTCCCTAAACCATTTGAGCCGCTGATCTTTGGTTTCCGCCCAACCGGGAACCCCTTCATAAGGTTTAGATTCCTGAGCGAAGATGGACGCTGCTGTACTGAGCATCAGGATAAAAGATAAAGTGATTTTTTTCATTTGTATTCAGGTTTCATTTATGTTCAGATTACCAATAGAGGCAGAATAAAACTAAATGCTTTGTATGATATAATCAGCGATATGCTAAAATTGTTGAATGTTATGTTAGTAGCATACAATCTTTTTTTTTATTAATGCTATCTTGCGGCCTTTTCAATACCAATGGACTATAAAATACACAAAAACTATAAAATTTCAGCCTACTTAATTTTTGCAGCCATCACTGTTGATGTGATTAACGGATTTATTCAATGGGGTAAAAACCCCAATTTCGACATGACCGTTACTGCTGAAATGGCTTTGATGTTCATGACCTTCGGATATTTTGCTTTTATTGGAAAAGAATGGATCAAATGGGTGCTGTTGCTTGCCACAATTCTCACCATATTTCCGGTAGTTGCCGCACTTAATCAGCCCGCGAATAACCTAAACTTATTCTATGCTTCGCAGTTCTTTTCCAGCTTACTCAAGTTCAGTGCCTTTACCCTTCTTTCTTTGGCTTCGAAGAAAAAATAACCGCACTTTACATAAATGAGCCTGGGATTAAGCTGATCAGCAGCAGCAGTTTACAGTCAAAATAAAAAGCCCCGGAATTTGTCCGGGGCTTTTTCATGCAATTCGCAATTGAAAACAGATCTTTATCAGATCAGGCTCTCTTCCGTAGATGCGAATACCACTTTTAAAGCATCACCAAGTTCCTGCGCAAAGGCATCACGAAGCATACTGAAGTGATCACCCGAAGCAGTCATCACCTTCACCGAGTTGCTATGGTCCTGCCAGCCCAATGCCTCATGGGCATGCTCCAAGGGGTTAATACTGGCCTTCACAATCGTCAATGGCGCTTTCACTTTACCCGAAATGCGGTAAGGCAATAACATGTTGGCCAGGTGCAGGTCCATTACCCTAAAAATCATCGCAGTATCTTCCCTTTGCAGGGCAACCTGATGTTTCAACAAATCAGTGAGGCAAGGAATGGCTTTTTGTGCAGCAAGATTCTCAAGTTCGGGCAGCAGTTCCTCCGAAAATGAAGGCTTCATCAGCTCCAGCATGTCATACTTTTTGAGTGATTGCCACACAAAATCCATGACTTCGCCGGCCTCAAAAGTTTCCGGATCTTCCGCTCCTCTTAACTGGCTCGCTACATCCAGCATAATGGCCACTTCTACCTCTTCACTCAAATCTTCCAGTTGCTTTATCATTTCATATAACACCTGGCCCCCAAAGGAATGTGCGATGAAACGATAAGGCCCTTTGGGTTGGATTTCCCGGATCCAGGAAAGCTGTAAGGCTGCAATTTCCTCCATGCGCTGCAGGGGTTTCTCTCCTTCCAACAGTCCCATCATCTGGATGCCATAGACTTTTACTTTATCCGAAAGCGCATTGGCGAGTTCATCGTAGCTGTCGCAGTTCCCCGTAGATCCTGGAATCAAAAAGGCCTTTCGTTCCTGTGCGCTATCGTTCAATAGCAGCACATGCTGGTTCATGGATTTCCTCAAGGAAAGCAACGCTTCATCCATCTTCCGGCCGGAGAGCAACATGGCCTGTCTGGCAATTGTGCTGTGACTGAGGATTTCCTGCAGCTGCACCTCATATCCCGCCTGACGGATGCGACCGAGCAAACGTAAAGTGTTCAGGGAATGTCCGCCAAGCAGGAAAAAATCATCATCGATGCTGATGCGTTTTAGTCCCAACAGCTGCTGCCATATTTCCAGCAGCAAACTTTCCCTTTCATTTGAAGGCGCAACAAGTTCAGGTGCATCTGCCATAGGCAGCCCCGAAGCGGCAAGTAAACGCCGGTCCACTTTTCCCGATATCGTTACCGGCAACTCCTCGACTAAAAAAATATGCGCAGGTATCATATAAGCCGGCAGACGTTCCCTGAGGGAGGCTTCAATCTCTGCTAAGGCCGTGTTTGGCACAGAAACGAGGTAAGCCAGCAAACGTTTCTCTCCGGCATCATCTGTATGAACCACTACTGCAGCTTGCTGAACCCCGTCTTGTTGTAACAGGATCATTTCTACTTCTGCAGGTTCTATACGATAACCGCGGATTTTCACCTGGTCGTCTGCTCTTCCAAGGTATTCAAGTGAACCATCCGGTAGCCATCTGCCCAGATCACCCGTGCGGTACATCTTCGCTTCCGGATCTTCACTAAATACATCTGGTATAAATTGTCTTGAATTTTGTTCCGGGCGATTGAGGTATCCGGAAGAGACACCTTCCCCGCTGATACAGATTTCGCCCGTTACTCCTGCCGGCAATAACTGCAGGCCCTCATCAAGAATGTAAATCCTCGTGTTTGGAACGGGTTTTCCAATAGGCAGGCGCTTTCCATTGGCTCCCTCATGATAGCGATAACGCGTGGCCACGATCGTAGCCTCAGTAGGTCCGTATTCATTGTAAAAATCCAGCTGGCTCCCCCAGAAAGCTGCAAGTTCAGGCGGGCATTCTTCTCCTCCAACTACCATCCGTTTCAGGCTGCCGGACAAAGCTTCCCTTCCCAGACTTTGCAGGAAGCCCGGTGTAAGGTCCAGGTGACTGATCCCTACCGTTTCCAGCATATTTCTGAAGAGGTCCGGATCCTGCAAAGTTTCCTGCTCCGGGATCAGTAATGCTGCCCCGTTAATTAAAGGCAGAAATACAAGCTGAACTGAAGCATCAAAACTGAAACTGTAAAACTGCAATACACGTTCGTCCATTGTAAAACCGATTTCCGCTGCGTAATGCCAGATCAGGTTTAACACCGCCCGATGTTTTACAGGCACTCCTTTCGGCCGCCCTGTAGAACCGGAAGTATAAATCACATAGGCATCCGAAGCAGAGGAAGGAACAGGGAATAAGGAAATTTCCGTATCCTCAGTCAGTTCCGTACCGATCCAGCTCAGCTCATCCGAAGGAAGCGGAAAATCAACCTTCCGGCGACCAAGTATAAACGCGGCCTTTGTATCTTCCAGAATTCCCATCATCCGTGCTGCCGGGATATTCGGATCTAATGGCACGTAAGCCGCAGCAGCCATCATAATGGCCAGGATTCCAGCCACTGTGTCTGCCGACCTGTCTGCAAGCAGGAGGACAAACGTTCCGGGCTTCACACCCGCATGAATCAGCTTTGTGGCCAGACGGGCTGACCATTCCTGCAATTCCCTGTAGGTATAAGATTGAGTCGCCGTGATCAGCGCAACCCGGTCAGGATAATGCAATACAGATTCCTCAAAACAGGAAATCAAGGTGCTTTCGCGGGGGAATACCGAGAGCGTATCATTCCATTCGTGCAATAACAAAAGCTGTTCTCTGGCAGGCAGAAAAGATTGTTTACTGATCCGGTCTGTTAACCGGTGCCGGAAACAATCCAGCACATGATCAAAATAATGCTGTACATCTTTCAGCGTCTTTCCACTTTGCAGTTTTCGTCCCTGAGAGAAGACGACCGCCATGGTATCGCCGGTAAGGCTCACCGAACAATCCAGAAAAGTATTGGAAAGCCCGTAACTGACACTGGCCAGCCATTGCTGAGCAAGGGAAACGTCCATCAGTTCTTCTTCCAGTTCATCATAAATATGGAAATTTATAAAATTGAAGATGATGTCAAAGAAAGGGTTTTCCTGCGGAGCAGAGGCCGTATTGATCCTTGCAATCTCTGAGAGTGAGGTCAGGTCATAAGATTTCAGCAATTGTAACTTATCCTCGATCTTTCTGAAATAAGCTTCCCAGCTTTCTTTTCCATCCGGCATCTCGAAGACGAAAGGAATGGTATTCAGGAAGCATCCCAGCAACTGATCTCCGTCTTCGACCACTGGTCTGTTGTTCGTCACCAGTCCGATGGTTAACTTCCGTTGATGGCTCAGCATCCCAATTGCATAAAGGGTGGCACCGAGGAAGACCCCTTTGAGGGAAAGCCGGTGTTCTCTGGCCAGATTTTTCAGGCTGTCCAGCATCTCCTTCGTATAACTTCCGATCAGATCATCCTGTTTTTCTTCCGCAGTAAACAAATCCAGCCGTTGCTGATCTTCCATTTCCTTTTTCCAGAAATCGTGGTTGAGCGCGGTCTTTCTGCCCATCATATTTTGCAGGACAAAATCACGATAACTTCCTTTCAGGCGGGTCAATGGTTGGGATACCGGACTTTTCTCCAATTGCAGGTACAGGTTAAAAAGTTCGGTATTGAAAGCGGCTACGCTCCATCCATCGAGGATCGCGTGATGGAATTGCAGGACAAATACCGTTCCCCTCTGCCAGTTCACAAGTGTTGCGCGCCATAGCGGGCCATGTTCCAGATCGAAAGGCCTTTCGCGTTCTTCCTTCAGGTATTCCCTGAGGTAAGGTTTAAGCGATTCTGCAGTATTGCCCGACCTGTCTAAAACACTCAGTTTAACCGGTATATTTTTATGCACCGCCTGCAAGCCCTGCACATGAAGATTGGGATGAAAGGTAGTCCTCAATATTTCATGTTTCGCGACGATCATGCGCAGTGCCTGTTCAAACAGCGAAACATCCAGGGCACGTGCTGCAGGATAGAGAAACTGATCATGGTAGACTGCTGATTCAGGATCGCGCAGGGAGGCGTAAATCATGCCACACTGAATGTCGCTCATCGGGTAAACCGCTTCCAATGCCATCCGGCCAGACAATAAGGGCATAAACTCTGCCACTATTTCCTTCAGCTCCTGTTGCAGGGCAGCAGTAACGGAGCCTTCATTGCCTGCATGTGAAGCCAGCAGCTCTGCCAGTTCCAGAATCGTTCCTGAACGATAGATATCCGCGACACTAACCTCCATGCCCGTCAGCTTTCTGATTCTTGCCGCAACCTTTACCACACGGATAGAATCGCCACCAAGCTCAAAGAAATTATCTTTCACACCTACCCGGTCTACACCCAGGATTTCCATCCAGATGTTGGCCAGCAGCTCTTCTCTATCGGTAGAAGGAGCCTGATATTCCGCATGGTGTTTCCATTGCTGATCTTCCAGACGGGACAGGAATGCCCGGTCTGCCTTACCATTGCCCGTTACAGGGATGCGCTGTAAAGCAATCAGGTCTGTCGGCACCATATAATCCGGAATCACCACAGATAAATCCTGCCGGATTTCTTTCTGTAAAATGGCCGTAATGTCCGGAAACAAAGGGATATTGGTAAAAGGAAGATCCCGGTCTGCCTGATATAAAGGCTTTACAACATCTCCTGCAGGATTTAACTCCAAAAGAAGCTCCATTTGCATCGGGTCTTTTGCAGGCATCATACGAACCGCATAACCCGCTTTTTTTGCGTTATTGAGCAATTGCGTTACCCTTTCATTTTCTTCGTCCGGTTCTTCCACTGCACGGATCAGGTCCCTTACATTGATTGCAGTATGATCTTTTAATTCCTGCAGCAACTGGCGTTCTTTCCATAAGCGTGGGTTCGGGATCCCGCTGATCGCAATGACCGGAGGGAGATTTTCAAAAAGCTGATCTGCCGATTCTTTTAAGTTCTTCCATTCAGACCATGGATGTTCCGACACCGCTTTGTCCAGTCCGACATGCAGAATCACCGTGAAGCGGTAAAGACTGAGTTCATTCACATAATCTCCCTCTTTCCATCGGATTTCCACATGGCTGATTTCCGGAAACTGCTCCGGCAGCTGATAAAAATAATCCGGCGTAAAGCAAAGCTCTTCCTCCTTCATCATTTCCTGATCCACCAGCCAGCTGAATTCCGTAACCGCTGCACGCTCCTGTAATTTTGCCAGAGAAAGGCGGGACTTGAACGCGTAAAGCAATCTGTAATCCCTTACATCACCCAGAATAATCCTTCCGGAACCTTCCAGGCGAACTATATTATCCGCAATGATCCTCGTCAGGTAATCCTCTCCCGGAAAATACTGGATCACGGAATTCATGATTACCGTATCCGTTTTTTCCATTTCATCCGGTTTTACCTCATGCGCTCCGCAGGACCGCAGCTGCGTATCCGGAAATTGTGCAGGATGCTGGTTCACATGACGCCTGATCTGTGCAACAGAAACTTCTGAAAGATCCACCCCTGCATAGCTCCTGATGTGCGGAGCCAACTGGTAGTAAATCATCCCTGTACCGCATCCGATCTCCAGCACATGTTCAGGTTTCTGTGATAAGATCAGCCCGGCAATGTCGTCCAGCCAGGCCTGCATATCTGCCGCTGGAATCGCTCCTCCCGTAAAGGAATCATTCCAGCCCGCAATGTTAAACTCTTCATCACCTGTGTCCGGTTCCGAGTTCCCATACGTATCTTCATACAAAACCTTCCAGTTGTTCACCTGATCTTCGTACAGGCTTTGTTCCAGCTCCTTTAGCCGGTCCTGATCCGGTACGTAATAACAAACCAGCTTCTTGTCCTGCGCTCCTGATGCTTTCAGTACCACACAATTTTCTGCTACCTGAGGCAGCCTGTTCAAAGCATGTTCTATTTCTCCGGGTTCTATCCGATAGCCCCTTATTTTAACCTGAGTATCGATCCGGCCGAGATATTCTATACTGCCATCTTCCATCCAGCGGCCCAGGTCTCCTGTTCTATAGATTTTTTCTTCCGGATCCCCACTAAAAGGATGGGGAATGAAGCGTTCCCTGGTCAGCTCTTCCCTGTTCAGGTATCCGCTGGCCAGGCCTGCGCCGGCAATAAACAGCTCTCCCGGAACGCCTATAGGTACAGGCTGCAGCCTCGCATCGAGGATATAGGCAGACAATGTAGGAATGGGTTTTCCTATTTTACTGCCAGCGCTATTCATTTCTTCCTCCCCGATCTCCTGGAAGGTTACATGGACCGTTGTTTCCGTGATGCCATACATATTGATCAGTCTGCATTCCGGATACCATCCCTTCCATGCTTTTAAACGTGAAGGATGCAAAGCCTCCCCGCCAAAGATAACGTAGCGTAGCGAAAGCGGCACCGGATTGCCCTGCAGGGATTCCTGCAGCACATAAAAAGCCGAAGGTGTCTGGTTAAGCACCGTCACCCCTTCTGTACGGAGCAGTGCAGCGAAAGCCATCGTGTCCCTTGCCATAGAACGGGGTACAATCACCATTCTGCCTCCATAAAACAGGGCACCATACATCTCCCAGACAGAAAAATCAAAACAGTAAGAATGGAACATCGTCCAGACATCCTGTTCATTAAAATCATACAGCGGCAGGGAAGTCATAAACAGGCGAACTACATTCCGGTGAGGGATGATCACTCCTTTAGGCCGTCCGGTGGAACCGGAAGTATAAATGATATAAGCGGCCTGCTCCGGTTTACATGCCGGTAACAGCGTTCCATTTTCCGGCTCTTCCCAATCGCCTGACAGGCAAATTAACTTTGCCCTGCTCAGCGCCGCGATCACCGAAACGGTATGCTCCATGACAAGGATCAGCGGAGCATCTGTATCTTCCAGCATAAAACGAATCCTGTCCTGAGGATACTCAGGATCTACCGGAACATAAACCCCTCCGGCCTTTAAGACCCCGAGGATCCCGATCATCATTTCTATCGCATGCCCTGTGCAGACCGGCACCAGGCTTCCTTCCACAACTCCCTCTTTCCGAAGCCTTCCAGCCAGCGCATCAGAACGGCGATCCAGCTCAAGGTAACTCAGTTGTTGTTTTTCGAAAGTCAGGGCAATTCTTTCGGGTGTGCGGGCAACCTGTTTTTGAAAAAGGCTGACAATCGTTTCTTCCATAGGATACTCCGCTTCGGTACCACTAAAATCATGAAGCAGCTGATGGCTTTCTTCCTTGCCCATCATTGGAATATCTGCTACTTTAAGCTGAGGGTTGGTTACGATCGCCTTTAACAACGCTTCAAAATGCCCTGTTAATCTGCTAATTGTCGATTCCCTGAAAAGGTCACTGCAATAAGCGACATCTGCATACAGTCCTTCCGGAGTTTCAAAGACAGAGAAATGGAGGTCAAACTGACTCGTCCGGTAATGGCTCGACTTTCTTTCCATCAGTGCCTCGCCCAGCTTCATTGCCGGCATCTCCGGTGCATTCTGCAATACAAAGACCACCTGAAATAAAGGATTTCGACTCGTATCCCGCTCTCCCATCACCAGTTTCACCACTTTTTCAAATGGGGCTTCCTGATGGTCATAGGCCTCCAATGTTGTTGTTTTAACCCTTTGCAGGACCTCCAGAAAATCCGGATCACCACTCAGATCGGTGCGTAATGCCAATGTATTTACAAAGAAGCCGATGAGCCCTTCCATTTCCTGCTGCATTCTTCCTGAAATGGCACCGCCAACACAGATGTCGTCCTGCGAACAATAGCGTTGCAGCAAGACTTTAAATGCGGCAAGCAAAGTCATATACAGCGTCACATCCTGCGCTATTGAGAACTGTTTCAGCTGTTCTGTCAGCATTTTGCTGATCTTTAACTTCATCGTTTCCCCACGCACGCTTTGCATTGCTGAACGGCCGAAATCGGTTGGTAAATTCAACAATGCTGTTCCCGACAATTTTCGCTGCCAGTAATCCAGCCTGGGCGCCAATATGGCTTCCCTCTTGCGCTGCCAGCGGGCATAGTCGCCATACTGAATCGGCAAATCTGTAAATTCAGGGGTTCCCGCCGCTGCGTAGGCATGGTAACCTTCATGTAATTCTTTTGCCAGGATAGACATCGACCATCCGTCTGCAGCAATGTGATGAATATTGACCACCAGGACATGTTCTCTTTCAGAGATCCGGATGATATGTGTACGTAACATGTGTTCTTCGGAAAGGATAAAAGGCCTCGTCACGAGTTCGTCCAGCAGTTGTAAAAGCCCTTCCTCTGTTGCAGCTGCAGGATGGTCATTTAAGACCTCCGCTTTCCAGGTATCCTTTTCCAGGATGTGCTGATAAGGCAGGCCCTCTTCCTGTCTGATCACCGTTCGCAATACCTCATGACGGTTCACAATGTGATTGAAGGTATTCAGCAAAGCATTCAGGTCGAACAAACCATCTATCTTGAGCGTCAGAATGATATGATACTGAATAGAACCATGAAGACGGTCGATAAACCAAAGGCGTTCCTGACCAAAAGAAACCGGAATGTGTCCCTCAGCTGAAGTGTCAGGCCTGATCACTTCCGACAGGCTTTCTTCTGCCCCTCCCTGCAATTCATTGATATGCGATGCCAGTCTCGCGATGGTTTTACAGCTAAACAAAACTGTTGGTGCGACTTCCAGGCCCCATTCATTTCTGATAAAAGCACTCACCCGCATCACCATCAGCGAATGTCCACCCAGTCTGAAAAAGTCGTCATGAATCCCGATTAGTGGCTTTTGCAACAGTTCCATCCAAATGGTTGCCAGGCGTTGTTCGGTTTGATTTCGCGGCATCAGCACTGCAGTATCGCCGGTACTTTCCGGAGCCGGTAAAGCTTGTTTGTCTATTTTACCATTTTCTGTTAACGGAATCTGATCCAGGACCAATATATGTGAAGGGATCATATAGGCAGGCAATTGCGTTTCCAGCCAGATCAGTAATCTTTCTTCTTCAAAATCAGGTTCAGGAACAACATAAGCCAGGAGTTGTATCACACCTGTGCTGTCTGCTTTTGTCAGCACAAGCACCTGTTTGACCAGTGAAGACCGCAATATTGCGGCTTCTGTTTCTCCGGGTTCCACACGAAAACCCCTGATCTTGACCTGATCATCTGCCCTGCCTTCAAATGCGATGTTGCCATCTGGAAGCCAGCGCGCAAGGTCTCCGGTACGGTATAAACGCGCTTTACTGTCTTGAAGGAAAGGATGAGGAATAAAGGCTTTGGCAGTTAGTTCCGGTTGCCGGAAATATCCGTCCGCCAGTCCTGCACCTCCTAAATACAATTCTCCTGTTACACCAATAGGTACAACTTTCTGGTTTTTATCCAGAATATAGGCACTGCGGTAGCTCAGGGGCCTGCCTATCGGAATTTCTGAAACCAGCGTATGATTGATCAGATAGCTCAGGGAGAAAGTTGTATTTTCTGTAGGCCCATATCCATTGTGCAGCTGTAAATGCGGATAACGTGTGCGAAGCTTCTCTGCACGTTGCACAGAAAAGCGTTCCCCGCCGACTATCACCGCCGATAAGGTTTCAAATACCGAAACATCGGTATCCACCAGCAGGTTAAACCATCCGGTCGTAAAGAACATCTTATTGACCCCCTGCCTGCGGATGATCTTTTTCAGCTGTGTGCTATCCATCAGCTGTGCTTTGGGCGCCAGGATCAATTGGGCACCATTCAGTAAAGCAGACCAATATTCAAAAGTTGTGGCATCAAAAGCCGGAGAACCGGCAGCAAGAATCCGGTCATCAGGGCTTATTGGAAAATAGTCTTTCGCCTGAACCAGGCTGACCACATTGCGGTGTGAGACCAGCACTCCTTTCGGCTTGCCTGTGGAACCCGAAGTATACATGATATAAGCCGGGTGATCAGTGCTAAAGCCTGTTGTTACTGTAGCATCCGGTAAGCTCAGCTGATCTGCTAAAATCAAGTCCGGAACATCAAAAAGCCTGGCATAATTACCCGTAACAATGGCGATCGGACTATTCAGATCCGCAATTAACCAGTTAATCCTTTCCTGAGGATATTCCGGATCTACCGGCACATAGGCAGCCCCTGCTTTGAGCAAGGCCAGGATCGAAATGATCAATGCAGGTGAGCGGTCTATGCAGACCGGCACAGGCATTCCCGACCGGACACCCTTCTCCTGCAGGTAAGCCGCAAGACGTTCAGATTCCAGGTCTAAAGCTGCGAATGTCAGTGCCATTGTTTCTGACTGAACAGCGATGGCTTCAGGCCGGATGGCTACCTGTGCCTTAAAAAGGGAGACGATGGTATCCTTACCGGTATATTGTTCTTTCTCATTACTGAAGTCTTTGATCAGCTTCAGTTCTTCTTCAGAGATCAGTGTGATATTGGCTACTTTGGCATCAGGGTTTTTCACGATAGCCCTTAACAGCGCTGAAAAATGGTCCAGCAACCTGCAAATTGTAGATGCTTTGAAAAGATCAGTACAATAAGAGACCTCCGCAGATAATCCTTCCGCAGTCTCAGAAACAGAAAAATGCAGGTCAAACTGACTCGTTTGATAGCGATGGGATTCTGCTTCCATCAGGGCATCACCCAACTTCATCTCCGGCATGTCCGGTGTATTCTGTAATACAAAAACCACCTGAAATAAAGGACTGCGACTGGTATCCCGTTCGGTTGTCACCAGGTTAACCACTTTCTCAAAAGGTGCTTCCTGATGGTCGTAGGCCTCCAGCGTTGTGGTTTTCACCCGTTGCAGTACGCTGCGAAAATCCGGGTCAGCGCTCAGGTCGGTACGCAAAGCCAGCGTGTTTACAAAGAAACCGATCAGCCCCTCCAGTTGCTGCTCCATCCTTCCCGAAACCGCCGCACCTACACAGATATCATCCTGCGAACAGTAACGCTGCAGCAAGACTTTAAAGGCTGCCAGCAAGGTCATATATAAAGTCACATCTTCCTGTAAGGAAAGCTGTTTCAGTTGTTCAGTTAATGTTTTATTGACCTTAAACACCATGGAATCCCCACGTGTACTCTGGATCGCAGGGCGACTGAAATCCAAAGGTAAATTTAAGGATGGCGTTCCCGACAATTTTTTCTGCCAGTAATGGAGTTGAGCAGTCAATGTGCCCTCCTCATTGCGCTGCCGGCGCGCATAATCGGCATACTGTAAAGGTAACGAAGGCAAGTCTGGTGTGGTATCGACGGCAAAAGCAAGATAGCCTGCAACCAGCTCCTTAGACAGGATCGACAGCGACCATCCATCCGCAGCGATGTGGTGAACATTTATCACCAGCAGGTGCTCTGCTTCGGAAATCCTAATGATGTGCGCACGCAGCAGGTGTTCTTCCGAAAGGTCAAAAGGCCTGCTCAGCAAGCCTTCTACAAGCTCCTGGCCTATTTTCCGATCAGCTGCATCAGGATGGTCCATGATCAGATCAGCTTTCCAGGTGTCCTTTTCCAGCACATGGGCATAAGGCAGGCCATGCTCCGCTCTGATCACTGTCCGCAAGGCCTCATGTCTGTTCAGAATATGATTAAAAGACTTTACCAAAGCATTTAAATTAAATGCACCATGAATCCTGAAAGCGAGGGCAATATGATATTGGACAGATCCCTGCAACCGGTCTACAAACCACATGCGTTCCTGACCAAAAGAGAGCGGCAGTGTTGCCCCGGCTGCTGATTCCAGCTGGATAAATTCTTCCGGCACCAGCTCCTCTTCCTGCAGTTCATCGATCAGTGCAGCGAGCCTTGCAATGGTTTTACAACTAAAAAATACGGTTGGCGACAACTTGATGTCCCATTCATTTCTGATATAAGCGATGACCCGCATGGCCATCAGCGAATGTCCGCCCAATCTGAAGAAGTCGTCATGAATGCTAATTTGCGACCTTTGTAATAACTCCATCCAAACCTCTGCCAGCTGCTGCTCTGTTTCATTTCGGGGCAGCACGATTTCCGACACTCTGGTTTGCTCAGGAGCAGGCAATGCCGCTTTATCTGTTTTCCCATTTGCGGTGAGGGGAATCTGATCCAGCACCATTATACAAGAAGGCAGCATTGCCGATGGCAATTGTGTTTCCAGCCAGGTCAGCAAAGTTTCCTGATCAAAGCCGGGCTCAGGAACCACGTATGCCAGCAATTGTAAAATCCCTGTAGCATCTGCCTTTGTGGTCACGACCACCTGTTTAACCAATTCCGACCGCTGTATGGTCGCAGCTGTTTCTGCAGGTTCCACCCGGAAGCCCCTGATTTTTACCTGATCATCTTTTCTGCCCACAAAGACAATGTTGCCATCCGGAAGCCAGCGTGCAAGATCTCCGGTACGGTATAAACGGTCTACCCCTTTATCTCCCGCAAAAGGGTTCCTGATAAAGGCTTTGGAAGTCAGTTCCGGCTGACGGAAATACCCATCTGCCAATCCTGCACCGCCCACATACAGCTCCCCGCTTACACCAATAGGCACCATTTCCAGGTTCCCGTCAAGGATATAGGCACTTCGGTAGCTCAGCGGCTTACCTACTGGAATTTCTGAAAGTCCGGCCCGGACCTGATAGCTTAAAGAGAAGGTGGTGTTTTCTGTAGGCCCGTATCCATTGTACAATTGTAAATCCGGATAATGTGCTTTCAGTTTTTCTGCGGAGGACAGCGGAAAGCGCTCCCCTCCGACAATCACTGCCGAGAGCCCCTGGAAGACCGAGATATCGGTATCTGCCAATAGGTTAAACCAGCCTGTGGTAAAGAACATTTTATTGACTCCATAGCGGCTGATGATCTCTTTTAATTGTCTGCTGTCCATCAGCTCTGCTTTACTGGCCAGAACGAGTTGGGCCCCATTTAATAATGTGGACCAATATTCGAAAGTAGCGGCATCAAAAGCAGGAGAACCTGCAGCCAATAAGCGGTCTGCCGGGCTAAAAGGAAAATAATCGCGCGCTTTAACCAGACTGACCACGTTCCGGTGGGAAACAATGACCCCCTTGGGAGTTCCTGTAGAACCGGAAGTATACATCAGGTAAGCCGCAGATTTATCGCTCAGGCTCTGCCTGGGCATCCGAAAATCAGAACGTTCCAGTCGATCTGTTAAAATGAGTTCCGGAACATCAAAAAGAGCCGCGTAATTACTAGTTGTGACGGCGATGGAACTCTTCAGATCAGCAATCAGTAACTTAATCCTTTCCAGCGGATATTCCGGATCTATTGGTACGTAAGCCGCCCCGGCCTTGAGCAAAGCCAGGATGGAGATGATCAATGCCGGGGAACGGTCCATCCCTACCGGAACAGCCGTTCCTGGTTGCAGCCCTTTTTCCAGCAGATAAGCCGCCAGATCTTCCGACTGCAGGTCCAGTTCTGCAAAAGTAAGCGCAAGTTTATCAGACTGTACTGCAATGGCTTCCGGGCGAAGAGCCACCTGCTCTTTAAACATCGATACAATGGTATCATCAGCGGTATACTGTTCTTCCTCGTTACTGAAGCTTTTAATCAGCTGAGCTTCTTCTGTTGAGATGACCTGAATATTGCTTACCGGACGATCTAAGGCATCCGGAAACTGCCCGATGATGGAAATAAACCTCCTGGCAAACCAGGCAATTTCTTCTGAAGTAAAATAGGAATGGTGATAAATGAATTCAATCCTCGCGGGATGACCTTCGCCGAAATCCTGCCAGAAAACCTCCAGTGGCCGACGCTGATGGTTATTTCTGATCAGGTTGAAATCTGCCTGGGTATCTGCGCCAAAATCAGGGGTAAAATTGATCCTGCCATAATTGACAATGACATCAAACAATGGGGTATCCTCACCGGAATTTTCGAGCAATGTTTTTAAATCGCTGGGCAGATAACGGTAATGCGGGTAATCTTCCCTCAGCTCATTCGAGATGCGGGACAGGAGTGCTGACAATGTTTCGTCAGGATCATAACTGCCGCAGAAAGGCAGTAAGCCGGAGAACATGCCTACAGATTTCCGTTCCTCCCTGGATCCTCTTTTATGTAAGGAGATGCCGAAAGCAGGTTGATGCTGACCGGTAACGCGTGCAAAATAGATGATCAGTGCGGCGAGGCTGAGTTTTTGGATTCCTGCGCCTTTTCCATTTACCAATGTCTTCATCAGGGCATCTTGTTCAGCGCTGAGTTCCAGGATATGGATGCCACTGCTATACTTTTGATTTATGGACTGGTACTTCTTCTCCAGCAGGACAGGAAAAGCAGCAGGGATCTTTTGTTGCCAATAGTGTTTTGTTGCGACATAGGCGTCTGACTGATAATAATCAAGGGCAGTTTTCATTAATTCCAGGTAGGAAGGGGCTTTGACCATCCGCTTCCCTCCCGCTTTCCTCTCGCGGAAATGTGCGCCCAGGTCATTCAGCCAGTTTGAAAGACCAACACCATCCATCAGCAAATGGTGGAACCGGGAAAAGTACCAGGAAGTATTTTCATTGATCTTTAACAAATAATGTTCGTGAGGCAGAAGCTCCGGGTTAAGCGGCATAGGGCTGTCCAGTATTTCCTGCATCCAGGTTCCGGCCAATTTTTCCGGATCTGTTACTATAGTAAAGTCTTTTTCTATTAGTATCTCCCGGGGGGAATCCTCGGCAATGAGTGCAACCGGTTCGGGATGATCCAGGTCGAACCTGAGGCGAAACACGTCGTGCGTTGATAAAGCGTCGTCCAGCGCATTGGAAAACAGCGCCTTGTCTATGTTACCTGTCAGAATCAGGTAAAAACCCAGGTTATAATCCGGGCTGGAGTGGTGCATGACCTGATCAACATAAATGTCTTGCTGTGCAGGGTGCAGGGAAAAAAATCTTTCAATCATGAATTCTTTTTTAAAAATTTAGAAATTCTCAGGCTAAATCACCAAAGTTTAAATAAATCCCCCCGCAGGTATCATCTGTAATAGCAACAAATGACTTAAACCACGATATTCATAAAGATATATTTATTAATAAAGACACAAAAATTATTTACAATAAATATTTATCATCAAAAAGTCGTTTTAGTGTTAATTTATTATTATAAATCAACATTTAAAGTATCACCAGATGAGAATGGAGGTCAAAATTATCGTAATAAACAGGCTAGCTTAAAAATTGACTTCCTTAAAAAGCGGTATGATTCTGTGGGCTTTTCAAAAAAGCCATAATATTTTTCAGGATGTTATTTGTAAAGCATTAAAAACAAACACACTAGCACTAGCGCTGGAAAAGAGCCCTTATTTGATTTGAAATATTTTCATTTTCATTAGGGAGATTAAACAAAAAGTGATACCTTCGCGCCCTCTTCAATTGTAAAAAGAAGACGATTCCGTAGCTCAGCTGGTAGAGCATTACACTTTTAATGTAGTGGTCCTGGGTTCGAATCCCAGCGGGATCACCAGATTCATCATCAAAACGTACAAAGCCCTGCAATCTTACGATTGGCAGGGCTTTTGCTTTCACAGGGTTTATCAGAGTGATTGTTAGATGATGCGGATTACCGGTATTAATAAAGAACAATAAAAAATTATGATAAACTCCTTTTTGATGATAGGTCAGTCCAATATGGCAGGACGGGGATATTTGAATGATGTTAAACAGATCTATGATGAAAAGATCAAAGTGCTGGTAAATGGCCGCTGGCAAACAATGACAGAACCCATTAATTTTGACAGACCCACATCCGGCATAGGACTTGCCGCTTCATTCGCGGGTGCCTGGAGGTTAAAAAATGATCCGGAAGAAATTGGTTTGATACCATGTGCCGACGGTGGGACAAGCCTGGATGACTGGGCTGTTGGGGGAGCACTTTTTGAAAACGCCGTGTTCCAGGCAAAGCTTGCCCTAAAGACCAGTAAGTTGACCGGGATCTTATGGCATCAGGGAGAAAATGATAGTTTTGGCGGACTTTCGGCTCTTTATTACGGTAAGCTGAGCATTATCGTTGATGCATTTCGCGCTGAGCTTGACGCAGCAGATATTCCTTTTATTGCAGGCGGCCTGGGCGATTTTTTAAGCGCTGGCAGGTATGGTAAATATTTTACTGAATATAACGAGGTTAATGATGCGCTTCAGAAATTCGCTGAAACAAAACCAAACTGCTATTTTGTAACAGCGAGTGGATTAACGGCTAATAGTGATGGGCTTCATTTTGACGCGGTATCGCAGCGCAGGCTTGGAATCCGGTATTTCGAAGCATTACTCGAAAAGAAAAATATTCTGGCACCACTTGCCAGCGAGGATGATTTAATCGAGATGATACAAAACAGGCCTTTAACAAAAAAAGAACAGGGTACATTGCTGGAAATTGATTTTGCCCTTGGTAAAATGTCTTTAAGAGATCTGGAGGAAAAATTGAGTCTGCTGAGCGACCAGTCCTCAAATTGATATGTTCTCTGAACAATTGACTGAGATCAGATCAACAGGCATCATCAATCCTCTTAAATTAAGTTTTTACAAAAAAAGTTGTGGCTTTAATTTTCATTTTTATTAGGGAGATTAAACAAAAAATGATACCTTCGCGGCCTCTTCAATTATAAAAGAAGATGATTCCGTAGCTCAGCTGGTAGAGCATTACACTTTTAATGTAGTGGTCCTGGGTTCGAATCCCAGCGGGATCACGAAAAGCCTCAATTTGCATTGAGGCTTTTTACATTAAAGACCTATCCAAACCGGGTCAACACAACCAATAAAACACTGACAATCAACGCCCTCAATACAACCTCGTAATAACAGGTATCAAAAAGCAGAATCAGCCAATTTTCAAATTATTATCAACAGGCATTAATCTGTCTGCGAGACTTAATGTATAGGTGAGTTCGGGATAAACGAAATCCAGGAGGCGATTTTCCTGTCCACGAAGTTTAAAAAATTCTGTTTTTTGTTCTTCATTCGCTGGCTCTAATAATTGTCCGGTCGAAAAATAAGGTAAGTTATCCTCAAACTGGATAAATGTTTTGGATTTTCTAAATGTTATACCCAACCATTTATTGTCTGATTCTAGTGGTTTTTGATGGGACGTACGATCTAATACAATTTTATGAAGGAACTTGCTGTTCGTTTCCACAGAAAATAAAATCACTGAATGATGTGTCAATGGAATTTCAAGCTCATCATCACTACCTTTTTCTTTTACGATTAACTTTCTCAACTGGTTGTCCGACAATTCTTCCGGATTTTTATAACAGGAAAAAAGTCCAATATAAGAAGTAGCATCCAAATCAAGATTTTGGTCAGAATGGTAATTCATTTTGGAATAATTAAAATCATAGACTTCAATCAAAGCATTATTAAAATCAAAAGATGAAAAATCATTCAATTGGCTATTTTTAATTGCAAGATTTATTTGTTCAATTATAAAATCGTGAATACCAGAAAAATTTTGTGCAGCTATATGATATGCTGTTGTAGTTCTAACGATTGGAACACCCTTTTCTCCGGTTTTCACCAGATGATTACCGACCCTCCCTTTGGCAACGTCTTCAAAATCAACAGAATTAATTAATTCCTCATATAAATTTACAGCAAATGAAAGCTGGAATTTTTGAAATCCGGAAATACTCATAATTATTCAATGAAGTAAGTTAGTATATTGGTCTTTCATAATCACCGGAATTCATACTAAAATGAATTCTACCATAATCAATTATGCTTTTAGTTGTATTTTCCTGGTAATAAGAATTTCGTAAATCTTCAAGCATTTCAGAAGTCATATCCTCAAGTGGTAAGAGCTTATTATCCTCTTTAATGTACGTTTGATCATTCATGTATATCGCTTCCAGGTTAGAACAACGTACCACATATCCCATTCTTGTAGGGATCTGATCAATGCTTAATACAGATGGTTTGATTTCATGGGTATACCATCTGTTTGTTGAAAGCGGAATAATAAAGACTGAATTTGGATATAGAGTTACACTAAATTCATTGATCAAAGTATGATCTTCGTCTGACTTTTTTAGTTTGAAGTGAAGTCTTGTTAAAGCACTGGTCTCCTTATAACACCAATCATATTTATCAGTTATGGAAGGTTTTATCTTGTCCGTACCGGACATGTCATAGAAGGTGCAAAAGGCAATAAGTCCATCTTTGGGCATATCTTTCGTTTTGTCAGAATGCGCTTTAATCTTAGATTTTATTTCTTTCTGATTTTCTTTCCTTTTGTTTTCATAGATCTGCGCTAATACGTGATTCAATTTCGTTTCTTTCTCAAAAACATATTTTGCAGCATCATTTAAAAGATCAATTATTTTACGGTCTGTACTGCGAAAGTTGTCTGTCGGTCCGGTTAAATTACTTGAACATCTCAATAGTCTAAAATGGAGTATTTCATTATTATCATTTGTTTCTTCTTTCAAAATCTCTGTCAGATAGATTCCTTTTCTAAATGATTTTGACTCCTTTGTAGATTCCGTTAATTCCTGAAATTCATGCTCGGTCTTTATGCTATGAAAATAATCATCACTAAATAAACTTCTAAAATAAACCCCGGCATTATTAATGATAACAGGAACTTCTCCAAGTTCAACAACATGTATATTGGTGTCATTCACCAAATCATCGTAATTACTTGAAAATTCTCTTATAATATAGGTTTGTATGTTATCCAGCTTGGTATTGCTCAGGTCTCCACAGATATAGCACCTTTTCCCTATTGCTGTCTGGACTTCCGGGAGTGCATTTACTACCATTCCGCAGAAATTCTCAATTAAATAGGTAATATCCAGGTGTAACGCTTTCTTTTCAAACAAAACAAGGAGTATATTTTTGTCTTTAGAAATTTGATTTTCAATTTCTTTCATTTTGACTTGTTATTTTATAACGGCGTTTTTAATATAATTTTTTATCGGAAAATTTGAAATCCTGTATTTTCGGTAAGGGTCTGATTAAAACTATTTTTTTTCTTTTATTTAATACTTTTTCTGAACCTAATTTCCCATCGGTTTCGATTCTGAGCCCCGAAATCAAGTTAAATTTAGCGTCTGTAAATATGGTATTTTCGTCGACATACCCTTTGGTTGAATTGTTGGTTAACTTTGTGACATGAATTAACTCAAAATTGCCCTTTTGATATTTGAAATCGTAAGTAATATTCCCTCCTTTAATCTCACTCCACATTGATAAAATCCCTTTTTCAATAAAAAAATTTGGAATTTGGTATCCATTAAATTTTCCCTGGTTTTCAACAGGATATTGTGGTTCAATTATTTTGGTGGACGATACGGCTAAAGTTAGTTTTTTCCCATTTGGCTGAGACAGGAAAATTTGTAATCTTAATGGTCTTGTTTCATCTACTGTATCCATTTCTACGATTATTTTGTCCATTTTACCATCATTATTTAAGTCGCCCTTTTCTTCTCTTACCTGATAAACATAATTGTTTTTGCTTTTAATCTTTTGAGCAAATAAATTCATGTGGACTGAGATCAAGATGAATACAAAATATAGGGAAATGTTTTTCATAATTTTAAGTTCATTTATTTTTTTGAAACTGAAGGTTAGCTCGTGAATATACAAATAGATCATGACAGGTAACATTCATTGACCTGGTCACCTCCAATAACCACAGGATACTTTCCCACACAGCAGAAGGTCTTCGTTTATTTTTTTTCATTTATAGGGGCAGTAGTACCCCCTATCTGTGCCGATGAACCTGGGGGCAAAAAAAGCAAAATTGAGACGAATACGATTATATAAGATAATTTTCCACATCGTTGAGAGTGAATATTGAATTTAAGAACATCGAAATTAGATTGGCATAAATATAAATTTACGCCAATCTTTACTTGTTGTTAGATGACAGAAGAACATGTACAACCATTACCGCCATCAAAGCATCTACCTTCCATGCCATCTGGCTTTATACAAATAGCACGGATCATACAGTTTCCAGATGCGTCCAGACAGGTCGCTGTAGCCGTATTAGATCCACCCATAACATTTTTCAATTGCTTTCTGGTTAATGGCTGACCTTCAAAAGAGCTTTGGTTTTTCAATGAAATTTTCTTCATAGTAATAAAAGTTATTAAAGTTAGACGTCCTCACATAACGCCGTTAATCTATTTAAAGTGGAAGAGATGTGAGCTCTTCCTTGTTTTTCAGACAACTTTGAATTCTGGCAGCAGCCCGTATCCGTTAACAAGCAATGTCGGTGTTACCCGGATTTTCATTGATTTAACCCAACTGCTCCTGGTTATAATTTTCCCTTTCTGGTTATTCATTATGATAGTGATGTTCGGTCTTTTCTAACTGCCCGCTTTTAATACCATATTCTACTAAGGTATCCTGCACCGCCAAAAGCGACGAAGCATTCAAATGATCCGTAAGCAAGAGTTTCAAATACAAGTTAGCATGCTTAATATTTAGGAATTTAAGTAAAAAACCACATACGTTGAATAAATCGTCGTTTAGTTTAGCTTTTAAAAAATTGGTTAGAATAGACATACTTTTTAGTTAAAAGTTGATCACTATCAAACTTATGAAAAATAAGTATTTTATTAGTAAATTAGAATGTTGATATTTATTCCTTCACTAGGATGGTTCAGATAGCCTGCTTTACAAATGGTAAAATTATAAGAAGGATGAAGTTTTACGGCGCTATATTGAAGTTTGTAAAAGGTTATTTACCCCCGATTAGTAAATATGATATATATATCAGCGCAGCCCGATAGCTTCTATTTCCTATGGCAATTGCAGCTACAACTTTTCAATTTCTCCCGTTTGGGCATCCCACAAACAGACATACACGTTCTAATCGGATATGATAAACAAATGGGCTTGACCAAGCATTTTAGTTCGTTCATTTCCACAAATGGCCAGGCTATGTTTTATTGTTATCCAGACACGAGGAAAAAACGGGATTATGATTCTTCGTTGCGTCCCCATATCATTGCAAAGCATTTCAAGGCAAACAGTTTCTTACAGGATCAGCACATCTTTTACCATGATTCGGATATCATTTTTACAGAATTGCCCGACTTTACTGCTTTATTGACGGATGAGGTTTGGTACGCTTCGGACACAAAAAGTTATACTGGTTATCAATATCTCTTAAACACGATTGGAGAAGAAGGTTTTCAAGGTATGTGCGCGAAGCTAAAAGTAAAACCAAGCCTGATCAAGTCCAAAGATTCCAGTTCTGGGGGAGCTCAGTATTTATTAAAGCGTGTCAATGAAGCCTTTTGGAAGCGCTTAGAAATAAACTGCGAGAAGGTTTTCCAATATTTGAATGATCTGAATAATGTGCAGGCCAGGGATGAAAGAAAGATACAAGCGTGGTGTACGGATATGTGGTGTTTATGGTGGGCCGCGATTAAATTGGGCAGGGAAGTATCCACAACACCTTTGTTGGATTTCGCCTGGGCCAACACATCGTTACAAAATCATAGATCCGAAATGATATTGCATTATACAGGGAACCTACATATAAGCGATACAAAGTTTTTCAGAAAAAACAACTATAGTCGATGTACGCCTTTTTTTTGTGACCACACGGCAATCGATCCATCCTCCTGGAGCAAAATATTAGTGGATGAAATTAAAGCCTATGTTTCTGAACTCAAAAGCAATAGAATTAGGCTGAATCAGGTAAGCATTCTAATTCCAGTACGCATCGATAGCGAAGATCGCCTGGAAAACCTATACATGGTCTGCGCTTATTTTGATCACTGCTTTGAAGTTGAAATCATAGTTCTGGAAGCTGATATATTACAAAAAGTTGATATCACAACTTTACCGGCAAATGTCAAATACCATTTTATAAAAGATGAAAGCCCTATATTTTACCGTACCAAATATATCAATCGGCTACTTTGTTTGTCGGTGATGGAGATTGCAATTATCCATGATGTTGACGCGATTATTCCTGCCCATCAAATATTAAATGCCGTAGATCTCGTGAAACATGGGAATGCTGAAGTTTGTTATCCATATGATGGAAACTTTATCGGCCTGGATCTATTGTTCAAATCGATGTTTGGTAAAACTTACAATGTAAATTTTTTTGAAAAAAATATTGGTAAACTCAATATCATCAGTAAGCGGTCATTGGGAGGGAGTATCATTGTAAAAAGGAATACATATCTATCCATTGGCGGAGAAAACGAATATTTAGATAACTGGAGGCCCGACGGTGTCGAGCGCTTTAAACGGATAAAAAAATTAGGCCTGCGCACGCAAAGGGTGGATGGAAATCTATATCATTTACCCCATCCGCGATCCCAAAATAGCGTATACAACAGCAACGAATTATATTTAGTACTGGCGGAAGAATATTTTAAAATATGCAGGATGAATAAGGAGGAGCTTTTAAATTATGTGAAACAATGGCCATGGAAGGTTGAAAACCAATTTTAATATGTTAGCATTATTAGAAAAAATATCACAATCTGCATCAATGGGATTGCATGAAGGCAAAATGGGTGCTGCCTTATGCTACTTTAAGCAATATCGGATTACCAAAGACAAGGCATATCTCAACAAAGGAAAAAAACTGTTAAAGTATGTTGCTGAAAACATTGGAGGGATAGAAAGTTGTGATTTTTCGAACGGTCTGCCAGGTATTGGCTGGGGTATCGAATGGCTAGTGCAGAACAAATATATGAAGGCAGACACGAATGTGGTGCTTAGCGACGTAGACGATGAGATTTATCGATTGGTATTATTTAGTAAAGCAGATAAATTAAACCTGGCGAACGGAACTCTGGCACGCCTGCTCTATTGCTATAAGAGGATTACGCATAGAAATAAATCCGGCGACTTCTACCGTGATACCGTGTTGACTGAGTGTCTAATATTGTGCATTGACGAACTTTTTGAAAGTATTGTGAATGATGAAGGAACTGGTCTGAACCAAACATATTTAGACCCTGAATTTTTGTCTCAGGTTTTCATTTTGGTGAATAAAATTATGCCACTGCGTGTAGATCACCAGGTAGTCATAATCAGAAACCTTATAGCAACACGGATATTATTTGATTTAAACAACAATAATATGTTGAATGAAAAAGAGAAATACCTCTATGCAAACTCCCTGCTCCAAGCGGGCCGCTATACAAAAAACAAGATTTGGATTGAAACCGCTGATCAGTTTTTTATAGCTAAAACAACCAGAAAAATTGTCCTAAGTAAACATTCTGTATATGTAGTGCTGGACAAATTGAGCGAAAGTACTAATGATTATAGCTGGAGGGAAGGTTGGCTATTAGGTTAAACTGTCACCAATATTAAGATTGGAAGTTTTAGAAAACGATTGACCATTGAAGCATCCTGAATAGTGCTGACCATATTTGATAAAGTAACATCGAAGGGATCTGCATCTACCAAAGATGGGTCTTATTAATTTTATTAAGATTAACAATAAATTTAAATGGTAACTGTCGCCTTAGTTCATCATTCCAAGCCAATTATTGTTGTGGTCTTGTTATGGACATCACCAGGTAGCAAAACAAATCAGCAACAGGCTCCCCTCTTTGCTACGTACAACAACACCAACCCAAATCGATTCAGTGATGCCGCCATCCAAATAATTGATGAATATCGAGCCCAGCTCGAGTTAAATAAAATCCAAAAAGAAATACAAACTGTAACGTTCTGGTTGATTACATGGTCTAACAATTACTGATTTGAACTCAATCAGGTAAAAATCATGAAAAAACTCGCATTCCTCCTAACGTGCTTTATTATTTCCGTTTCCTCTGCACAAGAACCGAAACATAAAATTGTATCATACACCAGCAATCCAAAAAAAGTAAAAGAGACTTTAAACCACGAATCTGTCCAGCTCCAAACTGATCAGATTTTTAACAAACTCATTAAAATCAGGAGAGACTTCCATGAGCATCCTGAACTGGCAGGTCATGAAATCCGGACAAAAAAAATCATTGCACAATATTTACTTGACCTGGGACTTGAGGTCGATACCAATATTTATGGCCATGGCGTTACCGGGATCTTAAAGGGAGGTAAAAAGGGAAAAACAATAGCCTGGAGATCGGACATGGATGCCCTGCCAAATGACTTTGCTGATGACGTTGCTTTCAAATCGAAAAACAAAGGGATTCAGCATGGTTGTGGTCATGATATACACATGGCAGTTGGACTGGGAATAGCCGAAGTTCTTGCAAAAAACAAAGCAGCTTTAAATGGAACAGTATATTTTATATTTCAGCCGGAAGAAGAAACCTTTATCGGTGCAAAAGCGATGATCAATGAAGGTTTATTTTCCAAAACAAAGCCCGATGAGATCTATGGACTGCATGTATCTGCCTTACCGGCCGGACAAATCATGGTCAAACCAAATGAGATGTTCGCCTACCAGAAAAGAGTCCGGATTCAATTAAAAAATGAATTGACGAAAGAGGAGGCAAAAGCATTGACAAAAAAAATCCACAGTTTTTTATCACGGAACACAACCAGCAGCAAACCCTGGGAAATACAACAGATGGTTGATCCCAAAACCGGACTGATGAACTCCAATACAATTTTTAAGGATTACCTCTTTATGGATGAAAATTTCAGTATCCAGTCTAAAAATGACATCCTCTTTCTGCAAGCCTATATATACGAGACCGATTCATCTCGTCTGAAAGACATCCTTCCTAAAATCAAACAGGCAATAGAAGATTCCGGTTATAAAAACCAACTCCTTTCCATTTCATTTACACAGGACAATCCAACGGTTATCAACGACGAAAAGTTGACCAACCTGGCATCAAAAACCCTTGAAAAGATCTATGGAAAAGATGTAGTCATTTCCGATTACGGCCAGGTTCCCTATTTCAATGATGACTTTGCCTATTTTCAACAAAAAATACCGGGTGTTTACTTCTTTCTTGGAGGCTCCAATATGGAAAAAGGAATTATCGCCATGAACCACTCACCTAATTTCCAATTTGATGAAGAAAGCATCAGGACAGGGGTAAAATGTTTTTCGTCTTTAATTCTGGAACGCCTGAATAAAAAATAAATACCCCGGCCAGCCGAAAAAAAATGCATCTTATGTACGAATCCTAATCATGATAGAAATATTCGATAATATCAGAAAGCTCTACCGTTTTTCGCTTCCAACGGAAACGCTCTCTCCTTTTATCGAATTTTTCTCAGAAACAGACCTTCTTTCTGCAGGAGCTTTTATTCAGGACAAGAAGTTTACGGTAAAACTTTTTCCGAGCTTCAGCCCTACCATCTGGATGAACCTCGGAAGTCCTTACCGGCTTCTCCTTGCAAATAAATCCCATCAAATCGATGAGAAAACCGATGTACTTGTGTTGCGGAGCCAGACGATAGAACGTGAAAATGCGCCAACAGACAATATATTCACGGTCAAGTTTTTACCGGGAGGTTTCGAGGCTATTTTTGGCATCAGTCAGACAAAGATCGCGGACCATGTCATTTCACTTGATGAACTCCTGCCCCATGACAAAATTGACCAGATCAAAAGAGCGCCCGATTTTGAAACGAGGATAAAGCTCTGGGAGGATTATCTGACCGAAAGAAAATCTCAAAATGAAACGCATCATTATCTCATGACGGTACAGCACTCTATTGATACATTTTCAGACACCGGTATGAAGCTTTCCGCAGCGCAACTGGCCAATGAACTTCACATGACTGAAAAGTCACTCAACAGGTATTTCAACAAAGTTGTGGGCACAGGACCGAAACACTATTTCAATATTTTAAGGGCCAGGACCTCCATTACAGATTTTCTGAGCAAACGGGATCTCTTCCTGCCAGCCTCCTACGGTTATTACGACATGAGCCATTTTTATAGAGATGTGATTAAATTCACAGGTACGCGAATTTCCGGATCACGATAATTTTGTCCGATTTTTACCTTTTTTCCATAAAAAGGCAACAGTAAATTTGTCTAAAAAGAACATGAAGTTTTCCTCCATCCTCCTCCTGTTATTTGCCCTTGGCCTATCCCCGGTTTTTGCGCAGTCCTACCTGCCAAAGATCGAGCCCTGTCCATGCAACATTAAAATTGAAAAGGGTGTGATTGCAAGGTGCGGCTACCTTGTTGTTCCGGAAAACAGGAAGCGGCCTGATAAAGCCCTTATTAAAATACCATTTATCTTTGTCAGAAAAGAAGGAATGGATTCCGTAAGGAACATTTCACTTTATACCACAGGGGGTCCCGGTTACAGCACGACATCCGGAATTTCCGGGATTACAGCAAACTCCGGCTTCCTGAAATATGGAGGCTTTATTGCTTTCGATCAGCGCGGAACGAAAAAAGCAATCCCTTCATTGGACTGTCCTGAAATAGAGGAAGCCATTCAGCGCTCGTATGTAGAAAACCTTTCCAGAGACAGCCTGGTGCTGCTTGCGGTAAAGGCTTCCCGAAAAAGGATCAGCGCTCAGGGCATTGATCTTTCTTCTTACACTACCACAGAAAGCGCTGCTGATATCAACGACCTGAAACTTGCTTTAAAAATCCAGTCGCTCACCTTGGTGGGTCTTTCTTATAGTGGGGGATTAATGCTTAAAGTAGCAAAAAACCATCCCGAAGGAATCAAAGCACTCGTTTTAAATTCACCACTCCCCGGCTTTGTCAATTATGAGGAGCATGGACTGATCAATATGAATGAGGCACTTGAACAGATTTTTGCCAATGTAATTGCAGACTCCTCAAAGAACGAAAGGTATAAAGATCTGCGGAACCGTTTCCAGGAATATTTCAGCAACATAACCGGTCAACGCTTTACGATGAAGTACTTGCCAAAAGGAAAAACAGACTCCCTTATGATAAGATATGGAAAAGCAGAGCTCCTTGATGCGATAATCGATAGAATTGACAACAGCCGCCTGCGATCCGTTCCATTTGTTATGGATGAGATCATTAAAGGCAATCATTCCCCTTATATCACTGAAATACTTAATGGCGTATTTTCAGGAGACCCGGGCCTCTCTTTAGGCATGCGGTATTCCGTTTATTGTTCAGAACAAATTGCCTATTCAGACCCCGCACTGATTGCCCTGCAGGAGAAAATCCTGCCTTGGTTTGCGGGTTACCCTTTTAATAATGTAGATGCAAAAATTTGTGATTGCTGGAAGGTCAAAGCAGAAGAAAAAGAAGCAAAGGCACCGGTCTACTCCAGGATTCCGGCATTGATCTCCGGAGGTGATGCAGATCCCTGGTGCAGGCCTTTTTACAATACCCTGATCAAAAGATACCTCCCCAATGCACAGCTGCTCCTCATCCATAACAGGGCACATGGATCTGGATTTAGCGCAGATGGATTTGACTATATGGAGGAGTTCATGGCCGATCCTTTCAAAAAACTAAAATCCAAAAGCAATAATGTGAGCATTCAGTAACCATAATTTTAATAGCGTGTTTGTATATTGCCAGATCAATAACTGGCTATGGGCAATCAGCTTTACACTACTTCCGGCAGGCATATGCTATTATTTCAACCAGGAAAAAAAAGCAACCGCCTTAGCGGCTTAAAAAAAGAACAAAAAAAGGCCCGTAAACCAACTGATTTACCGGGCCTTTGGATCGTTTTGATTCTATATTGCATCCATTAACAGCGATACTGCGATGGTTGGATTGCCAAGTACTTTAAGCGGAACAGTGGCCCCATACATTTCTTTATCGTTTGGTTCCACACGGATGCTCAGCAAACCGCCTGTTACAGCAGTGAGCGGTAACCTGAAGTCAAAATGAACCCTTGGTATTTTCATACAATTGGAACATTTTTCTACTTCGTCCGGCTGGAAAAAAACCGACTTATCCAGCACTTCCCCATCTCTGAGCAGGTACACCTTAAAAGTCCCTGGAATCTTGGTTCTGTCCAGGTCAGTTACCCGCACATTGACTTCCTGATTATCGGCCATAAAAGTACGCGCCATTCCCAGAAACAAGTGTTTGTTGGTCTGCGCATGCGGTAGATTCAAAGTCATAGATTCATAGGAAACATCGAAATTTGTAGCCAGGTCTATCGTAAATTCTGCCGTCAGGTCATCTCTTTTCAAGTTCTGTGCCCATGGGTTCATCTTACCCAGTGCAGGATTGGTAAATACGAGATAGCTGGAGCTGCTTTTGTTTTTAATGGTTTTCATAAAACCATCAACGCTTTGAGCATCGTTATTGGCCTGCCAGATCCACCACATTCTATCCAGGTTGCAATGGTAAAACCAGAAGATGGGATCAAAAGCGGAAACATTTTGCTTACTCATGGTATCGCCTGTGGCATCGTGTCCGGAATCATGACCGGCGATGAAGTCAAGGCTCGGCGTACCATCAAGCAAACCATTGAAATTGTCCCACCATACTTCTGTTTGTGCATTGGCATAGTATTTCATGACATCCGCATTGAAGTTGTTGAGAATGGTCTGCGCATCGTAACGGTTGGTTTGATAACCCGCTTTGTAATTGGGATTGGTGCTTCCTGAGGCAGTACCAATGTCAATTGGCAAAGTATAGGAACCAAATGGCGCCTCGTACATCCAATCGGGCAGCAGCTCATTGAAGTCCCAGTAAGGCAGTGTGACATCTTCGCAGCCTTCAATTGAACGCAGGCTGTTTTCAAATGCCCACATCTGAACCCTGTGCCAGGGCTGAAACCCCGGATCATGATGCTGGCAGAAGGCAAGTGGCAGTCCGTGTATTGCAGCATTCTGGAAATATCCATTCAAATCATCGGTACCAAGATTCATGATTCCGGTGAAAGCAGTTTTCAGCTTTTCCAGTTCTTCGGCAGTCAGCGAGGTCAGACTCTTCCTCACTCTGCCTGTTACCGGAGCGGCAGACATTTTCAGAAATGTCTTATTTTGATGTTGCGGTTCACCTTCCGGATATCCGGCTACCATCCAGGCAAGAAAACTACTGATCATTTCTTTAGACCATGGTGTTCCCGGATCCATCGGCATCCGCCCCTGTGCATCAGGAGGCAGAGACACACGTTGATAAATGTCCGGGGCATGGCTCACTACGAATGAGTAGCTGCTCAGGTCGAATCCCCTGATGGACCGCATTTGTGCAATATCAAAAGCGGTAAAATAATTTTTTACTTCCCCGTGCCATGTAGGCGCCTGGGCAATTTGTGAGGGTGTTAACATGATAAAAGGTGTTTTGAAAGCGTATAATTCTCTGTTTGGTTTAAACGTTATTACAACAATATAAAGCTATACATAAATTTATTAATCGCAATGTAAAAAACATGTTTTTCATTTACCTGTAAATCTGTTATAAACCCACACTTCCCTCTGCCCAATACCCCTGCAGTTTTATATTTTTAGAGCTGATCCCATGTTTTTTAAGCACGGCCCGGAACTTCTGCACAGAAGCGACATTGCCGGTCAGATAAAATACAGATTGCCTGAACAGCTCGGGCTTGGCAATGATCCAGGCCTCCAGTAAAATGATGGCTTCTCTTGCAGGCTCATCGGGCGTCCGAAGTACTGTCCTGACCTCATAACCCCGGTCGTCGGGGACCTTTCTGTTGATTTCATTCAGCTCAAATATCCCCCTCGCCCATTGCTTGTTTCTGTTAATCTCCCTAAGCAGCGCAACGTAGAAGCTGAGGCTCGTCTCGTCCCCGAAAAAGAAATGAAAGGTCTTGTCTTTGTCGTACAGTTTTTTTCCGCCGGGTGCAGAAACCTTTAAGCGGTCGCCGGGCAACAACCGGTCTGCCAGTCCGCTGCCCGGGCCCTTGCCATGGATATGAAATAAGATTTCAAATACGCCCTGCTCCCTGTCAAAAGAAGAGGGTGTATAATGGCGCAGTTCTCTGTCGCTGGCGCGAAAAACCATAGACGAACCGGGATAAAAGTCGAGATGGCTCAGTTCCGCACGGAACGTTATTTTTTTTATTTCCGGGCTGTAGCTGATCGTTTCTGCGACCTCAACGTCGAGGTATTTGGAGGACAATAAATTCTCCATCTGATCGGCAACCCATTTAGGTACATTAGGCATAACTTATGGATTAGTGTTAAAATGATTGGTGGCTTTTTGCAACTGAATTTGTGCGAGGATCAGTTCATAAGCGCTTTGGATATAGTTGCGCTCGGTCGTACTGACACTCTTCTCCGTATCCAGCAAGTTGCTGTAATCAAAGGCACCAAGACGGAACTGCTGCTGCTGGTTCCGGAAGATCGTTTTGGACAACCCATAGCTGTCCGCAGCGTTTTTCAGGTTTAAAACCGCATTGGCCAGTGTGGCACGTGCTTGCTGCACCTCGTAATTGATGTCTGCTTTCTTTTGCTGCTGCAGCAATTCGTTCTGACTGATCTTTTGCTGGTATTCGGCAAGCACCGCTTTGTTTTTGAAATGTGTTGAGATCGGAACATGGAGGTTAAGCGTCAGGTAACTGAAGGGACTCCACCACCTTCCCTTTCCGTAATTAAAGTCGGCGGACAGAAATTGCCTGGAATAATTGGCCCCCAGAAAAACGGATGGTAACGCAGTTTGCCGGGATTTCTTCAGGTTCAGCTTATTTTCCTGCTGCAGGAGTTCCAGCTGTCGCAATTCCGTACGCTCACCGGCCATCTGCTCATAAAGCTGATCTTGCGTTGCAAGACCAAGAGAATCCGTCAATTGCAGGCTTGTATTGTCCGGCAGGTTTAACTGATAACACAAATGCATCAGGCTGAGTTCATAATTCTGCTCCGCCTGTTTCTGCAACTGATCTGCGTTTTCACGATCCAGTTTCGTCCGCAGGTACTGGTTCTCAATCAGCGATCCATTCCTGAACATCCCTTCGGCAATCTTTTCATATTCCCTGTTCCGCTGCGCAATGTCGGCGGCAACTCTTTTCTGAAGTCTACGTAAACCCGCATCCAGATACGCACGGCTGATGTCGAGCATGATGTCTATCTCTGCTGCCCGGTTCTTTTCCCGTTGCTGTGCCAGCTGGTTCTTCGCCAATTTACTGTCGTTGATCAGGTTGGCATTAAAAACAGGCTGACTAAGGTTCAAACTAAACACGCTTTCGTTTTTTACCGTCAGGGGCAACAGCCCCCCTTGTTCGAAGCCGGGAAGCACACCTCCGGGTATCACCGAATTCTGAAGCTGGGGACTGTATTTTATCCGGCCTTCACCGCTCAGCTCCGGAAACCAGTTATTCCTTGCCTGCCTGATCCGGCTTTCGGCGATACTGACATGGTATTGATTGGCTTTAAGGTCAAACCTGTTTTTCAAACCGACCTGGATTGCTTCGCTGCGCGATAATTTAAGTGTATTGCTAATTGTTTGAGCATGGCTCAGCGCAGCCATCATGAGGATGGATATGAGGGGAATTATTTTTTTCATATGATGATTTAATTTAATGTGCATCGGTAACTGCTTCGGACTTGCCTTTGGGCGTTTTAATCAGCAGGATGACCGGGATGCACAGGGCGAAAAGGAAGGCAAAAGTGATGAAGCCATGGCTGTAACTGAGTAAGGTTTGCTGACTGATCACACTGTGATCCAGCAGCTGTGCGGCCGCTCTGGCCGCCTCATCCGTTGCATAGCCTGAGCTGTTGAACGTTTGCGTCAACAGCGCTGACCTTTCCTGCGTTGCAGTGCTGTATTCAGAAATATGGCCCACGAGGTTATTTCGCACAAAAGCCATATTATTAGTGGTATAAATGCTGATGATCGCCACACCAATTGCGCCCCCTAACTGTCTGGTCATGGTGGAAAGACCTGTGGCCTGAGCAAGGTCTCTGCCCCGCAAAGTGCCTACCGCAATGTTGATCATATTCGGTGCGACAAAGGAAACGCCGATATTGCGGATGATAAACGGCCAGAAGAACTGATCTTTGGACGCGTCCGGCGAGATGAGCCCCATGGGGATGAGCGAGATGATGACCAGGACCAGGCCAATGACCATTAAAACTTTCGGGCTTGTTGCAGGAAATGCCTTTTTGATCACGATCATAGCTACTGCACCTACCAATCCACCGGAGATCAGAAATGCGCCGGTCTGTGTAGCAGTCCAGCCCAGGCTCACCTGTGCGAGCAAAGGGAAAATAAACAATGTGCCGTTGGCCATGATGCCGTACATCAAACCGATGAGATTACCCAGCACCAGGTTGAAGTTCCTGTACAGACGGAGGTCTACAGCCGGATGAGCTGTGCTCAGCTCGCGCCAGACAAAGGCAACAAAAGAGACTAAGGAGATGCAGAAAAAAATGCGGATTTCTGCACTGTCAAACCAATCATGGATTGACCCCTCCTCCAGTACATACTGTAGCGAACCCAGGGCCATCGCGATGAACGCAATCCCTGCCCAGTCGATCTTAGCCGGCTTCAATGCATCCGGCAGGTCGGTCACATACTTCCAGGATAAGATCCCAGCGACCGCTCCAAGCGGAACATTAACGAAAAAGATCCAGTGCCAGGAAAGTGAATCCGTGATAAACCCGCCCAGTACCGGTCCGAAGATCGGCCCTAACATTACCCCAAGTGCGAAGATTAAAAAGCCGGTCTTTGCCTGTTCCGGAGGAAATGCACCCAGCACAATGGACATCGCTGTAGACAACAAACCACCACCGGCCATCCCCTGTATAAAACGCCAAAGTACCAGTACCCATAAGCTGTCTGACAGACCACAAAAAAGTGAGGTTACGGTGAAAACAACCACCGAACAGGTAAAGTACAATCGTCTGCCAAACAAATTGGCCAGCATACCTGACAGCGGAATAATGATCACATTGCCGATCCCATAGGAGGTGGAAACCCATCCGATCTCTGTTACTGTGGCGCCGATATTGCCACTGATCTCCCTCAGTGAAACGTTGACAATCGTACTGTCAATCAGCTCCATTACTGCACAGGACACACAGGTCAGCACGAGGATCCATTTGGCGGCCCCGGTTGGATATTGTATTTCTGCTGCCATATTAATTCAGTTTTACCTTCACGAATGCACTCAGACCGGGATAAAGCTGGTCCTTTCCGGAGCGGTTGTCCAGTTTGATCCTTACCGGGAACCGCTGTGCGATCTTGATGAAGTTACCGGTAGAATTGTCGGGTGGAACCAATGCAAAACGGGCCCCGGTTGCGCCGCCATAAGAATCAATCGTACCGGTCAGCCTGATGTCCTGGAAAGCATCAATAGCGATATCTACCTTCTGCCCTGGCTTGATCTTATTCATCTGCGTTTCTTTGAAATTTGCAGTGACCCAAAGCTCGTGGTGATTGATCACTGCACAAAGGGCCTGCCCTGCGCTAACGTATTGCCCCGTCTGCACGATACGTCTGGTCACAATGCCATCAAACGGGGCAATGATAAAGGCATGTTTCAGCTGCGCTTTGGCTGCGTCCAGTTCCGCTTGTTTCTGCAGGATCACATTTCCCGCCAGTACCACCTGTTTACCTTCGGTGAGCGCCCTTGTCTTTAATCCCGAAGAGTTGCTGGTTGAGGAACGCATCTGTGCTTTTGCTTTGAGGTAAGTTGCCTTTGCAATGTCGGCTGAGGTTTGCAGCTGCTCATAAGCATTCTGTGTCATTGCCCTGATCTCCAGTAACTGTTTGGCCCGGCTGAGGTCGGCCAGTGCCTGATCATAGCTTGAGCGCGCAGACTGAATCACCTGCTGACCTGATTCAGACTCAAAGACCGCGGCATTGGCGCTTTGCAAACTGGCCTCTGCCATGCCCCTGGAAACACCAACATTCAGTTTGGCATTTTCCAGCTCAGCACTGATCCTTTCTACTTCAGCTTTCCGTTCTGCTGTATCAAATACGATCAGTGTATCCCCGCGCCTGATCTCCTGATTGTCTTGGAAACGGATCGATGAGACATAACCGCTTATCCCGGCCCTGACCGGCAGCAGGTCGCCGTCGAGCTGTGCATTATCGGTCGTTTCATAGCTGCGGCCATTGAGGTAGGCGCTGACCGCATATGCCAGAACAGCCAGCACAACCACTGCGCCAATGAGCAATTTCATTCTATTGTTTTTGGGTGCTTTTTCTTCCATTTTCTGTCTTGTTTTTGAATAAGACAAAGGTTAGAAGCAGGACAATGCGAATCAATGAACCATTCGGAGGAATGTCTGGACTATTTACGGGAATTGCTTCGGAACTGAAGCGGAGGGATTCCTGCGATCTTGCTGAAAAGACGGATAAAATAAGGTGTGTCTGTATATCCCAACAGATGAGAGATCTCTTTAACCGTACTATTGGTATAAAAAAGCATCCGTTTAGCTTCGAGAATGATTTCCTGATGGATCCAGTAACTAACCGGATAACCTGTACTGTCTTTAACCACCTCATTGAGGTAGGATGCGGAGATATGGAGTGCAGCGGCATATTCCGAGGGACTTTTCATCTCCCGGAAACTGAGCAGCAGCAGTGTCCTGAACTGCCTTGTGATCAGTTGCGGGCGGAGGGCTGAGGAGCTCATCTGGCGCTTGTTGCCCCGACAGGCAGCCACAAACAGGCAAATGCATACCTCGAGCATGGACATCAGGGTATCCTCTTCCCGGTCCTCCCCTGTCTGTTCATTTAACCGGTGGAGCAATGAAAAGCTCTGCCTGAACAATTCGCCTTTTGATGCCGGCAGCGGCACCGGCTTATTCATCATAGCGAAATCGGCCAGCACGGTACGAAAATCATCTTTGATGCAGGTCGGATCCAATGCCAATACCCAGGCAGTAGTATGGAGCGTAGAGACACCGTAATGTACCTGTCCCGGAAGAATACAATGGATGGCGCAATCCGAAATGGTGATTTCCTGAAAATCCACAATGACGGTGCTCTCCCCGGATTGCTGAAACATCAGCAGGTAATTGTCATCGCGGTGTGCCTGGTTCCAATGCGAAATGTCCGGATAACGATCAAGGACCAGCAGCTGGAAGTTCCGCTCAGTGCGCTCGTGCAAATGGTAAACCGGAATCGGGGACTTCTCTTTCATTTAAATATTAAGCACCTGCAAGGTACGGCTTAACGGCTAAAAAAAACGATAGACCAATCAGGGATAAGTATGGACAATTCGGGGTAATTACAGGAGCACTCCCACTTCGGAGCTGGCATAGATCAGTGTCAGTACAACAATAAACGGAGCTGGTCCCAAATGCTGCCTGATGTGTTTCAGCGCATTGTACACTTGTTTTTTTACTGTTTGCTCCGATATATTAAGCCGCTCGGCAATGTCTCTGTGAGACAATTGTTCCGCACGGCTCAAAATAAATATCTCTTTCATTTTGTAAGGAAGGCTGTCTACAATATGATCTATATTGGCCTGTAGCATTTTGGTATCCATTTCTGATTCTACCACCGGCATTTCAATGCCGGAAAAGGCTTCAGACAGTGATTCCTGATGACCTGATTTTTCCAGGTTTTTCTCAATCAGACGGATGGCCATATACCTGGCTGCCGAAAAAAGGTAATTTGGTAATGCGCCCTGAATTTCCATCGTTGCCCTTCGTTTCCAGATCGACTCGAACAACTCCTGTACTACATCTTCTGCATCACTTTCGCAACCCAGAATCCGCATTGCATTGCGGTAAACCTTAGCCCAATAACGATCATATATCGCCGAAAATGCAGACTCATCGTTACATTTCAGCAATTCACATAATTCTTTATCAGTATATGAATTGTTTACCCTCACCTATTAATATTTTATAAAACTAACAAAAAACAAGAACAACCTAATACTAAAAGCGCAGCTCTGAAAAGGATGCGCCCGTCCTCCCGAACTTATTTCAGGGTGACGATGCGCATCAGCAGCTTAGGAATCCACCTGTTCAGCGTTCCTGTTTTTAGGGATTACCAGCCTGGATTTTGTTCCAGCACTTTCCCTGCAGGATATTTCTGCAGCTCCGAAAGCGGGATCGGAAAATAATACATCTTCGGATCGAACACCCTTTGCTCTACCACCTGCCTGGTATACTGACGTTTACCATTTACAGTTTCGATTCCCATTCCATAGATCGTTCCACCCAGCAAGGTAGCCCCCAGATCCCAACGACGAATATCCGCCCTGCGTTCTCCCTCAAAAGCAAGTTCTACCGTCCGTTCACGGACATAGCTCTCCCATGTCAGCTGACCAGGCTGTATTTCCGGCATTTTCACCCTGTTTCTTAAGAGATTGATGTATTTCCTGGCTTCTTCCGGATTTCCCATTTTAAGCTGGCACTCTGCGTAGTTGAGGTAAATCTCTGCCAGACGCAATACTACGCAGTTCTGGTAATTCAGGTTATTTCCAAAAAACACATACTTTGGATTGAGGAATTTACGAAACATATAACCTGTAACCGATGGAATGGTTGTGGCGGGATTAAAATCAGAACCCAGCTGCATGTCAATCACTTCTCCCCGCCAGCTTGTACCATCGTAAATAATGCTGGCCTGCAAACGCGGATCCCTGTTGTCGTAAGGTTTCGCCGCATCAAACATCGGAGATTGTTCCCAGGGCAAGCCATCCTTCATCAGGTACTGATCTACCATATTCTGTGTCGGTACATCCTCCGGACTATAAAAACCAGTGAAGAAGGAAGAATTCAAATACAGGTCCAGAGTATGGGTTTGCCCACTCTGGCTGCTGCCGTATTCTTTATTAAAAATCACCTCCTCATTGTCGTCATTTTCAGGAAAAAATATTCCGGCATAATCAGGAAACAAACGGTAAGCATTTAGTTCCATCACCGCTTTTGCGGCAGCCGCAGCGCCCTGATAATCTTTGGCATTTAACAGCAGGCGACATTTCATTCCAAGCGCAGCGCCTTTTGTGATGCGGCCCAGGTCCTTATTACTATAGCTCACAGGCAAAGCTGCAGCAGCGGCATCCAGATCATTTAAAATAAATGTCCGGCAGGCTTCATCCGTTCCTCTCGGAATGTTCAGGTCGTCTGTGACCGATAACACCTTATCGATAATGGGAAAGCGGCCGAATATCGTATACAACAACTGGTAATTGTAAGCCCTTAAGAACCTCACTTCAGCGCTGAGCTGCTTTTTGATCGCTTCATCAATTGGCATATCCGGCAAATGCGCAAAAAAAGTATTGCATTTCCGGATGTTCTCATAGGCACCATTCTGATGAAACCCGCCCGCACTTGACAAAGACCAAAAAGAGCTGAACAAATTGCTGGAAGCGTTGTACTGTCCCTGATTGATCAGGTCTGCATTGCTTCCCGAATAGTTCGATTTGCCTTCATCGGTGATATCTGCCGGTAACATTCCCTGGTTGATGGAATTATAACTCCCTACGTAATCATAGGTCGTGATGAGGTTCGAATAGATATCCGCTACAAAACGGTTAATCAACGCCGGGTCTTTCCATACATTTTCATCGCTGTATTGATCCAGTGGCCCTTTATTTAAAAAATCCTTTTTACAGCTACCCATAAAAAACAGGGCTAAAGACAAGAGGATTATGGTTAAAGTATTATATTTTGTCATGGTTTGTCGATTTGATATCAGCTAAACTTTTATGTTTTACAATTGCAGGGAGATTCCTGCGGAATAAGATTTCATCAAAGGGTCTGTGATTTGTCCCGCAGCTTCAGGGTCAAACAATTTGAAATTTGTAAATGTCAGCAGGTTATTCCCGGAAACAGAAACCTTTAAACCTTTTACGCCGATCTTTTGTAACATTGCTTTTGGAAAACTGTAGGCGAGCTCAATATTTTTCAGTCTTAAATAAGAAGCGTTAACAATCCAATAATCAGAGACTTCTGCATTGTTCTGGTAATTGGACCACAACCTTGGGAAACCTGCATTGGGATTTTCAGGAGTCCAGTGGTCTAACAACTGCCTGCTGCCGCTTAATCCTACACGGGAGTTTACCGTTGAATTATACGCTTCCACATTCGCAGAACCCTGCATTAACACATTTAACTCTAAACCTTTATAGGTTCCGCCCAGGCGAATCCCGTATTGTGTTCCCGGAAAAAAATGTTCTCCCAGCACTACCCGGTCATTCGGACTGATGCTGCCGTCCTTGTCCACATCCATATAACTGATATCTCCCGGAGCAACGGTATGATATAAAGGGGTTGGACCTGCACTCAGGCCCGCTGCGTTCTGATAAAGCCCATTGCTCCTATACCCTAATCTGCCAACCAGAGGATCAACGCTGGAATAGCTCGCTACAGATGTCCCGGTTATTTTCTGCCAGGCCGGCGTACTCATAGATTCCGGAAAAGAAACAATTTTATTGTGGTTAAAACTCACATTCCCCTGAACATAATAAGTAAAGTTACCAATGGCATTCTGATGTCCCAAGGTAATCTCAACACCACTGTTATCTACAATTCCATTGTTGTAATCCGGTAATCCTAAACCAATCACGGATGGGACCTGAAGTGCCGGAGCAGCTAAAATATCTTTGGTACGTTTCCGGAAATAATCGAATTCCAATGTCAGCAGTTTACCTTTATAATGGGCTTCCAGTCCAACATTGGTCATCACTGCACGTTCCCAGGTAAATGATGGATTTGGCAGGACACCGGTTTGCAGGGACTTATAAAACACAGGATTTGCACCGCCAAAGGTATAGCCTCCTCCATAATAGGGAGCACCCACAAGATTATAGGTTGATAAGAACTGATAAGGCGCTACCCGGTCATTCCCCAATTGCCCCCATGAACCACGGATTTTAATAAAGTCCAGTCCCTTGATGAGTTCTTTATAAAAAGGTTCCTGAGACAATACCCATCCTCCCGAAAATGAAGGAAAGAAACCAAAGCGGTGTCCCGGAGGAAAAATATCGGAACCATCATAACGGAAGTTCATTTCCAGCAGGTACCGGGAATTGTAATCGTAAGTAAAGCGGCCTACCAATCCTTGTCGCGCCGACTGGGATCCCGTTCCTGAATTGGAAGTCTGTGTAGGGTCACCAAGGTTCAGCTCCGGCAAAGTACCGGAAACAAATTCCCTGCGCTGTGTACTGAAATTATTTTGTGTAGACTCTGTTTGTGTGTACAAAAGCAATCCGGAAACATGGTGCGCACCATATTCCTGCTCATAACGCAATGATCCCTCCAATGTCAGGCTTTGCGGCTGGCCAAAGCTCTCGCTAAGTGACGGACTAGTCGGACTGGAAGCAGCTTTGGTATAATTACCTGCTGCATTAATGATATAAACATCATAAGGCAGGCTGAAGCTTTTGCCAAAGCTATACCCTTTATCATAAGCTGCAGTTCCTTTCGCAAAAAGACCTTTGATCCCCGGCAGTTCGTACTGCAAAGACAGCGTTGAGTTAAAAGTATTATTTGAAACCGTATTAAAACCACCTTTTCCGATAGATTGCAAATAAGCATTCCCCCTTTGTTCCGGAACCTGCGCATATAGCCCATTGCTAAACTGATTGACACGGATCGATGGTGTCCCATAGATCTGTTTCATGATGTAACTGCCGCCATACAGGTCCTGCCCGTCTTGTTTAACGAAGATACCGGCGAGGTTCAGGTCCAGTTTCAATCCGGGCGTAATTGTGGCCGTCAGGTTACTCCTTAAATTCCAGCGTTTATAGGCTTCAATAGGCACGATGCCGGCATTGTTAACGTAACCTACAGAAACAAAATAGCGGGTATCGTCATTTCCGCCTGAAGCCGAGAGGTTATAGTTGGCTTGCAGTACGGAAGCTTTTGTCAAAGTTTTAAACCAATCGGTATTGGGGTACCTGTCCGGATCGCTGCCATTCTTAAATAACTGCAGCTGTTCAGGTGTATAGCCCATTCCCAGCGCTGGATTGTAGGCACCTTCATTTTGCAGGGCCTCGTTCTGAATCATTGCATATTCATAAGAATTTACCCTTTTGTAAACCTGTGTTGGCACCTGGTTAATCAGGTTACTTGCAAAAGTAATCTCTGGTTTACCTGACACCCCTTTTCTGGTCGTCACGAGGATCACGCCATTTGATGCCCTGGCACCATAAACGGCGATCGCTGCTGCATCCTTTAACACAGATACCGCCTGAATATCTGCAGGATTCAGGTCGTCAATGTTTCTGCCCGGGATCCCGTCTACCACTACCAGCGGACTGGAATTGTTAAAAGTACTAAGGCCGCGGATTTTCAGGTCTGACCCTGCGCCAGGGGCTCCGCTGCTTTTTTGAACATATAAACCTGAAATCCGGCCTGCCAGCATATCTGAAACTGCGGCGCTGGAATGGTTCTCATTCAATTCCTTCTCTGTTACCGTAGAAATTGCTCCCGTGAGGTTGATTTTTTTCTGTTGTCCATACCCCACCAATACCACCTCTTTTAGTTTTTGCGTTGATTCCTGTAACACGATCAGCAAAGGTTTGGAATCCTGAATCGTCAGCGTTTTGGTTTCATAACCAATGCAGGACACTTGCAGGCGATAACCTGCCTGCACGTCCTGAAGCACAAACTTTCCATTTTCATTGGCAGAAACGGATCTTTTGAGATCGGTCAGCACAACTGTAGCACCAGGCAAAGGCTCAGATTTTTCATCCACGACCTTTCCCTCAACGCTAAGCTGGGCCGGGGCTGTATTGACCTTGACCGGGGCAGTCAAAGGTGTAATTACAAAAACCTTGTGTTTTAGCTCGTATCCCAGGCCTTTTCCTTTTATACTGATTTCCACGGCTTCTTTCGCGGAGACCTTGTTTACATTTACAGTCACATTGCCCGCTTTTTCCAGCATTTCATAATTTGCCAGAAACTCATAGCCGCTTTGTTTCTGGATTTCTTTGAACACCTTGGTCAGCGGTGTATTTTTCAGGGCCAGCGTGACCTGGGCAAATCCAGCGGAGGTAGCACTGAAGCTGCATAATAAAATAAATACCGCTGTTCGAAAAATAGATTTCCTGAACAGCATCGATTTGAATTGCATAACTTTGTTTTGGTTTAGGTTAATAAATAAACAGTTGAATTGGATTGTAAAATTTGGTTCGCCTAAACCTATTTCCGCTTCGGTCTAGACCCCGGAGCGGTTTTTCATTTAAGACGAAACCTTGGTTATTGTTGTTGATTATTGGGAGACGATGACTTTATTTCCGTCCAGCTTAAAATGTGCTGCACCGGTACTTTCCAGCATCTGAAACAATTGCTGAGGGGGGATTTCCTGAGATACCACACCCCAATAATGGGCTGTAATTTTTCCTTTATAAATCACTTCAAGATCATACCAGCGTGCCACCTGCCTCATGAGCGTATAGACATCAACTTTGTCCAGTACAAAAACTCCCTTTTTCCAGCCCATCACCTGTGCTTCATTTACGTCTTTAAGCAAGGTGATTGTCCCTTCAGGATAGACACTGGCCTGCTCTCCGGGTGCCAGCACCTGGCTTTTCTGGTTTTGAGTTACCTTTACCTTCCCTTCCAGCAAGGTTGTTTTCATAGCAGGCTCGTCCTGATAGGCATTGACGTTAAAATGTGTTCCCAAAACCTCTACCGTCGCTGCCGCTGTTTTGACAAGGAAAGGCTTCGCGGCGTTGGGCATCACTTCAAAATACACCTCCCCTGTTACTGAAACCGTACGACTGGGACCAGAAAAAGCAGTGGGATAAGTGATGGAGGAGGCTGCATTGAGCCATATTTTAGTCCCATCGGGCAGTTGCAATTCATAAGTTGTTCCTCTTGGTGTGGTCAGGGTATTGTAGACAGGACTTGCCTTGCCATCGTTTAAACCATGGTAGCTTAGTCTTCCTTTTTCCGTTTGTTTGACTTCGGCATCGCCCTGCCTTAATGGCTGAGTACCTGTGGCCCCGTTCAACAGCAGAATTTCTCCGTTCGCTAAAGTCAGGGTGGCATGGCGCTGCACTTTTGTTAAACCTTTAGCCAGTTCCGGTTTATTCGCCAAACGATCTCCGGATTGCAAGGGCTTAAAATAAAATGCGGCGGTAACTGCACAGACTAAAATGGCCGCCGCACCTGCGATTAAAAACCAGCGGTGGTTAATGCCCTTAGACTGAGTGCCGGGGTCGGCAAGCTGCAGCTTCCTGTAAATGTTGTTTTTGATCTTTGCTCCAATTATGGGCTCCTCAGCGGGCATAAAATCCCAGTCCGACTGATTTAATCGTTCCTGATACCAATCTTCAATGATCTGTCGTTCTTCCGGACTACAGTTTCCGGCATGATATCGCTGTAATGTTTCCCTAATAAATTCCTCTTTTAACATCCTGATGAGACTATTGTTAATGGTCTGTTTATATAGGTGTCAAAAAAGGAACTCTGGTGGTAGATGAAATCGTATTTTTTTTAAAATAGTTTTACAATGATGAGGATTCCGTTGGCACAAACCAGCTGTCCGCGGCCTTTTGAACTTCCTGATCATCTGCTTTCTGATCGGAAGCCCAGGCAACAATTCCATCGGGGCGTATCAGCAGGGCGCTTAAGCCCAACTGGTCCTTAGCCCGGCCCGAAACATATTTTATCTGATCGCCATAATTGCCCGCGACAGCGCTTAGTGATGCATTTCCATCGAAATCAAGCAGTATCCCCTGCCCGTCGTGCATGAGCGCTCCAATCGTCATCCCCTCTTCCAACTCAAAGTTGGGTACACTATGGCCAATCAGGGGGTGCCCTCCAGGGAGGTTATATTGCATGGAAATACCCCAGACCCTTGATGCGAAATAGGTAGCACCATCCCGGGTATTGATCAGTTCACGAAAAATTGCATACAATGAAAGGGCAGCCGGGTCCGGCTTCATGATGGCCACCTGCGCGCGGGACCAATCCAGTACCTTTACACCAATTGGGTGACGTTCTGCTTCATAACTATCCAGTAAGCTTTCCGCTGCGTTATTTTTGATAACGGCGGCGAGTTTCCAGCCCAGGTTCATCGCATCACCCAGCCCAAGGTTAAGTCCCTGGCCTCCCAGTGGTGCATGAATATGTGCTGCATCGCCTGCTAAAAAGACCCGTTTATTACGGTAGCTTGTGGCCTGCCTTGCCCGGTCAGTCCAGGTAGTTGCGATAGAAAGCGAGGTAACCCTGACGTCGGTGCCCGAGATGCGGCGCAACACGTCCTGAACATGTTCAAGTGTGATGGGCTTCCGGGAATGATGAAATACCCCGGCATCGAAATCCTGCATGATCAGATAATCCGGCCGGGATAACATGTACATACCTGCCGGCGTCACATTTCTACCAGGGCTGAGCTTCTCCGGATCGGCGATAACAAGCTGAGTAGAATAACCTGTAAATTCCGGTTCGGTACCGGCAAATTCAAAACCACCTGCCTTGCGAACAACGCTGCGGCTTCCATCACAGCCTGCGAGCCATTTACTCTGGAAATATTGCCCGGCCGAATGAACGGTTACCCCATCCTCCTGCTGCTCAAAATCAGTAATGGCAAAGCCGTATTTGATCGATACACCCAGGGATTCTGCGCGGCTGGTCAGCATGGTTTCAATTTCTTCCATTTCAGAAATTAAACTCGGCGCTGTGGCGCTCGTAAGGCGGTATTTCCACTGTGAAACATCGACATTGTCAAAGCTGAACGGAATCCCGGCGAAATGTCCGCCCAGACGTTGCGGTTCTGATGGTTGTCCCGGTACAGTGGAACTGGTATGTGGGGTTTTAATCTGTTTGTGTAGCTTCAGCTCATCTAGCAAATCACGGCGGTAAAGTGCTTCAACAGTAGGTGCCGAAAGCCCCCGGATCCCAAAAGGGACCTGCTTCAATGGCGATTTAGGATGCTCTGCCTTTTCCAGTATCAGCACCGAACATTTGGCCAGGGCGAGCTCACAGGCCAGAAAAAGACCTACTGGTCCGGCACCGGAAATGATGACATCGTAGATGAAAGGATCTTTAAGTATTGTTTTCATATAGAATAATTGAAACACAAAACTCAGGATTAGTCTTAGGCTAGGCTTGTATAAATGCGACAAAATTGCTGCCCGGCAGCTCCTTCCCTTTCTTTGCTTTCCGGGCGAATGCAGCAGGGCTGCTGCCACTATAACGTTTAAATTCCCTGCTGAGGTGGGATTGATCTGTATAGCCCAGCTCATGTGCCAAACCGGCAAGATTGGAATCCGGAGAAAACCATAAACGGTTGCGTACCTGTTCAAAACGCATCAGACCAGACACATCTTTAACTGTATAACCGGAAGATTGCTTGAAGTTTCTTTCCAGTGTACGGACCGTTGCATGAGCCGCCGCAGCTACCTGGCTTACCGGTATGCTGCCCTTTGCTTCGTTTATCGCAAGCCCCGCTTTGAAGAGCATGCTGTCAATAGGCACCCGCGACCGTGCGTCCAGAAAATATTGTTTTACCTGATCCAGCGCTTCCTCTACCCTCCCCGCAAGCATCAACTTACTCAAATCCGGTTGAAGCTGGGTGATGGGATGTTCAAATATCCGCAGCCCGTCCTTACCGGAAGGCAGTCCGAGCAAATCGAATACCGTCCAGGGGAAGCACCTGACCCCAATGATTTCTAAACGGTTTTTCGAGTAAAAAACAGCAGGCTGATTGAGCAAACCCATCATAAAAGGCGAGGGCAATGGCTGCAAATCTCCATTTTCGGAAATGCTGCAGTTACCTCCGAAATGAAAAATAATTTCAGCAGAACCATCGGGGATCACTTCAAAACTTGATTCCTGTTCTCCGGACTCCCTTATGTTGTACCAAAAACACTTTATCACATCCCGCAGTGCTTCAGGAGGTTCAAATTCTTGATGTTGCATACCGAAAGATAGGCATATTTAGGGAACCACGCTACTGATCGTTGCCCATAACAACTATAAGTAGCGTGAATACAACCATAAGTTTCTTCGTTTTTTTGATTCTGGAAATCTATCCGGATATCTTTGTCCTGTCGAAATAAGCAATAAGGAGACCCGATGATGTTAAACACTAAAATGATTGGCAATAGAATTGCCGATGCTAGAAAGAAAATAAATATCTCCCAGGCACAGCTTGGCCAACGCCTGTTCATCAGTCCGCAGGCAGTTGGAAAGTGGGAACGTGGAGAATCCATGCCAGACATCACCACTTTTAACCGTCTCGCAGAAATTCTAAATGTCGACCTTAACTATTTTTCGGACAGTTTACAGTCTGAGTCCCTTGAACTGAGCGCCACCGAACCTCTACTTGAACAATCCGATGAACTGAAATCCGTTAAGCAGGAAAAAAAACCTGCCTGGAATATGTCTTATGGAAACTGGGTGGATGCCGATTTTTCCGGCTTGAAAAATCTGAATGAGAAATTCAGTTCTTCCAATATGCAGCGCTGCAAGTTTACCGGTTCAGATTTATCAGGACTTTTGCTTAAAAGCAACAACCTGGATAGCTGTGACTTCTCCAATTCCGACATCAGTGGCAGCAACATCCAGACTTCCAGCCTGGACAACAATCTATTTAAGGGCAGTTCCCTGAAACAAGCCAGGTTTTTAAGAAGCCATGTCAGAAGCTGTGACTTTTCCGGTTCTGATATTAGCAGCAGCGATATTCAAAGTTCTCACCTGGGCAACAGCCTCTTTAAGGACAGTTCTCTGAAAGAGGCAGAATTTTTAAAAAGCCATATTAAAAGCTGTGATTTCTCCGGTGCTGATTTCAGCGGTGCGGGTTTTAAGTCCAGTGCCTTTCAGCAAAACACAGTAGCCAATGCAGTTTGGAACCGAAGTTCTTTCATTGATGTGCAAATTGACGACATCGTCTTTGAAGGCCTGTTGGAAGATTGTTATTTTGAAAACTGCGTCTTTAACTGGGTAAAGTTCCAGCATACAACGCTGACCAATACTTTCTTTAAAAACAACAGGTTTAAAAGGATAAAATTTATTGACTGTCAGGCAGACCGGATCACCTACGAATTTTTGAGAACTGGAAAAGCAGATTTAACCGGTATCACCTTGTTAACACCGTAGAGGAGCCCCACTATTTTTTGTGGCCTTGCTGATACTCCTCAAAAGCGGCCTTTGTTACCTTTTCTCCCAGGAGGTAATAGCTTTCGAAGAGAATACTTCCATCGGGTTTATACATGTGCGAAACGCCATGTCTTTTCCCGTTTTCATAGGTTGCATCCATACTCTTTCTGCCCAAAGCGTAAGAAGTTGACAAGCCGTTTTGCAAATCGTCCTTGTAATTGTTCTCTGTTATGATTTTACCATTATTAAAAACACGATAAGGACCATTTCGTAAATCATTTTCATAATAAGCCTCGGTACTTAGCTGATCCCCGGAATAAGTTAAAGACAGGCCATGTTTTTTACCTGCTTTATAGACCGATTTATTTAGGATCTTTTCCCCTTTATACATCTCGCTTAAGCCCTCTTGCCTGCCGTCTTTATATTCCTGACGCAACCAAACCTTATTCTCACTGTCGTAATTTTCTTTTAAACCGTTGCGTACTCCATTTTTATAATGAAGTTTACATTCCATTCTTCCTCCCGGGGAGTACCAGAAAGCTTCACCCGTGATCCATCCTTTTTGAATGGTGTATAAAGCAAAACCACCTTCGTCAAAAGGAACTTTATATTGTCCCTGCAAGAGTTTGCCATTTAAAGACAAGACCATTTCAGTGCTGTCCCTATGATAGGTTTTCAGCAAATGATCCCATTTAATTTCCTCCGGCAGCTGCGCAAAAAGAGAAGTTCCCAGGCAAAGAAAAATAAGGGTATAGCCGAGCTTTTTAATCATTTTCTGATGGATTTTCATGTTTGTATATTTACAGAACCAATAAGCCGAAATCTCTTAAATTATAAATTGGTTCTGAATACCAAAACAATTCAAAATGTTCCATGCTGCTTTCAAAATCAGCTTTAATATCCTGGAAGGTGTACACCTGGGGGTTGGAAACCGCTATTTTCTCTAAAATGGAACTGAGCCATTCCCCTTCATTTTTATTGGTCTGAATGTCGAAGCTTTCCTTTTTATCATGAAAAGTTAAAATCGTCATTTCCAGAGGCTTGTTCTTTTTGTACTTGGTAAAACTTTCTGCTTCCGGCTTCCCTCCCAGCCAAACCACTTTAGCCGTTGGTTTAGTATTGAATTTACTTTCTTCCCTGATTGCTTTTTCAATAAAATCAGGAGCAATCGTGGTCTTTGGAATCTTAAAATCAAACCAGTCCTGCAGTTTATAATCGAAGCAAATGCCATGCATAAAATTGAAAAGCGATTTCTTCAGGCCAAAACTAAATTTATTGTGATCTATTCCTGTTTTATCAATGTAATTGATGTCGTTATTGGCAAAGGTCCCAATGGCTTCGGTTTCTTTGACCACCCCGAATTTTTCCGGATACATGCCAACCGGACTGTGTGCGGTCATCGCAAACTGGTGCCAGAAGCCAGATTGAAGCACCCCTGCTTCAAACAATTGCCGTACCATTTCCAGGCTGTCTACCGTCTCCTGAATGGTCTGTGTCGGATAGCCGTACATCAGATAGGCATGAACCAGGACCCCTGCTTCGGTAAAGTTCCGGGTAACCTGGGCAACCTGTTCAACGGTTACGCCTTTATCGATTAGCTTTAACAGGCGATCTGACGCTACTTCTAAGCCGCCGGAAACGGCAATACAACCCGATGCTTTAAGCAGCAGGCATAAATCTCTGGTAAAGCTTTTCTCAAACCGGATATTTGTCCACCAGGTGACAGAAATTTTTCTTCTTAAAATTTCCAGGGCCACTTCCCGCATCAGAGCTGGTGGTGCTGCCTCGTCCACAAAATGAAAACCATTCTGACCCGTTTTTTCACTTAGGTCTTCAATCCGGTCTACAATCAGTTTAGCGGCAACAGGTTCATATACTCTGATATAGTCCAAAGAAATATCACAAAAGGTGCATTTCCCCCAGTAACAACCATGCGCCATGGTCAGCTTATTCCAGCGCCCATCGCTCCACATCCGGTGCATTGGGTTTACAATTTCTATGACTGAAATGTATTGTTCCAGTTTCAAATCGCTATAATCCGGCGTTCCTACATCAACCTGCTTATAATCGCTTCTTAAAGTGTCATTTTTATAAGCAACCTCTCCGTTTTCCAGTAAAAAAGTTCTTTTATACAGGTTAAATTCTCCGGCTTTTACGATCGAGTTATAGATCAGTTCCACAGGTAATTCCCCATCATCCAGAGAGATGTAATCGAAAAATTCAAAGACCCTTTTATCGGAAAGAGAACGTAGTTCTGTATTTGGAAAACCGCCACCCATGGAGGTCTTAATCCCAGGATACGTTTTTTTTACATATTGCGCGCATCGGAAAGCGGCATACAAATTCCCCGGAAAGGGAACCGAAATCAGGAACAACTTTGGCTGAACAACCGCAATTTTCGCTTCTAAAATTTCAACCAGGATCTTATCCATATAGGTATATTCCTGGTTTAAAGCTTCATAAAGCTCATCAAAAGAGTTTGCACTCCTGCCTAACCTTTCGGCATAACGGCTAAAGCCAAAATTCGGATCTATACATTCGATAATAAAGTCCGAAATGTCCTCCAGGTATAAAGTGGCCAGGTGTTTGGCCTTATCCTGCGTCCCCATGACACCAAATGCCCAATCCAGCTCTTCCAATTCCGCAAACCGCGATGCTTCCGGCAAAAAGTCCTCCTGACAGATCTGCAAAGCCAGAGTTGGGTTTTTGCCTTGCAAAAAGGCGATAACGGCATCAATAGTTTTGATGTATTCGTTTTTTAAAGCAAGAATCCGCTTCGCATTTAAACTCCTTTGCTGAGGACTTAATCCTTCAGCATGGCTGAACAGATTTTCCAGGCCCTTCCTGCAAAACAAGGCCAGAATGACCTCAATACCCAAATCAGCCTGCGTTGAAGAAATATCTTTGGTGTTCAAAAAACCTTTGATATAGGCAGTTGCAGGATACGGGGTATTCAGTTGGGTAAAAGGAGGCGTAACAAGGAAAAGATCTGTCTTCAAAATGGAATTGTATTTCCTGACAAAAATATCCATAATTATTTTAGTATCGGTCTTTCTCAAATGATAAAATTCACCTGCGCCCTAACGGACCAATAGTATTGACCTCAGAATTAATTGCATTGTTACAATTCAGACGATGGGGAATGCCATTCATATTCCTTTTTTTATGTCAGAAGGATTGGTCATTAAAGCAGGTCATCTTTACATCACTCTATTTCTCCCAAAAATGTCTGCCAGACCTCTTTTGAGTTCCCTCCAAATGTTTTAACATCTTTGGTCAGGTACACCCTTTGCGCCAAATTTAACGTTTTCCTTTTACCATCATTTAAAACCGCAACGGTATACGTGGTTTGCCAGCTGTCCGGCCCTACCTGCTGACTGGTAATTTCTCCCAGTTCAAACTTTAAAGAAGGGGTATTTGCTATTTCAAGCACAAACAATGCTAGTGACAGGCTATTTTTGCCATTTGAGACGATGTCCTGCATTAAAACCTCTTTATTTTTAAACAAGGAAAACACGTTTGCGCTGATCTCATTTTTCAGCTCTTTTGAAACGGAAACATCCGATAGCAGCTGCAGGTATTGATAGAAATCTTCGATTTTAGTTTTTGCATTTTCCTGATAAGCTGCCAATACCGGGGCAGAAAAATTAGCTTTTAATCCCCTGGTGTTTTTCGTCGTATGCGCCTGTTGCGCTGTAGCAAATAAGCCCCCAGACAACAATATGATCAATAGAATTATTTTGTTCACCTTATTATTGTTTAATTCTTATAAAATAAATCTCTCCCGTATCCCTGCGCTTAATTTCGATTATTTTCATTTGTTTCAAGCTGGCTGTTGGTACGATCAGTTTCCGGGAAAACTCTTTTTTGTTAAAATATTCAGCACCCAAATCATCTCTCAGCATGATGAGTACCTCCAGATCATCTGAAAGGATTTTGTTGAGCTGTGCTTTTCGGGTTTCCCAGTCTTTGATGTCCGACAGCATAAATGCCTTCAGCATCATTGCATAGTCATCTGGCTTTAAATCCACTGTTGCCGGAACTGTATCTTTAACTTTCGCGGCTGCAAAACTGATGACCTTCTTTTTATAAAAGGGACTGGTAATTTCTATGTTGTAATTTTTACCAGAGGAATTGTCGACATGAACCCTGCCATCTTTTACAGTTAAAACCTGCTTCGCCGTACCCTGAACTTTAAAAACCTTTACTTCATCGCTCTTCACCTTTTTATTGGTAAATTCATTTTTCAGCTCGATCGTTTGTTGTCCGGAAGCTGCTTTCTCATAAAATTTCAGGTACCAAACAGCAGCAAGTACCATAATGACCAGCAAAGCGATTCCGCAGATCATCTTAAAATTAACTTTAGCTGGAGGTATTTCTTCCTCAGGCTGCTTATCCCGAAACAAGAGCTCATCCCAGCTGGAAAGACCTACAAATATGGCAAGGATATCTAACATCCCTTTCCTGGGAATTTTCTCATTTACATCAGGTTTCAAATGGGTGTAAATCCATTTCTCACTGATAGATTGCTTGCATTCCTGTTCAATTAAGCCAATCAGATTTTGGATATCCTGCGAACTAAAGCTACTCCAGGTTCCCCGAAAAAAAGGATAGTGTTCCTGGTATTTCAAAAGCACCATTTCTTTCAATCGCTTAAAAGTATCTAGTTCGGTCATATATCGATAGCGTCAAAATTAGGGGAATGCAGCTATAAACCACAGCAAATGTGCTGTAAAAGCACTGTAAATTTACTTAAAATATTTACAGTAAACTGCCAGTTAGTTTGCTAAAGCTATGTTTAAACGCAAATGTAATATTGCCTCAGAAAATTAAACATACAGCAATGAGAACATTCATGTTAACAACCACAACATTGGTTACCGCATTTTTCAATTGTGCACTGGCACAACACAGTGGCAATGCCAACTATGGCAGCAACGATTACAAAAGCAAACGGATCAGCGCCATTCAAACCACAACCAGCAATCCTGAAGAAATGACCATTACCATTAAAGGCATTTACAACGAGAAGGCTACTTCGCAAATTGCCACATTTAGTGTTTTACAATTGGGCAAAACCGCCGAAGAGGCAACCGGTTTAATCCAGGAAAGAATTAAAAACGTGACAAATGAACTGAAGACGATAAATCAACAGATCAGTATAGCCATTGACATGATTTCTTTTGTACCAACCTATGGCTATACCGTAGAAAAAAAGATTTTTAATCCGAAAACGTACAACGAAACACCCAGCGGATTCGAATTGAGAAAGAACATCATCGTGAAATATAACAACAACAGTGATTTAGACCTGATCCTCGCAATTTGTAGTAAATATGAAATTTACGACCTCGTAAAGGTAAATTACATCAGCAGTAATTACGACCTGATTAGAACGCAAATGCAGAAAAGAGCATTGGAACAGCTTAAAGTGCAACTGGGCAGTTATTCGCTGATGATGAATACAGACCTGAACAAAAAAGAGAAAACGCTGCAGGAAGGATTCAGTACCTCCTATCCGATGGAAAATTATAGAAATTACCAGGCCTATGCTAAAGCAAGTATCAACCCGGGCCAGAAAGATGAAGTAAACGATCTTGCAAAAAACACCACTCAATATTATAACAGCGTAGTGCCAAACGAGCATCAGTTTATCTTCAATGCCGATGTGGTTGAACCAACCATCCAGCTCTTTTACGAACTTAGGGTTAACATCAAACTGAAAGAAGACCAATTGCCAAAAAACACCATTGTTAAGAACAACAGATACTATATTATTACCGCCAAAGGTGACATCAAACCCTTAAACTTATAATACAATCAATTCCCCTCAGCGGCCCCTGCAATCAACGGTTAGCAGGGGTTTTGCTTTCCTTTCAAATCAGATAATTTTGCTGTTCACCGCATAAGAGAGTGCTTCGACAATATTGTCTACCCCCAGACGCTCAAAGATTCGCCTTCTGTAGTATTTAACCGTATCAGGAGCGACAAATATTTTATCCGCAACCTCTTTGATCGTCAGCCCTTGTGCATACAACAGCAATATTTCCGTCTCCCTTTTTGTGAGTCTTGGTTTCTCCGACTTGCGCCAGATATGGCTTGTCAGATCCAGCTCCCAAATTTCATTAGTGCCCTGTTTATAGATACGAATATTGCCCGCATTTTTATGATGCGAAATAGAAACGACACACATCGCCTTCCACATCTTTCCCTCGCTGGTCAGAAACAAGGGGGTAAGTTTATGATTGATCAGCACAGGAATCCCATCTTTACGCACCAAATGGAAATCATAGGTGATGCTATACTGCTTTTTCTCTTCTGCCGGCAACTTTTCGAAAAAGTCAAATCCTGCATTATTGATCAGACTCAACAATTCCAAATCCTCTTGAAGTACATTCCTGAAATAGAACTCATAACCCAGTTTCAATACGGTCTGAGCAGAATATCCACCTAAAAACAATGGATTTTCTGAAACGTACTCAAAAGCCATCTTCTCATAATCAATCACATATACGCTTTCGTACGTTAACCGCGCAAAAGATTTTACGGCTTCTAAATAGTCCTTCTGAAGAAGGCGGTCTTCGTCTGAAATTTTCCCTACGTTATTCTTAGTAAGCAGGCTTGAATTGATGTTGTTCTTCATTTGCCAGGATGATCAGGAAGTAAATTTACACTAAAGTGTAGTCTTTGAGAATATTTTTGTTTTGACTTTTGCAAAAACCAATCCTTGTATGATGATGAACCCTGATCTGGTCATGACCACAACGAATTGCCTAAACTGCAAAAAGCCTGTCGATGGTAATTTTTGCTGCAATTGCGGTCAGCCGCTAAAGACTAAAAGAGTTGACAAACATTATATCCTGCACGAAATTCAGCACATCCTACATTTTGAAAAGGGCATCTTATATACCGTAAAAGAGCTACTCATCAGACCCGGGCAAAGCATAAAAGAATTCATTACAGCGAACAGAAGCCGGTTGGTAAAGCCAATTATATTTATCATCGTCTGCTCTTTAATATACAGCATGATCGATCATTTCTTTCATATTGAAGAAGGATACGTTGGCCATCAGTACACACAAAAAGGCGCAACAGCTTACATTTCCCACTGGATTCAAAATCATTATGGTTATGCAAATATCATCATGGGCCTGTTTATCGCCTTTTGGCTAAAACTGTTTTTCGGAAAGAGCGGCTATAATTTTTTCGAAATACTAATCCTCCTGTGTTTTGTGATGGGGATGGGAATGCTGGTATCTTCTGTTTTTGCAGTTTTCGAAGGATTGACCAAATTAAAAGTGAAGGCCATTTCGGACCTAACAAGCGTCCTCTATTGCGTATGGGCAATCGGACGGTTTTTCGATCAAAAGAAAGTAAAAAGCTATCTAAAAGTACTGCTTTGCTACCTGTTAGGAATGTCCGTTTTTATTATTTTAGCGAAGCTTTTGGGTTTCATCATTGACAGCGTCCCTGCTTACATTGGTTTGATCAATTACATTACATTTTAATAAAGGCAATACTGACCATTGCCTTTATCATCCTGATTTATTCAAGAGGTCAGTTCTTCAGCTTGCGTAAATCCCCCGTTAATTTCCGGCACCGAAATTCGGACTGTTTTTATCAAACCATAAACGCTGGCTGCTCAGGACCTGTAATTCCTTGTTTCCTGGTGTAAATCCCTGTTCTTGCTGTGCTTTAAGCCAGTTCTCATTGTTGGTACCCACTGGTGGTTCATCCAGGGCATACCTTCTTGGAATGGGCTCGTTCCAGGTATTTCTTGCGTAGTAGGCCGAATTATTTTTTGGATAACCCGTTCTTCTGCAAAAAGTAAAAGCTTCATTTGCCAAGCGGTAAAAATTAAGGTATTCCTGAATGTAAATTCTTTCCAGGTCGTTACTTCCGTTAAATTTAATGCCCGGCTGGTTCAGATAAGCCGCTATTTCGGCATCTCCGCTACCTTCAAATCCGGTCGTAGAAACGGCATTGACCGCGATCTTATTCATCGTTTTTATGGAAGAAGTGACCCCTTTCTTATACCAGTCTTCGGCAGTCCCTTTCGTGTCAAACCCGGCACCATAGCCCTTTTGAATAAATTCTGCGATATAAAAACAGGTTTCCGCATAAGTAACCATATAATCCAGCAGCTTTCCGGTGGTATTGCTGCCATAGCGTGGTGCAAAAAACTTCTTATTGATGGTGCTCATCAGTTTATAAGAAACCGATGCGTTTACCGGAAAAGGGTTCTTATAATAGGTGGCTACCGCAGGATCCGTAGTCCAGTCGGCGGGACCTCCCTGATACATGATCAAAGGATCATTTAAATTGATAAAAGAAGGAAGGGTTTTGCCGTTCGCAATGAGCACATCCTTAAAGTTGCCCAGCAGTTCATTCGGACTGAAATAAATTTTCAGGCGGGGATCATTGTTTGCTTTCAGAAAATTGACAATCGAGGATGTCCCAAATCTCGGACTTCTGTAATCGATGTCATTCCCGATAGGATTGTGCTCCGGTTTATCGTAAACAAATTGTGCCAGGTCATCATTATCAATTGGCCCTGCTGCATCTGTCATCACCTCTTTAAAAATCCTTTTGCTGATTTCTACATCCTGTTTCTCGTAACGCACGGCAATCCGGAGCTTCAGTGTATTCGCCAGTTTTGCCCAGCTGGACCAGTTATTCTTGTAGAAGAAGTCTGCAGAACCAAAATTTACCTGATCGCTCCCTCCTGCTTTTAAATCAGCCAATGCAGCATCGAGTTCCTTGAGCCAGGTATCGTACAATGTTTTCTGGTTATCGTACACAGGTTTAAAGTTGTTGTCCGTCCGGCCTTGTATCGCCTGAAGATAAGGGATCGAGCCATTCATATCCGTCACTTTCAAGCCGTGTAAAATCTGGACGATATACGTAACCGCGTTGATGTTTTTATAACGTTCTTTGTCCCCTTTCGTGGCTACCTCATTTCTGATTGCAAAAAGGTTCGGCAGAATGCCATTGTAATAGGTCCGGTAGCGGCTGTTTATATTGGTAGATAATTCATAGGGATCAGTGGTCAGGTGCTGGGTATAGCGCAGCAATTGCTCGAGATTTTCCCAAACCCATTCTGTACCCTGGTAACTTTCCAGGTTTTCTACAGAATAGCTGAACAGCGCATTGATATCCGGTTTGGTAACTACACTTGGATTGGTATTCGTTTCTGCAAAGTTCTTTTTACAGGAGACATTGCATAAAATAAAACCGGACAGTAAAACGATGACCAGTTTATTGGTGATATGATTGATGTGGTTCATAACCTTTTTTTTAGAATGATAAATTAAAATCCAGCTTTTAGTGTCAGGCCAAAATAGCGCGTCATAGGAGGCACAAAGCCATCTTCCCGGTTCACCGATGTCTTGGTGGTGCTGTTTGAGGCCGGGTTGATGTGGTTTGGCAAAGAGTTGTACAGATAGAAAAGATCTCTTCCAATGAGGCTGATGCCCAGATTATTTAGCTTCAGTTTAGCTGCAAAAGCCTGGGAAAACTGATAATTTAAAGCGACCTGCCTCAACGATACCCAGGAATTTTCTACCACCCAATAATCACCTACGGCAGTAGAGAAAGAACCCAAACGGTAATTGTATTGCGGCAAATGGGTAGGTTCAACGAAGCCTTTTTCATAGGCCTCCCGATAAGTCATTCCTCCTACATTCACAATGGATTTATCTGCCTGTGTAACCGTTTGTCCATTGTCAAAAACCCCATCCGGAATAATTCCGTCATCATAGGTTTTTCCATCATATTTACTTGTCCATACGATCCCTCCATGGTCTTTATCCCTGCCTTGCAGCGAGCTTTCAAAAATCCCCGTATGTGTGCCATAACGCTGAGAAGTGACCACCATGTCTCCGCCAACTTTGGCATCTACCAAAATATTCAGCGAGAAACCTTTATAACGGAAAGTATTGTCTATGCTGCTGCGGAATTTCGCGTTGATATCCCCCACATCCTGCCATTCGTTACTCCGTTGCGGAAAGGCTGCACGGGCATCAGAGCGCCAGGCCAAAACGGTTTTACCGTTATTAGGACTTGCAACCGGATTTCCATTGGCATCGGTAGCCTGAAAACTTTTGGAATGAATCTTAGTGCGGATGATCCCATAGGCACCACCAACTTTTGCAAATGGAATCTGGTCGTTGTTGGCATCCCCTTCATTCTGTAAAGCGTAATAATCGATATCACCATAAAGTGCGATGATCTTGTTCCGGTTGCGGGAATAGGTTAAGGTCGTGTTCCATTCAAAATTACCCGTTTTAACAGGAGTTCCTGTCAGGCTCAGCTCTATCCCTGAATTTTGAATATTCCCGGCATTTACCAAAATATTATTTACCCCCGTCTCCGGTGCGGCAGGGATATAAGTCCCCTGGTTTTTATTATTGTCGATATAATACGTGGCATCCAGCCCCAACCTGTTTTTAAAGAACTTCAGTTCTGCCCCGATCTCTTTACCTATTTTACGTAAAGGCTTGATATTTTTATCAATCGCGAAGCTCTGTCCGTTTGCATCAACCAGATAGGTAAGCATCGGGTTGTTATTTCCGCCAGCGGTAGAAAATCCGGTCAGGCGATATCCGGGATTGATTACAAAAGCATCAACATCACCACCCAGCACGGTTAAATTGCTCCTTAACTTACCAAAGCTAAACCATTGCGGCAGCTTAAATGTTTCCGAAAATATCCAGGATAAACTTACGGCCGGATAGCTAAAAAACGGATTTCCGGTTCCATTGGTGTAGACTAAAGCCGAGGACCAGTCGCCCCGATAAGTCGCCTGCAGGTACAATTGATTTTTATAGGAGAAGTCGGCACTGGCATAAATGGAATTGAATGTTTTTCTGGCCCCCGTCCCTCCTGTCGAAATTTGTGGTTTTCTCGAGTTGTCCAGGAAATAATTGGCCGGAAAAACCAATCCCCCATCTGTCTGCGCATCACTTAAAGTTTGGGTATATCCCTGAATTTCTCCCCCTACAAATCCGTTAAAGCTGAAATCCTTAGTGATTTCTTTATTAAACATGGCCATCATTTTCAAAAAATAGCTCTGTTTATTTTTTTGTATCAACTGATACCTGCCTCCGCTTACATTATCAGAACCCGTAAAATTATATCCCTGTCCTAATTCCTTACTTTCATTTTTAGTATTCAGGTTGATAAAATTACCTTCTGCCTGTACACTCACCCAGTCTTTAAGCTTTGCATTGATCGTTAACCGGCCCCGAACCATTTGTTCGTTCTGATAATAGTTATTTTCAAATAACCTGAACCAGTAATCCGCTCCCGGGACAAAATTGGTTTCTGCAGGATCATATACTTTAGGCACGCCACCCAGGCTGCTGGTATATTTTGCCTGTTGCATCCAGTATTTTGTGTCGTAATTTCTCGGAAAGATCCAGATATAATTATTCAGGCCCAGGTTAGGCGGATTTTCACCACGAAGTGCGGAATAATCCACGCCGGCATCCACATTAATTGCATCATTGATTTTATAGGTAGACCTCAGGGAAAACGCATTCTTATTCAGCTTATTTCTCAGGTTAAAGCCTTCCGACTGGTTGCGGGAATAGGAGAACCTAAAAGTTGCCTTTTCCGTACCTCCATCAATGGCAATATTTGTCAGGTATCCTTTACCCGTTTGAAAAGCATCCAGGTAATTATTGGGCACTGCCTTATAGGTAGTCATCGTGCCATCATAGTTCAACACCTGTTGGTTTGCAAAGCGCGGTCCCCAGTTTTCCAGTTCCCGGTTTTTCTGAGGATCAATATAGGGTTGTCCGCCCGCGTTTGTGGGAAAAACTTTAGTTTCCCAATCCTGACCGGTTTTATAGCCCGGATCTCTGGTATCTGTAAAGAAATTACCTACCGTACCCCCACCAAACTCATTTTGAAAATCCGGCCCTCTGTAGGGCTGCTGAATGTTGAAAGACTGGGATACTGAGATGCCCAGGCCCTTATTTAGTTTTCCTTTTTTAGTGGTGATCAAGACCACCCCATTTATTGCCCTCAGGCCATATAATGCAGCAGCGGAGGACCCCTTTAAGATAGATACACTCTCAAAATCGTCCATATTCAGGTTCTTAATGTCGTTCCCGAAATCCCTTGCCCCGGTTGAAACGTCGTTATCAATAATCACCCCGTCCACTACAAAAATAGGCTGATTGTTGGTGCCAAACGTAGAATTTCCCCTGATGAGGATTCTGGCGTTTCCAGCCAGGCCACCCGCACTTTGATCGATACTCACCCCTGTAGCCTTCCCCTGCAAAGCATTTATAGGATTAACTTCATTCGTACTGGAAAGGTCTGAGCCCTTGATCTCCGTAATGGCATAACCCAGGTTCCGCTTTTCCTTTTTTATCCCCAGGGCTGTCACCACCACTTCGCCTAAAGACTGGGCGTCTTCATTCAGTGTTACATTCAACGTAGCCGATGCCCCAACGATCACTTCTTTGGAGATTAAGCCCACGGAGCTGAAAATTAAAGTACTTCCTTGTTTAACATTAATAGAAAAAGCACCATTCGCGTCACTTGATGTGGCGTTCCTGCTGCCTTTTTCCGTGACGCTTACCCCTGGAACGGGTTGTCCGGACTGATCGGTTATTTTTCCTTTGATGGTGTTCTGAGCAAATGTAGAAAGTGCTAAGAAACAAAACAGCAAAACGCTGAGGCATTTAATGTACAGTGGTTTCATATGGTTTGGTTTAGGTTGAATTTTTTGGCGGTTTAAGCGCCCTTTCGTTGGTCTGGGTTTCTATTTCATAGGACGGAAATGTTTGGTTACTTTAATTTAGCTATTTATTTTCGAAAGTCTCCCTTAAATCGCTACACAATCGATAGCACATTTAAATGTTATTTATTTGAAAAAGACATCCAAAATCTGCTGAGGCCTCCTGCTATTGAGGTCTCAAATTGTATCTTAGCCGGAATAATATCTGTGTTAGCCCTATGAAAATGAAACTGTTTCTTCTACCTATGCTTTTAACCGCTACGCTGACCGCCAATGCTCAGAATCACAGCGTCTCAAAAAAAGTAAATATTTTTGGAGATACTGTGGAGACCTACAAGGGCCCGGATGGCAGGGTCAGCGCTATCGTTACCCATTCTACCGATTTTTTTGGGAACAAGAAAAAAACGGTCACAGGGCCAAATGGGGAGAAGATCAAATCCTCCAAAAAATCAACTGATATTTTCGGGAGCGAGACCGTAGAAATTTATGATGGAAAGGGACAGGCCACCACGAGAATAAAAACTTCCACAGATGTTTTCGGAAATGAAACGAAAAGCATCAGCGATGCCCGGGGAGCGCGTAAGAGTTCCATAAAAAACACTACCGACATTTTTGGGAACAAAACCCTGTTAATTCTCAATGCAAAGGGAGGAACAACCGCTAAGATAAAAACATCAACCGATACATTTGGCAGAGAAACGAAAGAGGTGACTGGTCCTAAGGGGGAGCGCATCGGTTCGGTCAGGAAATCCAAAGATATTTTCAACCATGAAAGCATCGCCATTCGCAATAGCAAAGGACAAACCATTGCGACGATAAAAACCACCACAGATATTTTTGGGAAGGAGAAGAAAAAATTTGTCCGTCAGGATGGAAAGAGCTTATCGTCCATGAAAACGCTGAATGACGTTTTTGGAAACAGCAACACTGATGAAGAGGAAGATCCGGAGTTGATGAAGTTAGTGCAGAAATTCCTGCTGGGCCTGGAAGACTATTAATTCCTGTTTCTTATTTTACAACATATTTGATCATACCGGCTTTAACCGCCAGCGGTTCATTTTTGTTCAGCGGTCGTAAAAAAGCCGTGTTCAGCTCATTACAAACTATTCCAAAAGCGATCTGTTTAAGTTCTCATTGTACTTTACAAGTTTGTAGTACAGCAGGGAAAGTGCAGGTGACTGGTCATGTCGGTGCAAAAAGCACTGATAATACTGAAATAATTATTTTAAAATTATAAAAATATAATATAATTTAGAAAATCGGTTCCTGCAGCATTTCCTGAAGCACAACTTCGCCTTCAGTTGAAAACTGCAAACTAAATTCAATGTCCCTTATAAAACAAAAATCATGACTGATATCAATTACCTGGCGATCAATAAACAATCCTGGAATAACAGAACGGATACCCATTTAAAATCAGCATTCTACGACCTTGATCATTTTTTAAAAGGAAAATCTTCGCTCAATGACATTGAGTTAAATCTATTGGGCAATATTGAAGGGAAATCAATTCTACATTTACAATGCCACTTTGGTCAGGATACCATTTCGTTAAGCAAACTTGGAGCGGAAGTTACCGGAGTTGACCTTTCAGATAAAGCCATTGAAAATGCAAAACGCATCGCCGGTCAGATGAACTCCAATGCCACTTTCATTTGTTGCGACATTTACGACCTGCCCAGGCATTTAGACCAAAAATTTGATATCGTTTTCACAAGTTATGGAACAATAACCTGGCTGCCTGATCTCCGGCAGTGGGGAAAACTCATCTCGAATTACCTGAAACCCGGGGGAAGGTTCATATTTGTGGAATTCCATCCCCTGGTATGGATGTTTGACGATAATTTCGAGACCATTGCCTACAATTACTTTAATTCAGGCCCGATTGTCGAAACCGAAAGCGGAACCTATGCAGACCGGAATGCCGAAATTACACAGGAGTATGTTTGCTGGAACCATAGCATGGCTGAGGTGATCACTGGTTTAATCACGAATGAACTTGAGATCAGCGATTTCCAGGAATTCGATTATTCACCATACAACTGTTTTAACAGGACCGTCGAGTTTGAACCTAAAAAATATAGAATCGAACATTTGGACGATAAAATACCGATGGTCTACGCCATTGAAGCCAGGAGGAAATGACGCTAAATTCTTTTCCCTATATACACAATGCACATTCATTAAACCACTGATCAATTCCGATAGGCCGCACTGCAAGCTGTAACCCTCCGTTCAGTTTAAAACACAGTGTCCACAATTGAACAATTGAATTTTAGCCAAAAACCACAACAACCTCATTAACAGCGATTTATTTCTGGCATTTCGCTTGAAATACAGGATCCAAATTATTAAAATATGGATCGTGAAATTTCACCCGAACAACAAGCCAGGCGCAGAACCAGGATATACCTCTTTGGCCTGATTATCCTGATTGCAATCGCTCTTGGCTTTATGCAATTTAAAAATATCGTCCAACCTTCCGTCAGGCGCAATGCGTTCAGCACCTCAATTGCGGAATCAGGTGTGATCGAAGCCACTGTTCCCGCATCGGGCATTATTACGCCGGAGTATGAAGTTACGATCAGCTCTCCGGTAAGTGCCAAAATTGAGCAGGTGATGTTTAATGCCGGTGAAAAAGTCCTTACCGGGCAATCTATTTTGCGGCTGAACAAAGAATCTTCCCTGCTCGCATTTGAAAAATTAAATGAGGAACAGCATGTAAACCGTAATAAAATAAACCAGTTGTCGCTTGGACTTCAAAAAAGCCTTGATGAATTAAAGACACAGTACGCCATTAAAGAAATGAAAATCAGCAGCCTGGAAACGGCACTGGCGCATGAACAATCGCTTTTGGGTATCGGCGGAAGTACCGACGAAAACGTAAAGCAGGCCCGATTGACATTGAAGGTTGCCCAAATGGAACTGACACAAATCAAAAACCAGATTGATAATCAGAAAGCCATCATGCAGGCCGATCTGAAAAGTCTGGGCTATGAAATCAACATTCGTGAAAAGGACATTAAAGGGATCAGTGACAAACTGAAAAATGCCGCTATTTTTTCACCAAGAAACGGTGTGATTACCTGGGTTAACAATAAAATCGGGGCAGAAATTACCGAAGGCGAAGAATTGGTACGTATTGCAGATCTAAGCAGTTTTAAAGTCGAGGCAAGTATTTCCGACACCTATGCCGATGAAGTAAAAGCAGGCAGGACTGCCATCGTAAGGATCAACAAAACCGACCTGCGCGGCAACATCAGTAACGTACAGCCGGCAGTGGAAAATGGCACCGTAAAGTTCTCTATCAGCTTGATCAACAAGAATTCAAAGCTGCTGCGCGCCAATTTAAAGGCCGACGTTTTTGTCATCACCTCCTATAAGGAGCACACCATAAGGGTAAAAAATGGCCCTGCCTTTAATGGCTCTGAAGAACAAAACGTGTTTGTACTGGAAGGTAAAAACGCCTTGTCACGTAAGGTCAAAATCGGGGAAAGCAATTCAGATTATATAGAGATCCGATCTGGTATTAAAGCCGGTGAAACCGTCATTATTTCGGAAATGCAGGATTTTATCCACCTCAAAAAAGTCAAGGTAAAATAATCAATGCTAAACAAAAATACAGCCATGTTCAAGTCAATATTATTCCTTGCCCAGATCCTTATACCTGCACTTGCGGAAAGCCAGACGCCCGGCGATACGGTAAAACTAAACCTGAATGATGTCATCCTGATTGCAAGGGAACATTCCACCGCCGCCGTACAGGCAACCACGATCCGCGAAAACCAGTATTGGCAATACAAAACCTTTAAATCGAATTATAGTCCGCAGTTAGTACTGGACGGGACATTGCCTCAGTATAGCAAGACCAATATCCCCGTCATACAGCCCGACGGAACAGTGGAGTTTAAGCCCGTGACCAACGACAATTCACAATTGAATTTAGGGCTGACACAAAATATCGGTTTAACAGGCGGACAATTGTTCCTGAAGTCTAATGTATTGCGGTTTTCAGATTTCGACCGCAGGCAAACCCGGTATAATGGAAATCCTTTTGTGATCGGTTTAAACCAACCCCTATTTGCCTTCAATGCCCTGGCCTGGGATAAGAAAATCGAACCCCTGCGCTATGAGGAATCATTGAAAAAATATAGAGAAGATATGGAAGTCGTTGGCCGGGATGCATCAGAACTATTCTTCAGCCTGCTTATTGCACAGATCAATAGAGATATCGCGGCCAAAAACCTGTCAAACAACGAAACCATTTATAAAATCGGAGAGGGAAAAGCATCCCTGGGAAGGTTATCAAAAGACGAGCTGCTGCGACTGAAGCTCGGTGTATTAAATGCAAGAAAAGCAGTGGCCCAGGCAAATGTAGATGCAGAAACCTCAGACCTTCAATTGAAATCCTTTATCGGCTTTTCTGCTGCAAACCATATTCAGCTAATCCTTCCCGAGAATTTGCTGAGCCTGGAAGTGGATAAAGAAATTGCGGTTAAGCAAGCAAAAGACAACCGTCAGAAAGCCATTGAATTTAAACGGGCCTTGCTGGAAGCGGATAAAGAGATCGCAAAAGCAAAGGGTGAAAATGGGTTAAAAGTGAACCTTTTCGGAAGCTTCGGCCTTACAAATGTGGCCAGCCAACTCCCGGGAATTTACAGCAGCCCAAAAGACCAGCAGGAAATACGTTTGGGCTTTCAAGTCCCTATCCTAGACTGGGGTCGCTCTGCTTCCAGAATTAAAACGGCACAATCAAACCGGAAACTCGTTGGGGCAAGGGTTAAACAGGCCCAAATAGACTTCGAACAGGAAATTTACACCACACTCAGACAACTGAATATGATCAAAGAACAAATGCAAACCAATGCAGAGGCAGACCTGACTGCGAATGAACGCTTTGAAATCGCAAAGAAAAGGTATTTTCTTAATGACCTGAGCATCACCGACCTGAACATCGCCCTGCAGGAAAAGGATCAGGCACGCCGGGACTATATCTTTTCATTGAAAAGCTTCTGGAATGCCTATTTCAATGTCCGGGTACTCACACTTTATGACTTTGTAACCCACAAAAAAATATGATCAGAAATCAAACAATCCTAAAAAACCGGGGCTTATGGAGCCCGCTCCTTACTTTAACCGGTAAAAACGAAAAATTAATGGTGACATTTAGACCGAATAACCTCACAAATCCCTAAACCCAACTGAGATGATACATTTATCGAACATAGAAAAAGTTTACCGTACCAAAACCATAGAAACGATTGCCCTTAACAATATAAACCTCAACATAAACAAAGGGGAATTTGTAGCCATTATGGGACCTTCGGGTTGCGGAAAAAGCACCTTATTGAACATCATGGGATTATTAGATGCCCCTACCCGGGGGTCTATTGTCATGGATGACCAGCAGGTAACTGCCCTGAGCCGCAAAAAGCTCGCGCTCTTCAGAAACCTGAAGCTCGGATTTATCTTTCAAAGTTATCACCTGATCAATGACCTTTCGGTGATAGACAACGTGGAACTTCCACTACTCTATCGTAAGGGGATTTCAGGTACTGAGCGACGAAAAAGAGCTTTGGAGGCACTCGAAAAAGTAGGCTTAAGTGCCCGGACCAAACATTACCCCAATCAGCTTTCAGGCGGACAGCGCCAGCGTGTAGCCATTGCCCGTGCCATTATCGGAAATCCCGAAATCATACTTGCAGATGAGCCTACCGGAAACCTAGACAGTGCGATGGGTGAAGAGGTCATGAACTTAATGCTCCATCTGAACAAAACGGATGGCACCACCATCGTCATGGTTACCCATGATGAGCTAATGGCTAAAAAAACGCAACGCGTCATCCACTTCTTTGACGGACAACAGGTAAGCTAACCAGTGCAAACTTAAATATCATGCTAAAAAACTATATAAAACTCACTTTTAAAGTAATGCTCCGCAAGAAGTATTATACCGCACTCACCCTGCTGGGAATCAGCCTGACCATTATGGTCATCACGGTATTTGCTTCCTTTATCGATCAGATTATCAGCGCCAATCCACCGGAAATCAACCGCGAAAGGACGTTGATCTTAGATAAGGTATCCCTCTATAAAGACGGGAAAAAGACAGATGCCATACCAAGCCTCAGCTTCCTTCAAAAAAACATCCGCAACCTGCAGAGTACCGAAACGATCTCCTATTTTACGAGCAGGGAGTTCATCTCCTTTCTCAACGGAAAAACCACCGGACATGTCCTGAAATTCACGGATGAGAACTTCTGGAAAATAACAGATTTTGAATTTACTGAAGGAAAAGCGTTCCACCTCAATGAAGTGAAAAATGGTGCCCGGGTAGCCGTGATCAGCGAAAAAACAAAGGCCTATTTCTTTAACGAACACGATGCATTGGGCAAAACATTCCCGATTCAAGGCCTCAGGTATACCGTAATTGGTGTTGTAAAATCAGCCTCCCCCTTCAGCAAAGTCTATTCGGATGTCTATGTTCCCTACACCACCGACATCAATATTCAACTGACAGATAAAGCGGTGGAAGGAACCTATAATGCCATGCTGCTGGCAAAAACAAATGATTTAAGAAAGGTACGTGCAGAGCTAAGGTCCCGAATGAACATAAAGAATACCGTTTCGGCTGTTGATTCTGTAAAAGTACATGCCTTTACTTCGCTGGAGCAATTCTCTAAAAGCAGTTCTTTTAATGATGATGAGCCTGAATATGGGAAAACTGCAATTGTGGTGGGCATTATACTCGTCCTTTTCATGTTGATTCCTGCAATTAGCCTGGTGAACATTAACGTAACCCGAATTGGTGAGCGTGCTGAGGAAATCGGCGTACGTAAATCCTTTGGTGCAACTTCCGGAAACCTGGTGAATCAGCTGGTTATTGAAAACATCATCATCACCTTAATCGGCGGATTGATAGGATTGGGTTTATCGGTATATGCCTCACAGTTATTGGTACATTTCATCAATACATTCGATCCTTTATTCAAAATGCCGACCGACAGCTTTATCATCAGCTGGCGGGTATTTGGTTTCTGTCTTTTCAGCTGCCTGTTGCTGGGGTTGATCTCAGGAGTTTACCCCGCCTGGAAAATGTCCCGTATGAATGTTATTTATGCCTTGAAAGGAGGAAACAACTTATGATTTTACATCTGTTTAAAATGATCATGAACCGGAAGAAACAGCATTTTTTCCTGTTACTTCAGCTGTTCGTGACCTTTATTGCCCTGTTCCTCTGTTTGGGATTGAACCTGAAAAAATTAAGCAATTATTTCCAGCCCTTAGGCTATCGTTATGAGGATGCCTGGCTGCTGGAGCTGGATTTTCAAAACATGCCGGCGGAAGAGAAATCAGCCTATAGCCAGCTGATCAAGGACAAGCTTCAATCCATTAAAGAAATAGAACTGGTCAGTGCCACAGCGGTGGTCCCCTTTCAACAATGGGGCAAAGAAGAAAAGATCAAATACAACAAACAAAGCAGCCTTGCCCTTGGATTTGAAGTAGATGAGCATTATTCCGGAGTCCTGGATCTGAAATTAGTGGAAGGAAGGTGGTTTAAGCCCAGTGATTATGCTTTAAACACCATTCCGGTGGTGCTGACTAAAGACCTTGCCGAACGGGATTTCAAGCAGGAAAGTCCCATTGGGAAAACGATATTAATCGCAGATCAACCGGCCCTGGTGGTCGGAATTTCGGAAACTTTCAGGGAAAATACAGCGGCAAATCTAAGTCCGGGATTTTTCTTCCCGATGCAAACACCTGCGACAAAATATCTTCTAAAATCAAAAAACACGGATAATTTCCAATTACTGGAAGACAAGATCAGGAAAGCAGTCGGCTCGGTTGGCACAACAGAAATTCTGATCAGGCAAAATATATCCTTAAGCCTGGTACAAAAATTCGCACAAAAATTGGACTACATTCAATTGGGCATCACGCTAATTGTATTTTCATTTTTGCTGATCAATGTATTCCTTGGAATTTCAGGGGTATTCAGTTATAACCTGTCTAAACGTAAAGCAGAAATCGGCTTACGCGTGATCATGGGTGCCAGTCCTGCTGATATATTGAAGCAATTTCTTGGGGAATCCATGGTTCTTACTACCTTAGGCATTTTACCGGGCGTGCTGATCGTTACCCAGTTGTTAATTATGCAATATTTAGAACCCTATACCAACGGATATTATGGCGCCATCAGTATTGGCTGTTCTGCCTTATTTATATATATATTGATGTTAAGCTGTGCCTTCTATCCAAGTTTAAAAGCAGCAAGGCTTAATCCATCTGATGCTTTACATGAAGAATAACCCCTTTAAATATTTAATATGATTCTTATTATTGATGACGATATAGCGGTGTGTGCTTCATTGAGTCTCCTGTTAAAACAAAACGGCTTCAAATCCATAAAGGCCAACGGCCCGGAAGAGGCCCTGAAATATCTTAAAGAAAAACCGATAGATGCGGTACTGCTGGACATGAACTTTTCCATGGAAACCACGGGAGAAGATGGCCTGGCAATGCTCCAACAAATAAAAAAATCAAACCCGATGCTGCCCGTCATTTTAATGACGGGCTGGGGTTCGATCAAATTAGCCGTTGAAGGAATGAAATCGGGGGCCAGGGATTTCATCAATAAACCCTGGGATAACGACTATTTAATCCATGCCTTAAAGACCACCCTGGATTTATCTGCGGAACAGGAAACACCTGCCACTTTAACCAGAAAAAAGCTGGATGAAAAATATGGTTTTGAGAACATCGTGGGCGAGGACCCCCAGCTTTTGGAAGTCCTGCAGACCATTGCAAGAGTTAGCCGTACGGATGCTTCTGTATTGATCATCGGCGAAAGTGGAACCGGAAAAGAACTTGTAGCTGAAGCCATTCACGAAAACAGCCCCCGCAAACACAAAGCATTTGTAAAGGTAAACCTGGGAGGAATTTCTTCCAGTTTATTTGAAAGTGAGATGTTTGGACACAAACGCGGTGCTTTCACCGATGCACGCAACGATAGGATCGGCCGGTTTGAACTGGCCGATAAAGGCACCATATTTCTGGATGAAATAGGTGATTTGGACTTAAACAGCCAGGTGAAATTGTTGCGGGTATTACAAGACCGTAAATACGAAGTGCTCGGCGACAGCCGGACACGGGCAGTTGATCTTCGTGTGGTTTGTGCAACCAATCGTGATTTACGGGAAATGATAGCAGGTAATAAGTTCCGGGAGGATTTGTATTACCGCATCAACCTGATCATCATCCGCCTCCCTCCGCTTAGAGAACGGGCGGATGACATTCCGGTTCTGGCAAACTACTTCCTTAAAAACCTCAAAGAAATTTACAACAGGCCTAAGTTACAGATTGATAAAAAAACGCTGAACTGGTTAAAGTCGCTCCCCCTTCCCGGCAATATCCGCGAACTTAAAAACCTGATTGAACGCAGCGTCTTACTCAGCGAAGCTGACCTGCTGGAAATCAAAGACTTTGAGCAGCACCTGGAGGAACAGAGATTGTCAAATACCCCTTTAACCCTTCCCGCTGTAGGGACGTTATCCATCGACGAAATGGAACTGTCAATGATCAGGAATGCCATGAATTTCTATCAGAACAACATCAGCAAAGTCGCCAAAACACTTGGTTTGAGTAGAGGAACATTATACCGGAAACTGGAAAAATATAATATCCCTTATGAAACTCAAAACTAAAGTTTTACTATTGGCAATTGCCATTCATGCGATATTCATCTACATTCTCAGCGGGCTCTATGCGGTAAACAGAAACGCATTCCTGATCGGTGAGGCTTCGATTTTCATCTCCCTGATCCTGAGCTATCTGTTGTACCGTTCAATAAGCCGTCCTTTTGACACCATTTCTTCCGGGATCGCCTCTTTAAAGGATAAAGATTTCAGCGCTAAATTGAACAATACCGGTCATCCGGAAATGGATGAATTGATTTACGTCTACAACCTGATGATCGAACAGTTGAGAAACGAGCGTTTATTACAGGTGGAGAAAAGCTCATTCCTGGAAAAATTAATTGAGGCCTCCCCTTCCGGAATTATCATATTCGGGTTCGATGGCCTTATTGCATCAGTAAATCCTGCAGCAGAAGAAATCATCGGCATACAGCGAAATTCTATCCTCGGAAAACCATTAAACCAAATTAGCAGCAGGCTGTCAGCGGCGCTGTCCCTGTTGGAAACCAATACTCCTAAAGTAATTAACCTGGACGGGATAAAATCTTACAAGTGCCATAAGGCTACATTTACAGACCGGGGGTATACCAGAACGTTTATAACGATAGAAGAGCTAACCGCTGAAATCTATACCAGAGAGAAAAATGCTTATGAAAAGGTAATTAAAATGATGTCGCACGAGGTGAACAATTCAATAGGCGCCATCAATTCTCTCTTAAACAGCTGCTTAAACTACAAACACCAATTGAACGATGAGGACCAGGAAGACTACGCAACGGCTTTGGATATTTCCATAAACCGCAACAAGGGGCTCAGTGATTTGATGTCGAATTTTGCAAGGGTAATCCGGGTTCCTGAACCTACCCGGCATCAGGTTGAATTGGTTTCACTGCTCCGTTCGGTGGCTTTGCTGATGGAGCCGGAAGCCCGGAAAAAAGAAGTCAGCTGGCAATGGGAAACGGATGCGTCATTTGAAACATTTGCAGATGATCAGCAACTGGAACAGGTATTTATCAATATTCTAAAAAATGCGATTGAAGCAGTAAATTCATCGGGAACCATAAGGATTCAAACCTCCTCCTCTGCTAAAACCATTTCTATTTCCAATACCGGCCCCGGAATTTCAAATGAGGTTAGTCAGCAGCTCTTCTCTCCCTTTTTTAGCACTAAAAAAAATGGACAGGGGATTGGCCTGATGTTAACCAGGGAAATCCTTTATAACCATAATTTCAAATTTTCTTTGCAAAACAGCGATGAATGGACTGAGTTTAAAATGACCCTGTAAAAAGGACATCCCCAGGGCCTTAGAAAAAACTGCTCAATTTTTCAAAAATGCTCTTGCCTCGATTTTGCTAAAGCTTTTCTTTTCCTCATCCCATAAATAAGCCTTATAATTTAGCCTGGCAGATTCCGCCTCTTCTTTACAAACTGCAGAAATGAACAACCTGCTGTCTGGCCTCATCAATGCGGCATCTTCCATAAAAAAACAGGAATTTTCTTCTCCCAATGGCAGGTCATAAATTTGCCCGTCCCTTACATCTACCATAAAACCTAAAACGCAGCCTGCGCCACAGCCGAAAACAACAGCGATGTAATGACCCGCAAAATTAACTTCTCCATCTTTGTAGCCCTCAATAATCCTCGTTCTGAAGTTCCTTGCCTCCGGATAGCTTTTCCAATCAATTTCAGCCTTAACCGGACTTGGTATCAACTCTGCCCCATACTTCTTAAAATCGATGCTATCCGCAGCACGGGAGCTGTTTTCCCCGCTGATTTCCGGAGCCGGGTTTTCTGTAACCGGACTTTCCGCAGCAGCCGGTTTTACGGTATCGGCTACCACCACAGCAATTTCCGCAGTATCGGCTTTAACCGCATTGCTTTTAGTGGTTGACGTTTTATCTCTGCAGGCATTGGCAAGGCCGATGACCAGGAACAGCAGCGGTAGTATTTTTTTCATCAGCATATAATTGTCTTTTAATGGTTATGAAGCGATCACGACCTCGTTATTATTCATTATTTTACTGTATTCATGAGCTCGCATCCGAGGTTTATTTCGTTGTGTAATCTGTAAGATCATGCTGGTTTCATGGGTTTAATCAAGTTTTACATTTTCCTTTAGAAAGTTAAAATACTTCTCTTCTTCCGTTTCAAAGAGCTCCTCTCCTTCCAGCATATAGGCCCGAAGCAGGAATTCTTGGGCATCACTGAACGCATTAAGTTCGAAGAACAGTTCCCCTAAACGCAACATGACAAATGGATTTTCGTACGCATTGGTTTCTATATTTCCTTTGGCATTTAAAAAATGGGCTTGTGATTGTTCAAATTCATTTAGCATAAAATAGCCATCCCCGATGGAAGTTTCCAGCCAGAAGCTTTCTCCGTATAAATTCTGAGGACCGGGAACCAATGCCAAAGCTTCAGACCAGACATCGATAGCCTCCCGAAATTTCTCCTCCTCAAATAAATCGCTGCCCTGCTCACTTAACACTTCAATACGTTCAGTCAGTTCCTCCGAAAGTTCTGCAGGTTCCGTTCTGAGTACAGGAAAAGGCAATGAGGCGGTTTCTTTCTGAAACAGGTTCAGGATCTCCTCATTGTCGTTCAATTTCTTTTTAGCCATGTCGAAATAAAAAGCAGGCTTATCGCTGAAATCTCTTTTCGTAGCGCCATATTTTATCGCCTGATAAAAGGCTTCCTTTGCCAGATCCGGTTTACCGAGAAACAGCAGGGTTTCTCCCTGTAACACATAAGGAGTGGTATGATAGATCTTGTAACCGCAAGTCTCCAGGTCCAGGATCCAGTCTTTAACCTCCTGAAGTGCTTCCTCATATTTGCCTGTTGCATTTAAAACAGGAATCAGTTCAGACAATACCATATGTGATACAGAAGTATTGTACCTGGATTCCGGCAGCTTTCCCCAAGCCAGCCTTATTTTCTCTAAAGATGCTTCGATCCTGCCTTCATCGAGTAATTCAGAAGCCCCATCCATCAAATCAAAAACTTCATTTTCCAGTTCATTGGGGATACTCATGGCAACGCGTATGTCGTTCTTCATACTTCAGTTCAAATTTTAATCATGTAGTCAGTATATTAAAACTAAAAATTTCATAAGGAGGAAACATTTTAGTTGAAATGCAGACAATATCGACCAAAAATTTATTAAAAAAATATTTTCAGTAGATTTATCAGATAAATTTAGAAAACCTGATCTGAAAGAATGGCAACAAAAATATTGATTCTGCCCGGACTGGGCGGTTCAGGAGAAAAGCACTGGCAAAGTTTTTGGTCAAGGGAGCTTGATCATACCCTCCGGCTCGAACAGGACAATTGGGAGGAACCTGAACTCGGTAAATGGCTGGAAAGGTTAAATGAGTTCCTGTTAAAAACAGAGGGCCCGCTTATCCTTGCGGCCCATAGCCTTTCTGTGTCATTGGTTGCGCATTGGGCAGGCAAATACCATCATCCCCATATCAAAGGAGCCTTGCTCGTTGCTCCGGCAGATGTAGATTCTCCGGAACATACGCCTGAGGTGATCAGGAACTTTGCGCCAATGCCGGCTACAAAACTTCCCTTTCCCTCCATCGTGGTGGCCAGCGAGGACGACCCTTTCGTGAGTGTAGACAGGGCCCGTTATTTTGCCGCTCAATGGGGCAGTGAATTTATAAACATCGGCCCCAAAGGCCATATCAATTCAGATTCAAATCTGGGAATCTGGGAAGAAGGACAAGAGATTTTACAGCGATTAAACCCATAAAAATGCCCCCAAATTCAACCGAATTTTGGGGGCATTGCCCGAACTTACCGGGACAATTTATGCAAAGCGCTTTTGCAGGTTGCAGCTGTTATTGCCAGCCTCCGCCTAAGTCCCTGTAAAAATGAACTACAGCATTCAGCTGTTCTTTTTTAGTTTCTATCAGTTCGAGTTTAGATTCCAATGCATCTCTTTGCGTCATCAGCACTTCAAAATAATTCACCCGGGCAGATTTGAACAAATCGTTCGAAACAACGATCGATCTGTCCAGGGCTTCTACCTGCTGTGATTTCAGGCCATATCCTTTTTCCAGGTTACTGATTTTGGACAGCTGGTTAGAAACCTCCAGATAGGCATTCAGAATTGTACGTTCATAATTGTACATCGCCTGAAGCTGTCTTGAATTGGCACTATTGAACTCTGCCTTGATCGCATTCCTGTTAATCAGCGGTCCGGCGACATCTCCTGCCAGCGAATAAAGCACCGATTCCGGAAACTTTAAAAAGTAGGACGGCTTAAATGCCTGTAACCCTACCGCCGCCGAAATGTCCAGCGAAGGATAGAACTCTGTCCTTGCCACCTTCACATCCAGCTTTGCGGCTGTCAGTTCCAGTTCTGCCTGTTTGATATCCGGACGGTTGGCCAGCAATTGCGAAGGAATCCCTGAATGGACAGCCGAAGGCAGCAAACTTAAAAAGTTTCCTTTATCCCTTTTGATTTCCTGCGGATAGCGGCCGAGTAAAAAGTTAATCCTGTTCTCTGTTTCTTTTATCTTTTGAAGAATCTCAAATTCCATGCTTTTTGAGGTCAGCACTTCTGCCTGAAATTTCTGAACGGCCAATTCTGTAGCACGGGCAGCCTCTTTCTGCACTTTGACAATCTCCAATGCATTTTTTTGCAATGCGATGTTCTGTTTTACAATTTCCAGCTGATTATCCTGAGCCAGCAGCTCGTAATAGGAATCTGCAACCTCTGCAATCAGGTTAGTGACCACGAAATTCTTGCCCTCTACAGTTGATAAATACCTGCTGATCGCTGCCTTTTTGGAGTTGCGGAGTTTCTTCCAGATGTCTACCTCCCAATTGGCATGGATGGCCAAAGAATAATCCATCAGCGGATCGGGCATTGCCTTACCCGGAACAATTTCCGTACTGGCATCACCTGCCCCCTGACTGGTATACCTACCAACTTTTTCTACACCCAGGCCTGCTCCTATACCAACATGGGGCAGCAAATCACCCTTTTTCACCCGGACATCATTCTTTGCGATTTCGATCTCCTGCAAAGTGATCATCAGCTCCTGATTGTTCTTCAGGGCGGTATCGATCAACTCCACCAGGTTCTGATCCTTAAAGAAGCTGCGCCATGGCATGGCCGACATATTTGTGGTATCCGAGCCTTTATCGTAGCGCTCTGGAACGGTTAATTTTGCCGTTGGCGTCACAATCGACGGAACCTTACAGCCCGCCATCGCAAGAACCACCGCAAGGCATGTGCTCAATGCAAACATGCACCGGTTTAAATTCAGTTTATACATTGTGATCAATTTCTTCTGTTAATGGGTTTTCTTCTTCATTTTTAACGAGTTTGTGTTTCTCTGCAATCCTGCCGAATATATAGTACAATCCGGGGATGATCAGCACACCGCAAACCGTTCCTAAAAGCATTCCTCCCGCAGCAGCAGAGCCGATAGTCCGGTTTCCTATTTTACCCGGGCCGGAAGCAAATACCAATGGGATCAACCCCGCAATAAAGGCAAAGGAAGTCATCAGGATCGGACGGAAACGGACTGCCGCACCTTCCAGCGCCGCCTGAAGTACCGTTGCTCCTGCGCGATGTTTCTGAACCGCAAACTCGACGATCAGTACCGCGTTCTTCCCTAGTAAACCAATCAGCATCACAAAAGCCACCTGGGCATAGATGTTGTTTTCCAGACCGCATATTTTCAGCAGCAGGAAAGCTCCAAAGATTCCACATGGAAGGGAAAGAATCACTGACAATGGCAGAATGAAACTTTCGTACTGTGCTGCCAGAATCAGGTACACAAATCCAAGACAGATCAGGAAGATGTAGATCGCCTCATTACCACGGGATACCTCATCTTTGGAAATACCCGCCCAATCGATGCTAAATCCTCTCGGCAGGGTCTTTTCCGCCACTTCATTGATCGCATTAATCGCTGCACCACTACTGTAGCCAGGACCGGAAGAACCGCTGATTTCCGAGGCGTTATACATGTTGTGCCTCGTGATTTCAGAAAGTCCATACACCTTTTCCATCTTCATGAAAGCCGAAAAGGGAACCATTTCGTCCCGGCTGTTTTTCACATACAGCTTCAGGATATCCTCCGGTAATGCACGGTACTGAGGCAAGGCCTGTACCATCACCTTATACTGACGGTCGTACTTGATAAAATTGGTTTCGTAATTACTTCCCACCAAAGTAGAGAGCGTGTTCATCGCATTTTCAATGGTCACTCCTTTTTGCTGGGCGAGGTCATTGTCCACCCTTAACATATATTGAGGGAAGCCTGCACTGTAAAAGGTGAATACTGAGGAAAGTTCAGGGCGTTTGCTCAGTTCTTTTACAAAGTCCTTGCTCACTGTTTCCATTTTCTTGAAGTCGCCAGATCCCGCTTTGTCCAGTAAACGAAGCTCAAAACCTCCGGCGGCTCCATATCCCGGTACTGCCGGCGGCTGGAAAAATTCGATCGTCGCACCGGAAATCTCTGAAGATTTTTCTTCCAGCTCTGCCATTACTTCCTGTACAGAATGCTTACGGTCTTCCCAGCTTTTCAGGTTGATCAGACAGGTTCCGGAGTTGGCACTCGTTCCTTCCGTCAGGATCTCATAACCGGCAAGGGCCGAAACAGATTGCACCCCTTCTACTTTTTCAGCGATCTTCTGCAGGCGTTCTGCAATTTCATTGGTTCTTTCCAGTGAAGATCCCGGAGGCGTCTGGATAATCGCGTAGAACATCCCCTGATCCTCGTTTGGAATAAATCCGGAAGGAAGACTGTTATTCAGGAAATACGTTCCCACACAGAAAGCGATCAGCACACCGAAAGTCACCATTCTACGGCTGACAATCATTCCAAGCGTTTTTTGATACCTTCCTGAAAGCTTGTCGAAGCCATTGTTGAAACCGTCCATGAACTTATCCAGCTTGTTTTTCTTTTGCGATTTCCCATGGTTCTTCAATAAGATCGCGCACAATGCCGGAGTAAGTGTCAATGCCACAATACCGGAAAGAATAATGGCCGTTGCCATGGTAATGGAGAACTGCCGGTAAAATATACCCACCGGCCCGGACATAAAGGCCACCGGAATAAACACTGCCGCCATCAAAAAGGTAATGGCAATAATGGCTCCGCTGATCTCATGCATTACTTTTTTGGTTGCTTTTCTCGCAGAAATATGCAGCTCATGCATTTTGGCATGCACCGCTTCGATGACGACAATCGCATCATCGACCACGACCCCGATCGCCAGTACCAGGGCAAACAGCGTCACGAGGTTAATCGTAATTCCGAAAAACTGCATAAAGAAAAAGGTTCCGATCAGGGATACCGGAACGGCAATCGCAGGAATCAGTGTAGAACGCCAGTCGCCAAGAAAGAGGAATACTACCAATCCAACGAGGATAAAGGCTTCGACCAAAGTGTGGATTACCTTTTCAATAGAGGCATCCAGGAATTTGGACACATCATAACTGATCTCATAATCTACTCCTTTTGGAAAAGAGCTTTTCTTGATCTCTTCCATTTTGGCCTTGATGTCTTTAATAACCTGACTGGCATTACTTCCATAAGACTGTTTCACCGTAATTGCCGCCGAAGACCTGCCGTTCAGGTTAGAATAAATGTCGTACATGGAACTCCCAAACTCGATATTCGCCACATCTTTCAGGCGAAGGATCTCTCCTTTTGGAGTAGAACGCAAAATGATATTCTCGTACCCTTCTTTGGTGGTAAAACGTCCAGGATATTTCAATACATACTCAAAGGATTGAGATCTTTTTCCGGAACTTTCACCAGTTTTACCAGGTGAAGCTTCTAAACTTTGTTGATTTAATGCTTCCAAAACCTCATCTGCAGAGATTTTATAAGCCAGCATTCTATCCGGCTTTAACCAGATGCGCATGGCATATTCCCGGTTACCCAGGATATCGGCCACACCAACCCCATCTACCCGCTTCAATTCTGAAAGCACATTGATATCCGCAAAGTTGAACAGAAACTTCTGATCCATCTTCGGATCTTTGCTGTACAGGTTGATGTACATTAACATATTCGATTCTTCGCGGGTGATCTTTACCCCTTCACGCACTACCAATGGTGGTAGTTTATTGACTACCGAAGCCACCCGGTTCTGAATGTTTACTGATGCCTGATTCGGATCTGTGCCCAGGTTAAAAACCACCTGAATGGAAGCTTCCCCATCATTACCTGCATCAGAGGCCATGTATTTCATTCCAGGAACACCATTAATGGCACGTTCCAAAGGGATAATTACCGATTTGATCATGAGCTCACCGTTTGCTCCCGGATATTCTGCGGTGATGTTCACCTTAGGCGGTGAGATCGATGGAAATTGTGTAACCGGAAGGTGGCTCAATGCCAGCACACCCAGAAACACAATAATGAGCGATATTACTATAGAAAGGACTGGCCTTTGTATAAACTTATTAAACATTTGTTTATATTTTTAATGATAGAAACCAAACTGGACAGCTATTCTGCTTTTAAACGCAGACGGGAAAGAACTTCTTTAGGTGCAAGGTGTTCGCTCCTGATTTTTTCATCGTCCTTTACCTTTTGAACCCCTTCCAGCAAGATGCTGTCGGTTTCAGAAAGTCCGCTGGCAACAACATACATATCAGGCATTTCTGCAGCGACAGTAATGTTTCTGGAATGTACCACATTGTCTTTTCCGACCACAAATACATACATCTTATCCTGAATCTCATAAGTTGCTTTCTGAGGGATGATCAATGCATTTCTGAGCGGAACCACCATTTGTATTTTCCCGGTTTCTCCATTTTTTAACAACTTGTTTGCATTGGGAAAACGTGCACGGAAAGCGATGTTACCGGTTTCGCTATCGAATTCACTTTCTACCACTTCTACATTTCCTTTGTCTTTCAACAATTCGTTATTGGCCAGCAACAGGCTCACCTTATTGTCGGCACGGTTCTTTATATTGGTTTGATATTCCAAGTATTCCGGCTCTGATACATTAAAATAGGCAAATACCTGGCTGTTGTCGGACAGGCTGGTCAGCAATGCACCTTCATCAACAAGGCTTCCTAATTTCAAGGGAATCCTGTCTATGGTTCCATCAAAAGGAGCCCTGATTTCGGTAAATGACAGATGGAGTTTAGCCAGGGCAACTTCTGCTTTCGCCTGGTCCACTTTGGCCTGAGCCATGGCCTGTTCATTTTTAGATACTACATTTTTATCCGCCAGTAGTTTGACGTTTCTGAGTTCAATCTCTTCTGCTTTCACTTCGGCCTGCGCTTTCCGCAATTCTGCTTCATAAACTTTAGGCATGATCTTAAACAGCAGCTGACCAGCTTTTACAGACTGGCCTTCATCCACATAAATGTTTTGCAGGTATCCTTTTTCCTGTGCCCGGATTTCAATGTTGCGAACAGAGCGGATCTGCGAAACATACTCCTTGGTAAAGGAAGTATCCGTCTTTAAAGGATTGGTGGTGGTAAACTTGCTGTCTTCTTTTTTCTCCTCTTTTTTTGAGGTACAGCTGGCAAGGTTCAACAAGGCAATAGCAGCCGTGAACACGATTGTTTTCTTCATGATATTTAATGGGAAATTAAGCGAATAAATTCCTGAAATTCAATGACTGATCAACGAAGCCTCAGGACATAACTAATCGTCGGTCTCCGGGCCATAAAGCCAGGGATGATCACAAACCAGAAACCGATGGATGAAAATCCTCAGATCCTTAAAACTCTTTGTTTGATGTAAATGGGAGATGTATCGCCACAGAAAGGTGGGAATGTTTTGAAATGATGGTGGTAGTCTTCTAAAATTAAAGCCGGGAAAAAGCTAAGGTACCACCTGTCGCATAAAAGATAATTGCGGTGTGTAAGCCCCTGCTGAAGGTCATCACCATTGGTGTGTTCTTCATCTAAATCACCTTCTTCAGATACCGAGAGATCCAGGTCTGCAGTTGCAAAGTTTGTGGGTTCGCTTTTGGCAAGCCGGTGATGGGAACAATGACTAACAGGAGGCATAGAATGATGTACTGTACCCGCATGAATATCAGCCCCCCTGCTAAGCAGATGGGAAAACAGAAATACAAAAAACACAACTACTCTCATTCGGCCGCAAAAATAATCAAAGTATTGAAAGAAAAAAATCCAGACAATAAATTGATTAAAAGATTAGAGATGAATGACATAAATTGTTCCCTATCAGGGCTATTTGTTTGGTCTTGAACTGGCTTGTGGTTGATGTTTTCCTTCAAGAATATCGATTACACTTTTCTTTAAATCATCATACTTGAAATCATCATTAAATCCAAAACCACAGGTCGCATGTACCTCCCCCTTTTGCTCACAAAACAGGTACTTAGGCCCAGCAATTTCAATTGATGAAGGTGAGTACTCTGTTTGTATCTTGTAATCAATTTCATCATTCTTATTGACCACATAGAATAAATGTTTGATATATTTCTGTTTTGAGCCTCAATTTTTTATTAATTTCAATAATTATTTAACCTCTTGGCAGCTGGAAATACCCAAATCCATTGTCGATTTCATTAACATCATATGCAAAATTGGAATACAGACTTTTTTGAAATGCTTTATGCTAAACTTTCTGCTTCATTGATTGAAGATTCCCGTACACACCTGTTCGCGATATCCGGTCCCGGAAAATTTCTCCCTTCCGGCCTAAAGCCTTTGGAGAAAGGGGAAGATGCCGCAATACTTTCCTCTATGTTTGAGCAGGTCCCTGCTTTCAGCTGGCTTGAAAAGCAGGAAGGGAGGAAAATCTCCGAAGTGTACACTTCAGTTTTGAACCATAAGGAAAGTCCGGTCATCAGCGGACGACCGGAACAAATGGCCAGATTAAGAGAAGCAGAACAACAATACGAGGACAGTTTTGAGGAATATCAGTTTTACAAATACGCTTATGAAGCTGTTCTTTTGGAATACCTGAGTGCCAAAGCAACTCAGGAAAACGGAGGAGCAAAAATATCAAGAAATTTGCTGATCAAACGAGAGCAGGCCATGAACAAGTGGATTGCAAAGGGACATAAAGGCCGGATGGAGCTCTGCTTAGCCATCATACAGGAGTACCAGCCTTTATATTCCACCAATTTTTGGAAAAAGGCAGGAGAACGGTTTCAGGAGTGGCAGCAGACCACCAGTACAGGAGCTGTTTTTCAGTTAACAGAGTTCTACCCCGGCTACAAGTATTGGTTTGAGAATTCCGGATGGAGCGGTTTCAGCTTTGACCAGCAAGACCTTGATCATCAGCCAAAATCCAGATTAGCGGGTTTAACGGGAGATCTGGATCCTTCCTTCGGTATGTTCAACCTTTCCAATACCCAAGGGGACCGCAACCAGCTATCCTTTTTAAAAATGGGGGAAACCGCAGTAAAGGTAGAATGTCAACTCATGGAGGTCCACATCGAAAGAAACTGGCTCAACCCACTGGTTCTTACCAACAAGGCCTGGCGCATGGGCAAAAATTCCCCGGTACCGGATCTGTCGCTGTCAAGTGGGGCCGATATAGAACAAGGTATTCTGCCACATGGAGAAATGACTTTATTGCCCCTCTCTGCCATCATTTGCCGGAACTTAAGGGTTAGTGGCCGCTTTACCGACCTGGCACCTAAACTCAATGAAGAAATTGAACGTCATGAACTTAGTGTTGGTTTTGGCCCTTTTGCCATCGCTGGTAAGCGCTATGGACAAGATCAAAGGCTAAGAGGGACAATTACAGATCAGGTTATTGAAGTGCCTGATGAACAAATCATTGGGGTCATTTGCGAGATTCTCCCAAAAATGCCTAACCCAAATCCTGAACTGCCCTGGAAAAAATAGAAAAAAACAAACATGACAGAGATTAGCCTAAACAACAAGCTTTACAATATACAGGAATTGCGAAATATTATGCCGCAACTCCTGGACTGGGATCTCCAACCAGTAACAGGGAGAGCTATATATACAAAAATAGAGCGTTATGCTCATCTTGAAATAAAATTATACCCATCAGATTCCTACGATAACCGGGTCATATGGAACACAGACCAAACCTATTTCCCCTATGACATCGGTATCAGTAAGGCCATTGAAGAATATCTTCTATTTTTCAGTAATTATTTGTCGGCCTTAAAGGGCAATAACATTAAACTGATTTTTGAAATCACCGATGGGACTTTTCACCTGGTAGACTCCGACAGCAGAACCTATGGTTATGCTGCGCTATATGCCCTGATCGATTGTTTTGACAAATCCTATAACAGCATCAATGAATTTAAAATTGAGCGGATAGCCAGAATAAAGGCTGAGGCTCCCGCATATTTCAAATCAGCAGGTATGCATTTCACAATAGAAGAGTTATTTCAATCATTAGAAAACATAGCCTTGACCAGTAGCGTAAAGGAGCTCGTCAGTCACATCTCTGATGAAGAACTCAGCCTTTATCTGGAACAATACAGTCAAAATCGCTTGAACGCCCGGATAAAGCCAAAACTATCAGAAGAGAAAATCACCTGGTTTAATAAGTATAAAGTGTTGTCGCGGTATGGCCACTTGTCTCAGATCGGTTTCTGGCATATCGCCATTGCCCGGCGAAACGGATACTTTTTCTCGCGCTACTTTGGAATATCTAACAACCCTGAATTAAAGAAATATATGGACATGCATAAACCCTCACATCCATCCGGACAATAATAAATTTCAACTATGAACCTGACCGCACAAATTGCAAAACACTTCAGAGAAGTTCATTTCGGAGGAAACTGGACTTGCTCCAACCTAAAGGACAACATGGCCGATGTAACCTGGCAAGAGGCGATCACGCCGGTTCAAAGCCTGAATACCATTGCCGCGCTCGTTTATCATGTGAATTATTATGTAAGCGCCGTCCTGAAAGTATTACAGGGAGCACAACTCGATGCTAAAGATGAATACAGCTTTAACCATCCTCCCATCGGTTCGGAGGAAGACTGGGAAGCATTGAAAAACAAAGCCCTGACCGATGCAGAAAAGTTCGCAGATTTGATTGAACAACTACCGGAACAACGGCTTTGGGAATATTTTGAGGAAGAGAAATACGGGATTTACTACAGAAATATCCATGGAATTATAGAACATACTCACTACCATTTGGGGCAGATTACCCTGATCAAAAAAATGCTGAGGGCCTAACTGGCCCTCCTATTCAAACTTCATCATTTACGTTTCATCATTTTATAAGAAAAGCCTTTGTCATTTGCCCCCAGGACTTCCACAAAAATGGTCGTATCGTTCAATTTGGTGTATTGGACCTTTTTAGGGAAATCGTGCGAAAGGTTTTCAAATGAGTACTTGTTTTTCAGGCTTTTGTTCAGTTCAAAGTCAATGGTTTTCCCATTGTTCTGATCCGGCACTCTGGCCTGATAAACAATTTTCCCGGAACCCGCCTTTATAGAAAAATATTCAGTAACGACTTTTTGTCCGCCTTTCATTTTATACCCATTTCCTTCCAGCAGGGAATCGTTGATTACTTTCCAGCTTTCATAGTTTTCTTTATTTTCCGTTTTCCAGGTACCCGCTAAAAAGCCAAGCCCGTTTAATCTGTCTTTTGCGATAAAAGAACTGAAGGTAAGGAATATACCTAAGGTGATTAATGTTTTCATGCTGTAAAATTGCGACAATATAAAGGTTCAAAATTGTAAAATTGCGACAAGCTAATCTCTTCCTGAAAATAATGACGACATCTTAAGGTTCCCTCCATAAAACTTTTTGGGGCTCATTCCTGTAAACTCCTTAAAGTCCTTAATAAAATGTGCCTGATCATAGTACGCTCCCTGGTAGGCAATATTGGTGAGACTTGTAAACCCGGGTTCTGCCATCATTTTTAATACCGATTGCAACCTGATGATTTTAGAAAGCTGCTTAGGGCTCAGCCCTACTGCCAATGAAAATTTCCGTTCCAACTGCCTTCGGTTAACTTTTAAGTTTCCGGTCAGCTCATCCACCGAAAGTTGCCCTCTTAACAGCATCATTGCTGCTACACTTGATCTGACCAGCTGATGAACAGATTCAGGGGTAATGAGTTTATGCTGCAAAAACCGCGATACCAATTGAATGCGTTCTTCCGTGTTTAATGCATTTAAGATTTCCTTTTCCAGAGCGATGCCGTCCTCCGCAAACAGCTCCTGTAAAGGAACTGCCCTGTTTTCCATATCGCCGACAGGAAATGTCGCAAAAGCAGAAAAGCCTTCAGGTAAAAAACGAACGGCAAAGACGCCCGTTTCGCCCGTTGGTTCGATCTCCAGGGGCCGTGTGACCTGCCCGAACACAAAACACCTGGGCTGAAGAACAGGACTTCCTTCGGGAGTGTATTGCTGATAAAGATGACCATAGTGAAAGATCATCTCCATACAACCATCGGGTACAATACGTTGCTTTTCAGGATTGGGCTCCTTTGGAGCGTCCAATGTCCAGTAACACCTCACATAGTTTGACAATCCGGAGCTTGGCGGATAGGTTTTGTAGTCCATAACAACATACAAGATACGCGGTAATTTCTATATTTTTGCAGTTATAGAAGACAGAAAACCGGAATTTTTGATTGGCTCGCTCCAGGAATTAGAGGAGGAAATTTATCTTGTTCGCACCTATAAACTGAGAATGGCGGTATACTTCATTATAAACAACTCGAAAGCGTAGATACTAACCTGCATTGATCACATTTAAAATCTCATACCGCTCATGTAATTGTGATTGCAGCGCCCAAGTGTTACCGCAGCCCGGACAAGCTCTGGCCAGGTCAGCCTCTTTATATTTTAAGTAATTATGCAGGTAATAATAAGTCGGTGTGTTCGTCAGACTTTCCAATGTCCTGCAAATTTTCAATCCCTGTCTTGTCAATGTCGATTTTAAATTTTCCATTTGGTTTAAAGCCCAACGTTCGCCGACATAACAATTCATTTGTAAACTATCGCAGGAAATATAATCACTTTCCCAGCTTAGAATAGGCATATAACCATGATCAGCATACTTAGGAAGCCGGTACAAAGGCACGGACTCCTGACAAGTCCCACAGCATATGGGAGATTGAATCGTAATGTAGTTTGTAATTAAAATATAAAAATCACTCTTTTTACATTTGCAAGCCGACTTATAATCTGCTGAAGTTTTCCCGACCGTTTTGATTTGAATTTTAGCCGCACACAGCTGTTCTATTTTGTCAATTTGCCGCTCGGTATAAAAGTTATTGTATTTCCGGTCGAAGGAGTCCTTTTCCAGTGTAAATGGAAGGCAAATAATTTTACGCCCAGCAATGTATTGCGATTCGATCCTCCCCTGACTTTGTCCATTACCACGATAATAGCTGGTCAGCAAATTCATCTCTTCAAAGATCTCGTCTTTGTCCGCCTTACTCTTTATTTCGATCTGAATTTTCTGAATATACATGTATGTTTCTATTGGTTAAGGCTTACCTGGCCTATTCAAATATTCCTGATGGCCAAAGCTAATGATTCTGGTTGTTTTCCATTTTCCATCCCACAGTCGCCAAAGCATCAAAAATTTCGCTTCGCTGCTCAACTGCTCCTTCTTCCCTTTTTCTGTTGCATAAAAACGATGGATCCCGGTTGCCACTGCACCGTAACCATTAATCGGGCTTACCTCCAGACTCCCGGCAACCAGTTCTCTTCTCAGCTTCCGTTCGCTTCTAAATGTTTCTTCAAAAGCATCCATATTTTGTTTATAGTCTGTTAAGCCACCAGAATCATGATAAAATTCTATGTCTTTAGAGAACAATACTTTTAAGGTGTCCAGTGCACGTGTATTAAATGCATTAAACAACACACTGTCCATGTGCGCAATGTTGGCATATAATGTTCCTGATGCAGGTTTAGCCACCTGTCCTTTTGTAGTTACGGAGAGGAAACAAATGAGAAATGTTAGTTTCAAAAAGTAAAAGCTTGATATTTTCATACCAGGTGAATGGCCAAGTTTATGCCAAAGGCGAAAATAGCATTAATACCCTACAATTCAGCCATCTAAATAACCCCGAATGTTCAATAACGAACAGGCTTTGCACACTATTGAACAGTACCAGGCCGCGTCTTAAGCATTTCTATACGCAGCATTATCAGGCCTTAAACCAATCTTAGGAAAATTCTGTATAAATTCAGCCTCAGAAAAGAACTGATATGGAAACCGATCCGACCGAAATTAAGAAGAAAGAGGGCTTTAACGGGCAAAGGGCAATTCTGTTGCCCAGGTCCATTATTTCAAAAAGCTGTGTTTCCAACCCTTTGTTGTCCGGAATCTATCTTACAGATATCGGATTCTATCCAAAAGCCGAATTTCATTACCGGGAACGCCAGCAGGGTATTGACCAGTATATCCTGATTTATTGTACCGCCGGAAAGGGAGAAGTTCAGATAGAAAAAACGCCCTATCCCCTTCTTGCTGGGAATTTCATCGTCATTCCCGCAGAAAAAGCACATGCTTATGCCTCCGATAAGAACAACCCATGGACAATTTACTGGGCACATTTCAAAGGGCACCTCGTCAAACCACTGATTGCCTTATTGCTCAAACGCCAGAAAAATTACAAAGGTTTTGTACAGTTTAATGAATCGAGAATCAAGCTGTTTGACGACATCTATTTGAACCTGGAGCGGGGCTACAGCACAGATAACCTTTGTTATGTAAACACGAGTTTCCAGCATTTTTTATCTTCCTTTATTTTCGATGATAAGTTTAACCATTCCTCAAAAAAGGTGATGGTAAATCCGATAGACCTCTCTATTGAATACATGCAAAAAAACCTGCATGCTACCTTTACTTTAGCAGAGGTCGCTAAATCCGTTAATTTATCATCATCGCATTTCTCCGCCCTCTTTAAAGAACAAACCGGATTTGCACCCATTAAATACTTCAATCAGATTAAAGTACAAAAGGCTTGTCAATATCTGCAATTTACAGACCTCCGTGTTAAAGAAATTGCGGCAGCACTGGGAATTGACGATCAATATTATTTTTCCAGAATGTTCTCTAAAATAATGGGTGTTGCTCCTCAAGATTATAAGATCAAAAGAGAAACACTCCGGGAAAGCAAGTTTTTATAGAAAACAGGAGGCAAAGAAAAAGGCAAGGAATTCACCTTGCCTTTTTCTGATCTTTATTTAAAAAATATAATTCTTACTTGCTAAAAGCAGAAAATGCATTGCTAAAATCTGCGATTAAATCGTCGATATCTTCAATTCCAACGGATAACCTGATCATCGAATCAGGGATGCCCATTTCATCGCGTTTTTCCTGGCCCAATTCAAAGAAAATGGTTTGTGCCACCGGAATAGCCAGCGTACGTGTATCTCCAAGATTGCTTGATTTAATCACGAGTTTTAGTTCGTTCAAAAATGCCAGACAATCTACGCCGTCTACCAGGGTAAAACTCATTAATCCTCCAAAGCGGTGGAATAAGCTCGAAGCCAGAGCATGCTGAGGGTGACTTTTCAATCCAGGATAGTAAACATGGCTCACCAGGGGATGATTTTCAAGAAACTCAGACAGCACTGCGGCATTTCCACAGGCGCGATCCAGTCTGAGGGCGATCGTTTCCGACCCCACAGAGATGCTGTGCGCAGCTTCCGGGGCAAGTGTTCCTCCCCCATCTCTTAAACCTCTTTTTCTGATTTGTGTGATGCCCTGCATTTCCGGACGGATTTGCTCGCGTATAATTGGGGCAATATTAGGGAAACCAAGCCAGTCGAATAAACCAGTATCAGTTACACTGCCACCCAATGCATTTCCATGACCTCCGATATATTTGGTCAGTGAATTGATCACCAAACTTGCTTTTACCGTTACCGGGCGAAACAAATAAGGAGAAGTCATGGTATTGTCCACTACATAAATCAGTTTTTTTTCTGCGCAAAAGTCGCCGATTGCAGCAAGGTCCGATACCTGTGTGGCCGGATTTGCAATGGTTTCTACAAACACCATTCTGGTATTCTCACGATAAGCTTTTTTGATCTCTTCTGCATCGGTTGAGTCTACGAAAGAAATTTCCAGCCCCATATCTATATAAGTCTGCATCACGCTTCTGGTGTTCCCAAAAAGGTAGGAACTTGCAATGATATGGTCAGAAGCTTTCATTAATGCGAGTATAGTAGAAGAAATCGCAGCCATTCCTGTAGAAAAAGAAACAGTGGCAATTCCTTGCTCCATTTGTGATACTTTTTGTTCCAGCGCAGCGGTTGTCGGATTCCCCTGACGGGAATAAGCGTATCCTTTGGCTTTATTCTGAAAAACATCTACCAGGCCCTGTACATCATCGTATCCCCAGGTTACGGCGTTATGAACTGGCTGATGTATGGCTCCGAATTCTGGTTTCAAAAGTCGGTCTGAATGAAGAATGGTTGTAGTAAATCCTTTTGTATTGCTCATCTCAATTGATTAAAGAGGCGAACTTCTGCATTTTATTTTAAAAAAAAGACGATTTGGCTTTATTTAGCTTCCTTTTTTTGCTGACCAATGTAAGCACGTCTCGCCTCGAAATCAGACTGTTCAACGGGGAGCAGCACTTCCCTGAATAATTCCGTCAATTCCTCCGAATGTTCCGCAGACCTTTGGAGGGCAAGATTAAAATGGCTGAACCGCGTCCAGAGTAAGGCTTTCAACCTCGTTTTGTTTTCATCATACATCCTCATTTCCACCACAAGGTTTCTGGTATCAAAAGAGATCAGTTGTGTTTCAATACTGATGCTTTCCATCGCCGTGGCCGGCCTGAAATAGCCGATCTGCTGGGAAGAGACCACCCAACTCAGCTTTTGGCTCCCCATCATGCCAAATACGTCCAGGCCATAATCCTCCAGTAACTGGTCTTCCCGGGCGTTAATGAAATAATCCAGGTACTTTGCATTGTTTAAATGATTGAAGGGATCACAATCCTGAAACCTTACTTTTCTGTTGCTCGATAGTATTTTTTTCATCTGTATATTTTTGTTTTTAAAGGGTTATCTTTCATTGATTTCAATCGCATACCGTTCGGTATGTTAACATATAAAAAATTTTAACTGCTCATTTTTTCTCTCAAAAGGCTTTCTATCAGGTCCATCATATTGGTTAAATAGCTGCCGTCTTTATGCGTAACTGCCATAAAAACACCGCCCTCGATCATACAATAAATGTTCTTTCCAAATGCGACTGCGTCTATATCCTGTTTTATTCCACCTTCGGCTATGCCCGACATGAGGAGTTCGATGATTCCTGTCTCCAGTTTAATGATGAGGGCCTTAACGGCTTCAAACAATTCGGGATTATTGTTATTTGCATCCGTTCCCATGTTCAGTACCGGGCATCCCCCCTCCTTTTCTACCAGCTCATAATATCCACGGTAATAACTGATCATCGTCTGAAGCTTTTCCAGGGCAGTATTACATTCCTGCATTTTTACAGTAAGCGGATTGATCATCCGTTTTACATTTATCCTGAAGGCCTGAATGGCGAGATCCTGTTTATTCCTGAAATGAAAATAGAGCGCTCCTTTAGTCAGCCCGCTTGCCTCGGTCAGGTCGCTGAGCGTGGTTCCCGAATAACCTTTTTTATTGAATATCGGGGCTACCTTTTCAAGTATCAACGCATGTGTTATGGTAGAATCTCTTTGCAATGGGTCAATGGTTTGACTCAAAGATAATAAAAATACCGATCGGTATGTTGTTATTTTAAAAAAAACGCCGCAGCCATGAACAATTGGTTTACAATCCCTTAACTCGAAAAAAACAGATCTATTCCCGTAACAATTTCCAGCGGCAATCGTCAGATATTCAAGACCAGACCAAATGATAAACCCAAACAAAAGGACAGCGAGAATAGCAGGTTTGCTATACCTGATCGTAGTATTGAGCGGTATTTTCAGCCTGATGTATGTTCCGGGGAAACTCATCGTTACGGGAGATGGATCAGCAACGGTTAAAAATATCATTGCCGCTGAAACCCTATTCCGACTTGGGATCCTCAGTAGCTTCATTTGCTATACGGCCTTTTTACTATTGCCTTTGGTCCTCTGTCAATTACTGAAACCGGTTCATAAAACCGCTGCAATCCTCATGGTGGTACTGGCGATCGTTAGTGTACCCATCTCTTTTGTCAATATGTTTCAGAAACTTGCAGTACTGACCCTGATCAGCAAAGCTGAATACCTTCAGATATTTGACATGGGCCAGCTGCAGGCACAGGTATTGTTACACCTGGACTATTACAATAACGGGATCAAAGTGCTTACCATCTTCTGGGGGCTTTGGTTACTTCCCTTTGGCTACCTCGTTTTCAAATCCGGATTTCTTCCAAAAATTCTAGGCATCCTCCTGATGATCGGATGTTTTGGCTACCTGATCAATTTTACCGGGAACTTTCTTTTTACAGGTTATCGGGAAACGGGCATTTCCCGCTGGGTTAGTCTCCCGGCCAGCATTGCGGAAATTGGAACATGCCTCTGGCTTTTAATTATCGGCATTCATTCTAAAAACCTAAAAACCGACAAATGAAAACAAACAATGGTACATTGGAAAACTTCCACATCAATATCCGGATTAAATTAGCGGCATTATGGATTGTAGTCATGTTTTGTTACCTCTATGGCGACTTCTTCACATTATTTGTTCCCGGACGGATTCAGGGCCTGATCAGTGGAAATTCAGGGATTGGCCCGGTCAGCCCTCTAAAGCTGTTGATGTTCGCCGTACTCATGACCCTTCCCTCTTTGATGGTGTTAATGTCATTGATGGCCAGACCGGCAGTTAGCCGTTGGGCAAACCTCAGTATGGGGGTATTTTTTACGGTCATCATGATTTTGGTAGTAAGCAGTTCCCTTACGACGTGGATGATATTTTATACTTTTTTAGGATTAATTGAAATTATAATGACTTCCTTAGTGATCTGGTACGCCTGGCGCTGGCCAAAACATTAAAACCTCATCCATTGACAAATACACTTATCTTAATCATTTTAGCCGTTCTTTTGCTCATTGCCCTGCTTTCTGTTTTCGCTTATAAAAAAATACGGCTCAGCACCTCAGAAAGAGACAACCTTAGAAATCCCCAATTGCCAAAGGCTGTAACCGGTGAACATTCCATGCGTTTGGAATGTATGGACATCAGGAACCTTTATTTATGGATGACAACTGTATGCTGGACGTTGATATTGATCATGTCCACCTTTGCCATTGCAGGATCAGGCACCCTGTCGTTCGGTCCGGGAGTAAAAGCTGTACTCAGTTATTTAACCGGCTTTGATGTCGTAAAATTCAGTCCGCTGATTTTCCCCGTCATCCTCCTGTACATCATCTACAGCAGAAAACAACTCGTCTGGAAAAAGGGCCTTTTGATCTCTTTAAAACCTGCTGGCATTCTCAGCTTTGAGGTCAAAAGACTCTACAAATCAGCCACCTATATCTATCTGCGTTCAGCACATCAAACCTGGGTACTCGCACCGGCAACGCAGGAAGAGTCGAAAAAGTTCAGAAACCCGATCATTATGCGTGAACAGGTGGCGCTTAACGAAATAGAAATCGAGAAACTCAGGCAAAACCTATTGCAATCCGGTGCGGAAGAGCGCAAGTTTAGCCTGATTCCCCGATACCTGACTTTTGCACTCCTCAGCCTGCTGATCTTTATGATCTTAGTCATGGGAATCTATACCTGAAGATCGAGATCAATGAAATCTACCGCATTGACCTGTTTCAAAAAATATTCATCATGAGAAACCAGCAGCAATGTCCCCTGGTATTCATTCACCGCATTGGTTAAAATCTCTATGTTTTTAAGGTCCAGGTTATTGGTCGGTTCATCCAGAACGATGATATCCGGGGCCTGGTTGCTAATGGTCAGGGAACACAGCATCAACCGCATTTTCTCTCCACCACTGAGTGCTTTACAAGGCTTGTCCCAATCCTCTTTGGTAAACAGGAACCGGTTTAAGCGAATCTTGATTTCATGTTCCTGCAGTGCTCCTGAATTGTACTGCTGTGCCTGTTCATACACCTGCAGTCCGGGATCAATCAGCGCATAATCCTGGTCCATATAAATGCTTTGAACATCAGCCCGTTCTATGCTTCCCGAATGGGGTTCCAGCTGTCCTAAAATCATCTTTATCAAGGTAGTTTTGCCGGAGCCGTTGCCTCCCCTGACCGCCAGTCGTTCGCCACTTTTGATTTGAAAGTTCAGGCCCTGTTTCCAGAGCAGCTGATCATGATATCCAAAATTCAGGTCCTTTGCCTCGACCAGTATTTTCCCTTTATGAAGCGCGGAGCTATCAAAATCCATTTTCATTTTGTCTATACCGGGCAGCTCTTTCCTTAGCTGTGTCAGTTCTTCTGAAATTGCTGTTGTTTTTTCTGCATGAACCCCCTTCATCCTTGAAGTACTTTTCTCCGCATTGTTTCTAAGGGTATTCATAAAAATAGTGGGCACACCTGCCTTCTCTTGCTTTTTCTTTCCGCGGGCATCCAACTTATGCTGACGTTCCAGCGCTTCTTTTTCTGTTTCTTTAGCTTTTCGAAACACCTTTTCCTTATTTTTCAAGGCCTGGGTCAAAGCTTCGCTTTCCAGGGTCTTTTGTGTGGCATAAAAATCATAATTGCCGCCATAAACCGTAATCCCACCTTTGTCCAGCTCAAAAACCACATCCAGCAGGTTGAGTAAGGTTCGGTCATGGCTCACCACCAGCAAAGTCTTTCTGCTGGCAACCAGATCTTCATAAAGGATCTGTCTGCTGCGTGTATCTAAATGATTGCTGGGCTCATCCAATAAAATGATTTCCGGCTGGTGAATGCGGATTCCTGCCAGAAAAACCTTTGTTTTTTGTCCTCCGCTAAGGCTCTCCATTTTCTGGCCGAGCGATACCTCCTCCAGTTTCCAATGTGCAAAAGCTGATTTGCAACGCTCTTCAATTGCCCAGTCGTCATCCAGCAAAGCCAGGTTTTCTTCGGTCACCTGTCCATCCAGAATTTCTTTTAAGGACTGAAGTTTACCTTCGATCTGCAGGGCCTGAGCAACCGTATAGTCGTTAAACTGGCCAAAAATCTGGGGCACATAGTATGGTTTGGAATCTGTTTTGACCAGACCTTTTGAGCTGATTAAGTTTCCTGCAATAACGTTCAGAAGGCTGGATTTCCCTACGCCGTTATTGCCTGTTAAGGCGATTTTATCGTGTTTATTGATGACGAGGTTTAAATCAGCAAACAACAAATCCCTATTGGGATGTAAATAAGTAATGTCTTGAAGAATAATCATAATTCCTTTCTTTTAATTTGAATAATTACAGAAGCCCGGGGTCTGGGTTCTATTTATTTTTCTGAAAGAAATTAGATTCTACATGCGCTGAGTATATTTTTTATTGCCCCGCAAAGATAAAAAATATCAGGCAAATCCCGCGATTATTTTATCATTGCTGATCATTATCCTATCCGGAAGATGGATACTCTGTTACCTCTTGCTCTGTTACAGCTTTCTATAATAGATTAATACAAATAATGGAATAAATATAATGACAGCGATAATCAGGGGTTTCCAGATTGGTTTTTTCCTGAATTTCCTGTCGTTACCGATAAACCTCCCCCAAAAGAATTCATACATCATTAATACCCCAAAAGCAGCCATGATATAAGTATAGGGCCCACTCAGATTTATATATTCTGAGATAGACAGTGTAAACAGGCTGTACAACAATCCAAATAAAACCACCGGCCATCTGGGTTTCCCCAGATCTTTGCAATTTGCGGCCAGCATAAAAGAACCAAAAAATACGGAGAACAAAATAGAGAAAATATAAATCGCCGTTTTTGAGTAGTACATTGGCACATCCAAATCCAGCACCACATTTTGCTTCCAGGCAGGCAGGTTTTCCTTTTCTTTGTTAGTCTTATTGGCTTCCAGCTGATTTTCAATATCGGCCAATAAACCTTCCGGCAGGATTACTTTTCTATTCTGCAACTCTGCTAAGGCCAACCTTACCGCTTCTTCCGTGTGTTTTCTAACATTTTGCACGTAGAACATTAGCTCATGATCTGTCTTGGCAGAGAGGATTTTTTTGAGGGCGCTCATCGGTTAATTTAAACAACCAAAGTAAGTCAATAATTTCAAAAACCACCCATACTAAAAAACGAGAAGCGGTCTGAGTTCTCATACCACTTCTCGTTTTTTTAATGTTATTTAGCCTATTTCATTTTGTTAAAAACGTATCGCGCTATTTTCCATGCTCCATTTTCTCTTTGTAAAACGAACAGTTCCCTGTTTTCTTCTTCTCCCTTAACACCGGTAGCATGAATCAGCTGCGTTCCTCTTGAAATTGTTCTGGCAAAGGCATAGTTCTCATTGATCAGCACGGTTTCATCAATCTGAAATTTGATATTTAACTGCAGGTTTTTGAACACAAATTCGTAAGCTCCTTTTAATTGTTCCTGACCGATAGCGGAAGGGCCTCCCTGTGGCATAAATACGCCATCTGTAGTATATAAAGGCAATACCTTGCTGACATCCGATCCATTTAAGGCATCCTGGTAATTAATAAGTAATTTTTCGATTGCTGTTTTTACTGTTTCCATTTTGATAGATTTTTTAGTGTTGTTATTGAATTGCTTTTTATGCTGAGCCTTAATATTGGCCAAACCTGTTGTCATCAGCAGGCTGAGCAATAAAATTGATTTCTTAATCATTTGATTTGTGATTTACAGGGTCATGACGATTTTACCATTCGTCTTATTGCTGTCCATTAGCTGATGTGCTGCCACAATCTGACCGAAGGCAAAGGTGGCGGTTCTTCGTTTTTTTTTAATGGGATTGCTTTCATTTTATGTTGCTTTTTTGATGATTAATGACAACACAAAGATGGGGCAGCTCAAGCGGACTGGCCTATAAGCTATCACAAGAAAGAACCTTAACCTAGATTAAGGGTAACTCATTTAGAAACGAGATCTTTTCTTATTTTACTTAGAAATTCGGGGGTAATTCCAAGATAGGAAGCTATTTGCGTATTGGGAAGCCTTTGGGATAGCTCCGGGTATTGCTCCAAAAACGCGAGGTAGCGCTCCGTAGCATTCACACAAAAGGATTGAAGCAGCCGGTTTTGAAGCTCCACAAATTTATCTTCAATGATCACTCTAAAGTTGCGGTCAAACTTGGGACTATTGACATACAGGAAAAGGAGGTCAGGTCTTTTAATTTGAAGAATGTGCCCCGGCTCGATCGCTTCGATATAGAGTTCACTTGGTTTCTCGGCATGAAAACTTCCGATATCTGTGGCCCAATCGTTCTCCGTTACAAATTGAATGTTATGCTCCCCTCCTTTCTCATCTACTTTATAGATTTTAAAGCAACCGGAAACCACAAAATTATAATGCTGACAAACATCACCTTCCTGCAGAATAAATTGTCGCCGTTTTACTTTCCTTTCAACCACCCTGGGGAGCAGCATAGCGATATCCTCTGCATCCATCGGTAAGTAATCGTTAAAATGCGCAATTAAAGGAGCGATATAAGAAGGAACAGGATTAGGGATGCTCATGTTTTTATTAAGGTTATTTATCAGTTTTTTCCCGTTCAATATAATTTTCAACGATTTTCAGAAAATCATCCTTTGACAGAAAGCGCTTGAAAAAATCGGCTAAAGATCCTTCATTTGTCAGCTCAGAAAAGAAAACTTCATGATCCGTTCCAAAAACGGTTGGGTTTTCCTGGTTCCGGTCAGACAAACAAATATAATATTGATCCGGAAAACCATAACTGGAGGTAATCACCATAAAGTCGGGCCTGGGATCTGTAGAAATTTTAAGAATTTCCGTTAAATCGACCTCCTCCTCATCAATAAACAGATCGTTCCACTCCTCAAAGTCGAAAGTTCCTTCAGAAAATGGGGTAAACAGGAAATTCCTGAAAAATGCCTGCCCATAAGGAATTTCATGATCAGAGAAAAAATGCTCCATCAGTTTTTTATAGAAATCCTGCTTGTTGTCTTTATACAGCTGTTTGTTTTCCTCATAAAACTGGTCGGCACCAAACAGTTCATCTCTATAATGATCAGGATACAGGGGATGCTTAAATGTGATTGCCGCTAAATCTTCCTGTAGGGAAATCCCTTTCACATGGTCTGTATTTCCGCCTAAACGTTTAATTTGATTAAGAATTTCTTCTTTCATATGTCATCTTTGATGGGATTATTTGCCCTGTTATTTAGCCATTCTTTTACCAGTCCATCGGTGTTCAATAACCTTGCCTGAATTTCATTGTGTGCTTCGGGAGGCTTTACTTCCAGGTTAATAAATTAACTTTCTTTTCCATTTCCGGAAAAACTCTGTTCATCTAACGTTTTTAAAGCTTTGATCATTGTATTTCTGTGCAACCCGGCGGTACTTTTTCCGTTTTCTTCCTGCTGATCTGCAATGTCCGGTATCATTTTATCTTCTTCTATCGATTCGGGAATCACCGTTTTTGCTTCCACTTCCGTGTTCAGGATCGGTTCCCCATCCTCAAGTTGGATCCGGCCTAAATACTGGCTGTCGGATTGGACAGAACGGTCTTTAGCCACTAGGCCAATGTACAGATCAACTTCTTTTCCCTGCAAGTCTTTTGAAATCCGCAACATAGCAGTCCCTGCGCTTCTGAAATTGCCCGGGCATTCATAGCAGGACTTCTGACCTTTAAGGTTGATGGCCAAAAGCAGCACCTGATCATATCCCGAGCTTTGGGGAACATTTTCCGGGCTTCCGGGAGCACTTTCCGGGTCCCAATGAAAGCTCAGCAGCTCCGCACTTTCCTGCAGGACAACCGGCGTAGTTAAACCAGGAAAGGCACCACCACTGATCTTAAAGTGTGCGGAGCAGTTTTCTCCGGTAAACTCCGCATCCATTCTTTGCCATAGAGCGTATAACCAACCACAGGACCAATTTTCCCGCTAAAACCACCCAATAAACCTTTTGTAATTCTTACCATAATACCTGATTTAATTTATGTTATACCAGCACAACAACTCCTTTCGGGTTAAATCAGTTCCAACCAGCTGTTTACCCATAGTTTAGCCGCTGTTTACAAGCTCCCGAGCGTGTATGCAGCGTGTATAGACCCTGGATCCACCGGATATGGAGCTTGTTGCGCCGGGATCTGTTACCTGCAAGATACGGAACAGACTTCTGGATAAGGTTATACTATTTTGCATGGATACCCACCAAAATTTGCTATAAAATCAACTATTGGAAGCCATTTAGGCTGGTCTGCCCAAAGAAAAAGACTCAGTTCAGCTGAGCCTTGTAATATTCAAAATGTTCGGACCGCTGGGAATTTTCTTTCCTGCTGACGAGGGCTTTGATGAGGAAAGAGTGGTCATCAATCCAACGGACCTGATCTACGCTCCATTTGTCGGTCTTGAAATATTGATATTCTGTAAGTAATTTCGAAGGCACTTTCCTGTCGTTTACTTTCAGGATGGCAATCGTACAATTGTTTACGTTGTAGACCTCATTGTAAAAGTAAAGCAGGTACCTGCTATTGACCGAAGGAACAGGAGTTTCGACCGCCGCATCGCCTATAGACACAATGGTATACCTGTAATTGCTAAGGCTGTCCAGCAAAATCAGGTCACTAAAACCCAGGTGTTCCGAAGTAGCATTACTGCTCAGCACATACATCTTCAATTTCGGAAAATAACCAAAAAATCCGAACCCTTTAAAACCATCACCGCTGGCCTGGGGATCGTATTTTTTGAACCAGTATTGCTTTCCTTTTGCCCTGATCTGAAACTGTGATTTCGTTTCTTTCAATTTAAGTTTTACCAGGGTTTTACCAGGTTTATGCTGCTCATATTCTGCAGCGCTGGTTTTCTGCAGGCGGATTTCCGGCAGTTTTTCATAAGTCTCTATATAGCCAATACTGACCTTGTTCCTTTCCTGTGAAAAGGATGCAAAGGAGGCGAAGAGCAGCAGGATCAGCAGGTGTACCCGGTTCATATCACATCCGGAATTTATGACAGCGAAAGATACAGCTGAACCAACTCTTCCCATTCCTTTTCAAGACTTTGATCAGGTGCAGACTTTCCTGCCCGCTGATACCAATAGTCTGCATTCCAGAGATCTCCTTCTTTCCGGTGCAGATAAGCATGGACATGTGCGGAGGCCCGGTCATTCAGATGGTCAATCAGGTCATGGGCAGTTTTCCAATCGCCCTTTCCATCATGCCACAAAGCCAGAAGTGGAGGAGAGAGTTGCTCAGGCATTTCTCCGCTGATTATGGTGTTTTTAAAATGATCCTTATCTATTCTCATATTTAGCAGCGCTGATCAGAATTAAACGTGCTGGTCAAGAAGAATAACATTCCCATCCGGATCGGTTACCATAAAGCTGGCGGGACCGGAAGAATTTTCATCGGCTTCTCCTTCTATCCTGAGTCCTTTGCTTTTCAGGGATTTCTGGATTTCTCTTATATCATCAAAACCAGGTACATTGCCCGCATTTTCATCCCATCCGGGATTGAAAGTCAAAATATTGTTTTCAAACATCCCCTGAAACAAACCCACCAATGCATTCCCATTCTTCATAATGAGGTAGTTCTTTTCCAGCTGACCTGCAAAAGCAGTAAAGCCCAGGTTTTCATAAAATGCTTTGGAAGCACTGAGGTCTTTAACGCTCAGGCTGATTGAAAATGCCCCTAGTTTCATAGTTTTTTATCTTTTGGTTGCTGCTAAATAACGATTAATATTTCTCAAATGGAAATGAGCGAAAGACATCATCCCTGGTAATGAATTTTGGATTTCCTCCGGTAAACTGCTTGAAATCCCGGATCATGTGCATCTGATCAAAATATCCGCAATGATTTGCCAGCTGACTCCAGGGCAATTCCGGATGTTTTTCCCTCAGTTTATACAGGTTGGAAAAACGCACCAGTTTCCCAAAGGACTTGGGAGAAATTCCCAATCTCAATTTACAGACCCGCTCAAATTGCTTTAAACTCAGACAGGATAAGGCCGCCGTATCCTCTATCGTTTGGTTCCCTCCCTGTTCAATCATTAAATTAAGTGCATGGTCTACCGGTAATAAGAACCTGGAAGCCTTTAAGCGCTCTTTTAAATATCCCTGAATAATCTGGTTCTGGGATTCGGCGCTGGCTGCTTCTGCTAAACGTTCCATTAAAAGGTTGATGGAACTACCGATAAATGTTTTGGCATCAACACAGCGGTTGATCATTTCCTCCTGGGGCACATTAAAGAAACTATACAAACCAAAAGGCTTGAACTGTACATTCACAATACAACAGTTTCCATCCATGAGAATCGAAGTGGGCATGGTATGTAAACCTGTAAATACCGCATCAGGCCTCCTTACATATTCGCCCTGCTCAAAAAATTCAGGTTTACCAACCAGGATGAAACACAGGTACTGATAACAGTCCGGAACCAGGTTCATTTCTTTCAAATCACTGGATGCTGAATCCAGCTCAGTGATGATAATTTTCTTAACGTAATCTTTTAATAATGAGTCTGGTTCATAAAATTTCAATCCCATGACAGCGTGCTTTTCTGAGGAACAACTCATAGGGAAATTTGTTTGATGTGCTTCAATAATGGCAAATCGGATAAACGACGATTTTGTACTATTTCTACCCCTGCCCGAGGTTTAAATTTAAAATGGATAAAGCACATTTCTAAATCATCCTTTACACCTACCACTATGATCACATTGCAAAAATCTTTCCGTTATCAGGGAAATCCCGATGAATTTGATAAAATACAGATCAAATTGACTTACCCCATTTTTGAATACCAGGAGAGCGAATCAGAAGGAAAGTTCGCACGTCAGCAGGTTTCTTCTGATGCGACCACATTTACACAGGAACTGGGTCAGGAGACTTACCGTGCAAAATTCCCTGCCTCAGCCATTACCGGTCAACCGGAAGGTTTAAAATTCTTCTCTTTTTACACCCGGCAATGCATGTCTTCAAAGCAGGATGATCTGGAAGGATTAAGCATTTCCCTGAATTATCTGCTGCTTTCCGAAAGCAATCTGCCTTTGAAACAAGATACCCTGGATGCCCTGTATTTCATCAGAAGAAATTTACCAAAATCAACTGAAGAACTGCTTCCTGTTCATGAAAAACAAGGAAAAATCACCATTTTCGACAACAACTTTGAAAACAGCATCATCCTCATTAACAAACAAATGTATACCCAGCTGCTGTTTCAATTTAAAGAAATAGCACATGTGGAACCGGATCTGGTATGGCTCAACATTGTACAAAAATTCGTCAGTGCCACGAATCCCGATCTCAGTGCCGCTTTAACCTTCAGTGATCAGGCCACGATGGTGCTGATGGAGATCGTTCGGGCCGAAAACATTGAAGACATAGAAGGCACGGCGCAGTTTGTTCAGAAGTACATGGAAAGGTTATTTGATTTTCCGGTTGTCCTGGAAGCAATAGAAACCATAGCAGTGGCGGGAAACTTCCGGGTAATCCCTGCTGACCATACAGAGATCAGTCAGGAGGACCTGTTTTTTTACAATTTATCTTTAGAATATGCCACGGTAGATAACATTGGGGGACCGCAAAGTTTGCATTACGACTGGTCTTCTCCTTACACGGAGCTGAGTGACAATACTGCTGCTTTCTCCTTCGCAGAGCAGCGGCTGATCGTGCCGGGCAGCGTCTCCGGATCAATCCACATCCGGGTAAAAGGCTTTGACGGCGCCACGCTATGGTCCCAAAGTTTCAAACCCAATGACGCCGCTTTAAGGGAGTTGTTTATTGAAGTGCACCTCTCCCGCCCTAATGTGATCAAGGCAGGAAGCGCCTATGCGAAATCCGATAAAGGAAAAAAACTGAGGGGACAGCTGGTGGGGCTGACTAAAAAATGTCCTTTTAAGGAGGTAACGGTTATCATTCAGGCGAAAAAAGAAGGAGATGAAAACTGGCGTGTGGTGGCTGCAGGTACGACAGACAGTTCGGGAAATTTTTCCCTGCCCTATCCTTTCGGTTCTTATATCCTTGCTCAGGCCCTCCTTTCCATCAGTCCGCACCACCCTGCTGATGTTCCTGTTGATATCGACAATCAGGAAGAACAGACAATTTCAGACGATTTTCTTTATCTTTTGGTAACGGAGCCGGAATGCGAAGACAACACACATGAAGGAGAGGAAGATTGCGATTGTCATACCCCTAAAAAAGCGGCCAGGCTTCCGGATCAGGCAGACCTGATCAATTCGAGTGAGTATACACAGGACATTGGCGGAGGCTGCGTCAATTTATCTACTCCAAACCGGACCTTAAGGGAGTACAGCTACCAGGGAATTGTGCGGACTTCCGATCCTGATGTCGCCAATTATACTTTAAAAAAATACGTCAACCTCTCACTTGGCTTTCTATTGCCACCCGTTTTTGGACCTGTAAGCCCCATCAAAGTCAGCTTTGAGCTGGTTGGTGGTGCAGAAAAAATCAAACGCAGTGCTGTTGATCTGAACAATCCGATCAGGTGGCAGGACGCACCTGATGCGAAAGAAAATTTAACCTTATATCAGTCGGTGACAATCGCAACAGGCCATGTTTTACATTACCGTTCTGAATTCAGGGCCGATGGATATTCTTTGGGCAACCTGCTGTATTCCCTCCCCCTGGCTCCCGGTCAGAAAAAACAAATTGTCGTGATGGATTCCCAGCATTCTCTTCAAGGCACCGAGCAGCAATCCATCCGTCAGGGAGAAAATCTGGCATCAAACTTAGTGAACGAGCGGGATGTTGCCGACCAGCTGAGTGGCAGTTTCAATGAAGCGATCCAGGGCCGGAGCTCAGGAAATACCAGCGGAATGAGTGGCGGATTAGGGATCGGGCTTAATATTGGAATTTTATCAGGTGCTTTAGGTGTTTCCGGAGGCGCTGCCAATTCTAATTCTTCCGCTTCACAAAACAGCTCCCGGAATACCGCCCAGTTTTTTGGGGAGAAGCTTCGTCAATCGATTATGCAGAATGCAGACAGCTACCGGCAGTTAAATGCAACCCTGATTACCACCGTAAAGGAAGGTCAGCATTACGCCGCTGTAACTGAAGTTGTGGCCAATCACAACCATTGTCATGCGCTGACGATGATGTATTTTGAAGTGCTCAGGCATTATGCCATTTTTCAGGAACTCGTTAGTGTGGAAGAATGTGTCTTTGTGCCTTTACTCATGACCAATTTTACGGTAGACAATATCTTTAAATGGGCAGATGTTTTGTCTGGCCATCTCCTGCCCCTGCAGTCCAATACCTATTTGTCTTCTTTCTCTATTTTTCGCCTGAACAAACAACATCCACTCTTAAAAGGCTTTGACGCGAACGAAAGGATCAAAAGCAATTATGCAAATGTAGATTTCCCTACAGGCAGGTACTGCGATGAAATCATTAGTTCGGTTTCAGGAACAATGACCATCAGGGTCAACCTGCCCCGTCCTAAAACAAGGTTCGACCGCATTTTATCCCTGCCGGTCATTAAAAAAACAGTATATGAAAAGGGGGGTGTTGATATCGGCGGAACGATAAATGACAATATAAAAAGTGCAACAATGGCCGTTCTTACCGGAGGGCTGTCCTCACTTTTTGGAGATGGCCCCAGCGTATCTTATACCACCATTTCCCATGAGGTACTCACCAGAGGTCAAATATTTGATAATTTTATGTCTCTGGACGGAAATTATGAAAGTGTACCGCCTGCACGCTGCATTCGCGTCCATAACTTCGAACCCCTCACCATTTTTGCAGGTAATGTGAGCAAAACAATTGATTTCTTTGAGGGGATGCCCGATGATAAAAAGCTCTGGGATGCATATGCTAAAATCCTCAACATCAGCACCTCAGAATTACTGAGCAAATTCTTTCAAAATGTAATCGGCGACTGGGACAAGGTCTTTTTTGATGACATCGCGCCGCTGATCATCAAAAACCTTCTGAATGAAAATACAGTAACCCTGAAACCTATGGGCAATCTGGACCTGACCAGTGTGAATAATTATTCCGGGAGAGAGCAGCTGTTAAAGTACAATTTCAATGCTTCAACCGCTCTTAGCCGCAAAGAGATCACAGAATTAAACGCGACTTATACCTTCAACAAAAGCCTCAGTATTGCCGAAAAAGACACCTTGTTGAAGCAGGTCAAACTGAATGTGGAAAGCCTGCTCGTCAATTACAATACCGACCATTACCATGGCCGGATTTTTAACGGGTATGTAGGCAATGATTTATTTGACAATGCAAAGATTCCTGCGCCTATGAATTCCGACGAGAAGCGGAGCCCGCGGAAGGAAGATATTTTTGTGGTCACCAAACTCATTGAACACCTGAACAGCAACCTCGAGCATTATAACAAATCGCTTTGGTATGCGCTTGATGCTGACCGCAGGTATATGCTTTTGGATGGCTTTAACATTCAGATTTTTAATGATTTTGGGGTTCCTATTGGCTTCAGAAGCCTGGCATCGGTGGTCAAGAACCAATTGATTACCATCACCGGAAATTCCATGGTCTTTCCGGTAGCTGCAGGCTATAAAGTGAGTCAGTCTTACATCACCGAAGTCAATGAGGCACACCGTAAAGTAGAAGTCTCCCTCTTTGATCATTATAAACCTTTAACGCCGATCCCGCCCTATCGCATTAGTGTTCCCTCCAAAGGGGTTTTTCTGGAAGCGATTCAGGGGGCCTGCGATGCCTGCGAAAAAATCAAGGAAAACTCCGCTCAGGACTGGACTAAGTTTACCGCTGATGAACCGACTTCATTCACACCGGTCAGTCCGCCTGTTCCAACAATTACCGATTGGAAAGCAGCCTTTAAAGATTTTGCCAGCCCAATGATTAATATTCAAAATGCACCCGCAGCACCAAATCCCGGTGCCGGTTTGGCTGGCCTCTCCGAATTATTAGGTAAAGCGGGCGTATTTAAAGACATTACCGGATTAGATGTCAACCTGCAAAATGTGATCAAAACTTACCTGTCGAACCAGGAAAATGCAAAAGCTTTTGCGGAGATGGCCAAAGGGATGGCCGCTCAGGAACACAATACCCAGCACTCCGATAAGATTATGGATACCCTGAAAACCGCTAAAGATACAGGAGCCATCAATCAGGAGGACTATGGAAAACTCGTCAAAGAGCACATTCAAAAACAAATTGATGGCAATGAAAAACCGAAAAATCAGGAAGAGAAAGATAAGAGCTCTTTAAGTAAAGCTGCAGTCGATGCCGCCGCCAGCGGAAAAGAGGTAAAAGCCAGTAAAACAGATGGAAGCGGACTCACAGAAACAATAGAAGTGAAAGCTACGCCACCTCAAATGGCTTATGAACCACTGGTCATTAAATTATTGATCCCTGATCCCAATCATCCGAACACGATTAAAACCTTCGATCAGCGCACAGACAGCATCGGCTTCGGGTTATTTGACAGCGCATTTGATCCGGCCAAACCGAACAATGCGGGAATTCCCTATAACGATAAGTTAAACGGCCTGAAGGATAATTTCCCGGACAATGAAAGCCATAGATTTTATGTAGAAATCACCGATGATCAGGTCCCTGCAGGTACAAATACGATTGAAGTGGAATGGACCACCACATTTGGCAACGGGAGCACTTTATACGACATCAATCCCAACCCGACGCTGACTTTATACCGTGACCCTGCCAATGAAAATAATTTCAGATCGAAAGCGCTTTTACTCGTTCATGAAGAAATTGATCTGGAAATCACCGTGGATGGTAAAAAGAGAGGAAATGACAATTTCAGAATGCGGCTTGCAGGGATGTTTGCGATTATAAAAATCAATTATCCAATGCGGTCAGAACGCGCTTCATTTCCGGTCTTTAATCAGGGAAAACTACATAAACTTCCTGTTAATATTTTCATACTCCGGAATGCCGCAAATAAACCTGTGGCGACAGTTGATGCCGTAGCGACCTCTATTGCGAAACTTCAGGATGTATATGATAGCGTCGGACTGCTATTCAGTGCCGATTCGGAGTATCCTTTTGCAGGGAATAGCCTTGCACAAACCACACCAACGCCTGTGGCAACCAAGCGGAACATTCCTTATAAGGTAAATGAGATCACACTCCCTTCATCCATCAACATCAGTGCTTTAAAAGAAGCAGACCTGGTGAGCATTGCCAATTTAATTCCTGCTGCCCCCAACAAACTGAGGATATTTATCATAGATAAAATTGATCCCTCTTACCTGAAACCCGCAGTACTGGCATTTGCCTGCAACAAATCCTATGCGGCAGCACTTTCACCTAATCTTGTAGGCTGCTTATTTATTAAGTCTATTGGTACCGGCAACGGTTTTCCTTATACCATTGCCCACGAGATCGGGCATATCCTAATGGACAAAAGCGACTACCTGAGCGCACACTCCCTGCCAATTCCTCCACCGGATTCCAATCATGAGCATCACTATAATTCTACCAATCCCCAGTTCCCAAATGCTCAAAATCTGATGAATGCTACCGGAGCTGCAAACGTAGCCAGTGTGTTCTCCGGAAAAAGAATCTGGAATGTGAAAGACGCAGACAATTACAACCAATACGAAGATCTGATGAGCGACAGAATGGGGCTGATGCAGTAGTACTATGGCCTGATTTTCTCCAGGAATGAAAATCAGGCCATTCAGATATCCGTAACAAAATTATATCAATTGATATATCTTGCGATTAGAGCATATTTGCCAGCCTGAGGTGTTGCAGTAACATGATCGTTTTACCATCCTTGATTTCCCCATTACGCATTAATTCCATGGCTTTATCGATGTGCATTTCCAGCACTTCGATTTCTTCCTGCTCCTGTGCGACCCCTCCTCCATCATTTACTTTCATGGATTTGGAATATTCGGCGATAAAGAAATAAAGGATTTCGGTAACAGATCCCGGCGACATATACGCTTCGAAAACCTTTTTCACCTCAGAGATTTTATAACCTGTTTCTTCCTCTGTTTCTCTCCTGATGCAGTCTTCCGCATTGTCTTTATCCAAAAGGCCTGCACAGGTTTCAATGAGCATTCCGCTTTCATTTCCATTGAGAAAAGTGGGTAACCGGAACTGACGGGTTAAAATCACGGTCTTCAGTTCTCTGTTGTACAGCAAAATCGTGGCGCCATTCCCTCTGTCGTAGGCCTCTCTGTTTTGTGTCTCCCAGGTTCCGTCTTTTTTCAGGTATTCGTAAGTGATTTTTCTCAGGGTATACCAGTTGTCGGATAAAATATCCGTCCGGAGAATGTTAACTTTAGGATGCTTCATGAGGGACTTCATCGATATGATAATATACTTTTAGCCCTCTTTCCAGGGCAATCCTCACATCTTCGTCTGCACCTTTTGATGCACCTTCCAGACGCAGCACAGCGTCACATTTTAAAAGGAGGCGATGTGCTACCGGATATAGGATTTCTTCGTAAGCTTCGTCGCCAGGCCGTGTTGAGCCTGCAAGTTTTAGTAAGGGCAATGCCAGCCATTCCCCGATCACAGGGATATGTCCAAGCCGGAATAAAGGAAGCGCAGCTGCTTCCAGCCTGCTTAGATTTTGCTGCATTAAGATGGGATCGTCATTTGTCCCGCTGCGATAGGGACCTGCAATAAGGATGAGCATAGGATATGTTTTTTTACAAAAAAAGGTAAGATAAGGGAAGGAAAAAATAAGGTAGTTTAAGAAATCTTTTTCTTTTTGGCTTTATTCCCGCGGATCGTGCTTAAAAATTCCGGCGTGATGCCCAGGTAGGATGCAATCTGTTTTTGTTTGACCTGCTGCGCAACCTTCGGATATTTGATCAGAAAATTATGGTAGCGTTCTTCCGCAGAAAGCGATAAACCCTGAATCACCCGGAGTTGTTCCCGGATATAGGCATTTTGCATAATTATTCTAAAGAACCGCTCCAACTTTGGCAGCTGGATATATAAACGGTCGAGGTCTTCTTTTTGAAGTTGTAAAATACAACTGTCGGCTGTGGCTTCAATATTCAGCATCGCGGCCTGCTCATTTACAAAACAGAACATGTCGGTAACCCACCAGTCTGCAATAGCAAACATCACCGTTGATTCCTTACCCGTTTTATCCAGATAAAACGCCCTCAGTGTTCCTGAAACCACAAAATTGATGTCCCTGCAGATCTGCCCTTCCCTGAGGATAAATTCGTTTTTCTCTACCTCCTTTAGTTTTAAGCAGGCCAGAAAACAGGCCTTTTCAGCTTCATCAAGTACAATGTGTTTAGCGATATTTTTTAAAATAAGGTCATGCATCATTTGCTAATTTAAGCTGGCATATTTTCTACACTTAGCCATCGGGAAGCGCAAAACTATACTAATTACACTAAATAAATCAATAATATAACCAGCAATCTGAGTTAATTACACCAAATGGCGGGTTATTTAATAATTTTTCTGATAGAAATTTCAGCTGTTGAACAGGATGATAGTATAATTCTTCCGGAGAACTGGTATATTTGTCGCAATTATGGGTTACGCAAAAGAAAGAGGAAAGCTGGAAAAGTTACTGACAAAGACAGCTGGTATAAATACATATGACGAGAAAAGCCTGGCAATTCTTGTGGATAGCTATGAAAAATACTCACATACGGTCAGAATTTTAAAAAACAAAGAACCTGAATTGTTCCTTGATTTATATACCAACGAATTACAACAGATCAAAGAAAGCAGAAAAACGCTGAAAGAAAGTGATTCAGATGAAACACGTCAGACGAACTTTAGCGGTTATAAAGCCAGCATCGTACACGCTTTGGAAAAAACGATTAAAACAACAAACGAGACGGTATAATTCACCGGCAGATCTCAATTGTCATCACATACGGTCCTGTACAAGGATCCGAAAGCCACTCTCCCGGGTGGCTTTTTCATTGGCGGGAATGCCCCTCTTATTTGTCACATCCCTACGCCTTAAATCTCCGTCTGATCCTGCATTTTTGAGGTATAAAAATGACCTGTTCATCTTTTAGTATCAAGCCTATGTTACTTCAAAACAAAAACGCCGTTATTTATGGGGTAAGCCCCTCACTCGGAGGTGTAATTGCCCAATCATTTGCTGCTGCAGGGGCAACCGTATTTGTGACCCATAAACGACTGGAAGTTGCACAAAAAGTGGCCGCATCAATTCATGCCCGGGCTGGTCTGGCAGAAGCGGCAGAAGTGGACGCCCTGGATGCAGAGGCTGTCAGCAGTCATCTGGCAGCAGTAAAACAAAAGGCAGGAAGCGTTGACATCATCTTTAACCTCATCGGTCTGAAAGATACACAGGACATTCCCCTGGTAGAAATGGATCCTTCAGACTTCGAGCGTCCGGTTCAGATCGCCATGCGGAGTCAATTTCTCAGTGCTACAGCTGCCGGACGGATCATGATGGAACAGGGATCGGGTGTGATCCTTTCCCTTACCGCCACACCTGGAGGGATTGGATACGCAAATGTTGGCGGCTTTGGTCCTGCCTGCGCGGCGATAGAATCTTTTTCAAAGAACCTAGCTGCAGAACTTGGCCCCTATGGCATCCGTGCCGTAAATATCCGCTCTGCAGGATCACCTGATTCCCGGCCCTTTAAAGAAGCGTTGGAAAATGCAACTGATGAAGTGCTGGATTTTTTCAGGAAACTGGAAGCAGACACCATGCTTAAACAACTGCCCATGATGCAAGACATTGCAAATACGGCAGTATTTCTGGCATCTGACCTGGCGGGGAAAATTACAGGGGTCACCATAGATGTTACTGCAGGGACAACTGCCGCCCTAAATTATAAGGTTACAAAAATCCCTTTTTCCAGACAACAATAGCAAATCGCCGGGACCGGTTACATTGCAGCCAGGCTTTCCGAAACGCCCTGATTGCCACTCAGCGCCATAAAATAATTGCAATTGTGGACGATAAACAAAAGTTGTTCGGGAGTGATCCGGAAGTTTAGCTTTTCATTGATGCAGATCTCATAAGATGCTTTACAGCTTTGCCAGTTCATATTGGTTTTCAGGCAAATTAATTCATTTTGATCTGCGTCTGTTAGGGCTAAAGTTCCTTCTGTCAAACGCTTCATTTTAAGCAGATATTCCTGTGTTCCAAGATGAACCGTAACACTCAGGTCCCAGTTTAATTTCGATTGACAAATGCATTGATCACCATCCCACAGCGTCAGTTTGTTCATACAGAGTCCCTGAACTTTTAGGGACAATTTGGATTCCGGCTTAGTGCCAGAAATCTCAGCAGTATAGGTGCTGTACCATTTTGGGTAATTCAACATTGCCAATACTTCATTATTTTCAATCAATTGAAATGGTTTTTGTCCTTCGGATATTACGGTTAGATTTTTCATACTTTTTCTGTTTTTTTAATCAATAAGTATGTGGCACATTCAGTTCGTTACAGTATTTTTTATTTTTTTTTAAACTGCATTGAGTTGCTGTTGAATTGTGCTCAGGAGCATCACTCCTGTTTTGCTATGGCTGGAAATTCAGTGAAGCAGCCGGATGAGATGGCAGCATTAAGAAAACGCTTAAAAAAAAGTTTTTTTTTGTCCCCATCTTTAAGATTCAATCGTCATGACTGCAAAAACATTAAAATTTACAAACGATGAAAGAATTCTTATTAATTTTCAGGCTGAGTACTGCTTCTAGCCAGAAGCCATCGCCTGAACAAATTCAGGAAAGAATGAATTGGCTGGCGGGTATTGCCGCTCAAAATAAGCTGGCCGACAAAGGCAATACCCTCTCTACACTCCATGCAAAAACAGTAATGCCGGACAACGTGGTAACTGATGGTCCTTATGCCGAAATCAAAGAATTTATCAGTGGTTACATCATTGTAAAAACAGACACGATTGAGGAAGCGGTGGAATTTGCAAAAGGCAACCCGATTTTCAAAATGGGCGGCAATATAGAGGTAAGAGAAGTGCTTTAAAAGCCATGGCAACAAATAGAGATCAAACGCTCATTCCGAAGCTGTTCAGGCTGGAGTACAGCAAAATGACGGCAGTCTTGTGCAGCCATTTTGGGCTGGGGAACATCGCGGTTGCAGAAGACATTGTGAGTGAAACCTTTCTAAAAGCCACTGAATTATGGGCATCAAATGTCCTGCCCGAAAATCCAACGGCCTGGCTATATACAGTCGCCAGGAATAAAGCGAAAGACTACCTGAAAAGGAACGCAATTTTCGAAGCACAGGTCAAAATAGAAATTAAGCCGGAAGAACGGGAAAACGACTGGGATTTTAATGAAGAAAGCATTTCTGATAGTCAGCTGGCGATGATCTTTGCAGTTTGCAATCCTGGTAATTCTACTGAGGCACAGATTTGCCTGGCGCTTCAGATCCTCTGCGGATTCAGCATAGAAGAAATTGCAGATGCTTTTCTCAGCAAAAAGGAAACGATTAAGAAAAGGTTATTCAGGGCAAAGAATGTTCTTCGTCAGGATAATTTCCAGATCAGAACATTACAGGAAGCAGGGATATCATCCAGACTTGATGCCGTTTTAAAAACCCTGTATCTTTTGTTTAATGAAGGTTATTTCTCAAAATCAAACGACCAGCTCATCAGAAGAGAACTTTGCTCTGAAGCCATCAGACTTGCGCTCATCCTGACAGAAAATACATGGACCAATGTCCCCAAAACCAATGCCCTTCTCGCTTTAATGTGTTTTCAGAGTTCCAGATTGGCTGCAAGAGCCGATGATTCGGGGGCAACCATTTTGTACGAGCAGCAGGATAAAGGCTTATGGAGTCAGGAGTTGATCGACAAAGGGAACTATTACCTGGTGAATGCCTGTTCCGGAACGGAAGTCTCAAAATATCACCTGGAAGCCGGCATCGCCTATTGGCATACTCCCCCAACTGATCAGCATAAATGGGATCACATTTTAAAGTTGTACAATCAGCTTATTCTGATGGAATATTCTCCGGTCACGGCGCTGAACAGGGCTTTCGCCTTTGCCAAAGTATACGGAAATGAAAAGGGAATCCGGGAAACAGAGAAGCTACAACTCAAAGACAGTGCTGAATATCATGCCTTGCTGGCTTATCTCCATACCAATACCGCAGCAGACAAAGCAATTGATCTCTATCAGAAGGCCATTGACCTTACAAAATCTCTCCCTGAAAAGAAAACACTGAGGAGAGAAATGGAAAACCTGATAAAAAAATTAAACGACAATGAATATTGAAAATTTATTCAGGCCTTTCCGCCTGAAATCATTAAATACCAGAAACCGTTTTGTGATGTCACCAATGACAAGGTCATGTGCTCCATCCGGAGTTCCGGAAAGCGACGTTGCAAACTATTACAGAAGAAGGGCTGAAGGAGAAGTAGGACTGATCATTTCCGAAGGAACGGTGATCGACCGGCCATCTTCAGCAAATGAGCCTGATGTCCCCGATTTTTACAAGGACCAGTCGTTGGCAGGATGGCAGAAAGTGGTTGATGGCGTATTGAGTGCAGGGGGACAAATGGCGCCACAGCTCTGGCACGTCGGAATCCAGGAAAACCACCATTCGGGATGGTTGCCCTCTGCTCCTTTTGAAGGACCGTCCGGTATTGGCAATGGAAAGGCCATGACAGATGCAGACATTGCGGATACGATTTCTGCTTTTGGCCGTGCCGCAGTACAGGCCAAAAAGATGGGTTTTAACAGTGTGGAGGTACAGGGAGCGCATGGGTATCTTGTAGATCAGTTTTTTTGGGAGAATACGAATAAAAGAACTGACTTTTTTGGCGGAAAAACTTTAGCCGAGCGCAGTCGCTTTGCCATAGAAATCACAAAAGAGATCCGTAAGGAAACAGGAGAAGATTTTGCGCTGATGATGCGCTTATCCCAATGGCGGTTCAGTGACTTTCACAGCAAACTGGCAAAAAGCCCGGCAGAGCTGGAATCCTGGCTCATGCCACTGGCGGATGCTGGCATCGACATCTTCCATTGTTCGACACGCCGGTTTTGGGAACCTGAGTTTGTTGGATCAGAGCTTAACCTCGCCGGCTGGGCAAAAAAGCTGACCGGAAAAGCCACAATCACGGTTGGTTCTGTTGGACTGGATAATGATGTCACGACCATTTTTACCGGGGAAAACTCCAGCCCAGTTTCTATTGAAGAACTCATTAGAAGAATGGATAACAACGAATTTGACCTGGTAGCAGTCGGCAGATCGCTCTTAGCGGACCCTTATTGGGTGCAAAAGGTGAAGGAAAACCGGTTGGCTGAATTCCGCGGATTTAATAAAGAAGCACTTGGCAGATTGGTATAAACCAATCTGCTTCTTTTACCTTTGTAACCCATCATTGCATTATTGGCCAATTCAAACACTATCAGATCATCTTTATGGTTACTGATATATGGAGGAAGCCAAAGGCAGCTAGCCAGGTAGTTAATCCTGCAGGTACAGCAAACCAGGCTAATTCACAATGTAGGTAAGCACCGCATTTTTATACTCCGGTTTTTGTACTTGTATTTTCAGGTTTTTAATGATCTTTAAGGGGCCTTCAGAGGCGAAGAGATTAATCAGCCATGGTGGCAAAGTCCCTCCCGGATCTACATGAATGGTGTATTCAATGTTTACATAATCAGGCCCCGCCGGACTGATGACCCATTTTCCTTTGGAATCCTGAATCCTCACAATGCCTTTCTTTTCCGCTACCTGGCCCCTTACTGCCGGTCCATCGATGGTAACGACTTTGGTGCCCGTATTTTGGCTCACCTTCAGATGTGCAACAAAATCCCGGTTCTGTAAAGGCCAGGGTAAGCTGATTTCTGAATAATAATAAAGCTCGGCAGGGGAAACCTTTTTGATCAGTGAACATGATTTTGTATGGTATACCCAATCTGTAGCAGATTCCACGTCCATCAGCAAGGCGACCACCTGTGAAGCTGTTGCCTTAACATTACATTGCGCTTTTACGGCTTTGATCCTGGAGTTTGGGAAGACCGCGGTATAAATTTTTATCCCCTCTTTTTCTACTTCGGGTACCCAATTGTTTTGTGCCAGAACAGGAACCGTTTTAGCGATCAATAATAAGGTGGTCAGGAATACTTTATACATTTTTGAGTTTATCCCCCAAATATAAAGGAATCTCCGCTCAGAGCGCTTATCATTACCTCTTTATTCAAAAGTACCGCCGATTAGTCCTGCCTGAATTCCTTTAATGTACCATCCGGGTTAAACTGAATGTAATAGCGCTCCCTTGTTCCGTTGATGTTCATCGGGTACCACTCGATCCGGTTCTTAAAAATAGCGATATAAGTATGGTCACTGGGCTTTGCTCCTTCAATATGGGCGGCTTTTTCATTGTAGATCCCCGTTACTTTCGCAACATTAGAAAATGGGATGTTGTTTAGCGAAACCAGGTTGCTCTTCACCTCGTCTTTTACCGATAATTGCTTCGGTTTAGGTGCAGACCAATTCCCGCTGTTGTATTCATAGCTGTCTACATATTTCGGGTTTTGAGGATGCTGAAGCATCGCAGTTATGCGACCATCATCGTAAAAATTAATATTTGTATAAATAAAGATTTCCTTTCCCCGGTATTGAGGAAGTTTCCTCAGCTCATTTTCCGCTTTCGTCAGTTGATCAATATCCGTTAAGAAACCCGTTTTTGTTCCTGTCACATGCTGTTCGGTAAATGTACTGCTATGTGTTTCTACGGTTGTACTGCTGGTGGTATGGCTCTCGGTATGCAATTCATCTTCATTTTCTGCAGGTTTATCCTGTGCCGCTTTATTGGCCACAGAATCGTTGGACTTAAAGGTTTCTTCCACACTTTTTGAGATCTGCCTGCAGCTAAAAAGCATCTGGCTGCAAATCATCAGGGCTATTAACTTCTTCATGCTGTCTAGCTTAGTTCATTTAAATCACTGGCAAAGGCAATCCTTTTGGGATCAGATTTGAGGTAGAATATCTCAACATATTCGACTTTTATGCTGTTTAAGTCCAGCAGGTTTACCACCTTCTTTATATGTCCGTTGTGCTTTTGCTGTTTGTCGTCGGTATATTCCAGCTCAAAACGGATCATCGGTTGTTCGTTAATATAGGTTCCGGTCTGACTTGTGCTGATCAGTCTGGCATTTGTCCTGATTCCCTTAAATTTAATTAAAGGGGTATTGTCCTTATAATCTCCACCCAGTTTGTTAACGAAAAGATCTACCAAAACCCTATAAAACAGGAGTACCAGCGGGCAAACGACCAAGGGGTGCCCGAAGCTCATAAACCGCCATCCAAAACCATGACTTTCAGACTGATAGGTATATACATAATATCCCCCAAGAATGGCAACAAGCGCCAGCCAGCCCAGGCTTCTCAACAGCACAATTGGGGTTTTGATTTTTGCAGTGACACCGGAAAAGATAAAATATGGTATCCTCTTTAGTTCTTTATCAATCAGGAGTTCTACCTTTTTGCCAACTTCATAACGGCGTTCAAAAGGCTTACTGTCGTTCACACCTGCCTTCTGCTGAATCTCTGTGCCTACCAGATTTTTAAAGGAGAGCTCCAATTCATAGGAATCCATCTTTGCGCCTGCCTGGCTCAGCTTCTTAACACTTAAAATCCGGGCTTCCCTGGGTTCTCCTTCCCGCTTCAGGTATTCAATGTTCTTTTTGTAATTAAAATAAATTAAGACCCATTTTTGGTAAAACACCACCAGAACGGCGAGCCACAATAGAATAGATGCCACTAAAATACCAAGAGAAAGCCATGGATCACTGGCGTTTAGGCTCTTGATGTCATCCGTATTATTCGTAGAATAGTAGATGATCATCGGGAATGGAATGGCAAAGAAAAGGCTATAAATTGTCCAGAAAATTAAAGCACCGCGTTTCATCTTTTACAAATTAGCAAGGGTTGATCAAATACTAAATAAAGCTAGCAAATAAGGAATATCTACAGAAATTAATTATTGTTTTTCTTAGTATCTATCATTCCCTGACGACTGTCAGAATCAAAATCTTTGCATTGATTTACGCCCCTGGTTTAATTTATGACTTTGATCCTTCGATCACCTGGTCCTTTATCATTTTTCCTAATTTTTGAATGGCCTGTTCTATTCTTTTACTCCAGAGGTTACTGTAACTCATGCGGATATAGTTTGTATAGTCTCCCCTGTTAGAAAACAAGGTTCCCGGGGCAATCTGAATATGTTCCGCTATTGCTTTTTGATGAAGTACAAGAGCATCAACTCCTTTAGGGAGCTCAATCCAGAGTACCAGCCCGCCTTTTGGCCTGCTGACTTTCGTTTCCAGCGGGAAATGTGCTGCTATGGCCTGCAAGGTCAATAACATCAGTTTGTGTAATTCTGGTCTTAACCTGCGCAAATGACGGTCGTAGGCCCCTGTATTTAATAATTGCAGCAGGGATAATTGTACCACGCTTGCTGTGGCCACATTCGTTACCGCTTTCAGCCGGATCACTTTCTCTGTAAACCTACCCGGAGCACACCAGCCAATTCTGTATCCGGGGGCAACAGATTTAGAAAAAGAAGCGCAGAGCATCACCCAGCCATCCGTATCGTAACTTTTAATATTTGCAGGTCTTTCTGTATCAAAATGAAGATCGCCATAGATGTCATCGTCAATAACGGGGATCTTTTTTCGCTTTGCAAAGGCAGCAATATCCCGCTTTTTCTGATCAGAAAGCATGGCCCCATTGGGATTGTTAAAATTAGAGATCAGGACGCATGCCGCTACCCGGTGTTCCTTGCAAACCTGTTCGAGCTGGTCGAGGTCAATTCCTGATAAAGTATCTCCGGGAAGCTCCACGATTTTCAACCCCAGTGCTTCGATGGTTTGAAGGATGCCATAGTAAAAAGGTGTTTCCAGCACGATGGTATCCCCTTTTTCGGCAACCGCCCTCAGGCACAGGCTAACAGCTTCCAAAGCGCCATTTGTAATGACTACCTCTTCGGCCTTTAGTGCTCCATTCCAACGGAAAGACCTCCCCGCGATTTCCTGTCTCAGCAAAGGATTTCCATTGGCCTGTTCATATAATAAATGGGCTCCGGTCAGGTCTCTTGAAGCCTGCTGCAGGCTTCTTCTGATCGCATTGAGGGGTAAAAGTCCTACGTCCAGCACCGCATTAAAAAAAGAGACAAAAGAGGTATGCGCCTGCGCTTCCCTACTGATCTGATGTAAAACCGGTCCCAGTCTCACTTCGGTAGCGGCAGATATCGTTTTGCTGCTTTCCGGTAAATCAATATCCGGCCGGGATTTTCTCAGCACCACATAACCTGAGCGCTCCCTGCCAAGAATCAGTCCTTTGTCAATCAGTAACACAAAGGCTTTCAACACTGTACCTATGCTCACCTGGAAACGTGAGCTGATCAGGCGCAAAGAAGGAAGCTTCTGACCAACAGGATAAACTCCTTCATTGATTAGCTTTCCCAGTTCATCTGCGATGGTAATGTATTGAAATTCCTTCATCTGTTATACTAAAATAGTCAATTCCTGTATCTGTTACAGTTACTCAAAGCTATCTACTTTTACCTCATTAAAAAATGATAAATTTTTAAACTTAGATACAAATGAAAAAAATCGGACTTGTTGGAGGAATCAGCTGGACATCTACAGTAGATTACTACCGCTACCTCAATGAAGGGATAAATGAAAAACTGGGTGGATTAAACTTTGCAGACTGTCTGATCCGCTCTGTAAACTTTGATGATTTTCAGCGTTTCAATGCGGCATACGACTGGGATGCGACCTTTGAATTACTCGTTAATGCTGCTGAAGATCTGAAAAAAGCAGGTGCAGAAGCCATTGTCTTGTGTGCCAATACAGCGCACATCGTATCTGATAGAATTGCAGAGCGGGTAGATCTGCCCTTGATAGAGATTACCACCGCAGTGGCCGCTGCCATTCATGAGCAGGGTTTGAAAAAGGTAGGATTACTGGGCACCACCTACACCATGGAACTGGATTTCTATAAAGACAAACTGATTGCCGCTGGGATAGCGCCGGTTATCCCCGAAAGTCAGGAAGACCGGGATTACATTGAGGATACCCTGAGAAACGAACTCGGAAGGGGGTTCTTGAATCCCGAAACTAAAAAACAATACTTAGCGATTATTCAGCAGCTGATTGACAGGGGGGCTGAAGGGATCATCCTGGGCTGTACTGAAATTCCATTGTTAATTCATCAGGAAGATGTTGCCGTACCGGTTTTTGATACGACGAAGATCCATGCTGAAGCTGCAGTGGCCTTTGCGGTACAATCCTGCGAATAAGGAATTTTCCCCGACATTACCGGAAAGGCTTTCCTCTCCCCTTTCCGGTAATCCAATGATTTGGTCAGGCACTTTACCTACCACTATATGAAATAAAAGAATACTAATAGTTAAATAAATATTTATATTATTAAATTCAAATTACATAGCTTTGTCTAAGCAATATTTTATATGGAAGAGTTAAACGAAAACCCAACATTAGAAGCGTCTGTGGCACTTCTATTAAGGCAGAATGAGCGTACTAAAGCAATGCTAGATGGAATTGCAACTAAAGCAGATGAAAATTTCGTTAAAATTGAAGGTCGCTTAATTAAAATTGAAGCCAGACTAAACTCATTGTCTGCTGAAACTTCGAACAGTTTTACTGAAATTGGTGATCAGCTTGGTAGCATCAAAGCCGAAACTTCG
>NZ_QAJL01000003.1:186632-427296 GCF_003852525.1 Pedobacter sp. KBW06
ATTGGTGATCAGCTTAGTAGCATCAAAGCCGAAACTTCGAACAGTTTTGCTGAAATTGGTGATCAGCTTAGTAGTATCAAAGCTGAAATAGTCAAAATAGATGCTGCTGCCCGGTATGAACAATTTCATGAAGACCAAAAGAAATTTGATATCCCGAAATAATTTTCGATAATTACATACCCCATAATAAAGCTCCTTATAGAGCTTTATTATTTTTTGCACTATCCATTGCCGGTAACTTTCATCGGTGTTATATTCAAATATCTGAGTGTAATCAAATAAATCAATTATTTTGTCCCTAAAAGCGCAGCCCGATTGTCAATGTTATCAATTAACCAGGTATTTATTAAACAGAAGATTTATGAAAGAGTTTCTAATGCTAATCAGAGAAAATGCGGACTACGGAGAAATGACCGCACAGCAGATGCAGGACGACATCGAAAAGCAAATCAAATGGGTAGAAGAACTGATGGCCAAAGGCAATTTTAAGGATGCAAATCCGCTTAGTCCTGAAGGAGCACATGCTAAAGGAAATGTCATTACCGATGGCCCTTATGTAGAAAGTAAGGAATGCATCAGTGGCTATTATTTTCTACTGGCCAATTCTTTGGAAGAAGCAACTGAACTGGCAAAAGGATGCCCGTCATTAGCGATTGGCGCCAGTGTGGAGGTCAGAGAAGTTATTCAGGTTGGACTATAACACACATATTCCTCAGCTAACAGCACATCTTTTCCGTGAAAATTCGGGAAAGATGACTGCTATTTTATCCAGGATCTTTGGTTTACAGCATCTTGACCTGATCCTGGATATCGTTCAGGATACCTTTGAAGCTGCATTGACGACCTGGCGGTTTAAAGGAATTCCGGACAATCCTTCCGGCTGGCTGATGAAAGTCGCCAAAAACAAAGCGCTTAATGCAGTGAAGAGGGCCCAAAAGAGCGAATCATTTTCCCCTGATCTGATTTTATCCGCATCAATTGATCTGGAGGATCATTTTGAGCTGATCTGTACAGATCATGAAATTAAAGACAGTCAGCTCAGGCTGCTGATCATTTGTGGTCAGCCTGTCTTTTCCAGCAGGAATCAAATCATCATCACCTTACACATCTTATCCGGCTTTGGTGTTCCTGAGCTAGCCAACGCCTTATTGATGAAGGAGGAAGCGGTCAAAAAAAGTTTGAGCAGGTGTAAATCATCTCTCAAAGCGATTCCTCAGCTCCTGAATGTTCCGGTTGTCCTTCCTTCAGATGAGCAAACGGAAACACTCCTTCACATTTTATATTTAATGTTCAATGAGGGCTACAAAACGACAAGAGCGAAGAAGGGCATCAATAACGACTTATGTTATGAGGCGATCAGGTTAACTAAACTACTTTTAACCCCTCAACAGACCTGTTACCATCAGGTGAATGCCCTTCTGGCTTTAATGTTTTTCAACCTGTCGAGGTTCCCTGCACGTCTGACTGAAAGTGCGGAATGGCTGAGCTTAGCGGAGCAGGACAGCGGACTTTGGGAGCAAAAATTTATTCAGGAAGGCTTTTATTACCTCCATATTTCCACCCAATCCACACAAATCCACCGCCTCCATCTGGAGGCCATCATCGCTTCCTTACATTGCACTGCCCCGGATTTTAAACAGACCAACTGGACAAAGATCGTCTACCTCTACCAGCAACTGGAACTGCTGGAGCCCGGTTCTCCCTATGTCAGGCTCAACAGGATCATCGCGCAAAGCTATCTGCTAAATGCAGCAGCCTGTATAAAGGAAATCAATGAATTGGAAATCAGCTCGGGACTCCGGCAAAGTTTTCTTTTTTCTGCAAGCAAGGCCGATATCTATCAAAGGATCGGAGAAAGAGAAAAAGCAATAACGGCTTATGAGGAAGCCTTTCGGCTGAGCAATGCTGTGCTTGACAGGAAATTTTTATTGCGAAAAATTGCGGAATGTAAATCAGGAAGCAATGATGCAGCAGGCAGGCAGCACTAAGGCTTAAGTTTAAAATAATTATCTTCGCGCTTTGATACATAATATTAGGATATGAAACTGGAAGAACTATTGCTGCAGAGAAGCGAAAACAAATGTGAATTATGCCAATCCGGAGATACGCTTAGCGTATACGAAGTACCTCCGCAATCAAAGAGCAATGAGGACAACTGCATCATGATTTGTGATAAGTGTTTAGCTCAGATTGACAATAAAGAAGAACTGGACAGCAAACATTGGGCTTGTTTAACAGGCAGCATGTGGAGCGAAGTTCCCGGAGTACAAGTAGTTTCCTGGCGTTTATTGAACCGCCTGAGCAATGAGAGCTGGGCAATGGATAACCTGGATATGATGTACCTGGACGAAGAAAGATTGGCATGGGCAAAGTCTGCCGGCCTTGAAAATGGTGCCGCCGCAGAATTCCACAAAGATTGTAACGGCAGTATTCTTCAGGCAGGAGATTCGATTGTTTTAATCAAATCTTTAGATGTAAAAGGTTCTACATTGAATGCAAAAATGGGAACAGTGGTGAAAAATATCCGCCTGGTGGAAAACAATACCGATCAGATTGAAGGTAAAATCGAAGGTCAGGTTATTGTGATCCTTACCAAATATACCAGAAAACAAGGCGCTTAATTGTTAATGTTTTTTTGAGAAAAGGCTGGTCATTTCTGTTAATGGCCGGCCTTTTTTTATGGATTAGTACATAAAATGCTTTCCTAATAATTTTTCACCGGCAAGAATGGGGTTTTCATCGGTAGAATTTTCAAGCTGGTTCATGGGTAGATAGTTTTGACAAAAATTAAAAAAGATATGTCACTATTTACACCACTTATCTGGATGCTCATCATCCTGCCAATTGTCATCATTGCATTGATCAAATCAGAAAAAGGCCCGCTAAAATACCTGGCTTTCTTTGTCCTGTATTTCTTATTCGATTGTTACCTCCAACAGCTGTCCATGAAATTTATAAACCTTGAATTTATGGGGCTCCGGTTTACCTGGGCTGGTAAACTATTGAGTCTGGCAACCTCTTTAGTCGTCATCTATACGGTATCAAAATCCGACAGACAAGAAATAGGGTTTACCACTAAAACGAACGCTAAAAAGTTAGTCAAATCCGGCCTTTTGTTTTTCTTTGGCTTTTTACTTTTTGATTTCATTTTCAAGATGATTTTGTTCCCAAAAGGAGGCAGTTTCAACCTGGAAACTTTTGCTTTTCAGGCAACAATGCCGGGATTAACCGAAGAAATCGCTTTTAGAGGAATCAGTTTATGGCTATTGGACAAGGTATTTATATCGGAATGGACATTTAAAGGCCTAAAGTTTGGCTGGGGATTCATCATCGTTACGCTTTTGTTCGGGGTTGTTCATGGCGCCGTTCTCACGGAGCAGCATGCATTTAAATTTGATGTCGTCACCATAGTCTACCTCGCCTTAATTTCCTCATTGAGTGTTGGACTGCTCAGAAAATTCTCCGGAAATCTCATCTATCCTATTCTGGGGCATAACACGATCAATCTCATGAATGCCATTATCAGAATTTTATAATATAGGACCAGAAAGGTCGAAAAAGTTATCTTTGGCCAGCTTTAAAAGAGACAAAATGCAGCATACACCCGTTTTTTCCGGCTATTTTACAGAGAAGATCGCAGAATTTGATTTTGAAAAATTCTATACCAAAAAGAAGCGCATTTTGCTTCATAGTTTGATGTGGTCTGGCTTTGCCTTACTGCTATTTTTGAGCTATAGAATTGCCTATCACCTCACTGACTTTAATAGTTTCATACTGACATTACGCATGACTGTGGTGAATATGATTGTTTTCTATTCATTTTTTTATATTGCGGTACCAGGAATTTTTAAGGCAAGTGTGGGTATGGCTGCCTTATTGATCGCCATTGCTTTTCCGGTATTCATCAGCATCTGGCTTTTGATCACTTATTTATTCTCAATAACCTATCATGCACTTGGTTTTGAAATCTTAAGCGGTGAATTGAAAGGGGCGATTAAAGGCAGTGCAAGTCAGACTTTTTTCCAGGCCATAGCGCTAAGCAGAATGATCTCACAGGCCATTATCATTATTTCCATCCTGGCCCCTTTCTTCTTTGTGAAAATCCTGTTTGAAATATCCAGGTTATACAGCAGGACACTCAATATCCAAAAACAAAAGGCAACATTGGAAATTCAAAACATCAATATTGAAAAAGACTTTCTCAAAGCCCAGCTTAACCCACATTTCCTTTTTAATACCTTGAACAATCTCTACAGCCTGACACTCAGGAAAGATAAACTCGCACCCGAAGTGATCCTGAATCTTTCAGATACCATGAGCTATACCCTGTATGAATCCAATACGGAAAAAGTTCCCCTGTTTAAAGAACTGGAATTTATCAAAAACTACGCAGAGCTTGAAAAAATGAGGTATTCCGGAGATAAAAACATTCAATTTGACTTTCCCTCTGAATCCGAATGTTCCGGGCTTTACATTGCACCGCTGTTAACCTTTACTTTTATTGAAAACGCGTTTAAATACGGTTTGAAATCCAGGAAAGATGCTTTCCTGAGTTTAAAGATAAAGATTAAAGAGGGCTGCTTTTATTTTGACATTGAAAACGACGTTGATCCAGCAGGAGAAAAAGCTGATTTTGGAGGAATAGGTTTAGAAAACTCAAAAAAACGATTACAGCTGTTGTATCCCGCTAAACATGAATTGCAAATTCAAAATCCGGAAAGCTGTTTTAAAGTATCATTAAAATTAGGTTTGGAAAACTAATGGAAAAACTAAAATGTGTCATTATAGACGACGAGCCTCTGGCCAGAGATGTCATTGAATCTTTTGCCAAGGAAGTTCCTTTTTTAAGTGTTGTAGCAACATTTGAAGATCCTGTTGAAGCCCTTTTATACCTAAAAGATCATCCCGCAGATATCATTTTCAGCGATATAGAAATGCCCAAGCTGAATGGTTTGGAGCTGGTCCGCTCTTTGGAAAATTCGCTGGTTATTATTTTTATCACTGCTTACCGGGATTTTGCATTGGAAGGCTTTGATACAGGGGCGACTGATTATCTGGTTAAACCGGTAAGATTTGACAGGTTTCTGAAAGCCATTCATAAAGCCAAAGACTACCTGGAGTTAAAACGATCTTCCTCCATACAACAAGTAAACAATGATCGCATATTCATAAAATCAGAGGGGAAACTCACTAAAATTCTGCTCGATGAAATTTTATATGTAGAAGCCCAGGGGGATTATTTAAACATCGTTATCCCATCAGCTGTTTACAGCACCCAGGCCACACTGAAATCTATGGAAGAAACCCTTTCTTTGCCAAAGTTTTTTAGGATTCAGCGTTCATTCATTTTAAATCTTGAGGCCGTAAGAAGTGTAAATGGCAATATGGTGGAGCTCGTTAACGGCAAGTCGATCTCTATTGCGGTCAATAAAAAAGAAGAATTCTTTAATGCCTTAGGAATCAGGTAAACCAGTTTCTTCTTTTCCCACAGGAGGCAGCATGATGCTGATCAATCCCATACAAAGCCCCATTGGAAGCAGGAAGTCAAAGGAGAAATCCATAAAAATATCCAGATACTCAGCCACTGAATACTGCTGAAAGTCGGACAGATACCCTGGATACAAAAACAACCAGCTCAGGAGCGTAAAGAAGAGAAAAGGGGTCATAAAGCGGAAAAAGACATTGGGATAAAGAATTCCGCGGGCCTCCAGGGCAAGAATGACATAGCAGTAAATGATGGTAAAAATAAATACTCCCGGGCTGCAGCTGGCAAAAAAGAACAAAGCATATAAGGAGTCAGAACTTGCCGTACAGACAATGACCGCAAGCAGAGACACCAACAAAGCAATCGTAAAAACCCTTGAGGTTGATAATCGTTGTGACTTTATCATTTTTTATAATTTCTTTACTGATCTGGACTTTAAGATGTAACATTGGTAATTCTCGTTGATGATGATCGGGAAGGACATGGTTTCATCTCTGAAATACTGGAGCTGATGGTGATAATTTAGGGGATGTTCTCCCTCAGACTCTTTAACCGTCATCTCTGTCTTCAACTTTAACGTATCTTTTCCCAACATCAGATTTAAATAGGCCATTCCGTTCCATTCCTGATATCCTTGGCTTTCTTTATGAAAATTCGCGACATACAGATAGGGATTAGGTACCCCCAACCGGTCCAGGTTGAGTGCTTTGATGGAATCCAGTGTCGCTTTTTTCTCTCCCCCAGGCATCCCCTCCAGGTCTTTCCCAAACAGCGCATGCCATTTGTTCTGAATTAAAAAGATGACCTTATCCGTCTTTGTATCGTAAAATCGCCTTCTATCCCCCTCAGTAACGCCATTCTTTCCCCAAAGCATCTGATAACCAAAAAACTGGACAAGTGTTGCTTTCTTATAAAGCGCTTCATATTCTTGTCGCAAAGCTTCAGTTCCGAGCTTTAAGTCTTTATTTACAGGCAAATATTCCTGTCGACCTGAACTGCCGTCCAGAAACCAGGAGTAATAATAATCAGGGTGAATGATATATTCCCTGTTTAAGCTGATATCATAGTCCTCAACACGCAGCGAATCCAGGAGTGTACCATTGGCGTCGATCCTGTAATATACATTTACATCCGTGGAATTCGTTTCTTCCTGTAGGGCATGCAACAGGATCATCCCGGTTTTCGGATCCCTCAGCGGAGGAAAAAGTTTTCTTCTCTCTCCTGGATCACCTACCAACAGTTTTAACTCAAGCGCATTGCTCTTCGCAGCAGCACCCAAAGGCAGATAACCAGCGTATTGACCTGGCAGAGGGGGCTGATCGATCGTATTTCTGAATGCGAAAAACAAAACATGGCTCAGCATAAACAAGCCACTGATCAGGATCAGCAGTATTATATTTGTTTTATAGGGATTCCTTTTTTTCGATCCTTCCATTTATCAGTCTTCTTACCAGACACTAAGTAAGCATAAATATTTTTCCTTCAGGGATAAAATTAACAAAAGCAGGTTTGAATTTATCAAATGACCATGATCAAGCCCTAAGCGTAAAGCAATCTGTATGCTCAAAAACTTTTCCTCCTGTATTTTTGTTACTCCTTTATTTCTCACAATAATACTACATTTACCTGAACTATAATTAAAAACAAATGAGCAACACTGCAACAGACTTAAAAGAAATTCCCATGGATTGGGATAGCTATTTCAGCCGTGTAAACGACCTTCCGGCTTCTATCCGTTTAAATCTGGCTTTAAACCAGATTGCTCCCATTCCAGGCTTGTCAAAACTGCTGTGGTGTGGCATAAAGTTCCAAAAGCCGGACGACAATGGTTTTACCACCAACGAGGAGTTCCAAACGATTTGCGACATTGAAGACGCGATAGATGCAGCCTTAACCGGAATAAATGCCTTGTTTACCGCAGCTTTGAAATCCGACGGAAAGCTGGAATTGTTCTTTTATGCCCCAACAAATGAAGGATATGAAAGTCTGGTTCAACAGGCAATGATGAATTTCCCCCAATACCAGTATGCAACTGATAGTTCTGAAGAGCAGGACTGGAAAACCTATTTTGAGTTCCTCTACCCTAACCACTACGAATACAAATGTATTCAGAATGGAAAGGTATTGAGACAATTGCAGCAGAGCGGTGATGTGTTTGAGCTGGAGCGCGAAGTAGACCATTGGATCTATTTCAATTCCGAAGCGGACCTGAATGCCTTTACCCAGGAGGTCAATACCTCCGGTTTCAGGGTCTTATCACAGGATAAACATGATCGTGAAGATTTTCCTTATGTGGTTAACATCTCCAGAAAAAACACAGTATTGCCCTATGAAGTAAACAATTATGTATGGGAACTGGTCGAAACCGCAGAAAAGCACAAAGGCTTTTATGATGGCTGGGGTTGTCCTATAGCTAAATCTGAAGGATAGTCTTTGCCAGATTGATCATTCCTTCCGTTCCGGTATATTTTCCATGTTCGTCGGAAAGCTTCACCACTTCTGTCCATTCCCCATCTTTAGGATGTGCTTCGGTCATCTTAATGACGATATTCATCGGATCGGGTCCGGCATCATTGGTGAGGTTCGTCCCTATTCCAAAAGACATTCCTATTTTATCCCGGCAGTAGTCCGCAATGCGGGCTACTTTTTCATAGTTCAGTCCATCAGAAAAAATAATCGTTTTAGATTTAGGGTCTATGCCCATATTTTGGTAATGAGAGATCACCTTATCTGCGAAAAGCAAGGGATCACCACTATCGTGTCTCACGCCATCGAAAAGTTTGGAGAACATTTTATCAAATTGCTTAAAGAAAACTTCGGTGGTATAAGTATCCGATAAAGCGATGCCCAGGTCTCCGCGGTAAACATTTACCCAATGCTCCAGCCCCATGGCATTGGCCATTTTAAAGCCATATCTCGCGGCATGAAACATGAACCATTCATGGGCGTGCGTTCCGATAGGTTTTGTTTGATGAAGCATGGCCATGTGGACATTGCTCGTCCCGATGAATGAGCCTGTACCATAGCGGCTCAGGGATTCCAGAACCAGGCGATGAACCTGGTAAGAATACCTCCTTCGGGTTCCAAACTCCGCTACGGTAACCCCTAAATCCCTTAAGCCTTCTATTTTTTTACGGGTAACTTCCACGACTTCTTCATTGCTGATCCTTTCTGAGCCCGTCAGTACATAAAACAATTCGCAGATCAGCGACATGAGGGGAACTTCCCATAAAATGGTACGGTACCAAAGGCCTTCTACCTGAACCTCAAGCTGGTCGCCATGCTGCTCAATGCGTACTTCTTCCGGGTTATAGCGGTATCCTTCTAAAAAATCCAGGTATACGGGATCCAGATATGGACAGTTGGCCTGCAGGAAATGCTTCTCTTCCCGACTCAGTTTCAACAAAGCCATCTGATCAACCGCTGCTCTCAGTGCGTCTGAAAATCCCGGAGGAAAGGAATGTTTACCCCGGTTGATGAACTTATAACGCGCACTTGCAGCGGGAAATAAGCGGACCACACCTTGTTGCATCGTGATCTTGTAGAAGTCGTTATCCAGAATGGAAGAAAGCGTTACCCTTGGGTTTAGTTGCATCGTTAGCTGTTGACAAAGTTTATTCCAAAACTACCGATTTTAGTTTTATTTCTTTTTATCCGCAGCAGCAATCACGATCAAAGCGATGATCAACAGAAAACTATATTCACAACCTCCGGTACCATGCTCCCCTACAAACCAGCCATTTTCAAGATGGATGATCACAATGCCAAGGGCAATGATCCCAATAAATCCTGCCGATAACCATTTGGTAAAAAATCCGAAAGCGAGCAGAAATCCCCCGACGACTTCATAAACGGTAAGGCCCCAAACCAATGGCGTTCCATAAACAAAACCTTTGTTATTTAGATAATCTCCAAAGCGGACTACCGTTCCTCCGGTTACACGGATGATGGCATGGGCCAGAAAGATGAAGGCCACGGAAAGCCGCAGCAACACGAGGGTGTTCGGCAGACTTATAAAAGGGAAATTTTTCATAAAAACGAGTGCGTATTTAGTTAAATTAATGTAGGTATCCTCAAATTTGCCGATTAACATTCACAATTGCAAGTCATTCTAAAATTACAGCATTTGATTTTCTGGTCTTTATCATTGCCAAAGGTAAAGGTCCGGTACGTTGTCGTTCTTCGTTGTCCTGTTGCTGCGTTATGCCATAGCAAAACCCTTTTTAATGCTCAGAGACTATTTATTGGCAATAAAAAAACCACAGGCGCTTGTTTTATAAGGGAATTTAGCCTTTATTCGTTATGGGAAAATATTTACACCTTAATCATTACCGGAATTTCGGTTATTAATTTTTTATAGAATAGCTATATTATGTCACCAAATAAACGCTTGAAAGTTGGCCAGGGCCAAATTAGTGGGTACCTCTCCATCTTTTTATCCATTCTTGCCCTCCTGGGGATTTTCTGTTTCCGATACCCTGAACAACTGACCACTCCTGAATTTCGCGAAATCTATACGGAAGAAGTGGTAGAGATGATGATGACCGTGGGAATTATTACTTCTTTCTTTTTTGCAGTACTCAGCCTCATTTTAAGTAAAAGAATCAAATGGGCATTAATCGGAACTTCCATCGCGGCGGTTGCCATTATCCTTGGCGCTTTTACCGTTGAGGGACGCAGTGTAGAAAAAACCAACTGGCATTTCGGACTGGACTGGATGATCCTGGACTTGTTACTGATGACCGCTATTTTCATTCCACTGGAGTTGTTTTTCCCAAAAAACAAATCGCAAACCAAGTTTCATGAGGAATGGAGAACCGACCTGATGTACTTCGTCATCAGCCATTTATTCATTCAGTTCTTCGGGATTGTGACGCAAAAACCTGCAGTCTTATTCTTTGGCTGGATCGGACTGGAACAGCTGCAATTATGGGTACAGGGGCTTCCTTTTATCCTGGCCTTGTTTCTGGCTTTCTTTACCACCGATCTTTTCCAATATTGGGCGCACCGCTTTTTCCATACCCGTGTCTATCTCTGGCGCTTTCATTCCATCCACCATTCGACAAAAAGCATGGACTGGCTGGCAGGAAGCAGGACTCATTTTATGGACATCTTTTTTACCAGGGCAATGACCTTTATCCCTTTATACGTTCTTGGATTTTCTACAACGGTTTTCAACGTATACATCATTTTTATCGCCATACATGCGGTATTGATCCATGCAAATACAAGGGTAAATTTCGGCCCGCTGAAATACATTTTCACCACTCCGCAATACCACCACTGGCACCATTGCGAAGATCCTAAGTACTATGGCCATAATTTCGCTTCCATCTTCCCTTTTATCGATTGGATGTTTGGCACTTACTATCTGCCCGGAAAGAAATGGCCGGCCGGTACCGGGGTGCATGAAGCACAATATCCAAAGGGATTTGTCAGACAATCTATTTATCCCTTTACCAAAAGTCCTTTTGATACCGACTTAAATATGGACGAGCGCAGCGACCGGTAAAAAACAGCGCTGATCTTATTGTTTTTCAAAAATAGGGATGTAATTTAGTAGTAACAAACAACTTAAATTAACCACCACTAAACCAGAAAAACAATGAAAATCTTAAAAGTAATCTTAGGCGGAATCGTACTGATTGTTGTACTCCTGCTGATTGTTGCCTTATTTATTAAAAAAGATTATGCTGTAGAACGGGAAATCACGATCAACAAACCTAAATCTCAGGTGTTTGACTATATTAAACTGCTAAAAAACCAGGACCTTTACAGCGTCTGGATCAAAAGAGACCCTGCGGCAAAAAAAGAATACAAAGGCACCGACGGAACCGTAGGTTTTATCGCTTCCTGGGACAGCAACAATAAAGACGTTGGAAAAGGAGAACAGGAAATCGCTAAAATTGCCGAAGGGGAAAGAATCGACATGAAGCTTCGTTTTAAAGAGCCTTTTGAAGCGAATGATGATGCTTATATGATCACTGAATCTGTTTCTGAAACCCAGACTAAGGTAAAGTGGGGCTTTAAAGGCTCGATGAAGTACCCTATGAACCTGATGCTACTCTGTGTAAATATGGAAGATATGCTGGGCAAAGACCTGCAAAAGGGATTGGATGATTTAAAAGTGATCCTCGAAAAATAGTATCTTAGGGCCATGAAGAAAGTCACCCTGGACCTTTCCGGAAATAAAGTACAACTTTTGGAGGCTGATGCAGCACTCTCTTTCAGGCCTTTTATGGAATACCTCAGAAAAAGGATTGCAAAAGAGAAGACGGTGAGAAAGTCTTATTATCAGCAGGCACTGAAGGCATTTGAAAATCAGGCCGGGTCTGAAAAAGACATTCCACTGGAAAACATCCATGAGTATGAGCTCTTGCTGGAGTACATGTACGCCTGCCTTTCTCCGGTTCAGGATGACCAGGAATTTATTGCCTGGGGACTGTGTTTCCCCTTGCAACCCATTAATTTCTATGGAACGGACTCGCTGTATGAACTGCTAAAGAACAAACTGGATGAGAAAGAGGAAATTCTTGACGACAGAACTCCGGAAGACATTAACAGGGAAAGGCTGAGGTATGTTTATGCTTTTATCCTGGGCAAGCTTTACGACTTTCATATTCCGCTGCCAAAAGAAAAATATCATGCCAGAATCAATCATGAGACGGGCTTACTGAATTACTATCATGTGCTTGTCAATACGGACTTTATAGAGGTTAGCGTAAAAGGAGAGCTCCCAAAATTAGATTTCAGGGAGGTCCATGAACACCTTGGCCAGGGCATGGGATATGAAATGCTGGAAAACATCCTTCCCCTTGATATTTTTCAGTTCCGGGGGATCTCTATACTTACCGTAAGAGATGTGACGGCTCAAATGGCCGTAGAGAACATCAACAAAATGCGGTTAAACCGTGTTCCCGGAGAAGAAGATGAAGGTTATCAGGTCGTCATGCAATCCTTAAAAAGTCTGCTGCAAAATAGCCGGATTGAGTTTGATTTCTTTCCGTTTGTCAGGGTCAACGACAAACCGGTATATGGTTATGAAAAAGGTGGTACGGGAATTCTATTTTCTGTATGGGGCGAAAAAAGACTTAGTCCCGACGCGTTTCAACAACTGGCTTCTTCTTATATCGCCAATCCGAATTCCTTTTTCTCTCCGGATATTACCAAAGAGGACCTGAAACAATTTGCATTCCTGGTCAGCTTTATTGAATTAGGCATCAGGTCGCTGGCGCTGATTCCCTTATTTTACAACCAGACCCTTGTAGGGGTATTGGCTGTCCATACTTATGATGGTGAATTTTTCAATGAATCGGCCCTGGCCCGCCTGGAGCCAGCCTTTCCACCGATTGCGCAATTGCTGCAGATTTATGTTAACGAGTTCAATCTTGAAATAGAAAATATCATTAAGGAAAAGTTTACTTCCATCCAGCCTTCTGTGCAGTGGAAGTTCAATGAAGTGGCCTGGCATTACCTCCACAATAAGAAGAAACACCTTCCTGAACGAACAGAGTCTATTTATTTTAACGCGGTTTATCCGCTGTATGGGGCCATAGACATCAGAAATTCAACGATAGAAAGAAATATTGCCAGCAGGGCCGATCTGGAACACCACCTGAACCTTCTTTCTGAAACCTTACAATCCCTGACGCTGAATCACAGTTCTTCCCTTATGGAGGAGATGATCTTTAACTGTAAAAAATGGCAGTCTGCACTGAATGATGAGCACTGGAATACGACAGAAGAAAACAACCTGAACAACTTCCTTAAAACGGAGATGATTGACTATCTGAACCATCTTGCCCAACAGGATCCAAAAACACAGAAAGTCGTTCAGCATTACCTGGACCGTTCTGTGAAAACAGATGGGGAGGTCCATAAAAACAGGTATGCTCTGGAAGTGTCGATGCAGATGATCAACAATGCCGTGAACAATTATTTTGAGGCAGAAAAGGAGAAACTGCAACAGCCTTATCCCTGCTATTTTGAGAAATTCAGGACAGATGGTGTAGAGTACGACATTTATATTGGCCAGTCTATCGCTCCGAAAAAACCTTTTAACCATTTTCACCTTAAAAACCTGCGCCTCTGGCAGCTCTCTTCTATGGCAGCCATTGCAAAGCTTACCCATTCCCTCCTACCGGGCATGCCAAAGAAACTTCAAACGACACAACTCATCTTTGTACACAATCAGACCATCGACATCAGTTTCCGTTCGGACGAGCGCAAATTTGACGTAGAGGGGGCCTATAACATCAGGTATCAAATGATCAAAAAGCGAATTGACAAAGTATTGGTCAGTGAAACCGGAGAGCGCTTAACACAACCAGATAAACTGGCGATCATCTATTTTAGCAAGAAAGATGTGGAAGATTACCTTCCATTTATACAATACCTGCAGGAAACCGGGGTTTTTCATCCGGAACTGGAAGAGCTGAACCTGGAGGATGTCCAGGGTTTGAGCGGATTGAAAGCATTGAGGGTCGGGATTGTGCAGGCGTAGTTTCCGATGATGATTTTTCATGGCCAACTTATTGTTTGAATTTTATAACTTTATAAAATGAACCATACGGAAACTATTGAAGAATTTTATAAACGTGTTCCACAAGCCAATGCCGCTGGTCTTCGGTTAAACAATGCCGGAGCAGGTCATTTTAACGTCTATACCAGGAACCTGTGCAGGGTTCAGACGCCCTATAGCCGCCGTGATTTTTACAAGGTTTCCCTGATTCTCGGCGAAGGGATCCTTCATTATGCCGATAAATGGATTGCCATTGACCGCCCCGCATTGCTGTTCTCCAATCCGGTAGTTCCCTATTCCTGGGAGCCTTCTTCGGAAAAACAGGAAGGTTGGTTTTGCCTGTTCACGGAAGCTTTTGTAAATGCAAATGAACGTAAAGACGGCCTTCAGGACTCCCCTTTGTTCAGGATTGGCGGCAATCCGGTTTTTTTCATCAATGAAATACAACAGGAAGAACTCTCCGCTATTTTCAGAAAGATGGTCCTGGAAATGGACTCTGAATACACCCATAAATATGATTTGCAGCGCAACTACCTGCACCTGATCATCCATGAAGCCATGAAAATGCAGCCGGCAGGAAGCTTTGAAAAACATGCCAATGCACCGACCCGGATTACCAGTCTTTTTATGGAGCTGCTGGAAAGACAATTTCCTATTGACAGTCCGGAGGAAGCATTGCGCTTAAAAACAGCGAATGATTATGCACAAAGTTTGTCTGTACATGCCAACCACCTGAACCGCTCGGTAAAAGAAGTGACCGGCAAAACCACTACCGCCCTGATCTCAGAACGGATTACCAAAGAAGCGAGGGCACTTTTGCAGCATACCGACTGGAATATTGCTGAAGTGGCTTATAGCCTTGGCTTTGAATACCCGGCTTATTTCAATCAGTTTTTCAAAAAACAAACGGGTGTCACCCCGGGAGATGCACGAAGCATGACTGTTTGATTATTATAATCATCTGTTTGAATCCTATAAACAGCACAAACCCATATCCAGGTACTTTTGATATATAAAACAACGACGATATGAAATACAGAAATCTAGGAACAACAACAGAAAAACTATCTGCCATTGGATTGGGATGTATGGGTATGAGTTTCGCTTATGGTCCGACAGACGACACAGAAAGCATTGCAACCTTACATAAATCATTAGACTTAGGGATTAATTTTTGGGATACTGCCGATATGTACGGCAATGGCCTCAATGAAGAACTGATCTCAAAAGTCCTTGTTCCCAACAGGGATAAAGTATTTATTGCCACCAAATTCGGTTTCCGCTTTAAAGACGAAAATGCAGGGGCAGGCAATGTGAACGGCACTTACTTTGACGGCTCTCCGAAATGGATCAAAATTGCCGTAGAAAACAGCCTCAGACGCTTAAATATAGACACCATCGACTTGTATTATGCACACCGTATAGACCCGGATGTGCCTGTTGAAGATACAGTAGGTGCCATGGCCGAGCTGGTAAAAGAAGGAAAAGTACGCTACCTTGGATTGAGTGAAGCTTCGCCGGCTTCTATCCGGAAGGCACATGCCATCCATCCTATTGCGGCTTTACAAAGCGAGTATTCCTTATTGACCAGAGATGTGGAAGGGGAAATCCTGAATACCGTAAACGAACTGGGTATTTCTCTCGTTCCTTATTCCCCATTGGCCAGAGGATTGGTGATCAATACCACAGACATCAGCAGTCTGCATGAAAGCGATTTCCGCAGAACTTTACCGCGTTACAGTGGAGAGAACCTGGAAAACAACAAATCTCTATCCAATGATTTTGCCGCACTGGCCAAAGATAAAAATGCAACTCCTGCCCAGCTGGCGATTGCCTGGGTATTGGCACAGGATGATCAGATCATTCCTATTCCGGGCACAAAAAAAAGGAAATACCTGGAAGAAAATGCAGGTGCTGTAGACCTGGATCTTTCCCCATCTGATTTAAAGGCAATTCAGAAAGTGATTGAGCAATATCCGAATACAGGTGCACGCTATAGTGAAGGCGCAATGAGAATGGTCAACAATTAGTTAAAAGCTTTTTGTATTCAAATAATAAGGCCGGGAAGTGATTGCTTCCCGGCCTTATTATTGATATCTTGATATCTTTAATTAATGATACTTTTAAGGTGTTTATAATTGGATTTCACGGTATCCAGTACCTCATCAAACTTCCCTCCCAACATGAGTTTAGTCATCGAAAGGGCCATGCCTTTCATCATTTTAAATTCTATTTTTGGTGGCATTGCCAATGCGTTGGGATCGGTCATGACATTGACCAATACCGGTCCGTTGTGCAAAAAGGCTTCTTTTAGCAACAACTCCAGGTGATCAGGATCACTGATCGTCATTCCTTTGATCCCCATCGCTTCTGCTACCAATGCAAAATCAGGGTTTACCATATCGGTTTCCGCATCGGGTAATCCGGCAACTTCCATTTCCAGTTTTACCATGCCCAATGAACGGTTGTTAAATACAACCAGCTTAATTGGCAGGTTGTATTGCTTAATTGTTGCCAGGTCTCCAAGCAACATCGAGATCCCGCCATCGCCACAAAGTGCCACGACCTGTCTGTCCGGGCTGGAAAGCGCAGCACCGATGGCATGAGGCATGGCATTGGCCATAGACCCATGGTTAAAGGAACCCAACATGGAACGCTTACCTGTAGCATCAATGTATCTGGAGCCCCATACACAGCACATTCCCGTATCTACGGTAAAGATCGCATCCTCTGCGGCAAGCTTGTTCAGTTCAAAAGCAACTGCTTCCGGATGAATGGCATCGATTTTACCTTTATCTTCCACATAGGTATGGAGGTGTTCTTTTACTTTCTCATAAACTTTCAGCTGGGCATTCAGGAAACTGTCGTCTTCATTGGGGTCCAGTAAAGGAATCAAAGCAGCTAAACTCGCTTTGATATCACCATGCAGGCCCATTTCCAGTTTTGCCCTTCTCCCCAGACGCTCCGGCTTAGTATCAATCTGGACCAGGACCTTATCCTGAGGAATAAAAGGAACATAAGGGAAATCCGTACCTAAGAGAATGACAAGGTCACTTTCATGCATGCTATGATAAGCGGAAGGCAAGCCCAATAAGCCTGTCATCCCAACTTCATAAGGGTTGTCGTATTGAATCCCCATTTTGCCACGGAAAGAATAACCAACAGGCGCTTTCAGCATTTCTGCCAGTTTAACGACTTCATCATGTGCCTCTGCCGCCCCTATTCCACAAAAGATGGCAATCTTTTTATGCCGGTTGATCAGTTTCGAGAGCGCCAGTAATTCTTCGTCTGCGGGCCGGATCACTGCTTTTGAAAAGTAGGTCCTGTCTGCCGACATGTTCTCCACCGCATCCATACTGCTCACATCGCCTGGCAGGCCTAGCACCGCCACTCCTTTATGATGAAAAGCATGCTGCAATGCCGCCTGTGCCATTCTTGGCAATTGAGCCGGTGTGGTTGCGATCTGGTTATAATGACTGCAATCGTCAAAAAGTTTGGTGATATTGGTTTCCTGGAAATAACCAGAACCAAATTCTGTGGTGGCACAGGTAGAAGCAATGGCCAGAACCGGGGCACCTGCACGGTGTGCATCGTAGAGGCCATTGATCAGATGAACATGCCCCGGACCACTACTGCCTGCGCAGCAGGCCAGGCCATGAAGCTCTGCTTCTGCAGCCGCAGCATAAGCACCAGCTTCTTCATGCCTCACATGAATCCACTGGATATCCGGGCTCCGCCTTACGGCATCATTTAACTCATTCAGACTATCGCCTGTTACGGCATAAATACGCTTAATACCTGATTGAATCAGCATATCGACCAATTGCTCTGCAACTTTCTTTGACATATCTCAATTTTTAATGTTTAAATAAAATCGCAGATCTCAGAAATTTAAGATGGATATTATCAGTTGTTATAACATCCATCCTCTTGCTATGGTTTTAGCTAAAAGCGTTTAAATCCGACTCAGGTAGCCGCGCAGTTCTAAAACACGTTTTTTAGTGAGCTCAAGATAGGCGGAAGCCAGTATGATCCGCTGCATCGTTCCGCCTCCGGAGTATTTATCTTCAGTCAGCAGTACATTCATTTTTCTTTCTGAATCTCTGTATTTCAACCAGTTTTTCTGTACTTCTACCAGTAATGGCTTATCCTTGGCTTCCAGCACTTTGAGTACTTGCTGATAATACCTGTTCAGTAAAAGATCATATTCCTTTTCTGCGTCATAAGCTGCCTCTACCATTCCTGCAGTAGAATAATCAATGGCAAGCCGCTGTTTCATGAACTGCTCAATTTTGGTCGTATCTGTTTTAAACTCCAGGAAATCTTTATCCTCATAGTTATCCTTCTCCGGTTTTGCAAGCCATTTTTTCAACTGCTCATCTGCTGCTTTATGGGCTTTCAGCTTCATCCGGGCCAGATCCTGCTCATTGATTTGTCTCGGGAGCTGTGCCATACCTGTGCTGAAAGAGAACAGGCCAATGGCCAATAGTAGAGGTAATTTCATTTGTATTTTTCTTTGGATAAGGATTAACCCATCAGTTCTTTCATCAGCTTATCAAAAGCTTCTTTCATTTCAGCCAGTTCCTGTTCTACTTTTGCCAGCCGGCTTTCGATTTCACTTGCAGGCTTACTATAATGTTCTTCCTCATGCTCTTCCTGATTAAGATCCGGGGTTCCCGCAAGCAAATGCGTATACCTCATTTCTTTTTGTCCGGCTTTTCTTGGCAGTTGCAGGATGTAAGGCTGCTCAGCATCAGAAAGACGCTCCAATACCGATTGTACTTCTTCCAAAGATTCAAATTCATATAAGCGTCCGGAATTGGTATTCAGTTCGCCCGGGGTTTGAGGGCCCCTGAGCATCAGCAGGCAAAGCACCGCTACCTCTTGCGGGGTAACAGGAAAGACTATTGCAAAATTATGTTTGTATTTAACGCTGCGGCTTGATCCACCGGTAGCGGTAGAAATCAGTCCTTTTCTTTTGAGTACATCCAGCGTCAGTACCACCGTTTGTTCATCGTACTGAACGACAGGTTTCCGGGAAGTTTTTTGATTACAGGCCGCAGTAATTCCATTGATCGTCATTGGATAATACTCCGGTGTCGTTTTTGATTTCTCCATCAATACGCCAAGAACACGAAGCTCTTCAGCGTTTAATACGGGCAAAGTTTGTGTAGATTCCATGCCTAAAGATAAAAATTAAGGTGGAATGCCGTTTCTCTTTTGATTTCTTTTAAGACAAAACTGCTGCTTAGGGTGGAGATATTTGATAAGGATGACAAGTGCGTGACCACAAAGGTATGGTAGTCGTCGACATCATCAACAACAATCTTTAACAGGTAATCTTGTCCGCCGGCAATACACAAGACTTCCAATACCTCTTTAAATTGGGTTACCGATTCTTCAAAGTTCTTCAGGGTCTCGATAGACTGCTCTTTTAACGTCACAGTGCACAAGACCAATAAATGTTTACCCAGCTTTTCCCGGTTCACCAGGGCCACATATTTTTCGATATACCCTTCCGCTTTGAGCCGCTTAATCCGTTCATGGGTAGGCGAAACACTCAGACCAATCTGCTCTGCGATGTCTTTAGTGCTCAATGAAGCATCTTTTTGCAGTATATTCAGGATCCTGGTGTCGAGTTTATCTAATTTATAAATCATTGCATTTTACTGAAATGGGATTCAGCAGAATACAAATATGAGGCTTTTTACTGCTAAGGAAGCATTCTACAGGATTTTTTATTGAATATAATATAATCAAAGGAAAATATATGGTACTTATCTAATTTTGAAGAATTAAATACCAACACACCGCCATGAAAACTCAATTAAACACCAAGGATAACGAGCGTTTAAGCACCTATATGCAGTTAGCTGAGGAACGTTCAAAATACTTTATTGGTTATCCTATCGCTCAGGATTTCGATTATTCGGAACTCTACCCCCTTTTAAAATTACCCTTAAACAATGTCGGAGATCCCTGGGTCGAATCGACCTACGACCTGAATTCCCGTTCTCTGGAGCTGGAAGTGCTTGAATTCTTTGCCGAGCTGTTCAATGCACCCGCTAAAAACTGGTGGGGATATGTAACCAATGGTGGTTCTGAGGGGAATCTATACGGCCTGTATGTAGCGAGAGAGCTGTATCCTAACGGAATTGTTTACTATTCAGAAGCCACTCATTATAGCGTTCAGAAGAACATCCAGTTGCTCAATTTGCGCAGCATCGTTATCAGGACACAGAAAAATGGGGAAATGGATTATGAAGACCTCAATGAAATGGTTCAGATGCACCGGGATCAGCCAGTGATCATTTTAGCCAATATCGGGACAACGATGATGGAAGCCAAAGACGATTTGCAGCAAATTCAGCAGATCTTGCGCAGACAGGCTATCAAAAACCATTATATCCATTGTGATGCCGCACTTGCAGGTACTTACAGCGCATTGCTGGACCTGAAACCTGGTTTTGATTTTAACCATGGGACAGACAGCATGGCCATCAGCGGGCATAAATTTATCGGTTCCCCAATTCCCTGCGGATTGGTGCTGGTAAAGAAGAACTATAAAGACAGAATTGGCAAAGCCATTCCTTATATCGGAACAGTAGATACCACGATTACCGGCAGCAGAAATGGACATAGTCCGGTTTTCATGTGGTATGCATTGAAAAAATTAGGGAAAGAAGGATTGAAACAACGTGCGCTGGAATGCCTGGAAACCGCTGCTTATACGGTAAAGAGCATGAACGACATCGGGATTCCTGCATGGACAAACCCTTCGGCCCTTACCGTTGTGTTTCCTGCCCCTTCTGTTGAGCTGCGACAAAAATGGCAAATTGCAACGGAAGACGGCAACAGCCATATCATCTGTATGCCCGGCGTAAGCAAAGCACAGATTGACCATTTTGTGTCAGATTTGTTCGCGGAAATTAGCCTTAAGGCAAGCGTCGCGCTATAAAAACCAAAGCAAATAAAAAGGCAGGGAATTTATTCTTTGCCTTTTTTATGCCTTTATTTTTCAGTTAAGAAGCTAAGATCTGATCGATCTTTTGAAGTTCATCTGCGCTGAAAACGATGTTATTCAGGCATTTTAATGAATCTGCCAGCTGTTCAGGTTTACTTGCGCCAACCAGTACAGAAGTGACACGTTCATCTCTCAGAATCCAGGAAAGGGCCATCTGTGCCAGTTTCTGACCACGTCCTGCAGCGATGGCATTCAGCTCATTGAGCTGTCTGATTCGATCCGGGGTAATCTGGTCCTGCTGTAATGCGCCATGCGATTTAGCTGCTCTGGAATCCAATGGGATCTCTTTCAGGTATTTATCCGTCAGCATTCCCTGGGCAAGGGGAGAAAAAGGGATACAACCTACGCCTTCATTGCCCAATAAGTCCAATAATCCGCCTTCAATCCAGCGTTCATACATGGAATATTTAGGTTGATGAATCAGACATGGTGTTCCAAGATCTTTCAGGATCTGAATGGCTTTTGCCGCTTCTTCTTCCGCCTGGTAATTGGAGATCCCTACATATAATGCTTTTCCCTGACGTACAATCAGGTCCAGGGCGGCCATGGTTTCTTCCAGTGGTGTTTCCGGATCCGGGCGATGGTGATAAAAGATATCTACATAATCCAGTCCCATCCGTTTCAGGCTTTGATCCAGACTGGAAACCAGGTACTTTTTGGAGCCCCAGTCGCCATAAGGTCCGTCCCACATGGTATATCCGGCTTTGGAAGAAATGATCATTTCATCCCTATATCCTTCGAAATCTCTTTTCAATAACCTGCCAAAATTTTCTTCAGCGGATCCCGGAGGCGGGCCATAGTTATTGGCAAGATCAAAATGAGTGATTCCATTGTCAAATGCCAGTTTTAAGATATTGCTGCAATTCTCGAGCTGGTCTACATGTCCGAAATTGTGCCATAAACCTAAGGAGATTGCGGGCAGCTTTAATCCGCTTTTTCCGCACCTGCGGTATTGCATTTGAGAATATCTGTTTGGGGCAGCAATATAAGACATAGTTTTTGAGGGGAATGGGGGTATAGGATATGGGAATAAGCATCAGTAGCCATACCTGATGGCTACTGATGTTCGAATGAATCGATATTATTTATCGCTGTTCTTTTTTTCTGTTACTTCAGTACGGATTTCCTGTGCAAGAACTTTTAAATCCTGCATAGCTTTACGTACTCTTGTTCCTGCTGCACTGTTTCCTGCATTATAAAACTTCTCTGCATCAGCTTCAACAGAAGCTAGTAATTCTTTAACTTTTGAAAATTTTTCCATGTTTTGATTATTTAATTTATAGCCAAATATATATTATTTTGGAAATAAACGTACATAACTTAGCTTCTATTGCGCTTTTTCTGCTAAATCTCTGTCATTTCCCTGATTTTTTGGCTTCATTTAACCTGCACAGAGGCCCCTGGAACGCTTTTCAGGGACGCAGATACAGCTTCTCCTGCATAAAATCAAGGCGTCCGGCAAGGGAATTATAGGCTTTTGTGGCCTGTTCTTTCAACCTTTCAGTAAACAGAATTCCGTTCAAATGATCCGTTTCATGCTGGAAGATCACCGCTGTAAAACCTTCAATAATTTCTTCTTTTGCCTTGCCCTGCTGATCAAAATAACTCAGCCTGATGGCATGATGACGGACCACCTCTCCTACCGCGTCCGGAATGGATAAACACCCTTCGGTGCCTTTCCTTAACAATTCCGATTTCCAGCTGATTTTTGGGTTCAGGTACAGTTCAAAAGGTTCTCCTTCCTTGTCATAGCGCTTTACCCAGATGATGTTACGGTTAATGCCTACCTGAGGCCCTGCAATTCCTATTCCCGGGCGGGTTACATCCCGCATGGCGAGGTACATGCGCTGTGCCAGCACCTTGATCAAAGGATCTTTGGGATTGATATCTTTGGAAACTGTGGTCAGTATCTTCAACTCTTCGGCTTCGGTGATCTGAGTGACCCGCAGCATCGTTGCGCTATCCCCGGAGAGGATAATTGATTTTTCGTTATTGGTAAAGCCCTGTGTGAAGCCGGAGACAGGTTTAAAAATCAGGAAGCCCAGCAGGGCTAAAAGGAATGTTCTCATCATATGATACCTATAGTCTGACTAAGGTAATGATTTAAAATAAAACGCTTTTTACTTTGAATTTGTAAAAAAGCTACCGAGATTAGCAAAAATGAAACAGAAAACCGGTCTATATAAAGCAACACTAATGACTTATAATAAAAGTCAGCTGCAGGTATATGCCCTTTTCAAAAGGTTTTTCAGGGAGAACTATCCCTTTGGCTTTACTTACCAGATAACGAGTAAAGACTTTATTAATTAAGCCCCGAATCATTTCTTTTATACCTTCGATTCAGGGGCCTTCTTCTTCTGATCAATTCTGCTATTTAATATTTTAAGCAAGAGGAACCTTCTGTTTTGCAGGTTTCTTTTCACAAAGACTGATCTTTTACGCGATAATCCTGTTGCGTTGCCCTTCATTTTTCAAAGCAATTAAATATTTTTTTACATCAAGACATTTAAAACATGGAAACAAAATCATTATCACTGTCAAAAAGCGATTTAAAACTCTTAAAAGAACACCTGGACAAATCCAACATGAGCCCTTACAATAAGGAAAAGCTGAGACAGGAAATTAAAGAAGCCACCATTTATGCCGACCAGGAGCTTCCTGCCGACGTGGTTTGTCTGAAATCTGAAGCCAGGATCGCCAATACCAAAACCGGTAAGGAATTTACGTTCAGAATTGTGATGCCGGAAGAGGCAAACATCAAACTACAGAAAGTATCTGTTTTTGCGCCAATCAGTATCGCCCTTTTCGGATACAGAACCGGAGACATCATTAACTGGGAGATGCCCGATGGCATTCAGGAGTTTAAAATACTGGAAGTAAAGAAGATTTCCTAACTCCTCCTGCCCGCTTCAAAGCCGCATTCCATGCCCCCTCAAAGCCAGGATTGTCAGGAATGCGTCTTTGTTTGGAAAATATTCTAAAATAGATAGAAAATATTCCTACATTTGAAATAACAAAAATGAAGTATTATGGCAAGCACTCCAAAACCCTACAAAACTAAAGCTAAAGTATCGGTAGTTGCTGAAGCTGCGCTCATCGCGCCTTATCAATCTTTGTATACCAATTCAATCAGTGTACTTACCAGCGCTAAAAACGGCTTATCGGCAAAGGCGGCATTAGACTTCCTCACGCTTTCCGGCTTTACCAGGGAGGAGTTTCAGGATACCTTTAAAACAAATGTAAAAACAATAGAAAATTATGTGTCCAATGCTTCCAAACTGGATGCTTCCTTAAGTGAAAAACTGCTCAAATCTTTCTCCCTTTTCGAAAAAGGGATCGAAATTTTTGGAACCGCAAAAGCCTTTCACCTTTGGCTGGACACACCTTCTTACGGCCTGGGTAATCAGATTCCTTTTAACCTGATGGATACCATTACCGGAATCTCCCTGATAGAAGAAGAATTAATCCGCATTGAATACGGTGATTTAGCATAAGATGCAGGTATTTCGTATCGCCCTCACAAAATATGCCGGCGCTTTAATGGCCTCAGGCAGAGCTGCACGCTGGAACCCGAATGAAGTAGAAGTGATCTATAGTGCAGGGTCACGCTCTCTGGCCTGCCTGGAAAATGTGGTCCATAGAAACCAGATCGGGCTGAACAACTCCTTCCAGGTGATGACCATTGAAATTCCTGATGACATCATGATTCAGACGATTGAGCTTAAAAAGCTCCCTGCAAACTGGGTCGATTTTGAAAATATGCCACTCACACAGGAAATTGGTGAAAACTGGATAAAACAGAGCAAATCAGCAGTATTAAAAGTCCCCTCTTCCATCATCCCTGCAGAATACAATTACCTGATCAACCCGCAGCATCCGGATTTTAAGTTCATCAAACTGTTAAAATCTGAATCTTTTGTATTTGACAAAAGGATCAAGCTATAAAGGGATTACCTTCCGGCCATTTTGATCATGCGCTGTGCCAGGTCTTTTCCCAGATAACCATCAATGATGCCATGAACGAGGTATAATATCGGGGTCATCAGAATGGCGACGATAAACTTATAGGTGTAATTGACCAATCCGATGGCAGCCACCATTTGCCAGCTCCAATGGTATTGAGGGTTGAGGTAAAAGGCAATAAAGATTACCACAAAGCTATCGATACACTGAGAAACTACGGTTGAACCCGTTGCCCGCAGCCATAAGGCCTTATCCCCAGTCACCTTTTTTATCTTATGGAAGATGAGTACATCGGCGATCTGTCCGATCAGGAAAGCAATGATAGAGCCTACAATGATCCACATCCCCTGTCCGAATATCCCCGCAAAAGCAGCATTCATATTGAGCTGATGCCCCTGAATGTTCTGGTTTACCCAAAAGTCTGATGGCGTCAGTTTCATCGCAGCACCTACAATAAAAAAGGCATAAGCAATCAGTACTGCGGTTAAGATCGACAGAAACCGCACCTGTCTGACTCCAAAATATTCATTGATAATGTCTGTCATGATGAAGATCAATGGCCAGGTCAATACGCCTGCAGACATGTTAAAGGAAAGATTGGGTACCCCCAATAAATTAATGTCAAACTGCTTGATGCCAAGCGTCCCCTCGACCGTAAATATTTTTACTCCGATAAATTCTGAGAGAATGGCATTGGCGACAAAAAAAGAGCCTAAAACGAGCAGCAACCTGCTTTCTTTTGTTTTAAAAGTCATAGCAGGATGAAATTATTAAATAAATCTGATATAAGAGGATAAATATTATTTCTATTTTCGTTGTCACATGATATCTACTCAATCAAAACTACCTGGAACAGGCACGAATATTTTTTCGGTCATGTCCAAATTAGCCGAAGAACACAAAGCAATTAATCTTTCTCAGGGATTTCCTGACTATGACTGCGATCCTAAACTAATTGAATATGTAGCGGATGCAATGAAACAAGGATTTAATCAATATGCCCCTATGACTGGCCTTCCGGTCTTAAGGGAGTTGATTTCTGAAAAGATGAATAGTCTTTATGGCGCAGATTACCATCCTGAAACAGAGGTTACCGTTACCGCGGGTGGTACACAAGCGATATTTACCGCTTTGAATGCTTATATCAATGCCGGGGATGAAGTGATCATTTTTGAGCCTGCATACGACTGTTATGCACCCACGATCAAAATGCTCGGTGGTTTGGTGAAACCTTATCAGCTCGCCCCGCCAAACTACGAGATCGATTGGGAAATGGTGAAAAAGCTATTTTCTGCCAATACCAAAATGATCATTTTAAATAGCCCTCAGAATCCAACGGGTTGTGTTTTATCAGAAAAAGACATTAAAGCGCTCATCAAACTGACTAAAAACACCGACATCATGATTTTGAGTGATGAGGTCTATGAGCATATTATTTTTGATGGTAAAAAACACCAGAGTGTGGCCTTATACCCTGAACTTCGGGAAAGAAGCTTTATTGTGGCTTCCTTCGGCAAATTACTCCATACTACAGGCTGGAAATTAGGCTATTGCCTTGCCCCTGAAGCGCTGATGAAAGAGTTCAGAAAAGTACATCAGTTTAATGTATTCAGTGTGAATACCCCAATGCAGCTGGGTGTAGCAAAGTACCTGAAAGATCCGCAGAGCTATCTTGGATTATCGGCTTTCTTCCAGCAAAAACGCGACTTGTTCCGTTCCCTGCTTGCCGAAACCAAGTTTAAATTATTACCTTGCAACGGTTCTTATTTCCAATGCGTTAGCTATGAGCACCTCAGCGATGAAAAAGATGTCGCTATGGCCGAAAGGTTAATTAAGGAGTATGGCGTAGCCGCTATACCGGTTTCTGCCTTCTATATCCGGAATACGGACCACCATGTTTTACGTTTTTGTTTTGCTAAAAAGCAAGAAACTTTGGAAAAAGCCGTTGAAAGACTAGTTAAATTATAATTTACATCCCCTTAAATTAGAATAATGGAAAGTCCAGATTACCTGAATATTAAAAACCTGAAGATCACTATTTTTCAGGCCTACCTATTTTGGGAAAATATTGACAAGAACCTTCAGAACTTATCTTTGAGATTATCATCGGGTGTTAAAGAAAAAACAGACCTGATTATTCTTCCCGAGATGTTCAATACCGGATTTAGTATGAATGCGGAGGCACTTGCCGAAGAGATGGGTGGAAAAACCATGCAATGGATGAACGAAATTGCACAGAAATACGAATGTGTGGTTACCGGAAGTCTGATCATTAAAGAAAACGGACATTATTATAACCGCATGATCTGGATGCTTCCGGAAGGCGGATACAGTCATTACGACAAAAGGCACCTCTTTGGTTTAGGTGAAGAAGATAAAACCTACACCCCCGGAAATGATAAAGTGATCGTGGAATTAAAAGGCTGGAAAATCCGCCTTGCGATCTGCTATGACCTTCGTTTCCCGGTTTGGCTGCGCAACCAGAATGAAGAATACGACATCCTGTTGTTCGTTGCCAGCTGGCCGGATAAACGCGCCATACATTGGAATGCGCTCATCCCTGCCCGGGCTATCGAAAATCAAAGCTATGTGATCGCCGCTAACCGCGTAGGTCATGATGGCAAAGAAGTATACCATAGTGGTCAGTCTCAATGTATCGATCCTATGGGTAAAACCGTGTATTACAAACCTGAAGATGAAGATCTGTATACCTTCAGTATCGGTTATGAAGAACTTGTAAAAACCCGTCAAAGCTTCCCTTTTTTAAAGGATGCCGACAATTTTAATATCATTTAACCCAACAAACAAGACTAAACCAAACCATGTTTAACCGTAGAAAATTTATAAAAGCATCTGCGCTTTCCGCTTCGTTACTGGCCATCGACAGAACAAGCGCGGCGGCGATGATCCCTGCTCCTTCTTCCCATGAACCCGTAAAACCGATTGTGATCTCTACCTGGGATTTCGGTATTGCAGCCAACCAGGCGGCATGGAAAGTGCTTTCCGCTGGGGGCCGGGCTTTAGACGCGGTGGAAAAAGGTGTCCACGTTCCTGAAGCTGACCCAAAAAATCAGTCGGTAGGATATGGTGGTCTACCGGACAGAGATGGTCATGTGACCCTGGATGCCTGTATCATGGATGATTTGGGCAATTGCGGTGCGGTAGCAGGTTTAGAACACATTATGCACCCGATATCTGTGGCAAGACTCGTGATGGAAAAAACGCCACATGTGATGCTTGTTGGTGATGGTGCGCTTCAGTTTGCACTGGAAAACGGCTTTAAAAAACAGAACCTGCTCACTAAAGAAAGTGAAAAAGCATGGAAAGAATGGTTGAAAACGGCCAAATATGCGCCGGTCATGAATATAGAGAACAAACTTTACGATAAAGCTGCTCCCACTAAATTGCCGGGAAATCAATATAACCATGATACCATCGGTATGCTGGCCATTGATGCCAAAGGAAACATCTCCGGTGCCTGTACGACGAGTGGAATGGCTTATAAACTCCATGGACGTGTAGGCGACAGCCCGATCATCGGTGCAGGTTTATATGTAGACAATGAAGTTGGGGGTGCTACTTCTACCGGAGTAGGCGAAGAAGTGATCCGCAATGTAGGCAGCTTTTTAGTGGTAGAACTGATGAGACAGGGTTATGCTCCGGAAGATGCCTGTAAAGAAGCCGTAATGAGGATCATCAAGAAGAAACCAGAGATTGCAAAAGGCATTCAGGTAGGTTTCCTTGCTTTAAACAAAAAAGGTGAATACGGAGCTTATGCCATTCAAAAAGGCTTCAGTTATGCGGTATGTACCAGTCAGAAAGACGACTTGCTGATCCCTGGGAAAAGCTATTATTAATATTTTTCTTTTTATAAAATGATTCAAATGGAAGTTTGCGCCAACTCCCTATCCTCTGCCCTTGCGGCTCAGGAAGGTGGCGCTGTGAGGGTAGAATTTTGTGACAACTTACATGAAGGTGGCACGACTCCAAGCTACGCCCAGCTAAAGCTCGCAAAAGAAATGCTGCACATTCTTGTTTATCCGATCATCCGGCCGAGAGGTGGAGATTTTTTATATTCGGACCTGGAGTTCCACATCATGAAAGAGGACATTAAAATGTGTAAATCTTTAAATTGTGATGGTGTAGTGATCGGGATTCTAAAAGCAGACGGCAGTATTGATAAGGAAAGATGCGCGGAATTGATTGCGCTGGCAAGGCCGATGAAGGTCACTTTTCACCGGGCTTTTGACATGTGTAAAGACCTGGAAAAAGCTTTAGAGGAGCTTATTGAACTGGGCTGTGAAAGGATATTAACTTCGGGAGCTGCAGCTTCTGCGCTTTTGGGTGCAGAGAAGCTAAAAGGTTTAATCACCCAAGCTGCCGGAAGGATCAGCATCATGCCCGGAGCAGGCGTCAAAACAGAAAACATTGCAGAAATCATCCGGATTACGGGAGCAAAAGAGTTCCATGCTTCGGCAAAACATGCCGTAAAGAGCGATATGAAATTCAGAAATCCAGGATTGAGTATGGGGACTTCCGTAGATGAGTTCAGCTTTGACCTGACAGATACCGCAACGGTAAAAAAACTGATTGAACTCGCCAACAGCAATAAATAACGCCATAATTATCGATAATAATGATACAAAAACTGACCAGCACAACCTTAGTTGTTGCCCTGTTCTTTTCCATCAGCACTGCTCAAACTAAAAAAGATTATACGCAATATGTAAATCCATTTATCGGAACAGGTGGCCACGGACATACTTACCCCGGCCCTTCTATGCCCTTTGGCATGATTCAGCCTGGCCCTGACACCCGCTTAACGGGATGGGACGGTTGTTCCGGCTACCACGATACAGACAGCGTAGTTTACGGGTTCTCACATACCCATTTAAGCGGCGTTGGGATTCCTGATTACGGAGATATCCTGTTCATGCCGACTATAGGGAAACCAGAGTTTCAGAATACGGCTTATGCCTCTCCTTTTCAAAAGAAAAATGAAAAAGCTACGGTAGGCTATTATGCGACGAGACTTGACAAATATGGCATCGATGTAGCCCTGACAAGCACCAGAAGAGTTGCTTTACACCAATATACCTTTCCTGCTTCCAAACAATCGAATATCATCATTGATTTAAAACACAGAGACCGGGTACTGGATTCCTGGATCGAAGTGGTCAGCCCGACTGAAATCCGCGGATTCAGAAGATCCAGAGCCTGGGCAAAAGACCAGCCTGTTTATTTCTATGCGAAGTTTAGCAAGCCTTTCAAGTCTTACGGTATTGCGGTTGATGATGTCGTACAAAAAGACCTGAAAAAGGCATCCGGTAAGAACATCAAATTATTTATACAGTTTGACACCAGGGCTGGTGAAAACGTGCTTTCAAAAGTGGCCATCTCGGCAGTAAGCGCGGAAGGTGCCTTAAAAAATCTGGATGCAGAAATGAAAGGCTATGATTTTAAAGGTACTGTGGCTAAAGCTAAAACGATTTGGAATACTGAACTTTCCAAGATTGAGGCAGAGAGTACCGACCAGAAACAACTCCGTACTTATTATACCGCATTGTACCATAGTTTCCTCAACCCCAATTTATTTATGGATGTGGACGGGCAATACCTGGGTTTGGACAAAAAAGTGCACCGGGCGGTCGGCTTTGAGTACTTTACCGTTTTCTCCCTATGGGATACCCACCGTACAGAACATCCGCTCCTTGCGCTGATCGACAGAAAAAGAACACTGGATTTCATCAAAACCTTTCTGGCCATGTACGATCAGGGAAAATTGTTACCGGTATGGGAACTGGCCTCGAATGAGACTTTTTGTATGATTGGAAACCATTCCATTCCTGTGATCGTAGATGCCTATGCCAAAGGAATCCGGGATTTTGATGCAGAAAAAGCCCTTGAGGCGATGAAAGTCTCCGTCAACAGGAAACAATTCGGCATTGACCTTTACGCTGCGCAGGGCGCTGTGCCTTCCGATAAGGAAGAAGAATCGGCGTCGAAAACGGTAGAATACGCCTATGACGACTGGTGTATTTCGGAATTTGCCCGCATGCTGGGTAAAAAGGAAGACCAGGACTTGTACAGCCGCAGGGCACAATACTGGAAAAATCTCTATGATCCGGAAACAGGCTTTATCCGTGCCCGTCAAAACGGAGGTTTTTACAAACCTTTTGAACCGACAGAAGTCAACAGCAATTATACGGAAGGCAATTCCTGGCATTATTCCTTCAGCACCCAGCAGGATGTCAATACCCATATGGAATTTATGGGCGGAGAACCTGCCTATCAGGAAAAGCTGAATGAGTTGTTTACGACAAAAAAAGGATTGACAGGCAGGGCTCAGGACGATATCGCCGGTTTAATCGGGCAATATGCACATGGCAACGAGCCGAGTCACCATATGTCTTATTTGTTCAATTACACCAGACATCCGGAAAAAACAGCGCATTATCTCCAAAGAATTTACAGGGAACAGTATCATGATCTGCCTGATGGCTTGTCGGGAAATGAAGATTGTGGCCAGATGAGTGCCTGGCTGGTCATGAGTGCGATGGGCTGGTACCCGGTATCTCCCGGCAACAACATTTACAATATCGGCAGCCCCTGGTTTAAGAAACTAACAGTACACCTGGAAAACGGGAAAAAGATCGTGGTGAATGCGCCTTCCCTTAGTCAGGACCGCTATTATACTTCCGGGCTAAAATTAAACGGAAAACCTTACGGAAAACTGTTTCTGAATTATAATGACCTTGCCAGTGGCGGAACGCTTGATTTTGAGCATTCGGCAAAACCGGATATGGATTATTTAAATAGTCTGGAGAAGCCGGTGATGAAGATCAGCGGACAGCTCATTACCCCTAACCCATCGATTAATGGTCCTTCTGCTATTTTCAAAGGAAAACAAAGCATCAGCATCAGCAATTCGCTAAAGGACGCAGAGATCTATTATACCACCGATGGCAGTACACCTTCTGCGGCTTCACTTCGTTATACTCAGCCTTTTGAAATCGACAAAAGCATTCAGATCAAAGCCATTGCTTATAAAGCGGGTTATGTAAACAGTTTCCCTGTGGAAGCCTCCTACCAAACCGCAGATCAGCACTATACGATAACGGTTAAAACTGCCATTAATCCTACTTTTACCGGCGGTGGAAACCAGGCGCTGATTGACGGCATCCGCGGAACGGCGAATTACAAAATCGGGGACATCTGGCAAGGCTTCAGAAGTCCGGAAATTGAGGCTGTTGTAGACCTTGGTTTGAAGAAGAAAGTGAACATGGTAAGCATCGGCGCATTGCAGGATACCAATGCCTGGATCATCATTCCTGCGGAAGTGAGTTTTTATGGCTCTTCAGATAACGTTCATTTTGTAGAAATCGGCAAGGTAAAATCAAGGGTTGATCCGAAAGATGAAACTCCGCAAATTCAGGAATTTAGTGCCAAAGCAGGCATAGAATGCAGATATATTAAGGTGGTAGTCAAGGCTTATGGCATTCTTGGCGACTGGCATGATGGTTCAGGTGAGCTGGCCCATTCTTTCTTTGATGAAATTACGATAAATTAATCGACTCAAAATCCTATATTTGCGCCACTGATGAAGCACATACGTAATTTTTGCATAATTGCACATATTGACCACGGTAAGAGCACCCTGGCTGACCGTTTATTGGAATATACTAAAACCATTACCCAACGTGAGTCTCAGGCTCAGTTGCTGGATAATATGGATTTGGAGCGTGAACGCGGCATCACGATAAAAAGCCACGCCATTCAGATGAACTACACCGTAGATGGACAGGAATATGTTTTAAACCTGATCGATACTCCCGGACACGTAGATTTTTCTTATGAAGTTTCCCGTTCAATCGCTGCCTGTGAAGGTGCATTGTTGATCGTTGATGCTTCGCAAGGGATTCAGGCACAAACGATTTCCAACCTATATCTTGCTTTAGAGCATGATTTAGAGATCATCCCGATCCTGAACAAAATGGACTTACCGGGCGCGATGCCTGAAGAGGTGAAAGATCAGATCATTGACCTGATTGGCTGTAAGCGCGAAGAGATCATTCCTGCATCCGGAAAAACCGGATTGGGGGTAATGGACATTCTTCAGGCGATTATTGACCGTGTCCCTGCTCCTGTTGGAGAACCGGAAGCGCCATTACAGGCCTTAATCTTTGACTCTGTATTCAACTCTTTCAGAGGAATTATCGCTTACTACAAAGTAGTGAATGGTGAAATCAGAAAAGGTGATAAAGTAAAGTTCATCAATACCGGTAAAGAATACCTTGCTGATGAAGTAGGTGTACTAAAATTAAACATGTTGCCTAAGGACGTGGTGAAAACCGGGGATGTAGGTTATATCATATCAGGAATTAAAGAAGCGCGCGAGGTTAAGGTTGGAGATACGATCACTAACGTTGCCAGGCCTTCATTAGATTCCATTCAGGGATTTGAAGAGGTGAAACCAATGGTATTTGCGGGAATCTATCCTGTAGATACAGATGAGTTTGAAGAACTTCGTGAAGCGATGCATAAATTGCAGCTGAATGATGCTTCGATTGTATTTGAGCCGGAAAGCTCTGCAGCTTTAGGTTTCGGATTCCGTTGTGGATTCCTTGGAATGCTGCACATGGAGATCATCCAGGAGCGTCTGGAACGCGAATTTGATATGACGGTAATTACTACTGTTCCCAACGTATCTTATGTTGCCCATACCAGTAAAGGTATTGAAGTCATCGTAAACAACCCTTCAGACCTTCCTGATCCAAGTAAACTGGATTTTGTGGAGGAGCCTTTCATCAAAGCAAATATCATTACCAAAGCTGAATTTGTTGGTCCGGTAATGTCATTGTGTATTCAGAAAAGAGGAACCATCGTGAACCAGTCGTACCTGACTTCGGACCGTGTGGAACTGATATTTGAAATGCCTATGGGTGAGATCGTTTTCGATTTCTACGATAAACTGAAAACCATCTCCAAAGGATATGCTTCTTTCGATTACCACCAGATTGGCTATAAGCAATCTGACCTGGTACGTCTTGACATTCTATTGAATGGAGAGCATGTAGATGCTTTATCGTCCTTAATTCACCGTAGCAATTCATATGACTTTGGAAAAAGAATCTGTGAGAAATTGAGGGAATTGATTCCGAGACAACAGTTCGAGATTGTAATCCAGGCTTCTATCGGTGCAAAAATTATCGCCCGTGAGACCGTAAGGGCTTTACGTAAAGATGTAACAGCCAAATGTTATGGTGGTGATATCTCCCGTAAGCGTAAACTTTTGGAGAAACAAAAGAAAGGTAAAAAACGGATGCGTCAGGTAGGTAACGTGGAAATTCCACAAACCGCTTTCATGGCCGTACTTAAATTAGATTAATTTTCAGGGCAATGCCTGGCATTGCCTATACATAAACAACATCATTAGGATTACATGCAGTTACTGGACGGAAAATTCGCATCAGAGAAAATAAAACAGGAAATCGCGGCAGAAGCAGCGGCTTTTTTAACAGAGAGTGGCCGAAAGCCTCACTTGATAGCGATATTAGTCGGTAACGATGGTGGCAGCGAAACATACGTGGCCAGTAAAATGAAAAACTGTGAAAAGGTAGGTTTTCAATCTTCCCTGATCAGATATGATGTCACTGTTACTGAAGCAGAATTACTACAGAAGATCGAAGAAATTAATCAGGATGCCGGTGTAGATGGCTTAATTGTTCAACTTCCCCTTCCTAAGCACATCGATCCGGAAAAAGTAACGGAAACGATCGATTATCGTAAAGATGTAGATGGTTTTCACCCGGTAAACCTGGGCCGTATGATGCGGAACCTTCCCTGCTTTATCCCTGCAACCCCTTATGGAATCTTGTTAATGCTTCAGGCTTATCAGATTGATACCACAGGAAAACATTGCGTGGTAGTGGGCAGAAGTAATATTGTAGGAAGTCCAATGAGTATCCTGATGGCCAGGAATGCAAATCCAGGAAACTGTACGGTAACACTTACCCATAGTAAAACAGCAAATTTGAAAGAATTGGCTTTACAGGCAGACATCATTGTGGCTGCAATTGGCAAAAAGAATTTTGTAACTGCTGATATGGTTAAACCCGGTGCAATCATCATTGATGTGGGTATTAACAGAGAAACTTCAACAGAAACCAAATCAGGGTATAAGCTGTATGGTGATGTTGATTTTGAAAATGTAGCACCGAAAGCCTCATGGATTACTCCGGTTCCCGGAGGTGTAGGCCTGATGACGATTGTAGGTTTGTTAAAGAATACATTGGCTTCCGCAAAAAAGGAAATCTATCCATAAGGATATCATGATATCTCTATATAAAAAAGAGGGTTGATTAATCATCAGTCCTCTTTTTTTTTATTACCCAAATAATTTCTTTATCCAGCTTTCTTTTAACCCAACATATATCCCATCTTCTCTTTCCTCCACCGGATAAGTATCGATATAATCCCCTTGCCCTTCTGCCCCTCTTCCTGTTTCCAGATTATACTCATATCGGTGGATCGGGCAGATCAGATAACCATCTTTACAACGGCCGCCACTCAAAATTCCCCCTGCATGCGGACAGGTATTCTGAACCACATGAAGCTGATGCTGATGCCTCAGCATACATAACTTTTTCCCGTTCACCTTGATTTGCTGTACAAAATCCTGCTCGGGGAATGTGCCTTCTATTTTATACCACTTCAGCATCTCCGGATTCCCTTCTTTTTCATAGATTGGTCATATAAACGTTTTCAATATACATATAATCTCATTTCCCGCCGATATTTTCTTTACCTTTGCAGACTTTATATGGCACATCAAATACCAGCAGACGGCACATTACTTCCTTTAATGGAAGAGTTTTACACCATTCAGGGCGAAGGATTTAACACAGGAAAAGCGGCTTATTTTATTCGTTTGGGAGGTTGCGACGTTGGTTGTCACTGGTGTGATGTTAAAGAAAGCTGGGATGCAGAATTACATCCACTCACCTTATCCGATGATATTGTCATTAAAGCAGATAGTTTTCCAGGAAAAGCGGTAGTCATTACCGGTGGTGAGCCATTGATCTATAATCTGGATTACCTGACCCAAAAGCTAAAAGAAAGAAATATCCTGACCTTTATAGAGACTTCAGGTGCCTATCCCCTTTCGGGTACATGGGACTGGATTTGTCTTTCTCCAAAGAAATTTAAAGCACCCCGTCCGGACATCACTCCTTTTGCCAATGAGCTGAAAGTGATTGTCTTCAATAAGAGTGATTTTGAATGGGCAGAGAAATACGCAGAAAGTGTTTCTGACACCTGTAAGCTGTATTTACAACCAGAATGGTCTAAATCAAAAGAGATGACTCCCCTGATTATTGATTATGTAATGGCAAACCCCAAATGGGAAATCTCCTTACAAACTCATAAATATTTAAATATCCCTTAATTATATCTTCAGATTTTTCGCTACATTTAAAATTATTCATAAACAGTAGCGTTTTGAAAAAAATATCTATTGCGGCTTTTTTAGTCTTTGTAATCCTTGGGGTTAACGCTCAAACCTCATCCGTCAAAAAAGCGATGGCTGATTTTGATAAGGCCCAGGTATATTTGAATAATAACAATTACCAGGAAGCGATTGCGGCTTTAAAAGATGCCGCAACTGCAGATCCAAATTTCCAGAATGCCATTATTCAGCTTGCCGAACTGAACAGAAGGATTAAATCTTTTGACGAGGCCAGGTTATACTATAGCAAAGCCCTTGCTTTAGGTGCCGGATCAGATGTCCGGATCTATTATGGACTGGCCGAATCAGAACTCAACACCGGCGATTACAACAATGCGCTAAAAAACATCAGCCTTTTTATCGATAAATATACCGGCAGCGACAAGGGCTTCCTTGCAAAAGCAAAGAAATACAAAAAGGATTGTGAATTTTCGATCCTGGCTTTAAAAACTCCTCAGAAATATGAACCGGTTAACCTTGGCCCGCAAATCAACTCCAAATACCGGGACTATTTTCCAGCCATTACTGCCGACAATGAGACCTTAATCTTCAGCAGAAACATAGCAGGCAATGAAGACTTTTTCATTTCTAAAAAACGTGATAAGGAATGGAGCAGCCCCGTTTCTCTGAGCAGCAATATCAATACCTCACAATTTAATGAAGGTGCACAGTCCATTTCCCCTGACGGGCAATACCTCTTCTTTACCGGCTGCAACAGGCCCAACGGTTTGGGAAGATGCGACATCTACGTCAGTCATAAAGAAGGCAATAACTGGGGCCAACCTTTTAATCTCGGAGCACCTGTAAACACCATTTACTGGGAATCACAACCTGCCATCAGCCCCGACGGAAATACCTTATACTTTGTGAGCAACAGACCTGGAGGAATCGGCGGCTACGACATCTGGAAAACGCAGCTGAACGAGGAAGGCGAATGGTCGGTCCCCCTTAACCTTGGCCCGGAAATCAATACCCCATACGACGAAAATACTCCTTTCCTCCATGCAGATGGAAGAACATTATACTTTTCATCAGACGGATGGCCCGGTATGGGCAACAAAGACATTTTCATGAGCAGGCTGGACAGCGCCAATCATTGGAGTACGCCCTTAAACCTGGGCTATCCAATCAATAGCTTTAGTGAAGAGAGCGGATTAATTGTAAGTCCGGACGGTACAGAAGCTTTTTTCTCCTCTGATTTAAAAGATGGATATGGCGATATGGACATTTATCAGTTTAAACTACCGGAAGACAAAAAGCCGATGGCCATCACTTATGTAAAGGGCATTGTTCGTGATAAAGAGACGCGGAAATTTCTGGAAGCAAGAGTTCAGGTTGTAAACCTGGGTAATAAAAAGACGGCTTACAATGATTATACCTCTAAGGAAAACGGAGATTTTCTGGCGGTAATGCCGATTGGTGCTGATTATGCATTTAATGTAAGCGCAGATGGCTATCTTTTTTATTCTGAGAATTATCAGCTGACCGCTGCCAGCGGGAACAAACCATTTCTTCTGGAAATTGACCTGGAGCGCTTAAAGGTCGGCACAAACATGATTCTGAAGAATATCTTTTTTAACACCAATGAATATACGCTCTTGCCTTCATCAGTAACGGAATTGGCAACGCTTAAAGACCTGTTAAAAAACAACCAGAACATTCACATAGAAGTTCAGGGCCATACCGATAATGTAGGGAATGACCTTCAAAATGAAAAACTATCTGTAAACCGGGCGAAAGCGGTATATGACCACCTGATTGAAAGCAAGATAGATCCTGCCCGGTTAACCTATAAAGGTTATGGGGAAACCAAACCAATTGCAGGAAATGAAACAGAAGAAAAGCGGAAAAAGAACAGGAGAACCTCCTTTATTATTACGAAAATCTAGAGCAGCCGGCCATCCCACAACAACTGAGATGGCCATCTGTACTAACTAGATTACCGCTTTCCTTAATCTTACCAGTTTTACCAGTAAATCTTCCAGTAAATCCAGGTGTAACATATTTGCACCATCTGATTTTGCATTTGCAGGATCAGGATGTGTTTCTATAAAAAGTCCATCTGCACCAACAGCAATTGCAGCCTTGGCAATGGTTTCGATCAGTTCAGGCTTTCCACCCGTCACACCCGAACTTTGGTTCGGCTGTTGCAGGGAATGCGTACAATCCATCACTACAGGAACCCCAAAGGCCTGCATTTCCGGTAATCCGCGATAATCTACGATCAAATCCTGATAACCGAAAGTATTTCCGCGATCTGTTAAAATGACCCTGTTGTTTCCCGATTCTACAATCTTTTCTACTGCGAACTTCATCGATCCGGCCGATAAAAACTGACCTTTTTTAACGTTCACGACTTTTCCTGTATGCGCCGCAGCGATCAGCAAATCTGTCTGGCGACATAGAAATGCTGGAATCTGCAAAACATCTACATAAGCCGCTGCCATTGCTGCTTCTCCGCTTTCGTGGATATCAGTTACGGTTGGCACGTTAAAAGTTTTCCCAACTTTCTCGAGAATCTTCAATGCTTTTTCATCTCCTATTCCTGTAAATGAACCGCCTTTTGAGCGGTTTGCCTTACGGTAAGAGCCTTTAAAAATATAAGGGATATTCAGTTGATCAGTGATGGTAATGATTTTCTCTGCAATGCGCAGTGCCATCTCCTCACTTTCAATGGCACATGGTCCGGCCATTAAAAAGAAATTATTGGAATCCTGATGTTTTAAATTATCTAATGGGAAATTGATCATTTTGTATCTTGTGTATTAATTACCTAATTCAGACATGAACTTGATCCGCATCAACTGGATCTCTTCACGGGAATAATCTGTTTCCCCTAATTCTTTTAATGCTTCATCGATAGAATCGTTCTCCGCAGACTGGAAGTAATCAAATACCTCATCCTGACGGTCCTCATCAATCAATTCATCTACAAAATAATTAAGGTTCAGCTTCGTGCCTGAATTTACAATGGCTTCGATCTCTTTTAAGATATCGAAATAAGTAATGCCTTTAGATTTGGCAATGTCTTCCAGACCAATCTGTCTGTCGATATTCTGGATAATGGATACTTTAAGCTGCGATTTATTGGCCTGAGTTTTAATGATCAGGTCTATCGGGCGCTCAATATCATTGTCATCTACATATTTTTTGATCAGCTCAATGAACGGAGAACCGAATTTCATGGCTTTTCCGTTTCCTACTCCCGAGATCTGTTTCAACTCATCCATTGCGATTGGATAATGCGTACACATCTCTTCTAATGAAGGATCCTGGAATACCACAAATGGCGGTACGTTCTTTTGCTTGGCGATTTTCTTTCTAAGGTCTTTTAACAGCTGTAGCAATTGCGTATCCAGCGTTCCTGTTCCATGTTTAACATCATCCTCATCGTCGTCCGCAGCGCTTTCAATCGGCTCGTTGAGCACAAACTTAAGGCTATATGGATTTTCAATGAAATCTCTTCCGTTATTGGTTAACCTTAAAAGGCCGTAATTGTCAATATCTTTAGACAGGAAATTGTTCAGTACCGACTGGCGGACCAAAGACTTCCAGTAGTTTTCTCCTTCTACCATTCCCAGACCAAATTCCGCAATCTTACCATGCTCGTAAGCAATCGTTTGCGCGGTTTCGGAGCCGGTAAAGATGTTCAGGATATGTGTATCGTCAAACTTCTCTCCTATGCGCTGAATCAGCTTCAACAATACCAGCAATGATTCTTCTGCTTCAAAAAGCTTCTTAGGCTTTTTACAGTTGTCGCACATACAGTTACAGCCTGTTTCATTGAAGTTTTCTCCAAAGTAATGCAGGATCTGTTTCCTCCGGCAAACACCGGATTCTGCATAGTCAATTACTTCTTTCAGGATCTGCGTTCCGATTTCACGTTCAGATACCGGCTTGTCCTTCATGAACTTTGCCAGCTTATCTACATCTTTTTGTGCGTAAAAAGCAATACATACCCCTTCACCACCATCTCTTCCAGCTCTGCCGGTTTCCTGGTAATAGCCTTCCATACTCTTTGGAATGTCATGGTGGATTACAAAACGAACATCAGGTTTATCGATTCCCATACCGAAAGCGATGGTCGCCACAATGACTTCCACGTCTTCCATCAGGAACTTATCCTGTGTATCGGCCCTTACCTTAGGTTCTAATCCCGCATGGTAAGGCAACGCCTTGATTCCGTTCAGGTTCAGTGCTTCCGCTACTTCTTCCACCTTTTTACGGCTCAGACAGTAAATGATTCCTGATTTCCCGGTATTGTACTTGATGTACCTGATCATTTCCTTGATGACATCTCTTTTCGGGCGGATTTCATAAAATAAGTTCGGTCTGTTAAAGGACGACTTAAATAAGGTCGCATCCGACATCTGCAGGTTCTTAATGATGTCCTGCTGAACTTTCGGAGTTGCGGTAGCCGTTAAAGCGATAATTGGAATATCATCTCCCAGGCCACAGATGACCTGTCTGATTTTCCTGTATTCCGGACGGAAGTCATGCCCCCATTCAGAAATACAGTGGGCCTCATCGACCGCCACAAAGGATATCTTAATCAGTTTTAAGAACTCAATATTGTCTTGCTTGGAAAGCGATTCCGGGGCAACGTATAACAATTTGGTTTGTCCGCTGAGCAAGTCACTTTTTACCTGGGTAATTTCTGCTTTGTTTAAAGAAGAGTTTAAAAAGTGAGCGATGCTGTCGCTTCCGCCGAAAGCCCTCAGTTGATCTACCTGGTTTTTCATCAGGGCAATCAGGGGCGATATAACAATTGCAGTACCTTCGCTCATTAGCGCTGGTAACTGGTAACATATGGATTTCCCTCCACCTGTAGGCATAATAACAAACGTATTCTTTCCTTCAAGAACATTAGTGATGATAGACTCCTGATCACCTTTAAAATTGTTAAAACCAAAAAAGGTTTGTAAGTTATCAAACAACGACTTTTTCACATCCATTACGCGTATAAAATATTCAGTGCTATTTTTACTTCAAAATAACATAATTTTGCACTAATTCAAAGCATCAATATACTAATTAATTCTGTTTGAAAAGTAAAAAAACGATTATCGGGGACGCAGTCAACACGTTACAGCTGGAAGCACAGTCAATTTTGGGCCTGATCGAGCACATAAATGACGATTTTATCCAAATTATCGACCTTATTCTGCAATGTAAAGGCCGTGTTATTGTGACAGGAATCGGTAAAAGCGCGATTATTGCGCAGAAAATTGTTGCAACTTTCAATTCTACAGGCACTCCATCGATATTTATGCACGCTGCAGATGCGGTGCACGGAGACCTTGGAATGATCCAGAAAGACGACATTGTGATCTGTATTTCCAAGAGTGGAAACACCCCGGAAATTAAAGTACTGGCGCCCTTGTTAAAGCAATCCGGAAACCTGATGATCGGAATGGTGGGACAACTGAATTCAGAGCTTGCCATACAGGCTGATCTGATCCTGAATACCACGGTGGAAAAAGAAGCTTGTCCGCATAACCTGGCCCCTACCACAAGTACGACAGCACAACTTGCCATGGGCGATGCCCTTGCGATTTGTTTGCTGAATGCCAGGAACTTTAATGAAGAAGACTTTGGCAGATACCATCCCGGAGGTGCATTAGGTAAACGGCTGTACCTCAAGGCCGGAGACATCGCTGTTAAAAATCAAAAACCAAGCATCCCTCCTGCAGCTTCTGTAAAGGATGTCATAATTGAAATTAGTCAAAACCGTTTAGGCGCAGTCGTTGTTATTGAGGCGGATACGATTTTAGGCATCATTACTGACGGAGATATCAGGAGAATGTTAGAAAAACATACTAATTTAGCCGACATTAAAGCGAGTGATTTGATGAATCACCATCCTAAAACCATTGAAAAAGAGCTCCTGGCCATTAATGCACTGGAAATGATTAAAGAAAACAACATTACACAGTTATTGGTGACTGATGCCGGTGCTTATTTTGGGATGATACATTTACACGACCTTCTTCAGGAAGGCATAATTTAAGAATTTAGTTTAGCATGAATAAAAATAATTACGCACTAATCATGGCCGGTGGCGTTGGCAGCCGATTCTGGCCGGTGAGCAGAACAGAATATCCCAAACAGTTCATTGATTTTTTTGGCATTGGTAAAACACTCATTCAAAGCACTTATGAACGTTTCCTCAGGATTTGTCCGCCGGAAAACATTTTTGTCGTGACCAATGAGATTTATACCGATATCGTTAAAGAGCAGCTGCCCGATTTAGCAGAAAACCAGATTCTTGCTGAACCTATCATGCGCAATACGGCACCATGTATCTCCTATGGTTCCATGAAAATTCTTAACCTGAATCCGGATGCGACCATCGTCGTAGCACCTTCAGACCACACCATTACCAATCAGGATGCTTTCATTGCAGCGATTGAACAATCTTTAAAAGCCGCATCCGAAAACGACTGCCTGATTACACTGGGCATCAAGCCCAGCAGACCGGACACAGGATACGGCTATATCCAGTATGTAGAAAACACGCTAAAGACAGACGATCAGATCCATAAGGTTAAAATTTTCACGGAAAAACCAAACCTTGAACTTGCAAAATCATTTGTTCAGAGCGGAGATTTCCTATGGAACGCGGGGATCTTTATCTGGTCGGCCAAGTCCATCACTAAAGCTTTCGCCAAGCACCTTCCGGAGATGCATGAGATCTTTCTTCAGGGAAACCCGATATACAACACCAGTAATGAAACGGAGTTCATTGGCGTGGCTTATCAGCAGTGCACCAATATCTCTATAGATTTTGGAATCATGGAAAAAGCCGATAATGTGTATGTTCTGCCTGCCGATTTTGGCTGGTCAGACCTGGGCACATGGGCTTCCATTTACGACATCGCCGAGCACGACTATGTGGGCAATGCGGTAATTCCTGCAGAGAAAGTAATGATGTTCGACTCTTCAAACTGCATGGTAAATGTCCCTAAAGACAAACTCGTGATCCTTCAGGGATTGCATGACTATATCGTGGTAGAGTCCAATAACACCCTGATGATCTGCCCAAGAACGGAAGAACAAAACATTAAACAGATTGTGGCCGATGTAAAATCTAAATTCGGCACAAAGTATATATAACCAGTCGTTTACCTTTTTTTTATACATCCGGATTCTGGCAAATGCTAAAATCCGGATGTATTGTTTTAACATTTTTCGTTGCCTCAAAATTTCTCTTTACAATGACTAAGTATTTATACGGAATTGACTTTGGAACAACCAATTCTGCCCTATCGATCTATGATGATGAAAAAAAAGAAATCATCGATACGATTACCGTTCCCTCCATTTTATATTTCCAGAATGAGCTTAGTGCCGCAGAGCCTGTAAGCCATTTTGTGGGCGAAGATGCCATTACTGCCTACCTGAAAGATGGAATGAAAGGCCGGTTTATGAAATCCATCAAAAGGATTTTGCCGAGAAGCAGTTTTATTGAAACCCGTGTCTACAATAAAAAATACAATGCTTCAGACCTGGTGACTTTAATTTTAAGGGACTTAAAACTGAAAGCAGACAAGATCATCGGATATGATTGTCAGAAAGCGATCATTGGCAGACCTGTTTTCTTCGACGACGACAGTACGAGCAAAGATGCACTTGCACAGAAACGCTTAAATAAAGCAGCAGAAAGCGCAGGTTTTACCGAGATCAGGTTCCAGTTTGAACCCATCGGAGCAGCCTTTGCCTATGAGAAAACCATTACTAAAAAAGAAAAAGTACTCGTTGCAGATTTAGGTGGAGGTACAACAGATTTTACCTACCTCATCCTTGATCCTGAAAAAGTGGGCAGCAAGGACCGTAGAAACGACATCCTGGCAACGGGCGGTATTTATATCGGTGGCGATAGCTTTGACTCTTCGTTTATGTGGGACCGCGGAACCCCTCATTTCGGAAAAGATACCCTCTACGAAGCCGCACCCGGCAAAATGTTAACCGTTCCAAACTCCTATTTCAGTAACATCTGTTCCTGGGAACAAATGAACTTCTTTAACGGATTAAGGGTAAGGAATGACCTTCAGAATTATTACCATTATTCAAAACAGAACCCGAAACTAAAAAACCTGATTACGCTGACAGATCACAATCTCGGCTATTCTCTTTTTCAATCTATTGAAAAAACAAAAGTACAGTTGTCAAAAACTGATGATTCTCCTTTTGTGTATAAAAAGATGGAAATAGAGATCGATGAGCAGGTATCCATTGATCAATACAATACCATCATTCAGAAAGACCTGAGAAAAATCAGCATCTACCTGGATGAATTTATCCTTAAACACCAGATCAAATCAGAAGAAATCGACAGTTTGTTCCTCACTGGCGGAACTTCGCTCGTGGCAGCGGTTAAAACCCTGTTTAACACCAAATTTCCGGGCGTTCCCGTAAATTCAGGAGATAACTTTATCAGCGTAGCCAAAGGACTGGCCTATAGCGGATACTTATTCGAAGAAGCCTAAATAGCCTGTGGGGTTGCCTGAAAGGGCGGCCCCAATATTTTATACCCTTCCATTTCAAAGGTGATGAACATCACCTTAAAGACTGATCCCGGTCAATCAAACAAAGAAATAATAATCCAAAATTTACTTATTATTTCTTAGCCATGACAACATCAATAGAAGAAAATGAACTGAACACCGAATTGCAGGAACTTTACCTGATCGGGAAACAATGGTTGACAGACCTGGATTTTTTTGAACCTGAGATGGGATTCTTAATCAAGCTGCACAAAACGGCAATCCAATCGCCGGAGAAGGATGTTTTTACAGAACGACTGGATCAGTTAAGAGACAGCTACGAACACCTGAAAAATGATGTCCGTAAGTTCATCAATGTCCTGGGCGTACTCGTGGTCGCCTCAGAAAAAAAGATAGCCTTCAGTTTTCTGGCCGATCACATCAGCCTAAAGCTAAAAATTGAAAAACTACTGAAAGCCTTCCAGACAGAAAGAAAAGGAATTTTCGACCTTTCAATTGTGAACAGTTCTTTTTCCAAATGAATTCTTCCAGCGGCCCTCTGATCAGGCCATCCTTGTTGCTGCTTTTAATCCTGCTGCCCTCATTCGCATTTAAACCCAGCCATGCAGATCCGGTGAAGTGGATTTTAACCAAAGAATGTACGCTGAAAGTTAACGGCAGCACCAACATCAACAAATTCAGTTGTATTGTGCCGGAATATGTACAACCTGACACCTTAATCTGCTATAAAGAGAACAAAAACGGCCCCCTGAAAATCAGTGGCTCCATGGCCCTTGATGTCCAAAAATTCGACTGTAAACATGCGGTCATGACCAACGACCTGAGAAAAACGCTGAAAGCGAAAGTCTACCCTAAGATCATTATTAAATTCCTGAACCTGAGTAAATATCCAGACCTCTACAATCGGGAAGAGGCGATAAAAGGAGCCGTAACCATTGAACTCGCCGGGATAGTCAAACATTTTGAAGTAGACTATAAATACACCATGACCGGCAATGGAAATCTAAAACTAATCGGAACAAAACAGGTAAATTTCTCAGACTTCAACATCAGTCCGCCAAGAAAATTAGGGGGGATGATCAAAACCAACAATGAGCTGAATGTAGAATTTGTCCTCAACATAAAAACTTTAAACTGAATAAAATGAAGAGAATTATCCTTTCCGGACTAATTGCCGGAGCCATATTGTTTACCCTATGCTATGGCGGACTCTATATTGGAATCAGGCTTTTTCCTGTTTTATTTATGGATTACAACAACCCGCTTTTCAATTCGGACGGGAACCGGGATGTTTTCTTCTACATGCATGCCTTTATCATCAGCTTTGCCTTATCCTGGTTCTGGGACCGCTTTAAAGGGCTTTTCCAGGGACACTTTGTACTCAGGGGTCTGGAATTCGGTTTTGTATACGCCATGGTTTCCTTACTGCCCGTCATGTGGATCACCTTCAGTTCACTGGACATCACCTTCTTTATGGTGCTCAGCTGGTTCCTCTATGGATTTTTTCAGGCCGTCATTGCAGGAACACTGTTTGCGAAGCTCAATCCCTGAGCTTTTCCTTTTTTTAATCCGCACAATTAAGATGATGAATGTCATGCTTTCCGGTGCTTAACATCATCAGAAGACAAGATACAGGTCGGTAATTTTGGTTAAACAAATTAATCAATACATTATGAAAACGATCCTGTATCCCGCCCATCTATCCCGCCCGTTTAAATACCTGCTTTTACTGATTTTCAGCAGCGTTCTCTTCGCCGGCAACCTGCAGGCACAGGTTAACTACAAACTCAATGGTTCAAAGGACAACCTGGTAAAGGTTTCCGGAAAGTCAAATGTTCACGACTGGACAATGACCGCAGAAAACCCGGTATGCGAGGCCAGCTTTGCTGCATTCACAGCTGAGGAAAACGTCCCAAAAAGCCTGACTTCATTAAACTTCAGCGTAAATGCCAAAAACCTGAAGAGCGAAAGCACCTCCATGAATAACCGGACTTATAAAGCCATTAAGGCTGATGCCTTTCCTCAGATCAGCTTTAAGCTCCGCGAAGCAACAGTTACCCCCCAGCAGAAAAATAAGTTCTCTGTGAACGCCACAGGCAGCCTGACCATTGCCGGGGTTTCCAAAGTCATCAGCCTGCAGGTAAACGGAGAAGTCAAATCCGACAATACCATCGTGTGCAGTGGTCAGGAAAACATCAAACTAACCGATTATGGCATCCAGCCGCCCAGTTTTATGCTTGGTGCCATGAAAGTGGGCAACGAACTCGCCATCTCATTTACACTTCATTTTAAAAAATAGTCTATTAAAATTTCACACTTATACTACGATCATGAAAACTAAAAATTCCCCACTGTTCATACCGATAATTGCGTTAATGTGGGTTTGTTTTATACCGACACTCAGCAAAGCCCAGTTTCAGAAAATAGACAACCTCAGACCATATGACAAAACCGGTATCAATGTATTTGAAGATCCCAAAGATACCACGACCCTTTTTGACGGCCTTAAACTCAAGTTTGGCGCAGGTTTTACGCAACAGTTCCAAAGCCTCAAACATAAAAATCCTGGCGCTTTAAATAATAACATTGGAGCGGTCGGCACTCCGGGAAACAGGTTAAGAAGCATTACCCCCGGCTTTATGACTGCACAGGCCAATCTGTTTATGGATGTTCAGCTGGCGGATGGAATCAGGTTGAACATCACCACTTATCTTTCCTCAAGACACCACAATGAGGTTTGGGTGAAAGGTGGTTACATTCAGTTCGACAAACTTCCCTTCAAAGGACAGCTTTGGGAGGAGCTCATGAAAATCGCAACGATTAAGGTTGGTCATTATGAACTTGATTATGGCGATGTGCATTTCCGCAGAAGTGATGGCGGCCATACGATCTATAACCCATTTATGGAAAACAACATTATGGATGGCTTCGCAACGGAGATCGGAGGCCAGGTAATGCTGAGAAAGAACGGGTTTTTCGGATTAGCCGGAATGAGCAGCGGAATGATCAAAGGAAATATAGACTCTCTTACTGCTGCTGCCAATCCGGATAAAGATTATACCAAATCTCCTTCCATACTGCTAAAAGGTGGTTTTGATAAACAGCTGAACCCGGATCTTAGGGTCAGAGTAAGCGGATCCTATTATGGCAATCAGGGAGGCGGAGCCAATACCCTCTTTGGAGGCGACCGTACCGGTTCCAACTATCAATATGTGATGGAGCCAAATACCATAGCAGAATCTACTGCGATGGCCTTTTCAGGGCGTTTCAATCCAGGTTTCACAAAAAAGGTCAATACCTTCATGTTCAATGCATTCCTGAAAGTGAAAGGTGCAGAACTATTTGGAACTTACGAACTGGCCTCAGGAAGAACTGCAAAAGAAACCGGTAGCAGAGATGCCAAACAATTCTCCATTGATGGTGTGTACCGTTTTGGAAATAAAGAGAACCTGTTTGTTGGCCTGAAATACAATACCGTTTCTGCCAGACTGGCCAATAACGCCACCGGCACCGGAGCGGGCCCGGTTGTTTACAATGCAGATGTAAAAATCGACCGCATTGCCGCTGCTGCAGGTTGGTTTTTAACTAAAAACATCATGATGAAAGGAGAATATGTACAGCAGAAATATAAAGATTTCCCAACTGCTGACCTCCGCTCAGGCGGAAAATTCAATGGCTTCGTACTGGAAGCTGTAGTCGGATTTTAAAGCAAAATATTGGGGCTGTCCAAAAAGACAGCCCTTATTAGATTACAACTGACGTTGTCTGATGGCTTCGTAAAGAATTACTCCGGCAGAAACCGAAACATTCAATGAGCTGATTTCTCCGATCATTGGAATTTTGGCAAGATGGTTTGCCATTCTCATGATCTCATTAGAGATTCCTTCATCCTCCGCTCCCATTACAATTGCGGTAGGCACCGTATAGTCAGGTGCATAAATCAAATCATTTGTTTTTTCCGTACAAGCTACAATCTGCAAGCCGCAGTCCTGTAAAAACAAGGCGGTTTTATGCAGGTTAGGGTGTCTGCAAACCGGAATCGTAAACAATGCACCTGCAGAAGTTTTGATCGCATCTGCATTGATCTGAGCCGAATTTTTTGTAGGTACAACTATGGCGTGAACACCTGCACATGCAGCCGTTCTGGCAATCGCCCCCATGTTGCGCACATCAGTGATGCCATCCAGAATCAGGATCAAAGGTGTTTCTCCTTTTTCATAAACCGCCGGAATGATGTCTTCAATTTTCTGGAAAGTGATGGAAGAAATTACCGCAATCACGCCCTGGTGATTTTTCTGTGTCATCCGGTTTAATTTCTCTACCGGCACATTGTGAATCGGTGCATCTACCTCTTTTAAAAGGGCTTTCAACTCCAGCATCAGGTCCCCTGACAATCCCCGCTGAACATAAATACTCTCAATATCTTTAGCAGCTTTAATTGCTTCTATTACAGCACGTATACCAAATACGAATTCATTATTTTCTTTAGCTCTCGGGGCTCTCCTGGAATTTTCCATCTTTCTTAAATTGAAGCGCAAAAATAGCTGAAATATTACGATTAAAGGAAACCTATTTTTTTGTCGGGCTAAGTCCGTCTTATCCACATAGTTCTGTTGGAAAATAAGTTCGAATTAGCAGGATGATACCGGAATTCCGGTATTTGATGTTTTCAAATGTTCATAAAAGAATTAAGCAAAGGACCTAATTTTTGCCTATTTTTGTGCCTATGAGTAATGATAACGGAAATCAGGGACAAGATAAAGCAAGCTTCACTGCCAGAAAGAACAGGTTGAGCAATTCCATGAACACCATGGGAAAGATACCACCTCAGGCATTAGACCTTGAAGAAGCAGTCCTTGGTGCTTTGATGTTGGAAAAAGATGCCCTTTCTACGGTAATTGACATCTTAAAACCAGAAGTGTTTTATGCGGAAGCGCACAAAAAGATTTTTGAAGCCATCGCATTATTGTTCCAGAAATCAAAGCCGGTAGATATCTTAACCGTAACCTCAGAACTTAGAAACCTGGGACAGCTGGAAATGGTAGGCGGTGCTTACTACATTACCAACCTGACCAACAGGGTTGCTTCGGCAGCAAACATAGAATACCATGCCCGGATCATTTCTCAGAAATACATTCAGCGGGAGCTCATCAGGATCTCTTCGGAAATTATTCAGAATGCTTACGAGGATACCACAGATATTTTCGACTTGCTGGACCATGCAGAAAAGAACCTGTTTGATATTGCCCAGAACAACCTGCGCAGGGATACCCAAAAGATGGACGAGATTGTAAAGCAATCCCTGGCCACTTTAGAGGAACTTCGTGGAAAGAGTGATGGATTAACCGGGGTACCTTCGGGATTTACAGACCTCGACCGGATTACCGGTGGATGGCAGCCTTCAGATCTGGTGATCATCGCGGCGCGTCCGGCGATGGGAAAAACCGCATTCGTACTGACCTGCGCCAGAAATGCCGCAGTAGATTTTAAACGTGCAGTAGTGGTATTCTCCCTGGAGATGTCCTCAGTACAGTTGGTGAATCGTTTGATTTCCGGAGAAACGGAAATTGAGCAGGAAAAGATCAGAAAAGGAAACCTTGCAGAGTGGGAATGGCAACAACTCCATAGCAAAATAGGCACTTTAACAGAAGCACCATTATTAATTGACGATACCCCGGCTTTAAATATCTTTGAGTTCAGGGCAAAATGCAGAAGGTTAAAATCACAATACGACTTACAATTAATCATCATCGATTACTTGCAGCTGATGCATGGTAAAGGTGAAGGTGGCGGTGGAAACAGGGAGCAGGAAATTGGTAGTATCTCCAGGGCCCTGAAATCTGTAGCCAAAGAATTAAACGTTCCTGTACTGGCACTCTCTCAGTTGAGTCGTGCGGTAGAGAGCAGACCCGGACAAAACGGTAAACGCCCGATGCTATCGGATTTACGTGAATCAGGTTCCATTGAGCAGGATGCGGATATGGTGCTCTTCTTATACAGACCGGAATATTACGGGATCACAGAAGATGAGCAAGGACGTTCACAGGCAGGTATTGGTGAGGTAATTATTGCGAAACACCGTAACGGTGAAACCGGAATCGTGCCCCTACGCTTTATCGGTAAATACGTTAAGTTTGCCGATTTGGAGGAAAACTTCTCGGCACCAACTTCCTTCTCAATGGAGAGCCCAAGTGCTGGCATGCAACCTTCCCAGGACTTTGACAGGCCGGCAGGCAATGTCATCATCAAGCCATCCAGAATGGATGACATGAACGATGACGATGCACCGTTCTAATCTGAAAGATCAAATGAAATAACCTAATAAGATTCCCGCCAGCACAATGAATGGCGGGCTTATTTTGGTAAAATTAAGCACAAAAAAAGTACCGGTCATTACCCCTATCCCCATTAAGTTCAAGCCCATAGGCTTCACCAGAAGGATAAACGCGGCAATAATAAAACCTACGCTGACCGCATTAATTCCGGTCATGGAGTACTTGATACGGGAAATCTTTTTCAGGTCTTCCCAAAAAGGAACGATAAAGAGGACAAGAATCAGTCCCGGCAGGTTGATCCCCATCACTGCAACAAAGCCACCAAGGATCTGACCTGTTAAGCCATAACCAAAAGTTTTCATGCTTAAAGCACCCACATAACTCGTAAAAGAGAAAGTCGGTCCCGGTAATGCCTGCTGAAGTGCAAAACCGGAAAGGAAGCTTGGACCATTCAGGTAATGCTTCATTTCCACAAATTCGGTAAACATCAAAGGCACCAGCACCTGTCCGCCGCCAAAAATAAGAATTCCGTTTCTGTAAAAATTTTCGAACAGCCTGATCGGTAAACTGAAAGGAGAAGTTCTGTTGATGATGGCCCCCAACAGGGAAAACACCAACAAGACACTGCTAAAATAGATTAGTTTTCTAGGGTTGATGTTAGAGAATAATTTCACCCGGAGCTCGCTTTCTTCTTTCGGCGTTCCAATAGCCGAAGAGATCATCCCTCCGATTAAAATGGCAATCGGAAACACATAAGCATTCCGGAGCACCAGTGTCACGATCACCGCAGCACCTGCCAGGAACATGGTCAGCTGGGAAACCAGCACTCTTTTGCCCAGATTAAATGCACCAAAAGCGACAATTCCAAGGGCAATAGGCTGCATGTATTCCAGGATCGTACTGAACTTTTGCTTTTGGTCCCATTTGGCAAAACTGATGGCGGCAAAAGTCATCACTGCCGCAGAGGGAATGATCCAGATCAGGAAGGTAATGATGGCCAGCTTCAGCCCTCCTACCTTATAGCCAATCCCCACCAGTGTTTGGGTAGATGCCGGCCCGGGTAAGACCTGGGCCAGGGCATTCAGCTCCAGCAATTCTTCTTCAGAAATATAGGGGACATTTTTCACGAAGTACTTTAACAATAAGGACAGATGTGCCTGTGCACCACCAAAAGCGGTAAACGTAAACAAGAACACATCCCTGATAAATAGCAGCTGTCTTTTGCTCAATTGAATAAAGGTTAATCGTCCTCGTAATCTAAACCTGCCGCAGAATTATAAGCCCCCTGTAACTCAGAAAAGGCATGCATATCTCTTTTATTTCTGGCTTCTGCCATTCCCTTTTGGTACACAGGAAGTGCCGCCTCTTTCTGTCCCTGTTTTTCATACAATTTACCAAGGTGGTAATAAGTACCTACATAATCCGGATGATCCGTGGTGAGTTTCAGGTAATACTCAAAAGCCTTTTCTGTGTCATTTGAGTTGTTGTATTCCGTTGCTAAAGCGTATAGAACGAATGGATCATTAGGATCATTGGATAAAAACTCCAATAACTTTGCTAATCGGGTACTTTGCATTTTAATTCCCTGCTTTTTTAATTAGATTTGCAAAAAGACAATTTTATGAAAATATTAGTTTGTATCAGTAATGTGCCCGACACAACGACAAAAATAACTTTTACTAACGATAATACACAATTCAATACATCAGGCGTTTCATTTATCGTGAATCCATATGATGAAATTGCCTTATCAAGAGCAATTGAGCTGTGTGCCGGTGGTAAAGGAACCGTTACCGTTATCAATGTTGGAGAAAGCGTCACAGAACCAACCATAAGAAAAGCACTTGCCATCGGAGCAGATGATGCGGTCAGAATCAATGCAGAACCAAGAGATGCCTATTTCACGGCTTATCAGATCGCCGAATACGCGAAAACCACTGATTATGACATGATCCTTTGCGGTCGTGAATCCATTGATTACAACGGATCACAGGTAGCTGCAATGGTTGGCGAATTTTTAGACATCCCTTCTATTTCTATCATTAAGAAATTAGATTATGATGGAACTACTGCAACCATTGAACGTGAAATTGAAGGCGGTAAAGAAGTCGTTTCTGTAAGCGGCAAATTTATTGCAAGTTGTGCAGAAGGAACCGCTGTTGCAACCATTCCAAATATGAGAGGCATCATGTCTGCAAGATCTAAACCTCTGCAGGTTGTTGAAGCTAAAGAAATAGCACAAATATCAAAAGTACAACAGTTTGACACTCCTCCTCCGCGTGGAGCCGTTAAATTGGTTCCTGCAGATGAAACAGAAAAGTTAATCGGCCTTTTACATTCAGAAGCTAAGGTTATCTAAGCTTTCTATTTCACAGTTTAAAAAAATTATTTAATAAAGATCTTATGTCAGTTTTAGTATATGTAGAACAAGTCGATGGTAAGTTTAAGAAATCTGTTTTCGAAGCAGTATCTTATGCAAAAGCCATTGCAGATATACAAGGAAGTAGCTTAACCGCAATATCTATTGGTAATGTTGGAGAAGCCGAACTTAAAGAACTTGGTAAATACGGAGCTTCTAAAGTTTTAAATGTTTCGAACGACCAGTTAAAAAACTTCGTTAATCAGGCTTATGCCTCGGTAATTGCCGAAGCAGCGAAAAAAGAAAGCGCAGCAGTAGTTGTTTTGTCTAACTCTTTCTCCGGAAAAGGTTTGGCACCACGTGTTGCGGTAAAACTGGAAGCAGGATTGGTAGACGGTGCAGTAGAATTGCCTAAATTAGATGGAGGTCAGTTCTTGGTAAAGAAAACAGCTTTCTCTGGTAAAGCTTTTGCCATTACTGAATTGACTTCAGCCATTAAAGTGATTGCTTTAAACCCAAATGCTTTTGGCGTAAAGGAATCTGCAGTTGAAGCAACGGTTGAAGCTTTCAGCCCGGAAATCAAAGCAACAGATTTCACGGCAATCGTTAAGGAAATCGTAAGGGCAACAAATAAAGTTTCCCTGCCTGATGCAGAACTGGTGGTTTCGGCCGGAAGAGGTTTGAAAAGCCCTGACAACTGGGGGATGATCGAGGAACTGGCTAACCTGTTAGGTGCAGCCACTGCTTGTTCTAAACCGGTATCTGATGCAGACTGGAGACCTCATTCTGAGCACGTTGGTCAGACAGGAATTGCCATCAGTCCGAACTTATACATTGCAATCGGTATTTCAGGAGCGATCCAGCATTTAGCCGGAGTAAGTTCTTCGAAAGTCATTGTAGTGATCAATATTGATCCTGAAGCTCCTTTCTTTAAGGTTGCTGACTACGGAATCGTTGGTGACGCCTTCGTGGTAGTCCCTAAATTAATTGAAGCTTTAAAAGCACATAAAGGTTAATTGAATACCCGGCTGAAGCCCTTGTTTTGGCCGGGTATTATTTAATATGAAAAAAGTAAAACTCGACATTATTGGTTTGTCCTATAGCCAAACCCAATCAGGAGCTTATGCTCTGGTTCTTGGTGAAGTAAATGGCAGAAGGCGTTTACCGATTATTATTGGTGCGTTTGAAGCACAGGCTATTGCCATAGAAATTGAGAAAATGGTCCCTAGCCGTCCATTAACTCATGATCTGTTTAAAACCTTCGCCCAGACCTACAACGTGCAAATCACAGAAATCCTGATCTACAATCTGGTAGAAGGTGTTTTCTTTGCGAAGCTGATTTGTACTGACGGCGAAAGTATCCAGGAAATTGACGCGAGAACATCCGATGCCATTGCATTGGCGGTCCGCTTTAATGCCACCATCTACACTTACGAATTTATTCTTTCTTCTGCAGGTATCGTTATCGAAGGCAATGATTTTCTGTTTCTGGAGAATATGGACAATATTCCAAAAGATCAGGGCGCTGAAGACATTGGTGCCTCTATTCCGGGTACTAATTATAAATCCCTCAGCGTTGAGGAATTAAATCAAAAACTTCAGGAGGCAATTGCCGAAGAAGCTTATGAGAAAGCGGCCAGAATACGCGATGAGCTGAGCAAAAGAAATTCTGCATAACACCACTATCTCCATACTATTTTACTTAAAAAGCTGTATACAACAAATTTTTGACTACTTATTTCAAACTATTTCAACTCATTCTATATATTGTTTTAAAATAGTGATATATTCAGCTTCAATTCAAAATCAAACTAAACTATTATTATGAATGTTAAGTTTCGCTTAACTGTGATGAATTTCCTGCAGTTTTTCATTTGGGGATCATGGCTAATTACCATCGGCGTATATTGGTTTCAAAACAAAAAATGGTCCGGTGCTGAATTCGGGGCCATATTCTCAACAATGGGAATTTCGTCAATCTTCATGCCGGCACTTACGGGAATCATTTCTGATCGTTTTGTCAATGCGGAAAAATTATATGGCGTACTACACATTCTGGGGGCTATAGTGCTTTTCACCTTGCCTATGGTAACCGACCCTTCCATTTTCTTTTGGGTCATCCTCCTGAATATGATTTTCTATATGCCTACCCTTTCCCTATCCATCACGGTGGCTTATTCTGCATTAAAAAGCAGCAATAAAGACGTAGTGAAAGATTACCCACCCATCCGGATCTGGGGAACAATAGGTTTTATCGCCGCACTATGGGTAGTAAGTCTTACTGGAAACGAAGCTTCTTCTAATCAGTTCTATATCGCATCGGCAGTTTCTCTGGCACTGGGTTTATATGCATTCACACTTCCAAAATGCCCTCCTTTAGCCAATAAGATTGCCACAAAATCCTTCGTTGACGCTTTGGGATTAAGGGCATTTACGCTGTTCAAAGAACGTAAATTTGCTGTATTTTTCTTTTTCTCCATGTTTTTAGGTGCAGCATTACAGCTAACCAATGCCTATGGCGATACTTTTCTTCATGATTTCAAAAATGTTCCTGAATATCAGGATCTGCTTGCGGTAAAGTATCCGGCAGTGATCATGTCTATTTCCCAAATCTCGGAGACCTTGTTTATCCTGGCCATCCCCTTCTTCCTGCGGAAATTTGGGATAAAATATGTGATGTTGTTCAGTATGATTGCCTGGGTATTGCGCTTTGGTCTTTTTGCCTTTGCTGATCCGGCTGGCGGTTTATGGATGATCATTTTATCTTGTATTATCTATGGAATGGCTTTCGATTTCTTCAATATATCTGGTTCCCTATTCGTGGAAACGCAGATCGATGAAACAATCAGAGGTAGCGCCCAGGGCTTATTTATGATGATGGTAAATGGTTTCGGTGCACTTTTTGGAAGTTTTGCAAGTGGGTACATCATACAACACTTCTTTACCAATCCGGATCAAAGTAAAGACTGGCATCACATCTGGCTTACTTTCGCTGCCTATACGTTGGTTTTAGCTGTTATATTCCCTTTTGTTTTCAAATACAAGCATAACAAGGCAGAAGCAAAAGCCATTGAGGCGATGAACCACTAAACGCTTTTAAAACTCTCCATATTATATGTCAGGTAGATATCGTAAAGAAAAAAACTGTTTAAACTGCGGCCATACCGTTGAAGATCATTTCTGTTCGCATTGCGGACAGGAAAACATCATCGTTGAAGAAGATGCGTTACACATGATCGTTCATGCCACAGCTGATTATTTCCATTTTGAGTCGAAGTTTTTCGGCACGATAAAGCCGCTTCTGGTAAAACCGGGATGGCTTACCCAACAATATGTGGACGGTAAAAGGGTCAAGTTCATCCACCCTATCCGTTTGTATATTTTTGTGAGTATCGTCTTCTTCCTGGTGATCCTTAGTGGTGGCCACAAAGTAAAAAAACATGTGAAGGTTGCTCCGGAAACAAAGGAAGAAACACTGAAAAAAGACAGTCTTCAGAAAAATGGCATGACCATACTTAAAGAAGGCATTTCCCGTGTTCCGGTTTCAGGAAGGTTGAAAGACAGCATCATTAGCGATATTAATAAAAATGCAAAAAAACGCAGAGCGGGGCAAGAATCAGAAGTAGCCTTTTTTGAAATGGATAGCATGATGCGAGGAGGATTTGCTACGGTAGAGGATTATGAAAAGCAGCAGAGAAGTCTGCCAAAATCGAAGCGCGACGGTTTCATTGAGAACTATATCGTTAAAAAAAATATAGAGCTTAAAGACTATCCCGATGGTGTAGGGAAAAAGGTGTTGGAGGATTTTCTTCACAATCTCCCAAAGATGATGTTCCTCCTGCTCCCTTTATTCGCATTACTATTAAAGCTGATATATATCCGTAAAAAGAAATACTATTACGAACATCTGATCTTTTCTTTTCACCTCCATTCGGCATTATTTCTAAGTATATTGATTACGATATTTCTTAGCTGGCTCTCAGGCTTCGTTTATGATGCAACTGGTTTTATGCGGGGAGCATGTTTCTTTTACATTGTTTGGTATATCTACCGTTCTTTAAGAACCTTTTATAACAGTAGCCGACGGATCACTGTTTTTAAGATCTTCTTCCTTTTGCTGGGTTATACCATTTTGGTTTCTATCACTTTTCTGATCGGAATTGCTTTTTCAGTAGTTATGATGTAGAGAAGATAAATATATTGGTAAAAAGAGCAGAAAAAGTGTATATTTTTTCTGCTCTTTTTATATACAACATACGCCCGTTACCGTCTTTATCGAATCCTCAGAGCAACTGAATTTAGCGCCATCGGTAAATTAGATTCATTTGCCTGAAACGGTACAAAAAAAATAATTTCAATGGGAACGAATTCCTCCCTTCATAAAACAGAAGAAAAATATATTAAAATAACAGCCTGATATTTCTTTAAAAATTGCTGTATTTCAATTATAGTCCTATTTATTTTCAATAATATACTTATGTATTTTAAAAGTTAAATCAAATAACTATATTAGTAATACATTATTACATCATTAAAAGGAAGTATATTATATGAAACAATTAACGAAACTCTCATTTCTTCTGGTCTGCTGCACTGCTCTTCTCATACAGTCCTGTAAGAAAGACGATCTTGTTCAAGACCAACCTGCTCAAACCAGTCAAAAAAAAGTAGAATTAATTAACATCAATGCTGATTTTAAAGTCCTGGAAGGGATTGAGAATGATACTGCGATAACCAGGTTTTTAGCACAGTACGAAAGTAATCCTGTTTTACGTAAAAAATTCAATATCCAAAAAAGTCAATTGATGAATAACTTTAAAGGGATAGAAAAATGAAAAATATCAGCTCTCTAAATTTAAAGCCCTTCGTTATCACATTGCTCCTGCTGGTAACAATAAACTTAGCAAAAGCCCAAATCGTCTTGTCCGTTAGTCCCGGAGGTCAGAATGGTGCTGCAAATTGTGGAGCCAGAACAATTGAAGTTAATGCTTCAGGCGGTTCCGGAAACTACATGTATATATATAGCAGTAATACTGCAAGTGTAATTTCAAACAGTACTCCCAATTATACAATTAATCCTCAACCGTCAAGTCTAACGACTTACACTGTGACAGTTCTGGACCTCAACACAAATATGTTTGCAAGAAAAGATGTTGTCGTTGGCGGTGCTTTAATTGGCGAGCCAAACGTATGGATTACAAATATAATTACCCCTAACGGAGACGGAGTTAATGACCTCTGGGTTGTAGCAGATGCTGCGCGTAACCCATATGGAGAACAATATCCGATTAATGTATATAGATATCAACTTTCTGTAATATCGGCAGACAATAGGGTGATGTATTCCGAAGATGCTACTGCCGGACAAGGTGGGATAGTTTTTGGTGGCACCGGATTTGTTAGCAGGTCGATTTCCTGGGACGGCATAGATCGTTCGGGAAGCTTTCCAACTCCTGCTCCTACGGGTACATACAGGGTTAATCTCAGATTGTATAATTGTTCGTATCCCGGAGGTAAAGACTACAGTTTGTACATCACTTTATTAAGATAAATAGCTATGAAAAATGAAAAACAATCGATTTTAGTTCATACAACAGGTATCTTTTTTGGCATATTATTAATCACTACAATTTTCGGTTCCTGTACAAAAGATAAGGACATTATGGTTTTGGTGCCAATTATCGACAGCATTACGCCAAAGTACTACGCTGGCAGGCCTGAAGCAACCGTACATGGCAAAAATTTAGGCCAATCTGCTAAAGACATTACCGTAACGATAAACGGCATCCGGATACAACCAACTCCTGTAAGTGTAGGTTTGGTACTTCCGTATGCTAATGAGCTGGTATTCAACGATACGACAAAAGTAGCCAAAGTAAAAATACTGACTAATGGTTATGACCTGGAGGGAGTTTTCTTTTCAAACACCTATCCTAAAATACAATCCTTTTCCCCGGAAATAGCCAAAGAAGGACAAGAAATTACAATTTCCGGCGAGTATTTTAATGCTGATATGAATAAAAATCTTGTTGTATTTCCTGGAGCAAAGGAGTCGGTTATATCCGGCGTAATTACTTATGCAAACCATGAAACGATAAAAGTTATAGTACCAAAAAATGCGGTAACCGGACGTTTCTATCTGGTAACGGCATTTGGCCAGACGCTTAAGAATTCAGCAAAATTAGATCCTTCAAAACCAATAGCTATACAGTAAAAACGCTGTAATTAAAGGCTTATAAAATCATTAGGAAACAAAAAAGCGACCGGGTAAAANNTTTTACCCGGTCGCTTTTTTATTATGACTCCTTATCAGAGATTATCTTTCGCTGATGTCTGTAAAGTCTCTGTTGGTATGACCTACGTACACCTGACGTGGACGACCGATAGGTTCTTTATTCTCATGCATTTCTTTCCATTGTGCAATCCATCCTGGCAGACGGCCTAAGGCAAACAGTACTGTGAACATATCTGTAGGGAAACCTAAAGCTCTGTAAATGATTCCTGAGTAGAAATCTACGTTAGGATACAATTTACGTTCTACAAAGTAAGGATCGCTTAATGCAGTTTCTTCCAGTTTTTTGGCAATTTCCAAAACAGGATCATTGATACCTAATTTCTCCAGGATCTCATCACAAGCTTTCTTGATGATTTTTGCTCTTGGATCAAAGTTTTTATAAACACGGTGACCAAAGCCCATCATACGGAAAGGATCGTTTTTATCTTTTGCTTTGTTGATCCATTTCTCTGTATCTCCGCCATCTTCTTTAATTCTTTCCAGCATTTCGATTACAGCCTGGTTTGCACCACCATGAAGCGGGCCCCAAAGTGCAGCAATACCTGCAGAAACTGATGCGTAAAGGTTACAATCCGAAGAACCGACCATTCTTACAGTTGAAGCAGAGCAGTTCTGCTCATGATCAGCATGAAGGATCAGTAAAGTATTCATTGCTTTCACAACTACCGGATCAATTTCCACTTCTTCTGTACGCTGACCGAAGATCATGTTTAGGAAATTGCTAACGTAGTCGTATTTATTTTTTGGATAGATCAGTGGATGACCTAATGATTTTTTATAAATGAAAGATACAATGGTTGGGAACTTCGCCAATAATTTGATCATGGTCAGGTCCATCGTTTCCGGAGCAGAATTTGCATTTAAAGATTCCGGATAGAATGTTGACAATGAACACACCAAAGAAGCCAGTTGCGCCATTGGATGAGATTTAGAAGGATATCCATCCAAAAACTTCTTCATGTCTTCATGAATCAGTGTATGACGACTGATTGAAGCCTGAAAATCATCAAGTTGTTCTTGTTTAGGTAAATCGCCATATATAAGCAGGTAGGCAACTTCCAGAAAGGTTGATTTTTCTGCAAGCACCTCGATTGGGTAACCGCGGTATTTTAAAATTCCTTTTTCACCATCTAAAAAGGTAATTGCACTTTTTGTGGATCCCGTATTTTTGTAACCAAGGTCTAAGGTAATGTGACCTGTTAAATCTCTAAGCTTTGAAATATCTATAGACTTCTCCCCTTCGGTACCTGTAATAACGGGAAATTCATAGACTTTTCCGTCAATCTTAATTTCTGCAATATCTGACATATATATATCTTAAATTTATAATAAACAAAACTAACTAATCCATTTTGATTAGCCTTTAATCAGCTATAACAAAGCTGTTAAATAATTATTAAATGTGAGTCAAATCCAAGTAAGAATCCGAGATTCTATTTGGCAGGTTTTAGTTCTTCGAGAACCGCACCACATTCCATCATTTCATCTCCATAGTATGGATTCTGGATTTTCTTTTCTGAAGCCAGCCAGTCGCCTCCATTTCCGTTATTTGCCATTGGACAATGCTGAACGTAAATGGCTCCTTTTTCAATATCCGCATGTTTAAACAAGGCAATCAAATCGGAACTAAGGGCAGTAAAATCTTTTCTTTGGGCAGCAAGATCTTTAGCAGCGGCAATTTTCCCCGCAGTAACCGCGGTATTTTCACATCCCTTATAACCGGCCAGACTGGTTTTAAGGACGGCTGCTGTTTTTTGGGCATCTTCAAACTTTGAGCTGACCAGCGCATTCTTTAAAGAGATATAGCCATTGTAAATGGACTGTACACTGGCATCTTTGAGCTGAACACTAACCGTCGCCGTTTCGGCTTCTTTGCTTTTAGCAGTGCTGTCTGCGCTTAAAGCCACTTTTTGATTAGTGTTTGTACAGGATGTAGCAATCATAATTGCTGCTACAGCGAGGTATCTTTTCATATAAGTGTATTAGTTTTTATGAATAACAGATCTATGATATTCTGTTTTTTGGTTAAATTACCATTTTAAATTTAAATAAATAAAAAAGCCCCCGAAAAAATCGGAGGCTTAGTGTAATTAAGTCTTTTCCAGACCTATAATTTAAAGCCATAAGCCAGACGTAATGCCACCTGCCCCGTGTTCAAACCATCTTTAGGCAAACCTTCGTACTTTACACCAAGGTCCAGGCCATTACTCCAGGCATAACCTATTGCAGGAGAATAAAGGAAGGATGTGCCAGAGTTTTTAGTCACCCCAAAGGCTGCACCGACCTCTGCCATACCATAAAGGCCAGATCCGCTGGGATCAAAAAATACCTTTACACCACCTTTCAATGGAATATATCCGTAATCAGGGATATCTATATTGTTAATTGTTTTGCCAATAAAGTGTGTGTAACCCGTGGTTACCGGAATAGACACCTGTTTGGAAACGTCAAATTGCATTCTTGCATCGGCACCAATTGCGAAACTGTAACCGTCGCTGGTTGGAACACCTAAATTAACACCTACACCGAGTTTTTGCGCATTAACATCCGTACTTAAAAATAAGGCTACCGCAGCTACTGCTGAAGCCATAAAGGTTGTAGACTTTTTCATACCATGATCTTTACAAAATGCATGCCATGGACTCATTTATGCCGTTTAAGAGGTCTTCCAGCGGATATAAGCCTCCATCACCTCCTTAAATAACCGATCGGAATCCTGATCAGTATCAAACCAGTGAATCTCTACCCCATCCTTTTCCATTTTTCTAAAAAAGGTCATTTGACGTTTTGCAAACTGACATATCGCTATTCCCAGCTGTAGTTTTAGTTCAGTGTAATCCAGCTTTCCGGACAGATAAGCAACGATAAATTTATATTCCAGTCCATAAAAAGTAAGCACTTCAGGATCCACTCCATTATCCAGCAAGCCTTTAACTTCCCCGATCATCCCCTCATCCAGTCTCGCTTCCATTCTGCGAAGGATTTTCTTCCTGCGCAGACTCACATCGGAAGTCAGCCCTACTACAAATGGCTTGATCAAAGGCCTCTTTACAGCGATCAGTTCATGATGACTTAAATATTCTGCAATCTCTATGGCACGAATCAGCCTCTTGAAGGAAGACAGGTCTGCATGTTGCGTCAGCTCCGAAGGATAGCTTTTCAGAATCGTTCTTAAACCTTCAATGTCCTTTAATCTTAAATCTCCCCTCAGCGGCTCGTTTACGGGAATGGCCGTGTACTCATGGTCCTGAAAGATACTGTGCATATACATTCCTGTTCCACCGCAAAGGATGGGCAGTACTTTCCTGGTATTCAAATCTTCAAAGACACGGTAAAAATCTTCTTTGAACTCATTTACGTTGTATTTCCCTCCGGCTTCCCGGATGTTGATCAGGTGATAAGGAATCTGCTGACCATTCAGTTCGTATTCCTTCAGGTCTTTTCCCGTACCAATGTCCATATCTTTGAATACCTGTCTGCTGTCTGCGCTGATCAGTTCTCCCTGAAGCGCCTCAGCCAACCGTACTGCGAGTTTCGTTTTTCCGGATGCTGTAGGGCCTAACACGACCAATAGTGGGTATTCCTGCTCCATTTACAAGTATAATATGTATTTTAAATTTCCGGTATTAAAAACCGGTATATAATCATTTTCCAGAAGGTATTCTTCCTGTTCTTCCTTATTCAGTTCTTTCATCCCGGCCAGAAGCGCTGCCGGCAACCGATGCGTAAATGTCCTTTTGAACGATGTTCGGTTCAGCCAGATGGCTACAGCCGGAGATTCTTTCACAAGTTTAAAGCCTGATAAATCGTAGGCATTCCCCAAAGACCAGTCTTTGTCGGCATAACTCATCAGGTCATTCGGATGGACCAGGTTAATAAAGTATTTTAGCAGTTTACTGAAACCACCGGTAACCGTAAAACCAATGAGGCTGGCAAAGCGGACCAGTTCATAGGAGCGATAATCCGGGCCAATCCTGTTCATCGGTCTTCCGCCGCTGAATAAAGCCACAGCGACCATCTCACCATCTATATGTAAGGCGAATTTATATTTAGCTTTTGCTGAGGCTTGCAAATGGTTCTCCCGGAGAAAATGATCAGCCTCTGCCTGATTGATCACGAGCACCTTTGCTTTACGCCCGTGAAGTGTTTTATTTAATCCGAGAATAGAACCGATTCTGCCCAATACCTGATGTCGTCTGGTTTTCCAGATGTCTTCCCATAAATGAACGAGGTAAATGTTTTTCTTTTGATAATCCGTTTGAAGAGCGATCAGCTTTTCAGGATCAATATCCCTTTGTAAAGAAACCAAGTTGACTGCTACCTGCCCTTTATCCAGCAAAACCAGCGTTTGCCGGCTGTCTTCTTTAAAGGTAATGCCCTTTTCTTCCAATGCGGCAAAAAAATCCAATTGCCAGTCTGCTGTTATGCTACCCAATCCTTTTCCTTATATAATTTATATCCCTCTGCCAATGCACTTTCGATCATCGACAAAAGTTCTTCATCCAGCTTTTTAATATGAAAGCAGGATTTTCCTTTTAATAGCTTCAACAACTTCGGATCAAAAACCTTTTTCATATCAGGTTCCGCATACACAGGCATGTAGTAAAATCCAACATGCCCCTTCTGAATGACCACGCTGGCAAAAAACACTTCTGTTCTTTTACGGCCTTCGATCACTACATTTTTATCACTCCACAACTCGTATACGGTTTCACTATTCACGCGGTTACTAAATCCTAAAGTTGCATAAGGCTGTAATGCCGCCCTGATCGTTTGAAATATTTCTACAAAATCCGTTTTCATGAGCATAAGTTTTATTTGAATAACAGGTTTTTTCAGATATTGTTTAGCACTCCTCAACAGAAAAAATAAAATCAGGGCTTCCTGAAGCAATGGAGTAAAAATACAGAAAATAAGGGAAAGATGAAGATCGTCTAAGCCCTATCCTGTTCTCCTTCGGTCCTTGTTCGACCGTCACAGTTAACTGGAACGTCCCACGGACGTATCAGGAACGTACCAGGAACGTCTTTTTGGACGAAAAGACGTTCCTGACATATTTCAGGGAGATCTCCGTGACGTTCCAGTTAACTGTGATATACCAAGGAAGACAGTAGGAGAAAAGGTTAGTCAAGATACCATTTACCCGATGGATAAGACTTGTCTAAGATTAAAGGTTCCCCCAACATCGGTGTGCTGAGCTGAACTCCCTCTTCTTCTGCCTTTTTAACAGCCCTCATGATCGGTTCGTTCCAGTCGTGCGTTGCCAATGTAAACTTACCCCAATGTACCGGAAGCAAAACTTTCGCTTTCAGATCTATGGCTGCCTGCACCGTTTGTTCCGGAAACATGTGAATGAGTGGCCAATGAACATTGTACTGCCCACACTCCAGAATCGCAAGATCAAAAGGACCGTACTGTTCCCCATCTGCTTTGAAATGAGTGTCATAACCGGAATCGCCACCCAGGTATAATTTATGATGAGGGGTCTGAAGGATGAAAGCAGACCATAATGATTGATTTCGCTTAAATTTCCTTCCGGAAAAATGACGGGCAGTTCTTGCCAGAAACTTCAATCCATTGATTTCTTTTTCCTCTCCCCAGGCCAGCTCAGTAATTTTATCTGCAGGAATTCCCCAGCGCTCCAAATGCGCACCCACTCCTATTGAAGTGATGAAATGTTTCGTCTTACCCTTTAACATAAGTATGCTTTGGTAATCCAGATGGTCATAATGGTCGTGACTGATCAATACCAGATCGAGCTCAGGAAAGTCTTCCACTTTTACAAAGTCCGTACCCTCATAATTCTTTGTTCCGATAAAGGAAAACGGAGAAGTTCTTGCACTGAATACCGGATCCACCAGAATCCGGATGCCATCCACCTGCAGCAGGTAAGAGGAATGCCCAAACCAGGTAATCTTTATTCCTTCAACTGCCGAAAAATCAGGTACCAGATGAGGAAGTGCCTTTTTAGGCCTTGCATTTTTATTTCCCCTGAGCATCCCAAGGATGATGTCCCAGTAAGTGACTCCATCCGGTAACATGGGAGTTAAAGAACGGTTGGTCAGTTCTCCATGCCCATAATTCTGAAGGGTCTTAATTTTTATCAGCCGTTCCTGCTCAGGCAAACTTCCAAAGACCGGCAAGTTTAGCGTCCAAACGCTAAACAGGATCAATGCAACAATAATGATAACCACATACATAAGCCCTTTCTATTAAATTTTAGGTTGCAGCCGGTGTTTCCGCTGGTTTTTCTTCCTTCGGCGGACTTAATTTCGCAGCCAGACCATTCCCCGCCAGCAACATCTCGTGGGTAATCGCTTTGGTATATTCTGTAATCTCTGCTTTAAAATCTGCCACAGAGGCACCCGATCGAATTTCTTCCAGGCGTTTCTCCCACTGTCCGGTTAATTCTGCCTGTGCAATTTTCTGGTCTTTCACCACATCATATACTGCAAGTCCCTTTGGAGTTGGTACCAGATTTCTCTTTTCACGAAGGATATATTCCCTGTTGATCAGCGTTTCGATAATGGAAGCCCTGGTAGCCGGAGTTCCCAGCCCGCTGTCTTTCATCGCATAACGCAGTTCCTCATCCTCAATGTCCTTACCTGAAGTTTCCAGCGCTTTAAGCAGCGAAGCCTCATTGTACATTGGTTTCGGCTTGGTCTGTTTTTCCATAAAGGCTTTATTGACCACCGGTAATTCCTCTCCTGCTTTTACTTTAGGTAAAGAAGGATTTTCCTCGTCTTTTTTCTCTTCGTCATTCTCATTGAACACAGACCTCCAGCCAGCAGAACGGATTACCGTTCCATTCGCAATGAATACAGAACCGGATTCCACAGATATTTTGGTGATTTCTTTCACACATTCCTGATGAAATGCTTCCAGCATGCGGCCTACAACCATGTCATAGATCGCCTGTTTATCCCCACTCAACTGATAAGCCGATTCTCCGGTAGGAAGAATCGCATGGTGATCCGTTACTTTTTTAGCATTTACACTTCTCTTGCTCAGTTTTGCGGTACTCAGGAATTCTGCCTGTTTACCGAAATCTTTATGTTCTTTTAATTTATCAATCAGATTGGGTACGCCGGCAAAAACATCGTCGCCGATATACCTGCTCCCCGTACGGGGATAAGTCACGAGTTTACTCTCATACAAGCCCTGTAACAAGCTAAGTGTCTGATCGGCAGTAAAACCCTTGCGTTTATTTGCCTCCTGCTGTAAGCTACTTAAATCATGCAACAGCGGAGGTGGCTCTTTTCTTGGTTTGGCCTCCACGCTGAGGATTTTACCTCCGTTAGGGAAACCACCCGCCACATCCTGAATCTGATCAAATAAGCCCTGCGCCTCTTCCTTGTTGTTAAAGTTACTTACAGAAATGGCTTTAAAAAGCTGCCCGTCTTTATCCAGCTGGATGGCCAGCTGGTAATAGGTCTGCGGAACAAAGTTCTTAATTTCCAGAAAACGGGAGCAAATCATCGCCAATGTAGGTGTTTGCACCCTGCCCAGCGACAATACAGAACGGTTGCCCGCAGAAATACTCAAAGCCTGAGTGGCGTTCATTCCAACCAGCCAATCGGATTCCGACCTGCAATGTGCCGAGTTAAATAAAGTATCATAATCTGTCCCCGGTTTAAGGTTACGGAAGCCCTCTTTTATCGCCTCATCAGTTTGGGAAGAGATCCAGAGCCGCTTAAAAGGCTTTTTACATTTCAGAAAATAATAGATATAACGGAAGATCAATTCACCTTCCCTCCCGGCATCCGTCGCAACAATGATCTCTGTCGCCTCATCAAAAAGCATTTTTATGATGTCCAGCTGCTTTCTTACTCCCGGATCTTCCACCAGACCGTCTTTCGTCTTGATCTTGCGGATCGCCAGTTTAAATTTCCTGGGCAGCATCGGCAAATGTTGCCTTCTCCATCCTATAAAACCATATTCCTGTGGCGGAGCCAATTGAAGTAAATGCCCAAAGGCCCAGGTAAAAGAATACCCGTTTCCTTCTATATATCCATCCTTTCTAGTGGTAGCACCGAAGACTTTCGCCAACTCACGCCCTACAGAGGGTTTTTCTGCAATTACAATCTTCATAATTATTCAAAAATATCTAAACCAATCTTAAATGTATTACAATGTGCATCCACAATGTCTTTTATGTTTGGAGAATAACCTCCGCCCATGCTTACCTGTACCGGCAAGTTGTGGTCTTTGCAAAATTGCAATACTTTCCTGTCCCGTTCTTTACAACCTTCTTTCGACAAAGCCAGCTTGCCAAGCTTGTCGCTTTCCAATACATCTACGCCCGACAGGTAGAATACGAAATCCGGCTGATGTGCCAAAAGCAAAGGAAGTGTTTCTTCCAGTTTCGCCAGGAACGCTTCATCTGTAATCCCGTCATCCAAAGGAATGTCCAGGTCTGACCTTTCTTTTCTGAAAGGGAAATTCTTATCCCCATGCATAGAAAACGTAAACAGCCGGGCTTCATTATAAAAAATTTCTGCCGTTCCATTTCCCTGATGAACATCTAAATCTATGATTAAGATTCTTGATGCCAATCCGGCATTCAGCAGGTAATTTGCCGCAATCGCCTGATCATTCAGCAAACAAAATCCTTCTCCCCAATTGCTCCCCGCATGATGCGTCCCTCCGGCCACATTAAAGGCAATCCCATTTGCTTTCGCATAGAGCGCCCCATCAATAGTCCCCTGGGCAATTCTCATCTCCCTTTCCAGCAGCTGTGCCGTTAAGGGAAAACCGATTCGCCTTTGCTCCCTCGCCGGAAGGGTTAAATCCCTGAGCTGTTCCCAGTACCCCTGCTCATGACTTAACAAAATGACCGCTTCTGAGACCCGCTCAGGCGCAAACAAATGGGAAGCACTAATGACACCTTCGTACAACAACTGCTCCGGGATCAATTCATATTTGATCATCGGAAAGCGGTGTCCCTCAGGTAAAGGATGTGCAAATAAATGATGCCAGGCAATCTTAACCATTTAATTTAAGATCTCCCCTACATGTTTTTCAATGTTGTTGCAGATCTCATCCACCGGCAAATCATTCGCATCCAAACCAAATGGATCCTCAATCTCTTCTGCAATCAGCTCTAAACTCGCCAGTACATACAAGATAAAAGGCACAATAGGAATGACAAAATAACCCAGGCTAAACACCCATCCAAAAGGAAGCGTAATCACATAAATGAAAAGGAATTTCTTAATAAAAGCACTATACGAATAAGGAATAGGTGTTCTCTTAATCCGCTCACATCCACCACAGATATCTGTAAATTGATGAACATCTGCATTAAGTATAATCAATTGCTCCTGGCTGATCTTTCCTGCCGCCTGCAAATCAAAGATCCGGCTGGAAATACTCGTGGCAACCTGGTTTGGAATGTGTTTTCCGGCATCTACTTCGATCAGTAAACTGTTCTTACCGAAGTACTGTTTTTCCCTTAAATGCTCCTTCAATGCGAAAGCATATTTTGGGATGGCATAGTCAAAAAACTCATTATCTTCCTTGCTCATTCTTAATGCCTTGATCTTTATCGCGAAGTTACGGCTGATATTGGTCAGGGCACCAAGCAGTCGGCGGCCTTCCCACCACCTGTCGTAAGAGGTATTGGTCCGGAACACCAGTAACATGGAGATCACAAAGCCAAGCAGGCTATGCATCATTCCGATATTCTTCACATAGGAGCTCTCCGAAAGCTTCAGGTAATTGAGTTCCAGATAAGCGATGGCACCGGAGAATATGGCTACACTGATCATCAGCGGCCATAATTTTCTGAAGGTATCTGCTTTATCAAAATGAAAGATAAAGGTGATCCAGTCTTTGGGATTATAATTGATCATCGGCGCAGCTCCTTACTTATTTTAAGCATCAGCTCCGCGCAAAGAAATACATCTTCAAAAGAGTTGTACATCGGAACCGGACTTAAACGGATCACATTAGGTTCCCTCCAATCGCCCAGCACATTGTGTGCAACCAGCTGCTGAAAGATTTCCTTTCCATCCTCTTTCGCGATGATGGAAACCTGTGCACCGCGGTCTTTCTCTTCCGCAGGCGTAATCACCTTAAACTGCTCTTCTCCCAGCGCGCTATTCACTTCATTTATAAGGTAAATCAGATAAGAAGTTAAAGTTTTACTTTTAGCTCTTAAAGGCGCTATAAAGCCTGCTTTTTCAAAATTCAAAAGTGAGGCATGGTAGAGCGCCATGGGCATCACCTGCGTACAGCTGATCTGCCAGCCATCCGCACCTGCTTCAGGAACAAAACCCTTCTCCATCTTAAATCGCTGCTCTTCCTGATAACCCCACCATCCCGCAAAGCGCTGAAGTGTCTGATCTCCGAAATGCTTGTCGTGCACAAAGATTCCGCTGATACCGCCGGGACCTGAATTCTGGTATTTATAAGAACACCAGCAGGCAAAATCTATGTTCCAGTCGTGCAGTTTCAAAGGCACATTCCCAGCCGCATGTGCCAGGTCAAACCCGACAACTGCACCTGCTGCATGACCAGCTTTAGTGATCGCTTCCATATCAAACCATTGTCCGGTGAAATAATTTACACCACCAAACAACACAAGGGCAATCTCTGCCCCATTTGCTTCAATCTCCGCAATAATATCTTCCGTTCTAAGCGTATACTCACCCGCCCTCGGGCTCACTTCAATTATGGCATCTTTAGGATCAAAGCCATGAAAGCGAACCTGACTTTCGATCGCATACTGATCAGAAGGAAAAGCGCCGGCCTCCATGATAATTTTGAAGCGACTGCCTTCAGGTTTATAGAAACTGACCATCAAAAGATGAAGATTTACCGTCAATGTGTTCATTGGACAAACCTCCAATGGAGTCGCACCAACGATAGGTGCCATCAACTTTTTAAGCTCCTTATGGTAAAACATCCAGGGGCTTTTTCCTTCAAACCAACCCTCCACGGCAAGGTTCTCCCAGTTACTCAATTGCAGTTCCAGCACTTCACGTGCTGCTTTAGGCTGCAAACCTAAAGAGTTACCACACAAATAGATAAAAGGTTTTCCATTTTGTTGAGGAAACAAGAAATCGTTTCTTCGATCAGAAAGCAAATCTGCCTGATCCAGGCTTTGCGCAAAAGCTAAAGTGTTCTCAAATTTCATTGTTTCAAATATCAATAAAAAAGGCAGATAAATAAACTTACCTGCCCTTTTGTTATCCACAACCTGTTTTTATCCAGGCGGATCAGCTCCTTGGTTTGCTCACATATTTATTGCCTTTGACATAATACCTCCAGGGCAACAATGCATGATCTCCGGCATAATCTACGCCGATTCTCGGCCCGGAAACGGTTTCGTTAATGTTCCAGCCGGGAACGGCATCTTCAATCCAGATCTCCTCTCCGGTAAGGTCTTTGGCATTCAGGAGACGATCGATCCCCATGGCTTTAGCCAGGGCCCCCGGTCCGGCGGTGATATTAGGCTTCAGCACCGACATCCCCCTTCTTTCCATCATCAGCTCCAAACCCGTCAGCGGCTCCAGTCCCCGGATCAACACCGCATGCGGCGTCTTCTCCGGCCCCGTCACCACATTAAACAGGTAATGAATTCCATAACAAAGGTACACATAAGACAACCCTCCGTTCTCATACATCACCTTGGTGCGGTCCGTAAAACGTCCGCCATAAGCATGGGATGCTTTGTCCTCTACTCCTTTATACGCTTCAGTTTCCACGATGATTCCGGCAGTCACCTGTCCGTCGATACGGGTATACAACCGTTTCCCCAACAGCTGCAGTGCAAGCGCATTTACATCATCATTCTGGTAAAAAGAAAAAGGCAGTTTAGGCATCCAGCAAACTAATTATTTCCTTTAAGTATTTCGCATCAACCTCATCAAAATGAGCCAGATGTTCACTATCTACATCTAAAACACCGATTACCTCCCCATCCTTAAACAAGGGCAGGACAATCTCCGAACGGGATGCTGCTGCGCAGGCAATATGACCGGGGAACGCTTCCACATCAGGAACGATTAAGGTCTCTTCCTGTAACCAGGAAGCCCCGCAAACTCCTTTTCCCTTTTGAATTCGGGTACAGGCAACAGGCCCCTGAAACGGTCCCAAAACCAGTACTTCATTCTTCACCAGGTAAAAGCCTACCCAGAACCACCCGAACTGCTCTTTCAGCGCCGCGGCAATATTTGCCAGATTCGCAATCTGATCGGGCTCCCCCTCAATCAAAGCCGCGATCTGAGGAATTAAGGAACGGTACTGCTCCTCCTTACTGATATCTGTAACAATCTTTAAATCTTCGGCCATATCAAATTTCATTATTTTTTAATACCCAAAGATACAAAAGCCCGATCCTAAATGTTGCCAAAATTTTATCTAAGTTTGGGGTTTCATAAATAAACACACCATCGAAATGAATAAGAAAACCTTATTATTTACTTCACTATTGGCACTCGGAATCCTCCAGTCAGGCTACAAACCCTGGGACGAAGGAATGTTTCCGTTAAGCGAAATTCACAAACTAGACTTAAAGAAAGCAGGCCTGAAGATAGACCAGAATGAAATCTATAATCCCAAAGGTACTAGCCTTGTAGATGCCCTTGTTAACGTAGGCGGATGCACAGGATCATTCGTATCCAGTGAAGGTCTGATCATCACCAATCACCATTGCGCATTCAGCGCGGTACAGCTGGCGAGCACTCCGGAACATGATTACCTGACCAATGGATTTGTAGCCAAATCACATGAACAGGAAATTGAAGCAAAAGGCTTAACCTGCCGTATTACCGACAGTTATGAAGATGTGTCTGACAGGATTCTGGGTGCAGTAGCTCAGATCGAAGATCCCGCTTCCAGGTTAAAACTCATCAACGATGCCATGAAAAACATCGCAGTAGATGCAGAGAAAAAAGACCCAGGCATTAAGGCTGAAGTATCAGAAATGTTTATCGGAAAGACTTATGTGCTATTCCGCTACAAGACCATCCAGGATGTCAGACTGGTTTATGTACCTAATCGTCAAATCGGTGAATATGGCGGCGAAACAGACAACTGGGTATGGCCACGCCACACAGGAGACTTCTCTTTCATGCGTGCCTATGTGGCAAAAGACGGTTCTCCTGCAAAATATTCAAAAGACAACGTTCCATATACGCCTAAGAAGTTCTTAAAAGTAAACCCAAGCGGCACCAATGAAGAAGATTTTGTATTTATCTTAGGATATCCTGGAAAAACCTTCCGCCACCGCCCTGCTGAATTCATCCAGTATCAGCAACAATACGTTTTGCCATATGTATCTGAATTGTACGACTTCCAAAACAGCACGATGGAAAACGCAGGTAAGAAAAACAAAACCACGGAAATCAAACTGGCCACCAGAATCAAGAGAAATGCCAATGTATTGAAAAACTACAGAGGAAAACTTCAGGGATTAAAAGGCATCGACCTCATTTCACAAAAGAAAGAAGAAGACGCTTCATTGGCGCAGTTCATCAATAACAACGTTGATGTAAAAGCAAAATACGGCAACCTGATGAACGACATTGATAATTTATATAAACTCATCAATGGAGACGCACAGAGAGATTTATGGTTTGCCCAAATCTACAACTCCACCAGTTTATTATCTGTATCAAGAAACATCAACAACTTCAAAGCAGCTCTGGATGCACAACCTGCAGCAGAGAAACAAAACTTCTTTGACCAGAACATCAGTAGCTTAAAACAATCATTGAGCAACACTTATGAAGCTTACGAAATAGAGGTAGACAGAAAGATCTTCAAAAGAATGTTGACAGATGCCGCAGCGTTTAATCCGAACCAAAAGGTAACTGCAGTAAATAAAGTCAGCAGCAAGGGAGCAAACAGCAATGCAGTGATAGATCAGTTCATTGAAAACACCCTTGGCCTCAGTAAACTAAAAGATGAATCGTACGTCATGAATACGCTTTTAAAATCTCCTAAAGCCATTGCCGACTATAACGACGGGCTATTGTTGTTCGAAAAAGACATCGCCAGACAAATCGCGGAGATCAAACCTGAAAAAGACCGTAGGGAAGGCTTATTAAACAAGTTAATGGGCGACTACGTGAATGTAAAAGAGAAATTCAAGAAAAAGGACTTTATCCCGGATGCCAACAGCACTTTACGCCTTACTTACGGCTACGTAAGAGGATATTGGCCTGCAGACGCCTCTTATATGAGACCATATACCACCATCAAAGGAATTCTTGAAAAAGGGACAAGTGGAAACCCGGAATTCGATTACCCTGCCCAAATCAAGGCCCTATGGAACGCTAAAGACTTTGGTCCTTTTGCTAAAAAAGACCTGAATGATGTTCCGGTATCCTTCCTTTACAATATGGATACTACCGGTGGAAACTCCGGTTCTCCAATCATGAATGCTAAAGGTGAGCTGATTGGTGTCAACTTTGACCGCGCTTATGGAGCAACCATTAACGATTATGCATGGAACGAAAGTTACAGCAGATCAATAGGTGTTGACATCCGTTACGTGCTATGGGTAGCCTCCAAAATCGACAAAGCAGATTTCCTGATCAAGGAAATGGGCGTTAAATTATAACAAGAAACAAAACCTGAAAGCCGTCGTTCATATAGAAAACGACGGCTTTTTATTAAAGAAAAAATATGAGAGTAATAGCAGAACTACCACATCCGGAATTCAAAATCACCCTATTCAATATGAACCAGAAATACATTGTAAAATTTGAACAGGGAACACTGGAACAGAGTTATAAATTATCTGAATTAGACCTGAGTGGAGGAGGGGCAAATGAAATATTTCAGATGCTGGACGAGGCATTTATTGCCACTGTAGTAGAGCGGTTCAAGACAATGAGAGCCGATTTTTCAGCCGCCTACAACAGACAACAATACTAGTTGAAAGAAACAAACATAACACACTGTATTACAGATAAAATAACAACAAAACAAAATATTATTCTGCAAAAAATAGCGAAAACAAACCCAAAATTAAACTAAACCTACAGTAATATATAAACAAAACAGCATCAACAACACTGACAAACAGAGAATTAAAAAATAAAACAAAACATTATATGGCTATCATTTAATGCCAAATATTATAGATGTTTTGTGATTTAAGGCAGAAAAAAGAAGAGAAAAGAGGCTAATCAAAACTAGGAATTTAAAGGTAAAAAACAACAAATACAGCAAGATACTTTATAGACAAATCTGCCGGTTAATATGTACTTTTACATCGGCATTTTTTATCATCCGGCAATAAGTGATCACAACTATGAAAACGAACTTACTATTTATAACGGCAGCACTCTTACTCGCTTTTTCCGCCTGTAACAAAGTTACTGAGAGCATCCAGCGCGACATCATTACCAAGACAGACAGTATCCCTTTTGAACTTGCCATCAGTTCAAATACCAGCAATCCGAATAACAGCATCAAAGATCTGCCGGGACTATTAAATCTGACAGAAGAAATAAAGAAGGCCGGAGGATTTGAACTGAAAGACATTGTCAGCATTAAACTATCCAGCTTTATCATTGCCCTGGATTCTGTACCACGCAAAACCTCAGATGGCAAAAGAGACAGCAATTATGTGGACACCCTAAATAACATTAGAAATTTCTCCAGCATAAAAGTACTCATCAAAAGTGGCAGTAAAACAGACAGTCTTGCTAAGGCAATCAACATCTCCCCTGATGCCAGGGCTGCAAAGGCAACCTTATCCCCCCTCATTGTTTCGGATTCATTGAAATTTTTCGTGAATGCCGGCAATATCAAATACGACCTCAGCATACAGCAGAGACTTCCAACAACCAAGATCGTCAAGGGGAAGGTACTCACCAATTACACACTGACCCTTCGCAAATAAAAAAGTAAGGCCTAACGTCAATTGACATCAGGCCTTACTTTTTCTATACAAACAACGCTTATACTATACCTTTTTTGGAGGAAGCTCAAATGCAATCGCATCGTGCTCAAAATGTCCACGGTGTGCACCATCACAAAAAGGCTTATTGGCAGATAAACCGCAGCGACAGATAGACAACACTGTTCTTCCCTGCAGACCGTATTCATTACCTTGAGCATCGACAATTTCGAAGTCGCCATCAATCTTCACAGAGCCGTTGCTATTTATTGTTAGTTTAGTTTTTGACATGTTTAATTTTTTTTACAAAAATAGAGATTGAATCTTCAGACAAAAGCGCTCTTTGCAATTTAGATTCATTCACATTAACGCCTCAGAAAACATTTAAACAGATCCCCCTCCTGCTTTTCCCGATTTAAAACTGCGCCGGAATTGATTATGAACATAAAATTGCTTATATTTGCATCAAACGGGATATCATTACAACTATTCTCTTACTACTTACTTGCTGATCAATCCATTTGATCAGGTTTCAATTTCTCCAGGTTGCTGATCCGTTGCCTCCCGAGAATTAAATTACATTCTAGCCAGATTGATCTATAATGGAATCAACAAAAGCAGGCTTATAGAATAGGTAAAACCAGAGGAGAGAGTTATTTTTTAACTAATACATTGAATTTATGGCTAAATCTCAGGCTACCTTCATGAAGAAGCAACTAGAAAAAAACAGGCAGAAGAAAAAAGAAGATAAAGAACAACGCAAGCAGGAACGCCAGCAGAATTCTACAGGCGGTGACCTGGAAAGCATGATGGCTTATGTGAATGAATTCGGAGAGATCGTATCCACTCCACCGGAAAAGAAATAGATCCAACAAGAGAAGCTGCTTTTTAAGCGGCTTTTTTTATGCCCGATACTGGGTAAAGATTACCTCAATACCGGACAACATGTCCAGTTTACGCTTCAACTGAAGGCCATTCACATTCAGTTACAACAACTATTTTACAGAAAAAATGTAACCGAAACTCCACAGTCTCAACACCTGCCACTTTGGAAGAAAAGCCGAGTCACAGCCACTAAAAATCCACAAAAAACTAATAAAAAGGCAGTTACTAACTATGTCCCTACTGAGATTTCAGTATTAGCCATTTTTTTTTCCATACAACCTCTTCTTATTTTAGTATTTTAGAAAAATGTATAATTAGATTATAATAAAATCTCTAAAATAAGGAGAGCTATTTGAAATAGGTTAGCTAATGTTTCCAGGCTTCCAGGTAGAAGTCTATAAATAACTAATATTTTTTATCATCAATAAAGAACTTGAGATCATCGTTTTTCTAAAACTTTAACTTGGTATGCCAAATTTTCAATCTTTTCCCTTATGTCCGTAGCACCGTTCACATTAAGCCATAACAAAGAAAGCCATGTTCAACAGTTGTTTGAAATTACTGCATTGCAACATCCGGAACTTAATGCAGTGGTTTTTAACGACAAGAAACTAAGCTATAAGGAATTAGACGCCAAATCGGAGGCCTTAAAGCAGGTTTTATTAAGCATTGCCCTTGATCAGGAAATTATCGGAGTCAGTGCCAGCCGCTCCCTGGAAATGATTATTTCTTTACTGGCCATATTAAAAGCGGGTAAAGCTTACCTCCCATTGGATCCCAGCTATCCCGAAAATAGGCTTCATCAAATTATAACAGACTCAGGAGTTAAAACATGTATCGCCTTAAGCAGTGAATCCGTCTTTTTTTCCAATCTTGGACTACAGCCTGTTCATGCAGCGCAAACTGCATCAGAAATAGATCTTGCCCCAATAAAATCCGGCCTAAATGGCTGTGTGCTTTACACTTCCGGTTCTACAGGAAAACCCAAAGGTGTCTGCCTGGGGCATCAAGGTTTAACCAACTTTCTAAATTGGCAGAAAGAGCACTCCCTGAGCGAAGTGGGTACCAGATCATTGCAGTTCTGTCATTTGAGTTTCGACGCTTCTTTTCAGGAAATCTTTGTCCCATTAACAACAGGAGGAACACTATACCTGATTGGAGACGATGACCGCCTCGACGGAGGTAGGTTATTGAGCTTCCTGATTCAACATCAGATCAACAAAGCATTTTTTCCATATGTGACCTTGCAATATCTCACAGAGGCTTCCGTTGCAGAAAACAAATATCCACTCCAGCTAAAGGAAGTCACCACCGGGGGTGAACTTTTAAAAATCAGCGCTACGATAAAAGCTTTCTTCTCTGCATTAACCGGCAGTAGCTTTCTAAATATTTATGGCCCAACAGAAGCCACGGTTTGTGTCACGACACTGAAATTATCAGGAGATCCTGAAGAATGGCCTGCAATTCCCACCATTGGCAGTCCGATGGCGGGTTCCTCTGTATTTATCCTGGATGAAAACCTCCAGTTGCTGGAAAACGGAAATGAAGGTGAATTATGCATTTCAGGGGTATGTCTCGCAGATGGATACCTAAACCAGAAAGAATTAACCACTGAAAAATTCATGGACTGGGTTCACCCTGTACTCGGTAAAATAAAGATTTACAGAACCGGGGATCTTGGGAAATACCTGGAAAATGGAGAGATAGAATTTCATGGACGAAAAGATGGTCAAATCAAAATACGCGGTAACAGGGTTGAACTTGGAGAGATAGAAGTTGCATTAATGCAGCACGAAAGTGTAGAACAAGCGGTAGTCCTGTTAAGGGAAGATCAGCCGGGAAGAAAAAACCTTGTGGCTTATGTGGTTGGAAACAAGCAGACTTTCGATGCCAAAATCCTGCGTGACCAGATCATGAACCTACTGCCTGACTATATGATTCCTTCAAGTTTCATCTGGCTGGAACAATTTCCAAAAACCGTTAGCGGAAAGATAGATAAAAAACTACTGCCAAAACCGGATGCTAAAAGACCGGAGTTGAACGTGCTTTATAAAAAACCGGGGACAAGGCTGGAAAAAGAAATCGCTTATCTCCTATCGGATATCCTTCAATATGACAAAATAGGAATAGATGATAATTTCTTTGAACTCGGCGGAAATTCACTACTGGCCCAAAAGGTGGTATCGGAATTAAAATACAAGCTGGATTATCATTTACCAATCACCAAATTATATCAATTCCCAAACGTTGCTGCGATAGCAAAATTTCTGGACAAGAATACCTCTGCAAGGGATAAGGAATTCAAAAAAGGAACTGCAAAAAATCAATCTGCCGACATTGCGGTAATTGGAATGGCAGGCAGATTTCCGGGAGCCAATACCATAGATGGCTTATGGAACCTGCTCACAGAGGGAAGAGAAACCACCACATTCTTTACACTGGCTGAACTGGACACCAGTATTCCAGCGCATATCAGGCAAGATCCATCCTATGTAAGTGCAAGAGGAATTATAAAAGATGCCGATCAGTTTGATCCGGTCTTTTTTGGAATTAATCCCAAACTGGCACAGCTTATGGATCCTCAACAGCGAATTTTTCTTGAAATCGCGCAGGAAGTATTGGAACAAACTGGTCATTCTGCCTCAAAAAACGATCAGAAAACAGGGGTTTTTGCTGGTAGTGGCAGCAATACCTATTATGAATATAATGTATTGCCACATCCTGATCTTATTGAAAACCAGGGAAAATTACAAGTGCTCACCGTTAATGAAAAGGATTATATTGCTTCCAGAACGGCTTATCACCTGGACTTAAAAGGCCCGGCAGTTAGTGTTAACTCAGCTTGTTCGACGTCTTTACTTGCCATTGCCCAGGCGGTAAATAGCCTCCGTTCCGGACAATGTGATGTTGCATTAGCCGGCGGCGCAAGTATCACTTCACCCATCAATAGTGGTCACCTTTATCAGGAAGGAAGTATGCTTAGTGTCGATGGACATTGTCGTCCTTTCGATGATGCAGCAACCGGAACTGTATTTAGTGACGGTGCAGGTGTGGTCCTCTTAAAAAGACTGGAAGATGCCCAAAGAGATGGCGATACGATTTATGGGCTGATCAAAGGCGTAGGCATAAATAATGACGGCTCTGGTAAAGGAAGCTTCACCGCTCCAAGTACAGAAGGACAAGCAGATGCCATCGCTCAGGCGATCGAAGATGCTGGAATTGAAGCTTCGGAAATCAGCTATATCGAAACGCATGGAACAGGCACCCCAATTGGTGACCCCATAGAATTTGAAGGACTCCAGACCGCCTTTGGAGCACAAAAAAAGCATCAGTTCTGTGCAATTGGTTCTATCAAGAGTAATTTTGGTCATTTAACACAGGCTGCCGGTGTAGCGGGTCTGATAAAAACCTGCCTGGCATTACATCATAAAAAAATCCCGGCCTCTCTTGGTTATGTCAGCCCCAACCGAAATATTGATTTTGCCAATAGCCCGTTTTATGTTAACCATTCCTTATCGAAATGGGATGCAGACAGGAAAATTGCCGGAGTCAGCTCTTTTGGTGTTGGCGGAACCAATGTCCATGTGATCCTTGAAGGCTATGAAAACAAACCTTCCCGCTCATCAGCGGGCAGGTCTTCCGAATTGATTGCCTGGTCCGCAAATTCAGAATATAGCAGGGATCAATATGCCAAAGCCCTTTCTGCAGATCTGAAAGATCGTGGAGAAGTCAATATTTCCGATATCGCCTATACCCTGCAAAAGTCAAGGACGGATCTTCGTTTCAGAAGGTTTCAGGTCTCAGGTGATGCAACGCAGCTACAACAGGCACTTTCTGAAGAGAAACCAAGTCCCACCGGTGCCCACCAGCTGATAGAGCTACCGGGAGAAGTGGTATTTACATTTCCTGGTCAAGGTGCACAGTATTTGAATATGGGAAGGGAACTTTACCTGGAAGAGCCGGTATATAAAGCCGCAGTAGACCAATGTGCAACATTACTTACTCCATACATTCAGCTGGACATCAGAGACATTATCTTCCCACCTGAGCCATCTGACTCAGCCTCTGAAAAACTGAAAGACACGAGATATACCCAACCTGCATTATTTGTAACGGAATATGCTTTAGCAAAACTCTGGATGCACTGGGGAATCCTTCCAACACTATTTTGTGGACACAGTATTGGAGAATATGTTGCAGCACACCTGTCGGGTGTATTTTCACTGGAAGAGGCATTAAAGCTAATTGCAATCAGAGGTGCAATGGTAAGCACGCTTCCTTCAGGAAGTATGCTCTCCGTAAGAAATGAGGCCGAATCCGTTTCTGAATTGTTAACCGGCGACTTATCCATCGCAGCAATCAATAGTCCAAAACTCTGTGTGGTTGCAGGCCCGGATGATCAGGTGATGTCATTCGCAAGGTTACTGGACACCAGAGAAATTGCCAATAAATTATTATTTACCAGTCATGCTTTCCACTCTTCAATGATGGATCCTATTGTGGATGAATTCAGAAAGGTGGTTTCTGGTGTGGCCCTTAAAGCCCCGGAAATCGCAATCGTTTCCACGGTTACAGGAAATATTCTGACGGCTGCTGAAGCTACAGACCCTGATTATTGGGCAGGGCATCTTAGAAAAACAGTGCGGTTTAGCGATGCAATTGAGACGATTCTTGAGCGGGAACTTCCACTTTTTCTGGAGATTGGTCCGGGAAACGTAACCAGTACCCTGATTAAACAGATTGCGGGTTTTAAAGCGAAACAGGTTAAAGCCCTCTCTAGTTTAAGTAATAAAGAGAAGGAGAATTCCTCCATATTAAATGCATTAGGCCAGCTATGGCTTCATGGCTTAACTCCAGCCTGGAGTAATTATTTCGAAGGACAGGAAAGAACTTTCCTTAACCTTCCAACGTATCAATTTGACAGAAAAAAATACTGGGTCGACGCAACAATGGCGATACATCAAACTATTGCTCCTAACGAAGCCGAAAACCCAGCAGTAAATGAGCAAGAATTAATGAATACTCTTATGATGAGAAAAGACAACCTAGCAGCAAAGATCAAACAAGTATTAGAAGATGCCTCCGGGATAGAAATGAATGGCATTCCAACGGACAGCAATTTTCTGGAAATCGGACTGGACTCGCTATTGCTTACCCAGGTTGCAATTTCCTTAAAGAGAGCATTCAATCTGCCAATTACCTTTAGAAAATTAAATGAAGAATACCCCAGCATAGACGCACTGGTTGATTACCTGGATAAAAACACTGCTCCTGACGAAGTAAGTACACCACGGATTCAATCACAGCCTTCCCATGCCTCAAATCATCAACCGGTAGCACTACATCCTACAGCGCCTGTTAATGACAGCGCATTGGGACTCATTGCCCAACAATTGGAGATCCTGTCGAAACAAGTGATGTTAATGCAGGGGAACCAACCTTTGGCAGCCTCGAATACGGTTCCGCTGGTACATGCAGCGCCCGCTTTTGTCCGTTCTGAATCCTCCGAAAATCAGGAGTTAAGTCCTCAGGAAAAAGCAGAGATCCAGAAACCCTTTGGAGCAACACCTAAAATAGAGCGCAATTCCTCAGACCTGAATCCAAAACAACTCCATTTTCTTCAGGAACTGACCCGTAGTTATACCGCTAAAACATCAAAAAGTAAGGCTTATGCTGCAGAAAGCAGGTCGTTTATGGCTGATCCACGTGTGGTCTCAGGTTTTAGGCCACAAACTAAAGAACTCATTTACCCGGTGGTAATCAATAAATCAAGTGGCAGTAAAATGTGGGACCTTGATGGAAATGAATACATTGATGTTTTAAATGGCTTTGGATCTAACCTCCTGGGATATCAGCCGGAAGTGATCAGGAAAGCAATGCATGATCAGATAGAAAGCGGTTATGAGGTAGGCCCACAGCATGAACTCGCTGCAGAAGTCAGCAAGCTGGTTTGTGAGTTTACCGGTTTTGACCGTGCCGCGTTATGCAGTACAGGTTCAGAAGCCGTCCTTGGCTGCATCAGAATTGCCCGCACGGTAACCGGACGCTCCTTGATTGTCGCATTTACCGGTTCGTATCATGGCATTATTGATGAAGTGCTGGTTCGTGGAACGAAAAAATTAAAATCCTTTCCTGCAGCCGCAGGAATCATGCCCGAAGCGGTACAAAACATCCTGGTGCTGGATTATGGTACAGAAGAAGCATTGGCCATCATTAAAGAACGTGCCGATGAAATTGCGGCGGTACTGATTGAACCAATCCAAAGCCGGAGACCAGAATTCGTGCCGATAGAATTTATAAAACAAGTAAGAGAGATTACCACAGCTTCCGGAACGGCTTTGATTTTCGATGAAGTGATTACCGGATTCAGAATGCATCCTGGCGGTGCACAAGCGTTATTTGATATCCGCGTTGACCTTGCTTCTTATGGAAAAGTCGTAGGTGCAGGGATTCCAATCGGAGTCATCGCAGGAAAAAAAGAATTCATGGATGCCCTGGATGGCGGAACCTGGGAGTACGGTGACCAGTCTTATCCAGAGGTTGGAGTAACTTATTTTGCGGGTACTTTTGTCCGTCACCCTTTAGCTTTAGCTTCGGCAAAAGCATCTCTGAACTATATGAAAGAAAAGGGACCTTCTCTTCAACAACAGTTAAATGAAAAGGGAAATTACATTGCCGCCAGTCTAAATACAGAAATATCAAGAAGAAAACTTCCGTTTTTTGTTGCAAATTATGGTTCCCTATGGAAAGTAAAATTTAATGAAGAGGTTCCCTACAGCGAATTAATGTTTACCTTGATGAGAGAAAAAGGCATTCACATCTTAGATGGATTTCCTTGCTTCATTACTGAAGCTACCTCCGATGCGGACATCGCTCAGGTGATTAAATGTTTTACGGAAAGTATGGACGCCATGATTGAGGCTGATTTTTTCCCGGCTGCCATAGAAAAAAACGAACCCGTTAAGGAAAATGCAATTGTCATCAATGGAGATCAGCCTCCCGTTACAGGGGCCAGGTTAGGAAAAGATGAAAACGGCAATCCGGCATGGTTTGTAAAAGACCCTAATCAGGATGGAAAATATCTTCAGATTGAAATTAACTAATTATTATGATTGATCAGAAATCAGACCTTAGTTTTAACGAAATCGCCTTCAATCCCTTTGAAGATCAGAAAGATATTGAAAAAATTGTAGCCATTAACGAATCGCAGCGTGAAATTTGGCTATCCTGTGTCATAGGCGGTGATGAAGCCAGCCTTGCCTATAATGAATCGGTTTCATTAGACTTTGCAGGAACTTTTCAGTTCAATGCCTTCAAACAATCCCTTGAAATCATTGTAAGACGCCACGAAGCACTAAGATCTTCTGTGAGTGCAAATGGAGAGAATTTCATCATTTACAAAGACTTCCCCTTCAATTTTGAAATGGAAGACCTGAGCAGCTATGATCACCTTGAACAGCAACAACAGCTCCGGGACTTTGTAACCGATCAGATGAACCTTACGTTCGACCTGCAAAATGGTCCTTTATTCCGCGTACACCTTCACAAACTGGAAAAAAATCACCATTATTTCACATTGGTCATCCATCATATTATTGGGGATGGATGGTCTATAGGCATCATCTTAGAAAACCTGAGTAAACTTTATAATGCGCATTTGAAGGGTTTACCTGCAGTTCTGGACGAGGGACCTCAAATCAGCACTTATGCTTTAGAACAACACCACTTTCTTCAAAGTGAAGATTTCAGGAAAGTAGAAAACTATTGGCTGGACCTTTATAAAGGCAATATCCCCGTGTTAGACCTGCCAACGGACTATGCAAGACCAGCAATGCGTACTTACAAAGCCCATCGCATCGATCATCCTCTTTCTGTTTCGCTCATTAGCCAGCTGAAAGCAATGGGAGCGAAAGCCGGATGCAGCCTTGTCAACACAATGCTGACTGCCTTTGAGGTTTTTCTATACCAGCAAACAAGACAAAGAGATATCGTTGTTGGCCTGCCTACGGCCGCGCAATCTGCTACAGAAAACTTTGAATTGGTTGGACATTGTGTGAACCTCCTGCCTTTAAGAAGTATTATTGATCCGGAACTCTCCTTCCTGCAATACCTGAAACTCAGAAAATCAGCTTTTTTCGATGCTTATGAACACCAGCAGTTTAGCTTTGGACAGCTGGTAAAAAAACTAAACGTAAAAAGAGATACTTCCAGAATCCCCCTGGTTCCCGTAGTTTTCAATATGGATATGGGCATGGATAACGCAGTGTTTTTTGATACCCTTCAACACCATCTCGTTTCAAATCCCAGGGCCTACGAAACTTTCGAAATCTTTCTTAATCTAACCGGATCGAAAGACAGTTTTATATTGGAATGGACTTACAATACCCAGCTTTTCAAAGCCGCTACCATAGAGCGGATGACAAAGGAGTTCGAAATCCTTCTTGAAAAGTTGGCACAGCAACCTGAACTTCAGCTGAAGCAATTCTCCAAGGCAGATAAAAGGGGACCATCTGAAACATTGAAGTCTGCTGAATCTGCTTTTAAAAACACGATCGAACTGATCAATGAGGCTGCTGACCGTTATCCGGATAAAACTGCTGTTTCCTTCAGGAAGGAACAGCTGACCTATAGGCAGCTGATGGAGAAATCCAATCAACTGGCCTCCTGCTTAATTGAAAAGGGAGTCCGTGTTGGCGATATAGTTGGATTGTCAACAGAACGGTCCATGGAAATGATGATCTCCCTGCTGGCCATTTTAAAGGCTGGAGCAGTTTATATCCCCCTGGATCCGGAATATCCCCATGAGCGGATAGAATTTATGCTAACGGATTCTGCAGCAAAAACATTACTAACCTCGCGACAAAATAAAGGCAGGTTCCATACGGATGCCCTGGAAATTGTAATAGAGGAAATCTGGCAGGACCTTAGCAATTATCCGGTTCATCAACCTCAGGTACAAACAGGTCCAAATGACCTCGCTTATATACTCTATACTTCAGGCTCCACCGGAAAACCCAAAGGAGTAAAAATTACTCATAGGAACCTCTCTAACTTTTTATTGAGCATGCAGGTTGCTCCCGGTATGACTTCAGAGGACCGCCTGCTTGCCATTACCACGATTTCTTTTGACATCGCTGGTCTTGAGCTTTACCTGCCCCTCATTTCTGCTGCAGAGCTAATCATTGCGGATACAGAAGAAACAAAAGACGGAAGACTGTTACTCGGCATAATCGAGGAAAGAACGATCAGCATGATGCAGGCCACGCCTTCAACATGGCAAATGATGATCGACTCTGATTGGCAAAAAGCGTATCCGATAAAAATACTTTCGGGAGGAGAAGCCTTAAAAAAGGAACTTGCAGATCAATTGCTCAGACGATGTGCTGCCCTATGGAATATGTACGGTCCAACGGAAACTACCATTTGGTCAACCATCAAAAAAGTAAGCCCGGGGGATCAGCAACTCAGCATCGGTCATCCGATTAACCAGACAGAGGTCTATATCATGGATGAATTGGGAAGGCCTCTGCCTCCCGGTATGCCCGGAGAAATATATATTGGAGGAGATGGTGTGGCTGATGGCTATTTAAACAGGCCTGAACTGACCAATGAGAAATTTGTACAAGGGGATGAACCCGGTCAGGTATTATATAAAACCGGGGATCTCGGTAAATTATTAGAAAATGGCGAATACCTCTGTCTGGGAAGAATTGATCAACAGGTTAAAATTCGTGGACACCGGATCGAATTAGGAGAAATTGAAACCATCATTACTGCCCAGGAAGAAATTAAGCAGGCAGTCGTTCTGGCAAGAGAAGATACGCCTTCAGATAAGCGGTTGATTGCTTATGTCCTTCTTGATGACAAAACTGATCAGGATAACCTTTCCTGGAAAGATCGCTGGGATGCGCTTTACGATATGGGGGCAGCGTCCAAACAAGACCTGGCACTTTCCGGGAAGAATCTGGACGATAGTCTACTGGAGCATTATGAAAATAGTGCTGATTTAGCTTTGCAGGCCGCCGAATGGCTTCATTCCTCCGCAGAAAGGATTAAGCTGCTCGGTTCAAAAAAAATCTTTGAAATCGGCAGTGGTGCAGGGCAGCTCCTCTTTGAACTTGCCCCTGGAACCGAATACTATATGGCCACAGATTATGCACAGACGGCCATTCATAATTTAAACGAAAAATTGGCTGAGGCTCCTGATCAATGGCGCCATGTGAAGGCGAAAACAGCTGCAGCAGATGACTTTACGGACATTGTAGATACCTCATTTGATCTGGTCTTAATTCATAGCGTGGCCCAATACTTTGCCAATGCAGATTACCTGATTAAAGTGATAAAAGAAGCCGTTAAATCGCTCAGATCAGGTGGATGTATTTTTATCGGTGATATGCAGGGTAAGAATTCACTCAAAATGTGTCATGCGATGGATCACCTCCCCCATGCTGCTGATTCAAATACCTTGTCTTCATTTATCGAAGCTGTTCTCAACAGAGTCCGCATAGAGGATGAACTTGTTGCAGATCCGGGATTCTTCTATAGCCTGCCGGGGATTATCCCGGAAATTACCGGGGTAGATGTACAGCTTCGGAAAGGCCGGTCTTTAAATGAGACTACAAAATATCATTATGACATCTGGCTATATGTTGGAGTTCCATCACATACTACAGGCCCTGACCACCAGGTCGTCTGGAAAAATGAAGATTCTATACTTGAAACAGAGCGTCTGCTCTCTGCCAATCCATCACAGGTCCTGGAATTAAAAAATATTTTAAACGAACGTACCGCCAGGGACTACCGGTTATTGCAGCTCATGCAGAGCGGAGATCCCAATAGCCTTTTGAAAGAAATCAAAACTGAAGTGGCACAGGTAAACGAGGGTTGTGCTCCGGATTTTTTCTGGGACCTGGGAGAACGTTTAAACTTCAATGCACATGTCAGGTGGACCAGCGATGGAACAGATGGCCTGTTTGATGTGGTTTTTATTCCTTCCTCTCGTAAAGCAACGCTCCCTTATTTTTCTGCTGCTGAATCCTTAAAATCAAACTTGTATCATTACGCCAGGCTACCCTTCTCGAAGAATGAAATCATCATCTCTAAAGAGCTGATAGGAAAATGGAAAGAAAAGCTTTACAAAGCCCTGCCTGCCTATATGGTTCCTGAAGATTTCATAGCCCTCAAAAGCTTTCCTTTAACCGCCAATCTAAAAATCGATAGAAATGCATTTCCGAAACCTTACGCCAAAAGGTCGGATGATGGCAGCAATAAACAGAGCGGCGTAGTACTCACAAAAAATGAGCAGCTGGTTACAGATATCTGGTCAGCTGCACTGGGCCTGGAACACCTCAGTCTTACAGATGATTTTTTTGAACTTGGCGGACATTCCCTGCTGGCTGTAAAGGTGATGATAGCGATAGAAAAAGAAACAGGAAAGCGCCTTCCTTTAGCTACGCTATTTAACAATTCAACCATCCAAAAACTGGCCGCACAACTCTCTGCAGGCGAAGCTAATGAACTCTGGGAATCACTGGTTCCCATTAAAACTACAGGCAAAAAGGACCCTTTATTTATGGTTCATGGAGGAGGCTTAAATGTTCTGGTGTTTAAATCCATCAGTACTTATGTAAGTGAGGACCAACCTGTTTATGGTTTGCAAGCTCTGGGATTAAACCAGGAAACCCAGCTTTATGCCAGTATTGAAGAGATTGCAGCGGTGTATGTTTCAGAAATTATTAAAGTAAATCCGAATGGCCCTTTTTGTCTGTGCGGTTATTCTCTGGGAGGTTTTATTGTTTATGAAATGGCAAAACAACTGAAGGATATGGGAAAAGAGGTGAAATTTTTAGGAATTTTGGATACTTATGCCGGAGACGCAGGCGCTTCTACAGAAACATCGGTTAAATTAATCAAGAAGATCAAACGTCAGTTCTATAAGCTTCCCTTTTTTATAAGTTCTTTTTTCAAAAATCCCGGCGAAGCCATCCAATATCAGATCTATAGACTGAGGCTAAGACTGGACCGGATTTTTTGCAACCAGGCGAAAGATTACACCATTCATTTCAGTCCCTATGAAAAAGAGATTTACCATCACTACGACAAAGCCCATGACAACTACAAAATGGAACCTTCGGATATTAAGATCAGTCTTTTCAGAGTGAAAAAGAGACTCTATTATCTGGATGACCTGGTTTATCTTGGTTGGAATAAATTTGCAAAGCAGGGAGTAGAAACTCATGATGTTCCCGGAGATCATGAAACCTTTTTATATCCGCCAAATGACGAGGAATTTGCCAGGATTCTGCAAAACACATTGGACAAAATTTAATTTAATGGAACAGGTAGAAAAAAGCTTATTGACAGGGAACCTGAATTGGGTCCCTTATTCAGGACAAGGGCTGTCGGCAACAGACTTTGTCCAGGTTTTTAAAATCAGCGCTGGCAATTACTTTCGGCATATTGACGCAGCAGCCACGCTTTCAGCAACTGAGTCGGCTAAAGCTTCCCGGTTCCCGCATCAACAGAGCAGAGAGAACTACACGGTCCGCAAGTACCTTCTGCGACAGCTCCTCTCCCGTTTTCTTCAGGTTCCTGCGGCCGAAATTGTTTTTCAAATGCAGGGTAATAAAAAACCCATTGTTGATGGGGTTTCGTTTAATGTTAGCCATACTAAAGATCATATTGTAATGGCCTTCAGTGAAAGCGCTGTGGGAATTGATGTTGAATACATCGACGCTCATTTCCAATATCGGGAGGTCATAGATACTTGCTTCAGTCCTGCTGAAGCAGATTACATAGAAAATTCAGATACTCCGCTCCTCAACTTTTATACCCTCTGGACCAGAAAAGAAGCTTTATTAAAAGCAAGTGCAGAAGGTCTGGTGGATGAACTTAACAAAGTCCCTTCCCTAGCCCCTTATGTACTTAGGAACGCAGCGCAATACAAAATCGATAGCCATATGGCCACAAAAGAATCCCTCCTTAGCATTGCTGTATCCGGCCGGCCTAAAGAGATCAGATACTGGGATTTAGCAGATCCACTTATTTTCTTTTAGATTTCTCCCAGGCGGCGCTTTGATTCTTTTGATAATACCTGAAAATCCCTGCGATGACCGCATAATTCATTACACAAAAATAGTAAGGAACAAATAAGGCCTTTATACGGATATTCCTGTTTTCGAAATAAAGTCCGATGAGGCTGAGCAGGTAGAACAAAATCTGGAAAACAAATAAAGTCTGGTAAAACAAAGATCCGGTATCCAACGCAATCCATGCATTCATGATCAAGGCAAGAATCAGTAAAAAGGGGGTAATCGTCCAGCGTAAAACCCTATGGCTAATGTATTGAAAAGTAAAAACAGGATAGTGGAATGGGTTTGCTGCTTTTTTTAACCGCAATATAGATTGAATCCCGCCGGCGGCAATTCTTATCTTGCGTTTCAATTCTTCCTTCACATCTGCTGAGGCCGTTTCCATGGCATATGCCGCAGGTTCATAGGCAATGATATACCCGTTTTCTGCAATTCGCATAGCAATCATATGATCATCAATAATCGTATCAGATTCTACAGGCTGATACAATGCTTTACGGATGCTGAACAGTTCACCCGCAGCACCCACACCAGAGTACAAAGCATAGTCCCACTTTTTCAAAAGAGATTCATACTTCCAGTAAAACCCTTCTCCTGCAGAACTGGCATCAGCGGTTTCCTCAACCAGAATTCGCTTTTCTCCTGCAACGGCCCCTACTTTAGGATTCTGATAGTGTTTTACCAATTCCAGAAGTGCATCTTTATTCAAAAAGGTATTGGCATCCGTGAAAACGATGATCTCCATTTCCAGAAATGGAATGGCTCGTTTAATGGCCGCCATCTTTCCTTCCCTCGCGTCACTATGGAGCAGGGTAACCTCAGAATAAGCGCTTACCTTCTCAGCGGTATGGTCCGTAGATCCATCGGTAACAAAAATAACCTGGACTTTATCCTTGGGGTAATTCAGTGCCAGCGTATTCTTGATCTTTTCCTCAATAATATCTTCTTCATTATAAGCGGCAACCAATACCGATATGCCCGGCAAAGCGGTATCGTTTTTGAAGGCAAAAGGGGTAGAAAACAAGTTTTTAACCTTGACCAGGAGATACAATACAAAACCATACCCAACAAAGGTATATACAATCAGAAAAATGCTGATCCAAAACGCTATTATCATCAATATTTATATTTTAAAACCTAAATCGGCACTTTGATTTGAATGACTGAAATTCCAGATTAAGCCTTTCATTACCCACTTAATTAAATCTGTCCGGCCTTTTTTCAGGTAAACAAGCATTTGTTTTGGACAGGCAATGAAAATGTAAAACAAACTAAATAGTAGGGTATTTAGCCAACCCGTGTTGCGACGGATAAAAAGCATCCGGTTCCGGGTCATGAAATAGGTCTTGATACTACTTTCCTTTCCTACACTTACAGACTCTTTGTGATATACTTTTGTCCGCCCGCTGAACCAGATTTTCATGCCTGCTCTTTTAAATTTTTCGCACCAGTCCAGTTCTTCATAATACAGGAAATAATGTGCTTCCATCAAACCTACCCTTTCCAGGTCGGTCCTCCGGCACATCATTGCTGCACCATGACAAAATGCAGTTTCCCTGCTGGCCTGATCGTATTGTCCGGAGTTATGCTCCATATTACCTATTCCTTTATTTCGGCAGGTCAGGTAGTTCATCTCTGTAAATCCCGCATACTGAATCAGGTCAGGCTGATCATAATAAAGCAGTAAAGGCGAAATCAGACCTATTTCAGGATTCCGGTCCAATTCCTCACTGAGTACAGGTATCAAATTGGGTGTAATTTCCGTATCGTTATTTAACAAAAGGAGAAAATCTCCCGTTGCCCGCTCAATCCCTATATTATTACCACCTGCAAATCCAAGATTCTCTGCTGACCGGAGGTAGATAAGCCCCGGAAAAGTGGCTAGAAACTCGGGTCCATGATCAACTTTGCTGCCATTATCAACCAGAATTACTTCAAGCGGAATCTCTCCCGCGTGTTCCTTAACAGACTTTAAAAAAGCAATGGTTACTTCAGGTTGGTTAAAGTTGACAGAGATTATGGAGGTCATTTTCATGTTTTGTAAAAGTAATACTTTGATTTATCTTTTTTGTCTCAATATGACGATCAAAAAAGCTATAATTGTACCAGTCTTTTATTGAACCATCAATAACTGGATTTCCGGGGAATAATTCTATTGATTTGATACCTAATATTGATAGGATTGGTCATATGTGCAGAGAAATAAAAAAATGTCAATGTTAAGTATAATATCCACCTTATTAAAATATGTTGGAATACTCATCAGTATGTCATTTCCGCAACGCCAGCGTCCGGTTAACACCAACAGAGAAATTAATCCGACCTTCATTGCAGTTTCCGTTAAAGAGTTCGGAGATAGCACGAAACTTGTCCGCAACGATCTTCCTGCCACCATCTGTTATGTCTCCCGTAAATCGTCTCATCAGCTTTTAAAAACCAGATCTAAAAAGAGCATCGTTACCTCTTCTTACCAGCAATATAAGCATGATGGTAAAAAAGGACATTCAGATCTCTGCGGAAGCCGGAGTTATGGCTTTCCTGAGCAACTGAAAATATGGCAAATGCTGAAGCGGAATGAGCTGAGGCCTGTTAGGACGCACCATCATCGCATGCAGCGCGGTGATGTCGATAAGTCTGATGACCCCTTGTTTAGCCTGTATATCTAGGAGACAGGATCCACCGCGTTAATTGCCTGGAACCTCGTCTTCTGATGAATACACAGAATAAAAAATTTGTTAATATTCCAGAAAAAAACCACCCATTAATGGAACATTTGGAATATTGGCACCATATTTTCACTGCTAAACATTTATTGTAAACATGCGCATTGCCCATCTGATCTTAACTTATACCAATCCACAACAAACCGAAAGGATGATCAGGAACTTATATCATGAAAATTTTGACTTTTACATTCACGTAGATAGAAAATTCGATATCAATCCTCATCTTTTTTTAAAAACACTGCCTAATGTCTATTTCATAAATAACCGGGTTGACGTAAAATGGGCCGGTTTTAGTACAGTTATTGCTACTTTTGAGTGTATCAAGGAAATTGTAGCTACAGGAATCCCTTATGGCTTTATTAATTTTCTAAGCGGACAGGATTATCCGCTTAAACCTGCATCGACTATTTATGAATTCTTTGAAAATAGCGCAGGTAAAGAGTACCTTAGCTACCGGGATATAAAAAATGACTGGAAAGAAGGTCTGATCCGTATGGAGAATTATTTCCTGTCGGGCTATCACTTTCCCGGAAAACACAGGCTCGAAAAAGTGATCAATAAAATCCTTCCGAGAAGGAAACTGCCTTATAAATTACACCCATATGGGAAATCAATGTTTTGGATGCTCAGTCCGGAGGTAGCGATGTATGTAGTCAATAAAGTAGAAGGAGATAGAAAACTGAAGCAGTTCTTTTCTTTTACCTGGGCCAGTGATGAATTTGTTTTCCAGACCATCATCCTCAATTCCAGGTATAAAAATAAAGTGACTAATAACAACTATAGATATATCGACTGGTCTGCGGGAGGAGCAAATCCTAAAGTACTGGACGAAACAGATTTTGAACATTTAAAGAAAACAGAAATGTTGTTTGCGAGGAAATTTGACATGGTCAACAGCCCTGAAATTTTAGATTTAATCGACAACAACTTATTACAACATGGCACATATAATTAACATTCAGACATTTAAAGACAGCAGAGGTATTCTAACCGTATTGGACCAGGTGGTTCCATTTGAAATTAAACGGTTATTTTACATCTATGCTGTTGACGATACTGACCGCGGAGGTCACAGACATCACGAAACCCATCAGGCCGCCATTTGTATCAAAGGTTCTTGTAAAATCACCAACAATAACGGTAAGACAACTGAAATTTTCGACCTTGATAGTCCTGAAAAGTGTCTTTTTTTATTACCCGAGGATTGGCATGTTATGCACGATTTCTCTGCAGATGCAATTTTACTTGTACTAGCTTCTACCGCATTCGATCCTAAAGATTATATCTATGAGCCTTATGATACCGTATGAAAATCTAAAAACTTTAAATAAATCATTTGAAGAACAACTCAAACACAAATTTGATCTCTTTTTAGATAAAGGCTGGTATATACTGGGAGAAGAAGTATCCTCATTTGAGAAGGAATTTGCACAGTATCATGATGAAAAATACGTGGTCGGGGTAGCGAATGGTCTTGATGCATTGATCCTTTCTTTAAAGTGCTGTAAATTTAATGATGGAGATGAAGTTATTGTTCCTTCCAATACTTATATCGCCACCATTCTGGCAATTATACATTGCGGACTAAACCCTGTATTGGTAGAGCCTGATCCTGAAACCTATAATATAGATCCGGAGCAGATTAAAAAATCTATTACCGGCAAAACCAGGGCAATTATGGTAGTACACCTCTACGGTCAATGCTGTGATATGGATCCGATCCTGGAAACAGCCAGACTGCACCAGTTGAAAGTAATAGAAGATTGTGCACAGGCCCACGGCGCGAAATACAAGAACCGTCTTGCGGGAACTTTTGGTGATTTTGGTGCTTTTAGTTTTTATCCTACAAAAAATCTGGGGGCGCTGGGCGATGCAGGTGCAGTGATCTGCAAATCCGAAGCCGATTATGAGCAGTTAAGGCAACTAAGAAATTATGGTTCTGAGAAGAAATACCATAACGGTGTGATTGGCTACAACTCCAGACTCGATGAGCTGCAGGCTTCATTTCTAAGAATTAAACTCCCCCGTCTGAATGAGATTAATGAACATAAAAGGGAACTTGCAGAGATTTATTTTGAGGGCTTAAATCCCTCTTTTGTGAAACCGAAGATTCATCCTGATTTTCATAACGTATATCATATCTACAACATTCTACATCCGGAAAGAGACAGACTTAAACAGTATTTGCTGGATCATGCCATTGGAACAGAAATACATTATCCGGTTGCCCCTCAGGATCAGATTGCTTTAAAGGGGTATTTAATGAATTTCGATTACCCCATTTCTACGCATATTCATCAGCATACCTTGAGTCTGCCTTGCTCTTTTGCACATACGAAGGAAGATATTTATAAAGTAGTTGATGTTTTAAATAAATTTAACTTCTAATTTTTTCAACGCTTATGTTTTACCTGATAAAAGAGCTGATCCCTCCTGTTGCGCATAGTTTAAGATGGTATAGTTTTAAATACGGCTGGAAGGGTGACTACAAAAATTATCAGGAGGCCCAGGAAAAATGTACTGGTTATGATGAAGAACACATCCTGAACAGGATCATTGAAAGTACCTTAAAGGTTAAAAACAAAGAAGTTCCATATGAAAGGGATGGCATTGCCTATGATACCGTTCAAATGAACTTCCCCTTGTTAAAAACCTTACTGTATGTCGCTTCAAAAAACGACAACGGACTGACCATCATTGACTTTGGAGGATCGCTTGGGACTACTTATTATCAGAATTATCCTTACCTGAAGCATTTAAAAAGGTTGAGGTGGTGCATTATAGAGCAGCCGAGATTTGTGGATGTTGGAAAAGCACAGTTTGAAAACGAACATGTCCGTTTTTACCATACCATAGCAGAATGCATGGCAGAAAACGATCCCCAGCTTTTCCTGATCTGTAATGTCCTTCAATATCTGGAAAAACCATATCAGTTACTGGAAGAAGTAAAAAGTACAGGCATTCCACATCTGCTGCTCGATTTTATAGGCTATAATAATGAACAGCGTGACAGAATTACGATACAGCACGTTCCTCCGGTATTTTATGGGATAAAAGCATCCTATCCATGCCATTTCCCTGATCGTAAAAAAATCGAAAATACCCTAAATGAGAAATATAAAAAAGAATATGACTTTATCTCTGCAACTGAAAAATACTATCTCCAGCTGAAACCATTCAGGTATGAAGGTTCATTTTGGGAAATCATAAAATAAAGAATCACTCCACCATTATATCTGTTATTTTTGTGACGATGATTAAATCATTTACCGGTAAACTCCATAAGTTAAGTACCAATCTGAATCTGCTGAGGATCCTGAAACTGATCTGGTCAGCGTCAAAAACATGGACTACGGTATCCGTGATTTTCATTATTATAGAAAGTGCTTTGTTCTTTTCCTCACTATACATGCTGAAGGTATTGATTGACACCATTTCAAAGCATGGCATCAATAACCTTCAAAATGAATCGGAAGTAATTAAGTACCTGATCCTTGCAGCCTTATCGGCTACACTGTATGCTGGAATAAAAGCAATTTCAGGATACATTACAGAAAAACAATCCGGAGAAGTTGGAGAATATATTGACAGCAAAATCCATGAAAGTGCCATCGGACTTGATCTGTCTTTTTACGAAAGCCCGGAATATTTCGACATTCTTAAACGGGCCAGAGATATGGGTACCGACCGTCCTAATCTTATTGTATTCACGATTGTTGATATCGCCAGGAACACGATCAGCCTGGCCGTCATTGGCTCTATGCTGGTTTCTATCGACTGGCGGCTATTTCCGATCCTTGCTGTCTTTGTGATTCCTACTTTATGGGTGCGTATTAATTTCGCCAATAGTCAAAATGCACTTCGTATTGCCCAAACTGCACTGGAGAGAAAATCCGGTTATATGAGTACCTTACTGACGTCCGATGTCCATGCAAAAGAAATCAGGAGCTTCGGACTTGGTGCCCATTTAAGAAAAATATACACCAGCATCCGCCTGGACCTGTTGGCTGGAAAACTTAAGATCAGTAAACATCGTACCTATAAAGAGTTGATGACGTCCACGATTGCCGCAATGGGCTTTTTTGCATGTATTGCTTATATCGCAATCGGTAGCATCCACGGAACAACAAGTGTTGGAGATATCACCCTGTTTCTTGTTGCCTTTCCTCAGTCTTTTAATGTCTTACAGGGCTTGTCGACCAGCATCTCCACGCTCTATCAGAACAATATTTTTGTAAAAAGCATTTTTGAACTCTTTGACCTGAAGAGCAGTTTACCGGAAAGCCATGCCCCACTGACAATTCCCGATGATCCGAAAATAGACCTGGAATTGAAAGATCTCGGCTTTAGTTACCCTCATGCTGATCGTCCAACATTGTCCGACATCAATATTAAAATGCCCGCAGGTAAAATCATTGCCGTAGTTGGAATGAATGGGGCCGGAAAATCAACGTTAATCAAATTGATGTGCAGACTTTATGACCCGACTTCAGGACAAATTACTTTAAACGGGACTGACATCAGAAATTTTGAAAGTGCCGACTACCGGAAACAAATCTGTGCAGTTTTTCAAGATTTTGGAAAATACAATGTGACTGTGGCAGATAACATCAAATTCGGGGATATTTATGGAAACAGACATCCTGATGAAATCGCTGAAGCAGCAAAAAACTCAGGCGCTGATTTATTTATCGATACATTTCCTGCGGGATATCAAACCGTTATGGGCAGAATTTTTGAAGATGGCCATGAAGTTAGCATCGGTCAATGGCAGAAACTGGCAATCGCAAGGGCTTTTTACAGCAGTTCCCGATTTATCATTCTGGATGAGGCCACGAGTGCACTGGATGCCAATGCGGAGAAAATATTATTCGACTCTTTCCGCGAAAGAATAGGCAACCGCGCGGCTTTGATCATTAGCCACAGACAATCGGCAGTTAAACATGCGGACTATATATACATGCTTTCCGATGGAAGAATCGTAGAATCAGGAACACATGAAGAACTTATTGCCCTGGCTGGACACTATTATAAGCTGTTCAATAAAAATGCTTCACGACATCATATATAAAAAAATTACCCGCGATGAAAGAGCAATCCGGTGCCGAACAAAGCATGCTTAAAGGTGTAAAATATCTTTATGATCACCAATACCCAAATGGGGAGTTTTGCTGCTATATCGGTGATGAAGACGAAATGAAAATGTGCATTACCCACAGTAATGTTTTTCCTACTTCCCTCATTTCTCAATCCCTTCTGCATTTAAGGCACCTCCCTGAAGTAAATCAGATTTTGGAAATGGCAGGGGCTTTCCTGCAGTATCAGTCGATGAGGGCCGGGGTATGGAACAATTTCACGATATTAAATCCGCTGTTCCCGATCTGTCCGCCAGATGTAGACAATACGGCATGTGCTTCAAAGGTACTTCAGGCCTTAAATAAAGGATATCAACCCAATGAAGAAATACTATTGGCCAACAGAAATAAATCCGGCCTGTTTTATACCTGGTTCACTTTCAGGCCAAGCCTGGTTCCGATCAAAGACTTCTGGTTGCTGAACCTAAGGGCCTTAAAGCATCCGGTCAGCTATCTGCTCTTCTGGAGAAATACAGAAGCAGGACGTTATGATATTGACGGAGCAGTGAATGCAAATGTAATGTTCTACCTCGGCCTGAATGAAAAAACAGCTCCTATAGTCCCCTATTTACTGGATATTATTGACAAAGAAAAAGAAGGAGATTGTGACCTTTGGTACCGCAATCCATTTACAATTTATTACTTTATTTCCAGGAATTACGAAGCAGGTATTCAGCAATTGGAGCCCGCTAAAGAGAAAATGATAACAAGAGTGGTCAAAACAGCAAAAAACAATGGCGCATTTGGAGATGGTGTGCTGGACACCGCTTTAGGCATCATTACCCTGATTAATTGTGGTTACTATTCGCCTCTGCTGGACTCAGCTGTTCAATACCTGATCAGTGAGCAACAGTCCTCCGGCGGATGGATCAGATGGGCTGTTTATTATGGAGGGCCAAAAAAAAGATTGTGTTATGGTTCTGAAGAAATGACAACCGGTTTCTGCCTGGAAGCACTCTCCCTATATGATAAAAAAATCCCTGATCCTCATTCTCAGATTTAAATCCGGAATAAAGACCAGGGAATTATTCATCCTTTGTAGAAGGATGATTTAAGGTTTAGCCTCCACAAACACCGGCGTTTCAGTCACGTCCATTTCAATTACCCCATTAGCAGTTTTCACCTCTTTAACAGACATCGTATCAGATCCCGGTGTTAAAGTATAAACCAAAGCAGACTTCGCGTTTTGTAAGTCAAGCGTATACTTTTCTTTCCGGTCTACCTCATCAGGCACCAACAGGATATACATTCTTTTATTACCATACTGGTAAATGTCCACTACAGGATCCTGATTAATCGTATTCAAATAAGAATAATCTCCCATCAGCTTCGTCACCTGACGAATGTAATCCGATGCAGGTCTGCGCTTAGTCCGGTCCACCAATCCTGAAAATCCAAAAACACCACCTGCATCTGTTCCAGGATCATTATTATCATAGAGCTGGTAATAAAACACCTTGTCGATGCCAAGTCTGGCATATAGCAGTCCTAACCTCAATAACCAGTCTGCCTGAGTAATTTCATTCGACTTTGAACCAATAGGTATTGCCCTTTGAGGGCTACGGTCGCTCAGGTCATAGCCGGTTTCTGTTGACCATACCGGGATACCGCCCAATTCAGCACTATATGAAGTAAAGCTGTTCGCAATATCGGTCATATCATTCGTTTCCGGTGCAACGCCTCTTTTTTTACTTCTGAATTTAGCAAACCATCCTGTATAATCATTTGAATACATATGGTAATTGATTATATCAAAGCATAAATCCACCTTACCGTCTTTTTTAACTCCCCTGTTTGTCCGGCACCATTCTACCATTCTTTTTACAAACTCTACATTCGGCTTCGCAATTCCTCCCATCACTACAACCATCGTCGGATCAGCCGTTTTCACACCTACCCCTTTTCCAAGTGAACCTTTGTGTCCATCATAAAATGCAGACAGCTGAGCAGCATATTCTTCAGGGCTTTGTTCGGCATCTTTGCCCCTCCACCATTTATCCGGCTCATTGCTGCTTTCGATATATTTTACATAACCAAGTCCAATAACGGGATCAGTTTCTTTCGGAACGAGGATCAGATTTCTACTTATATTTCTGTTTCTTCCATATCTTGCAGCAAGCTGGAATCCGGCCTTTGCAATCTCTATATAAGAAGCAGGAAGGTCCCTTTTCGCTCCATGCGCTATTGGAATCAGGTCTCTTTGTCTTTTGCTTGCCGGATAAGTATTTACAAGCCAGCTTGGTGTCACCTGTAAATCCACAAGAACGGTCATACTATCGCGGAAACATTTCTGATAAATCTCATCGTAACTCCATCCGCCTTCGGGCTTATGGTTGAATCTGAACACGCCTTTTTCAGGTTCTATACGTTCCCAGTCAAGAAAATGTCTAAATCCGCTAAAATTTCTAATCAGGTTAAATTTGGTCGTATCAAAATTGTAATGAGCATCATAAAAATCCCATTCAAAACCATTGATCCCAAACATGTCCTTAATCTTTACCTTCTTATCTCTCAGCGCTTTAACTTCGATATATTCTTTCTTATCCTGCGTACAACCAACCAGAGAGCTAAGGGCCATTAATACTATACTACTGAGGAGTATATGAGTTCTTTTCATACCAGATTATATTTGTTACTAATATAGCACCAATATCTAAAACCAAGCCAATAATTTAGCTCGCCGGTAAGATTGTATTTCAGACCGCTATAAATAACAGGAATAAGCATTTCAGCTTCATTCTGAAGAAAAATAGTTTAAGCCCCAAGTTAATATTCAAACTTTGAAACAATTAAGTTCTTTTTCTTTAGATTTGTTAGATTCAAAGGGCTACTCATTCATTAACAAATCTAAAAGGTGTTTTTTTCATCTCCACATTTCAAATGGCTATTTGGTTGTTCAGGCATCAAAATGCATTCAATCAGCCAAATGATCAGGAGAATGAGATATTTATGGCTTCTGCCGGAGAACTGATATTGTTTCGTTTTCTCCCGGCTATCGACCTGATATCAATAACACGACTGTAGAAATTCTGGAAGATATTTGCCCTGATGAAATTGAAACTGTGCTTAATATTAAAAGATCAACATCGTTAAAAGTTGAAGAACGAAGATTATAAAAAGATTGCAATCATTACCTGTTGTATAGACGACTGGGGCGGCAGTGAAGAATTATGGGCAAAAAGTATCCCAATGCTGAAAAAGGGAACGGAAATTACGCTGTATAAAAATAGCATCAACCGTTCACACCCTGAATTTATCAAACTGGCCAGTCAACATATTAAATTGATCGCACTGGAACCGGAATTATCTTTCAGTCAGCGCCTGAGCCGAAAGTTCAGGCAACTGATCAAAAGAATCCGTACAAAAGATTACAGTGAAAATTACGGAATAGCCAGGTTTTATGAGGAGATAAAAACGACGAATCCTGATTTGGTCATCGTCGCTCAGGGAATCAATTTTGACGGATTAATTTATGCATGGCAATGCAAACTGCTAAATATTCCTTATGTGATCATTGCTCAAAAGGCAGTCGACTTTTACTGGCCCTATCCTACCGATAGAGCATATATGAAAGAAACATTAGCGCATGCGAAGAGGTGTTTCTTTGTATCTCAACACAACTTGCAACTGACGGAAGAACAATTTGGGCTCAGGTTAAAAAACAGCATGGTCGTGTACAATCCCATCAAAACAAAAGTAAATGCACTTCCTTTTCCCGATACAGAACATGGATATAAACTGGCCTGTGTAGCCCGTTTGTTTGTTATAGATAAAGGTCAGGACATCTTACTGCGGATCTTAAACAAAGAAAAATGGAGAGCACGCCCCATTACTGTCTCTTTCATAGGAACAGGTCTTGATGAACAAGGAATAAAGGAAATGGCAACACTTTTTAAGCTGGATAACGTTGAATTTATTGGCTTTCATGAAGACATTGAAAATGTATGGAAAAATTACCATGCGCTGTTGCTGCCTTCCAGAAGCGAGGGTCTTCCTTTATCTATGATCGAAGCCATGTCAGTTGGCCGGACAGTGATTGTGAGCAATGCAGGAGGCAACTCAGATCTCATTACTGATGGTGTGAACGGATTCATTTCCGAAGCCACTGAAAAGGATTTTGAATCTGCGATGGAACGTGCCTGGGAAATGCGAAAGCAGTGGCAAAACATTGGAACATCAGCTTCTTTATATATAACTAATCACTTCCCTTTATCTCCGGAAACGGATTTCGCGAATCACCTAAACAACTTATTAGATGAGTTATAACCCATTAGTTTCGATTATCATCCCCACTTACAACAGAGCAGATAAATTGACTGATGCAATTGAAAGCGCATTAAACCAAAGCTATAAGAATATCCAGGTAATTGTAATTGATGACGGGTCAACGGACCATACCCGGGATCTTGTCAAAAAATACCCTGAAATAGAATATCACTGGCAGAAAAACGGCGGACAGGCAGCTGCAAGAAATGCAGGGTTAAAAAGAGCAAAAGGTGCTGTTGTCGCCTCTCTGGATTCAGATGACATCTGGTATCCCGATTTTTTAACACGATGCGTTGAAAAACTGGAAACAGAAGAACTTGATTTTGTCTTTGCAAATTGGGACCAGGATGTGAAAGTGGGTGAAAGTTGGGATTTCCTGTCCAATGATCCTTTCTTAAAACCTCATCATAAAAATATTAAAAATCATTGGGCAAATCTGGACGACAAAGAATTGAGAAACCTTTTCATCAAGTCCTGCCCATCTCCTTCATCAGCTGTTGTGATTCGTAAATCATCTATTGTTTCCGGCTGGGATGAACAAATTAATATAGGTGACGACTGGTGTATGTATCTTGAAATGATCCTGTCAAAAAAATGCCATGCTGCTTATACGCTCGACAGGCTCTGGAGGAAACGAATAGACGAAATCAATATCTATGATGGCAGAAAATGGAGTGAAATTCTGGAATTCCTCTACATCGCTGATTTAAAAATCAAAATGGATAAATTCAAACACCTCCTGACCAGCGATGAGCTGAAAATATTGCAGCAAAGGTATATGGCTAGTCTGGTAGAATTGTCGAAACACAATCTCCTGCGTGAGTTCAACATTCCACATTCTTACCATTTGCTTAAACGGTCTTTTGCAATTGATGTTTCATTTACCCTTAGAACAATTCCCAATATCTTTATGAAGGGACTGGAAGGCAAGATGAAAAAATTTTTCCGTAGAAAAGCTAAACTAAATCATTAAAAATTAAGCGATTGAAATTTTTAAGAATTATAAGATCTGCAGAGTGGTGGGAGTATAAATTACCTCCTTTACTTGCTATCGGTTATGCCACAGCCCTTAATTCGGACGCTCCCTTAACCGCCACTCTCCCACATCTTTTATTTCTGCTGTTATCCTTAATCGTTGGTGCAATCTATGTGAGTATCATTAACGATGTTACCGATATAAAAGTTGATGCCGCAAGTAATAAAAAAAACAGAATGGCCGCGGTAAATCCAGCGATCAGGTGGATATTTCCAGCCATCAGCCTGTTTGCCGGCGGACTTTGTGCTTACCATCTCTATCCTGACCAGTTGTCTGTTGTCCTCTATCTCATACCCTGGATTAGTTTCAGTCTTTACTCTATTCCTCCGGTAAGACTAAAAAACAGGGGAATATGGGGAGTCTTTGCAGATGCCTGCGGCTCACATGTTTTCACCAGTCTGTTGATGATCAGCAGCATCAGCTTCGTAACACAACAAAACATAGATTGGCTTTGGTTCATCAGTACAGGGATATGGGCTTTGTGCTATGGAATGAGGGGAATTTTATGGCATCAGTTCTACGACAGAAAAAATGATATTCAGGCAAACATGAATACTTACGCGGTAAAAATTGAGCCCGAAGATTTCAGAAAAAAAGAGATCCTGATCTTTCTAACAGAGATACTGGCGATTGTCACTATGCTGTTTGCGATTCAGCAAATACTCGCTGTGGCGTTTTTATTGCTCTACCTGCTTGTCGCCTTTAGCAGATCTAAACGTCTTTTCTATACCCCAGTCCTGATCATTGCCCCCGAAGGAAAACCCTATCATATACTCATGGCAGACTTTTACCAGGTATTTCTTCCACTTTCCCTGTTAATTACCGCCGCAGCCACGCAGCCCTATGCCTGGATCATATTGATCGTTCATTTCATTCTGTTTCCCCAAAAAACACTAACGGCACTAAAGGATTTAAAGCCTTTATTTCTCTCAGCTAAATAGCAATATCAAGGCTCGCCGACCTGATCTGCAGGATAAAGTGCAAAAGAAAAGGGATTAGGCACAGGACTTTTATAAGGGCTGTACAAACCCAGATAATGAACGGTCTTGCGCTCATCTGTTTTATTTATAAAAAAATCACTGGACAAAAGATAATATTTTATCAATTCAAGAATCTGATCCGATTTTTCCCAATTGAAATTCAAATAATACATTGTTTTCCACTTAAGCCTTGATACCAGGTTATTTCCAGTTGCATTAAAGTAATCCTCTACATATCGGGACACACTTCCAGGCTCCAGTTTCAGATAATTCAGTTCCCGTTCAATGAGCAATCGGGCATACTCCTTTACGCCCGGAGAAAGGACATATAAAGATGCCGGAACCATCACACTCCCCGCTGCAAGTCCTGTTAACAATAAAAATTTCCTGCGTTTCATAATTTAAAATGCTTTATCCGCGGCAAATAATGACAATGCAGATAAGGTTAATGTTGGATTGGAAGCACTAAATGTAGTAAATGCCCCCGCCCCCAAAACAAATAAGTTCCGATACTGATGATGAATCAGGTGCTTGTCCACCACCCCAAGTTTAGGGTCATTGCTCATCCTTGTTCCTCCAATAATGTGACCTTCATTGGGAAAAGGTGCTAAATATTTCAGTTTTTCAACCGGCAGACAAGATAAAATTCCCGGAAGTTCCTTCTTCATATTTTCTATTGCTTTCAAAGTATATGACGACCTTTCCGTAAAATGAACCTCGGGCACCAATTTATCAGCAGAGTTGGTAATGTAGTTCTTATCTAAAGGCAGGTCTTCAAATAATAAGCGAAAACTCGCAATATTCAGCCACTTGCCCCGCTCCAGTCTGATGTAATAAGGAGCATTGCTGACTTCCATCAAACAGGCGGCAAAATCCTTTCTATGGTCACCATCATAAAGCATATAACCATTTGCATTCACCCAGGTGCTTCCACCAACATTCTTCATGTTGTCCAGGTAAATCAGGACCTGCATTCCCAGTTGTTCTCCAAATCCACGGCCTGTTAAAGGATTTTTGTCTCCGGCATTCAGAAGAATATTAGTGTTAAAAAAAGGATTTGCACCCAGCACAATTATTTCAGCTGAAGCTTCTTCTTCTTTCCCCTCTCTGATATAAAAGACCTTTCTGACAATATCCCCCTGTAATTCAAGACTATACACCTGAGCTCCATAAACAATGGTTATCCGCGGGTCGTTATATACGTTTAAGTTGGCATTCTCTATGGTAAATTTTGCATTGACCGGACAGGTATCACAAGTACTGGATGCCATGCAGGCATTTCTCCCGGTGGTTGACCGGCTTGCTCTTGCAGTAGGCTGACTGATGTATTTATTCCCATAGGTCTTATGCAATATTTTGTCTACCAAACTAAAGGAATGCGCTGGCAGCGGATATTTGCCTGTTCTCGGAAATGGTGTTCCCTCAGGCCCGGAAACCGCCATCAGGTCCTCTGCTTCATAGTAATAGGGATCCAGGTCATCGTAATCAACCGGCCAATCTTCTCCGACACCAAAAAGGCTTTTCATTTTAAAATCAGAGGGCATAAACCTGGGGGTACAACCCCACCAGCAATTGGAACAACCGCCATAGCCGGTAGTAAAAGGCCACCGCTTCTCCGGATTGATATTCTTAATTGCCTGCTCCCAGGGCTCTTCAAATTTCTGATAGGGCGAGAACTCTCCCTTTTTCACTTTAAGGCGCTCAGCATGAGGATAGAAGTGTCCACGCTCTAACACCAGCACCTTATGGTCTTCTTTTACTTTTGAAAGGTATTTTTTCAGAAAGAAACTTGAGGCAAAGCCCGTCCCTACCACGATTAAATCATAACTGCTATGCTTCATTTATTTTAATACAATTAATAATTATTCGCATTCTTCAGGAACCAATACAACCATGGCACATCAACAAACATCAATACGCAAAGCATGATGGTAAACAAAACCAGATAGAGCATAAACCACTTTCTGGTATAAAGTTTTTCGGAACCCTGAACAGGTGAGTCATTCAATAAACCTATACGAAGATACCAGGAGAATAATAAAGCAAAAAAGGGAAAGCTCAACAAAAGCTCAATTCTGTCTTTGATCAGAAAGATTCCCATAAAAAAGGCACAGGTAATGGCGTAGAAGAACATAGACACCAGTAAACTGTTTTCTGTATAAAACCGGAAAGACATGCGGTATTGACCCGCAATTTCAGGATTTGCGATCAGTCTGTACTCTGCGAAACGTTTGGTAGCCATTAAAAATGCCCCACCCATCCAATACGCAATAATAATACTGACCGGTGGAAGCGTATTGATCCACTCAAGATCCCATTTGCTGTCCGGACTGCCCAATGCAGGGCTAAAAATAAACCATCCTGCAGCAAACCTTAAAGGATTGTTGACCGATTCACTTAATACATCCAGAAATACCCGGTCTTTACTCCTGAAAGGCTTAACATTATAGATCAGGCCCATAAACAATAGTAAAGCAGCAGTACAAAGAAATTTAAGTGAGATACAATAAGCGAGTGTCAGTCCTAGAAGAGCCAGAACAACATACTCTAAATAAACAATAACAGGATTAATGGACTTGACCACCGAAGACCTTCGCTTTTTCAAAGGGTGATACTTGTCAAAACCGGCATCCAGGTATTCATTAATCACGTAATTTGCTGAAGCAACCAGGCAGATGCTGAAAATACCAATAATGATGCGGATAACCAGGTCAGCATTAAAAGGAGTATGAAAGATCGATAAGGCAAAAAACATTCCCGGTGCCATAAAAAGATTTTTCACCCAGTTGTCTGGTCTGGCAATGGCAATATAATCTTTCAAAGTAGCCCCTTCCCGGACTTGATCATTCGTCATAACTTATAAATTTATATTCCTGAGTTTTTAAGTTTTTCTAAAAGCCGGGGATAGAAATACCGGCTTGTCTTTTTATCCAAAAATAAAAATGGAATTCCGGCAGCTCTGGAACACTCGCCGTCCAGCTCCTCCCGATCTCCGATAAACAGACAATTCGCTTTGTTTTCAATTTTCATTTCAGATAGGATATAGGTTAAGCCATTTGGAAGAGGTTTTAAAGCGTTTATATCCGTGTGGGTAGAACTGACTACTAAATTCACCCGAATATTCATTTTTTCCAACTTATTTTTCGCCTCATAGTCTGAATAAACTGCCGTCGAAATCCCCTGCTTTTCTAGTTCTTCAAAAAAAGAATGGATACCAGGGTAACTGCATTTCTGCAGGTAACGGTTTGGGAAATCAAAAATCCATTTATCGACTACGCTTTTTACCTCAGTTAAAGAAGTGTTTACCTTCTTTAAACACCATTGATATTGCGCTTCCTGGAGATTTTTCAGTTCTGAACCGGCATTTTTTTCGCGCTCTTTCCTAAAATGATACAGAATCAGGAGATCCTTATATTTCCAGGGCCTGAGCGTATAATAACCTATGAGCGCTAGAAGCATTTTCGTTCTTAACTTCAACTGATCATAAAGGGTTCCATCCACGTCAAAAATCACGAGTTCCAAGGTTTTCCATGGTATTTTCTCCACAATCACTTTATTTTGGAGTAAAATTATTAAAAAAATCGATATTGCAAACGTTATCTGCTATAAATGAACATGCAACACAACACCTACTTCAGTGAAGAAAAGAAAAAATGGTTTTTTATACTAAAAATCTTTCTGTTCGCGGGACTTGTGATCAGATTTTATCATTTTTTTTACGACCGTTCTTTGTGGATGGATGAAGTTTATCTTTCCAGCAGTTTATTGAAAACAAGTTACCTTGATCTGGCAACCAAACCACTCTACTATCAACAAAAAGCCCCCATTGGCTTTTTATGGCTGGTCAGGTTTATGGTGGAGACATTTGGAAATACAGAATTGTGTCTGAGAACAATACCGCTGATTTCAGGGATTGTCTCGATGTTTTTATTTGTTCCCGTATCCAGGTATTTCCTCTCAAAACCAGGAGCTGTACTTGCCACAGGAATATTGTGTATTTCCCCTGCTCTGGTTTACCATAGCGTAGAGATCAAACAATATTCAACAGAATTACTGGCGACCATTCTTTCTCTCTATCTCTTTATAAAATACAGTCAGAAAAACGATATCAAGAATATGTTGGTCTGGGGCATCTGCGGCGCGTTGATCCTCTGGTTTTCTTACTCGGCAATCTTTATACTGGCAGGAATAGCCATAGGACTAAGCGCTTTTTATCTGGTTACCAAAAATATAAAACAGTTTTCCATAAGCATCATTCCATTCGGATTCTGGCTCATTAGCTTCGCCATCAATTATTTCCTGTTTACCCATAAACATGCTGAATCTCAATGGATCGCTTACTGGTTTAGGTCATATCATAATTTTATGCCCTTTCCTCCTACTTCATTTACAGACACAAAATGGTTTTTCATCAATGTCTACCGAATGATGGATTACCCCCTTGGCTTATTATGGAATTTCAACAGCACTCCCTCTGTCTTCGGCATCATAGTTAAATTACCATTTATACCTATTGCCTTATTATTAGCAGGAGCCTACGCCTTTATCAAAGGAAGTAAAACCAACGCCCTGACAATTTTTGTTCCGGTCATATTGACATTCATCGCATCAGGACTGGAACTTTATCCCCTAACGGAGCGATTCTGGGTATTTATTTCTCCTGTATTTATACTGATGATTGCCAATGGCTTTAGTTATATCGCTGAAAAATTCCGGTTTGGAAAATGGACCGTACTGTTCTTTTTACTGGTGATCGCTCCGGCACTCATACAATCTGCCGCTTTTATGATGAATCCTGAACAGTTTTATGTCCATAAAAAGTCCTTTCAAAGAGAAGCATTGCTATTTGTAAACCGCAATTACAGCCCGGGTGACGCAGTCTATGTATACTGGAACAATTTACCCGGCTACAAATTATACAAGCTGATGTATCCCTTAAAATACACGGCGATTGAAGGAGAAGACCAACGTAAATTTGCGCAAAGCTATGGTGATTACGATCAGCGGTTGAACGCAGACTTTAGTAAATTTTCTAAGGGCAAAAGAGTTTGGTTAATTTACAATACCCGGTTCTTAACGGATATCGGCGATCGTATAGACGAACCATTCTGGTATTATAAAGACCGGCAGAATCCTACAGATCATCTTTTCAAAGAATTTATGAAAATGGGCAGGCCAGTCAGAAAGTTTGTGAGCGCTGATGTTACCGTTTACTTATTTGAGTTACATAAAACCAATTGATCATCTGGTATGCTGATCGATCTGATCCAGAAGCTCATCGCTAACAGGTGTATCAAACTTCCTGGCAAAGAACATATTTGAGTTAAGCATCAATTTCAGGTCTTCCAGTTCGAGTATTTTAGGATTCGCTTTTCCTTCAGGAAAATGGATGTATCTTAAATTATCATTTACAATCTGATCTTTTAAAGGCGAATTCAGCAGAATAGTAGGAATGACAAACTCGTCTGTTCCCCAACAAAATTTCAGGAATTTATTCAGTCCGCTTTTTTGGTTAAAAAAGTCAGCGAGATAGGTTGCGCATTCATGGTTAAGTGTCCACCAGCTGGCTTTGCTCCCACCGTACAACTTAAGTGACAATGGAAACTTCCGGAGGGGAAGAACCTTGTTCATCACTCTTTCCATTAAATATCTTCCAAAAAAATTGAAGTCGGTCAGGTGATACTTTTGATACCGCTGAATGGCATTACTCCACCAGTCGGACTGCTCTTCGGTCTCGTAAAACACAAATGACTTCTCGCTGTTATTTGCAAGAAACGCATAAAGTTCTTCATTCTTTTTCAGTGGGTAATCCTGAGCACTCAGTAGATTATAAAAAGAATATTTCTGATCATTTGACAATACCTCTTTCAAAGAATTCAGCATTGCTTCTAAGGTGCTATGTCCACCCCAATTACAAATAACCCGATGCTCTATAAAATGAACCCCCTTAAATTGCTTTAAATACAGAAAGCTCTCAATATTAATTTTCTTATCAATGTGGATGTAGAAATCAAACATCTCATGTTGCATTTTCCTGATCAAGCGTTCCAGCTGTGATGGATTCTTATGCGCGATTATAATATTGGCTATACGCATGAAAATTTAAATTAAAGTAACTTCTAAATTGAATAACATCCTGTTTTATTTTTATAACAACGCTTTTTTAACTCCTAAATTTCAAAAAGACCAAAGCTCGGTCAAGATTCCGGTTTTACTGCAGACAACAACTCCTTATAGGAAGTCAAGCGCACAGGGTTGCGTAAAATGACCTGCAAACTCTTCCTCAACCCATACTTCCAGTGTTTCTGAGATAAAGCAAGTACCGCCTGTTCCAGAACCAAATCATCTTCTACATTCTTCTTTAGTTTATAAGTTAAAGACCTAAAATAGCTTTTTTCTTTCAATTCGTTTATTTGATCAGGAAACAGATCACCAATAAATGCATCCATCAACACCTTTTGCCTTTTGCCCCAATAATGCAGCACCAGTTCTTCCGTTGGGACGATTGCAGTCGTTTTTTGTAATACCAATGCAAAGGCCAGCTGCTCACTGATAAACCACTGAGAATTCACATAAAACTCATCTGTAAGCTTAAATACATCGGGAATACAGGCCGAGAATGCAGCATTTAAACCTAAAACTCCTGAATTCCAGCTATAATCATGTTTACTAAAACGTTCGGTTTTCCCGTTTACAACAAAGTCCCGGTCAGAAATATAGTTAATAAATGCCTTGGGATACTTCCCTTGATTAAAAGCGCTGAAAAACTGAAGCCCTTCTTCAAAATTATACTCCCTTTTGTGCATAAAGCTGGTTCCTGTTGAAAATCCGTTCAGAATTTTTGCGGGATTCCCTATAAAAAAAGTATCGGAATCAATAAACAACAAATGACCGGCGGGGTATTTTTTAAAGGTCAGGTCTATAACACCTACCTTACGGCGGTGAATATAGTCTGAATCCCCTAACATTTCCATCAGTAATTCGTTGGTCAGCATTACATATTCGATTTCAATATGACTCAGATGTTTCCTGAAAAATGAAGGATCATCTGTATAAACGATAGTCCTGACCTTCTTTAAATCTGCTTCATCAGACCAGGAATAAAAACTTAAAATTGAAAATATTGCTCTTTGATACTCTGATATTCTTCCATAGGAAAGTAGTACTAAATTCTTTTTTAACATAATAGAGAGCGGCGCTTAGTCATTAAATGGGTTGTCTAAATAAGTAGTCAAATTATAAGCCAAAATTACAGCCCACCACTTCTCAGCTGACGGGATGCGAACTCGCAGGCTCTAGCAGTGAGTGCCATATAAGTTAAAGATGGATTTTGACAGCTCGAAGAGGTCATACAACTTCCATCCGTAATGAAAACATTTTTTGCCGCATGCATCTGATTAAACTTATTTAAGACAGAGGTTTTCGGGTCATGTCCCATACGGGCAGTTCCCATTTCATGAACCGTGGTTCCCCCTGGCTTTTTGTAATTAAAGACTTCGACTCCTTTAAAACCTGCATTTTCTAACATTTCAGCAGAAGTATCTTGTATATCTGCCATCATTTTGTTTTCATTCTCTTTAAATGAGAAATCGATTTTGAGAAGCGGTTGTCCCCATTTATCTTTTTTCAGATCATCAAGTGCAACCCGATTCTCATAATAGGGCAGACATTCTCCCCAGCCAGCCATCCACACCGTCCAGTCGCCAGGAGTAGTCAGCTGAGCTTTAAAGTCTTTTCCAAATCCATTCAGGTTATGAGACCTGTCTGTCCACTCCTGTCGTTCACCATGCCCCTGAATATTGTATCCCCGCTTAAAATTAAGCCCCTCACCTTCCTTCAGGTTTCTATACCTTGGAATCAGAAAACCACAAGGTCTCCTTCCTTTATAATACAGGTCTTTAAACTGGTCATGAAGGCCGTAAGCACCCGCAGAAGAATGATGGTCCATCAGGTTGTGTCCGATCTGATTGCTGTCATTTCCAAAACCATTTGGAAAACGCGACGACACAGAATTTAACAAGAGTCCTGCAGTAGCAATCGTTGAGGCATTTACAAACAGGATTTTTGAATAAAATTCATAAACTTCATTGCTCAATGTATCAATAACCCTTACCCCTTTGGCTTTTTGATTTTCCGGATCAAACAAGATTTCAGTAACAATTGAAAAAGGTCTTAAAGTAAGGTTTCCAGTTGCTGCCGCTGCCGGTATCGTTGAGCTGTTACTGCTGAAATACCCCCCAAACGGACAACCTCTGTGACACAAATTTCTGTTTTGACAAGGTCCGCGGTGATCCCAGCCCCTGGTTAAATTGGCCACTCTGCCAATCGTCAGTAATCGGTTATATTCATTTTTTTTCAGCGATTCAGCCAGATGTTTCTCGATACAGTTTAACTCCATAGGGGGCAAAAATTCCCCATCTGGTAAATGTGCCAGATTTTCCTTCTGACCGCTCACCCCAATATGGGATTCTACATAACTGTACCAGGGTGCAATATCATTATACCTGATGGGCCAGTCTACTGCAACGTTTTCTTTAAGGTTAGCCGCGAAATCAAGATCGCTCATGCGGTAACATTGTCTGCCCCAGACCAATGAGCGTCCACCCACCTGATAACCTCTTAACCAATTAAAAGGCTGCTCCTGAATATAAGGATGATCGGCATCACTTACATAAAAATGCTTGGTAGAAGGGTCATAAGAATTACTTTGGACGGGATCAATTTCCCGGTCCTTCAAGGTATTATTAAGGCCAAATTTGAAATCCCATGGATTGAGGTTCGCAGTTGGATAATCTTTGATGTGTTCCACATCCCTTCCCCGCTCCAGAAGCAGGGTTTTAAGCCCTTTCCTGCAAAGTTCCATCGCTGCCCAGCCACCGCTGATACCTGAGCCTATGACGATCGCGTCGTAGGTGTTTAGTTCTTTTATATTCCCGCTTATATACATAGTTTACTTGGTCGCCCAGGATTTTTGATTTGGTTGTAAAGGAATGCAGGCATTGTAATTAACGGGAATATAATCATAAGCCAGCCCCAGGGTCGCCCCCTTTTGCGACATACAATATCCTTCAATAGTTAAATCTCTCAGCGTTAAATAGAAAGGCTCCCCAAAAAACTTATTGTTAATTCTGTTTAGAATTCTATAGGAAAAACCAGCATGACGTGCAAAATAGTCAAACACTTCCAGTCGCTCTGTAGCACTGCAATCCAGGAATTTCTTCCCGTAATTATTGACCGAGTATGCTTCCAGAGCCTTAATACCAGCACAGAATTTATTTTGCTTTTTGATGTCCATACAATTAAGCAGCACATTGATAATATAATCCGGCACAGATGCAGACTTTGCTCCCGGCGTATCTGTTTCCGGAATAATCATTTCCGCCAGCTCTGCAATAATATCCTTTTTGCTCCATAAAAGCGCAGGATTGACTGGTTTAGTGAGGTCTATCCATTTAAAAATAGAAAGCGAGGTCAAGCCTAGCGCCCCTAAAATTAAGGTGCTTTTTAAATACGTTCTTCGGTTCACTGAACTTCTTCAATTATAATTAATCTTTACGCCGGCCGGTCCCCCCACCCGGGTCTTATTTAAAGAACATTTTAATCTTCTCTAAGATATTATTTATTTTCTTCAGGTACCTGGTTGTTTCACCGATAGGCTGAAAGTTCTTCCATTCTGTGCGGTGCAGGTAATAAAAAAATTCGTCTTTATAGTTATTGGCATAAGTCTTATAAATAGGCTTCCTATGAAAATAATGAATCAGCTTCGGATGAGGATCCGTACAAATGGAGAAACAATTCCACATGCGATCGATCTCTTTCCAGTTTCCTATTAATGCAATATTCAGGCCGTACTGATCTCCAAATACATACTTCTTATTGTTATTGATGGCATCAAAAGTCTTTTGTGTAATGTCCTGCTCACGCCATTTGTCAATATTGATCACCAGCATACCGGAATTAAAAAACTTCTCCTCAGGATCGAGGCCTAATTCCTTATAGTTCTCTATTCCTTCAGCAATTGTTTTAACCTGGTCCCCGAAGGTATCGTTAACTGCAGCAACAACTTTACCTTCTGTTTCTATTTTCCACAAATTACTGATGTCATCAAGCATAATCATATCGACATCCATATAGATAATTTTGCTGACTTCTTTCGGAATGAAATAAGGGATCAGGATCCTGATATAGATATTTAAAGGATAAGTACTATTCGCAACTAATGGTAACGTTACTCCTTCAGGAATAATCTCCTCCATTTTCAACCAGATCAGGTTCATCTTATCCAGTGTCAAAGAAGCAGTTAATTTTTGTTTATTTGTCTTTGAGATTTGATCATCAACAATATAAACATCTATCAACTCATCTGTATGATGGTTCATTTCCACAGACTTCAACAATGCAGAAAGCAATGTTACGTAATGATTATCACAAGCTAATATTACAGAGATCTTATTACTCATTATTTTGTATTTGTTTTATATATGAACTTTCCAGGTTACCTCATTTTTATCAGCCCTTACTTAAAAGCGTCTTGTTCATCTGCTTTAAAAATACAATTATTTCTTTATAGCCAATGCTAAACATGCTCCAAAAGCTAAATTTTGAATATTTATATAAGGGATAATAGGTCATTAAAATCGCGATCAGCGTTGGGAATATAGAGGCAATCGCAATGGAATAAATAGAATGATAAATAGAAATGCCCAGAAACACCGTAACAATATTCACCACCAGCATCACAATGATCTTATAGAAATTCACTTTCGGTTGATGAATAACATCCAGAGCAAGCGCAAAAAAGCGGTCTGCTGGATAAAGAAGTGCGATGATCATGAACATCCTGAAAAGGTTTGGCGTCTCATTATGAACGTAACCTTTTCCCGCAATGAGGCTAATAATAGGTTCGGCAAAAATAACAGCTATAACCACTACAGGAACCAGCGCGATGGTCATCATTCCTATTAACTTCTTAAGCGTATACATCATTTCTTCTTTTTGTCCGCGGTTATAATGCGAAGAAAGGATCGGCATTCCGCTGGCAGCAAAACTGGAAAGCGGAATTTCAATCAGCTGAATAAGTTTTCCGCCAAGATTATACATTGCCAATGCCGCTGGTCCTATCAGAAAATTAATGATAAAAGTGTTCGTCACGCCAAAAAGGTTGGACCCGATATTCGTTCCCATACTGTATTTACCAAAATGAAACAGCTCTAAAACCGTTGGTCGGTCTGCATTCTTCAGCGACCGGATCATCGTCCACTTCAGTATAAAAACCAAAATCCCGGATACAAAGAAGGAAAGACAATAACCACCTATAACGGTATCAATCGTTAATTTCCCCAATAAGGCCAAGATAAAAACAATTAAGGTGAAAGAGCCCTGAGTCATTACCCTTAGCCACAACAAACGGTCAAACCGTTTATCGGCCTGAACCACACAATTTGCCATAAAAGTAGGCAATGTGATCACAGAAATTATAGAGAAGTATTTTAAAAACAGAACCAATCCTTCATTGCTCACATAACTTGCAATGAAATATGCAGGAATATTTAATAAGAGTAGAAATACCGTGATTAAAAGCGCGATCACCCAGGCAGCACCTGCAACCACCTCTCCTCTTTCTTTTTCGGTACCCGTGTAAAATTTTACGAAAGTAATCGTTAGAAAACCTGCTCTTAATGTATCGATTAAGCCTATTGCTGCCAAAAAGAAAATGTAAGTACCAATATCTGTGACCGAAAGCCCGCGATACAAAATGGCCAGTGTGATCATCCCAAAGCCCGCCATGACTGCATTTCCCAATAGCGATTGAAAATGCATATTCTTAAATATGGAAAACAGTTTTCTGAAGAGTGAGACCATTTATAATAGGGTATCTGTGGTGAAACTTAAAATGATAAAGAAGATTCTAAAAATATTCATCTCAAAGATGTAGAATTAAAGCTTACCATGATAACTCCTTGCTGATAAAAAATACTAAAAAACATTTAACGGTCTAAATATGTGAAAAAAAAATGCCTGAAACCAGACTACAAACCGCAAATGCAATAAACAGACCAAAGAAACAAATGGCACATTAAAGAGACTGTACAAATGAATCATCAGTAGAACCTCTTCTAAAATTTAACCCCGGCATTACAAAAATCCCTTAAATAAAAAATCCCTCTGGCCAAATTGCTCAGGGGGATTTCCATATATAAAGATTAACATTTCTTATTCAACTGCCCCTGCAGAGGGTTTAGACGAAGATCTTGGATTATTATAGATATCCAGATTAACAGCAGGACTTACCGGAGACTGGAAATTTTGACTGGCCAATGAAGCACCTGAATTTTTTGCAGGTGAATTTGAGTTGAGCTGAAGCTGGTTCTCATCTGCAATTCCGGCCTCTCCGGAAGATTTAAAATATTTATTATTAAAAGCACCCGGCGGCGTATCTCCCATATCATTCCAGATGAAATTGGTATTATTTTGCCCCACTAGTGTAAAGTTATACCCTAAATTATTGAAGATATCACACTTTCCACCTTTCAGACCATACAAATCAAGTACCTGAGCTGGAAAAGCCTCCTTAGGCAATAAATTTCCACAGGTATTATTAAATACTTTCGCATTCACATACGTGGTTTTGCCTGACATGATGTTCCTGTCGAACGCCTGTAATTCAAATGCCCCGTATTGTCTGGAGTTGATAACGATATTATTAAAAATCAAAATCTCTTTTGGAGAAGTCCCGATACTGTAAGCCCAGGCACGAATGGCATTCCCCTGATGATTTTTTATTTTATTATTATAGAATTTACCGCTACCCTGCACATAAAAAATACCATTGTGGTTACTGTTATCCTGATTGACATCCTGAACAATATTATTATGTATATCATAGGAATCCGCATTTTCCAATGCGACAACACTTCCTACACCTCTGGAGTTTTTAAAACTCACAAAGCCGATTTCTATATTTTTAACCAGGCCGGTGATGGTACCATTCTCTACAGACCCTCTAAATCTCATCAGTGTCCCGGTATTGTCACAATCAATATAAAGAAACCTTAAATTCCTGGAATATGAACTTTCTGATCCGTTATAGATCTTTTGAGAATCATATTGTATGGCATTGTAGGTATTTACATTAGAAAAGGAGACGTATTTTAAGGTAAAATCATTGATGTCATTCCGTAATTGTATCGAAGCGCCATCTGAACTTTTATCCCTAAAAACAAAACCTCTACTAATTCCCGCTGTTCCATTACCGGAAACGGTCACATTTTTTAGGTTCGAAAGCGTCATTTGTCTGTTTCCCACCAATTCAACAAGCCCGTCATTTAAAATGAAGACTGCAGCATTCTCAACAGATATGTTGGAGATCTGGATGTCATTATATGAACCTCCCTTTATTTTTATCACCGAATTTCCGGTCAGATTCAATGTTTTTCCATCAATAGAAAGATTTCCGGAACCAGTTCCAACTTCAAATATTTTCGCATTTGCAGGTATGTCGGTTGTGTCTTTCGGAGGTTTGGGAATCACCGGCACATCTACAACAGGATTTTCTACTTCAGCCCCGATGGAAGGATTCTTCTTGCATGCGCATAAAATAAATAATGCACATAAAATCAAATGCATTTTTGAGGTATTTACCATAAATTAAATATTTCTATTACAATCCCTTGTAACCGCAATTTTAATCAATTTTAAACAAATAAGTGAGTACGTCAAACAATGCTCTCGTTTTTGCTTTTATTCAAAAATGGCCGAACCATTGATATGGGGAATATTTTCCTCGTTTTTTAGCATATTTGGACTGACGAAATAATTTTTTATATGACATTAAGATTACAATTCCGGACAAAAACGCAGAGAATTGGCGTTAAAGAATGACAGACAGATTAATTATTATTTAATGCCCAATTAACATTGAGGAATATATTCCACACGTTCACATGGATAGCTAAATCAGCATTCCGCTTAAAAAAAATAAATCTGGAAAATCTATGGTCTGAGGGATAAAGAAATCAGACATGCCTCCCTCCCGTCGCAAAATAAAATTATTAACTGGCAATTAAGGGCTATCCAAAAAGATAGCTTAGCCTAGCAAGGAATGCTTTAAACAGTCCACCCTGCTCCATCAAACGTCTGTCCGAAGTCCAGACCAGAGAGCGGTTTGAAGTGATTTTATGGAGTTTTCCAAATCTGCTTCGCAGTTTAAGCGCCAGATAACCATCTTCATTTGCATTTGGAGGATGGTTATATCCTTCTACCAGCAACCCCTGTTCTTTTCTGTAAGCAGAGCTACAGCCATAAACATACATTGCTTCATCCTTATTTCTTTGCAGTATACCCTTGAAAACATCACCCATAGTTTCGTACAAAAAATAGTTAAACCGCTTCGATGGCCCCTCAGAAATAAATGCAAAACGCCCGTAAGTACAAGCAATGGACTTGTCTTTTAAGGGTAACGAAAGTAAATCTACCCAATAAGGACTATAAATAGAATCAGCATCCGCATTCAGGATAATTTTCCCTTTTGCTGCAGCCAGTCCCGAATTCCTTGCATGCCTCACCCCCTGCTCTTTTTCAATAATCCAGGTTGCTCCGGAAAGCTCAATTAGCTCCTGGGTGCGGTCACTGGAATTATTATTCACCACCAATATTTCGACTTTCTGATTCGTAATCGTTTTAGATAAGGACCACAAGTTCTTCAGAATAGATCCTTCCTCATTATAGGCAGGAATACTAACGGTTACGTCAGGCTCATCGGAATGAAGCTTTTGGATCCCCTCACGGATTTCTGCGATATGGTCTAAAAACCATTGCGCATCGTGTTTCTGAGCTTCAATATAAGAAGGGATTTTTAAGGGTCTGATGGGCATTGGTTCTAATTTTTAGGAGATGGATAATGAGTTATAAACCGAAAGCAATTGCTCTGCAGATGATTTCCAGGTAAAATTTGCGGCCCTTTTAAGCCCTTTTTCTTTCAATTGAACCTCCAGTTCCTTGTCATTCAGCACTGCTATGATTTGATCTTTGATCTGATGGTAATCCAAAGGATCAACAAATAAAGCAGCATCCGAAGCAATCTCTGGCATAGAGGAGGTGTTCGAGGTGATAACCGGTACCCCACATGCCATTGCTTCTAATAAAGGTAAGCCGAAACTCTCTCTTAAAGAAGGATACAGGAATAACCTGCTGATATTATACAGCAACGGCATTTCCTCAGAAGCAATATAACCTGGAAAAATAAAGTCCTTTTCAAATTGCTGCTTACCCAGCTTAGCCAACAATTCAAAAACCAGTTTTTTATCATAGTCAAGAATAACCAGGGGTAAACCTTCAGGGTTTGCCTCTTTATAGTCAACATATGCCTTGATCACATTAACCGTATTTTTTTTAGGTGCAGTATTGCCTAAGAAAAGGATAAAATCTCCCGGAAGATGATGGTCTTTCCGGAAACGGTCTAACTGGGCTGAAGGATAAGAGGTATTAAATTTCGGACTAACCGCATTGTAAATCACCATCACTTTATCTTCCGGCAAATTTAACCTGTTTAAAATCACCTCACGCTCATAATTGGAGACTGTGATGATTAATTTACTTTTATCGACGATTTTTGGTACAACAAATTTTCTGTATAAATTACCAAAATTCTGGTAAGCAGTTCCTTTGAAATCCGTCTTTTCAAGGTAAATAATATCATGTAGCGTCAGCATCATCGGCACTGGTAAGCGCAAGGCGGAGGTGTTACAGGTAGAGTGAAGAAAATCCAGTCTGTCCTTCTTTACTTCAGCGGGCAGGGTGAATTGTTCCCAGGTAAAATAAGAACGGGCAGGAAGAGACTTAATCTTGAAATTAGCTGTTTCTGACAAACACTTTTCATCCACATCTTTGCGTGCATAAAGAATGTACTCATTATAAGTATCCAGTTTCTGTAACTCACGGATCAGCTCTAAAGCCACCACTTCCATACCATGTTTCTTTTCCCTGAATATCCGTTGTACTTCTATCCCGATGCGAAGTTTAGTTTTCATCAATTTTCAATTAAGACCTGAGTTCTATTTACTTATTTTTTCTTCATAATAATGCTCCGTTGCTACGGATATCTTATTCGCTTTCCGCACTTTCAGTAAAGCCATAAGCTGGAAATATATGAAAAGGGGTGCATTTTTCAACGACTTGTAGATCTTTTCATCTGCTTTGAAATGTGACAATGCGCGAAACACAAAAGTAAAGAATACTACGATCGCAACCACCCAATACAAAGCAAACAAGGGCATTAAAAACAAATCAGTAACAAATAACAGAAAAGAAATAATCATTAACATAAATAAGGGTGGTCTTACCAGAAGTATGCTAAATAAAAACTGATTCCAGCTTAACCTGTAAACAGACTTCAACATCAGCTTGAATCCCAGATAAAGATATTTAAACCAGGTGTTGATCCATCTTGAGCGCTGATTTACCAATTGATCCGTTTTCGTCGTTTTCTCATCATAAACAATCGCCTCCTCTGCAAAAGCAATCCGCTCCCCCCTGTTCAGAATTTCATATTGAAGAATTTTGTCAAAGCCTGCACCCGATATTTCATTATTTTCCAGGCATGACCTGTACAGTTGTAACGTAAAAGCCATTCCGGAGCCCGACAATGCAGCCGATGATCCAGCCTCATACATGAGTTTCCGATCTACCAGACGGTAATAGATATCACCCGCCTCATCCAGACAGGCATAGGTCGAATCCAGGTTCTTTGCCGCTCTGACTCCCTGTACTGCCTGATATCCCTGATCAAATGCCCTGTTTAATGCATTAAAATACTCCGCATGAACAAGGTTATCACTATCGATAATTGTCAAACGCTCATGTGCCCGTTCAAAACGGTTAATGGCATAAAAATGTGATTTCGTATTACTTGCAAGTACTTCAGGAGGACGTAGTATCACAACCCGGGGGTCATCAAATTTCAAATCACTAATATCACAATTGTCGGCAACCACGTAAATGATATAACTGGCATAATTTGATTTCAATATGGAGTCTACCACAAGTGGAATAAGACTTACTTGCTGATAGGCAGTCACAATAACCGCATAGTCAGCCTCATAAGCCTGTGTTACAGGTCTCTTTTTTCCGGTAAAACGACCGGCAATCCATAAAATGAGCGGCATGATAAAGTGCAATCCGATCAGGACCTGTACTACTGCCAAAAGAAGGTATAATAAGTTCATTGTGCAGATTTATTTATGATCAATGGTCATTTGAATTGCCTGATTTATTTTCTTAATACAATTTTCCCAGCTATGACTGGTCGCAAAAGCTTTCCTATCCTCCTGTAAAGTAACAGAATCTTCTGCCAATGCCTTTACAATAAGCGAAATATAATCTTCTTTTGAATCTGCAAGATAAACATGATCCTTAAAAATATCCATTGCCCTCGTAGCAGTTGCTACTGTGGGCTTGCCCATTGCAAGATATTCATCAACCTTCCTGGGGTAATTTCCAATGGTAACCTGATTCACCAGCTGAGGATTGATACATACATCAAAATACTGCATATATAATGGTAATGCGTCCATTGGTTTGATACCTGTAAATATAACATTGTCCAATTGATGCAGTTCACTGTTTTTAAAATCTTCATCTTCCGGTCCGACAAGCACAATTGTCCAATCCTTCCTTTGTTCGGCAATATACCTGATCAATGGGATATCCAGACGAATACTCTGTAATGCACCAACATAACCGATTATTGGAGTGGTTATTGACTGTAGCTCTTCCGGTTTCCCAGCGGTTGTGTTTTCTGTAAAGATTTCCAGATCACAGCCCTGCCCTACATCATAAGAATTATCGTTATACGTTTTGCAATAGTCGGCCAAATAGGCCGAATTCGCCATGCAAATATCATTACTGGCAATCAGCAAGGGCTCTAATCTTTCCCCATGTCTTTTCCAGTAATCAACTGCAAGCATATAATCCCTGGAATAGTAAATGCTCAAAAAAGGATTTAACAGGCTATTCAGATAGAATCCTTTAAATATCTCATTGTCATTAAACAACAAGCTGTCCTTAAAACGGAGTTCCTTCGTTCCTTTCAGAATGCTATTGGCAAACTTTACATTGTTCCGCTTATTTAAATAATTAAACAAGGTTTTATTTTTAACCCAGTTGATGGATTCGACCAAACAGTCCGGATACAGGTTCCACAAGTTCTCTCCAATCTGGATTAAGCCTTCAGATTTACCTTTTATCACGGCTATTCTCTTTTGAACTTTAGGATCGGCACTCTTTTTATAAAGTGTAATTCTATCCAAAGGTGAATTGACATATAACACCCTGTTGTTCTTTGAAAGTTCAAGTGCAATATTTTTACAATTACTACCAATGTCTGTATCCCAGGCCTGTTGTCCAATTATGATGATATCTCTACTGATCATTTGATAATTAAAATTATATTTTTTTCCATGACTGATCCTCTGCTGAATATTTTTTCACTACTCTGGCGGGATTCCCTACAGCAACACAAAAATCGGGCACATCTTTCGTTACCACACTTCCGGCACCGATTACGACATGCTTCCCAATTGTCACGCCCGCCGTAATCACACTATTTGCGCCAATCCAGACGTCATCAGAAATAATAATCTGTTTACGTATTTCTTTTTGCCGGCTTGGGGGCAGGCTCACATCTTCATAACCATGATTTAATCCCGAAACCACGATGTTCTGGGCAAGCATTACATTATGGCCAATCTTTACCGGACCAATAATTACACTTCCAATGCCAATCATCGTATTTGCTCCGATCAGTACATCTCCTACGCCATTATTTATGGTCACAAAATCCTCGATCACTGATCGCTCTCCCAATTGGAAATCGTTAAATGGAAAAACATCCATTCTGCTGTTATACCTGACAATACTCCCCTTTCCCTTTTTATGTTTGAAAGGATTCAGAAACAACCTTACCCACAACCTTGGCCGGTGGTCATTCGCAGGTATTAATAAGCGATGGGCCAACTTCTTTAACCTGGGATTCTTTTTAATTTTATCTATTAGGGACATATTTATTAAAATCTAAAGCTTATTCAACTTTCCGGCCATAGTTACTTCTTCTTTTTTATTTGCATGAAAAAGGCAACGGCAAAGCAGATCATACCAGGAATTAAAAAAATCTCAAATGGCATTACGTTTCGGGTTTATCGTCAAAATTAGGACTAAGGAAAATAAAAGCAAGACATACAGATACCACCAACGACGAAGGCATCGCATTCATCACCTCATTTCCATAACTACAAAAGAATATACCTGCGCAGGTAGACATCATCGCGATCATTTTATACCTTAAGCCTTCATTACGGATATTCCATATGATCCCGCAGCACTGACCAAAAATATACATGATCATACAAAACCAAATGGTGAATCCCACAATACCATACATCGCCCAGATTTTAACCCAATAACTATCAGGTTCTACCGTCGATAAGTACTTGTCTTTATTGTATTCTTTCCCCCAGGTTCCAATCACACCCAACCCACCTCCAAATGGACGCGAGGCGAGGTATTGCCCAATGATCTTTTGGTTGTTAATCCGCACATTTAAAGAAGCTTCCTTCGGATCCAGGGCCGTGCGAAGCCGATAGATCTGGTAACTTCCATTTCCAATATAAGTAAATTTAAGAAAAGCAAGAAACAACAATGCAACGGTTAGTCCGGCAAACAGGACTTTGATATTTTTGGTGAGAAAGATCGCAAAAAATGCCCCGACAATTAAAGCAAAAAGCGCTCCCCTTGTTCCGGAAATCAACATTCCATAAAAGAAAAGACCTGCCGCAATTAACAAGATTAACCGTTTCCACCACTGGAAAGGCCCAACAGCCAATACAATGGCCATGAGTGTAAATGAAGCCTGAGAGGCCCCAAATTGTCCTGCATCACTATAAAAAGAGAAAACACGGAGAACGCCCCATAAAACATGGGTAATTTCGCCACCTTCCGTTAAAAAACGTTGTTCACCTGGCGATAAGCCTATAAACTGCTGCTTCAGCCCGTTTAAAGTGGCCAGAAAAGATAAAGACAGAATAACGATTAAAAACAGGTCCAGCTTCTTTTTGGAATTATACAACAAAAAGACCAGCGGTATAATCAAAATCGGAAAAAGGCCGGTGCTCCTGATCTCCTGAAGCCAGCCTCTTACACTTGCTCCTGCAGGATTGATGATCTCAACAAAACTAATGATGAACCAGATCAGCATGAGCTTTGTTAAATTGTTATTGAGGCTTTTCCAATTGAACTGCTGGTTTAAAATAATTACTGCAATCCAAATCAGCAGCAAGAATACTTCGATCCCAATTCCATAAGGAATCCCTCCGATCTCCCGGGCAAAAATCCCGAAAATAAAACAATAAACCGTCAGCGCTGTAAGGCCTATTGAAGGATCTTTAAATAGAAAAATGATGAATATAACCATCAATGCCCCAACAATCAGTATCATTGGAGCTATTGGGGAAGCAAAGGTTAAAAGACTCACAACCAGTGAGATTAGCAACCCGAATACAGAAAAAATCACTGTCCGCCACGTTTGTGATAAGGATGATAAAAATCGGATCATTGTGATCGTTATAATTTTCAGTTATTTTCGAATGGCAAAATTTTAAAAATTAAAAAAAACCACTGATATTAATATGACTACTTTATTTTATGTAATACGATCTTATTAAGAACCCAACCTATAAAACCAGGCCTTTCTTTAATATAATCAATCAACTCTTTGTCCTGATCTGCGATCGGTTTACCAGATTCAAACACCGCAATGTTATTCTCTGTAAACAACAACCATTCTTTGGCAATATTTACATCGCGTAAGCTATTTACATCGATGATAATGACATCAAATTCCTCTCTTAACACTTCGAAGCCAGCCTTGAGATTTTTTGCATTCTGCATTTCAAGCAAGGAGGAGTTATTATCGTTCTTGTTCAATACCGTGATCAAATCTTCCGTCTGAATTTGTCGCTTCACTAAAAACGTTTCAAAATCCTGACGTAAAGCAAGTTCCTTTGAATTTGATTTTACCACTTCTGTTTCTCCGCCGACCAATAAAACTTTTTTACCAATCATCGCAAATGCATAGGCCAAACTACTCGATATAAAAGATTTCCCTTCTTTATCGGTCAAACTGGTTACCCCTAAAATTTTAGTATTGTCTTTTTCAAAAGTATTTGAAATTTCAAACCTCAGCGACCTCACCAGATCCCGGTAAGCTGTATATTCCGGATTGTTCTTATTGTCATTCCAGATATTCCTCATGCTCAGATCCGCATTGTTCATGTAATTCAGACTCCCAAGAACACGCGACTTAGTAGCGGCTTCCAATTGTCTTGCATCACGAATGTTATTGTCCAAAAGAAACAGCACCACTATACCGGCAAAACAAACAAAAAAACTTGAAATTCCAGAAAGGGCAACATACATAATCCCCTTTGAAGGTAAAGCAGAGCCTTCCAGTCCGATCTGAGCCAATTGAAGTTTCAGGGCAATATTTTGCTCGGTTCTGGTCTGATTGTAGGAGTCCAGAGAGGCCATATAGTCTTTTGTCGCAAGTTCAGCATCGCGTTCAAAATTCTGAATCCCGGCATCGAACGGAACCATTGTATTGTATTTTGCTTTTAGCATCGCCAATTCATTGTCGATTGACCTGATGCTTCCTTTTGCCTGGCTTACTGCAGTTTCCAAAGCGAGCTTCTGTTGAACCAGTCCCTGCCTTGAAGCTTGTGGGTTAGTTACATTATCATCAGAGATTCTGCTGCTTAACCTATCTATGATCCTGGATAGTGAATCCATCTTTTTCTTTTCACTTACTTTGAAGTTCCCATCAATATAAGCGTCATTCGCAATTTTCAACTGATTCTTCAGATTTACGATCTCTTTATTATCCACGGTAGAGTTCCCACCTGAAAAAGTATCACGGCCTCTGAGTTTGGCATCAATATCTATAATGGCGTTCTGATTAGACTGAATCTCACGAATGGCCTGAGCTTTACGTTCTTCATTCTGAGAAATTTGCGTATAGACTATTTCAGATTGTTTATCCAGATTCAGTACGCCATTCTTCATCTTAAATTCTTTCAGGGCTGCATTCTTTTGATTCATCCCTGCTTCCTTCTTTTTCAAAAGAGAGTCTAATAATTCTATTGAATTATTCTGATTGGTATTCACATCAACCCCATAGTTATTGATGAATTCTACCGATAAGGTATTCACCAGGAAGGCAGAAAGCTTAGGACTTTGTGAAACATAATCCACATTGATAAAGTCACTGTTATCCGGTCTGTAGATGCTGAGCTTTTTCTCAATATCTTCCTTATTATAGCCCATAGAGCCCAGCATATCATAAAGCTTATACTTTCCTTTGTTATCGGCTATGGTAATTACCCTTTTGGTTTGTAATTTTTCTTTAAAAAGCTGGATTACTTCCTGACGTTGGGTATTGTCCAGAGAATCTAATTTTTTACTATATGGAGTAAAAGGATCTTTTGGATTTTCAAGATCATGCAACATTAAATTGTAAGAAAGAATGCTCATGATTTTTCTCATTTTCATTCTTTCAATAATATTAGAAAACTGCTGGTTTATTTTGAAGAAATCGGCATTCTGATTTCCTGCGGCGACCACCTGCTTAGATTGGTCTACTAAACCTGTTGCAATCTGAGCTTCTGAACTGTATTCTTTTGGAAGATTCTTTACTAAAAAAAAGGTGATGACAGCTGCAGCTGCCGGTACAAGTACCAGCAGCCATTTATATTTATTCAGAAGTTTTAAAAATGCTTTAATATCCATTATAAGGTTTTAAAAATAATTATCTATTTTACTTCAGAAAGTTTCACCCCTATGATTTCCTCCAACGCATCTTTCGCACCTAATAAATTTACTTCGGCCTGAATTTTTGACGTGTTGGCATTGGTAAGGTTTATTCTTGATTGATTATAGGTATCTAAAGTAATCTCGCCTTTTTCAAATTTATACAACTGATTATCAGCAACATTTTTATTATCCTGAACACTTTGAGTATAAATTTTCAATTGACTTATTTGCTGAATATAAACATAATATCTTTTCTTTACCTCAACAGCAAGACCAAGTTCATACTCTTCTGCCTGATATTGTGCAATTTTGTAATCAGATTTAGCTTTTTTTGCAGCGAAAGGTTTTTGAAGAAAAGAACCCAGGTTAACGTTAATTCCAAATTGAAATCCGTTTACATTATAAGGGTTTATCGGATCAAGAACCGTTTTTTGCTGAGGTCTGTAAAAATAAGATCCGTTAAATATATCAAGGTAAGAAAGTGCAGTAATAGGCAGCTCTGCTTTCGCTTTTACCACAGTTTCATTCATGGCCTTTCTTCTTGGATAGTTTTGTTTTGCAAGAGCGATATATTTTTCTAAGTCACCATATTTAATCTCTCCGATTATTGACTCCTGAGCGTGGGTACTGAAATTTATAAACATTAAGGCTATTAATGCAATTTTAAAAAGATTTTTCATGATTCAATATGTTTTATAGAATGTGTTTAAGCGTTTATTTATGTTTAGTTTACTTTAAAAAGTATGGAGAATCCAATGTGGTTAAACCTGTTCCTTTTGAATCAAGGCAGGTATGGTTTTCAATATGATCTTTAAGTCAAGCAGGATCGAATAATTGTCTGCATAATAGTTGTCAAGTTCTTTACGCTCGGTTTCAGACATATCTTTCTTACCACGTTTACTGATTTGCCATAATCCGGTTAATCCCGCAGGGCCCAGAAAGCGTGTAGACCACTCATTGGTTGTGAGTTGTTCCGCTTCATATAAAGGCAATGGCCTGTTTCCTACCAGCGACATGTCGCCGATAAAAACATTGATCGGTTGAGGCAATTCATCAATACTCGTTTTCCTTAGAAAAGAACCCAATTTGGTAATGCGGGGATCGTCTTTAAACTTTACGAAAGCAGCTTTACCATTCTTGTTATCAGACTCACTGGCGTACTGATTGAGGTTGGCCATAGATGCCACCATTTGATCTGCACCACTCTTCATGGAACGAAACTTATAAAAATCGAAGATCTTATAACCTGCGCCTACCCTTTTACTTTTATAAATTACAGCTCCTTTAGATTCGAGTTTAATAAATATGGCAACGACAATAAAAATCGGGAATAAAAACAAGAGCGCCAGTCCTGAAGCAATCAGGTCAAATGCACGCTTTGTCCACGGGATCTGGTATTCAACTTCTACCTGTTGTGCAAGTTCCATCAATTTAGGTTTGATCAACTTAAATTTAACTAAAAAATTAAGTCTTTCACAAAAGTCTTCCAAAGGAAAAGGATAAGTATAATAATCATTAACTTTCAATTCCAATGCTTTTTTTCTCCAGTTCCGGTCTTCTTTGATACCTAACAGTACAATAATGAGTCCCTGTAATAAAGGGTTCTTTTTTATTTCCCTGATCTGGTCGAAACAGTTCTTATTGTCGTCCACCTCGATTAAAATGATATCAGGCAAAGTCAATAAAGACTGTTGATCAAGGTACCGCTTAAAGTCCTGTGGATCATCCATATGATCTACGTTGGCATCAAACTCCTCCGCGATGACCACTTTAAGGAGTTTTCCAAAATGCACAATTTTTGCATTTATCTGAGGGCGGTTAATCATAGACGTTGTCATTATGCAATGAGTTGGGCAATTTGAGATTTTAAAACTGCCGGGTTAAAAGGTTTCTCCATATAACTATCTATTTTAAAAGGCATCTGCTTTACTTTATCAGCAAGATCCTCTGCACCAGACAATAATATAACAGGAGTGTTTCTGTAAAAGCCACTTAACTTAAGATTTCTGATCAGGGTGCTGCCATCAAAATAAGGCATCATTAAATCAGAGATGATCAGATCCGGGTCATTCCCTTCTTCCAGCCATGCGATCGCTTCGATTCCGCTCTTCTTAATGATCAGATCATAGTCTGATGCGAGAATGAAACTCAATAATTTAAGAATACTTAGCTCATCGTCTACGATCAGTATACTTTTTTTATGATCCGGTTTACTTTCCATGTATTCTTTAGTATGTTTCTTTCCTGACCCCCAGGATAAAAATTTATCAAAATAGTGAGAATTCGCTGTTTCAGGTTCCTCGGTGGTCATTGTTCTGTTAACGATTCTATCTGTAAACATAATACTTTTTTTCTAGTTAAACCCCTAATTAAGCTTTGTCCATTGTAAATTATAAACAAAGAATTTCTCTTAAATAATCTCTGATATTGATTTATTTGACGTTGATCATAAACGTTTGCTTACGAACTTCGCCCTCAGCCCATGTATTCAGTTCATTAGAGATCACCCTGCCAAAAGAATCGATCACCAATAACCGGATCTTCTGATTCGCCTTTGAGACCACTTCAGTCTTCAGGTCAAAATCACCTGAATAGAAAAAAGCGATGTCATTACTTCCCTTATCAATCTCTACGTTGTACGCTTTACTATAAACCTGATAGTTGACTTCACAGTCACTACATTCCACTCTTAAAAGCCCTTCCCGTTTAAGAATCACATTGGACAAATTGTCCAGCGAAGTATCCTTTTTACAGCTGCTTAAAAACACAAGAATAAAAAGCAATAATGTGTATTGAATTTTCATTTTAGGTCGTGGTTACGAATTGATAAAGGAAAAAACCAAGCCAATACAGCATTAGCCGAAAACAATAGCTAACATTCGGGAATAAAACAACCATAACAAGCACGCTGACAGGGTTTTCCTCAATTTTATTAATTTTAAATTTTCTCAATTGCTTTTTATTTCAAGTGGTTTATTTTCCCAAAAACCGCCCCATTGTGGGCAATTTTCTACAATTTTAAAATATGGGAATCGTACCATTTTCTTGGTCAGCGAGCCTAAAAAACCAATTCAGGGCATAAAAAGAGCAGATAAATTCTAAGTCCATAAAAAAAGCCAGGTAAAATCCNNGGATTTTACCTGGCTTTTTTAAAGCAGATTTTATACTTAATTCTTCGGCTGTACTCTTCCTGATTTTCTATCCTGTGCCCTGCCGATTACATAACCTGTACCCGCACCCACAACTCCACCTATGATTGCACCTCTGCCGTCTTTTTTATCGATCAGAATACCTCCTAAAGCTCCTGCTCCGGCACCAATGACAGCACCTTTGGCAGCCTGGCTCCAGCCTTTTTTCTTGGCCTTTACCGGAGCTTCATTATTCGCCGAAATATTCCTGTTGCTTCTTTCTGCTGCCTCATTCCGTTCGGCAAGTAAAAGTGTTCTTTTTTCTTCTTTGACTTTTTCTTCTTTAACTATGGCCAATCTTTCTTTCTCCCGGGCATCTGCTCTTTTAAAACTATCCAATTTCAGACTGTCTTTTACCGCAACAATTGCCTGTTGCCTGATCATCGCCTCCTGCTTGGCATTGTTTGAACATGCTGATAAAACTATCGCCAATGCCGCTACTGAAAATATCTTTTTCATAACTATAGTATTTAGATTAATACAGGTATACTGTAAAAATGATGCCAAAGTGCTTATTTGTCCATCAATGGGGAATAAGCACTACGCTCATTTGTGTCATGATCATCGTCCTCACCGTCTGGATTCCCCGAAATACGGTCATTATCCGTATTCAAATGACTATAAAAAGAGAAGCTTTCCGAAGACTGGTCAGCATCCAGCCCCAGATTATCCGGCTCTTCATAAGTCCTCTTTTTAGGTCTGTCGCCATTTGCAATCGGTCTTGTTTCTTCAGGATTCGTCTCTTTATTCATTTTATCAGTTTTATATTTCCCCGAACAGTTGCTTCTTTATACCTTAACAATCTTCGTTTAAATAGGTTTTAACAACATTAAAGACCAAAAATTTAATCTACACTGCCCCCTATTTTAAGATTTTGATATTAATATTCTATTCATTATTTTCACATCGAAATATATATATAATAATATGCGTACAACAGGAAAAGTTAAATGGTTTAATTCTGCAAAAGGATTTGGATTTATAACTCCAGAAGATGGAGGAAAAGATATTTTCGTACATTTTTCTGCGATTGCAGGAGATTCATTCAGAGAGTTGAATGAAGGAGACAGCGTAGAATTCGAATTGAATGAAGGAAAAAAAGGTCCTGAAGCGTCAAACGTAACAGTTCTTTAGTCTTAATTCATTTTATAAAAAAGGGGTATGTCCAGGCATTACCCCTTTTTTTATTTACTTCTAAGCCCATAAATACGATAAGAATGTCCAATACTGATCCCTCAGTCCAAGTAATACAAACCATCAGCGTGCTCGGTTGCGGTTGGTACGGTTTAGCCCTCGCCAAAAAACTAATCTCTTCAGGCTATTCAGTGAAAGGATCCAGTACCACAGCCGAAAAATTGCCTATACTTTCCGATGCGGGAATTCAGCCCTACCTCATCGACTTTCAGGAAGACACAGCGCAGTACGATCCTGATTTCTTCCATACAGACCTGTTGCTCATCAGCATTCCGCCAAAACGAAGCAGCGGAGCACAGCAGGCATTTTATAAAAAGATAACAGGGATTGCCGGGGCGGCGCAAAAGCAACAGGTAAAACACGTTATATTTATCAGTTCCACAGCGGTGTATGGAGATCATAATACCGAAGTAACAGAACTAAGCACCCCACAACCAGACACTGCATCAGGGATAGCCATGCTGGAGGCAGAAAAATTATTGATGGGCCAAAGTACTTTCAGCAGCACGGTCCTTCGCTTCGGAGGTTTAATCGGACCCGGCAGAAATCCCGGACGATTCTTTGCCGGAAAACAGGACATTCCCAATGGACAGGCACCGGTCAACCTTGTGCACCTTACCGATTGCCTGAATTTCAGCCTCTCGCTGATCAAAAATGCCGCATTCGGACATATATATAATGTATGCTCAACAGACCATCCCAGCAGACAGGATTTCTACAGTAAAGCCGCTGAGGTTTCCGCTCTCCCCATCCCTGCCTTTATTGATGAACTGCTCCAATGGAAGCGCGTTTCGACCATACATATTGCACCAAAGTTCCATTATCAATATCTTATCAGTAATTTTTCAACTTGGATGGATACGGATAAATTATAAAAAATGATAACTTGGCTCCAAGAAGGAAGACCATAGCTATGAAATTGACCATTTGGGGAGCAGCGAGACAGGTAACAGGGAGTATGCATCTGCTGCAATTAGAGGATTATAATATATTGGTCGACTGTGGTCTGGATTATGAGAAAGACACCTATCAGGAAGAAAATCAGTATTTCCCTTTTGATCCCGGCAGTATCGACGTCGTGATCCTGACCCATGCACACATTGACCATTCCGGAAATCTGCCTACTTTAATCAGAATGGGCTTCGAAGGACAAATCCTTTGCACCCCTCCTACGGCAGACCTGACCGAATTGCTGTTATTGGACTCGGTGAACATTTTCCTCAGCAAACAAAACAAATCCAAACCAAAAGGGCGTCGCGGAAGAGGCTCCGGTTCCGGCCCGCAGCCCTTATACCTCCAGAAGCATGTCATGGATACCGTAGAACGTTTTGTGACGATCGGCTTCCACAGGGATTTCCGCTTAAACGGCAATGTATCTTTAACCTTTATTCCTGTTGGCCATTTGCTTGGTGCAGCAGCTGTAGTATTAACCGTGCAGGATCAGGGCCTGGAAAAGAAAATCGCTTTTACGGGAGACCTCGGCCGAAACAATTATCCGGTATTGGTAAATCCAGAACCCATTCCTCAGGTAGATTACCTGGTTTCAGAATCCACTTATGGCGGCAGGCTCCACAGCACAGAGATCAGCCTGGAGCAAAAGCTAATACAGACGATCAATGAGTCCTGTATCAAATTTCCCGGCCGGCTGATTATTCCTGCATTTAGTATTGGCAGAACGCAATCCCTGGTCTATGCTTTAAATCAGATTTTCAGTAAGGGCTTATTGCCTCCGGTCAAAATTTTTGTAGACAGTCCACTTGCAGAATTTGCAACAGACATCTACCGCAGGCATCATGAACTAGTGAATGATGATGCTAAAGAATTTTATAAACAGAAAGGAGATCAATTTGAATTCGAGGAACTTTCTTACGTACATGATAAAAGAGAAAGTCTATCCATCTCAAATTATCATGAGCCCTGTATCATTATTTCTTCTGCAGGGATGCTCGAAGGCGGAAGAATACAAGACCATCTTTACTATAACATACAAAACTATTACTGCACGATCTTATTTATAGGTTATTGTGCAAAAGGAACACTGGGCCATCGTTTATTACGTGGAGATCCGATCGTGAGGCTTAGGAACCGGGACCTGATGGTCTATGCAACCATCCAGCAAACAGATCTTTTAAGCGGTCACGGAGATCACAATGATCTGGTCAATATGGTAAAACGACAAGACGCCGGACAATTAAAAAGGGTATTTCTCGTTCATGGTGAAGACAAAAGCACGCAAAGCCTGTCGGATGCCCTTATCGAAATCGGCTACCAGGTGAGCATTCCGGAAAAGGGAGAAGTCTTTGAATTGTAAGTTTGCAAAGGTTCTTCATACCTTTAATTTCTTTCCAAAAAGTTACAATTGTAGCAAATACTATACAGAAAAACAGGCTGTTTATCAAAAAAGATAGATTTCATGATTTTTCTGAATCATACATTAATTCACTGATTATTAGGTTATTCTAATTTATTTTCAATCAAAAAGGCCTTTGGCAGGATTATTACAAGGAGGTTAGCAGTTCAGCAGAATGGCTGGATGCTCATCTATCTAATTGAAAAGAAAATGAAATCTAACATTACAAAAGCCGCAATGGTAGTTGCCCTATTGGGAGTATCATCGCAATTATTCGCTCAAGATACAACGCCTGAAACTACAGGTCGTTTTGGAAAAAAAGAATTCCGTACCTGGTCAATCGGTGGCCATGCAGGTGTGTTGAGTTCTAACACCATCTTCAACGGTCAAAATCGTGACTATCAAGCTGCGAAAGAATCTTTGGGTTATGGTGGTTACATCAAAAAACAAATTTTACCTGCTTTAGGTTTACAAGCTGATTTCTTAGCTGGTAAAGTAAAAGGCTTAAGAGGTTTTACAGGTAACGATCTTCTAACCGGAGCTCCTCTTTACAATACAAATTCAAGTTTTGAAACAAAATTAGAATGGTCTGCAGCTTTAACTGCGGTTTATAACCTGGCTAACATCAGCATCAACAGAGAGAATGCAGTCTTGATTCCTTATGTAAAAGCTGGTGCTGGTTACATGTCATCAGGTGCTGACGTAACTACAGGAAGTGTGGTTGACAAACAATCTTACAGAGAAGGATATTTCATCCCTGTAGGTGCTGGTTTCAAACTAGGTATCGCTAAAGGAATTAACTTAGACTTCGGTTACGATGTGAACTTTGTTAAAACCGGCAAATTTGATGGTAATGCTGTTAATGGTAGATTCGATAAGTTCTCTTACGGACACGCAGGTTTAGAATTTGCTTTGGGTAGCAAAGAAAAACCACAGTTACAAAACTACAGCTCATTGGCTAACTTACGTAACCAAAGTGCAGAAGAAAGTGCTGAACTTAGAAGAGCTTTATCTACAGCAGAACAAAATGCTAAAAGAGATAAAGAAGCAATGGAAGCTAAATATGCACAGGAAATGGGAGATGACGACGGTGATGGTGTAGCTAACAAATTTGATAAATGTCCAGGTACGCCTTCAGGAACTATCGTTGACGGTTCAGGATGTACATTAAAAGCTGCTCCAGCAATCATCAGAGAAAAAATCATCGTTACTGAAGCCGACAAAAAAGTAGTTAGCGAAGCGATCAGAGATTTAGAATTTGATTTAGGAAAAGCAACTATCCGTGCTAAATCTTACCCTACATTAAACCGTGTTGCTGCTTTATTAGTAGAGAAAAACTTCAGCTTAAAATTAGCTGGTCACACAGATAACACTGGTTCAATGGCTTTAAACTTACGTTTATCGAAAGACAGAGCTGAATCAATCAAAGCTTATTTAGTATCACAAGGTGCAAACGCTTCACGTATCGAAGCTACAGGTTACGGACCTAACCAACCAATAGCAACTAATAAAACTGCTGCTGGTCGTCAGAAAAACCGTAGAGTTGAGTTTAGTTTGTTCTAGTTTAATCAATTAATAATGAAAGGCCGGCAAGAAATTGCTGGCTTTTTTTATGCGTTATGAAATCCTGGCAACTACATTTTGAATGGAGTAGCTACAAGCCGAAACGAAGCAACTATAAAGAATCCGGTTCCCGCTCCGGCAGATCAATCCCTTTAACTTCCATACTGCCTGCCTCCTGATTTAAATAAACTGACAAGCGCATCTTTTCTGCAACTACATGATCAATCGCAGCACATACACTGTATTCTTCCAGCACATAGTTTGCCTGAACATGATACTCATTGTTTCTCAGTTCCTCCAGACTCCCCTCTTCGAAGCTGAGCCTTCTTACCTTTTCTCTGGAATGATAGCCTTGTAGCATGAACTCCAGCTTTTCCCTACCTGCAATCAGGGTAAGAAGAACCGCAGCATTGCGGTCTGTTGCCAATAAAGATTTGCTTTGATCACTGAGATGGAGAATAAGGGAATATTGCATGAAAAATCATTTTTGCTAAAACTAAGCTTAAAAAGCAACATAACAACAAAAAATACCAGTCTATCCATCGCGCGTGAACGCCAGGATTTTTATATTGCGGGTATACCGTAAAAAACCATAGGAGCAGCAGATGATTCCCTAATTTTTAGCTTTTTAAACCAGTAGTGATGACAAAACGAGAACAATATGGACTAACTTTCTCTCATTGGGTAAGTCCGGGAAATGGTCAAAGAACACCTATGTGTAGAAAGGACGTTATCGATGACTTTAGCTTCCTGCAGGTCATCAATTACTTCAGTATCAATGAAACTAAATTCTTGATCGAAGAATTGGAAAAAGCAATAAATGGAGAGCAGTACGACAATTATCCATCGTCTCAATTATTTGATGACCTTTGGATGGAGTTGCATCATCCTAATGTACACATCTACGAGACTGATGTAATTCCAATGACTGATTTTAAGGAATTGTTAGAAGAGTGGCTATGCTTTCTACAATCCTGAAGTTTTAAATCAACTCCCTAAAAAAAAGAAGTCTGTATCTTATGATACAGACTTCTTTTTTTACCATCAAAGCACCAAAATTATTTTGATTCCTTGATGGCTTCTTTCTCTTTAGGAGCGAAAATCAATGAAGCAATTACCGATAAAATCAGTACCCCTCCTACTATAGATAAAGATAGTGGAGAAGAGATATGGTAAACCGGAGCGATCACCATTTTCACGCCGATAAATGTCAGAATAATCGCCAATCCATATTTCAGTAAACTGAACATATGGATGAAATTGGCCAAAAGGAAATATAAAGCCCTTAAACCCAAAATAGCAAAGATATTGGAAGTATATAAGATCAGTGGATCATCCGGTGCAATCGCGAAAATCGCCGGAATTGAATCTACCGCAAAAATTAAATCCGTGAACTCAATTACTGCCACCACAACCAATAATGGCGTAGCGACCTTAATACCATTCTCTATGGTAAAGAATTTACCACCGTCAAACTCCTTACTTACTTTGAAGAACTTATAAACCAAACGCGCACCTGCACTTTGGCTAAAGTCTTTATCCTCGTCATCGTCGTCGCTTGCCACCCATGATTTGATACCCGCATAAATCAGGAACACCCCGAAAACAGATAATATCACGTTAATTTTCACCATCTCTCCCAATACTTTCATTTCAGGAAGATAAGTCAGGTTAATCAATCCTACACCCGCAAAGATGAAAATCGCACGGAATACCAGGGCACCAATAATTCCCCAGAACAACACTTTATGGTGCAGCTCTTTAGGAACTTTAAAGAATCCAAAAACCAGGATAAACACAAAGAGGTTATCAACTGATAAAGCTTTTTCAATCCAGTAGGCCGATTGAAACTGCGTGAATTTCTCAAATCCGGAAGTCACGTAAATTACTCCACTGAAAGCCATGGATAATGTGATCCATACGATAGACCAGATTGCGGCCTCTTTGCTTGATACTGCATGCACCTTCTTATTAAAAACGCCCAAATCCAGCAGCAGCATCACCAGGATCAGCACTGCGAACCCGATGAGTACACCGGGATGATTAATCAAATTATTATCCATTTTTTACTTTATAGTTTTAATTTACTTGTATTTGCTTTAAAAATGCTAAAAAAGATCGGTTTTAAGCATTGCTTTTAAAATATTTGCCTGCACATCGAAGTTATTCAGATGGTCCAGGAAATTGATGTCTGATATTTTCAGGTAGTTTTCCTCTAAAAGGTCAATAATTTCTTTAGGAATATAAGACTTTAGTGCCGCAGCACTGCTTTCCAGCTTGTCGTTCTTATAGGAAAGCTCCTGAATGATCTTTTCCTTTTCCGAGAGGTTCGTGGTCCAGTCCACATCCTTCAATACATTCAAATCGCAGAACAGGAACAGGTTCCTGCTGGGAAAGAAAAGGAAATGCCGGTCCACATCTACGAATTTATACACCTCAATGATCAGCTGTCCCGACTTTAATCCATAAAAAAACTCGGTCTTAAAATCATATTTGCACAACAGGCCCATCAGTTTCTTCTGAATGCTTGCATTCACATCGATGTACATGTCCTTAGGATCAAAGTCAATCAGCTGACTCAACTGGTCCGGACTGATATGGTAGAAGAAATCTTTAGCATACCTGGAGCTAAAGGAATTGATGTTCTTTGAAAAGGGAAATTCGGTACTCAGTTCAGACAATACCTGGAACAGCTTTCTTAAAGATAAATTGATCTTTAAGGCCTGTTTCTGTTTATCCAGATTGAAATTCTTATCGGTAAACACCGTGTTGTTCATCCGCTCCATCAATTCCTCATTCAGATGAATCTCATCGTAAAGCAGACTTACATTCTTTTCATTGTTTTTTTTAATCTTTCTCAGCAGCTCAATGACACTGGAGGTAAACTGAACGTGAAACAGTTCCAGTTTATCGATATCCAGGTCTTCATTGTTTTCAAACAGCTGATGGATCACCTGGCTGCGCAGATATATTTTATACACAGATTCCTCCTCAAAGAACACAGAGAGCAGCTGTAAACGGCTGATCTCTGTGCGGGATTCCTTTAAAATATAAACACGGCGTTCATCCATTGATTAATTTTAATTAACGCGGGTAACGTTTTTCTTCAGTTCTGCTTCCAGGGTTTTCAATTCCCCATCCAGCACCCTTCTGCTTTGGTTACCTTCTTCATGAATTTTCTTCACCTCATTCAATGTTTCGATCAACGAATTGGTCGTCATTTTCAGGGTTTCAAGAGATACTACCGTTTTCTCATTTTCTTTAGCCACATCAATACTGTTTTGTTTCAGCATTTCCGCGTTTTTCTGTAAAATGGTATTCGTGGTATCTGATATTTTTTTCTGCATTTCCACATTGGCTTTTTGCCTTTGCAGTGCCACAGCAATGGTCAGCTGGTTTTTCCATACCGGAATGGTGGTAGACACAATCGACTGTGCTTTTTCAGCAATAGAGGTATTGTTGTTCTGTACCACTCTGATCTGAGCCAGCGACTGCAGCATGATAAAGCGAACAATTTTCATATCTGCCAGTCTCTTATCCAGTCTGCTGAGGAAATCTCTTAAATCCGCAATTTCGTAATCCTGATAATCTGCGGGCCTGCCTTCCATCTCTGCCAGCTTTACACTCAAATCGTTGTATTTAAGCTGTCCTGAGATGATCAGTTCCTCCATTTGATGGATATACGTCACATTGCTGTCAAACATCGTCTGAAGCGAGCTGTTGTCCTTAATAGAGTTCAACCGTCCTGCCTTGATCTTATTGGTGATCTTGTCAATGTTATTCACCACAACATCATACTTCTGGAAGAGTTTTTTAACATCCACCACCAGGTTTTTCAGAAATGGTATTTTTGAAATGAAAGATTTAAAACCACCTTGTTCCAATTCAGAAACATCGATATAATTCAGTTCCGTCAGCAATTCGTTGATTAATCCCCCAACTTCACCACTGTTATAGGTCCGTACAGATGATAAGAAATCATTACTGTATTTCTCCATAGAGTTCTGTGCCTCCACCCCATAATTCAGGATCGAGTTTACATCCGAAGGCTCCAATGACTTACTCAGCTCATTGTATTTTTTCGTCTCTTCAGGGGTAATGGTCGTCAGATCAACATTTCCGTCCTTATCCAGTTTTACGGGTGTAAGGTTTTGGGTATTACTTGGGTTTGTTTCCATAATTTAATAAAATGATCATCAACCTTTAGAGCTTATAAATAGCTTTGTGTTACGGTATTTACCGTTTCCTCTAATTTTTTATCTTTTGTAGGCTCTCCGATCGCATTGAATTTCCATTCTCCGTTTTTCTTGTAGAACACACCCATTACCATAGAAACATGTCCGGCAAAACCTGAACCGTTTGCAATGTCGTAAGTAGCAAACACTTCGTTTACTCTTTTAGGTGTTCCTTCATAAATGCGGATCGAAGCAAATGGAATCGTTCCGAAATCATGACCTCTAAAGCTGTTCAATACGAAAGCCACATAGTTAACCGCAGGGTTAAGCTGAGAGAAATCCAGGGTGATCACCTCGTTATCCAGGCCATCATCACCGCCCATATCACCGGTTAAATCATCACCACTATGCTTTACTGCACCGTCTTTAGATTTTAAACTGCCGAAATAAACCACGTCCAGCAGTTGTTTGCTCTCGCTGAATAAAGCACAGCTCGCATCCAAATCCACCGCTTCTTTAGTTTTACCAAAACCAAACATGCCTTTTTTCTCAATGGCACCCCAGTTGATTCCTACACAAATATTTTGAAGTTTACTTCCGTTGCTTTTTTCAAGACTGATACGTTGTCCTTTTTGAAGATTGATTGCCATAATTTCTTATTGATATTTGTTTAAATAATCTTGTAAACCACCTTTCATGCCCATGCCTACTGCCTCGAATTTCCATTTTCCTTCACGTTTGTAAATTCTTCCGAATTCTACAGCCGTTTCGATAGAGAAATCTTCTTCCAATTCATATTTTAAAATCACCTCGTTGCTTGCTGCATCAAAAATACGAACAAAAGAGTTTCTAACCTGTCCAAAATTCTGTCTTCTGGCTTCTGCATCATGAATTGTTACTACAATACAAATCTCTCCAACTTTTGCATCTATATTGGTCAGGTCAATTTTGATTTGCTCATCATCGCCATCACCATCGCCAGTCAGGTTATCGCCGGTATGTTCTACTGCGCCATCCGGTGATTTCAGGTTATTGTAAAATACCAGGTGCTGATCTGACACTAATTTTTTCTGATCATCTAATATAAAAATAGAAGCATCTAAATCGAACGCAGTCCCTGTCGTAGAGCTATTGGTATCCCAGCCCAGACCGATTGTAAATTTAGGGGCATCAATGTTTTCTCTTTGCCCTTTTTGCAAGTTAATCGCCATATTAAATCAATTTATAATTGTTATTATGTATGTAGTTCTTTAAGTAATTCAAATTTTCCGAATAGGATTCTATCGTATGGTAACTGTTGCCCAATGACAAATCGTACAGATTATTGATAAATTCTGTACTTTGACGTTCCAAAAAGATAGAAAAACTATTAAAATCGCAATTTAGGATATATTTAACAATCCGCGTATTTATACAGAAATTTCCTCCCTGAATGATTTCCTCCAGGTCAAAAATCGATTTCACCTGATGGTAGTTCAAATGATTTTCCACATTCGGATGAATGTCTTTGTTCATGAGCTCTGCAAAATACAGCATGTGAATGTCGTTCTTCAAGCCATATTCCTTAACCATTTTCAGGATCATCCGCTCATGACTGCCGGTAATTTTAATATCGTCCAGAAAGAGCAATGTTTTGCCCTCCAGAAAGTCCTTATCAATATGAAAGGAGTCATTTCCAATCAGGTTCATCCGTTCTTCAGCACTGAGGCCTCCGTAATCCTCCTTATACGTGATCGTCCGGTGGACTTTGGCCTCCTGAACAACCAGTCCGCCATGCTCTACCAGCCAGCGGTTCAGTTGCGAAACGAAATAGTTTTTCATTGCAAAGGTTGCCGTTGGAATAAAACAATAAGGGCTGGAAATGACCACGATCTGTCCCGTAATAAAATTCTCGGTCAGGTAATACCGGATAAATCCATCCGCAAGGTCTTTACCGAATGACCTGGCCACCTGTTCATCACCGAACTTAAACCGGCTGTAATCGTCGGCCTCAAACCCAAAATGATCCGTGTTGTGGATTTTATGTAAAGAATAGGTGTATGGTATCATGAAAGTAAGTGTGAAATGGACAGGTCGTTTGAGTTGATGAGCAAGCTGTTGATGCCGATGGCCTCAGCTCCTCTGATATCCGCAACCGGATTGTCTCCGATATGAATGATGTCTTTTAATGCGATTTGTGGATGTTTTTTCTGATCAATAGTATCCAGCATCAGCTGAAAAAATTCGCGGTTTGGTTTGGACAGACGGACTTCATCCGAATACAACTGAAAATCTAACAGGCTATCCAAGTTCAAATGCTTTAATACTTTTCTTAATGTTTTTCCCTTAATGAATCCGGTATTGCTCAAAATATTCACCGTGCTTAAACCAGATTCCTTTAACTTGCTTAATACGTCTATACATTCTGAACAATATAACAGGGGCATATGTTTTAACAATAATGCTTCCATTTCCAAATATAATCCTTCAACATCGATGTCCTGAAAGGCCGTCGAATAATCATTAATGATGCTGATCACCATCAGGTACATTTCGTCGGCATCAATGTTCTTTCCGGTTTTTTCGTTAATGGCATTCACCATCAGGTCTACCTGCCTGAACACCAGCGCAACTTCTTCTATTGTTTTTTTTGCGGCATTAAAATTCGCATGAAAGTATTTTGTTCTTTCAATTTTAAAGGCTGGATCTGACTTGATTAAAGTTAACCAAAGATCAAAGGAATAGTGTTTATAAAAAGGCATCTTCAAGGGGATATTTTCCAGTCTGATTTATTTAGGACTATAATGTTACAAATTTTGGACTGTAGTTCGAAATTAAATTTACCAAGCTGAGAATAAACACAGTCTTGCATTTCAGGCCATTCAGGATGATTATTTCACCTTATCCAGTGGGTTTCTGCGGTTTGAGCCCGCGTTTTTATATTTACTGGGTGTCATGCCGGTCAGGGATTTAAATTGAGCAGATAAATGTGCACTGCTGCTGTATCCCATCTTGTACGAAATCTCGTTCAGGTTCAGTTCCCCGTATTCCAGGAGTTCTTTCACCTTTTCAATTTTTTGCTGGATGATGTATTTCTCAATGGTAATGCCTTCCACATCAGAAAACAAACGGCTTAGATAGGCGTAATCTTTGTCTAAACGATCGGCAATCAGGTGCATCAGGCTTTCGTTGATCTCATTAAGGTCTGAATAATGAACAAGTTCAATGACCTTATTCTTGATCTGTTCAACCAGCTGGTCCTTTTCTTTATCGATCAGTTCAAAACCAAGAATATGAAAAGAAGCCGCAATGTCCTGAAGCTGGTGTGCATCAGGTTCAGGAGAAACTTCCACCTTCCCCAGTGTAATATCTTTCACATCAAAATGGAGGTGTTCCAGCTGTTGGCGAACGATCATTACACAACGATCGCAAACCATATTTTTAACATATAACGTCATATTCCCAGGTTCTCTTCAATTAAAAATAACAATTCAAACTACAAAAATAATACCTTTTGCTTCCGCCCAACTTATATAATCCTGCGTAAAAGTTATATAATTAGAAGAATGTCGATTTGATGTTATCTTTTTACTTTGAAACCAGAATCCACGCTTCCGGAAAGTACAATCCCTATATTTGCCTGTTCAAATGACAAAACAGAAATACTTCCTCCTGATTCTTTTACTGGGATCATTAACGGCCCTCGGTCCTTTTTCTATAGACATGTACCTGCCCGGATTTCCGGCGATTGCGAAAGACTTAAATACGACGGTCCTTCGGGTATCCTTGTCCCTTTCCAGCTTTTTTATCGGCATCTCGGCCGGGCAACTCCTTTATGGCCCCTTGCTGGACCGTTTCGGGCGGAAAAAACCACTGTATATCGGACTAAGTGTATATATTCTTGCTTCCGCAGGATGTGTGTTTGCGACCAGCCTGGATGCCCTGATCGCCCTTCGTTTTATGCAGGCAATAGGAAGTTGTGCCGCAGCCGTAGCTTCCATTGCGATGGTGAGGGATTTGTTTCCGGTCAATGAAAATGCAAAGGTATTCGCGCTACTCATGCTCGTGGTGAGTGTTTCGCCAATGGTTGCGCCTACGATTGGTGGTTATGTAACAGTCGCCCTGGGATGGCATACGGTATTTATTATCCTGATGGCCCTGGGCCTGCTAAACCTCATCGCCAGCTGGCTTTGGCTTCCTGACAGTTATCAGCCCGATACCAGCTTGTCTTTAAAACCCATTCCCATTGTTAAAAACTTTCTTTCTGTAGTTAAAGAACCTCAGTTTTACACCTATGCCTTCACCGGAGCATTTGCTTTTTCAGGACTCTTTGCCTATATCTCGGGTTCTCCACTGGTCTTCATCGATATTTTTAAGGTTTCTGAAGAAGGATATGGCTGGATCTTCGCTTTGCTGTCTGTAGGATTGATTGGCTCCAGTCAGGTCAACACCCTGATGCTCAGAAAATATAAAAGTGAACAATTGATCCTGGCTGCATTAAGTTGCCAGCTGATCATTGTGTTGTTTTTCCTGCTTGGCAGCATTAACCATTGGTTTGGACTGATAGAAACCATTATTCTGCTCTTTTTATTCCTATGCTGCCTGGGCTTCACCAATCCGAATACTTCGGCCTTATCCCTTGCTCCTTTCAGCAGAAATGCCGGAAGTGCTTCCGCATTGATGGGCGCTGTACAAATGGGATTGGGCGCACTGGCTTCCTTTGGCGTAAGTATGTTTGACCTTAAATCGGCAGTTCCGATGGTCGCAATCATGACGGGTACAACGATCGTCGCTTTATTAATCTTACTCCTGGGCAGAAGAAATATCAAAGTTCAGATACAGGCGGATAAAGATAGCGGCATGGTGATTCACTAAAATAAAATAAGGAGATATAAGGTATGACAAATGATAAGGACAAAACAGAATTCTGGGAATCCAGCTTTATAGAAAAGCAGGAAATGTGGGGTTTTGAGCCCTCTAATTCTGCAATATTGACAAAAGACTTTTTTGTCGAAAAATCACTGAAGAACATCCTTATTCCTGGAATTGGTTACGGACGGAATGCCCAGGTTTTTAGAGAAAATGGAATTACGGTAACAGGTATTGAGATCTCAAAAACTGCGATCGAAATGGCAGAAAAACATTACGGCAGCGAGATGACGATCTATCATGGCTCGGTCACTGATATGCCTTTTGATCAAATCAAATATGACGGGATATTTTGCTATGCTTTAATTCATTTATTGGACGGTAACGAAAGGGATAAATTAATTCGTGATTGCTATTCACAGCTGTCAGAAAATGGATACATGGTTTTCACCGTCATTTCGAAAGAAGCCCAGACTTATGGAAAAGGCAGGTTTCTCAGCGAGGATCGGTATGAAATATTTGATGGCGTCAATATGTTTTTTTATGACCGCACATCAATACAGGCAGAGTTTGGCCAGGCGGGACTATTTGAAATCACAGAAATCACGGAGAATTTCCCGTTCTTTTTAATCAAATGTAAAAAAAACAATCACACGACCTGACCTATCTGAATTAAGCTGGATTATCTTTCTATTATCTTGAAACCAGGCCTTTTATCCAGACTGTATTGAATATTCAAGTTTACCATTCCTTGCCTTTTTTTGACCTTCACTTTCTCCAGCAGATTTAGTGAGCTCTCCTCTAAATCTAAAGTATTGCCCTCATTAATCCTGATCTCTGTCATCAGGTACAGCTGGTCATCTTCAGATACGTTGGCTTGAATATCCTGATCATCGAAGTTCCAGTTTCTCATTGGGGAATTCCCGATAATAGCGTACATCGATGCTTTATTAAAATTGATCAATTCGGCAATTCTTTGCGGTTCTCTGGAATTGCCGCTTAGCTTGCATAGTGAGACTTTAATTTCTTCAGGCAAAAAGACAACTTCTTTAGGCAATTGGCTTGCAAGATTAAGCATAATTGCTACCTGAGGTTCTGCAACCAGCGCCCGGCACATCGTTTCACTGATTACAATATCAATCTCAGATGAAGGCACATCCCATAATGAAGCATCACATTGATGAATGTTTTTAACATAAGCATGCAAATCAAATAAATCGATCACCCGTTCTAATATCTCTATACTTTCAGGATTAATCTCCAGAAATGTAAACTGTACGTCTTCAGGCGGAAGCATCATCATAATTGGCAATGCGAGTGCTGCGAATGGGCCCGTTCCGGCATATAGCACATGGACTGGCCCCCTATTTTCGTCTTTAACTCCTAACACAGATGCATAAAGAGCCCTTGAAAAGCGTTGGGTTCTAAAAATCTCCCTGATACATTTTGCAGCCCAAAAAGTACCTATTGCATTTCCATTAAGTGTTTGAATATGCGTTCTTCCAGCAGAGCTATCGAGATCGAATTCCTCAAATAAAAGATCTGCATACCCCATTACTGCTGGGGCCAGTTTATCATGAAAGTTTTCTGGATTGAGGATATCTAAACTATATTGGGACAGTCGTTCTTTAAATTCTGCTTTTTTCAATTTGATTAATAGTTATCTGGTTAATGATAAAACATAGTATGCAAGGTGCCATTCAATCCAAGTAGCCAAGCCTCAGATGGTTAGAACAGGTAACATCAAAATCTTTTTCGTAAATGTGATTACCCCGGACCAGCTTACATTTTTAAACATAACGAAAGTATCGCAACGATTTATTCTAAAATTATAATATCTTTAAATATAAACATGAAAAAGAAAGAAATAAAGGCTTTTTTTAAGGCGATCAGAGATAGCGATATGCGAACGATATCACTACTTGTCGATACTGATAAAGCGTATATTGATGTTTGTAATTTTACGCCACCTAAAAAAGATGATGGTCAATCCGGACTTCAGGTTGCATTTAAAACGGGTAATTTTGACATTGCCTTATTTCTCATTAAAAACGGTGCAGATGTAAATTTTATCGAGACATCTGAAGTTAATGAATGGAGGGCACCCGTATTGCACGATTGTATACGTGCAACAGTATTTAATTCATATACTTTACAAAAAGACACCCGCATTTTTGACAAAGCATTATCGCTTCTAAAACTGATGTTAACTGAAAAAGCCAATCCAAATGCAATTGACACATACGGTAACAATTGCTTACACAGAGCGCTGTTAGACAGCCGCCAGATGCTTGATAATCCTTCTGCCGATTTCTCAAACGGAATTTTACTAAATCAATTAAGAAGCATATTTAAGGAATTAATACAAGCAGGTGCAGACATACATCAGGCATCTGATAAACGACCAGGTGCACTTGATTTCATGGCCACCTTTCGATTGGAAAAATACGAATTATTGTAATGAAAAAAACCTTACCTAATCAAATAATACTTTTTTCTCTTTGGCATCTTCACCGGCATGTAGCATGCAGTTCCCTGTCAGCATATTCATCTGTTACGGACCATAAAGTTAAACGAAGCATAATTACCATTCGCCCTTTACAACCTACTTTTAAATTCAGTTGGCCGCATATTCGTCAACTGAAAAAATGTATTGCCGAAAGTTGAAATATCAGAATATCCTATACTATAAGCGATCTCTGTAACCATTAGATCTGTATCCTTCAGCAATTTCATCGCATGAATAATCCTTAACACTTTCAAATATTGAATAAAAGATAGATGTCACCTTCCGCATCATATCCGAAACTACTCCTATTGCGGATGAAATGCCGGAATCAACAACGAAGCCCACTCTTCCTGACCAACAACAAAATTTCGTTTCCATCACTGGTTTATGCGGTTAATATCCTGTTCATTTCCTTTTAATTTTTACTGATGATTATTTGATCATTAACAGGTAGTTGATAGGTCTATCATTGGTCAAACTTACCTGTTAACCATGCATCTAAAGTGAGGTAAATATTAATTTTAATAGACAACATATCATCATCATATAAAAAACATTTCGTAACTTGTTTTAAAACAAATTAATAACTTAATTAATAAACAGATATGGGAAAATTAATAAACGGTATATTTGGCGGTTTTCATGGCAAAATCGGCAATCTCGTAGGTTATACCTTAAAGGGTAAATACGTCATCAGAAAAATAGGGAAAAGTTCCAAACCGCTTACTCCGGGCAGAAAAGCAAATTGTCAAAAGATGACCCTCGTCAATGAGATCCTGAGCCCTTCACTCGCTGTGATCCGCATAGGATTCCGTCATCTGGTAGCGGGAACAGACAAAAACGAATACAATGAAGCGGTTTCTTATAATAAAAAGAACGCCATTCAGGGAACCTATCCAAACATCAGCCTGGATTATACAAAGGTAATGATGAGCATGGGACCACTTCCTGCAGCCGTTCGGCCAGGCATCAGTCAAACAGGCAATAAAATCACCTTTAGCTGGGAAGTAATAGCCGGTCAGGTCGATCAATATAAGGATGACCGTGCGATGCTGGTGCTTTATTTTCCACATTCAAAAGAGTCCTTCTACGAATTGATCAGTTCAAAAAGAACTGAAGGCACATATACACTCGAGATCAGTGAGAAACACGCAAACGAATACATGGAAGCCTATATCTCTTTTGTAAAAGACGATGGAAGGGCAGTTTCAGACAGCAGCTATGCGGGTGCTTTAAATGCAGATAAAGAGATCGCAATTTCAGAGAAAACCGATCCGGAAACCAAGCAGTCAAACCGGGATTTCAGTTATGCAGGCCAGGATTTTGACATCATCAGCTATAGGAGCTATCTTTTGGCCTCGGGTATAAAGATCCTGTCGCCCGCCAAAAGGCATCAGAACAAGATCATAACTGATTCCTGGTTTAAATATGTGCTAAAAAACACCGTCAACCAGGAGGTTATTGGCGATTGCTCCCTTAAACTCAAAAAGAACGAGCACTGTATCGCCGAAATGAAGGTCAATATTTTTCCTGCCGAAAAACGCAAAGGTTATGCAAAAGAAGCTGCATCGGCGATGATATCCTTCGTGTTTGAAAAAACAGAAGTGAACCAGATTGTAAAAATCGTGGATGCTCAGGATGAGGCCGCGATCGCTTTGCTGAAAAGTCTGGGCTTTATCGCAGGGGAGTATTTCAAAGACAGTGTCTTTTCAGATGGCAAATGGATTAGCGAATATCAATTTGTGCTGCTAAAAGCGGATTGGATATAGCTTTTTATCTGAAAGAATTACCCCTGCATCTACCGTTTTCCGGGGCTTTGAGATACAGGTGCTTTTTTCTGACTTAAAATAACTTGCTCAAACCTTATAAAGTCCTTATTCAGTTTGAGCAACAATTTTTGTCTTACTGATGGCTCTTTGATAAAAGAGTAGTTGATGCTGTTATAGACTAATTTTTTAATGTCTTCATAGTTGAACTGAGGATACCTGGCGGCTAATAAAACGTACTGCTCCGTTAAATTGGTCCTCAATACTCCTGCATCATCCGAACTGATGACTATCGGTACCTGAAATTCTTTATACAAACTGATTGGATGCCGGTCGCCCTTTATCTTCAAAATGAACTCATTGCTGGTCAGGTTAATTTCTACAGCCACATCTTTCTCTTTCATATACCTCAGCAAGTCGTAGCTTTTTGACTCATAAGGTAAATCCACTCCATGTCCGATACGTGAAGCGCCCGCTTCACGTACGGCAGCATTGATGTGCCAACTCAGTTCTTCTGGTTTGACCAACCCCAGCGTCAGCTCCCCTGCATGCATCGAATACTTCACCTGAGGATATTTATTATGGCAGTATTTGAACATCTGCATGTGTAACCAGTAATCCCGCATTGACACATCGTTATTTTCGGGCGACAAGATATTTACGCCGACAATTAAAGGGTTTTTGCTGGCGGCATCAAATGCGATCAACAACCTTTTAAAGACCTCCGTGGCTTCCAGAATTCTAACCGTATAGGTCTGATACCGCATGGTAAAGGAGTCATCGTCTATTTTTAGCGATTGATGAAGTTTAGTTACCGTATTTAGGCTGAAGTCATCTGCACAGGCTATCACCTCTTTTTTAAGCAGTTCCTGATACAAAGTATCCAGCAACAACCGGCATTGCTCCGCATTATTTTGTTTTTGAACGAACTGAAGGCGGGGATCGAAACTTAAGCTTAAATCGTCCGTTCTGCCACATTTTGCGGAGGCAAGCATCGTCTCTATATAACTGACATTTTCCTGGATCGCCCGTTTTTTTAGCTCCAGCAAACCGGAATCAATATTGTGTTCACTTGCAATGTCAAAATGATTGAAAGAATCAAAGAACTGTCTGTCAGACGGTCCGCTAACCCCATTATAGTCTTTAACCGACCACCTTTGTAATAACCTGAACTTATATTCTTCCAGCAGTCCTTCTTTTTTAATCTCACTTAACCTCGCCCATTCCTGTCCGGCAGAAGGCTTTTTATCGTTGACCTCCAGGGTGGTTCTATTGATAAAGCAATCCTGTGCAATCACATAATTCACAAAGGTTTCCGCATACACAGAACCACTATAGTGGTGATGAAGGTCTCCTCCCTTAGGCATTTGCGAAAAAAAGGCAGTCAGCATTGCAGGATTGTTCCTGATTTTCTCCAGGTATTGATGTACCGTTTGAGCAGAAGTAGAAAAAAACAGTAGCGTAAAGAAGATGACCAGGTACTTTTTCATGAATATGGTTTAGGCAGCTGATTCTGTCCATGCCACAATATTAAGAAAATGATTTATTTAAATGTCATTTCGTGATTTCATTTTTGATATCATAATATTTTTTCCAACCCCGGCGTAGGGGTAAAACTTCATCTCGTTGTCTCATTTTAAAATAAGACAGAAATGAACACATTTTACAACAGAAAAACGCAACCTTCTACTCCTTTCAAAAGCATCATAAAGGCCCTCGGCTTCGCCGGACTTTTATTATCCGGGATGAATGGCTATGCGCAGGACAAGAATCCTGGAAAAATCCACATTGGGTTTGTCTATCCCCTCAGCACCAACGGAACACGTGCTCCTTTAGACACGAATCACTTTTCTTTTCATCTGATAGCCGGCGTATCTTCTGTAGAAACAGGTTTTGCCTTTGCAGGTCTTTCCAATATCGTCCGCAATGAAGCAACAGGAACACAGTTTGCCGCATTCTCCAACCATATCGGTAAAAAAGCCGAAGGATTACAAATTGCAGGCTTCGCAAATACTTATGGAGAAGGTCAGGGTGCCGCTTTTGCAGGATTTGGAAATATTTCCAGAGGAAATGTCAAAGGCGCACAATTTGCAGGCTTCGGAAATATAGCCAAAGCAGTAGATGGCGTTCAATTCGCCGGTTTCTTCAATAAAGCGAGCTCAGTGAAAGGCGCACAGCTTGCGGGTTTCATGAACCTATCGAACAAAGATGTTTCTTGTTCCCAACTGGCAGGTTTTATCAATAAAGCCGAAAATGTGGGCGGTTCTCAGTTTGCGGGATTCATCAATATTGCCAAAAAAGTAAAAGGCGTTCAGGGCGCCGGTTTCATCAATATCGCAGACAGCAGCGACTATCCTATCGGTATCATTAACCTCATCAAAAAAGGGGAAAAAGGAATTAGTGTAACCACTGATGAAACCACCAGTACCATGTTGTCCTTCAGATCAGGTGGAAAAGTATTGTACGGAATTATCGGGATCGGTTATAACTTCAAAAACAAAGATGAAGTATACGCAATGGAGGCCGGTTTCGGTGCACATTGGTTTCAGAGCAAATCCTTCAGGTTAAATACCGAATTAACGGGAATGTCGGTAGAAAGTTTCAAGGCAGGAGAATATTTCAAATCCTCTTTAAAAGTATTGCCTTCGTTCAGGATTGGAAAACACTTCGAGATTTTCGGCGGCCCTTCATTTAACTTCATCAGTACCAATACCGCTGAAGGCAGAGACCTGCACAAAAAATTCATCCACAGCTGGGGAAACAAATGGGGAAATAACCTTCAGGCCTTATACATCGGTTATGGTGGCGGAATTCAATTCATTCTTTAAAACACACAAATATCAAGCTATGAAAAAGATCATTACAGCGATGTTCATCGGTATTTTCCTGATGTCATGCGCCAAAGAAAAACTTACGGCGAACGGGAATAAAATCACAGAAACAAGAACGCCAGGTAACTTTACCGGTGTCAACCTAAGCGGGGCAAAGGCCGTTCAGGTGACTTACGGAACGGAATATAAAGTAGAGATAAAGGGTTCCTCCAACCTGATTCCTTATTTCAAAACAAAGATCATTGCCAACAACCTGTACCTCTCTTATGATAAGGTCAGCGTGCAGCACGATGACCTGGAAATCCTGGTCACCCTGCCTCAAATTAAAAACGCGGCACTCAGTGGCAGTGGCAGAATGGCGATCTCAGGTTCTTTTCCATTGATTGATGAATTGAAAACATCTGTCAGCGGTTCCGGAGAAATTACCGCGCAATCTGTTTTTGAGGTGAAGGACCTGCTAATGAACATTTCGGGCTCCGGAAAAATCGACCTCGAGAAAGTTCTTGCAAAAGAAGCTGATGTGGACATTTCCGGGAGCGGCAATGGCAAAGTCAATGTTCAGGAAGAACTGAAAGCCCGGATTAGTGGAAGCGGAAACCTTTTCTACATCGGAAATCCGGAAATAGATTCGAAGATCAGCGGATCAGGAAAACTCGTTAAACTTTAATCCTAAAGGCCATGGCAACAATTACTTCTATCTGGACAGATTTCATTTCTTTATTCGGAGCAGCGAGAATTAATCTCGATTCCATTGCTTCCGTACAGGAAAAGGCACCAAATATCGTGGCCTATGCACTTCCGACAGTATTCCTGCTGACCATCGTTGAGTTTATCTTCTCCCATTTCGGGGATCATAAAACCTATGAAAAGAAAGAAACTCTAGGTTCTTTACTGGTTGGACTGGGAAATCTTGCCGTGAATCTACTGATGAAGGCGATCCTTATTTACGGTGCCATCTGGATTTACAATTTGTTGCCATGGCGAATGGAAATGAGCTGGTGGACTTTAATTCCCTGCTTCGTACTATACGATTGCTGCAGTTACTGGTCGCACCGCATCTCTCATTTCAACCGCTTTTTTTGGGCTACACATGTTGTTCACCATTCCGCAGAACATTATAACCTGACCGTGGCCTTCAGACAAAGCTGGGTACAGCACTTTAAGACGGTATTTTTTATTCCACTGGCGATGATGGGCTTTCATCCGGTTGTCTTTTTGGTAGCCAGCCAGCTGAGTACCCTGTACCAGTTCTGGGTGCATACAGAAGCAATTGGAAAATTAAACCCTTTTATAGAGAAATACTTTGGTACCCCATCTAATCACCGGGTTCACCATGGCAGTCAGGCGAAATACCTGGACAAGAATTTTGGTGCTACATTTATGATCTGGGACCACCTGTTCGGCACCTTTCAATATGAAGAGGAAAAACCGGTATACGGGCTCACTACCCCATTGGAGAATAAAACAAATCCTTTTGTCCTGAATTTCCACGAATACCAGGACATGCTGGAAGATGTCCGGAAAAGCGATGGAATCAGAGAATGCCTGTTTTTCATTTTCGCCAGTCCGGGAAAGATCTACCTTCATAAGCTGAAACGCGATCCGAAGCAGCAGCCTGAAAGAGAAAGCAGTGGCCATGCGAAGGCAACAGCCATCATACTGATGATCATGCTCCTGTTAAATCAGGTGCTCAATGCCCAGCCTGTTGGGGATGGCCATCCGCTGCCTACCCCTACCGGTAAAAACCTGTTGTTCTTTCTGCAAAGAACTCCGGATGCGAATACCGTGATCTATGAGCTCAATTACAGGGAAGACGGCACATTGGACCCGGAAGCACCTGTTAAGGGTTCCTGGATCAGATATGAAGAGCAGGCGAAGACAAAAGAGCTCAGCAGTATAGAAAAAAAGTTCGCCTATGGCCTGAAATGCAAAGCACTGGGAAACGACCAATATGAGATCCGCCTGGTGGCCTATAAAAAGATGCCAATGTACCTGTTGAAATCGGGAGCAGACAATAAATACCATATCTACATCAAAGATGAAGGAAAAAACCTGCTCCTGAAAAGGGTTTTTGTCAAGGTCAACGGCGGCTCCTTCTGGTTTCCCAAAGTGACCTATATCGATCTGATTACGGCGAACTCCGAAACCGGAATGGAGATTTTAAAAAGAATTAACATTTAAAAGAACAGATTTAACCACCGCCAGTATAAAAGCAAAGGAAACTAATATATTTGAGTAGAATTATACAAGTGAAATTAACCGATCCCGTTTCCGAGCCCCAGTTGCAACGCTATGACGATGCCACCTTTGAGCAAATGTTCAAAACGCATTATAAGGCCCTGCATGCTTATGCCAATGTGATGCTTAAAGATGATGACCTTGCAGAGGAAATCGTACAAAGTATGTTTTTAAAATTCTGGGAAAAGCGGGAGCTGCTCAACATCCAGAGTTCCTTAAAAGCATACCTCTATAAATGCGTTTACCACGACTGCCTGAATCACCTTAAACACGAAAAAATAAAGTTTAAACACCAGGAATTTACCCAACACACCATGGACACCTATCATGAATCCGCTTCGGCGAAAGCAGAGCTTACAGAACTGGAAGTCAATCTGGGAAAGGCTTTGAATGAACTGCCGGAACAATGCCGGACCATATTTCAAATGAGCAGGTTTGAGGAATTGAAATACCGGGAGATTGCAGATCAGCTGGGCTTGTCGATCAAAACCGTGGAAAACCAAATGGGTAAAGCACTGAGGGTATTGCGACTGAAACTCGCAGATTTCCTGACCCTGATTTTATTAGGGATAATGTATTATAAAGATTTTTTGAATTAAGCAAGAACAGCAATGACTGATGAATTATTGATAAAGTTTCTATTGAAGGAAACAAGTGAGGAAGAAAACACAGCCATTCAGGAATGGCTGGCTGCTGACCCTGCAAATATCTCCGTTTTTATTCAATTCGAGAAAATCTGGGAAGCTGGTAAAACACTGGCCCCTACAAGTAAAGTTGACGAAGAAGCGGCATGGAATAAGTTCAGGGAGAAAACAACGAAACTGAAGAAAGAAGCAGCAGTGGTCCTTCCACTAAAGAAAAATTATACCTGGTTAAAAGTAGCGGCCGTATTTGTACTTGCCATCGGTGCATGGACATTGTATCAGCTGCTGTCTCCTGTGGCCTATACCAATCTGACGGCGAGCAATGAAGTACTCATCAAAACCCTTCCGGATGGGTCAGAGCTCACTATCAACAAGAAATCACAACTGAGCTATGCCAGTGATTTTAAAAATGACCGGAGTGTACGCCTGGATTCAGGAGAGGTTTTCTTTAACGTTGCGCATGACAAAACCCGTCCATTTATCATCAAGGCGGATCAGGTATCTGTTGAGGTGGTAGGAACTTCTTTCAATGTAAAACATACGGTTAACAAAACAGAAGTCATTGTCGAAACAGGAATTGTGAAGGTCAGACTGGGTAATGAAGAGATCAGACTGATCAAAGGAGAAAGGGTATCTATCAGCAACGATACAAAAAAACTCCTGAAAGAACAAAGTGAAGACCAGCTGTACAATTATTACCGCAGCAAGCTCTTTGTCTGCAATGGAAATCCCTTAACCGAAGTGGCTGAAGTGCTGAACGAGGCCTATGACGTAAATATTAGCGTAGATCCCGCAGCCAGAAAATACACTTTATTTACCACATTAAAATTAAGCGCGACATTAGAAGAGAACCTAAAGCTCATCTGTGAGACCTTTGATTTAACCTTCTCACGTAACCAACGGGAAATCCTGTTGTCTAACAAAAAGTAATGAACATCAAACTGACCCTTCTGTTTCTTTTTTTATATGGTACCAGTCAGGCCCAGACTAGTGTAAACAGGTATCAGCAAAACCTTTCCAAGCGGGTCAGTTTTGACATCAGGCAGGAAAAGGTGAGCTCCGTACTGAGCAAAATGAGTAAAGCGGGAGATTTCTATTTTGCTTACAATGGGGTTTTATTTTCGCAGGATAGCCTGGTGAACCTGAATGTCAGGAATACACCCGTCCGGGATGTGCTGGATAAAATGTTCGATGGCAAAGTCGATTACAAAGAAAACGCAGAATACATCATTTTGCGTTATGCGGTAAATCACCTGACGATCGAACCGGAAAACATCACCACCGCCGAAAACCTGTACATGATCAGCGGATATGTAGTAGATACCCAAACAGGAAAAAAAGTAAAGCAGGCCAGTGTATACGAGAAAAGATTACTGCAGTCTACGCTGACCGACAATGACGGTTTTTTCAAACTGCGTTTCAAAGGAGAGCATAAAGAAGTGATCCTGAACGCCAGTAAGGAAACTTACAGGGACACGGCACTCGTATTTCTTGCAGATATCACGATTAAACCGGAGTCTTACGATGATCCGGACAAAGAAAAAGGAACCTTTTTCTCCAATGCCATAGAAGATCTGGGCATCGGCAGGTTTTTCATCTCTTCCGCACAACGTTTTCAGAACCTGAATATTCCCAATTTTTTCGCAAACACACCCTTTCAGGCTTCTTTTACCCCCGGATTAAGTTCTCATGGCATGATGAGTTCCAGGGTGGTCAATAAAGTTTCCCTTAATGTGCTTGGCGGTTATACTGCCGGAGTAGATGGCTTCGAAATGGCCGGAATGTTCAATCTAACCAAGGGGGATGCCAGAAAGTTTCAGGCGGCAGGGCTTTTCAATGTGGTGGGGGGCTCTGTAGAAGGGTTTCAAATTGCCGGATTGCACAATGATGTTAGAGGTAAGCTGGATGGTGTGCAGGCAGCGGGTCTGCTGAACGTGATAAAAACAGATGCAAAGGGAGTTCAGATTGCAGGGATCGCCAATATTGTAAGCGGGAATATGAAAGGTGTTCAGGCCGCAGGTATCGTCAATATCGTAAGTAAGAAAAATGACGGAGTCCAGATCGCCGGGGTGGGAAATATCAATTCCAGAGACTCCCGCGGCGTAGCGATTGCCGGAGTCGGAAACCTGACTTCCGGAACTTCTTCAGGCGTACAACTGGCAGGCCTTTTCAATTATGCCAGAAACAATAAGGGTTTCCAGCTGGCATTGATTAATTTCTCTGACTCCTCTACAGGAACGAGCCTTGGTTTGCTCAATTTTGTGGGCAATGGATATCATAAAATCAGTATTTATGCCAATGAACTGACCAATACAAACGTTGCTTATAAGACCGGAAATGCCAACTTATACAATATCATCTTTGCAGGTAAAAACTTTTCAGACTCTTCCAGGGTAGAAACTTTTGGCCTCGGTTTCGGACATGATTTTGTCTTCAATAAACGATTGTCTCTTGCTCCGGAATTGAGCTTTCAGTATTTATACCTTGGAAATTGGAAATACGGCAACACTTTAACCAAGTTTCAATTGAATCTTCAGATTCAGCTATTTAAAGGCTTTACCATATTCGGTGGTCCCTCCTATTCTTATTATAACAGTGAGGCGCCTCCAGGCGCAAGTGCTAAAGGCTACAGACAGGAGATTCCGCCAAGAAAACATCATAATTTTAGCGGAAACAATCAGGGATGGTATGGCTGGAATGCGGGAATCACTATTTTTTAGTCAGCTTTAACTTTGACGACTGATTTCAGGTAGCAACTGCAACAATTCTTTCAAACCTTCGGTAGCGGTCTTTTCGATTCTGATGACCTGTTTGCGGTTTCTTACTTCCGGAATCCTGGGATCAATGATATATCGCGGACTTTGTGAAGGGACGAAATTAATCAAACCTGCTGCCGGATATACGGCCAGTGAGCTGCCAACCAGGACAAAGATATCCGCCGATTCACAGATTTCAGATGCCCTTTCTATCATAGGAACGGATTCCCCAAACCAGACGACGTGGGCACGCAACTGGCTTCCCAGTTCACACCGGTCACCCATCTTGATTTCCCATCCATCGATGGGATAGGTCAGCGCCGGGTTAAGATCGGATTGGGAACGCGTAATCACCCCATGCAGGTGAATTACTTTGGAAGAACCTGCCCTTTCGTGCAGGTCGTCTATATTTTGGGTAATGATGTAAACATCATAGTATTTCTCTAATTCTACCAGGCCACGGTGTGCATCATTGGGTTGCGCCGCCAAAACCTGCTTCCTCCGCTGATTGTAAAAATCCTGCACCAGGTCTGGATTTTTCCGCCAGGCCTCCGGGGTCGCAACATCGTAAACATTATAACCTTCCCATAAGCCATCGGTATCCCGGAAAGTTTTCAATCCACTTTCTGCACTAATTCCGGCACCCGTTAAGACCACTAATTTCTTCTTCATAAGCATTGCTCTTGCGATCAAATATAGCTAAAAAGAGCTGATTTGACCACTTAAACAAGATGCCTCCAAAAGCGCTAAGGTCGAACACAATCATGATCCAGGCAAACATTTGCAAGCCCATAGCAGCGCCGATAAAAACATGCATTAACAACACTCCGATGAGGACAAAGGCCTGCATTTTACCCCACTTAACCCAGATGAGCAAAGGGAAAAACAGTTCTACCGCCAGTGTTCCCCAGGTCAGCAGAGCCGAAACCCATGGATAACTTGCCAGCGCCTTGACAAAAGGGGTCAGATCCGTATAAAACTGAGGCTGGTTGATCGCCTGCCAGATGGCCGTCCCATTCATCCATTCCTGTCCGCCCAGCTTTGAAAACCCTGCAGTGAAATAGACAATACAGAGGTGGATCTGTAACACACGCAGGTACAAATTAAGCCTTTCGGGAACAATGGTTTGTACCTTCTTACTCATCAGCTGATCCAGTGAAAAAACCTTTTGTACCGGAAAAATCAGGGTATAAAACAATAGCGTAAATAGGAATCCATCGAAGCCGAAAGCAAGGAGATTATAGCCATTAAAGACCATCAAATGAATCAATAAACAGATAAAGGTACTTATTTTGGTATAGAGGCCGAACAGCAGAAAGCAGGCGGCAAGCCCGAATACAGCGTAGAGACCGGTCAGAAAGAGGTGTTCATTCCTGATCCCAAAAAATTCGATCACTTTGGGCAAAGACAAAGCATAAGATACGTCCAGAGGTTTTGTGAGCACATCCTGAATGATCCCATGCTGACTAAACAACATGTCCAGCTGATCGAATTCCACCAGAATCTTCGCAAGGATGGTGAGGGCAACGCCAATGCGCAATACCGCAAGTTGCATCGCATGATTGAAGGTAACAGGTTTCATGATACAAATTATTTATAGGTATAAGTTCCGTTGCAGATCTCCCGGAATTGATTTTTCTTCCTGGATAAACGGTATTCAGACATAGTTGGAGGCATGTATTCTCCTATCGAAATATAGGTAGGCCCCGCATTGGGATATTTGGCAAAAATATAAGAAGCCACTACCCTGGACATTAGTTCGTAGGCTTTATGGTTCCTGAAAGTATGGAGTACCGAAGAAAACCGGCAATCCAGGATGTCTCTTCCTGTACCAAAAGCATCCTGTTTAAGGGTTTTATGTCCGATAAGGGTATAGGTTTTAACGACGGTCTGGTTGCCCACATTTGGGGAAAAGAAACTGTAGCCAAAGCCTCCCCCTGTCCAGGAGGAATACCTTAACATGAGGCCGTCAAATACTTTATTATCGGAGAACTTCATCAAACCTGAGCCCAAAACAACGATGCAAAGGTGGAAGAAGAGAAAGCCTTTAAGTAATTTATCTTTCATGGGGATATAATTTTTCAGCGGTTATGAAGTGATGATGAGCATGTATATTGTTTGTAAGCGTTATGCTAATGATCGTTCATGACTTGGGGTTAAAAAAAGGAAGCGGGCCTGGGCCCGCCCCTCAATCAGGGATGACTGGCATTTACATTTACAGGCCTTTGCCTTTAACTGCGTTCAGTTTCACAGACTGCACTGATTTTTGTGTCAGACTGGTATTCAACTGAGAGATCACAGCATTTTGAAGCTCTTTTCCATTGGTAATTACCTTTACGGCAACGATGATGTCAGAAGCAGCTAAGCCCCCTTTTCCGGTGATTCTGGAACCGCTTAATTTTCCGATGGTCCCGATAGGTGCAGTACCATATACTTTGGAGCTGGAACGGCCTCCTTTGTTAGTGGTTACCGTTAAACGGTAAGTAGAAGGGTCTTCGTTTTTAAGGCTGGCCAAAACTTTATCTACTTCAGCTTGTGAGCTGGTGTTAATGATCAGACCTTTAGCGGTTTCCTGAGCTTTTGATTGTACAGCTCCAAACAATAGGAACAAACTTGCACAAATAGGGATAAGTAATTTTTTCATGTTTTTGGTTTTTAATGGTTAATTGAATTTGATGAATTATCTATAGATTTAACACATTAGTCGCAAACCAGGAACAAAGGGAAACAGGTTTATAATTATTTTTTTATTTTTCTTCAAAACCCGGCATTTTAATAGAACCAGGCTATATTTTTAACAGAAAAAAATCCAGCATGGTCAAGCCCATCAACAGGATGGTTGCTATCCCTGTGATCAGGAATATACGGATCGGCGGTTGTACAATTCCATCGGTATTGCCCAAAACGATTGTTGCAGCCCAGAAATAAGGCAGGTTGTACAATTGATCATTCTCCTGCAGAAAATCCAGCTTGGCCTGATTTAATGCTTCATCCTTTGGAAGTCCTTTCTGCAGGTATTTATAGAACAACTCGGTTAACTGATAGGTCGTCTTGTTGTCTACCTGCCACAGGTTGGTCACGGTGCAGGGCACACCGGCGGTCATAAATGCCCTGGCCAGACTAAAGACCCCCTCTCCTTCGGCATGATAACCTACGCCTGTATTGCAGGCAGACAGGACAATTAGTTCGGTATGAGGAAAACTCAGCTTCTGAATTTCGGAAAGGGAAACCGTTGAATCTGCGAGGTACAGGACTGGTTCTTTCTTTGTGCTGTCTGCCGCAGCATGGGCATAAATCTGTACAATTTGATACCTGTTCAGGTGGTTTAAAAAACCCGCTCTTGTGGCTGCGCCGTTAATGATGAGCCTGGAGGTTTTAAAATAGCGTACAATATTTCCCAGCGACTGGTCTGCACCGGGAAGGGCAGCAAGCTTAAAGTTACGGTTGTAAGCGGAAGGTGCTATGCCCAGAAAGGTATGCTCCTCTACGGTAGGGAGATTGATCTTTTTCATCATGACACGCATGGAATGAACATAACTAAAGACGTATTTCCTGGCCAAAAAGCTGCTTTTGTCCAGCGAATCTGACAACAAAGCTTCAAAAGGGATAAAATGATCATCCAGAGAGACAATCACCCTTCCCTCAGGGATCTTTAAAGGCTTGATCAGTTTATCATACAATTGATAAGCGACCTTCTCATAGCAATCGTAATACTGATTCAGTAAAGATTTGTCAGCGCAAAGGGTCAGCAGGTTTTTTCTGTCCTTTCCGTACGACTTATAAGGAATCCTCAGCAATTGCTGTTGTCCCGGGGATAAGAATAAAGCATATACGGTGGAGTCGCCGGTAAAATACTCAACCAAAGATTGTTTCTGATCCTCAAGCTTGGTCATCACTGCGCGGTAAGGATATACAGAGTTGTCGTATTTATATTGATAGTAAGTCGGATATTTCAGTTCCAGCCCCCGGATAAACCCTTCCCAATTGTCCTGAGAATTGTACCACTTTTCCAGAACCTCCCTGTAATGCGCATCGCTTTTACTCAGCGACAAAAGTTTCATGCTCAAGGTATAGGTTTTTACCCGGAGCTGTTTTTCTATCCTGCGGTCTTTTTCAGCAATGTAATTTTCTGCGATGAGTTCGCAAAGCTTGTCGTTGAGTAACACTGCCCTGCTTTTTTCAAAGAAGTAATAAGCTTTCTCTATATTTTGAAGGTAAAAACAAACTTCTATCGCCTCCTCATACATTTCTTTGGTCTTCTTACGCCAGATGAGTTTTGATTGTTCCCCATCTTGTTTCCAGCGCATAATGTCTACCGCCTGATCTGCAATTTCGTAAGTTTTCAAAGCGAGGAGCAGGGTTTTCTTATTCTTCTCTTTTCGGTATAGCCCAAGCAAAGAAGATCCTTTATTGGCAAGGATCGTGGACACGAAATAGTCGTTGGAAACGAGCTTCAGCATGTCCCGGCTGAGGTTGCTTTTTACCGCTGTATCAATAAAATTCAGGGGCAGTACATTTAAAGCTTTCTGGTAATATTTCAACGCTTTATGAAAGTCCTTATTCCGCCAGTATACCACCCCGATATTGGAATACAGGCCCGCAAGCTGGTAAGTATCACCAGCCCTGGCAGCCATTTTTAGGCCTTCATTATAATAGTAAACCGCTTTTTCACTCTGACCTAAACCATGAAGGTAAGCACTGCCCAATTCCAGAAAATCCCGGGAACATTGCTCCCAGTTCTCTTTTTCCCTATTCAGTTCAAGTGATTTATGGTAATACCTTAAGGCCGAAGCGATCTTTCCCGATTTCTGAAGCAGGTCTGCATATACGGAATAACTGGTGGCAAGGTGTTCCGCTCCCCCATCTTCTCCCTCCAATAGGAAGATTGCTTTTTTTATGCAAACTTCCGCATCGGCAAATGCCCCTGATTCAATTTCCGACTGTGCTTTTTGGGCCAGAAGCGGGGCCATTGCAAGTACATCTTTATGCGCTTCGGCAAATAAGATTCCCTCATCGGCCTGTTCGATACTTTTTTGATAATCGCCGGTTTGAAAAAAAGAATAAGCTTTTTGTTCATAAGCCATAAAAACAATGGCCCGTTTATCGGGATACCCCCGTCCCACATCAATGCAACGCTCAAAATAATGGTGAGAATCCTTCAAAAAGTGAATTTTCTTATAAAATATGCCAAGGTTAAAATAGCTGTTGGTCAGAAATGAGGGATCAACACCTTCTCCTTTTCCCATATTTACAGCCACTGCTTCTTTGGTATAGATAATGGCCCGCTCCAGGTCGCCGGCCTTACTATAAATATCACCTATCCGGTGTACAATCTGGGCATATGCTCCGTTTTTCGAGGAATGACATCTAAAAAAAACCTGCTGTAATGCTTTCAACTGCCCGATCTTGTCCGAATAACTGTTACTGACATTCGATTGAATATCAGCCACAGCATCAACAATTGCAGCATCCCCCGGACATTGGCCTTTTGAAATGAAAGCCAGGCAAAAGATGACTGATACCAGGAAAGGGATCCTCAATCCCAATGAAAAATATCGCATGATAAATCCGCTATTTTATTTAACACAGGCACCGTCACGGATGTGCTTCCTGGCAAGAGCTGGATTGTTGACCAGAATACGACCGCTACGGTCATCGTTCAACAGAAGTTTAAGTGCTGCAAGAAAATCTGATTTCTTAATATTAGGTACATACAGGTTTTTCCTACAATTGGCCCCAATGAGTCCTGTGGCAATGGCCGTGGCAAAAGAAGAACCACTGATCCACACTTCCGGTCCGCTCGTCTCAAAGGGCAATTTAAATTTCATCCCCTCTTTTGAAACCTGATCTGCCAGTACTCCCAGGTCTACATATTCTTTTGAATAATTCTGACTGGTGCTTACGCTGGTACCATCCGTAGTTGTTACTGTAACGACGCTATTGGTAACTGTACTCAAATGAGCAGGATAGAAATTATGAATGGCCAGATTACGCAGCTGACTATCTGTTAAAACCAGGCCATGGGCTGCGAGGTAAAGCTGTTTTGCCAGCACATCCTCGGCATCAATTTTATTTCCGGAAGCCGTGACAAAAAGAATTCCCTGTTTTCTAAGCACATTGCTGATCAGCGTTTTTAAATAAGGGACAGGAAGTTCATAGTAATAATAAAACCCCCAGCTGGCATTGATGATCTGCGCACCTTTTGCAATCGCAAAGTGAATGGCACAGATGATCCCGAAAAGATCTCCTTCCCCATTCTTATCATGTGTTTTAAGGGGCATAATTTTCAGTCTGTTTTCCTTTGACTGCTTAAATTCATTGATGATGTACTGACTCACCACTGTCCCGTGCCGCCCGGCATGGTTATCCCGAAAATCAGCATTATCGGACACAAAATTCCAACCTGTTTTCTGTTCCTTATAGCAATCGCCGGTTACAGTCCCTGCTGTTTCCTGCCATAAATAAGCAGGGTCAACGAGATCGGTATCTATACCGGTATCCAATACCGCGACTATGATCTCCTCCCTGTTCCCATCAGGAGATATTGCCGTTCCTCTCTTTAGTTCCTTCCGTTTTGAATCAGTTTCAGGAATGGTATTCAAAAAGTTCAGGGAATAAGATTCTCCAACGGTGGTTGATTTCGGGCCAGAGCCTGCCCTTACAGAATCCGTATTCACCAGGGTATGGATTCCCTTTGCCGACCACAACTGCACCGGGATTTTACAATTGCCGCAGGAGCTGATCTTAATCCCATCGGTATCGAGAAAACCACTCTCCCTCAAAGATACCTTGATGATATTGATATCTGCTGTTGTCGGGACCTTTTTAAAATACAGCAGAATCTGATCTTTACGATAACTATTGCCCAATAACCTTTCGGTTTTGTTACTGGCCTTTTTTATCCAAACGGGAGGATCCTTCCGTTCAGATTGTTCTTGATTCTTATTCATAAATAGGGATGTTTATAGCTTTTGTAACCAAATTTCTGCTTCTTTACTTCCTGCCAGATTGCGGTCAACCACTTCCTGCAGGAGCTTTTTTGCCGCTGCCCTGTCATTACCGGCAGACCTTTTCATTAAGACCAGTGCTTTGTAAAAAAGACCGGGATTGCTGTACAGGTCGTAACCCGAGAGGCGGTCAAACTGTACAATCGCCTCTTCATATTTCTGGGAAACGAGGTAGGTGATTCCCAGATTTTTAACGGCTTCCGGTTCAGTCCTTCCTTGTGTAGTTATAGAGCTGAAGATCTGTACTGCTTCCTCATACTTTTTAGCATTGAAAGCCGCAATGCCTTTCTGTAACTGGTCTGTTGTTTCTGCCCCGCCCATATTCAAGCCGAGGGTGTTAAAGTTTGCTGCAATGTAATCCTCTGACAACTGTGTTACATGGGTTGTTTTCCATAGCAGGAACCAGCCAAACACCAGCATGATACAGGCCGCAGCCAAGTAAACTGAAAGCTTTTTAATCCTGATTCCTGCTTTCTGTGAATGCCGTGCAGGAGCCATTTCGGCATAAAGCAAGGCGAATTCCGCTCTTTTTTCCTCTTCCAGGTGCTGCCGGACCGCATCTCTCATAGCAATATAGCCTGCTACCTCTGCTGCAAAATCAGCATCGTTAACACAACGTTCTTCAAAGGATTCGCGTTCCTCTGCAGACAACGAACCGTCGAAATAGGCTTCTATGATATTTAATGAATCGTTCATCTTAAGGTTTGTTCCACATTAACTTTCTTTTTAAGCTTTTCCAGACAACGCAGGCGACTGGTTTTTACCACATCAGCGGAGTTGTATTCCATAAAATCTGCAATATCTTTGTCGCTATACCCGTCTTCAAAAAAAAGTAAGATCTGTCTGCATTTCTCTCCCAGCGCAATCAGCTTCTCCATCAGGTACTGCCGTTCTTCCTTCATCAGGATTTGCTGAACAGCGGTTCTCGCCTGATCAGGAAGCTCATACACAAGACTATCGATCGGCATGGCCTGATTTACCTTTCTTTTATTAGTCGTATCTTTCCTTAAAAGGTCAACACATTTATTGGAAAATATTTTGTAGCCATAAGATTTAAGGGCAGAACGTCCCTCAAAACTGCCTTTAACAATGTTATCGATGATGCTGATAATGGTATCAGAATATGCGCTCGCTGCGTCTTCTTCTGTCATACCGTACTTTTTTACGCCCTGATGGATAAAATAAAAGAAGGTTTTATACAAATCCCGTTCAAAAATTCTTCGCTGTCCCCCACCTGCTTTTAAGCCCTCCAAAATTGCCATATCTGAGTCTGCCCCCATAGTTCAAGATATTAAGCTTAATGTAAATTATCGGTTACAATAGGAAAGTTAGTAAAAATAACTTAGGTTAAAAACAATATTCAGACAGAACATTAAACACTGAAGGTCAGTAATTTAAAGGAAACAGCGATGAGCGATGCTAAATCGAAAAATCTAAATCCTGAATCCTAAAAAAGAGGGTAAAAAAAATCCCGGGCTCCTCATGATTGTTCATGGGAATCCCGGGATTCAGTTGGCAGGATAACTGATTAAGCAGCTATTCTGCTATTCGTTAAACTCAAATATGGATATTTAGCTTTAAGCATTTCAAAAGCACCAAACATCACTGCTCCGTAAGCAACTGTTCCGTAAAGGAAACTCTTCTCAAATGGAATGGCCGCAATTAAGCATGCGATGTAACCAGCAAATGTAGGCGGGTATAAACCAGGAATATACATGGCGCTGATGTCGCTCACAATCCAGTGCACAAGAACCGCAGCAACTGCAGAACCGATAAAAGTTAACACCGTGACTTTATTCAGCATCACTTTACCAATTACTACCATCAGGATAAATGCGATATAGGTCCAGTACCAGCCGCCATAGAAAAATCCATAACCTGAAGTTTTTGCTATAAAGAGGTCACTCAGTAATAAAATCAGTAATGGAAAAGCGAAAGCCTTCACATTGTTATTGAAATATGCCCCTCCGAATAAAGCGATAGCCCCTACTGCAGAGAAATTAGCGATCACTTTAAAGTCACCGGAAAATGGAGCTGCAACACGGATAATGCTGACAAAGATGATAATCAATAGCAAGATCATCGTACGCGGATTGAATTTAGATTCAGACATGTTCATTTAAAATTATACAGCAAAGTTATATTTTTTCTATCGGATAATAAAACGGGGAAACTCCAGTTGTGGAATTCCCCCGTTTTTCATTCATTTATTGGTCTTAATGAAAGACAAACATCGCCGGAAAATAGTATTCTCCGTAAGTAATGGTTTTATTCAATACTCCTGTTTTGGCGTTATAAAAATAAAGTTTATTCACGAGGTAGTTTGCTCCAAAACCATCCTGAACAGTTCCTGTAACCAGTTCATCCGTCTTTGCGTAATAACCCAGGTTATTTTTATAAAAGGATTGTTTATCCGGAGTAGTTACAAAAGGCTGGTCCAAAGAAGCCTTATTGCCAGATACATATCTGTATAAAGTTTTTCCTCCGCCCCAGCTATTGGCTTTAACCAGGAATACGGTATTTTCTGTACTTGAAGCAGTAATAGGTGAAGCATACCAGGTAGACCAGGTGGTACTTGGTGTAAACGGAAGCTCTACACTATCTGTGGCTAAAGATTTAGGGTCAGACTGGTACAGGTATTTACCTGCAGTATACCAAACCTTACCGTTTGGAGTTCTGGCAAAACCAAGGGTAACCCCTTTGATTTTTTTTGCCACGGAATAATCCGAAACATTGTAGATCACTGCGCCATCAGACTGAGATAATGCATACACATAGTTTTCTGCCTTTAACATGTCTCCGGTTTGTCCCTTGGTACCCAACAGGCGCATCATCGGTTTATACGTTTTCAGGTTAACAAGGTAAATTCCATCTGAACTGCTCAACAGGCCATTGTTATCATCGATTCCTACAAAAGCACGCCAGTCGTACTCCGAAGATCCGGGAATTCGTCCCACTTCTTTCATTGTTTTAGCATCGGCAACCACAACCGGTCCCTTAGCTTTGCTCACTACATATAAGTTGTTTTTGAACATTGTTCCAAACTGCACGGTAGAGGATGCCGGTTCAAATCCTTTTCCCGGATTTTCTTTCTGAAAAATACTATCCTTCAAACTCGCAGATGCGGCATCAAAAAAGCTGACAGATCCTGTACCATGACCGAACCATCCTTCATTGATGATAAAAAATCCATCTTCATACTTGCCCTTTACCGGGTTTACTTCCTGCTCTCCTACCGGAGCACTGTCTTTCTTACACGAAAATAGTGCAGCAGACAAAACTACTGCTGCTGCTATTCCCTTAAATTCTGTTATTCTCATTTATTATTGTGGTGTATTTATATTTGTTTAATTCGCTTTCACAAGGCTCAGGTCTTCTACACCGATCACTTCTGTAGATAACTCACCTAACCAACCCATATTTGCCTGTATTCCTGTCTGTATCTTGATAAAATCAATTCCACCAAGTGCTACAGGTTTACCATCTTTATCTACTGCTTTTGCAATGTCAATTTTATCTCCGCCAACCGTATTATCTGCATATCCCCATGCAAATGGAGCGCTGGTGATATAAGTGGGAACGGTCATGTCAATTCCGCTTGAAGGCAGCAATGAGCCGGTCAAAGTATATTCATTACCCATTACCCATTCCGGAAAATAGGGTTGTTTATGAAAAGTATTGGTTTTAACCACTCCCGATTTGCCGTCACTGTCTGTCCATGGCACATCAGCGGTAGCGGGAACAGGTCTTTTATAGGTGACCGAGTAATTACGTTTGTAGCCCGGTTTATTGAATTCACTACCTGGAACTTCATACCAGGTATCGTCTGCCAGGCCATTTCCGTTTTCATCCTGCATCACCCAAATGACTCCGGGTTCAGCAAAATTTGCCATTGGGTTTCCATAAACAATGATGTCGTCTTTGTTGACTTCATTGATCACCGTATGGTCGAAACCAAGGACGATATATCCACCCCAGGCACCAAGCGTAACCATTCCCTTTTTGCCCAGTATCCCCTGGGCACTGACCAGATTTCCGGGTACTTTATTAATAAACTGTCCCGGTGCAGGGTTGTATTCCAATAACCTGGTCACAAAACTACTGCTGCCAGGCGTTGCAGGGACGGTAGGTACACCTACATTTAAAATATAAACATAAGTAAATGTACCACCCTCTGCTTTTGCAGTATAGGTAACGTTATAAATTCCCGATTTAGGAGGTGTAAATGCGAATGAACTCTCCGTAGTCTTGATCACTCCATCAAGCGTCCAGGTCTGCTCCACAGCTACACCGTTCTCAATACTTGCAGAGAAGGAGATCTTTTCGTTAACTTTTCCGTTTAATTCTTTATCGGTTATGCCCATCTTCACAGCGGGTACCGGTTTCTCCTCTTCATCCTTTTTACAAGATGTTAAAACGCTAAAACCCAGAAGCGCAAGAATGAGGTAATGTTTGATTTTCATTTGTGTGTAAGTTTAAGAGAGCGGCGTTTATTAAATTATTTATAGCCGTATCTGAATGCAGCAAGCTTAGGCATATCTCCGGTTTCAAAAGAGAATTTATTTTTACCGTCAGCACCAAAACAGAAAAATTTTGAGGCACCGGAATCGCCTACGAAAACATCCTTATCCAGTGTATTTACAGTAACACCATATGGGTTTTTAACATCAGTAGCATCGGTAATAAATTTCAAACCAACTGTTCCGCTGGCTACCGTAAACACATTTAAAAAAGGGTTTGTATAATCACCAATCGCAAAGGCACTATTTGCGTTAATCGTTAAAAACTCTATATTGATTTTATCATTTTCAGAAATTTTAGTATCGGTAACACTGCTCACTTTAGTAAGGGTGGGTAAAGCGCCATTATATACTCCTCTGGTTACTACAAAAAGATCTCCGGAAGTGGTCGCGGAAATTCTTGTAGGGTTAATTGGCACAGGAATATCTTTCAGCTTGGTGAAGGTATTTAGATCGACCACTGAAATTGATGCATTATTTGAAGTTCTATACATAAAATGGTCAGAGTTGGCTACATAAAGCTTATTGTTTACAATAGCCATTTGCTCCAGTGCACCGCCTACAGCAATTCTGGAATCAATGGTTAAGGATGCCGTATCAACTTTAGCAATCTTTCCATCATAAGAAGAAACGTAGGCCTTATTCTTATAAAACAGGACATAACGGGGAAGAAAACCCACTTTATCATCCGAAAAAGAGATTCGTTTTAAAGATTTTCCGGTAGCGGTGCTCATCACTTCTACATAAGAATCTTTTGCTTCAGGAGTAGTACCTGTAACCACGCAATACAATTTACTTCCGTACTGCTGAAGATCATTTGCATTGAAGCCCAGATCAGTTCCATTCTGCTTTCTGAAATAATCCTTCTCTACCAATTTCGAAGTAACATCATAATAGCTGATGCTGCTATTGGCCCTGTTGTTTGCCATACTAAAATATCCCTCGTTCAGCACATAGACACCAAGGGTGGAAACCGGTCCCGGTACGATGTCAGGCATTTTATCCTTTTTACAAGAAGAAAAACCAGCCATAAGAACTGTGGCAAGTAAAATCGGTTTTAAAGTAATGTTTAGTTTCATAATCTATATTTTTATAATGTTTAGGTAGTGTACATTTATTTAACAAGACTCAGGTCTGCGACACTGGAAATCTCTGTAGAAAACTCCCCTACGGCTTTCAGGTTTGCCTGAATCCCCGTTTGGATTTTGATAAAATCTATGCCCGACAGGACCACGCTTTTTCCATCTTTATCTACCGCATTTGAAATGTCAATTGCATCTCCGGCGACCAGGTTGTCTGCATATCCTGAGGCGAAAGGCATGCTCGTAATCAGCCCTGGATTCGTCATATTTATATTGGTAGAAGGAAGTAATGAGCCCTTCAAAGTGTATTCAGTACTACTAAGCCAGTCCGGATAATAAGATTGGCTGTGAACAGTATTGTTCCCTATCACTCCTGTATTTCCCTGATTGTCTTTCCAGCTCACATCTCCTGTGCCGGGTACCGGTCTTGTATAAGTCACTTCGTAATTCCGTAAATACCCTGTTTTACCAAATTCACTTCCTGCGATCTCATACCAGGTATCATCGGCTTTACCATTTTTATTGTCGTCTTTCATCACCCATATGATCCCTGGTTCCGCAAAATTTGACTGCGCGTTACCTTTTACCATAATGTCTGCAAGGTCTTTTCGGTTAGGCACAGTATGGTCAAATCCAAGAACAATGTATCCGCCCCATGCGCCCAGGCTAACCAGCCCTTCTTTCCCTAAAATGCTCTTTGCCGCATTCATATTGCCCAGCGAAAGATTGATAAACTGTCCCGGTGCAGGAACATACTCGACTAAGCTGGTTACAAACTGATTACTTTCAGGAACAACAGGACTGTCGATTTTCCGGTCCTTTTTACATCCAAACCATAATACACTTGCCAAAAGCGTGATACCCAGATAATGTTTAGTGTTCATTGTGTTTGATTTATAATGATTTAATTGTGCCCTCTTTAGTCTCTTTCTTATCTGTAAACAAAAGCAAAATGAGCAGGAATATCTCCTGTAGTCACGTTCCATTTCTTTACGCCTTCCGGACTAAAACAATACAGTACTCCCGGTGAAACATAATTCCCTGCATCGGTTACAAATACTTCTTTCGTAAAAGGATTAACAGCAATTCCGTAAGGGATCACAATATTTTTGTCCGTTCCGTCGGTAATAAATTTTTTATCCAGCACTTTCTTACTGAGCACATCCAGCATCCCATAAGAAACGGTCATCTTTCCGGTATTATGGCTCCATTCAGAACCATAGAAATAGACAACGTCATTACTAATCGTTAAATTACTCACTGCAATATCATATTGTAATTTTACCTGATCTGTCTGGGTATCGATCACGAATAACTTGGAATGAATGTCCAGATAATCTCCTCTTGAGGTTACATACAGGTCGCCAAATCTATCCGCTTTTAAGCGGTGAAGGTTAATGGCTACATCGATTCGTTTTGTTTCGGTAAAAGAGTTTAGATCTACCACAGAAACGGTACGTTCATAATTGCCGGGGCTGTATCCTCCGGAGTTGGCAATGTATAATTTATCTTTAACAATCGCCATTTCTTCCGGTTGCCGCCCTACTTTCACCCTTCTGACTTCCGACAAGGTGGTTGTATCAATTTCTGCGACAATCCCGTTTGGCTCTGCGGGATTTCCCACCTGCCCTAAATAAGCACTCACATAAGCTTTGCCTTTATTAAAAGTAATGTACCGGCAATTGGTAATGTTAATTTGTTGGATACGCTTACCCGTTTTCACATCTAATACTTCCACCTTATTAGAAATATTAACAACGATGTACAACTTGGAACCATACACTCCTGCATCATTACCCACATCTCCAAGGCCTTTAACCTGCAAGGGGTTAGCTTCGTTGTAAATATTCCTTCTATATTGTCCGGCTTCAAAGTCTACATAATCAAGAGAGGCTTTGTTCATTCCCATATTGCCTTCGTTTACCAAATAAATACCTTTAACAGGGTCGTTGGGTCTTGGTGGAAATAAATACTCTTTTTCTTCTTTTGGTGGTTGAAGATCTTTTCGACAAGCACTCATCAGTGTTACCGCTAGCAGTAAAAATGTGAATGCATTTTGAAATTTATATCTGATTTTCTTCATATTAATAATCATAAGTTAGGCTAAAACGATAGGAACGACCGGGCATCGGGTAATTGGTAACCACTTCAAATGGCTGGTTAAGGAGATTATTCACCTCTGCAGTCAGACGGATTTTCCGCTTATGGAGCATGGTATTGTAATGTATCGCCATGTCATGCGTATAAAAGGGCTGTATATAATTAACAGGAATATTGGCCGACTGGTCATAGCGTTCCCCGGTATAAAGATAACTGTAGTTCATGGAAAACTTTTGATATGATGCACTCGCCAGGATTGAAATGTTGTGTAAAGGAATATAAGGAATCCGGTCCCTGTAAGTTCTTGATGCCTTATCTATATCTAAAGCCTGCTGGTAGGTATAATTCAAACCAGCGTTCAGGCTAAAATCCTTGTTCAGCTGCCATGCAGATTGCATATTTACATCCAGACCTTTTATCCCTACCAGGCCCAGGTTCATCATCGTCCATATCGCCTGTGAAGTTCCCGGAACTGCAACGATTTTGTCTTTTACTTTATTGTAATACACATCTGCCTGTATAGAGAACTGGGTTAAGGCCTGATTTTCATAGCCCTTTATATAAGTAAATCCGAGATCATATTGTTTGGTATACTCAGGCTTAATCGACCGGGGCTGATAAAAGGTAAAGTACAAATCATTTAGTGTTGGCATCCGGAAAATGCTCTTATAAAAAGAACGTATTCTAAATTCCTTTTGGCCAAATGGCTGCCAGGATACCATAACTGTTGGTGTGAGTTCATTATGGTTATCGGGAAGTGGTCCGGTCTCCACCTTGTCGTACACCAGTGTACTCAATACATTTGCCTGAATATCTACTTTGCCAAAATGGAACTGTGTGGCCAATGCATTTAAAACAGTATGTCTCCTTGGATAGGCAAAGCGATAAAGATTGCCGTTCATATCATTCATCTGATAATCTGCAGACCAGACTAAGTCCCAGAAATTATTGACCTTAAACTTATTTGCCAGCGAGAGGTAAATTTCCTGCTGATGAACCCTATTGTCTAAAAGACCATCCACCGACACAATATCAGGATTCAGGTAACGTTGGTAATCGTTTGCATATTTTGCCGCAGCCATCAGGCTATATTTCCCTATATTTTTCTCATAAGTCGATTGTGCGAAGAGATTCCGGTTCCATTGCCGCTGAGAAAAATGCCAGACATTCGCAACGATAGCTCCCGGTAAACCTTGGTTGTCGTTATAACCATATAGTTTCACACTCCATTTGCTGCTGTCCCGAAGGATCCCATTCAGGCCCAATTCCAGCCTCATGCTTTGGATATCTCCATCAGTCCTTACCCCTGTAGTGTCCCAGCTCCCATTGGTAGAACGAAACTTATAACGCCCGTTCGCATTTTTAAACTCCGCACTGACAGAGCTATAGGTATGATCCGTGATTTTAGATTGCAGTAGTAGAGAAGGGTTAACGAGGCCAAAGGAACCTGTTTTAAATACTCCTTTAAAACGATTGGTCCGTCCATCCTCAAAACTTGGTTGTCTGGATTTCAGGTATAAGGAACTTGCCGATGCAAAGCCCTTTGCAGGTTGAAAGATTGTGCTTTTCTGTCCATTATATAATTCGATCTCTTCGATATTGTCCAAAGAAAATTTCCCAAGATCGACCTGTCCGTTCTGTGCATTTCCAAGATGTACCCCGTCGTAAAATACGGCTGTATGGTTACTGCCCATACTACGGACATTGATCGTTTTCAAGCCGCCAATCCCTCCATAGTCCTTAAGCTGTACTCCAGAAAAGAAACGCACCGCATCTGCAACAGAAAGACTGTTCAGCTTTTCGAGTTCTGCACCGGAAAGAATTTGTAAGGGTGTTGAGGAAGTTTGCCTTCTGGTGATTTTTATGGTCCTGATCTGTACTTCTTTCAGTTCGTTGATCTTATTCAGTGAATCCTTTCTGGATAACTTTACCGTATCGGTCTGTGCCTTTAAATTTAAAGGCATAATTCCCCCAAGCCAGCTGATGGCCAGAAAAGTAAAAAAACAAGGGTTTATACCTTTAATGGTAAAATTGTTTCTTCTCATTTTTGTTGTGAGTTATTTACCCACAGCAAACAGTTAGATCAAGGAAATGAAATACAAAAAACAAGCACTCACTCCAAGCTTCAATCCCCGAAAGCTATGAAATATTACACTTATTGGCAGGTCTTCTGACTTACTCCCGGATATCCTACCTTCCCAATCCATCACCGGAAATTCCAGATCAGACAAGTGGCTTCGATTTGAATACCGTTATGGAGCTTACAGCTGCGGGACAGTTACGGAATCACGCCGTATTCCCTTTTAATCCCGGTGCTACCACCAGGAACCAAAAAGCGAGGCAAAGGTACTCAAATATCCAGCTAACAACAAACTTTTACAATTGATATACTATTTAGCATTTCCTTGCTATCTTAGGACTACCATTCTTTTAACAATAAGACAATTAACGATACGACAACGATGAAGACGAAAATCCCTACCCTACTCATCCTGATGTTCAGCCTCAATACCATGGCCCAACAAACAGACACTGTCCTCATTGAACAATTGATGCGCAACAATCCAGAACTCTTCTCCAAGATCCTCAACCACCCCCAGAAAAATCAAGTACAACTGTTATATACACAGGTAAACAGAAACAATAAGAACATCCCCAGCTTCAAAACCTATAGCTACAACCTCGACAACCACAGGTACTTCTACCCTGCCAGTACCGTAAAACTCGCCGCAGTGATCTTTGCCCTGGAGAAAATTAATGAACTGAAGCTAAAAGTAAAAGACCTGAGTTCCAAAAACACCATGCTTACAGATTCGGCCTATGCCGGACAAACAAAAGTAGCCAAAGACAGTACTTCCGCAGATGGCCTTCCTTCTGTAGAACATTATATTAAAAAGATCCTGTTGACCAGCGATAATGATGCGTTTAACCGCCTTTTTGAATTTATTGGCCGCGCAGAAATCAATGCAAAACTAAAAAAGTATGGCTTCAATGACAGCAGGATCCTAAACAGACTGGCCATCGGCGATTCAGGAGAACCTGCAAAGCACACCAACCCGATCAGGTTCTACCATAAAAACGCACTGATTTACACCCAGCAAGAACAATACGATCCTAAAGAATATCCCCTTCAGCTCACAAATACCATCATGGGGAAAGGTTATCTCGACAGCGCCGATAAACTGGTCAATAAACCTTTCAGTCTGGAAAACAAAAATGCCTTTAGCATCTCTGATCAGCAGGCCATGATGAGGAAACTGATCAGTCCCGAAGCATTCCCGGAAAATGAAAGGTTTAACCTAAGCCCTGAAGATTATAAACTCATCTACACCCAAATGAGTAAATTACCTACAGAAAGTATTTATCCTTCTTACAATCCTGTTGAATTCTGGCCATCCTATGCAAAAATGTTGTATTATGGCCGGGAAAAGGATGCGGTCATCGAACCCAACATCCGGATCTTTAACAAATATGGAGATTCTTATGGCTTCATCATTGACAATGCCTATATCGTAGACCTGAAAAACAAAGTAGAGTTCTTCCTCACTGCAGTGATCCATTCTAATGATGATGGCATTTATAATGACAATAAATATGAGTACGAAACTGTATGCTATCCTTTCATGGGAAATATAGGACGCATCATCTATCAATATGAACTGGAAAGGAAACGTGAGCGAAGTCCGGATTTGAGCAAATTCAAACTTGTTTACTAGTTCGTCTGTTAAGGGAAAAAGAAGCATTTTATTCAAAGGCTGAAATCTTCGCCCTGAAGGGGACAAATCTTTCTATGCCTTTTCATAATACGCATCTTTTTCCTGAAAACCCACAAGCTACCTGCCAAATGTTTAAAAAACTATGGCGATTAGCTAAACCAGGTATATTGTAACGCTTTTAACTGCCTGCTGCCAATAGCTTGTTGTATTTCCAATTGGCGGGTAAGCGTCATGCTATTCAGGAAAAAGATGCGGTCTGTGAGAGGGCATAGAAAGATTTGCCCCCTTCAGGGCGAAGATTTCAGCCATCGAACAGATTGCTTCTTTTTCCGTTTTTCTGTTTTTACGTTTTTAAAAGTTCTTCTTTGATTTCCTCCAGTTTTTTCATCTCTGCTTCCTCAAGAACCGGGAACTTAAGCTCCAACCGGTTAAAGTGTTCTTCCAGAATCTGGCTGATCGCCAATCTTGCGTGCCATTTTTTATCGGCAGGGATAATATACCATGGTGCCTGTTCCGTAGAAGTTTCTTCTATTGCCGTTTCATAGGCTTCCATATATTCCTTCCATCTACCCCGCTCTGTGATATCTGCGGATGAAAACTTCCAGTTTTTTGCAGGGTCATTGATGCGATCCAGGAAACGGGCCTTTTGTTCATCTTTGGAAACGTTTAAGAAAATTTTGATGATGGCAGTTCCATTGTCAGAGATGTGTTTCTCAAAGTTACGGATGCTTTCATATCTGCGTTTCCAGAATTTGTCGTCTATATTCCTGACGTCCTGATAGCCTGGAATATTTTCCTTCAGCACATACTCCGGATGAACTTTACAAACAAGTACATTTTCGTAGTGTGACCTGTTATGAATACCGATCCGGCCTCTTTCCGGTAATGCTTTATAATGACGCCATAAAAAATCATGCTCGTATTCTTCGGAAGTCGGGGTTTTGAAACTGTATACCTGGCATCCTTGTGGATTCAATCCAGACATTACATGCGAGATTGCGCTGTCTTTTCCTGCAGCATCCATTGCCTGAAAAAGAATAAGAACAGAATATGCATTTGCAGCGTAGAGCGTTTCCTGTAGTTTACTTAGCCTTTCCTTAATTTCTTCCAGCTCCTGCTTCCCATCTTCTTTTTCCTGATCGCCATCGTAACTGGTTTGGTAGTCTTTTAATACAACTTTCTTGCCCGGAACAGCCAGGTATTTTTCGATTTCTTTTTTCATTGTTTAAAGTTTATTGGTGCCGGAATGATATTGGAACACATTATAGCATATACCATTCCAATAATCCGTTAAGGATTATTGGAATGGTATATGCTATAATGTGTTCCAATAATCCGTTAAGGATTATTTAAAGATCAGTAATTATGGGAAATCAATCTACCATGCCAGGCAGAGCGGCATTGCTGCCATTAATAAATATTAGCATTTCCCAACCAGTCTTTAGGTGCAGATTCCGGATGATAACGATAGATAAGGATGACTACCAATAATAAAGCAGAAACAACAATTACCCCTAGCAGGGCATTTCCAGTTGATCTCTTTGATTTTGGCTGCGTAAAATTCAACAGCAGTTCTAAGATTACCCAAAGTAAATTCGCCATATCCAGTTATATTATTTGCACTAAAATAGTTAAGCTAAATCAATATTCCAATTTTGTTTCCCCATCAAATATTCTTCATCATTAAGGGTTACCACTTAATTTTTAGGCAGTTGTCAAGCTCCTTTACACCCTTTCTTTACGAGCCTGAACTTCTGCTTTATTCTCCGGGTCCTTTAATTTAAATATAGAATAAAATTTAAGTAAATTAATTACGTTAATTTGTACTGCAAGTTTTAACACAATTTAACACTAACTGTTTTACGTTTTTTTGATCTTTATCCCATGTTTAAAGAAATTCGCAATAAGTATATCCGTTACCCAAGCATATTCCTGTTTTGCATTATCATCTTCTTTTGCGCGTTACAGCTCAATTTCTTATGGTTATTTGGTTACTCCCCATCGTATAAAGACATAAAAGCCCCTACCCTTCGTGTGGGTTCTGAGCTGTATACTTCTGATGGAAAACTCATCGGCCGCTATTATAAAGAAAACCGGACTCCGGTAAGTTTCAATGAGATTGCACCCAGCGTCATCAAAGCATTGGTAGCCACCGAAGACGTTCGTTTCTATAGCCATATGGGGATAGATTTCCGTTCTTTGCTTTCCAGCGGACTCTCTACTGCTACCGGCGACAAGCGCGGAGCGAGTACCATTACACAGCAGCTTGCCAAAAACCTTTACCGTACCAGGTACAACAAATCACAAGGATTCATCAAACATATTCCTGTAGTCCGCACCATTGTTTCCAAGTTAAAGGAATGGATGACTGCCGTGAAGTTAGAGGCTAATTATCCTAAAGACGACATTATTACCATGTACCTTAATACCGTATCCTTTGGAAACAATGCTTATGGTATTAAGACCGCTGCAAGGGTTTATTTTGATAAGCAGGCCAATGAACTGGAAGTTCCGGAATCCGCATTACTTGTGGGCATGCTGAAAGGTACAAGCCTTTATAACCCGATAAAGAATCCTGCTAAAGCACTGGAACGCAGAAATGTGGCCCTGGCTCAGATGAACAAATACAATTACATCACTGCGGCAGAACTGAATACTTATAAAAATTTACCTATTAAACTTAAGGAAGGCCGCGTAGATGAAGGAAGTGATGGAGATTCTTACCTTAGAGCAGCTGTTGACAAGTATCTGGAGAAATGGGCCGATGACAATGACTACGACCTGTACGAAGACGGGTTGAAAATTTATACCACCATCGACTCCAAGCTTCAGAAATATGCAGAAGAAGCTGTTGCCGAACAAATGAAAACCATCCAGAGAAGATTCTACAGTGTTTGGGGGAAAGAAGATCCATGGGAAGATTCTGAAAAGAAAAAAGTAGACTATCCGGACCGTGCCATGCGCAAACTACCGATCTATGCCCTCCTGGAAAAAAAATACAGCAATACTCCGGATTCGGTGACTGCTTATTTTAATAAAAAGAAAAAGATGAAAATCTTCACCTGGAAAGGTGATCGCGATACCCTCTTCTCTACTATGGATTCTATCCGTTATTATGGAAAAATCATGAATACCGGAATGATGACGATGGACCCTTTTAGTGGTAAAATCAAGGTCTGGGTTGGTGGAATCGACCATAAGTTCTTTAAATACGATCACGTTAACCAGAGCAAAAGACAGGCAGGGTCTACCTTTAAGCCTTTCGCCTACCTTGCTGCATTGCAGGATGGCATGAGCCCATGTGATAAATTCACGGATAAGCCGGTTAAAATCAAATATGAAGAAAATGGCAAAACGGAATATTGGGAGCCTAAAAATGCAGACTGGAACTATAGCTATCGCGAAATGTCACTTCGCTGGGCAATGGGTAAATCAGTAAACACCATTACCGCACAGGTTACAGAAGCCGTTGGTGCAGAAAATGTAGTGAAATGGGCGCATGAATGTGGAATTGAAAGTCCGCTAAAATCAGTGCCATCGGTAAGTTTAGGTCCAAATGATGTTTCCGTATTTGAGATGGTAAGGGCCTATAGCACCTTCCTGAATGAAGGCGTAAGAACCGAACCGATTCTTGTTGAAAAAATCACCGATCAGGACGATAACATCATTGAAGAGTTTAAAGCGAAAACAAAAAAAGTACTTTCTGAAGAAATTGCATGGCTGATGCTTTACATGCTCAGAGGAGGAATGGAAGAACCGGGAGGAACCTCTCAGGCGCTGTGGGAATGGGACCTTTGGAAAAACAACAACCAGATTGGCGGAAAAACAGGAACCTCATCTGATTATGTAGATGCCTGGTATATGGGGGTTACAAAAGACCTGGTTACCGGTGTTTGGGTAGGATGTGATGAACGTACCGCACACTTCAAAAACGGGGAAACCGGAGAAGGATCAAGAACAGCCTTACCGATCTTCGCTAAGTTTATGGAGAAAGTGTACCATGACCCAAGTACAGGATATACTTACGGAGCATTCCCTAAATCAAAGGTGAAAATTACCAGAGAGATCAATTGTCCAAGTCCGAGGATTCGGGTAGACACGGCAGTCTCGGATAGCTTGTCAGTAGATTCTACAGCCTTAGCTACTCCTGCAGTAGAGGAACCGCAGCAACCGGTGCTGAAGGAAGAAGACATCATCAAAACTGAAGAAAAGAAGGCTCCTGAACCGGCCAAGCAACCTGCAGCTGAAGTTCCCTTAACCAGAAAGGAAAAAAGAGAACTGAGAAAGAAACAGCGGGAAGAAGAGAAGGAAAAAGAACGCATCAAAAAAGAGCAGGAAAAAAACAACCAATAACAGCAGACATACTGACGATGCCCCGCACCCCAAAAGGTCCGGGGCATTTGCTCAAAGCTTCCTGCTCAAATTGTTCCCCCGCTGTAGCGTATTGCCTCTCCCGGACGTTCTCCTTGAAATAACTGATGTCAGCCAGTAAACTTAATAAGACAATTTTGCGTAAATTTAAACACAACCAACATAATCACGCTATGAATCTGAGCTCTACTCTCTTTAGACGATTACTCCCTGTATTGATTATTCTCCTCGTATCTGCGACTGCTGTCCGTGCCCAGGTTTTCGGACAAAACATTGTAAGGTATAAGAATGAGAAATTCAAAGTCCTGCAAACACCTCATTTTGAGATCTATTATTACCTTAAAAATGAGAAACTAATCAAGAAGTTTGCACAGGATGCAGAGACCTGGTACAAAATGCATCAGGAAATTTTCAGAGATACCTTTTTAAGGAAGAACCCAATCATTCTGTACAACAACCACCCGGATTTCCAGACCACAACGGCGCTGAACGGAGAAATCGGAATTGGTACAGGTGGGGTAACAGAAGCTTTCAAGAATAGGGTAATCATGCCGGTTATGGAACTGAACAACCAAACCCGACATGTACTCGGACATGAGCTGGTTCATGCCTTCCAATACCACACTTTGCTCGAAAAGGATTCTATCGGGCTGGAAAGCATTAGCCAGACCCCATTGTGGATGGTCGAAGGGATGGCAGAATACCTTTCTATCGGAAAAGTAGACGCTTTTACCTCCATGTGGATGAGAGACGCCCTCCTGAACAGAGATATCCCCTCTTTAAAAGACCTGACCAACTCCAATAAATATTTTCCCTACCGATATGGACAAGCCTTCTGGACCTTTGTAGGTTCCGTTTATGGCGATACCACCATCGTTCCCTTATTTAAGGCAACCGCCAAATATGGGTATGAAAATGGATTGAGGTATACTTTTGGATATGACGACCGTACCCTTTCAGGCTTATGGAAAAACGCGATTGAAGCCCATTACCGCCCGATGTTAAAGTCAGACAGCTCACAGGTGAAAATTACGGGTACAAAAGTGATAGACAATAAGAATGCAGGAAATATGAATGTGGCCCCGGCAATCAGCCCGAATGGGCAATACCTTGCTTTCCTGTCTGAGAAAGACCTCTTTGGAATCGACCTCTTCCTTGCAGATGCAAAGACGGGGAAGATCATCCGAAAGCTCAGCAGTCAGATTTCCAACTCCCATATTGACGACTTTAACTTCCTGGAATCTGCAGGAACCTGGTCGCCGGACAGTAAACAATTTGCGTTCAGTATCTTCAGCAAAGGAAGAAACCAGCTGATGATCATTGATGTGGCCACAGGAAAAGTAAACCTCCGTGCGCCAATGGGCGAAGTGACGCAGTTTGGAAACCTGTCGTGGGCCGCCAATGGCGATGACATTGCCTTTTCAGGTATGGTGGAAGGCCAGAGTGACATCTTCTCTTACAACCTGAAAACAAAACAGGTGACTCAGATTACCAACGACAATTATTCCGATTATGCGCCGAATTATGCACCAGATGGAAAGAAGATCGTCTTCTCTTCCGACAGGGCTTCGATGTCTAAAAATGCGAATACCGCTGTTCATCCGATCAACCTGACGATCTATGACATCGAAACTAAAACCCTGACCGATGTTCCGGTATTTGCCGGTGCCAACAATTTAAATGCACAGTTCTCCGGAGATAGTAACAGGATTTTCTTCCTTTCCAACAGAGATGGTTTCAGAAATATGTACGAGTATAACCTTTCTGATAAAAAGGTAAAACAGCTGACCGACTATTTTACAGGGATCAGCGGAATCACGGAATTCTCTCCGGCGATGTCCGTTTCCAGAAATGACGATATTGTGTACAGTTATTACCGTTCACAACGCTATACTTTATACAATTCCCCACTGAGCAACTTCAGGTCAAAGGCCGTAGATGCAAATGAGGTAAATTTTGATGCGGCAGTCCTCCCTCCTATGGAGAATCTGGGCGTAGACATCGTGAACTCCAATCTTGCAAATTTTGAGCGTTTCGAAAAAACGATCACAGACTCTATGAGACTGGTTCCTTACAGACCTAAGTTCAAACTGGATTACCTGGCCAATAGTGGCGGAGTAGGCGTTTCTACCAGTCGCTTTGGAACAGGCGTACAGGGTGGTATTTCCGGACGTTTCAGTGATATTCTTGGTAAGAATCAAATCATTGCGAACCTTGCCATCAATGGAGAGATCTATGATTTCGGTGGTCTGGTAGGTTACATTAACCAGTCGAGCAGAATCAACTGGGGTGCAGCCATTTCCCATTCCCCATATGTATCAGGTTTCAGAGATGTAGCGGCCGAACAACTGGATGGGCGCAATGGAAAAGTCAACGTATTCAACGACCGCACCAATATCATTCGTACTTTTGAAGAACAGTTACAGGTATTTGGTGCCTATCCATTTAATAAAGTACACCGATTTGAATTGGGTGGTGCTTTCTCCCGTTATAGCTATCGCGTAGACCGTTTCAGCAATTATTATGAAGACCTTGGTGGCGGCATCAGCGGAGGTTATCTTGGATCAGATAAAAAACGGATTCCTACAGCACAAGCTTCCAGAGAACTGGGCTTTTCGCTAAATTCATTTACCATTATGCAGGCCAATGCCTCATTTGTAGGCGACAATTCCATTATGGGTATTACCTCTCCTCTGGATGGATTCAGGTACCGCGTGGGTGTTGAACAATATTTTGGCGATTATAAATTTTACGCCCTTTCCCTGGATGCCAGGAAGTATGTCCGACTGAAACCATTTACCATTGCTGCCAGAACATTCAACTATATGAGAATCGGTAAAGATGGAGAAAGACTTTATCCACTATTTATCGGGTATCCTTATTTCATCCGAGGCTACGAAGCGAATTCATTCTATAAAAGCCGCAACTCTACCAGCGGAGATTTTGACATTAACCAATTGTCAGGAAATAAAGTGGCCGTTTTCAATTTTGAGGTCCGCCTGCCCTTTACAGGTCCTAAGAAGTTAGCACAAATCCCTTCCAAGTTCCTGTTTACTGACCTTAACTTTTTCTTCGATGCAGGATTGGCCTGGAATCAGGGCAATAAGATCGTATTCAAAAGTCAGCCGAGCTACACCACACAACCTGGAAAAGATGCTCAGGGAAATCCAAAAGTAGATGCTGCAGGTGACCCTATTCTGGAACAGGTAACCAATGAGCGCGTCCCTGCGATCAGCTTTGGTGTATCCTTAAGGGTCAATGTATTTGGTTATTTTGTATTGGAACCTTACTATGCTTTTCCATTACAACGTAAAGACGTTAAAGCCGGTGTATTTGGGTTAACCTTTGCCCCAGGCTGGTAAAATCATTTGAACGGAACACCCCGGCAAACGGTTGGGGTGTCCCGGTTCAAAATCTATGATAGAATAAAGGGGAGATTCACCTGGTTCGTCAGCTTCTTGCTGCTGATGATGTGTTCAAAATCCAATCCGATCGTCAGATCAATCCAATTGGGGTTACAAGCCCTCACCATCCGCTCCTTCTGCATTCTGGTAAACCTGCTGATGACCTTAAACCGGCTCAATGCCTGAGCTTCAGTTTTGAACTCTTCGAAATAAACCAATCTGGTCAGCTGCTCGCCGCAATCAAAAAATAAACTAGGCATCTGCTTATAAAAATCAAGCGTCTTAATTAAATCAGAACTCATTCCAACATGTAAACTCTTGCGGTTTCTATCAGTTACGATATATACAAATTTCTTCATGACTAAAGGATTAAATGATATAAACTAATTTAGTTAGTACAGCTATTTGGTATTCGAATAAATATTACTAACTTTATTGGTACAATAATACTAACAATATTAGTAAAAACAAATAAATATTAAACTTTTATTTTATGTCAAATATTTCCTCCAACCTGAAATACCTAAGAAAGAAAAAAAGCCACACACAGCAGCAATTCGCTGATGCCATGGGTATTAAGAGATCGCTCATCGGAGCGTACGAAGAAGACAGGGCTGAGCCTAAATATGATTTGCTAAAAAAAATAGCAGAATATTTTGACCTCACGATAGATGAGTTTATTAACGAAAATATAAACGATAACTGGAAACCCAAGCCAAAAAGCCAGGGTTCCAACCTTAGAATTCTCAGCATTTCTGTGGATAAGGACGACAATGAGAACATAGAAATGGTTCCGGTGAAAGCCAGTGCCGGCTACCTGAACGGATTCTCTGATCCGGAATACATCAAGGACCTGCCTAAGTTTCAGCTCCCGCTCCCTTTCTTAAAACAGGGAACTTTCAGGGCTTTCGAAATCCTGGGAGATTCCATGTTGCCGATCCAGTCGGGAAGTATCATCCTTGCGGAATACCTGGACAACTGGAATGATGTGAAAACCGGAGAAACCTATATCGTCATCAGCAAAAACGAAGGTGTAGTTTATAAGAGAGCAGGAAACCGCTTTAAGGAAAACAAAGAATTGAAGCTGATCTCTGATAACAAGATCTACGATCCTTATACCATTGCTTCGGATGAAATTCTGGAAATATGGAAAGCCAAGGCTTTTATCTCTTCCACCCTTCCCGACCCTACACCTGAACCTTCCATTGAAACGCTGAGCAGCATGATGGCGCAAATGCAGAAATCGATCTCACAGCTCAACAAAAATTAAGGAGAAATACATCAGCTTAACCAACCGGAAACGGTGATTTGTCATAAAATCAAAATAAAGAAAGCAGGTTCCTCCTGCTTTCTTTATTTTTGACCCCTATGAACAAAGCAGCGCAGTTTATACAAGAGCGTTTACAAGCCAGAGCGGATAGCGGATCACTGAGAAAACTATCCAGACTCCATTTGCCTGTAGACTTTTGCTCCAACGATTATCTGGGCTTCTCCAGATCAGCTGTACTGAAAAACCACATAGAGGCCCTGCTCCTCCAAATTCCCAATCTGAGCACCGGATCAGGTGGTTCCAGGTTACTCAGCGGAAATCATGTCTTTACAGAGGAAACAGAAGCGATGATCGCCAAATTTCATGATGCAGAAAGCGGTCTGATTTTTAACTCCGGGTACGATGCCAACATTGGCCTGATTTCGAGCTTAGCACAGCGTGGAGACACCATCATCTCTGATGAACTCATTCATGCCAGTCTGATCGACGGGGCCCGCCTGAGCCATGCCAGCAGGTATACCTTCAAACACAATGACATAGCAGCACTGGAAGCCAAACTGAAACTGGCTACTGGAAACATTTATGTGCTCGTAGAAAGTGTTTATTCTATGGATGGGGATCTTGCTCCATTAGCAGCCATTAATGCCTGTTGTAAGCATTACGGCGCAAACCTGATTGTCGATGAAGCACATGCCTTAGGCATCTTCGGAAATTATGGAACAGGAAGGGTTCAGGAACTCGGACTGGAACAGGAAGTATTTGCCAGGGTTGTCACCTTTGGAAAAGCTTTAGGTTGTCATGGGGCAATTGTGCTCGGAAGTCCTGCCCTGCGCGAATACCTGATTAATTTTGCCAGGTCCTTTATCTATACCACTGCCGCGCCCCTGCATAGTATAGTCAGCATTCATGCCGCCTATCAATTGCTTGCAGAAACAGACCATACACCCATTATTACCGAAAGGATCAAACAGTATAGCCAGGCCGTGGAAATTGCCGGAATAGCACATAAACCAAGTGAAAGCAGTATTCAAACTGTTCTTTACAACAGTGGTATCAAAGCAAAATCTGCAGCAGAAAGCCTTCAGCAAAAAGGGCTGGATGTCCGTGCAATATTAAGCCCTACGGTTCCTAAAGGAAGTGAACGGCTAAGGATCTGCCTGCATACCTATAATAGTAATGAAGAAATTCAAACCCTGATCAGTCAGCTGGTCTTATTAAAACAACATGAATAAAACTTATTTTATCACCGGAATCGGAACAGGTATCGGAAAAACAATAGTGAGTGCCATCCTGACGGAAAAGCTACAGGCAGATTACTGGAAACCCATTCAATCCGGAGACCTGGACAATAGCGACAGCCTGTCTGTGGCACAACTCATCAGCAACCAGAAAACGGTGATCCATCCGGAGCAGTTCAAACTTACCCAACCGCTTTCCCCTCATTTATCCGCAAGAATAGATGGTATAACCCTATCTACGGCAGCAATTAAAGCTCCGGAAACCAGCAATCATTTGGTGATTGAAGGTGCAGGTGGTTTAATGGTTCCGATCAACGAACAGGAACTGATCCTTGACCTCATTAAAAGCTTATCTGCAAAAGTGATTGTCGTTTCCCAGAACTATCTGGGCAGTATCAACCATACCCTTCTTACCCTGGAAGTACTGAAATCAAAGGGAATCGAGGTAGAAGGCCTTATTTTCAATGGTCCGGCCAATGAAGAATCGGAGCGTTACATCACGACCTATTCCGGCATCCCCGTCCTGGGAAGAATTCCTCAACTGGAAAACCTGGATAAGGAAAGTGTACAAAAAGCCGGGGATAACCTTCTTTTCTAAGAAAAATACCGCGCATAAAAAAAGGGAGCTAATTGCTCCCTTTTTCTTTATTAAAATAATCTTACGATCTATTTTACTGCATCAATAACAGCTTTGAAAGCTTCAGGATGGTTCATTGCTAAATCAGCTAAAACTTTACGGTTTAAACCGATGTTTTTAGTAGCTAATTTACCGATCAGTTGAGAGTAAGAAATACCATGTTGACGTGCTCCAGCGTTGATACGTTGAATCCATAATCCACGGAATTCTCTTTTCTTAACTTTACGGTCACGGTATGCATATTGCAAACCTTTTTCTACCGTATTTTTAGCAATGGTGAAAACCTTACTTCTTGATCCCCAATAGCCTTTGGCCATATTAAGGACTTTTTTCCTTCTTCTTCTCGAAGCTACTGCGTTTACCGAACGTGGCATAGTGTGTTGTTTTTTGATAAACGGTGTTGCGTATTACAGCAAACTTACTACCGGGTACCTGGTTAAAAATTTAATTATTTACCGATGGCAAGCATACGCTTAACGTTGCCCATATCAGCTGCGGACACCATTGAAGTGTGACCCAAATTACGCTTACGTTTAGTCGACATCTTAGTTAAGATGTGGCTTTTGTAGGCATTCTTCCTTGCGATTTTACCTGTTCCAGTAAGCGAAAAACGCTTTTTAGCACTGGAATTGGTTTTCATTTTTGGCATAACCTGTGTTTATTTATGTAATTTATTTATTTTTTAGCAACTTTTGGAGCCAGCGTTAAAAACATACGCTTGCCCTCTAACTTAGGTAATAACTCCACTTTACCGATATCTTCAAGCGCCTGTGCAAATTTCAGTAAGAGAATCTCTCCCTGCTCTTTGTAAACAATTGCTCTACCTTTAAAGTGTACGTAAGCCCTAACCTTCTCCCCGTTCTCCAGGAAACTAACCGCGTGCTTCAGTTTGAACTGAAAATCGTGATCGTTGGTATTAGGACCGAAACGGATCTCCTTAATTACGGTCTGTTTTGCGTTTGCTTTAATCTCTTTCTGCTTTTTCTTTTGCTCGTAAACAAACTTACTGTAATCAATGATCCTACATACCGGAGGCACTGCATTTGGAGAAATCTCAACCAGATCCAATTCCAATTCGTCGGCAAGGGCTAAAGCTTTTGCCAAAGGATAGATCCCCGGTTCAACATTATCTCCAGCTAATCTAACCTCCTGAGCTCTGATAAACTGATTAATATTATGTTCTGCTTCTTTTTTCTTAAAAGGAGGACGTGGTCCCCTGTTAAATCCTGGTCTGCCTAATGCCAAATTTATATACTATTTAAATTGTTATTTCTTTGATTAATAATTCACTAAACTCCTGCTGAGTCATTTCTCCTAAATCTCCCTCACCATGTTTACGCACTGATACCTTTCCTTCTGCCATCTCTTTTTCACCGATAATCAGCATGTAAGGTATTTTTTTAACCTCTGCGTCTCTGATTTTCCGTCCGATTTTTTCATCCCGAAAGTCAATCAAACCGCGAATATCGGAATTATTTAGTTCATCTGAAACTTTTTTCGCATAATCTTCATATTTTTCGGAGATCGGCAGAATGATAAACTGTTCAGGCGAAAGCCATAATGGGAAATTACCTGCGCAATGTTCGATCAATACCGCGATAAAACGCTCCAGCGAGCCAAATGGGGCCCTATGGATCATCACCGGACGGTGTTTCAGGTTATCGCTTCCGGTATATTCCAGTTCAAAACGCTCCGGTAAATTGTAATCCACCTGAATTGTTCCCAACTGCCATTTCCTTCCCAAAGCATCCTTCACCATAAAGTCTAACTTCGGACCATAAAATGCCGCTTCACCGTATTCAACTACAGTAGGTAAACCTTTTTCTGCAGCAGCTTCAATGATCGCAGATTCAGCCAGATGCCAGTTCTCATCAGAACCAATATATTTCGATTTGTTCTCCGCATCTCTTAAAGACACCTGTGCAATGTAATCGTTGAAACCCAAAGATTTAAACACGTACAATACCAGGTCGATCACTTTCTTGAACTCTTCTTTTACCTGGTCCGGGCGACAGAATAAATGGGCATCATCCTGAGTAAACCCACGAACTCTTGTCAGCCCGTGAAGCTCTCCGCTCTGCTCATAACGATATACTGTTCCAAACTCTGCAAAACGCAAAGGAAGGTCTTTATAAGAACGTGGTTTAACTTTATAAATCTCACAATGGTGAGGACAGTTCATCGGTTTAAGGAAAAACTCCTCTCCCTCCTGCGGAGTTTTGATCGGTTGAAAAGCATCTTTACCATATTTCTCATAGTGACCTGAAGTAATGTACAGGTTCTTATGACCAATATGAGGGGTAACTACCTGCTCGTATCCGGCTTTACCTTGTGCTTTAGTTAAAAACTGAACCAGACGTTCACGCAATGCAGCACCTTTCGGTAACCACAATGGCAAGCCCATTCCTACTTTCTCAGAGAAAGCAAACAATTCCAGTTCCTTACCTAATTTACGGTGATCTCTTTTCTTCGCCTCTTCAATCATATGAAGGTACTCAGTCAGCTCACTTGCCTTAGGGAAAGTAACCCCATAAATACGGGTTAACTGTTTTTTTGTTTCATCACCACGCCAATAAGCACCAGCAACATTCATCAATTTAACGGCTTTAACAAAACCGGTATTTGGAATGTGTGGCCCACGACAAAGGTCAGTAAACTGTCCCTGGTTATAGAACGTAATTTTTCCATCTTCCAGACCTTCTAACAGGTCCAGCTTGTACTCATCGCCTTTTTCTGTAAAATACTTGATCGCATCCGCTTTAGAAACACTTTCCCGAACAAAAACTTCTTTCTGCTTGGCCAGTTCTAAAATCTTGGCTTCAATGGTCTTGAAATCATCCGATGAAAACTCTCTGTCGCCGAAATCTACATCATAATAGAAACCGGTTTCGATTGCAGGACCTATACCGAATTTTGTACCCGGATACAAAGCCTCCAATGCTTCCGCCATAATGTGTGCAGAAGAATGCCAGAAAGTAGCTTTACCAGCAGTATCATTCCAGGTTAACAACTTCACAGAAGCATCTCCTTCAATCGCTCTTGAAGAATCCCAGATTTCACCGTTAACTTCGGCTGCTAAAACGTTGCGCGCTAATCCCTCTGAAATAGAGAGTGCAATTTGATGGGCAGTTGTGCCCTTTTCGTACTGACGACTGGAGCCGTCAGGTAATGTAATGTTAATCATCTACAACTATGATTTTAGTGAATTAATTGATTTATAAACATTTACAATAACTTTTATTTTACGTGTAATAAAACATTACTGCAAACAACTAGAGATGCTCTCATCGTCTAAGAGCAAATATAGCGTTTATAGTTCAATATTTCTCCGGGTTATTCAGGTAATGCCGCCTAAAACTAATATTCTAACCATCCGTTCGCCAGAACATCCGCTAAATGCATTGTTTTTAAAGGGATGTTATTTTTATCGATATATCCCTGTAAATGCATCAGACAGGAAAGGTCTGTGGAAATCACATACTCCGCTCCCTGCTCCAGTGCGTTGTTTACCTTTTGCTCTGCCATCGCAGAAGAAATCGCATCGAATTTCACGGAAAATGTACCCCCGAAACCGCAGCACATATCGGTATCTTTCATTTCTACCATTTCCAGGCCATGAACTTTAGACAGCAATAGCCTCGGTTCTTCTTTGATCTTACATTCTCTCAGTCCGCTGCAGGAGTCATGATATACTGCTTTTCCATCCAGCTCTGCCCCGAAATAATCTCTTTTCAGCACATTGACCAGGAAATCTGAAAGCTCAAATATATTGGATTGTATATTTCTGCATTTATTATGAACAATGGTATTGGTAAACAAATCACTGAACCCATTCTTTACCATCCCGACACAGGAAGCCGAAGGGGCGACAATATAATCTGTTTCCGAAAAATCGTTCAGGAATTTCGTTCCTGTTTCTTTCGCCTGCTCCCAGTATCCCGCATTATACGCCGGTTGTCCGCAGCAAGTCTGGGCAGAATTATAAAACACCTCACAACCCGCTTTCTCTAATAGCTTTATCGTATTAAATGCTGTCTCAGGATATAACTGATCAACAAAGCAAGGAACAAATAATTCTATCTTCATGTGTATCTATTGGTCTTATTAAAATGTATGATGGTTAACCTTTAACCATTTTTGGTGCTACTTTCCTAAGGAGTAGCAAAAATATCAATCCTAAAACAAAAAACGCGCCCAATGCCAGTACAGAATTGCGCATGTCGCCCGTTTGCTCTTCAATATAGGCAAAACTAAAGAGTCCGATCACGACGGCCAGTTTTTCTGTTACGTCGTAAAAACTGAAAAATGATGTCGTATCTGGTGTATTTTCAGGAATAAATTTAGAATAAGTAGACCTGGACAACGACTGAACACCACCCATAATCAGGCCAACTACACCTGCGAGGGCATAAAACTCATACTCATTGCTCACAAAATAAGCGCAAGTGCAGGTCAGCACCCAAATCACAATGACCAGAATCAGTACCCGCACGTTACCGATCTTTTTCGCCATTTTAGACATGCCCATAGCACCCGGAATCGCAATCAGCTGAATGATCAGCACTACTGCGATCAGTTTCTCGCTTCCCAGATGCAGCAGCTTCTCACCAAATCCGGCCGCAGCCAGCATAATCGTCTGCACGCCCATGGAATAAAAGAAAAAAGCCAGCAGGAAGCGTTTCATGACTTGCATCCCTTTCAGTTGCCGCCATACTTTTCCCAGTTCTTCAAAGCCACTATGTACCAGATTTTTATTAATTGCCGTATAATTAGGACTCCCTGCAGGCAGGTGACGAAAAGGGATTTGTGCAAAACCAATCCACCAGATTCCGACCAGAAGAAAAGACAGCCTCGCCGGTAATGAGCCATCAGTAATGCCAAAAAGTTCAGGTTTCAGGACAAAGACAAAACAAATGATTTGCAGTAAAACACTACCCACATAACCATAAGCATAGCCCTTTGCACTCACCTGGTCCTGCTGGTCTTTGGTTGCAATTTCAGGTAGGTAAGCGTTATTGAACAACACCCCTCCGATATACCCCATTGCTGCAATAACGAAACAGATGATCCCCAGCTCCAGCGTTTCCAGCTTAAAGAAAAACAGCCCCATACAGGCAATCGCACCAATATAGGTGAAGAACTTCATAAAGATTTTCTTGTTCCCTCTATAATCCGCAGTAGCGGATAGAATGGGCAGCAAGATCACCATGATCAGGTAAGCCAGGGAAAGGGCATAATTCGATAAAGCCGTATTTGTAAACTTAAACCCAAAGAAAGTCACCTGATCGCCATGCGCCGAAGTCGTCGTAATAATGGTATAATAAGTAGGAAAAATAGTAGAGGTGATGACTAAGTTATAAGCAGAATTTGCCCAGTCAAAGAAGGCCCATGACTGAATAACTTTCTTGTCGTTTTTTTGTTCCATGTATTAAATAAGGCAACTAAAATAGCTAAAAAACGGCAATTACAGCTAGTTTACTTTCTCCAGCTTAGCAGCACCTGATTTTTTCTCATCCACATTCTTTGGATTTCCTTTATAATAAATTTCACTCGATCCAGAGGTCTTCACTTTCAAATCGTTCAATACATTGATATTGGCTTTTCCTGTTCCATCCACAGTGATGTCATAGATGCCTGCCACAAAGTCAAAGGCTTCCACTTTAGAGGTTCCGCTGGTTTTTAACACATGGGTTCCGGTCTGACCACTCAAAGTCAGCTTACCTACACCGTCAATTTTCGTGGTCACCTTACTGGCACTGATGTTTAATTTCACGTCAGAACTTCCACTCAGGTCCATTTTAAGGTCTTTTACGTATACAGGCCCTTCACCAATTACCCGCACCATTCCACTGGTATTCAGCTCCGTCAACTCACCAATCCCTGCATAAACCACAACAGAATCTGTTCCGCAATAGCTGCCATCTTCCAGTTTCAGCTCCAGTTCAGATCCGCTTACCCTCGACCTGATGTGGCCCATCACATTTGAATCTGCCTGAATCTTCACATTGTAGGTACTGTCCTGGGTCAAAACCAACTTAATTGTTCCGCTCACTTTGATTTTATCATAGCTTTTCAGCTCGACCACTTTACTCGTCTGAATTCCGGAATCTTTCACACATTCAGCAGTACATCCCGCCAATAAAACAGGGAAAGCGAGCACAATAAGGTTTAATTTCTTCATAGGTATATTGATTTGTTGCAATTTAAAGATAATAGTTTTTACCGTCAGTTTTAATTTTTCCGGCATCCAGCAATTCGCGGATCCGCTCCAGCTTTTGATTTTCATTGCCGGATTTGAGGCCGGTCACCAGGTCTTCGATCGTTTGTGTCTGCGTTTGCAGGAGCTTCATCAGCTCAAAGTCGATGCGGTCCGACAACTGGTCGAGATCATCCTCCTTCTTTTCCGCCAGACAAACATCACAAACGCCACATTTATCGGCATTAGGTTCATCGAAATACCTCAGCAACTGGACATTCCGGCATTCGGCATGTTCGGTATAGGCCAGCACCGCATTGATCTGATCCAATTGAATCTTTTTCCTCAGTTTGATGTATTTCACATCGATATCCATGTGGACAAAATCAACCCTGGGACGAATATATTGTAATTGCGGCTGGTCGGACTGCGGCAAATACGACAGTAATCCCTGTTCTTCCAGGTTGCTGATCATCTTCTTTGCCGTACTAAAGGACAAGCCTACTTTTTTGGCGATTTCATTTTCCTCAATTTTCACATATTGATCAAATGCCCCTCCATAAGACCTTAAAATGGCCTTGATCAATGGATCGTATCCTGCATTTTCTATTTGAAAGCGGTACACATCCTCATGCGAAGCTATAAACAATACCCTTGAGGGCAAAAAAATGTTTTCCGACAAAGTCAGATAGCCATCATGTTCTAAAAATTTCAGGGCAGCCATCGTTTTGATGACCCCCACATTAAACCTTTTACAAAAATCTGCCAGGTCAAAATTAAAGGTCAGCCCTTCTCCGGCACCAAAAGCCAGCTGGAAATAATTACCGAGGTAATGGTATGTTTTTTTAATGTCTTCTACTGTTGGGAAATGATCCGCATACTTGGCCTTTAGAGCCATCTGGTCGGATTTATTGGCCAGCAATACCGCGTAGGCCTTTTGTTCATCCCTTCCGGCACGCCCCGCCTCCTGATAATAGGCTTCCAGGCTTTCCGGCAAATCCAGGTGCACCACAAAACGGACATCCGCTTTATCGATCCCCATTCCGAAGGCATTCGTAGCCACCATTACCCTGATCTTATTCTTTTTCCAATCTTCCTGTTTCCGGAAACGTTCTTCTCTAGGTATTCCCGCATGATAAAAATCCGCAGCAATCTGGTTTCTCATCAGGAAAGATGCCACTTCTGCGGTCTCTCTCCTATTCCGGACGTAGACCAGACCTGTCCCCTTCACATTCCTGACAATATCGATCAGTTTTTTATATTTATCTTCTTTATCCAGTACCACATAACTCAGGTTCTTACGTTCAAAACTCTGAACAAATACCTTGGGCGCGGTAAATTTTAATTTCTCGATAATGTCTGCACGTACAAATTGGGTTGCCGTAGCAGTAAGCGCCAATACCGGCACTTTAGGGTGGATCTCCCTGATCTCTGCAATCTGCTGATAAGGAGGCCTAAAATCATACCCCCATTGCGAAATACAATGTGCCTCATCCACGGCAATCAGGTTCACATTCATATAAGAAATCCGAACCCGTACAATTTCTGATAATAATCGTTCCGGAGAGAGGTATAAAAACTTTATTTTCCCATAAATGCAGTTGTCGAGCAGGATGTCGATCTCTCTTTTTCCCATCCCTGCATAAATTGCGACTGCTTCAATCCCCTTCGCTTTCAGGTTTTCGACCTGATCTTTCATCAATGCGATCAGCGGGGAAATGACAATGCATATTCCTTCCTTTACCAATGCAGGTATCTGGAAACAAAGGGATTTACCTCCTCCTGTGGGTAGCAATGCCAGGGTATCATGGCCATTTAAAACGGAACTGATAATGTCTGACTGTAATGGTCTGAAAGAATCGAATCCCCAGTATCTTTTTAGTATCTCGGCTTCACTCATAAAAAGGTTACTCATCAAAACTATAAAAATGAACTGATATTATTAAATTGCGGGCTAATTTATACGACACGCCGCTATGAAGAAATTGTTACTCCCCCTATTTTTCCTGTCCATTTTTCATTCCGCATTTTCTCAGGAAAAGATTTCCCAGGAAAAGAAATGGGACATTGAAAAATACCAGGGTCCTACAAAAAATTTCAGTATCGATACTGATGAAGGAACCTGGATGAACCTCGATGTTAGCGGGGATGGTAAAGATATCGTTTTTGATTTGCTGGGCGATATTTACATTATGCCCATTACAGGTGGCTCAGCAGTCTTACTTAGCGGTGGTATCGCCTGGGACATTCAGCCCCGTTTCAGCCCGAATGGCAAATACATTTCCTATACCAGTGACAAGAATGGTGCAGATAACATCTGGATCATGAACCGCGATGGTTCCAATAAAAGACAGGTGACCAAAGAGAGCTTCCGCCTCCTGAACAATGCCACCTGGACCCCAAACAGTGAATACCTGGTAGCCAGAAAACATTTTACAGGATCCCGTTCCCTGGGTGCAGGAGAAATGTGGATGTACAGCATTTATGGTGGAGAAGGCGTACAGCTGACCAAGAGAAAAAATGACCAGCAGGATGCCGGAGAGCCCAATGTTAGTCCCAATGGCAGGTATCTTTATTTCAGTGAAGACATGGCACCGGGACCAAATTTCGAGTACAGTAAGGACCCGAATGGCTTGATCTATGCCATCCGTCAGCTGGACATGACCACCGGAAAGCTCAGCAACCTGATTGCGCAGCAAGGTGGCGCTGCAAGACCACAAATATCTCCTGATGGTAAACTGATGGCCTACATAAAACGTGTCCGCTTAAAGTCGGTAATGTATATTCAAAATTTGCGCACCGGCGAGGAATGGCCAGTTTATGAAGACCTTTCTCACGATCAGCAGGAAACCTGGGCTATCTTTGGGGTTTACCCAAACTATGCCTGGACTCCGGATGCCAAAAGCCTGGTCTTTTATGCGAAAGGAAAAATCAAGAAAATAGACCTGGCCACACTGACTACGAACGAAATCCCTTTCAGGGTAAACAGCAGTCAAACTGTTCAGCAGGCCTTGCACTTCCCTCATAATGTCTACAGCAGTGAGTTCAATGTAAAAATGATCCGTCAGCTCACCACCTCCGCAGATGGCAAAATGGTGGTTTTTAATGCTGCCGGATTTTTATATAAAAAAGAATTGCCCAACGGAACTCCGGAAAGGGTAAGCAATGGGATCGACTTCGAATTTGAGCCTAAAATCAGCAACGACGGAAAATATGTGATTTATACCACCTGGAATGATGAGCTAAAGGGAGCAATCAAAAGAACAGACCTGAAATCAGGAAAGACGATTAGCCTAACCGACGAAAAAGGGTTTTACTACTCCCCTTCCTATTCCAATAAAGGCGATAAAATTATTTTCAGAAAAGGCATCGGGAATGATGTGCTGGGGTATGCCTATGGCCGGGGAACAGGAATCTTTATCATGCCGGCCAATGGCGGCGCAAAAACCCTGGTTTCTGACAATGGTATTAAACCACAATTCAACACCGACGATACCCGCATTTATTTCCAGGGAAATGAAGGCGGGAAAAGGGCATTTAAAAGTGTCGACCTGAATGGCGGAAATGAAAGAACACATTATACTTCTACTTATGTGACGCAGTTTACCCCAAGTCCGGATGGCAAATGGATGGCCTTTACCGAGTTGTTTAATGTATACATCACCCCAATGGTAACAGTTGGAACTCCCCTGGAGCTTTCTTCTACCAACAAATCGATCCCTTTAACCAGGGTAACTGCTGATGGCGGTACTTATATCCACTGGAGCAATGACAGTCAGAAGCTCTTCTGGACTTTAGGAGAGCAATATTTCAGCAGAGAGATCAGCAGTGCATTTAATTTCACAGATTCAGGAAACCAGTCTGTCCGGAAACCGGATACCGCTGGTATTTCTATTGGACTGAAACTTAAAAGTGATGCACCAACCGGATTACTTGCCTTAAAAGGAGCCAGAATCGTGACCATGAAAGGTGATGAAGTGATTGAAGAAGGTACAATTCTGATCGAGAACAATAAAATTATTGCCATCGGAAAAGCCGCAGAAATGACCATTCCTGATCAGGCCAGAGTAATTGATGTAACGGGAAAAACCATTATGCCGGGCATTGTAGATGTGCATGCGCATTTAAGAACCAGTCCGGATGGGATTTCACCGCAACAGGACTGGTCGTACATGGCCAACCTCGCCTTTGGCGTAACCACTTCACATGATCCGTCTTCCAATACAGAAATGGTGTTCAGTCAGGCTGAAATGTTAAAAGCAGGAAGAATGGTAGGCCCGCGTTTATACTCTACGGGTTCAATCTTATACGGTGCAGACGGAGATTTCAAAGTCGTAATCAATAGCCTTGACGATGCCCTTTCCCACCTTAGAAGGTTAAAAGCAGTAGGTGCATTTTCAGTAAAATCATACAATCAGCCAAGAAGGGATCAGCGTCAGCAAATCCTGGAAGCAGCCAGACAATTAAAAATGGAAGTTGTACCCGAAGGAGGATCTACCTTTTTCACCAATATGAATATGGTAGCCGACGGACATACGGGAATTGAACACAGCATTCCTGTAGCACCGGTTTATAAGGATGTGACTTCTTTCTGGAACAATACAAATGTAGCCTATACGCCAACCTTAATCGTAAGTTATGGCAGCCAATGGGGAGAAAACTACTGGTATGACCGTACCAATGTATGGGAAAATGAAAGACTGATGGCATTTACGCCACGCGCAATTATTGATGCCCGTGCCAGAAGAAGGACAACTTCAGAATATGGAGATTACGGACATATCGAAGTGGCCAAAGCCGTTAGACAAATTGCAGACGGGGGAACAAAGGTTAACCTTGGTGCTCATGGACAAATTCAGGGATTAGGTGCACACTGGGAATTGTGGATGTTGGTACAGGGAGGAATGACTCCGCTACAAGCCATTCGCAGTGCGACTTTAAACGGTGCGGCATACCTTGGTATGGATAAGGAAATCGGTTCATTGGAAACTGGTAAACTGGCAGATCTTATCGTAATGGACGCCAACCCTTTGAATGACATCAGGAATTCTGAAAAGATCAAATATGTAGTGATCAATGGCAGAATCTATGATAGCCTCTCGATGAATGAAATCGGTAGCCGTGAAAAACTTCGCGGCAAGCTTTGGTTTGAAATGGGTAAAGGAATGATTTATAGCTTTCCAACAGGAATTGCTGAGACCTGGACCTATACCATTCCTAACTGCGATTAATCGAACTTAGAGAGAATGGCTATATGGAATTAAGCTGTTCTTAAAAAAAGAGCAAATTCTTCAAAGACTGAAATCTTTTGCACGCTGAAGGGCGGCAAAATCTTTCGATGTCTTTTCAGAACACGCTCTTTTTTTTTGAAATATTACACAGTATATTACTCCTGAACCAGCGAAAGCCAGAGCCCTCCAGACTTGCCTATCTTTTATTTTAATCATGTTTATAGGCATCATGCGATGGTGCGATAGCTGTTTTAAAATAAAAACCCCTCTGTTTTGAAGACATTCGAAGATTTGCCCTTCAGCAAAGATTCGGGGATGAAAAGCAGGGGGGTATTTTATTTTATTACCTTTTTTAGAAAGCTCTCCGGGCAAAAGAACACCTTAAAAAGGCAATGACCGATCAATACAAGTCATTAGAATAAGGCACAAAGTCCTGCAATTTTGGAAGGGGGCGAACCTTAATGATTTTCCTGTTCTTCGTTCCTTTTTGCTCCCGATCATCATATTCCACTGTTTCCAGGTAAATGCCTGTGGACAGGTTAAAGTCTGCAAAACTTACGCCCAGGGGATTCACAGTTCTGTAACTGTACCCTATCAATTCAAAATTCCCATTTTGATGACGGAATTTATGTATGAAGTATCCTCTGATCAACTGGCAGTGCAGATCAATCACCCCCCTTTTGATGGTAACCTTGGAAAACCCATACCCATCCCTGTATCCATCTTTACCATTAGGAAACTGTTCGTTAATCGCTTTATCAGTGCGGATGTTTAGTTGATGTCCTCCCCCCTTTTTGGCGAAAAAGATCTCCAGGCGATAAGGGGAAGTATCGGCGGTAGTATCCTGAGTAACGACTACAGAATCTGGCAGCAAATCTTTATTTAAGTCTCCCTTAGCTATAGAAACCACGACATTAAAATTCTCCTGTGCGGTAGCCTTAACAGAAGAAACAACTAAAGAAGACAGGATAAGCACCACTAAAAGACAAACGGTGCTGATCATTTTGTTATGCTTATCCATCGTGTTGTTCGTTTATTTATGGTATCAAATATTTTGAGCAATCACGTAACCGTTTGCCCAGGCCCATTGAAAATTATATCCGCCAAGCCATCCGGTTACATCGACGCATTCCCCGCCAAAAAATAAGCCGGGAATACGTTTACATTCCAGCGTTTTTGACGACAACTCGTTCGTATCAATTCCTCCGCGCATCACTTCCGCTTTATCGTAACCTTTATCGCCTGCGGGTTTTACTTTAAACAGGTGGATGGTTTTTTGGATGAGTTCCAGTTCGGTTTTTGTCAGCGAAGCCACTTGTTTTTCAACCGGCAGGAATTTACCCATGGCATCGGTAAATTTCTTCGGGTAAATCCGGTTAAATAAGGTCGACAACATCAGTTTGCCATTGGATCTCCGTTCTTCTTCGATCAGTTCCAGTATGTTTTGTCTGGGCAGCAAATCAATATTGATCTCCTCTCCTCTTTTCCAGTAGGAAGAAATTTGCAGGATTGCAGGGCCACTCAGTCCCCAGTGGGTAAATAAGATGTTCTCCTCAAAAGAGATCCTGTCGTTACTCACTTCGCAGAAAACCGAATTTCCGGACAGCTGCGCATACCAGTCTTCGTCTTTTCCCGTAATGGTTAAAGGAACCAGTGCCGGTGCGGTTTCAATAATCTTCAAATCGTGCTTTCTGGCAAAGCGCAATGCAAAATCTGTTGCGCCCATTTTGGGAATCGGTAAACCACCCGTGGCAATCACTAACTTTGGCGCTTTTAAGCTGCGCGATTTATTGCCTTTCTCAAAGCGGACCTCAAATCCGGCCGCTGTTTGCTCTATTTCACTGACCTGCGCATCACAGATGATCTGCTGGCCAAAGTCTTCACAAATATTGGTAAATGCCGCAACAATGTCTTTTGCATTCTTTCCGTCAGGAAAAAGTTGTCCCAATGTTTTCTCTTTTCCGGAGATCCCGTAAGTTTCAAAAAAGCTGATCGTATCTTCTACCGTCCATTGGGTAAATGCAGATTTGGAAAAGTGTTTGTTATTGGAAATGAACTGTTCATCAGTGGCAAACAGATTGGTATAGTTGCACCTGCCTCCACCGGAAATCAGAATTTTCGCTCCCGGCTTATCGCTTTTTTCCAACAATATTACCCTTTTCCCCAAATAGCCAGCCTGAACCGCACACATCAAACCGCAGGCTCCGGCGCCAATAATTATAGCATCTACATCCATCAATCCGTTTATATTGTTATTTTTGTGCAAAATAAGCATAACTTTTTCATATCGATATGGCAAAACAAATAAGTGATTTAAAATTAGGCATATTAGGTGGCGGACAATTGGGCAGGATGTTGATACAAGAAGCCATCAATTATAATTTAACCACTTTAATTTTAGATCCGGATCCAGACGCTCCATGTAAACACCTCGCAAACTACTTTGAATGTGGTTCTATCACTGACTTCGACACCGTTTATAACTTCGGCAAAAAGGCAGACATCATTACTATTGAAATAGAAAAGGTCAATATTGAAGCACTGGAACAACTGGAAAAAGAAGGCAAACAGGTTTATCCGCAATCGAGGGTGATCCGTTTGATTCAGGACAAAGGTGTTCAGAAACAATTTTTTAAAGAAAACAACATTCCTACTGCGCCATTCCAACTGGTAAATACCAAAGAAGACATGCGCAACAGTCATTTTCCATTTCCTTATATGCTGAAACAGCGTAAAGACGGTTATGATGGTAAAGGGGTAATGAAAATAAATAACCTGGCGGAGATCGACAATGCTTTTGATGCCCCATGTTTAATCGAACAACTGGTAGATTTCGAGAAAGAGGTAGCCATAATTGTTTCCAGAAACCCTAACGGAGATGTGAAAACATTCCCAATGGTGGAGATGGAATTCAATGCAGAAGCAAACCTTGTAGAGTTCCTGATTTCTCCTTCCACTTATCCTGTTGCAATCCAGCAGAAAGCAGAGACCATTGCAAAAAACATCGCTTCCTCGCTAAACATTACCGGATTGCTGGCAGTAGAGATGTTCGTCACCAAAAACGGAGATATCCTGGTGAATGAGCTTGCTCCACGCCCACACAATAGCGGTCACCAGACGATTGAAGGAAACTATGTTTCTCAGTTCGACCAGCATTTACGTGCGATCTTCAACCTTCCTTTAGGTGATACCCGTACCATCAACAATGCCGTAATGATCAATCTCCTTGGAGAAAAGAACCACAATGGTGTGGCGAAATACCAGGGATTAGAGAAGATCATGGCCATTGAAGGGGTATACGTGCACCTTTATGGTAAAAAATACACCAAGCCTTTCCGCAAAATGGGTCACATCACCATTGTAGACATCAACCGCGAGAAAGCAATTGAAAAAGCCAATTACATCAAAAACACACTAAAAGTTATTTCCTAATGAGCATACAAGTAGGCATTATTATGGGCAGCAAGTCTGACCTTCCTATCATGAAAGACGCAGCCGATATCCTAAAAGAATTCGATATCCAATTTGAAATGACCGTTGTGTCTGCTCACCGGACTCCGGAAAGAATGTTTGAATACGCAAAAAATGCAGCATCAAGAGGGTTAAAAGTGATCATCGCCGGCGCAGGTGGTGCAGCACATTTACCTGGAATGGTGGCTTCCATCACTACCTTACCCGTGATTGGTGTTCCTGTAAAATCATCCAACTCTATTGACGGATGGGATTCTATCCTTTCTATTCTTCAAATGCCAAATGGCATTCCTGTAGCTACTGTTGCCTTAAATGCAGCAAAAAATGCAGGTCTGCTCGCTGCACAGATCCTGGCGACCGCAAGCCCGGAGCTTTCTGCTAAAATGCAGGCTTACAAAGATGACCTGAAGAAAAAGATTGAAGAAAGCGCGATAGATCTAGAAAATTATTAATTAAGATTAGGATCCAGGGGAAAATTACTCACATGGGCGTATTTAGGCCCGAGGTTGATGATCACTTCCTTCCAGAGTTCCTCTTCATTGTTAGAGAATACCACATCAGCATGAAACTGATCGGAGACAATCCAGGTATTCTCTTTCATTTCGTTCTTTAGCTGAGGGCCCGACCAACCGGAATACCCGATAAAAAACTTGATGTCGGCCGGCTTAATGCTATGGTTGTTGATCAAAACCTTTAAAGTCTCAAAATTACCACCCCAACATACCCCTTTGGCAATTTCCTCACCATCTGTGATCAGGTCATGGCGTCTGTGGATAAAATGAATCGTATCTATTGCTACAGGTCCGCCGAGGTAAACCGGAAAATCATCACCGGTAAAGTCGGGCACTAAATCATTGAGCAGCAAAGTACTGCGCTGGTTCAGAATGAAACCTACGGTTCCCTCCTCCTGATGTTCGGTAAGAAAAACTACAGAACGCTTAAAATTAGGATCCATTAAGAATGGTTCTGAAATTAATAATTTACCTGCTGATGGCTCTAATCGACTTAACATTTCGGAAATTTAGCGATAAAATTAAATAAACTAAAACCTATTTTTGTACATGGAGCTGAATAAAGAAAATCTACAGAATTTAAGACAGGAATACCGCTCAGCAGAATTAGCCGAAACTGATGTGGAAAGTAATCCCATCCTGCAATTTAAAAAATGGTTTACCGAAGCCGTAGACGCACAAATCTACGAGCCCAATGTCATGACACTTGCTACGGCGAATTCCGATGGCAAGCCCTCGGCGCGCATCGTCCTGCTGAAAGGTTTTGACGAAGATGGTTTTGTGTTCTTCACGAATTACGACAGTGATAAAGGAAAGGACCTGGCGGAAAACCCTCAGGCTTCACTGGTATTTTTCTGGGCAGAACTGGAGAGACAGGTACGCATTGATGGTGTGGTAAGTAAAATTGATGCGGAAGAATCTACCGCCTATTTTCATTCCCGACCGGCAGGAAGTCAGATTGGTGCTTCTGCCTCGCCCCAAAGCAGTGTCATTCCAAACCGGGAATCCCTGGAAGAGAAAGTCGCACAGCTGAGTACCGAATATAAAGATAAAGAAATTCCACGCCCGCTTCATTGGGGAGGATATCTGGTGGAACCTACACATATTGAATTCTGGCAAGGCAGGCCGAGCAGGCTGCACGACCGTTTGAACTACCAGTTGGTGGATGGTTCATGGATTATCAATAGATTAGCACCATAATAATTGATTACCATAAAAAAACTTAAATGAAGAACATCGCAGTGATTGGCTCAGGAACAATGGGCAATGGAATCGCACATACTTTTGCGCAATTTGGCTATCAGGTAAACTTAATTGATGTCAACAATGAAGCTTTAGAGCGTGCCATCAGTACCATCGGAAAAAATCTGGACCGTCAGGTCGCTAAAGGCACCATTACTGAGGCCGATAAAGCGAATACCTTAAAAAACATCAGCAATTTCACGCAGCTTTCAGAAGGCGTAGCCAATGCAGACCTGATTGTGGAAGCGGCGACAGAAAATCTGGAGCTCAAGTTAAAGATCTTTAAAGACCTGGATACTTTTGCCAAACCGGAAGCGATTCTCGCCAGCAACACTTCCTCTATCTCGATCACCAAAATTGCTTCTGTGACCAACAGAGGAGATAAAGTGATTGGCATGCACTTCATGAACCCTGTTCCGGTAATGAAGCTCGTAGAGGTGATCAGAGGTTATGCGACAAGTGATGAGACGACTGCCATTGTCATGGACCTTTCGACCAAACTGAGCAAAGCTCCGGTAGAAGTGAACGATTACCCTGGTTTTGTAGCCAACAGAATTCTGATGCCCATGATCAATGAAGCCATTTATACTTTATATGAAAGTGTTGCAGGTGTGGAAGAGATCGATACTGTGATGAAACTGGGAATGGCACATCCGATGGGGCCGCTTCAACTGGCAGATTTCATTGGTCTGGACGTTTGTCTGGCCATCTTAAATGTGCTCCATGATGGATTCGGAAACCCTAAATATGCACCATGTCCTTTATTGGTCAATATGGTGACTGCCGGAAACAAAGGTGTGAAATCCGGAGAAGGATTTTACAACTATGCAAAAGGCATTAAAGAAGCTGTTGTAGCGTCCAAATTCAGCAAATAATATCAATTACAAGCCTTTTATACTAACTTTACCCCATGAACGAAAATCTTGATCCCAACTCAGAAAGCTTAACTCCCTTTGAACGTGATATTGAAAAAGTATTGCGCCCTCAGGAATTTGAAGACTTTACGGGTCAGGAAAAGATCATGGAGAACCTGAAGATCTTTGTAAAGGCTGCAAAGTTACGCGGAGAACCTTTGGACCATGTTTTACTTCATGGTCCTCCGGGACTTGGCAAGACTACCCTCTCCTACATCATTGCCAATGAAATGGGAGTCGGAATTAAAGTCACCTCCGGACCGGTTTTAGACAAACCCGGAGACCTGGCCGGATTGCTCACCAATCTGGAACCTGGCGACATCCTGTTCATTGATGAGATCCACCGTCTGAGCCCACTGGTTGAAGAATACCTGTATTCCGCAATGGAGGATTTCAAGATCGATATCATGCTGGAAAGCGGCCCAAATGCCCGTTCGGTACAAATCTCTCTGAACCCCTTTACACTTGTTGGTGCCACTACCAGGTCAGGATTGTTAACGGCTCCATTAAGGGCCAGGTTTGGGATCAACTCACGACTGGCCTATTACGATGCAAAACTGCTGACGACAATTGTTTTAAGGTCCTCAGACATCCTGAAAACCCCAATCACCGAAGAAGGTGCTTACGAGATTGCCCGCAGAAGCAGAGGGACTCCCCGTATTGCCAATGCACTGTTGAGAAGAACCCGGGATTTTGCGCAGATCAAAGGAAACGGCCAGATCGATACAGAAATCGCGAGGTATGCTTTAAGAGCCCTAAACGTAGATGAACATGGACTTGATGAAATGGACAACAAGATCCTGGTAACGATCATTGATAAATTCAAAGGGGGCCCGGTAGGTCTGAAAACCATTGCCACTGCCGTTGGTGAGGATGAAGGGACAATTGAAGAGGTTTATGAGCCATTCCTGATACAGGAAGGATTCCTGATGCGTACTTCGCGCGGAAGGGAAGTAACCGAAGCTGCTTATAAACATCTGCAAAAGAACTTCCCCGGACAAACAGGGAAACTATTTTAACCATTCTGATCATTTAGGCATCATTTCTGTTCCTATCAGCTAAATTAACTGATATGAACATAGAAACAAGAAAACTCACCTTAGCGGATTACAATGATTTAAAAGAATCGATGCAACAGGCCTATGATACCCTGGGCGGACAGATATGGAGCAAGAGCAGCATTGAAAGATTACTTAAATTATTTCCCGAAGGTCAGCTCTGCATTGCAGTAGACGATAAAGTGGTGGCTTGTTCCTTATCGATCATCGTAGATTATGATGAGTATGGCGATAAACATACCTATAAAAATATTACCGGCGATTACTCCTTCTCTACCCACGATTCTGAGGGAGATGTACTGTATGGAATAGAAATATTTGTCAGCCCCGAATTCAGGGGATTAAGACTGGGCAGAAGGTTGTATGAAGCCAGAAAAGAGCTTTGCGAAAGCCTTAACCTGAAGAGCATCATTGCCGGAGGGAGAATCCCACGCTACCATGAGTATGCGGAAACACTCAGTCCAAGACAATATATCGATAAGGTAAAAGCAAAGGAAATCTTCGATCCGACCCTGACCTTCCAGATCTCCAATGATTTTCACGTCAGGAAAGTACTTAAAAATTACCTGCCCGGAGATCATGAATCCAAGGATTATGCAACCCTTCTGGAATGGAACAACATTTACTATCAGGGCATAGATGCTTCGGCACGATCCGCAAAAACCATCAGAATCGGACTTGTACAATGGCAAATGCGACTGTTCCCCGATATTGAAGCTTTTTATGAACAGGTGGAGTTCTTTGTAGACGCTGTGAGTGGATACAAATCAGATTTCATCATGTTCCCTGAATTTTTTAACACGCCTTTATTACAACCTTATAACCACCTTCCGGAAATGGAGGCTATGCGCAAACTCGCAGAGCAGACGGAAGAGATCGTGAATAAGATCCAGGAATATGCAGTTTCCTACAACGTAAATGTGATTTCGGGAAGTATGCCGATTATAGAGAACAACAAACTTTACAACGCGACTTATCTATGTCATAGAAGCGGTAAAACGGAAGAATACCGTAAAATCCACATCACCCCTAACGAGCAGAAATACTATGGAATGGTGGGTGGTGATAAAATCCAGGTCTTTGACACAGATTGCGGAAAGATCGGAATCCTGATTTGTTATGATGTGGAATTCCCCGAACTGAGCCGGATTTATGCCGACCAGGGCATGCAAATCCTCTTCGTACCCTTCCTTACAGATACACAGAATGGCTATACCAGGGTAAGAAGATGTGCACAGGCCAGGGCAATTGAAAACGAATGTTATGTGGCCATCGCAGGATGTGTGGGCAATTTACCGAAGGTGAACAACATGGACATCCAGTTTGCACAATCGGCCGTGTTTACCCCTTCCGACTTTGCCTTTCCTACCAATGCGGTAAAAGCAGAAACAACGCCAAATACAGAAATGATGCTGGTAGTGGATGTAGACCTTCACCTACTAGATGAACTCCATCACTTCGGAACCGTAAAAATCCTGAAAGATCGACGTAAAGATCTTTATGAAGTGAGGTTACTCAAATAAAACTTCATCGGAATGCTGTTACTTTATGGTAGCAGCATTCCGATTTATTCCTTTAATCAGGGATGTCTGAAAAACAGCCAGTAGATTAACAATGCGATAACCAATATTGGAATGATCCATTTCAATATCGGGCCGGCTCCATTTTTATCATATTCATTTACCGCCTGAGGTGAAGGTCCCGGATTATCCTGATGTTTAGCATAATTGGTTTCTATTGGCACATGCGGTTTTAGTGGATCCTCTTTGTGTTGTGGATTGTTGTCTTCCATGATTTCCAATTTTTGTTCCTTTGTAATAACAACAGCCCATCTTCTAAAAGGTTTTCCCGCTAAATCCTATCTTTGTAGCCGATGTTGAACAATTCCGCGAAATATAGCACAATGATTAAAGCCGAAGCCCTGAGGCTGGGCTTCATGCAATGCGGAATTGCCAAAGCAGGATTCCTGGAAGAAGAAGCACCGAGGTTAGAGAAATGGCTGGAAAATAACCACCATGGGGAAATGGCATATATGGAAAAACATTTCGATAAAAGGCTGGACCCAAGGCTATTGGTAGAAGACTCCAAATCTGTCATCTCACTTACGCTGAACTATTTTCCGGAAGAAAGACAGGCAGATCCTGATGCACCCAAAATATCGAAGTATGCTTATGGTACTGATTATCACCTGGTGATCAAGGATAAGCTCTTTCAACTGCTTAACTTTATTTCGGAAGAGATCGGGGAAGTCAGCGGGCGTGCTTTTGTAGATTCCGCTCCCGTGATGGACCGGGCATGGGCAAAACGCGCAGGTATTGGCTGGATTGGTAAAAACAGCAACCTGATCAATAAAAAAAGTGGCTCTTTCTTTTTCCTCGCGGAGCTCATTATAGATCTTGACCTGGAATACGATAACCCTTTTGAAACAGACCATTGCGGAACCTGCACCAAATGTATTGACGCCTGCCCTACCGACGCGATCTTATCCCCTTTTATTATAGATGCGAAAAAATGTATTTCTTATCTGACCATAGAGCTGAGAGAAGAAATTCCACAGTCCTTTAATGATAAGATGGAAAACTGGATGTTTGGCTGTGATATTTGTCAGGATGTATGTCCCTGGAACCGATTTTCAGTACCCCATTCAGAACCTAAGTTTCAGCCCAATGAAAACCTGCTGCAAATGAAAAAGGAAGATTGGCTGGACATTACTGAAGATGTGTTTAAAGCCATATTTAAGAACTCTGCGGTGAAGCGTACCAAGTTTAAAGGGCTGACCAGAAACATTGATTTCATCAAAACTGTTCCTAAATAAAAAGGTGCTCAGGAATTTATCCCAAGCACCTGCTATGTTTGATTAAATTTATTTTAACAGCTTGTCAATAAACCCGGTAATCTCCGGATCGCTGTAATCTGCGGCCCCTAAGTGATGAAATGCCAGTCTACCTGACTTATCCAGGATCACTGTCGTTGGCATTGAACCTGCAAAATATTCCTTTGGAACTTCACTTTCCGGTAAATAAACAGGAAGTGTGTATCCGTTCTTTTTCATAAAATCGCTGGCTTGCTTATATTTTCCGTCTACGTCAACCATGATAAAGACCACTTGCTCATTGTCCTTATATTTGGTATACAAAGCCTGAATCGATGGCATTTCGGCGATACATGGAGGACACCAGGTAGCCCAGAAGTTAACAAAAACAACTTTTCCTTTTAACTCCGCAAGGCTGATGGATTTTCCTTTCCCATCTGCAAAGGTTACCTGATCGCCGCCAGGTACAGCAACTGCAACATTTGGTTCCGGTTCTGAGCTTTTGGGTATTGCAGGTGCCTGAACCAAGCCGATTTTCATGAGGTTTTGAATGACCCAACCTTTAGCCTCAGGGCTAAATATAATGGTGAGTACAAATAGTACAGCGACTGCCATACCGATGTTTGAAATTGTAAACCAGCTCTTTTTGTTTGTATGGTTATCTTGATTTTTTATTGAGGTCATGGGTATATTTATGAGATTATTACTGAATTTATTCGCCTCGCTAAAGATTGGAGGACAACTAATTGTAGGAATGAAATCCTATAGGAGCAATAACCCATGCTGCAGGAAAATAGGTGTTTTTGTCCGGCGAAACCAATAATATGGAATCGGAAGCTGAGCAAATCTTTTCTCGGCGACTAACAGAGAAATCAAAAATCCAGGTAAGATGAAAAACAAAAACGGCAGTACACTGGCTGTACTTGCCTGAGTCCTGGATTTCAGCTGCACTGCTCTTAAACTGTTCTGCATTTTGCAATCAGCAATTCCGACTTCCCGTTTGACCAAAAAAGGAATAACGGTTTTAGTCGTTCCTGCAGAAACTGACTGTTCAAAAACGGAAGCAGAGAAAAAGTAGATGATGCCTTGTTTCAAAGCACATGAAGATGGCAGGCATAAGGTCAGCAATAAAAAAAAAGCCAGGATACGTCTGAATAATCTGTTCATGAGGTACAAAAATAAAGATTTAAACCATAAACTCAGGGTTTTCGTTATGGATTTACGGTTTTGACATATAAGCGACACGCATAGATGCCCATACAGATCAGTGTCTGAATTAGCCAGGTTTTCCTTTTTCAGGATCGACACCTTTTAGAGAATTAAATGATAAAAAAAAGAGGATAACTATAAGCCATCCTCTTAAAATAAAATATCTATTTGAAACTATAAACTCAGCACATTATCCGATTTATCTTTATCCGGTACATGAGCACTTCCCAACTCTACCTTCTTTAAATTTTTCTTTCCTGCAACCCTAATGCTAATCTTTTGATCCCCATTCTCCCAAACAGCAATACTTTGATGAATTTTCATCTGTGAATTGTCTTCGAATGTCAGTAAAAGATCTACAGGTAAAGGTTTATTGCTTTTATTTTCAATCACGATTTCATACTCTTCTCCTACTTTAGTCGCAGAAACAATTCCCATATCTGTTACGCCTTCTTCAAAGAACCAACGTTTCCAGAACCAATCCATGTTTTTACCGGATCCTTCATTCATACTGTAAAAGAAATCAAAAGGCATCGGGTGTTTTCCCTGCCATTGTTCTATGTAATGGTGTAAAGCCTTATTGAACAATTCATCACCCAGGTAATCCTTTACGAAGAGATAACCCAGAGCCGGCTTAGGATAAGAATTGGTAAATGAGCCTACACCTTTAAGCTCGGTGCTTAAGGTAACAATTGGAACATCATCTTTAGAGCCTGAAGACATTCCCGTTGGTGCTATGCCATACTCATCGACCATTGTCGTATCAATCATAGGCCCGATCAGCCATTCTCCGATTGTTGCCCAACCTTCATCCATCCAGGCATATTTCGTTTCATTCGTTCCCATATAAAAAGGGAACATCGTATGAAAGATCTCATGAACCGTCAGCGTGATCGCATCCTGTCTTTTTTCTACCGGATTGTCATTTACCATCATTGGGTATTCCATCTGGTCAAGGCCATCAAAAATGGTCTCATGCGCATAGGGATACGGCCATTTAGGGAAAGTAAAGCTCATCGCATGAACCGTTTTACGGGCAAAATCAATCACCTCATAATAGTCCTTATGAATTGGATTAAAGGCAGCATCTACCCTTGTCCTTCTTCCAGTCAGAGAATCTACCACCAGACTGCTGGACTTCCACAAGTAATGATCACTCGTTGCGAATACAAAATCCGTTACATTTTTAGCCTCAAATTTCCAGGTATTATAAGCCTGATCGGCAGTAACGGCTTTATTCTCCAAATCTTTGTCATCAATTACATCAATTACCGCATCTTCTTTTTCTGCTTTGGCCAGTCGCTCTGCGATGTCTTTTTTCAACACCTGCTTTGCATTCAGCAGATCGCCGGTAGCCCAGACTACAAAGTTTTTAGGAACCGTGATCTCTCCCTTGAAATTGCAGAAATCGTTATAAAACTCTACATCTCCTGTATAAGGGTATTTGTTCCATCCATCCACATCATCATACACCGCAATACGGGGGAAGAAATAAGCCACGAAATGAGAACCCTCATCCACCTGGCCCGTTCTCATATGAGATCCTTTATTGAGCTCATATTTGTATTCTATTCTCAACTTAATGTGTTTTCCCGGAGCGAGTGCAGCGATCGTCGCCTGCATATTCGTTCCTTCAATTGTCATCGCCTGCTGCTCAAGCTTCCGCCCGTCGGCCTGCATAGAAAGAATGCTTACCCCTTCATTCAGGTCCCGGTCATTGAACTTGGTTTTTCTTTCCACGCCCTGCTTGTACAGGTTTGGGTAAAGCTTAAACCACAGCTTTTTCAGCGTATCCGGGCTATTGTTATAATAAACAACATCTACCAGGCCTTTCAGTTCCCTGCTGGAAGGGTTAAAATTAACCTTCAAATCATAATTGGCGGTATTCTGCCAGTATTTAGGACCCGGTTTTCCGGTCACGGCCCTCGTTCCTTTCACATACGCAGCCTGAATTTCAGCAGGGACAGGCAACTGTTGTTGTGCAGCAACCAGACCGGACCAGCAAATGGATACCAGCAAAAATGAGATCTTCTTCATAAGTATATTTTGTTTTAACAAAAAAAGAGGTTGCCGGAAATTAATCCAGACAGCCTCTTTATATTTTTTAAGGATTGATGTTATTTTCCAAATTTCATTTTCAGTTGCTCTAACATATCATTCGTCACATCAACAGCAGGTTTCGACTTTTTTTGAGGCGCAGCTGATGGATTAGGTTTAGCAGCTGGATTAGGGTTCGGCTTTGGCTTATTCGCCACAGCTTGCTGCTGTTGCTTTTCCTGCTTTAGCTGTTCCTTTTTTTTGTTCCATCGGGTCCAGATCTCTTCCAGTTTTTTCTTGGTATAAAGCGGGAAATCCCCCTGTTTCATCCATGCATAATAACTTGGCTCTGTATCGAATACCTGTTCTACCGTTTTACCTTTATGTTTACCAAAGTTAAAGATCTCCTGATCCTGCTCATTGAAAACCATTCTTCCGGCAAAATCTACCGGTTTATTCATATTGGTAAAAGTATGCAGGGCATCTACATCATTCTTTACCGGTTTAGAGATCTTACCTTGTTTATCTTCAAACTCAGTATCGCTGTAACGCTCAATCTGAGCAAGCAATACATGGTAAGTAGCGGTAATATCTGCTTCGGCAGAATGCGCATTAACAATGTCTTTATTACAATAAAACTTATAAGCAGCACGTAAAGTGCGTTGTTCCATCTGGTGAAAAATATTCTGAACATCGACAAATTTCCTGTCAGACATGTCAAAATCTACTCCTGCTCTTAAAAATTCTTCCAGTAATACCGGAATATCGAATCTGTTGGAATTGTAGCCCGCAAGGTCTGCATCGCCAATGAATGCTGCAAGTTCAGCAGCTACATCTTTAAAAGCAGGCTCATTCGCGATGTCCTTATCATAGATCCCGTGAATTAGGGAAGATGCCAGAGGAATCGGCATTTCAGGGTTAATGCGCATTGTTTTGATCAGCTCCGACCCATCGGGCATCGCTTTTAAAATGGCAATTTCAACAATACGATCTGCACCTACATTTACACCTGTAGTTTCCAGATCAAAAAAAGCAAGAGGGCGGTTTAAATTTAATTTCATTAGTATATGTTGCTATTTTTAAAGGTTTGAATCCCCGGGAATTCATTTCATAACACTTTTGTAGCTTTTCAAAAGTCGTAAAAATCATCCATTAAACCTGAACTTATTTAGTATTGTATAAAATAGTGCCGACTCTTTTTTTTTATTCGGAAGTACCTTACCTTCGCGGTTAATTAGTTACGCTCTTATGAAATACTTTTGCCTCATATTATTTTTCACTGTTTATTCGCTGAAATCCACAGCTCAGGACTTCAAATTTGCACAGACAAGTCACGACGATGTCGCTTTAAAAAATACGGTTTTAGACAGTAATGCCAATGCCATCGTACTGCGGGAATTTGGAACCACAAGGATGGACTATAATGAGGAAGACAACAAAATAGCCATTGAATACCTGTACCATGTACGCATCAAAATATTTAACAAACAAGGTTTTGAAAGTGGAAACATCATCATTCCACAACGCATCAGTGAAGACCAGGAGGATTCTGTAACTGACATTAGGGCTGTTACCATAAATTATGTAGACGGTATTTTTACACAAACTGAACTTGATCCTCAAAAAATATTCAGGGAGAAAAAAAACAAATACCATTCGGTTACAAAGTTTACCATGCCTAATCTGATGGATGGAAGCATTATTGAATACACTTACCGAATGAGAATCCCAAGAATCTTTAACTTTAAATCCTGGGAATTTCAATCCAACATTCCTAAACTTCACAGTGAATATATTGCCATCATTCCAGGGCTTTATAACTATAATGTCTCGTTGAGAGGCGCATTAAAACTTAGCTCGAGCAATGCCGAACTCGAAAGAGATTGCCTGCGGATTGTGGGAGCCAAGTATGAGTGCTCGAAAATGACTTATATCATGAAGAATGTTCCTGCCTTTATCGAGGAAGATTATATGACGGCAGCAGTCAACTTTAAATCGGCCATTAACTTTGAGCTGTCCGACTATCACCTGTTGTATGGGGGAAAAAAGAATGTCACTAAAACATGGACGGATATCGATTCCGAACTTATTTCCGAAAAGGCTTTCGGATCTCAGATGAAGAAAAAAGATGCTTTTAAAGAGTTAATGCCTGCAATACTGAAAAACACGACCGACGACCTGAGTAAGGCGCAGGCCATATACGCTTACATTAGTAAGAACATCAAGTCAAATGGCTTCATAGGCATTTATAGCGAAACTGCTGTAAAAAAAGCACTGGAAACGCATAGCGGAAATACCGGCGACATTAACCTTTCGCTTATTGCAGCCCTTAGTGCGGCTAACCTTGATGCAGAGGCCGTGATCCTTTCTACCCGTGAATACGGTTTAGTAAACACTCTTTATCCAGTCATCAGTGATTTCAACTATGTTGTGGCGAAAGTCAATATCGGGGAGAAAAGTTATTTATTGGATGCCTCCAGCCCACTTTTACCTTTCGGCCTTCTACCTTTACACTGTATCAATGGTCAGGGCAGGGTAATCAATCTTAAAAAACCGTCTTACTGGTATGACCTGAATGCCAGTCAGCAGGACTACACCCGATATAATTTGACTGCGACCTTAACTAAGGACGGAAAAATCAAAGGAGAATTGCTGACTTATACTTCCGGATATGCCGCAGTAAAAAAGCGAAGAGACATTCTTGCGGCTAACTCTATAGAAGAATATGTAGAAAAACTCGATGAAAAAATGCCGAAGATCAGCTTCGGGAAGTATGAGATTCAAAATGTAGATAGCCTGAACCTTCCTTTAGTAGAAAAATATGAAATAGAAGCAGACTCTTATAGCGGCACATCCGCTTCGCAAATTTTCTTCAGCCCTTTCTTTCTGGACAACATCAGCAAAAACCCCTTCAATCTGAATGAAAGAACCTATCCTGTAGATTTAGGAAGTAGCAAAGAAACCAGGTGGAGCATTCAGCTCACTGTTCCGGAAGATTTTGTTCTGGCAGAGCAACCTAAAGACCTCAATATCTCCTTACCTGAAAACGGTGGCAGGTACATGAGCAGCACCAACTTCGAAAACCATGTCGTTAATTTCAATCAGTTATTGCAACTGAACAAACCAATTTATCCATCAGCGCAATACCTTTCCCTGAAAGCTTTTTACAGCAGGATCATTCAGACACAAAAAACAGACATCATCTTTAAAAAAGCGAAATAATTATGATCAGGAGTCTATTCCTATGCTTGTTGACATTTGCCGCTATCCCTTGTTTTTCCCAGCTGGAATATGCAGCTGATAAAGTACCTTCCAGCCTGAGGAGCAGGGCGAATGCCGTGATCCGGGAAATGGAAACTACCGTTGATATGCGTGCAGCAGATCAGGTGGTCATAAACGTTAAAAAGATCGTTACCGTTTGGAATAAAAATGGTGATCCAAGAGCAGACCTGACCATTTATTACGATAAGAGCAGCAGTATTCAGCGCATCAGGGGGCAGGTACTGGATGCCTTTGGAAATGTAAATGCCAAATTTACACAGAGTGATTTTACAGACCATAGTGCCGTTAGTGATGGAAGTATGTTTATCGATTACCGCTTAAAACATTTTTCGCCCATTGTGACCACCTACCCTTATACGGTGATCTATGAATATGAAATCAAAAACAAACAGAACCTGATCATCCCCGACTGGTATGCCAATCCTTATTCCGACCAGTCTGTAGAAAAGAACAAGTATACCTTTATCTGCAAACCCAATGAAGAGATCAGGATCAGGGAGTACAACTATAAGGACAAACCCGAGGTCCTGAAAACAGAAAAAGCAACAAGCTATACCTGGCAGATCAGTAATAAACCCGCTTTTAAAGCTGAACCCTTTGCTCCTGACCCGGATCTTTACCAGACCTATGTAAAAGTTGCCGCCAGAAATTTCAGCTATTATGGTTATAAAGGAAGCTATCAGAATTGGGAAGAGCTCGGCAAATGGGTATACAATGACCTGATCAAAGGCAGGCAAAACCTTCCGGAGCAAACCACTACCGAAATTAAAGAGCTCGTGAAAGGGATAGACAATGACCGTGCAAAAGCAAAAAAGATCTATGAATATATGCAGAAGAAAACCCGGTACATCAGTGTACAGATTGGAATCGGAGGTTTTCAGCCGACGCCGGCTGCAGAAGTTCAGCAGCTCTCTTACGGAGATTGTAAAGCATTGGTCAACTATACCCAAAGCCTGTTAAAGGCTGCAGACATTCCTTCTTTGTACTGTGTGGTAAATGCTGGAAGAAACAAAAAAAGCATGGACCCGGATTTTGCGAGTATGGAACAGGGCAATCATATCATCCTCGCGGTTCCGCTGAAAACAGATACCGTATGGCTGGAATGCACCAGTTCCGACAGTCCTTTTGGTTTTCTTGGTGATTTCACCGACGACCGCACCGTTCTTGCCTGTACTCCTGAGGGAGGAAAACTGCTAAAAACACCTGCATTGAACAGCGACATGAATTTATTGGTCAGAAAGGCACAGCTAAACGTCGATGCCGAAGGAACAGTGAGCGGAAAACTAAATACTACTTTCAGCGGCGCTCAGTACGACAATTATCAGAACATGTTCGCACAACCATATACCGAACAACTGAAATTATTGAAAGACAAATACGATATCGACAACATCAATTTCAAAGATTTTAAACTCGTTCAGGACAAAGGTACACCACCGCATACCCTGGAATCGGTTAAACTGGACATACAGAAATATGCCGCAAAAAGTAATGACCTGTTTTATCTGGAATTAAATGCTTTTAATAAGACCCGTACCGTTCCTGAAGTAAAGAACAGAACTTTACCCGTCTATATCAACAGGGGTTTTACCGATGAAGATGAGCTCAGTTATGAGCTTCCTGAAGGTTTCAGAATGGAGGCCAAACCAGAAAACAAAAGGATCAGCAGTCCTTTTGGCAGCTATAGCTCTGAGCTTAAAATTGAAGGAAAAACATTGACCTATAAGAGAAAATTCCAGCTAAAGGACGGCAATTATCCCGCAGCACAATATCAGGAGTTCAGCAATTTCATGTCCACTGTAAACCAGGCAGACCATGATAAAGTGGTGTATAAGCTAAACTAGCTGAGGATCAGAATACCTAGTCCGATGCCGATGATCATGATCAGGTACATCAGGATTTCAGTTGTTGCAAACTTCTTGTATTTCGTCCAGAAGGAATCTTCTTGTTTTGGTGCCGGCATATCTTAATTTTTTATAGAACCTGCTTTCACCATTGTCCTTTGGTAAGCAGGTAAGCTCAGGTCATCTACCACTACGCCACGAGTAGTGGAGGCATGAACAAAGAAATTGTTATTGAGGTAAATTCCTACGTGATCTACTGCCCCACCGCCGAAAGAGAAAAAGATCAGGTCTCCTTCTTTAAGCTGACTAATGTTCTTGGTCCTGATCACTGCTGCCTGATCACTTGACCTTCTTGGCAGTTCGTTTCCGTAGATGTTCTTTTGCAGTAAAAATGCGAAACCCGAGCAGTCAATCCCTCTTTTATCCAGGCCACCTAAGCGGTACCTTACGCCCGTCCAGTCGTTAATGAAACGGTACAAAGGTTTACTCTTCAAATTTGACATGGCCATCGCTGTCCTTGCCGCAGTAGAAGTGCTGACTGTCTTCTTTCTGGAGCTACAAGCCACCAGTACCATCAGCACCATTAAAAAAAGTAACGATTTAAATCTTCCTTTGAGAACGGTGTGATTGGCTTTCCTCATCATTATTCTTTTATTATCCTTTGTATTTCATCCAGTTTAAGCAAGGCTTCAACCGGGGTCAGGACATTTACATCCAGGTTATTCAGGGTGTCCCTTATTTTTAACAATACCGGATCATCAATCGCAAACATATGCAATTGATAAGCCTGATTTTGTACTTTTTTAATGCTGTCTTTGATGCTCTGACCTTCAGTCCTGTCGATCTCCAGTTTTTTAAGGATCTCATTCGCCCTGTTGATCAGCTTAGGCGGCATTCCGGCCATCTTGGCCACATGAATACCGAAACTATGCTCACTACCACCAGGAACCAGCTTTCTAAGGAAAATCACCTTATTGCCCACCTCTTTAATCGAAACATTAAAGTTCTTGATGCGGCTCATGGTATTGGCCAGCTCATTCAGCTCGTGGTAATGCGTTGCGAAAAGTGTTTTTGGTTTTGCAGTAGGGTGCGTATGCAGGAATTCTGCAATTGCCCAGGCAATGGAAATTCCATCATAGGTACTCGTTCCACGGCCAATCTCATCCAGCAGGATCAGACTGTTGTCTGAAATGTTATTCAGGATGCTCGCCGTTTCATTCATCTCTACCATGAACGTACTCTCTCCTGAAGAAAGGTTATCCGAGGCACCCACACGGGTAAAGATCTTATCTACCAGACCAAGCGTTGCTGCTTTTGCAGGAACAAAACAACCCATTTGTGCCATCAGTACGATCAGTCCTGTTTGTCTCAGAATCGCCGACTTACCCGACATGTTGGGTCCTGTGATGATGATGATCTGCTGGGTTTCATTGTCCAGAAACACATCATTGGTGATGTATTCTTCCCCTACCGGTAATCTTTTTTCGATTACAGGATGTCTTCCACCCTTGATGTCCAGGTTTTTGGTCTTATTCACCACCGGTTTCACATAGTGATTTTTAACCGCCAGTTGTGCAAAACACAACAAGACATCCAGCTGTGCAATAGAGAAAGCATTCAGTTGAATTTGTTTGATATAAGCACTCACCAGGGCCATCAGCTCTCCATACAGGCGGATCTCGATCTGCATGATCTTTTCTTCCGCACCCAGGATCTGCTCTTCATATTCCTTCAGTTCAGGCGTAATGTAACGCTCTGCACTCACCAGCGTTTGCTTCCTGATCCAGTCGGCAGGCACTTTATCTTTATGCGTATGCGTAACTTCAAGGTAATATCCGAAAACATTATTGAAAGCTACTTTAAGAGAAGGAATGCCGGTAATGGCCGCTTCTCTTTTTTGAATTTCTATTAAATAGTCTTTTCCGCCGAAGGAGATTTTACGCAGGCGGTCCAACTCTTCATTGATGCCATCGGCGATTACATTTCCTTTGATCAGCAATGCCGGAGGATCCTGTTGCAACTCTCTTTCCAGCTTTTCCCGAATGCTTAAGCAAGGGTCCAGCTGACCGGCAAGTGCCATTAAGAAAGGGTTGTTCGAGGCTGTAGCAATTTCCTTTACCGACTCAATATGATACAAGGCCTTTTTAAGCTGACACAATTCTCTTGGGCCCACTTTCAACAAGCCTACTTTAGAGATCAGGCGTTCCAGATCACCGATCTGTTTGATGTGGTTTAAGAACTCTTCCACCAATGCTTCATCTTTTACCAGGAACTCTACCATTCCAAGGCGCTCCTGGATCGGCTTCAGCTCTTTCAGCGGCATGATGATCCAGCGGTGCAGCAAACGTGCACCCATTGGCGTAGAAGTATGGTCAAGCACCTGAAACAGCGTTACCGCATTGTCGTTGGCAGAGCTGACCAGCTCCAGGTTCCGGATCGTGAAGCGATCCAGCCACATGTATTTATCTTCCTCTAAACGGGAAATCGAAGTGATGTGTTTGAGATTGCGGTGTTCTGTTTCATTCAGATAATGAAGCACTACTCCTGCTGCGATGATCCCGATCTGTAGTTTATCTACCCCAAAACCTTTTAAAGAGTTCACTTCAAAATGTTTGGTCAGGGTTTCCGTCGCATAATCAGTGGTAAATGCCCAGTCGTCCAGATGAAAGGTGTAAAATTTATCTCCGAAAAGTTCCAGGAATTCCTTCCTTTTACTTTTTTGAAAGATCACTTCATTGGGTTTAAAACCCTGCAAAAGTTTGTCGATATATTCTGCATTTCCCTGAGCTACATAAAACTCACCTGTAGAAATATCCAGGAAAGAAACGCCCATTCCTGCTTTATCAAAATAGACGGAAGCCAGGTAGTTGTTCGACTTCTGGCTCAGGATGTTATCGTTATAAGCGACCCCCGGGGTAACCAGTTCCGTTACGCCACGTTTTACAATTGTCTTGGTTGTTTTGGGGTCTTCCAGCTGGTCACAGATGGCAACCCTTTGTCCGGCGCGAACCAGTTTCGACAAGTAATTGTCTAAAGAATGATGAGGAAATCCTGCCAGTTCAATATGTCCTCCAGGACCATTTCCCCTTCTTGTCAATACAATTCCCAGAATCTGAGAAGTCTTTACCGCATCTTCACCAAATGTTTCATAGAAGTCGCCCACTCTGAACAATAGTAATGCACCCGGGTACTTTGCTTTAATCGCATTGTACTGTTGCATTAAAGGTGTTTCTTTAGTCTTATCTTTAGCCAAAATGTATTTTAATTTACAAAACCGTAAAGATAGCATCTGAATGCTTAATCCATACGGTTTGTGGAAAATTTTAATAAAAACCTATAACTGTTCAATATAGGATAAGAACAGGCTTAAAGCTTCGCGCTTTTTATCTGTCAGTTCAAAATCCAGTTTATGCATCAGGTAGTCGTCCAGGTCGAAATTCGTGACTACCGGCAGTTCTTTCAGCAATTCCTGACGATGGGAAAGGCCAAAAGCCAAAGCTTCGTTGAACTCAGCGATAAATGTTTCGGGAATGGTTTTGTTGGCTACCCAGGCTGCATATACAAAGGGCAATCCGGTAAATTTCATCCATTCCTCTCCCATATCATAGGCATAAGAATGGTCAGACTTTTTACCGAAGGTACGATCGCCAATCAGGACCATTGCATCCGTTTCTGCTTCCGGATCGGTCGTATAGCTCACATCCTGTTTCCAGTGAAATTTCAGCAGCACCTTTGCCAGGTTATTGGAAGTCCGGGAATGGCTGTCGAGCCTCACCGTCCTGATTTCCTGAAAGGGAACTTTACTAAAAACAAACACAGAATTTACGGCGCCTACCGAACCGATACAGTAATCGGCAACGATGTTTGCATTGGGCACCATTGGAATGGCAGCAACAGGAATCAGGCCGATATCTACCTGGTTGCTGATCAATTTTGCCGCACAATCTGTAGGGATATCTAAACTTAAATCTATTTTAGTCAGCAGTTCCGAATGCTCAATTCCATAGATAAAAGGCTTGGTATTGGTATAGGAAACTGCAGAAATCTTAATCTTACTCAAAGGGGAACTATTTTAAATGATCCGTATTGTTAAACCCGGTGATGACATACTGATCTCCGGTCATTTCAACTTTATAAAGGGTGGTATTCAGGTGAGGAAATTCCGTCATTTCGCTCAATGGCCTTCCGGTTAATAAACACAGGAATAAGCGCATGGCACGGCCATGCATACAGATTAAAACGGTTTTTTCATCTTTAGCACTTCTGATCACTTCCAAAGCCTCTTTCTGACGAATCACCACATCTGCCGGGCTTTCGCCACCTTCAAAACGGGCATCATAATCTCCTGACTGCCACTTCTCCATAATGCTTTTAAAAGCAGCCATGGCATTTTCATCATTTGGCTGCCCTTCCCAGGTACCCCAGGCCAGCTCATCCAGGCCCGACAACTGTGTCCATGGCAATCCGGCATCAATAAAGCCTTTTACCGTTTGGTGGGTTCTTTTCAGTTCAGACGTATAAACCTTATCGAAGGCTACATCTTTATATTTGGCATAAAATGCATCGGCCTGAGCTCTTCCTGTATCGTTCAGATCGCTGTTGATCCCTCTTCCCTGCACAATACCCTGTTTGTTTAGTTCGGTTTCACCATGTCTGATGATGTATAGTTCTTTATCCATTAATTGATGACGGGCAATTTATAATATTGTGGTTTTGCCGCTCCTTCGAATACGAAATCCGTGTAATCGGTCACCACGTTGTAAAGTGTATCTCTTTCTATTGGCTTGCGATTCACCTGTTTGATCAGGTTCACCAGCTCCTCCGTATTCATTGCAGGATGTTGTTCTTCCGCCCCGGCCATAGAGTAGATTTTGGTGGTATCATCTAAGGTACCATCGATATCATCTACGCCAAAGTTTAGAGAAAGTTGTGCGGTCTGTCTGCTGATCATTGCCCAATAGGCTTTGATATGGTCGAAATTGTCCAGGTAAATCCGGGCAATCGCATAATTTCTTAAATCTTCGATGACTGAAACCTCCGGCACATGGTCCATCTGGTTGTTTTGGTTTCTGAACTTCAACGGAATAAAGGCCTGAAATCCGCCTGATTTATCCTGTTGCTGGCGCAGTCTTTCCATATGGTCTACGCGGTGCCAGAATTGTTCGATATGACCATACAGCATCGTCGCATTGGTTTTCATGCCCAGCTTATGTGCCTGTTCATGAATGTCCAGCCATTGTTCCGCATTACATTTATCATGGGCAATCTTTTCCCTTACTTCCGGGTGAAAGATCTCTGCACCACCTCCCGGCATAGAATCCAGTCCGGCTTCCTGCAGATATTTCATCCCTTCATAATGCGATAGTTTTGCCTTTTTGAAGATATAGTAATACTCTACCGGTGTCAGTGCTTTGATGTGTAAATCCGGGCGATGTGCTTTTGCACGTCTGAAGAAATCGCTGTAAAAATCAAGGTTTTGTTTAGGGACTACACCTCCGGTGATGTGAACCTCTGTAACCGGTTCATTGTCGTACTTTTTAAGCACGTCCATCATTCCGTCTACACTCATTTCCCATCCTTCCTCACGCTGTTTAATCAGTCGGGAGTAAGAACAGAACTTGCAGTCGTACACACAAACGTTGGTCGGCTCAATATGAAAATTGCGGTTGAAATAGGTTTTATCACCATGTTTTTGCTCCCTGATGTAGTTCGCTAAAACTCCCAGGTAGCCCAGTTCGGCATGTTCATAAAGGTAAACCCCTTCATCGAAGGAAATCCTTTCCTGGTTCTGAACTTTATTGGCAATGGCTTTAAGTTCTGCAGACAGATTCGTGTCGTTTAAAAGTAAAGCCAGCTTTGAATTAGCATCCATGTAGTATGATATAATGATGAACAAAAGTAGTATAAAATCAGCAGATACCCGTTTTTTTAACAGGTTTTAGCTGTCAGCATTGTGTAAAAGAGCATTAGGATAAAAAATGAAGGCTTATGATAAAGGAATTTAAATTTTCACTATTTTTAATGTATGCCATATGTATGGTCCCTTATAAGATACGCCATGGAAAAATACGACCCTAGAGTAGACGCTTATATTGAGCAGGCTGCAGCCTTTGCCCAGCCGATCTTAACGCACATCAGGAAGCTCGTTCATCTGGCCTGTCCGGAATTGATAGAAACCATGAAATGGAGCTTTCCTCATTTTGATTATAAGGGAACGGTCTGTAGTATGGCTGCGTTCAAGAGTCATTGTGCTTTTGGTTTCTGGAAAAGCAAGCTCCTTCCCGACCCGCATCACCTGTTGGGCGACGATAAGGAGCAGGCCATGGGGCAGCTGGGCCGGATTACCTCCATAGCAGACCTGCCCGAAGAAAGCATTTTCATTACCTATGTTCAAAATGCGGTCATCCTGAACAAGGAAGGGATTAAGCTGGAGAAAAAACCTGCCGCAGTAAAAACGGAACTCGTAATTCCCGATTATTTTGCCCGAAGTCTGGCGGAAGCTCCGGCAGCACAGGAGCATTTTGACAAGTTTAGTTATTCTCAAAAAAAGGAATACCTGGAATGGGTTGTGGAAGCAAAAACAGAAGAAACAAGACAAAAAAGACTCGCTACCGCTCTGGAATGGATTGCCGAAGGCAAGTCCAGAAACTGGAAATACCAACGTTAATTCTTAGCAAATGCTAAAGCCCTATCCAATACTTCGTCCCTCCCACTCTTCAAACCAGCGGGGGTAGAACGTACAATGATATCAGGTATTATTCCTTTGTAATGACTTTTAGTGCCATCCGCATTGGTCACTTTTGCTCCTGTAAAAAAGACCCGGAAGTCATTAAACAGGTTAATGGTCTGCACATCTCCATTCGTACCCGAGCTTGCCTTGCCAATAATTGTCCCCAGTTTTAAGCCCTTAACATAACCTAAAATACTCTCCGACTGACTCTGTGCGCAGGCATCGGAGAGGAAGATGATCTTGCCATTAAAGTAGGGAAGCTCAGGCCCCAGATTCCATCCGGAACTTTCGAAATCTTTTCTGCTGTTATCTGAAGTTATTTTTGGAATATGCATCCATCTGCTGTGCTCCGAACATTTAAGCAAATGGCCAAAAAGTGCCCGAATGTCCTCTTTTGGATAGCCCCTCATATCAAAGATGATTGACTTAGCGAATGGTAAGCTGGATAAGGACCTGTTGATATTTTTCATTACGGAATCTCCTGTGAGGTTGAAATAATAGATCTTGTCTGAAAGTTGACCGTCTTTGGGAACATATGCGGGCAGCGCTATCGGACGATACTCCTGGGATGGACTCAACCTGGGCAATTTGAAAGCAGAACGAACGCCATTATTACTGACGATCAGCTTCACCGAATCTGATAAACCGTCAAATAACCCCAGGAGAGATTTGTAAGTCCGCCATTGCGGAGAACCTGAAACAAGCCTGAACTTAGCGTAAAATGTTTTCTGCGCTGACTCCCCGTCGATCGAGTCAATGATACTGCCCACTGGTATATATTTTAACGAGGAATCTAAAACACGTTTGACATAGATTTTGTGGTCAATCATTTCCGATTCTATATTAACCGATTTCTCTTCCATCCTATCTGAACCGGAATAACTAACTCCCATATGACCATCGTTTAATTTTGCGGACATCAACCCTAGTGTTTCTAAAAAATCCTGATTGTTATTATCCTTTATAGTTCTGGCAAATAAGAATGAAAACAACTTATCGGGATTAGTCTTCGTATCCTCCCAATAGGGAAAAGCAAATTTCAAGACTGATAGCGTGATGACCAAATTCGCAAGCCGGGATTCCTGAGGATATTCCTTTGACTTATCCAACCAATAATCCCGTGTCTTTTTTTTGAACGCCATTAGTGACACGGAGTCTACTTCAGGATAAGTAGCAGTCTCTGTGGCATAAAGCGTACCTGGAATGGAGGCATATATTTTTTTACCGAGTTTTACTGAAGTTATCTTTGAAACGGAGGCAGGTTTAGTAACATAAAACGCTTTGTCCTCTGCAATATTTAAAATGATGTTCAAGGAGGCATTCCTGGCGTCGAATGGCTCTTTAAAATCAAATATTTTCCTGCCATCTCCGGAAAAAACCTGAATGTTTGGTTTATTTATGCTAACAACCCTATATTTTGGAACTCTCAGCGTAAAATTAATGTTCTTTTCCCCTTTTGGTAGATTTCCCTGAAATCTGTATCGGATCGTTTTTTGGGTAACACTATTCGTATTAGATTTATTCTTCAGTCGCTCAGCACCATCAAAAGCGGCAATAAACAAATTGTTTTGGTTACAATCAGTTGTGTCTCCCCTTACCTCCACAGTAAATTCATAACGACCATTAATTGTGCCGTCTAATTTTATGGTAGATAAAGGATAGTCGATATAGTTTGTCTCAACGGCATCTCTATTATTTCTTTGACTTTTATAGATTGCTGAGCCATTAGGTAAAGCCAACCCACGATGTACCCAGTTTACAAGCTTATATTCCGATAGCTTTTCCGGTACGATCTTACTTAAGGCCTTATGTTTTGGTATAGGAACGCTATCAATAATGACGGTGGGGGCAATTGGTAACATCAATGCTTTTAGTTCGCGAATAAGCTGCTGGTCATTCTGAGCAGACATTACCTGATGAACACCATATAATGAAAAGAAAAACCAGTTCACCTTTGTTACTTCGTCTGAAGGATGGAAGAAGCGAACATAACCGTACAGTTCCGAAAATGCTTTTAAATTTCTTTCTTTTTGTTTAAGCGTTTGCGCTGAGCCGACACTATAAGTCGTAATTAATAAGAAGAAAAAAAAAGATTTAAGTCTGCCTGGTCTCATACAACTGAAATTAGGTATTGTATGGGAAGCACAAATATTATTTAACCTTATTTAACAAAAATTGAATACACGGGTTAGCAAGATTGGGACTTAAATCTCCTTAGTCAAAAGGAAAAGCTCTGTAACAAATCAGGCCATATCGCTCATTTATACCAAAATAAAAATGATTTATATTTACATTCGCCCCGGGATATATGGGGGTTTACGTTAATTTTTCTGATCAGGAACTGCTGGAAGAACTCCGGCTGGGCAATAGAGTTGCGTTTACGGAACTCTTTAACCGCTATTGGAAGAAATTGCTGGCCATCTCCTATACCTATACCAAAGACCATTCTTCTGCCGAAGAAATTGTTCAGGAAGTCTTCATTGGACTCTGGAACAGAAAGGACCAGCTGGAGATCAAAGCCCTTGGCCCCTATCTTGCCACGGCAGTCAAATTTTCCGTCTTCAAAAGCATTCATCAGCAAAAAAGAAGAGAAGAGCTCGCCATGTTAAACTACCAGACCGAGCTTGTGGCCCTTGATGAAGAAAAGATCCATGCGAAATTTCTTCAGGAATATATTGACGGCCTGGTGGAACAACTCCCTGAGAAATGCAGGCTTGTTTTTAAATACAGCCGCAATGATGGCCTGTCCATTCCCGAGATTGCCGCTGAGATGGACATCGCCGAAAAAACCGTGGAAGCCCACCTGACCAAAGCATTGAAGACCATCAAAAAAGACCTGAACAGCTCCGGAACCTTCCTCATAGCCCTCTCCCTGCTGATCAAATAGGAAAATTTGCTTTTTTTAAATTTATTTTAAAAAGCACTAAGGGTAAACCCTGTTCCCAAAGTACATCCTGGTAATTAGCCCAGTTGCGCATTACTATGAAAAACGAAAATCCTTCCTTATTAATTCAAAAATACATCAATGGGACTGCCAGTCCGGAAGAGCGCGAACAGCTCCTGAACTGGTATCGCTCACAGCAGCCTGAAACCGTGGAATGGCCTTCGGCAAGGGAAACCGAAGAAAAGCAGGTATACGATCGCATGCTTTCTAATATTGACCGGCACATTGATGCCTCATACCCGCAACCGGTACCATTGTCAAAATGGTACTATATCGCTGCTGCCGCCGCAATATTCATGGTCGGTTCTTTTGCAACTGTTCTCTATCTCGACAAAGCAGCGCCCGAAAAAGTACAGGTACTGACCTATAAAAATGACGTTAAGCCGGGTGGAAACAAAGCCATCCTGAAACTGGCTGATGGCTCTGAACTCGTTTTAGATGGCGCAACGAAAGCTACTTTCGCGCATCAGGAGGGTTTAAATATCGCCCGCATCAGCGATGGACAGCTCGCGTTCGACAAACAACCGAAAGGTGCACAAACCGAATCCGGAACACCGAAATACAATACCATCAGCACCCCTAAAGGCGGACAATACCGCATCATTCTTCCTGACGGCACCAAAGTCTGGCTCAATGCCATTTCTTCTATCCGCTTTCCAAGCTATTTCAGTGCGGGAGAAAGAAGAGTAGAAATCACCGGGGAAGCCTATTTTGAAGTCAGCAAAAATAAACAGATGCCTTTCCGTGTGATTTCAGGACAACAGGTACTGGAAGTACTCGGCACTAAATTTAACATCAATGCTTATACAAATGAGCCTCAAATCAATACCACACTAGCCGAAGGCAGCATCCGGTTGAACAGGATCAACACCTCCGAATCGAGCATCCTTAAACCCGGTGAGCAGGCCCAGTTAAAAACCGGCAACAGCAGGCTTGCTGCAAAAATCGTAGCTGCTGACCTCGACGAGGCGCTCGCATGGAAAAACGATGCTTTTGTATTTAACGATATGCCCATCACCGAAATTATGCAGCAAATAGAACGCTGGTATGATGTGGAATTGGTCTATAGCGGAGCGAAACCCGATCTGCGTTTTACGGGGATCATCCCGAGAAACAGCAATCTATCCACCTTCCTGAGGGTACTGGAAGGCAGCGGAGGCCTGAAGTTTGGCATTGAACATAAAAAGGTATTCATTCAAAGTACCAGATAGCCGGAAATAAAAACACAACAGATAAACAAGAACAAATTACCACCACAAAATCAACAAACCACATGAAACCTGCCACCTAAACCACCATTGCAGGTAAGTCAGAAAATAACCAACCCGGTTCGCGGCCGGGAAGGTCAATGCTCAGGCTTGCCCTAAAGAGTATCCGGTAATTACCGGGATTGCAAATCTTCATCTTAAACCCAAACATTTCAAATTTATGAAAGTACGACTACATTCTAAAGTCAGAAAAAAAGTATTCATCATCATGAAACTAACCATTATTATCCTGATTACCTTAGGTATTCAGGTAAGTTCGGCTTCTTTTGGCCAGAGAGTAACCATCTCCAGACAAAATACCGGCTTAAAAACCATCCTGCAAGACCTGAGAAAGCAGACGGGCTATTATTTTATTTTTAATAATGAGGTGATCCGGAATTCCAGATCCCTTTCCCTCGATCTTAAAAATGTAACGCTGAACGAAGCATTAACCGAAATCTTCAAATATCAGCCACTGACTTACAGTATTGAAAAGAACATTATTGTAGTTAAGGAGCGGCTTAAACAGCTGACAGCCGAAGCGATTGCCGCTAAAATGATCACCATCGAAGGCCGGGTAACCGACGAAAAAAACCTTCCTTTGCCCGGTGTCACCATCGTGGTAAAAGAAGGCAAAGGCATTGCCATCACCAATACTGAGGGTTTTTATAAGATTAGGGCAGAAGAAGACCATACCCTGCTCTTCTCCTACCTTGGTTTCAAAAGAGAAGAAGTATCCATCAACAAAAGGACGCAAATCAACGTGACCATGACTGTTAGCTTTAAAGAGCTGAACGAAACGGTTGTGGTAGGATATGGTACTCAACAAAAGAAGTTAGTGACCGGCGCCATCGGTGTGATCAAAGGAGAAGACCTTGCCCAATCACCGGCCGTAAACATTTCCAATACCTTAATGGGCCGTGTAACAGGTCTTTCGACCTCTATGAATGCTTCCGGGGCTCCTGACCGTGATCGTTCTTCCATCAAGATCCGCGGTATGGGTGAAGCCCTGATCGTCATCGACGGTGTGGCCAGAGATCCCGGTGTAGCGAGTCTGGAGATAGACAAGCTGGATTACAATTCTATAGAAAACATCAGTGTCTTGAAAGACGCTTCGGCTTCTGTATATGGTGCCAGAGGTGCCAATGGGGTAATTTTAATTACCACCAAACGTGGTAAGGCCAATAAAATATCGATGAATTACAACGCGAATTTAGGGATTCAGCAATCTACACGTACCCCAAAATTCCTGGATTCTTATAACTATGCATTGCTGAACAATGAGATGTACGACAATGATAAGGCCGAGAAAGGTTCTTCTCCAAGAACAAAATATACCGACGAGGAAATCCAGAAGTTTAAAGACGGATCAGATCCGGACCGTTATCCAAATACGAACTGGTATAAGGAAGTACTGAAAAGTTCTGCACTTACCCAGAAACACAACCTCAGCCTGAATGGCGGTGGAAACAATTCCCGTTATTTCATCAGTGGTACCTATACTGGTCAGGATGGATTGATCAGTACGGCTGGCATGAAACGCTATGGTGCAGTGAGTAATTTTGACCTTGATGTCACTTCCAATACCACCGTATCTGTTGGTTTGAATTATATCAATGAAAACGTAAAAGGTCCGGCAGCTTATACAGAAACCATTTTCAACAGAATGGCAACACTGGGATCGGTCACTCCTGCCCGCTTTGCCAATGGCCTTTACAACTTTGCCGGTTTTGCAGGTAATCCGCTAACCGATGCCATGGAAGAAAGTGGTTACAATAAGGTCAACAGAAACATTTTCAGTGGTTCCTTAAAAATAGCGCAGCAAATTCCGTTTGTAAAGGGGCTTTCTGCGACAGGCCTTGTCACCATCGACAAAAACAACTCCCTGACAAAAGGTTTCACAGCTCCTTTTCCTCAGTACTCCTTATCCGCAACCAAAGAGGAATATATTCAGCAAAATAAAACAGAAAAAGCTTCCTTAAATCAGGAATTCAGTCAAAACAGTAACCTCAACGTTCAGGTATCCCTGAATTACAAAAGGCTTTTTGGTAAACATTCCATCAGTGCACTTGCCCTGTATGAGCAAAATGAATCCAAAGCGGAGAACATGAGTGGATCGCGAAGCAATTTCCCTGTTTCTACCATCGATCAGCTGTTTCTTGGTGATGTAAATTCTCAGAAAATCACTGGGTATTCTTCGGAAAACGCCCGTCAGAGTGCTATTGCCCGTTTAGTATACAACTACAACAGCCGCTATATTATAGAAAGTAATTTCAGGTATGACGGTTCTCCTTATTACCCGAAAGGCAAAAGAAGGGCTTTATTTCCCTCGCTGGCAGTAGCATGGGTCATGTCTGAAGAAAACTTTATCAAAGACAACTTCAAATTCATTGATGAGCTGAAGATCCGTTCTTCCTACGGTAAATTAGGAAATGACGGTGGTTCCTTATATACCTATTTCTACAACTATGCGTTTTTCCCGGCAGGTTATGTATTTGGCACTTCCAACGGCATTGCTCCTTATACCAGGATCACCAATTCCTCGGTACCCAACACCAATATCACCTGGGAGAAAGTAAACTCTTTTGATATCGGAATCGATGCTACCTTATGGAAAGGCTTGTTAGGTTTCGAAGCCGACTATTACAATAAATACAAATACGACATTCTGCGTTCAAAAGGTTACGATGTACCTAGCACCTTCGGGCTTACCGCTCCGTTGGAAAACTTTGGTAAAGAGCGTTATTACGGATTTGAATTTGCCCTTTCTCATCAAAACAAGATCGGGCAGGTGAGTTATTCTGCCAGGTTAAACATGACCTATACTAAAAGCAACGTGATCGACTATGGTGAAAACGAAACCATGCTGCCTGGTTTACGTCAGGAAGGTCGCCCGGTAGGAGTTTCCAGAATCCTGAAAGCCGATGGCATTTTCAAAGATCAGCAGGATGTGGACAGCTGGCCAAAATACCTGGTTAGTCCGGGAGGAACGCCGGTAAGTGGTAAACCTGGCGACATCAGGTATGTCGATTTAAACGGAGATGGCGTAGTAGAGCTTTACAGCGGCAGCCCTGACCGTGGCGTACAAACCAAATACATCGTCCCTCCTACTGTTTACGGATTGTCTTTAGGTATGAAATGGAAAAATTTCACTGCAGATGCTTTCTTCCAGGCTTCCACGTCAGTATACATCAATTATTCTCCGGCAACGGACTTGAATAACTTCTACGAACAGCACATGGACAGGTGGACTCCGACTCATCAGAATGCAAGTTATCCGCGTTTGCTGTCCAATTACGAAGCCAACAGGTATCCTTCCACATTTTATGTAAAAAATGGAAATTACATCAAGCTTCGTACGGCACAAGTGTCTTATTCGCTTCCAAAAGATCTGATCAACAGGGCTGGAATCTCTTCATTGACACTAACTGCACAAGGGCAGAATTTATTCACCATCAGCAACAACAGAAGGTTTGATCCGGAAATTTCCGGAGGATTTGCAGACTCTTATCCACCGCAAAGAATCTTCTCTTTTGGTTTACGTTTAGGCCTTTAATTTATTCATCAAATCATCAACGAAAATGAACCTTCATATTTCAAAATATACACTTGCAATTTTATTCACAGGCATGCTCAGCCTCAGCTCCTGTCAGAAAGATTTTCTGGACAGAAAGCCAATGAACCTGATTTCAGAAGCCGATTTATGGAATGATCCGGATCTGATTAAAATGTCATTAAATGAGTTTTACACCTTCATGAACACCGGATTTACCACCACCTATATTCCCGCTTCCTATAGCGACGACCTTCAGGTGATTGGTGTGGAAGAAGGCAAGATCTCCACCATTCTGACCGGCGATTTCACCAGTGCGACCTTTCCTTTGAGAACCTTATGGAAGGACAGTTATGCGCAGATCAGAAAGATCAATTACTTTATGGAACGTGCAGCAAAAGCGCCCGTACTGTCAGAGGTACAAAGGAAAGAATTTATGGCCCAGGCTCGTTTTTTCAGGGCTTACGTGTATTATCAGGTATTCAATAATTTCAAAGACGCGCCGATTTTACTTCATGCTCAACCGGTAGAAGAGGCTCAGGATAAACCGTTAAAAGTGAGCCATAAAGATGGGATCGCTTTTATCATTGAGGAACTGGACAAGGCGGCTGCCGACCTGCCTGCGAGCTATCCTAATGATGAACTTGGCCGCATCACTTCTTCTGCAGCAGAAGCGTTTAAATCACGTATTTTACTATGGGCTGCAAGTCCGCTGAACAATACTTCAAACGACCTGTCTGCCTGGCAAAAAGCAGCAGCGGCTGCCAAAAAAGTAATGGATGGAGGCGCTTTTAGCTTGCAGCCGGATTACAATGATCCTTTTCTTAAAAAGAATGTATTGGTAAAACCGGAGGTCATCCTTGAATTCCGTTACAATGGATTAAAGGGAGAAAGGCAGCACAGCTTCGATAAGAACAACAGTCCGGCGGGATACGGAGGAAGAGGCGTAAACGGCCCTACTCAGGAACTCGTAAATGAGTACGAAATGAAAAACGGAAAAATGACTACGGAAGCTGGTTCAGGTTATGATCCTGCAAATCCTTATGCTGGCCGTGATATCCGTTTTGAAAAATCAATCCTCTTTAATACTGCCCCATTTAAAGGCCGTCCGGTAGAAACTTTCACCAAAGGTAAAGACATGCCGACCACCAATGCCAGCCCAACGGGTTATTATACGAGGAAATTTATTGCAGAAGATTTCGACTACAATAAAGATCCCAATACCACCAGCAGCACCAACTGGATCATCCTGCGCTATGCGGAAATCCTGTTGAATTATGCGGAAGCTCAAAATGAAGTAGCGGGACCTGATGCCACAGTTTACCAGGCAGTCAATGACATCAGAAAACGTGTAAAAATGCCGGAATTGGCGGCCGATTTAACCCAGGAACAAATGAGGGCTAAAATCCGCCATGAAAGAAGGATTGAGCTTGCTTTTGAAGATCAGAACAGGTACAATGACCTTCGCCGCTGGAAAGAGGCTGCCACGGTATTAAACAGACAGGTAAACGGGGTAACCATTACTAAAGCAACCAATGGCAGCTTTACTTATGCCCCAAAAGTAGCGGGTAGCAGGGTATTTACAGAGAAGAACTACTGGATGCCGATTCCATTGGTGGAACTCGGAGTAAACCCGAATCTAAACCCGCAAAACCCTGGTTGGTAATTTTCCTTATTAACATACACACACATCAAATATCAATTTAATCCTTTAATGAATTTCAGATCCACTTTATCACTAAAAAACAGCAGCCTGAACAAGGCTGCTGTTCTGATCATGCTTTCTGCATTTACCATCGCTAATGGTTATGCTCAGAAAACCAAATGGCCGGGCAGTATTGCCGGAAAGTCAAAGCAAGATACGACAGCAAAAACAGCGGAAATCAAAAAGAGTAATATCAAAAAGTTTTCAGAAGTCATCCCTGCCGGCACCAAAGCCGATGGCGGGTTATTCAATATTTATAAAGTAGATCAGAAGTACTATTACGAGATCCCGGATTCCCTGTTAGGCAGAGAAATGTTAGTGGTGACCCGTTTTACCCAGACACCGGTAGCCTTGAAAGAATCAAGGGCTCAATATGGCGGAGAGATGATCAACAACCAGGTTTGGAAATGGGAAAGACGCGATAAGCAGATCTTCATCAGAGTACCCAGCTATACTTACGTAGCAGATCCGTCGTCAGACCTGCACCAGGCCTTAGAAAACTCCAATGCATTGCCCATCCTTGCGGTCTTTGACATCAAAGCTTTCAGCAGCAATGGCAAAGGTATTTTGATCGACATCACCGACTTTTACAATGGTGATATTCCGGGAATGTCCCTTCCTGAAGGTTTGAAAAAGACTTACAAAATCAGCGGAATTGACAATACCAGATCTTATGTGGATACGGTAAAAAGTTTCCCTCAGAATGTGGAAGTAAAAACGGTAAAGACATACAGAAGCCCGGAACTTCCGGCAGATAAAAGTGTTGGAGCCATGACTTTCGGATTGAACACTTCGATGGTATTGCTTCCAAAAGACCCAATGAAAGCCCGTACAGAAAATAAACGGATCGGTTATTTTACAGAAAGACAACTGGATTTCAGTGTCAGCGATAAACACGTTACCCCTACTGCTTATATCCAACGCTGGAGATTAGAGCCCAAAGATGAAGCTGCCTACAGCCGCGGTGAGCTGGTAGAACCTAAAAAACAGATTGTTTATTATATCGATCCTGCAACGCCTAAAAAATGGGTACCCTTCCTGATTCAGGGGGTGAACGACTGGAATACTGCGTTCGAAGCTGCCGGCTTTAAAAATGCAATCGTGGCTAAAGAAGCACCTACTGCACAGGAAGATCCCGAATTCAGCACAGAAGATGCGCGTTATTCGGTGATCCGTTATTTTGCTTCCTCTACAGAAAATGCTTATGGTCCGAGGATCGCAGATCCAAGATCAGGCGAGATCATGGAGAGCCATATCGGATGGTACCACAATGTGATGTCGCTATTGAGAAGCTGGTTCTTTGTACAGACCGCAGCCATCAATCCTGCAGCCAGAGGTACGGAGATCAGTGATGCACAAATGGGCCAACTGGTTCGTTTCGTTTCTTCTCATGAAGTAGGACACACCTTGGGATTACTACATAATTTCGGTTCCAGTGCTGCCTTCCCGGTAGATTCTTTACGTTCTAAAACCTTCACCGCTAAATATGGCACGGCACCTTCGATCATGGACTATGCACGTTTTAATTATATTGCACAGCCTGGTGATGGCATTACCGAGATCTATCCTAAAATCGGTGCCTACGATCAGTTTGCGATTAAATTCGGTTATACGTATTTCCCTGCTCAGCAATCCGTAAAAGAAGAGAAAAAGATCCTGGATGCGATGATCATGAAGAAATCAAAAGATCCGGTTTATTTCTACGGAAAACAAGGTTCTATTGATCCGCGTGCACAAAGTGAAGACCTTGGCGACAATGCCATGAAAGCCAGCACTTATGGAATCGAGAACCTGAAAAGAATCCTTCCCAACATTGAGAAATGGACCTATGAACCAGGAAAAGAGCTGGAAGATGCGAACGACTTATATTATGAAGTGATCCGTCAGTACAGACGTTATGTAAACCATGTGGTGGCTAACATCAGCGGACTGCAGGAAGACATCAAAACCGTAGACGAGCCGGGTGCCGTTTATTCTTATACCCCGAAAGCAAAACAACAACAGGCCATTGCTTTCCTGAACAAACAGGTATTTACCACGCCAAACTGGTTGCTGAACAAATCGATGATGGCCAGAGTGGACTATGGTGTGGTGAACAACCGCATTATGGAAATGCAAAACCAGGTGTTGACTTCTCTGTTGGAAACTTATGGTTTTGCCAGAATGATCGACGATGAGATCAAAAACGGAAACAATGCCTATACGGTAAATAACCTGCTGACCGATCTTCGCGTTGCGATCTTCTCAAATGAAACACCGGATGTATTCAAAAGAGCTTTACAAAGAAGTTATGCAGATCGTTTAGGGGTATTATTGAAACTGGATAAACCGGTTGTTGAGTCTTCGTATGCGATTATGGGCATCACGCCTTACAATCCAAACAGCTCTGACATGAGGTTATTGGTTCGTGCAGAGTTGAAAAAACTGAATGCGAATGTAAAAGCACTTCAGCTAACGGCAACAACTCCATTGATTAAAAGTCATTATGAAGACCTGGCGGATAGAATTAACAAAATTTTGAATCCAAAGATCTAAACGATATTGATCAAAAGCGATCAATATAATTATTGATGGTAAAAAGAGGATGTGTCATTATTAGAATGATCATCCTCTTTTTTTACCATTTTTATTCTATAAGATATTTTATCTTGTTGTGTAACCACCATTTGCAAAAATGGTTTGTCCGGTAACCCACCATCCATCGGTTACTAAAAACTCTACCAATGGTGCAATGTCATTAATGTTTGTCAATCCGCCCAACGCTGATGCAGACTTGTGATAAGCTACGGCTTCCGGTGCTTCTTGCCCATAGAAGAAAGGGGTATCCATAGGGCCAGGTGCAACCGCAGTAACAGAAATACCACGATCTCCAAATTCTTTGGATGCCATTCTTGTAAAGTGTTCTACGGGTGCTTTTGCACCTGCGTAAGTAGAATATAGGCCGGTGTAAGCAGCCAGCAAAGAAGTTACTATTGTATTGATCTTGCCATTGTCATTCAAGTGTTTTCCTGCTTCTTGAATAAAGAAGTACGCTACTTTTGAATTGATGTCGAACATCGCATCATAATCAGCTTCGGTAGTTTCTAAAAAAGGTTTTTTTAATACCATTCCCACAGTGTTGACCGCAATATCAATACCACCAAACCTTTCTTTTGTAGCTTTAAAAAGTTTAGCAATGTTTTCTACCTTGGTTAAGTCTGCTTGAAATAAGAAAGCTTCTCCACCTGCCTTTGAGATGTCTGCCAATGTTTGTTCGGCATCGGACTTTGTGTGATCACTGTTGTAGTGTACAGCTACTTTTGCCCCTTTTGAGGCAAAATTACGGCTCAATAATCCGCCTAAGTTTTTTGCGCCACCTGCAACCAGGACAACTTTTCCTTTTAAATCGTTTCTTGCCATTGTATGAGTATTTAAAATTTTTACTATAAATTTTCCGTGATATTTTATAAATCCGTTAACACTATCTACCACATATTAAAGACATTCCAGATGTGATCTTAAATATTCTTCTCCTATTGTATCCAATAGCTCCGTCATACCATAATATTTAATGGCAGTAATAATATCAATTTGGGTTAGTACACCGTCAACTTCTACTCCGTTAACATTAATATCAAAACGATGTGGTTTTGAGGCCGGGGTAACATCTATAGCCTCGATATTTTTTATAGTCAAACGCATTTTATAAAAATCAATTAAATTTCAAATCAAAATTCCTTATTAAGCCGTACCGTTCAAATTCTTTTACCATTTCCGGATATCCAACCTGCATCAAATACGACCGATGTTTTGGTTACATTTTTAAAATCTTAAACTCGGTGCGTCTGTTTGCCTGGTGCGCTGCAGCAGAGCATTTAGCTCCATTTGCACAACGGTTCAGTAATTGTGTTTCACCGTAACCTTTGGCGGTTAAGCGGCTTCTGGAAATGCCACGGCTAACCACGTAATTTACCACTGAACGTGCACGACGCTGGGAAAGGTCCAGGTTGTAAATGTCTATCCCACGGCTGTCGGTATGCGAACCCAATTCAATTTCAAGTGTGGGGTTATCCCGCAGGGTGCGTACCAGTTCGTCCAGAATTTTTGCAGCATCCTTGCGGATGTTATCCTTATCAAAATCATAATGGATATTTTGAATGACAATGGTTTTACCAATTTCAAATAAAGGCTCTAAGCGCAGGGTAACACTTAACGTGTCTGATTTTGTTAAACCTTTGGTGCTTACCGTTGCAGAGTCGCTGTAAAACTTCTCTTTTTGGCCAAGTACGCTATAGTCGGTTCCTTTGGCCAGTTCAAAAAAGACAGTCCCATCAGTTTTGCTGCTTTGTTTGGCAATAACCTGACGGCCATTGGCGTATAAAGTCACTGTTGCAGCTTCCAATATCTCTCCATTTTTTTTATTTAAGGTGAGGCCTTTCAGCGCCAGGATCATTTTAGGTTTGATTTTGCTGAAACTATAGATGTCATCACTTCCTACTCCACCTTTACGGTTAGAAGAAAGATAACCCATCGTTGTATCTTCATTTACGATATTGGTAATGAAAGCAAAATCATCGCCGGCGGAGTTAATCGGGTATCTTAGGTTTGCAGATTTAGACCAATTGTTCTTTTCACCCTTTGCTACAAAGATGTCTAATCCACCCATTCCTGGCAAGCCATTACTGGAGTAATATAAAGTATCATCCGTCGCGATATTAGGAAACATTTCATCCTCGCTGGTATTGATCGCCGGACCGGCATTTTGAGGTTTCCCCCAACTGCCATCGCTTTGCAATTCACAATACCAGATGTCTGTACCGCCTAAACCACCAGCCATATCAGACACAAAATACAATGTTTTTTCATCCTGACTTAATGCAGCATGGCCAACAGAGTAATTTTTAACATCATTATATAGAAAGGGAGCAACTTCATATTTGCTGTTATTTGCAGTATAGATATACAATTCCAGGTTATTTGTTCTGAATTTCGTTTTGTTTTCTTTACTAATTTCTCCGGAACGCCCAGGGTATGTACGCGTCACGTACCATACATTTCCTTTCTGATTGCAAATGATCGGACCGACGTGATAGTTCTCATCGTTATAGACAGACTTATTAATCAGCTTCGAACTTAAGCTATTTCCTGTCGATCGATCGGCAGTATAGATTCTTAAAAAAGGATTACCGGTTCGGCCATCTTTCTGTCTTAACAAACTTTGTTCAGGTTCGGCAGTATAGTAAATTTTATTGTCCATTGGGAACACGCCAAAATCAGCAAATGCTGTATTAACTTGCACTTCATTTTTAATTTTATGGGCCGTAGGCTTAGCCATCCATATCAGAGCCGAATCACATCCTGCGATTTCATTAGTTACCCTTTGGGTATCGCCACTTTTGCCGGCATAGCGCTGCAATACTTTTTTTGCTTCCGAATAACGGGAATTAGATTTAAGTATAGTGCCATAAGTGATCAGGTTCTCTGCTTTACTTTCCTGATCCTGTACGACCCTTGCATACCAATTCTCGGCAGCTTCATAGTCGTTCATTTTCCGGTAACAATCAGCCAGGCGTTCCAGATCAGTTAGCTTTGGTTTCCTGGTATCCGCCAGCTTCAGGTATATAGAAGCTGCATTGGCATACTTATACTGTGCATACAGTTGATCTGCCCTTTGTCGCAAGGAAGGTTGCTCTTGTGCCGAAGCAACACGAAAAGCACATCCAAGGCCTAAAAGAAAAATGTATCTGGTAAATTTTTTATTCATCATGTTCATCAGTTTAAACGATATATCGATTATTGATCTTAAAAGAATCTGGGACTAAGTAAACGTCTGTTTTTCCCAGGAAATGTTATACCAATGGTAATTTCATGGGTGCCATTTTGTATGCTACTGAGCTTGCTCAGAATGTGATCATAAGAATACCCGACTCTAAAGGTATTTGTTACATAAAACTGGGCAATTGCAGATATGGAATTGAGGCTGCTCAGGTCCTGGTCTTTGGCATAATCCTTTTTCCAAAGATTGATGCCTGTTCTGTAAGAACCACCGATCCAGAATTTCTCAGCAAAGATGAACATGCTACTGATGTCTAAACTTGAAGGCCCTTTAAGGTCTTCCTTATATAATAGACTTGGACGAAGTTTAGTATCTTCAGATAAATTAAATATAGTACCTGCGATCAGGTAATAGTGCCGCTTACGTTTCAGGTTCGCCACATTATTCTTATCCCAGTTGAAAATGCTGGTTGATTTATCTCCGGAAAGTAAATCCATTGCCGAAGCACCGATATAGAAGTTTGGGTTGTAATAATAAACCCCAAAACGAAGATCCGGAATGGTGGTGCTGATTTTACCTACCGGCAAAGTCGGATCGTCAAAATCAACGGGATTTAATTTATTACCATCTAATCCATATTGGGTAATACCTGCCCCGATTCCAAAACTTAACCGTTGGGTATCCTCATCGTTAAGTCTTAAGCGATAGGCGTAATTGGCGTAAACTGAAGTAGCCGATTGCGGCCCCAATCTATCGTCTGTAATCTGCAAACCAAGACCTACATTTTTATTAGCATCAGCTACGCCGTCAATGGATAGTTGACCAGTTCTCGGTGCGCCACTAAGACCGGTCCACTGACTTCTTAGGGCGAGTTGTGCAAACCATTCTTCTTTGTATCCCGCATAAGCCGGGTTCACACTTAAAGAATTAAAAATATACTGGGAGAACTGAATATTTTGCTGTGCCTTTGCCGGCATCAGACCAGCAAGGGTTACCCCAAATACTAGTATGACTTTTTTTATGGTATGTTTGTTCATAATCTGTTTGTATATGGCCGGCTTTCGCCGGCCTTATCAATTATCTTTTTATTAATACCCAACCTTTATAAACTTCCTGTTTACCGCTACTATTCAACCTGATCAGGTAATAGTAGGTTCCTTCATTCAGTCCCTCACCAGTCCAGGTATTTTTGTAATTGTTATTGCGATATACTTCGTTACCCCAACGATTGAAGATGGTGACATCTGCATTGTTATAGTTTTCCAGCCCCACTATGACGAAGCTGTCATTTTTACCATCTCCATTTGGTGTAATCACATTTGGAATGAAGAATCCTTTCACATTCACCGTTACTATAGCGATATCGGTCCAGTTTCCATATTCATCTTTAATCCTATATTTAAAGGTATCTGCGCCAGTATATCCACTGTTTGGTAAATAGGTAACTGTACCGTCAGGATTCACTTTTACTGTACCATGTTTAGGTTGTTCTGTGATTTCAAGCGTGCCTTTATCAAATGCAGCAGCATCAGTTTTATCGTTACCCAATACCGGGATTTTAACCTCCGTATTCCATTGGATTTCTGCAGCATCATCAATCGCTACAGGCTTAGTTGGAACAACAGTCAATGTAACCTTAGCCTGATTGGAAATCTGACCATTTTTATCCGTTACAGTATAGGTAAACTCATCCGTTCCCGTATAGCCTGGATTTGGCGTATAAGTTACCGTACCGTCTGCATTGACTTTAACTGTTCCGTTTTTAGGTTGTGTAATGATGGTTGTACTACCAGGTACAATGTCACTGTTACCAGGTTCATCATTTTTCTGTACATCAATCAGCACTGGCTTGTTCTGCTGTGTTTCCTTGGTATCGTCTTTTACAACTGGTGGTTTAGCAATGGTGATGACCGTAGGATTGTCATTATTCGTATCGGTACCTGACTGATCTGTTACATTTCCACCTTTAGGATCAGTGGCTTTGATGACCGCCTGATTGGTTACTTTACCGGCTACTACATCTGCCGCGGTAATGGTGTATTTCTCAACATGATTTACCGATTTACCAGGAAGGAGTACTCCAAGTATCGTAATGTTCAGCTTGCTTATCAACGGATCACTTAATACCAGATCTTTCAGACTCACATTTCCTGTATTGGTAACGATAAAGGTATATTCAATCTGGTTGCCTAATACAAAGGCTCCATTTTCGCCTGTTCCGGCATTGGTTACTATTTTCACTAAAGCTACCGCTCCTTTTTGTTCTATCGGTGTTATGGTACATTTTGGACAAGCCGGATCTACTGGTGCACCTGGTATCGGTGTTGGATCAGTTGACTCGGCATGTACGTTTCCACCTTTTGGATCCTTACCATCAGCTTTGGCAATATTGGTTACATAACCACGGTCTAAATCGGCCTGGGTTACGGTATGTTTAGCCGTAATGTTTGCTGTAGCATTTGGTGCAAGGCTAGCAATTAATGCAGGACTGATACTGCCTGCGTCGGCATTGGCATCGGTAATTGCAATTGCAGTAACCGTTACATTTCCAGTGTTTTTAACTACCAAATTGTAGTTGATGATGTCTCCTATTTTATTGTGTACTCCAACAACTGCTGTTTTGGTTAAGCTCAAAGCAGAAGCCTGATCAATTGGGGTTACCGTACAATCGGTACAACCTGGAACTACCGGCGCACCTGGAATTGGCGTTGGATCAGTTGATTCTGCATGTACGTTTCCACCTTT